>NZ_CM134185.1:880000-3907646 GCF_054106005.1 Methylocystis sp. S23
GTGCGAACAGGGAGAAGATGTTAGGCAGCGCGTCGGGGGAAATTCCTCGCCCGTTATCGCGCACGGAGATGGCTACCCACTCATCTTTTCGCTCAATCGATAAGTCGACCGCGCCGCCTTCCGGCGTGAACTTAGAAGCATTATCGAGCAAATTGGCGAAAACCTGAGCGATTCGAACCGGATCGACTTCAGTAATCAACGTGTCCTGATGGACCCTCAGCGAGATTTGCTGATGTGCAGCTTCGAAGCGCGAACGATAGGCCTCCAAAACGCCTTCCACGATAACTGATATGTCCTCCAGCTCTGCTCGCAGCTTTATCTTCCCGCCCTTGATCCGGGAGATTTCCAGTAGCTCGTCCACAAGTCTAACTAGATGTTCAACCTGTCGTTTTATGATTTCGACAAGCTTCCGACGGCTCTCATCGGGGCTTGGATTCCGCTGCATTGTGGCTATGCCATTGTGTATAGAGGCAAGGGGGTTTCGGAGTTCGTGAGCCAGGGTTGCGAGAAAGACCTCACGGGCGCGGATTGCTTCGCGCAATTCACGCTCGGCTTTGGCGCTCTTATCTTGGTTATAGGCGACGATCAGGATGGTTGCCGCCACCATCGCGCGGTTAAACCAGATGATCGAAACTGACTCCTCGGGTGTTATTGGTAAGCCGATGAGCGGCGCGAGCAGAGCAAAGGCGACGCTCACGAAAGCCATGAGCCAAAGGTCTCTCCGATTTATTCCGATGTCCTTTGAAATAAATGATACCATTATGTTGCAGAAAGCGACGTTTAGAGTTGCGGGTGTTAAACAGTCTATAATAAAAATTATTATCCTGAGAAGCCATAGCAACCACAATATCGGCCTTCTTCTGAGCTTCATTGGAGACCTCGCGCGGACCCTAGCTTGGCAGCAGGAGCGCTTTTACCAGAAGTAAGCTTTATTGCTGCCGCTTTGTGATTGATCTCTGGCACAGAACGCTAGGTCGATAAAGTGTTACTGTGGGCGCTTGCGAGACAGTGTTGGCCGAACCGCGCAGCGTTGCGTTCCGCTACGTTACCCGACGATCCGGAACGAAAACCCCGATGCAGCCTGGGTGCGGCGCACTCGGAACAAAAAGCACTGATCCAGTCACGCACACTTAAAACATTCGCGGACCGCTTAACGGCCGTCGCGGTCCATTGGCTACCCCGTGGCGTCGGTATGCCGCGCTCACAAGCCCCATTCGGCAAGAGCCATTTCAGCGCCGGCCGCATCGTCCCTAATGCGGTAGACAGTCTGCCGCGAGAGTCCCGCCACGGCCGCCACATCGCCTACCCCAGAGCCCTGCGAGAGCATGTCGCGGACAGACGCGCGAAAGCAGACGCCCCGCCTGATGGGCGGCGGGACGCTGAAGGGCGCTCTATGCGGGAGGGGGTAGGTGGTCGCAGCGGGCGACTATCCGCCGTGCGGGGGACTCGCCTTGCTTCCGACGACGGTCCGCGTAGCGGCTCACGAGCGTTCGATACCACTCCCCGGCAAGTTGCATGATTTGCTCATGGGAGAGCGCCACGGCCCCCTCGTCGAAAGACTGATACAGGCGATGGATTTGCGTTGAAACGTCGCGGAAGCGTTCCTTGGCCTTGCCGATCTCTTTCGTCCTCAGGGACACCGCGACGGTATCCCGGACCTGGATGCTTACGCGCAATCCATCCACGGTGAGGGGCAATCGCTCCCCCTGCATTCGGGTGAGAACGGCGGCCGGGGGGCCGCTGACGGTAATAGAAGACGCCGGTCTTTGGATGCTTCCAGGGACTTGTCATTCTCAGGATCATTGTGTGGCTGCCTTGTGTGGCAGCGGGACCAATGCAACCCTTACAAAATCAGTAAGGTCCTGATGAGACTAGCACATCTGGATTGATGGTGCCCAGGAGAGGACTCGAACCTCCACGGCTTTCACCACTGGTACCTGAAACCAGCGCGTCTACCAATTCCGCCACCTGGGCATGTGGGCGCTCTCTTAGGGGCGCCGGCCCTGTCCTGTCAATGCGGGCGTCGCCAAAAAGCGCGCGGGCGTTCAAAAAGAACCCCGAGCGCCGTCCGGCGCCGCATTTCCTTCCGGGCGGAATTTCGCTAGAGCACGGGCGACAAATTTTGCAAGCCGGCGACGCCGGCGCGGCGAATGGAGCATAAAGCGATGAGCGGCGTGAACATGGGCGCGGGACGCGTGGTGACGGTGTTTGGCGGGTCGGGCTTCATCGGGCGCTATGTCGTGCGGGCGCTGGCCCGGGACGGCTGGCGCGTGCGCATCGCCTGCCGCCGGCCGGACCTCGCCTTCCATCTGCAGCCGCAGGGGCGCGTCGGCCAGGTCATGGCGGTTCAGGCCAATGTGCGCCATCCCGAATCGGTTGCGGCGGCGCTGCGCGGGGCCTCGGCCGTGGTGAACCTCGTCGGGATTCTGGCGGAGGGCGGCGCGCAGAAATTCTCCAAGGTTCAGGCCGAGGGCGCGAAGGTCATCGCCGAGGCCGCCAGGGCGGCGGGAATCGACAATCTCGTTCACATTTCCGCGATCGGCGCAGATCCGAGCTCCGCCTCCGCCTACGCCCGCAGCAAGGCCGAGGGCGAGGCGGCGATTCTCGCAGCCGTTCCTTCCGCCGTCATCCTGCGCCCCTCGGTGGTGTTCGGGATCGAGGATCAGTTCTTCAACCGCTTCGCCGCCATGGCGCGCTATTTTCCGGTGATCCCGGTCGTCGGCGCGGAAACCAGGTTCCAGCCGGTCTATGTGGGCGACGTCGCCGAGGCCGTGGCCAAGGCCGTCGCGGGAGAGGCCAAGGCGGGAGCGATCTATGAGCTCGGCGGGCCGGAGGTGAAGACCTTCGCGGCGCTGATTGATTATGTGCTGAAGGTCACCGGTCGCGATCGCCGCGTGGCGAAGCTTTCCTTCTCGACCGGCAAGCTCGTCGCCTCGGTCACTCAGCTCTTCACCAGGCTGTCATTCGGCCTCTTCCCGACGCTTCTCCGCATGACCGGCGATCAGGTGGAGCTGCTCAAGCACGACAATGTCGTGAGCGAAGCCGCCATCAGGGAGGGCCGCACGCTGCAGGGGCTCGGCATTCAGCCGCAGTCCATCGAAGCGATCGCGCCGACCTATCTCTATCGCTATCGCAAGACCGGCCAGTATCAGGCGCAGCGCCTGGGGGCCTGAGTCCAGAGAGTCAGCCATCTCGGCCGTCATTGCGAGCGGTTTCTCGAAGTCGGGCATACCCGACTTCGCAATAGCGGCGAAGCAATCCGGGGCCACATCAGGGCTCTAAAGCGCTTCGTCGCCGGCGCTCCCCGCAATGACGCGCAAGCGCGTTGCGCGTTCGAGCCCAAGCGCTTGGCGCGGGCATCACTACCTCTCCGCCCAGCGCGCGCTCCCGCGCGACAGCATTTTGTGGATGCGCGACATGAAGGCGACCCCGAAGAGCGGCGTCAACACGTTGAGGCCCGGCGTCGCGACGAAGGCCGCGATGAACAGGCCCGCCAGAAAGAGCTGCGGCGCATAGCGGCGGCGCAATTCCGTCGCCTCCTCCAGCGTCCGGAAGCGAGTGGCGGCGAAGAGGAAATATTCGCGTCCCAGCAGATAGGCGTTGGCCAGCAGGAAGGCGATCGCGTTGATTCCCGGCAGGAGCAGCAGGAACAGCGCAATGACGTTGACGCCCGCCGAGACGGCGGCGAACCGCAGGCCCATGAGGATCGCCTGCGAAGCGGGGATGGCCCGCCCGCCCTCGCCCGGCGGATAAAGATCGGCTTCGACGACATCGGCGAGATCGTCGAGAAAGAGGCCGGCGACCAGCACCGAGATCGGGCCGAGGAAAAAAGCGAGAAAGAGGAACAGGCCCACGCCTGTGGCGTAAGTCAGCGCGATCTGCAGCCATGGATGATCGACCGCGAGATAGGACAAAGCCAGTTTGTCGAGACCGACCCAGGCCAGCGCCAGAAACAGGAAGGTCATTCCGAGGCTCTTGAAGAGCACGTTGCGGAAGGGCGGCGAGAGAATCTCGCGCAACGCCGCCAGCGCGGCGTCGAACATGAAAGTCATGGATGGCCTCGAACAGCCGCCGGCGCGGCGGCGCCCTGCAAATGGCGATGGAGCGGCGCGGCGGCAAGAGGGTTCTCTTCGCCGGTCTGAAGAGACCTCTCCGCCCCTCGAAGATTACACGCCTTAGCCCCCTCCCCGCTCGCGGGGCCGCATTAGGAATCGTCAGGATATGGCGCAGGAACGCCGTCGAAGTCCCGGCGCGCATGTCGCCGCTTGCCCCTCACCCTGGCCCTCTCCCCGCTCGCGGGGAGAGGGAATGAGGCCGGCGTCTTCAACCTGCGATCACCCCGCCTTCGCCAACTCCCGCTGCGCGAAGCCCAGCCGGATGTTCAGCTCGTGCAGGAGCTGCTCGGCGGCGGCTGGAATGTTCGTGCCCGGCGGGAAGATCGCCGCGGCGCCGAAATCGTAGAGGGCCTGGAAATCGTCCGGCGGAATGACGCCGCCGACGACCATCATAATGTCCTCGCGGCCGACGTGCGCCAGCGCGTCGCGCAATTCCGGCGTGAGCGTCAGATGGCCGGCGGTCATGGTCGAGACGCCGACAATATGCACGTCGGCTTCCTTCGCTTTCTGCGCCACCTCATCGGGCGTGGCGAAAAGATCGCCGATCACGACGTCGAAGCCCATATCGGCGAAGGCCGAGGCGATGACCTTCTGGCCGCGATCATGGCCGTCCTGGCCCATCTTGGCGACGAGGATGCGCGGCTTTTTGCCGGTATTCTCTTCGAAGTCGCGCGTCATGCCGACGACGCGGCCGACCTGCGCGCTGTCCTTGCCGGCCTCTTTCGCGTAAACGCCCGAAATCACGTTGGCCTTGGGCTTGTGGCGCGTGAAGACCTTTTCCAGCGCATAGGAGATTTCGCCGACGCTCGCCTTGGCGCGCGCCGCCTTCACGGCGAGGTCGAGGAGATTGGCGCCGGAGGTCGCGCCCTCCGTCAGCGCGTTCAGCGCGGCCTGCGCCCGCGCCTCGTCGCGCTCGGCGCGCAGGCGCTTGAGCTTGTCGAGCTGCGCGGCGCGCACGGCGGCGTTGTCGACCTTGAGGACATTCGGCTTGGCGTCGTTCTCGGGCCGGTATTTGTTCACGCCGACGACCACCTGCGTCCCGCTGTCGATGCGCGCCTGCGTCTTGGCGGCGGCCTCCTCGATGCGCTGCTTGGGCACGCCGGCCGCGATCGCCTTGGCCATGCCGCCAAGCGCCTCGATCTCCTCAATATGCTCCCAGGCCTTCTTGGCGAGCTCCGCCGTGAGGCGCTCGACATAATAGGAGCCGCCCCAGGGGTCGATCACGCGCGTCGTGCCGCTTTCCTGCTGAAGGACGATCTGCGTGTTGCGGGCGATGCGGGCCGAGAAATCGGTCGGCAGCGCCAGCGCCTCGTCCAGCGCATTGGTGTGCAGCGACTGGGTGTGGCCCTGCGTAGCGGCCATGGCCTCGACGCAAGTGCGAATCGAATTGACGTAAACGTCCTGCGCGGTGAGCGACCAGCCGGAAGTCTGGCAATGCGTGCGCAGGGTCAGGCTTTTCTCCGACTTGGCGCCCAAGTCCTTCATGAGCCGCGCCCAGAGCAGGCGCGCGGCGCGCAGCTTTGCGACCTCCATGAAGAAATTCATGCCGATGGCGAAGAAGAAGGACAGGCGCGGCGCGAAGGCGTCGATGTCGAGCCCCGCCGCGACGCCAGCGCGCACATATTCCACGCCGTCGGCCAGCGTGTAGCCCAATTCGAGGTCGGCGGAGGCGCCGGCCTCCTGCATGTGATAGCCGGAAATCGAGATCGAGTTGAATTTCGGCATATTCTGCGAGGTATAGGCGAAAATGTCCGACACGATCCGCATGGAGGGCTCCGGCGGATAGATATAGGTGTTGCGCACCATGAATTCTTTGAGAATGTCGTTCTGGATCGTGCCGGTGAGCTTGTCGACCGAGACGCCCTGCTCTTCCGCCGCCACGATGAAAAGCGCGAGAACCGGCAGCACGGCGCCGTTCATGGTCATGGACACGGACATCTGATCGAGCGGAATGCCGTCGAAAAGCGTGCGCATGTCATAGATCGAGTCGATCGCGACGCCCGCCATGCCGACATCGCCCATGACGCGGGGATGGTCTGAATCATAGCCGCGATGGGTCGCGAGGTCGAAGGCGACCGACAGGCCCTTCTGGCCGGCGGCGAGGTTGCGGCGGTAGAAGGCGTTCGAATCCTCGGCCGTGGAAAAGCCGGCATATTGGCGGATCGTCCAGGGCTGGGCGACATACATGGTCGGATAGGGCCCGCGCACGAAGGGCGCGACGCCAGGATAGCCGTCGATGAAGGACAGGCCCTCGACGTCCTGCGGCCCATAGGCGCTCTTCACCTCGATCCCTTCGGGCGTCAGCCAGCTACGGAGCGGCGCCTCCTGCGCGACATTGGCGGCGGCGAAAGGGATCTTGGTGAAATCAGGGATGGCGGACATCTGTTCCTCGGCTGCTTTCCGGAGGTTTTAGACCAGCCTTTCCCCGAGCGCAAAGGCGGCCTGCGGCCGCGCGCGGCGATCCGCCCCCGCCGGGCCGGAAGCAAGCTAAGGCTTCTGGATCGATCCCAAATAAGCGAGCAGCGCCTCGACCTCCTTCGCGCCGAAGCGGAACTGCGGCATCTCCAGCCCCTCATGGCCGACGACAATGCCCTCGCCCAGCGCCTCCTCCAGATTATGAAGCGGATATTTGCGGGCGAGATAGCGGAAGGGCGGCGATTTCGGGTTGGGGCTCTCGCCGGCGCGGCCGATCGCGTGGCAATGGCCGCAATTGACCTTCGCGATCGCCGCCCCGCGTTTAATGGCATCCTTTCCCGCCGCGGCGGCGGGCGACGACAGGATGAAGGCCGCGAGGCAGGAGAAGAGCGGCAGGGGCGCGAATCGAACCATGTCCGACAGTCTATCCCCCGCCCCCTCGACCTGCCAGCCGCGCCTATTGCCGCACCACCAGCACCGAGCATTTGGCGTGGCGGACGATGGTCTTGGCGTTGGAGCCGAGAAGATAGGTCGCCATGGTGGGACGATGCGAGCCGACGACGATGAGGTCCGCGCCCCAATCCTCGGCCTCGGCCAGCACCTCCGGATAGACGGCGCCGAAGCGCACGGTCGAGGAGACCCGCCCGCGCGGCAGATCAACCTTCTGCGACATATCGGTAAGGTCCTTTTCCGCGACTTCGCGCATCTCCTCGTCGAAATTCGGCGGAATGTAGTCGACGAAGGCGACCGGCACGAGCGGTTGAACGTTGATGAGCCGCAACTGCGAGGCCGGGTCGGTTTCGGCGAGCGCCTGCGCGGCGTCGAGCGCCAGCTTCGCCATCTCCGATTCGCCCAGATCCACGGGCACGAGAATCTTCTTGTACATCTTCCCTCCCTCGAAAGTTTTGGTGTTATGCAGCCTTAAATAGGCGATTGGCGGCCGCCCCGCGAGGGGGGCCGCCGCGAAGGATCGCCGCATGGTTTGCGCGGCTGCTATTGCTTTCGCGTGAGCCGGCTGACGGCGGATTTCGTCGCCATGATGATTTCCATCGATTGCGAACGCCGCGTGGTCGCCTGCGCGATCGCGGCCTTGACGTCGCCGACGGAATAGGGCTTCGGGATCACCAGAACCGGCTCCAATTCGCCGGTCTGCAGCCATTGCGGCACGGCCGTGACGAAAATGACCGAGGCGTCGATGCTTTTGAGCATTTCGTCCACCGCCACGATTCCCGAGCTGCCATCGGCGAGCTTGACGTCGGCGACGATCACGGCGGGCCGCGCCTTCAAGGCGAGCGACAGCGCTTCCTCATGCGTGCGCGCCGGGCCGATGACCCGGTGGCCGAGATCGTTCACGATCAGCTCTATGTCTTTCGCGATGATCGACTCGTCCTCGACCACCAGAATGTCGAGCGCGCGCTGCTGACGTTTGGGGCGCGGGCGCGGCGTCGTGTCCGGCGCTTGCGCGTCTTCGATAGGATTGTTCACTTGGCTGCCTCTTCCGTCGCCGCCATTCCAGGGGTAGGGAGTCGATGTCGCCTTGGAAGACGGCTCGCGCGCCGGCTCCCGGCGCGGCCATGGCGTCATTTCAGCTTAACGCGCGTGATGAGGGTCGGTTCCGCCAGAGTCGCGCGAGCCCGCGCTTTCCCAATCTGTAGTTGCATCAAAAGTCCGGCCCGCGGCGCGCGCATGAGCCCACGCCTTTGCGGCGACCTTCACCGTCGCTTTTTGTTCCTCGCCGTGAAAGCCGCGAGGATCGCGATCATTTGCGGGATCGTCTCGTCGCATCAACTCTCGTTCAGCGCCGGCGGATCGATTTTCCGACGCAGGAGAAGCCGGCCGCGCACGCCTCACCGCAGAACCAATTTCGTCAATAGCGCGGCAAGCTCGCTCTGGCGGGAGACGCCGGTTTTGGCGAACACGCTTTTGAGCACGGCGCGCGCGGTGTTTTCCGTGACGCCCAGCTTTTCGGCCGCCGATTTCGGCGCAAGGCCGGTCGCGACGAGAGCGGCCAAACGCGCTTCGCCAAGCGTCAAACCCAACACGTCGCGCACAAGCGCGGGATCGGCGGGCGCTTCCGCCTGCGAATCGATGACGAGAACAATTGCGCGCGTCCGGGTCAGGAATTGCGCCTCCGCGCCGCCGAGATCGCCGCCAACGATCGGCAGAACACCTTGCTAATCTGGAAAGATTCTTGCCATACGTATAAGGAGGATTCCAGCTTGGAGCCGCCATACAAATTTCTGTTCTCATAAAATCTTTATATTCTAGTAGTTTGAAGCGCATGAGGCGCGGGTCCCGCCTTGGCGCCCACATTGCAACGCCTCCAAAAAAGAAAATGGGAGGAATGGCCGATGTCGCCCTTGCTGCGGCGCCTGATCGAACGGGCGCGGCTGCCGCTCGTCGACGATCTGAGCATCGACGAATTTCTCGATGGCGTATCGAAGGAGCGCGCGCAGGCTCTGCTGTTCCTCTCCGGCGATGGCGGGAACCGTCCCGAGACGGGCGATGTCGCGGTGGCGCTGCCGGAACTGCTGTCGCATTTTTTTCCTCGCCTGCGCGGCGCCGTCGTCGCGCCCGAGGCGGAAGAAAGGCTGCGGCCTCGGCTTCACGCTTATGTGTCGCCAAGCCTTGTCGTCATGCGCGGGCGCGAGCCGGTCGGCGTCCTGCCGAAAATCCTGGATTGGGCTGACTACATCGCGAAGATCGAAAGTTTTCTCGATCCCGCCGCGCCCGCGCTCGCCGGTCCGAAAAGGCCGCAGGTCGAAATCTCCTTCAATCGCGGAGCGTGACCCATGAAAGCAGGATTCTGGGTGGCGCCCGAAGGCGCCGAAGAAGCGATGACGATCATGCCGATCGGCCTCGACGACGTCTTCGCCGCCGGCGCGGCGCTGCGCCCCGGCAAGCTCGCGAATAAGGATTCGGAAGACCTCATTCGCCGCTGCGCCGGCGTCGGCGGCCTGCTCCTCGACGTGGCCGAGGCGCTCGCCCGCCAGAAGGCGGAGGAGCCGGGCGTTCTCTTTGACGTCACCGACCGCGACGCCGACGAGCATGAGCTTCTCGGTCAGGCGCTCGGCGCGGGCGAAGTGAGCGGCGTCGTCGCGCTGCCCGACGGCGTCACCGCGCAAATTGCGGAATCGACGATGGCGGGCCTCTGGCGCGTGCGCTTCACCGGCGCCGACGAGCGGCTGGTCGGCGATTATCTCGAGGTCGGCGCCGTTCCCGAGGTCGTGAAGCGCGCGGCGATCGCCAATGCGCGCGACGTTTCATTCGGCGATGCGCCCGAGGGCGCAATGAACGTCATGCCGCTGCTCGCGGAAATCCGCGCGCGCGTCGTGGCCTTCGCGCTGGGAGACAAGGCGCATATCGTCAATTTCATGCTGTTTCCGATGACGCCGGAGGATATGGGCTTTCTGCAGGCTTCGCTCGGGCAAGGGCCCGTCGGCCTCCTGTCGCGCGGCTATGGCAAATGCCGCATTCATGCGACGGCGACTCGCCACGTCTGGTCCGTGCAATATTTCAACGCCATGGACGAGATCATCCTCGATACGCTCGAAATCGGCGGCGTGCCCGTCGCGGCGCTCGCGGCGACCGAGGATTTCCGCGACTCGAGCGAGCGGCTCCGCGAAATTTACGAGGCCTATTTCCAATGAGCTTCGAGAATTTCGACGCGCCGCGCGAGGCCGAAGTCGACGCCAAAATGGAATGCGGCGTGTGCTGGCATGTCTATGACCCCGCGCTTGGCGACGAAGTCTGGCAGATTCCGCCCGGCGTATCCTTCAGCGCATTGCCGCAGGATTGGCGCTGTCCCAATTGCGACGCGCCGCGAACGAGATTCATGAGGCTTGCCGATGAGCGCGACGGTTGATCCCGCGCGCGAGGCGGCGATCTGCGCCGGCGCGCGGCTCGTCGACCGCTATCGGCGCGCGCACGAGGCGATGCGCGATCTGCCGATCTGCAATCCGGCGCTCGAGATAGAGGCGATCGGCTTCCGGCCCTATGGCGGCCATGCGCTCGGCGTCATTCTCACGCCCTGGTTCATGAATCTCACGGTCTGCGCCTCGGGCGCCGAGGAGCTTCCGCCGAGGCCCCCGGGCGAGACGGCGCATTGGCCGCTGCCCGCCGGGCGCGTGGGCTTTATCGTCGGACGGCTTGACGGCTTCGGCCGCGTCGATAGCTGCTCGCTCTTTTCTCCGATGGACGGCTTTGCCGATCACGCCGCAGCGCGCGCCGTGGCCGTCGCCGCGCTCGCGGAATTATTCGAGCCCGCGCCGGCGGATGCGCGCGACGCCGCGGCGCAAAGACCCGCCATGCTGGATCGGCGTTCGCTCCTTTTCGGCGCGAAGCGCGACGAAGCGACTGTCGCGCCATGAGCGAGCGGGGAGAGATGTCGACAAGCATCGGCGTCGAGGTGACGCGCATCGAGGACAGAGTCGGAGAGGCGAGAATCGCGCCGCGACGCCAGGTCGACGCCGCGCGGCTGCTCCACGGCAAGGCCGCGCATGACGCGCCGCGCGTCATCGGCTCCGTCTTCACCCTCTGCGCCGCCTCGCAGCGCATCGCCAGCGAAGCGGCGGTGGCGGCGGCGCAATCGCAATCCGCGCCCGACGCCTTGCATCGGCGCTGGAGGCGCATGCTCTACGCCGAGCGCATTGCGGAACATTTGCGCGCCAGCGTGCTGGACTGGCCCGGCGAGAAGAACGACCCGAGGCGCCTCGCATGTCTTCCCGCCTTGCGCAGGGCGCTGGCCGCCGCCCGCGCCGCCGACGAGGAAAATGGGGCTTCTCTTCACGCGACGCTGAAAGAGGCGGCAAGCGAAATCGGCGCGTCGCCGGATTCGGCGCAAGGCCCGCAGGGGTGGTTCGCCGAATTGTGGCGCGACGTCGCGCAATATGCGCAGCACGCGCGCGCGCAAGAGGGCGCGGATTTTCTCGCTCTTCGTGACGCCGAGACGGTGCATGACGCCCTCTGTGAGCGAAACGCGGATTTTCTCGCGCGCCCGCATCTGCCGCAACGCATCGTCGAAACGGGCGCTTTCGCACGGCGCTTCTCTTTCCCGCGCGGCGATATCGGCCTGCTGGCGGGAAGGCTCCAGGCGCGCCTGTACGATATCGCGCACGCCTTGAACGCGCTGGGGAGCAAGCAGCTTCTGGCGGACGAGGAAGACCTCCTCGTCGCGCGTTCGAACCGGCCCGGCGAGGGCTTCGCAATGGTGGACTCGCCGCGCGGATTTCTGTGCCACCGCGTCGAAATCGACGCTTCGGGCGCGGTGGCGGCATATGATATTCTTGCGCCGACGGAATGGAATTTCCATCCCGCCGGGCCTTTCGCCCGGGCGCTTGCGGCGGCGAGGCTCAACGTCGCCGATCCGCGGCGGTTTGTCGCAACGCTTGCGGCTCTGTTCGATCCCTGCGCATCCTGCAATATCCGAATTCGCGAGGCGCAGCATGCATGAGATGTCGCTGATGGAAGCTCTCGTCGATCTCGCCGAAGAGGAAGCGCGCAAGGCCGACGCGCGCCGCGTCGCCGTCCTGCGCGTCGCCGTCGGCGCGCTGAGCCATGTCGATCCGCACGCTTTGCGTTTCTGTTTCGACGCGGTCGTTCGCGGCTCGATATGCGAAGGCGCCGCCCTCGATTTGCTGGACGTTCCCGGCGCCGGCTGGTGTCTCGATTGCGGCAAGGAAGTCGCGTTGACGGAGCGCTTCGGCGCCTGTCCCGAATGCGGACGCCATCGCGTTCAAGTGACGCGCGGCGACGATTTTCGCCTCATCGAACTGGAGGTCTCCTGATGTGCACTGTCTGTGGCTGCGGAACAAGCGCCGTCGAGGATTCGGACAAGGCCCAAAAGCGCGACGCGCATGCACATACGCACGCTGGCCATGATCATCATCATCACGACCATGACCACGACCATCATGCTCACGACCATGACCATGACCATCACGCCCATGGCGGCGACTCGATCCATTACGGCGCGGGGCTTGCCGGCGTTCATGCGCCCGGCCTGAGCCAGGAGCGGATCGTCAGGATCGAGCGCGACATTCTTTCCAAGAACGACGCCTATGCGCGCGAGAACCGCCATCGTCTGGCGGCGAACGGCAATTTCGCGCTGAATTTCGTCTCCAGCCCCGGCTCCGGAAAGACCAGCCTTCTCGTGCGCGCCATCGAGGATTTGAAGGCGCGCCGCGAGATCGTCGTGATCGAGGGCGATCAGCAGACGTCGAACGACGCCGAGCGCATTCGCGCGACCGGCGCGCGCGCCCTGCAGATCAACACCGGCAAGGGCTGCCATCTCGACGCCCATATGGTCGGCCATGCGATCGACACGCTCGCGCCGGAGAAGAACGCGCTGCTCTTCATCGAGAATGTCGGAAATCTCGTCTGCCCTTCGGCCTTCGATCTCGGCGAGGCGCATAAGGTCGTCGTGCTGTCGGCGACGGAAGGCGAGGACAAGCCGCTCAAATATCCCGACATGTTCGCCGCCGCCGATCTGATGCTGCTCAACAAGTCCGATCTTCTGGCGCATCTCGATTTCGACGTCGGCGCCTGCATGGCGGCGGCGCTCACGGTCAATCCCGATCTGCAGACGCTGGTCGTTTCGGCGCGCACCGGCGAGGGCATGAAGGCCTTTTACGCCTGGATCGAAGCGCGCGCCGCGCGCATGGCGGTCGCGGAGTAAAGCGAATGGCCCAAGCGGTCGCCGCTCGGACAACGCCGCGCCGCCTGCGGGTGCGCGTGCGCGGCGCGGTGCAGGGCGTCGGCTTCCGGCCTTTCGTCTATGACCTCGCGACGCGCCTGCGCCTCGACGGCTTTGTCAGGAATGACGCAGCCGGCGTGCTGCTCGAAGTGCAGGGCGAACGCATTGACGCATTTCTCGATGCGCTGTCGCGTCGTCCGCCGCCGCTCGCGCGCGTCGACGCGATCGAGGTCGAGGAGCTCGCGCCGCGCGAATCGTCGAATTTCGTCATTCTCGAATCCGTCGGCGGCAGGAGCGCGACGCGCATCGCGCCCGACGCCGGCGTCTGCGACGATTGCCTGGAAGATCTCTTCGATCCCGCGAGCCGCTTTCATCTCTATCCTTTCGTCGCCTGCACGCATTGCGGGCCGCGCTATACGCTGACGCGGCGGCTTCCCTATGATCGCGCGCAGACTTCCATGGCGCCCTTCGCCATGTGCGACGATTGCGCGCGCGACTATCGTGATCCGGCAAACCGTCGCCGCTTTCACGCCGAACCGCTCTGCTGTCCGGCCTGTGGGCCAAGGCTCTCCTCTTCGCTGGCGGAGATCGTCGCGGCGCTGCGCGCCGGCAAGATCGTCGCGGCAAAGGGCGTCGGCGGCTTTCATCTGATGTGCGACGCGCGGAACGGCGAGGCGGTGGAGGAATTGCGCCGCCGCAAGGCGCGCGACGCCAAGCCCTTCGCGGCGATGGCCGCCAATGCCGCCTCGGTCGCGACGATTGCGCGCGCGACGGAACAGGAGCTCGCGCTGCTTCAGGATGTGGCGCGGCCCATCGTGCTGATGCAAAGCGCGGGCGTTCTCGCCGACGCCATTGCGCCGCGCTTGAATCGCATCGGCGTCATGCTGCCCTATACGCCGCTGCATCATCTCATCTTTCACGCGGCGGCGGGCGCGCCCGCGACGGGCGACTGGCGCGAGGAGCCGCAAGAACTGGTTCTTGTCGCGACGAGCGCCAATCTCGGCGGCGATCCGCTGGTGAAGGACAATGACGAGGCGCGGGCGCGCCTCGCCGACATCGCCGATCTCGTCGTGACGCATGATCGCGAGATCGTGACGCGCATTGACGATTCGGTGGTGAGCGTCGTCGCCGGCGCGCCGGCTTTTCTGCGCCGCGCGCGCGGCTTCGTGCCGGAGCCGATCGAGCTTGGCGCCGACGGTCCCTGCGTCGTCGCCGCCGGCGCGCATCTCAAGGCGACGGTCACGGTGGCGCGCGGACGCGAGGCTTTCGTCTCCCAGCATATCGGCGATCTCTCAAACGCCGCGACGGGGCGTTTCTATCGCGAGACCGCGCAGCGGCTCATCGAGCTTCTCGACGTGACGCCGGAGATCGTGGCCTGCGATCTCCATCCCGATTATCATTCGACGCGCTGGGCCGAGGAGCAGCGCCTTCCGCTCATCCGCACGCAGCATCACGCGGCGCATCTCGCCGCCATTCTCGCGGAGCATCGCATCGAGGCGCCGGCGCTTGGTCTGGCGCTCGACGGACATGGGCTTGGCGACGCCGGACAATCCTGGGGCGGCGAATTGATGCGTCTCGACCGCGCGTCATGGCGACGGCTGGGCGGACTCGCGCCGCTGCCGGCGCCGGGCGGCGACCGCGCCGCGCGCGAGCCCTGGCGGATGGGCGTCGGCGCGCTCGCGAAGCTCGGGCGGCTCGACGCGGCGGCGCGCTTCTTTGCGGATGAGCCGCGCGCGCTGGAGATGGCGCGACTCATGAAACAAGGATATGCGCCGCCGGTGACGAGCGGCATGGGCCGCCTTTTCGACGCCGCCGCGGCGCTCCTCGGACTCTCGGCGCGCCAGCATTACGAAGCCCAGGCGGCGATGGAGATGGAGGCGCTTGTCGTCACGCCGCGCAAGATGGAGAATGGCTTCCGGCTCGCGGACGATGAACTCGATTTTCTGCCGCTTCTCGACGCGCTGGCCGAAAGACGCATGAGTCCGCGCGAGGGCGCGGAGCTTTTTCACGGCGCGCTCATCGAAGGACTCGCGCAATTCGTCGCAAGGGCGGCGACGGCGCAGCGCCTCGATATTGTCGCGCTCGGCGGAGGCTGCATGATGAATCGCATTCTTGCCGAAGGGCTGACGGCGCGGCTGAAAGACCTCGGCTTGCGGCCTCTGCTCGCGCGAAAGCTGCCGCCGAACGACGGCGGCCTTTCGTTCGGCCAGGCGGCGATGGCGCGCGCGCTCGCGCAATCTCGAAATCTCCAGGATCTTACCCTATGTGTCTAGCGATCCCCGCGCAGGTGACGGAGCTTCTCGACGACGGCATGGCCCGCATCGATATGGGCGGCGTGTCCAAGACGGTCAGCGTCGCGCTCGTGGACGATGTCGCGGTCGGCGATTTCGTCGTCGTTCACGTCGGCTACGCCCTGACGAAGATCGACGCCGGAGAGGCCGAGCGCACCCTGGCGCTGTTGCGCGACGCCGCGGCGATGGAGACGCCGTCATGAAATATGTGGACGAATATCGCGATCCCGGTCTCGCGAAAGGCGTCGCGGCGACGATCGCCGCCGAGGTCGATCCCGGCCGGGACTACCGCCTCATGGAGTTTTGCGGCGGGCATACGCATGCCATTTCCCGCTATGGCGTCGAGGACATGCTGCCGAAGAACGTCGTGATGATCCATGGCCCCGGATGTCCGGTCTGCGTCCTGCCCGTGGGCCGCATCGACGATGCGATCAAGCTCGCATCCGATCCGCGCGTAACGCTCTGCACCTATGCCGATCTGATGCGCGTGCCGGCGTCTCGCGGCGCGAGTCTTCTGAAGGCGCGCGCGGCGGGCGCGGATATCCGCATGGTCTATTCGACGCTCGACGCGCTGCGCATCGCCGAGGCGGAGCCCACGCGGGAAGTGGTTTTCCTCGCAATCGGCTTCGAGACCACGACGCCGCCGACAGCGCTCGCGATCAAGCAAGCAAAGACGAAAGGGCTGCGCAATTTCTCGGTCTTCTGCAATCACGTGCTGACGCCCGTCGCCATGCGCGCCATATTGGCGGGCGAGGGCGACGGGGCGACGCCGCTCGACGGGATCGTCGGCCCCGCCCATGTCAGCACGGTGATCGGCGCGCGGCCCTATGAATTCGTCGCGCGCGACTATCGCAAGCCCGTCGTGATCTCCGGCTTCGAGCCGCTCGACGTGATGCAGTCGATCCTGATGCTCGTCCGCCAGATCAATGACGGCCGCTGCGCGATCGAGAACCAATATGTCCGCGCCGTGACGCGCGACGGCAATGTCCGGGCGCAAAGGGAAATGGACGAAGTCTTCGAATTGCGGGACAGTTTCGAGTGGCGCGGGCTCGGCCTCGTGCCGCGGAGCGCGCTTCGCCTCTCCGACGCCTTTGCCGATTTCGACGCCGAGCGGCGCTTCGGCGTTCGCACCGTCGCGGCCGCAGACAATCCGGCCTGCGAATGCGGCGCGATTCTGCGCGGCGCTAAAAAGCCAACGGACTGCAAGCTCTTCGGCTCTCTCTGCACGCCCGAGACGCCGATGGGCTCCTGCATGGTGTCGTCGGAGGGCTCCTGCGCGGCGCATTACGCTTATGGGCGGTTTCGCGACCGCAGCCGGGCGCGCATCGAAAGGGCGGCCTCATGAGCCTCGTCATGAAGCCCGTTCAGCGCAAGCTCGACGTGAAGAACGGCCGCGTCGACCTCTCGCATGGCTCGGGCGGGCGCGCCATGGCGCAGCTCGTCGCCGATATTTTTCACGAGGCCTTCGGCAATGACTGGCTGCGCCGCAACGACGACCAGGCGTCGCTCGACGCGCAGACCGGCCGGCTCGTGATGACGACCGACGGCTATGTCGTCTCGCCGCTGTTTTTCCCGGGCGGCGACATCGGCTCCTTGTCCATCCATGGCACGATCAACGACATCGCCATGGCCGGCGCGACGCCGAAATATCTTTCCGCGAGCTTCATCATCGAAGAAGGATTCGCCCTCGCCGATTTGCAACGCATCGCCCAAAGCATGGGCGCGGCCTCGCGCGCCGCCGGCGTGCCGATCGTCACCGGCGACACCAAGGTTGTGGAGCGCGGCAAGGCGGACGGCGTCTTCATCTCGACCGCCGGCGTCGGCGTCTTGCCGGACGGCCTGTCGCTGTCGAGCGACAAGGCGCGCCCCGGCGACGCGGTGCTGGTCTCCGGCTCCATGGGCGACCATGGCGTCGCCATCATGTCGCGGCGCGAGAATCTCGAATTCGGCGTCGAGATTCTATCCGACTCGGCGCCGCTCCATGGGCTCACGGCCGTCATGACCGCCGCGGCGGGCGGCGCCTTGCGGGTGATGCGCGATCCGACGCGCGGCGGCCTCGCCGCGGTGCTCAACGAGATCGCGCATCAGTCCAATGTCGGCTTCATGGTCGAAGAGGAGTTGATCCCGGTGAAGCCGCAGGTCGCCGCGGCCTGCGAGTTTCTCGGACTCGATCCCCTTTATGTCGCCAATGAAGGAAAGCTCATGGCGATATGCGCGC
The DNA here is from genome assembly GCF_054106005.1 of Methylocystis sp. S23. Lineage (NCBI taxonomy): Bacteria > Pseudomonadati > Pseudomonadota > Alphaproteobacteria > Hyphomicrobiales > Methylocystaceae > Methylocystis > Methylocystis sp. S23. The sequence continues at coordinate 897,734 of NZ_CM134185.1, forward strand.
CCGAGGCCGCCGAGACGCTGCTCGGCGCCATGCGCGCCCATCCGCTCGGACGCGAGGCCGCCCTGATCGGCCATGCCGTCGAAGACGAGCGCAATTTCGTCGAGATGAGCACGCGTTTCGGCGGCGGGCGCATCGTCGACTGGCTGTCCGGCGAACAGCTTCCTCGTATATGTTAAGGCGCTGCGATGCGGACCGGATGACGCCATGACTTCTTCCTCGACCGTGCTGGTGATCGATGACGAGCTTCGTTCGCGCGAGGCGCTGCAGCGGGTCCTCGCCGACGAATTCGACGTGATTTGCGTCTCGAGGGCGAAGGAGGCCGAGGGCGTCCTCGACGGCGAACTCGTGCAGGTCATTCTCTGCGATCACAGAATGGCCGGCGAAAGCGGCGTCGATTTCTTAAAGCGCGCGCGCATCGCCTGGCCCGATCCGATCCGCATCATCATCTCCGGCTATACGGAGTCCGAGGATATCATCGCCGGCGTCAATGAAGCGGGCATATATCAATATATCACCAAGCCCTGGGAGCCGGAGAAGCTCATCGCCAGCGTGCGCGACGCGGCGCAGCTCTATCGCTACCAGAAGGAGGTCGGCGCCGGCCTCGACAATAAGCCGGCCGCCGAGGTTCTCAACGAACAGATCGCGACCCGCCGCCGCAAGGAGCAGCGGCTCTTCGAATTCAGCCGCATCATTCACCACCCCGAAAGCCCCGTCGCGCCTGTCGTCGCTTTGGCGCGAAAGGCGACGGAATACGACATCTCGGTGCTTATCACCGGCGCGTCGGGAACCGGCAAGGAGCTTCTGGCGCGCGCGATCCATTACGGCTCCGATCGCGCCGACAAGCCTTTCGTCGTGCAGAATTGCGGCGCGCTGCCGGACGAATTGCTGGAGAGCGAACTTTTCGGCTGCAAGAAGGGCGCTTACACCGGAGCCTATCAGGATCGCGTCGGCCTTTTTGAGCTCGCCGATGGCGGCTCCATCTTCCTCGACGAAATCGGCGAAACCTCCGCCGCCTTTCAGGTGCGCTTGCTGCGCGTGCTGCAGGAGGGCGAAATCCGGCCGCTCGGCGCGCAGCGGCAGCGCAAGGTCAATGTGCGCCTGATCGCGGCGACGAACCGAAGCCTTGAAGACGAAATCGCGGCGGGCCGGTTCCGGCGCGATCTCTATTATCGCGTCGCCGCCTTTCCGATCCACCTGCCCCCGCTCTGCGAACGGCCGCAGGACATCGAGCTCATCGCCATGCGCATCCTCGCGGACGTCAATCGCAGCTTCCGGCGCGGCGTCAGAGGCTTCGCCTCCGAGACGCTGGCGCGCCTTGCGAAATACGATTGGCCGGGAAATGTGCGCGAGCTGCATAATGAAATCCAGCGCATGGTGACGCTCTCGGAAAATGACGGCCCGCTGCCGGCGAATCTCCTGTCGCCGCGCATTCTCGCGCCGCGCCTCATGAATGGGCATGCAAGCGCGGGCCGCGCGCTCAAGACGCGCGTCGAGGCGCTGGAGCGCGAAATGATCGAAGACGCGCTACGCCGCTTCGACGGCAATATCAGCCGCGCGTCGGAGGAGCTCGGCCTTTCCCGTGTGGGGCTGCGTAGCAAGATCGAACGCTATGGCGTCGAGCGGGATCTGCGCGATGGCGATGAGTAAGGCCTCTCGCCCAAACAATATGCTCGATCTCCTCTCGGAGAGCGCGGGACTGCCCGACGACGCCCAGACTGAGAATATGTGGCTCGAAGTCCTTCACAAGGTCGATGAAGTCTACTCCGACCTCATTCGTTACGAGTCCGATCTCGAAATTAAGAACGCCGAGCTTGAGGAAGCGCAGCAGTTCATTTCAAGCGTTATCGCCTCCGTCTCCGACATTCTCGTCGTCAGCGACGAGAAGGGCCGCATTCTTCAGGTCAATCCCGCCTTCCAGCGCATCACCGGATTGAACGAGGGGAAGCTGCTCGGCGCGAGCCTCGCGGATTTCCTGATCGAGGAAGATCGCGCGAGCGCCTTGCAGAAGATTGCGGAAGGCGTCGCGGGCAAGGTCACGGAGTGCGAATTGCGTTTTATCGCCGCGGACGGCGCATCCGATCTCATGGCGATCAATTGCTCGGCCCGCTTCGATCACGCCGGGCGGCGCGTCGGCGCCGTGCTCACCGGACGTCCGATCGGCGAGCTGAAGCGCGCCTATGAGGCGCTGCACCATGCGCATCTCGAATTGCAGAAGGCGCAGCGCAAGCTCGTCGAGCAGGAGAAGATGGCGAGCCTCGGGCGCCTTGTCGCGGGCGTCGCGCATGAGCTCAACAATCCGATCAGCTTCATTTACGGCAATATCCATACGCTCGACAAATATCGCGGCGCGCTGACGGAATATATCGAAAAAGCCCGCCCGAACAAGAATGACGAACTGCGGCTTCGCCTGAGGATCGACGCCATTCTGGCCGATCTTCCCTCCCTGATCGGCGGCATGATGGACGGCGCCGTCCGCATCAGCGACATCGTGCGGAACTTGCGGCGGCTGTCCTTCAGCCGGCCGGCCGAAACGCAGCGCGTCGATCTTGAAAGGATCGCGCGCACGGCGGCCAATTGGGCGGCGCGCAGCAAGAAGACCCGCGCCGATATTTCCTTCAATTGCGAAGCGGGCGTCGTCGTCGACGCGCATGAAGGCCAGATTCATCAGGTGCTCGTCAATCTCATCGACAACGCCTTCGACGCGACGAAGGAGATCGCCGCGCCCCGCATCCGCGTCGCGACGCGCGAAGCCAACGGCCGGGCCGAAATTATTGTCGAGGATAATGGGCGCGGATTGTCCGAACTCGTGCTCGACAAGATTTTCGAACCCTTCTTCACGACGAAGGTTGTTGGCGAAGGAACCGGCCTTGGTCTTTGGATCAGCTATTCCATCGTCAAGGAGCATGGCGGCTCCATCGTCGCCGCCAATCGGCCGGACGGCGGCGCGATCTTCACCGTTCAGCTTCCCATGAACAGCGCGCCGCCCCGGAGCGCGACGGACGAAGGCCGATGAGCGGCGGCGCCTTCAACATTTTATGGCTGCAGGCGGGAAGCTGCGGCGGCTGCACCATGTCCATGCTCGAACATGGCGCCGGCGGATGGTTTCGCGAGCTGGAGACGCTGGGCGTCAATCTGCTGTGGCACCCGAGCGTCAGCGAAGAGACGGCCGAGGAGGCGCGCGTCGTTCTGGCGCGCGTCGAGAGCGGGGAAACGCCGCTGCACGCGCTTTGCGTCGAAGGCGCGATTCTCTGCGGGCCCGACGGCACGGGTCTCTTCAATCGTCTGGCCGGCACGGGACGCGCAATGCTCGATTGGGCGCGCGCTTTTGCCGCCAGAGCGGATTATTGCGTCGCCATCGGCTCCTGCGCGGCCTTTGGCGGCGTTCCCGCCGCCGATCCCGACCCGACCGACGCCGCCGGCCTGCAATGGCGCAAGGCCATTGCGGGCGGCGCGCTCGGCTCCGATTATCGCTCGCGGCGCGGCCTGCCGGTCATCAATGTGGCGGGTTGCGCGCCGCATCCCGGCTGGATCATGGAGACGCTCGCGGCGCTCGCGCTCGGCGCGATGACGGCGGATGACCTCGACGCGCTCGGTCGGCCGAAATTCTACGTCGATCATCTTGCGCATCATGGATGCAGCCGCAACGAGTTCTATGAGTTCAAGGCGAGCGCGGAAACGCTGTCGCAGCGCGGTTGCCTGATGGAGCATCTCGGCTGCAAGGCGACTCAGGCGGCGGGCGACTGCAATCAGCGCGGCTGGAACGGCGCCGGCTCCTGCACCAAGGGCGGCTTCGCGTGCATAAACTGCACATCGCCGAGCTTCGAGGATATTCGCGACTATCACCACACGCCGAAGATCGGCGGCGTGCCGGTCGGCCTGCCCCTCGACATGCCGAAGGCCTGGTTCATGGCGCTCGCGGCTTTGTCGAAATCGGCGACGCCGCAGCGGGTGCGCAAGAACGCCACGGCGGATCACATCGTCGTGCCGCCGCGCGGCGCGAGAAAGCCAAAGGAATGACGCGCCTTCTTCTCGGTCCCTTCAATCGCGTCGAGGGCGATCTCGAAGTGTCGCTCGACATCGAGGACGACGCTGTCGCTTCCGCGCGCGTGACGGCGCCGCTCTATCGCGGCTTCGAGCAAATTCTCGTCGGACGGCCGGCGGCGGACGCGCTCGCCATCGCGCCGCGCATCTGCGGCATCTGCTCCGTCTCGCAATCCTTGGCGGCGGCGGCGGCGTTGCGGGCGCTTTGCGGCGTCGCGCCGCCGCATAATGGAATCGTCGCGGCCAATCTGGCGCATGCCGCCGAGAACATGGCCGATCATCTCACGCATTTTTATATTTTCTTCATGCCGGATTTCGCGCGCGCGCAATATGCCGGCCAAGGCTGGCATGAAGCGGCGGCGCGCCGATTCAAGGCGATCGAAGGCGCCGCGGCGAACGAGGTTTTGCAGGCGCGCCGGCGCCTCCTCGAAATCATGGGCTTCCTCGCCGGCAAATGGCCGCACAGTCTCGCCTTCCAGCCCGGCGGAACGACCTGCGCCGTCGATCTCGGGCGAAAGGCGCAGCTCGTCGCGATCACCCGCGACTTTCGCCGGTTTCTCGAAACGACGGTCTTCGCGGCGCCGCTCGACGCGGCGCTCGGCCTCGAGACGCCCGCGGAGCTGGAGCGCTTCTGCGAGGGCGCGGGCGCAGATGGGGATTTCGCCGCCTTTTGCCGCATCGCGCGCGCGCTCGATCTGGAAAATCTGGGCTGCGCCGCCAATCCATTGATGAGCTATGGCGCCTATCGCGGCGAGGCGGGAGCTTTTCTGAACGCCGGCGTATTCGATCCCGTTACGGGCGCGCCGTCGCCGCTCGACGCCGCCGCGATTCGCGAGGACGTATCGCATGCCTATATGCGCGACGGCCCGCAGGAGCCGCCGCTCGCGCGCACCGAGCCTCATGTCGATAAGCCCGGCGCCTATTCCTTCGCGAAGGCGCCGCGTCTTCGGGGTCGGCCGGCGGAGGTCGGCGCGGTCGCACGGCTCGCGGTTCACGGCCATCCGCTGGTGCGCGCGCTCATTGCGCGGTCGCGCGGCTCCAATGTCTTCGTGCGCGTCGTCGCGCGGCTCATTGAGCTTGCAATGATCGCTGAGGCGGCGGAAGGCTGGGCGATGTCATTGGAACTGAACGAGCCCTTCTGTTTCGCGGCGCCGCCAGATGGCGAAGGCGAGGGCGTCGGCCTTGTCGAGGCGGCGCGCGGCGCGCTCGGCCATTGGCTCGGCGCACAGAAGGGAAAGATTCACGCCTATCAAATCATCGCGCCGACCACCTGGAATTTTTCGCCCCGCGACGCTTCCGGCGCGCCCGGACCCGTCGAGCAGGCGCTTGTCGGCGCGCCGCTCGAAGGCCATGGCGCGCGCGCCGCCTCCGTGCAGCACGTCATCCGCTCTTTCGATCCCTGCATGGTCTGTACGGCGCATTGAATGACGGGCTGGCAAGCGCCTTTCCGCCGATTGAAAATCGACTAGCCGCCACGGCGCGAAAATTCTTGCCAGGGCGTCGCCCGATCTCTCGTAGCTTATTGGAATTAAATTAACTTCAATCAACCGGCGCCGCTTGGCCTGGACCTTGCTCGGCCTTTGAAAACAAAGCGCGACGCGAGATCGCGACGAAGGGAAGAAGACGCCACCAGGAGGAGCGGGAATGGCCGCGATCGAAACTTTTTACGACGTCATTCGCCGACAGGGCGTGACGCGCAGAAGCTTCACGAAATTTTGCAGCCTGACCGCCGCCAGCCTCGGCATGGGTCCGATCGGCGCGGCGAAGATCGCAAACGCGCTCGAAACCAAGGAGCGCACGCCCGTCATCTGGATGCATGGGCTCGAATGCACCTGCTGCTCGGAAAGCTTCATCCGTTCGGCGCATCCGCTTGTGAAGGACGTCGTCCTGTCGATGATCTCGCTCGATTACGACGACACAATCATGGCCGCCGCCGGCCATCAGGCGGAGGCGATCCTCGAGGAGACGAAGGACAAATACAAAGGCAAATATATTCTCGCCGTCGAAGGCAATCCGCCGCTCAATGAAGGCGGCATGTTCTGTATCGACGGCGGGCGGCCCTTCGTCGAGAAGCTGAAATGGATGGCGGAAGACGCCATGGCGGTCATCGCCTGGGGCGCCTGCGCCTCATGGGGCTGCGTGCAGGCGGCGAAGCCCAATCCCACTCAGGCGACGCCGATCGACAAGGTGATCGTGGACAAGCCGATCATCAAGGTGCCGGGATGCCCGCCCATCGCCGAGGTCATGACCGGCGTCGTCACCTATGTGACGACCTTCGGCAAGCTGCCCGAGCTCGACCGGCAGGGCCGGCCGAAAATGTTCTATTCGCAGCGCATCCACGACAAATGCTATCGCCGTCCACATTTCGACGCCGGCCAGTTCGTCGAGCAATGGGACGACGAAAGCGCCCGCAAAGGCCATTGCCTCTACAAAATGGGCTGCAAGGGGCCGACGACTTATAACGCCTGCTCGACGGTGCGCTGGAACGGCGGCGTCTCTTTCCCGATCCAGTCGGGCCACGGCTGCATCGGCTGTTCCGAGGACGGCTTCTGGGACAAGGGGCCGTTCTACGAGCGGCTGAGCAATATCCATCAATTCGGCGTCGAGAAGAACGCGGATGAGATCGGCCTTGCGGCGGCGGGCGTCGTCGGCGCGGCGGTCGCAGCGCATGCGGCGGCGACGGCCGTCAAGCGCATCGTCTCGAAGAACAACGATCATTCGGCCTGACGCCGCTTCTCCAGGACAACGACCATGACGCAACAGCGCATCTCGCAAAATCGCGCCGCTCCCGCCGTCGCCGCGACGGCCTCCGCGGGCGTCGACACGCCCAATGGCTTCCGACTCGACAATAGCGGCAAGCGCATCGTCGTCGATCCCGTGACGCGCATCGAAGGCCATCTGCGCGTCGAGGTGAATGTCGATTCCGACAATGTCATCCGCAACGCGGTTTCGACCGGAACCATGTGGCGCGGCATCGAGGTGATCCTGAAGAATCGCGACCCGCGCGACGCCTGGGCCTTCACGGAGCGGATTTGCGGCGTCTGCACGGGCACTCACGCGCTCACTTCGGTGCGCGCGGTCGAAGACGCGCTCGGAATCACGATTCCCGAGAACGCGAATTCGATCCGCAATCTCATGCAGCTCGCCCTGCAGGTGCATGATCACATCGTGCATTTCTATCATCTTCATGCGCTCGACTGGGTCGATGTGGTCTCGGCGCTCAGCGCCGATCCGAAGGCGACCTCCGCCCTGGCGCAGTCGATTTCGAGCTGGCCGCTATCCTCGCCCGGCTATTACAAGGACCTGCAAACGCGCCTGAAGAAATTCGTCGAATCCGGCCAGCTCGGTCCCTTCAAGAACGGCTATTGGGGAAGCAAGGCCTATAGGCTGCCGCCCGAAGCCAATCTGATGGCCGTCGCGCATTATCTCGAGGCGCTCGACTTCCAGAAGGAGATCGTGAAAATCCACACGATCTTCGGCGGCAAGAATCCGCATCCCAACTGGCTCGTCGGCGGCGTTCCCTGCGCGATCAATCTCGACGGAACCGGCGCGGTCGGCGCGATCAATATGGAGCGCCTGAACCTTGTCGACGGCATCATCGATCAACTGATCGAGTTCAACGACAAGGTCTATATCCCCGACATCATGGCCATCGGCTCCTTCTACAAGGACTGGCTCTATGGCGGCGGCCTGTCGGGCAAATCCGTGCTCGCCTATGGCGACGTGCCGGAACGCGCCAACGACTATACGGACAAGAGCCTGCTTTTGCCGCGCGGCGCCATCGTCAACGGCAAGCTCGACGAGATCCATCCCGTCGATCATCGCGATCCGGAGGAGATACAGGAGTTCGTCGCCCACTCCTGGTACAAATATGGCGACGAAACCAAGGGTCTGCATCCGTGGGACGGCGTCACCGAGCCGCATTACGAGCTGGGACCGAAAGCCAAGGGCACCAAGACCAATATCGTCGAGCTTGACGAAGGCGGCAAATATTCCTGGATCAAGGCGCCGCGCTGGCGCGGCCATGCGATGGAGGTCGGCCCGCTGGCGCGCTGGGTCATCGGCTATGCGCAGGGCAAGCCGCAGTTCAAGGAGCCGGTCGAGAAGGTGTTGCGCGACCTCGATCTGCCGACTTCCGCGCTCTTCTCGACGCTCGGCCGCACGGCGGCGCGCGCGCTGGAAAGCCAGTGGGCCGGCTATCAGATGCGCCACTTCTTCGACAAGCTGATCGCCAATATCAAGGCCGGCGATCTTGCGACCGCCAATGTCGAAAAGTGGGAGCCGGCGAGCTGGCCCAGGGAGACGAAGGGCGTCGGCTTCACCGAGGCGCCGCGCGGCGCATTGGCGCATTGGATCAAGATCAAGGACGGCAAGATCGACAATTACCAATGCGTCGTGCCGACCACATGGAACGGCTCGCCGCGCGATCCCGCGGGCAATATCGGCGCCTTCGAGGCGTCGCTGATGAACACGCCCATGGTCGATCCTTCGCAGCCGGTCGAAATCCTGCGCACGATTCACTCTTTCGATCCCTGCCTCGCCTGCTCGACGCATGTGATGAGCGAAGACGGGCAGGAGATGGCGAAGGTGCAGGTGCGCTGAGGAGGAGCTCATGACCGACATTACGCGCATCGACGTCTCCGATTCTCACGGCGAAAGGGTCGTGGCGCAGCCGACCGTCTATGTCTATGAAGCGCCGGTGCGGCTCTGGCATTGGGTCAACGCGCTCGCGATCTTCGTTTTGATCGCCACCGGCTATCTGATCGGCTCTCCCTTGCCGACGGTCGCTGGGGAGGCGTCGCAGCATTTCGTCATGGGCTATATCCGCTTCGCCCATTTCGCCGCCGGCCAGATCATGGCCGTCGGCTTTCTGCTGCGCGCCTATTGGGCGTTCGCGGGCAATGAGCATTCGCGGCAGATTTATTATGTGCCGGTCTGGCGCGCCTCTTTCTGGAAGGAGCTTGCGCATGAAATCCGCTGGTACGCCTTCCTTGAAAAAGCGCCGAAAAAATATGTCGGCCACAATCCGCTGGCGCAGTCGGCGATGTTCGTGATGTACACGCTGACCGCGGCGTTCATGATCGTCACCGGCTTCGCGCTCTATTCGGAAGGGGAAGGCGCCGATAGCTGGCAGGCCGGGCTCTTCGGCTGGGTCTTCTCTATCTGGCCCAACAGCCAGGAGGTGCACACCTGGCATCATCTCGGCATGTATGTGCTCGTCACCTTCATCATCATCCACATCTATGCGGCCGTGCGCGAGGACATCATGTCGCGTCAGAGCATCATTTCCTCGATGATCTCGGGCGAGCGCCACTTCAAGGACGGAGCGTGATCGTGGCCCGGCGCGTTCTCGTCCTCGGCATCGGCAACATACTTTGGGGAGACGAAGGCTTCGGCGTGCGGGCGGTGGAAGCCTTTCATCGCCGCTACGCGCTCCCGGACAATGTCACCCTGCTCGATGGCGGGACGCAGGGACTCTATCTCGTGCAATATGTGCGGGAGGCGGACGACCTTCTTGTCTTCGACGCGATCGATTACGGCCTGACGCCGGGAACGCTGAAGATCGTGCGCGACGGCGAGGCGCCGAAATTCACCGGCTCGAAGAAGATGAGCCTGCATCAGACCGGCTTTCAGGAAGTGCTGAGCGCCGCCGATCTTCTGGGCGACTATCCTTCGCGCCTCGCGCTTGTCGGCTGCCAGCCGCTCGATCTTGAAAACTGGGGCGGCCCGCTCACGGCGCCGGTCCATGGCGCGATCGACGACGCCGTCGCGGCGGCGCATGGCGTCCTGCTGGAATGGGGCGTCGATTGCGCGCCGCGCGCCGAACCATTGGCGCCGGACCAGGCGCTGCTGGGCCATGATCTGGATCATCAGAGCTATGAAAGCCGCAGCGGCGCGCGCGCCGCCGGCGAATGGAGGGATTGACATGATCTTTTTGCGATTGATCGCCGTCATGGCGGCGCTCGCGCCTGCCGCGGCGTCGGCGCATCCGGGCGGGCACGCCTACGGGCTCGCCGAAAGCCTCACCCATATCGCGACGCAATCGGATCATCTCCTCGCGCTCGCCGTCGCCTTCGGCTGGCTGTCGATCGTCGCGGTCTGCGCCCTTGGCGTGGCCCATGCAGGCCGCAAGGCCTCGCGCGCGGGCGACTGAGGCGGCGGACGGAGCGGACTCCCATGTGCCTCGGCGTTCCGATGCGCGTGATCGAAGGCGACGATATGTCGGCGCTATGCGAAGGCGCCGGCCGTATCGAGCGCATCTCCATGCTGCTGATCGGCGCACAGCCTGCCGGCGCGCATGTGCTCGTTCATCTCGGGACGGCGATGCGCACGATGGATGAAGAGGAAGCCGATTTGATAACGGCCGCGCTGGCGGGCCTCGACGCGGCGCTCGCGGGGCGGGCGTTCGAAGCGCATTTCGCCGATCTCATCGGCCGCGAGCCACAACTGCCCGCTTATCTGCAACGAGATAAAGAAGCCGATAATGACGTTCCCGCGCCGCGGACGGAGGCCGGCGCCCAAGCCGGATGCGACGACAGTTGAAACCCTATAATTCGACGACCAGGGCCTTCTGCGGATCCGTGTTGAAACGGGCCGTGTAATTGAGGTCCTTCTGTCGGTCCTTTTCGCCCCATTCCTTGTTGAACGGCGTCTCATAATTGAAAAAGAGCGTCGGCCCGGGATGCGCCGAGCGGGAAATGACGCGCGCCACAGCCTCGCGGTCGGGGTGATGAAATTGCGCGCCATTGGTGCTGAACAGGAAGCGCGGACTCTCAATCAGAGACATGAGCTCCTCCGTCGTATTGCCCTTGCTGCCATGATGCGCGACCTTTACCGCGTCGACCTTTAGCCGCCTTAATCCGCGCCGGGCGAGAAGGCGCTTCAGCGAGCCGCAGACGATCTCTGGATGGGCGTCCGCCAGCAGCAAGGCGCTCTTTCCCGTCGCCGTGAACTCCGCCAGAAAAGCGATGCTGGAGCCGTTCGCGGCGGCGTTGTCGGGACGCGATTGCTTCTCGATGAGCTTCTCAAGTTCAGGCCCGCCGCCGAGCAAACCTTCCGTCGGCAGATATTTCCTGGTCTTCGACAGCAGCTCCCAGGCCGCATCGAGATCGCCGGGGTCGATCGCGTCGCCGAGATCCTTGCGCCATGCGGCGCGCATCTTGTCGAGCTTGGCCGGCGTCGGCGACAGCAGCGTCAGGACCATTCCGCCCGCGAGCTGGCGCGTCGGGGGATCGCTCTCCTCCGGCGCGACCACGGCCTCGCCGCCAAAGGCGCCGTTCCAGGCGTCGTCATCGAGCCGGCGCGAGAGAAGCGCGCTGAAATATTCTCCCTGCTTGCCGCCGAGGAGGCCATGCGCCGGCTCGAGATGTCGCCAGCCGTTGAACCAGACGTCCTTGACGACGAAAGGCCACGGCTTGGGCGTCGCGAACAGGCGCACGAGTCCGTCGACGTGATCCGTGTCGACATGCGTCAGCACGATCAGCTCGAAACGCCGATCGCCCGCCGGCAAGGCGTCGATCCGCGCCTGCAGCGCCTCGAAAGCGCCGATCGGACCGCCGTCGACGAGCAGTCGCCGCGTACGGCCAGCGTCGCCATATTCCACCAGCAGACAGTCGCCATGCAGCGCCGGCAGCATTTCGATCCGCATGAATTCGCCAGCCATTGCAAAACCTCCGCCCCTGAAATCTACAGCCGCCAGTCAGCATCGCCGAAGGCGACGACGCACAAGGCCATTGGCACGCTGTCGAGCAAGGCGTGGCGCTTGGCGTCGCGGATGGCCTCGCCGATAGTGGCGAATTTCTTCTCGTTCTTCCCATCGAGCAGGCGCGAGAGGATTTCTTCGCCGACCCGCACGGCGTGCGCCCCGAAAACCGTGGCGACCGTGGAAATGACGACGGCGGCGCCCTGCTGACGAAAATGGCGGATGTGGCTCGCGAAATCCTGCGCTGTGCCGGCGACGTCGCAGCCCAGCAGAAAAACCACCGGATCCGGCTTGCCGTCATAGCGGACATGCTCCGCGGTCACGTCGATCGCCTTCAGCTTGTCGCCGCCGATCTCCAGCCGGATATCGATTCCCTCGCCCTCATTATGGGGAAAGGCCACCAGAAGCGCCGGCCGCGTCGTCTTGACGGCGTCCACCCAGGAATTCCAGTTCGCGACGACCGTTGGCGTCTTGTGGAACGTCTCGCGCACCTGCTCGGCCAGGGAGGCGATCTGCTCCCTTTTCACCTCGGCGCTGTAGCCGATCACAATATTGTCCGCGATCTCGATGCTGTCGCGGCCGTCGACCGGCTCCGATTCCACGGCGACGGCGACGCCCGGCTCGCGAAGCGGGCGCATGTGGCGCTCGATGACTTTCTTTAATCCCCAGAAGCCCATCGGGCACACATAGGCGCGCCGGTCGCTCGCGCGCGCGCAAGTCTTCGGACATTGTCCGCCGCTCAGGGCTTCCTTATGCTGCGGGCAGATCCGCGCGCCTTCGGCCGGCGGTTCGAAGTCATAAAGGAACTCCAGCGGCAAGACGGCGTCGGGCCGGGCGCTGACGAGCTGCAAATATTCGATCGCGTCGCTTCGGATGGCGTCGAAATCCTCGCGCAATTGAGACAGGATCTCGCCGCCGAGCCGAGCCAGCCTCACGAGCAACTTGGGATTTTCGCCCTGATCGAGGCCGTCGCCGTAATCCTGCACGCTTCTCGCGACCTTTGAAATGGCGTTGTTGATCTCGAGCAGCACGGGTTTGAGGTCGTCGAGCCTGTCGGTCCAGACGCGGTCGCCCCACCGCAGTCATCGTCGCGTCGCCCGCCGGCGTGTGATTGAGAACGATGGCAAGATCGAATTCCCGGCGCCGTCCAAGGCCGGACCAGTCGCGCCGCACGACCATCTCGTCTTCGAGACGGATGTCGTCGCCCTCGGCGGTCCTTGCTCCGGGAGCGACCACCCTGGTGCGCAGCAGGACGGTCTGCAGGACGCGCCCCCGATGCAGGACCGAGACGCGACCCATGAAGTCGCCGGTTTCCTTGGGCGCGAAGACGAACTCGGCGGTCTCGCTGTCGCCCGCGCGCGGGAGACGAATCTCCTTCGACAGGGGCGCGTCGAACTGGCGCGGCTCGTGAAAGACGATCAGGAGGCGATGGCCGTCCACGTCTGACGGCAGCTTTTCGTCGGGAAAGGGCGTCGGCGCCGTGATCTCGCCCCCGCGTCTTGGTCCGATTCTCACCTGCAACAGGACGTTCCGCCCGACCTCGTAAGGCCCCCGCGTCTCGACGAGCGCCCCGTCCTTGCTAACGAAGCTCTTCTGCCGCACGAAACGCGCCGCCTTTTGACCGGCGGTCTCGCGATCGGCGCGCCGGACGATGCGGCTCAGCCTGGAAATGGCGGAAGCTTCGTTGCTTTCGCGTTCGAAGCGAAAACCCGGCAGCGCGTTGGCCAGCGCCTCCGCCGCCTCGGCCGGCGTGATGCGTGAAGCCGGCGTCCGCCGGCCGGGGGGCCGCACATATTCTTCCGGGGCGTTAAAGGATTCGAGCGTGTCGAGGCGCGGCAAGCTCAATTGGGCGACAACCTTCCCGGGAACGATGAGACGAGAGCCGGCGGGCAAGCCGCGAAGTTTCGCCGAGACCCGTCTCGCGGCGAGGTGCAGACCGCTGGCGCGCAGAAGCTCCCGGTTCGCGAGCAGGATCGCGTCCCGCCCGAACGCCTCGCGCAGCGCCACGTCCAGGGGCGTATTGTGCGAAAGCTTCGCGCAGAAGTCGTCGAGCGTCCGGGCCAACAAGTCGGGCGACGCGAGACGATCCGCCACGGCGACGCCTTGCGCAGAGAGCCTGTCCGCGATCAGGCGCAGAATCGGCTCCGCCGTTCGAAGCGTTTCGCCGCCGAGTCCCGAAAGGATCACAAGGCCGCAGCGGAGGCGGGGCCGCCTCGTGAGCAGGAGCGTCAGGGCGTCCGTCGCGTCGCGGCCGATGACCAGTATTTCCAAACGCGAATAGTCCCGGTCGGCGAAGACGAAGCGATAGGGACGAGCCTCTTCGAGCTGGCCCGTCGCCGTCATGAACTCGAAAGGCGCGGCGATGGGGTCCTCGGGCAACATGCCGAGCTTGACCGGCCAGCGCCAATCCGCGCGGCCATCCGAAGGAGAGTCAGTTTCGATAAAAACGCCTGCCGCGCCGATGTCGGCGCGGCTCAAGAGTTCGGCGAAGGCCAGGGCCCCGTCTGCGCCCGCCGGATCGACCTGAATTGCGAGGCGCGGCTGCTCGCGAGTCGCCAGCGTCCGCCAGAGATCGACGAGATCCCGAGGGGCCGGACAATCGACGCCGAGCGTCCGGCCCGACTCCTTTGCCGGAACGGAGACCTGCGGCGCGGCCTTCCTTCTGGAAAGGCGCGGCGGCTTCCAGCACAGCAGGCCGCCGTCCCGCCGCGCGCCTTCCGCCAGGAAGGCGGAAAGCGCGTCGACGCGCCATGTCGATCCGTCATGGACCGGCGCAAGGCCCTTGCCTTGAAAGGCCGTGAGAACGCCGAGCGCGGCGAGCGCCAGCGGAAACTCCGCATCCGAAAGCCCAAGACTCCATCTGGCGAGACCCTGCCGGTCCATCCGGAACCTCACGGTGAAAGCGGCGAAAGGCGCGCTACAGCCTGTGGGCGGGATCAGGCCATTCCGTCGCCATAGGGGTCTCCAACCCGGCTCGCAGGCGCAAGGAAATATCGCAGAGCGCGTAGCCCCAATTGATCAGACGGCCCTGGACCTGCTCATCGAAGGCGTTCAGCCGCGTCGGCACGCTTTCGAGCGCGTCGCTGATCGACGTGTCGTCGGTCATGCGCGGCGCGGCCGGATATTTGGACATTTTCGTCCCGATGCCCCAATAAGCGCCGTGTTTTCGCTTCGCGTCGAAATCCGTGATCAGCCAGCGCTTGCGCAGGGCGCGGGTCTGATCGATCAGAATGTCTCGCACGCGCCCGAGCTGAAGCAGATAGTCGTTCCACGGCGCCTCGATGATTTCGAAGGGCGCGCCGGCGTCGCTGACCAGCACGACGTCGACATTATCGACGAGCGATTCGAGGCCCATATTGTCGTATACGCCGCCGTCGGCGAGAAAGATCTTCTCGCGCAGGACGCGGAGATTGGGCAAGTTTTCCCCGTCGCTCCAGGACGCCGGATCGGTGTGGAAGGTCACGGGCGAGAAAACGGGCGGAAAGGCGCTCGACGCCGCAACCGCGAAGGCGAGCGGGACGTCGATGGTTTTGGAAATTCCCAGCATGTAATCCGCGATCATGTCCTGCCGGAAACGGAAGCTGCGGCCCGTCTGGAGATTGGTCGCGTAAATGATGAATTTCGGATTGCCGGGGCCGGAGACGGGCAAGCCGTTCTTGATCGTAGCGCCCTCGAAGAGATCCTTGTCATAACGATCGGCGAGATATTCGCCGGCGGTCTTAAAAGGGTTCAGGCCGCCCCAGAGGATGGCGCCTTCGTCGATCGTCTGGGCGCAGAACCGCCTGATCGGATCGGCGATCGTCTCCACGAAATTCGCGGCGCGGCCATTATCGAATTTCAGGCGCGCCCAGCGATGGGCGAGGACGCCAGCGAGGATCGACCCCCCCGACACGCTCGTCACCCTGTCGATCTTGCCGAGCAGTCCGGCGTCATTCAGCCGCCACACCGAGCCCAATCCGAAGAGCGTCGCGCGAAACCCTCCGCCAGAGAGCGCCAATCCAAGCGTCCTTCCATCTTTAATAGCCATGGTCATCCTCAACGCAATGGTAAAAATTAGGAACGGAACCTATCCTCAAGTCGATCGGCCGTTCAGTCAAGAGCGCCTTTGTCGCGCGCTCGAACGCAAACCCGTTCTCGGCTGGCGCACGAGCGACGAGATCGATCTGCGGCGCTGGCGGGGCAGCACCGAAATCCTCGATGTCGTCGCGCACGATTCTAATCACGAATTTTTCGGCGATTTCCGGGTCCGCTCGACGAGCGGCGCCGATTACGAGGTGGAGATAAGAAATCTCGGCGGCTTCACGAATTCCTGCGGCTGCATCGACCACCGGGTCAATGCGCTCGGGACTTGTAAGCACATAGAGGGCGCGCTGACGGCGCTCCGGCGTGGAAAAGCGCGGGCCTTTCGCGCGGCGGCGGCGCAAGGGAGCCCGAGCATCGAGATATTTCTGGATCGTCGGGGGGAGGCGACGCCCGCCATCGCTTGGCCGACGACAGCGGAGACGAAATCGCTGGAAAAGGCGCGCGAATGACTGCGCCCGTGGCTCGACGAAGACGGGGCGCTCGCCGCTTCGCCGCGGCGGATCGAAGAGCTGACGGCGGCCCTGGCGAAGGCGCCGTCAGCTATGCGCGAGACCATCCGAATCTCCCGCCATTTCGTTCCCTGGCTGGAGCGGGCGAGGCGCCGGCGCGAACGGGTCGAAGCGGCCGCCGCTTTTTCCGCCGATGTTTCCGCCGGCCGCGCGACGCTCGATGTCCTGACCCATCCGCTATTGCCGTATCAGCATGATGGAGCAATCCATCTCGCCTTCGGCGAGCGCGCCCTGTGGGGCTCGGCAAGACCATCCAGGCGATCGCCGGCTGCGAGCTCCTGGCGCGGCGCAAAGGCGTCGAGCGGGTCCTCATCGTTTGCCCGGCGTCGCTGAAGGCCGAGTGGGACTAACAGATCGGCCGCTTCAGCGCCCGCGCGACGCGGCTCGTATTCGGACCGCACGCCCAGCGCCTCGCAGCCTATCGCGAACCGGCCTTCTTCACGATCGTCAACTATGAGCAGGTGCTGAGCGACGCCCCGGACATCAACCAGATATTGAAGCCGGACGTCGTCGTGCTCGACGAGGCGCAACGCATCAAGAACTGGCAGACGAAGACGGCGCGCTGCGTAAAGTCGCTCCGCTCGCCCTACGCCTTCGTGCTGACCGGCACGCCGATCGAGAACCGGATCGACGAGCTCTATTCGATCGCCCAATATCTCGATCCGGAGCTGCTCGGCCCGCTATTCCGCTTCGACCGCGAGTTCTATGAGCTCGATGAGCGCGGACGTCCGATAGAATACAAAAATCTCGCCGCGCTGCGCGAGCGCATCGCTCCGCTGATGCTGCGCCGGCGCAAGGCCGATGTCGAGAAGGAGCTGCCCGGCCGCACGGTCAAGACTTACTTCGTTTCCATGCGGAGGAGCAGAAGCTTCGTTACGACGACTACCGCCAGCCTGCGGCGCGATTGATCGCCGAGGCGCAGCGGCGTCCGCTGCGGCGGAAGAAGTTCGATCGGCTTCAGCAATTGCTCGCCTGCATGCGCATGGTCTGCGACACGCCGGCGATTCTCGATCCGAACTGCCGCATCAGCCCAAAGCCCGAGCTGGAGAAAATCCTCGCCGATCTCCTCGACGAGCCGGATCGGAAGGTGACCGTCTTCTCTGAATGGGAACGAATGCTGACGATGGTGCGCGAGCTCGCGGGCGAGATGGGCGTCGAGGCGAAGCTCGAACAGCGCATCGCCAGAGCTTGGCGCAAGAACCAGCGCCGCTCCGTGTCGGTCGTCAATCTTGTCACGGAAGACAGCATCGAGCACAGCATTCTTCACCTCATCGGCCAGAAGCAGGCCCTCGCCGATGGCGTCCTCGACGGCGCCGGCGACGTTTCGGCGTTGAAAATGCCGTCCGGGCGCGGCGCCTTCATCGAACGCATGCAGGCGATGATGGGAGAACGCCCGCGCGGCGGACCGCGGATGGTTTCCGCGCAGGAGGCGTTCGTCGGGGATCTCGTCGACCGCCTCGGCGAAAGAGCCTTACTCGTCGAAGAGCGCCGAGGCGCCGACGGAAGGCCGCATCTGCTCATCGTTGTCGATGCGGATGGCGACGGATTGGCGGCCGAACCCGCGCGCGCGGCGGCGGCCGACGCCTTCACCGCAGAATTCGTGGGCGTCGCCGCATGGCGCGCCATGCGGCGCTTGGCCGGCGCGGGTCTGCTGCAATTCTCCTTCGAGGCGCGGGAACTTTATCGGGCGCCCGGACTGGCCGCGGACTCCCCCGCCGCCGCGGGCGCCGCGCCCCGAGAGGCCGACGCCATAGCCGAGGCCGACCGCGCGCTACGGATGGCGAAGACCTTGGCCGACGGCGGGTTTCCGGAGGAGGCGCCGGCGCTGCTCGCCAAGTCGCTGCGCGCCATGGCGACGGCGTTGCTGGCGGCGCGCGCCGAAGCGCCCGTGCACGGCCAGGGCGCCGCCGATAGCGACATCCGCCGCTTGGTCGATTGCGGGGCGCTGCCGTCCGAAGCCATGGCCCTTCTCCAAAAGACGCAATCGCCTTCAAGCGCCGCCGCAATCGAAGGCGTCGCGCCGGCTCTCGCCTCGACGGCGCGAATCCTCGCGACGATCCTGGTCTGATCGCGCGAACAAGGTAGCCGCAGCAGCGCGAATGTCGGTGGGGAGCGGGTTTCGCTGACGGAGCGATCAACCGCCGTCCGGGCTCCGCGCTTTGCAAACTCCGACAAAAGAGGTCGCCACCGGCGAACTCGGCCATTCTGCGCGCGTGTACGCCGCAACAAGAAAAGTGGCGGCGGCCAGCGGATCCGCGGCGCAACATCAGATAATATATGGTTACATTGCGATGTTTTTGGATTGGTAGCGGAGGAGGGATTCGAACCCCCGACACAGGGATTATGATTCCCCTGCTCTGGCCAACTGAGCTACTCCGCCCCGGACCGTCTTGGCGCGGCCTTTTTGAGACGGGAGCGATATAGGTCGCGGCCGCGGGCCAAGTCAAGCGCTTGTCACAGCGCCGCGACTCCATCATCAGAACGGCCCCGCCCCTCCGAGCGGGCGCGGCCGGGGGCGGTCGCGGTTGCGCGGCTTCGGCTTTCAAAAGCCTTTTCTTTGCGGGGCCGCCATGCGACAAGCCGAGCGCGGCGGGCCTGCGGGCGGGGCCGCGGCCAGCTCGTAGAGGAACTTGGTGGGTAGCGCGCCCATGTCGGTCAAACACCCTATCATCTCGATCACCGGCTCCTCCGGGGCCGGCACGAGTTCGGTCAAGGCGACCTTCGAGCAGATTTTCCGCCGCGAGCGCATCGAGGTCGCCTATGTCGAGGGCGACAGCTTCCACCGTTACGACCGCGAGGAGATGAAAGCCAAGATGGCGGAGGCGCAGGCGGGCGGCAATTACCATTTCAGCCATTTCGGCCCTGGCGCCAATCTGCTTTCCGAACTCGAGAACCTCTTTCGCGAATATGGCGAGACGGGCTCTGGCCGCTACCGTCATTATGCGCATGACGAGAACGAGGCCGCTCTCCTCGGCGCGCCCCCCGGCCAGTTCACCGACTGGGAGGAGCTTCCGCCCAATACGGACATTCTCTTCTACGAGGGGCTGCATGGCGCGGTCGTGACCGACGACGTCAATGTCGCGCGCTATGCCGACCTCAAGATCGGCGTCGTGCCGGTCATCAATCTCGAATGGACGCAGAAGCTCCATCGCGACCGCCATTCGCGCGGCTACACCACGGAGGCGGTGACCGAGACCATTCTGCGCCGCATGCACGACTACGTGCATTACATCTGCCCGCAATTCTCGGAGACCGATATCAATTTCCAGCGCGCGCCGACTGTCGACACCTCCAATCCCTTCGTCGCGCGCTCCATTCCGACGCCGGACGAGTCGATCGTCGTCATTCGCTTTCGCGATCCGAGAGACGTGGATTTCCCCTATCTCGTCGCCATGATCGCCGGAAGCTGGATGTCGCGGGCCAATTCCATCGTCATTCCCGGCAACAAGCTCGATCTCGCCATGCAACTCATCCTCACGCCGAGGATCCTCGAACTCGTCAGGCGCCGAAAGAGCGCAACGTGAAAGAACGAAGAAATGTCAGAAGCAAAAGTTGATGCGCGCCTTTGCGCCAACGCCATCCGCGCCCTCGCCATGGATGCGGTGGAGAAGGCCAAATCCGGCCATCCCGGCATGCCCATGGGCATGGCCGACGTCGCGACCGTGCTCTTCCAGCGCTTCATGAAGTTCGACGCGAGCCGCCCCGACTGGCCGGATCGCGACCGTTTCGTGCTCTCGGCCGGCCACGGCTCCATGTTGCTCTACGCCCTGCATTATCTTCTGGGCTACCCCGGCATGACGAAGGCCGATCTTGAGAATTTCCGGCAGTTCGGCGCGCCCACCGCCGGACATCCCGAATACGGCCACGCCCCCGGCGTCGAGACGACGACCGGCCCGCTCGGCCAGGGCCTCGCCACCGCCGTCGGCATGGCGATCGCCGAACGCCTCTCGGCCGCGCGCTTCGGCGACGACCTCGTCGACCACAACACCTATGTCGTCGCGGGCGACGGTTGCCTGATGGAAGGGCTCTCGCATGAGGCGATCGACCTCGCAGGCCATCTGAAGCTCTCGCGCATGATCGTCCTGTGGGACGACAATTCGATCTCCATCGACGGCCCGACCGACCTCTCCACCTCGACGAACCAGTGCGCGCGCTTCGAGGCGGCCGGCTGGCACGCGCAGCGGGTCGACGGCCACGACATGGCGGCGGTCGCCAAGGCCATCGAGGCCGCCAAGGCCGATCCGCGCCCCTCCATGATCGCCTGCCGCACGGTGATCGGCTACGGCGCGCCCGGCAAGCAGGGCAAGGAGTCCGTGCATGGCGCGCCGCTCGGGGCCGCCGAGATCGAGGCGGCGCGCGCCTCGCTGGAATGGCCGCATACGCCCTTCGAGGTGCCGGAAGAAATCCTCGCCGCCTGGCGCGCCGCCGGCCGGCGCGGGACCGCCGCCCGCGAGGCCTGGGAGAAGCGCCGCGCCGCCTCACCCAAGGGGCGCGCCTTCGAGACCTTCCTGTCGAACGACGTGGCGAAGGAGATTGCAGGCCCGCTTGCCGACTTCCGCGCGGCGCTCGCCGCCGAGAAGCCCAAGGTCGCGACGCGCAAATCCTCGGAAATGACGCTCGGCGTCATCAACGCCGCGACCGGCGCGACGATCGGCGGCTCGGCGGACCTGACGCATTCGAACTTCACCCTCACCAAGGGCATGGGCTCCGTGAAGCCGGGCGATTTCTCCGGCCGCTACATTCATTACGGCGTGCGCGAATTCAGCATGGCGGCGGCGATGAACGGCATCGCGCTGCATGGCGGCTTCGCGCCCTATGGCGGCACCTTCCTGGTCTTCTCCGATTATGCGCGCGGCGGAATCCGTCTCTCGGCGCTCATGGGCCTGCGCGTCATCTATGTGCTGACCCACGACTCCATCGGTCTCGGCGAGGACGGCCCGACGCACCAGCCGATCGAGCATCTCGCCTCGCTGCGCGCCATGCCGAACCTCCTCGTCTTCCGCCCGGCTGACGCGATCGAGACGGCGGAGTGCTGGGAGCTGGCGATCGCGCAGAAGGCGACGCCTTCCATCCTCAGCCTGTCGCGCCAGAACCTGCCGACGCTGGAGCGCCCTGTCTCCGAGAATCTCTCGGCCAGGGGCGCCTATGTGCTGCGCGAGCCAACGGGCGGCCGCGACGTGACGATCCTGGCCACGGGCTCCGAGGTGGAGATCGCGCTCGCCGGCGCCGACGCGCTGGCGTCGAAGGGGATCAAGGCCGCGGTCGTCTCCATGCCCTGCTGGGAGCTTTTCGAGGCGCAGCCGGCGGAGTATCGCGCCCAGGTTCTGGGCAAGGGTCCGCGCATCGGCGTCGAGGCGGCGGCCCGGCTCGGCTGGGACCGCTGGCTCGGAGAGCGCAGCGCCTTCATCGGCATGTCCGGCTTCGGCGCGAGCGCCCCGGCGGCGGAACTTTATAAGCATTTTGGGATCACGGCCGAGGCCGTGATCGACGCCGCCATCGCGCTGGTTCAGGCATAGGCGAGAGCTTTACAATATGAGACGCCGCGAGCGAGAATGTGCTAAAGTGTCTCGGCCGGGATTACCCGGTGAGGCGCATTGACACAATGGACGCTGCATTGAGCGACGAACCCGAAAACCTGACATTGGCGCTGCTGCGCAAGATCGACAAGAAAGTGGACAATCTGGGCGCTGAGCTCCGCGCCGAGATTGCGGAGACCAAAACAGAGCTTCGCTCAGAAATCCATTCACTGCGCGCTGATGTCGCGTCTGACATGCTGACTCTCGAAAAGCGTCTCGGCGATCAGATCCTGGGACTGCGCCGCGCGGTGGTCGAATATCACTCCTCGGCGGTGGGGCATGGCGTCCTGCTGAACGAATTCGAGGAACGCCTGCGCCGCCTCGAGCGCCATGTCGGCCTGCCGCCCGAGAGCCACTGACGGCCTCGGCGGCGTTTGCGGCTCAGGCTTCGCCCGCCGCCCCGACTGGCCCTCCTGTTCGGTACGCTGTAGATAACCGCGCAAGTTCCCGCTATTTCACTCGGCGACCGCCCTCTGAAAGGGAGAATCTTCCCAATGGCCCTCATCACCCTGCGACAGCTTCTCGATCACGCGGCCGAGCATGACTATGGCGTGCCCGCCTTCAACATCAACAATATGGAGCAGGGCCTCGCCGTGCTCGAGGCCGCCTCTTCCGTCGACGCGCCGGTCATCATCCAGGCCTCGCGCGGCGCGCGCAGCTACGCCAACGACATCATGCTGGCCAAGATGATCGAGGCGCTGATCGCTATGTATCCCGATATTCCGATCGTGATGCATCAGGACCATGGCAATAGCGAAGCAACCTGCGCCAGCGCCATCCGCTTCGGCTTCTCCTCGGTCATGATGGACGGCTCGCTCAAGGCCGACGGCAAGACGCCCGCCGATTACCAGTACAATGTCGACGTGACGCGCCGCGTCGTCGATCTCGCCCATTGGGTCGGCGCCTCGGTCGAGGGCGAGCTTGGCGTGCTCGGCTCGCTTGAGACCGGCGAGGGCGAGAAGGAAGACGGCCACGGCGCGGAAGGCAAGCTCTCGCACGACCAGTTGCTGACTGATCCGGCGCAGGCCGAGGATTTCGTCGCCCGCACCAAGGTCGACGCGCTCGCCATCGCCATGGGCACGTCGCACGGCGCCTATAAATTCACCCGCAAGCCGGACGGCGCCATCCTCGCGATGAATGTCGTGGAGGAAATCCACCGCCGCCTGCCCAACACCCATCTGGTGATGCACGGCTCGTCGTCGGTGCCGCAGGAGCTGCAGGACGCCTTCAACGCGGCGGGCGGCGAAATGCCCCAGACCTGGGGCGTGCCGGTGGCGGAGATTCAGCACGGCATCAAGTTCGGCGTGCGCAAGATCAATATCGACACCGACTGCCGCATCGCCATGACGGCGGCGATCCGCGCGACGCTCGGCAAGAACAAGGGCGAGTTCGACCCGCGCAAATATCTGAAGCCCGCGCAGGAAGCCATGGTGAAGGTCTGCCGCCAGCGCTACGAGGAATTCGGCACGGCCGGCTGGGCGAGCAAGATCAAGCCGGTCCCGATGGCCGAAATGGCCAAGCGCTATGCGAGCGGCGCGCTTGATCCGAAATTCGCGACGAAGCAGGCGGCGGAGTGATGTTTTCCCCCCGCCGGCCGAGGGTGGCCTCCCGGCTGGGGGTTCGTATTGCATAATGGAGCTTATGCGCTGTGGGCGCAAAAGATGAACGTGCGAGCGCCTTCTATGCAGCGAACGGGCTCGCCCGATTCCCGAAGAAGCACAGCGCGAGATCTACTCACGTCGCGCTACGCCTTCGGCGAGCGACGCAAGCGCCTCCTCGCGCTGATGGCGGGTGAGGGCAGGGGGCCGCCCCAGCGGGCGCGGATCAGCTCGCGCTCGGATTCAGCAAGTCCGCCGAGTACAGTCAACATTAATCCGGTGCGAAGTCCCGTTCCCCCTCAAGCCGCCGCCTCGCGCCCCTGCGTCTGATCGCCCTTCCCGGCCAGAAGCCCTGCGATCGAAATATCTTCGTCCAATCCCTCCCAATGGAGGCCGCCGCGGCTGATCTCGAAAGCGAGCCGCTGCCGGGGCGTCGCGTGGAGGAGGCGCCGAAACCAGGCGAGCGGAACGCCCAGGACGCGGCCGTCGGACAATTCGACCCACATGCGTGGTCAAAACGCAGCGATTTAGCCGAAATTGTCATGCCATGTCCTTTCGATCAGCGCTGACCGGTCCTCAATTAGGCGGGCCAGCAGGCGCAGGGTCTTCCGTCGAAGCCGTCACTTGCGGCAAGGCTCACGGGCGCTATCCAGAATTTCGCGACCGCCTCGCCCTTGCGCACATGAATATGAACAGGTTCGCGAGGGTCGCCCTCGTTCGAGTAGAAGAAGAACTTGTAACCCTCATGCCGAAAGACCACTGGCATTTGTCGCGCCCCGCCGTCGCTCTATGCTAGTGACTGGCGCACGCAAATCAACTAGGCGACGCCATGTCCGACATCCTCATCGCCCCCTCCATCCTCTCCGCCGACTTCGCCAAACTCGGCGAGGAGACGCGCGCGATGGAAGCCGCCGGCGCCGACTGGATTCACCTCGACGTGATGGACGGGCATTTCGTGCCCAACATCACCTTCGGCCCCGGCGTGGTCGCAGCGTTGCGGCCGCATACGACGCTGCCGCTCGATGTGCATCTGATGATCTCGCCCATCGACCCCTATATCGGCGCCTTCGCCGACGCCGGCGCCGACATCGTCACCGTCCACGCAGAGGGCGGCCCGCATCTTCATCGCTCGCTCCAGTCGATCCGCGCACGGGGCAAGAAGGCGGGCGTATCGCTCAACCCGGCTACGCATGAAAGCTGCCTGCACTATATCCTCGACGACGTCGACCTCATCCTCGTCATGAGCGTCAATCCGGGCTTTGGCGGCCAGAGCTTCATTCCCTCGCAGCTCGCGAAAATCGGCGCCATTCGCGAGATGATCGGGCGCAGGCCGATCCGTCTCGAGGTCGACGGCGGCGTGACCCCGGAAACGGCCCAGGCGATCGTCGAGGCCGGCGCCGATACGCTGGTCGCGGGCTCGGCGGCCTTTCGCGGCGGGCCCGCGCAATATGCCGGCAATATCGCGGCGCTGCGCGAGGCGGCGGCGCGCGCGGGGTCGATCGGCGTCTGACGCCTTCCATTTGGCGCCGCTCCTGCTCTAGGTTGAGGCCTCCCTCCCAAGCCCCGAAGCGATATGATCGCCCACGCCCCCTTCGTCATTCTCCTCGCGCTGCTCACGGCGGCTCTGGTTCTCTCGATCCTCGCCAAGCGGCTCCGCATGCCGCCCGCCGCCGCCTATGTGATTGGCGGAATGGCGCTCTCCTTCGCGCCGGCGCGGCTCCCCTTCGAGATCGACCCCGATTTCATTCTCGTGCTGTTCCTCCCGCCGCTGCTGCAATCGAGCGCCTATTTCACCGTCTGGCGCGATTTCAGGCTCAATCTCCGGCCGATCCTCATGCTCGCCGTCGGCGCGGTGATCTTCACGACCGCGGTGGTCGGCTTCGTCGTCCATTGGCTGCTGCCGGCGCTGCCGCTCGCGGCGGGCTTTTGCCTCGGCGCCATCGTCTCGCCGCCCGACGCCGTCGCGGCCAAGGCGGTGCTAGCGCGGCTTCCCGTGCCCGCGCGGCTCGTGACCATTCTCGAAGGCGAGAGTCTCGTCAACGACGCCTCCGGCCTCATGCTCTATCGCGTGGCGGCCGCCGCCGCGCTGACCGGCGTCTTCAGCTGGTCGGACGCGGCGCTGATGTTCGGCCAATTGACGGCGGGCGGCCTTGCCGTGGGCGCGGCCGCGGGGCTTCTCGTCAATCTCGCCATGAGCCGGCTGCGCGACACGCAGCTCATCATCATTGCGAGCTTCCTCGTCGCCTGGGCGAGCTATATCGGCGCCGAGGCGCTGCATGTGTCGGGCGTGCTCGCCGTCGTGACCTGCGGCCTCATCATGGGCTGGGGCCAGCACGCCATTCTCGACGCCGAAAGCCGGCTCGAGGCGCAGGCGGTGTGGCGCTCGGCCGTCTTCGTCATGGAGGCGCTGGTCTTCATCCTCATCGGCCTGGCGTTGCGCAAGGTGGTGGAGGAGCTTGGCGGCTTCGGTCCGGCCTTGTCCTCCGCCCTGCCCCAGGCGCTGATCGTGACAGGCGCGATGATCGCCGCCCGCTTCGTCTGGGTCTTCCCGGCGGCCTATCTCCCGCGCCTGCTCTTCGCCTCCATCCGGAAGCGCGACCCCTATCCGCCGCTCTCCATCCCCGTGATCATCGGCTGGGCGGGCATGCGCGGCGTGGTGAGCCTCGCCGCCGCTCTTGCTTTGCCGCTCGACTTTCCCGGCCGCGGCTTCATCGTCCTGACGACTTTCGTCGCCATCGCCGTCACCGTGCTGATCCAGGGCGCAACGCTGGGATTGCTGGTGAAATGGCTGAAGCCGGCCGCCCCGCTGGTCGATCCCACGCCGCATCTCGACGATCACGAGGCGCGCGAGAAGATCTACGCGGCCGCGCTCGCGCTGATCGCCGCCGATATTGACGACGAAGGCCAGGAGCGCCACCCCAAGCTTCTCGAAGAGTATCGCCGCCGCGTCTTCGTCTATCGCAAGAACCACGAGGAAGGGGAGGCGGTGGCGCAGATGCGCAAGGCGCATTTCGATATGGCGCTCGCCGCCGTCTCCGCGGCGCGCGGAGAACTTCTTCGCCTCCACCGCCTCGGCTGCGTCCACGACACGACGCTGCACGGCGTCGAGGCGGAGCTCGATCTCGAGGAATCGCGGCTGCGCCGACTCTCCGGGGAACGGCAGAATGCGCATTGAGGCGCGCGCCGCAGGCTGCGACGCAAAGGCGCAGCGAGCTTCTCTGTAACAAATTCGTCGTCTTGCCGTTGAGAATGCGACGGGCGAAAAGACGGACAAGGAAATGCACGGCCGCAACGGAATGGACGACGCGCAAGGCGAGCTGCTGGAATTGCGCGGCGATGTCGCGGCGCTGCGCGAGGCGGTCGCGCGGGAGGGCGAGGCGCGTCTCGCCGATTGGGGCCTTGCGCCTGACGCCGAGGCCGGCGCGCGCAACCTCGCCCATTACCTGTCGCTGCGCAGCCGCGATCTCATCGCTCTGCAGCTCCGCCTCGCCGCCTTCGGCCTCTCCTCGCTCGGACGCAGCGAAGCCGACGTTTTGCCCGCGCTCGACGCGCTGCTCGCGACGCTGCGCAGACTTTGCGGAGAAAAAGCGGATTATCCCGCGCGAAGCGGCGGCGATCCGCTGCAACGGGCCTGCGACAGGATTTTCGGCGCGAAGGCCGGGCGCCGCACGCGCATCATCGCGACGCTGCCGAGCGAAGCCGCGGACGATCCGAGCCTTGTCGCCGCGCTGATCGCCGCCGGAATGGATTGCGCGCGCATCAATTGCGCCCATGACGACGCCGACGCCTGGACGCGCATGGCGGGCCATGTCCGCGCCGCGGCGGAACGCGCCGGCCGTCCCTGCCGGGTGCTGATGGACATTGCGGGGCCCAAGCTGCGCGTCGAGGAAGTTTGCGGGCCGAAGAAACGCCGCCTCTGGACCGGCGACCGCCTCCGGCTGACGACGAGGCTCGACCCGCGCGGCGAGGACGTGGCCGCGTCCCTGAATTTTCCTCAAATCGTCTCGCAGCTTCAGATCGGCGCGGAGATCTCCTTCGACGACGGCAAGGCGACGGGGCGCGTCGTCGCCTGCGACAATGAGGGCGTCGAGGTCGAGATCGTCGCCGCACGGGCGAAAGGCTTGCGCCTCAAGCCGGGCAAGGGCGTCAATCTGCCTACGGCGGAACTCGATCTCTCGCCGCTTACCGAAAAGGACCTCGCCGATCTCGACGCCGTCGTCGACTTGGCGGACCTCGTCGGTTTCTCTTTCGTGCAACGCGCCGAAGACGTCGCGCGTCTCGAGGCGGAGCTTGCGGCGCGGCGCGGGGACCGGCCGCCGCAGGGGATCGTGTTGAAGATCGAGACGCCGCTGGCGGTGCGTAACCTGCCGCGCCTGATGACGCGCGCGGCGACGCGCCATCCGACGGCCGTCATGATCGCGCGCGGCGATCTCGCCGTCGAAGTCGGCTTCGCCCGCCTCTCCGAAATGCAGGAGGAAATGCTGTGGCTCTGCGAGGCGGCGTATGCGCCTGTGATCTGGGCCACGCAAGTCCTGGATCAATTCGTCCATGAGGGAGTGGCGAGCCGCGCCGAGACGACCGACGCGGCCATGGCCCAGCGCGCCGACGCCGTCATGCTGAACAAGGGCGCCTATCTGCCGCAGGGCGTGCGCTTCCTGCGGGACGTGCTGGACCGCATGGACCGCCACCAATCCAAGAAATTCGCCCGCCTCGCCCGATTGAAGGCCTGGTCCTGAGCCTTTCGGCGCCACAGCCGGGTTGCGGAGCCGCCCACGCGGCATTATGGAGAGCGGGCGCTTTGGGGCGTCGCCAAGTGGTAAGGCAGCGGATTTTGATTCCGCCATGCGGAGGTTCGAATCCTCCCGCCCCAGCCAGGCAATCGCCAATTCCCGAGACTTTCCCGAAAGCGGCCGAAAGGCCCGCATTCTGCGGGCTCTTGCCGCGGAGATTCGAGACCGCCGAAGGCGGGTCCATGTGGGGGTGGTTCTGGCCTCCGGTCTCCAATCCGAATTTCCGAATTTCCGGAATAGCTTCCTCCGCCGAGCCAGAGACAGGTTCGTCTTTCTCCCAGACGGGTTCCCCGAATACACCCAGGTGAGGCCGGGCGGCCTAACGATCCAGTTGCGTAAGAGCCGTGGATTGCGTAGCCCCCTGTAGCGCGCTGCGATCTTTGGCCATTTTCGCTGCGATCTTTGGCCACATTTTTCCAACGCGCGCCTTTTCCAGCGTCAGTCGGCGGGGCTTTTCGGCGGGTTTCTGACGCCGCGCCGCCCATAGGCGGCGCGCTGTGCGACTGGCTCGACGCTACTTCGTGAGAGGCCAAAGGACCGCGCGGATGGCGATCGGGAGTTTCGGCGTCACCTCGTCGAGGTTCTGCTCGCTTAGCCGGATCAGGTCGACCGTCAGCTCCGAGGCGGCCGCCTTGTCCTGCTCGTCATCGAATTGACGGATCGCGGCGCCCTTCTTGTCGCGCGTCGCCGCATCGTCCTTGTCGGCGATCCGGCAATCGTCCTGCGACGGGCAAATGCGGCGCAGCGCGGCCGACAGCTCCGTCTCGACGGGTTTCAGCGCCGCTTCGACGCGGACGACGTCCTTGGCCGCCGCGCTGTCGAGCGCGGCCGAGGCGAAATGATATTGCTCGCGGATGACACGATCTCGTTCACCCTCGCGAATCCTCGTCTCCAATCCGCTCATCAGCGCTTGGAGGCCCACCTTGATTTCGCGCAGCTCTTTGACCGTGAGCTTCATCGGCTCCGCGTGAGCGGGCTGAGCGGCGAAAGCGAACAGGGCGACGATCAGACAGACCAAATGCTTCATCGGATTTCCCCTTCGGTTTGGAATTACTGCGCGGCGGCTCTGTCGCCGATGCACGCGCCCGCGGGCACAACCCACATCTTGGTGCGGTCGAGTCCCTCAAACTCGAACGGTCCACAGATCAGGCCGCCCTCTCGGAGGCGGAATTTGCCGGGCTGAATGGTCTCGATAATGGGCGTGACGTTTTCCGTGTCCAGGTCCGGCGCCGGGCCGGCATGCGCCGGCAAAGCGGCGGAGACGAGAAGCGCGACGGCGAGAAGGCGGGCTGATTTCATGGCATGCTCCTTTAGGGTTCGATGGTGATTTGTTGGGCCGCGCCGGTGGCAAATTGCGCCATCAGCCGCGTCTTGCCGGAGCCATTGTCCTCGACCCACAGCCGCATCCTGTTCGCCGCGGGCGTGGACGGAGCGCTGATCTCGACGAGCTCCACGACGCCTTGCGCGAGGCGAATATCGGCGCCGGCGGCGCCGGCGACGCGAACGCCGCCCCCCGCTTTGGGGACGAGATCGATATCGATAATGGCGTCCGAGCCGGCGGCGACGATCTGCGGCGCGAATGCCGCGATATTGTTGACCAGGCGCAGATAATTCACGGCGCCGGAAATGTGAGACAGGCTCGCTATGGTCGAGCCGCCGCCGGCGCCGAACCACGATACTTTTGCGTCCTCGAAGACTTGCGACACATCCGAGCCGGCCGCGCCGGTGACGTCGGATCGAATTGAGGCCCCCTGGACGTTTCCGGGCGCCCGCCAGGAGACGATGTGGCCTTTGGCCATCTCGATCGCGACGGCGGTCCCCGTCGCGCCATCATCGCCGGTGAGCGCGTTGGCTGCAATTACAAGGGCCCGGTTCCAAGTGTTTCCGCCTCGGCCGATGGCGATGGCGGTATTGCTGGGATTGGTCGACGCCCCTCCATAGGCGTTGTCGCCGCCTCCCGGCGCCCAGATGCCGTAGGTGCCCGACGTCATAAAATACGGCGTGGAGGTCAGATTGGGCCCTTTGTTTTTGACCGCGATCTCGACGCCGTAGCACTGCGTCCCCGACTCGAACTGACAATCGAAATAGCCGCCCCATGCGGGTCTTCCGGCAAAATCCGCGATCGCAAATCCGGCGGCGCCGATCGTGTCGTGATAGGGCGAGACCGTGTTCGAGGAGCGGGAGAAGCCCCCGATGGCGATGCGCCCATTGCCCGCCTTTGCATACAGCCACGAGTCGCGCACGCCCCACATGGCGCCGTCGACGTCGGCGGTCGGCCAGGTGTTGCCCGCGCCCTCCCCAAATATGCGCGCCGTGAACGTCTGCTGCCCTGTGAACGTGTTCGCCACTCCGAGCGTCGCGAGAGCGAACCAGGCGCCCGAATAGACGTTGAGATGCCCGCTAGCGCCGTCCCATAGGTAGGGCGCATAGTTCGGCGGCAGCTCGCTCGGGACGCCGCTCGGCGCGCCTGCGACGGCCGGCATGTAGGGAAATCCGACCGTCGCGCCCGTCGCGCTGGCGAGACCCACGAACAGATTGCCGCCGCTGTCGCCCTTCCAGCTCTGCTGACCGTTGATGGTCAGCTTCGTGTAAAAATCGCCCGCCTCGATGCGCGAAAGACTCGCGGTGGCCGTCGTCGTGAGGCTGACGAGTTCGAAGCCGGGCGCCCGATTGGGCTTCAACCACCTTGTGCGATGGCCGGGCAACATTTCGATCGCATCGCCCTCCGCCGTGCCCGCCTGTCCGTTGACGCCGGTGATCGCGCCGCCCTGAAATACGATGCCTTTGTCCCAGGACGACGCGCCGGCAGAGACGAGATAGGCGGCCGAGCACGGGTGCGGCGTGACGCTGTAGATGGAGCCGCCGCAACTGTTGATGACGCCGATCGTCAGGCCAGCAAAATAGGTCGCTGTCGCATATGGGTCGAGGACGACCAAATCGCCGGCGTTGAAAGTGTCGATCTCGATTGTATTGACGGTTCCGGCGCCGGGATGGCGGTAGGTCTCGAAATAGCCAGCCCAGCACGCGGTTTTGTAGGTTGTCGTGTCGTTCTCGCAGCCGTAATTTCCCGCAATTCGCGAGGGCATCCACACGCCGTAACTATCGAGGCGGTATGAGAACCCCGAACCGCCGGGGATCGACGCTGTCAGCAGATTGCCCGGCAAATATCCTTTGCCGCCATCCGTCACATTGACGGCCGTCACCGCCCCGCCGGCGACGGTGATCGTCGCTTTGGCTCCCGCGCCGCTGCCGCCAGTCAGAGGCACATTCGTGTATGTTCCGTCAGTGTAGCCGCCCCCGCCGGCCAGGATTGTGTTCTGGTTGTTGATGACCCAAAAGCCAGGATTCGCCGCGTCGTCGAGAGAGCCCTTCACAAAAGCGGTGAGCGCGATGCGCCCATTGGGCGACGTGACCATCCCCGTGCTTTCGCGCGGGAACCATTCCCATCCGCCAGGAAACGACGACGGCGACCAATTGGAGGTCCCGGCGTAATTCGCGTCGGCGCCGACGAAGACGCGATCCGCCAGCCGGGTGATGTTGACGGGACCGACGTTGGAGTAGAAGCCGCCCGCCGCCGGCGCCTGGAACGAATTCGCAGACGCAACGCCTGAGACATTGAGGCCCACGAAACTGACCCCGCCCGCACCGCTCTTGCGCAGCAGCTCGCCCGAGCCGAGCGTCGCTGCGGCCGAGACCTGCCCGAGCCCGTTGGCCTCCAATATGCCGAGGATGTCGCCGGCGCCCCCCTTTTCGGACTGGAGCACGCCGCCGGGGAAATATGCGTCGATCGCCGCTCGGCTCGTATTGGCCGCCGCCGCGCTCAGCGAGGCGTTGGAAGCCGCCGCTTGGGCGGCGGCGGCCTGTGCGACGGCCGACATGTGAGCGGCCTGTGCGGCGTCTCTGGCCTGCTGAGCGGCGTCTCGGAAAACGGCCGACTGATCGGCGATCGCTCGCGCGGCGTCGACCGGAGCCATGGAGCGGGAGATGCCCCACTCGCCGTTTTCCTTCGGCCCCCACCACCGCCCCGATCGGAGATCGAGAGCCAGATCGCAATCCATGCCGAGCGAGGGCGACGGCTCCGGCGTCGCATTCGACGGGCGGAATTCGAGCAGCGAGCAGCCCCTGTCGCCCTTCGGCCCGAGCGGCGTGACCGAGCCCTGTGCGAGCGCCTGGCTCGCAATCAGGAGCAGCGGCAGGAAAAGAGCGGCGAGGCGTTTCATGGCTCGATACCTCAAAGGACGACGACGCTGACGGCGGCGATGGGAGAGACCTTCGGCCCGAAATTGTGTTGAGGCCGGGGGCGGCCATGCATCAGGTCGCCGACATAGGAGCCGGCCGGAATGGCGAGCGTCTCGCCGCGCGAGGCGCGGAATGAGAGCGTCACGAGAAATTGGCCGGCGTCCCAGCCCTCGATCGTCAGCGCCCGCTTCGGATCACGCGAGTCGAAGACCAGCACGGAATCGACGTCGGCGCGCGCGGCTTTGAGCGCGAGCACGAACCACGAGCCGTCATGCTGGGGATCGGGGCCGTCGGCCGGCAGCGCAATCGTCCGGTCGATCGACTGGCCGCGCACCACCTCCCATTGATCCGTCGCCGTCATGGCGCGACCTCCGGCCAGGGATAAGCGTCGATCTCCGCCCTCGTCTCGACGCCGCCGGCGTCGATCCCCGTGTAGATTTCCGCGAGGGCGACGAAGGTCGCCTGGGTGAAGTCGTCGACGCCGTCGGCGATCGCCAGCACCTGCGTCGCGGTCAGCTCCAGCGTGCCGGCCGCCCGCGCCCAGGTGAAAATGTAATCAGGATCGCGACGCGCGCGGCGCTCCGCCTTGGCGAGGTCCTCGATATTGTCGGCCGAACACAGGAAGGGCACGGCGATCGCCGGACCGCTCGCCTGCGGGATCGCGACCATGATCGTCGCGCGGCTCTTCGCCTTGCGCCGATCATAGGCATAGGCCTTCAGCTCATCCTTCGTCGGCGCCGGCGGCGGCGGGCGCTTCCAGCCGAGCTGCGCGAGGCGCTCGTCCGAGAATAGATCGATGATGTTCTCGGGATACTGATAGCCGTCCGCGTCCACATAGGGCGGATAGACCGGCGAATTGTCAGAGATGAGCAGCAGCATGGCCGTCACTCGAACATCACGTCGCCGCCGGCGATGACGCCGGCGACTCCGGACCATTGCCAGACGGTGACATTGTAGCCGGTGCCCACGGGATAGAAGAAATTGCTGGCCGTCGCGACGAAGCGCGCGCCCGAATTGAGGCCGGGGACAATGACCGAGTGGAAGACGTCGCGCGGCAGCGCGAGCCCCACGATCGCCACCACCAGATCGCCATTGGGCCCGGTCGCCTGCAGCAGCGCGTCGATCTGCATGCCGCCCCAGACGCTGGGCTGCAGCCCGCCGCCGGCATTGGTGAGTCCGCCGCGCGAGATCCGCGAAAAGCCGCGCCCATACATCGCCGACGAATAGACGATGTCGTCGGGCACGAAGGTCAGGCCGCGCGAGCCGGCGCCGATAATGTGCGGGAAAGGCA
This sequence comes from Methylocystis sp. S23, assembly GCF_054106005.1. Lineage (NCBI taxonomy): Bacteria > Pseudomonadati > Pseudomonadota > Alphaproteobacteria > Hyphomicrobiales > Methylocystaceae > Methylocystis > Methylocystis sp. S23. Next base: position 931,563 of record NZ_CM134185.1, read on the forward strand.
TCATGGCTCAGCCCTTCCGAAAGGCGGCGTCGATACGCGGCGGATCGACGGAGCCGACAATGCCGGTGACCATGTCGATTTTGCCGATTTGCGTCGACAGCACGGGCGCCCCGGCCGCGCCGAAATTCCAGCCCGCCGCCCAGGCCCCGACATTGTTGGCGGCGGCGTGCGTGATCAGGAGGCAGATCGGCACGCCCTCCTTGAGATTCGTCGGCAAAGCGAAGGTGCGAGAGGCGCCCATGGAGAGCGTCTTGTTGAAGCCGCTGGCCATGTCCCACGCGACTGTCGGCGTGTCCGCGAGCGCCGTCCATTTATGCGCGTCGGCGAGCGCCTTCGGCGTCACGATCGTGTCATTGACGCTTCCCGCCCGCACCTCATTGGCCGTCGAGATCGCGCCGCCATATTTGTTGAGTCCATCGTCATAGACGATCGGCCGCAAGGCTCCGGGCGAGAGTGCGGGGAAGCGCCTGGCATAGGCGGCCGGGCCGAGGAAGAGCAGCGCCGCCCTCGGCCCCTCGACCGTCCCCGTGCCCCGGATTTTGAATAGGGCGACGCCGTCGAGATCGCCGGGGAGGATGCCCGTATCGTCGAACAGCACGATGGGAATCGCCGGCAAGTCCGAAACCTTCAGGTCCGGGCTCGGCGCGAGATTCGGCGAGGCGACGCTGGCGACGATGACCAGGTCGTCGCTCCACGCCGTCACCGCCGGCGTCGGCGCGATCGTGACGTGATTGACCGCGCCGACGTCGACGCCATGCACGATTTGGACGTTCGATTTTTTAAGCTGCTGCAACAGCGCATAGAGCTGCGCCGCCGCCGCCTGCAGGGCTTCCGTTTCCGCGCTCATGACCCAAACCTTTCTTCGAGGGCGGCGACGCGCGCCTCCAGAGCGTGATTGCGCTCGATGAGATCGCCCAGACGCGCCTCGTCGGCGCGGCGCGCGGCTTCGAGATCGTGGAGCGCCCGCGCGCGATCGGTGACGATCGCCAGCAGATTGAGCATCTGCGAATCGTAGCGATTGACCGTCACACTGATCGGCGGGCCGTTGACGACGATGTCGATCGAGTCGAGGTCGAAATCCTGCACGGTGACGACAGCCGAGAGCAGGAATGGCACGCCGAGCGCCTTGTAGCCGAGCGGCGCGCCATAGACCGGCTGATTGTCCTCGTCATAGCGCTGGATCACGGTCGAGTCCTCGGACCACACGGCCCAAAGCGTTCCGTCATCGAGGAAGAGCCCGATCTCGTGTATCCAGCCCGTCTCGTTGCCGTCGATCTGGCCCGTGAAGGCGATCTGGTCTGGCGCGGGCTTCGAGCCGGCCGACAGCGGCGCGCGCATGAATTCGCGCTCGAGCGCCGTCTCGTCCCCTGTGGGCTGGTAGCCGGCGGCGTCGGCCGGCTTCGCCGCGTCGCCCTTGCCGATCGCGATATGCGTGAAGGCCGCGCGCAGCCCGGAAGGCGGCGAGGCGGTCGCGGCGCGCCCGGCCGCCGTGATCTTGAATTTGATCGCCTCCCGCGTCATTCGGCCACTCCCTCGAGGAAGCCGAAATGCATCGGCCGCACGCCCACGGCGGCGACGCGCGCCTTTGCGGCCGTGTCGGCCGCCACCATGAAATCGACGTCCTGCGAGTGGCGCTTGACCGTCTCGATGACGCGCTTGGCGTGGAGGAGCGAGCGCTCGGAAAGGAGCGGCTCGCCCTCGAATAGCCGCTCCTCCAGCCGCACCACCGCGCGATGCGTCCCGGGCATGCCGAGCGGCTGGCGTCGATGCCACTGCGTCCACTCGACCGTCATGCCGAGCAGCGACAGCGCGAAGCGCACGCCCTTGATCGTGCCCTCCTGGATTTTAATCGGGATGGCGTTCTCGACGACGCGGCGCTGATAGACCTCCCGCATCCCCGGCTCGACATAGTCCTGCACGCCGAGGGAGCGGATGGCGTAGGGCAGCATGACGGTCGGGACGTCCGGCCAGCGGATCGCCATGGCGGCCTGCCAGTCGAAGGCGCCCGTCACCTGCGTCATCGCGAAATGTATAGCTCGGCCGCGATCGTCGAAAACAAAGACGGGCAGCGCGCGGCGATCGGGGACCCGCGTCATTGCTCATCCTCCGGGAGGCGCACGTCGACCTGGATTTCTGCGTTCTCGCCGTCGACGAACTCCCATGGCTGGAGACGCCGATATTTGAGGCTCACGCTCTCGACATTGCTGGCGCCCGAAGCGGACTTGGCCGCCTCGCGCACCACCTGCGGCAGCACCTCGCCGCCGAGCCGCGACCCCCAGCCGCGCAGCACGTCGCGCGCCGCCGCCTCCGCCGCCACGCGCGTTCCGATGCGATCGGCGGTCGCGTAAACGACGAGGCGGAACTCCGGAAGATAGGGCTCCGGCGGCTTCACGGTGACGAGGTCGCCCATGGGCAACAGCTCGTTTTCCTGCAGATCGTAGAGATGCTCTTCGATCTGCGCGCGCAGCGCCGGCCCGGCCGGGCCCGTCGCCGTCAGCGGATAGATGTCGACATAGCAGGGCTGCGGACGCACGGCGGCGACGGCGATGATGGCGCCCGTATAGGCCATGACATGCTCGACATAGCCGCGCCGCTGGCCGCGCGTGCTCGCCTTTTCCAGCGCGTTGCACAGGCGCAGCCGATAGGCGTCGACGCTCTCCCGATCGACGCCCCCGGCCGACGTCGTGACATTGGCGACCGTCTCGACGCCGGCGACGGCGTCGACGATCGCGCTGATCTTTCCGGTCGTCAGGCCGTTGGCGGCGGAGCCGGGCGTCGCGCATCGCACCAGCACGTCGACCGAATAGACGCCCGCGCCGATCGTCGCCTCGGCGACCGTCAGAAAGACGGTCGTGTCGGACCCGGCGCTGACGCGCGTCCCGGTCGGGATCACGACCGCCGCGCCCAGTTGGGTGCGCGAAAAGCGCGCCATGGCCGTCGCGGCGACGGCGTCGAGCCGGGGCGTCTCGATGCCCGGCTGCGCCCCGAGCTGCGCGAGCCAGGGCTCGTCGGCCAGCGCCGCATAGCGCTGCATATGCGCGATGCGCGCCTCCTCGGCCATCAGCGACCAGAGATAGGCCACCGTCCCGATGAGCAGCGTCTCGATCTGCATCGGATAGAGCGTGCGGCCGGTCGCCGCCTCGAACCACGCGATGAGAGATTGCTCCAGGACCTTGGGGTCGCGCTCGAACAGCTCGGGCGCCGGCAGCGCCCGCAGCATGTCGAGATTATAGGGCCCCGGATCGTCAAGCCGCGCCAATCGGGACCTCCACGATGTGGATGCGCTTCTCGACGTCGCCGGCGAGCACGACGCTGAGCAGCGCCCGCCAATGCGAATATTCGGCCCCCTGAAACTCGACGCGCTGCATGACGACGCGCGGCTCGTAGGTCGTCACCGCGTCCCAAAGCTCGCGCGCCATGTTCGGACGCGCGATGTTTTCGGGCTGGTCGATCCAGGGGACGAGCCGCACGCATTTCTCGGGGTGGAGCGGGCATGTGCCCTTCTCGGTCAGCGCGATCGCGCGGACGGCCTGTAGCGGATCGAGATAGCCGAACAGCGCCTCGCCCAGCGCGCCGCGCTTGGGCTGCCAATGCAGGTAATCGATCGAGCGCCAATCGAGCATGCCCGTTCTTCGCGCGCGGGCTACGCCAAATCGCTGCGAATTTTTCGCAGCGGCGTGAGTCAGGCAGTGCGGTCAGTTTGCAGAATTTCGGAAATTTGCAAAGGGCGCGCGGCGCGGATTGCCCGCCTAAAACTTCGCGTCGGTCTCCGTTGCGTTGCGCTGTCGCTCGATCCAATCCATGAGGGCGATCTGTCGAGCGGGCGAGAGTGCGTCTATTTTGTCCGCGAGAGCGGCGGCGTCGACGCCCCATTTGCGCCCGAGACCGTCAACATCAGCATCTCTGATTTCGAGCGCGATGCCGCCGATGATCGTCGCCGCAGGCTCCGCCGCCCAGGACAGGCACGCGTCACGAATCGCATCCAGCTCGGCGGCCTCAAACATTTCCCATGGCCGCTCGCGGCGCACGAACTCCGCATAGCGGTCGACGATCCGTCGAATCGATCCTGACAGACTGTCGTCGCGACCGATCAAATCCAATGTCCGTGCGTCCAAATAGACGTTTTTGCGCATCGCTTGCGTCACTTATCCCTCCAACCCTGCGAGAATGATGCGCCGCGCCAAATCGCGCAGCGGCAAATCCAACCGCGCTGCAGCGACTTTGAGCGCCTCGTGCTCGGCGGGCGAGAGCGGAATGACAACGTTTTTCGCGTCGTCGCCAACCGGCGGAGGCTCGAAGTCTGCGGCGCGCGCGGCGTTGAACGGCGGCGCCGCGACGGCCCGCCGCGCATGGCTGCGCGCGGTGCGGATTAGCCTGGATTGTTCGGCCGGGGAACGGATGGCCCCCGGCGCGAATACGCGCCTGACCTCGGCTGCGGAGAGCAAATTCGGCGTAATGTCCCGCTCGGACTCCACGCCGTCGGGCGTCTGGATGACGACGCGCACCGCGCCGCCCGCCGCCAGACGGCGCTGCTCATCAACGGGGAGCTGCGTGATCGCGCGCATGAGCGTCGGCTGACCCGCAAACGCAATGACGGCCTCGGGATCGGCGCGTCCGCTCGCGATGAGCGGGAGGTAGGCGCTGAGGCCGGTCCGCAGCGCCGACAGATCCACCCCGCGGCTTTCCAGCTCATGCCAGATCGCGGCGAGATAGACGAGGCTCTCCGCCGTCATGCGCATGGCGCGCCCCAGTTCGCGGCGCAGCGTCTCCGTATCGGCCGTCGCCAGCCCCTGCAGCGTGAGGCCCGCCGTCGTCAAATCACTCATCCGTCAAATCCTCCAATTTCGCGCTGAGAGCGAATAGTTGCCTCAAGGCGCGGTCGGCGCGCCCTTTGGCCTGCTGGGCCCTATATTCCCGGCGCGCCTCCGGATCGGCGAGCATCCGCTCGCGCCAGGCGCGTCGCCAATCCCGACTATAGAGGCGCAGCCTCTCCTCGAATTGCGCGCGCTGCTCTGGCGTCATCGCCTCGATCCGCTGTCGGCGGCTCTCGATGATGTCGCGTTTATGCGCCTCCCAAAATTTCCGGCTATAGAGGCGCAGCCTCTCCTCGAATTGCGCGCGCTGCTCTGGCGTCATCGCCTCGATCCGCTGTCGGCGGCTCTCGATGATGTCGTGTTTATGCGCCTCCCAAAATTTCCGGGCGGCGGCGCGTATTTTTCGCACCTGCTCGGGATCGTCGCGCCGCGCCCGGGCCCAGGCGCGCGCCTTGTTTCGAAGCGCGTCGGCGAATTCCGGGTCGGTCGCGCGTCGCTGGCGTTGGCGCTCTGCGCGCGCCGCGAGACGCTCCGGGCGCTCAGTCGCCTCCCGACGTTTGTGATCCCGGTGTTGCGCCCGTCGCTTGATCGTGTGGCAAACATCGCTGCACGTATTCGCTCGGCGCCCAAACGGGATTTCCGCTGCACAAACGACGCAGAGGCGCGGGCCGCCGCGCGCGGCCTTGCGGCGCGCGCGCGCTTCAATCCGCTTTTTGACCCGCAGACAGTCCGGTGAGCAGATTTTCGCGGTCGGTTTCATTTGCGGCGGGATCGCCCCGCCGCAGATTTCGCAAGATCTGGTCACAGCCGGATCGCGTCGAATCCCCACTCGTATCGGCCGTCATCGCTCGGCTCGATGTCTCCACAGGAGATATAATTTTCGATCGCCATTTTGATGTGGTCGATTTCCGCCGGAGTGGGTTCGGCCCAGATTTCCTCGGCCGTGCGCGATTTGTCGGCGATGGCGAATATTGCGGAGGCGACGGCCGGACAGGTCTGATGATTGTCACGCCAGGCGGCGTCGACGTCGACGTCGACGAATTGGTAATTTCTGGAGGTCATTTTCATCTCCTTGCGCCATGTGGCGTCTCAGTTGACTCGTGTTTTATATTGTGTGTCGCGCGGTGTGTCAAGCGGAGAGAACTCGCACGCGTAGCCCGGCCCGCGTCCGGGGCAACCCGGCCCCGCTACTCGCGCCCCATCACCACGGATAGAGGATATGCGTTTTCGCGCCCATCCTAAGCGCGTAGAGATTGCGTCGCGCGCGCTGCAATAGATCGCTGTCGCCAAGGGAGTCGAGCACGCGCTCCAATTCGTCGGCGGCCGCCCGCAACCGCTCGACCGCCGCCAGCTCCTCCGGGCTGTATTGACCAAATGCCCGGCGCTCCTTCGCCTCCGGACTCATGTCCTTTGTGAACATGTCCATCATCGCACCTCACGACATGCCGAGCGCCGACATATAGAGGTCGAGGATTTCCTCTTCCTCCTGCCGGCGCGCCTTGTCCTGCCCGCGCAGCGAGACGATCTTGCGGATAATCTTCGGATCGTAGCCCGTGCCCTTGACCTCGGCGTAGATGTCCTTGACGTCGTCGCCGATCGCCCGCTTCTCCTCTTCGAGCTTCTCGATGCGTTCGACGAAAGCCCGCAGCTCGCCCGCATTCACCGCGTCGCTCATTTTTTCCTCCTCTGCGGTTCGTCCACCTGACCGAGGACGATCGGCTTGTTGACGACGCCGCCGTCCTTGGTGAGCTTCAGGCGCATGTCACCGACCGCAAAAAAGAGCGTGCCTTGTTGCGGCAGCGTGATCCGATGCACATGCGTCTTCGGATCGTGCTCATGGATGGCGCCGTCCTCGAATTCGACATGGTGGTTTTCCTTCGCGGTCTCCGGCCGCGCATCCGCCTCGCTGTAGAGGCCGCCGAGAATCACGCCGTCCTCGCCGCGCCAGTCCACCAGGCAGGCCACCTGCTCGCCCTCGCGCGGCGTATGGGCGTGGCGATTGCCCTTGGCGCCGGCGCTCATGATCGAGAGCCAGAAGCTCTGGACGCCGTCCTCGTCCTGGAATTTCACGCGCACGCGCCAGGGCTTCTCGGAGTCGATCTTCTCGACGACGCCCCGCTTGAACTGCGCGCTGCCCTGGAGCGCGCTACTTTGCTGCTTTCCGCGCATCGTCGAGCTCCATATTCGTCGTATAGCCGCCGCGCGCCAGCCGGTGGCGCGCGCTCGAAATGATGTATTTGCGGTCCCACCGCCCGAATTTCGAAAGCTGCACGGTCTGCCCGGCCTGGCAGGAGGGATCGCCGTAGATTTCGAAGGTCGCGCCCCAGGCCGCCATATTGGCCTTCTGCAGGCGCGACTCGGCGAGCTTCTTCGCCTGGCCCTGGCTCTCGACGCGTTCGTCGATGCGCAGCGCGTCGCCCGTCTGGATGTCCCGGTCCTCGGCCTCGACGTCGATAAGCTTCTTCTTGTTGCCGTCGAAATAGCTGACGCGCGCCTTGCTGTGCGTGCCCTCGGATTTATGCGTCAGATTATAGCTGATGATGGCGCGCTCGCCGCGCGCGAGCATTCGCACGGCCGGCCGAGAGAACAGCTCGTCGCGATCCATATAGATCGCCCTTTTTCCCTTAACCGCGAAGAAACTGCCGTAATCATTGGCGAGCCGCGCGAGAAATTCGAGATCGCGCTCGCGCCGCTGCGTCACGCGCTCGAAGGCGATCTCCGGCGGCGTCCCGACAAGCGCTAGCCCATGCTCGGAGAGCACGCCATGCGCGATCTGCCGCTGGCTTTTCCTTTCGAACTCGCGCGTCTTCGGCGTCTTCAGCGCCTTGTCGACGGGCTTCGATTGGCCACGAATGCGGAAGATGTCTCCCGCTCGATCTCCGAATGCGTTGGGCTCGTCGAGAAAAAATGTGCCCATGTCGAGGAGCTTGCCGCCCTTGTAGCCGAGCTGGCCGCGCAGCTCGTCGTTGAGGTCGGGAAACCATCTGTCGAACCAACGCCCATGGTCGTTCTTGAGATCGAGAATGATCTCGTCCGCCTCGTCGTCCAGATTGTCCGTGAACGTCAGCGAGATGACCTCGCTCTCTATGTCGGACCATATTTCGCGCCCCTTGAAATAGAGCTTCGCGGTCGGCGCGCCGAGCGCGGGGAGGTCCGTCATCGCGCGCATCAGCGCCTCCATGGCGGGACGTCGTCCGCCGACTCGACGTCGTCGAGGATCGGGATTCGGAGCTCCAGTCCCGCCTCGAGCACGGTCGGGATCGGGGCGAGCGGCGCGGTCGCGAAAAGCGCGCGATTGGCCTCGATGATCGGGGCGTAGCGGCTCGGGTCGCCATACATGCGGTAGGCAATGAGGTCCCAGCGATCGCCCGGCTTCGTGGTTTCGACGATGTAGCCCATCAGCGCCTCGCCAGCACATTGAGCGCCGCATTGGCCGCCCGCGCCGGCGCAACCGCCTGCTGGAGCTGCTGGGCCAGCCCTTCGAGATTTTGCACGGGCGCCTCGATCAGCGTCAGATGCGCCTCGATTCTGACGACCCGGCCCGCCGGCGTCGTCTTTCGGATTTCGTCGTCGATGCTTTCGACGATGAAGCGCACGCCGGCGAAGGCGCCGTCGCCAGGCACATAGGGCAAAGGCGTGCGCGCGCGCCGCGCCTCGCGCAGCCGGCCCATCTCGCTTTCGGGATCGCAAAAGCTCTCGCAGAAGAAAAACGAAAGCTTCTTGCCCGCGAGATCGTCGCCCATGTCCTGAAGCGCCGGCTTGCCGGTCGCGACGTCGATCCGCGCCAGCGTCGCCTTCTCGCTGCCCCCGGCCTCCGTGGGTCCGGTGAGCGGCGAGAGGCCGATGGGGATGGCGCCGAGCAGAGCGAACATCAGGCGGTGTCACGATAGGAGAGACGCGATTTCGCGTCGCTCTCGCGGCGCAGAATGGCCGCCAGCTCATGAGGATGCTCGCGCAGATATTTGCGGATTTCCGCCGCGACGTCCCCGCCGCCGGCGACCTGGACGCGCGGCGCGTAATGGATGGTGTGCCCGCCATTCGCGACATGTGCCGGCCGCAGCCCGCCACGCGAGGCGATCACGCCAGTGGCGGGGAGATTGATGCGGCCGTGCTTTTCGAGGCGAGAATGCTCGGGGCCCGGCTGCAGCGCGGGCGTCCGGACAGCGCCGGGCGCGCCGAGGCTGTTAAGAGTCCGAATACTTTGCGTAAGCGAGTCGATCGCCTTCTGCGCCGCAGCCGCCGACGCGATCGCCCCGCTCGCGTCGACGTTCACCGTCGCCGTTGTCCCGTTCAATTTCTGAAGGGCGTCAAAGGCGCTGTTCGATGCATTCGTGACTTTCTCGGCCGCCTGGGCGAACTGGCTGGCGTCGAGCATGTCTTTGCCGAACCCCTTCGTCCGGGCGAGGTGCGGCGTGTTGCCTTCAGACAGCGCCATCGTCGGTGTCTGCTTAATCACAGCCGGCGGCTCGCGATTGAGCCCGAGGGCGGCTTCGTAGTCCGCGACCGAAAGGCCCTTAGGCTTCACCCCCGCCTTCGACGCCTGCGACCGCTCTTCAGCCGCACGCAGCTCGTCAATTTTCTTCGTGGCAGCCTCGACGATCGGCTCCAGCACGCCTTTGGCCCACGGCTTCGCCCAGGTGGCCATCAGGTCTGTGAGCGAGGCTTTGAGCCTGTTAATCTTCGCTTCCGTGGTGCCGAGCTCGATGTCGAGCGCCGACTGCATCGAGTTATTGTAGTTGCCCTTCGAAAGCGCATCGAGCAGGCGGATGATCTCCGGAGCCGCCTGGGCGAAGCGGAGGCCCTCGTCGAACCACTCACCCCCGAGAATATCCTTCATCGTGCCGACGACGTTCTTGGCGTGCGACGCCTTGTCGAGGAACGTCAGGATGGTCTCCATGGGCTTCGTTTGCATGCCCATCTCGACTTCTTTTGCCGTCATGCCGATGGCTTTGAGCGCCTCCAGCGGCCCATCCTTCCAGCTCGTCGCCGTGCGCAGTCTGCCGGAGAAGAAGGTAAGGAATCGCGACGCCACCTCATCCTGCATGCCGACGCCGCGCAGCGCCGTCATCATGGCGAGCGATTGATCCTCGCCCACGCCCGCCGCCGCCATGCCGGCCGCCGCGCGCTGATACATGGCGCCGATGTCGCGCTCGGCTGCGGCGGAGATGTCGCCAAGGTAATTGACCTTGTCCGCGAACTTTTCGAGATCGGGAATGGTCTTGCCGGTCTGCGCGCGAACCTCAGTGAGCATCTGCGCGGCGGAGCGCGCGTCGACGTCCCACGCCGTCGCCACTTTCGCGGCGAGCAAGCCGAACGTCTCAAGGTCCCGGCCGGCAATGCCTGCGGCGCCGCCCTGGTCGAATATAGCCGCCGTGTCCTGATAGCTCTTGCCAAGCGTCGTCGACACTTTTGCGATCTGACGATCGAGCTGTTCCCAACTCTGCCCGGCTTCGAGGTTCACCTTCTTTTGAACCTGAGCGAAGGCCACCTCTCGCGACATGGCTTCGCCGACGCTCGCCGTCGCAAGTCGCTTCGAAGTCTCATAGGCGGCGTAGGCGCCGATGCCGATCGCTGCGCCGCCGGCGGCGGCGGCCCCCGCTCCAAGCAGATATCCGTAGGGAGTCGCCTGCGAGGCCGCCTCGCGGAGGAATTCCCCTCTCCCACCACCCGGCAGAAACCGCCCGCGCGCGTCACGCCCGCGCGCCCCGGCCGCCGCGACGGCCGCCCCGCTCTGCGCCCGCGCCGCCGTCTGCACGGCCTTCGCCTCCATCGTCGCCGCCGTCGCATGCGCCTTCGTCGCGTCGGCGGCGCGCTTTTCGGCCGTCGCCACGCGCTCGGCGGCGGCGGCCTGCTGGGTGGACGCGCCGGCGGCGGCGTGCGCGCCGGTCCCGAGGCTCTTGGCGGCCGTGGCGGCGCGCTGCATGGCCTCCGCCTCGCGCTTCATCGCCGCGTCCGCCTTGCCGGCGCTCGCGGCCTGCGACTCGTTGGCGGCTTTCGCCGCCTTGGCGATCTGCTCTTCGGATTTGGCGAGCTTGTCGAGCGCGTCCTGACCCTTGACGATGGCTTCGAGGACGAGTTGGAAGTCCATATCCGCCATCGTTGGCTCCTTCTTGCCGCCCGCGATCTACTTCTCGGCCGCCTTGCGGATCGCTTCCGCGACCGCCCGGTCATATTCGGCCTGTTGCCCAACCCAGAACGCCGCTTCCTCGACGCTCATCGCCGTCAGATCGTCGTGGCGCCAGCCCTTATTGACCATGTGCACATGGTCGAAAGGGCTGGGCCAGGCCGCTACTTTTTTCCCGTGGCCTTCTGACGATCTTCTTCGGACTCGAACACCTTGGCGACGCAGGCGAGATGGTCCGTCGCGGAGATGAGGTCGCTATATTCGTCCAGCGTGAGGCGCTCGCCGTCGAAGCGGCAGAGCGTGACGATGTAGATGCGCCTCGCGCGATCGGCGTCGCCGTCGCCCATTGCCTGAGCCTTCATCCAGGCGGCATTCGGCTTGAAAGCCGGAAGCGTGATGGTGACGCCGCTGTCGGGCAGGACGTGCGAGATTTCGCCGGCGGCGACGGCCTTCTCCTTGAAGGCTTTCAGCTTGGCGAGGCCCTTGAGTTCGGCGGCGGGCGTGTCGGCGAGAATGGCTTCGGGCATGATCGCTCCTATAGGAATGAGGTGGCCCGAATTTCACGGGCCTGCGCTATGGCCCGCTGCGCTAGCGGGGGACACCCTCCGCGGGGGCCTCGCCTACTCCAACCCCGACCGAGAGCGCCGTTGGCCACTCCCGGTTTTGCCTTCGGTTGTTTCGCTTCGGGATTTCGTGCGGGCGGCGGGCTGAACCCCTACGTTCGTAGCGTCCCCAATGGGTGCTGGAGGCCTTGCGAGCCGTGCCAGACCGCCCTCTCTGGTATTCAGTAAGTCGACCAGACGTCCTGCCCGTTGACGCGGCAGACCTGGTTGATGACGTCGATCTCGGTCCAGGGCGTCTGGCCGGGCACGCCCTGCACGAAGCGCGTGGCGGACCATTCGATCTCGCCCTCGAAGCGCTCGCCGAGCTTGAAGACGCGCCCGCCGACCTTGCGGATGGCGAGCGTGACGTTGGTGACGACGCGATAGCTGTTGTCCTTGTCGACGCCCGCCGAGCCGAACACGTCGACATAGGAGTGCAGCGCGAGCGGCAGGAAGGTCGCGGGATTGTAGAGGCGCGGATAGAGATCGCTGTCGAGAAATTCGATCGTCGCCTTGCCGGTGAGCTTCTTGAGCGGCCGGCCGGGCAGAGAGAGCACGGCGACCTGGCCGAGCGTTTCGTGCTCCACCTCCATCCATTCGAGATCGGGCGTGCCGAAATCGCGGAAGCGCCCGACCATCGACTTGTCTTCCAGATACACGTCGGCCTGAGTGATCTGGCCGATCTTGGCGGCTGCCATGGTGTGCTCCTATTTGCGCGAGCGGTTGCCCCGGGGCAGAGCGAGCGCCGGAAACTACCCCGTCACCAGCCCGAGGGCGGTGTTGACGAAATTGAGGTCGATATAGCTCTCGATGGTGATGCGATGCATGATGCCCATGATCGCCGTCTTGAGCGTGTAGTAGACCCGGCCTTCATTCGCGATCTGCTCGGCGGTGTTGCGCTGGCGATCGAAATAGAAGCTCGAACCGTAGAGCCAGCCGTCGCCGCCGGGCTCCTTGGTGTGGAGATAGGCGCGGATCCGTTCCTCGACCGCGTCGACAATGGCTGGGCTCGCGAAATTGTCCGTGTAGGGCAGCATGTAGAAGAGGATCGCGTCTTCCAGCACGTCCATGGTGGCGCGCGCATGCAGCCAGGCCATCTGGTCGGAGACCGTCGCCCATTTCGCGGAATGCGCGCCCCAGGTGTTGATGCCGGAGCCGAAGGTGGTCATCGTCGTGACGATGCCCTTCTCGTTGAGAAGATTCGTATCCGTGTCATAGGCGCCCGGCGCGAAATAGATGTCGATCTCCGTGCCGGCGACGTCGGGCATGGGCAGGTTCGAGGGCGAGCGATGCGGCCCCGTCTGCATGGCCGCGACGTTCCACACCCCCGCGAAATGCTGGCTGTAAGGCTGCAGCGTATTTTCGCCGGTGACCGGATCGAGCGCCGAGACGCGCGGATAGCAGATCGCGACGCGCTCGCTCGCCGTGTTGAAGGCGCCGCTGACGCCGCGCGTCTCGATCGCCTGCTGAACGGTCGTTCCGGCGGGCAGGTCCCAGATCGTATGGCCACGCACTTTGTTGGCGACGGTCAGCATCTTCTCGCGCACGCCGGCGAGGCCGGTGAATCCCGGCGCAATGACCCGGCGCGGGAAGAAGCCGAAGCGGTTGTAACAGGCGAAGGCGACATCGAGGCCATAGGGCCGGCCGGCGACGTCGACGCCGCCCACCATCGCCGCCGAGTCGACGAGCGTCGGGTCCGGAACGCCCGCCGTCTTGTGGACGTCCGGGTCGAAAACGTTGTTGACGACGATCGTGCCCGCGCCCTTGCCCGTCGTGTCCTTGTTGAACATCGAATAGAGCGCGGCCGGGATCGTATAGCCTGCTGCGGTCGCGGGATCGCCGAAGATTTGCGACGCCTGCTTTTGCGTGCGGATGATGATCGGCCGGTTGATGTAGGGCGCGCGCGCCTCGGGCGTGTTGTAGAGCGCGTGGATCGGCGCCGTGCCCTGCAGATAGGTGACGGCGGCCTTGACGTCCTTGACGGAGGCCGAGCCGTCGAAATTCTCGATGATCTCGGGACCGTGATGATAGTTCTCGCCGGCCATGTCAGGCTCCTTCGCTGTTACGGCGGGTGCGGCGCGAAGCGCGAGCCTTTTCGGCCGCTTCTTCCACGACCGGCTCTTCCGTCGCGGGCTCTTCCGCAACCGGCTCTTCTGTGGCCGGCTTCAGCCAGCCGCGCGCCTTCCAGACGAGCGCCTGAGGATGATCCTCGGGCAGATCGAGCGTCGTCTTGCCGGGCGTCAGCCAGCCCTCGAACAGCGGCTCCTTATTCGCCTTGCCGTTCTCGAATCCAACGTCGGCCGGATAGATCGTTTCGGCGCCGGAGGGGCCGTTCCAAATGAATTTCATCAGGGAGCCTCGCTCGGATGCGGCCAGCGCCCGCCGATCGCGGGCGCCTCGGCCTGGAAGGTGATGTCGTAGCGCCATGTCTGATCGTTGCGCCCGGCGAGTCCGTCGTCGACCGGATCGAGCGCGGTCGCGCCCTCGATCACCCGGGCCTGCAGCGTCTGGCGCACCAGCTCGATGACGTTGGGCGCGCCGAGCATGCCGGAAACGCCGCGCGCAATGACCGCGACGTCGAACGTGAAGCGGCGCTTCTTGTTGATCGGCATGACGCCGTTGGAGGGCGCATATTTGGAGCCGATCCAGTGGACGAGGACCGCGCCCTCATATTCGCCGATGTCGAAATCCTCCGGCCGGTCGGGAAAATCCGCGACCTTGAACTGCCCCGGCATGGCCTCGGTCAGGATCGCCTTGACCGCGTCGACGAATGTGACCGGCCAGGTGACGGGCGTCTCCTGGGCGCCGGAGAGCGCCGCAGCGAGAGCGGGCGAGGGATCGTCCGGCAGGATCGTCATGAGCGCCGAATCCCGCCGCCGGTCGAGAGCGCGAAGCTGTCGAGGATTTCATCCGCCCGAGACGGCCTGCCCTTGTAGAGCACGGGGGTTTCCTGGGCGGGCTGATCGTCCACGCCGCCCTGCGTCGGATCGACGACGAGCCGGCCTTTCTGCGCGTCGCGCAGCTGCTCCATCGCGTCCTCGTAGCGCTGCTTGATCTGCTCGGCGACGCCGGACGTGTCGCCCACCTTGTAACGCAGGCGATAGAGCGCGATGTCCGTCACCCATCCCTTCACGATGTCCGGAACGGGATCGAAGGGCTTCTTGTAGCGCGCGGCCAGATAGCCGACGACGAGCGCCTCCGTATAGCCGATCGCGCCGGAGAGTTTCACCGTGTCGAGCGTGCGCTGGCCTCGCAGGCCGGAGCCGGCGACGTCGTCGGCCATCGTCGCGCCGATGCGCGCGACGAACTCATCGACCGTCAGAAGCTCTTGCGGCATGGGATGTCCTTTGACGCGCTACGCGGGAGCGTTGACGGCCGCGAGCGCCGCGCCGAGCGTGCCGCCGTCGATGAGCGGCTGCGCCTCCTTGGCGGTCATCTCGATCGTGTCGCCGGCGTCGAACGTCTCGCCGTCGCATAGCAGCGCGCCCAGAACGGGATAGGTGTAGCGCGCGCCATCCGCCTTAACGGCCGCCTTCTGGGGAGCCTTGGCCATAGGACCTCCTTACAGCACGTTGTAGATGAGCTCGGCGGCGTCCGGCATGGCGACGACGGGCGCGCGCTCCTGCGTGAGGCCGTAAATCCAGCTCTTTCGCGAGCGGTCCCAATAGGGCTGCTCGACGATGGGATAGCCGTTGAGGCGATAGGTGTAGGCGTAGGAGGGGACCTGGTAGCTGCCGCCGCGATCGACATAGCCGAGCCAGACGGAGCCGCCGCCCCACACGAACTGGCCCGCGCCGTCGGCCGCCCCCTCGGGCAGATAGATCGCCTCGCCCACAACGATCTTCTCGATCTGCAGATAGCGCGCGATCATGTCGACCGTGATCGACTCGCCGCTCGTATATTTGAATTGATCCTTGATCTTCGAGTTGCGCGTCAGCGCGCGCAGCACGTCGAGCGCAAAGACCATGGTGTTCGGCTGGCGACCGATGCGCTTCGCAAGCTTGGTCTTCAAATCCCCGACGATCTGCAGCGGATCGCTGGCGGGGTCCGAGAATTTGTCCGTTCCCGTGAGCCCGGTCTTCTGGCCAACGCTGTAATTCGCGGGCGTCATGGCGAGCGCGGCGCACGCGACCTCGTGGCCGAGGTCGATCTTATCCGTGACGAGCTGCACGGCCCGCGCGCCCATGTCGATGCCGGGCACGGCCGCCGCCTCCTCCTGGATTTCGCGCGGCACTACGGCGTCGAGCGCATCCTGGTAGAGCGCCACGGGATCGCTTTCGAACCCGAAGGTAAGGGCGGGCGTCGGCGTGCCGGGCGCCCGTCGCGTGCCGCTCTCGACGCGAAAGGCGCGCTGATCGAAGCGAATGATCCGCATGCCGCGCACGGGAATGTTCGCGTAGGGGAAGAGCGCGGGGAAGATGTATTGCGCGTTGGTGTAGCCGCGAACCTGCGTGGTGAGGATCGGATCGATGACCCGCGCCTGGCCGAGGTTCATGTTCTGGGGGGCCATGGGTTTCTCCTAAGAAGCGTCAGGCGATGGCGCGCAGCGTGATCGAGAGGCGCACGATCTTGAGCGCGTAGCCGGCGCCGGCGACCGTCGAGTCGGCGATGGCGACCGCGTCGTCCGTATCCAGCGCCGGAATGGCGCGGCCCTGGAGGTCGCTCTTGACGCGTTGCCCGGCATTGACCGGGGCGCCGGCCTCGACCGAGAGCAGGCCGGTCATGTTCGAGGCGTAGAGCTGGCCGTCGGCGGCGTCATAGGCCGCGACGCCATGGACGAGATCGCCCGCGCCCGCCTGGGCGCCGTCGAACTTCACGAAGCGGTTCTGGACGACCACGCCCGACGCCTTGCGCGTGTCGGAGAGCGTGACGTGATTGACGTAGCCCATGTCACTTGCCTCCCACGGCCTTTACGGCGTCGACGAAAGAGACGCTCGGATTCTGCTTCTGATAGGCGATCGCCTTGGCCTGCAGCTCCAGGCCCTCGCGATCGACGTCCATGCCAGCGGGGGCGGAGAATTCGGCCGCGCCCGGCGACGACCTGTCGGCGGCAAGTTTCTTCTCGCCGAACTCGACGATCTTCGGCGCGCCCGCGAGCACTTCCTTGACGATGTCGAGCGCCGCCTTCTTTTCGATCTTGTCGCCCTCGGCGAAGCTCGCCTCGGCCGGCTGATCCGCGAGCGCGTCGAGCGCGCCGGCGACCTTCTGCACGAAGACGGGGAGAAGCCGGCCTTCGTCGGCGAGCTTTTCGGCGAAGGCGACATGCCCTTCATGCCGCGTCTTGCGCGCCTGATCGGCGATCGCGGCCTCCTGCTTTGCGAGATTGTCCTCGCGGGCCTTCAGCGCGGCCTCGCGCTCGGCGAAGGCCGCATCCTGTTCCTTGCTCATTTGGGACTCCTGGGGTTCTGCGTAGGAGAGGCCGGGACCGTCATCGTCGCGGCGCGCGGCCTGCTCGATCCATTCGATCGTCCAATTCGGCAGAACGCGCTCCGCCTCCTCGCGGCCGTTCTTCTCGATGATCCAGTCGCGCAGTCCGCGAAACAGAGAGGCGACGTCCATGAAGGCGCCGTCGCCGAATTCGATGCTGACGCAGCTTTCGTCGTCCGTCGCCAGCTCCACCGGCGCGAGGCCGGGAACGGCAGGCGCGGCGCCGCCGAGAAATCCGATATGTTTCGGATACCATTTGCCGGGTCGCGGATTGTTCGGCGCGTCAGGGCGGAACAATGAGAGGCTGATCTTCTTGTAGGCGCCGGCGCGCACCGCATCCTCGAAGGCGGGAGCGAGCTTCTCCGGCTCCGCGAAGAGCCTCTGCGCGCCCTCGTCCCAAACGAAGGACTTCGCCCACCCATAGGCGGGCGAGTCCGTCTTGGGATGGCCGACGACGATCGGCGCGGGGGCGCTTACATGGTCATACTCCTGGGCGAGCAAAGCGAGATCGGCGGCCGAAAACGCAATGGGCTCGCCAACCAGCGGCGTGAAGACGCCGGGCTTGAAGACCTCGATGCGTTTTGCTGAATTCATGCGACCCTCGATTTGACGGGCCGCACATTGCCCGCCGCGAGGGGGCTTTTCGCTGCGAAGAGTTCGCAGCCTCTCCGCCGCTCGGGAGAGGAGACGCGTGAAAGCATCGCCTCCGACGCCCGCTTTGGCAAGCGAGGGACGAACGTCAGCTTGGAGGGGCGATTGCCGAAAATCTGACGCCCATCTGACGCTAGGATTCGGTAGGGGCCGCTATATGGGTAGCGGGACGCGCGTTCCGCGCATCAGCGGCCGTTTATGGGGATGTCTCTTCCGGACGGCGCTACCGCCCGAACCACTCTCGGACGGTCGTCTCTATCATCTCGCGATCCTTGGCGCCGATTCCGAGATATTCGCGCGCCGGGATCGTCACCTGCTTGAGGAAGATCGCGCCATCCGCTTTGCTCTTGCCGTGGACGATCTGCCCGTCCTTGCCCTTGCGGCCGCGCGTCGTCTCGACGCCGGCGCGCGCGGCCGTCTCGGCGCTCATGCGCACGCCCTTCCCGATCGGGATGCGCAGATACTTCCCCTTCTTCGGAACGATCGTCCCGCCGAATTGGTGAATGGCGGCGTAGACCGTATGCGGCTCGATGACGTAGCGCAGCCCGCCGCCCGAGGCGGTGATGGAGCCTTTCAGCGCGCCGCTCACATTCATCATCGAGCCGCCGCGCCGGAGCATCAGCGTCAGCGGCTTGTTGGCCGGCCAGGCCGCGCCGTCCGGAGTCTTTTTCGTTGAGAAGCGCTCGAAGGTCAGTTCCAGCTCGCGCTGCTCGACGATGCGCCACATCTCGTCGAGCCGATTCATCTTCTCCTTGAAGCGATCGAGGCCCTCGCCCCTTTCGGGAATCGTGATCTTGATCTCGATGCTCACAGCCTCACCTCGATCGGCGGCCTCGCGGCCCGCGCCTTCTCGGCTTCCTGGAAGGCCTTCTGGCGCATTTCCTTCGCGCGCAGCGGCAGGCGCTCGATCCATTCGACGGGCGTGCAGTCGAATCCAGGATCAATGCCCTTCGGAATATCGCGCGTCTCTCCCGTGAGGGGATCGGCGTATTTCACCGTCCCCCATTTCGGCGGCTCGTCGGGCGCGTTCTTGCCCATCCGCGTCAGGTCCCAGCGCGACACGACGCGCACGCCGCAGGTGCAGCCCCATCCGTTCGGCCCGAAATACTTCCGCCACCAGGGATCGTCTGCGCGAATCACGAGCCCGTCCAAGGCGACATGCTCCGGACGCGGGCGCATCGGCGTGCGAAGCTGCCCATGCACATATTGCCAGTAGGGATAAAACTCCATCATCGACGGCTCGGAGAGCTGCCGGAAGCGCTCCGCCTGATAATGCATCCGCATATTCGTCTCGAAGATGATCTGGGCGCGCCAGGCGCGATGCTGCTCGGTCTGCGTCGCCAACCAGCCCTTCGTGCGGGCGATCTCCTGGACGCGCTCGGTGAAGGTCTGGAGCGTCTCGCCGGCGGCGATCGCTTCGCTCAGCGCCTCGTAGACATCGGCGATCACGCCCTCCTTGATGGCGCGGGCGACGTGGCGGCCGGCCGCCGCGCCGGACGCCGCCTTTGGCAGCTCGACGCCCTCGCCCTCGGGCGGCGAGGCGTCGTCGGGAAGCTCGTCTCCCGGATTGTCGGCGAAGAGCGCCTCGATGGGATGCGTCATTTGATCTGCGCCTGCAGATCGGCCCGCGCCTGCTTGCGCGTCCCCGAGAACGCCGCGCCCAGCGCCCTGGCGAGCTTCTTTTCATCGAGCGCCGGGAACAGCGCCTCCAATGCCTCCGGCAGATCGGCGAGGTCCTTGCCTTGCGCGAGCAGCTCGCCGATCGCCGCCTGGATGGCGTCGAACCATCCGCCGATCATCGGCGCGGTCTGCTCCTCGAGGAGCGCCGCCTGCTCTTCGACGTCGGGCTCGCCTTCGGCGAAAGACGAGGTCGTTCCGGTCGGCGGCGGCGGGACCTCCGCGTCGTCCCCCGGCGCGGGCGCGGGCGCCACGGCGACGACTTCCGTGTCCATGATCTCCTCGACCAACGCCTGCTCGTCGGCCGGCGCCCAGCCCATGGCCTTCATCTGCGCGAGGTTCGAAAGATCGCGCTTGCGGCGGTCGGCGCGCTTCGAGAACGCCTCCTCCTCCTCCGCGATCTCGCGCGGGCGCGGCCAGGTCACGAGCGGCGGCTGTGCGTCGGGGACGTTGTAAAGCGTGATCCAGGAGAGCAGCGTCTCCTGCAGCGTCTTGCCGAGCAGCTCCGCGTCGCCGTCGATCAGCTCATCGCTGACCTCCTTATGCGTCGAGGCCGCGGCCTTGCTCCCGGAACTGCCGATATTAGTCGAGAGCGTCTCGCCGAGAACCGTCTCCGCCGTTTGCTCGTCCCAATAGCGGCACCAGGATTCATGCGTCAGCGTGCCGCTGACGGCGGCCGTCGCGAAGTCGATCTCGGTCCCGGCCGGGACGACGAGCGCGCCCTCGACGAGCGCGCCGACGAGCGACTCGAGCAGAATCCTCTGTTGGTCCGGCAGCGACCCCATCGGATATTTGGCGACGGGCAGCGGCGTCGCGAAGCGCTCCAAGGCCTTCATCCAAAACGCGACGCCCTCCCTCTTAAAGAGGACATGCCAGAAGAGGATGCGCCCGAGGCCCCAGCCGTAAGGGTCCGACGACAGCCGCTCGAAGCGATGCACGATGAACTTGCGATCAGGCAGCTCCTCGCCCCAGGCCATATTCTCCCAGGTGAGGAGGCGAGGATCGCCCTCGGGTCCGAAGACGAAGCGGCGCTGATCATGCGTCGGGAACTTGCGCGCGACGATCTCGCCGGCGTCGCGCTCCCACACCACCTCGCCCACGGCGAATCCCATCAGCGTCGCGTCGAGCAGGCCGAGCGTCGCCGCGTTGAGATCGAGCGCCTTCAATTGCCGCTCGCAGATCTGCGCGGCCTTTTTGTCGATGCGCGCCTCGCTCGCGGGCTTCACCACAAATTCGCGCTTTACGAGACCGCGCTTGCGCTTCTGAAGCACGGAATAGGCCCGGCCATCCCTCAGGACCTCGCGGTAAAGCGCGATCCCCTTGCCGCCGCCATTGTGGAGCAAGGTTTCGTCGCTCGGACGGAGCACCTTGGTGTAGCGCGGAATGGTGATGTCGACGGCGGCCGAGGCGATGAGGCCAGAAGGCGGCGCCTTCGCCTTCCCTTCGACGAGCGCCTTGGCCTTGGAGCTGGGCTTGGAAGTTTTCATAGGCGATAGCCTCTCAATCCGGAGCCGAGCCGATAGCCGCCGATCGTCTCGCGCCCGCCAATGCGGCCGATGGTCGAGGGATCGAGCGGCGTCGTGGCGTGCAGGATGGCGTTGGTCCACAGCATCTCGACGGCGTCCGGCCCGTCGTCATGGTTCGCGGTGTTGTTCGGGTCCCATTGCTCGAATTGTTCGAGCAGCGCGCGCTGCCCGACCTGGAAGCGGATGAGGCCGGCGGCGATCGGCGGCTGCAGGCGCTCGATGCGCAGCCTCTTGTCGGCGAGCGGCGTGACGCCGATCGCCGGCAGCGGGACGCCGGCCTTGATCGCGCGCTTCATGATTTCCGTCCGCAGAAACTCCTGAAACTGCACGGCCTCGATAAACCACAGGGCGCAATTATGGAGGCGCTGGAGCGCGATGACGTCTTCGCAGATCACGTCGGGCAGGCGCTTGCGGACCGAGGCCTCGATAATGTCGAGCGCGCCCGTCTCGCGGTCGAAGCCGCCGACGATGATCGCGCTCGGATCCGCGCGCCGGTTGCTCTTGCCCAGCGACGGATCGACCGAGCCGAAAAGCAGGAGATTCGGCGGGAGACGGACCCAATATGTGAAATTCTGGAAGGGCGCGCTCTCGGAGACGGGTTCGTTCTGACGCTCGCTCTTGAAGGCCGCGGGCGATTCCGCGCGCTCCTTCATCAGCATCAGCAGCGGCTGCTCTTCCGGCCAGTTGAGGACGGCGCCTTCGTCCATCTCCGCCTGGCGAGCGGCGTAGAAGGCGTCGGAGGCCTCCTCGCCCTCATTGCGGTGGATCTCTTCCCATTGGTCCCAGAGATCCATGCGCGCCGGCCACTCGACGATCGACGCGAATTTGTCCGTGCGCCAGCCGGGCTTCTTGGCGAGGCGCGCCAGCACAGCGTCCTGCATCAGCAGCGTGCCGACGACGATCAAATCCATGGAGCCGTCGGCCGGGCCGCATTTGAGCACGGCCTTCAGCACCCAGGATTCGAGCTTGTCGCGATAATCCGGGCTGCGGACGTTCTCGTCGTTCTCGATGTCATCGAGCAGGAAGAGGTCCGGGCGGTAGGGACCGTTGCGCCGGCCGCGCACTTTCTGCTTGGAGCCGACGCCCTCGATCTTCGCGCCGTTGCGCAAGACGATCTCGCCCTCGCGCCAGACGCGGCCCTGGCCCACGGCCTCGGGGAAGTCCTGGGCGAGACGCGGATTCTCTTCGAGCTCCACCTTGATGGCCGCGACCATGATGGCCGCCTGCTCGTAGACGTCCATGCCGATCATGATGTAGCGGCGCTTTTTCAAGAGCGCGCAGTAGAGCGCGAAGAGCTGCGAGACGAGCGTCGATTTGGCCGAGCCGCGCGGCGCGATCTTGATCTCGCGGGCGCCGCGCTCGCCGGAATGCGTCTTCTCGACGATCTGCGGCAGACGCTCGAAGAGATGCAGATGCAGCCGGTTCGGGGCCTTGGTCAAATAGTGCGGAAAATAGGTCTCGCAGAAAAAACGGAATCCCGACGCCGGCTCTTTGACCTTGGCGAGGCGCTCGCGGCGCGCGGCCGGATCGGTCGGAAAGCCGTCAACCTCCGCCTCGACGCGGCGGCGTAGCGCGTCCGTGAAGGAGGCGATCTCGTCGCGGAAGGCGGAGGGGGTGACTTTCAAGCCTCGCCCTCCACATTGGAGCAGACCACACGCGGATCGCCGCCGGCGGCCTTAAAGCCCTCGCAATATTGCATGACATATTCGGCCTTCGCCGTCGCGCCGCAGACCGAGCACTCGTATTTCCGATCCCACTCAGCGACGAGCAGCGGGAATCGATGGCCGGGGCACGCTCTGCGCCTGGCGAGATTTTCCTTTTCCTCGGCCAGCCATCGCTTCAGATCGGCGCCCGTCATGCGCGCCTTGAAGGCGATCTTTCCCGTCATGCCGCCCCCTCGAACTTGCCCAGCTCGTCGCCAAAGCTCTCCCAGCCCGGGCGGCGCGTGCGCGCGAAGAGGTCGGCGCGATGCTCCGAGAGCGCGAAGTCCTCAACGAGGCGGTAGAACTCATCGGGCTTGCGGCTGTGCTCGCGGGCGAGTCCGTCGAACATCGAGCCGCCCCAAATCCCTGCATCAGATGATGCAGGAAAACGGGACATGGGCTCGCTCTCCACGATCGACGGGAGCGCCTTCAGTTGCGGCGGCTCGCCGCGTTTGCCGATGAGAATGTCCTCATGCATCGTGCGGACCACGAAGCCCGGGCCGACCTTCTGGCCGCCGCGGCTCCCGATCTTCCGCCACGCCATGCGCGTGCAATAGTCGAAGCCCCAGGCGTTCATGACGACAAACGCCTTGTCGAGCAGCGGCGCGCAGGTCCACAGGAAGAGCCAGCAATCGGGGAAGGCCAGCTCGCCCACGGGCAGCGCGCAAATCTCCTCGATCGTCATGCAGCGATAATGCGCCTGGGGGGCTTTGCCCTCGCCCTTCGCCGAGCGCATCTGTTGGAGCCAGGGCGGATCGACGACGATCACGCCCTTGCTGCGCCGCGCCATCCCGAAGGGGCGCATCACTTATAGACCTCGCTCAGGCTCGCCCCGAAGCCCTCCAGCGCCTCGATCAGCGTCTCGGCGCCGTCCGGATGGTTCTTGGCGACGTAATCGCCGAAACGCTTGAGCACGTCGAGCGCGACGCCCAGCTCCGAAATCTTCGGGCTGACGCGGCCGGCGGCGGCCATGGTCTTGGTGAACGCGTCGGAGAGCTTGGCGAGCATCTCGACGCGGACGACCGGATCAATCTCGGCGCCGCCGTCCGAAATCGACGTGATCGCCGCCTGGAACTGGATGACGAAATCCTCGACGGCCTTGGTCAGGAGACTATCGCGGCCCGCGCCCTGGATGGTCTGCGCCGCGCGGGCGCGGTCCCAATCGTCGCCCCGCTCCGACGCCTCGCGCTTCCAGCGCCGCGCCGTGCCGTCCGGGACGCCGGCGGCGAGCGCGGCGAGCGGCAGGGACTGGCCGTCGACGACATAGGCCTTGCGCAGATCGCGGAGCTTCTGTTCGTCGCGCGCCATCGCTCACCTGCTCTTCATTTGCTCGGCGATAAGCCTCGCGCCGACCTCGGAGAGAGAGAGCGTGGTGACGCCGGGCAGCGATGGCGACATGGCGAGATGGTTCCGGCCCGCGTCGAGCAGCAACACCGACCTGCCGAATTCGGCGTCGGAGACCTGGACGGCGCCCATCTGCGCGAGAAAGTCGAGCTGCTTATAGAGCCATTCCTGTGGGTCCATGTAGCCATGGCCCGTCAGCACGCGATCGAGCTGCATCGCCGTCAGCATCGGCGGCTGGCCGTTCTTCGCGCTCGCGTCCAGCGTGCGAAGAATCAGGAGGCGGGCGTCCTGTTCGCGGATGGAGGAGAGGCTCATTTCGCCTCGCGCTCCAGCAATGCGCGTTCGATCGCCTTCACGGATCCTGCGAGTCCGCCGCAGACATCCGTCAGCGAGCGCAGCATCTCGCCCTGCCGCGCCTGCTCGATGGCGATCTTGTGGACGTCGTCGACCGTGGGCAGATGCTTGACGTCCGCCTTCACGCCGGCGAGATCGGCCTCGATCTTGTCGATGCGCTCGAATTGCCGCGCGTCGTCGTCGCGCAGCGCCTTCATATCCTCCTTGATGCTGTCGATCGCCTTCTCGTTTCCGTGCCGGAAAAACGAGAGCGCCGAGAGGATCAGCGCGACGGCCGCCACCCCCGCCGACATGATCTGCGCGGCGTTACCCCAATCCCCCCCGTTCACCACCGGCCTCTCCATTCACGGTTTCGGCGTCGCGCATTTGCGACGCCAGTTTTCGTTGTTTCCCGCGACGTCGCGAATGAAGGGCGCGAAATCCTTGCAGATCGTGGCGTCCGAGGCCTCGCCCTGCGGGCACTGGCGCTTGATCCAGGCCTTCAGCGCCGGCGTCGAGCGC
This sequence comes from Methylocystis sp. S23, assembly GCF_054106005.1. Classification (NCBI taxonomy): domain Bacteria; kingdom Pseudomonadati; phylum Pseudomonadota; class Alphaproteobacteria; order Hyphomicrobiales; family Methylocystaceae; genus Methylocystis; species Methylocystis sp. S23. The sequence continues at coordinate 956,286 of NZ_CM134185.1, forward strand.
GCCTCGACCATGGTCCGGCATGTCTCGTCGACATAGACCGGATAGGACATGGCGAGCGCCTCGGCGCTAAAGTCGATCGACAGCGTCGCCGAAATCAGAGCGATCAATCTCACGGCGGGTCTCCTCGGCTTGTTTGGCGTCGGCCTCGCGCCGGCGCGCCGCCGCGATCTCCTCTTCGAGGGCCCGCGCCTCGGCGAGACTGGCGCTCGTCGACCAGATCAGCCAGGCGAGCGCGCCGACGATGGCGAGGACGGCGACGATGACAAAGAGCAAAGCGAGCCAGTTCATGTCACGCGGCCTCCTGCATGATTTCGGCGAAACGGCCCCTCGCCTCGGCGAGGCGCCGTTCCTTGGTCCAGGCGTCGAGCGCCGCGATCATGTCCGGCGCGTCGTCGTCGAGGTCGACGAAGGGTTCGTCGAGCGCGTCCACGACTCGCCGCAACTCGGCGAGCGTCTCCTCCAGCAGGCGGCGGATGTCGCGGCGCGCCGCATATCCCGTATGCAGATACACCGCGATCGCGCCGATGATCGCGAGGATGATCCAATCCACCAGATGCATGGGAGTCTCCGGGCGGGAAGAGGCGGCCGCCCTTGGGCGACCGCGCTTGATCGGCGGAGCTCAGCTCCGCTGGCTCAGTTCTTCTCGATCTTGGCGATCGCGAGGCGCAGCGAACCCGCGCTCGCGCCGCCGAGCATGGTCCAAACCCACGACGGCAGCTCGTAGCCCAGCGCCTGCAGGCCGCCAGCGACGAAGATGCCGAACACGGTGAAATAGGTCTTCTTGCCGTCAAGCAGCGCAGCCAATTTTTCCATGACAGTTTCCTTTCGTTCGTGACCCGGCTTGAATGGGCCGGGAAACCCCTCTCAAAAGACTCGAGCCCGCGCGTTTAATTCGCCGCCCCGAGATTGATCAGCTCAACAGGCCTGAACCGGAACTCCTGTAGATCGCCGGCGTCGTTGAACCAGCGGCAGACGATCTCGCCCTAGATCAGCGCGGCGTCGCCGCCCGGATCGATGTCGTGGACGACCATTTTCGTGCTCGAACCCGCCAGCTTGACGATGTCGCCGATCAAAAAGTCGGTGATTTTCATCGGCAGAGTCCCTGTTGGCAGGCGTGGATGGCGGCGCAGCTCGACAGGATCAGCGGGCCGAGGGCGGAGAGCGCGAGCAGCGCGATGATGACGGCCTGACGCATGCGCATCACCCGCGCCACGCGACGAGGAAGACGATGGCGCAGATCAAACAGGTCCAGCCGGCCGTCTTGGCGTCCTGGAGCATCCAAAGAGACGTCTGGGCGTTGCTGTTGGCCGCCGCGAACCATGCGAGGATCGCGTAGAGGCCGGAGCCGATCGCGCCGAGAAGACTCAATGTCATGATGACGGCTCTCATGCCGGGACTCCCTTGTCACGCAGCTTCGCGAGCGTCGCCGGCCCGGCGACGCCGTCGGGATCGAGGCCGGCGCCGGCCTGATATGCGACGAGCGCCGCGCGCGTCGACGGCCCGAAAATTCCATCGGCCACAAGCTTCTCGCCGCGCGCATTGAGCAGCTTTTGTAGATCGGCAACGGCGGAGCCGCGATCGCCGAGATCGAGCATGTCGAGCACGCCGGGCACGGTTTTCAGGCCGGCCCACTGCTCGATCAGCGCGCGGCCCGCCTCGAAATGCATGGCGTCCTCGCGGGAGAAGCCGGCGCCCCAATACCAGCCATGTCGATTGAAGATCGGCGCGATGAGAGTGAGCCCGTATTGGACTTTGCCGTTGCCGGGCGCGTCGAGCTGGCCGGCGATCGTGAGGTCAATCGCCGTGCCCCAGGAATGATTGGAGATGGAGCTCGTCGAGCCGCGCACCAGGCGCGCGCAGAGCATGCCGGCCGTGCCGAGCAGCGGATAGATTTCCGGATGCTCCGCCTTGATGTCCGCGATGATCGCCCTGAGGCTGTCGACCGCCGGCTTGTAGCCCGAAACGCGAAACGGCCCGACGCTCTCGACGATGATTTTCGCGACGAGCGCGCGATTGGCGACCGCCTGGCATTTCTGCGAGTAGGACGAGCGCGGATTGCCGAGCGAGGCGAGCATGAAGCGATTGCCGGCCGACTGGACGCGGACATTGATCTTGGCGGGGATCGGGACGAGCCGCGTAAAATCTTGTTTCTGGGAAGTGGCCACGATAGCCTCCATTTCGAGGCACGGTGGCTGATTTCGTCCGGAAGCTCGCTGCGAAGGTTTCGCAGCTAGAACAGCTCTCCCTGGCGCCGCGAGCGCGGACGGCCGCGTTTCTTCAGCACCATCTCGACATGCCGGCGCGTGCAGCGCGTCTCGGCCGCGATGTCGCAGATCTTTCGGTCGTCGGCATAGAGTTCGAGGATGAGGCGTTCAAGCTCCCTGCCCGAAAGCCAGCGCGACGGAATCTCGATCTGCGAGCCGCCGAAATGCCGGCACAGGCGCTGCGCGAGATCGAACCCGATGCGCCGCGCGATCGGATGATCGGCGCTGACGCGCTTCGGGACTTTGAGCCCCCAGCCGACATAATGCTGATGCAGCGCGCGGGCGACGTCCATGCCGCAATGCCGCGCCACCTCGCGATAGACGCCAGAGCAGGCTTGACTCATGCCTTCTCCCTCGGAGGCACGATCGTCACCACATTCCTGCCCACGACGCGCATCTGCATGTCGCCGCAATTGATCCGATATTCGCTGGCGCCGAGAATCTGCGCCGCCGTCGCGCAGCGCAGCGCCCTTTGCTGCAGATCCTTGCGCAGCGTTTCGACGTCGACGCCGTGAATGCGCTCGATGTATCGCAGAAGCGCGTGATCGGTGACATAGATCGTCAAGCCAGCGCCCCCTTTGCCCGCTTCAGCGCCCGCTCCGCGGCCTGAGCCTTCTTCTCGGCGCGCACATAGGCGCGCTCGGCGTCCTGCGAGAGACCGCGCTGGGCGTGGGCCGCGGCGTGCGCGTCGCGAAATGCGTCGCCCCTGAATCCGTCGCGCTTGCCGATCTCGCTTGCCGCCTTCGCCAATGCCGCCGTCCTCTCCGATTCCGCGCGCCAGCGGGATTTGGCCCGGTCCGCATGACGGCGGGCGACGTTCGCCCGCGCAGTGAGCACGCCGATCTCCGAGACGCGATAGAGGCGCGCCAGCTCCTCGATTTCCGCGCGGTCGAGATCGGCGAGGATGGTCATGACACGCGCTTGCCTGTCTCGCGGTCGATGATCCAGACGACAGCGACGTCCGGCGCCTGCCACCAGGCGGCGCGCATTTCGCGCGCGCCCACGATTTTGACCGCCCAGCCGAGCATGCGATGAGAGTCGGGCGCGTCGCCGCGCCGCCGCCAGCGGATTTCAAAGCGCTGGCCTTTTTCGCCGATGCGAGACGGAGGGAGCGTCACGGCCGCCTCCACATAGCTTCGAAGGCGCTTTCAAAGCGCATTACGGCCGCTTTGCAGCGCAGAACGATCAGGGAATTATCCTGGCGGGTGAGGCCCGAATGCGAGAAATTGCCGGCGCCCTCGCGCAGCACGGCGCCGTCGACCGCATAAGCCTTGAGATGCATGAAGGGGCCGTCGCCCTTGTATCTGATCTCGACATTGCGGCGCGCGGCGAGTCGGTCATAGGCGCGCGCGAGCGGGCCCGGCATGGGGATCGTCGCCTGGGAGGCGTCCCGATAGAGGCGGATCGCCACGCCGCGCGTGGCCGCCGCGTCCAGCGCCTCGACGATGCGGACGTCCGTGAAGGCGTAAGCGGCGAAGTCGATGCGCTTCCTTGCGGCGCCGATCAGCGCGACGTCGATCGCTTCCAGGTCCTCGGCCGGCGCATAAGCGAGCCGGTCGATCTGGCACCAGCCGGCCTGGGCGGGGGCGGTGAGCGCGAGGGCGGAGAGGAGGAGAGCCGCTTTCTTCATTCCGCGATCTCAATGATGCGCGGCTTGTCAAACATGTGCACCTTCGCCTCGATCCCCATATCCTTCAGCGGGCCATATCCCTCGGTGAACCGCTCATCGAGCACCTCGCGGACGGCAAGCTGGGCGATATGGCCGGCGTGTTCGTCGAGCGTGTCAATGTGGAAGAAATGCTTATAAAACTCCGCCATGAACTCGGGCGTGAATTTCGCTTCGTCCATCTCGACATCGACGACAAAGACTACCTCAACAGTCCGCTTCATCGCTCATTTCCCCTTGTTGCAGGCGTCGCACGGCAAGCCGCGCGCGAACACGACGCTGGTCACGTCGCCGGCATTGACGCCGATCTTCACCTCGCACCGATATTTCAGCTCGCCGCCGCATCGCCGGCAGCGAAACAGGTGGTAATCGCCGAGCGCGTCCCTGCCCCGATCGGCGTAGCGCATCCGCTGCGCGCGCGGCTTGTGCACGCGCCGAAAGAGATCGAGCTGGAGGCCGGCGTCATCAGTCATCCGTGTCGACGCGATTGGCGTTTGAATCGCACCACCGCCACGATTCGACGAGACGCTCCAGCTCAGCGATGCGCTCCGTGGTCAGATCGTCGAACCACGTGTCGAAGAGTAGAGCGACGAGCCGATGCAAACGGTCTCCTGGCCTCACTGTGAGCGGCTTGCTCAAATATTCTTCCGATATCCTCTGCATCACATCAGCCCCTTTTCTTCGGCGAGCCACTCCGGGAGGGAAACGACGACGGAGCCGTCGGCCCGGCGTTCGAATTCGATGCGCGACTTCGGCAGCCATTGGCCTGCGTCGCGAATGCCGTTCTCCGAGACGAGGATCGCCTTCTCGGTCTCATGGTGGAAATGCAGGTCGAGATCGATGATGTCCGAGCGATGATTCACGCCGCCATCCTCCATTCGATTTGCGCCGGCCTCGGCGCGGCGTCGAAGGCGCGGGCTTTATCCATCTGCCCGCGCGCGACCGCCCAGGCGTGCCGCTGCGCATGGCCCCAGGAGACCTGCTGATCGCGCATCCACGCGCGAGCGAATTTCAGGATGGCCGAGCGGTCGAAGCCGGCGGCTTTGATCAGCCGCGCGCCGTAGATGCGGTCGAGCGCGGCGGGGGTGAGGGGTTTGCGCTGTTTCATGCCGCCCTCGTCTTCTTCGCGCCGGCCTTCACGCGCATGCGGCGCCCGGCGGCCGCCGTCATCGCGTCCCAGTGCTCAGGCTGATAGGCGGCCTCGTTGGCGACCGGGACATGGCCGGATTTGAAGGCCCAGTTGACGAATGCAGAGGGCCAGGACTGCTCGAAGTCGAAGCCGTGAAGATCGAAGGCGCCCATCTCGACCATGCGGCGGCAAGCGGCTTTCGCCACGGCGCGCTTCGTGTCGATCGCGCCCTCGGACTCGTCGCGATCCGGCCATTCGACTCCGGCCTCGCGCGCGATCCAGCTCTTGAGCGCCTCGACGGCTTTCTTCGCGTCGCCGGCGTCCGTCAGGAATCGCGTGTGCGAGACCTTCGTCTGACGCTCGACGAAGGCGATCATCGCCTTGTCGTCGCGGCTGCGGACGACGCCGAGATGGTAGGCGCTGATCCACAGCGCCTGCAGCTTCTTCGCGAAGGGCCCCTCGGCCGTGACGCTCGCACGCCGGACCTTGCCATTGTCGCCGGCGAGCGTCTGAAGCATTTTGCGCGCCCGCTCGGCCTGCGCGGTCGTCAGGTCCTTCGAGGACGCGACGCCGAAATCGCGGCGCAGATAGGCGCGATAGTCGTCATCGGTGTAGTGCGGGATTTTACGCAGCAGCGCGTGGATGGCCTTGGTTTGGGCGAGGGTGGTCACGATATGACCCTCGCCGTGCGCAGATTTTGATGCACCTTTCTGAGAGTTACACGGTCAATGGGCCGGACAAGCAACGCGTCACGTTCCTCCGCCGTCGTCGCGTTGCCCCAAAAGTATTCGCCGCTCTCGACGACATAGGCGTCTCGATTCCATCCCCCCTCAGACGGACCCGAATATTCGGTCATGAGACAAAGAGTCCCGCAAAACTCGAAGAGGCCAACGGGGCACTCTTTTAAGGGCACGAGGTCTTTCACGCCGCATCCTCCATCTGCGGAACCGGCAGGCCGTAGCGCGAGCGCATGAGGCGCTCGAAGCTGACGGCCTCTTTCGAGGATGTGCGGGAGATCGCCCCGTCGCGGTTGGCGAAGGCGAGCCAGCAGCCCGCGCTGCCTTCCTCCACGACGAAGGCCTCGACGATGTAGACCATCGTCTTTACGCCCTCGCTCACCGCCGCGTGCGGGCGCACGCGCATGTCGACGATCTTGAAGCCTTTCCACTCGGTCATGACGCTACCCCTTACGCATTGGCCAGATCGATGGTCACCGAGCGCCAGTCGGCGTCCGGCGCGTCGCGCTCGAAAAAACGGACATAGGTGCGCGAGCCGATGATGCGAATGGAATCGCGCACGGCGCCCATGGCGCGCTGCCAGCGCTCGTCCTCGATCTCGACGCGCAGCAGGGTGAAGATGTCGGCGCGGTTGATCTTGCCTTCCTTGTCGACTTGGAATGCGCGGGTGACGAGGGCGCGCAGCTCGTCGCGCGATTCAGCCGACCATTCGATCAGGCATTCGTCGACGATCTTCTTGGCTGATTGCAGCTCTGGACCGAAGTCGAGTTGATCTTGCACCTGCACCTGCACCTTCATGAGACCGTCGAAGGTGGTGAGGGTGAGATTGCCCTTCTTGCCGCCGAGCTTCGCGCCATATTCCTGGTCGATCAGCGCCTGCAGCGAGCCGATGTCGTCGAAGGTGTGCCCGCGGAAGCGTGCGATGCGCCCGTTGAGGTCGAGAGCAAAGCCCATGATTTTGCGCACCTGCTCGTCGATGAGGAGATCCATCGGCTTGATGGCCGCCTCCGGCACATAGGCGCCGCGAGCGTCCAGGCGGTGCGGTTTGCCGTTGATCATGTGGATATGGTCAGACATTGGAGGCGATCTCCTGTGTTTTCAGAAATCCATTGGCGAGCGCCCTCACGGCGTGGCGGTAGCGCTCGGTCGCGTCGCGCTCGGCGGCCGTGAATTCGGCCTGTCGCATAGCGTCATAGGCGGCGACGGCCGCGTCGACCGCGCCGCTCTCGCCCGCACGACGGCGCATCTGCTCGACGGCGGCGTCGCGCACGGCGCGCAGATTGATGGAGGGATGAGAGCGCAGCATCGCCTCGGCGCCCACGAAATCGTGGACGATGTCGAAGAGGAGTCCGGACGGCGCCTCGACGAAAAGCGGCGCCGGGGCGATTCCGCGCGCCAGCATCTCGCGCTCTTCTTCGGCGGCGATCAGCGCGTCGGCGAGCTCCAAAATCTTGTCGGCCGGCAGACGCATCGCCGCGCTGCGCCCGCCCGCATAGACGCGCCGCGCGAGGTCGATCGGCGCGATCTCCTCCTCGGGCTCGGGCAGCACGCCGCGTCCGCGCAGCTCGGCCAGGGCCAGCGCGGCGGCTTCGAGCGTGAGGACGGTATGGGCGAGCGGCGTGCAGGCGTTGCGCGCCAGCATCCCCTCGACCTTGCGAACGCCATGCAGCACGGTCGTGTGATCGCGTCCGCCCAGCGCATTGCCGATCTGCGGCAGGCTTTTTTCCGTGATCTTCGCGGCGAGATACATGGCGATCTGACGCGGCTCGACGATTTTCGCGGTCCGACGCTGCGATCGCAGGTCGATCTTCGAGCAACGGAAATGCTCGCAGACGACGTCGATGATGTCGGCCAGGGCGACGGAGGCGGTCATGCCGCGTCTCCGTCGTCCCGCGAGGCGCGATTGTATTCCTGCTCGTCGCGGAAGATCGCGCGCAGATCGACGACGCGACCCGCGCGCTCGCCGTCGCGGATCGCCGCTTCGCGCAGATGATCGCCGAGATAATCGGGGATCGTCAGCGCCTCGATGCGGCAGTCGGCGGCGTTGAGGCGGCTCTGCAGGAGGAGCAGCTCGTCTTCGAGGGACCGCGCCTCCACCGAGAACATGCGAAACGCGGTGACGATGATCGCAAAGCTTTCATCCGACAGCGTCTCGCCGTTGGCGTAGCGCTCGTCGATCATGGTCGCGAAGATCTTCAGGTCCTCGGAGAGGCAGCAGGGGACGGGCTCAGCCATCGACGCCTCCCATGCTCGCCGGGTTGAAATCGCAGCGCTGGCATGTCTCCCAGCGCGCTACGGCGCTGCGGGGACCGCAGGGCAGGGGCTTCGCCCGGAAGGCGGCGCATTCGCTCTGCGCCACCTCGCGCGCCAGCGCCGGGCAGTTATGCCGGCCAGTAAGCGTCTCCAATATCGCCGCGCGCAGATGGCGCGCGTCGCCCGGATATTTGCCGGCGAGCGCCTGCGAGACCGCCGGGCGCGAATAGTCGAGCTGGCGCGCCACCGCCGCAATGGAGCTGCGTTCCACCGCCGCGCGCAGAATATCGAGCGCCGGCCCGTCGAGCTGAGGAGTCACCATGTCACGCGCTCCTTCGTGTTGTGATCGAAGATCGAGCGGCCGTCATGCGCGACGCTCGGCGCGACCTCGCCCGAGTTCTTTTCGAGCCGGTAGACGATGAGGCCGTTCGAGGCGGGCGATTGCCCTTCCATCGAGCGCGATGCGCGCTTCGTGACGTAGCCGGCGGCGGCGAGGGCGCGCAGATAGCGCTGGAGATTGTTGTGCGGCAGCTTCTCGCCGCCGCGCGAGGCGAGCGTCACGAGGTCCTCGACCGTGAACCGTTTCTTGATGCGCATCGCGTTCCAGGCGCGCTGGCGTAGCCGGCCGGTCTTTGGCGCCTGCGGATTCGCGAGCGGCCCGCGCGGGCCCGGGCGAAAGCGCTCGCCCGACTCGATCTTGCGCTTGCCCTCCTCGGAGAGGCTGTAGACGCCGCGCTCGCTGCGCTCGACATAGCCGCCGATGATGAGGCGGCCGACGGTCTCGGCCACCGCCTTGCGCGGCTTACCGACTCGCCTCGCGAGCTGCTCGGTGGTGAGCGGCCCGCGCCGCAAGGCCGCCGCCACCGCCTGGGATGCATCGCCCTGCCGGGCTTTGGTGTCCGCCATCACAGGCCTCCCGGGACGGCGATGGGCTGGCCAGTGCGGCGATCGTTGATGAGCGTCTGGCCGGCGAGATCGGCGAGCCGCACAGGCCTCTGCGCGCCCGCGCCGTTGCGCCGGCCGAAGGCCTCGATCGCGCGGATCGCCTCCTTGATCTCGCGGTTGCGGCCGAGCGTCACGCGATGCACGAAATCGGTAAGCATCTCATCGACCGGATAGTCGCAGAGCGCGTCGAGCATGCGGCGCACGTCGTCGCGTGAGGCCTGCTCGAAGCGGGCGTAGCGAGAGATGCGGGAGGCGATCTGGGGAAATCGCGTGAGATTGTCCCGCAGCCGGCCCATGCCGACGAGGATGACGGGAATGTCGCCATTGTCGGAGAGATCGCGGATCGTCTCCATGATGGCGCCGCTGCGCGAGACATGGTCCGCCTCGTCGAGCACCAGCGCGAACACCTGCTTTTGCAGATCCGCATGGCCGCGACGCTGCGTCAGCTCCGCGAGCGCCTGCTTGTAGCGCCGCTCCACCGAGCGCTGCGGCGCGACGCCGAGCTCGCCGAGAAGATCGGACAAGAACCAGGCGGGCGTCCATTCCTTGCAGGCGCGCAGAAACGGCAGGCCGTGCTGCGTCGCCCACCATTCCATGGTGGTGGATTTTCCGAGCCCGGGCTCGCCGTCGACGACCATCAGATTCGCTTCGTCGGCGCCGCGCTTCTGCAGGCCGGCGAGCGCGTCGAGAAACCGGGCGACATTTTCGGTTTCGACGAATGCCTTTTTCATGTATCAAAGCCTTCTTCGCTGACGCTCCGGATCAGGCGTCTCTGCGGACCGCGATGGCCTGCAACGCCACGATGTCCACGCCCTTGATCCGGAGCATTTCCCTTGTCGTTCGATCGTTGATGAGTTCGGCCGCGTAGGCGCGGTCCGTCTCCGTCGCTTCGGCCCCATGCGCGACGATCCAGCGCGCGAAGGCCGCGTCGTCCACAAACGCCGGACGACCGCTGTTACTCACGGCTTCCCCGACAGCAGCGAAACGCTCTACCTCTTCGCTGACGACGCTACGCGCCGGGGAAGCCGCCTCCTCTTGCGAGGATTCGGAATCGCGAGCGGGGCTCGCGGAAAAAGAAACGGGCGCCGGGATTTCGAGATGCGGCGCATTGGCGGGATCGAGCGTCACGCCCGGTCGCAGCTCCGCCTCGACGACGGACAGATGCCCTTCGAGCCGGCGCTTTCGGCCCAGCGCGCGCTTCTCCATCGCGCGCTGCTCCATGCTCACCGGCACGTAGCGCTGGCTGTTGCCCTCGAAGCGGGCGACGCAGATCAGCCGGCCCGGGATTCGCCCGTCTTTCGTCTTGTCGATCTCGCGCACCCAGACGCGCGTAGCGTCGCGCATGTCGTAGCCGACCATGACTTCCTGCTCGTGGAAGGGGTCGAGAGCGAGATCGAAATAGGAGTTCGTGCCGAGCTGCACGCAACAGCGGCGCGCCGTGCGGATTTCATAGGGGCGGAAGAGATCGTCCATCTCCTCCGGCGTCGGGACCATCGCCTCGAAGCCGCGCTCGGCGATGGCCTTCGCCCACATCTCATTGGGCGAGAGATGCCGCTTGACGCCCGTCTCCGCGTCGCGCATGCGCGGCAGGCCGCGATGCGGGCGCGCATTATATTTGCCGATGAAATCCGCGACCTCGCCGAGGAAGTCGCCCCAGGACGTCAGCAGCCGGGACGCGCCGACGAGCGCGATGTCGCGCCGCGTCGTCTTGAAGACGAGCTGCTTGGCCTCCTTGTCCATGCCCGCGCCAGTGAAGGTCGGCGCGCGCTTGGCGAGTGTGATCCATTGCTTCTGAAATGCCTCGACATTGCCCTTGGCCCAGGAATGATAAGGCAGCGCGCGCATGGGCGTGACGCCGAGGCGCGCGAGGAATCCCGTGATCTCGCAATCCATGCGCTCGTTGACGTAGCCCGAGCCGCGATCGGAGTAGAAGATCGCGGGAATGCAGGCCGAGCAGGCGTGGCGCAACGCGTCGATCGTCCCCTGCCAGCCCTCGGCGAGCCCGGCGCTCCAGCCCACGCACATGCGGGTATGCGCGTCGATGATCGCCGTTATTTCCGGCTTGAAGGGCCGACCGTGAATCGGATGCTCGACCTCGCGGTCCCAGGTGGTGCCGTCGGCCGCGTAGACCGAGCCGGGCAAGAGGTCCGAGGTGTCGCGCTTGACATAGGCCTGCCGCGCCTTCAGCGCGAGGCGGCCTTCGCGGCCCCGCGCCCGCTCCATATGCGAGAGCTTGTCGAGCGCGGCGCGCACGGCCGAATAGGAGGGCAGCGTCGCTTCGGGATGATCCTCTTGCCATTGACGCATCGCGTCGGCGATCGAGGGCTTCATCGGCCGCGCGTAATAGCTCAGGAAGGCGTCCATCCACGCGGGGGCGGGCTCGCGCTCGCGCGTCTTCGACGGCGCGACGCCGGCGACGCCAGCCTTCTTGCGATCCGCCGCCCAGCGGCGCAGCGTGCGCGCGGAGAGGCGCGCGGATCCGCCGGAGCGGTCATTGGCCACGGGCACGAGGGACTGCAGATGGGCGGGCAACAGGCCGGCATTGGCCTCGCGCGCCGTGGCTTCATAAGCCGCCAGCATGGACAGGCCCGTCACCGCCTTGGCGTCGCAATATTGGAGCAACGCGGCCCGCGCCTGCATGGTCTGGCGCTGCCGCCCCGTCAGAGTCGACTCGAAGGTGATCTCGATCTGACGCTTGTCGCCCTCGATCGCGATCTCGCGAGAGCGCTCGGAAGCGGGCAGGGGGATGATGCGGGCGCCGCGAGCCATGGGTCAGCGCGTCTCCTTTGATTGGAGACGTTCGACGGCGTCGAGGCCATCGTGGTCAGGATCGACGACTGCCCGCACGGCTGCGATCTTGAACCAGCCAGGGTTCACCAGACACATCCCGCAGAGGGAGTGATCTGCCCCCGGACAGAGGCCAAAACTGACGATGCGCCGGCCGCACTCGATGCAGTCAAATTCGCGCGTCATTCCTCGTCTCCCGCCTCGTCGTCATTGGCGGGAGCGTCGGAGGCCTTCGGCGCCGGCTCTTCGATCGTGACCTTCAGCTTGCGCCAGGTGGGCAGGATCGCGTCGAGGAACTTCTCGCGCGCCGCCTTCGGCGCGCGCGCCCAGGCGGCCTCGATCTTCGCGTAGGCCGCGTCGGTCGGGTCCGGCAGCGCGGGCGCGAGTCCCACCGCCTTGCGGGCGTTGAGCAGAGTCTTCGTCCCGCGCGCGATCGCGCCTGCGATCTTGATTTGCTGGTCGCGCGGCATCTTGGAGAGCGCCTCGATTTCCGAGGCGTTGTCGGCGATCGGCGAGCCCCTCAGCGCCGCAATGACCTCGGGCGCGAGGTTCCTGATGCGAGCTACTGAGCGCTCGATTGTGCGCTTGTTGAGGCCCGTCTTGCGGGCCGCGTCCTTGGAGAAGGCGATCAAAGCGACATTTTGTCGTTTTGATTTTCGGTCACCGCCGTGGGTCGCCGCATTCGGGCTCAGACGCTCGTAAAGCTCCTTTCGCCGCGCAAGGCTGATATCGCGCTCCAGCGGCGACAGGTCGTTGCGAAATAGATTTTCGTCGATTTCGTAGAGTTCGAGCTCTTCGTCAGACACCTCCTCGCCGACGACGCTGCAGTCGATCATCGTCCAGCCCAGCATCTTCGCGCCCTCATAGCGATGCTCGCCGGCGATGACGCGAAAGCGCTCGCCTTCCTGACGGACTAGAATGGGCTGCAACTGTCCCCGCTCGGCCATATTCGCGGCGATCGCCTCTGCCCAGGCTCGGTCGAGCGTGCGGATGCGGGTCTCGGGGACGAACAATTTATCGAGCGCAAGATTTCGGCGGTTCATGGGTCTCTTCGCAGCCTGTGAATGAAAAGCGCGGCGGGCCGAGGAGCCTGGGGCGGGAGCAGGCCCGCCGCGCGATCCGGGCGCTCAAGGGGGGCGCGCCCGGAAAGGGTCAGCCGTGATCAAGCGGCGGCGGCAGGGGCTTGTTGTCGGGCCCATACCAATCGGGAAACAGCTCGTGCAGCGTTGCCCCAATCGCGGCGGCGATGATCCGGTGGGACGGCGCCATATCGCGGGTGGTGAGCGCCTTGGAGAGCGTGCTGCGTTCGAGGCCGACGCGCTGGGCGAGCTTAGTGATGCGCGCCTCGCGATTTGCGAGCGCCGCGATAATGTCGGCCTGAGTCCAGACCCGGCGCGGGGCGGCGCCGGCGGTCGTATTTGGCGTCGGTCCAGGGGGCATGTTAAGCATTTCCGCAACTTCAACTTGTTGAAGGGTAGGACATTGGTGTCCTATCGTCAAGTCCATAGATGTCCTTGTGGAGACATGATTGTCCGACGGTGGGGAGGACCACAGAACGCCGCTCGCGAAGCGAATTGACGCCGCCATCCAGAGGGCTGGCGGAAAGTCCGCTTTTTCACGAATTTCAGGGATTTCCGTGCGGAATTTGACCCGCTACGCCAACGAAAACGTCGTGCCGGGCATGAAAATGATGGAGAAACTTGCCAAGGCCCTCAATATGGACGTCTCCGTCCTTATGGGAGAGGACGTTTCGGCTATTAGGCAGGACATAGATGTCTCTGACCCGATTTCGATTCCGCTGCTGTCCGTCACCGCGTCCGCCGGCCACGGCGCCAAAAACGACGCTCAACGCGGAGAAGCTTCCTTCTCGTTTTCACGCGCTCGCCTACGGGAACTCGGCGCGAACACAAGCCGCGTCGAGTTCATTAAGGCGCGCGGCGATTCCATGGAGCCGACGATCAAGGACGGCTCGATCGTCCTTGTCGATCGCTCCCAGAAAGAGATCGTGGGAGACGCGATCTATGTCGTCTCGATCGACGAAAACGTCCTTATTAAGCGGGTCCAGCGTCAAATAGACGGGACGCTCACGCTGATTTCTGACAATTCAGCCGTGTATCCTCCCCTACGTCTCTCAAAGGCCGATGCGGAGCAGCTCCGGGTGCACGGGCGCGTATTCTGGACGGAGCGGCTTTTGTAGGAGGAAAAATTACATGCGGCCGATCCTATACTTGTGTGGCTTGATATTAGCCGTTGCTTTCGGATACGCCCTCAAGCCCGAAAAGCAGGCGCCGGCGCCATCTTGCCCGCCGATCGAGGCGGCAAATAACGCTTCAGAGCCTTCGGTTGCCATTGCGCCGGCCTCGCCGACGCAGACTGAGACGGCCGCCGCCGCGCCCGAGCCCCCAGAGCCGCCGAAAGCCGCAGCGAACGTAAATGATGAGCGGCCCTCGGCAGATACGTCTGAGGATATGTCTGCCCGCCTTGAAAGAATCGCCGGCGCATTCGCATCATCTTCCGATTTTACAGCAATTTCTGCGGGCGACCTCTCTGTCCAGACCCATAAGTGGGACATGAAAATCCTTCAGGTCGAACTAAATTGCTTTTATGCCGACGTTGGAGACTTCAGATGCACTGGTCCGCGCAGCCGGGTCGATTTCACGGCGCTCTATCCAGACAGCGAGCGCAAAATGATCGAGCGGGACTGCGACACGATCGATAAGTCACAGACCAAAAAATGCAGGCGAACTCTGCGCTTTACCTATGAGGGGTTCGAGGAAATGGATGTCGGCGGGTTTCTCGGTAAGCTTACAGTCGCGCGCGCTGGCCTGAATTTAGGTGTGATTATGCCAGCTCGTGATCAACCGAAAGTCAAACGTGGCTCCAGATAGGAGGGGTCAGATGCGCTTCTTTCTCTCTTTTCTCACCATCGCCGCAATGCTCGGCGTCGCCCCGGCCTACGCGGCCTCGCCCCTAACGGCTGATAATTTCGGGGAGCGCTTCGAGGCGGCGCCTCTGGCACGAAGTTGGCGGGCGAATGCCTATAAAGGCGAGTGCAAGGACGGATATGGGCGAACCTGCTCTTATTCGGTCCAAACGACCACGCTCGACGTTCAGTCGCGAGAAGACGGCAAGGGGCTCCGATCGGTCACTATTAATTGTGCTGCTTGTAAGGGCGAGCACCTGATGGTCATTCTACCCATCGTCGTCAAGCTGGTTCTTCCCAAGGTTCCGCCGAGACAGGTGGGCGCATGCATGGATGCTTCGAGCCGCGCCATCGATACCCAGTCCACCGAGATCGTCGACCTCGGCGCCGCTCAGTTTATCGCCGCGCGTCGGGGTAAGGAGCTGACCATGACCGTCGCCTTTAAGGACTAATGCGTTCCCATCCGGGCGCTTGAGCCGCCTTTGGCCACAAAAAATCGCAACACGCTGTTTTACTTCGACATAGCAGCGATCTTTGGCCACTTTTGCGCATTTTGTCCACGCGCGAAGACTCGCCCCCCCCTCCCCGCGTCCCTCGCCGGAGCCCCGCCCCGGCGCATCCCCAATGAACGCAAACGGTTGCGCGCCGCCCGCCTGCGGCCGCCTTTGGCCACAAAACCCGCCAGATCGGCCAAAATCCGCCCGGAAGTGGCCAAATCCCCCACGCGGCCGAGTGCGAGATAACCCGTTGAAGACTTAGCGCCTTCGGCCGCCGATGGCCGGCCTAGCAGGGTGGCCAAAGATCATGACCCCCTACACCCCCGCGGAAAAAGATCGAATGGGGCATTGTAGACATGTCGTATTTTTGTGAGTAGTGGATCCTTTGCAGGCTTGTGGCAGAATAATTGCCACGAGGGGTTACACATCTTGCGCGTGCGGTTGAGACCGGCCATGAATAACTTTTGCGGGAGGACTGCACATGCATCGTCTAGCTGGAAAGGTCGACGTGGATAAAAACGCGAGCACTTGCAACTTGAGAATGATTAAGAGCGACGATAATCAGAAGGGGGATGGACAAGTAGGAACGCATGGCCAGCGCCGATCTTCAAAAACGCTGCGCGAGTGAGCGCCAAGGCTCACTCCTTTCAACATAGATCGCTGCTCATGACTGGCAATGAAAAAATCTTGAAGACCGACAACCATTTATTAAATCAGAGAGTTTTCTGCAAGCTCGCGGCAGAGGATCAACCTCACTAGTGCGAGAGCTAGGCTCGCCAAACCATCCCTTAATCAAAGGAGGCGCGACGCAAAATCAATAACAGGTGACAATGTTGCCATCGAACGAATATCCAGGCCCCTCCCATCCGTCGCATAACCAGCGATATCTCGGAGTCAATCTGCACCTCCAGAAGCCGTCGCGCCTTGGCGCGCCATCGAGGTAAATAACCCGGGCGCTAACGGGCTGGGGGACGAAATAATAGCCGCATCCCGCCTTGGCCGTTTGTGTTGAGCCAAAGCCAGCGACAATGAAAGCGATGAGAAGAATTTTCTTGACCACCTTATTCCCCTGAGGCGACCTGCTAGGGAAACGTCGTGATAGAGCAACGGTTCCCATTTCGATGATGAGGCTTATGCAGCTGCCTAAGTCTCGCCGATAACGCGATGCGAGGCCGTACGACACTAGAGCATCGCCTCTATATCCTTAGTGGCCCCATGCTTGGACAAGAGCGCCAAGCCCGACATAATCGTTGGAGCCAGTATCGAGGACGCAGAACCGTCGCTGTTCAATTATTTTGAACAAATCAACCATGCGTTCCGGCAAGGGCTCACGTATATCGTAATCTAATAAGCTGCATAGCGCGCCATCAAGGTGGTGCAGCAAGATGGCTCATAAGCCCCTTCACAGATGTCTTCTGGTAAATATTCCATGCCAAAGGTTATGAGCGTCAACAGATGCTCAAGCATTAGGGTGAAAGTCCTGCTCGGCGTCGCAAGCGATCTTCCGACACTTTGGACCTGACTCGTTAGCGTCACACCGCGCCGCAAGCGGTTGACTGAGAAGTCACGGGCGAACGAACTATGGAGTTTAATTGGCGCTACGCTGTTAGGGTCTCGGATCGAGCTCATTTTTTTGATGGCGCCAAATGGGGTTCTTTCCCGCTGCATCGGCCGCACGAAAGGCGGGTTGAACTCCAAGCTTCACGTCGTCTGCGACAGCGCCGGCAAGCCGCTCGTGTGTTGCTGACCGAAGATCAGATGAGCGACCACAAGGGCGCGCGGCTAATGCTCGACGCTCTCCCGCCCGCTTCCGTTATGATCGCCGACAGGGTTATGACAGCGACTGGTTCCGCGCGGCGCTCAAGAAGCGTGGGACAGAGCCCTGCATTCCATCTACCAAAAGCCGCAGGGCGCCACTCGATTACGATAAGGCTCTATTGCCACCGGCACAAGATCGAAAACCTCTTCGCAAAACTTAAGGACTTGCGGCGCATCGCCACACGCTACGATCGATGCGCCCACGCCTTCTTTTCGGCCATTCGCATCGCAGCAGCCGTCGCATTCTATCTCAATCAACGAGTCCTGAGCCTAGTCCTTTCATGGATTGGCCGGCCTTGCAGGCGGCATCGGCGCAGCCTCGTAATCTGGCGGTAACAGCAGTGGAGTTTGTCCCGCAGGGGTGGGCAAAGTCAAATCGGGCGTAGGCGGAGGGACCTGCGCAGGAAGCAGATTGCCCCAATCCGTGCGGCTGGCCATTTGCGCCTGCGTAACGGGCGGAACAACAGGTTTGCCCTCACGAATCTCCCAGCCGCCGCCAAGAGCTCTGTAGAGCGCGACGAGATTATTCGCGATGTCCGAGCGCGTCTGAGCCAGACGGTTGCGCTCATCGAGGAGCCGGGTCTGCGCATCCAGCACGCGCTGAAAATTCTCGGCTCCCTCCCGATACTGGATGAAGGAGAGTTCGACCGCCCGTTGTGCAGCGGCGACAGATCTGCGGAGCGACGCTGCGCTCTGCTGAGCTTTCAGGAACGCGATGAGCGCATCCTCTACTTCTCGGGCGGCCCTGATCACGGTGTCTTCGTAATTTACGAGGGTCTGCTGGAGGCGTGCGTCCTGAGCCCGGATGTTGTTGGCGATGCGGCCATAATTGAGAATGGACCACCGGAAGGATGGCCCTACTGTGAGGAACAAGCTACCCGGCGCGAACAGCTTGGCGATATCGGCTGACTCTACCCCGATTTCGCCGAACAGGAAGAAGCGCGGATAGAGGTCCGATTCGGCAATCCCAATGCGGGCGCTCTCGGCGGCGGCGTTCATCTCAGCCGCCCGAATGTCGGGACGCCGTCTGAGCAACTCGGCTGGCAGGCCAATGCTGACGCGCGGCGACGCGTAGGGGATTTGCTGTGCGCCATGCAGCAGCTTGTCCACGCCTCCCGGCGGTTGGCCGAGCAGGACGCTTAAAGCGTTCTTGGCTTGCTGCACGCCGGTCTGGAATTGCGGAATATTGGCGATCGTGTTCTCGAGCAAGGCTTTCTGCTGGGCGACGTCGAGCTCGGAAGTGGCGCCGGCGCGGAAGCGCGCCTGGGCGATCTGCAAGCCCTCTTTCTGCAGGCGCACGTTCTCGCGGGCGATCTCAAGAAGCGTTTCGAAGGTGCGGAGCGACACATAGGTCCGCGCCACCTCCGCGGTCAGCGAAACAAGGGCGTTGTCATAATCCGCGATTGAGCGCGACATGGTTGCATCGGCGGCCTCGACGCCCCGCCGGTAGCGCCCCCAGAAATCGATTTCCCAGGAAGCGTCCATCCCAATCGAGTAATCCGCAAAGTGGTGGGTGGGGAGCTGCGAGCGGTTTGCCGCCTGCTGGCTGACTTTGTTCCAGGTCGCCGAGCCCGTGCCTTCCTGCTGCTGTGGAAACATCTGCCCGATGGCGATCCCGAGCTGCGCGCGCGCTTCAAGAATGCGCAGGCCGACAATTTGCACCGGAAGGTTCTGTTCGGCGGCGAGACAAACAAGCCGGTCGAGCGTCGGGTCCTTGAAGGCCCGCCACCAGTTGCTCTTTACTTCCTTGTTGGAGACTCGCTTGTCTTTCTTCTCGATCCAGTTCTCTTGAACCGAGGCCTCCGGGGGCAGAAAGTCAGGACCAAGTGCGCAGCCGTTGAGCGCGAGCGCAAATCCGATCAAGGGCAGTCTTCGTTTCGTCCTCAGCGCCGCCAGCTTGCCGTTCAGATTGCGGAAATAGCGTTCTCCGGAGGTCGGTCGCCCGCCACTCTTGCGAAGGATCACGTTCATTATTTCGTCACCGCGATGGATTTACGGAACAGCGAAAGGCTGTAGCTGAAGAAAGCGAGGCCAACGGCCGCGACCATGGCGAATTGCGGCCAGACGGCCTCTATGCCGCCGCCGCGATAGATGATCTTCTGCGAGAAGCTCACAAAGTGCCGCGATGGCAGGAAGAAGGTCATATATTGCAGCCAGATCGGCTGGCTCTCGACGGGCGTGTTGCCGCCGGAGAGAAGCTGCAGCACCACCACCACCAGAATGATCAGCAGCGCGAATTGCGCCATGGATTGCGAGATGGTGCCGAGGAAGATGCCGAGCGCCGTGGCGAAAAAGAGATAGAGAAGGACCCCGGTGAACCAGAGCAGGATGGAGCCGGCGAAGGGCACTTCGAGCGCCTTCATCACGATCAGATAGAGCGAGGCCGCCGTCGCCAGCAGGATGACGAGGCTGTTCGCCCATACTTTCGCCATAGCGATTTCAAAAGCCGACAGCGGCATCACGAGCAAGTGCTCCAGAGTGCCATGCTCGCGCTCTCGGATGACGGCTGCGCCGGTCAGAATGATGGTGAGCATCGTCACCTGATTGATGATGCCGACCACGCTCGCGAACCAAGAGGTGACGCCATTCGGGTTAAAGAGACGGCGAATAACGAGATTGATCGGCTGCGGCGTCGCGCCGCTCGCGCGGCTGAAGAAAGAGGTCACGCGCTGATTGATGATATTCTTGATATAGCCGGCGCCGATTGCGGCCTGCTGCATGGCCGTGGCGTCGATGCTGAGCTGAATGTCGGGATGGCGCCCCGTGCGCAGGTCGGATTCGAAGCGCGGCGGGATGGTGACGACAAACATGAAGCGACCTTCGTCCATCGCCGTTTCCACCTCGGAGGCGTCGATCAGCTCCGGCTCCTGAAAGCGGGGCGGATAGAAGGCGTTGATCAGCTCCTTTGAGAGAGCGGAATGATCCTCGTCGACAAAGGCGATCGAAGCGTTGTTCACCTCGCTCGATGTGCCGGTCGCCTGGATATAGATCGTGCCGGTGAAGGCGTAGGCGACGAAAAACATCATGACGAGATCGCTGCCGAGGCTGCGCAGCTCCTTGACCCCGAGGTAAAAGATGTTGAGCAGGGATTTCATCGCCTATTTCTCCTGCTTCCTGAGCGCAAGCGTGCTTACGGCCCACAGAACGGGAATGCAGCAGGCGAGGAAAATCACGTCCTGCATGAGGAGATCGGCGCCGAGCCCCTTCGTGAAGGCGCCCTTGCTCGCATGCATGTAATAGGTCGTCGGCCAGATCGTGCCGACCATCTTGGCGCGGCCCGCGAGCGTCGAGACCGGTTGCAGGAGTCCGGAGAACTGAATGGTCGGGACCAGGGTGATGATCGCCGTAATGAAGACAGCGGCGACCTGGCTCGACACGAATGTGGAAATAACGAGCCCGAGGCCCGTCGTCGCGGTCACGTAGAGGAGCGTGATAAGCGTGAGCATCAGGAAGCTCCCCTTGATCGGAATGCCGAACACCACAATCGCCATAATGACGAGGATGAAGTAATTCAGCATGCCGATGACGATATAGGGGAGCTGCTTGCCAAGCAGATATTCGAGACGTCCGGTGGGCGTCACATAGAAATTGATGATCGACCCCAGCTCCTTCTCGCGAACGACGCTGATCGCCATCAGAATGGCGGGGATGAGAATGAGCAGGATCGGCGGAACGCTCGGGACCATCGCATAGACGCTCTCGAACGTCGGATTGTACATATAGCGGTCCTGGAAGTTCGCCCGGTATTTCGGCGGCTTCAGATCCAGCCCGTTGGCCGGATCCTGCAAGGCCTTGTCCTGAACGCCCTGCACATATTGAGAGACGGTCTCGCCGCGGAAAGTGTTGGCGCCGTCGACCTGCGCCAGCACCTCGGGACGGGCGTTCTTGCGAAGATCGTGCCCGAAATTCGGAGGGATCTCGACGACGAGGGAGATGTCGTCCGACTGAAGGCGCTTCAGCGAATCCTCCGCCGAGCCGACGGGCCGGGTTTCGCGAAAATAGCGCGGCGTTCCCGCGAATTGCTGAAGATAGGCGCGGCTCTCGGGGGACTGATCCTGGTCGAACGCCGCATAGCGGACATGCTCGACATCCGTCGTGATGCCGAAGCCGAAGACGAGCATCAGAAGCGCGGAGCCGACAAAGGCGAAAGCCAGGCGCACGGGATCGCGCAGGATCTGCATCGCCTCATTGGCGCTGTAGGCGAGCATGCGCCCGATGCGCAGCGCCATGCCGGAGAGATGCCGCGGCTCCGGCTTTTCCAGCGCCTTGTCGGCCGCCGCGGCGGCGGCTTCCTCGGCCTTGCCGGCGGCGGCGGCGCCGATGGCGTCCTCCATATAGCCGATGAAGGCCTCTTCCAGCGTCGCCGCGCCGCGCGCTTCGATCAGCTTCTGCGGGTCGTCGCAGGCGAGCACCTTGCCGGCGTTCATCAGGGAGATGCGGTCGCAGCGCATCGCCTCGTTCATGAAGTGGGTGGTGACGAAGATCGTGACGCCCTGATTGCGCGAGAGGTCGATCAACAATTCCCAGAAACTGTCGCGCGCCACCGGATCGACGCCCGAGGTCGGCTCGTCGAGAATGAGCAGCGGCGGGTCATGCAGAACGGCGACGGCCAGCGACAGGCGCTGGCGCAGGCCCATGGGCAGATCGCCGGCCAGCGCGTCCATATAGGGGCCGAGGCCGAATTTCTCGACGAGCTGCTCAATGCGCTCCTGCGCCTTTTTCGGCTCGATGTGATAGAGCCGCGCGTCGAGCACCAAATTCTGGCGCACGGTCAATTCGCCGTAGAGCGAGAAGGCCTGCGTCATATAGCCGATATTGTTGCGCACCTCGATGCTGCCGGCCTCGACCGACTGGCCGAAAAGCGTCGCCGAGCCTTCGGTCGGCGGCAGCAAGCCGGTGAGCATCTTCATCGTCGTCGACTTGCCGCAGCCGTTTGAGCCGAGGAAGCCGAAGATTTCGCCGCGCTCGATCGTCAGCGTCACATGGTCGACGGCGACGAAATCGCCGAAGCGGCGCGTGAGCCCCTTCGCGTCGATGGCGATTTCCTTCTTGCCCTCGGGGCGCGGCGGAATCGTCAGCTCGACATGGCCCGTGCGCTTCTCCTCCGGCAAAAGCTGGATGAAGCATTTCTCGAGATCGCTCGTGCCCGTGCGCGCCATCAGCTCGGCGGGCGTGCCGGTCGCCAGCACCTTGCCGGCGTCCATGGCGACGATCCAGTCCCATTGCTGGGCTTCGTCCATATAGGCCGTCGAGATGATGACGCTCATGCTCGGCCGGCCGGCGCGGATGTCGTCGATCAGCGTCCAGAACTGGCGGCGCGACAGCGGATCGACGCCCGTCGTCGGTTCGTCGAGAATGAGCAGATCGGGCTCGTGCACCAGCGCGCCGCAGAGGCCAACCTTTTGCTTCATGCCGCCGGACAGCTTGCCGGCAGGACGGTCCGGGAATGGCCCGAGGCCCGTGGCGTCGAGCAGCTCCTTCACTTTCGCGGGCCGCTCGGCGGCCGACAGGCCGAAGAGCCGCGCCATGAAGTCGACATTCTCTTTGACGCTCAGCTCAAAATAGAGATTCTTGCCCAAGCCCTGCGGCATATAGGCGATGCGCGGGCAGGCGTCGCGGCGGTGCCGCGCGTCGGCCATGTCGCCGCCAAGCGCGATCACCTTGCCTTGCTGGATTTTCTTCGAGCCCGCGATCAGGGCCATCAGCGTCGATTTGCCCACGCCGTCCGGCCCGATGATGCCGACCATGAGGCCGGCCGGGATGTTGAGCGACAGATCGTCGACCGCGATGGCGGCCCCGTAGCGATGGGTGACGCCGGAAACGGAAACGACCGGCGCGCGCTCCGAAGGGTTTTGCTCTTCCGGCCTCGTCGCCTGAAGCGCCTTCGCACTCATGGCCTGCGAGGCCTCGCGCGCGTCAACGCTGGGCATTCTTGCCCGCCGTTTCCGGGGGCGCGGCCGCGCTCTGCAGCCAGGCGGGCCATTCGACGGCTGGATCGAGCTTCACATAGCCGACGCCGCGCACGCCAGTTTTGACGTAGTCGATATAGGAGCTGACGATTTTTTCAGGCACTTTGATCTTCACGCGAAACATCAGCTTTTCGCGCTCGCTCTTCGTCTCGACCTGCTTGGGCGTGAATTGCGCTTCCGGCGAAACGAAGCTGACCAGGCCGGGGACCGCACGGCCCGGCGTATGGTCGCCGACGATACGCGCTTCTGCGCCGAGCTTCACTCTCGTGGCGTCGGCGGACGGAAGAAAAATCTCCATATAGACGTCTTCGAGATTGACGAGCGTCATCGCCTTGCCGCCGGCGCCGAGCACCTCTCCGACCTCGGCCAGCTTGTAGAGCACGCGGCCGAGAATGGGCGAGTGGAGAGTTGCGTCGTCGATTCGCGTCTGGATCGTCGTGACCTTCGCCTTCGCGACATTCACTTCCTGCTGGATCGTCCGCAGCTTGGCTTCTTCTTCCTGTAGCGCGGCGGTTGTCGTCTTCAGCGTCGTGTTGCGCACGTCGAGCTCGCGCTGGGACCCGGCGCGCTGGGCGACAAGATTCTTGCTGCGATTGACTTCAACCCTGGCGAGCTCGATCTGGGCCTTGCTGCGCGCGATCGTCGCCTTGGCGACCGCTTCTTTCTCCTGCGTGGCGACGACGTTGAGCTTGGCTTCCTCGAGCTGGGCCTGCAAAGTGTTGGTGTCCATCTGCACCACCACGTCGCCCGGCTTCACAAGGTCGCCCTCCTCGTAGAAGATCTGTTTGACGCGCAGCGATTCCTTCGGCGCGATGTCGACGAGCTTGGCTTCGAGGCGTCCATTGCCGGAGGCGATGCCGGCGGGCAGCGCGTTCTGCTTTTCCTGCCAATATTGATAGCCGAAGAACGCCCCAACCCCGATGACGGCTGCCGCAATCAACAGCGTGGTTTTTCCTGCCATCTAAGCCATTCCCCATTGCGGCGTTACAGCCAGAAGCTTGGCCATTCGCCGACTCAATCGTAGTTTAACAGCTTCTTAAGACCGTAGCTCCACTAATGATTCCTTTTTTTAACAGAATATCAGGCGGCGAAATCCCGAGAGCAGGCAATCCGCCACGCGCTTTTCGCAATCTCAAGTTCTTCGTTCGTCGGAATGACGAGTATCGCGACTCGAGAGCCTTCACTTGAGGCAAGTATTTCGCCGCGGCGATTTGCTTCGCCATCAAGGACCACGCCCAGCCAGCCGCAACCCGCAGCGACTTCCGCGCGGGTCTCGGGGTCGTTTTCGCCGATGCCGCCGGTGAAGACGATGGCGTCGAGGCCGCCAAGCGCGGCTGCAAGCGAGCCGATCTCGCGGACGATGCGATAAACGAAAAGCGCGATCGCCTCCCTGGCCGTCGACTGGGAGGAGGCGCGTAGCGTGCGCATATCGGAAGATATGCCCGAGACGCCGAGCAGGCCCGATTTGCGATAAATCAAGTCTTCGAGATCACGGGCGTTGAAGCCGAATTGGTCGATCATATGGAGCAGAACTCCAGGGTCGATCGCGCCGCAACGCGTGCCCATGACGAGGCCGTCGACAGCGGTGAAACCCATTGTGCTCGCGACGCTCTTGCCGTCCTTCATGGCGCAGAGGCTCGCGCCATTGCCGAGATGCGCTACGATCACGCGCCCCTTGGCGATGTCCGGCGCGATCTCCTTCAATCTGCTGGCGACATATTCATAGGAGATGCCGTGGAAGCCATAGCGCCGCACGCCGGCCTGCGAATATTGCCGCGGGATCGCGAAAGCTTGAGCGATGGGCGGCTGGCTCGTATGGAATGCCGTGTCGAAGCAGGCGACTTGCGGGAGCAGCGGATGCTCGGCGAGCAAGGCTCGAATCACCGCGAGGTTATGCGGCTGATGTAGCGGCGCCAGCGGAACAAAGGCGGCGAGCTTTTCGACGCAGGCTTCGGTCACGCGCGCGGGCGCGGAAAATTCGCCGCCCCCATGCACGACGCGATGACCCACGACCGCTATATCCCCGCCGTCGAGCCAGGGGGCGGCGATGCGCATCATGGCGCGCGTCGCGGCGGCGTGATCGAAGCCGTCAGGCGGCAGGTCTTCTTTTAAAACGGTCTCACCGCCAGGGCCGGACAACTTGGCGCGAGGCGTCGCGCCGATCCCTTCGATGAGGCCCTTGAGTCGGAGCGCTGGCGCTTCTAAAGCGCCGAAGATTGCAAACTTGATGCTCGAAGAACCGGCGTTGACGACGGCGATGGCGGACATTTTCTCTCCCGTCAGGCCACGATGCTGGCGCCGCTGTCGATATAGACCGTGTCGCCCGTGAGCCTGTGGGCGAAGGGCGTCGCGAGATATGCGCAGGTCCAGCCCACATCCATAATGTCGATCAACTCGCCGAGAGGCGCCTTGGAGGCGGCTTCATTCAGCATGAGGTTGAAGTCCTTGAGGCCGGAGGCCGCGCGCGTCTTCAACGGGCCGGGCGAGACGGGATGGACGCGAACGCCTTTCGGTCCGAGTTCATAGGCGAGATAGCGGCATGCCGATTCCAGCGCAGCCTTGACTGGCCCCATGACATTGTAATTGGGAACGACGCGGTCGGCGCCGATATAGCTCATGGCGAACATCGCGCCGCCATCCGTCATCAACGGCGCTGCAAGGCGGGCCATGCGGATGAAGGAGTGGCACGAGATGTCCATGGCCTTGGCGAAGCCTTCCGCCGAGCAATCGAGCAGCCCGCCCTGCAAATCTTCCCTCGGCGCGAAGGCGATGGAATGAACGAGAATGTCGAGCCGTCCCCATCGGTTTGAAATCAGCTTGAAGACCGCCTCGAGTTCGCCGGGCCTGGTCACGTCGAGCGGCGCCAGAATGTCCGCGCCAAGCGCCTTCGCAAGCGGCTCGACATGCGGCCGCGCCTTGTCGTTCAGCCAGGTGACGGCGATTTCGGCCCCCGCGGCGCGAAAAGCCTTCGCGCAGCCATAAGCAATCGATTGATCGTTGGCCACGCCGACGACGAGCGCCTTTTTGCCTGCAAGAACCTGCGCGACTCCCGTCTGCATGGCGGCGCTCAGCTCCGCTTCGCCGCCGCGTCGCGGCGTGATTGGACGAGAAGCGCGGCCACCGCGCAGGAGGCGAGACGGGCGATGAGCGAGTCGGCGCGGCTCGTGAGGATCACCGGAACGCGCGCGCCGAGCACGACGCCGGCGCTGTCCGCGCCCGCAAGGAAGGTGAGGCTTTTGGCAAGCATATTGCCGGCTTCGAGATCGGGAACCACCAACACATTGGCTCGGCCGGCGACGGGCGATACGATCTTCTTCGTCGCCGCCGCCTCGTCGTCGATGGCGTTGTCGAGCGCAAGTGGGCCGTCGACAAGGGCGCCAGTGATCTGGCCCCGGTCGGCCATCTTGCTCAGCATGGCCGCGTCCATCGACGACTGCACTTTTGGATTGACCGTCTCCATGGCCGAAAGGACGGCCACGCGCACTTCGGGAAACCGTAGCGCATGGGCAAGATCTACGGCGTTCTGCACGATGTCGACCTTCTCTTCGAGCGTGGGCGCAATATTCACGGCGGCGTCGGTGATGATGAGCGGGTCCGGATGGCCCGGCACGTCCATGACGAAGCAGTGACTGATGCGGCGCGACGTGCGAATGCCGGTCTCGCGCGCGACGACGGCGGACATCACTTCGTCCGTATGCAGGCTGCCCTTCATCAGCGTATCCGCTTCGCCATTGCGGACAAGCTCGACCGCCTTGGCCGCCGCGTCATGGCTATGCGCCGAGTCGACAATCCTCACAGCGCCGATCTCGGCGCCGAATTGAGCGGCGACCTCCCGAATGCGCGCCGCCGGCCCGACCAATATGGGCTCAATCAGTTTGAGCCGCGCCGCTTCCATTGCGCCCTTGAGCGATACCTCGTCGCAAGGATGCGCCACAGCGGTTGCGATGGGACCGGCGCCCGACGCGGCTTCGATCAACCGGTCATATTTTTCATGGGCTTCAGGCTTGGTAGCAGACTTCATCAGGCCACCTTGCTTGTCTTGAGGTCGGGAAGGACGCCGATATGCGCGTCCACAAGGCCGAACGCTTCCCTGACGCGGTCGAAGCGCGTCATCTGGTCTGGAAGAAGAACGCCGTCAGCTGTCGCGAGGTCATAGACCGTGCCGAGCAGCCTCCTCCGGCGCTCTGTGTCCTGCGGCAGCATTTTTGAGATCGCATCGAGAGCGGTGGCGGAATCGGCCCGTAACAAGGAGGCTTGTGTGCTCATCATCTCCTTGAGCTCACGCATGCTCACCCGTTCTCCCTCGGGCGCGCTCCTGCGTAACGCTTCTATGGCGTTGAAATGACGCTCATCGGCGCCTTCGCCCGCCTGGATATAGAGCAACGCCCTCAACCCCGCTTCAATCGGCCCGCCCCGCGACATGGCCGCGTCCATGAGCGCTGAGGCCTTGGGAGCCTCGATCGCGATCGCATCCGCTTCTGATCCGGCCGGCGCAATTCCTACCGCCGTCTGCAGCCACGGCGCGCCATAGACTGACAGGAAGATGTTTTCCGTCACGGCCTCGCGCCATTTGGCGAAGATGTCGAGATTCGTGACGATCCACGAGGAAGCCATCTTCTCGAAAGCCAAATAGGGATTATCCGGCTCGACGGGATGGCGGTTCGCCTTGATCTGTTCCGCCGCGAGGGCGATCGGCCGCATGGCGGGATTGCGGTCGCTGAAGGCGCGGAAAGCCACGCGATTTGGGTGCGTCTCGCGCAGGAATTCGGCGGTCGCGGGCGTCGAAAGCGCCTGTACGGTTGGTTGCAGGAAGCGCTCATAGGCCGCTTTATTGATCTCGGAAACCCGGGCGACCGTCTCGAAGCGGCGCTCGTCTGCGTCGTCATTACAGCCCAGCGCGCGTATGTCGTCGAGCGTCCTCGGCGAAAGCTTTGCAATATATTTGCCTGAGATCAGCTCCGCATGGGACGCTGCGGGGTCGGCTTCCGTCAGGACTATTTCGTAGAGGCCCGGCGGCATTACGTTGATCAGGTCGATGTTGAAGACGAACTCTTCATGCTCCTTCTTGGCGACCTTGCCGGAGACGAAGATGCCGAGATGTCCGACGCTCGGATGCAGGCAGTAGGCGATCGTCTGGCCATTGGCGATGATGTCGCCGACATCCTTATAGAGATCGAGCAGCCAATCGAGCGCCTGCTGGGGCGGCGTGATATCATCGCCGAACGAGCAGAAGACGATGATCGGGGATTTGATCTTGCGCAAATCGACGGCTTCGCCGCCCATCACGATTTCACCGGCCGCGAGACGGTTGCCGACGAAGAGGTCGTCGACGATGAACTGGATTTCCTCGCCATTCAGCAGCACGGGATTGCCCCACCATTTCTCGAATTCGAGATAGCGTGGCCCTTCCGTATCGACCTTCGAATAAACATTATACTGCTTGGTCCAGAGCGTATTGGACGGATTGTTGGACTCGAAGTTCGAGATCAGCCAGGCGCCGTCGAAGACGCCGTCGCCGAGATCGCTCGTGAACTCGGTGAGCCATGTCCCGCCCAGCATCCCGCCGAGATAGCGCATGGGATTCTTGCCGCGGACGCCGGCCCAATAGGAAAGCGGCGTTCCGGCGACGAGGATCGGGCCAGGTAGGTCGGGCTCCAAAGCCGCCATCATCATGATCTGCCAGCCTGCCTGGCAATTGCCGATGAGAACCGGCTTGCCGTCGGCGGTCGGATGCCGTTCAATGACCTTGCGGACGAACTGCGCTTCCGCGCGGCAGACATCTTCGATTGTCTGGCCGGAGACAGGGTGCGGCAGAAAGCCGACGAAATAGCAAGCATGGCCGGCCCGCAGGGCGACGCCAATTTCGCTGTCGTGCTTCATTCCGCCAATGCCGGGCCCATGGCCGGCGCGCGGGTCGAAAACGATGAAGGGCCGTTTGTCCGGATCTATCGCGACGTCCCCCGGCGGGACGATGCGCACAAGGGCGTAATTGACGGGCTTTCGCAGCGCACGCCCGTCAATGAGGACCTCCGCGTCAAAATTCAGAACATGTGGCGCGATGCGAGCGCTCTGCGCGAGATAATCATTGCCTCGGCGACGAAGGATATCCAGGAAAAGAATCGAACGCTCACAGGCGTCGCGCCAATAGTCGAATAGAAAGTTTGTAGAAGGGAGGACGGTCTCAGCCATACGCCATTCCTCACTGCGCACGCCCGGACGAGCGGGACCGGTGCCGCAATGCACAAGAGTCTATCAGACCGTTGCAGATCGCAAAAGTCTGACAAACCTTCGTCTATGGAGGACGGCGAAGCTCACGCCAGTTTGGCTGCGTGACCCGAATTCAAAACGTTCCGATAGCCGCCCCGCGCAGCCAGCGTTATCTTTATTTCGCGTAACGACGTCTCGGGCGCGGAGCGGGCCATGGGCAAGAAGAATAAGGCGAAGGGCAAAGGCAAGGGGGCGGGCGCGCCCCTTGATGTCGCGGCGACGCAATCAGGGGCGCCGGAAAAGCTGCCGCGCAAAACCTATGAGGCCGAGCTTGCGCGGCTGCATGTCGAGCTCGTGCAACTTCAGGAATGGGTTCGGCAAGAGCAAAAAAAGATTTGCATCTTATTTGAAGGGCGCGACGGCGCCGGAAAAGGCGGGGTCATCAAAGCTCTGACCGAGCGCGTCAGCCCCCGGACATTCCGCGTCATTGCGCTGCCCGCGCCGACGGAGCGCGAGAAGTCTCAAATGTATATTCAACGCTATCTGCCGCATCTTCCTGCGGGAGGCGAGATCGTGATTTTCGACCGTAGCTGGTACAATCGCGCGGGCGTTGAACGCGTGATGGGCTTCTGCACGGAAAAGCAGGTCGAAGGATTCTTGAGCGCCGCGCCGAAGGTCGAACAGGCGATCGTGGAGTCGGGCGTCATTCTCCTGAAATATTGGCTGGAAGTCAGTCCCGGGGAGCAGACGAAGCGTCTCGACGACCGCATCAATGACGGCCGTAAGCTTTGGAAGCTGACTGAAATGGACGTGAAATCCTATGCGCTTTGGGACGAATATACGCGCGCTCGGGACGACATGTTCGCCGCGACCCATACGCCATGGGCGCCCTGGCATGTCGCGAAATCAGACGACAAGAGGAGCGCGCGGCTAAACGTTATCACTCATATCCTCAGCGCAATTCCATACGAAAATACGCCGAAGCGCAAGATCGAGTTGCCCAAGCGCAAGATCGACGAGAGCCTTGGCGTCGATTATGCGCCAATGCTTATCCTCGAGGCCTTTTGATATCATAACGAGCATTTGAGACCACAACAGGACGACGTGCGGAGCTTCAGAGGCGGCCAATCGCACGCCTCTAAATGGCTTAGAAGGAGCTGTCACTAAATCCCGCGCGCCGCGCCAATCATTAAAGATACGACGCCAGCGCCAAAGGCTATGATAGAAATAGCGGCGAGACGTAGGCCCACCTTCCTGCCGCCGATAGCCCAACCCGTGCCGACCTTGACGACGAAGTTGGAGAGGATAGCAAGCAAAACCGCCAGCGCGGCGGATTTCAAAGCCGATCCCTGCTGCGCCAAAGCGCGCAATTGTCAGAGAAATGGCGTCGACGTCCGCAATACCTGAGATTATTGCAAGCACGAAGGCGCCGGCGCTGCCGGAGAATTTAGGCGCGATCTTCGAGAGAGCCTAGCTTCCGCTATCATCTTAAGAACCTTTGGCTGATCCTCAGTCAAAATGTGCTTCGATCTTCAACTGATTGATGTACGGAAAGGCGAAGTTATAGGGTAAGCGCTGTTCTGCTCCCACCTGTTTTGAGCGAGCGGTAGGGACGATAATCGGAGCGATAGAGGGCTCCGACACATGTCGATTTCAGAGCGTAAACATATGCCGGAGCCTGAAGCGTTTCCGGCGCGGCGGATCGAGGTCTTCACGGGCTCGGGGCGTCGGAGGACGTGGGGCGCGGATCAGAAAGCGGCGATTGTCGCTGAGAGCTTCGCGGAGGGCGCGAGCGTTTGTGAAGTGGCGCGGCGGCATGGTCTGACGCCGCAGCAGCTTTTACGTGGCGTCGTCAGGCGCGCAAAGAGACCGAGGCTCGCGAGGACGTAGGCGCGCCGCCATTGTTCGTTCCCGCAGTCACGCAAGGGCCTGCGCCCGCGCCGCTCACCAAACGCGAACGACGCGCTGTGCGCCAGGAAGTCGATTCGACGCCGACGATCGAACTTGAAGTTGATGGCGTCACGGTTCGGGTCGGACGCGGCGCGCAAGCAAAGACCATCGCTGCGGTGATCCGGGCGTTGAAAGCCGCCAAATGATCGGTCCGACGGGCGCGGTGCGCGTGATGGTGGCGACGAAGCCGGTCGACTTCCGCAAGGGCGCGGAGGGTCTCGCGGCGCTGGTGCGCGAGACGATACAGTGCGATCCCTTCGACGGCGCGATCTACGTCTTTCGCGCGAAGAGGGCGGACCGCATCAAGCTTGTCTTCTGGGACGGCACGGGTGTGTGCCTCTTCGCCAAGCGACTGGAGGACGGCGAGTTCCGCTGGCCGAAGATCGAAGACGGGGTGATGCGGTTGTCGGCGGCGCAATTTTCGGCGCTGCTGGAGGGGCTAGACTGGCGGCGCGTACTGCGCGAAGGAGACGTCGGCGCCGGCCTTGTCGGGATGATGCGACACAGTGAATCAGGGCGTCGGAGAGCGTCGAAAGACGGCACAAAATATGGTCTTCTGCGTCTATGGCGCAGGCGGTCGAGACGCTTCCCGACGATCCTAACGAACTGAAGGCGATGCTCCTCGCCGAGCGGGCGCGCAACGATCGTCTCGTGCAGATCATCAAGGAGATGCAGCGCCATCGCTTTGGACGACGCGCCGAGACCCTTCCCGAAGACCAGATGCTGCTCGCGCTCGAAGAGGTCGAACAGACGGAAGCGGGCGCCGCCGCGGAGGAGGAAGCCAAGTCCGCCACCGAACGCGAGAAGGCGTCCAGAAAGCGCCGCACGAACCGTGGCGCGCTGCCTGCGCATCTCCCGCGCATCGAAACCATCGTCGACATCGAGGATAAAGCCTGTCCCTGCTGCAAGGGGCGCTCCATCAGATCGGTGAGGATGTCTCCGAGCGGCTCGACGTCGTGCCGGCGCAGTTCCGCGTGCTGGTGACGCGGCGTCCCAAATACGCCTGCCGCGCCTGCGAGGGCGCTATCGTGCAGGCGTCGGCCCCGGCGCGGCTGATCGAGGGCGGCCTGCCGACCGAGGCGACAATCGCCCATGACTGGTCTCCAAATACGCCGATCACTTGCCGCTCTATCGCCAAGCACAGATCTACGCCCGGCAGGGGATCGCCCTCGACCGTTCGACGCTCGCCGACTGGGTTGGCCGCGCCGCCTGGCATTTGCGGCCCGTGCACGAGCGGCTTCTGGAACACATCAGATCGTCGACAAAAATCTTCGCCGACGAGACAAGGGCGCCGGTGCTTGACCCCGGGCGCGGGCGCACCAAGACCGGCCAACTTTGGGCTTATGCGCGTGACGACCGGCCATGGGGCGGCGCCGATCCGCCAATCGCAGTCTATGTCTATGCGCAAAACCGAAAGTCCGAGCAGCCGCTCACGCATCTTGCCGGCTTCACGGGCGTCGTGCAGGTCGACGGTTACGCCGGCTATCGCGCGCTGACGCAGAAGAACAGCGTGTCGCTCGCCTTCTGCTGGTCTCACGTCCGCCGGCGCTTCTACGAACTCGCCGCAGCAGGTCCCGCGCCGATCGCCAGTGAGGCTCTGGCGCGCATCGGCGCGCTCTACGCCATCGAGAGCGACATCCGCGGGCAGAACCCGGACGACCGGCGCGCAGCGCGACAGGAAAATCCCGCCCGATCCTCGACGCCCTCGAGCCATGGCTGCGCGAGAAGCTCGCGCTGATCAGCCAGAAGACCAAGCTCGCCGAGGCGATCCGCTACGCGCTTTCACGCTGGGACGGCTTGACGCGCTTTATCGACGACGGGCGCACCGAGATCGACTCCAATATCGTCGAGCGCGCGATCCGTCCCATTGCCCTCAATCGCAAGAACGCGCTCTTCGCGGGTTCGGACGGAGGCGGCGAAAACTGGGCGATCGTCGCGTCGCTCATCGAGACCTGCAAACTGAACGGCGTCGATCCGATGGCCTATATGGCCGATGTCCTCGCGAAGATCGTCGACGGACATCTCGCGAGCAAACTCGACGAGCTCATGCCATGGGCCTACGCGCAGCCGGTCGCTCTCAAACACGTGGCCTGAAAACAGCGGTTACGTTATAGGAACTGCGACCGACTGCCTTTCGGATTTCGTGCCGGAGGGGAACGGCACGTCCTTGACGGCGACGACCATTTTCCATTTCCGCGAAGGCGTTCGTGTCGCGCGGTCGAACGACCGTTCAGCCTGTCAGTCCCACGGCCGCTCCGTCGCCCGCGACCCGCATAACGGGGTCGATCCCCGTGCCGGGAACAATGAAGTTCTCTCGGGAGATGGCAAGTTCCGTGGTAAGGCCGCGACCGTCCGTCTCTCTGGCGCGGTCGATCTGAGCCAGCTCGCAAGCGCGAACAAAATCGCGTTCGACTGCACTTTCGTCATCGACCTGCTTTGAATCTCTCGCTTCGATGAGGGCATGGCGGGCTGATCTGCAACCGGTCAGTCCGCCATCGTTTTGCTGAAGCATCGGAGGATCGATCATCTCTCCTGGCGGGAGACGGAACATTTCTGGACGCTCGAATAAAAGCGCCAACCGAGTTTTTCGGCCAGATGAAAAATCAGCAGGGCTGCCCGCGCCTACCTTAGGCTCAAACGCACCACAGGCTCATGCAAGGTGCATAACATCCTCTAAGCGTCTGCTGAGCGCTTCAGCGAGCGTCTCGATGTTTGGCGATTCAAAGAACTGTCCATGTGCGCCTTTGATGATGTCGACTGTGCCCTGTCGGATACGACGTACGAAACGTTGCGTCAGGGTCTGCTCCCGGGGCGTAGGGATTGAAATGACTATCACGGCCGAAAATCAATGCAACACGCCCTTCGTAGTAGGCGAACGAGCCCTGCTCCATTAAGAAAAGCAGCGAAACTTCACGACCTAGCTCGCGCAGACGCAATGCGATCGCGTATGCAATCACGCCACCCTGACAGTTGCCTCCAATCAAGAATGATCCGCTAGGCTGTAGGGCAATCATTTCCGAAGCATAATGTGACGCGATCGCGCAGACATTCTCCTCTGTATAGTCCATGACAAGGTATCCAGAACGCATGCCGTGGATAGGCTGGTCAGATCCAAGATGTTCGGCAAGCTGTGTGAGCTCGCGATAGCCTTGCAAACACCAGAATAGCCCTTTACGAGAGCCCATCTGATTCAGAGTAACAATTAATGATTCCGGGCTGGATCGAAAACCGGTCCAGGTCGTCAAGTAGGCCTGTTGCTTTTCAAGGACTACATGCATTATCCCTCGCCAGCGGCTTCGGATTCACGTTGTTGCCTTCCGAAGTCCGCGGGCTCATTCGACGCCACTTTGGGGCCGTCTTCGGCCCGGCTTTGAGCCATTAGGCGTTCGATCAGCGCTGCTGGCGTTGGCGACTCGAACATCAGTCGGATCGGCAGATTGATTCCCACTCGCTCTTGCAGCAATGACAAGGCTTTGGTCGCCAACAGAGAATGCCCACCAAGGTCGAAAAAGTTATCTTCGACGCCTACTCTCTCCAAACCTAGCACTTCCGCCCAGACGTCGGCCACGATCTCCTCGGTCGGTGTCCGTGGGGCGATATAGCTTTCCTCCGTCCCAAAGCGATCGGGAGCCGGCAGGGCCTTGCGGTCGACCTTGCCGTTGGGGGTCAGCGGAAGCTGCTCGAGCGTCACGAACGCCGTGGGGATCATGTAGTCCGGCAGGTTGGCGCGAAGATGCGTCCGCAGCTCCCAAACCAGGTCGGCCGGCGCATCCGCCGCCGGCGCCACATACGCCACCAGCCGCTTCTCGCCCGGGACGTCCTCGCGCGCGAGGACCGTCGCCTCCCGCACCGCAGCGTGCCGGCCCAAAACCGCCTCGATCTCCCCCAGCTCGATCCGGAACCCCCGGATCTTCACCTGGTCGTCCAAACGTCCCAGATACTCAAGGTTCCCGTCCGGCAGCCACCGTCCCAGATCGCCGGTCCGATACAGCCGCGCCTGCGCGTCGCCGCTGAAAGGATCCGCAATAAAGCGCGCCGCCGTCAGTTCCGGACGGTTCAAATAACCCGCGGTCAGCTGCGCCCCGCCCACCAGAAGCTCCCCGGCCACTCCGATCGGGGCCGGCCGCAGATGGGCGTCCGCCACATAGACGCGCGTGTTGGGCAATGGCCGGCCAATGGGAGGCGCGCTATCCGAAACCTCTCGCGCCGACACCTCCGCCCAGGTGCTCACCACCGTATTCTCGGTCGGCCCGTAGTGGTTGACCACTCGGAACGGCAGCGCGCCAGCTGGCCGGCGACTGAGCCTGTCCCCTCCCGTCAGCAGAACGCGCAAGGCGCTCGTCTCTGGCCAGCTCTCGACCAACGCAGCCTCCGCCAGCGGGGTCGGAAGGAATGTCAGAGTGATCCGCTGCTCCATCAGCCAGCGCGCCAGTCGGCTGGGATCCAACCGCATCATATCCGTGGCGATATGGACGCTCGCCCCGAACGCAAGATACGGCCAGATCTCCCAGACCGACGCGTCGAAGCTCAGCCCTGCGATCTGCGTCGCCCGGTCGGATGGCGTCACCTCATAAG
This sequence comes from Methylocystis sp. S23, assembly GCF_054106005.1. Taxonomy (NCBI): domain Bacteria; kingdom Pseudomonadati; phylum Pseudomonadota; class Alphaproteobacteria; order Hyphomicrobiales; family Methylocystaceae; genus Methylocystis; species Methylocystis sp. S23. The sequence goes on from NZ_CM134185.1 coordinate 992,006, forward strand.
CCTGCCGATGCCAACTCACCAGATTCGACAGGCTCCGATGTCGGATCGGAACGCCCTTCGGCCGTCCCGTCGACCCTGAGGTGTAGATGACATAGGCGAGATTATCGGGGGTCGCCCGGGGTCTGGCGCGGCGTCCGGCTGCGCCGCGATTGTCGGCCAGTCCCGGTCCATGCACAGAACGCTTCCGAACGCCGGCAGCCGATCCAGCAGCCTTTTTGCGTGAGCAGCACGGGCGCCCGCGCGTCCGAGAGCATGAAGGCGAGCCGCGCCTCCGGATAGCTTGGATCCAGAGGCAGATACGCTCCTCCCGCCTTCAGCACGCCCAAGAGCGCGACGATCAGATCCAGCGACCGTTCCAGACACACGCCGACCAGCGTCTCGGGACCCACCCCCAGCCCGATCAGACGATGCGCCAGTTGATTGGCGCGACGGTCGAGCTCCTCATAGGTCAGCTGTCGTTCCTCGAACGACGCCGCGACTGCGTCTGGCGTGCGCGCCGCCTGCTCCTCGAACAGATCGTGGACGCATTTGTCGCGCGGATAATCCGCCGCCGTGGCGTTCCAATCGTAGAGCAGCCGCCGCCGTTCGTCGTCGGGAAGCACCTCCACGCCGAGCAGCGGCGTCGCCGGCGCGCGCTCCAGCGCCTCCGCCAGACGCTCCAGCGCCAGGTGCATATAGGCGCAGACCCGTCCTGGATCGACGGTCGGCGACCGCACCTGCGCCGTCAGCGCGAAGCCCTCGCCGAGATCGTCCACGGACAGGACGAGCGGATAGTTCGTCCGCTCTTCTCCCTTCAGGAACTCGATCCCGGCCCAAACCTCGCGCGCCGGCGCGCCGGCGTCGCCGACGGCGGCGATGTGCCGGTAGTTCAGCAGCGCCGTGAACAGCGGAGCCGACGCCGGGACGCCGCTGCAGCGCTGCGCCCGCGCCAGCGACGCATGCTCGTGGCGCAGCAGGCGCGCGAGCTGCGCATGCGTCCGCAGCACTCCGTCGCGCGCGCCCTCCTCGCCAATGCGGATGCGCACCGGCAGCGTGTTGATGAACAGGCCGAGCGCCTGGTCGGAGCCTTCCCGCCCTGCATGCGGCCAAACAAAACCGTGCCGAACACCACGTCGTCCCGGCCGGAAACCCGCGCCAGCACCTGCGCCCACGCCAGATGGCAGACGCTCGCCGCGCTCACGCCCAACGCCCGCGCCCGCTCGCGCAGCCGGCGCGCCAGCGGCGCCTCGACTGGCAGGCGCGCTTCCACGATCCCAGACCCGTCGCCCTGGGCGTCGGTCAGTCCGAACGGAGCCGTCGGCTCCTCCACGTCCCCCAGCAGTTCGCTGAAATAGGCGTCGTGCTCCTCGCGCGACACGCCCAGACGCGCCTGCGCGACGAAATTGCGAAACGGCGACGGCCGCGCCAGCCGTTCGCCCCGACCCGACAGCAGTTCCTCGATCTCCCGCTGCGCCGCCTCCAGCGTGGCGTGGTCCATCGCCAGATGATGGAAGAGCTGCAGCATCAGCCAGCGCCCGTTCGCCGCGTCATAAGCGACGAACAGCCGCAGCAGCGGCGCCTGCCGCACGTCCAGACGGTAATGGCGCGGATCGAACCGCTCCGACAGTTGCTGCGCCGCATCGCCTGCGGCTGCGTCGACGCTTACTTCCTCCACCGCCACCGGAGCCCGCCGCCACACCACCTGCACGGGTTCGGGCAGACCCTCCCACAGCACCGCCGTGCGCAGAATGTCGTGCCGATCGACCACCGTCTGAAGCGCCCGCACATAGTCGTCCAGCCGCGTCCGGCTCTCGAACCCGAACAGCCCAAACAGCAAATACGGATCGCCGTCGCGCGCCAGCAGGTGATGGAACAGGATCCCTTCCTGCAGCGGCGAAAGCGGATAGACGTCCTGCACATTGGCCGCCCCGCCCGGCGTCGCCGCCGTCACCCGCTCAATCTCCTCCAGCGTCAGCCGAACCAGCGGAAGCATCTCCGGCAGGATCGCCTCGCAGCTGGCGGGAATGAGATTGGGGGAACCTCCACCTCCACAGGCCCGCTGGCGATGGTGGCCGCCAGGCCCGCCAGAGTGGGCTCGAGGAACAGCGCCCGCACCTCAACGCGCCAGCCCTGCCGACGCAGCCGTTCGATCACGCCGACCGCGAGCAAGGAATGCCCGCCCAGCTCGAAGAAATTGTCGTTGCGGCCCACCCGCTCAACCTGCAGCAGCTCGGCCCAGATCGCGGCGATCGCGGTCTCCGCCGGGCCCCGAGGCTCCTCATAGGCCCCCTGCCGAACGCTTCCTCCTCGGGAGCCGGCAGGGCCTTGCGGTCGACCTTGCCGTTGGGGGTCAGCGGAAGCTGCTCGAGCGTCACGAACGCCGTGGGGATCATGTAGTCCGGCAGGTTGGCGCGAAGATGCGTCCGCAGCTCCCAAACCAGGTCGGCCGGCGCATCCGCCGCCGGCGCCACATACGCCACCAGCCGCTTCTCGCCCGGGACGTCCTCGCGCGCGAGGACCGTCGCCTCCCGCACCGCAGCGTGCCGGCCCAAAACCGCCTCGATCTCCCCCAGCTCGATCCGGAACCCCCGGATCTTCACCTGGTCGTCCAAACGTCCCAGATACTCAAGGTTCCCGTCCGGCAGCCACCGTCCCAGATCGCCGGTCCGATACAGCCGCGCCTGCGCGTCGCCGCTGAAAGGATCCGCAATAAAGCGCGCCGCCGTCAGTTCCGGACGGTTCAAATAACCTCGACCCACTCCCGCGCCGCCGATGTAGATCTCCCCAGCCACCCCGATCGGAACAGGCTCGCCAAACGAATCCAGTAGGTAGATTCTGGTGTTGGCAATCGGACGGCCAATGGGAATGCTCTGTGATCCATCAGGCACCTCTTTGATTTCATAAGTAGCCGCAAAGGTCGTTGTTTCAGTCGGTCCATAACCATTGAGCAAGTGTCGCGGAGGGCTGCGGCGCAGCACATGAGCAATCGTCCGGGGATCGAGACTTTCGCCCCCGACCAAGAGGTGCCGGAGACGCGGGAAGTCTTCCCCAATCTCGACGCGTATTGATTGAAAAGACCCGCTGTAAGCCATAAGACGTCGACGGCATGCCGCTTCAACGTCTGTCCGAACCGTTCGGAGTCGAGCACCGCCGCCTTGTCGATCACGACAGCGGCGCCGCCGTTGAGCAGCGGCGCCCACAGTTCGAATGTTGACGCATCGAATGCCGGGTTAGCTGCAAAGGCCACGCGATCGCCGACGCCTATTTCTACGTAGCCGTTGTTGAGCACTAGTCGGCTAATCGCTCGGTGGGGAACTACGACGCCTTTGGGCTCGCCGGTAGAGCCGGAGGTGTATGACATAAGCCGCAGCTTCGCCGTTGCAGGGCAAATTCGGATTGCCGGCCGCGTCGGAAGCCGCCAAGGCCTCATCGACGCTTACGTGAAGTAATCCGTCCGAGTGGACTAGCGCCTCACCCTCCTGGCAAACGACGATCTTAGTTGCGCAGTCGGCGATCATGAACGCGAGCCGCCGTTCCGGAAAGTCCGGATCGAGGGGCACATAGATTGCGCCACATTTGAGAATCGCCAGTTCCGCGATCACCAAGCTCGGCGATCGCTCCAATAGGATCGCCACGCAGTCGCTTGGCTGAACGCCGAGCCCGAGCAGATAGCGAGCCAGCTGATTGGCCCGCCCATTCAATTCGGCGTATGTCATCCGCCCGCCGTTCCATATGACTGCCGCCGCATCCGGCGTGCGCGCCGCCTGCTCCTCGAACAGCGCGTGGACGCATTTGTCGTGCGGATAATCCGCGGCCGTGGCGTTCCAATCATAGAGTACGGTGTGTCTCTCTCCGTCCCTCAATAAGCTCAACTGAGCTATGGGACCGTCCTCCTCAGAATCTACAAGACGGGATAGTAGAGCCAATAGGCGCTGCATATGGGCCAATAAGCAATCGCCGGTGTAATGTGAAGGGTTGCCATTGAAATCGATGCGCAGATCGGAAGCGTTCTTGCTTTCATATAAGTTCAGAGAAAGTTCAAATACGGGACCATTCGAAATGTTGTGGATTTGCGCGGGACAGCCGGCAAAATCAAGAACGAAGTCGAAAGAGATGACGTTGACTACCAAGCCGTGAAAACCGTCCTCGTTCGAGCGCAGTCGAAAGTCATGGCACAAATCCTCGCTACGGTAGCGCTGGTGACGAAAGGCGTCACGTATCGTCCTCGTCGCCTCCCGTAAGAATTCTTCAAAATTAAGCTCGGGATCGACGGCCAGCCGCAGCGGTAGGACATTCACCATCATCCCTTGAGCACTGCGCGCTTTCGCGCCCACCCTGGCGCTCGCGGGCATGCCCACGACGATATCCCGTTCACCCGTGAAACGATGCAGATAGATTACTGCGGCGGCGGTGATGACCTGAGCCAAGCTAGCCCCGCAGGCCGCCCCCAAGGTCCGCAACTTTTCCGCCACTGGATAGGGCAAGTAATCGGTGACGCGGATGAACCCGCGTGGGGGAACCACGGGCGGCAGCCTACCTGAGAGGGTCACCCGCTCCGGTCTGTCCTTGAGCCGCGCCATCCAATAGTCCCGGTCGCGGGTATATCGCGAGGAACCTTGGTAGCTTTCTTCATCACGGAGGATATCAAGCCAGCAGCCGGGAGCTTGCGCCTCAAGCGGCGAACCTGCGACCAATGAGGCGTAGCGCTCCCCTACTCTCCGCGCGAAAAGGGTTACGCTGAAACCGTCGAAAACGACATGATGGTAGCGATGGTAATAAAAGAAGCAATTTGTGTCTATTTTGAAAATAGCAAAAGCATGCAACGGGCCATGGATAAGATCGCTAGAACTTTCTATGTCCCGTCGCATCCACTCCTCGGCCGCGGAGCGGGATTCACGTCGCGGCTCAAATCGAAATAGGCGACTTCCAGAACTTCGTCTTGCACGACATATTGCCTTGGCCCCTCGCCAAAATCGACAAAGCGGAGACGTAGAGTGTCGGTTTCATCGAAGACGCGCTTGACGGCAATTCTGAGCAGTTCTGGATCGATAACGCCCGAAATCTCTATGTATTCGCCGATATTGTATGCCGGGCTCGCCGGGTCGAGCATTTGGGCGACCCAGATAGCGAACTGCGCCTTGGTCAGCGGATAATATAAAGTCATTGTGCAATTCCGAAGCCAAGCGGGCGGCTGCTTAGGGGGCCGTTGAATGACGTTTCTAACTTTCTCTTCCTCATCCGAGGTCCTCGATGGTCAATTCCACAATAACATTTTCATGATAACCAGCGTGGACGCCGACATGCAAGTTCCCGCTATCGCAACGCGAGGGGACGAACTTGCTCCTTGTCGAGCCATTCCTTCGACGGCGAACAACACCGGTAGTGTTGACGAGGAGATGCTAGGCTGTGTGGACGAATTTGATTAAGCATAGGCCTGCGGCGAAACTGACGATGGATCGGAAATTGCGGGCTGTCTTTTCGCAGCGTAGGGCGACGCGCTTGAAGCGTTTGATGCGTCCCATGCCTTGCTCGATACGGGCGCGGGCTTTGTAGAGCGTCTTGGCGAAGAACTTCGATTTGTTCTTCTCATTGGCCTTGTGCGGGATGACCGGGGCGATGCCGCGCGCTCTTGCCGCGGTGCGGTTGGCCTTGCTGGCGTAGCCCCTGTCAGCGCGCGGCCGAATATCCAGGCCGATGTCGAGCAGCATTTCGAAATGCGGCGCGTCGGCAGCCTCGCCGCCGATCAGGTCGAAAGCGATGATATCGCCCGATGCGTCCGACTTGGCGTTTTCGTGGTGAAGCCGCCGCGCGAACGCCTGAGCGCCTGCGCTTCTTGCCCCTTTGCGCCTGCGGCCGATACGTGCGCGCGCACGATGGTCGAATCGAACATCTGGATCAGATGCGCCGACGAACTCATGGAAGCGAGCGTGTCGAAGAAAGCCTCGAACACGCTGACCTTGCTCAAGCGGTCAAAACGTTTCCATACGCTGTTCCAGTGTCCGAACCGCTCTGGCGGCGCGCCGCCATCGAACGTTTTCGACCGTAAAGAAATGAAGCGCTTCGAGGAACCGGCGATCGTCTTCGGCCTTGCGTCCGCGACGCGGAAGGCAGGCCCGAAACACCGCGAGCGTATGCGCCCAGTCTTCCTCGTCCATCCGTGTCCGACCGATCTTCAATCGTGAATTCCTCCGCACAGCCTAAAAGGTTGCTTCGATCTCGGCTAATTTGGGGGCGTCTCGCGCTCGAGTTCCAGATGCTCCTGGACCTTTTCTGCAACCTCCACGCGCTGAACGGTGACGTAGAAGAAGTCCCTAGGGCTCGGACCCATAAAGTTATTGGCGTGAGGGCGGTGCCGTGATTCACAGGCTTCCGAAAGGAAGCGCCGATGATTCCCGATCGCTTTTGGCTGACCGACGCCCAGTTTGAGAAGATTGCGCCGCATCTTCCCACCGACACAAGGGGTAAGGCGCGAGTCGACGACAGGCGCGTCATCAGCGGCGTCGTGCATGTGTTGAAATCCGGCGGGCGCTGGATCGACGCGCCCTCGGAATACGGACCAAGGAAGACGCTTTACAACCGCTATGTGCGCTGGGCGGCAAAGGGCGTATGGGTCAATCTTTTCCACGCGCTCGCGCAAGCTGGCGGGCCGCCGGCGCAGCTTCTCATCGACTCCTCGGCGGTCAAGGCGCATCGCTCCGCCAGCGGCGGCAAAGGGGAGCGCGCCCAGGCGATCGGCCGATCGCGCGGCGGACGCACGACCAAAATCCATGCCCTGACAGACGCCCAATGCCGCCCGGTCGCCTTCATGCTCACGGGCGGCAACGTCGCCGATTGCACCGCCGGCGCAGAGCTTCTGTCGAAGATGCCCGCCTGCGCGATCCTGCACGGCGACAAAGGCTATGACAGCGACGCCATTCGCCGGCAGGTCGAGGCGGGCGGCGCGATGCCGAACATCCCGCCTAAGGCGAACCGTAAATGGAAGAGCTGCTTTTCGCCCTTCCTCTACCGCAAGCGCAACGCCATCGAACGCATGTTCTGTAGGTTGAAGGACTTCAGGCGCATCGCCACACGCTACGACCGCAGCGCCACAAACTTCCTCGCAGCCGTCTGCATCGCTGCGACGGTCAGCTACTGGTTATGAGTCTGGACCCTAGTCATCTGGAACTGAATTTCGCTTCATTGTAAGATCGCTCTTTCGCATGAGAGCGGGAGCGAGGTTATGGCCAACGCGACGGGGCGTCCGATTGCTCCGCTGATCCTGAGTTCGGATGAACGAGCGTATCTCGAACGACAGGTTCGTCGCCATCGCGTAGCGCGGTCTTTGTCCGAACGCTGTCGCGTCATCCTGCGATGCGCGGATGGCATTCCGAGCAAAACCGTAGCGAGCGAACTCGGCGTCCATGAGCACACGGTCGGCAAATGGCGTCGACGCTTTCTGAAGGATCGCATCGAAGGGCTGTTGGATGAGGCTCGTCCCGGCAGACCTCGGACAATCGATGACGATTAGGTGGCCGCCGTCATCGAGCGCACGCTCCGGTCCACGCCAAGGGACGCCACGCACTGGTCGATCCGCTCCATGGCCACTGAGACCGGTTTTTCGCACACGACGATCCGCAGAATTTGGAACGCTTTCGGCTTGCAGCCGCATCGCTCGGAGACATTCAAGCTTTCCAGCGACCCTTTGTTTGTCGACAAGGTCCGCGACATCGTCGGCCTTTATCTGTCGCCGCCCAATCGGGCGTTGGTGCTCAGCGTCGACGAGAAGAGCCAGATACAAGCGCTTGATCGCGAACAACCGGTCCTCCCGATGATGCCGGGCGTCCCGGAGCGCCGGACACACTCCTATGTCCGCCACGGCACGACATCGCTGTTTGCGGCTCTCGACATCGCTTCGGGTTTTGTGATCGGCAAATGCTACAAGCGCCATCGGGCTGCCGAGTTTCTCGACTTCCTCAAGCAGATCGACGCGCAAATTCCGGACGGCCTCGACGTTCACATTATCATGGACAATTACGCCACCCACAAAACCGCCGTCATCAAAAACTGGCTGGCGCGGCGACCGCATTACCATGTGCACTTCACGCCGACGTCGGCGTCGTGGATCAATCAGGTCGAGCGCTGGTTTGCCGAGCTCACTCGGAAGCAGATTCGTCGCGGCGTCCATACCTCGACGAAGCAGTTGGAAGCCGATATCCGAACCTTCATCGAGCGGCACAATGAAAACCCAAAGCCGTATCGATGGATCAAATCCGCAGATGAAATCCTCGCCGCTGTCAAACGATTCTGCCAAAAAACCGACAGAACCTTATGCGGCGAATTTTAGATTCACATGACTAGAGGGGGTTTAAGCAGCCGCGCCGACGCGCATGACGTCCCTGGCAAATCCTCACCTACACGCGACGAATGCGCCGACTACGTCAGCGCCCCAGTATATGCGTCAATATAAACGCAAAAGGCTCCAGCTCCATTTGGGTCAATGTGACGTCAGCCTTGTCACGGTTCGAGGCAAGCAGGAAAGCGTATGCGGCCATGGAGACGGCGTAGAGCGTCACGACGAGGAAATAGCCGCCGAACCGCCGGAATGTTGTCGTCTTCGGCTCGAGCCACCAGCCGAACGCCTTGAAGGCCGCCGGCGCGACCCACCAACCGAGCAACTGAGTGCTCACGAGATTGCCGATGAACAGCGACAGCCAGGGCGGGACGCCATGCGCGTCAATAATCGGCCCGCTGACGAAATAGCTCCAAAGATAGACGATCGGGTAGAGGACGAGCAGGACGACGAGATTGCACTTGAAGATGAAGGAGGGGTTCCGCGCCGGCGCTTGCGCGGATGGGAACCAGAAATTGAAGCCATGGCTCGCCCGCTTCACGGTCATGCCAGCGTTGAAGCGCTCGCCCTCCTCGAGGAGCGCCCGCCGCGCAGGCGAGTCCAGCCAGGCGCCAAGGTTGGCGTCAGTGTCGAATGACAGAATAATGATCCAATCGTCATGCAAGCCGGGGATTGGCCGTTCGATCTTGTGACGCAGAAAGCCCTTGAACTCGGCCTCGGCCGCCTGGATTCGCCGCTGCCACGCCAGGAAGGCGTCGTCTTCTCCGGGCGGCACGTCAAAGGAGATGACGGCGGAGACGGCGGTCTCCCGGCGGCCGCCGACGTCGGACAGAATGTGGATGTCCTCCGGCCCGACGAAGTAGCCGCGCACCTCTTCGACGAAACGGGCGCGCACGTCGCTCTGCAGCCATGCGCGCGCCGCCGCGGCGCTGGCGAAGCGCAGGATCTGCACCCAGTCGACCTGGGCCGGAGGCTGCGGCGGCGTCACCGCCTGGCCGAGGAATCCCGGCCAGGTCTCAAGGCGCTCGCCGACCTCGCCGGTCCAACGCGTGAACGCGGCGAAGCCTTCGTCCGTGATGCGGCGCTGGATGACGAGCGCGACCGGCCCGTCGGCGGCGTCCCGGCTCGCAGTCATCTCGCGCCCTCCGCTCAGCTCTTCTTGTAAAGACGCTCGCCCATTACCCAGGTCTGGTCGACGCAGCGGTCGTCGCCGGCCGTCATCACGCCGAACAGCAGGTTCGCCGCCTCCTCGACCGTGCGCGGCCGGCCGCCGTCGGCGATCAAAGACTGACGCCAGGCCTGTGCGATCGGGCCGCCATTGGGATCGAGGACGACGAAGTCCGCCTCTTTGCCGGGCTCGAAATTGCCGAGCTTGTCGTCGATATACAGGCCTTCGGCGCCGCCGAGCGTGATCGACCAGAAGCCGCGATAGGGCGAAAGCTTGTTGCGCTCGGCCTCGGCGGGGTCCTTGCGGGCGGGATCGAGGCTGCCGTCATGCAGCGTATTGTTGCACATGCCGACCTTATAGGCCTCGTCGAGCACATGGATCATCGAGAAGCGATTGCCGCCGCCCATGTCGGTGCCGAACGACATCTTCACGCGGCGCTCGGGGTCGGTGGCCCGGCCGAGGCGGAAGAGACCGCTGCCGAGAAAGAGGTTCGAGCACGGGCAGAACACCACTGCGGCGCCGCTGTCGGACATACGGCGAAACTCGCTGTCCGACAGATAGACGCCGTGTCCGCCGGAGAATTTCGGGCCGACGAGCCCGAACTTCTCGTAGACGCCGAGATAGTCCTGGCAGTCCGGGTGCTCAATGAGCACGCCCCGGCACTCGCTGGGATTTTCGGAGATGTGGGTGTTGACCCAGCAATCCGGATGTTCCTCCTTGAGACGCCGACACGCGTCGAGAAGCTCCGGCGAGGCGCCGAAGGCGAAGCGCGGCGTGATGGCGTAGAGATTGCGGCCCCTGTTGTGGTACTGCGCGATCAGCCGCTTGCTGTCGCGATAGAAGTTCTCCGGCGTGTCGACGAATTCGGCCGGCGCGTTGCGATCGATGCCGGTAAGGCCGGCGATGACGCGCATATTGCGCCGGCTCGCTTCCTCGAAGAGCTCCTCCGTCGAGACCGGCGAGGAGCTGGTGAACACTTGGCAGGTGGTGGTGCCGCTGGCGAGCAGCGCGTCCAGAAAGCGCCTCACGCCCTCGCGGGCGTAGTTGCGGTCCTTATATTTCAGCTCCTCGGGGTAGATCCACATTTGCAGCCACGGCAGCAATTGCTCGCCATAGGCGCCAAGGACGCGCGTCTGCGGCAAATGAATGTGGCCATCGATGAAGCCAGGAACGATGATGCGATCCTCAATGCGGGTGATCTCGATGCCGGGATAGGCGCTCGCCACGCGCTCATAGGGGCCGAAATCGTCGATGACGCCGTCGGTCGCGACCAGCAGGCCATCCTGGTGGAAGCGGGCGGCTTCCTTCTCATTGCCGATGTGCTTCCACGGATCGTCGACGAAATCGAAGAATGTTCCTCGAATGCCGATGGTGCTCATGGCGCGGGTTTCCCCTTTCGGGTCTGTGTCGGGCGGTCAGGGAGCGAGATCGCGAGCGGACGCCCCGCGATGGCGCGGAGGCCGAGATAGACGCCGCCGTTCTTGACGCATAATGATTCAAGATTCGGTTAAGCGGAGAACCGGTCTGGACGCCCCTACCCGGCCGGAAAAACCAAGGCGGAAGTCTTCTGCTGTCATCATTTGACAGGAGCTATGATAGTTTGCCGCCATGTCCCGAACGCATCGATTGTTCGAGCTCTTGCAGATGCTGCGCCGCCGCCGCCGGCCCGTGAGCGGGGCGGAGCTCGCGCGCGAGGCGGGCGTCTCCCTGCGAACGCTCTATCGCGACGTCGCCGCCTTGCAGGCCATGGGCGCTGAAATCGACGGCGAGCCAGGCGTCGGCTATGTGCTCCGGCCGGGTTTCCTCCTGCCTCCGCTAATGTTCTCAGAAGAGGAGATCGAAGCGCTGGCGCTTGGCGCAAAATGGGTGGCGCGGCGCACCGACGATTCGCTTTCCGACGCCGCGCGCAACGCTGTGGCGAAAATTTCGGCCGTCCTGCCTCAAGACCTCAAAGCCCGGTTGGACGACGACGCGCTTATCGTCGGCCCGGGATGGGAGCGGCCTCAGCATGTCGAACTGAGGCTGCTGCGGCGGGCGCTACGCGAAGAGCGCAAGCTCGCCATTTCCTATCGCGACGAGAAAGGCGCGCGTACAGAGCGGATCATATGGCCCGTGGCGCTCGGCTTTTTCGAATCCGCGCGCGTTCTCGCCGGCTGGTGCGAGTTGCGGGCGGCGTTCCGTCATTTTCGAACCGATCGGATTGAAACGGCGCGGATATTGGAGACCCGTTCGCCGCGCCGGCGTCAAACGCTGGTGAAGGAATGGCGGCTAAATATGCTGCCAGAAGCTGACAGCATTCTCGCTTATGGTCGCTCCGCCTCAGGACAGGCGAATGGAGTAGCCATGAAAAAGGAACTCATTTTCTACACCAATCCGCAATCGCGCGGCATGGTCGCGCATTGGATGCTGGAGGAGATCGGCGCGCCCTATTCGATCGAAGTGAAGGAGTACGGAACGACGATGAAGGCGCCGGAATATCTGGCGGTCAATCCGATGGGCAAGGTGCCGGCCATCCGGCACGGCGATACGGTAGTGTCGGAGACAGCCGCGATCTGCGCCTATCTCGCCGACGCATTCCCGCAAGCCGGGCTCGCGCCAGCGCCTGCCGCGCGCGCCGATTACTATCGCTGGCTGTTTTTCGCGGCCGGCTGCGTGGAGCCGGCGATGAGCAATCACGCGACCGGCTGGGATCCGGCGACGCCGGAGCTGCAGAGACGCTTCGGCTATGGCTCCTACGCCGCCGTGATGGATACGCTCGCCAAGGCCGTAACGGGTCGCCGCTTTATCGCCGGCGACACATTCACGGCCGCCGATGTGTATGTCGGATCCATGATTGGATTTGGCCTGCGCTTTGGCGTGATCGACAAGCGCCCGGAATTCGAGGCTTATTGGAGCGGCCTGGAAAATCGACCCGCACGGCTGCGCGCCGGCGCTCAAGCCGAAAAGCTGGCGTCCAAGCAGGCTTGGGAGCCCGCTTGAAGGCGGCCCGCATATGACGCCATTGCGGTCTTGAACCCGCCGAAGGCCACGCTTTGTAAGCAGTCGATTGTTCGTGGGGATCAACGCGGTTCACGACGCGTTGATCTCCCCTCGACGACAGGGGCGGCGCGATTGCTAATAGCAGCGGTCGACGATTTGAATAGTGGTCGGCCTGCCAGGGTAGCGGCAAATCAGTCTTTTTTTGAAGCCGTAATAGGGGTAGCAGCGGCAAAAGGCTGCTCTGCCTGCGATCGAGTCCTGACGCACGCCCGGGCCATACTGCTGAAAGGGGCTATACTGCGCGGGTAGCGCAAGGGGCCGCATGGTTACCGAATTCGGAAAGAAGGCCGCCTCAGCGCCGCTACAGAAGGCCAGCAAGCTTGCGGCTGATAACGTGGCTGGAATCGCGAGTGCAAAGAGGCGCTTCATCCCGACCTCCACTTTTTTGGCGAACCCTGGTCCAGCAAGAGGCTACGCCTCTTCCTCCATCTTGCAAGCCGGGCGCCTCCTGATCGCCGCCGAAGGTCAGGATCGAAGCCTGAGCCTTTCTGTCCGCTGTCCGCGCGGATCAGTTAGGAAGCTCAACGAGCCGACGCGCAACTTACTGCAAATCCAGGCGCACGGCGTCAATGGCGCCGGTGAAGGCGAAGGGCGCCGCGTAGGGCCCCACAGGCGCGCCCGTATCCTTTCCGACATCGAGGGTTTCGTTATATGACGTCACGAGGTTTTCGAGCGGGCCGTCCGCGACGGCGGATCCGTTGACATAAAGCCGGCCCCGACCCGGAAAAGGTCCGCGGGGGCCCGGCGGCGTCTGCGGCTGCGCCGGTTCGAAATCGAAAACGATGCGGACGGCGCCCTTGGGCAGCGGATCCGGCGCGGCGATCTTTCCGGCGACATTGCCGAAGGTTTTCGCGGCGTAGGTCAGCCTGCCATCCCGCACATAGAGGGCGAAGCCGCCATAATCCCCGCCATCGGCGAAAATCACGCCTTCCGCGCCTTGCTCCGGGATCGTGATATCGGCCGTGATTCGATGCGCTCGCCCGCTCACTTTGGGGCCGATGCGGGAGGGTATGTGATCGGCCCCCGGGCGGTAGACGAAGCTTTGCCTACCGTCGGCGGGAGAAGCGAGGCGCTCTCGCTTCGGCGCGAGCGGATAGATCTGCGTGCGCTTGGCTTCGCTGTCGAAGAGCGCGGTGAGCTCGGCGAGCTTTTCCGGCCGCGACGAAGCAAGATCGTGGGCCTGGCTGAAATCGTTTCGAAGGTCGTAAAGCTCCCATGGATGTTGTCCGATCGGCGCCTGTTCGGCGCGCACGCCTCCCCATGGCGGAACATGGCGCGCGCCCGCCCACCAGCCGTCCTTGTATATTGCGCGGTTTCCCGAGGTCTCGAAAACCTGCCGCTCATGCGTGCTCGGCGCCGCCGGATCAAGGAAGCTCGCAGCGAAGCTTTTTCCTTCGAGCGGCAGTTGGCGCACGCCGTCGACCGTGTCGGGAAATTGGACGCCGGCCAGTTCGTAAATCGTCGGCGCGATATCGGTGATGTGCTGGAACTGCGCGCGAAGACCGCCCTTGTCCTTGATGCGCGCCGGCCACGACACGATCAGCGGATCGCGCGCGCCCCCGAGATGGGACGCGACCTGCTTGGTCCATTGGAAGGGCGTATTGGTCGCCCATGCCCAGGCGGCGGAATAGTGATTATCGAAGATCTCCTCGCCTTGACGGTCCGCCTGCCCGAGGCGCTCGGCGGCCGACGGCGCGGAGCCGTCGCCGCGGAGCAGGTCGCGTCCTTCGAGTCCGCCTTCGCCGCTCCCGCCATTGTCGCCGGCAATGTAGAAAATCGCCGTATTGTCGGCGACGCCGTCGGCCGTCAGCGTATCAAGCAGCCGGCCGATTTCGCGGTCGGTGTGCTCCATGAAAGCGGCGTAGACCTCCATTTGACGCGCAAAGAGCGCGCGCTCCTCGGGCTTGAGCGAATTCCAGGCCGGCAATTCGGCGGGTCGCGGCGTGAGTTCCGCATTGGCCGGAATGACGCCCTGCGCTTTCTGGCGGGCGAAGGTTTCCTCGCGCAGCCTGTCCCAGCCCTGATCGAACCTGCCGCGATATTTCGCGATCCATTCTTTCGCGACATGATGCGGCCAATGCGTCGCGCCGGGCGCGAAATAAAGGAAGAAGGGCTTGTCCGGCGCGACGGCTTCGTGCTTGCGTAGCCAGCCGACGGCGTCGTCCACGAGATCGGCCGTCAGATGATCGCCGGCGGTTCGCGCGCGATCGACGGGAAGGGTGTTGCGATAAAGGCGCGGCGCCCATTGGCTGTCATAGCCGGCGAGAAAGCCGTAGAAATATTCAAAGCCGAGACCCGTCGGCCAGCGATCGAAGGGACCGACGGGCGAAATCTCGTCATAGGGCGTGTTGTGCCATTTGCCGAAGGCGGCGGTGCTGTAGCCATTGTCGCGCAGAACGCGGGCGATGGAGACCGCGCTGCGCGGCCAATGCGCGTTGTAGCCCGGGTAGCCCGCCGCCGCGTCGGCGACGGAGCCGAAGCCCACCTGATGATCGGTGCGTCCGCTCAGAAGCGAGGCGCGCGTCGGGGAGCAGAGCGCGCTGACGTGAAAGGCGTTGTAGCGCAGGCCTTCGCGCGCGAGCCTGTCGAGCGACGGCGTCTGCGCGGCGCCGCCAAACGTCGAGGTGGCTCCGAAGCCCGCATCGTCGAGCAGGACAAGAACGATATTGGGCGCGCCGGCCCGCGCTTTGGCGTTTTGCGGCCAGGACGGCGCCGTCTTGTCGCGCGAGGGCTCCGTGATCGCGGCGGGCGCCGGTTCGGTCCTTGGCAGCGCTTCCTGCGCCGTCACGTCATTCGCGGCGATCAGGGCGCACCCATAGAGCAACGCGGATTTCAAAGCTCGAATCGTCATGGGAACGCTCTGCGCTGGCTGATGATGCATGCGGGAAAGGCCGGCGGCGACGCGCCGGCCACGCTATCTTATGATCGAAAGCGGACGCTTATTTCAGCCGCGCCTGCACGCGCTGCAGGCCGGCGAGCGCATATTGCTCGTCCTTGTCGCCGCCGCGCGCGCCGCCCACGCCGATCGCGCCAATAATCTCGCCGTTCACCGTGATGAGAATCGCGCCGGCGCGCGGGAAATAATTGGGATTGGCGGCGATCTGCTGGGCGAGCGTCTTGTCGGTCTTGATCTGTTCGGCGAGCTCGCCCGACGTCTTCTTGAAGGCGAGCGCGGCCTGCGCCTTGAAATTGCTGTTCTGGACGGCCCGGGGGCCGACTCCGTCGGAGACCAGAACCGCCTTGAGCACGCCGGCGGAGTCGATGACGCTCACGGCGACTTTCTGATCGGCGGCCTTGCCGGCTTCGATCGCCGCCTGCGCGGCTTCAACAGCGAGATCGAGGGCGGGACCGCGCGCAGGCGGCGGAGGCGGGTTCTGCGTCTGCGCGGCCGCGCCGGGCGCCGGAGCCGGCTGCGGCGCGGGGGACTGGGCGAAGGCGAGGTCGATCATTGCAAGCATGAGCGCCAAGGCCTCGAAATATTTCATGCGCATCTCTTTCTCCTCAACAATCGCGCTCTCGAGCTTGAGCGGCATAAAGTCTATAAAATAAGTATGATTTAAGCGTCAAGAGCCGGAGCGTCGATTGTCTTCCCCGTCATTGCGAGCGAAGCGAAGCAATCAGAGCCACATCACTGCCTCTGGATTGCTTCGTCTTCGGCTCGCAATGACGGTGGAGATTGGGCGCTCTCATGACGCCTGCGACTGGGCGTATCGACCCTAATGCCATCCCCAGATGCAGACATTCGTCCAAACTGACTCAAAGCCATTCCAGACATTCTGGAAACAATCGCGACCGAAGTCGTGCCCTTTGTAGCAGGTCGGGCAATCTCCGGGCCATCCATGGTGGGGAGCCGGCCGCACAAGAATAGGCCGGTCGTCATAGATCGCAGGCGTGAACGCGGATGACGGCGCGACTGACAGCCCAAGGACAAAAGCGGCTCCGGCCGTCGAATGGATCAGGCGCATCGAGTTCATGGCGAGAATCCTTCTGCCATTAGCCCGATAACGCCATCTATCGCGCGAAAGAACCTCGGCAAGCCGCCAAGCCGCCAGGGCGATCGAGTGAAGGAGGACAAACCTCGCCTTCGTGCTGAGGAGCCGCCGAAGGCGGCGTCTCGAAGCATGAGGAGGCTCCGCAGGAGCCGTCTCGAAGCGCGATGGCGAGCTCCAGATTACGAGAAATGAAGGTTTCCTCGTCCTTCGAGACGCGAGCTTCGCTCACTCCGCGGGATGAGGAAACCTTCCCCCGGTCGCCTTGGCCAGGCCGCAACCAGGATTTGACTTCATTGCCCCGGCGCGAACCGGACAAATCCGTTGCGGTTCGGCATCTCGACCTTGGGCAGCGAGCGCGCGTCGACGACGAAGCTCTCGTCGATCACGCCGTTCAGATGAAGAAGATAGGCCGCCACGGCATAGGCCTCTTCGTCGGTAAGCGATTTCGGCGCGTTGAACGGCATGGCGCGGCGGACATAATCGAAGAGCGTCGTGGCGTAAGGCCAAAAGCTTCCGACCGTCTTGACCGCCGGCTGATCGCCCTTGAGCGTGCCGAAGCCGCCGACGAGCTGGTCGTTCGGCTTCCCGGCGCCCTTCTCGCCATGGCAGGCGAGGCATTTCGCTTCATAGACGGCGCGGCCCTGCGATGCGGTTCCGCCGCCCGCAGGCAAGCCGGCGCCATCGGGCGCGACGCTGATGTCGTAGCGGGCGGCCTCTTCCGGCGTGACGACGCGGCCGAGGCCAGGGCTTTCGGCCAAGGCGCCCGTGGCGGCGCCGGCAAGCAGCGAGACGAAGAGCGCCAGTCTAGGCATAGACATGTTTGACGTCGCCTTTCTCGCCGACGCGCCAGCTCGCAATGGCGTTGAAGTGATAGACCGCGCGCGGGCCGCGGCGCGCCAGCAGCGCCTCGCGCGTCGGCTGCATATTTCCGGTCTCGTCCGTGGCGCGGCTTTGCAGGACGGCGGGCCCGCCGTCCCACCGCCAGGGCAGGCGAAAGCGCGTGAGCGCCTTGGAGAGGACGGGCTCCTGAAGCGCCGCCGGCGCCCAGCTCTTTCCGCCGTCGGCGGAGACTTCGACCCTGGCGATCTTGCCATAGCCCGACCAGGCGAGCCCGGAGATTTCATGGAAGCCCGGCGCCTTCAATGTCAGCTCCGGCGAGGGATGGGTGATCACCGACTTCGCCTCCATCGGGAAGACGAATTGCAGCGCCACGCCGTCGGGCTGAAGCAATGTGTATTTCGAGGTCTCGTCCTTGGTCATGACAGGCTGCTCGACCAGCTTCAGCCGCCGCAGCCATTTGACCTGCATATTGCCCTCATAGCCCGGCAATAGCAGCCGCATCGGATAGCCGTTGGACGGGCGAATGCGCTCGCCGTTCTGGTAGAGCGCGATCAGCGCGTCGTCCATCGCCTTGGCGAGCGGAACGCTGCGGCTCATGCTCGCCGCGTCGGCGCCTTCGGCCAACACCCATCTCGCCTGCGGATCGACGCCAGCTTCGTCGAGCAGAGTCGACAGCCGCACGCCGGTCCATTCCGCGCAGGAGACGAGTCCGTGCAGCGCTTGCGCATTGGCCTGCACGGGCTCCTTCTGATTGAGCGCCGCGCTGTTGCCGCCGCATTCGACGAAGGCGATGCGCGACTCCATCGGATAGCGGGAGAGCGCCTCGAGATCGAAAACGAGCGGGCGCCGGACGAGGCCGTGAATGAGCAGCCGATGCCTGTCGGGATCGATGTCGGGAACGCCGCTATGGCTGCGCTCGAAATGCAGGCCGTTAGGCGTGATCATTCCCTGCAGCCGATGCAAAGGCGTGCGCGCGGCGCCGGCCCCTGGCGTATTTGGCGGATTGACGAATGCGCGCGCGACTTTTTCTTCGAAACGGGATGGCGCGCCATAGGCGGCAAAGGGCGCGCCCGGCTCCTTCATCCAAGGCTCGACGACCAGGCTCTCGGCGCGCCCGCGCTCGGAGAGAAAGAGTCCGCTTGCGCCGGCAATGAACCAGCGCCGGTCGATAAGGCCGCCGCCTGCCGAAAAATCGACGCCGCGCGGGATGTTCTTCTTTCGTGACATGAAAATCTCGAGCGCAAAGCGGCCGCCGACGCGAAATTGCGCCGGCGGCCGCCACCGCCGCGGGTGGTTGGGGGCCCTCAGTTCGCGGCGAATGGATGTTTGACGTCGTTGCGCTTCGCGACGACGTCGGCGGCTTTCGGCTCGCCGGCGACGGCGCGCGCAATGGCTTCCTTCGTGGCGTGATAATTGTAGTCCTGGATCTTTTTGTCGTCGCTCGCCTCCCAGTGAATGAAGACGCCGACGGAGATGAAGAGATCATCCGCCTCCTCCACGGGGATGACGCCTTCCGCGACCGAGTCCGCCACCGCCTTGGCGACGCCATGCTGCGCCGGACCGAAGAGCTGGACGGCCTGCCTCGCGCCCTTGATCGTCACTTTGTTGAACAGGATCGTGTTCGGCTTCGTCAGCAGATTCGGCGCAACGACCGCGAGGAGCGTGGTGAAGCCGTCTTTGTTGTTGACCAGCGCGTTGGCGAAGGCGAGCTCGGCGGCGGAGCCGCGCGGCCCGATGATCAGATCGATATGCGCAACCTCGTTGCCTTCGCCCACGAGCGACTCGCCGACCAGAAGCTTGTTGATCTTCGCCATGTTTCTTTCCTGCTTGGGGAACACAAAGGGCTTCGATATGAAGCGCGGAAGCGATGCTAATCTTATTTATCTACAAGACAAGTAGGAAAATGCGCGGAGGCCCGAAATCCTTTCGAAGAACTACGCCGCGGCGCCGTGAGGCGGACGCCGCCCGCGATCCGACGGCGAAGCCCATCCGCCTTGGTCGCGATCGAGAAGCGTGGTCCGGAAGGCGGCTTCAGCCGGATCGCCGAACGCTTCCATGCGCGCCCATCCGCCGCGCCTTGCCGAGCTTACAGAAAGCTTGACGCCGAAATCAGGCTCAACGCAAAGGCTCGGTCATGCCCGATCCAAGCGACGATCGCTTCCGCCAGAAAATTGGCCGCCAGACCGGTCAAGAGAGCGAATGCGCCGATGGCGGCGAGACCAGGCATAAGAGAAGCTGCGCGCAAGCGGCGGCCGCGCCTGAGGTCGAGCCAGATCACATTGCTGCTTGCACGACCAGATCGAACCATCCCGGCCATTCGGAACTCCAGCTCCGCGAACCAAATCACGCGACATAATCATACTCATTCAGTATGAAATTAAAAGCGCCCTTTTCTCGTCCCCCGGGGCGCCGTCGTCGCGATCATTCGTCCCCTCGAGATTATCAAGCTGTTGACCGGCCGCAAGTTCCTCTGGCGTCGAAAATAATCCGATTTTGGCGAAGCAGGCGCCAAGGCGCGGCGACGCCGTGGCGACCGCGAAGGGGATGGCGGCGAGATAGCCGAAGGTGACCGGCAGCGACCAGATCAGCAATTGGGGCGAGACAGCGAGCCCCAGCGCGAGCAATCCGACGCCGAATAATGCGTGCGGCCAGAGGGCGCGCGCCGCGTCGTAAACGCTCAGGCCATGAGCGTCGCGCGACTGCCGGCCCCAATCGAGCGGGCGCCCGAAAGGCAGGGAGATCAAAAGCAAGCTGACATTGAAACTCGTTGTCGCGCCGACGACGAAGGAACTCACGAGCTCGATCGCCGCGCCGAGAAAAAATCGGAAAGCGCCGCCATAACGCTGTAATCCGCCGCGCGTCAGGGCGACATCCGCGAAGCCGGCGAGCTTCGGCGAGACGTGGAGCGCGAGAAACAGCAGATAAAAGACCTTCAGCGGCCCGCTCGGAAAATCGCTCGCGGCCTGCGCGGCGGCGAGGGGCGCAAGAAGAATGATCGCCGTCCAGGCCGGCGCGCCGATGAACATGCTCACCGCACAGAAAAGCTGGAAGCGGCTCATGGGCAGGAGCCCCGGCAGGCCCCAGAGTCCGACATATTGCATGTTGCCGCGGCACCAGCGCAGGTCTCGCGTGACGAAATCCAGAAGCGTTGGCGGATTTTCCTCATAGCTGCCCGTCTCGATCGGAAGCGCCCGCGACTCGAAGCCGGCGCGCCGCATCAGGACGGCTTCGATCTGATCATGCGAGAGGATGTCTCTTCCGTTCTTTAGGCTCGGCAAGCCGCAATGTTCGTGAAAGGGCGCGATGCGCACAATGGCGTTGTGTCCCCAGAAGGGCCCGCAATCGCCGCTCCACCAGCTCGCGCCCATCGTATAGCTGCGCATGCCGTGGCGCATGCCGAACTGGAAGATGCGGGCGAAGGCGGATCGCGACGGCGCGCCGACGACGAGGCTCTGCAAAATGCCGAGCCGCGGATGGGCTTCGCAAATGCGCGCCATGAACAGGAGCGTCTCCCCATCCATCAGGCTATCGGCGTCGAGCGGAACCATGAACTCGAAGCCGGCGCCGAAGCGCTCGCAGAAATCGCGGATATTGCCGGCCTTGTAGCCGCGATTGTCGGCGCGCCGGCGATAATGCAGACGATCGGCGCCCGCCTCGGCGCGCCAGGCGGCGACGGCCGCCTCCTCCTCCGCGGCGATCGTCGGATCATCCGTGTCGCTGAGGACAAACCAGTCGAACCAGCCGCCTTCGCCCGTGCGGTCGACGCTCTCCCTGACGGCGCGCAATCGTCCGATCGCGCGCGCCGCGTCCTCGTTGCGGATCGTCATGAGCATGGCGATGCGCTGCGTCAGATGCGCGCCGCCGCCCTCTCCGGCGGCGATGAAAGGCGCGGCCTGAGAGAGGCCGTCGCGGCGCCCATGCAGAAGCCAGAAGCCGAGCGCCGCGTTGCAGACGCCGAGAACGTTCCATGGCGCGGCGACGGCGAAGGCCGCCAGGATCGCCGCATCCGCCGCGCTCCATCCCCCATGCGACAAGAGGGCGCCGAGCCAAAGCAGCAGCCCGGCATACACGGCGGCCGCCAGCGCCGCGACGAAACGGCGCCGCCATGCGAGCTCCGCGACGCTTTGCAACCCGGCCGGCGTGCGAACAGACATGATTTCCTACTCAATGCAGGGAGTATTCGCTGGCGCGGCCAACGGCTTTCGGTTAATTCTCCAGGTTTGATAGACGAGACTCCCGCAAGGGTCGAGATGAAATCCGACAACCGCACTGAGAAAACAGCGCGCGCTCTTTGGATGGAAGGCCCCCGTGAGGCGGCGATCCGGCCGGCGCCGCTGCGCGTTCGCGAGCCGGGCGAAGCCCTTGTCGCGACGCTCTGGAGCGCGATCAGCCGCGGCACTGAACGGCTCGTCTTCGAGGGACGCGTTCCGCCGTCGGAATATTCGCGCATGCGCGCGCCCATGCAGGAAGGCGATTTCCCCTTCCCCGTGAAATATGGCTATTGCGCCGTCGGTCGCGTGGAAGACGGCCCCGCCGATTGGCTGGGCAAGACGGTTTTCTGTCTGCATCCGCACCAGGATCGCTTTATCGCGCCGATCGACATGCTGCGGCCCGTTCCGGCCACGACGCCCGCGCGACGCGCGACGCTCGCCGCGAATATGGAAACGGCCCTGAACGCCGTCTGGGACTCGGGCGCCGGGCCGGGCGACCGCATCATGATCATCGGGGCCGGCGTGCTGGGGCTTCTCATCGCAGCGCTCGCCGCGCGGCTTCCCGGCGCGGAGATTACGGTGACGGATATCGACCCGACGCGCGGCGACATTGCGCGTCGCTTCGGGGCGCGCTTCGCCGCGCCCGCCGATATCGACGCTCCGGCCATGCAAGCCGACGCCGTCTTTCACACGAGCGGCTCCGCGCAGGGTCTTTCGTTTGCGCTCGCATGCGCCGGGCTGGAAGGCGTTATCGTCGAGGCGAGCTGGTTCGGCGACGCCGCGCCCGAAATTCCCCTGGGCGGCGCCTTTCACGCAAATCGTTTGCGACTCGTTTCGTCGCAGGTCGGGCATGTCGCGCCGACGCGCCGCCCGCGCTGGCCTCATGCGCGCCGGCTCGACAAGGCGCTCGAACTGCTCGACGACGCGCGGCTCGACGAGCTCATCACGCGGGAGGTCGCGTTCGACGATTTGCCGCACGCGCTTTCCTCGATCCTCGCCGCCGGCGCGTCCGGTCTGGGAACCGTCGTGCGCTACTGAGAACATCATTCGACTGGAGACAAGCATGTATGCCGTAGAGGTTCGCGATCACATCATGATCGCCCACAGCTTTCGCGGAGAATTGTTCGGCCCGGCGCAGCGTCTGCATGGCGCGACCTTCGTCGTGGACGTCGCCTTCTTTCGAGAGACGCTGACCGACGACGCGGTCGTCGTCGATATCGGGCGCGCCCATGACGCCTTGAAGGCGGCGCTCGCGCCATTGAACTATCGGAATCTCGACGAGATCGAGATTTTCAAGGGGAAGCAGACGACGACCGAGTTTCTCTCGCGCCACGTCTTCGACGCCATGGCCGCGGCGGCGCGCTCGGGCGCGCTGGGTTCCGGCGGCGAGGGCGTCACGAAAATCCGGGTGACGCTGCACGAGTCGCATGTCGCCCGCGCCTGGTTCGAGGGACCTGTCGCGGCGTGACGCGGATTCTTTTCGCGATACCGGGCGATCTCTCCGCCCGGACAGGCGGCTATGAATATGACCGGCGCATCCTTGGCGCGGCTCGCGCATTCGGCGCGGAAATGATCCATCTTCCTCTCGCGGGGCGCTTTCCCAACCCATCGCCGGAAGATGCCGCCGCCGCCGTCGAGGCGCTCAATCATGCATATCGGCCGGCGGACGTCGTTCTCATGGACGGCCTCGCCTGCGGCGCCCTGCCGGAAGCCGCCATCCGTGAGATTCGCGCGCCGGTTATCGAGCTGTGCCACCATCCGCTCTGCCTTGAAGCCGGATTGAGCTGGGCGCGCGCTTCCGCCCTCGAGGAAAATGAGCGCCGCGTTCTCGCCGCCGCCGCGCATGTGATCGTAACGAGCCGGCATGTGCGCGGGACGCTCGAAAGCCGCTTCGGCGTCCCGCCGGACAAGATGTCGATTGCGCCGCCGGGAACGGACCCTGCGCCCCGGGCGCGCGGAACCGCGCATCCGCTCTCGCTCCTGGCTGTCGGCTCGATCATCCCGCGCAAGGGTTTCGACATCCTCGTCGAAGCGCTCGCCGGGCTCGCCGATCTCGACTGGCGCCTGACCATCGCCGGCAGCCGCGATCACGCGCCCGGGACGGCGCGCGCGCTACAGGCGCTAATTTCGGCGCATGGCCTGACGGCGCGAGTCGATCTCGCCGGCGAGCTCTCCAGCGGCGCGCTGCAAGCGCTTTTTGACGGGGCCGACATCTTCGTCTCGTCGTCGCTTTACGAGGGATACGGCATGGCGCTCGCCGAAGCGCTCGCGCACGGCCTTCCCGTCGTCACAACGACGGGCGGCGCCGCCGCGGAAACCATTCCGGACGGCGCGGCCTTGAAAGTTCCGCCGGGAGAGTGCGGGGCGTTGCGATCGGCGCTGCGTTTCGCCATGACGAATGAGGCCTTGCGGCGCCGTCTCGCCGAGGCCGCTTGGCGCGCCGGCCGGCGATTGCCCCGCTGGGAGAACGCCGCTCGCATCATCGTCGAAGCGGCGCGGCGTGTCGGAGCGCGCGCCATATGACGTTTTCGAAAGAATGGCTGGCCCTTCGCGAAGCCGCCGACCATCGCGCCCGCAATCCGCGCCTGAGAGACGAGGTCTCGTCCTACTTCGCCGGCCGCGCGCATGTGACGGTCGTCGATCTCGCCGGCGGAACCGGCTCCAATCTGCGCGGGCTCGCGCCCTTCATCGCTGCGCCGCAAAGCTGGCTGCTTGTCGATTACGATCCGGTTTTGCTCGCCGCCGCGGGGGAGACGCTCGCCGCATGGGCGGCTTTGCGCGAGTCGCGCGGGCGTCGACTCGCGGATGTCGCATTCCGTTGCGTCGATCTCGCAAGCGCGCCGGAGGCCGCTCTCGAGGGGCGGATCGACCTCGTAACTTCCGCGGCCTTTTTCGATCTCGCTTCGCGAGAGTGGATTTCGTTCTTCTGCGGCGAAGTCGCGCGGCGCCGGCTGCCGCTTTATGCCGCGCTCACTTATTCGGGTCAGGAAATCTGGGAGCCGCCTCATCCGGCGGACGCGGCGGCGCTCGCCGCCTTTCATGCGCATCAGGGACGAGACAAGGGCTTTGGCCGCGCCGCCGGGCCGCGAGCCGGCGCCGCGCTCGAAGAATGCTTGCGGGCGCATGGCTATCGCGTTTCGACCGCCTATTCGCCCTGGCGGCTCGGCGAGGACGATCGCGAGCTCATCATGGCCCTCGCCGATGGCGCGGCGCAGGCGATTGGCCAGACCGGCCGGCTCGATCCGACCGTCGTTGAAGACTGGCGCCAGGCGCGGCGAATCGCCGCCCGCTGTGAAATCGGCCATCTCGACCTCTTCGCCGCGCCGGCATAAAGCGCGCCGCGATCCGCCCCCCTCGCGGCGCGATTAGCTGCGTTTGCCGAAGAGCGACATGCGCGAGACGAATCCGTCTCGCTTGCGAACATGAATAACGGCGCCGGCAATGTGAAGAAGCGCCAGCGCGCCGACCAGCGCGCCGCAGAAAAAATGGAGTTGGAAGAGACTTTTCGCCAAGCCCGAATCCTTGGCGAGAAGCGCCGGCCCTTCGCCGACCCAGAAGAAAGACGGCCCGAGCCCATAGGCCGACAAGGCAAGCCAGCCGATGATCGGCGTCGCGAGCAAGAGCGCGTAGAGCGCGCGATGGACCGCGACCGACAGCAGGCGCTCCATTCGCGAGAGAACCGGCGCAGGCCCCGGCCGCGCACGCCATCGGTTGATAACGCGCAAGATCGTCAAGACCAACGCCGTCAAGCCGAAAGACTCATGAAGAACGAAAAGCCTGTCCTGCGTCTCGCCCGGCGGGAGCCGCGCCATGGCGAGACCCGACGGGACAAGGAAGAAAACCAGAAGCGCGACGAGCCAATGAAGGCATTTCGCCGGAAATCCGTAACCGCGATCCGCGGCCATGACGCGCCCCTCGCTCAGTTCGCGCCCTGTCGGCGGTCCGAGAAATCGCAGTCGAAAAGCACGTCTCCGCCCCCGAGGACATGAACTTCCGATCGCGGCCGCAAGGCGAGATCGAGTCGCTGGATGGGAGGAAGATCCAGACCGGTTCGACCGGACCCTATGATCAGAGGCGTCACCAGAACATGCAAACGGTCGATGCAGCCGCTCTCGAGAAAGGCGGCGACCGTACGCGCGCCGCCTTCCACCAGAATTCGGCGCAATCCCCGCGCATAAAGCGCGTCGATGATCGCGGCCGGTGGGATGACGCCGTTTTGGGCTTCGATCCTGACGGTCTCGACGCCGTCGGGCGTCATCGCATCCGTGGCGGTGACGAGGATGCGCCGCGCGCCGTCTTGCGCCAGCCATTTTCCGTTTCGATCAAGTCTTCCCGCCGGATCAATGACGACGCGCGCGGGGCTTCTGCCGGAAACGCGACGCACGGTGAGTTGCGGATCGTCCGCAACGACCGTGCCCGCGCCGATGACGACCGCATCGACATGGGCGCGAATCCGGTGCAGATGGTCCAGAGCCGCCGCGCCGCTGATATTGCGGGACTCGCCGCTTGCGGTCGCGATGCGGCCGTCGAGCGACTGGCCAAGCTGGCCGACGACGAAGGGGCGCTCGGGCGAGGCTTCCCGAAACGGCGCGAAGATCGCTCTTAGTTGGGGCTCCATGTCAACCGGGAGCGGAAAACGGATGACGACCTGCTCCACGCGTTCACTCCCGAATAATCTCTTTGGAGACCATTTATCCTACCAATTTTATGTAGTATTACAACCGCCGGAGTTTACAGGCGGATCGAATGAGCGAAAAATTCGGATGCGAAGCAATTGGGGAGATCGAGGTCGAACGCGCAATCGCCGAGGTCCGGGCCGGAAGGCCGATCCTTCTACGCGACGAGTCGCGCCAAGTGTTCGTCCTCGGCGTCGAATCCCTTGAGGCGGGAAATGTCGAACATATCGAAGCGATCGCGCGCGGCGCGGCGCATCTCGCGCTCGCGCCCGCTCGCCTGAAGCGCCTCGGCGCCGAGCGCCAAGGCGCGGGATTTGTCGCGCTTCCATCGATCGACCTCGCGCGCATCGCGACGCTCGCCTGCGATCCGCAAGCCCGTCTCGACGCGCCCGTCATGGTCGCGCCGTTCCTCTATGAAAGCGCATTGCAGCTTCTTCGCCTCGCCCATGTCTTGCCGGCCGCGCTGCTCATTCCGGCGCCCGACGCGGCGGCGCGTGGACTTCTCGCGACGACGGCGTCGCATGTCGACGCCTTCCGCCGCGCGCGAGAGCGGCGCCTGCGCATTGTGAGCCGCGCGCCGGTCCCGCTCGAAGGCGCGCCGAATTCGGAATTCGTGCTGTTTCGGGGCGGAGAAGGACTCCGCGATCAGGTGGCCATCATAGTCGGGCAGCCGAAGCTGGAAGAGCCGGTCATCGTGCGGCTGCATTCCGCCTGTCTCACCGGCGATCTTTTCGGCAGCCTCAAATGCGACTGTGGCGATCAGTTGCGCCACGCCGTGCGCTACATGACCGAATATGGCGGCGGCATATTGCTGTATCTCGACCAGGAAGGACGCGGAAACGGGCTCTCCAACAAGATCCGCGCCTATCAGCTTCAGTCGTGCGGCTTCGACACATTCGACGCCGACGAGATTCTGGGATTCGACGAAGACGGGCGCACATTCGCCTTCGCCGGAGAAATGCTGAAGCAGCTCGGCGTCTCGAAAGTCCGTCTCATGACCAACAATCCGAAGAAGATCGGCGCATTGGCGGCCGCCGGCCTCGTCGTCGCGTCGGACCACCGGATTATCGGCCGAAGGAACACTCACAACATGCGATACCTCGCCGCGAAGCGGGATCGCGCCGGACATCTTCTCGATTAGGCGCAGCCCCCTCGCCATGGCGAAGGGGCGTCGTCTCATCGCGCGTCGCGATAAACGCGATAGATCGTTCCGTTCGCATCCTCGCTGACGAGGAGCGAACCGTCCGGCGCGACGGCGACATCGACCGGCCGCCCCCAGACGCGCGCGTCGTCCAACACGAAGCCCGTGAGAAAATCCTGATATTCGCCGGTCGGTCGTCCGTCCTTGAACTTCAGGCGAACGACCTTGTAACCCGTGCGCTTCGCGCGGTTCCATGATCCGTGCAGCGCGACGAAGGCGTCGCCTTTGTACTCCGCCGGAAACTGATCGCCCTCATAGAAGGCGATGCCGAGCGGCGCCGAATGTGGTTGCAGCAGCACGTCCGGAACGGCGATCTTGTCCGCGAGGTCGAGACGCGCGCCGGCATGCCTCGGATCCTCGTTTCGACCAATATAATACCAGGGCCAACCGTAAAACGCTCCGGGCGCGACGCGTGTGGCGTAGTCCGGCGGCAAATCGTCGCCGAGCATGTCGCGCTCATTCACCACGCACCATAATTCGTCGCTATTGGGACGCAGTTGCAAACCCGAGCAATTGCGCAGACCGTTCGCATAAACGCGCTTGTTCGCGCCGTCGGGGTCGAAGGTCAGAACCGCGGCGCGATCGCGTTCGGGCCCCCAGGCCGCGCCGACGCCGTTCCGCGCTTCGAGCTCGGCCACTTCCGCCGGCGAAGGCCTGACATGCCCGTCCGCGACATTCGACCTCGATCCAACGGCGACGAAGAGCGTCTTGCCGTCGCGCGAAAAGACGATATCCCGCGTCCAATGACCGGTTTCGCCTGTCGGCAAGGGGCCGGCGACAAGCTCGGCCGGACCGGACGCCTTCAGATCGCCCTTGCGATACGGAAAGCGCACGACTTTCGAGACCGTGCCGACATAGACATATTTCGGGTCGGGACCGGGAGGGTAGAATGCGACGCCATAAGGACGCTCGAGATCGCTCGCGAAAATTTCGCTCTGCGAAGACTTGAGCGCGCCGTCGGCCAATCTGAAGGCGCGGATGCGGCCCGCGCTGCTTTCGGAGACGAACAGATCGCCATTCGGCGCGAAGCGCAGGACGCGCGGGCCGGTGAGCCCCTCGATGAATGTCTCGACCTTGAATCCGTCAGCCGTCTTCGGCGCGGCGCCCGCGGGGCGCGGGGCGATTTGCGACCGTTCCGCCTTCGGCTCGCTGGCGAGCGGCTTCGGCAGGTCCGAAGGCGCGATCTTGCGCCATTGCCCCGGACCATCCGTCCGCCAATCGCCGAAAGCCGCGACGCCGATCCGCGCAAGCTCGGGCTCGGACTTCGATTGAAGCGGGATGAGCGACGCGCCAAGCGCGAGTGAAAGCAGCAACGTCGTCGAAAGCGCCCTTCCGGCCATTTTTCAAACTCCCATTCCCATTTATATCCTACTATAACAATAGCGTTATTGGCGCAACAGCGAGAACGAGAGGCGATCGTCAAATCAACTTATATAATTGTTTATACGAGTATTTATCACAGACATATGAAATGGCGCGCCTCGGCGTGGCCTTTTTTGGAGAATGGTTCTTGCCTTATTTCTATCTATTAGATAGCTTTATCGTCTCAACTTTGAAAAGGGCTGAACCGCGATGAGTTCCGACATCGCCGAAAATGATCGGCGCGGGTACGGTCCGCATAAATTGAGGCTGACGCTGCGACTCGTCTCCGGGGTTGCGCTGGTCGCGCTTTCCATCGCCGGCCTGGGCTATGGCTACTCCAAGGTCGCAGGCAATCCGAAAGAAGCGGGCCAGATCGGCAAAGGGCCTGGCCGGACGCCGACTCGCGTCGCCGCGGCCGAAATCGTGAAAGGCGATTTTCCGGTCGTTCTAAGCGGACTGGGCACGGTGACGCCGTCGGCGACCGCTGTGGTGAAGACGCGAATCTCGGGCCATCTCGTCGACGTCGATTTCAAGGAAGCGCAATATGTGAAAGCGGGCGACGTTCTCGCAAGCGTCGACCCTCGTCCCTACCAGCTCGCGCTCGCGCAGGCGGAAGGCCAGTTGCAAAAGGACCTGGCGCTGCTGCAGAACGCCGAGCGTGACCTCGCGCGCTACGAGGCGCTCATCCGCAAGATGAAGGACGTGATTTCCGCGCAGCAGGTCGATGCGCAGCGCGCTCTGATCAACCAATATAAAGGGACGGTCGCCATCGATCGCGCGCTCGTCGACCAGGCGCGGCTCAATCTCGCCTATTGCAAGATCGTTTCGCCGATCGACGGCCGCGTCGGCCTGCGCCAGGTCGATCAGGGAAATTACGTCCAGCCGGGAGACGCCAACGGCGTCGCCGTCGTGACGCGATTGTCGCCCATAACGGTGGTTTTCACGCTTCCAGAAAGCCGGCTTCCCGCGGTGCTGAAAAAAACGCGCGCGGGAGAGACGCTGACGGTCGTCGCCTATGATCACGAGCGGTCGACCGAACTTGCCCGCGGCCATCTGATCGCCGTCGACAATCAGATCGACGCATCTTCGGGCACGGTGAAGCTCCGCGCCGAATTCCAGAACGAGGACGAGCGGCTTTTCCCGAACCAGTTTGTCAACGCCGATCTCCTCGTGGACACGCTCCGCGACGCCACGCTCGCGCCGTCCGCCGCCGTGCAGCAGGGCGCGAAAGGTCCCTTCGTATACGCCATCAGAGAAGACGCCACGGTGCAGGCGCGGCCGGTGAGACTCGGCCCCGCGCAAGGCGAGCAGGTCGTCGTCAGCGACGGTCTGGCCGCCGGCGAGAAAGTCGTCGTCGAAGGCGCCGATCGTCTTCGCGAGGGCGCGGCAGTCGCGCTTCCCGGCGCCGAACGCGAGCCAAGCGGGCCCAGCCGCCGGCCTGCCGCAAAGAACGGCGCGTCGTGAGCGCCGTCGATATTTCACGACCCTTCATTCTGCGCCCCGTCGCGACCTCGCTGCTGATGGCGGCGATCCTTCTCGCAGGAGCGATCGCCTATCGCCTCTTGCCGATCGCGGCGCTTCCCCAGGTCGATTTCCCGACGATCGAGGTCCGGACCTTCTATCCCGGCGCCAGCCCGGAGGTGATGGCGTCCTCCATCACCGCGCCGCTCGAGCGACAGCTCGGGCAGATGCCGGGCCTCACGCAGATCGCGTCGACAAGCTCCGGCGGAGCTTCCGTGATCACGCTGCAATTCAGCTTGAAGGTGACGCTCGACGTCGCCGAGCAGCAGGTGCAGGCGGCGATCAACGCGGCGGCGAGCTTTCTTCCCGCGGATCTTCCGGCGCCTCCGGTTTACGCGAAAATCAACCCCGCCGACGCGCCCGTCCTCACGCTCGCCCTCACCTCCGGGACGATCCCGCTGACCGACGTGCAGCAGCTCGCCGACACGCGCATCGCGCAGAAGATCTCACAGCTTTCCGGCGTCGGCCTCGTCAGCGTCAATGGCGGCAACCGGCCGGCCGTGGTCGTGCGGGCCAATGTCGCGGCGCTCGCCTCCTACGGCATGTCGCTTGAGGATTTGCGCACGGCGATCTCGAGCGCCAACGTCAATCTTCCGAAAGGCAACATCGACAGCCGCTCGCAGGAATTCGCCATCGACTCCAACGATCAGTTGAGGAGCCCGAAGGATTACGACCAGCTCATCGTCGCCAACCGGAACGGCGGCCCCGTGCGTCTGCGCGACGTCGCCAAGGTCGCCAATGGCGCGGAGAACCGCGAGCTCGGCGCGTGGAGCGACCTGACGCCGGCCATCATCATCGGCGTTCAACGGCAGCCCGGGGCAAATGTCATCGCGGTCGTCGATCAGATCAAAGCCCTGCTGCCGAACCTGCGGGCCTCGCTTCCCGGCGCCGTCGAGCTGACGGTTCTGTCGGACCGCACGACGACCATCCGCGCCTCCATCGAGGATGTGCAATTCGAGCTCCTGTTCGCCATCCTGCTGGTCGTCGGCGTCATCTATCTCTTCCTCGGCAGCCTGCGCGCGACTCTCGTCCCCAGCGTCGCCGTTCCTCTCTCGCTGATCGGCGCGCTCGCCGCCATGTATCTTCTGGGCTACAGCCTCAACAATCTGACGCTGATGGCGTTGACCATCGCGACCGGCTTCGTCGTCGACGACGCCATCGTGATGATCGAAAACATTGCGCGCTATCTGGAAAAGGGCCGCACGCCTGTCGACGCCGCGCTGGAAGGCGCGCGCGAAATCGGCTTCACGATCGTTTCGCTGACGATCTCGCTCGTCGCGGTTCTGATCCCCCTGCTCTTCATGGGCGACGTCGTCGGCCGGCTGTTTCGGGAGTTCGCGGTGACGCTCTCGGCGACGATCGTCCTGTCCGCGATCGTCTCTCTTACTTTGGCGCCCATGCTTTGCGGCAAGCTCCTCGCACAGGGCGACATGCACGGCCATGTCGACAGCCATGCGAAGGGCGCGACATGGTTTGACGCCGTTATCGACGTCTATGGCCGTTTGCTGACGCGGGTGATGAATCACTCCCGCGCGACGCTCGCCGTCTTTTTCGCCACGCTCGGCCTCACGGCCGCTCTTTATATCGTCATTCCCAAGGGCTTCTTCCCCGTTCAGGACACGGGCCTGATACAGGGCGCGACGATCGGAGAGCAAAGCGTCTCCTTCTCCGCCATGTCCAGCCGGCAATTGGCGCTCGTGAAGCGCCTCCTCGAGGACGAAGCGGTCGACTCCGTGACTTCGACGCTCGGCGTCGACGGCGAGAACAAGACGCTCAACAACGGCCGCGTCCTGATCAAGCTGAAGGAAAGATCGGAGCGCAAGGCTACGGCGATGGAGGTCG
The DNA here is from genome assembly GCF_054106005.1 of Methylocystis sp. S23. NCBI lineage: Bacteria > Pseudomonadati > Pseudomonadota > Alphaproteobacteria > Hyphomicrobiales > Methylocystaceae > Methylocystis > Methylocystis sp. S23. Next base: position 1,024,166 of record NZ_CM134185.1, read on the forward strand.
TTCGCCGCTTGCAGACGGCGGCGCGGCAAATCGGCGGAATCTCCATCTTCCTGGAGCCCGTGCAGGATCTCACCATCGATTCCGGCGGCGGACGCGGAGCCTATCACTTCGCCCTGCAAGATGCGAACCCCGAAGAGCTTGCCGCCTATGCGCCGCAGCTCGTCGATCGGCTGGCGAGCCTGCCGCCATTCGAGGACGTCTCCAGCAGCGCCCAGACCTCCGGCCGCGCGCTCTATGTCGAGATCGATCGCGACGCGGCCGCGCGCTACGGCATTACCGTCTCGGCGATCGACAACACGCTCTACGACGCTTTCGGTCAGCGGATCGTCTCGACGATCTTCACCCAGACGAGCCAGTTTCGCGTCATTCTTCAGGCGGACGAACGAAGCGTTCCGGGAGTCGAAGCGCTCGGCTCCCTTCGCGTACCCGGCGCCGGCGGAGCGGAAGTGCCGCTCGCGTCGCTCGTCTCGATAAGGGAGACCGCGGCGCCGCTATCGCTCGACCATCTCGCTCAATTCCCGGCGACGACGATTTCCTTCAATCTGGCGCCGGGCTATGCGCTCGGAGACGCCATCGCCGCTCTGAAGCAGGCCCAGAGCGACATGGGGACGCCGCAGAGCGTCATCACTGTCTTCCAGGGCGCGACCCAGGCTTTCGCCGCGTCGGCGACAAGCACGCTGCTGCTCATCCTCGCCGCGATCGTCACCGTCTATATCGTGCTCGGCGTTCTTTACGAGAGCTATATTCATCCGATCACGATCCTCTCGACTCTGCCTTCGGCGAGCATCGGCGCCCTTCTGGCGTTGATGCTCACAGGGAACGATCTCGGGATCATCGGCGTCATCGGCATCATTCTCCTCATCGGCATCGTCAAGAAGAACGCCATCATGATGATTGACTTCGCCCTGCAGGCGGAGCGCGATGAAGGGCTCTCGCCGCGCGAGGCCATCTACAAGGCTTGTCTTCTGCGCTTTCGTCCGATCCTGATGACGACGCTCGCCGCGCTGCTCGGCGCGCTGCCGATGATCGTCGGCGGCGGCGAAGGTTCGGAACTGCGCCTCCCGCTCGGCGTCAGCATCGCCGGCGGGTTGATCCTCAGCCAGATCCTCACGCTCTTCACGACGCCCGTCATTTATCTCGCCTTCGACGGTCTGGCGAAGCGCCTGCCGTTCAAAGATGAGCGGAGCGTCCCGTCCTCCGGCGGAGCGCGCGAAGAATGCGTCTGATCGAACGCGCGATCGACCGTCCCGTCGGCACGAGCCTGCTGATGCTGGGGCTTTGTCTTGCGGGCCTCGTCGCGTTCTTCGTCCTGCCGGCCGCGCCGGTTCCGCAGATCGACTATCCGGTCATTTCCATTTCCGCCAGCATGCCGGGCGCGAGCCCCGAGATTATGGCGTCCTCGGTGGCGACGCCGCTCGAGCGGCGTCTCGGACAGATCGCCGGCGTGACGGAAATGACGTCGTCGAGCTCGCTCGGCTCGACCCGTATCGGTCTCCAATTCGATCTGAACCGCAATATTGACGGCGCGCAGCGCGATATTCAGGCGGCGATCGCCGCCGCGAGAGCGGATCTGCCGGCCAGTCTGCGAAACAATCCCACCTTCAGAACGTCGAATCCGGCCGAAGTCCCGGTCATCATCATCTCGCTCACCTCGGACAGATTGTCTCAAGGAGCGCTCTTCGAGGTCGCCTCCAATATTCTCCAGCAAAAATTCGCGCAGATCGAGGGCGTCGGCCAGGTGACGGTCGGCGGAAGCGCGCTTCCGGCGGTCCGCGTGGAGGTCAATCCGCGCGCCTTGTCGCAATATGGCCTGTCGCTCGAAACCGTGCGCGCGGCTCTCGGCGCGACGAATTACAACGGCCCCAAAGGCGCCATCGTCTCGGGCGACCAGCGTTATCAGCTTTACGCCAACGATCAGTCCCGCAAGGCGCGGGATTACGCGGGCGTCATCATCGGCTACCGCAACGGGGCGGCGATCAAGCTCCATGACGTGGCCGAAGTGATCGATTCCGTGGAGGACACCCGGAATTTCGGCCTCAGCAACGGGCGCATGGGCGTCCAGATTCAGATCTATCGCCAGCCGGGCGCCAATTTCATCGAGGTCGTGGACCGCATCAAGGCGTTGATGGGACCGCTCTCCGCGGCGTTGCCAGCCGAGGCCGAGATGCGCATCGTGCAGGACAGAACCCTGACGATCAGAGCCTCTCTGCATGAGATCGAAACGACGCTGGCGCTGAGCGTCATCCTTGTCATCATCGTGGTCTTCGTGTTTCTGCGCGACGCGCGCGCGACCGTCGTCCCCGGCGTCTGCGTCGTCGTTTCCCTGCTCGGCGCGCTCGCCAGCATGTATCTTCTCAATTACAGCCTCAACAATCTTTCATTGATGGCGCTGACGATCGCGACGGGCTTCATCGTGGACGACGCGATCGTCGTGGTGGAAAACGTCGTCCGGCTCATGGAAGGCGGCATGACCCGCACGCGGGCGGCGCTTCTCGGCGCGCAGCAGGTCGCCTTCACCGTCCTGTCGATGACGCTCTCGCTGATCGCCGTGTTTCTGCCGATCATGTTCATGGGCGGCATCATCGGCCTCATGATGCGGGAATTCGCCGCGACGCTTTCCGTCGCCGTTCTCGTTTCGCTCGTCCTCTCGGTGACGGCGGCGCCGATGCTGTGCGCGCAGCTCCTGAAGGATACGCCGCGCCGCTCGAATTTCTGGCTCTTCAAGGCGAGCGAAGCCTGCCTCGCCTTCCTGCATCGCTTCTATCTATCGAGCCTGGAATTCGTCCTTTGCCGGCGCCGCGTCGCGCTCGCGCTACTCGCCGCTTTGGTCGGCCTGAACTATCATCTCTTCACGGTGATACCGAAGGGCTTCTTTCCGGTGCAGGATTCGGGACGCATGCGCGGAGCCCTGGTCGCGGATCAGAGCGTCTCCTTCACCGTCATGAAGGGCAAGCTCGAGCAGTTCATCGCGATTCTGCAGACCGACCCGGGCGTCGAATCGGCGACGGGCTCGATCGGCGGCAGCTTCGGCCCGGGCGGCTCCGTGAATGTCGCCGATTTGCTGGTGACGCTGAAACCGCTGAAGCAACGTCAGGTTTCCGCGGAAAAGATCGTGGCCCGGCTACGCCCGAAATTTGCGCAAATTCCAGGCGCCCAGCTCTTCCTGCAATCCGTTCAGGACATCCGCGTCGGCGGCCGGTCGAGCAGCGCGCTTTTCCAATATACGCTCATGGCCGACGCGCTCGACGATTTGCGCCAATGGGCCCCGCGCATCACCGAGGCGCTGCGGCGCCACCCGGCGCTGGCGGACGTGAATTCGGACCAGCAGGAAAAAGGCCTGCGCACGGATGTCAAGGTTGATCGCGAGACCGCCGCGCGGATGGGCCTCACCTCGAGCCAGATCGACAATACGCTCTATGACGCTTTCGGTCAGCGGCAAGTGTCGACGATTTTCGAACCGCTGAACCAATATCACGTCGTGCTGGAGCTCGCGGAAAAATACAGGGAGACGCCCAATGCGCTGGCGGAGCTCTATATCGGCGCGCGCGGCGGCGCTCCGGCGCCGGCCCTCTCCCCCACGCGAATAGCGGCGCCGGCGAACGCCTCGGAACGCATGATTCCCTTTGCATCCTTCTCGTCTCTTAACGCCGGGCCGACGCCGATGCAGGTGAACCACCAGGGGCACTTCGCCGCGGTTACGATTTCCTTTAACCTCGCAGAGGGCAGGGCGTTGAGCGACGCGGAGGAGGCCATCAAGGAAACCATTGCGAAAGTCGGGGCGCCGACCTCGATCCAGGGCGCCTTCGCGGGGACCGCGGCGAGCTATCAGGACGCGCTCGCCAATCAGCCTTTCATGATCGCGGCGGCCCTTGCCGCCGTCTACATCATTCTGGGAATTCTTTACGAGAGCTTCTTTCACCCGCTCACCATCCTCTCCACCCTCCCTTCGGCGGAGCTCGGAGCGCTGGCCGCGCTGCTCATATGCGGAACGGAATTCAGCATCGTCGCAATGATCGGCGTCCTGCTTCTCATCGGCGTCGTCATGAAGAACGCGATCATTCTCGTCGATTTCGCCATCGAGGCCGAGCGCCTGCGCGAATACTCGGCGCGCGACGCGATCGTCGAGGCCTGCGCCAGCCGCTTCAGGCCGATCGTGATGACGACGCTCGTCTCCATCATGAGCGCGGCGCCGCTCGCCATCGCCTCGGGCGAGGGCGCGGAAATGCGGCAACCGCTCGGCGTCGCGATCATTGGCGGGCTGGTCGTCAGCCAATTGCTGACGCTTTATACGACCCCCGTCATGTTCCTCTATGTCGACAAGGCGGAGCGCTTCATGAAGGGCCTGCGCATGGCCTTCACGCGCCGCCTAAGAGTGGAAGCAAGCCGCCCAGGCGTATGATTCCCTATTCAGGGCGTATGCTTTTTAAGCCGGCTATCGAAGATTTCCCTTGACTCTCTGCCCTTTGATCGCATTAAATCTACTTATCCACTAGGGATAAGGAATATCGAACCCAATGATGCATATTCCCTCCATCGCCCTCCGCGGCCTGACCGCCGCCTTCGTCTTTCTCCCGATCGGCGCGGACGCCGCCTCGCTTCAGGAGGCGGCCGCGGCGCTCGGCGCCGTTAACGCTGCATCTCTCGAATTCGCCGGCGCCGGCCACTGGTATCAGTTCGGCCAGGCGCCCGTTCCGGGCGGCGCGTGGCCGCAATTCGAATTGCGCAGCTATTCGGCGAGCGTGAATTTCGAGGCGCCGGCCGCGCGCGTGCTGCTCACCCGCATCCAGACTGTCGAGCCGGGCCGCCTGCGCCCGACGCCGACCGAGCAGAAGCTTTCCTGGTTCGTGAGCGGCGACAAGGCGTGGAACGTCGCGCCGCCGCAGGGCGCGCCCGCGGACGCAGCGCCCGTCGCCACGCCGCAACTGGCTGCCGTCGAGGAGCGGACGGCGGAAATCTGGACGACGCCGCAAGGCTTTCTGAAGGCCGCCCTCGCCAATGGCGCGAAATCCGAAGCCTCCGGCGCCGGCGCGCAAGTCTCTTTCGCCGCAGCCGGCCACAAATATGAGGGCTATATCAACGCCGCCAATCAGCTCGAATGGGTTCGCACCTGGATCGACAGCCCGGTGCTGGGCGACACACAGGTGGAAACGAAATTCTCCGGCTATAAGGATTTCGGCGGCGTGCAGTTCCCGGCCGAACTGACCCGCACGCAGGGCGGCTATCCCGTGCTGCATTTGAAGATCGCCTCGGCGAAACTCAATCCCGGAGCCGACATCCCCGTTCCGGAGAACGTCGCGAGCTTCAAGGCCCCTGCCCCGACCGTGACCGTCAACAAGCTCGCGGAAGGCGTCTATTGGCTCACTGGCGGCACGCATCACAGCGTCGCGATCGAGCAGAAGGATCATGTCGTCCTCGTCGAGGCGCCGCTCAATGAAGACCGCTCTCTCGCGCTCATCTCCAAGATTGCCGAGATCGCGCCGAACAAGCCGATCAAATATCTGGTGAACAGCCACGTCCATTTCGATCATTCGGGCGGCCTGCGCACCTTCGTCGACGCCGGCGCCGCGATCGTGACGCATGAACTCGACAAGCCCTTTTACGAGAAGGCCTGGGCCGCGCCGCACACGCTGCGCCCCGACCGCTTGTCGCAGTCGAGGAAGGCCGCGAAATTCGAGACCTATACGGATAAGTACGTTCTCTCCGACGGATCGCGTCAGATCGAGGTGCATCGCATCGCCGGCAGCGGCCATAGCGACGATTTGGCGCTCATCTACCTGCCGGCGGAGAAAATCGCCATTGAGGCGGACGCCTATACGCCGACCGCGAAAGACGCGCCGCCGCCCAAGACGCCAAACCCCTATTCGGTGAATCTCTACGACAATATCCAGAAATTGAAGCTCGACGTCACGCAGATCGTCGGTCTTCACGGTCCGCGCGTCGTGGCTCTGGCGGACCTGCGCGCGGCGATCGGCCAGCCACCGCTTGCGCAATAATAGAGCTACGACGCGCTCCCCCATTTTTTACGTCGTTCCTCTTCCTCTGACTTGAGCCGCCCCTCGGGGCGGCTTCTTTTTGCAATCTCACTTATCCGCGACAAAAAAGAGGCCCGCCAATTCGGTCGGGCCTCTATCCTTACCGTTCCGCGATCGTCTTCACTTCAACTGATCGGCGACCTTCTCTATTCCCGCCTTCGCGCAGGCTTCGTCCTTTTCGCCTCCTGGCGCGCCGGATACGCCGACGGCGCCGATCACCGTGTCCCCCGTCTTGATCGGCAGCGCCCCTTGCGCCGCGACGATATTGGCGAGATGCACTTGCCCGGACGTCGGATTGTCCTTCACGCGCTGGGCGAATTCCCCGGAAGGGACGCGGAAGGTGCGCGACGTATAGGCCTTGCGCAGACTGTTCTCGATCGTGTGGGGAGATGTGCCGTCCCCCCGCAAGGAAATGAGCGCCTGGCCTTCGAGGCCGACGACGGTGACGGACACATGATAGCCCTGCTGCAGGCAGGAGTCATAAGCTGTCTGCGCGATGCTCAGCGCGATCGGAGTCGACAGCGCTTTCAACGTCAAAAGCTCTGCTTTTGCGGGCGCGATATCGGTCGCGGCGACCGCGAGGGCCATCATAGAGAAAAAAACCGAACGGGACTTCATGAGCGCGGCTCCAACTGGACGTCGATGGCGATCGACGAAACTCAAATACACTATTTTAGTATGGTTCAATTGACAAGCACTCCAGACACGCGGCCAACTTCGATAGCGGTAATGAAATTGATTTCCATAGCATATTGTCTTTGCCCCGTTGGGGCCTTGACCTCAACCCAGGAGAATCGTTAAATGCTTAGATGATAGGATTTATGGACATGTCAAGACATCTCGAAGACCGCAACGCCGCCGCGGAAAACGCCGTCGCCGCGACCGTCGCCGACCGGCTCAAGAAGCTGATCGCAAAGAAAGGCCGTTCCTTCGAACGGCTCGCGGAACTCAGCGGCATCGATCCGAAGGAGCTGCTCGGCATCGAGAGAGGGGCGATAACCCCCACGATCAATCATCTTTGGCGCATCGCGAACGCGCTCGGAATTCCATTTGGAAGCCTCGTCGCGTCGAAAGGGCCGCGCGACGTTCTCGTCATCCGGAACAATCGCCGGCACAGCGTCACCTCGCATGACGGCAATTTCCAAACGCGCCCATTGTTTCCATACAGCGGACAGCGCGCGGCGGAATTTTACGAAATCGTGCTCGCGCCTCATCACCGCCAGACGGTCGAGGCTCACGCGCCGGGCACGAAAGAAAACCTTGTCGTCGCGAAGGGCTCGGTTGAAGTGTCGGTAGGACGGGAGGCGCCTCATATTCTTGGAGAAGGCGACGCCATCGATTTCCTTGCCGACATTCCGCACAGCTATCGCAATCTCGGCTCGGCGCCCGCGACGATTTATCTGGTGATGTCCTATGAGCCGGGGCTATGCGACGCCGCCTGTTAGATGCGCATTTATCTATTGTCCCTGTAGGATAGTCGCTCGGCGCCATCTCCGTCGGGCGCTCCCGGCGCCATCGGCGCCGCGTCTCGGCGCTCGGAGCGTTCATCTTCCTCCAAGACGCCCCTCCGGAAGACGCCGCCCGCAAGGCCCCGACCCGGGAGCAGCACGGGCATTCCAGCGCAAAGCGCGTTGGCGGCGGGAGTTGCTTGGCTCGGTTGACCCGCGAAAGCCTCTCCGAACTTTCTCTCGACCTGGAAAAAGCGCGTCGCCGGCGGTCGCAAGCGCTTTCTCGCTTCGATTCCGACGAACGCTCCTGTGGAAGCTGTTCTTCCCCCGCCAATGAGGGCGCAGTTTTTCATATCTTATAGGTAGACTTTGTAGTCTATGTGATCTAAGCTTCGCAAACATTCGGGCGCGCCCCCGTCGAAAAGCAGTCACGTCAATCAGCAATAAGCCGTTGGATTGAGGCCGAAAAAATGAAGAGCACCCTCAAGAAAGCCTATCTCGCAATGCTACTGAGCGTTTCCGTCGGCGCTCTCGCCGTAGCCGCGGAAGTGAAAACGAACGAGCCTACAGCGTCAGGGGCCGCGGCGGAGACGCCAAAGCCGTCAAAGCCGCATTGGTCCTGGCTGCCGGCGCAGGCGCAGTTCGTTCCGATCGTGAAGCAGAAGGAGTGGGTGCGGTCCCCGCTCGACGCTTTCGTCCTTGCGAAAATCGAAGCCCGGGGTCTGACTCCCTCGCAGGACGCGGATCGCGCGACCTTCATCCGCCGCGCCACGCTCGACGCCTGGGGCTTCGTTCCGACTCCCGAGGAGGTCGACGCTTTCGTCAACGACTCCGCGCCGGACGCCTATGAAAAGCTTGTCGACCGTCTTCTCGCCTCGCCGCGCTATGGCGAAAGGCAGGCGCGTCTATGGCTCGATCTCGCGCGCTACGCCGACTCGACCGGCTTCCAGAACGACAGCACGCGCCCCAATCTCTTCCGCTACCGCGACTACGTCATCAAATCGTTCAATGAGGACAAGCCCTATTCGCGCTTCATCCAAGAGCAGATCGCCGGCGACGAACTCGCGCCTGGCAATCAGGACGTGCTCGTCGCGACCGGCTTCCTCGCCGGCTATCCGGACAACAGCAACTCCCGCGATCTGATCCAGCGCAAATATCAGATCGCCACCGACATTGTCGACACGATCGGCCAGGCGATTCTCGGCACGACCGTGGGCTGCGCGCGTTGCCATAATCACAAGACCGACAAATTCACGCAGAAGGACTATTACTCGCTGCAGGCCTTCTTCGCGAACACGGCTTTCGAGGAAAAGGCGCCGGCGGCGAAAGGCGAGCAGGAACTCGCCTATGAGGCGGCGAAGGCGATCTACGACGAGGCGACCAAGGATATTCGCGCCAGGCAGAAGGCCATCATCGACAGCGTCCATGACGCGGCGCTCAAATATCACAAGGAGCGCTATCTCACCGACAGCCGGGAGTCGATCTTCAAGCCGAAGGAGCAGTGGAACGCGCTCGATCGCTGGGTGAACCACCGTCTCGACGCGGTGACCGATCAGCCGCAGCTCGCCGCCTTCCTGCGCTACGCCGCAGAAGACAAGACGGCGCCCGAGCACAGCCCCGAAATGGTGCAGAAGTTCGAAGAGTATCAGAAGCTCACGCGCGAACTTCAGAAATTCGCCGACAAGCGGCCGAACCGCGGCGCCAACACCTTCACCACCGCGTCGGAGCTCGGCCATCCGGATGCGCCGCCGACCTATATTTTCTTTGGCGGCAATCACGAAAAGCCGCTCGATGAGGTTCAGCCGGCCTTCCCGGAGGCGATGACGAGCGAAAAGCCCGACATCAAGCCGACGGCGACGTCGTCGGGACGGCGCACGGCCTTGGCGAACTGGCTTGCGAGCCCCTCCAATCCGCTCACGGCCCGAGTCTTCGTCAATCGCATCTGGAACCAGTATTTTGGCAAGGGCATCGTCGTGACCGTCTCCGACTTCGGCAAGGCGGGGGACAAGCCGACCAATCCGGAGCTGCTCGACTATCTTGCCGACCGCTTCGTGAAGGACGGATGGAGCGCCAAGAAGCTCCATCGCGACATTCTGCTGTCCTCGACCTATCGCCAATCGTCGGATTATCGCGAGGAGGTCGGCCAGGTCGATCCCGAGAACAAGCTCCTCGCAGTCTTCCCGCGCAAGCGCCTTGAAGCCGAAGAGATTCGCGACTCCATCCTCGTCGCGTCGGGCAAGCTCAATGGCGAGATCGGCGGCCCCAGCGTTTTCCCGCCGCTGCCGGCCAACCTTTCCGGCGGCAACAATTTCAACGCCGATCCGGCCTGGACGACGTCCAAGGATCCGAAGGATTACACGCGCCGCAGCATCTACATCTTCACGCGTCGCAGCCTGCCTTATCCGCTTCTCGAAACCTTCGACATGGCGAACGCGCAGCAGATTCACAGCAAACGCGACGTGACGACGACGCCGCTGCAAGCGTTGACGCTATACAACAGCGATCAGATCTTCCAATGGTCGCAGGCGCTCGCCGGTCGGGTCATCAACGAAGCAGGACAGAACGAGACGGCGCGCATCGATCGTCTCTACCAGATCCTGTTCGCACGCAAGGCGACGGAGGCCGAGAAGGAAGCGTTGCGCGCCTTCCTCGACCAGCATCAAAGGACGATCGCCCAGAAGGCGGATGACGGAAAGCTTTCCATCGCGCTGCCGGTCGGCGCCAAGGAAAATCCCGCCGATCCGCTGCGCGCCTCGGCCTTTGTCGACCTCGTGCACACGGTCGTGAACTCCAACGACTTCGTCTACCGCTTCTAGATCGCGCCGCGATCGGGCGGAGCCGCCCGATCGCGGAAGGCGCAACCCACTCCAGAGTTTAGAGCGCGCGCCTCGCGAAAGGCCGGTCCGCTTTTTCGCCGGCGCGCTCCAAATCCGCCTCATCTCCATTTGGAAGGAACTGTCGACATGTTGATCAAAACCTCTCGCCGCGAATGGCTGCGCGGAGCCACATATGGCCTTGGCGGATACGCCGTCAGCGGGATGTTGCCGGACGGCGGCTGGTTCGGCGTCCCCGACGCCAACGCCGCCACTTTCGTCGACCCGCTCGCGCCCAAGCCGCCGCATTTTGAACCGAAAGTGAAATCGGTCATCTGGCTGCATATGGACGGCGCGCCCTCAACGCTCGATCTCTTCGACTACAAGCCGGAGCTCGTGCGGCTCGCCGGGCAGGAAGTGCCGGAGTCCTTCCTCAAGGGCATCAAGACCTCGACCCAGGGCGGCGTCGGCAAGCTTTTCGCCTCCAACCGCACCTGGAAGCAATATGGCCAAAGCGGCGCGTGGTTTTCCGATTGGGCGTCCAACATCGCCCAGCACGCCGACAAGCTCACCTTCATCAAGTCGAGCGTCACGGTCGGCGCTACGCATGACATTTCCATTCTCAAGCTCAATACCGGCGATCTCTCTCCCGGCCGGCCCTCGCTCGGCGCCTGGGTCACCTATGCGCTTGGCTCCGCCAATCCCGATCTGCCGCCCTATGTCGTGCTTTACAACGGCAAGCGGGAGCCGCGCGCGGGCTCGGTCAACTGGAGCTCCGGCTTCCTGCCGGCGGTCTATCAGGGCACGGCTTTCCGCCCCGGCCCTCAGCCGATTCTGCATCAGGCGCCGCCGGATCTGATCGGCCTGCAGCAGCAGCGCGAGAGCCTCGACCTGCTGAAGAAGCTCAACGATCTGCGCGGCGCCGCGCATCCGGAGGACACCGAGCTCGAAGCGCGCACGCGCTCCTACGACCTCGCCTATCGCATGGAGGCGACGGCGCCGGAGGCGGTCGATCTCTCCAAGGAAACCGACGCGACGAAGGCGCTCTACGGCCTCAATGAGGATGCGACGAAGGATTACGGCACCGTGCTTCTGCGCGCCCGCCGTCTGGTCGAGCGCGGCGTTCGCTTCATTCAGGTCGTGTCCGGTCCGATCGAAGGAGCCGGCGCCGGCGACGACGCCAATTGGGACGCGCATCGCCAGCTCGAAAAGAACCACGGCGCCCATACGCGCGCGGTCGACAAACCGATCGCGGGCCTGCTGTCGGATCTCGAGTCGCGCGGCCTTCTCGATCAGACGCTCGTCATCTGGACCTCGGAATTTGGCCGCACATCCTACGGCCAGAGCGGCGACGGCCGCGACCACAATCCGTGGGGCTATACCCAGTGGCTCGCGGGCGGCGGCCTGAAGCACGGCTTCACTTACGGCCAGACCGATGAAATCGGTCTCAAGACGGTCGAGAATCCGGTCGACACCTACGACATCCACGCGACGGTGCTCCATCTTCTCGGTCTCGACCATCTCAAGACGATTTACAAGCGGGCCGGCCGCGCCGAAAGGCCGACCGTCGTCTATGGCAAGGTCGTCAAAGACATTCTCGCATAGGCCCCCAGGCGATGCTTGAATATCGGAGGCTTGCGTTCCTCATCATCGGACTGGCGGTCGCCGCCGCCAGTCCCAGCCATCCCGCGACCGCGCAAGATGCGCCGACAAGGATCGCGATCGAACATTATATGTTCAATCCGCCGGATCTGAGCGTCAAGGCCGGCGGCAAGGTCGAGTTCGTCAATAATGATCAGATTCCGCATTCGGTCGTCATCGAGACGCCGAATGGCGAAACCTATCGCTCGAAAGAGCAGTTGGACGAGGGCGAAGCTTTTGGCGTCGCGTTGCAGACCGCGGGGGAAGCGTTCTTTTTCTGCGACCTGCATCCGGGGATGAAAGGAAAGATCACGGTAACGAAATGATCGAGCTTCTAAAGGCGATTCGCCTCGACCTTCTCGTCGCGCTCGCTGCCGTCATCGCCAGCGCGCCCGTCATCGCCGCCATCGACCTCCGCGACTACGACAACGACCTCATGCGTGATCTGGACAAGACGATCAAATATTTCGAGCCGGACATCATGGCGCAGAACGCGGACGCCGCGCGGGAGGATGCTCAGGTTCTCCTTGACGGATTCAAATACACGGAGGCGTATTTCACGAAAAAGGGCGCCGACGACGCCGTCGAAATCTCGCGCAAGGGCCTGAAAGTCATCAATGACGTTCTGGCGAATGTCGACGGCGCCAATTTCGAAGCCGCCGCCGCCGCCGCGCGCGAAGCGCCGAATCTCTGCAAATCCTGCCACGACATCTACAAGCCGCGCCTCGCGCGTTGAGCGTTTCGCGCCCGCCCCAACCAATGAGCAAGTTATGACCCGCAAGACTGCCGACGATTTCGATCCGGACATTCTGAAGGCGTTCGATCTATATGTCCATGGCGACATTGATCGACGCGGCTTCATCGACCGCATCGCCCGACTTGGACTCGGCGCCGCCGGCGCCGCCGCGACGCTCGAAGCCTTGCGACCACGTTTCGCGGAAGCCGAGCAAGTGAAGAAGGATGATCCGGGCGTCGCCGGACAAACGGTCGAGTATCCGTCTCCCGAGGGCAACGGGACGGTGAAAGGCTATCTCGTCAAGCCGGCGAAGGCTTCGGGAAAGCTGCCCCTCATCCTCGTCGTGCATGAAAATCGCGGCCTCAATCCGCATATCGAGGACATTGCGCGCCGTCTTGCCCTCGCAAATTTCATCGTCTTCGCGCCCGACGCCCTGGCGCCGCTCGGCGGCTATCCCGGCGACGAAGACAAGGCCCGCGAGCTCTTCCAGAAGCTCGACCAGGAAAAGACGCGCAAGGATTTCATCGCCGCGGCCAACGCGTTGAAGGCGCTTCCGGACGGCAACGGCAAAGTAGGCGTCGTCGGTTTCTGCTATGGCGGCGGAGTCGCCAATTTCCTCGCCACGAGGATTCCGGGCCTCGGCGCCGTCGTCCCCTTCTACGGCGCCCAGCCAAAGGCCGAGGAGGTTAAGAACATCAAGGCGCCGCTCCTTCTCCATTACGCCGGCGTCGACGACCGCATCAATGCGGGCTGGCCGGCCTATGAAGCGGCGCTGAAGGAAGCTCAAATCCCCTATGAGGCGTTCGTCTATCCCAAGGTTCAGCACGGATTCAACAACGACACGACCCCTCGCTACGACGAGGCGGCGGCGAAGCTCGCCTGGGGACGCACCATCGAATTCTTCAACGCGCATCTGCGCGGCTGACTCCTATAGAGGCTCTCCCAATGAAGAACATCTTGTCTCTCGCCGTTTTCTCGATCGTTCTCGCGACGACGGGCGTCTCCGTCGCCGCGGACGGCGCCGCGCCGGCCCCCGCGCCGACGGCGCAGCCGGGGCCTGTCACCCGCGCGAACGATCCCGCTTATACCTACAAGACGCTTCGGCTCAGTCGCGCCGCGTTCGACGCGCTTGCGTCGCGCCCGGAGCAGCTTCTCGTGCTCGACGTCCGTCGGCCCGACGAGCTCACGAAATTCGGCGGCTTCCCGGCCTATCTCAGCATTCAGACCGCCGATGTGCAGCGGAGCCTCTCCTATATTCCGCGCGACCGTCTGATCGTCATCGTGTCGAATCGCGCGCATCGGGCCGGCGCGGTCGGCGATCTTCTCTCGAATTATGGCTTTCATGTCGTCGGCGCCATCGGCGTGCGCGACTATGAGGACGAAGGCGGCTCGCTCGTGAAGATCGCGCCGCCCGCTCAGACGGCCGCCGCGCCGCAGGCGTCGGCTCCGGCTCCGGCGGCTCCCGCGAAATAAGGAGGCGCATCGCGATGAAAAAGCTGTTTGCGCTTTCCGTCCTGGTCTTCGCCTTGGCGACGACCGCCGCGGACGCCGCCTTGAAGCCCGGCGATCTCGCTCCCGATTTCAGCGCACAAGCGGCGCTTGGCGGAAAGGATTTCACCTTCTCGCTCGCCGAAGCGCTGAAGAAGGGCCCCGTCGTTCTCTACTTCTATCCGAAGTCCTTCACGAAGGGCTGCACGGTGGAGGCGCATGAATTCGCCGAGCGCTACGACAATTTCGCCGCGGCCGGCGCGAGCCTTATCGGCGTTTCCTACGATACGATTGAGGTGCAGCGCGAATTCTCGACGAAGGAATGTCGCGACAAGTTCCCGGTCGCCGCCGATCCGACGCTGAGCGTCATCACGGCATACGACGCCAAGCGCCTGAAGCCGAGCGCGAATGGCGATACGGTCGCCGATCGCATTTCCTATGTGATCCTGCCGGACGGAAAGATCGCCTTTTCGCTGACCGACTCCAATCCGAGCCGTCATGTTGAAGACACGCTGACTTTTGTCCGCAAGTGGCGCGACGAACACAAGCTCTAATGAATAAGAGCTATAAAACTCAACGGGGTTCAATGAAAATGACCGATACGTCCATCCGCGCCTCTCAGCTCGTTGTCGCCGGGGCCGCTCTTTTGATCGTCGGATCCGCCATTGTGACGGCGCAGGCGCAAAGCGCCCAGCCCGCCGCCGCTGCGGCGGGCCCGTCGCCGACGAAGCAGGCCGTCGAGAACCGCAAGGCAGCCTACACGCTCATCGGCAACGCCTTCCGCTGGTTCGGGGCCGTCTCGAAGGGCAATGTCGCCTATGACGAGACGGAGGCGACGAAGCGCGCGACGCGCATCGCCTTCCTCGCCGGAATCGTCGAGGAGGCCTTTCCGGAAGGCTCGAATGTCGGAGAGCCCGACTCCAAGGCCAAGGCCGACATTTGGAGCAACCGCGCGGACTTCGACAAAAAGCTGAAGGACTTCCAGGCGCATGCGCAGGCCTTGGCGGAAGTGAACGCCAAGGAGAAAGGCGCGACGGACGCCTTTAAGGCCACGGTCGCCTCTCTCGCCGGCGACTGCAAGGGCTGCCACGAGAACTATAAGGCGAAGTAGCCGACGCGCGGCGACGGGGAGCCTCCAAATGACGACCATCGAGAACGATCGCCTTTCCAGCGGCGCGGCTTTCAGCTCGAAAGAGAGCTTTCGAAAGGTTTGGGATTGGCCCATCAGGCTCGTCCATTGGGGTCTCGTCGCCGCGCTTGCCGGCGCCTATGTCACGAACAAGCTCGGCGCAAGCTATTTCCAGCTCCACCTCCTTTTCGGCTATGCGACGATCGTTCTCGTCGTCTTCCGCATCGTCTGGGGTTTTGTCGGCACCCGGCATGCGCGCTTCGCGAATTTCGTCGAAGGACCGAGGGGCGTGCTGCGTTATGTCAGCGCAGTCGGCCGCGGACGCCATACGCGATATGCCGGCCACAATCCGCTCGGCGCGCTGATGGTGCTCGCGCTGCTGCTCCTGCTCGGCGCGCAAGCGTCCTTCGGACTCTTCGGCGACGACGAGATTTTCAACTCGGGTCCGCTGGCGGGACTGGTGAGCAAGCAGCAAAGCCTGCTCCTTACCTCGCTGCATCGGAAGCTGTTTTATGTGATTCTCGCCGCCGTCGGCCTGCATGTCGGCGCCGTCGGCGCGCATGTCGTTTTGAAAAAGGAACCGCTTATCCGCGCCATGATCTTTGGCTCCAAGCCGACCGCGCTCGTCTCTTCCGACGAAGCGATCGGATCGTCTCGCGGCGCCCTCGCCTTGGTCCTCATTGTCGCGATCGCCGCGCTGCTTTTTGTCGGACTGCAATTGGCCCCGGCGCCGAACGCGGATTTCGCGAGCTTCTAGCATACTCATTGAATAGCTTTTCGCATCACGGCTCCCCGCTGGCCGTCATGTCGCGCCTGACCGCAATCGCTTTGGGAACTCGCGGCCGTTTTTTTGACGAACGCTCTGTTGCAAGCGTGTAACACGCCTTTCGCAATCGTCGCCGAGCGCGTTGGCCTCAGGCGAATCGTGGCGTTTAGAGCTTGACCGGACCTTATAATCCTACATAGTTAGTTGATTGATAATAACGCTGCGCATCAGCGATGTCTGGAGTCCCATGATGAGGTGCAACGCCATAGCGTTTCGTAGAAAACTTCTGACAAGCGTCGGGCTTGCGCCTCTCGCTCTGGCGGGCGGTTTCGTAGCAGCGTCGATCACGAACGACGCGCGGGCGGAAGACGCGCAAGTCGAGGAAGTCAAAGTAACCGCGCGCCAGCGCGAGGAGAAGGCGCAGGACGTGCCGCTGCCGGTCAGCGTCGTCGGCGCGAAGACGCAGGAACGCGAACGCCTCGAGCGCTTGCAGGACTTCGCGCAGAAAGTTCCGAACTTCGTGCCGTCGATCACCAATCCGCGCACTTCGGCCATGTCCATTCGCGGCATTTCCGGCATTTCGGGCGGCGCCGACGGCTCCGAATCCGCCGTCGGACTCATCGTCGACAACGTCTTCTATACGCATGTCGGCTTCCAGTGGGCGGACTTTGTCGATCTGCAATCGCTCGAGGTCGCCCGTGGCCCGCAAGGAACGCTGCTCGGCAAGAACACGACCGTCGGCGCCGTCGTGATCCGCACGCAATTGCCGTCCTTCGCCCGTTCGGCCACATCCGAAACGACGTTCGGCAATTACAATCGCGTGATCCAGAAGCTCAACGTCACGGGCCCGATCATCGACGAGAAACTCGCCTATCGCGTCACGCTTCTCTATGATCGGGGCGACGGATGGATCAACAATCAGTTCAACAGCCAAAAGCTCCTCGATAATAACCGCTGGGGCATCCGAGGCCAGTTGCTCTATGTCGGCGACAATTTCACGGACCGACTGATCTTCGATCGTCTGCGCTCCGACGAATACAACAATTACGGCGGCGTCAATGGCGACTCGTTTCCCTTCTGGGCCAATGGCGCCGTGGCCCGTCGCTATTCGCAAAACCTCGCCTCGCGCCTCGGCCGGCCGATTCTGACCTTCGACCCTTACCACCCCTATCTGACCCGCCTCGGCAAGCTGGACCAGCGGACGACGGGCTTGTCGAATGAAATAAATTATACGATCGGCGAGAACACGCTCACGGCTGTCTCGGCGTGGCGCGAGTTCATCCTCCATCCGCGCAACTCGATGGGCAATCAGCTCACCGATGTGAGCAGCAACGCCTTCGACGTTTTCGTCGATCAGTTTTCGCATGAAACCAGGCTGGCGTCCCCGCAAGGACAGACGCTCGAATGGACGATCGGCAATTACAATCTCTACGAGAAGGTCTGGTCGTACAACCACGTTGATTACGGCGCGCAAGCCAATCAGTGGTTCCAAAACAACATCAACGCCAACCCGCTCAATCTGTGGGGCCTTGAGGCGCGCAATGACGGCAAGGCGCGCACCTTCAGCACCGCGCTCTTCGGACAGGCGACCTGGCATATTGACGAGCAGTGGGCGCTGACGGCTGGTCTGCGCGACACATTTGAAATTCGCGGGGGATCGGACTTCGGCTGGATCAAAAATCTTACGAGTTTCAACCAAATCGCCGCCGTTCGAACGGCGACCGGCGGCACCACCTTCTTCGATACGGGCGGCGTCGAGAAGCGCAACAATTCGATTTCCGGCCTCGTAAATCCGTCCTATCGCTACAACGAAAACGTGATGGTTTACGGCTCCGTCGCGCGTGGCGAAAAATCCGGCGCCGTCAACACCCAGGCGCTGCCGATCCTCGACAGCGCGGGTAATTTCAAGGCTTTCCAGCCGCTCGTCACCAAGCCGGAGACGTCATGGGACTATGAAATCGGCCTCAAAACTAACTGGCTCGACAACAGGCTCATCGTCAACGGCAACTTCTATTGGAACGACATCTACAATTTTCAGTCGATTCTCGTGAACACGGACTACACCGACGTGACGGGAATTCCGCTGCGCCGCAACTTCCTGGGAAATATCGGGCACGTTCGTCTGCGGGGATTCGAATTCGATGGCCGCTGGAGCCCGATCGACCGGCTCTGGCTGACCTTCGCAGGAGCTTATACCGACGCCCGCTATGTTGATTATGAGAAAGCCGCGCCGCCTCAGGAATGGACGTGGCCGGCCGCATCCAATATCAACGGCGTCGCCGCTCCCGCCTTTATCAGCCTCTCCGGAAAGCGGATCACGGGCGGCGTTTCGGGCAACAATCCGGTGGCGCCCGTTTCCTTCAATGTCGGCTTCAATCACGAATACCCGCTGGGACCCTTCCTTTCCGGAGTCGGATATGCGGGTCCGGTGACTTTGTTCAGCTACGCGAACGCGGCCTGGCGCGCGAAGACGTCGCTCTCAAGCCCGGTGTCCGTCTATCCGATTTATCAGGCGCCTTACGCATTGGTGAACGCCGGCGTCGGTCTGAAGACGGACGATGACGTCTACAGCTTCAATCTGTGGGTCAGAAACCTTCTCGACGAGCGGGTCTTCATCGCCTCCACGATTGGCAGCCCAACCGCGGCCCCCTCGGTCACCTTCGCCGCAGACAACCCTCGCACCTTCGGCGCCACGCTGCGCGTCAAGCTCTATTGAGTTCAAAAAATCAGGAGTCTTTCGTCATGAAACACAGCTTCAACGCCGTCCTGCTTGGCTCGGCCATGGCGCTCGCCGCCATCGCCGCGAACGCCGCCGATCTCCCGAGAACCAAGGAGCCGCCGCCTCCCCCGCCGCCGCCAGCCTTCACCTGGCAAGGTGGTTACGCGGGCGTCTATGCCGGCGCGATCCTGAGCGAAGGCGCTTTCACGCTCGCCAACCAGACGCCGCTGCGAGGGCCGGCCTTCGTCGGCGGCGGCACGATCGGCTATAATTGGCAATGGAGCGAAAGGATCGTCCTCGGCGCCGAGGCGGATTTCGGCTATCGCGGCTTTATCCAAGCCGAGCGCGTCGGCAATTTCTATCCGAGTTCGACGACCGCCGGCGTGCTCGGCACCTTCCGCGGTCGCGTCGGCTATACGATTTCGCCGCGCTGGCTCGTCTATGCGACGGCGGGCCTCGCCTATGGCACGAATTTCGTTTCGAATAGCTTCACGGCGTTCTTCCCCCCGACTTATGGCCGGCTCAGCACGGGACCGACGCTTCGTCCCGGCTGGACGGCCGGCGCGGGGTTCGAATACGCCTGGAACGACCAGCTTTCGTTCAAGGGCGAATATCTTTACGCTTGGCTCGCCGACTCGGGCGTCGCCTACAATACGAATCTCGGCGTCGTCAACGCGAATCTCTCAAGCGCCGGCCACATTGTGAGAGGGGGCGTCAACTACCACTTCAATGCGGGGCCGATCCCCGGATTCTCGGCGCTGGCCAAATAGCCGCGGCTATTAGGCGCCTTCGCGCGGCTCGCGGTTTTTCGCCGCGAGCCGCTTTCGTTTCGCGGCGCCGCTTTGATGACGTTCTTTTGTCCAATTATCATATTGCGTCTATAGGAATACTATTCTAATAATCGATTTCATAGCTTCTCATTGGAAAGGGCGATGCGATGTCGAGTGCTGCCGCGCCGAGTTTTGAGGCCGCTGACGCGGTCGATGAGTACGTTTTCGATCCGCATGGCGCGCAGAGCCTGCTGCAATCCGGTTCCCAAAAACCCAATTACCCCGCGCAGATCGGGGCTATCGCCGTCTATGCGCTGCTGCTGGGCGGCGTTGTGACGCTGTCGTTCAAGACGGCGGAAGCGCCTGTGGAGGAGCAGCAGGTCATCGAGCTGGCGCCGATGCCGGTCGAAGAGCCGCCGCCCGAGGATACCCCGCCGCCGCTTGAGGAACTGACTCTGCCCGACCCGCCGCCGCCCCCGCTCATGGATCCGATCGCGCCGGTCGAGGAAATGAAGCCCGCGCCCAAGCCCGAGAAAAAGCCAATCCCGAAAGTCGAGAAGAAGGTCGAGACGCCGGCGAAGCCGCGCGCCGACGCGAAGCCCGCGCCGACGGCCCGCCCGAACGCCGCCGCCCGCACCGACGCTCCGGCCGTGCGAGCGCCCGCGGCGCCGCCCGGCGCGACGCCTTCCGCGATCGCCAACCATTTCCACGCATGCATGCAACGCGCGGCGGCCAACGCCTATCCCGAATCGCAGGCCCCGCGCACCGCGCATGTCGGCTATCGCGCCTCCTTCAGCGCGACGGGTTCGCTCACCTCCTTTTCGGTTTCCTCCTCCGGCAACGGCGCCTTCGACGCCGTCGCCAACCGGCTCGGCAGCCGCTGCGGCTCTGTGCCCGCGCCCGGAAAGCCGGTCTCGCTTTCCGGCTCCATCACCTTCAGCCCCTGATTCTCCTCCCAGACGAAAGGCAAAAATCCATGGCCGAACCAGTCACTGCAACGGCGTCCGCCGCACTGGCGCATACGCTGACGCCGATCGAGCTCTTCCTGCAGGCCGACGCCATCGTGAAGAGCGTCATCGTCCTGCTCATCATCGCCTCGGCCTGGGGCTGGGCGGTCATCGCCGAGAAGCTCATCCGGCTACGCATCCTCCACAAGCGCGCCGACGGGCTCATCGCCAGCATTCAGGATGGATTGCCGGTCGCGGCTGTCGCGCAGAGCTTTGCCGACGCCCCGGAAAATGATCCCCTCGTGCAGGTCTACCGCGCGATGGTCGAGGAGCAGACGCGCTCCGCCGATCTGCTCTACACCGAAGGCCAGCGCGACTCGCTGCAGGAGCGCGTGCATCGCGTCGCCCAGCTCGCAAGTTCGGCGGCGCTCGACCAGCTCCAGGCGCGCCTGCCGTTTCTCGCCACCATCGGCGCCGTCGCGCCCTTTGTCGGCCTGTTCGGCACGGTCTGGGGCATCATGAACTCCTTCCAGGGCATCGCCGCCTCCAACAACACCAGCCTCGCCGTCGTGGCGCCCGGCATCGCCGAGGCCCTCTTCGCCACCGCGCTGGGCCTCGTCGCCGCCATTCCGGCGGTCATTTTCTACAACCGCATCAGCGGCGACATCGGCGCCTACGGCAAGCGCCTCACCGCCTTCATCGGCGTCTTCGAGGTCGAACTGTCACGTCACCTGTCCAAGAGAGGAGAGCGCAATGGCCTTCGCGTTGCGTAAGCACGATTCGGAATTCGATTCCCAGCCCATCGCCGACATCAACGTCACGCCGCTCGTCGACGTCATGCTCGTGCTGCTCATCGTCTTCATGGTGGCGGCGCCGCTCATGACGTCCGGCATCCCCGTCGATCTGCCGAAGACGCAGGCGAAACAGCTCAACGATCAGCAGCCGCCGATCGTCGTCAGCGTCGACGCCAATGGCTCCTACTTCGTCGACAAGAAGGAAGCCGGCAACACGGAAGGCCTGCTCGCCGTCCTCAAGGAGAACAGCGAGAACAACCGGGACCGCCGCATTCACGTGCGGGCCGACAAGGCGGTCGCTTACGGCAAGGTCGCCGAGGCCATGGGCGTGATCAACGCGGCCGGCTATTTGAAAGTCGCCCTCGTATCCGAGGGAGGCGGTTCGAGCGCCAAATCCGCTTCGGCGGCGCAATAGGGCGCTTGGAAGCGTCCCGGGTTCGTCTCAGCGCTTACCGTCCAAAGCGCGCTTCTCCCGAACCCGGGACGTTCTCACCTGAGAATTTCCCGCTGCCGTCAATAGGATAAAAGTCCGCCGCGCTCGCGCTGAAACGGCCTGTCGAGGCCGCTTTGGATTTTTCCTGATCTCCTATACGATAACTAAATATGGATCCCGATGGGAGGCCGACCGCGCGTCCTGTCGCGACCGCGCGCGCTTCGCGCCTTCCGCAGCCTCTGAAGAACAATGCTCTCGAACAAGGCGAAATACGGTCTGAAGGCGCTGATTCATCTCGCCGCGGCGGACGACAAATGCCTTGCCGGCGACATCGCGGCGGCGAACAACATCCCCAGGAAGTTCCTGGACGCGATTCTGGTGGAATTGCGCAATGCGGGGATTCTCAACAGCCGCAAGGGCAAGGGCGGCGGCTATCAGCTCGCCCGCCCGGCCGAGAAGGTCACCGTCGGCCAGATCATCCGCATCCTCGACGGCCCGCTCGCGCCGATCGCCTGCGCGAGCCGCACCGCCTATCAGCGCTGCGCGGATTGTCCGGACGAGGACGCCTGCGCGATACGCGACATCATGCTGGACGTGCGGGAATCGATCGCGCTCATTCTCGATCGCACGAGCATCGCTTCGCTGCGCAATCGCGGCGGCCGCGACTCGCAGCTTTTTCGGTGAGCCTCTATTTCGCCTTCGGCCAATTGCCGCTCTGCGGATCATGGGCGCCGACAGGCGTCGTCGTCACCGGCCCGACCCCGACGATCTGGACGATCACTTCTTCCTCGCCGGCCCCGTCCCAATGCACGCCATTGGCCGGGTGCAGCATATAGGAGCCCTCCTTCAGCGGCACGGCGGCGTTGAAATCGATCTTTTCGCCGACGCCCGTATACCATACGCCCTTGATCACGGTCGCGTGCCGGTCCTGCGAATGGAAATGCGGATTGGAATGCGCGCCGGGCGGAAAGCGGTTTCGCACGACGTAAACGCCGGGCTTCGAGGGATCGCCATAGATGATCGCTTGCGACGGCCCGGCGCCCAGCGGGGATTTGAAGGGCGTCTGCTCGGGCAGGAGGCGAATAAAGCCGTCCGTCGTTTCGGCGACGCCGGGAATGACGATCTGGAGCGCGACGGCCAGACCCGCGACGGCGCCGGCGCCGATCGCGGCGTTCATGATTTTGAGCATGGTCGATATCCTATCAAGCTTTTCCGCCATTCAGGCTCACAGCCGGTCCGAAAGTATCGCGGCGGCGCTCCGCGCGTCTTCCGCGCTGTCGAAGACAAGGTCCTCGAGCTCGTGGAACGCCTGCTCGATGGCGTAGAAGCGATAGCCTTCGGGTCCGTGCGCGACGATGCCGACATGGCTCGCGCCGATCTTGACCAGATAGACATGAAACATGATTCGACCTCGCTCGTTTGAGCTATTTTTGTTTCGCCGAAATATGGAAGCTCGCATTCTCCGGGGGCGTCACGGCGCTTTCGTCATGCGGCGTTCCTTCCGGCGCCCATTCATAGGGAACGGGCTGCGCGCGATAGACCGAGTAGTTGACGGTCGCACGGCCGTCCTGATCCTTGCCGCGGCGCGGATAGGGGTTGATATATTCCCACACGATCTCGCCCGCAGGCGTCACCTGGAAGAACCGGCCGATCTGACCTTCGTCGATGAAGGTGTTGCCGTTCGGCAAGCGGCGGGCGTTGCTGATATGCGTGCTTCTGAACGCCCATCCCGGCTGGCCCGAGCTCCCGCCCGTATATTGCCAGACGATTTCCTTGGTGATCGGATTGATCTCCAGCACGCGCGAGCCGCCCGTATAGGAAATGGCGGCGCGCGGGTATCCCGCCTCGCCCTGATTGTCGAAAACGAGCAGATTGCCGGCGCCCGGCAGGCCATTAGGGATGATATGCGCGTCGTGCTGTCCGGAAATCTGATCGACCGGACGCGGGATCTTGCGCGCCGCCGCGCCGCCATCCTCCGCGACCGGCGGAAAATGCGGGCCGAGCGTCCAGACGATCTTGCCCGTCTTGCGATCGACGATCGCGATGAAATTGGCGGAGCGTGAATCGAAAATGAGATTGTCCGGCGCGAATCGCTGATCGCCTTCGTCGAACCAGTGGTTTGGGCCGACCGGCTTGAGATTGTTGACGTGAAGAAAATCCGCGTTTTTCGACGCCTTGACGAGCTTCAGCTCCTCGGGAGCGAAGCCGATCTCGTCGAGATGATCCGAGGCGGCCCATGTCCAGACGATGTCGCCTTCCGAATTGACCTCATAGGCGACGTCGTCGAGCACCTGCGGCGCGGCGAAGCCCGGCAGCGGATAGAGCACATTCGCGAGCACCAGCGTATTGCCATTGGGCAGGCGCGCAATGTCGTTATGCTGCCGGGCGCGGCCGCCCGGCGCGCTGGCGCCGAAGGACCAAACCTTCTTTCCGTCCCAATCGACCTCTCCAACCGTCTTGCGGATGCGCGTCTGGGTGCGCCCCGGCACAAGATCCGCGCCTTTGCCTTCCTCCGTCTCCAGCGAGACCAGGACATGGCCCCGCGCGCCGCCGATCAGCGACGGGTCGACATAGACGACCGGCTGCCCCGTATATCGCCACTCATGTACGACCTTGCCGGTAAGGTCGATGAGACGCGAAACGTCGTCGCCGCCGGGAAAAAGCACGAAAGAATTATGGGCGTGCGCCGGATCGTAGATCGTGGTCCCGGTCGGATAGACGCTCGGTTCGGCATGCGCCGGAATTCCCGCGCGCAAGGCGAAGAAAAAGAAGGCCGCCGCGCCCAAAGCAAGGAACCGTCGTGTTCCGCCGTCGTTTCGGTTGAGCGCGCAAGCAGCGGCACGAGCCATGACCCACCTCCCATCGCGAGAACGATGCGATTATAATCATACCTTTTTAATATGCAATAACCAACTTGGCTGTTCCCGTCACGAATTTAATTACCTATTTTCATGTGACAACATCCATAGATGCGCGCCGCCTGGATTTTCGCTGATTTAAATTATCCTTCTTGTGGATATGATTTATCATGCTAGCTTGCGCCGCGCCGCGGCAATTCGCGAGCGTCCGCTTCGAGGAAAATCGCAATGAAAACTTCCTTCGCCCTCGGCCTGATCCTCTCGCTGCCCCTCGCGACGGCGTCGGCTGAAACCCTCGCGCTCGACTCGGACGACATTGGCGGCGTGGTGACGAGCCGCGTCGGTCCCGAAGCGGGAGTCTGGGTTATCGCGGAGACGACGGAATTCAGCGTGCGCTTCGCAAAGATCGTCGTCACGGACGAACGAGGCCGCTATGTCATTCCCGATCTGCCGAAGGCGCGCTATCGCCTCTGGGTGCGCGGCTACGGCCTCGTCGACTCGCCGAAAGTCGATGCGGAGCGTGGGCAAAAAGTCGATCTGCAGGCGATCGTCGCCCCGAGCCTTTCGGCGGCGGCTCAATATTATCCGCCGATCTATTGGCTCTCCTTGCTGAAGGTTCCGGGGCGCGAGAAGTTTCCCGGCACGGGCGCGAGCGGCAATGGCGTGCCCGAAAATTTCAAGTCGCAGGAGCAATGGCTCGATCTGGTGAAGACGAATGGCTGCGGCCCCTGCCACCAGCTCGGCAATGTCGCGACGCGCACGCTCCCCGCCTCGCTCGGCCATTTCCCCTCCTCCGTCGACGCCTGGCGCCGGCGCTTGCAGTCTGGACAAGGCGGCGCGGCGATGATCAACGGCGTCGAACGGCTCGATTCCGCCGAGGGCGGCCAGCTCGCCCTCTTCGCGGACTGGACCGACCGCATCGCCGCCGGCGAATTGCCACATGAAACGCCGCCGCGCCCCTCGGGCGTCGAGCGCAATATCGTCCTGACCGTACGCGATTACGCCGACGCGAGACATTATCTTCACGACCTCGCTTTGACCGACAAGCGCAAGCCGACGGTCAATCCGTACGGGCTCATCTATGGCGCGACCGAGCTCGGCAGCGACGACATTCCCGTCCTCGATCCGATCAAGGAGACGAAGTCGCTACTCCCGGCGCAGCTCCGCGATAAAGACGCGCCGAGTTCGCTCCTCGCCAATCCCGTGATCGAGCCTTCGCCCTATTTCGGCAGGGAGATCCTTTGGAACTCCAGATTCAACGCGCATACGCCGACCATGGATTCGCAAGGCCGGGTCTATTTCGCCGCGCAAGCGCGTTCGCCGAGAAACACGCCGGATTATTGCGCGAAAGCGTCGCCCATCCGCGCCGCGCAGCTCTATCCCCTTCCCGACAAGCGGGAGGGCTTCATCGGCAATGCGCGACAGGTTTCGGTCTATGATCCGAAGACCGGGAAATGGTCTTTCATCGATACGTGCTTCGGTTCGCATCATCTGAATTTCGCCGAGGACGAGAATGACACGCTCTTCCTCAACAATGTCGGCCAGGGAGAGCTTGCGATCCTCGGCTGGGTGAACACGAAGAAGTTCTGGGAGACTGGCGACAGCGCGCGGTCGCAGGGATGGACCGCGCTCGTCGTCGACACCAATGGGGACGGCAAGCGCAGCGAGGACTATAACCAGCCGGGCAAGCCCGCCGATCCCGCGAAAGACACGCGCGTCCCTTATGGACTCTACAGCGTGTCGGCGAGCCCGGCGGACGGATCGGTCTGGGGCTCCAATCTCACTTTCCCCGGCTACGCCGTGCGCGTCGCGCTCGGCGTCAATCCGCCGGAGACCGCGCTGACGGAAATCTACAAGGTCCCGCCGCCGGGCTACGGCATACGCGGCGCCGACGTCGACCGCAACGGCGTCTTCTGGGCGGCGCTCGGCAGCGGCCATCTCGCAAGCTTCGACCGCCGCAAATGCAAAGGCCCGCTCAACGGCGCCGACGCCGAAAAGGGCGAGAAATGTCCGGAAGGCTGGAGCTTCTATCCTTTGCCGGGCCCGGGCTTCGCCGGGGCGCCCGGTTCGGCCGAGACGCCTTATTACGCCTGGGTCGACCAGCACGACATTCTCGGCCTCGGACCCAATACGCCGTTCGCGACCGGCAATCAGTCCGACTCGCTGCATGCGCTGGTGAACGGCCGGATCGTGGAGCTGCGCGTGCCCTATCCGATGGGCTTCTACGCCAAGGGCGTCGACGGGCGCATCGACGATCCAAACGCCGGGTGGAAGGGCCGCGGCCTCTGGGCCACATCGGGCAATCGCACGCCCTTCCATATCGAGGCGCTGGACGCTCCCGCTCCCGGCGCGCCGGGCAAGACCCCGGAAACCTATTCGGCGCCGCTGGTCGTGAACTTCCAGCTACGCCCCTCGCCGCTCGCCCATTGATTCCGGAGGCCGAAGATGCTTGCACGGTCCGTTGCGGGAACCCTCCTGCTTTCGATCGCGATGACGCTCTCGGCGGCGGCCCAAAGCGAGCCGCCGCCCTGCCCGACGAGCCGCAAGGTCGTCTGGACCGATTGCCTGGGTTCCTACATCTATGACGACTGGTCGAAATATGTCGGCGCGTTCAAGGACGACAAGAGACATGGGCAGGGAACCATGGTCTATCCCGACGGCCAGCGTTATACGGGCGGATTCGTCGCCGATCGCCGCGAGGGCGCCGGAGTCTATACAAGCCCGAACGGCAGCAAATGGACCGGCGATTTCAAGAACGACAAGCCGAACGGCCACGGCGTTCTGACCGACAAAACCGGCAAGGTGCTGAAGGAAGGCCTATGGATCGACGGCGCCTTCGCCGGCGGCGCGGCCAGCGCGCAGCCGGCGCGGTAGACGGCGAGCCGGGCTTCGGGGTGATCCCGGAATAAGCCGCAAGCGAGCGTCCCGCGCCGGGCGTCCGGATCGCGCCGCAATCGGGAGGGTTCTATTTCGTTAGAATGAGCTTGTTGTTCGCCGTAATGCGCAAGCGATAGCGTTCGCCCGCATGAATGATGATCGCTTCCTTTCCGGAACCAAGCAGCTCATGCGCGTCGAACTCGAGCCCCTGGCTCGCATTCCGGGTCTCGGACGGTCTCGCCGCGTCCTGCTGCTTCGGCGCGTTTGTTTTTTCCTTCATGCGGAAAGAAGTTCAACAGCTACGCTGAACCCGTCAATAGCAAGACATGATGATTGGAATATTTCTACATTCGCAATGTCGTCAACAAGACATTGATGCGTTTGTCCTGTAAGCATTCCGTCATTTCTATTTGGAGATTTTCCAAATTACGCAATGTTATTTCCAATTGATTGAGCAGATGGATCGTCCCTATAAATTGATTGTCTCGCTCGAGACGAATAGCCAGCCAGCCAAGCGCCACGCTCAGCCAGCCAGCCAATGAAACAACGCTCATCGGCTGGAGGGCGGATTCCGTGGAACGCATAAAAGGCTCGATCAAGTCACCTCTTTCCCTCAGGTCTCTGCGCAATTTTTCGACGGGCGCGAATTTACGCGGCGGAACCGCCGCGACCGCGCTGGGCGTCGCGGCGCTTGTCGCCTCGGGGGTCGACGCGTCGCGCGCCCAGGAGCCGTCGACGACCTTGCCGCCCGTCAAGGTGGACGCCCCGCGCGAGAAGCCGCGTCCGGCGGCGGTCCCGGCGAAGCCGAAACCGACCCCGGCCGTCGTTGCGCGGCCGCAGCCGGCGCATCACCCGGCGCAAAGTCACGCTTCGACGGGACAGCGCCGCTCCGGCCCGACCTCCGCGAGCACGGCGGCGGGCGGGGCCGGCGGCGGCGCGCCGAGCGCGGCTCCGAGCGTTCCGCTCTTCATTCAGGCGGAAAGGGACCCCTACGCGGATCCGGTCGCGCCCTACCGCGCCGTTCGGCTGCAATCCAACAAGTTTACGCAGCCGATCCTCAATACGCCGCGGACCGTAACTGTCTTGACCAAGGAAGTTCTTCGGGACAAGAATGCGACGAACCTGCGCGAGATCGGCCGCAGCACCGCCGGCGTGACGTTGGGAACCGGCGAGGGCGGCAACGCCTTCGGCGACCGCTTCTTCATTCGCGGCTTTGACGCGCGCAACGACATCTTCGTCGACGGCATCCGCGACCCGGGCGTCAATGTGCGCGAGAATTTCTACACCGAGCAGGTGGAAATCCTTCGCGGACCGGGATCGACCTTCGCGGGGCGCGGCACCTCCGGCGGCGCGATCAACATCGTCACCAAGCAAGCGAACACCATAAGCGATTTCGTGGATTTCCGCGCGCTTGGCGGCTTCTCGGACCAGACGAAGCGCTTCACGCTCGACGTCAACAAGGTCGTCAGCCCGATCCTGGCGGTGCGATTGAACGGCCTCTTCCAGGACGCGAACGTCGCCGGCCGCAGCTTCGTCACCGACGACCGCAATGGCGTGGCCGGCTCTGTCGTGTTCAAGCCGATCGAGGACCTAACGCTCACCGCGCAATATACGCATGTCTATCAGAACGGCCTGCCGGACTTCGGCGTGCCCTACAACCGCGCGAAGAACCGGCCCTATCCGGAAGGGATCACCCCGCGTTACGTTTGGTACGGACTGATCAACCGCGACTTCTCGGTTTATACGCAGGACTTCGGGACCTTTACGGCGACCTATCGCTATAATGAGAATCTGACGCTGAGCAGCCGGCTCCGTCAGGGCCGCTCGATGATCGATTATGTCGGCACGCTGACGCAAAACAGCAATCTGGCGGCCCGGACCGTGACGATCGGCGCGCAGAGCCGCTATCAGGTGACCAACGTCCTCGCCAATCAGACGGACGCCAATATCAAATTCGATACGGGTCCGATCAAGCACGAGGCGGTCGCCGGCGTGGAGTTCTCCCGCGAGGGCGTGACGCGCACGAACTATCAGGGGCTCAACTCGGAATTCAACGGCCAGCCGATCGTCGCCGGCCAGCTCAATTGCAATCTCTTCCTCCCCTGCACCTATCTGCCATTCCTGAACGAGCCTTACCGAAACCCCAACGTCACGCGCATCGCCGTCGATACGAAATCCGGCTATCTGATCGAGACGGCGAACTATCAGGACGTCGTCATCGCCAACGCCGGCGTGCGTTTTGACGATTACGACATCACCAGCCGCAACGAGAGCTATACGACCTTCGCGCAGAACCATTCCTTCATGGTCAATTACAACGCCGGCCTGGTGTTGAAGCCTTTGCCGGACGTCAGCCTCTATGCGGCCTACGCCACCTCGAGCAATCCGGTCGGCGCGGAGCTTGACGGCGGCGCGGCCAATTATGGCGGCCTGTCGGCGGCCGCGCAGATCTTCCCGCCGCAATATAATCGCGCCAAGGAGATCGGCGTGAAGTGGCAGGTCTTCGAGCACCTGCTCGCGACGGGCGCCCTTTTCAGAACCGACGTCAGCGGCGCGCGCGAGGTGAATGCGGGCGTCACCACCGGCGACGCCGCCTATTACATTCAAGGCGTCGATCTTGAGCTCGCGGGCAACATCACCGACAGATGGAGCGCCATCGGCGGCCTGGTGATCATGGAGTCGAAAGCCACCAACTCCTATGTCCGGTCGAATATCGGCTTGCAGCTCGCCAATATCGCGCACGAATCCTTCAGCCTGCTGACGAAATACAAGTTCGGCGATCTGATCGGTCTGAGCATGAACGGGCTGGAGATCGGCGGGCAGGTGATCTACCGCTCGAAAATCTATGGCGGCAACAACATCATCGCCAATGGCGCGCCCGGCATCAACGCCGCCGGCGTGATCGTGCCGACCGCCGCGAACCCTTTCCTGAACGTGCCGACGATCCTGCCGTCCTATTGGCGCTTCGATATTTTCGGGGAAGCGAACATCTCAGAAAATGTCGGCGTGAAGTTGACGGTCAGCAACCTGTTCGACCGCACCTATTACGACGCCTTTTATCAGACGGCGACGCCTTACACGCAGGTGGCTCCGGGGCGCGCCGTCTATCTCGAA
Source organism: Methylocystis sp. S23 (assembly GCF_054106005.1). Classification (NCBI taxonomy): domain Bacteria; kingdom Pseudomonadati; phylum Pseudomonadota; class Alphaproteobacteria; order Hyphomicrobiales; family Methylocystaceae; genus Methylocystis; species Methylocystis sp. S23. The sequence goes on from NZ_CM134185.1 coordinate 1,054,731, forward strand.
ACGCATGTGAAGTTTTAGGAGGAGCGACGATGCTCGCGCATGTTCCAGGGGCGCTCGGAAAGGCGGAAGTCCTGCGGCTGCGCGACGCGCTCGCCGGCGCGTCGTGGGAGGACGGCGCGTCGTCCGGAGGCGCCAGCAAGACGGCGAAGCGGAACCGCCAGGTTCCGCCCGACTCCGAATTGTCGCGCAAGCTCGGGTCGGCGGCGGCGGCGGCCCTGCTCGCCAGTCCAGCCTTCGTCGCGGCGGCGATCCCGCTGAGAATCTTCCCGCCTCTGTTCGAGAAATATGAGGCGGGAGATCGTTACGATCCGCATGTCGACAATGCGGTGCGCGGAGACGCGATGACCGGCGCGCGCATCCGCGTCGATCTCGCGGCGACGCTTCTCTTGTCGGAGCCCGAGGAATATGACGGCGGCCACCTGATCGTCGAAGACATTTTCGGGTCCCGCAAATTCAAGCCGCAGGCGGGAGACGTGGTGCTCTTTTCCGCCGGCAGCCTGAACATGGTGACGCCGGTCACCCGAGGGGAGCGCATCGCGTCCTTTATCTGGCTGCAGAGCATGATCCAGTCGGATGAAGCGCGCGATCTCGTCTGCGACCTCGACGCGGCCATACAGGAGCTGTCGCCGCGCATTGGCGGCGACGATCCCGACATGCGCAAGCTCTCGACCGTCTATCACAACCTCATTCGCATCTGGGGGGAAGCGTAGCCGCCCATGCTGATCTGCATCCCCGAAGTCTTGAACAAACAGCAGGTCGCCTTCTTCCGCGAGACGATGGCGGCCGCGCCGTGGGAGGACGGACGCATGACGGCCGGCTCGCAATCTTCACTCGTGAAGAACAATCTGCAATTGCCGCAGGACGGCGCGGCGGCGCGGGAACTGGGAGAGCATGTCTTGCAGGCCCTCGCCAATTGTCCAACCTTCGTTTCGGCGGCGCTTCCGCACAAGATATTCCCGCCGCTGTTCAACCGTTACGGCGTCGGACATAATTTCGGTCTTCACGTTGACAACGCGATACGCGGCGTTCCCGGCACGGCGATCCGCATTCGCACCGATCTTTCCTGCACGCTCTTTCTTTCCGAAGCGGAAGATTACGACGGCGGCGAGCTCGTGATCGAAGATCGCGCGGGGCGACAGGAGGTGAAGCTCGCCGCGGGCGATCTCGTTCTTTACCCTTCGACAAGCCTTCACTTCGTGCGTGAAGTGACGCGCGGCGAACGCGTGGCGTCCTTTTTTTGGCTGCAAAGCATGATCCGGGACAATGTGGCCCGCGCTTTGCTGTTCGATTTGGACCAGGCGATCCAGTCCTTGAGCAGTCGGCTTGGCGCAGGCGACCCGGCTTGCGTCCGGCTGACCGGAATCTACCACAACCTCATTCGGATATGGGCGGAAGCATGAAAATCACGATGCGTTCGGCGTTCCTGGGAATGCTTTCCCTCGAAGCGTTCATTTCCACGAGTTGGGCTCAGGGCTCCCCTACCGCTCACGCGCTCGACGCAGCCATCGCGGCGACCAAGCCTCACGACCTCTCGGTCTGGACGATGTTTTCGAACGCCGACATCGTCGTCAAAATCGTGATGATCGGGTTGCTGCTGGCCTCGATTGGAACCTGGACGGTTCTTATCGCAAAGACGATCGAGCTGAAGCGCGCGCGTCAGCGCGCCCTCGACGCCATCGCGAAGCTCGCCGAGGCGCGCGGACTCTCGGAGGCGCGTCTCGCCTTGGGCAATGGCGACCGTCTGACCGCCGCTCTCCTTTCGGAAGCGACTCGCGAATTGAAGCTTTCTTCCGACATTCTCTCCGGCCCCGGCGTCAAGGAGCGCGTCGCCTCCTGTTTCGCGGAAGTCGAGCGCGCCGAGGCGCTGTCGATCAAGCGCGGCACGGGATTTCTCGCCTCCGTCGGCTCGACCGGCCCGTTCGTCGGCCTTTTCGGAACCGTTTGGGGCATCATGAACAGCTTCATCGGCATCTCGAAGGCGCAGACGACCAATCTCGCCGTCGTCGCGCCAGGCATCGCGGAGGCGCTTCTCGCGACGGCCATCGGCCTCTTCGCCGCCATTCCCGCCGTGCTCATCTACAATCATCTCGCGCGCCAGACCGGCGCCTATCTCGAACTCGTCTCCAATGTCTCCGGCGAACTGCTGCGCATTGTTTCCCGCGATCTCGATCGCGGAAGTCACGCGAGCAAAATCCACGCGGCGGAGTAAGGGATCATGGCGGCGCATCTCGGCAAAGGCGACCTTCAGGAAACGCATGAGATCAACGTCACGCCCTTCATCGACGTGATGCTGGTCCTTCTCATCATCTTCATGGTTGCGGCGCCCCTCGCGACCGTGGATCTGCCGGTCGATCTGCCCGCCTCCAATGCGGCGCCGCATGAAAAGCCGGAAAAGCCCGTCTATGTGACGATCCAATCCGATCTCGCGATCGCGATCGGCGATACGCCCGTCAAGCGCAACGATCTTGTCGCGACGCTCGAAAGGCAGATCGGCGACAAAGGCAAGCGCGTCTATCTTCGCGCCGACGGCGCGGTCCCCTATGGGGAAATGATGGCGGTGCTGGAGCGTCTGCGCGCCGGCGGCTTTCTGAAGGTTGCCCTCGTCGCGCTCGACGCCGGCGGCAAGGATGCGAGCGGCGCGAAATGAGCGGCGCGGCGGCTCTTCTTAAGGAAACTCCCAGCAACCGCCTTTGGAGCGTCGCCGCCCTTTGCGCAATCCTCCTGCATGCCGGGGGCGCGGCGACGGCGCTCCTCACCTTGCAGGGCGATCTCGAAGACGACGCGACAGGCGCGCCGGCAATCGAGCTTTCGCTCGAGCCCGTGGCGGCGCGCGACGTTGAGCCGACCGAACTTCCTCCCGGCCCCGTCACCGACGAGACCGCCGCCGCGGCGCCCTCCGTCGCCTCCGCTGAAACGAAGGAAAGCAACGAAGAGAAAATAGCGAGGGCGGAGGCCGATGACGCCGAACTGTCGCGCGACGCCAAGCCGGACAAACCTGTCGAGGACCAGAAGTCGCGGCAGGCCCAGCAGATCGTCTCCAGCGAATCCGCGGCGTCCGAAGCGACGGCTCCGCCGAAATCGGATGCTGTAAAGCAGGCCGATCGCCCCGCCGCGCCGGTGAATGGCGCGGACGCCGCCGCGAACGCCGTCAAGCTGACGTGGCGGAAGGCGTTGATGGCCCACCTCAACCGCGCGAAGCGCTATCCCGCGGGCGGCGGCAGGCGTTCCGCGGAGGCGAGCGTCCATTTCGTCATAGATCGGCGCGGCCATGTGCTCAGCTATGATATCCGGCGCTCATCGGGCCAGCCCGCTTTTGACGAGGCCGCCCTCGCCATGATGCGGCGCGCCGACCCTGTGCCCGCGCCGCCGCCCGCCCTCGCGGATGAAGGCTTGTCGTTCGAGGTGCCCGTTCAGTTTCGCGCGGATCATCGATAGAAGGCTAAGCGGCCGACAACGGGCGCCGTGGCGCGGCGCGCGCGATGCGCAACATGCCGGACCGCGCCGCCATCCGCCCTGCGCATCCTCCGCCCCTCTGACGACGCTCGCCTCCCGTCGCTCTCCGCGTCGCGTCCATCGCCATTGCGCGCCCGGCCCGCAAGCAGGGCTGAGAATTGTCGCGAAGGACGAGACCGACGCATGGACGCATGGCCCTCCCTTGCTCCGCTCCGGTTGAAACGCCAATCCGCGCCGCCGCCTGCACTGGCCGAAAGCCCGACAATGCACTAACATTTCCTGTTTGCTAGAAACTGTCGGCGAATCAATGAGAAGGGAAGATTTGGCGGCTCGGCGGCGGCTTTGACGGCCGAGCCGCGCGCCGGAAGCGGCCGGCCCGCTCCCGAAACGATTGCGCGCTGCCCAGGGACAGTTAAAAAAGCGCGGAGAATGCGGAGCGGACTGCTGGCGCGGCCCCCGGAGAGAAGAACAGCTTTGAGCGGCGCCTCGCCAGGCGCGGGAAAGAATCGCCGCATGATAGGGAGAGAAACATGAAACCGGATACGCGAAATCTTCTTGTTACGACCGCGGTCATTTGGCTCGCGGGAGGCGGCGTGTATTTTCTTGGCAACTCCTTGCCCGGCGCGAAGGCTCCGCCGGCGCATGAAAGCGCGGAGGCTGAAGAACCTTCGTCGCCCAAGCCCCCCGCCGCCATTGCGCTCTCGGCGCCGCCCGCCGAGCCGGCGCCGGCGGCTCCCGCGCCCGCTCCCGCAGCAACCGCGTCCGTCGACGAATTGCTGACGCTGTCGAAGGACCCGAAGCAATGGGTGTCGCCGACGGGCGACTACGCCAATCTCCGTCATTCCGGTCTCAAGCAGATTACGGCCGACAATGTGGGGAGCCTTCAGCCCGCCTGGCAGTTTTCGACGGGCGTATTGCGGGGGCATGAGGGGGCTCCGCTTGTTCTCAACAATGTTTCGGTGACGGATTCGTCGGGGAAGACGCTGACGACGGACGTGATGTATCTTCACACGCCGTTCCCGAACATTGTCTACGCGCTGGACGCGAAGGACCCGGCGCATCAGATCCTCTGGAAATATGAGCCCAAGCAGGACCCGTCGGTGGTTCCGGTGATGTGCTGCGACACGGTCAATCGCGGCCTCGCCTATGGCGACGGCAAGATCTTCCTGGCCCAGGCGGACACGACGCTGATCGCGCTCGACGCCAAGACCGGCAAGCTGGTCTGGTCGGTGAAGAACGGCGATCCGGCGAAGGGCCAGACCTCGACCGCGGCGCCGCATGTGTTCAAGGACAAGGTGCTGGTGGGCATCGCCGGCGGCGAGTTCGGCGTGCGCGGCCACATCACCGCCTACTCCATCAAGGACGGCAAGCAGGTGTGGCGCGGCTACTCCATGGGCCCGGACGCCGACACGCTGATCGAGCCGGGCAAGACCACCCATCTCGGCAAGCCGGTCGAGAAGGATTCGGGCATCACCACCTGGGAAGGCAATCAGTGGGAGACGGGCGGCGGCACCACCTGGGGCTGGTATAGCTACGATCCGGAGCTGAACCAGATCTTCTACGGCTCGGGCAATCCCTCGACCTGGAACCCGGTGCAGCGCCCGGGCGACAATCGCTGGTCGATGACGCTGTGGTCGCGCGACCTCGACACCGGCAAGGTGAAGTGGGTCTATCAGATGACGCCCCATGACGAATGGGACTATGACGGCATCAACGAGGTGATCCTCGCCGACCAGAACATTGGCGGCAAGACGGTGAAGACCGCCGTTCACTTCGACCGCAACGGCTTCGCCTATACGCTCGACCGCACCAATGGCGAGCTGCTGGTCGCCGAGAAATACGATCCGGCGGTGAACTGGGCGACGAAGGTCGATCTGGACAAGTCGTCCAAGACCTATGGGCGCCGCTGGTCGTCGACAAATATTCGACGCAGCACAATGGCGAGGACACGAACACGCAGAACGTCTGCCCGGCGGCGCTGGGGTCGAAGGACGAGCAGCCGGCTTCCTACGATGCGGCGACGGGCCTGTTCCTGGTTCCGACGAACCATGTGTGCATGGACTATGAGCCGTTCCGCGTGAGCTACACGGCGGGCCAGCCCTATGTCGGCGCGACGCTGGAAATGTTCCCGGCGGGGAAGGTGCTGGGCGACGGCACGAACCACACGGGCAACTTCATCGCCTGGGACGCCAAGACGGGCAAGATCGTCTGGTCGAACAAGGAGCAGTTCTCGGCCTGGGGCGGCGCGGTGTCGACGGATGGCGGGGTGACCTTCTACGGGACGCTTGAGGGCTATCTGAAGGCGGTGGACACGAAGACCGGCAAGGAGCTTTACAAGTATAAGACGCCGTCGGGCATCATCGGCAACGTGATCACCTATGAATCGGCCGGCAAGCAGTATGTGGCGGTTCTGTCGGGCGTCGGCGGCTGGGCGGGCATCGGCCTCGCGGCCGGCCTGTCGAAGTCGAATGAAGGCCTCGGCGCGGTGGGCAACTACGCCTCGCTCGCCAATTACACCGCCCTCGGCGGCGTGCTGACCGTCTTCGCCCTGCCCAACTAAAGCAGGACGTAAGGTCGCACCGGGAAAAACTGGCGCTCGGCGTTCCCCTCATCTAAGGGTCACGCCGGGCGCCATCGTTTAGAGCGCGCTTCTCGCAAAAATCGGTTTTCCGCCTTTTCGCGTGCGCTATGAGTCGGCGCGCCAGGCCCTTTCCGCGAAGAGGCTCCGAAGAATGTCCCAGTCGAGATGGACTTCGCCGCCTTCGGCTTCGTGTCTCTCGCCCCACTCGACGAGAAGGCTGAGACAGGCGTGGTCGACATAGCTTAGTTGGGGAAGATGCATATGGACGTCCGACCGCGCCGGCAGCTGTTCGAGCGCGGCCGCGAGCTGCGGGAGCCGGATGAACGTTGCGGCGCCGACCAGGTGAACGTGAATGACGTCGGAGCCGGATTCTCGCAGCGTGTAAATATTGAGATGCGAGAAAGTATAGATCAGCCGCGCAAGCGCGAGTCCGATCCCCATGAGAACCCCGGTCAGCAGATCAAGCCCGACGACTCCCGCGAAAGTAACGCCGTAGACGAGCGCCTCGAATCGATCCTCTTTCCAGAGCGCCTTCAGGAATTGGAGCCGCGCCAGCTTTACGCCGGTATAAACGAGGACGGACGCAAGGCTCGCCACCGGAATCATGCTCAGCGCGTTGGGAAAGACGAGCACGAAGAGCAGAATCCAGACGCCGTGCAGAAAGGCGGACAGCCGGGTTCGAGCGCCGGCGAGAATATTCGCCGAGGTGCGGACAATCACGCCCGTGATCGGAAGAACGTTCAGAAACCCACATAGCATATTGCCTGCGCCCTGCGCCGCGAGTTCGCGGCTATATTTCGTGCGCTCGGCATGGCGCTGCATGGAATCCGCGGCGGTCGCGGTGAGCAAGGATTCCGCGCTCGCGACAAAGGCAAGCGATACGCCGGCGAGCCAGATCGCGGATTCCCGCAGACGGCTGAGCGTGTCCAGCGCCGGGAGGTCAATGGCGTCGAGTAGCCGGTCGGGCACCGGCACGCGCTTGACGTCGAGATCGAGCATTGTCGCGACGGCCGTCGCGCCGACCACGCCGAGAAGCGGCGCCGGCGTCAGCCTCAATTTTCTCGGCGCGAACAAGACCCAGAGCGCGACAATGGAAATGGTAAGCAGTCCCAGAAAGGCCGCCGGCTGATGCACGGGTTCCGTGACGCCTTTCCAAATCGCCTCCGGCAGCCGCCAAAGATTGATGACGCCCCCGAATTCTCGCCCTGTTCCCGGCGGAAAGTCGTCAACCATCACGTGAAACTGCGACGCGAAGATGAGGACGCCGATTCCCGCGAGCATCCCTTGTATCAAGGCGGGAGAAACGGCGCGAAATATCGGCCCCATGCGCAAGAGCCCGGCCGCGAATTGCGCCAAGCCGCAAAGAAACACGATCAGTCCGAGCGCCTCAAAGCCGAAGTCCTGCACATATAGCGCGACCATAACGGCGAGCCCCGCCGCGGGACCGCTGACCTGAAGGGGACTCCCCGACAAAGGCCCGACGACGAGACCGCCGATGATCGCGGTCACCAGGCCGGCGGAGGCCGCTTTCTCCAGCGGAATCCCCGACGCGATCGCGACGCCCATGGAGAGCGGCAGCGCGACGAAGAACACGACGATCGAAGCAAGGACGTCATGCGCCCAGGACTCCCGCAAGCCGCCAAGAAGCCTGTTCACCGCATTCACGAGCCGCTCCCGCTCCCGGACGCGGCTCCGAGGATCTCGGGCGCGCCTCAGTGAAGGCGCGCCGCCGCAATGTGCTGTGAAATATGCTTGCCGGCGACGAATGCCAGCCTTGAACCGCCTGCTTTGATTCCCGCCTCGATCCGGCCTCGCGCCGCCGAGCCTTTGGTTGGCGGCGCATATCGCTTCACATGCTGGCGATCGCGCCAATGAGAAAACGCGCGACCAAGGGTGTCGCGATTGCGCGCGGCGCCCTACATCGCTCAAATGCGCAAGACACCTTACCAGGACGAAGCCGCCCGCCTCGCGAAAGCGAAGCGCCGATTGAGGTCGCAACAGATCCGCGACGGCGTGTTGCCGGGCCTCGTCGAGAAGGGCACGAGAACGATCCGCCCGGACATCAGAGCGCTTATCGACGCCGCCTTGGAGGAGAGAGCGCGTCGGGCGAAGGAGCGTCAGGCGCCCTGACGCATCGACGCATGCAGAAGCCGTCGTCGCAGCACGGCGCGGCGGCGACGACTTCGGCCGGAATCAATTGAAGTGGTAGCTGACGCCGACAAGGAAGCTATGGAAGTCCGCATTCGGGACGCTCCATGACTTGAACACGGGCGGCTGCGCGGCGATTCCGGGCGTGATCTCGGCGATGTTGAGAGCGCGGCCCGCCGCGTCGGGCCTCGACCATCCGCCGCCGAGATCGGTGTAGCGATATTCGCCCTTGAGACTCCAATTGGGCGCCACCATCCATTCGGCGCCGGCGCCAGCCGTATATCCAAGGCTCGTCGACTGGCGCCGGCCGAAACCAATATCCGCGTCGCTGTCCAGGAAATATTGCTGGCGCTTCACGCCGCCATAGGCAAGGCCGCCGGTCGCATAAACGAGAAAGGTCGGACTCACGAGATAGCCGACGCGCCCCCGCGCCGTGCCATACCATGGGACGCTGATGTCGGTGCGACCGTCCCACGCGAAGTTCGCGCCCGGATAAATCGGTCCCACGCCCCAACTGCCGCCCGACATGTTCGTCCCTAAAATGTCGGTCTCGACGCCGACGACGAAATTGCTCCATTGATAGTCGTAGCCGACTTCTCCGCCGCCCTGGAAACCGGCCCAGGACGGTCCCGGATAGGACCATGCTTCGCTGATCGGCGTCGGGAGGCCGCCCTCGAAGCGCATGCTGTCGATATGCTGCCGTGAAGCGTTGAAGCCGTAGCCCATTTTCATGCCGAGATGAAAGCCGGTCCACATTGGCGGAGGCGGTGGCGGAGGGGGCGTGAAGATCGGTTCCTGATGCCTCTTCGGCAAATCAGCGGCCATGGCTGGACCGGCCATCGCCATCACGGCGGCGATCCCCGCTGCTAAATTACGCATATACGCATACTCCTCTCACACGATCACGCGTCGGCTCGCGCATCTCCTTCTTGATTGCGCAAGGATGGGCCGCGCGCCGCGCCTTCTCTTCAAGAAGACGAGAGCCCAAACCTTGAGCGCGAGTTAAAATAAAATTGATTTATCAGGCTGTTATGTGGCCCCGACCCTGTTTGAATGAAGCGATAATTGGTCGACTTTGCGATCTTAGAAGCGCGCCGCCTTCGGGTGCTCGTCCCGCGCGCAAGGCGGCGCTCTAAAGCCCCGCTTCCTTCGCCGCCTCTCCAATACGCTGACGCGTTTCTACATCGCCGGAAAATGAATTGAGCGCACGCTCCAGGGCGGCGCGCGCCTTCTCAATCTCTCCAAGAACCATTCGAGATTTGATCAATCTGATCCACCCTTGCGCGTCGCTGGGCGAATTCGACAATCTCTGTTCGAGCCCATCGACCATGGCGTGGATCATCGCCGCCTCGTCCATTTGCGCTTGCGGGGCGGTCCCGCCTTCCAGCGCCGCGACCTGCCGGTTGATCTCCGACGCGAAGTCGCCTTCCGCGCCTTCCGTTAGCAGGCCGCGCCATATTTCGCGCGCGCCGCTCTCATCGCCCCTCTGCTTCTTCGCGACGCCCTGCCAATAGCGGGCGCGAGCGTCCTTCGGATCCCGCGCCAGCGCCGCATCCAAGGCCGCCTGCGCTTCGGCGGTCACCTCGTCCCGCGACGCCCTGATCAGCGCCTCGGCGCGCGCGCTGTAATTATCCGCGGCGTGCGGCTGCAATTCGATCGCCTTGGCGTAAGCCGCCGCCGCTTCCGCATATGAATCCGTCTGAAGCCGCGCCCAGCCGAGGGTGCGCCATCCCGTGACGTCGTTCGGCTCATCCTGCAGACGGCGAGCGAGGCGACCGATCATCTCTTCGACCGGCGGCGTCCGCGCCTCGCGAGAGATCGCGGGGGCTTCCGCCTCGCTCCGAGCCAACGGCGCCTGCCCCGCGGTAACCGCAAACAACCCGACCGAGCCGAGCGCGACCACGCCGGCGACGCCGATCGCCGCGAGCGCTCGTTCCCTTGCCGACAGGAGAGCCGATCCGTTCCCGCGTCGAGGCGCCGCATCCCTATCTCCGTGCTCTTCTATTTCCCGAAGCTGCTCCATGTCGCGCTCACGAGGGTCGGGCCGCGTCTCCCAGTCGCGCAGGAACGGCGCGGCGACGAACACCGCGGCGATGGAGGTCATCGCCGTCAACAAAAGCCAAAGGATCATGTTTACTCTCGCTCTTCGAAGCGAGCGGGTCTCGCTTCCTCCGCGGCGGTGAACGGCGCGAGCTTGGAGGAATCGCGCCGCATGAGATTCAGGTAAAGCGCGAGGGCGCCGAGCAGGAAGAGCGCCGGTCCCGCCCAGAGCAAAGCCGTCACCGCCTTCATCGGCGGCTTCAGCAGGACGAAGTCGCCATAGCGCGCTGCGATATATTCGATCGCCGCCTCGTCACTGTCGCCGTTCGAGAGCCTTTCCCGCAGCAGCATGCGCAGATCATGCGCGAGCGCCGCATTTGAGTCCTCGATGCTTTGATTTTGACAGACCACGCATCTCAGCTCCCGCCCCAGCGCGCGCGCCCGCGCTTCGAGCGTCGCGTCGGCCAGCATCTCGTCCGGCGTCACGGCGATGGCGGTCGTGACGGACAGGCAAAGCGCCATAGCGACGAAGAAGCGCTTCATGAATATTGCTCCGCTTCATTGACGAAAGCAGCCTTTCGGCAAGGCGCGCCGAGGCGGCGCCTTTTGTCGCCGAGCGCGACGAATCCGCCCAGCGCCATGATCAGGGCGCCCGTCCAGATCAGCGGCGCCAGCGGGTGGCGATAAAAGCGAACCGTCCACGCGCCGTCCTGCCCGGCCTCCCCGAGCGCGACATAGAAGTTCTCGATCAGATTGGTTTGGATCCCCGCCGAGGTCGTCACCTGATCCCGGACGGGGAAATAGCGCCGCTCGCTGACGAGGCGAGCGCTGAAGGCGCCGTCTCGCTTCAACGTAAATCGCGCCTGCTGAGCTTGATAATTCGGGCCGTCGACATCGCCGATGGATTCGAGGCGCAATTCGGCGTCTCCCAGACGAAGCATTTCGCCGGGGCGAATCAGCGCGATGTTTTCGCTCGACCAGAAAGTGACGCCTGTCATTCCGGCGACCATGATCCCAACCCCCGCATGGGCGACGATCAATCCGTAGATCGCCGCCGGCGTGGCGCGCGCGAGGCTCAAGGACGTCGCGGCGGAAGCCTCGAAGAGTCGAAGGCGGCGTGCGAGCGCGACAAGAGACCCGATGACCAGCCATGCCGAAAGAGCGACGAAGAAAGCCGGGATGAGGTCCCGCCCGATCCAGAGGACGACGCCCAGAACGCCGCACGCCGCGAGCGCGGCGGGCCGCAACCGCGCGAAGGCCGCGCTCAGCCCGTCGCGCTTCCATCTGAGCGCCGGACCGAACGCCATGACGGCGACGACGGTCGCGCCGATCGGAACGAAGGTGCGCGCGAAATAAGGCGGGCCGACGGAGATTTTATCCGTGCCGATCATTTCCACGACGAGCGGATAGAAGGTCCCGAGAAAGACCGTGAACGCCGCGGCGCTCAACAACACATTGTTGAAGGCGAGGCCGCTTTCCCGGCTGACGAACGCGAAGGACGCGCTTTTCTCCAACGTCGGCGCGCGCCACGCCCATATTGCGAACGCGGCTCCGGTCGTCGTCGCGACGAGCGCCAGGATGAAGAGGCCGCGCGAAGGATCCTGCGCGAATGAATGGACGCTCGAGAGAACGCCCGAGCGCACGAGAAAGGCGCCGACGAGGCTCAGCGAGAAGGTGACGACGCTGAGAAGAATCGTCCAGGCGGCGAGCGCATGACGACGCTCCATCACGATCGCCGAATGCAGGAAGGCCGTGCCCGCCAGCCAGGGCATGAGCGAAGCGTTCTCCACCGGATCCCAGAACCACCAGCCGCCCCAGCCCAAAGTGTAATAGGCCCAGAAGCTGCCGAGAGTGATCCCGATTGTCAGGAAGCACCAGGCGGCAAGGGCGAAAGGCCGCACCCAACGCGCCCAGGCGGCGCTGGGGCCGCCGCCCAGCAAGCCGGCGACAGCAAAGGAAAAGGCCATAGAGAAGCCGACATAGCCGAGATAGAGAAATGGCGGGTGCAAGGCGAGGCCGGGATCCTGCAGAATTGGATTGAGCCCGGCGCCTTCCGCCGGCGGCTGCGCCAGAACCGCGAAGGGGTTGGAGGTGAGCAGGATGAAGGCGAGAAAGCTCGCGCTGATCGTCGCCTGAACGGCGAGCGCCAAGGAGAGAAGCCGGCTGGGGATATTATGGCCGCGGCGCGCGGCGAAGGCGCCGAAGAGCGCGAGAATGACCACCCACAGCAGCATGGAGCCTTCGTGATTGCTCCAAACGCCCGCGAATTTATAGAGCGCCGGCTTCGTCGTGTGGGAGTTTTGCGCGACGACGGCGAGCGAAAAATCCGAGGAGCCGAACGCATAGCTGAGGACCGCGAAGGCGACGAGGATGGCGCCGCATTGCGCGACAGCCGCGCGCCTGGCGAGCGCCGCAATCGCGGGATCGCGCCGTGTTCCGGCCAGGAGAGGCGTCGCGCCTTGCACGAGCGCGAGCATGAACGCCAGCAGCAGCGCATAGTGACCGAGTTGAGCCGTTATCAGTGATTTGTCCGTTCTTTCCCCCTGACGAACAAGCCATGGCATTGAGGCGCAAAAGGGCGCCGCAATAAGCTTTTCTGGTGACTCCTTTCTGGCGGAGCTTTGGCCCTCAATTCGGAATCCGGACGTTCCGCCATCCGGTCGGCGTGTGGCACCGCTCGCAGAATCGCCCGAATGCGCCATTGTGGGCGTCCTGCTTGCCGTGGCAGGCGTAACACTCCATCGACAGCTTCAGGTTCGGCGGATTGACGGCTTTGTGGCAGGCCTCGCAGGCGACGCCTTCATGCCGGCCGACAAGCGGGAATCTGGTCTGTCGCGCGTGATCGAAACGCCAATGGCTCCAGCCGGACGTATCGTGGCAAGTCTCGCATTTCGGCGACGCGCCGAGGCGGCCCTTGTGATGATCGTCCTTGTGGCAGCTCTCGCATGCCGTCGGAAGCTTGAGCGTCGTGGGATTCGGCTCCTTGTGGCAGGCCGCGCAAGCCAGCTTCGCGTGCCCGCCCGTCAGCGGGTAATGCGCCTGCCGCGCATGGTCGAAAGTCGCGGCGCGCCAGCTCTCGGCATTGTGACAGGCGCCGCAGCGGGGCTCCGCGCCGAGCCGCCCCTTATGATGAACGTCCTTATGGCACTGCTGGCAGGCGCTGGGAGTCTCCTTGTAAGCGGGCGTGACATGGCAGTCGGCGCAAGGCGTCGCGACGTGCTTTCCGAGCAGCGGAAAGGACGATTGAGCGTGGTCGAAATGAATCTTGCGCCAGTCGCTCTCGCCATGACAGCGCTCGCAACGTTCGCCGAGATCGCCGCGATGCGGATCCTGCTCCTTATGGCAAGAGACGCAGCTTGTCCCAAGCGGCGCGTTGAGCGCCCCCGTATGGCACGCGTCGCATTTTGTCTGGGCGTGGCCGCCGCGAAGAGGAAACCGCGTTCGGTCATGATCGAACCGCGCCTCTTTCCATTTCCTCTCATTGTGGCAGTTCTCGCATTTTTCGCCGTAGCGGCCGTTATGCACATCCTGAATTCGATGGCAGGAGCCGCAGGCGGTCGAAATCCCCTTATATGCTTGGCCAATATGGCAGGCGGCGCATGCTACGTCCTTATGGGCTTCTCTCAGCGGGAATTTCGTTTTCCCATGGTCATAGCTCTTGAGCGCGCGCCAGCTCGACGGCTCATGGCAGCCATCGCAGTCCTGCAGCTCGCCTCTATGAGGGTCCGCCTTCTTGTGACAATCCACGCATCGCGAGGGCGTCTTGTGAAAGGGCGTCTTTGGCGCGTGGCACCCGTCGCAAGCCGCCGTCCGATGGGCGCCCAGCAAAGGATAGGACGTCAGGCCGTGATCGAACGCCTCCCGGTCGAGAGACAGAATATCGGCGTCCCGGCCCTTGTGATCGACATGGCAATGATTGCAGTCCTGAACGCTCGCAAGTCGATCTCGCCCGTGAAAGCGAACATGGTTCGCGCGATCCTTCGCAATCTCCTTGTGACAATCCAGGCAGAGCCTGGATTGCGAAGCGCGCGAGAAGGGCTCGTGGCATTTTTCGCATTCCTTCTCCAGCTTCTCGTGGCCTTTTATCAACGGCCCGGGGATGACGAGGCTCTCGACAAGATTGTCGGCATGCGCGAGACCGGCGCAACATAGCGTCACGGCGACCAGAAACGCGATCCAACCCGAAACTCGCAACTCGCCTTCGTCCTTCAGCCTGGAAAGATCATGGCCTTCTTGTTCGCGAAAACGGCGATAGCGCGGCCGCGCGGCCCGATAACCGCCTGATCATAAAGGAACCCGAATATTGTCGCGCAGGTCTCACAATTTCGCCGGTTCGAGAGCAAGAAGCTGGCGTTCAAGGATAGGGGTCAGCTCTCGGTAAAGAGTAATGCGTAAGAGAGGGCAAGCGTAATGGCGTCAGCCGCATTTGTCGCTTATGGAGTGCCGCTCGCAGTCGCCTGGACGATCTATGTCGCCCGCCGCCAGAGAATCGAAAGCTTGAATTCGGCGAGGCTCGCGGCGGCCCAGGAGGCCGGGCTCGTCGAACCCGCCACCCTTCATCCGAAAATCGACGCAGGCCTCTGCCTTGGCTGCGGCGCCTGCGTACGGGCCTGCCCCGAAGGCGATATCCTCGGATTGATCGACGGCAAGGCTCAATTGGTGGAAGCCGCCAATTGCATCGGACATGGCGCATGCAAGAGCGCCTGTCCCACAAATGCGATCGCCCTGGTTTTCGGCACGGAAAAGCGGGGCGTCGAGCTTCCATCCGTCGACGCCCATTTTTGCACGAATGCGCCCGGGATTTATATCGCGGGAGAGCTCGGCGGAATGGGCCTCGTGCGTAACGCCGTGGAACAAGGACGACAGGCGATCGAATCGATCAGCGCAAATGCGAGGCCGAGAGGCGACGCGCTCGATCTTGTGATCGTCGGATGCGGTCCGGCCGGACTTTCCGCAAGTCTCGCGGCGATGGAAAAAGGCCTGCGCTTCGTCGTTCTAGAACAGGAGAGATTGGGCGGGGCGGTCGCGCATTATCCCCGCGGAAAGCTCGTGATGACGGCGCCCTTCACGCTGCCGACGATTGGCGCGATCGACCGTCACGAAGTCTCCAAGGAGGAGCTGATCGCGATCTTCGAGGCGGCGGCCTCAGGCAGCGGACTTGTCGTCAACGAGCGAGAACGCGTCGAAAGCGTTTCGAGAACGGGCGAGATCTTCGAGGTGACGACGCAAAAGGCGGTCTATCGCGCGCAAGCGGTTTTATTGGCGCTGGGCCGGCAAGGCGCGCCGCGCAAGCTCGGCGTTCCCGGCGAGGATCTCGCCAAAGTTGTTTACCGCCTCGTGGATCCGGAACAATATCGGGGCTGCCGGGCGCTCGTCGTCGGCGGGGGCGACAGCGCGCTCGAGGCCGCCGTGGCGCTTGCCGCGCAGCCAGACACGCAGGTCACGCTTTCCTATCGCGGCGAGGCCTTCAACCGTGCGAAGCGCGCCAATCGGATGCGACTCTCGCATTCGACATGCGAAACGCTTCTCTCGTCGGTCGTCGAAAAGATCGAGCCGGATTCCGTGACGCTTCGCGCCGCGGGAGCGACGCGCCGCCTCAAGAACGACGTTGTGATCGTCTGCGCCGGCGGCGAGACGCCGGCCAAATTCCTGCGCAGCATGGGCGTGGAGATCGAAACGAAATATGGCGTTCCATAGAGTGCGGCTTGCGCCGCTCGCGCTGGCGCTATGCGCCTGCATCGAAGCGCGGGCCGCCGAATCGCTCAAATCCGTCGCCGCGGACGCTTCGGCGCTCCTGAAACGCGCGAATTACTACCGCTCCGCCATGAGCAAGGAGCAAGATCCCGCGCTGGCCTTTCGCTGGATGCAGGAAGCGGCGCAGAAGGGGCTGCCCGCCGCGCAATACGAACTCGCGAAGATGCTGCTCGCGGCGCGGGGCGCGCCTTTCGATTTGGAGAAAGCGCGCGAGTGGCTGCAAAGGGCCTCCGTGAAGGACAAGCGGGCGGCGGCCTTGCTCGCGAAGATCTCGGAACGGCCGCCGCAGGCGCCGCCGACGATTGCAAGACGCGCGCCGCCCTTGTCGCAACTCGCCTTGTCGCCGGACGCCACGGCTCGCAACGGAACCGCCGGAGTCGCGGACGCCGCCGCGAGGGGCGATCTTCCGGCTCTCCAAGCGCTTTTGCGCGCCGGGGCCTCGATCGAGACCAGGGACGCGGACGGCCGCACGCCTTTAATGGCGACTGCATTGGAGGGACGCGCCGACGCTGCGAAACTCCTCATCGAGCGCGGCGCCGATCCGGATGCGCAGGATCGGCGCGGCGAAACGCCGCTCATTCTCGCGGCGAGGAATCGAAGATTGGACGCCGCCGCGCTGCTTCTCGCCACAGGCAAAATAGAGCAGGCCTCCTTGAACTCAGCCCTCTTCCTCGCCGCCGGGAATTGCGACGCCGCCATGCTCATGCGCCTGCGAGAGAAAGGCGCCCGGGCGCTTTCGCAAAAAGACGGCGAGACGCCGCTCATGCGCGCGGCCGCCGCTTGCTCCGCCGGCGTCGTGAATCTCTTGTCGCAGGCCGAGCCGATCGACGCCGTCGACCATGCGGGACGGACGGCCCTTTGGATCGCGGCGCGGCATGGCGATAGCTGGGTCGTCGCCGCGCTGCTCGCAAGAGGCGCGTCGCCTGAAGCCGCCGACCGTTTCGGCTATACGCCGCTTCTCGCGGCCCTGGAACAAGGCAAGGAAGAAGCGGCCCTGACGCTTATGCGCGCCGGCGCGAATGTTTCCGCGCGGACGGAAACCGGCAAGACGCCTTTGATTCTTTCCGCGCATCGCGGACTGAAGCGCTTTGTCGGCGAAGCCCTCGCCCGCAAAGCGGACCCGAATCTGCGTGACGCGCTGGGCATGACCGCCTTGATGGCCGCCGCCGAGCGCGGTCATGATGAAATTGTCGGCGCGCTCCTCGCCAATGGCGCGGATCGGAATTTGCGGAACAAGAAGCGCGAGACCGCGATCGAGCTCGCAGGCGACGAAAAGACGCGCGGCCGATTGCTGAACTGACGCCCTTTGCGACGTCTCAATTTCACTGAAACAGCTCGCCCCAGCCGAAGCGGTAGCTCGCCTGCGCGAAGATTCCGAAACGATCGACGCGATATTTGAGCAACTGGCCGAAAATATCCAGCGCCTGAACGTCCTGGTGACGCCATCGCAACCCCACGCCGAGAGACATGTGGTCGGTGAGCGCGTATTTGAGCGCCGTCTCCGCTTCAAACCCGCCGCCGCGCCCCTTCGCGGGGTCGGCGCCGAAGGTGAGGTAATGTGTGTCCGTGGCGCGAAGAGATGTGGAAGCCAATGCGAATTGGCCGCTCCAGGACAAATTGTCCGTCAAGGCGACATCCAGCTCCGCGCCGATGCGGAAGGATTTAAAGTGGTCGCGTTCGCTGACCAGCCGGACGGAGCTTGGAAGCGCGGGAACGCAAGCCAGGCCGGCGCCGATCTGCGCGCAGCCTTTCGCGTCGATGGAAGCGAACCATGATTGCCAACCGACGAAGGCCCCGAGTCTCAGCCTTTCGCTCGCATAGAGGTTGTAGCCCAGATCAATGGTTCCCGACGTCGTTTTCCCGGAAGCGGCGCTCTGCGTCAGAGAGCCGGCGTCTCCGAGAGGATAGTCGCGATCGAGCAGGCGGCCGCCCCGCATGAAGCCGGCGTCGACATAGCCCTTGAGGAACATGTCGCGCAAAACGCCTTCACGCGCGTCGGCCCGAAAAAACAGCTCGCCGGACTGCGAAAGCAAGCGATCATAGGAAAAGGTCGAAACTTTCAGCGTGGGCGTATCGTCCGCGAAATAATCGTAAGCGGTCCTGCCGCGGTCGAACCAGTAGCGCGCGCCGGCTTCGAACAGGAAGGCCGAAGAGGGAGACGGGGAGACGGAGCCCTCCCGCCGCTCGGCGCTTCCCGCCTTGTCCGGCGGGCGCGACGGCGCCAGCAGGGAAGCAAGACAGGGCGTGAGCCGCCCCGCGCAATGGGCGAATCCGTCACTGCCGAAATCGGCGCGCAAGCCCAGCGTGAAAGACGTGTCCCTTGTCTGTCCGCGGAAATTCTGCGCGGCCGTCTCGATCCATTTTGTCGCGATTTCCGCTTCGATGGCGAAATTCCTTGTGATGAAATAATCAAAAAGCAGCGACGGCAAGATCGTCGTCTCCCGCAGGGGCGCGTTGCGGCCTTCCCGGTAGCCCAGCCGCAGGCGCGGGCTGACGCGAAACTGCTCGCTTAAGGGAAAGCGCGCGTCGAGATCGGCGAAATAGACGTTCGAGTCGGCAAGACGCGCGAAACGCAGAGCGCCCGTATAGAGGTCGCCGGGAGCCAGAATGTCGTTGGCGACGAGCTGGCCGGAAAGATAATATTCCCTTCCGAGCGGCTTCGTTCCGTCCACACCGCCGGACGGCAGCGTGCCGCTCACATAGGTCGTTGTCGCGTCCAGATTGATCGACAGCTTTTCATTCAAGGGCCGCGCATAGCTCACCATCGCGGACTGAAAATATGGCGTGCGATCGATGGCGAAGCGCCGCACCTCGTCCTGCGAACGGAATTTGAGCATGTCGTAGAGCGTCAGGAAGGGTTGCCCTTGCAGCGCATTGAAGCTCGCAAGATAGGGAACGCGGCGATGATCGAAGGCGGCGGCGAGGACGGAGCCGTCTTCGAAAGTGTGGGAGGCGGACAGCGTTCCGGCGTTGAAACGGTTGAAATGGATGTCGTAGTCGATCATCCCGAGCGCCGAGAGATTCTTGTCGACATAGCGGAATTCGCCGCCGATCGCCCGCCTGTCGAGGAGAGAGCGAAGATTCTGCTGAATGACGAAGAAGCTGACGTCCAGATTCGGTATGAGACGCAGATCGACGCTGGCGCCCGCGAAGAAGCGGCCGTCCTTGAGCGGCGCGTCGAAACGGCTGATATTGGCGGAGCCGCCGACCGCATTGAATCGCAGCATCTGATTCATCTGCCAGCTCACGAGGGCGCCGTCGAACCGTCCCAGCACGCCGCCGGCGTTGCGGGTTTGACGTCCGATCCGCACGCTCAGATCGAGGGCGTCGAAGACCGTTTCGACATAGGCTTGCGAAAGGCCGTATTGGTTGGAGACGAACTGGCCCGGGCGCATGCGGTGCTCGTCCATGCCGGAAATCTTGATCTTGGTTCTCGCATAGGGATGCTTGATGAGTATGAGCTGATCGAAGGTCGTGAGAAAAGTGTTCTGATGCAGCCGGTGCGCGTCCGGGTCCGCGCGCGCATTCGGCGCGATCGAAATGTCTTTCGCCGTGTTGTAGCTATCGTCGCGGATGAAATAGCTGCTGAGACTCCCCGTCATGGACCAGGCGATCTCGTCCGGATTGGATGGGCCGGACGTCGCCAGGATGGGAGGCGGCGCCGTCTCGGGCGGCAAGGCGCCAAGACGCATCTTGACGCGCCCCGCGCCGTCGCCCTTGGGATAGAAGCGCAGATAATCCCGCATGGCGATGCGCGCCTGCTGATATCGCCCCGCCTTCGCGAGCGCTTCCCCGAAGAGTTCGAGCGTGTCCGCATCGGGCGCGGACGGACCCGCGGCCAGCGTTTGCTCGAGCAAGGTTACGGCTTGTGCGAAATGTTTGGCGCGAAGGAGTTCACGCGCCTTGTCGAGCGCGGTTTCGTTCGAGGGGCCGGCGATTGCGCCGAATGAGACGATCGAGGCAAGAACAAGCGCCGAAGCGCAACGCAACCACGGACCCACGCGACGCATCCGTTCTCCTTTGCGAAAAACTGATGCGTCGTGTTTTGCAAAGCTTTGAGGAGGGAGCGTGCAATCCTCTCGTTAAGGCTCGGTTTTTTCATGGAGAAATGGCGCCTGGACCCCGTTCGCGGGCAACGCGGCGAACAAGGCGGGCTGTCAGGCGGATTCGAACCTTCAGAAACCCCTGCGGCGAAAGGCGGGTTGCCCGGCGTCGAAGCTGAGGAAGCTCTTGTGACAGCTATCGCAAGGCGCGGAGGTGACGACATGCGTGGGCGGCTTGCCCTGCGCGTCCCGGCCATTGTGGCAGCTAAGGCAAGGGCCTCTGGCGGCCATATGATCGAAGCGCGCGCCGGCGAATGTGTTCGTGCTCTTGTGGCAATCGTCGCATGGCGCCTGGGTCGTCACGTGGCGCGGCGGCTTGCCTGTCGCGCTGACGCCATTATGGCATGTCGCGCAAGGACCGATCGCGCTTCGATGATCGAAGCGACCAGACGCCGGCGCGCCGGGAGAAAGCTCGCGCCGAACGAAATTCATGGGAAGCGACGGCTTCGACAGGCTCGCCGGGTTGGCCGTTGCGCCGACGGTGAAGCTCAAAGTGGTGTGGTGACAATCGGCGCAGGGCGCCGAGGTCGGAAGATGCGTCGCCGACTTGCCGCGCGCGATCCGGCCGTCGTGACAGGCGACGCATTTCATCGAAGCCTGCAGATGGTCGATGATCTTGATGTCGGAGAACAGGGTCGTCTCGTGACAGCCCGCGCATTTCAGAGAAGTAGGCGGATGGTTCGGCGGCTTGCCGATGGTCCTGTCGCCATTGTGGCAGGCCGGGCAGGCGTAGAGCGTGTTCTTGAACTGCCCATTGAAATGGCAGGCTTCGCAAGAGGTCTGCGCATGCGCGCCGGTGAGCGGAAATTTGGTCCTTGCGTGATCGAAGGAGCTTTTCAGCGGCTGTCCGAAACTCGGCAAGAAATAGCCCCCAGGCGTCGAGGTCTGCGCATCGAGGCGCGGCGAAAACGCGAGCAGGCATGCCCCGGCGACGAACAGCAAGGCGAGGCGGCGAAAAATCGCAGATGCGGCGCAGCGCGCGACCGGTTCGGCTCCCAACATGAGGCCTTTGCCTTAGGCGCGCCGCGCGGCGCCATTGGAGCAGAATTGCGAAGTTCTCGTGATCTTTGTTTCATAAGGACTTTAGCCTCATTTCAAACGTTTTGCCCAAGTGCTTTAGCCCTTCGTTCCGCCGCCAGGAGAAAGGGCGTCCATGTCGCAGGTTTCAAACGCCGCCGATTGGCGTCGCGCCGCCGCGCCGATCATCGAATTTACGCCCGCATTGGCGTCGCTTGGCGTCGCGGCCATTCTCTTCGCAGGTTGGATCGCGAGCGACGACGAGGCGCTGACGCCCAAATCGGGCCTCGGCTATTGGCTCGGCGTCGCCGGCGCCTCGATGATGGGGCTGCTGTTCGTCTATTATGTTCGCAAGCGCGTCGGCAAAGGCCCCAGAGCCGCGCGCGCCATTCCGAAATGGTTCAGACTGCACGTCGCCTTCGGCGTCGCGGGGCCGGTTCTCATCCTCTTCCACTGCAATTTCCGGCTCGGCGCATTCAACAGCAATGTCGCCTTGTTCACAATGGCCGCCGTCGTCGCGAGCGGAGTCGTCGGCCGTTATCTCTATCGATTCGCCTATCGCTCGCGGATGACCGCCTTGGAGCGCGCCCTGGGGGCGTGGCGGCTTCTGCATGTTCCGCTCTGCGCGGTCCTCGCGGTGGCGGCGACTTTCCATGTTTGGGCCGTGCACAGGTTCTAAAATCGCTCACGCGCCCGACTCTCCGCGCGCCGCTTTGAAAGGGCGCATTCCGTTCCAGCGGCGCGGCGCGCGGACGGAAGCGCCGCCCGGCGACATATGGTTTTTCCCCTGAATGCGCTAAACTCGCCTCGACTTTGGAGGGGAGCCAGCCTGCCGCGCATGACATTCGCGCCCATTCGCTATATCGAGCCCGTTTTCCGCCCGCCGAGCGAAGCCCAGTCGCTGATCCTGCCGGTGACGAACGGATGCTCGTGGAACCGCTGCACGTTCTGCGAGATGTACACGGCGCCGCAGAAGCGCTTTCGCCCGCGCGACGAAGCCGAGCTGGTCGAAAGCGTCCGCCGCTGCGGCGAGCGTTTCGGCGAAAGCGTGAAACGCATCTTTCTCGCCGATGGCGACGCGATGACGCTCTCGACGCGTCGCCTCACAACCATTCTCGAGGCGATCCGCCGCGAACTGCCGGGCGTGCGGCGCGTGTCGAGCTATTGCCTTCCCCGCAACCTGCGCAAGAAATCCGTGGAGGAGCTTTCGAGCCTCAGAGCGCTCGGCCTTTCGCTCGTCTATGTCGGCGCCGAGTCCGGCGACGACGAGGTGCTCGCGCGCGTCGATAAGGGCGAAACTTTCGACACGTCGCGGGAGGCGCTCGAAAAATTGCAGGCCGCGGGAATCAGACGCTCGGTCATGATCCTCAACGGCCTCGGCGGCGCGGCGCTGTCGCGACAGCATGCATTGAATTCGGCGGCGTTGATGAACGCGGCGCAGCCCGAATTCCTCGCCACGCTCGTGGTGAGCTTCCCGACGGGCGAGGATCGCTTTCGCGGGAATTTTCCGGAATGGGAGCCGCTCGACATTCCCGGCCTGATGCGGGAAATGGAGCTCTTCATTTCCGCGCTCGACTTGAAGCGCACCATCTTTCGCAGCGATCACGCCTCGAACTGGCTCGTCTTGAAGGGGACGCTCGGCGCGGACAAGCCCAGGCTCATGGAGGAGCTGCGCGCCGCCATCGTCGCGCCTGACGCGGCCCCGCTGCGGCCGGCTTGGGCGCGCGGCCTCTAAAGCGTGGCGGCGCGCGATCGAGAGCGCGGCCGAGCGGCGGAACAAACGCCCTCCCTCGCGAGTTGTTGCCCGTTCGCGGCGGCAATCCCGAGAGTCCCATGGCGAGAAAAGCAAACCATCGGGAAGGGGAAGTCGCGGGCGGCGGCGGTTGATCATGCTGCCGCGCCTCTCCGAGATCGGCCGCGTAGCCGAGCCCGACGCATTTCTATGGGCGGTCGGAATCGAGGACACTTTCATCACCGCCCCGCATCCGCGAACCGGACGCACGCTCGACGAGTATGAGCTGACCGGCCATTACGAGCGGTGGCGGGAGGATCTCGCCTTGATGGCGAGCTTGGGCGTTCCCTGCGCGCGTTACGGCGCGCCCTGGCATCGCATCCAGCCGCGCCCGAACGAATGGCGGTGGGAATTTGTCGACGCCGCTTTCGAGCGCCTGCTCGCTTCGGGCGTCGAACCCATTGTGGACCTCGTGCATTACGGATTGCCCGGCTGGATCGAAAGATCCTTCCTCCATCCTGATTATCCGCGCTATGTGTCCGAATACGCCGCACGCCTCGCCGAGCGCTTTCGCGGGCGCGTGAGATGGTACACGCCGCTCAACGAGCCGCGCATCACGGCATGGTATTGCGGCCGGCTCGGCTGGTGGCCGCCGCATGAGCGTAGCTGGAGCGGATTCGTCGCGCTCATGCTGGCGATCTGCCGCGGCATTGTCGAAACCGTGAATGCGCTGCGCCGCGTCGATCCGCAGATCGTGCCCTTCCACGTCGACGCCACGGATCTGTTCGAGACGGACGACGCTTCCTTGGCGGAAGAAGCCTGGCGGCGGCGGCAGCTCGTCTTTCTCGCGCTCGATCTCGTCAGCGGACGGGTCGACGCCGGCCATCCGCTGTGGCGCTGGCTGCTCGATCACGGCGCAGGCGAGAAGCGTCTCGAAGGCTTTCTGGATCGCCCCCTGCAATTGCCGATCGTGGGCGTGAATCTCTATCCCATCTTCACCGAGAAGCGCCTGTCGCGCGACGCCGCCGGACATTTGAGGGTGCGAATGCCCTATGCGTCCGGCGCTCTGGTCGAGAAGATCGGCCGCCTTTATTTCGAGCGCTATGGCGTCCCGCTGATGATCTCGGAGACCGCCGACAAGGGCTCCGTCGCGCGGCGCCTGGCATGGCTGAACAATTCCGTCGCCGCCGTCCGGACGCTCCGCGCGCAAGGCGTTCCGCTCGTCGGCTATACGTGGTGGCCCATGTTCGCGCTGGTCACCTGGGCGTATCGGCAGGGCGGGCGCCCGCTTCGCGACCATTTGCTGCAGATGGGTCTGTGGGACCTCGATCCCGACCCGCGGGGAGATCTCGCGCGCATCGAGACGCCTCTGGTCGACGCCTATCGCGCCCTGGTCCTGGGCGGCGCGCAATCTGTCGGACGCCTCGCCTCGAACGCGCCGGCCACCGGTCGCGGCGCCGTCCGATAGCGCGCCGCTTCTCCTCCATTGACGACCCGAATGCGGGAGGGACGGATATGTTTCGCAGCTTCTTTCTTGCCGGTTTCGAAGGATCGACGGGCTATAACCGGCATGGACAGTGGTTCGATCAGGTCGCCGCGACCGGACACGACAGAACCGTCGACCAGGATTATCGGGACTTGTCCGCTCTCGGCATTCACGCCATTCGCGAGACGGCGAGATGGCCGCTCATCGACGAGCGGGGCCGCCATGACTTTTCCACCGTCAAACCCTTCGTCGAAGCCGCGAAGCGCCGGAGGATCGACGTCATTTGGGATCTTTTTCACTATGGATTTCCGCGCGACGTCGATCTTTGGTCGAAGGCCTTTCCGCGTCGCTTTGCGGATTACTGCCACGCGGTCGCGCGCTTCATCGCCTCGCGCATGGAGGGGCCGCATTTTTTCACGCCGGTCAACGAACCGTCTTTCTTCGCCTATGCGGCGGGAGACAAGGGCTTGTTCGCGCCCCATGCGACAGGTCGCGGATGGGAGCTGAAGATCGCCCTGGCGCGCGCCGCGATCGCCGGAATCGACGCCATACGCGCCGCGACGCCCCAAGCGCGCTTCATCAATGTCGACCCCTTATGCCGGGTCGTCGCGCCGGCGGGCGCGCCCGATCTCGAGAGGGAAGCGGCCTATTTCAACGAGCATCTCGTCTTCCAGTCATGGGACATGCTTTGCGGCCGCCTGCTGCCGGAGCTCGGCGGCAGCCCCGCGCATCTCGACATTATTGGAATTAATTATTACTGGACCAATCAATGGGAGCTGAAAGGCCCCGCCGACGCGGAAGGCGTCTTTCAGCCGCTCGCGGACGAGGATCCGCGCCGGACGCCCCTCGACGCGCTCATACGCGCCGTATGGCGGCGCTACGGCCATGAGGTGATGATCACCGAGACGAGCCATGTGGGCGAGAATCGCGGGCCATGGCTGCGAGAAGTGATGCGCGCCTCCGAGACGCTGCTGCTCGACGGCGCGCCGTTGCGCGGCGTTTGCCTCTATCCGATCCTCGGCATGCCCGAATGGCACGACCGCAGCGTCTGGACGCCCATGGGCCTGTGGGACCCCATTTCCCATCTCGACCCTTGCGCCGGGCGTCTTGTCTGCGAGCCCATGCTCGACGCGCTGCGCTCGGCCGGGAACGTGCAGGCGCTGCACCAGCGCTCGCGCATGAATCCGGAAAATGCGGAAAGCCGGCGCCGGGCCTGCGAAACGCGGCGCGACGCGATTCGCCGGGGCGAAGGAAGAAGGCGGGCGCGCATGTGATAGGCGTATCCGCCCGCTCGCTTCGCGACAAAGCGCGGCGCCTCGCCCGAAGCGAAGCAATCCGGAAACGAGTTATCTGGCGGCGCTCAGGCGGGCGCCAGCAGCAGGCTCGTCTCGCTTCGGGCGATCCCTTCGATCGACCTGACGCTCGACAGCAGCCGGTCGAATTCGGCGAGATTGGCGACCTCGATCTCGGCGATGAGATCGTAGGCGCCGTTGGTGCTGTTCAGCGCGTGAATCTGCGGCAGGCCGCGAAGCGCCTGCACGACCTTTTTCGTGCTCTTGCCCGACACCTCGATCATCATGATCGCGCGGATGCGATCGCTCGGCGCGCCGCTCTTCAATCGCACGGTGAAGCCCAGGATGATTTCGGAGTCGATCAATCGGTCGAGGCGGTTCTGCACGGTTCCTCGCGAGACGCCGAGCCGCTTCGCCAGCTCGGACAGGGACGCTCTTCCGTCCGTGCGAAGCAAGGCGATCAGCCGATGATCGAGATCGTCCATGGCTCTTGGCTAGCCCCTTGGCGATTTGCTCAAATGATATAGCGATTAGCGTATTTTTCTATGAGAATTTGTACATTCTTGCGATTTTCGCCGACGCGGCGGGGACCTAGCATTAGCGCATCTCAACGCGGCCGAGGTGCGGAACATGGCCATCTTCCTGAGCGCGCAGGACGTCGCTCGACTCGTTCGCCGGATCGGCGCCCGGGACTTCTGGTTTACGCTCGTCGACTATTTGCGCGAGGATTTCGGGCGCTGGCGCGGCTTCGACAAGTCGCCGCGCTTCGCGAGCCACTCGCCGGGCGGGGCTATCGAGCTCATGCCGACGAGCGACGGCGCGACCTTCGCCTTCAAATATGTGAACGGGCATCCCGGCAACACAGCGCTCGGCCTCCAGACGGTCGTCGCCTTCGGCGCATTGGCGGATGTCGGAACCGGCTACCCGTTCTTTCTCTCCGAGATGACGCTCGCGACGGCCATGCGCACGGCGGCGACCTCCGTTCTCGCCGCCCGCCATCTCGCCAGGCCGGAAAGCCGGACGATGGCGCTGATCGGGCTTGGCGCGCAAGCCGAGTTCCAGGCCTGCGCCTTTCACGCCGTCCTCGGCGTCGATCGGCTGCGCGTCTTCGACCTCGACCCGGAAGCCCATGAAAAATTCGAGCGCAACATGGCGCCCTCCGGCGTGGAGATCGCGCACTGCGCCGACGCCCGCGAGGCGGCGCGCGGCGCCGACATCGTCACGACGATCACCGCCGACAAGAAGCGTGCGACGATCCTCTCCGACGACATGATCGGGCCCGGAACGCATATCAACGCGGTCGGCGGCGATTGCCCGGGCAAGACGGAACTGGCGCGCGAGCTTCTCCTGCGCGCCGACATCTTCGTCGAATATGCGCCGCAGACGCGCATCGAGGGCGAAATCCAGCAGCTCGATCCCGGGCATCCGGTCACCGAGCTGCATGACGCGCTGATTCGCGCGCGCCCGGGCCGCAGATCGCCGGAGGCGATCACGATCTTCGACAGCGTCGGATTCGCCGTCGAGGATTTTTCGGTTCTTCGCCTCCTCTTCGATCTCGCGCGCGAGACGGGGGTCGGCGGCGAGATCGAGCTGACCGCGGCGCCCGCCAATCCCAAGGATCTCTTCGCCCTGCTCGGTTCGGACGGGGCAATGCGCCCGGCGAGCGCGCGCGAAGGGCTCGACCTCTCCAACTGACATGGACCCGACGAGAAAGGGCTTTCGATGACTTTTCGCTTCAACCCCGCGCTTGCGGATGTCGCGGAGCGCAGCGGCGCCGGCGTCGCCGACGCGGGGACCGGCGCGCGGCTTCTCATGTGCGCGCCCGATCATTTCGGCGTGGATTACGTCATCAATCCTTGGATGGAAAACCAGATCGGCCGCACGCGCTCTTCCCATGCGCGCGAGCAGTGGGAAAATCTGCGCCGGCGTCTCGCGCAGGAGATTCCGCTCGCCTTCGTCCCGTCCGCGCCCGGCCTTCCGGACATGGTCTTCACCGCAAACGCCGGCCTCGCCATCGGCGAAACGGTCGTCGTCACGCGCTTCCACGCCAAGGAGAGGCGGCCGGAAGAAGACTTCTTCCGCCGCTGGTTCGCGCGCGCGGGCTTTTCCGTTGCGCCATGGCCCGAGGACGTCGCATTCGAAGGCGCCGGCGACGCCTTGCTTGACCGCGCGCGGGGCCTGATCTGGTGCGGCCATGGATGGCGCTCGAGCGAAAAGGCCCCGCAACTGCTCGAACGCATCTTCGAGACGCGCGCGGTCGGTCTCCGGCTGGTCGACCCGCGCTTCTATCACCTCGACACATGCCTCTGCCCGCTGCCCGGCGGCTGGCTGATGTATTTTCCGCAGGCCTTCGATGATGATTCCCGGGCGCTCATCGCATCGCTCGCGCCGGCGGAGCGCCGCATCGAGGTGAGCGAGGAAGACGCCGCCGCTTTCGCCTGCAACGCCGTCGCGGTCGAGCGCCGCGTCTTCCTGAACGATTGTTCGCCGAAACTTCAATCGAGGCTGCGCGCCGCCGGCCTGTCGCCTGTCGTAACGCCGCTTTCCGAATTCATGCGGGCCGGCGGCGCGGCGAAATGCCTGACGCTCGAACTGCCTCGCGCGCCTCGCTCGGATTCACGCGGCTGAACGGCCCCGTGAGGATGAAAGCGACGCAAAAAATTAACGGCTCTGCGGCTTAATCCTCGCCGGTTCGATTACGTCGATCGCAGCCAGAGCGCGCGGCGAAAAAGTGGAAGCCGATTGGGCGTTCCGCAGAATACGCGATCCAGTCCGCGCATGCGTAACGGAGTGTCTTTCATGCGTATGTCCAAGATCGCCGCCATCGCCATTCTGGCGGCGGCCGCGTCCGATTCGGCGGTCGCCGCCGACCTTCCCTATCGCAAGGCTCCGCCGGCCTATCTCCCGCCGCCGCCCGTCATGACCTGGACGGGCTTCTATGTCGGCGCCAATATTGGCGGCGGCTGGAGCGCCAACAGCATCAACAACGCCAATCTCACCCCCTATACCGACCCGGTCGCCGGCGGCCTCTGGCTCCTGCCCGGCTCGACCAATGGCGGCGGCGGCGCCGGCGGCGTCGTGGGCGGCGGACAGATCGGCTACAATTACCAGATGGCGTCGCTGGTCCTCGGCCTCGAGACCGATTTCCAGGGCACGAGCATGCAGTCCGGCGGCAACAAGGCCTGGGCCGTCTATCCGAGCCCGGTCACGCCTGGCGGCCTTCTCGTTCCGCTCGCCCCGGCCGGCAATGCCGGCGTCGCGCTCAATTGGTTCGGCACGGTGCGCGGCCGCGTCGGCTATCTCTTCACGCCGACCTTTCTGGTCTATGCGACCGGCGGCTTCGCCTATGGCGGCGTGCAGGGACAATTCACGGGCTACAGCAACACCCGCACCGGCTGGACGATCGGCGCCGGCGGCGAATGGATGTTCATGCCCAACTGGTCGGTCAAGGGCGAATATCTCTTCACCGATCTCTCGAGCGGCGGCGCGCGCGGCTGGTTCGGCGGCAATTGGGGCTATCACCGCCATCCGCAGTATCACGTGGTGCGCGCCGGCGTGAACTATCACTTCAACTGGGCCCCGGCTCCCGCGCTGACCTCCTACTAGAGCGCGCCGCGATCGGGCGCCCGATCGCGACATGCGAGCGCGTGCGTCTCGCGGCGGCTTGTCCGCCGCCTGCGCAACTCTCACCGACGGGAAGCCTCATGAATGCGCCTCGATCCGTCTTCGTGACGGGCGGAAGCACGGGCATCGGCGCCGCCGCCGTGCGCGCTTTCGCGCGCGACGGCTATGGCGTCGGCTTTCTGGACGTGAATGAGGAAGAAGGCCGCGCATTGGAGAAGGAAGACGGCGCGCGCATCGCTTTCTTCGAGGGGGACGTGCGCCGCCGCGAGGATCAGCGGCGCGCGATCGACGAAACGGAGCGGCGCTTCGGTCCGCTCGCGGCCGTCTTCGCCAATGCGGGCGCACACCGCGCCAATTCCATTCTGGACGTCGCGGACGACGATCTGCGCTTCATCCTCGACGTCAATCTCATGGGCGTGATCCACACGCTCCGCGAGACGGCGCCGAGGCTCGTCGCGCGAAGGAAAGGAGCGATCGTCGTCATGGCTTCCGATCAGGCGCTGATCGGCAAGAGACGCTCCTTCGCCTACGGCCTGACAAAAGGCGCGCTTGGGCAGATGACGAAGAGCATGGCGCTCGACCTTGCGCCGTATGGCGTGCGCGTCAACGCCGTCTGCCCGGCGACGATCCGCACGCCGCTGACCGAAGCGATTTTCGCGCGCGCCGACGACCCCGCCGCCGCCTGGGCGCGGGAAGAGGCTGCGCATCCCTTGCAGCGCGTCGGAACCCCTGAGGAGGTGGCGGAGCTCGTCTGCTTT
This sequence comes from Methylocystis sp. S23, assembly GCF_054106005.1. NCBI lineage: Bacteria > Pseudomonadati > Pseudomonadota > Alphaproteobacteria > Hyphomicrobiales > Methylocystaceae > Methylocystis > Methylocystis sp. S23. The sequence continues at coordinate 1,084,719 of NZ_CM134185.1, forward strand.
CTCGCCTCCGATCGCGCGAGCTTCATGACGGGCGGACTCCATCCGATCGATGGCGGCCTGACGGCCGGCTGAGAGAGCGGCCGGCGCCTCGCGTCAACGGCCGGACAAGCGGAAGCGCCAGATGCGCGCTCGCACGCTCGCGCTTGCCATCCTCCTTGCTCGATCCAGTTCACGCCTGTCCAGAGAGGCGCGGCCCCGCGCAAATCGGAAAGGAGCCATCATGCGTCAGCTATTTCTGATCCCGCTTTTCTCGGCCCTGCTCCTTGGCCCGGCGATGGCGCAAGGAACGGCGAAACAGAGAGCCGCCTGCGAGAGGGACTCGCACCGCCTCTGCGCCTCGGCCGAACCGGACGCCATCGCCGTCGAGAATTGCCTCAAGGCGCATATCAAGTCTCTGTCCCCCGCCTGCCGGCGCCAATTCGGCGGCAGAGGACGTTGACGGCGACGCGCGCGTCGTCGCCGGGAACAAGCAATCCCACAGCCCGTTAGGGCTCATTCGCTTCCCGCGGAAGCGCCCGCCCCGACACAGTCGCGGCCGGCGCGGACCGGCAAGCGAGCTTGGGGGCTGTACAGGAGGAGACGATGCGCTCTTACATTCTTGCGTCATGCATGATGGCCGCGTTCGCGCCGCCCGTCGCGGCGGCTCCGAGCGATCCCGCGCCCGAGGCGCGAATCCAGCAGATCACCCACCGCGATTACAACCGAGGCCGCTGGGGTTATGGCGCGGATTGCCGCGAGCTGCGGCGCGCCTGTCTCTACAAGGAAGATTTGGGCGAGCAGGGCCGCGGCAATTGCCGCCGCTACCGCGAGCTCTGTAGATAGCGACCTTGCGCGGGCCGCCGGCCGTGCGGCCCGCGCATCCTTCGCCGTCATTCCCCGGCGGCCGCCCTCAGCGCGCGCGCCAGCTCCGCCGCTTCCGGCCAGGCCAGGCTTACGTCGGGACAGCCGGCGCCGGCGACGACGACGCCCTCCCCCTCGACGCGAGCCTCGAAATCCTGGTCGCTCGCAATCGGGCTCATATAGATCTCCCGCTCGAGACTCCCTCCCGAAGCGACGGCTTCCAGCGCGCGGGCGACGATCGACGCCTCCCGCAGCGTGAAGCGCCGGGACGGCTGTCCGGGAAACCGCAATGTCGCCAATGCGCCAAAAGCGCCATGCGGGGAAACAGTCAAGCTGAACTTTCCGGACATAGGAGGATGCGTCCTCGCGATAAACGACTGATTTCCAGGACGATTCTCTCGGCTCGCCCGCGGGCGCCCTTCTTGAATGGCGCAACCGAGCTCAGAAGAGGCCCGCCGGCGATGCAGATCAAGTTCCGTGCCCGCGCGAGACAGTCGCGATGAATGCGCATCCCGACGCGCTGCCGGCGGATATTCGCGACTACCATCTGCGCACCAAGCACGCGCCCAATCGCTATGCGCTGGGCCCCGCCTTTCTCGACTGGACGTCCCAGCCCTCGCCCTATCGGCGTTTCGAGGGCGCGCGGCTCGTCGACCTTCCGCTGAGCGACGGTCCCTCCCAAGCCTTTCCCGGCCCTTCGCCGCTCGCCGCGCCGCTCGATCTGCGCGCTTTGGGCCTCTTCCTCGAGCTTGCCTTCGGCCTGAGCGCCTGGAAAACCGCCGAGGGCTCCACATGGGCGGTCCGCAACAATCCCTCGTCGGGCAATCTTCATCCGACGGAGGCCTATCTTCTCCTGAACGCGCTTGACGGCGCAGCCGACGTCGCCTGCCTTTTCCATTACGCGCCGCTGGCGCATGGGCTCGAAGAGCGCGCGCGCTACGACGCGGCCCGGGCGCTGCCCGAAGGCGGATTCCTGCTCGCGCTCACCGCCATTCCCTGGCGCGAATCGTGGAAATATGGCGAGCGCGCCTTCCGCTATTGCCAGCTCGACGCGGGGCATGCGCTGGGCGCCGCGGCCCAGGCCGCCGCCGCCCTGGGATGGCGCGCCCAGGCGCTGGCGTCGCCTTCCGACGCAAAGATCGCGGCGCTGATCGGGCTCGACCGCGACGACGCCTTTCATCGCCGCGAGGAAGAACATCCGGACCTGCTGATCTGGATCGCGACCGGCGGCGCGCCGGCGCCCGAGCCCGATCTCGACGCTCTCATCGGCGAGCCCCGCCGTTTCCATGGCGCCGCCAATCGCCTCAGCGAGGATCACGACGGTTGGCCGATCATCGACCGCGCATTGCGGCTGAGCCAAAAGCCGTGGACGGAGCCTGTCGCGCCGGCGCCGATCAAGCCCGCGCCCGCCCTCGCGGGCCCGCCCATCGGGGAGGTCGTTCGCGCCCGGCGGAGCGTCCAGCGCATGGACGGCGTCTCGACGCTGTCTCTCGACGCCTTCCGCCACATGCTCGCCGCGACCCTGCCCGGGGCCGCGCCATTGCTGGCCGGCTTTCCATGGCCGGCGCGCGTGACGCTTATTCTCTATGTCCATCGCGTCGAAGGCCTGGAGCCGGGCCTTTATCTCCTCGCCCGCGACGAAGGCCTCGCGACGCGCTTGCGCAAGGCGCTTTCTCCCGATTTCAATTGGGCGCCGACGGGGCTGGCCGAGCTTCCCCTCTTCCGCTTGCGGGCGGGCTCGGTCGAGCGCGAGGCGACGCGCGCCGCCTGCCTGCAGCCCATCGCCGGCAAGGGCTGCTTCAGCGTCGCGATGATCGCAGAATTCGAGGACGCGCTCGCCCGGGAGGGCGCCTTCGCCTATCGCCGCCTGCATTGGGAGGCGGGGCTGATCGGCCAGGCGCTTTATCTCTGGGCGACGGCGGCGGGCTTGGCCGGGACCGGCATTGGCTGCTTTTTCGACGACGAGGTTCACGCCCTGCTCGGTCTCGCGCCCGGCGATCTGCGATTTCAGGATGTCTACCACTTCACGGTCGGCGGCGCCGTGGAGGATGCGCGCATCCTCACACTTCCTCCCTACCCCGAAGAGCGGCGGCGCAGATGAATATCGAGATCGAAACAACTCATGTCGAAGCCCTGATCGAGCGCTTTCCCGCGCATGCCGCGCTTGCGTCGCAATTGCGGTTCAGCGACCGGGTCGAGGTCGACCTTGCGCATCTCTCCGGCGACGAGCTCGATTTTCTCGAGCGGCGCTACCAAGGCGAAGGCCCGGAGCTGCGCGCCCGCGCCGCCCAGATTTCCACGCTCCGCGCCGCGCTCGCCGCGCAAGGCCCGCGCTTCGAGAGCGGCGCGCTCGAGGACGTGCTGCCGGCGCTCGTCCGCTATCTCACGACCAACCCCATCCATGGCTGGCTTTTCACGGCGAATGTCGCGGCGCGGCCGTTGCCCTATCTCGTCACGCGGCTCGACTATGTGCCGTCCTCAAACGACGAGGCCGGCAAGATCATGATCGAGCTGAAGGCCAACGCCAAGGGGACGCTGCAGTCGAACGTGATCCGCATCATGGCCGCGGACATTGTCGGCCGCACGGTGAGCGAGATCCTCGCGGCGAAAGGCTTTCTCCACGAAACGCCCGGCCTTGTCTCGGCCTTCGAGGCGTCGAGCGAGACTTATTTCGAATGGCGCGGGCGCTATGGACATCAGTTCAGCGCGAAGGGCGTCGGCTTTCACGCCGAGGACCCCAACGCCACGCATCGCGACACGGACTGGTCGCGCAAGGATATCGTCGTGCTTTCGACGAGCGGCGGCGAGGCCCGGCTCGTCAATGACGAAGGCGTCCTGTCGGCGCGCAGCCTGACGCTCGAGGCGCCGGGCGACATTCTCGGTCACTTCCTGCGCAAGGCGGGCAAGAGCAACCGCTTCGCGGCGGAAGACGAGATCGCGGAGCTGCAAGCGCAAATCCCCGAGGGGCTTTTCACCCGCGTCCCGGTTCATCCCTATATTTTCATGTTCCATCTCGATCTGCACCAATATCTCTGGGTGCATGTCGATCAGATGCGGCCCTACGAATATCAGCCCGCGCTGAAACAGAAGCTCGTCCTGCCGCCTGAGCAGACCGACCTCATCGACATTCTGACCGCCGAGATGGACGTGCTCATGGAGGATATCGTCCAGGGCAAATCCGGCGGCACGACCGTGCTCTGCGCGGGACCGCCCGGCGTCGGCAAGACGCTGACGGCGGAAGTCTATTCCGAGATCATCCAGCGTCCGCTCTATCGCGTCCATTCCGGCCAGCTCGGATTGAACGTCGCCGCCATGGAGACGGCGCTGAAAGAAATTCTGACGCGCGCCCAGCGCTGGGGCGCCGTGATGCTGATCGACGAGGCGGACGTCTATATCAAGCGACGCGACGACAATATGGCGATGAACGCCGTCGTCGGCGTCTTCCTGCGCGTGCTGGAATATTTCAACGGCCTGCTGTTTCTCACCACCAATCGCGTCGACGACATTGACGAGGCCATCGTTTCGCGCTGCATCGCGCTGATCCGTTATACGCCGCCCGACGCGGAGGCCAGGCGCCGCATCTGGCGCGTGATGGCGGAGCAGTTCAATCTCGCGCTGGACGACGGGCTGATCGACGCGCTGGTGCGCGTCTTTCCGCAGGCGACGGGCCGCGACATCAAGGGACTCGCCAAGCTCGTCGCCAAATTCTGCCACCAGAAAAACGCGCCGCCAGACCTCGCCGCCTTCCAGCGCTGCGCCATCTTCCGGGGACTGGACATGGCGCCGCTGGGCGCCAAGGATGCGAAGGCGGCCTGAATCGCGCTGCGATTTCGGGCGGGACCGCTGCGAAGCGGCGCAGCCGCCGAAGCAATCCAGAGCCGTGGGGCCGCCTCTGGATTGCTTCGCTTCGCTCGCAATGACGGCAGGAAATATGAACAAAGGCCGGCGCGCAAATTGACGGCGGCGTGTACGTTTCTTCGTCAGTTCGCCGATTGAATTTGCGGCAGCGCCGCTTCGGCGATCGCCGTCCCTTTCGGCAATCCTTGAAAAATCCGGGGTTCGCGTAAAGCGCGGCCTCTGGCGTGACTTTTGCTCGTCTTCCCGCAACTCCGCCTCGCGGGGACCGACCCAAAGGCGGGTCACAATCAGCAACGCCGCTGTTCCGAAAGCCAAGCGCCATCAGGCGCCGGCTTCTCGGGCAGCGGCTTTTTTGTGCCTCGGCGCTCCCTGGAAGCAAGGCGCGCAAGCAAATGGCAGGCTGACGATGAATAAGGGACGCCATCTTCTATATGTCCGCTCGCGCGCGCGGCTTCAAATCGCCTGCGCGGCGCTCTCACTGTTGTCGCTCGGCGCGCAGGCGGCCGACATTTCGAAAAAGCCGGCCCCACCGGCGCCCACAACGCCCGCCGCGCCGCCGCCGCCTCCCGGGCCGATGGGCGTCTTCGGCGTCGACATGCCCGCCGCCGGCAAGCTCATCGTTTCCATCACGCCGAGCATCGGCAATCTTTCCGGCATCAAGATGGGAACCCGCACGGTCTCGAACGAATATGTCGTCTCGACGGTGCCCTTCTTCCTCAATCCGACGCAGCCGGTTCGCATCGTTCCGCAGAACATCGCCTTCCGGACGCAAATCCTTGGCCTCAGCTATGGCGTGACGAAGGATTTCAACGTCGTGCTCAACGCCGGCATGATCGAGAAAAGTCTCGAGGCGCTGGTGTTCAGAGGCGCAAGGGGCATCGCGCCGCTTGCGAGGAACTACCCCACGACGGCGAGCCTTGCCGACTTTTCATTGTCGGGCGTCTATCGCATCTATCAGGACGACGTTAATCGCATCCAGCTCTCTCTGGGCTTTTCCTTCCCCACCGGCAACAACCGCGCGACCTTCAGCGACTTCATCCTGCCGAACGGAACGGCCCAGACCATCCGCGGATTCTATGGGATGCAGCTCGGCGCCGGCACGTTCGACATCATGCCGGGCGTCGTCTATGCGGGCTATCTCGGGCCGTGGTCCTGGGGCGTTTCCTATCGCGGGCGCTTTCCGCTCGGCCCCAATCCGCAGGGCTATCTCTGGGGCGACCTCCATGAGCTCAACGGCTGGGGCGGCTATACCTGGATACCGGGACTGACGACGACGTTCCGGGCGAGCGCCACGATGCAAGGCCCGATCCGCGGTTGGGACCCCGAGATTCGGGGACCGGCGGCGCCCGCCAATCCGCTCTTTTACGGGGGCCAGCGGGTCGAGCTCTTCGGCGGCGGCTCGATCAGCGGCAAGTTCATCGGCTATGACAACTGGACGCTCGCCGTGGAAGCGGGCCTGCCTGTTTACCAGAATCTCAACGGCCCGCAGATCATGAAGAACTGGCAGGCGGGCATGTCGCTGAAGGTGAAGATCTGACGCCGCGCGCGCGGTCGTCGAGGCCGCGCGATTCCTCCCTGAACATGTGCAGGAACGCTCACAATGTCGATCGGAAGCGCGCGGCGCCGCTTCGGCGCGACGCCTTGTCACGGCCTCTGGCCCGCGCCGAGACGCATAGGAATCTGGCGCTATTTCGAGGCGACTTGCATCCTTGCCGGAATCACGTTCGGCAATATTGCGATCGTCAAAATCGTTGACGCGTTCCTGGATGCGCTGCACAATTAAATCACGCGGCGGAGAGCGCGGTTCCGCCAAAACGCCAAGCCCGAGCCGCTTCGACGCCCGCCCACCCGTGAAAATCGCCATCATAGACGAAAGTCCGATCCGCGCCGCGATCCTCGAGGAAGGATTGCGCGAAGCCGGCTTCACCGAAGTCGAACGCATCGCCGAGCGTCATCATCTGCTCAAGCGCGTTTATGCGATCGACCCGGACGTCATCCTCATCGATCTCGAAAACCCGTCGCGCGACGAGCTCGAACAGATGTTTCAGGTGAGCCGCGCCGTGCGCCGGCCCGTCGCAATGTTCGTCGATCAATCCGACGCCGCCTCCATCCAGGCGTCGGTGGACGCCGGCGTTTCCGCCTATATCGTAGACGGGCTGAAGAAAGAACGGATCAAATCCATCCTCGATCTTTGCGTCTCCCGCTTCAACGCCTTCGCGAAATTGCAAAGCGAGCTGGAGCGCGCGCGCTCCGACCTCGAGGAACGGAAGACGATCGACCGCGCGAAAGGCATTTTGATGAAGGCCAAGAAGCTTTCGGAAGACGAGGCCTATAAGCTGATGCGCGGCGTCGCCATGCGCGAAAGCAAGAAGATCGCCGAGATCGCGCAGTCCATCATCACGGCTTCGGAGCTGCTGAAATGAAAGCCGCCCGACAGATCAAGATTGGCTTCATCCCGCTTGTCGACGCCGCCAGCCTCTTCGTCGCAGTCGACAAGGGATTCGCCGAGCAGGAAGGACTCGACGTCGAGCTCGTGCGCGAGGTCTCCTGGTCGAACATTCGCGATCGTCTCGCGATCGGCCATTACGACGCCGCACATCTCCTGGCGCCCATGGCCGTCGCCTCGACGCTGGGCTTGAGCCATGTTCGCGCGCCGGTCGTCGCCGCGATGAATCTCGCCATGAACGGCAACGCCATCACCGTCTCGCCGGACCTTCACGCAAGTCTCGCCGCCGCGGCCGAAGGCGATCTCGGCGATCCCGCCGTGAGCGCGCGCGCCTTGAAGGCGGTGGTCTCCTCGCGCGAGAAGCGCAACGCCGAGCCGCTCACCTTCGGCATGACCTTTCCTTTCTCGACGCATAATTATCAGTTGCGCTACTGGATGGCGGAGGGCGGCGTCGATCCCGACCGGGATCTCCGGCTCGTCGTCCTGCCGCCGCCTTATATGGTCGACAATCTCGTCAAGGGACATGTCGACGGCTTTTGCGTCGGCGCGCCCTGGAACGCGGTCGCCGAGCGCATGGGCGTCGGCGTCATCCTGCATCCCGGCCCCGCGATTTTTCATCCCGCGCCCGAAAAGACGTTGGCCGTCCGTCAGCAGATCGCCGAAAAAGAGCCGGCGCTCGTCGAGGCGCTGATCCGCGCCTGCCTCAAGGCGGCGGACTACGTTCGCGCGCGCGAGAACCGGCAGGAAATCGCCGCGCTTCTCGCCCGGCCGGATCGCGTCGGCGCCGACGAGGAGTCCCTGCGCCGCGCGCTCGACGGGCGCCTGGCGGGGAACCCCGATGAAAACGCCGATTATCTCATCTTCGGCGACAGCGCGTCGGGGCGCCCCGACGCCTATCAGGCCGCCTGGCTCTACGCTCAAATGCTGCGCTGGGGACAAGCCCGCTTCTCCGCGGAAGCGCTGCGGATCGCGAAACGCGTTTTCAATCCCGTCTTCTTCGACGCCGCGACGCGATCGGCCCCCAAAGCGGCGGCGCCCATCGCGGCATTTTCAGGATCGCCCTTCAATGCGCGGGACATCGACGCCTATCTCGATTCCTTCGCGATCCGGGGGGCGTCCTGACGTCAAATTTCATGCGCCGGGCCTAAAGACGCGGCGCCTTTCCGCCTAAGCGCGCGGCGCCCCGAAAAGCGCGCTGACCGCCGCCAAGTCTTCCAACCCCCCGGTTTTCCAGCCTTCCGCCGCATGGCGGGTCTCTGGCGCCCTGTTTGCAAACCTCGAAATTGAACGCGCCTTCTCCCGGCGCCGGGTCCAAGGCAGGACCCATGCAGCAACGCCGCTGTTCCGAACCGTCCGCTCCCATGGACCGTCTCGGACAGCGGCTTTTTTTTCGCCTCCGGCATGCGCCGCGAAATCGAGGAAAGAGGAACGCAATGTCGCCAATGTCTGGCAAATCGAATCCCGCGCAGATGCGTCTCGATCGTCGAAGCCTGTTGAAAGGCGCGGCCGCCGCTCTCGGCGCCGGCGCCGTCGGCCTGCCGCGCGGCGTCTTCGCCGAGGGCGCGGGGCCGGAAACCACCAAGGCGATCCTCGGCTATATCGCGCTCACCGATTCGGCGCCGCTGATCATTGCGAAGGAGAAAGGCCTCTTCGCCAAATACGGCATGCCGGACGTCGAGGTCGTCAAGCAGGCCTCCTGGGGGGCGTTGCGCGACAATGCGGTGCTCGGCGGCGCCAATAACGGCGTTGACGGCGCGCATATTCTCTCGCCGATGCCCTATCTCATCTCCACCGGCAAGGTGACGCAGAACAATGCGCCGACGCCGATGTACATCCTCGCGCGGCTCAATCTCGATTGCCAGGGCATTTCCGTTTCCAATGAGTACAAGGACCTCAAGGCGGGTTTGAAAGCCGATGCGCTGAAAGCCGCCTTCGCCAGGAAGAAGGCCGACGGCAAGGAGGTCAAGGTGGCCATGACCTTCCCCGGCGGCACGCATGATCTCTGGCTGCGCTACTGGCTCGCCGCAGCCGGCGTCGATCCCGACAAGGACGTCTCGACCATCGTGGTCCCCCCGCCGCAAATGGTCGCGAATATGAAGGTCGGAAACATGGACGCGTTCTGCGTCGGCGAGCCCTGGAACGAGCAGCTCGTCAATCAGGGCATCGGCTACACGGCCTGCACGACGGGCGAGATCTGGTTCAAGCATCCCGAGAAATCGCTCGGCATGCGCGCCGACTGGGTGGACAAGAATCCGAAAGCCGCGAAGGCGCTCGCCGCCGCCGTGATCGAAGCCCAGCAATGGTGCGACAAGCCGGAAAACAAGGCCGAGCTCGCCGAGATCGTCGGCCGTCGCCAATGGTTCAACGCGCCCGTGACCGACATTGTCGGGCGCCTGAAGGGCGACATCAATTACGGCAATGGCCGCGTCGCGAAGGGCACCAAGCTCGGCATGAAGTTCTGGCGCGACAACGCCTCCTATCCCTTCAAGAGCCATGACGCGTGGTTCGTGACGGAAGACATGCGCTGGGGCAAGCTCGACGCCAAGACCGACATCAAGGGCCTCGTCGACAAGGTCAATCGCGAGGATCTGTGGCGCGAGGCGGCGAAAATCGCCGGCGTTTCGGCGAAGGAGATTCCCGCCTCGACCTCGCGCGGCAAGGAGACCTTCTTCGACGGCAAGGTCTTCGATCCCGAAAAGCCGCTCGATTATCTGAAGAGCCAGTCCATCAAGCGCGCCGAAGTCTAAAGGACGAGAGACAAGATGACGATGCCCCTGACGAACAGCGATCGCTCGGCGAGCTTCTACGATGAAGAAATCGAGGAAGCCTACCGCCGCCGGCGAACGCCGCTGCTGATCAAATACAAGGCGAATATCCAGGCTTTCTTCGCCGCCCTGATTCCGCCGCTCGTCACCCTCGCGCTCCTCCTGCTGACATGGCAGCTCCTCTGCATCGGCCCGACGTCGGCGCTGCCTTCGCCGCTGCGCATCTGGAACGAAGCGAACGACCTTATTCTGCATCCTTTCTACGAAGCGGGATCGCAGGATATGGGCCTCGGCTGGCGCGTGCTCACCTCGCTGAAGCGCGTCGGCGTCGGCTTCGGCCTTGCGAGCCTCGCGGGCATTCTGCTCGGCGCCTTCGTCGGTCAATCGCAATGGGCGACGCGCGGTCTCGATCCGATCTTCCAGGTGTTGCGCACCGTGCCGCCGCTCGCCTGGCTGCCGATCTCGCTCGCCGCCTTCCGCGACAGCCAGCCCTCCGCGATCTTCGTGATCTTCATCACCTCGATCTGGCCGATCATCATCAACACCGCGGTCGGCATTCGCAATATTCCGCAGGACTACCGCAACGTCGCCGCGGTGCTGCGGCTCAACCAGATCGAGTTCTTCTGGAAGATCATGATTCCCTCCGCGGCGCCTTACATTTTCACGGGCCTGCGCATCGGCGTCGGTCTCTCCTGGCTCGCCATCGTCGCGGCGGAAATGCTGACGGGCGGCGTCGGCGTCGGCTTCTTCATCTGGGACGCATGGAACTCGTCGCGCCTGCCCGACATCTTCGTGGCGCTGATCTATATCGGCCTCACCGGCTTCATCCTCGACCGCCTCGTCGCCTTCATCGGCAATCTGGCGACTCGCGGCGCCCAGGCGAATTGAGGAGAAGAGACATGAGCAGCTATCTCAGCATCGAAAGCGTCGACAAGACCTATGGGCGGGGATCGAGCGTCGCCAAGGTGCTCGACAATGTTTCCCTGAAAGTCGAGAAAGGCCAGTTCGTCTCGATCATCGGCCATTCGGGTTGCGGCAAGTCCACGCTTCTCAACATCGTCGCCGGCCTCACCAACCCGACGAGCGGCGGCGTGCTGCTCGAGGATCGGGAGGTGAACGCTCCCGGCCCCGATCGCGCGGTCGTGTTTCAGAACCATTCGCTGCTTCCCTGGCTCTCGGCCTACGACAATGTCCGCCTTGCGGTCGACAAGGTGTTCGGCGGAACGGAGCCGCGCGCCAAACGGCACGAATGGACGATGCGCAATCTCGAGCTCGTCCAGATGGCGCACGCCAAGGACAAGCGGCCCGCCGAAATTTCCGGCGGCATGAAGCAGCGCGTCGGCATTGCGCGTGCGCTCGCCATGCGGCCGAAGCTTCTTCTGCTCGACGAGCCCTTCGGCGCGCTCGACGCGCTGACGCGCGCGCATCTTCAGGATCAGGTCATGAAGCTGCACGAGCAGCTCGGCAACACGGTGATGATGATCACCCATGACGTCGACGAGGCCGTGCTGCTCTCGGATCGGATCGTGATGATGACGAACGGACCGCAGGCGACGATCGGCGAAGTGCTGGAGGTGCCCTTGCGGCGTCCGCGCGACCGCATCGCGCTCGCCGCGGATCCGATCTATCTCGAACGCCGCCAGCGCGTGCTGCACTTCCTCTACGAGCGGAGCCGCTATGTCGAGGCCGCGTGAGGGAGGAAGCATGACGAAGGAGACGCTCGTCGTCGTCGGCGCCGGAATGGCCGCGACGCGCTTCATCGAAGAGCTGACGATGGCCGCGCCCGATCGCTATGCGATCCGCGTGATCGGCGAAGAGCCGCGCCTCGCCTATAATCGCGTGCTGCTATCCTCGGCGCTGACGGGCGAGGTCGCGCTCGACGACATCGTGCTCAAGCCCCGGCAATGGTGGCGCGCAAACGGCGTCGAGATGACGACCGGCCGGAAGGCGACAAAGCTCGACGCCGCATCGCGGCTGCTCTTTCTCGACGATGGAGAGCGCGTCGCCTTTTCGAAGCTTGTCCTTGCGACCGGATCGCGCGCGCTGCGCCTGCCGATCCCCGGCGCCGATCTCCCGGAGGTCCATACTTTCCGCGACATGCAGGATGTCGAGGCGCTCGCGCGCCTCGGCGCGATGGGAAAGGAGGTTCTCGTCGTCGGCGGCGGCCTGCTCGGACTCGAGGCGGCCTATGGCCTCGTCAAGCGCGGCGCGCGCGTAACGCTCGCCCATGTGATGGACCGGCTCATGGAGCGCCAGCTCGATCACGCCGGCGCCGCCCTTCTGCATCGGCTCGTCGAGGAGAAGGGCGTGCGGATCATGCTGAACGCCAACGCTTCCCGCATCGCCGGCAAGGGACGCGTCGAGCGCGTGGACTTCGCGGACGGGCGATCCGTCCGGGCGGACGCCGTAGTCTTCGCGGTCGGCGTCCGCCCGAATGTCGAGCTCGCCCAATCGGCCGGTCTTTCCGTCAATCGCGGCGTCGTCGTCGATGACGGCCTCGGGACCAGCGACGCCAATATCTTCGCGATCGGCGAGTGCGCGGAGCATTGCGGGCTGTGCTACGGCCTCGTCGAGCCCGCCTATGAGCACGCCCGCATACTCGCCGCGCGCCTCGCCGGAGCCGGGGCCGCCTATCGCGGCAGCGTCGTTTCGACCAATCTGAAGGTTTCCGGCGTGCGCGTTTTTTCGGCCGGCGATTTCATGGCCAGGGACTCGGATTCCGAGATCGTCTGCAAGGACCCGAGGGCCGGCGTCTATCGCAAGCTCGTCGTTGACGGCGACCGGCTCAAGGGCGCGATTCTCGTCGGCGACACCAGCGGCGCGCTCTCCTATCTCGATCTCATCCGCTCCGGCGACAGCATCGCGGCGATCCGGGACGATCTCGTGTTCGAAGCGCCGAAACTAAAGGAGGCCGCCTGACATGTCGGCTGACTTCACGCTCGATCAGAAGCGCTATCTCGAAGGCTTCGCCGCCGGCTTTTCCGCGCGCGGCGGGCGCGCCGCGCAATCCGCGCCGCAAAAGCCCATGGGACCCGACGCGGCGCATATCGACGCGCAGGACCGCCTCGTCGCCACCGGCGCCAAATTGACCGATCAGGAAAAATGGAAGCGCGAGGAGCATCCCTTCGACGCCTATCCGCGCCTTGTCGCGCAGGCGAAGGAAAACGCGCCGCCAAAGTCCGACGATAATTTCCGCTGGCGCTATTACGGCCTCTTCTACGTCGCGCCCGCGCAATCCGCCTATATGCTTCGGCTGCGCATTCCCAACGGCGTCCTCACGCACTGGCAATTCGCCGGTCTCGCCGATCTCGCGGAACATATGGGCGGAGGCTATCTGCATGTGACGACGCGCGCCAATCTTCAGATCCGCGAAATCGAGCCCGCAAAGGCCGTCCACATCATCGAGGCGGTGCAGGATCTCGGGCTCTGGAGCAAGGGCGCCGGCGCCGATAATGTCCGCAACGTCACCGGCACGCCGACGGCCGGGATCGATCCACAGGAGTTGATCGACACGCGTCCCTATGCGCGCGCCATGCATCATCACATTCTCAACGACCGTTCGCTCTACGGCCTGCCGCGCAAGTTCAATATCGCCTTCGACGGCGCCGGCCTCGTCGGCGCGCTGGAGGATACGAACGACATAGGGTTCCAGGCGGTCGAGGTCCTTGACGGCTATGGACTCGAGCCCGGCGTCTATTTCCGCCTCGCGCTCGGCGGCATAACGGGCCACAAGGATTTCGCGCGCGATACGGGCGTCCTGGTTCGGCCCGACGAGGCCGTCGATGTCGCCGACAGGATTCTCCGCGTCTTCATCGAGAATGGCGACCGCGCCAACCGCGCCAAGGCGCGGCTGAAATATGTGCTCGACGCCTGGGGCTTCGAGAAATTCCTCGCGGCCGTGGAAGAAAAGCTCGGACGCGGCCTCACGCGGGCGCCCGAAGGCGCCCTTGCGGCGCGCCCCCGCCAGGATCGCCAGGCCCATATCGGCGCGCACAAGCAGAAGCAGGCCGGGCTCAATTGGATCGGCGTCGTTCTGCCGCTCGGCCGGTTGACCCCGGCGCAGACGCGCGCCCTTTCTGAAATCGCGCGCCTTCATGGCGATGGCGGCCTGCGGCTCACCGTGTGGCAGAACGTTCTCGTCACGGGCGTAAGAGACGACGACGTCGCGCAGGCGGTCTCCGCCATCGACGCCCTGGGATTGTCGACGCAGGCCTCTCCCATTCGCGCCGGCCTCGTGGCCTGCACCGGAAGCTTCGGATGCCGCTTCGCCGCCGCGGACACCAAGCGCGACGCGGCCGAGATCGCCGATCAATGCGAGACGGCTGCGCCGATGGATACGCCGATCAACATCCATCTTACCGGCTGCCATCATTCCTGCGCGCAGCATTACATCGGCGACATCGGGCTTATCGGCGCGCGCGTGCCGGTCAATGACGACGGCGACGCGGTCGCGGGCTATCACATTCTCGTCGGCGGCGGCTTCGCGGAAGAGGCGGCCGTTGCGCGCGAGCTCATCCGGAACGTCAAGGCCGAAGACGCGCCGAAGACCGTCGCCGGCATTCTGCGCGCCTATCGCGGCAACCGCCTGGACGCGACGGAAACATTCGCCGCCTTTGCGCGGCGTCTCGACACCGAGACGATCCGCCGCCTCGCCGACGGAGATATTTCGCCATGAACCATATGACTCCGCCCTCGAATCTCATCCCCGAAAGCGCGCCCTTCTCGCCCGAGCAGCGCGCGTGGCTGAGCGGGTTCTTCGCCGGCTTCGCCGCGCCCGACAATGCGCTTGTGACGCCGCTCTCGCCCCAGGCCAACGCCGCGGTCATGGAGGCCGCGGCGGGTGACGACGGCGAAGCGCCGTGGCACGACCAGACGCTCGCCCTTGACGCTCGCATGAAGCTTGCGGAAGGGCGCCCGCTGCGACGGCGGCTGATGGCCGCCATGGCGCAACAGGATTGCGGGCAATGCGGCTATAATTGCGAGAGCTACGCCGACGCCCTCGCCGCGCGCAAGGAAGTCCGGCTGAATCTTTGCGCGCCCGGCGGCAAGGATACGGTCCGCATGCTGAAATCGCTCGCGGCCGAGCTGGACGGACCGCGCGAGGCGCAAATGGCGGCGGCGCCGCAGCCTCACGAATCCGCCGCGGAGCCGGGTCGCTTCCGCGACAATCCCACGCCGGTGACGTTCCTGTCGCGGCGGCGGCTCAACAAGGAAGGCTCGGCGAAGGAAACATGGCACATCGTATTCGATCTCGCCGGGAGCGGGCTCGATTACAAGGCGGGCGACAGTTTCGGCGTCTTCGCGAAAAACGATCTCGGCCTCGTGGACCAGATCATCGCCATGCTCGGCGCGTCCCACCTCACGCCGGTGCGCGGCAAGACCTTGCGCAACGTGCTGCAATGCGACGTCTCCCTGTCGCCGGCGCCCGACGCGCTTTTCGAGCTCGTCTCCTTCATGACCGGCGGCGCGCAACGCGAGAAGGCGCGGCTGCTCGCGCAGGGCGAGGATCCCGACGGCGACGCCGCGACGCTCGACGCCCTCGCCGTGCTGCAGAAATTTCCAAGCGCGCGCCCGCATCCGGAGGCGTTCGTCGAGGCGCTCGAACCCTTGCAGCCGCGGCTCTACTCCATCTCCTCCTCCCCCAAGGCGGAGCCGGGGCGGCTGTCGCTCACCGTCGACGCCGTCCGATATGTGGTCGGCAAGCGCAAGCGCCTCGGCGTCGCCTCCACCTTCCTTGCCGAGCGCGTCGCGCCGGGCGACGCGCTGTTGAGCTATGTGCAGCCGGCGCATGGCTTCGGCCTGCCCGACGATCCGGCGACGCCGATCATCATGATCGGGCCGGGCACGGGCGTCGCGCCCTTCCGCGCCTTTCTGCAGGAGCGCGCGGCGACGGGGGCCAAGGGGAAGAACTGGCTCTTCTTCGGGCATCAGCGCGCGGATTATGATTTCTTCTACGCCGACGAGTTCGAGACGATGAAGGCGACGGGCCTGCTCACGCGCCTGTCGCTCGCGTGGTCGCGCGACGGCGAAGAGAAATTCTACGTGCAGGACCGCATGCGCCAGGCCGGGCGCGAATTATGGGCCTGGCTTGCGGAAGGCGCGCATATCTATGTCTGCGGCGACGCGCAGCGCATGGCCAAGGATGTCGAGCGCGCGCTGGTCGACGTCGTATCCGGATATGGCGCGCGCAGCGTGGAGGACGCGATCGCTTTCGTGGCCGCGCTCAAGAAGTCCGGCCGCTATCAGCAGGACGTCTATTGATGCTCGACGCCGAGACCATCCCCGGCTCGGGCGCGAGCGGCGCGACCGGCGCCCGCGCAACGGCGGCGACGGCGATTCGCACGACCTGCCCCTATTGCGGCGTCGGTTGCGGCGTGCGCGCCGCCTTCGACGGCGGCGGCGCGCATATTGCCGGCGATCCGGAGCATCCGGCCAATTTTGGCCGTCTCTGCTCCAAGGGCTCGGCGCTGGGGGAGACGGTCGGCCTCGCCGGGCGGCTTCTCCATCCGATGCGGCGCGAAGCCGACGGCTTTGCGCGCATTTCGTGGGACGCGGCGATAGAGACGGCGGCGCGCGGCTTCGAGGAGATCATTGCGCGCGACGGTCCGGATGCGGTCGCGGTCTATCTCTCCGGCCAATTGCTGACGGAGGACTATTATGTCGCCAACAAGCTGATGAAGGGCTTTGTCGGCTCGTCCAATGTCGACACCAATTCGCGCCTTTGCATGGCCTCGACGGTCGCCGGCCACAAGCGCTCTTTCGGCGCCGATACGGTTCCCGGCTGCTATGAGGATCTCGACCAGGCCGACCTCATCGTGCTCGTCGGCTCCAACGCGGCCTGGTGCCATCCGATTCTGTTCCAGCGCATCATGCGCAACAAGGAAGAACGCGGCGCGCGCCTTGTCGTCGTCGAAACGCGGCGCACGGCGACGGCGGAGAACGCCGATCTCTTCCTGGAGCTGGCGCCCGGTTCCGATCAGGCGCTTTTTTCCGGCCTGCTCGCGCATCTCGCGAGAGTCGGCGCCGTCAAGCGCTCCTTCGTTTCCGGCCATACGGAGGGGTACGACTCCGCCCTCGCGAGCGCCATGCGCCTCGCGCCTTCGGCGGCCGAGACCGCGGCGCTGACGGGTCTGGACGAGCGCGACGTCGCGCGCTTCTTCGAAATGTTCGCGCGGACGGAGCGGACCGTCACCGCCTTCTCGCAAGGCGTGAACCAATCCGCGCAAGGGACCGACAAGGTCAACGCCATCATCAATTGCCATCTCGCGACGGGCCGCATCGGAACGGCGGGCGCCGGCCCCTTTTCCCTGACCGGGCAGCCGAACGCCATGGGCGGGCGAGAGGTTGGCGGCCTTGCAAACAGTCTCGCGGCGCATATGGGATTTGAGCCGCACAATATCGACCGCCTGCGCCGCTTCTGGCGCGCGCCGCGCATGGCCGAGCGCGAGGGGCTCAAGGCGGTCGATATGTTCGGCGCCGTCGCCAGAGGCCGGATCAAGGCGCTCTGGGTCGTCGGCACCAATCCCGCCGCCTCCATGCCCGACGCCGACGCGGCGCGCGCCGCGATGAAGAAGCTGACGCTTCTCGTTGTCTCCGACAATATGCTGTCGACCGACACGATCAACAGCGGCGCGCATCTTCTTCTCCCCGCGCAGGCCTGGGGAGAAAAGAACGGGACCGTGACCAATTCCGAGCGCCGCATTTCCCGCCAGCGCGCATTTCTTCCCTCGCCGGGCGAAGCCCGCGCCGACTGGCGGATTTTCAGCGCGGTCGCCAAGCGGATGGGATTTTCGGGGTTCGACTACCAGTCGGCGGCCGACGTCTTTCGCGAGCATGCGGCCCTCTCGGCCTTCGAGAATGACGGCGCGCGGGATTTTGACATTGGCGGCTTGGCGTCGCTCGACGACGACGCCTATGACGCGCTCGAGCCGACGCAATGGCCCTTTCCCGCCGGCGCGCGCAAGGGAACGAAACGCCTTTTCGCGGAAGGCGGCTTCTATACGCCCGATAAACGCGCGGCGTTCGTCGCGCCCGCGGCGCCGAGCCTGGCGACGACGCTTTCACGGCAATATGCCTTGCGGCTCAATACGGGCCGCATTCGCGACCAGTGGCACACCATGACGCGCACCGGCGCCAGCCAGCGTCTGGCGCGCCATCTGCCCGAGCCTTTCGTCGAGATCAATCCTTGCGACGCGGAAGCGTCCGGCGTCTCGGATGGCGGCTTTGCGCGCGTTTCGACGCCCTATGGCGCCTGCGTGCTGCGCGTCGTCGTCACGGATCGCCAGCCGAAAGGGCATATTTTCGCGCCTATTCATTGGACGAATGAGACAGCCGCGCAAGCGCGCGTCGGCGCCCTGGTCGCGCCCTTCGCCGATCCCGTCTCCGGGCAGCCGGAGATGAAGGCGACGCCCGCGGCCTTGACGCCGCACAGCTTCGCGAACACGGGCTTTGCGCTCGTCCGGCGGCGTTTGGCTCCGCCGAAGGCGTTCTGGTGGGCGCGGGTCGCCATTGTCGGCGGCTTCGCCTATCGTCTCGCAAGCGACGTTCCGGCGCGCGAATGGCGAGCCCTGCTCTTCCCGGAAGGAACCGACGACGTCGCGGAGTATTCCGACGCCGGCCGCCGCGCCTACCGCATGGCCGCGTTCACGGAAGAGAAGGCGGCCTGCGTTCTTTACGCGGAACCGGCGGCGACGCCGTGGGATGCGGCGATTGATCTGTTTTCCCTGGAACGTCTCGACAAGGCGCAACGCCTCGCGCTTCTTTCCGGGCGCCGCGCCGACGATTCGGAAGGGCCGACCATATGCGCCTGCTTCGGCGTCGGCGCGACCCGGATCGAATCGGCGATCGACGCGGGCTGCCGCAGCG
Source organism: Methylocystis sp. S23 (assembly GCF_054106005.1). Lineage (NCBI taxonomy): Bacteria > Pseudomonadati > Pseudomonadota > Alphaproteobacteria > Hyphomicrobiales > Methylocystaceae > Methylocystis > Methylocystis sp. S23. The sequence goes on from NZ_CM134185.1 coordinate 1,103,493, forward strand.
CGGCGGAGATCGGCGCAAAACTGCGCGCGGGCACGAATTGCGGCTCTTGCCTGCCGGAGATCGCGCGCATCCTTTCCACTCGCGCGACATAAAGACGCGCGCTCGTCGCGACCTCCGACCACGCTTGCGCAGCAATGAAGCGGAAACATGCGCGACGCTTGTCCCGAGAGCATGGTCGCTTAGTTCCCAACGATCCGGCGGCGCCGGAATATCCGACGGGAGAGCACAATGAACAGGAAATTCGTGGCGGCGGCGCTCGTGGCGCCTCTCATCGCCTTCGGCCCCGCGACGGCCTGGGCGCATCACTGCCCGAAATCGTACAAGCATCATGCGCGCGGCGGCGAAAAGGCAAAATATGGCAGCAGCAAATCGATGCAGAACAAGCGTTCGGGATCGGAAAGCGGCAGCCAGGGATCGACCCAGAACCCCAATCAGGGCGCGGGCGGCGGCGATCAGGGAACGAGCGGCTCAAGCACGCGTCAAGGCATCTGACGGCTTGCGGGGTCTTTGACAGGGGAGGGATCGTCGCAGTCCTTCCCCTGCGCTCTACGCTTCCGCTTCGGCCATGCGGGGAAGCGTGATGCGCACGATAAGGCCGTGCGGCGAGGCGTCGAGCAGGGAAACGGCTCCGCCGTGATTTTTGACGATCGAGCGCACGATCGACAGGCCCAGGCCGAAACCGCTGTGACGATCCATCGTCCGGCCGGGTTCGCCGCGCACGAAGGGCTCGAAAACCGTCGCCTTCTGGTCGTCGGGTATGCCGACGCCATTGTCGGCGACGTCGATCTGCAGCTTGCCGTCGGACGATTCCTGAATTCGGATCACGACCTCGTCGGCATGATGCACCGCGTTTTCGACGAGGTTGGAAAAGACGCGCTGCATATCAGTCAGCGAGCCGACGATCATCTGATGGCCGCCGCCGATATAGGTCACGTTGCAGCCCATCTCCGCGAACTGGTCGGCGACGGTCTGCAGGACGCTGTCGAGATCGATGGGGCTGTAATCGGACTTGTCGCTCTCCGCCCGAAGATGCTCGAGATTCTTGCGCAGCATCGAATCCATGAGATTGACGTCGCGCAGCATCTTCATGCGCAAGCCGTCGTCGGCGATGAATTCCGTCCTCAAATTCAGCCTGGTGATGATTGTCTTGAGGTCGTGGCTGACGGCCGCGAGAATGCGGGTGCGCGCGGCGATCATCAAACGGATTCTGTGCTGCATCCGATTGATCGAACGGGTCAGCTCCCGCACTTCGCTCGGTCCCCGCTCCTGCAGCGGGCGGTCGCCGTCGCCGTCGCCGGGAAATAGCTCAGCGTGGCGCGCCAGCGTGATCAGCGGCTCGACAATGCCGTTCGACGCCCAAAGCACGAGCACGGACGTGCTCACGAAGAACAGCAGGGCGGAGAGCGCCCAGGGCGTCAGAAGAAAGGGCGTGCCCGGCTCAGGCTGCCAGAGCCAGCGCCAGACCGAGCGCGGGGGCTTGCGGTGCTGCGTGATGGAGATAAGGGCATAGCCGCCTTTGCGCAGGGACACGCCCATGATCCCGGGCGCGGCGTCGGACGGCGCGACGGAGGCGAAGACGTCGGCGCTTGGCCAGAGATCCGTCTGAATGAGGCGGATCTCATTGGCGAATTCACGGTCGTCGACCTCCACGGAGGCCGGTCGCTCCGCTTGGATATGAATATTTGCAAAGGGAACGGCGTGCGAGAATTCGGATAGGAGATTTTGCCTGTCGTCATTGGGCGCGGCGTCCAGCGCGAGAATGACGCTGGCGATGAAATCCGCCTGATCCACAATGTGACGCCGGCCTTCGACGTCGAGGACGTGGAAGGTGACCAGCACCACCGTCTGAAAGGACACGATCGAGGCGAGAATCAGAAAAGTGATCTGACCGGCGAGTCGATCCGGCTGCAAGCGCCGCATGAGACCTCGCAGCGTCATGCACGTGAAACTGGCGCGGACAGCATATAGCCTTCCGATCTCACCGTCTGGATCATCGCCGGATTTTTGGGGTCTTTTTCCAGCTTCTGCCGCAGACGGCTGATCAGCACGTCGATGCTGCGCTCATAGGGGCCGGCGGTGGGCCCATGCGTCATGTTGATCAATTGGTCGCGCGTGAGCACGCGGTTGGGGTTCTCGCAGAAGGCGTGCAGGAGATCGAATTCCGCGCCCGTCATCGCGACCTTCATCCCGCTCGGGGAGACGACCTCGCGCGACAGGAGATTCACCCGCCATCCCAGAAACTGGAAAGACTGGCTCTGCGAAACGCCGCCGGCGCGGCTTTGCGGCTCGGCGCGGCGCAGCACGGCCCGGATGCGCGCAAGGAGCTCGCGCGAATTGAAAGGCTTCACGACGTAATCGTCGGCGCCGATCTCGAGTCCCAGAATCTTGTCCACGTCCTCGCCCTGCGCCGTGACGATGATGATGGGAATATCATGCGCCGCCCTGACGCGACGGCAGATGGAAAATCCGTCTTCCCCCGGAAGATTGAGATCGAGGATGAGGAGATCGAACGCGCCGCTCGCCAATTTTGCGTCGAGCCCCTCGCCATTCGCAAGGCGCGTGACCTCCATCCCGTGATTTCCCAAATACCGGGAAATCAGCTCTCCGATTTCCGCGTCGTCTTCCACCAACAGAACCGCGCTGCGATTGCTCATGCCGTCATCAGCCTCTCAAAGGGCGAAGCGCTAGGCGAAACAATTCTCGCCTATAGCGCATCGAATGTCGCGTGTCCGCGTGCGCCTCTCCCGGCCGGCCCTGCTGGAAATATTGCAGAAATATATTCCGCTTCGCGCAGAGCGGGGGAGGCGGCCTCCTGCAAGTCTTGCCGGGCGTCGAAGACCCGAAACTGGCCTGCGCGGGTCGTGCGAGCCGTCGGTCTATCGGGCCACGGATCGCGTATCGCATGGGGCCGGACCCGACGAGCCGCCGGGCGGCAACGGGACAGAAACAAATCCGGCGCGGCCCGTCACAATTAAGTCGTGCAATCCGCGTTGATAGCGTCCGGTCCAGTTGACGGCGGCCGCCACAATTAGACTATCTTCACAGGTCTGTCCGTTCGCAGGAAATATTCCTACCCATGACCGCGTCCGAGAAGCTTCAAAAGCTGTCGCTCCGCGCCAAGCTTTTGATCGCGGCGGCGACCGCCATCGCCATGGCGGGCGCGACCTGGGCGGTGAAATCCGGCCATGGGGGCGACGGGCGTCGCGCGGGCGCGGAAGGCGCCCAGCTCATCCGTAAGGGAAGCTCGATTTTCGCGCCCGAGGGCTCGCCCTATCGGGCGCGCATCGTGGTGGCGCCGGTCCAGCAGAAGAGCATCAGCCGCAGCAAATTGGTGACGGGAGCGGTGGAGGCCGACCCGACCCGCACGGTCAAAATCCTGGCGCCCGTCGCCGGGCGCGTCGCCGACCTCGGCGTCTCCCTTGGCGACACGGTGAAGAAGGGCCAGCGCCTCGCGACGATCGACTCGGGCGATCTCGCGCAGGCCGTCGCGGACGCCGAAAAGGCGCGGGCGACGGTGAAGCTCACAAAGAGCGCCTTCGAGCGGGCGACCGGCCTCAACAAGGCGGGCGGCCTCGCGCTGCGCGAACTGGAGCAGGCTCAGAACGACTACCGCCAGGCGACGACCGAGCTCAAGCGCGCGGAAGCGCGTCTGGAGGTCATCGGCGACAGCGGCGCCATTTCCGGCCAGCGGCAGATCGTGCTGACCTCTCCGATCGACGGCGCCGTCACCGCCCTCGAAACCGCGCCGGGCGATTTCATCGACAACGCAACCGAGTCGATGATGACCATCTCCAACCTCGAAAAAGTGTGGGTGACGGCGAGCGTGCAGGAGAAGGACCTGTCCTTCGTGCAGAAGGACGAGCGCGTCGAGGTGACGCTCCTCGCTTATCCCGGCGAAGTCTTTTCCGGACGCGTGCAGATCATCAGCCAGTTGCTGGAAGCCGACACGCGCCGCAACAAGGTGAGGATTTCCTTCGACAACCCCTATGGCATCTTCAAGCTGAACATGTTCGCCTCGGTGCGCTTCTTCGCGCCCGCCGCCCAGAGCCTTCTCGTTCCCTCCTCGGCGCTCTTCATCGTCAACGACACGACGAGCGTCTTCGTCGAGACCGCCCCCTGGACCTTCCAGAGAAAGCCTGTCGTGATCGAGGCGGACTATGAGGGCTCGTCGATCGTGCGCGGCCTCGAGCCGGGCCAGCGGGTCGTGGTGCGCGGCGGAGTCCTCCTGAATGATTGAGCGCGCCGTCGAGCTCTGCCTGCGGAACCGCCTGATCGTCATCCTCGTGACGATCCTGGTCTTCTTCTACGGCGTATATTCCTGGACGCAACTCAAGCTCGAGGCCTATCCCGACGTGGGCGACGTCACGGTGATCGTCACGACCCAGGCGCGCGGCCTCGCGGCGGAAGAGGTCGAGCAGCAGATCACCGTGCCGCTCGAACGCGCGCTCGCGAGCACGCCGGGGCTCACGACGATCCGCTCAAGCAGCACTTTCGCCCTCTCGCTCATCACTCTGGTCTTCAAGGACGGCGTGGAGGATTATTGGGCGCGCCAGCGCGTTCTGGAGCGCGTCAGCCAGGCGCCCCTGGCGTCGACCTATCAGCCGACGCTCGGCCCCTTGACCGGCCCGGTCGGCGAGATCCTGCGCTACTCGCTCGAATCGGACGAGAAGAACCTCGCCGAGCTTTCCGAAATCCAGCGATGGGTGGTTCTGCCCGCCCTCAATCAGGTTCCGGGCGTGGCGAGCGTCGCCAATTTCGGCGGCTTGACGCGGCAATTTGAGCTCGAGGTCGATCCGCTGGCGCTTCAGCGCTACGACCTCGGCCTTTCCGACGTCTCGCGCGCCATCGTCAACAACAGCGCCAGCTCGGGCGGCAGCCGCATCACGCGCGGCGAGCAATCCTATGTCATCCGCAGCATCGGACTCGTCCGCGATCTCGAGGATCTCGGCAATATCGTCGTGACCGAGAGCAAGGGGACGCCCATCCTCACGCGGGACCTCGGGACGCCGCGGCTGAGCAGCCAGGAGCGCGAGGGCGTCCTCGGCAAGGACCATAATTCCGATACGATCCAGGGCACGATCCAGATGCTGAAGGGCGAAAACGCCCAGCCGGTTCTGAAGGCGGTCCACGAACGCATCGACCAGCTCCAGGCGGAGCTCGCGCCGCAGGGCGTGCGGATCGTCCCCTATCTCGACCGCAACGAGCTCGTCGAGGCGACGGTCTCGAAGGTCGGGCATACGGTCGGGGAAGGCGTCGCCCTCGTCTTCATCGTGCTGATCCTGTTCCTCGGCAGCCCGCGCAGCGCCCTCGTCGTCGCGGTGACGATTCCGATCGCGCTCAGCGTCACCTTCATCCTGATGAACTTGACGAAGCTGCCGGCCAACCTCCTGTCGCTCGGCTCCATCGATTTCGGCGTCATCGTCGACGGCGCCATCGTGGTGACGGAAGCGATCCTGAGGGTGCGCGAGCACAACCCCACCCGGCCGCTCGAAACCGACACGGTTCAATTCGTCGTGCGGCAGGTCGTGAATCCGATCTTCTTCGCGACGATCATCATCATCACGGCCTATCTGCCGCTCCTCGGGCTCGAGCGCGTCGAGGCGAAGCTCTTCTCGCCGGTCGCCTACACCATCTCCTATGCGCTGTTCGGCGCCCTGCTCTGCTCTCTGCTGGTCGTTCCCGGCCTCGCTTATATCGCTTTCCACAAGCCGTCCGAGATCTTTCACAATGTCGTTCTCGAACGGCTCCAGGACAATTACGGGCGCATGCTCGCCCATTGCGTCGACCGGCCGCGCATCGTCTACGGCGCCGCCGGCGCGGCCTTCGCCGGCGTCCTCCTCGCCGGCGCGACGATCGGACGCGAATTCCTGCCGAATCTCGACGAAGGTTCGCTATGGCTGCAGGTTCAGTTGCCGAGCGGCATCTCCATCGGCAAGGCGGAGGAAATGGCGCGCGATCTGCGCAATGCGGTGATGGAGTTCCCCGAGGTCTCCTTCATCGTGTCGCAGATCGGCCGCAACGACGACCGCACCGATCCATGGACGTTGAGCCATATCGAGGCGCCGGTCGGCCTGAGGCCCTATGAGGAATGGCCGGCGGGCGAGACCAAGGCGGATTTCGTGCGCCGTCTCGGCGAGCGGCTGAGGCGGCTTCCCGGCGTGGATGTGGGCGTCAGCCAGCCCATCATCGACAATGTCAACGATCTGATGAGCGGCGCGCACAGCGCCCTCGTCGTCAAGGTGTTCGGTCAGGATCTCAAGGAAACGCGCCGCATCGCTTCCGACATCGTCGCGACCTTGCGGGAAACGCCCGGCACGACGCAGACGTCGATCGTCCAGGAGCCGCCGATCCCTCAGATCGCCTTTCATATCGATCGCGGCACGGCGGCGCGCTACGGCATCAATGTCGCGGACGTCGCGAACCTCATCCAGACCGGCGTCGGCGGCAGTCCGATCGGCCAGGTCTATGTCAACGACCGCAGCTACGACATCACCGTCCGCTTCCCGCCGGAGGCGCGCAACAGCCCCGAGGCGCTGGGCAATCTCCTCGTCAACGCGACGGCCGGCGCGCAGGTCGCCCTGTCGCAGATCGCGAAGATCACGCTGCAGAATGGCGAGAGCGCGATCTCACACGACAAGACGAAGCGCTCGCTGACCGTCCGCGTCGATTACGACAATCGCGACCTCTCCTCCTATCTCGCCGACGCGCAGGGCCGGATCGCGAAAAACGTCAAATATGATCCGTCGCTCTACAAGGTCGTCTGGGGCGGCAAGTTCGAGAACCAGCAGCGGGCGCAGGCGCGCCTGACCGTCATCGTCGGCGCCGTTCTCGTGCTGATGTTCGTGTTCCTGTTCATCGGCTTCGGCAAGTTGCGCCACGCCGCGCTCATTCTCGGCGTCGTGCCGCTCGCGATCCTCGGCGGCCTCGTCTCCCTGCATATTCGGGGCGACAGCCTCAATGTCGCGACGGGCGTCGGATTTCTTGCGCTGTTCGGCGTCGCGGTGCAGAACGGCATCATCATGGTCGCCAATCTCAACAGGACGTCCGCCGTTCGCATCGCCGCCGCGCGCGCGCGCTGGGTGGCGACCGAGGTCGAGCCCGCCGCGATGAAGCGCGACTTCATCGCGGCGGTGAAAACCGGCGTGCTGGAAGGCGCCGGCGAACGCTTCCGACCCGTGCTGATGACCTCCACCGTCGCGACCGTCGGCATGCTGCCCGCGGCGCTGGCGACGGGCGTCGGCAGCGACGTGCAGCGCAGCCTCGCAACCGTCATCGTCGGCGGCCTCGTCGTGGCGACGCTGCTGACGCTCTTCATTCTGCCGACATTCTATTTCGTCATTGAATGCTTCATCCGCGCGGGAAGCGAGACGGCCGCGGCGCGAGAAGGCGCGCCCGCAAGATGAGCCGGCGTCTCGCGCCTTTCGCGCTCGCCGCCTCGGCGCTGCTCGCCGCCTGCGCCGTCGGTCCCGATTTCGCGCCGCCGGCGGCGCCGGACGCCCCCTATTTCACGCCCGAGCGCACGGCCTCGCCGGGGGAAGGGCAGCGTTTCGTCGAAGGCGCGGACATTCCCGCCGAATGGTGGAGGCTCTTCAAATCGAAGCCGCTCGACGCGCTGGTGCGGGAGTCGCTCGAGAACAATCCGTCGCTGCAGGCGTCCGAGGCCGCCGTCCGCATCGCCTATTACAATGCCGAGGCGCAGAAAGGCGGCTTCTTCCCGCAGGCGCTGCTCACGTCGAGCGACAGCAACAATCTGCAATCGAACAATCGCGCGCTCGGCGAGATCAATCCCTCGCTGTTCCGGCAGTTCTATCCCACGCCCGCCAATATTGCGAGCGGGATTCCGTCTCCGAGTCCCGCGACGACCAATCCCAACGCCAATTACGGCCTGTTTCTGAAACAGATGAACGTCAGCTTCACGCCGGACGTCTGGGGCGGCAATGCGCGCGCGGTCGAGTCGCTGACCGCGCAAGCCGAGCAGCAGAGCTGGCAGCTCGAGGCCGCGCATCTCGCGCTCACGACCAATGTCATCGTCGCGGCGATCCAGGAGGCTTCGATCCGCGGGCAGATCGAGGCGACGAAGACCATCATCACGATCCTGCGCGAGACGCTGGATATCCTGAACCGGCAATATTCCTTCGGCTCCATCGCCAAGGCCGACGTGATCGCCCAGGAGGCGGAGCTCGCGCAATTTGAGCAGACTTTGCCGCCGCTCGAAAAGCAGCTCGAGATACAGCGCAATCTCCTCACGGCGCTTGCGGGCCGGCTGTCCTTCGAAGGACCGGGCGAGCTATTCGAACTTAAGAGCTTCGCGCTGCCCGCGACGGTTCCCGTCAGCCTCCCCTCGAAGCTCGTCGCGCAGCGCCCGGACATCAAGGCCGCGGAAGCCAATCTGCATCAGGCTTCCGCCGCGGTCGGCGTCGCCATCGCCAACCGCCTGCCCAATATCACGCTCTCCGCCAATGTCGGCGCGAGCGCCTTCCACATGGCGCAGCTCTTCGCGCCGGGGACGGGCCTCTATACGGCGGCGGCCAATATTTCGCAGCCGATCTTCGACGGCATGACGCTGCTCAATAAGCAGAAGGCGGCCGCGGCGGCGCTGGAACAGGCGGACGCGCAATATCGCGACACGGTCATTCACGCCTTCCAGAACGTCGCCGACGCGCTGCGCGCGCTGCAATCCGACGCCAAGGCGGTGTTGACCGCGCGCAAGGCCGAGGACGCCGCCAGGCGCAGCCTCGACATTGTCCGCATGCAGCTCAAATATGGCCAGGTCTCGCAGATCGCGGTGCTCAACGCGCAGCGCACCTACCTCCTCGCCTCGCTCTCGCGGGTGCAGGCCGAGGCGACCCGCCTTTCGGATACGGCCGCCCTCTTCATGGCGCTCGGCGGCGGCTGGTGGAATCGCTGACCGGCGCGAGAAGGATCACGCCCCGGGCTCTTCGAGATCACGCTGCGACCGAACGGAATCGCCCGATCGCAGCATGATCGATTGCAGATTTGGCGCGCGCCTTAATCGAGAACCTTGCCGCCGGCGTCCGCGCAGGCCTGAGCGGATTCCTTATAGACCCATCCCTGGCCCTTGCAGGCGTTCTTGCCTTTGCAGGCGTTCTTGGGCGTATGGCAGTCGCTCTTGCCCTTGCAGCTATTGGCGCCGAGGCAATGCACGCGCGCCGTCGCCGTTTCGGCCTTCGCGGCGGGCGCGGTCCCGGCGAGCGCGATGGAGACGGCCGCTATTGCGAGCGTGGCCCCGTTGATCGTTTCCTTCTTCATGTCGTTTCTTCCCTGCGCCAGGAAATGGCGCGGGCATATTGGCGCCGGGCCGGCGATTACGCCAGCGCGCTTTCCGCATTGCGGGCCGGCAAGGACCGCGCGACGGGCGGCCGCGCGACCAACCATTTCTTAGCGAATCGACGGCGCGATTTCGCCGCTCCCGATTCGGACCGTCTTCGTCCACGGCCCGTCCCCGAATTCCCGCTCCGGGACAGGCGCGGAAGGCCGGCAATTAATCTTGCGGCAAGAAACGAGAGCTCCCGTCAATGCACGCGGAATTCGCCGTTCACCAGCCGCATCTCCGCGGGCTTGATCAATTGCGCATGCGCGACCGTGACGCCATGCAGCGGCCCGTCGAGACTCCGGGTCCAGAAATCCAGGAACTTCCTCAGCTCCGGAAAATGCGGATGCAGATCATATTCCTGCCAGATATAGGCTTGGAGAATCCCGGGATGATCCGGCAGGCGATAGAGAATATTCGCCGTGGTGAGACCATAGCCCTGCATCTGCAGGCGGAATTCGCTCGACGCCATGCCGCTTCCCCTTTCCGCTCGAAAGCCCGCTTCCGATAAGCTAGGGCCGACCGGCTGGCCAAAGCAACTCTCGCGCCATGAAACCGTAATAAAAACAGCCTGCTATCAGCGCATCGCCATGAGTGCTGATTTCCGGCGCCGCCTTTTGAAGCGCGCGCGGGCCGCCGACGCCGACCGGCAAGCGTCGCGATCCCGCGCAGGGCCATTTACGCTGCGGCGCGGCGCGGTAGGAATTTCTAAACCATAAGCGAAAAGCGGCGTCCGCGACGCCGGCGCGCGCCACGATTTTGACGAGCGCCTTCACGAGCATGGCCGCCCATGATTTCGCGCCTCGCTTTCTTGTCCCTGCTGCTCCTGCCGACGCCGCTTGCCGCGGGCGCGATCCCGCCCGGCGAGAAGGGCTCGGCCGCCTCCGTCGTGCGCGCGGTGACGCCCGGCGTCGTGAATATCGCGACGAAGCGCATCGAATCCGTCGAGGCGCCGGCGGTCGCCGATCCGGTGCTGCAGGAGTTCTTCGAAATTCCCCCTACGCGCCTGAAGCGCGAGACGACCTCCGCCGGCTCCGGCGTCATCGTCGACGCCCAGCGCGGACTTATTCTCACCAACGAACATGTCGTGCGCGGCGCTTCGGTCATCGAGGTCACGACGAAGGACGACCGGCGCTTTCGCGCTCAGCTTGTCGGCAAGGACAAGGCGACGGACGTCGCCGTCCTGAAGATCAAGGCCGACAATCTCGCCGCCGTGCCGATGGGCGACAGCCGAACGCTCGAAGTCGGCGATTTCGTGCTCGCCATCGGCAATCCCTTCGGGCTCGGCCAGACGGTGACGTCCGGCATCGTCTCGGCGATGGGCCGCACCGGCCTCGGCATCGAAGGCTATGAGGATTTCATCCAGACCGACGCCTCGATCAATCCGGGCAATTCCGGCGGCGCGCTGGTGACGCTCGACGGCCGCCTCGTGGGACTCAACACAGCCATATTTTCGAAGTCCGGCGCGAGCCACGGCATCGGCTTCGCCATTCCGATCGACATGGCGCGGCGGATCATGTCGCAGCTCGTCGAAAGCGGCGAGGTGCGTCGCGGCCATATCGGCGTTTCGATCCGCTCGCCGGCCGGCGGCCGCGCCGGCGCGGAGATCGTCTCCGTCGAGCCGGCCTCTCCCGCCGCGCTTGCGGGGCTGACGAAAGGCGACGTGATCAACGCCGTCGACGGGAGAGCGATCGCGGCCCCCGCGCAATTGCGCACGCTGCTCGGCGTCACGCGCGCGGGCAGCGAGATCGAGATGCAGTTCCGCCGCGCCGGCGAGCCGAGGCGGACGCGTCTGCGGATCGAAGCGACGCGAAAAGCCGCGGATGCAAGCGCGCCGCCGCATCGTTAGAGCGGGCGGCCGTTTTGAAAGGCGGAAACGCGCCTATTTCAAAACGACAACCTTCGTGCCGACCTTCACGCGCGAATAGAGGTCGATCACGTCGTTATTGGTCATGCGGATGCAGCCCGACGAGACGGCCGCGCCGATCGTGTCGGGTTCGTTGGAGCCGTGGATCCGATAGGCGCTGGAGCCGAGATAGAGCGCGCGGGCGCCCAGCGGATTGTCCATCCCGCCCGCCATGTAGCGCGGCAAATCGGGCCGGCGCTTGAGCATGGGAGCCGGCGGCCGCCAATCCGGCCATTCGCGCTTGCGGGTGACCGTCTTCGCGCCCGACCAGGTGAAGCCCTGGCGACCCACGCCGACGCCATATTCAATCGCCTGGCCGCCGCCGAGAACGTAATAGAGGCGACGATCCGCGGTGGAGACGACGACCGTCCCCGCCTTATATTCCGGATGGCGCCAGACCACGAGCTGCTTGGGGATCGCCGCCTGACGGAAGATTGTGAGAAAATCGGCGATGGGACCGCGGTCGAAGGGACCGGCGAGCGACGGAACGGTCCCGGCCGCGAGAGCGAGAAGGGTTCCAAAGCTCAGTCCGCGCGTCCTCATGATTTTCCTCATCCTCGACAAAGCTCGCCTTGCGCTCTTGTTCGACGACGATTGAGGCTGAAATCCGGCCTCTGACGCGGAGTTGGAGCGCGCGGCGAAAAAATGGGAACCGACCGCCCGACGCGCGCGCCAAATTTTGGGAAGCCGTCATCCTGCGGAGATTGAGCATGGCGAGGCGAAGCGCGGGCGTCCTTCTCCACCGTCGAGGCGCCGGCGGCGTCGAGGTGCTGCTCGCCCATCCCGGCGGGCCGTTCTGGGCGAAGAAGGACGAAGGCGCCTGGTCCATCCCCAAGGGCGAGATCGACGTCGAGGAAGACCCGCGCGACGCGGCCCGACGCGAATTCCTCGAGGAGACGGGCGTCGCGCTTGCGGGCGAGATGACGCCGCTCGGCGCCTTCAGGCAGCCGAGCGGCAAGACCGTCCTCGCCTTCGCCGTCGAGGGCGACCTCGATCCCGCTCACCTTTCAAGCAATCTTTGCCGGCTTGAATGGCCCCCGAAATCCGGGCGCTTCATCGACGTTCCGGAGGTGGATCGGGCGGCCTGGTTCACCCTCGCCGAGGCCGAGACGAAGATCGTCAAGGGACAGCGTCCCATCCTTGCCGCGCTCAGAGCCCACATCGCGCGATCGACTCCAAAAACATAGAGCGCGCGCTGTATGCGAAAATCGGCTCCCACTTTTCGCAGCGCGCTTTAAGGCGAGGGCGCGCGCCAGGGCGAGGCGCCCGGAACCCAGCACTCGACGCCCCGATGACATTCAGCCCCGGTGAGGCGGTTGCGGTGGAAATAGGGAGAAGCGGACGGCCCGTAGCGATTGCTCCAGGCGAAAGACGCCAGGCCAAGGGCGATGAGCGCGAAAATGGCGTTCCGCCACACTCGGGGCCGGCGCATGGGCGTCTCCGCGGCGAGAGAACCGTCAATGCGCGGAATTTGGGGCGTCTCGGGGCGAAGCCCAGCGTCGCCGAAGGAATGTCGGTTCCCCCCCCCCCCCGCGCGAGCTCCCATCTCGCGGGCGGGCGCGGAAAGATTTGTGGCGAAGGGGCGAAAGCTTTGCCATTTATCGGAATCCGACCGAAGATGGACCCGAATATGAGCGGACGATTCGAGTTGACCTCGGCAAGCCATCTTGAACCGGGCCGGACCTTTCCGCCGGGCTGGCGGCCGCGCGTCTACCAGCTCGGCCCGGGCCGGATGCGCGCCGTCCGCAAGCATGCCGAGATCGCCCCCGGTCTCTCCGTCGAGGAGCTGCGTCTTTTCGCCGGATCGATCCGCGTCCATGACGTCTTCGATCCAGGAGCGCTGAAGATCGCCTTTTTCGAAACGCCGGACATGCGCGTCCTCGGCAACCGCGTTTGCAACGCCTTTGTCGGCGTCGCCTATGGCGGCGCGCGTTTCGACAGCGCGACCTCGGCTCCCGGCGTGGCGACGGTGGTGAGCTTTTCAGAGGCGACGGCGCGGCGCGTCGTCCCCGACGCCGCCGCGCCGCGCCTGCTGGAGCGCCTGAGCGGCCCCCTCGGCCTGGAGACGCTCATTTATCCGCTGACGCCCCAGGCTGGCGCGCTCAGGGAGAAGCTGCGCCGCCTGCTTTCTCCCATCGACGGCGGAATCGATTCGCCCGAGGACATCATCGCGACAAGCGCCAAGCTCATCGGCCAGATCCTCTCCGCCAGGCTGCTCATACCCGGACTGAGCGCCGGGCGCCGGCGCGAATTGGCGCTCGCCGTGGAGGAGCTGCTTTGGGAGCCGCCCGCCGCCAATGGCGCGCACAAGCTCTCCCTGGACGACGCCGCCAAACGCCTCAATAGTTCGAGACGCAGCATACAGCTCGCCCTGCAAGAGGAATTCGGCCTCGGCTATGTCGCGCTGAAGCGGGCGATCCGGCTCCAACAGGCCCAAGCGGCTTTGAAACGGGCGCCGAAGCTTGGCGTCGGCGAGGTCGCCCGGATCCACGAATTCTTCCATTTGAGCCGGTTTTCGAAGCATTACCGGGACATGTTCGGGTTCTTGCCTTCGACCGCGCCGGATGACGCGCCGGCCGGCGGCTAGATCGCGCCCGCGATCGGGCGGAATGGGTCCGGACGGTCCCGGCGCGCGCCGCCGGCAGCTACGCTTTGCGCAAAATGGCTAAGGACAAAGATGAATTCATTCCCCTATTCTGTGTAACTGTCGACGATTCAACGCGGCAAGAAGAAATACGCTAGGTATATTTGCATTGAGACAGGTGCGGGGCGATGCTCAGAGAAGCCGAACAAGCCTATGAAAGCTCTAATAAATTCTTGCGCAAGGCCAAAAAGTCCCGCGCCAGCCGCACGATAACGAGACGCGAACTGGCCCGGGCGGTCGCTTCGGCCTGCTCTTTCCTTCCTCAAACCCGCGCGGGCGCGCTCGTCGACGAAGTCCTCGAAGAAATTTCCACTGCTCTGATTTCGGGCGAAAACGTCACTTTGTGCAATTTCGGCAAGTTCGTGCTCGTCGAGAGAAAAGAGCGCACGGGCCGCAATCCGCGCACCGGCGCTCTCGCCATCGTCCTCCCCCGCAGGGTCGCCAGCTTCCGCCCCTCCCGCTATTTGAAGGCGGCGATCGCGAAAAATATCGGCCGCGTCGGCGTGAAGGGCTGACGCTCCGGCGCGCGCCGCCCGATGAGCGGGACGCTCGTCTCGCTTGCGCCGCGATTGCGCGCTCTCGCGCTGGCGGCGATAGGATGCGGCGGCCCGAAAATTCCTTTCCTGGCTCGGCGCGCCGTTGCAGGATGACGGCGGCGCGCCAAATCGCAGCCTGACGGAGATACGACATGTCCAGCATCGCCGTCGTCAACGCAGGCTCGTCCAGCATCAAATTCGCGGTCTTCGACGCCGCAGCGAATCCCGTCCTCCGTCTCAGGGGACTGATCGAAGGCATTGGCGCGACGCCGCATGCAAAGCTATCGAATGCGGAGGGCGAAACGGTCCTGAGCGAAAGCCCGCCGGCGGAAGGCTTCGATCACGCCGCCGCGACCCGGACAATGATGCGCATCGCCGCGCAATGGCTGGGCGGCAAGGACATCGTCGCGGTCGGCCATCGCGTCGTGCATGGCGGCGGGGCGCTTTCGGCGCCCTTGCCCGTGACGGCCGAGATCCTCCAGACGCTCGCCGCCTTCATCCCCCTGGCGCCGCTGCATCAGCCCCATAATCTCGCGGTGATTCGCGCCATGCTGGCGGAACATCCGCGGCTCCCGCAGGTCGCCTGTTTCGACACGGCCTTTCACGCCAGCCAGCCGCCGCTCGCGCAGGCCTTCGCCATTCCGCGCAAATATTCGCAGGCGGGCGTGCGGCGCTATGGATTTCACGGCGTTTCCTACGAATATGTCGCGGGACGGCTTCTGGAAATCGCGCCCGAAATTGCGCGAGGGCGGGTCATCGTCGCGCATCTCGGCAATGGCGCGAGCCTCTGCGGCATGAAGGACGGCAAGAGCGTCGCGAGCACGATGGGCTTCACCGCCGTGGACGGGCTGATGATGGGGACGCGTTGCGGCGCGCTCGACCCCGGCGTCTTGCTGCATATGATCGACCAGTACGGCATGGGCGCGCGCCAGCTCGAGGATTTGATCTATCGCAAATCAGGCCTGCTCGGCGTCTCGGGCGTCTCCTCCGACATGCGGACGCTTCGCGCTTCCTCCGCGCCCGAGGCCGGCGAGGCGATCGCGCTTTTCGTCTATCGCATTCAGCGCGAGATCGGCTCGCTGGCGGCGGCGCTCGCCGGTCTCGACGCCATCGTCTTCACCGGCGGCATTGGCGAGAACGACGCCGCGACCCGCGCCGAGGTCGCGGCCGGCTGCGCCTGGCTGGGGATTGCCCTGAACGAGACGGCCAATCGCGCCGGAAGCCTGAGAATTTCCCCCCCGCAATCCGCCGTCGCCGTCTACGTCGTCCCCACCAATGAAGAATTGCAGATCGCGCGCTGCGTCTGGCGCGTCGCCTGCTCGCAATGACCGCGAAGATCTAACCGCGCCGCCCGAATCTTGACGACAGCCATTCGCCGATTCGCTCCATATAAAGATAGGTCACCGGCGTCGTGAAGATGGTCAGCGCCTGAGAAACGATGAGCCCGCCGACAACCGCAACGCCCAAGGGCTGGCGCAGATCCGCGCCGGCGCCGACGCCCACGGCGAGCGGCAGCGTCACGAAAATCGCCGCCATCGTCGTCATGAGGATAGGCCGGAAGCGCAGAATCGCGGCTTCATGAATTGCCTGCTGCGGCGACATTTCTTCGCCGCGCATGCGCTCGATCGCGAAATCGACCATCATGATCGCATTCTTTTTCACGATGCCGATCAGCATCAACAGGCCGATGATCGCCATCATCGTCAGATCGAAGCCGAATAGATTGAGAAAGAACAGCGCGCCGATCGCCGCCGACGGCAGCGAGAGGAGAATGGTGACGGGATGCGTGAAGCTCTCGTACAGAACGCCGAGCACGATATAGACCACGAAGAGCGCCGCCGCGATGAGGAGCGGCTGGGTGGAGAGCGAGCGCTGGAATTCGCGCGCCGCGCCCGAGAACGAGCCCTGCAGCGAGGCGGGCGCGCCCATCTCCGTCATGGCGCCCTCGATCCTGGCGACGGCCTGGCCAAGCGCGACGCCTTCCGCAAGGTTGAAGGAGATGGTCACCGCCGGCACTTGATTTTCATGATTGATCGCAATCGGCGCCTGCATGGGCTGCAGCGTCGCAAATTGCCGCACCGGAATGAGCTTTCCATCGGAATTGCTCACATATATGCGCGACAGCGCCGACTGCTCCGTCTGGTATTGCGGTTCGACCTCGAGAACGACGCGATAGGTGTTGGTCGATCCGTAGAGCTGCGCGATAAAGGGCTTGCCGAAGCTGTCATAGAACGTCTGCTGAATGCCCGTAACGTTGACGCCGAGCCGCGCCGCCGCGTCGCGGTCGATATTGACCATCAAGCGCGAACCGCCGGTTTGCTGGTCGCTGGCGACGTCGAGAAGCCCGGGAAGCGTTCGCATTCTGGCGAGCGCGCGCGGCGCCCAGTCATTCAGCTCCGCCAGATCGAGGTCTCGAAGCGTGTATTGATATTGCGTCGCCGTCAGGCGCGCGCCGATGCGGATATTCTGGATGGACTGCAAAAAGGTCAAGACTCCCGGCACATCCGCGAACTCGCCGCGCAGCCGCTGAATAACCGCGTCGGCATTGGCCTCGCGCTCGCCATAAGGCTTGAGCTGAATGAAGAAGCGTCCGGTGTTCATGCCGGAACTGGCGCCCCCGCCAATGAAGGAACCGAAGGATTCCACCGCCGGATCCCGCGCGATGATCTCCGCCACCCTCTGCTGGCGCTGCGCCATGCCGTCGAAAGAAATATCCTGATCGGCCTGGGTGACGCCGAAGATGATGCCGGTGTCTTCTTGCGGAAAGAAGCCCTTCGGCATGGAATAGAACAGCCAGCCCGAGGCCGCGATCAGGGCGATGTTGAGGGTCATGATCGACGGCTGGTGGCGAAGCGTGAAATCGAGGCCGCGCGTGTAATAGGCGACGATGCGGTCGAAGGCGCGCTCGCTCAGATTGTAAAGCCGCCCATGCCGCGCTTCTTTGGGATTACGCAGAAGAAGCGACGCCATCATCGGCGAAAGAGTCAGCGCGATAAGCGCGGAAAGCGCGACGGCCGTCGACACCACGACGCCGAATTCGCGAAACAGCCGGCCGACAATGCCGCTCATGAAGAGGATCGGAATGAAGACGGCGATGAGCGAGATGGTGATCGAAACGATGGTGAAGCCGATCTCCTGCGCGCCGTCAATCGCGGCCTTTGCGGGATCGTGGCCTCTCTCCAGATAGCGGTAGATATTCTCCACCATGACGATCGCGTCGTCCACGACGAGGCCGACGGCGAGCGTCAGACCCATCAGCGAGAGATTGTCGAGCGTGTAGCCCAGCAGATACATCGCCCCGAATGTGCCGACCAGCGACAAAGGCACGGTTACGCTTGGAATCGCCGCCGCGCCGAAGTTTCTCAGGAATGCGAAAATCACGATGATGACCAGCACGACGGCCGCGACGAGAGTCCACTGCACGTCCGCGAAGCTTTCGCGGATCGAGACCGAGCGGTCGCTGACGACGGAAAGCTCGATGCTCGCCGGTACGCCGCGCCTGAACTGCGGCAAGGCGGCCTTGATCGCGTCGACGAGATCCAGCGTGTTGGCGCCGGCCTGACGCCACACGCCGATCATCTCTCCGCGCTCGAGCTTCACCCAGCCGGCCTGCAACGGGTCCTGCGGCCCGACCGCCACGGTCGCGACCTGATTGAGCCGCACCGGCGCGCCGTTGCGATAGGCGACGATGACCCGGCCGATGTCTTCCGGATTGAACAACTGGCCATTGGTGCCGATCTGAAACGCGCGCTCGCTTCCCTGCAGGGAGCCGACCGGAAGTTGCGCGGTGCTTCCGGAAACGGCGCTCGCGACATTGTCGAGACCGACGCCGCGCCAGGCGAGCGCGGCGGGATTCACCTTTATCGTCGGCGCATAGGTCTGCTGGCCGAAAATCAGCACCTGCCCGACGCCCGACATTACCGCGATCTGCTGCGCGATATTGAGATCGGCATATTGATCGACCGTTTCGAGCGGCAGCGCCTTCGAGGTGAGGCCGAGAATGATCACCGGGCTGTCCGCCGGATTGACTTTGCGATAGGTCGGCGGCGTTGGCAGATTTTTCGGCAGATTCCCCTGCGCGGCGTTGATGGCCGCCTGAACGTCGCTCGCCGCGCCGTCGATCTGTCGGGAAAGATCGAACTGCAACGTCACCTGCGTGAAGCCGAGGATGCTCGTCGAGCTGATCTGGTTGACCCCGGGCAAAGCCGCGAATTGCCGCTCCAGAGGCTGAGCGACGGAGCTGGCCATTGTCTCGGGGTCGGCTCCGGGGAGATTGGCGGTGACGACGATCGTCGGGAACTCTATTTCCGGCATCGCCGCGACGGGGAGGAGAAAATAGGCCGCGGCGCCTCCCACCAGAAGGGCGAGCATAAGCAGAAAGGTCGCGATCGGACGCAGAATGAAGGGCGTGGAAATATTCACCTGGCTGCGGCCCTGGGCATTTCCGCCGCGGCGGCGGGCGCCTCCTCCTTCACTGCCACGCGCATGCCCGGCGCGAGCCGCGAATAGCCGGAGGTCACGATCTTTTCGCCGGCGCGCAGCCCCGATCCGATCAACGCGGTTTCACGTTCCGTCTGCACCACGGTGAGCGGCCGCATCTCGACGGCGCCGTCCTGCCCGATCACATAAGCGTAGCTGCCCTGCGGGCCGGATTGAATCGCAACGCTCGGGGCTGTCACGCCGTTCTTCACCGTCTCGACGACGAGATGCGCATTGACGAACTGGCCCCGCCATAATTTGGCGTCGGCATTTGCGAACTGCGCCTTGAGCTTCACGGCGCCGGTCGTCTGGTCGATCTGATTGTCCACGAGATTGAGAACGCCGCGCGCGACCTCCCGCCGATCGGCCTGATCGAATGCGAGCACGGTCAGCGTTCCATGGCCCATCGCCGTGCGCACGCGAAGCGTTTCGGCTTCAGGCAGGGTGAAGACGACGTAGATCGGCTTGATTTGCGTGACAATGACGAGCGTCTGGCTGTTCGCCTGCACCAGATTGCCGATATCGACCTGCCTCAGCCCGGTGACGCCGCCGATCGGCGATCTCACGGAGCAGTAATCGAGATTGAGCTTGGCGGCCTCGACCGCCGCTTCGTCCAATTGGATTGTGGCCTCGCTGGCCGCGACAGTCGATTGTTGCTGGGTGAACTGCTGCTGGGAAATGTAATTGCCGTTCTGCAGTTTCGCGTAGCGCGCGAGATCCTTGCGGGCGCTGACGAGCGTCGCTTGATCGCGGGCGAGCGTCGCCTTGGCCTGATTATACACGGCCTGAAAAGGACGCGGATCGATCTCCGCAAGCGTGTCGCCCTGCCTGACCTCCTGCCCCTCCTTGAAATTGATCCGAACGATATTGCCGACCACACGGCTTTGCACGGCGACCGTGTTGAAAGCCGTCACCGTGCCGAGGCCGCGCAAGAAGACAGGCACATCCGCCGTCGCCGTCGTGGCGGCGGTAACGGCGATTGCTTGAGGCGCGGGGCCGGCCGGCCTCGCATTCTCGCGCGGCCATAGCCGATAAGCGGCGCCGAGCGCGACCAGAAAGCCGCCAAAGAGCGCGACAGTCTTCCAAGCTTGCATAAGGGCTCAGCTAAAGCGTCGATCCTTTACTCAATTATAGGGCGGATTAAGCGCGCGCCGCCTCGCGCCGTCACATTTCGCCGCGGAGCGCGGCAACCGGATGTCGCGATCGCATGGCGGAGCGGCGGTCCTTTTGCGACCATGCGGCTGCGTTCTCGCCTCGAGTCCGCTCGCCAATGCTCCGACGTCCAACGCAAACGGGAGAGCCCCAAGATTCGCAAGCGCGGCTTCAGTATGTTGCAACTACCCAAGCGTTCAAACGGATGTCGAATGTGAACGGACCAGCGCTTCCATGCCGCTCAACAAGCGCCACGCCCGCCTCTTCAGATTCTGTAAATCGAGCGCATCCTGCCTGAGCCAGGAATGAATCTGTTCCGCAATTTCGAACGTGTAAGGCGTGACCGCTTTATGATGTCTAAGGTCAGCCTTTATCGTTCCGGCGATTTCCTTCATGTCCCGTTGCGAGGCTATGGCGCCGGTCGCTTTCACGACGACGCCAAGCTGATCAAGCGGGGCGGAAAACCACTTGTCATAATGGATGACGCCCCTAATCTCCGATCCCAGATGACGCAATGCGTCGAGATAGTGTTCAATCCACAACAGTTCCCCGAGCTCAAGAGGAAGACCGTCTCGCGCCAGGAGCGAAGCCGCCACGGCTCGGGGATCGCGAACGCATAGAAGCCAGATCGGCTCCACATCCATTTCCGAGAAAATTTCCTTCCAGAGGGGAAGAAAATGAGTGGTTCGCGGGTCCTTGAACGCCCACACGCCGTTTGCCGTTTCCAGTTGGTCCGAAACGATCCGCTTCAGCCGGTCCTTGATCTGCTCCGGCGTCTCCCTGTGCGAAAAGGGGCGAACGATCCGAATCGTATCCCATGTGGTGCCCGAGGCGCGCAGCAGCTCATTGTGGCAATTTACGATTGGAATAAGCTCATAATAGCCATCGGCGTTGAAGGAGTCTCGCGGCTGCAACGGGCCGCCAAGTTTAATTCCGAGGCGTTCGATTATTCGCGCGCAAAGAGACGTGCCGGCGCGGTGCATGCCCACAATCACGACAACGCGCCGACATGACGACGGCCGCATAACCGACTTTAAAAGAGCGTCTGTCCGGCCACGGAAGATATCGCTTAGTTTTCCTGCCTCCGCCCTGTTGGCGTCGAGCTGCGTAACTTCGTCCAACTCGGTTCGAAACCAATCTTGAGCCGGAAAGCGGAGCGCCGCCTCGCGAAGAATTGGCAAGGCCTCGGCAAGCCGGTTCTGAGAGCGCAGGAGTATCGCTCCGATGCGGTACCCGGATGGATCTTCCGGAAAGTCGCTACGTAGCTCGGCCGCTAAATCCATCGCCTCAAGGAAGTCTCCCCGCGCATGCGCGGTCCGGGCCAACTCAGCCGTCACCCATGCTTCTTTGGGGAACCGCGAGGCGCCCTCGACCAGGATCGTAAGCGCTTCGTCAAGCTCGGAAAGGGATCGGGCGCTGAGCGCGCCGAGGAGATATCCGGTTTGATCGCCGGGAAATGCGTCTCGCAATTTTGCGGCCAGATCAAAGGCTCCGCGGAGGTCTCGACGCGCCCACGCCGTCCACGCCAGTTCAACCGTCACCCATGCCTGGTCGGGAAAATGCGACGCCCCTTCGGCGAGGATCGCGATCGCTTCCTCATATTGGCCGAGCTCGCGCGCGTAAACCGCGCCAAGGCGATAGCCCGCGGGATTATCTGGAAAGTCGCTGCGCAGCTTCGCCGCGCAAAAAATCGCCTTCGGCCAATCCCTGCCCCGCGCGTTTCGCGCTTCGACGATCAAAGATGAAGCTGTCTGCGTTCGATCCATCTCAATCCCATATTCGGAAAGGCGAGTGGAAATATTTATCGGCCGCCCTGGCCTACGCAAGCGAATTTATCGCGGATTCAATCCTCACGCTCGATGACGTTCCGGCGCTCCGCCTGAAAAGCGTTGCGCCGCGGCGTATGGCGCTTTGGGCCTGCGGGGCAGGGCCGGAGGTCATTGAGCCGTCGCTCCTTTGAAGCAGTCGCGATGCGATTCAGCATTACCCGCGTTTACCGGCTGCGATTACGATTTGCGCGCAAGCCAGCGCATCCGACAGCGCTTCGTGATGATTGAGAGCGATCTTGAGCTCCCTGCAAACGTCTGAAAGCTTAGTAGGATAAATGTTCCAACGATTTCGGGCGATTTGCACGCAACGAAAGGGAAGGCCGGGCGCGCGTATTCCATAGGTCGCGCAACAAGCCTGCAGCACTCGCTTATCGAATGAAGCGTTATGCGCCGCGATAAAGTCCGCGCCCTGGAGGTGAGGCTCAAGTCGTGGCCAAAGCGCGCCAAAATCTTCCGACGAGGATACGTCCTTCCATGTCAACCCATGTATGTGGGTGAATTGAAATCGCCTGGATGGCGGCCTTATCAAATGGACTTCCTTGCAAACGATTTTGCTGGCGACGACCTTTGCCAGCCCGATTGAGCAGGCGCTGTCGGGAGCGTCATTCGCGGTTTCAAAATCAATCGAAACGAAATTCACGACCATTCCCGACATGCTTCAGCTATGGGTCTGAAAAGCCTTATAATAAAATATCTGTCAAGCGCGCGGGCGCCCGATTCGCCGCCCAAGCGGAAAGGAACGGCCGCAAGAAGCCGTCGCTGCGCGGTTCGGGCGAAGCGAGGCGTTCTCTTGGGCTACGACGCTCGCCCGCGCAATCGGGCGCTGGCGGCAGACCGGCGATCCGCGCGGATCGAACCTGCTTTCCCCGGTAACGTCGCTATCGAATCGTCCCGGGTCGGCCAAACAAGGAGAAGACGGCGTTTCCTTCCCTGTCCGGCGCAATGACGACCGTCGCCGTCCGCCCCGCCACAAGGCGCACGTCCGACGGCGGCCGATCGAGCGCAATCCGGACGGGAATGCGCTGAGCGAGCCGCACCCAGTTGAAGGTGGGGTTCACATTGGCCAGAAGATTTGCGCCGCTGCTTCTGTCGCGGTCCTCGATGCCGGCGGCGATCCCCTCGACATGGCCGAACAGCGCCTGCCGTTCGCCCATCAGATGCATGGCGGCGCGGTCGCCGACATGTATCATGGGAAGCTTGGTCTCCTCGAAATAGCCGTCCACGTGAAGGCTGTCCTCGTCGACAAGCGCCGCGACCGCCTTGCCGGCGGTCACATAGCTTCCCGGCCGCAGCTCGAAATTCGTTATCGGCCCATTGACCGAGGCGCGGACATCCGAGCGCTCGAGATTGAGGCGGGCGAGATCGCGCTCGGCAAGCGCCTGCTGATAGGCCGCTTGGGCCTGACCGTGCTGGCCGGCCACATTTTCGAACTGCTGCTTTGAAACGGCGATGTTGTTTTTTGCGTCCAGCGCGCGATAGCGCCTGAAGTCCTGCGAAGCGACCTCGAGCGCGGCGGCGCGGCCCGCGAGCGTCGCCTCGGCGTGGCGCAGCGCCAGCTCGAAGCGTTTCCGGTCGATGCGAAAGAGAATGTCGCCCTTTCGAACGCGCTGATTGTCATGCGCCAGCACATCGCTCACAAGGCCGGAGACGTCGGGCGCGACGGCGACGACCTCGGCGCGAACGCGCCCGTCGCGCGTCCAGGGCTCCTCTTCGTAATAGACCCAGAGGCGCCAGCCGACGAAGAGCGCCGCCGCCGTCAACGCGGCGGTGAATAGAAACCCGAAGGATCTCGCGATCGCTTCCTTCATAACGAGGCCCCCGAAAGAAAGTGCAGGAATGCGCCAAGGAGACAGACGAAGACAGCGAGGTTGACCAGGCCCCGATGCCAGAGGAGTCCGTAAATTCCTGAAGCGCTAAGCGCCGTCCTCACCAGGGAGGCGAAGATGTAGGCGAGCGGCGCGCAGACGAGAAGGCCCGGCGCATAAAGCCCGAGGAAACTGACTTCCGCGTTCACGGATCTCCTCCTGAGCTGGCGATCTGAAGGGGCGCCGCTTCGGGGAACAGGCATCGGCGCAGACCCACGAGCGCGAGCAGCGCCATCCTGTCCGCTGGCGCGTCGGGCCGCAGGGCTTGAATGGCGCGATTGAGCGACTCGAGCATGCGCTGATCCAACGGCGCATGCCGCCGGCAGCTTCTTCTCAGGCGCAACAGGGCCGCGTCGAGTCGTCGGCGGGCGCTATGCGGCAGATCGGCGCGCGCCTTGCGGATTTCGACCATATTCAGTCCAGCCCGCAACTGCCGCATCGCATCGGGCATATCCTCGTCGGCGGATTGAACGATGGGCGCGATCGTCGACAGCCTGTCGAACATCATACCGAGCAGATAGGCGTCGTTGCGCCGGCCCCGTATATTGGCGACCTCCGCGAGGCTGCGATTATTCGCCCGAAGGAATCGCGCAAGACGCCATTCGGCGCCGGCCACGCGCAACGCCGCCGTCGTAGCGGCCGCGACCGCCATGCCGGCGATCATTGCAAGGCCGGTGTTCAGGAAGGCTTTGGCGTCGACGTCATAGGCGCTCTGCAGCGCCATGGTCGTCGGCATGAGAATGCCAAGCGCAATGCCGATCACGAAAGTCTTCGGCTCCGCGATCAGCAGGCCGAAGACGAGCAAAGCTGGCGCAAGAGCAAGCGCGAGGGTCTCGAAACTATGGACCCTGGGAAGAATGACGAACACATAGACGCCCGAAATGGCGACGGCGACGGCGCTCCAAACCCCGAATTTCCGGATGGAAGGCGCGGGGTCGTCCTGCGTCGCGAAAAGACTGCCGGCGACGGCCGCCATCATCGCGGCGGCGGCCCCATCCGGCCAGCTCGTGAGGATCCAAAACGCGCAGCACAGGATGAGCGCGGATGCGAGCGTCGCGGCCGCGATCAGCGCCCGGGCATGCTCGTCGTGGCGAACGCGCGATGCGTCTGCGTCGATCGGGAAGGCGAGAGGAATGTCCAGGCTCCGCCTGTCGGAAGCGAGAGCGCCCGCAAGGGCGTTATTGTCGGTGAAGAGCGCGACGAGATCGCGTAGCCGGACGGCAAAGTTCAACTCGACGAGCGCGCGCCACGATGCGACGCCGCTCAAAGCCTTTATGTCTGCATCGACCGAGTCCGGCGTTACGGCGCTCGCGCCGGCGGCGTCGGTCGCGAGCGCCGCCTCGACACGCGCCAGCAAGGACGCCATTCGAGGCGACGGACCGCCGAGCCCGCTTAGTTCGTTCGTCAGATCCCTGATCGCCGAGATCGCAGCCAATGTCATGAGCATGCGCGGAACAAGGCTCTGAACCAGCGGGAGAGACGCGCGGTCTGCGGCCGCCTCAAAGGGCAGATGCTCCGCGAGAGATTCGATTTTCGCCGTATCGCCCGCAAGTCGCAGCCAATGCGCCTCTCTCACGCCTGCATTGGTCTCGCGCAGGGCGTCGCGCGCCGCCGCTCGCGCCTCGTCAAGCCAAAGCGCCGCGCGTTCCGCGACAGCCGGTCCGACGCTGCGCGGAAAAAGAAGACTCGAGGCCAGCGCGGCGCAGAAGATCCCGACAAGGATTTCCTCCGTCCGCGCGAGCGCGAGATCGAAAATCTCGATCGGCGCGTCAACCGCCGGGAAGCCGATGATCGCCGTCGTATAGCCCGCGAGCATGAAGGCGTATCCGCGCGGCGTGCGGTCCAAAATCGAAAGATACAGGCAAAGGCCGGACCAGAGGGCGACGGCGAGCACGAGAACCAGCGGCGCATTCACCAGATTTGGAACGAGCAGAATAGCCGCGCCGGCGCCGGCCAGCGTTCCGATCGCTCGGTAAAAGGACTTCGAGAAGGTCGCTCCCATCAGCGGCTGCGACGCGATGTATACGGTCGCGAGCGCCCAATAAGGCCGCGGCAAATCCTGCCAGAAGGCGATCGCCAGCGCGAGGACGCCGGCGAGAAGCGCCTGGATGGAGAAAAGCCAATGTTCCCGGCGGGGCGGCAATTTTTTCCCTTGGAAGATGAAGGCGGTCGCGGTGTCGAGCCCTTGATTTTCTAAAAATGACCGCTTAGTCATTTCTTGTCAAGAGATGGAGAGTTGGATGGCGGTCGCCCATCCGCGGCAAAGCGAGTCCCGAACGGCAAAGCTTCAATCGCGCAAGAGAGGCCCGAGCGGCGAAAAGACGGCGCAGACGCGCCGCACGATCGTTTCAGCGGCGCTCGCGGAGTTCCTGGAAAGGGGCTTTGCAAGCACGACCATGGAGGCGGTCGCGCGGCGGGCGGGCGTCGCAAAGGGCACGCCCTATCGCTACTTCCCCACGAAGGAAGCTTTGTTCGAAGCCGTGGTTCGGCAGGAGATCGCCAGCGCGGTCGTCGATGTGAACGTCGCCAACCGGGCGCCGGGCGAAAGAGTGGGCGCGTTTCTCAGACGCACCATGTCGCCCGCAATGGAAGCGGTGGAGCGGCAGGGTCGCGCGGCTCTCGCGCGGCTTGTCCTGACGGAGGGCGTGCGATTCCCGGTGCTCGTGGAAATCTATCGTCGCGAAATGTTCGACCCGCTTCTGGACCAGCTTCGTCATCTGGTGAAATCCGCGAGGGAGGACGGAGAGTTGAAGTCCCACGCGCTGGCGGATCACCCGGAGCTGCTGATCGCGCCGATCTGGTACGGCATCGTGCATAACGGCTTGCTCGATCGGTCCCAGCCCCTCGATATCGGCGCGCTCTTCCAGGCCAATCTCGATCTGCTCTTCGAGCCGTGAGGGCCGCGCTTCCTTACGCACGCGATTTTTTCTATCACTGCTTTCGCCGGCGCCTCAGGCCTCCACCCAGCGACTCAAGGCGCTCTGCGCCTCTTCGTCCAGTTCCTTCGCCAGTGCGACATGCAGCGACTCGGCCAAGGCCAAACGCAGGAGCAACAACGCCATCTGCTCAGGCAATGGCTCGCGGGTGACAGCCTCGATAGATAGCCGCACCGCCATGCCGACCTCACGCTGGATCAATAGCGGGGTTTGCTCATGTTCTTTGTTGATGGAGATGACGGGCCGCATGTTCACGTCCTCCCTGCGCCAAAACCCGGTGGAGGCCTAAGTAGTTCCCGCTAGAAAGCGCTCCTTGTTCACAGCTCGGGCGCCGCTCGGATTCTCGTAGCGTTTCAAAACGTCAGGGTAACGACGATCGTATCGGCGTAGACGCGCGACGACGGCGTCGTTTGAGGCGGAATGCGTCCGTAAACCGGCGCCGATTGCGCCAGGCGGACCCTGTCCCGCTGACCGTGTTGACGCCGGCCGTATCGCCGAAAGGCTGTGTGCGCGCGGCGTCCCTGTAAAGGCCGTATAATATGAATTCGGACGCCTTCGTCATCCTGCGCTGCGTGGGATCCGTCGCGGAGGAAAGCCCCCCATTCAAGCCGATGGTGAATGGCGTGCCATTCGTGCAGAGCGGCGACACCGTCGTGCCGCCATCCACCGCGGCGTTCAATACGCCCAATGTCCCGAAGCTGAGATTATTCGCCGTGACGGAGCAGTTGGGCGCGACGCTCGCCGTGACGTCGAATGTCGTGCTGGCGGTGCTGGTGAGAAGATTGCAATTGACCAGAGAGAGCAGGCCATACTGAATGATCGCGTCGGATGAGCCGAAATGGCTGGCGTACGAGCCCACCGGAACGCTTTGCTGTCCCGCATAGACCTGCCCGTACAAGGTCGCATGTCTGGTGACGGAGCCGATGAAGAGCGGGAAATCGATGACGATCGGGCTTCCGCCGTCCCCCGCCCAGAGAAGTTGGATCCGGCGGGATTGGTTGCGCCGGATCGAAGCCATAGGCGACGCGGTTGAATTCACAAAAAGGCGAGAGCGATTCAGACAGGCGTTTCGGCGTCGCGCCGGAGCGAATACGCGGCTGTGGCGGCGAGCGGCGGCTCGGCGCTGGCGACAATCCCGCGCCGACGCCGACTGGACGCGGTTCGCGCCCCGACCAAATAGCATGTGCGTCATGGCGGGTGAGTTTCAGGAGGCGCGCGAGAATGCCCATCGAGACGGCGCAGCTTGGTGCGGATTGCGGAGAATCCCGAACGCTTGGCGCAAGCATCGCTTTTTCCACTGCGCTCGTTCTTGCGCTCTTCGTCTTTTGGAGCGCCGCTTCCGGCCCCCGCAGCGCGCATATGGCGGCTCACATTTTCGTGATGAACGCGCTCGCGCCGATCATGGCGCTCGGCGCGGCGCGTTGCGGCTTCCTGCATGGCGTTTTCGGCTGGGGCCGCGCGCTTGCCGCCGGCGCAATCCTGCAAATCGCCATCCTCTACGCCTGGCATGCGCCCGGAGTCATTGCGGGCGTGGAAAACCGCCCGATCGCCCATGCCGCCATGCACATGGCGCTGTTCGCCTCGGCGTTCGTTTTTTGGCTGGCCATCCTCTCGCTCGCGGCGGCGGCGCTTTGGCGCGGCGTTCTTGCGCTGGCGATCACCGGCAAGCTCGCCTGCCTCCTTGGCGCGCTGCTGCTTCTTGCGCCGCGTCTCATCGACCGCGGAGCCGGCGGCGGAAGCGGCGACGCGCTCGACGACCAGCATATGGCCGGGCTGATGATGCTGGCGGCTTGCCCCTTTTGCTATCTTTTGACGGCTGTCGGCGCAGCCTCGAAATGGCTGCGCTTCATTGAAGCGCGCGCCTCGCGGCTCGACTCGCCGCCTATGCCAACCTCTGGGACCTATTGATGGGCGGTTCGACGGGCTGGCGCTTCTTTGCGGGCGCGGCGGGCGCGCTCGGAGCCGCCGGCGTCGGCGTCTTTCTGGTTGTGGCGTCGGGCCTATACGACGTGGCGGCCAGCAAGCCGCATTTTGCCGTCACCTACTGGCTCCTGGACTTCGCCAAGCGCCGGTCGATCGAGACGCAGAGCCTCCTGATCCGCGCGCCGCCATCGCTGGACGATCCGGATTTGGTCGCGCTCGGCGCCGCGCATTATCTCGGCGGATGCGCGCAATGTCACGCCGCCCCGGGACAGCCGCGCAATCCCATCGCATCGAGCATGTCGCCGCAGCCCGCGGATCTCATTCGCGCCGTACCGGCATGGACGCCGGCTCAGCTATTCTGGATCGTCAGGAATGGGCTCAAATATACCGGAATGCCGGCTTGGCCGGACATAGCCCGCGATGATGAGATATGGGCTCTTGTCGCATTCCTGCGCGTGCTGCCGACGATGACCGCGGAGCAATATGCCCGGCTGTCGACGGGGGGATTGCCGCTTCCCGCGCGGAGCGGGCGCGAAATTGCGGAATATGGCGCCGAAGCCGAAGCGCTCTCGCAATGCAGCCGTTGCCACGACCCGCCGGCGCCCGGAGCGGCGAGCGGGCTTGTCCCCCAGCTCGCCGGCCAATCTCGCGCATATTTGGAGCTGGCGCTGCGCGATTACGCGGAAGACAGGCGGGCGAGCGGCGTCATGCGGCCCGTCGTGGCCGAATTGGACGGCGAGAGCATCGCCTCGCTCTCGAAATATTATTCCGAACTGCCGCATATGCGCGGCGCCCCCGCCGACGAAGCGAGGATACGAGAAGGCAGAAAGATTGCGGAGCGTGGAGACCTCGAAACGGGCGTCCCGCCTTGCCTCGCCTGCCACGGCGGCGCGAGCGCGGCGACATTCCCAAGTCTCGACGGACAGAGCGCGCGCTATCTTGCAGGTCAACTGCGCCTTTGGAAGAGCGGTCAGCGAACGGGATCGGTTCAGAGCAGCATCATGGCCGTCATCGCGGCTCGATTAAATGAGGAGCAGATCGAAAGCGTGACGCGCTATTTCGCCAGCGTTCAGCCGTCTCCGCCCCAGACGCCGGCGCCGCCGGCGCGGCGCCCCGTGCGTCGCTGACGCCGATGCGACGGGCAATAAACGCCGCTCTCCTTGCAGCCGCCGCGCTGTCCGCAGCCGGCTGCGAGGGCGTGCAGTCCGCGCTTGCGCCCGAAGGCCTGCACGCGGAACGCGCCGCCTTCTTGTTTTGGGCGATGGCCATTGGCGGAAGCGCTATCTTCATCGTCCTGATCTTCCTTGCCGGCTTGGCGTTATTTGCGCCTTTCCCGTGGCGCCGATGGCTGGCGCGTGAGCCGGTCCTGATCGGGGCCGGCGTCGTCTTTCCCATCGTCACGCTCTCGGCCCTGCTGGCCTACGGCTTTATCGAGACCGGCTCCGGCGGTCCGGACGGCGGAGACGCGCGACCGGTAAGGATCGCCGTCGAAGGGCGGCGCTGGTGGTGGCTCGTCACCTATCGGGACGAACATGATCGGCCGATCGTATCAGCCAATGAATTGCGCATTCCGGCCGGTCGGCCCGTTCAGATTGAACTGACGAGCCGCGACGTGATTCACAGCTTCTGGGTCCCGAAGCTTGCCGGCAAGCTCGACATGATTCCCGGCCGCGTCAGTGTGATGACGCTGAACGCCCGAAAGACAGGGATCATCCGGGGCCAATGCGCGGAATATTGCGGAGGCGCTCACGCCCTTATGTCGTTCAACGTCGTCGTTACGACGCTGGAAGAGTTTCAGGCATGGCTCAGACGCGAGGCGGCGCCGGCGCGGGAGCCCGCCGACGCCCTTGCCCGGCAAGGCAAGGCGTTGTTTTTCGCGGGCGGCTGCAATGCCTGTCATACGATCCGGGGCGCGGCGGCCGCAAGCGAGCTCGGGCCCGACCTCACGCATATCGGCGGCCGCACCTCGATCGGAGCCGCCACGCTCGGCGTCGACAAGGCGGATTTCGCCCGCTGGATTGCGGACAATCAGCGCATCAAGCCCGGCAATCTGATGCCCGCCTACGGCATCTTCGATCAAGGCCAGTTGGACGCGCTGGCTTCCTATCTTGCGGGCCTTCGCTAGCAGACCTCGCTTGAGCGCGTAAGCCGCCGCTCTACCTGCCACAATGGCGGCGCCCCTCGGAGGGGCGCGAGCGCCCGAAAATGCAGGTTCCCGCGTGAATCTTCCCAATGAGACTCCACGCCCTCCGGGCGAACTTGAAGAGCTTGAGCGCATCTGGGCGCTTCCGCGCGGGTTGGAGAGGCTCACGGCCGTCAACAACACCTCGATCGGCCTGCTCTATATGGGCGCGGCCTTTCTATTCTTCCTCCTTGCGGGCGTCCTCGCGCTGCTGATGCGCGCGCAGCTCGCCGTTGGAGACAATCGCTTTCTCTCGCAGGCGGTCTACAACCAGATCTTCACCGTCCATGGCACGACGATGATGTTCCTTTTCGCCGTGCCCGCCATAGAGGCGCTGGGCGTCATTCTGCTCCCGCAAATGCTGGCCGCGCGCGATCTTCCCTTTCCACGTCTGAGCGCCTTCGCCATATGGGCCTATGTCATTGGCGGGCTCGTTTTCTTTTCAACGATTTTTTACGATCTCGCGCCGGATGGCGGCTGGTTCATGTATCCGCCGCTGACCTTGACGACCTTTTCGCCCGGCGACAACGCCGATTTCTGGCTGCTCGGCATCGGCTTTATCGAAATATCGGCGATCGCGGGCGCGATCGAGATCATCGTCGGCGCCCTGCGCACGCGGCCGCCCGGCATGTCGCTCGACAAAATGCCGATCTTCGCCTGGTCGATGCTGATCTTCGCCGCGATGATCGTCTTCGCCTTTCCGGCGGTGATCCTCGCCACCATGCTGCTTGAGATCGAGCGGTCTTTCGGCTGGCCGTTCTTTACCGCCGCGAAAGGCGGCGACGCGCTGCTCTGGCAACATCTGTTCTGGTTCTTCGGCCACCCGGAAGTCTACATCATCTTCCTGCCTGCGGCCGGTCTCGTATCGATGATCGTTCCGACCATGGCCCGTACGCCGCTCGTGGGATATCGCCTGATCGTCGTCGCGCTGATTGCGACGGGCTTCTTCAGCTTCGGTCTGTGGGTGCATCATATGTTCAGCACGGGCCTGCCGGCGTTGAGCCTCGGCTTCTTCTCCGCGGCCAGCATGGCGGTCGCGATCCCGTCCGGCATCCAGGTCTTCGCCTGGATTGCGACAATCGCCTCGAGCGAGCGTTTCCGGATCACGACGGCGTCGCTGTTCACCTTTGGTTTTTTATTCATCTTCGTCATCGGCGGACTGACGGGCGTGATGGTCGCGCTCGTTCCTTTCGATCAGCAGGTCCACGACACATATTTCGTCGTCGCGCATTTCCATTACGTGCTCGTCGGCGGCATGGTGTTTCCGCTTTTTGCGACGTTTTACTATTGGGCGCCCATGGTCAGCCGCAACATGCTGTCGGAGCGGCTGGGGCGAGCGGTCTTCTGGCTGATGTTCATCGGCTTCAACGTCGCGTTCTTTCCGATGCACCTGACCGGCCTCATGGGCATGCCGCGCCGGGTCTGGACCTATCCTCACGCGCTGGGCTGGGATAATCTCAATCTCGTTTCCACGATCGGCGCTTTCATGCTCGCGGCGGGCGTTCTGCTCTTCGTGATCGATCTTGCGATACGATTCAGGCCAAGCGCCGTGACGACCGGCAACCCATGGGCCGCGGGCACGCTTGAATGGCTACCGACGGATGTCTATTCGACGCGCAGCATTCCTTACGTCTCCAGCCGCGAACCGTTATGGGATCAGCCGGGCCTTGCGCGAGACGTCGAGGCCGGCGCTTACTATCTTCCCAATGCGCCGACCGGGCGGCGGGAAACGATCGTCACCTCGCCGATCTACGCCGAGCCGGAATATGTCATCCTGATGCCGGGCCCCGGCTGGGCGCATTTCTTCGCCGCCGTCTTTACCGCCGCATTTTTTCTCCTGCTCACGGTGAAGGCCGTGGCGCCGGCGCTCGCCTGCGGGCTCGCTGCAATCGTCGCATGCTTTGTATGGGTCTGGGAGCTCGATCCCGGTCCGGGGAAAGGCGCGATCGCGATCGGCGGCGGGCTTAAGGCGCCCACTTATGTGACAGGTCCCTCGTCCCATTCGTGGTGGGCGATGGTCGTGCTGATGCTGGTCGCCGCCTCGCTCTATCTCGCCTACGCCTTTTCTTATCTTTATCTATGGACGGTTCATCCCGAGATCTGGCCGGGCGGACATGCGCTCCCTCCTCTGCGCTGGCCGGCCGCGGCCTCGGCGCTCGCGATTTTCAGCGCGGCGTCATTCGCGCTGGCGGGCCGCCTGTTGCCCCGTCCCGGACATGCCGGCGTGTGGACGACGCTGCTGGTTATCGTCGGGAGCGCCAGTCTCTTGGGCTCGGTCGCGGCCGACGTCGCGGGCCTTTGGCTCGCCGGGCTGCGGGCCACGGAAAGCGCTTACGGCGCGATGGTCTATATGGCCGCCATTCTCAACGGCGAGCTTGCATTCGCGGTCGCGCTCATGAGCGTGTTCGTGCTCGCGCGGCTGATTGTCGGCAAGCTGGACGCCGCGCGCCGCGTCTCCTTCGACAACACCGCGCTGCTTGCCTACTACGCCTCCGGACAAACTCTGTTCAGCCTGCTGCTGACCCACGGTTTTCCGAGGGTCGTCGACTGAGGGGACCGCCGTGACGGAAACATCGGCGCGACACGAGGGTTCGCTTGCCAAGGCGCTTTTTCGGGCGCTCTTTGGTCCAATCCTATGGGCGGTCCACTTCTCGCTCCTCTACGCGATCCATACCGTGCTCTGCGTCATCGACATTCGGCCGCCCGACCGCGCGGGCGCAACGCTCGCCGCAAGCACGCTGCTCACGATCGGCGCTCTGGCTCTCCTCGCCGGATTCTTCGTCGCCCGCTGGCGCAGCGCTTCCCGCCAACGCAGCCAGGCGGAACGGATCGCGGAAACATTCCTAGACGACATGTCGACGCTGCTGATCGTTCTTTCCGCCGGGGGCGTCCTGTGGGCGGGGGCCGCCGCGGGATTCATCAATGCCTGCGAGCCATTGCGCTAGGCGCACGACTTCGTTCCCCGTTTGCTGCCGCGCTTGCGTCTGGCGGGCCTGCGTTTTTCCAACAGAATAAATTCACGGGCGCCGCTACCGTAATATTGACTGTGATCCATCGGTTAACGCGGCTTCCCATTGTGAACTCTTTCATTGTTCGATTCTATATTTCATCACCCTGAATTTATTGTCAATAATTGATTGGGCCTCTTCGAGGCGGTCGCAAACAGCGCGCGAGGCAAGACTCGTCTAATCGACCGCTTCGCCCCAATCCCGCAGAACAAAGTTCTAGCGCAAGGAGCCGGCGAAGATTACGCTTTTTAACGATGGTTTAAAAAATTCCCGGTGCGCGACTGGCCCCTCGTCTAGTTCGCAACGGCGCGATCGCCTAACATGTCGGCAAATCTCTGTCCCGCGCATTCATTCCAATAAACAGGACGTCCCGCATGGCCCCCAAGGCTTCCTTTGGCGCGCCGAGAGTCATCTTTTCCGTGGCCACGGCGCTCGCCGTTTTGGGCGCGGCGTCCTGGTGGGGTCTTGCGCATTTTACAGAAGCCGCGCCCATAAAAGTCGGGATCCTGCATTCGCGCTCCGGCCCCATGGCGATCAGCGAAAATTCCATGGTCGACGCGGAACTGCTGGCGATCGAAGAGATCAACGCCAAAGGCGGCCTCTTGGGTCGGAAAATACAGCCGGTCATCGCAGACGGGAAGTCCGACTGGCCAATCTTCGCAAAAGAGGCCGAGCGGCTGATTGTCGAGGAAAAGGTCTCGGTCATTTTCGGATGCTGGACCTCGGCGAGCCGGAAAACCGTCATGCCGGTGATCGAGAAATATCAGCAACTGATGGTCTATCCGATGGCCTATGAGGGCCTCGAACAGTCTCCCAATATTATTTACACGGGCGCGGCGCCGAATCAGCAGGTCATTCCCGCCATCAAATGGAGCCTCGATCATCTGGGCAGAAGGTTCTACCTGATCGGCTCCGATTATGTCTGGCCGCACAGCATCAATGAAATCATGAAAGATACGATCAAGGCGCTGGGGGCGGATCTTGTCGGCGAAGATTATATCTTTTTCGGGAGCTCCAATGTCTCCAAGGCGGTCGAAGGAATAAAGGCGGCGCAGCCGGACGTGGTGTTGAGTTCGGTCGTCGGCGATTCCAACAAGGCCTTTTATCGGGCGCTGACCGACGCCGGTCTTTCCGCTGAAAAGCTGCCCGTTGTCTCCGTGAGCATCGGCGAGGAAGAACTGCGCAGCCTGCCGATCAGCAGCCTTCAAGGCCATTACAGCGCGTGGAATTATTTCGAGGCGATCAAAACCCCTGAAAATGAACGATTCGTCGCGAATTTTCGCAAAAAATACGGGGACAACCGCGTCACCAGCGATGTGATCGCGACCTCTTATTTCAGTGTCAGACTCTGGGCGAAGGCGGTTCAGGAGGAGCAGTCGCTCGACGTCGAAAGAGTCCGCAGGACCATGTTGACGGAGACGCTCGACGCGCCAGAAGGCCTCGTCTCGGTCGACCCTTACACCCAGCACAGCTGGCGATCTTTCTCGGTCGGCAAGATCAGACCCGACGGCCAGATCGAAGTGGTCTGGACAGTGAACCGGCCTATCCGTCCGGTTCCCTATCCGCCGTCGCGCACCAAGACGGAGTGGAATGAATTTCTGACCGCCATGTACACCCGATGGGGCGGCCGCTGGGCCAATCCGACAGAGGCGAATTGATCCATGAAGCCTCTCAGGCTGTTGCACAGCTCGATCGGCGCCAAGATCGTCTTCTGGTTTTTAGCCATCAATGTCGTTTCCTGCGGATTGCTCGCCTGGCGCACCTACGACGTCTCGCGCGAGTCGCTGGAGCAGGCCGTTCAAACGTCGTTGCAGGTCGTCGCCAAGAAGAAAGTCGAACAGCTCGAAAATCTGACGCTCGAAAAAATCAGAAGCGTCGAAGCGTTGATGCATACGCCCTCGATCAGCGAGGCCGCGCGAGAATTTTCCCAGGCGCTACAAGCCGGCGGCAAAGGCTCCGACGCCTATCGGCAAGCCGTCGCAAAACACGGCTCGACGCTCAGCCGCCTCGCTGATCGGTTCAACTATGTGGGTTGCGCGCTGCTTTCGCCAGGCGGCGATATTCTTTTCAACCAATCGGACGCCGACGTCTTCAAAGAAAATTTGAGCGGCGGCACAGAACTCGCCGATGCGATCGATCGCGCGCGAACGCTGCTGCAAGCCGAAATTTCTGCCTTTCAGATCTATCCGGGCATGAAGGACCCCGCCGCCTTCATCGCCGGACCTATTCTCGACGACGGCGTTGTCATCGCCGTCGTCGTGTTTCAGCTCGACAATCGGGAGCTCTACAGCGCCATTAATGATTACACCGGCCTTGGCGAAACGGGGGAGGTGCTCGTCGCCGCCCATCTCGATCAGGATGAGATGGTCATCATCAACCCGCTGCGGCGCAATGCGTCCAAGGCGTTCAGCATTCGCGCGCCGCTGACGGGCGGGGCTTATCCGGCATTGGCGCGGGCGCTCGCCGGCGTTCATGGCTCGGGCCTGTTCGACGATGTCGAGCACAATCCCGTCGTCGCCTCATGGACCTATGTTCCGTCCTTTCGCTGGGGCATGGTCGTGCAACAGCGCGCCGAGGAGGCCTTCGCCCTCACCAGAACCGAACGCAGCGCGACGCTCACGCTGCTGCTTTTCATGATGCCGCCCATTGTGGCCCTGGCGCTCGCGGTCGCCCGCACCATCACCAAGCCGATCAAAACCGCCGTTCGCGTCGCGGAGCAGGTCGCGAGCGGAAATCTCGACGCCGAATTCGAAATCACGAGCCGCGACGAAACAGGGCATCTTCTCGCCGCCATTCAGTCGATGACCGCCGAGCTACGCGAACTCTACAGTTCGATGGAGGACAAGATCAAAGCGCGCACGCGCGAGCTTCAGCGCGCCAATGAGGAATTGCTGGTCGCCCGCGTCGCGGCCGAGGAGGCCAGCAAGACGAAAAGCGCCTTTCTCGCCAATATGAGCCATGAGCTGCGCACGCCGCTGAACGCCATCATCGGCTACAGCGAAATGCTTCAGGAAGACGCGCTCGACAAAGGCGACGAGGAGCCTGTCGAAGACTTGAAGAAAATCGAGAGCGCCGGCCGGCATCTCCTCGGCCTCATCAACGACATTCTCGATCTTTCGAAAATCGAAGCCGGAAAAATGGAGGTCTTCATCGAGCGGGTCGACATCCGCCCGCTCGTGGATGAAGTCATGTCGATCGTTCAGCCCTTGGCCGAAAAGAACGGCAACGCGCTCGAACTTCGCTGTCCGGACGATATTGGCGGGTTTTGGTCGGATGAGACGAAAGTCAAGCAATGCCTGCTCAATCTGATGAGCAACGCCAATAAGTTCACGAGCGGCGGCAAAGTGACGTTGAGCGTGGAGCGGGACGACGACGCCGTCGTCTTGTTTCGCGTTTCCGACACCGGCCTCGGCATGACCGAGGAGCAGCTCCGACGGCTGTTCCAAGCCTTTACGCAAGCCGACGCCTCGACGACCAAGCGCTTCGGCGGAACCGGCCTCGGGCTTGCGATCACCAAGCATTTCTGCACCGCGCTGGGGGGCGATATTTTTGTCGAGAGCGCGCTCGGGGCGGGATCGACCTTTACGATGACGCTTCCCGATCAGCGGAAAATCCCCGACAAGGAAAAAGTCGAATCGACCGCCTCCGCGTCTCATGCGACGATCCTCGTCGTCGACGACGACGCCACGGCGCGCGATCTTCTGATGCGGACGCTGGAAAGCAAAGGCTATCGCGTCATCGCCGCCCGCAACGGGCTCGAGGCGCTCGCCCTGGCGCGACAGCACAAGCCGCAAGCCATCACGCTCGACGTCATGCTGCCGCAACTCGACGGATGGAGCGTCCTCAAGCAATTGAAAGAGGACCCCGAGCTTCGCAACATTCCTGTCATCATGATTACCATCCTCAATGAACGCGGGCTTGCGATCCCGCTCGGGGCGGCGGAGCTTCTGACAAAGCCGATCGACCGGCAGCGGCTGACAAGCCTGCTTGCGCAATATTGCGACATCCCCAACGAGAATAGGGTGCTCATCATCGAAGACGACGCGGCGACGCGCGAGCTTCTGCGCCGATCCGTCTCAGGCGCCGGCTATCAGGCCGCGGCCGCCTTCAATGGGCAGGATGGACTCGACTGGCTTGCCGAAAATCCCGCGCCCGATCTCGTCCTTCTCGATTTGATGATGCCGAAAATGGACGGGTTTGGCTTTCTGCGCGAGCTGCGCAAACGTCAAGCTTACGATCGCCTCCCGGTCGTCATTGTCACGGCGAAGCACTTGAACTCCGAGGATATCCGCGACTTGGCGGAACTGCGCGCCGACATCATCACCAAGGATCACGACTATCTTGAAGAGGTCGTTTCCGTTATGCGTCAATGTCTCGATTCGGGCGGCGACGTTCATCCTCATTGATTCCGGAGATAAGTGAAGTGGTGAAGATCCTGCTTGTCGAAGACAATGAATTGAACCGGGACATGCTGTCGCGCCGCCTCAAACGGAACGGTTACGCCGTCGTGATCGCCGTCGACGGACAAGAGGGCGTCGAGATGGCCGCGTCTGAAACGCCTGACCTCATCTTGATGGATATGAGCCTGCCGGTGATCGACGGATGGGAGGCGACCCGGCGCGTGAAGGCGAATGAATCGACGCGCGGCATTCCCGTCATCGCCTTGACGGCGCACGCCATGGCGGGGGATCGTGAGAAAGCCATTGAGGCGGGCTGTGAAGACTATGACACAAAGCCCGTTGAAATTACCCGTCTCCTCGAAAAAATCACGGCTCTGCTCAACCCCGGGGCCGCGTGATGCGTCGGCTTCTTTCACAATAAGTCCTCCATGGCGACGCAGGGCGACGCGCCCTCGGCGAGGACCGACCGGGCGCTGATCACGTACATCCAGCAGGAGCTGAGCGCGCCTGCCCAGGCCATCGCGGGCTACGCCGAAATGCTGCTCGACGAAGCGGAGAAGGGCGGCCGCGACGACTTTCGCGAAGACCTCGAACGCATTCAAAGCGCGAGCCGCGCGCTCAACGGGCTGATTGCGTTACTGGTCGATCCAATGCGGTCAGGGCGCGAGCCGGACGGGGACGGGGAGGACTATCGGCGGCGATTGCGGCACGATCTGCGCACGCCGATCAACGCCATCAAGGGCTATGGCGAAATGCTGCGCGAAGACGCGGCGGATTTCGACGACGCCGGCGCTCTTGTCGAGGATCTCGACCAGCTCCTCGCGGAGGCGTCCCGCCTTCTCATACGCATTGACAGCCTAGTGGATTTTTCGCTGCCCGAAAGCGAAGCCGCGACGGTTGCGGACGCCGGCGAGGGGCCGGCGTCCGCGGCCAAGGTCGTGGATCGTTTCCTGAAATCAGTGCAGCCGATCGCGGCGCGGGAGGCGGATTCCGCGACACTGCTGCCGAGCCGCATCCTCGTCGTCGACGACAATGCGTCGAATCGCGACCTTTTGAAAAGACGTCTGAAGCGTCAGGGCCATTCCGTCGTTCTCGCCGAGAATGGCTCCTCCGCTCTGGCGCTCATCGAGAGCCGGGACTTCGATCTCGTATTGCTCGATCTGCTGATGCCGGACATCAGCGGCTTCGACGTCCTCGTCGCGCTGAAATCGAGCCCGTCATTGAGGGATATTCCCGTCATCATGATCTCCGCTCTGCAGGAGATCGACTCGATCGTCAGATGTATCGAGGCCGGCGCCGAGGATTATCTCACCAAGCCTTTCGATCCGGTGCTGCTGCGCGCGCGCGTCGGATCGTCGCTCGAGAAGAAACGCCTGCGCGACCGAGAGCGCGAGGCCTTGGACGCGCTTTGCATGGAGAAAGAGCGCTCCGAGCGGCTTCTTCTC
Source organism: Methylocystis sp. S23 (assembly GCF_054106005.1). NCBI lineage: Bacteria > Pseudomonadati > Pseudomonadota > Alphaproteobacteria > Hyphomicrobiales > Methylocystaceae > Methylocystis > Methylocystis sp. S23. The sequence goes on from NZ_CM134185.1 coordinate 1,143,129, forward strand.
AATATTCTTCCCGCGCCGATCGTCGCGCGTCTGAAGGGCGGCGAGACGGTCATCGCCGATCATCTCGCCGATGTGACGATTCTCTTTGCGGATTTCGTGGGCTTCACCGAACTCTCGTCGAAATTGCCGGCCCCGGAATTGGTCGGCGTGCTCGGGCGCGTCTTCTCGACATTCGACTCGCTCGCGCTCGAGTTCGGGGTCGAGAAAATCAAGACGATCGGCGACGCCTATATGGCCGCCTGCGGGCTCTTCGGGACGAGAGAGGATCACGCCGAGGCGGTCGTCGACTTGGCGATGGCGATGATCGAAACGCTCAGCCGGCTCAATGCGGATTTGCCCGCGCCGCTCGAAATCAGAATCGGCGTCAATTCCGGCGACGTGGTCGCGGGCGTGATCGGAACCCATAAGTTCATTTACGATATTTGGGGCGATACGGTGAATGTCGCGAGCCGGCTCGAGTCGCACAGCCTGCCGAGCCGGATTCAGATTTCCAGATCGACCTATGAGCGCTTGCGCGGACGCTATCTATGCCAAGCGCGCGGCGGCCTCGAGATGAAGGGCAAGGGGCTGATGGAAACCTATTTCCTGATCGGCCGCGCATAGGCGGTTCAGTTCCGCGCGATGAGGCCGAGTTTCCGCCTCCACGGCTGACCATCAGCTCGTTTATCGTCGGCCGCCATGTGCAGCCTTCGCTCTGGACGCCGCGACGCCGGACGAGACGACGCTGTGCCGGTTCCGCAACGCGCTGAAGACGGCCGGTCTGGGCGAGGCGTTGTTCGCCGATCGGCTCGCAATTGGAAAGGGGCGGCTTCGTCGCCAGGAAAGGCGCGCTGATCGACGCCACTTTGGTGGAGGGCGCGGTGCGGCCGCCGCCCTCCAACTCCGCCCAAAGGACGTCGAAAGCCGTTCGCCGCATGATCCGGACGCCAATTGGACGCAGCGAGGTTGGACCTTGTTCTTTGGCTACAAGGCGATATCGGGTTGGACAGGGCTCGGGCCTGATCCGCAGCGGTGTCTTGACGCCCGCCAAGGTCTATGAGAGCGAGGTCGCCGGCGCGCTGATCCTCGGCGAGGAGAAGGCCGTTTACGCCGACAAGGCTTGCGAGAAGGAGGAACGCCGGACGGCGCTGCGGGCGCGCGCGGTGAAGGACCGCATCCAGCACCGCCGCCACAAGCATCAGGCTACGCCGCCCTACTGGCAGGGCGTGCGCAACAAGCTGATCGGCCGGGTGCACGGCGCGGTGGAGCGCGCTTTCGCCGTGTTGAAGCGTGGCTATGGGCTCAGGCGCATGCGCTAACGCGGTCTTTCGGCCAACGCCTTGCACCTCGATCTGATCATGATCGCCTACAATTTGCGGCGCGCCGCGGCGCTGGCCTCCTGAACAGGGCGGCGCCCCTCCCCGGGCGAGGCAAGCCCTTCTTCTTCCTTCTCTCCCTATGAGCCACAGCGCGCCCAAGCGCCTTTCATCTGCCTCACCCCCGCCTTCTCCCAAACGCAGCCCTTTTGCAGAGGTCTCGCGCATGCGGGGAACACAGAGCAAATCCGCCATCAAAGCCTCCTGAGACCGGTTCATCCCCGCGCATGCGCGGAACACCTTTTGCTGGTTGCTCAGGCGATTGAGAAACCCGGTTCATCCCCGCGCATGCGGGGAACACCTCGTTGGGCAGCTTTTGAGAATGTCCCTGGCCGGTTCATCCTCGCGCATGCGGGGAACACACCGCGGATCAGTGGGGCGTCCAGATCAAGGACGGTTCATCCCCGCGCATGCGGGGAACACGCCACCATGGACGTGCTGGAAGACGCAATTCTCGGTTCATCCCCGCGCATGCGGGGAACACTGGAGCGTCTGCTATGCGGCCGTCGATTTCATCGGTTCATCCCCGCGCATGCGGGGAACACGGCTCGCGGCGCCCGCATCATCCCGCTGCCCGCGGTTCATCCCCGCGCATGCGGGGAACACACGATCAGCCCCGTTCCGCCGATCAGAACGTCCGGTTCATCCCCGCGCATGCGGGGAACACCGCAGACCATCCAGGGCGCGGGCCGCGATAGTCGGTTCATCCCCGCGCATGCGGGGAACACACCAACGCTGGCGGCGCGCTCGATCCCGACGACGGTTCATCCCCGCGCATGCGGGGAACACGTCACGGGCGCGGCGTCGGGGCCGCGGGATCACGGTTCATCCCCGCGCATGCGGGGAACACCCCGTCAACATCAGCAGGTTGGCGGACAGGCTCGGTTCATCCCCGCGCATGCGGGGAACACTCGCGGCCTACGCGCATTCGTTCCGTGACGCGCGGTTCATCCCCGCGCATGCGGGGAACACATTCTCGATCGCAAGCATGCACGCGATTGTTCCGGTTCATCCCCGCGCATGCGGGGAACACCCCCAGGCGCGCGGTCTTGATCGCGCCGCCTTCGGTTCATCCCCGCGCATGCGGGGAACACGTAGCCGCTGGTGACGCGGCAACCAAGCGCCCCGGTTCATCCCCGCGCATGCGGGGAACACGGCAAGTTCGCGACGACGCCCGAGGTCATGGGCGGTTCATCCCCGCGCATGCGGGGAACACGGCAGCGCGAAGACGCTCACCACGGACGACGTCGGTTCGTCCCCGCGCATGCGGGGAACACCAAAACGCCGCAATGACCGCCATTGCAATCGGCGGTTCATCCCCGCGCATGCGGGGAACACGGAGGGCGCGGGGCGAAGGCGGCCGCGGAAGGCGGTTCATCCCCGCGCATGCGGGGAACACTTGCGAAGATTGCGTTGGCCTCGGATGCGTGCCGGTTCATCCCCGCGCATGCGGGGAACACGAAAGCGTAGCCCCAGGAATCTCAGGCCACTCCGGTTCATCCCCGCGCATGCGGGGAACACGAGGCTGTGATGGATTTGCTCTGGATGATCGTCGGTTCATCCCCGCGCATGCGGGGAACACATATCGCCATCGACCGCGCCCCCATAAAATCCCGGTTCATCCCCGCGCATGCGGGGAACACATGCCGCCATAGGCCGTGACGCCGCTCGATGTCGGTTCATCCCCGCGCATGCGGGGAACACCCGATGCAGGTTCCGGGCGGGGCAACAATCTGCGGTTCATCCCCGCGCATGCGGGGAACACCGAGACACGCTATCGATTTTGACAGGCAGATACGGTTCATCCCCGCGCATGCGGGGAACACAGCCGGAGAACCACATGAAATCTGTCCGTCTGCGGTTCATCCCCGCGCATGCGGGGAACACCGGTGGGCTGACGGCGGCACATCGCACGCTGCCGGTTCATCCCCGCGCATGCGGGGAACACTCGCCGGCACGCTGCCCGACGAGGATGTCGGCCGGTTCATCCCCGCGCATGCGGGGAACACCCGATCCTCGCGGCCATGTCGGACTGCGACAGCGGTTCATCCCCGCGTATGCGGGGAACACGAACCGTGGAACCTCCGTTGAAGCGATCAGGACGGTTCATCCCCGCGCATGCGGGGAACACACGGAGGGAGCGTCACGGCCGCCTCCACATAGCGGTTCATCCCCGCGCATGCGGGGAACACTCATGAAAGCAGGTCCAACCATCCAGGACGGGCGGTTCATCCCCGCGCATGCAGGGAACACTGAGGGATCGATCCCCTTCCTTGTGTTTTTGACGGTTCATCCCCGCGCATGCGGGGAACACGATTTGCGCGATGTAGCATTCTCGACGTGCGCCGGTTCATCCCCGCGCATGCGGGGAACACTTTGTGGCCGAGCCCGGCCAGCGTGCAAATTCCGGTTCATCCCCGCGCATGCGGGGAACACGTCTGAACAAGCAAAGAGATCTGATCGTCCTGCGGTTCATCCCCGCGCATGCGGGGAACACGGGCGCGGCTGCGGCGTCAGAATTTCGGCGAGCGGTTCATCCCCGCGCATGCGGGGAACACGACCATGCCGCGACGAGCGACCGCCGATGGTTCGGTTCATCCCCGCGCATGCGGGGAACACGGCCTCGGCCGATAGCTTTGAGGTCTCGGCCGCGGTTCATCCCCGCGCATGCGGGGAACACATCGTAAAGGCCTGCGCGGACTCCGCCCGGATCGGTTCATCCCCGCGCATGCGGGGAACACGCCACGATGGCGGCGAAGCCGAGAAATGCGGTCGGTTCATCCCCGCGCATGCGGGGAACACGCGGACTCGAAGATAGCCGCCCTTTGGTCCGGCGGTTCATCCCCGCGCATGCGGGGAACACGCCCTTTCTGTTGACGATTATTTCGCGGCGTTCGGTTCATCCCCGCGCATGCGGGGAACACGGCAAGCCGGTGCTCTCGCCCTGGGTGAAGTTCGGTTCATCCCCGCGCATGCGGGGAACACGCAGCGCTCGCGACCGTGACCGCGGCAGAATCCGGTTCATCCCCGCGCATGCGGGGAACACGGCCCGCTGCTCAGCCGCGCGGGACATTGCCTCGGTTCATCCCCGCGCATGCGGGGAACACATATGGTCCGAGACCGTTTCCTGTCATCGATCCGGTTCATCCCCGCGCATGCGGGGAACACGCGCGGCCGCGCATATCTGGGATGACAATCGTCGGTTCATCCCCGCGCATGCGGGGAACACCAAATCTCACCAAGGATGTGCTGCTCGACAATCGGTTCATCCCCGCGCATGCGGGGAACACGCGACTTGCACATTCTGGACCGGCAGATATTGCGGTTCATCCCCGCGCATGCGGGGAACACCTGCTCTCGATCTAACGAACCAAGATCGCCATCGGTTCATCCCCGCGCATGCGGGGAACACGCAAGATGGGAGACATCATCACGTCTCCCAGTCGGTTCATCCCCGCGCATGCGGGGAACACTCTTGCCAGAGAGTATTGATTTGCAGACTTCTTCACGATGTCAAACAGCCCACCGGCGTTCCGCCTTCGTTCCGGGCGCCTTTGGCCCGCAAGCCCGCTATTCTCTTTTTCGCAGGCGCTGCGGGCGCTCGCCTGCCTCCGGCGTCGCCGCCTCGGGATGAAAGCGCATTAGCGAGAAGCCGTCCACATCGACCGGGATGCGTCGGTTCCGACCGCAGGTCTCGATCGCAAAGCCGGCGTCGTTGGGCGCGGCATAGGCCATCACGGCGTTGCCTTCGCCGATGCCGCCCAAGACTTCCTCCCAGATCATCTCTCGCGTGCGGCGCGAATAGACGCCGACATAAACGCCGGCCCGCGCTTCGATCAGCCAGACGGCGAGCCGGCCGCGCAGCCGCGGCGGCGCGTTTTCAACCACGATGACCAGCATCGCCCGATTGCTCCCTTTCGACGAAGGCGGGACCGACGGCGTCCTCGGGTGCGGGCGGCCGCTCGATCCCGCCCGCGGCCAGGACCTCTTCGATCGTCGGGATGATGCGCTCCAGAAGATTGGCGCGGCGGAAAGCGTCCCGGCACGCCTTGCGCACGGCGCGGGCCGGTTCCTCCCGCAGCGCGCCCTTGGCCGCCTTGCCGGCGATTTCGAAGGCGATGGGAACCACGGTTTCGAATTTGAACAGGTCCGCGACGTCGTAGACGAAAGACAGCGGCTTGCCGGTATGCAGGAAGCCGATCGCCGGCGCATATCCGGCGGCGAGCACGGCCGCCTCCGCGAGCCCGTGAATGCAGGCGGTCGCGGCGGACACGCAGCGGTTCGGCGTGTCGGATATGTCCCAGTTCGAGGGATCGTAGTCGCGCCGCCGCCACGCCACCCCGTGCTGCTGCGCCAGGAGCTCATAGATGCGCTTGACCCGCGCGCCCTCGACGCCGCGCAACTGCTCCACCGACCGCCGCTCGGGCGCGTCTTCCTGAAAGCGGATCTGAAACATTTTGCGCACCACCTTCAGCCGCAGGCTGTCGTCGAGCGCGAGTTTGGCCTGATAGAGAAGACGATCAGCCCGCGCGCCGCCGGGCTGCCCCGCGGAATAGAGCCGCACGCCGGCCTCGCCGACGAAGACGATCAGGGTCCCGGAGCGCGCCGCCAGCGCCGCCGCAGCGTGCGACAGCCGCGTTCCGGGCTCCAGCATGAGGCAGACGAAGCCGCCGACGGGAATTTGCGTGCGCACGCCATTCGTATCGACGACGACGAAGGCGCCGTCGATGACGTCGATCTGGCCGTATTCGATGAAGATGATGGAGGAGCGATCCTTGATCGGGATGGGACGCGGCGGCGCGAGGCCGGGCATGCCGTCGCGCGGGTCTTTCGCCGGATCGCTCATCGCGCCCGCCGGATTAGCATCAGCCCGCAGCCGAAGGCCCGGGCGCGGCCGAAGCCTTCCGCGAGCCTTTGCAGGAACAGGGACGGGTCTTCGACCGTCAGCTCGCCGTCGAAAGAAAGAACGGAAACGGCGATTGCATTCTTTTTCGCGCGGCGGCGGGGCGCGCCCCGATCGATCGCGAACTGATCGTAGCCGTCGATCTTCAGCCTCTCCTCGTCCAGCGCGAAACCCGCACGCGCCGCCTGACCGTTGAGCCAGTCGCGGCCGGCCGTCTCGACGATCTGGGGCCGGCGCGCCGCACGCTCCTCTCGCGGAACCCCGGAGAGCGCGTGCATCACCACGTCGTCGCGAAAGCGGCGCTTTTGCCCGCCGGCCTCGCGCCAATGGGTGACGGCCGGATTGGCGAGAAGAGAAAAGCCGATCCGGTCGCCCTTCGCGAGCGCCGGGGCGAAGTCCTGCGTTTCGACCTCGAACAAGGCGGATTGCGCGTTGGGCGGGCGCCGCGAAAGAATGAGAAAGCGCGCGCGCGTCGCAGCGGCGGCGCGATCCTCGCGACGAAACAGAAAGTCGCGCTTCGTCTCGGCGTCGCCGGCGAAGAGCGACCAGACGAGGCGATGGTCGGTCTGAAGCCGCTCATTGGGGTCGTCGGGCGCGAGCGTCCGGGCGAGCGCGTCGATGTCGGGCGAGCGCCGCAGCGCGGCGCGGGAGAAATAGAGCCCCGTCATGGCGCGGCCTCCTCCGGCCGTCCCGCCAGAATGAATTCGTCGCGCAGATCGAAGCGCCAGCTCTTTCGATCCACGACAATGTCGCGGCGGATTTCCCTGCGGGCGGGTCCGTCGGCGAGCGGACGCAGGCGCGCGTCGCAGGCGATTTCGCCAGCGCCCGACGGCCAGTTCGCAAAAGCCGCCGGGCGGCGTCTTTCGCGGTCATAGGCCGCAAAGGCCTCGATCAGCGTTCGCGCCGCGACAATCCTCGGATCCGGCGGCAGGCCGAGCGGGCAGGATTTGCGCCCGAGATAAAGCGTGAAGACCGGCCGGCGCAGCGCGGACTCCATCTCTTCGAGCGTGAAAGGCCCCGCCTCCGCATGGCAGGCGATAGTGAAGGCGCAATCGGTGCGATAGTCGCGACGCGAGAGGATGGTGTTCGTCTCGCCGGCGAGCTCTTCGCGGCGCGTGGCCCAGACCTTCCCCTTGCGGGCGGGCGGCGTCTGCGCCGTGTGATAATCGGCGAGCAGGGGCCCGAGCCAATCGCGCCGGGTCGCGAAAGCAAGGCCGGCGGCAAAGGCCGCCTGACGCGAGTCGGCGCGCTCCATGCCGCGCGCGGCGGCGATGAGGCCGGCGAGCGCCGAATGCGCAGGGCGCGAGGCGGTCTCGCGGCGTTCGCCGACGGCGACCGTCCCGAAAGCGCCGATGGGCGCCACGAGTTGGAACAGCAGGAGCTTTTGCATCACAGCTCCGCGACGGCGAAAGCGACGATGCCGTCGAGAGAGCCTTCGCCCGCGAGCGCATCCATATGGGCGCTCGCGACGCCTTCGTCGCCATAGACCGCGGCGAAATTCTCCCGCGTCTCTCTCAACGCGGCGATGGATCTTTCCAGGAAGCCCTTTTCTCTGTCCTCCGGCCGGACGCCCTGATCCACGGATTTGAGAAACGCCCCGGCCAGCGTGCGCGGCGCGGCGTCGCCGCGCTCGGCGAGAATGTAGCTCGCGCGCGCGAAACTGGCGAAGCTTGCCGATTTGCCGCGCGGCCCGACCGTCGCGGAGGCGCGGATCAGCGCCTCGATGGCTTTTTTTGCAACCGCCGCGTCGCCGCCGAGATTTTTCACGAGCAGCGTTCGGTCGATGTTGAGATAGAGATAGAACACGCCGGCGCCGAAGCCCGTTTCGCCGATGAAGCCGGCGCCGGCGTCCTCGCTGGCCGTCTTGAGGTCGTCGACGGCGGTGTAATAGTCGTCGTCTACCGTCACTTTGTGCGTCGTAATCGCGTGCGCGACCTGCACCGCCGCCTCGCGATTGAAGTCGGGACTGTCGGCGAGCATGCGCCCGAACATCGCAATGTCGGCCGCGGTGTCGGTCTTGCGCAGCAACTCCTCGACAAGCGCTTTCTTCTCTTGCGCGCCGCGCGCGCCGCTCGCGCGGGCGTCGGCATAGGCGAGCGCCGCCGCGCGCTCCTCCGGCGAAATGAAAGCGAGCTGCTCGGTGAATTCGGGGTTGTCGTCCTTCTCGCCCTTCACCTTTCCAAAGGCCGAGGCGACTTCCCGCGCGATCTCGAGCGCTTTTGCCTGGTCGACGCCAGAAAGATGCGCCCGCACGAGCGCGCCGATGCGCTGGGTGCGTTCGCCGAGTTGGCCGGCGAGGATGGTCTGCGCAACCTCGCTCGTGCGCCAGGCGCGCTTGAGCGACTGGCTCGATACGCGCAGGCGCGTCGAGCCGCCGATGATGGCGGTCTTGGGCTTGCCCGTGTCGTCGCGGTTGAGGTTGGACGGCGGGTAGAAAGTGAGGAGATGCAGTTGAACGAAGCGATTCATGTCAATCCTCTGGGCGTTTGGAAATCAGGCGGCGGCGGGTTTGTCGGCCGGAGCGCCGTTCTGCTCGGCGGCGCCGTAATAATCGAGAACGAGGCGCGGCTTCGTCTTTTCGTCCTCCCAGAAGAGAAGCGTCCGCGTCACGTCGCGCACATTGGCGGTGAAGCCGGCGATCGCGATGGCGCGACGAAAAGCGGTTGAGATCTCTTCTTCGGTTTCGGCGTCGAGCAGGCGACGGAAGCGCAGCATCGACAGTTTCGCCGATTGTGCGTCCGTGATCTTCTCGCGGCCGATCTGCCGTCCGAAAGGCCGCTTGCCGTCGTCTTCCCGAATCGTGGCGAGAACCGCGGCGAGAGTCGCGACGCGCGGGAGGCGCGCGGGGGAAAGCTTCAAGGCGTGGAGCAATTGCAGCGTCGCCTCCTCGCACATCGCGTCCGTCGGCGAGGCGCGGCGCAGACGCGCGCGCGCCGCGCGGTCCTTGCCGGTTTCCTTCCGGCTCGGATGCTGGCCGGTGAGAGCCCGCCACCATTGCAGGGCGACGAAACCATGGTCGGGTTCGTCGGCGCTTTTCATCGTTTCGCTCATGTCCCCCTCTCCGCCTTCCTGCCGCCTTTGCCGGCGCCTTCGGGCGGCGGCAGTTCGAGCGCCGTGAACAGCTTCCTGCCCAGCGGCCCGTATCCCGAGAACGCGCCGACGAGCGCGCGGCGCGCCGGAACCGCGCGCTCCATTATTTTTTCGGGCATGCCGGCGAAGCTCACCGCTTCGTCGAACAAATCGACCGCGTTCTTTCGCAACGTTCGAAGCCATTGTTCGGCGAACGGCCGGAGCCCCGCGCTGTCGCCGAGCGTCTCCGCGATCTCGAACAGCTTTCTTAGTTGCGCGAAAAAGGCCTCTTCCGTGTCTTGGAAGAACCGCTCGCGCAGCGCCGCGAAGGGCGTCGCGTCGCCTTTGGCGCGCTCGCCCGCGAGCGCCATGCGCACCGCGATTCCGGCGGCGCTGGCGGAGAGATCGGCGGCCTCAACGAGACGCTTGGTGAAACCGTGCGCTTGCATGCGCGCGGCGTCGGTCGCGCCGCTTGGCAGGATGAACAGCGGCATCTGCGCTTCGACGAAGCCGCGCGCTTTCATATTGTCCATATCGTAGCCGCAGGCGATGAGCCGAGTTTCTACTACGCCGCCTCCGCGCAGCCGCTCCTGGGCCAATGCGGTCATCTTTGCGGGGCGAGATTCCTCGTCGCCGGGCCCAGCAAGTTCGGGCCAGTCACGATAGGGAACGCCGCCCGGCTGCGGGTGCACGGGCAGCCAAGGATCCTTGCCCTTCGGCCGGTAATAAGGCGACAACGGGTGCTGGAACGAGGCGTCATAGGACGCGCCCCAGGGCCGCGTGCGAAAACCCGTTACGACGACATCGTCCACCAGTCCGGTGAGCGGACAGGGCGCGCGCTCGACATTTTCTCTAAAGGCGAGACGGATGCGGCGAGGCGCTCCCCACAAGGCTTGCAGGATATGCGCGGTCCAGGGCGCGCGCTCGGCGCTGGGCGCGACAAGCCGCGCCGGTTTGCCGTCGGAGGCAAAGGTCTTCGCCAGCCAAGGGAAGACGCGGTCCCGCTCCTCCGACGGTGGGGCAAAGGTCTCGTCTTCCGGCGGCGTGTTGAGCCACAAAAGCGACCAAAGCGAATCGTCGTTGGGCGGCGCGGCGAGCGTCGTCAGCGGACCGCCTCCGCGCAGCGACGTGCGATGGCCAGCGCCGCCGGATGGCGCGAAGGTTTGCAGGGCGAACAAGGCCATCGCCGCCGCCGAGCGGGAAAGAAGCGCCACCTGCCCGCGCTTCTGGAACAGGTCTTTGTTCTCCTTGATCGTGTTGGCGCCCGGGGCGTCGATCAGAAGGGCCGAGACCGGCGTTTCCTCGGCGTCGTCGAGCGTTTCGATATCCTGCATGAAGCGCGGCCCGTCGCCGTCGAGCGCAAAGGCGCCGGCGAAAGGCGCGAAAGCTTTGTCGAGGTCGTCAGCGCCGGGCGGCTTTTCCCAATGCCGTTTCCACGCACGGTGATTATTTGCCGGCGGCGGAAAGGCCGTCGCCAGCAGACCGATCATGAATTCGCGCGACGCCGCGTCGAAATCCGGCCGTCCCCATGAAAAGGCGACGATTGGATCGTCCATATGCGTTGCAATTTCGGTCGGACGAATAAGAGATTTCGCGCCGCTGCGCCGGCGCACGGGGAGCCACGCGGCTTCCAGGAGAGAAAATGGCGGCATAAGAAATCCCGCAATGACGGGTTTTGACGAGATCAATCTGTCAATTTATACTCTCTCGAGTCGGGGCGGCGAAAACCGCCCCTATACGGGTAAGAAGGCACGCCACATGGCGATCTCCTTTCTCCGGCGCTTCTCTTGTCCGCGCGCTAACGATGGCAGGATCAGCTAATAATCCATCCCGCCAGCTCTCGCCGAGCTGGCGGGATGTTTCATTTAGTGACCGATTCGCTCGTTCTGGTCAACCGACTTGCGCCTCAGCGCTATATCACACAACTTCATCCCCGCGCATGCGGGGAACTGCTGTTCAGACGCCTGCGCGCCATGTCCCACAACGGGTCATCCCCGCGCAAGCGGAGAAGTCCTCAAATCTTTAGCCCAATCCCCGCCTTATACAAGATCTCCTTTTCCGCGCCCTTCTCACCGACCACAACTGCGCGCATGGATTCGTCGGCGAAAGGCAGGATTACCGCCTTGTCGCCATGGCTGCGCCAAATCTCTTCGAGCGCCGCAGCGGCGCGCTCCATCTCCGCAGCGCAGGCGCCGCGTCCGCTCGCCCGCGCGGCGCGGATGGAGACTTCAGACAACGCCCAGGCGCGGGCCTCCTCCGCATCGATCGCATAAGGCCGCAGCGCGCCATTGCGCCACAGCGCCAGACGAAACGTCGTCTGCGCCTCGCCGAGCCGCGTCGGCGTGTTCACGTCGTCCGACCATCCACGATGATCGGCGGCGTAGCCGCTTTTGAAGTCGAGGAGATTGAGATCGGCTTGGCCCTTCTCGCCATAAGCGCGCCCTTCCGCCGCGTCGAAATTCGGGCGCAGCGACGCGGGGATCGTTTCTTCAGCGCCCTTGCCATATACCGTCTCGATCATCCCTCGCACGCCGTCGGGCGAAAGAATGGCCCCGGCCTCGAATAGGGTCTTCGCCGTCAGCCACAGCAGCGCATGGGCCTTGTAGACATAGGCGGCGCGAGGAAAAGCTCTCGAAAACCAGTCCGCCCCCACATCCTGCGCGGGGGCGGGAGAGACGACGTGAAATTGCGGCCCGTCGATCGGCCGCGCGTCGCGCATATGACGCCACAGCCGGCCCGCGCGCTGAATGAGCAGGTCGATCGGCGCGAGATCGCTGACGATAAGGTCAAGGTCCAAATCCAGCGACTGTTCGATGACCTGCGTCGCGACGAGCACGCGCCCCGCGCGCTGCGCGGGCGTCGAACGCTTGCCGAATATCTCCAGCGCCGCTTCTTCAATCCGCAACCTGTCGCACATTGCGAAGCGGGCATGGAACAGCAGCGGCTCCAGCCCTTTCTCGCACAAGGCCTCGCAAGCCTCGATTGCGTCGTCGACGCTGTTGCGAATATAGGCGACCGCACCGCCTTGCGCCGCCGCCTCGACGATGCGCGCCAGCGCGGCGGCGCAGTCGTCGAACCGCGTCACCTTCACGCTGCGGCGCAGATCGGCGCGCGCCTCGAGCGGCGTTTCGACCGCGTCGCCGCGCAACGGAATCGACGTGATCAGCGGATAGGCGTCGGCGGAGAGCGGAACCCGGTCGCGAAAGGCGCCGCCGCGAAAAGCGCGCGCGTAAGCCTCTTTCATGCGCTTCGGCAAGGTGGCGGAGAGAATGATCGCCGACCCGCCGAGACCCGCATGGAATGAGAGCAAGCGCTCGACCTCTCGCGATACGTAGGAGTCGTAGGCATGCGCCTCGTCGATCACAAGGATCTTGCCGCTCAGACCATATTGGCGAAGCGTGGCGTATTTGGTCGGCAGAACGGCGAGAAGCGCCTGATCGATCGTGCCGACGCCGATATCGGCGAGCAAAGCCTTGCGCCGGTCATCGGCGAAAAAAGCGGCGCAACCTTCGTTCACCGTCTCTATTTCGCCAGCGACGCCTTCTTCGCTTTGCAGGGGCAGAATCGAGGCGCGAAAGCCTTCATGCAGTCGCGCGCGACCATGCGCGAGCGCGAGTGACGGCCGCTCCCCTTCCGCGAACATGCGCCGATAACACTGCGCCATGCGCGCATACATCGCATTGGCGGTGGCCATGGTCGGCAGGGCCACGAAGAGACCTTGCCCCTTGCCGGCCTGCATCATGCGCAGCGCAAGCAACAAGGCGGATTCGGTCTTGCCGGAGCCGGTAAGGTCTTCAATGAAGACCAGCATTGGCCCGCCTTCAAGCGGTCGCTCCGCGCAATGCGCCTGCGCGGCGCTCGGAGCCCATCCCCCGCCGAACAGCGCGTCGAACCGCGCCTGCGCGGCGAGCGGCGTCGGCCCCAGTCGAAGCCTCCGAACCGCGGCGAAGGCTCTTTCACGCGCGTCGTCGAGATAGGCGGCGGGCGATGAAAAGTTCAAAGGATCGCGATAGGGAAAATGCTCGGTTGAAGATCCGATCCAGTCGGCGAGCGACACGAGGCCGGATAACAGCCAACTCAAATATTTGGCGGCGGACTCGTCGATGAACGGCAGCGGCGCGATGGGCGCGCCAAAGGCGCCGAGAATCGCCTCCGCCACAAGCCGGGCGTGAGCCGCGTCGGCCGCGTCTATTAAAAGGCCGCTCGAGCCGGTGCGGTCGCATGGCTTGCCGTGATGAAAGGCGACGGGCCAGATAAGCGCCTCCTTTTCCAGAGGCTCCTGCGCCGCGTCAAAAAGCGGCGCGACAAGGTCGTTCAGTTCGCCGAGCAGCAGCCTTGCGCTTCCCGCCGCGTGGTCATAGGCCGGCATGGAAGCCCATTTCCCCAGCGCTGGCGGCCAAGCGATCTCGCTTTTCGCCTGGAAGCGCCGATCCGCCTTGCCGATATCGTGTAGCGCCGCCAATGCGGCGAGGGCCGGGACAATATTCCTCTCGGGCGCCCGGAACGTAGCCGCAATTCGCTGCGTCGAAAAACGATCTAAAGCGAGAAGCGCCTCGAAAACGGCGGACACATCCAGCGCATGGAAAACCAGCGGATGAAACGGCGGGCCAATGTAATTTGGCTTTGCTTTGCCCCAGAATCGTAAGGGGTCCATTGCGTCACGTACCAAGGTCTGTGCGTCCAGCGTCATTGGAGCTTGCCTTGCCCGAGTAGCGTCCGGGAGCGCAACCCCTGAAGCGATTTTAGCACAACGCGCCGAAAACTCGCCCGCCAAGCAGCGTGATCTTCGTGCAGCCTACAAAAGGCGGCGATAATCCTAATGGCGCCTTTACATAGACCAAGCGCATTTTCCTTGGGCAAGTCTCTCAAGGAGAACGCGCATGAACGACCTCGCATTTCTTGGCCTCAGCTTACTCCTCTTCGTCGTCGCGGCAGCCTATGCGCGCGCATGCGGCCGTCTGTAGAGGAGGCTCGCCAATGTCGGAGCCCGTCATCGGCCTGATCGTCGCCGTGCTGCTCGGCTTCTATCTCGTCTACACGCTGCTTCATCCAGAGAAATTCTAATCGGGGGGCCGGCAGCGTCCGGCTGACGCCATGACTTTTGTGGGATTGGCCCAGATCGCCATTGTCCTCGTCGCTGTTATCCTCGCGGCGATCCCGCTCGGCGGGTATATCGCCCGCGTTCTCGCCGGCGAGCGAACATTGCTATCTCCCGCGCTGACGCCCGTGGAGAGAGTCTTTTACCGCTTCGCCGGCGTCAACGCCGCGCGGGAACAAAGCTGGTTTGCCTACACGCTTGCCATGCTGGCCTTCAGCATCGTCGGCTTCGTCTCGCTATACGCCCTGCAACGGTTACAAGGCGTTCTACCGCTTAATCCGCAGGGATTCTCCAACGTTCCCGCCGACCTCGCCTTTAGCACGTCCCTAAGCTTCATCACCAACACCAACTGGCAGAACTATGGCGGCGAGACGACGATGAGCCATCTCACGCAAATGCTCGGCCTGACGGTTCATAATTTCGTTTCCGCCGCGACGGGCCTCTCCATGGCTTTCGCGCTCATCCGAGGTTTCGCGCGCTCGGAATCCGCGACGGTCGGCAATTTCTGGGTCGATCTCACGCGCGCGACGCTTTACGTGCTGCTGCCGCTCTCCATTATTTTCGCGCTTGTGCTTGTCGCGCTGGGCGTCCCGCAGACGCTTGCGGGCTCTGTCGAAGCGACGACGCTGGAAGGGGCGAAACAGATCATATCGATCGGACCCGTCGCCAGTCAGGAGGCGATCAAGGAACTCGGCACCAATGGCGGCGGCTTCTTCAACGCCAATGCCGCGCATCCTTTCGAGAACCCTAACGCCGCCTCCAATATGCTGGAGATTTTCGCGCTTCTTCTCATTCCCTTCGCGTCTGTCTTCGCCTTTGGCCGAACTGTCCTCGATCCGAGGCAGGGACGCGGGATCGCGGTCACGATGGGCATCGTGCTCGTCGCTGGCGCGCTGATCGCCTATTGGGCGGAGGCCGCTGGAAACCCCCTTCTCACAGAGATCGGCGTCGATCCGTCGCCGGGAAATATGGAAGGCAAGGAGGTGCGCTTCGGCGTCGCCGCCAGCGCGCTTTATGCGACGGCGACGACAGGAACCAGCACGGGTTCGGTCAACTCGACGCACGACTCCTTCACCCCTCTCGGCGGTCTCGTTCCGCTCTTCAACATGCTGCTTGGCTGCATATCGCCCGGCGGCGACGGCGCCGGGCTTTACGGCTTCCTCGTCCTCGCGGTGATCGCGGTCTTCGTCGCCGGACTGATGGTCGGCCGCACACCGGAATATCTCGGCAAGAAGATTGAGACGCGCGAGATGAAGCTGGCCATGATGGCCGTGCTGATCTACCCGCTCACGGTGCTCGGTTTCACCGCCGCGTCGCTGATGCTGAAGACCGGATTGGACAGTCTCGCCAACGCCGGGCCGCATGGGCTTTCGGAAGTCCTCTACGCTTTCGCCTCGACCAACGCCAATAATGGTTCGGCCTTCGCCGGCCTGACAGGCAATACGCTTTGGTACAACACAACGCTCGGCGTCGCCATGTTCGTCGGGCGTTTCCTCTTCGCCGTGCCGGTGCTGGCGCTTGCCGGCTCCTTCGCCGCCAAGAAGAAGGCGCCCGCGTCGGTCGGCACATTCCCGACGCACGGACCGCTCTTCATCGGCCTGCTGCTCGGCGTCATCATCATTATCTACCTGCTGCAATATTTCCCGGCGCTCGCGCTCGGCCCCATCATCGAGCATTTTCTCATGCACGCTGGCAAGACCTTCTAAGGAGCCGATTATGTCTTCCAAAGTCGCCGCCCCCGGCCTGTTTGACGCCGACATCATCAAGCGCGCTTGCATCGACGCCTTCGTCAAGCTCGACCCGAGAAAGCTCGCGCGCAATCCCGTCATCTTCGTCACCGAGATCGTTTCCGCCGTCGTCACCGGCTTTTTCGTCCGCGATCTCCTCGCCTATAATGGCGTGGCCTTCTTCTCCGGCCAGATCGCCGCCTGGCTCTGGTTCACGGTCCTCTTCGCAAACTTCGCCGAGGCCGTCGCCGAAGGACGCGGCAAGGCGCAGGCGGACACGCTGCGAAAGACCCGCTCGGACGCTCACGCCAAACGGCTCATTGATGCGGATGGCGCCGCCGGCATGAAAGACGTTTATCAGGGCGTTTCGGCTCTCGAGTTGAAAGTCGGCGACGTGGTTCTCGTCGAAGCCGGCGATCTCGTTCCCGGCGACGGCGAAGTCGTCGCGGGCTGCGCGTCGGTCAATGAATCGGCCATCACCGGCGAGTCGGCGCCCGTCATTCGCGAAGCTGGCGGCGACAGATCGGCGGTGACGGGCGGCACGACCGTTCTCTCCGACTGGATCAGAGTGAAGATCACCGCGGCCCCGGGCTCCACATTCATCGACAGGATGATCGCGCTCGTCGAAGGCGCGCAGCGGCAGAAGACGCCGAATGAGCTCGCATTGTCGATCCTGCTGGCGGGCCTCACCATCGTGTTTCTGATTGTCTGCGTCACGCTCTGGCCTTTGGCGTTGTATTCAGGAACCACCCTATCGATCACGGTGCTGATCGCCCTGCTCGTCTGTCTAATTCCGACGACCATCGGCGGCCTCCTGTCGGCGATCGGAATCGCGGGCATGGATCGTCTCATCCGCTTCAACGTCGTCGCGACCTCCGGACGCGCCGTGGAGGCGGCTGGCGACGTCGACACGCTGCTGCTCGACAAGACCGGCACCATCACCTTCGGCAATCGCATGGCGGACGAGTTTGTCCCCGTCGGCGGCGTGACCGAACAGGCGATGGCGGAAGCGGCGCTGCTCGCCTCTCTCGCCGACGAGACGCCGGAAGGGCGCTCCATCGTCTCGCTCGCGGCGTCGAGTTACGGCGTTGCGGCTCCCGCTCTCGGCGCAGATGCGAGCATCGTTCCCTTCTCCGCGCACACCCGCATTTCCGGGGTCGATCTGCCTGGCCGCTCGCTGCGGAAGGGCGCCGTGGACGCGATTATCGGGCAGGCCTCGTCTGTCCCGGTTGATTTCGAACGGGCGGTCGAGCGCATTTCGCGCGTGGGCGGAACGCCACTCGCTGTCGCCGAGAACGGGCGCCTGCTCGGCGTGATCCATCTCAAGGACATCATGAAGCCGGACATCAAGGCCCGCTTCGCCTCGCTGCGCGCGATGGGGATCAAGACGGTGATGGTCACGGGCGACAATCCGATCACAGCGGCCGCCATCGCCGGCGAAGCGGGCGTCGATGATTTCATCGCGCAGGCCAAGCCGGAGGACAAGCTCGCCTATATTCGCAAGGAGCAGCAGGGCGGCCGTCTCATCGCGATGTGCGGCGACGGCGCGAACGATGCGCCGGCGCTGGCGCAGGCCGATGTCGGCGTCGCCATGCAGACCGGCACGCAGGCGGCGCGGGAAGCGGGCAATATGGTCGACCTCGATAGCGATCCGACGAAGCTCATTGAGATCGTGCAGATCGGCAAGCAATTGCTGATGACGCGCGGCTCCCTGACGACCTTCTCGATCGCCAATGACGTCGCGAAATATTTCGCAATCATCCCCGCGCTATTCGTCGTCGCCTTTCCCGAGCTCGATGCGCTCAACGTCATGAAGCTGGCCTCGCCCCAGTCGGCCATCCTCTCAGCGGTCATCTTCAACGCCCTGATCATCGTCGCCCTGATTCCGCTCGCCTTGAGGGGCGTCGAATATCGGCCCGTCGGCGCGGCCGCGCTTCTGCGCCGCAATCTGCTCATTTACGGACTTGGCGGTCTCGTCGTCCCCTTCTTCGGGATCAAGGCGATCGACCTGATCGTGTCCGCGCTGCATCTCGCCTGAGGAGGCGCCCATGCTCTCTCAAATTCGTCCGGCAATCGTGATGATCCTGCTGTTCACCGCCGTCACAGGCCTGGCTTATCCTTTTGCGATCACAACCATCGCTCAGCTCGCGCTCCCGGCGCAGGCCAATGGCGGTCTGATCGAGCGCGACGGCAACGTCGTCGGCTCGGCGCTCATCGGGCAGAACTTCGTCAGCGATCGGTATTTTCACGGACGGCCTTCCGCCACCCTCGGGCCCGACCCGGCGGACCCCTCCAAGACCGTCGACGCGCCCTATAACGCGGCGAACTCAATGGGCTCCAATCTCGGACCAACATCGAGGAAACTCGTCGATCGCGTCAATGCGGCCATCGAAGCGGAGTTCGCCGCCGGACGCATCGGCATGGTCGCGGCCGACGCCGTTACGACGTCGGCCTCGGGCCTCGATCCGGACATCTCGCCGCAATACGCTCTGGCGCAAGTCTCGGCCGTTGCAAAGGCGCGAAGGCTTCCTGAGGATCGCGTCCAGGCCCTTGTTGACGAGCATATCGACAACCGCATCTTCGGCTTCGTTGGAGAGCCGCGCGTAAACGTCCTGAAGCTGAACATGGCGCTGGACGCGCTGAGATAAGATTGGAGAAGCGCCGCGCTTGAGCCTGGAAGAACGCCGCCCCGACCCTGACGCCCTTCTCGCCCTGACCGGCAAGGAGGGACAGGGGAAGCTGCGCGTCTTTCTCGGCGCCGCGCCGGGCGTGGGCAAGACTTATGCAATGCTCGCGCGCGCCCGCGCCGCGCGCGCCGAGGGGCAGGACATCGTCATCGGTCTCATCGAAACGCATGGCCGCAAAGAGACGGAGGCCTTGGCTGAGGGGCTGGAAATCCTGCCGAGGCGAAAAATAGCCTATCGCGGCCGCGTTATCGAGGAGTTCGACATCGACGCCGCCCTGGCGCGAAAGCCCAGGCTCATCGTCGTCGACGAACTCGCCCACACCAATGGGCCGGACAGCCGGCATCCGAAGCGCTGGCAGGATGTCGAAGAGCTTCTGGACGCGGGCATCGACGTCTGGAGCGCGCTCAACATTCAGCATCTAGAGAGCCTTGCGGACGTCGTCTCCAGGATCACCGGCGTCGCCGTTCGTGAGACCGTGCCCGATCGCATGCTTCAGGATGCGGCCGACGTCATTCTCGTCGACATAACGCCCGACGAACTGCTCCAGCGACTGCGGGAGGGAAAGGTCTATGTCCCCGAGACAGCGCGACGCGCGACGCAAAACTTCTTCACGCCACGCAATCTGACCGCGCTACGCGAACTGGCTCTGCGCCGCACCGCGGAGCGCGTCGACGATCAGATGGTCGCGTTCCTGCGGCAAGGCGCCATTGAAGGGCCTTGGGCGACGTCCGAGCGGCTCCTCGTTTGCGTCGGCGCTGAGGGGTCGGAGGGCGCGGTCCGGGAAGCCGCCCGTTTGGCCAGCGCCCTCAACGCCTCATGGATCGCCGCCCATGTCGAGCGGACGGGCCATGAGGCGCAATCGGCGCAAGTCGTTCGAAAGATCGACGACGCCCTTCATCTCGCCGAGCGCCTCGGGGCCGAGACCGCGCGGCTTTCCGGCGACGATCTCGCGGGCGAAATCCTTAAATTCGCACGGCAGGAAAACATCACCCAGATCGTGCTCGGCCGATCCCGCACGGGCTTTATGGGGACGCTTTTCAGGCGCTCGCTTCCGGACGAGATCGCGCGGCGGGCGAAGGATATCGCCGTGCTTCTCGCCGGCGCCGGCGAAAGCGCCCAGACGGGGCTCACATGGAAGCCGGCCAGGCCTTCCAATTTCTGGGCGGGCCTCGCCGCCGCCCTAGTCGCCGTTTTCCTGACCGTCGGCGTCGGCCTCTTGATTGATCGCTGGCTCCCCATCCCGAACATGGCGGTGATTTTTCTGCTGCCGGTGATGGTCTGCGCCATTTGGCTAGGCCTCTTCTCCGCGATCGCAGCCGCCGTTCTCTCCTTCTTCGCGTGCGACTTCTTCTTCGTCGAGCCACGCTATGGTTTCACCGTATCGGAGCCGCAGGAGTTTCTCGAACTCCTCGTTTCGCTCTCCGTCGCGACCGTCACAGGGATGCTCGCGAGCCGGATGCGCGAACAATCACAGGCGATGCGCCGCAGAGCCGAGACGGCGCAATCCCTCTTCGATTTTTCCAGGAAGCTGTCCGCCTCGACCAGCGAAGACGACATTATGTGGGTGACGACGACGCAGGTTCAAAGGGCGATGGAAGCGCCGCGCGTAGTCCTCCTCAAGCCGGACGACGGCGCGCTTTCCATCGCCGCATCATGGCCGCCGCTCGATCAACTCGACGCGGGCGAAGATGGCGCGGCCAGATGGGCGCTGGACAAGGTCGAGGCCTCCGGCTGGCGAACCGGCACGCTGCCGAATGTCCGCTTTCAATTCCGTCCGCTCGCGACGCCGCGCGGCGTCGTCGCGGTTCTTGGCGTCGAGCCAAAGCGGCGCGACGAGCCCTTCACCGGGCAGGAAGAGCACATGTTGACGGCATTGCTCGAGCAGACGGCCATCGCACTCGACAGATCCCGTCTGGTCGGCGACTCCATAAAGGCGGCGGCGCTCCAGGAGAATGAGAAATTGCGCACGACCTTGTTGGCGTCGCTCTCACATGATCTTCGCACGCCGCTGGCCTCGATCACGGCGGCGATCACCAGCCTGCGGCGACTCGGTGAGAAACTGTCGCCTGAGGACCGGCGCGATCTTATGGCGTCGATAGAGGAAGAGGCCGCGCGGCTCGGCCGCTTCATCGCCAATCTGCTCGACATGTCGCGTATCGAAGCGGGAGGCTTGGCGCCCCGCCGTGATCTCGTCGACGTTGCGGCCGTGATCCGCGACGCCGTCGAGCGCATCCGCAAAACCTACCCCGCGCAGAAGACGGCGATCAGCGTCTCTCCGGAACTTCGGCCAATCCGCGGAGACGCAAATCTTCTCGGTCAGGTCCTTTTCAACGTGCTGGATAACGCGCACAAATATGGCGGGCCGGGCGGCGCGATCGTTCATGCGCGTCGCGAGGGCGCGGAAGTTGTCATAACCGTCACTGATGAGGGGCCCGGCGTGAAAGCCTCCGATCTCGAGCGGATCTTCGAAAAATTCTACCGCGGCGGGCGCCCCGACGGACGAAAGGCCGGCACGGGTCTCGGCCTCTCCATTTGTCGCGGGCTCGTCCATGCAATGGGCGGCGAGATCATCGCGCAAAGCCCCGCGATCCGCCGGCGCGGGACGAGAATCGTCATGCGCTTTCCGGCCGCCGAGGAAGCTTAAGGCGGACCATGCGCATGAGCAGCCACAAGGTTCTCATCGTCGACGACGAACCTCAAATCCTGCGCGTTCTGCGCCCGGCTTTGACAGCTTCGGGCTATCAGGTCGTCAGCGCGACGACAGCGGCGGAAGCGTTCGACGCCTTGCGCGACGGCGTGCCGGACCTCATCATCCTCGATCTTGGCCTTCCCGACATGGATGGGAAGGAAGCGCTCCGCAAAATCCGCGTTTTCACGAATACGCCAGTCATCGTCCTATCCGCGCGGGATCGAGAGGCGGAAAAAGTCATGGCCCTGGACCTCGGGGCCGACGACTATGTCGAGAAGCCTTTCGGCATGGATGAGTTGCTGGCGCGGATGCGTACGGCGCTCCGGCGCGCCAGCACCGCCGCCGAGCCTGATCAAATCACCATTGAAGAACTCGTCATTGACGTCGGCAAGCGTCTCGTCCGCAAACGCGAGGAAACGTTGAAACTCACGCCAAAAGAGTTCGACGTTCTGGTCTTCCTCGCGAGACGCGTCGGTCGGCCCGTTTCGCATCGTGAAATCCTACGCGCCGTTTGGGGGCCGGCGCATGAGAACGACACCCAATATTTGCGGGTCTTCGTGGGACAACTCAGAGGAAAAATCGAGGACGACCCAGCGCATCCGCGCCTTTTGACGACCGAAACGGGCGTGGGATACCGGTTCGCGGACCTTCAATAAGTCAGAATCACTGACGTCCGCTAATTGGCGCAATTGCAGACAAGATCCGTGTTTTGTCGCAGCGCGACGTGGGGGCGGCGAGGACGCAGTGGAGGCGCTCGACATGGCCCGTCGGGGAGGGGGCCGGTATTCCTACTCACACTGTGCGTCTCGCTTCTCTCTTTGATCCAGATAAGCAATTGATTGGCGCAGCTGTCGTTGTTGCGACCGCTTTAATTTTGATCCTCGCTCTATGCCTACCGCCGTGCGCTCGCCCTCATAAGTCCTCGCCACCAACTCAAGCTCGTGGTCAAACGAACGCAGAGAGACTTCCGCGCTTGGATTTCCCGGTTGCACGCGGATGCGCGCCCGTGCGTCTCTGTCGATCGAAAATTGCGGAAGAGAATGGTACCGCCACCCCGGCTCGAACGGGGGACCCCCAGATCCACAATCTGGTGCTCTAACCAACTGAGCTATGGCGGCCCGAAGCGGCGCGAAACTATTCGCAAGCGCAGTGGATTGCAAGCGTTCCCGCGCGCGGGCTCGAAACTCCCCTTTGGACGGGCTTTTGCGTGGCGGATTACGCTTTGCTTCGCGGCGCGAGCGCCCTTTCGCCGAGCCGCACCAGCGCGGCGCGCAGGCGCGCCTCCTCCACGCCCTCGGTCGCCGCCTCGGCTCGGGCGCGGGCGGCGGGGTCGGCGGGGGCCGGGCGGGGGCGCTTTTTCCCGGCAGGGGCCGCAAGCGCCTGCTGCCGCAAGGTCAGGCGGGCGACGCAGCGCCAGCCGAGATGCGCGTTGACCCGCTCGACGATCGCCGGGCCCATGTGCTGAATTTCAAGCCCGAAGCCCGGCTCGACGCGCAGGACGAGCGTCGCCGGCTCCTGGGGCTTGTGGGGGGAAGGCTTGCGCGCGCGGGCCGGCCATTGCAGCCGCTCGGGGGCGCAGATCTCGGCGATGCGCGCGCCCACGATCTCGCGCCATTGCATGAGGAGAGACGCCTCGCCAAAGCCCTGCCTGGCCACGAGCGGATCGAGCTCGCGAAGCACATATTCGGCGAGCGGGCGGGCGAAGACGCCTTTTCCACGCGGCGCGACGCTCATGCGGCTTCTTCCCTCCCCTACGCCCTTGCCCGCGGGGCCGAGAGGCCCGTAAAGCTGAGCGCCGATGATAAAGCCTCCCGCCGAGCGGCGAAAGCTCGGCCCCGCCCTCCTCGCCTGGTACGACGCGCATCGCCGCGACCTGCCCTGGCGCGCGCCGCCCGGCGCGCGGGCGGATCCTTACGCCGTCTGGCTCTCCGAGATCATGCTGCAGCAGACCGGCGTCGCAACGGTCAAGGGATATTTCGAACGATTCCTCGCGCGCTGGCCCACGGTGGAGGCGCTGGCGGCGGCGCCGCTCGACGACGTGCTCGCGGCCTGGGCGGGGCTCGGCTATTACGCCCGCGCCCGCAACCTCCACGCCTGCGCGGGCAGGGTCGCGCGCGATCACGCCGGGCGCTTTCCGGAAGCCGAGGAGGAGCTGCTCGCGCTGCCGGGCGTCGGACCCTATACGGCGGCGGCGATCGCGGCCATCGCTTTCGAAAAGCCCTGCGCGGCGGTCGACGGCAATGTCGAGCGCGTGATGGCGCGCCTTCACGCCATCGAGACGCCGGCGCGGCAGGCGAAGTCGCGCATCCGCGAAAAGGTCGAGGCGCTCCTGCCGCCCGCCCGCGCCGGGGATTTCGCGCAGGCGCTGATGGATCTCGGCGCGACGGTCTGCACGCCCCGCGCGCCCACCTGCGGCGCATGCCCATGGGCCGCCGGCTGCGCCGCCTTCGCCGCGCAGGCGCAGGAAGCCTATCCGGTCAAGGCGCAAAAGGCCGAGAAGCCCAGGCGGCGCGGCGCGATCTTCATCTTGAGGCGCGGCGAGGAGACGCTGCTGAGCCGCCGCCCGGAGAAGGGGCTTTTCGGGGGGATGAGCGCTTTTCCCGCGACGCCTTTCACACGCGACGTCGGGCCCGAGGAATGGCTGGCCTTCGCGCCCTGTGAAGCGGACTGGCGCGCTTTGCCGGAACCGGTCGCGCATGTCTTTACCCATTTCGCGCTTACGGCCACGGTCTTCGTCGCGCGGGCCGGCGCAAGGACGCCGCTCGCTTCCAATTGCCGCTGGGCGGCGCGGCGCAATCTAGATAGAGAAGGGCTGCCCACCCTGATGCGCAAGGCCGCCTCGCTGGCTGGGCTCATTTGACCATCGGCGGAGAGGGCGACCATGGCGCGGGCGAAGATCAAGGTCGAAATAACGGAAGGCGCGATCCGCGTATATCAGGACGGCCGCATGCTGACCATCCACGCCGAGGCTCCGGACGCCGAATCGGGCGAGGAGACGGACTTCGTCGTGCGCCTGGACGAGATCGACGCCTGGGACGCGCCCGACCATGACAAGGAAATCGACATAGAGGAATTGCAGCGCATTCTCGACGCGGTCGAGAAGGAGCTCGCCAAGCACGGGCTGACGGTGGATTTCGATTAGGCCGTTGGTCCGCAGGATCAATCAAGCCGCGGCGCGGCTCTTATACTGGTTCCAGTTGATTCGCTCGCGCGCCGTCGTTGCGGATTGCTTGGGCCGGATCGCTAAACGGCCCATCCGAGCGACCGCTCCACCGCCTTCTCCCATGACGCGACGAGCCGCGCCCTCTCTCCCTCCGTCATCGCCGGCTCGAAGCGCTTCGCCGCGCGCCAGTGAGAGGCGATGTCGTCCACGCTCTTGAAGACGCCCACGGCGAGGCCCGCGGCGTAGGCGGCGCCGAGCGAGGTCGTTTCGAGATGCCTCGGCCGCACCACGGGCGCGCCGAGCATGTCGGCCTGGAACTGCATCAGGAGGTCGTTCGCCGCCATGCCGCCGTCGACCTTCAATTCGCCGACGGCGACGCCCGAATCCGCGACCATCGCCGCGAGCGCTTCCCGCGTCTGATAGGCGGCGGCCTCCAGCGCCGCGCGGGCGATGTGTCCCTTGTTGGAGAAGCGCGTCAGCCCGGCGATGATTCCGCGCGCGTCGCCGCGCCAGCGCGGCGCATAGAGACCCGAGAAAGCGGGCACGAAATAGACGTCGCCATTGTCGGGAACGGTTCTGGCGAGCGCCTCGATTTCCTGGCTCGACTCGATGAGGCCGAGATTGTCGCGCAGCCATTGCACCAAGGCGCCGGCTATGGCGATGGAGCCTTCGAGCGCATAGACGGGCCTGGCGGCGCCGAGCTTGTAGCCGAGCGTCGTCAGCAGGCCGGCGGTCGAGACATGCGGCGTCTCGCCCGTGTTCATCAGCAGAAAGCAGCCTGTGCCGTAAGTGTTCTTGGCGTCGCCCGGCTTGAGGCAGGCCTGGCCGAGCAGCGCCGCATGCTGGTCGCCGAGCGCCCCGGCGAGGGGAACGCCCGGAAGCGGCGCGACGCAGGCGCCGTAGATCTCGCTCGACGAGACGATTTCGGGCAGGCAGGCGCGGGGAACGCCGAAGAGAGTCAGCAGCTCGTCGTCCCAGGCGAGCGTCGCGAGATTCATGAGCTGCGTGCGCGAGGCGTTTGTCGCGTCCGTGATATGGCGCCCGCCCCTGGGGCCGCCGGTCATGTTCCAGATGAGCCAACTGTCCATCGTGCCGAAAAGCGCGTCTCCGCGCTCGGCCTTCTCGCGCGCGCCGGCGACGTTATCGAGCAGCCAGGCGAGCTTCAACGCCGAGAAATAGGTCGCGAGCGGCAGGCCGGTCGCCGCGCGCATCCGGTCGCCCGCGCCCGTCGCCGCAAAGCGGTCGACCAGAGGCTGAGTGCGCGTGTCCATCCATACGAGCGCGTTGTATAGGGGCGCGCCGGTGGCGCGGTCCCACAAGACGGTCGTTTCGCGCTGATTCGTGACGCCGACGCCGGCGAGGTCGGCGGGCGAGAGACGCGCTTTCTCCAGCGCGCCCGAGATCGCGGCTTTCGTATTGGCGAGGATTGCCGCCGCGTCGTGCTCGACCCAGCCCGGACGCGGATAGATCTGCGCATGCTCGCGCTGGTCGAAAGCGCGGATCTCGCCCTCCTCGTCGAGGACGACGAAGCGCGTGCTGGTCGTGCCCTGGTCGACGGCGCCGATGAGTTGCGGCATGGAAAGGCTCGTTTCCTTTATCGTTTATGAATGAAGGCTTCAGCGACGGTTCAAGCCGCGCGCGGCACGCTTCGCCTGTCGAATTTCCGCAGGAGAATGCGCCATGAAATCCGGTATCGTCAAAAACTTGCTCGCCGCCTTGGCCGCCGCCGGCGCCTCGGCGGCCGCTCTCGCCCCCGCGCAGGCGCTTCCCGGGATCGATCCGGGCGCCGCGGCCGGGAACGCGCCGGGGATCGAGAAAATCTGGTGCGGCCCCTATGGCTGCGGCTGGGGCGGCGGCGGATATGGGTATGGCTATGGATGGCGGCCGCGCCCGCGTCCCTGGGGCGACGGCTATGGATGGCGCCCGCGTCCCTGGGGCGGCGGCTGGGGATATCGCCCCTGGGGCGGCCAGGGCTGGGGCGGCGGGGGGCCGCGCTGGTAGGACGCGATCAAGGGCCGTCGCGCGGCGGCGGCTTTCGCCGGCAGGCCGTCTGGGGCTGCAGCGCTTTGGCGCCGCAGCCTTTTTGTCTTTAGGCCATTGCCGAGCGTGGAAGATTTCCAAAATCAGGTTCGTCGGCACGCCGATTGCGGTGATCGACAGGACAGCCGGGTTGATGTCGGAAAACCGACAAAGGCCGGGTTGCAAAACCGAGGAAACGTTGTAACCTACTGATGTAAAAGGTAGTTTGCAATCTTTCCAAACTAGGCGAAGCAATGATCGTCTGTTCCTGCAACGTCCTGTCCGATCGCGATGTGCGTGAAACCCTGGGGTCTCGCCCCGACCGCGCCTCGGTCGCCTCGGTCTTCCGCAACATGGGCTGCGAGGCCAAATGCGGGCGCTGCGTGCGCAGCATCGTCGCGATTGTCGACCAGCACTCCGCCGCGAGGCTGGACGAATGCGGCGGAAACGGCGATTGTGATAGCTGCCGCGCCGACGGACTGGCGGCGTGATCATGACTATGGAAAGGGATTGCACATGCGCGGCGACGCGAAGGTTATCGAATATCTCAATCGCGGGCTGCGCGCAGAGCTGACGGCAGTCAACCAATATTGGCTGCATTATCGCATCTTCGACAATTGGGGCTTCAAGGAGCTCGCCGAGAAGTGGCGCAAGGAATCCATCGAGGAGATGCGTCACGCGGACGATTTCACGGCGCGCATCCTGTTCCTCGAAGGCTTCCCCAATATGCAGGTGCTTGATCCGTTGCGCATCGGCCAGACGGTCGAGGAGATCATCGCGGCCGATCTTTCGACGGAGGTCGACGCCCGCGCCATGTATATCGAGGCCGCCGTCTATTGCGACTCCATCAATGACCGCGTGTCGATGGAGCTCTTCGAGCGCATCATCAAGAGCGAGGAAGGCCATATCGACTTTCTGGAGACGCAGCAGGAGCTGATCAAGCAGCTCGGCGTCCAGCTCTACAGCCAGAAGCATGTGGGCGATATCTCCTAAGCCTCGGGTGGCGATATCGCTTTCGAGTTCCGGGCGGACGGCGCGAGCCGCCCGCCTTCTTTTCTGAGCGGGCCGTCGCGAACGGCCGCCGAGCCGGAGGAAAAAAGCGCCGGTCGCCGACAGCGCGGCGGCTTCCGCCCCTCCCGGGCCGCAAGGCCGCTATTCCATGACCGCGGCTTTGAGGATGCAGACCATGGTCGCCTGCGCCGTCGTCTTGCCGAGATTGCGGATCACATGCGGCCGGTCGCAGCGATAGCGCAGCGTCTCGCCGGCCTTCGCCGTCTCCTTCACGCCCGCGACCTCGACCTCGAGCTCGCCTTCCCGGACGGAGAGGCTCTCCACCGAGCCGCGCTGATGGGGGTCCGATTCGAGCGCGCCGCCGGGATCGGCGGCGAGATCGTAGACTTGTAGCCACTCCACCGTCTTGATCCAGCCGATGATGGCGAGCCGGCATTTGCCGTCGTCGGACAGCAGGATCGGCGTATCCGCCCTGCTCGTCTTCTCGAGAAAAGGCTCGTCCTCGGTCGTCTGCAGCACCCGCTCGATCGAGACGTCGAGCGCCTGGGCGAGACGCCAGATGGTGGCGAGCGTCGGATTGGTCTCGTTGCGCTCGATCTGGCTGATGATCGACTTGGCGACGCCCGATTGCTGGGAGAGTTCCGAAAGGGAGAGATTATAGGCCTTGCGCAGGCGCTGGATGGTCGCGCCGAGCTGGCCCGAGAGCGCGAGCGCTCCCGCCTCCAGAATCTTGTGCTTTTCCTTGCCTTCGACGCCCATCGAACCTGCGAACCTCCCGAAATCGGACGGCACATTATCCGATTCTGTTCGAAATATCGAACGACGCGGCCGCTCGTCAAATGCGCGCCGCGCGGCTGTCATCTCGCTGTGACCTGAATCTGGTGAAAGGCGTCGTACGATGTCGACGGCGAGAGGCAAAGCGCTCATGGCCGAACAGAATCTGACGAATTTCCGCGCGCATCCGCCCGCCGAGCCCGAGCCCAGACGCTACCGCACGCTCTTCCTTTCCGACCTGCATCTCGGCGCCAAGGCCGCGCAGGCCCATCTGCTTCTCGATTTTTTCAAGCACAACGACGCCGACACGATCTATCTCGTCGGCGACATTGTCGACGGCTGGAAGCTGCGCAAGGGCTGGCACTGGCCGCAGGCGCATAATGACGTCGTGCAGAAGATGCTGCGCAAGGCCCGCAAGGGAACGCGCGTGATCTATGTTCCGGGCAATCACGACGAATTCGCGCGAGACTATACGGGCCTCACCTTCGGCGGCGTCGAGGTGGTGGACCATGCGGTGCACGAGACGGCCGGCGGCAAGAAGATGCTCGTCATCCATGGCGATCAATTCGACATCGTCGTGCGCAACGCCCGCTGGCTCGCCTTTCTCGGCGACTGGGCCTATGACGTCGCCATCGCGACCAATACCGTTCTCAACCGTTTCCGCCGCCTGTTCGGCGTCGGCTACTGGTCCTTCTCCGCCTGGGCGAAGCTGAAGGTGAAGGAAGCCGTCAATTTCATCGGCGATTTCGAGCAGACGCTCGCCGCGGAAGCCGCGCGCCGCGGCGTCGACGGCGTGGTCTGCGGCCATATCCACCACGCTACCATCAAGACCATTGACGGCGTGCTCTACGTCAATACCGGCGATTTCGTCGAAAGCTGCACGGCGATCGCCGAACATGCGGACGGAACTTTCGAAATCCTCCATTGGCTGACCACCGCGACGGAGCGCGACGCGAATCCGCAGACGCGGATCAAGGCGCTGCCCGCGCCGAGCGCGGCGGCCGCGTAATGCGGATTCTGGTTGCGACGGACGCCTGGCGGCCCCAGGTCAACGGCGTCGTGCGTTCGCTCGAATCCGTCGCGCGCGCGGCGGCGCCGCTCGGCGCCGAGATCGACTTCCTGACGCCGCGCGACTTCCATTCCTTCCCGATGCCGACCTATCGGGAGATTTCCCTCGCGCTCGCGACGCCGCGCGCCGCGCGCCGAAGAATGGACCAGGGATACGACCATATCCACATCGCGACCGAAGGGCCGATCGGCCTCGCGGCCCGCGCCGTCTGCCTGCGCAACAAGCGCGTCTTCACGACGAGCTTCCATACGCGATTTCCCGAATATATCCACGCGCGGACCGGTCTGCCGGTGGGCGTCGCCTATGCCGCGCTGCGCCGCTTCCACAATGCCGGCGCCGGCGCCATGGTCTCGACCCCGAGCCTCGCGCGCGAGCTCGACGCGCGCGGCTTTCGGCGCCTGCTGCGCTGGTCGCGCGGCGTCGATCACGGGATTTTCCATCCCGGCGCGAAAATCCCCCTCGATCTCCCGCGCCCGATCTTCCTCTATGCCGGCCGTCTCGCCGTCGAAAAAAATCTCGAAGCGTTCCTCGCCCTCGATTTACCCGGGTCGAAGCTCGTGGCGGGCGACGGGCCGGCGCGCCCCTCGCTCGAGGCGCGCTACCCCCATGCGAGATTTGTCGGCGTGAAGACCCCCGTCGAGCTTGCGGCGCTCTACGCCTCCTCGGACGTGTTCGTCTTTCCGAGCCGCACCGACACTTTCGGCATCGTGCTGCTCGAGGCCATGGCCTGCGGCCTTCCCGTCGCCGCCTTCCCGGTGATGGGCCCGCTCGACGTCGTCGGCGGGAGCGGCGCCGGCGCGCTGGACGACGACCTGCGCGCGGCGGCGCTCTCGGCGCTCGACATTCCGCGCGAGGCGGCGCGGGCTCATGCGCTGACCTTCACATGGGAAAATTGCGCCCGCCAGTTCCTGGACAATATCGCCTATGCGCGCGGCGCGGCCTCGCTCGGCGGCGTCGGGCGCGCGGCCCTCAAGGCTTCAGGCGAAAAGCGCGAAACGGTCGATAAGGGGCAGACGGTCCAGCCCTGACAGCGCCGCAAGGCGCGCGTCGATCCGGTCGGCGCGGATCGGCTCCAACGCGGCGGCGGCACCACGCCCGCGGCCCGGGCTCCGGCTTCCCCGGTTCCGCAACCACCGCGACGACAGGCTCCCGCGCCGCCCGCCTCTCGACAGCCTTCGCCACGCTCCCGGCCCCGCGAAACTCCCACGCCAGCGCGTCGAGCTTTCCGCAAACGAAATCCTCGACCCCCTTTCGGGCAGCGACCAGGAAAGTTCGCTCAGCCGATCGGTCAAGATGCAGGCCTCGACCGGCGCCAGCGCCTGCCGGGCCTCGAGGCGCGCCTCCAGCCGCTCGATCGCGGCGGGCACGCGCGCGCCGGGCGTGCTCCGCGAGAAAGAGGCGGCCGCGCGCGGTCGAACGGACGGCCGCTTCGATCTCGTCATATTCCTTCGGCTGGAGACCGGGCGGCGAAGCCGCTATGGTCATGGGAAAAGCCGTCTGCCGCCTTGCGCCCGAATCGGCGCGAGTCGCAGCATCGCCGGCTCGATATCCAATGCAAGCGCCGGAGACCGGATGAGCCTCAGCACCGAGGAGATCGAACGCTACGCCCGCCATCTCGTGCTGCGCGAGATCGGCGGCCCCGGGCAGCAAAAACTCAAATCTTCACGCGTGCTTGCCGTCGGCGCTGGGGGCCTTGGCGCGCCTCTGCTGCAATATCTCGCCGCCGCCGGCGTGGGGACGCTCGGCATTGTGGATAACGACGCCGTGTCGCTCTCCAATCTCCAGCGGCAGGTGATCCACGACACGGGAGGCGTCGGGCGCCTCAAGGTCGACAGCGCGCAAGAGGCGATCGCCCGGCTCAATCCGCATGTCCGCGTCGAGCCGCACGCCGAGCGGCTGACGGAGGAGAACGCCCGCGCGCTCGTCGCCCGCTATGACATCGTCGCCGACGGCTCGGATAATTTCGCGACGCGCTATCTCGTCTCGGACGCCTGCTTCCATGAGAAAAAGCCGCTCGTCACCGCGGCGGTCGGCGGCTTCGACGCCTCGCTCACGACGCTGCGGCCTTTCGAGACCGGGCCGGACGGCAGGCCGAACCCGACCTATCGCTGCCTCTTCCCCGAGCCCCCGCCGCCCGGAACCGTGCCGAGCTGCGAGGAGGCGGGAATATTGGGCGCGCTGGCCGGCGTCGTGGGCGCGATGATGGCGCTGGAAGTCATTCGCGAGATCGTCGGCTTCGGCGAGAGCCTCGTCGGCCGCCTGCTTCTGATCGACATGCTCGCCATCCGATTCGAGACGCTGCGCTATGGGTGGGACCCCGACAATCCCCTGTCCGGGACCGCCTTGCCCCTTTCGGGGACTACCTCGCCGCGATGACGGCGATCTCGACCTTGTAATCCGGCGTCACGAGCTTCGCCTCGACGGTCGCGCGCGCCGGCGGATTTTCCTTGTCCACCCACACATCCCAGACGCCGTTCATCTCGGCGAAAGTAGAGATGTCGGAGAGATAGATGGTCGCCGAGAGGATCTTGGCCTTCTCGCTGCCCGCTTCCGCCAGCAGCGCCTCGATGAGGCCGAGGATCTCGCGGGTCTGGTCGGCGACGGAGCCGCCCTTGGTCTTCTCGGCCACCTGACCGGCCGTATAGACGGCATTGCCGCGCACGACCGCCTTGCTCATGCGCGGACCCGCGCCAATTCGCCTGATATCGCTCATATTCCCTCCAGTTCCAGGCCCGGGTTTAGGGGAAGCCGGCGCCGCCGGCAAGCGATGGAGAAAAGTTGCTTTAGCCGCTGGACAAGAGACGACGCCCTTTCTATAAGCCCCTCCACGCGCCACGCGCGGGCCCAGGTAGCTCAGTTGGTAGAGCATGCGACTGAAAATCGCAGTGTCGGTGGTTCGATTCCGCCCCTGGGCACCATCACCTCATTTCAAGGCGTCTCATAATCCCTCATAAAGAACTTAGAATCAGGTAGTTAGGACGGATTTTCGTGTCATAGCTGCTCATGGCGGAACGTTGTTTCTCGCCGATAAGGGGGTAGATTAGGGGCATCGCGGTAATTTCCGCTTTTGGCGATACCCCCGATGTCGCTCACGCAGTTTGACATTCAGAACGCGAAGCCGGCCGAGAAGCCCTACAAGCTCTTCGATGGCGGCGGCTTGCACATGGTCGTCCAGCCGAACGGCTCAAAACTTTGGCGGCTCAAATACCGCTTCTTGGGGAAAGAACGGCTCCTGGCTCTCGGAGCCTACCCCCTCTTCTCTTTGGCGGACGTGCGCGCGAAGCGCGACGAGGCAAAGAAGCTTCTCGCCTCGGGCATTGATCCTAACGTCAAGAAGAAGCTCGATCGGCTCGCCGCAGAGACCTCCGCCAAGAACACTTTTAGCCTGATCGCCGCCGAGTTTCTTGAAGCGCACGAGGCCAAGGGATCGGCCAAGATGACGAGGGCGAAGCTTCGCTGGATGCTGGAAGACATCGCCGCCCCGCTCGCGTCCCGACCGATCGCCGAAATCACATCGGCCGAAGTTCTCGATCTCTTGAAGCAGGTCGAACGCAGTGGACGACGAGAGACCGCCCGTCGGCTACGCTCGACCATCAGCGCGGTCTTCCGGTTGGCGATCGTCACCTTACGCGCCACGAACGATCCGACAACGGCCCTGGCGGGCGCGCTCACTCCCCCGAGAGTGAAGCATCGGGCGGCAATCGTCGACGAGCGGCAGGTGGGCGGCCTGCTGAGATCAATAGATGAGTATGACGGCTGGCCGACGATCCGGGCGGCATTGCTCTTCACCGCATTAACTTGCGCACGGCCCGGCGAGGTTCGCGGCGCACGCCGAAAAGAGATCGACCTTACAAAAGCGGTTTGGCGCATTCCGGCCGAGCGGGCGAAGATGCGGCGTCATTTAGATGTGCCCCTCTCCCAGCAGGCCCTCGAAGTGCTCCGGGAAATTTGGCCGCTTTCAGAGAGCGGAGATTTTGTGTTTCCCTCCATCAGGTCGAACCGGCGGCCCCTTTCCGAGAACGCCATGAATTCCGCCCTGCGACGCATGGGGTTCAGCCAGGAGGAAATGACCGCCCACGGTTTCCGCTCGACGGCGAGCACGATCCTCAATGAGAGGGGTATCCGACCAGACGTGATAGAAGCGATGCTTGGG
The DNA here is from genome assembly GCF_054106005.1 of Methylocystis sp. S23. Classification (NCBI taxonomy): domain Bacteria; kingdom Pseudomonadati; phylum Pseudomonadota; class Alphaproteobacteria; order Hyphomicrobiales; family Methylocystaceae; genus Methylocystis; species Methylocystis sp. S23. The sequence continues at coordinate 1,176,846 of NZ_CM134185.1, forward strand.
CATCAGAATGAGAACGCGGTGCGGCGCGCCTATAACCGCGCGAGTTACTGGCCCGAGCGTATCGAACTGATGCAACGCTGGGCCGACATGCTGGACGAGTTTCGCAACCTGCGCTGATTGGCAATGGAATTTTCTGCTTTGTGCCGCCAGAAGCTGCCGTCCGCCGACAACCGCGTGCGTCGCTTTCGAACCTTCTCGCACAGCATTTAGCGTGAGTTTTCTAATTCATACAAGTAAGCCATTGGGTGTTTTTGCATAATTGATTTGCGAGAGTTGGAATATTTAGTCTTTGTTGAAAGTAATCCACCTACAGTTACTGGTGCACCCATCGCGGTAAACGCTTGTGGTATTTCCAGTGGCAGCCCATGCATGGCACCCCAAGCAGAGGCTCCAGCAACAACAATACTTGTTACAAATTCCTTTGAAAACACGGCGTCTGCGCGCGCCAGCCTCAGTTCGTCCTTGAGATCGCGAAGATCGTCTTTCATTTTTAGCTCAAAAGTGCGGTCAAGTTCTTGCCAGTCTTCTCTGGTCTCGGCTTTTTGCAGCGATTGGATGTGGGTCTCAATGTTATCCAGGTAACGATGGCGCAGGGCCCGAAGTGTATGGCCGCCTGCTTTGTGCTCTCGTTCGCGGAAATTGATCAAGTTTTCTAGTGGAATCGAACTCGCTTTGATGAGGGCAAGCGTCAACGGGACTACAAGTTCATAGCGGTCGGCTGCGACGCCTGCCGGTTTTTGAACGAGCAAATTGGTTATGGCCGCGTAGGCCGCTCCGCGATCTGTGACGCGTACGCGCGTAGTGCCCGCACAGCAATCTGCCAGGATAGACATAACAGAGAGACCGGCCGTTTCTGTTAGCGGATAATCAGCATTCTGGCGCGGATCTCCGGCTAGCTTCAAATCTTGAAGAATTTCCCAAGTTTCACCCATAAATTTCTGCGGGTAAATTTCATAATATCGGTCCTGGTGATTTGTCCTGTAAAAAAAGGCGTCCGGTAGCGGTCGAGTTGCAAAATCCTCAATGATATCGTGTGCTTTGCTTTTGTCTGTCTTGCTTGGGCAACGCTGCACACCGAATAGTTCGATAGCGCGCTCGATATCCTTGTTTCTGTACGAAGTATTATACTCAGGATAAGGCACGATAAATTCCAGATGATCCCACATCAACAAGCTGGTTTTCAAAAGGCTTTGGCTTTCAAGCTTGGTATGGGGATAATATAGTGCAGAACGCATCGCTGGGCCCTTCCGTCAGGTTAAAATGCAGTGACTTGGATGGTAGCGGAATATTTTCGGAAGCCATAGACCCCCGCTCCGGCCATAGTTGGCAGCAACGGGTTAGTGATCATGCATTGAAATCCAGATCGGCTGCGTCTCGATTAGACCGTCCGCAGTCTGGCTGCTTTAGGTCAAAAACCGAAATTCAGACCGAGATGTGGACATTGGCGAGAGGTGCGACGAGCCGGTGATATACTGGCGTCAATGCCCGACGAAGGCCGACAGCCACTGCCCGACACAGCGCGCCCGAGCGCGACACGCTATTCCCTGACCCTGGACGAGACCGCGCGGCTGTTCGCGGAGGGTGGCCTTCCGCGTAACATCCGCTCCCTGCAACGCTACTGCGCCGCCGGCCGGCTTGACTGCATCAAGGAGGAGACCGCGACCGGCCTCACCTATTTCGTCGATCCCGATTCTGTTGCACGAGCGATCACGCAGCTCGCGCAATTGCACGGGATTACCGACGAAGTGCGACACACTCCGCCGCAGGCCGACATGTCGCACAGAGTCGCGCCCGTGGTTGAGCCAAACGCCCTCATCGACACACCGCGCGCGAGCGCGGCCGAGCGCGACAACGTCGCGCCGGAAAATATGGAGCGTCCGACCCCGTCACAGTCCGACATGTCGCGCTATGTCGCACAAGTCGAAAGCGAGAACGCCATGCTGAAAGAGCATGTCTCATTCCTGAAAGATCAAGCGCAGGTGAAGGACACGCAGATTGCCGCGCTGTTGGAGCGCGACAAGGAGACAAACTACCTTGTGCGCGGGCTTCAGCAGATGCTCACGCCATTGCTCGGCAGGGGAGGGCGGTCGACTTCGCCCTGGCCAGTCGCGCATCATGAGACTGACGAGCGAAGCGGGGACGAAGGACGAGGGATCGACCAAGCGTAGCGATAGCGAGCGACGCGCCTCATATCCCCACAAACGCCGCGTGACGCCGCTTGCGCGCAGTGGCGAGGTATAATGCGCATATGGAGCATGTCGCTGCCCGGCTCAATGAAATCGCGCGCAACATAGAGATTGTTGGCGCTGATCCTGTCACCCGCCACGGCTTCACCCAGGTGCCGAATTTCATCCTCACCAAGAAGGAGCTGACCGTCGGCGCAAAGCTCGCCTATGCGATGCTGCTCAAATACGCCTGGGCCGACGACGCCTGCTTTCCGGGGCAGTTGAAGCTCGCCGACGATATGGGCGCAGGGGAGCGAAGCGTCCGCACGTATCTGAAGGAGCTGGAGACGGCGGGCCTTTTGGAGATCACGCAGCGCGGGCTTGGAAAGACGAACCTGTACCGTCTATTTCTGACTGTGGATAAGCCTGCGCGCCGCCGCGCCTGACCGGCAAATTTTGCCGGTCAAGAGCGGCAAGGATTGCCGCTCCCGAGCGGCGGAAATTGCCGGTCTCTCTATATAAGAATACGCATTTGAAAATACTCATATTGAAAAATACTCAGCAGGGAATGCGTCTTTGAAAAAAGGGAAAAGCAGAATCCGAAACGCAATGGTGAAAGAGCATGACAACATAGGCATAGACAGAAAACGGCTTGACAGAGCCAACTTTTCATTGTCGCACAATATCTGTTTCCCGTCCTATTCTTCTCTTTGACCTTGGATCTGCAAGTGCTCCCGATTCCGGCTCGGCATGGTATATTTCAGTGACTTATGGAGGCCGCCTATGAGGCAGACGGGTTTCGATTGTTCAGGGGCGACGCCTTAAACGTTATGCTTGCCATGCCGTCCGAGTCCTTCGACATGGTTTTTGCTGATCCTCCATATTTTCTCTCAAACGGCGGCTTCACTGTTCACGGTGGCAAACGTGCGCCCGTCCACAAAGGCGGTTGGGACAAATCGCGCGGCGTTGCCGATGACATGGACTTTCATCGCGCCTGGATCGAGGAAGCGCGTCGCCTGTTGAAGCCCAACGGCACGATCTGGATCTCTGGCACATATCACTCGATCTATCAGTGCGGCTATGCGCTCCAGGCAAACGGCTTTCACATGCTCAACGACATCGCCTGGTTCAAGCCGAACGCTTCGCCCAATCTCTCTTGCCGGGTTTTCACCGCCTCCCATGAGACGCTGCTTTGGGCGCGCAAGGATAAGAATGCGCGGCACTATTTCGACTACAAGGCTATGAAGAACGGCGAATGGCCCGCCGACATGATGAAGAAGCCCGGCCTGCAAATGCGATCGGTTTGGGCCGTGCATACACCGAAGCCGAGCGAGAAGACGCACGGAAAGCACCCGACACAAAAGCCCCTCGAACTCTTGCGACGCATCGTGCTCGCCTCTACCCCACCGGGCGCATCGATCCTCGATCCCTTTGCCGGCAGCAGCACGACCGGGATAGCGGCGGCTTTGATCGGCGATCGTGATTTCACCGGCATCGAGAAAGACAAGAAATATATCGACCTTTCAATCAAGCGGCATCGAGACCTGATGAAATCCCCCATATCGACATGGAGCGCTCCCCTTTCCATCGCCGTATGAAGGCCGGCGGAATTGGCGGCGGCAATACGCGCACGGGGCTCAACTTCGAGAACGAGCGCGACCTTCTAACGGCGATCTCTCGCGCTCCCGGCTACAGCGTCACGGGCTCAGTTATCTATTACGACGGTCGCGAGGTGGCGCGGAGCTACCGCAAACACGCCCTATACAAAATGCTTGCCCAACACGGGATCGATTACCGCGATCATCTCTCGAAAAAGCTGCTGCCCGACGACGCGATCTATGTGGTCGTGAACAACACCATGTTCATCGTCGAGCTGAAATTTCAAAAGATTCGTGGATCGGTCGACGAGAAGCTGCAAACATGCGACTTCAAAAAAAAGTAGTATCGCAAGCTCCTCGCGCCGCTGAATTTCGAGGTGGAGTATATCTATATCCTCAATGACTGGTTCCGGCACGCGCAATATAAGGACGTGCTCGACTACGTGATCTCGGTCGGCTGCCAGTACTATTTCCATTACCTTCCGCTCCAAAAATTGGGCTTGCCTGTGCCGCCCGAGGCGACCGATGCCGAGCTGCCAATGGCGGCGTGAACGTGTGTCCGATAGCGACAACCCCGCCAGAGACCCCGCCTTTAGGGTAAGGCGGGGTAACAGGCCGAAAGAATGAGAAAGCACGGGCCGCGCGCGTCGGGCTACCCGCCCGACCCCGTGTCTTTTTCGGGCGTCGCGTGGGCGCGCGCCCGACTTCGGCAGTGTGCGAAAAGCGTGGGGCGCTTTTCGCGCCGCCTTCGCCCTTGTCTCTTATGGGCAAGAGCCTGCGGGAAAAGCCACGGGGTCGGGCGGGTAGCCCGGAGAGGGACGACATGAAGCATCATGCGGTAACAGGCATGACGGAAAGCAGCGCCGACGCGCGCGGCCCTGCAACGAGTCGGGCTCAAGACGCGGCCGACAAGGCGAGCATCGTCCTCTCGCTTCCCCACCAGCGCACCCCGACCGACCCGCCGATCATGGCGCTTGCCGGCGCTTCCCCCAAGGCGACCCCTTGCGGGGCGGCCTACGGCCGGCCTTGACCGAAGCGCCGGCAAGCGCCCACGCGAAAGCGTGTCGGCTCCAGGGGGAATGTCGCTCCACGTCTCACCAGGGGGAATAATTGCCTTCGCTCTTCCAGCCGGAATATAAGCGGTAGACCGACGGCCGACTCTCTGCTCCCTGGGGCAACGTGCTGATTTCTTACTATTTTGCTAGGCTGCACTACGATGAAGGGCCACGAAGAACCATACGCGTTTATTCAGTTAGATCGCACCTTCCACCAGCTTCCTGACAATCTTCGGGAGAGCGATGATGCTGATTTATCACAATCCTATTCAACCGGCCCGCAGCTAACGTGGACTGATCTTTTGAAGCACTTCCGCACGATCATACTCTCGGAAGCCGGCTCGGGAAAAACTGAAGAAATCCGCCAAATTGCTTTTCGTCTTCGCCTTGAGGGAAAGACCGCTTTTTTCGTGCGACTTGAACATATACCTAACGATTTAGGGCTCGGACCCATAAAGTTATTGGCGTGAGGGCGGTGCCGTGATTCACAGGCTTCCGAAAGGAAGCGCCGATGATTCCCGATCGCTTTTGGCTGACCGACGCCCAGTTTGAGAAGATTGCGCCGCATCTTCCCACCGACACAAGGGGTAAGGCGCGAGTCGACGACAGGCGCGTCATCAGCGGCGTCGTGCATGTGTTGAAATCCGGCGGGCGCTGGATCGACGCGCCCTCGGAATACGGACCAAGGAAGACGCTTTACAACCGCTATGTGCGCTGGGCGGCAAAGGGCGTATGGGTCAATCTTTTCCACGCGCTCGCGCAAGCTGGCGGGCCGCCGGCGCAGCTTCTCATCGACTCCTCGGCGGTCAAGGCGCATCGCTCCGCCAGCGGCGGCAAAGGGGGAGCGCGCCCAGGCGATCGGCCGATCGCGCGGCGGACGCACGACCAAAATCCATGCCCTGACAGACGCCCAATGCCGCCCGGTCGCCTTCATGCTCACGGGCGGCAACGTCGCCGATTGCACCGCCGGCGCAGAGCTTCTGTCGAAGATGCCCGCCTGCGCGATCCTGCACGGCGACAAAGGCTATGACAGCGACGCCATTCGCCGGCAGGTCGAGGCGGGCGGCGCGATGCCGAACATCCCGCCTAAGGCGAACCGTAAATGGAAGAGCTGCTTTTCGCCCTTCCTCTACCGCAAGCGCAACGCCATCGAACGCATGTTCTGTAGGTTGAAGGACTTCAGGCGCATCGCCACACGCTACGACCGCAGCGCCACAAACTTCCTCGCAGCCGTCTGCATCGCTGCGACGGTCAGCTACTGGTTATGAGTCTGGACCCTAGTCATGTGAATCTAAAATTCGCCGCATAAGGTTCTGTCGGTTTTTTGGCAGAATCGTTTGACAGCGGCGAGGATTTCATCTGCGGATTTGATCCATCGATACGGCTTTGGGTTTTCATTGTGCCGCTCGATGAAGGTTCGGATATCGGCTTCCAACTGCTTCGTCGAGGTATGGACGCCGCGACGAATCTGCTTCCGAGTGAGCTCGGCAAACCAGCGCTCGACCTGATTGATCCACGACGCCGACGTCGGCGTGAAGTGCACATGGTAATGCGGTCGCCGCGCCAGCCAGTTTTTGATGACGGCGGTTTTGTGGGTGGCGTAATTGTCCATGATAATGTGAACGTCGAGGCCGTCCGGAATTTGCGCGTCGATCTGCTTGAGGAAGTCGAGAAACTCGGCAGCCCGATGGCGCTTGTAGCATTTGCCGATCACAAAACCCGAAGCGATGTCGAGAGCCGCAAACAGCGATGTCGTGCCGTGGCGGACATAGGAGTGTGTCCGGCGCTCCGGGACGCCCGGCATCATCGGGAGGACCGGTTGTTCGCGATCAAGCGCTTGTATCTGGCTCTTCTCGTCGACGCTGAGCACCAACGCCCGATTGGGCGGCGACAGATAAAGGCCGACGATGTCGCGGACCTTGTCGACAAACAAAGGGTCGCTGGAAAGCTTGAATGTCTCCGAGCGATGCGGCTGCAAGCCGAAAGCGTTCCAAATTCTGCGGATCGTCGTGTGCGAAAAACCGGTCTCAGTGGCCATGGAGCGGATCGACCAGTGCGTGGCGTCCCTTGGCGTGGACCGGAGCGTGCGCTCGATGACGGCGGCCACCTGATCGTCATCGATTGTCCGAGGTCTGCCGGGACGAGCCTCATCCAACAGCCCTTCGATGCGATCCTTCAGAAAGCGTCGACGCCATTTGCCGACCGTGTGCTCATGGACGCCGAGTTCGCTCGCTACGGTTTTGCTCGGAATGCCATCCGCGCATCGCAGGATGACGCGACAGCGTTCGGACAAAGACCGCGCTACGCGATGGCGACGAACCTGTCGTTCGAGATACGCTCGTTCATCCGAACTCAGGATCAGCGGAGCAATCGGACGCCCCGTCGCGTTGGCCATAACCTCGCTCCCGCTCTCATGCGAAAGAGCGATCTTACAATGAAGCGAAATTCAGTTCCAGATGACTAGAGGAAGCATTCGAAGTAGGGACTTTTGAGGAGTTTACGACGTGGCTCGCTTCCAACGACGAAGCTTGGCTACTCTTGGACTCGGTGGATGAAGCACGTTTGCGCAATCCGGGAGACTTCGAACGTGCGATCCTGAAAATTGGACGCCGCATCCAGAGCGCAATGGATCGAGTTCACATATTCATAACCGGCCGCAGTTCAGCGTGGCGGCCTAAGACTGATGCGCGTCTCTGTGAACAGCACCTTCCATTTGCACCAGACACGACGATCGCATTTAACAGTGCCGAAGAGGATCAAGACGAACTCGGCGATCAGACAATCTCTATCGAGCAGCGTGACGCACAGGGCGTAAAGCCCCTATTCACGGTCGTTACGTTGGATAATCTTTCGAACCAGCAAATCCGAGCCTTTGCCCGCGCGCGCGGGTCGATGAAGCGAACGCCTTTCTTAATGCAATCGAACGAGCCGACGCCGGCTCGTTCACGTCACGACCGCAAGATCTGGAGGAACTAGTCGAGTTTTGGCTAGACCAAGGCCGCATAGGCGCCCGCCTTGAGCTTATGCGGAATAGCATCGATCGTCGGCTGCGGGAACGTAACCAAAATCTTGCAGATGCGAACCCACTTTCCGCAAAACGCGCACGGGAAGGAGCGCGCCTCATCGCTGCCGCCGCGACCCTCACTCAAGAGTCAACTATCGGTGTTCCGGACGGATCGCACAGGGATAAAGGGATAGTCCTGAGCGCAGTCCTTCCAGATTGGGACGACAAGGACCATGCATCATTACTTTCTCGGCCTATATTTGACGAAGCCATTTACGGAACGGTCAGGTTCCACCATCGATCGGTGCGTGAATTCCTTACTGCGGAATGGCTGTCCGAACTTCTTCGGCGGCCAGCATCGCGACGTACTGTAGAGGCGCTTCTCTTCCGTAACCAGTATGGCGTGGATGTCGTTGTCCCAACAATGCGGCCGATTCTGCCATGGCTCGCAATCCTGGATGATCGAATCCGGGAACGACTCCGGCATATTGCCCCTGAGGTAATTTTTGAAGGCGGCGATCCAAGTGCCCTCCCCTTGAAACCAGGAAGGTCGTGCTCGCCGAGGTTTGTGAACAGATTGCAAGCGGAGCGTCGGGGCGATCGGCACTCGACTACTCTGCGGTGCAGCGCTTCGCAAAGACTGATCTAGGCGACGAGATTCGGCAGCTTCTCAAAACCTACGCTTCCAGTGAAGAGCTGCGAGGATTTTTGGTTAGAATGATTTGGCTGGGGCAGCTTGCGGAACTGCTTCCCGAAGCGAGAGCCATCGCTCTTTCGCCGGCAGCTTCTACCTACACGCGACTATCCGCGATCCAAGCTGTTAAGTCGGTAGGGACTAAGCAGGACCACTTTGAGATATGCAGAAGTTTCGCTGCAGAAGCGCCGCCCCTAAATCGCAAGCTTCTCAGCGAACTTATTGCGGATTTAGAACCTTCGGCCGAGAATATCGACTGGCTCTTTGCCGTTTTGGAGAACGTAGAGCCCAAAGAACGCTTTAGCTTCGATGAGCTTACGGATTCGATAGCGGGCTTTGTTTCTTCCGCATCCATAGGATTGCTGCCAAGCCTACTGGTTGGATTAAACCAGCTCCTCGAACGCTCCCCAGTTATCGAGCGCCATTATTGTGAGGTTTCCCAGAACTATATTTGGCTGATGAAGGCAGCAGCCACTGGCGTGGAGCGTCTTATTCACGCAAGGAATCCAGAAGCTCTTGAAGACGACGCGCTTGAAATACTCAAAAACTCCGAGCCGCCCGTGGATGGTCGGATCATGAGATTTCCAAAGTTAGGACTGAATTTGGGAAGCTCACTCCCGCTTGGCCCGAGCTTAATCGCGCTGCGCTTTGGTATGACGTGCGGCAAGCGAGGTTGGCCCTGGATGGCAACCCCGAAAGCCGCGTGACCAACTTTTGGCAGGTAAGCCTTTTTGGCGCATTTTGGGATTTTGGTCCCGACGACTTCGATTATCTGTCAAATGCGATCGAGATTCGCCAAGAGCAGGACGACAAACTGGTCGCCTTATCCTTAGCATTCCATCAATATGTAAAGGCTGACCGACCGCGAGCTTGGCGCGAACGCCTGAAAAGGCTAGTTCAGGGCAATGTAGAACTTGAGACTAGTTTATCTGACTTCCTAAATCCGCCTCCAAGCGAGTTCACACGCCAGGAGAATGCCTGGAAGAAACGCGCCCGAGCACGCGAAAAGCGTGACAAAGAATATTTTGAGAAGTCCAAAGCCTATATCCTCGACCATATCGACTCGCTACGAAATCCGGCTCTTCCTCAGCCTTCGGATATTTCTCAAGCCCAATGGTATTTGCACGAGCGCTTACGAGAGAAACACAGTTCCACTCGTTGGTCGGAAGGCCGCTGGCGTGAACTTATCCCGGAATATGGGGGCGATGTCGCTCGGGCGTATCGCGATGGTCTTGTTGCTTACTGGCGCAAATATCGACCGCAACTACGTTCCGAAGGGCACCGTCAAATTCGGTTTGCATTTCAGTTATCTTCGGCCTGGCGGGTCTGGACATTGAAGCGTCGGAGACGAGCGACTGGCCGGATCGTCTGACGGATGAGGACGTCTTGCTTGCCTGCCGATATGCCGCTCACGAATTGAACGGCTTTCCGCCGTGTTTCCCGAAGCTCTTTGATGCGCGACCCGAGTTAGTCTCGGCGTTCCTAATGCAGGAAATTGAATATGAGCTTTCAATCGAAGACCCCGACAATGAGTCTCACTACATCCTCAGCGACGTAAGTTGGTCGGGCCAGTGGGCATGGGATCGAATCGCGCAGGAGATACTTCGGCTACTTGATCAACGAGAAATTAAAAACCCCGGCAGTCTGAGCAAGCTACTAACCATCATTCAGGGGTCAGCCACTGTCTCTGATACCGAGATTGCGGATTCCGACGAAGGCGCCCGTCTGTAACGGGATAATGCCGCCCGGGGATTCCGGGATAATGGCGCCCCCTGTAACGGAATGATCCCGCCCGGGCGCCGCGTTTTCGACCTACGAGATTTGTCTCACTTGTTGTGGTTTTGGGTCAAGCCGATTTGGCCTGTTTGCCGCGCGCGCGGCGTAAGCTTTCGCCTGCGAGTTCGATGCGATGCGCGTTGTGAACGAGGCGATCCAGAACGGCGTCGGCGTAAGTTGGATCTCCAATGACGTCGTGCCAGGCTGTCACGGGAAGCTGGGAGGTGACGATCGTCGATCGACGCCCGTAGCGTTCTTCGAGGATTTCCAGGAGATCGTGGCGGGCGCCGGCGTCGAGCGGCTCGAGGCCGAAATCATCGAGGATCAAGAGATCGGCGCGACCAAGGGATTTGAGCAAGCGCGGATGGCGCCCATCGCCGCGCGCGAGGGCCAGTTCCTCGCAGAGCTTCGGCCAGCGGTGATAGACGACGGAGCGATTGTCGCGGCAGGCCTTCTGGCCAATGGCGCAGGCGAGCCAACTCTTCCCGGTCCCGCTCGGACCGACCAGGGCCAAATTATCGTGAGCGTCGATCCACTGGCCTTCGGCGAGCTTTTGGAACAGAGCTCGGTCGAGCCCGCGCGCGGTGCGATAGTCGACGTCTTCGACGCTGGCCTGCTGACGGAGCCTGGCGGCGCGTAGCCGCGCCGTCAGCCGTTTGTCGCGCCGAAGGGAGGCTTCCCGATCGAGCAGCAGGGCGAGCCAGTCGTTGCGGTCGAGCCCATTCGCCTCAGGCGCCTCGGCGAGTTCGGCGAAGGCTTTGGCCATTCCGTAAAGGCCAAGGGCGTGGAGCTGGTCGAGCGTCGGATGTTTGAGCAAGTCGGCGTCTCCTAATGATAATAGCGCGGGCCACGGATGTTTTGATGGAGGATCGGGGCCGCGTCCGCGGCGCGCTTTGGCGCGGGCTTCCGATCGAGCTTGTTGTCGAGGATGGATTTGATCGAGCCATAGGTCTTGGCGCCGATCGCGATGGCGCGTTCGGCTGCGGCCTCGACGCGCTCGATCCCATACGAGCCGGCAAGACGGACGACGCCGAGACAGGCGCGATAGCCCTGCTCGGGATGGGGCCTCGCCTCTAAAATCTGCTCGCAGAGCGCGGCTGTCGCCGGGCCGATCTTTCGGGCGTCCTCGCGAATGCGCTCGATCGTCCAGCCCGCATAGCGTCGATGGCTGGAGGGCATGTGCTCGGGAATGGTCGTGTGCTTGCGGTTGCCGCTCATCCGCAAATGGACGGCGATGCGCTCGCCTTTGCAGAAAATCTCGACGCCGCGGACGGTCAGCCGCGCCTCGACCTCCGCCCGGGCGAAGCGATAGGGCACGGAGTAATAGTGCGCGTCGATCTCGACGTGATAATCGACGCCGACGCGGCGCAGACGCCATTCGCTATATTCATAGGGCTCGACTGGCAGCGCCTTCAGCGCCGGGCGGTCGATCTCTTCGAACAATTGGCGGCGGGTGACGCCGAGCCGGCGGAGGGGCCGCTCCTCGTTGAGGTTTTCAGCATCTCAGCGATCGCCGCGCTGACCTCCGGCAGGCTGTAAAAGGTTCGGCGGCGCAGTCTGCCGAGTAGCCAGCGTTCGACGATCAGCACCGCGGATTCGACCTTCGCCTTGTCGCGCGGCTTTCTGGGTCGCGCCGGCAGCAGCGCGGTCCCGTAATGCGCCGCCATGTCCGCGTAGGTCCGATTGACCTGCGGGTCGTAAAAGCAGGCTTTGACGATGGCGGTCTTGGCGTTGTCCGGCACGATGAGCTGCGGGACGCCCCGATCGCCTCGAGCGCGCCGACGTGGGCGTCGATCCAGTCCGGAAGCGTTTGCGTCCAGCTCGCCTTGGCGAATGTGAAGCTCGACGCCCCCAGCACCGCGACGAAAATCTGCGCCATGCGGATCTCGCCGGTGAGCCTGTCGACGACGACCGGGACGCCGTCGCCGGCGTAATCGACGAACAGCCGCTCGCCGGCGACGTGCGTCTGCCGCATGGTCACCGACAGGGTCTTTTCGAAGGCGCGATACAGCTCGCAGAAGCGCGAGTAGCTGTAGCCGTCCGGATTTACGGCGATGTATTCGTCCCACAAAATCATCAAGGTGACGTGCTTGCGCTTCAACTCGCGATGCACGCCAGCCCAGTCCGGCTCCTCGATGCGCCGATGACCGCGCTTGCTGCGCCGGTTGGCGTAGAGCGCCGCCTCAAGGGCGTCGTCGTTCATCCCCTCCGGCAGCGGCCATGAAAGCCCGGCGCTCTCCGCGCGCTTGAGCGCCTCCCGCACCGTCGAGCGCGGCATGCCGAGCCGCCGGGAAATCTCGTGCGCCGAACTCGACAAAGACTTCAGCCGAATAATCTCGCGCGCCTGGCGCATCGTAATCCGCTCCGCTGGCATGATCACCCCTTTGGATTGCCAAAGAAGCGACCTGATCAGGCCAACAGCGGCGCCCGCCACTGCACGAAATTACCCGGGCGGGATCATTCCGTTACAGGGGGCGGGATCATCTCGGAATCGGGGGCGCCATCATTCCGTTATCGGGGGCGCCTTCATCTCGTTTTAGGGGGGCGCCATCAATCGGAATCACCACCGAGATTGCCGAACTCGCGGCGCAGAAGGCAAGATCGGCGGTTTGCGATGAAGTTTGTCACGAGCCTCTTGCCGGGCCGACGATCGGAAACATCTGGCGTGCGCGCGGCATTTCACTCGCCAGAGCATTTAAAAGATCTGTATCTCCTAATGCACGCGCACATTCGTCGAAGCGACGATATCGACCGGGTGGGGCGCGGCGTGTACTCACCAGGGCTGCGCGACAATGCCCAAGAGGCACGCAACTCTCTGTTTGAGCTACTTAACAAAATTCCAGGTAAGGCGGCCTATGTTGCGCTTGATGAAATCTCGAAAGCACATCCAGAAGAAGCTGCCCGTCCCTGGTTCGTTTTTCAAGCAAAGCGAAAGGCTGAACAGGACGCAGACATATCACCATGGTCGGCGGCCCAGGTTCATGATTTCCACGAGCGTCTCGACCGCACACCGAACAACCACCGAGACTTGGCAGATTTAGCCACGCTACGGCTCCTCGATATGAAGGACGATCTTGAAAATGGCGATAGCAGCGTGGCCAAAATCCTCCTCAAGGTTGATGACGAGCCCGAGATGCGAAATTACCTTTGTCATGAGCTACGGGAGAAGGCTTTCGGCCGCTACACGATTCCACAAGAAGAAGAGTTGGCAGATGCAAAAAGGCCAGACTTACGCTTCCATGGGATTGGCTTTGATGCTCCGGTCCCTGTCGAGCTTAAACTAGCTAATAAGTGGAGAGGCCCGAAACTCTTTGAACGGCTGGAAAACCAGCTTCTCGGAGACTATCTCCGGGACAATCGATCTACCCTTGGCATCTTCACATTAGTTAATCTTGGGGGAAAAGGAGGCTGGCAAATTCCCGGCTCCACTGGGGATGTCGATTTCGATAGCCTTATTGAAGCGCTTCGGTGCCACTGGCTCGCGCTTGCCGATAGATACCCTAAGATCGAGGATCTGGTGATCATTGGGATCGATCTTACCAAGCGTTTTCGCTGAATGATTGTGCCCGAAACTCGTTGGCGTGAGCCGAACATTGCGAGACTCACACAATCCGAGGCTATAATCTTATTGGGCCACCATCCCCTTCGGATCGTGGCCGGAAACGAGCCGACAGTGAGCGGGGGGCTCGGCAGTCTCGTCACCACGCACAATGACAGCGACGCCACGTAGTCCCGGCGCGCCTTCCGGGAAGAGGGCGCTGCCCGCATCACTTCCCTGGTCGCATGAGCCCAAAAAGTTGAAAGGCGTTTTGGAAGAAGCTCATGCGCAAAAACGCGATGCGCACGGCACGCCGGCTCTCTTCCGGCTATGGATACGCAATCATACTCACTCATGCTGGGCGCTCGCGCTTCGGGCGAATTCGTCACGCTCGACGAGGAGGAGCGCCGCCGGCATTTGTATCTCATCGGCCAGACCGGCACGGGCAAGAGCACATTGCTGCTCAACCTGTTGCGCCAGGATTTCGAGAGCGGCGCAGGCGTTGCGCTGCTCGACCCGCACGGCGATCTCGCGCGCGACGCGCTCGACCACATCCCGCGCAGGCGCACCAATGACCTCGTCTATATCGACCCCGCCGACATCGAGCGGCCGATCGGCTTCAATCCCCTCTCGCGCGTGCCGGCCGACCTTGCGCCGATCGTCGCCGACGGGATCGTCTCCGCCTTCCGGCATGTGTGGCCGGACAGCTGGGGGCCGCGCCTTGACTACATCCTGACAAACGCTGTGCGCGCGCTGCTCGATGTTCCCGGTGCAACCTTGCTCATGCTCCCCCGTCTCTTAATCGACACGCCCTATCGGGTGCAGCTCGTGCACCGGCATGTGCGCGATCCCGTCGTGCGCGCCTACTGGCAGAACGAATACGCCGGCTACTCGGAGAGCTTTCGCCGCGAGGCCATCGCGCCCATTCAAAACAAGATCGGCAAGGCGCTGATGACGCCCTCATTGCGCAACATGCTGGCGCAGCCCCGGAGCGCGATCACGCCGCGCCGGCTGATGGACGAGGGCGCGATCGTCATCTGCAATCTGTCGAAGGGCGCGCTCGGAGAGAGCACCGCGCATCTTCTCGGCGCATTGCTCGTCACTGCGCTCGCGCAGGCCGCGCTCTCGCGCGCCGACACGCCGGCCGACGAGCGGCGCGTCTTCCATCTTTACGCCGACGAATTTCAATCCTTCGCCACCGAGAGCTTTTCGCTCATTCTGAGCGAGGCGAGGAAGTATGCGCTGACCCTCACGCTGGCGCATCAATATCTCGACCAGCTGCCCCTGCCACTACGCGCCGCCATCTTCGGCAACGCCGGCTCGATCGTCGCCTGCCGCACCGGCGCATCCGACGCGCCGATCCTCGCCGAACAGATCGGGCTCGGCGGCTGCGACGCGCTTCTCGATCTTCGCAACTTCTCCGCCTGGGCGCGGCTCCTTCGAGACGGACAGCCATCCTCCCCTATCCCCTTCCATCTCTACCCCGCGCCCCGGCCGCTGCGGCCGTCCGCGCGTCGTCTCATCGAGACGAGCCGACTGCGCTTCGGGAAAGATCGTGGAGAGGTAGAGGGAAAAGTGCGGCGCTTCCTGGCGGCGTGACGCCCTATGACGGGCTGTGTCGCGCGCGAGCCCGTCCGACCCCGCCACAGCCCGACACGCCCCGCTCAACCCCGACAGGGGCGCGGAGCGGTAGAATGGGAGCATGGGCAAGCGCGAGAGCGCCAAGGCTTCAACGCGCCGGCCGCGATACCGGCGGGCGGAGACGTCACCGCGATTCCGTGTGACCGAAGGCGACATCGCCATCATTCGGCACATCGCCCGGCATCGGTTCCTGCGCTCGACCCAGGTCGCGGCGCTTGCGGGGCGGTCGCTCGACCGCACCAACGACCGGCTCTGCCATCTCTATCATGCGGGCTATATCGACCGGCCGCGCGCCCAACTCGATTACTACCCGACCGCCGGTTCCGCGCCGATGGTCTATGCGCTCGCCGACCGGGGAGCGCGGCTGTTGATCGCCCGCGACGGGTTCGACGCCGCGCATGTCGAATGGAGCCGCCGGAACCGGGAGGCCGGCCGGCCCTTCATCGAGCACCAGTTGGAGATCGCGGACTTCGAAGTCGCGGCGCAACTTTCGGCCGAACGTTTCGGTTACCACTACATCAGCGCGGAAGAGATCGCGCCGACTTCGCCGGGCAAGGTGACGTCCGCTTTTGCCGGCAATCCCTTCGCACTCCGCGTGACAGTCGCGCATCAAGGGACGCGGCATGAGATCGGACTTGTCCCCGACATCGCCTTCGCCATCGACATGAAGACGGGCGCGCGCCGAAACTTTCTCGTCGAGATCGACAGAGGAACAATGCCGATCACGCGCGCGGACTTTTCCCAGACCAGCATCGAGCGCAAACTTCGCTCCTATCTTTCGGCCTACGCCTCCCGTCTCTTCGAGCGAAACGTCGGCTGGAAATCTTTTCGCGTGCTCTTCGTCACGAGCGACGAGACCCGCGTCGCATCGATGCTCGACGCGCTGCGAACCATCCAACCACCTGGCGCGGCCGGCTCTTCTCTCTTCCTCTTCACCTCGCGCCATGCGCTCCGAGCCGCCGATCCATTGTCGGCAATGTGGCGCGGAGCCGACGGACGACCGCGCCGGCTGCTGGCCTGATAAGAGCTGAAAAGCCCATTGGGTCGGGCGTGCTCTTGAAGAGGAACGCACGCGAAAACAGACCGTTGCCGCGAGCCCGTGAGGGAAACGGATTCCCTCACTCTTACCGCCTCAATTACCCTCACTGCGCCTTGCGCGCGTCCGTGGCCTTCGCCGCAGAAAGACAGCCCGAGATGGAACTTGCTCGCGAGCCTACCGGGGCGAAACCGACGCCAAAAGCGTAGGAGCTCGTGGCGCGAAAATCGAACGGCGCGAGACAGAGGGCCGCTCTAACCGTCGGAGCTTGCGGCGGATTCATCGTGCGCGAAATCGCTTTCGCCTGGGCTTTCAGGAAACGCGCTCGAAAGCGAGCAACTTCTCGCCTCCTTGACCGCTTCCAATTGAGGCGTACGCTGACCTTCAGTCTCCGCAACTTCCCAAGCATTGTGATCCGCGCTGGCGGGCGGCGGGGCCGTGCGTCCCTCGCCGCCTGCCCACGCAGGAGATCGCAAGCGAGCCAGAAGGGAGATTCCAATGGCGGAGAAAGAGCAACCCAAGCAGCCGACGCATCGAGCCTATTCGGTCATTCGACGCGAGGGCCAGGATGACTTCTGGCTGAACGTCGGACTCGTCTTTCCCCACAAAGACGGCGGCGGCTTCAACATCATGTTGCAAGCCCTTCCGCTCGACGGAAAGATCGTATGTCGGGAGATCACGGACGACGACCACGACGAAGCGCCGCCACAGCGACGGCAATCGACCGGCGGACGCTCGTCATCGGATGCGCGTCGCCGGTGAAAGTTCTTACGGCACGACGCGACGAAAGAGCCGCTTGCGCGCGGCTCTTTTTCATTCGAGATTACGCGAACAGGTTGGCTCAATGGGGAATTACATTCCCACTTTTGGAACCGAACCACAGACCAATTTGGGCAAGGGGGTATGGCCGGGGTGCGGAAATAATGTCGCACCTAAAACACGCAATTAAATCCGTTTGTTAAATCGCTTTTGCGATTCCGCCCCTGGCACCATTTGTCCTTCTCGCCGCATCTCGTAGTCTCCCATAACAGGCGAAAACCTGCCCCATGGCGGAATTCGCGGGGGCTATACGAAATGCGCCGCGTATATCGGCGGCAATGTGTGCGTCACGCATGACCAGTTGTCGCCCTGATCCTCGCTGATCCATAGGCCGCCCGTCGTCGAGCCGAACGTCAACCGGTCGCCGCTGGCGTCTATCGCCAGCGCGTGGCGGTAAATGAGATCATAGGCGTGGCTCTGCGGCAGGCCGTTCGTCAGCGCCTCGAAATTCCTGCCGCCGTCGCGGGTGCGCGTGACGATCAGGCGGCCCTCGCATGGAATGCGCTTTTCGTCCTTGATCCCTGGGATGAACCATGCCGTGTCGGGGTCGCGCGGATGCACGACGACCGTAAAGCCGAATGCGGAAGGCTTTACGCCGGTAATTTCGCGAAAGGTCCTACCCTCGTCCGAGGAAACGAAAATGCCGTTGTGATGCTGAACCCACATCCGCTCGGGAGCGGCGGGGCATTGCGCGAGACGATGGATGTCCTGCGCGATGGGGTCATTGGCGAGTTCGGGAGGCACATGCTCCGCCCGCATGCCCTCGCCGCGCTGGCTCCAGCTTTCGCCCGCATCCTCGGTGAACCAGACGCCGCCCGTCGAAACGGCGACCCATAGGCGCCGCGAATCGCGCGGGTCGACGATGATCGAGTGAATGCCGGGCCAGTCGGCGCCGCCGCCCATCCATTGCGTGCGCTTGGGATGGTCCCAAAGCGGACGGATCATCGTCCAGCTATCGCCATGGTCGCTCGAGCGGAACAGACCGCCGGGCAGCGTGCCGCACCAGAGAACGCCGGGCTCCTCCGCGCCGCCGGCCGCGAGCGCCCATATGCGCTGCGTGCTCCAGGGAATGGGTCGCCCCCACATATCCCTCTCGTCGAGCCCTTCCGGCTTTTGCGGATAGACAGGCGCGCCGATCTCCCGCCAGCCGTCGCCCGCCGAGCGATGCAGCTTGACGCCGAAATGGCCATGATCGAGCGCCGCATAACTGAACCCGCTGCGCGAATCCGTCAGCGCAAGGCTGACATTGTCGCCCAGAAAGTCGACTCCCTCTATGTCCCAACGCCCCGCTTTGCGGACGACTCTGAAAAGTCCCTTGCGCGTCGAAACGAGGATCGCGTCGCTCACCGTCAGCCTCCAGACAGCGCCTGATAGACATGAACCACGCTGCCGGGCGCTACCGGATCGGACAAGCGAAGGCGATCGCGAAGCGCGTGGCCGTCGATGAAAATCGTCATGTGCTTACGCAGCGCGGCCTGATCGTCGAGCACATAGGAGCGCGCCCTGGCGTTGGCCCTGAAGGCGTTGTCCAGCGCTTCGCGAAGCGTCGCGCCTTCGGCTTCCATTTCCGGACAGGCGACATGGCGCTGAATATTGGCGGTGAACAGAATCTTGACCATCCGTCCCGCACTCTCGGTGAAGCATCAAGGACAGTCTATTTGAGTTGCGCGCCCGCGCCAATACGCTTTGCAAGCGCCCCGTCGATCCGCAACCGCCGCGATTCCTGCATGAGCCGGTCGCGGATCTTTTTATACGGCGTTCATGCTTCTCTATCCGCAATGGACTCGCCGGCCGACAGGTTCCTGCCGCGGCTGCCGATCGTCTCGCGATAGAAATCGGCGCTGAGCTTCGGCGTCCGGCGCTGGCTGGCGAAATCGACCGCGACGATCCCGAAGCGTTTTCCATAGCCCAGCGCCCATTCGAAATTATCGAACAGGGACCAGGCGAAATAACCTCGAAGATTCGCGCCCTCCCTGAGGGCGCGACGGGCGGCGATCAAATGCTGGCGGAGATAGTCGACCCTCGCCGCGTCTCTGATCGAGCCGCGATCTTCCGGCGGGTCGGCGAAAGCGGCGCCGTTTTCGGTCACATAGAGCGGAATCCCGCCATAGCGATTTCCGATCCATAGCAGCGTCTGCGTAAGGCCTTGCGGAAAAACTTCCCATCCCATCTCCGTATAGGCCGATCCCTCAAGGCGGATTTGCGCGGCGCCGTCGGGCGCGGCGGCCGGATCGGCGCGATTGACGGAGCGCGTATAGTAATTGACGCCGAGAAAATCGAAGGGCTCGCATATCAGCGACATATCCTCCTCGGGAAAGGCGGGCCAAGACTTACCGAATATGCGCGCCGCCGCCTCGGGATATGAGCCCAGAAACAGCGGGTCGAGAAACAGACGGTTCATATAGGCGTCGGCGTCCAATGCGGCGGCGACGTCCCGCGGCTCTCGCGAGGCGGGCTCCTTGGGCTCGAGATTGACGACGACGCCAATCTCTCCGGTCGGATCGGCGCGGAACGCCTGCACGGCCCGCGCATGGGCGCGCAGCAGATGATGAGCGGCATGAGCCGCTTCCGAGAGATCGGCGCGTCCCGGCGGATGAAGGCCTTTCACATAGCCGTTATGGACGACGACCCAGGGTTCGTTGAGCGTCGCCCAGAAACGCACCCGGCCTTTCAGCGCCCGAAAGAGCGCATGCGCGTAATCGCCGAACCATTCCGCCGCGTCCCGATGGACCCAGCCGCCGCGACGCGCGAGGGCCGCGGGCAAATCCCAATGATGGAGCGTGAGGAAGGGCTCGATGCGCCGGGCGAGAAGACAATCGACGAGCCTGTCGTAGAAATCGAGACCTTGAGGATTTTTCCGGCCAACGCCTTCCGGAAAGATCCGGCTCCATGAGACGCTGAATCGATACGCCTTGACGCCCAGCTCCGCCATCAGGCGAACATCGTCGGCGTAGCGGCGATAATGGTCGCAGGCGACGTCGCCATTGCCGCCGTCGGCGACGCGCCCAGGCTGATGCGTGAAAAGATGCCAGTCGCTCGGCCCGGCGCCGTCGGCGAGCGGCGAGCCCTCGATCTGATAGGCCGAGGTGGCGACGCCCCAGAGAAAGTCCTCGGGAAATTCTTTCGATTCCATTGGCCGCGCGCCCATGCCGGCCGACAGCCTATTCCCATCCGCGGGCCGCGGGAAGCGCGCAGTTTCGCGGATCAAGACGCCGCGCCCCGCGCTCCGGGCCTCCTTGCGCTGGTCCGCAACTTGCGTGTCGCCCGCCGGGCTTTCGTTCATAAAGGCGACTTCTATGGCGTTCACCTTCATCTGCCATGCCGGCGCCGTTAATGAAGGGGGCATGGGCCTCTTTCAGGCCGGCAAGAAAAGCGTGCTCCTGGTCTGGCCGGCCGGCGGCGCGCTCAAGGCGTATCGCGGCCGCTGCCCTCATGCGGACATGCCGCTAACGGACGCGGCCTTTGACGGGCGGAACCTCATTTGCCCGCACCACCAATGGGGCTTCGATTGCGCCAGCGGCAAATGCGTGACGCATCTCGTCCGCAACGCGCTCCACCCTTATCCCCTGCGCATCGAGGGCGACGAGATTCACGTCGACGTCGGGCCGGTCAAGCCGGCGCGCGCGCCGGCCTGACCTCGCTCGCAGGTCATTGCGAGGAGCGAAGCGACGAAGAAGCAATCCCGAAGCCGCTTCTTCGGCGCTCTGGATCGCTTCGCCTTCGGCTCGCAATGACGCTCCGCATGGCGCGGCGTTTGCTTTCCTAAAGCCGCCATGCGCCATCGCGCGTCGGGCGAGCGGGGAAGAATCGAAAGGCCGGCTGGGACATGCATGCGGGCGAACATGGCGCGCCGGTGGCGGAGAGAGGTCCGGTCCCGGCGGCGCTGAAGCGGTTCCTCTGGGACATTCAGTCCATGGTCGAACTCGCCGAAGGCGAGCGCGAGATCCTCGCGGTTGGCCGGGATCTGATGGCGCGCCTCTTCGCGAGCGACGATTGGCTGCCCGCCGCGTTTTCGGTCGCGACGCCGGGCGCCGCGCGTCAATTCCAGATCTATCGAGACGGCATGGAGCGCTTCTGCGTCGCGAGCACGATCTTGTCGGGCGGCGCGGCGCTGTCCATCGCGCAACCCGGAATATGGGAAATTGCAGGCGCGCTTCGCGGATCGATCGACCGCGAACCTCTCGGCGGCTCGATGGCGGCCTCGCGGCTGCGGCCCGGCTCGGTGGAAACGCGCCGCTCCGGGAGCGAGAACGCCTGTCTCCTTTCCAACGCGCCGGGCGAACAAATCTCCGTCGCCATCCATGTATATGGCGGGGCGATCGAGAGGCTCGGCCGCCGCGCTTTCGAGCCGAACGGCGCAAGCGGCGAGGAGCTCGGCTACGCCAATGGCGAGAACGCGCCGCCCTTCGACATCTTCTCGATTCAAGCCGACATAAGGGATTGAGGCGGACCGCCCGGAGACGCCTGCTACGGCTTCTTCGAGAAATCGCGCCGCGTGAAGAGAAGCTCCGGCAGCGCGCCAAGCTCG
The DNA here is from genome assembly GCF_054106005.1 of Methylocystis sp. S23. Lineage (NCBI taxonomy): Bacteria > Pseudomonadati > Pseudomonadota > Alphaproteobacteria > Hyphomicrobiales > Methylocystaceae > Methylocystis > Methylocystis sp. S23. Next base: position 1,198,700 of record NZ_CM134185.1, read on the forward strand.
GTCGCGAGGCGGCGGAAGGCGAGATAAGGCATCAGCGCGAGCAGCATCAGGATGCTGGCGGCGAAGATCTGCGCGATCGAGCCGCCGCCGATTTCGCTCAGCGTCTCTTTCATACTCTTTCCGTGGAAATGGCCGACGACGAGTTCCTCGGCAATGGAGAGAAATACGAGCGCGACGGTGAAGAGCAGCGCCTTCTTCAGGATCTGGACGATGAGAATGTCGCGGCTCTCCCGGCGCTCGCCGAGCTTCAGCGCTTCGAGCACAAGCATGAACTTGCCGAGAATCAGAGCCTTCACCACCGCGACGCCGAAGGGCGCGAATTCGATGCCCACGCTACGCAGGATCGTCGACTTGTAGAACATGACCGCGCTGAACCACACCAGGAGATAGGCGGAGACAGCGAGATAGGACATGAGTTCATGCCGCGCCCGCGCGGCGATCGTCCCGCGCCTTGCGGGCGGCGCCTGCTTCGGCGCGGGTTCGGCCGGCGCGCGCGGCGCGAATTGCGGCAGCGCGCGGGCGTCGACCCATTCCTTCATGCCGGGCGACCAGACGAGAAAAGGCTTTTGCGCGGGGGCCGCGCCGAGGCGGTCCGCCACTTCCCGCGCCGAGAAGGGTCCGACGCTCTCGCCATTTTCCGCGCAGTACCACTGATCCGTCATGGAGGCGCCCGACACTGTTTTCCAACGGGAATTCAGTAGCACAGCTTGGGCGCCGGGCTCATCCCCAAAATGGCCGCGCCGGCTAATCTTTCGATTCGGCGGATGGGAGGGGCTCGAAATCCAGCGCTTCGCCCATATAGGTCTCATGGACCTCGGAGAAAGGCTTTTGATCCGTCCCGTAGAGAATGGCGGCGTGCTCGAAAATCTCGCGCGGCAGGGCGAGGTCGCCGCCCGTCCGGGCGCCGGGCCCGCCGGTTCCGGACATTTCCCAGCCTTGGGGCAGCGGCGACCAGCGCATCTTCATCTCGATGGTGCGACGGAAGGGCTGCAGCGGCGCCACGACCTTGCCGAAGGGCGTTTCCGTGGTCTCGAGCGCGCGGTTCATGTCCGGCGTGAGGCGGCCGGGCACGTACCAATTATCGGCTTCGGAGAGAACATGATCGCCGCAGCTCAGCCGCACGCGCCGATAGGCCACCTTGTCCCCGGCGCCGACGCGCAGCCGCTCCCGCGTCTCCCCGCTTGCGGGCTTGTCGATCCCCGCGACGCGCCTCGCGACGATTTTCGGCTCCGCGGCCATTCTATGGTCCGCGCACCATTTCTCCAGCGTCGCCGTCGCGCTGCGGCTGGCTAGCAGGGAAGCGTTCAGCGTCTGGATCAGCGCCAGGAGCTCGACGCGCGTCAGGAAGCCCTCCGGCCATCTCTGCGGCGACGCTGAAACGGCGCCCGCGGCGAGGACCGCGACGGCGATGATCGACAAGAAAGGATTGCTGCGCATCGCGCGGATTCCCCTCGCCCGGCCCAGGCGGGCGGCGCGGGAACTTAGCGCGCTTTCCGCATTCGCGAAATCATGCGGGCGTCCTATAACGCCATCCAGGCGTTGTAGGACGCGACATGCTGCATGGCGCTCGCGGTGACGACGAGGTTCATCACCTCGGACAGCAAGACGATGGCGACGGCTCCAAGGATTCCGGTCGAGATCACGGCTTTCATGGCCCTTCTCCTCTGTCATTAACCAAACGTTAACGACCGGGCCTTGCGCCGAATATGCGGGACCGCACGAGGTAAAGCGCTCCGACGTCCCGGTTGCGCGCGGGAAGCGGGAGCGCGTCAAGCCGCCGATGTCGGCGTCTCCGCGTCGAGGCCCAGGGCTTGAGAAATTTCGTGCAGCGCGGCTTTTTCCTTCTCGCTCATCCGAATGCCGCCGAAGCCGAGAAATGTGTCCTCCAGGCCTGCCTCGGCGACCCTTCGCGCGATCTGCAAAAGCCACTCCTTGAAAGGCCGCGCATGTTCGCCCGCCTTGGCGTCGACAAGCGCGCCGGCCTCCTTCAGGGCGGTGAGCGCGCGATGCTTGATCTCATCGAGCGGCGCGCCCTGCGCGATGGTGCGCACGCCCTCGCGCGCTTCCGCGCGCCCGGTCGAGGTGAGCAATTCTTCCGCAACGGCGCGCATCAAAGCGTCGCCGGACGGCGCGCGCGCGTCGGACAGCGAACGCGCCGCCGCGAAGGCCTCTTGCAGAAGGCCGACGAAACCGCTCGGATCGGCGGCGCTGACGGCGAAGCCCGCGAGCAGGGGAGCCTGAACCAGTTTCTTCCACTCGACAGGCGTCAAATTGAACATGCTCGCCATTGCCTTGCTCCTCTCTCGACTCCTCCCAAATAGGACGTCGGATCGATGCGAAAAGCGGCGCGGCCGCCGGAGAGCGTTGCGAGAAAGCGGAAATCGGGTTTTCGCAAATACGAATCGATTCGCCCGATCCGGCGTGGTCAGCGCGGCAGGAAGACCAGGCTTCGCAGGTCCATATCGCATTTCTGGATCGCCTCGGCCGCGCGGTGCAGCGCCGGACCGCCGGCGACCAGCAGCATCCCGCCTCCCGCCACGGCCGCGAAGAGGACGGAAGCGACGATGGCGTTGGAAATTTGGGGGCGGATCATGCCCCAAAGTGGGGGAGCGCCGACCTTGTTGCAATCGACCACATTGACGCACCCGGGCGAAGACAAGGCGACGCTCCCGGCGAGTTCGCGACGCCGCCGGCCGGGCGCCGCGTGACGACCGCGCCATGAAAAGCGCCAATGAGCGGTTCTTTCTTTCGTGAGACGACGCCCTGAAAATAAGCGCAGCAATTGGCACGAGATAAGCAAGGATCGGCGGCGATCGCCAAAGCCGCGAGGGGGATCCGCCAATGGTCGACAAGTCCAGAATCGACGGCCGCGTCCTGGCCGTCTCCCCGGCCTCGCCCGCAAGCCGCGCGGCGAAACAGCCGGACGATGCGAGAAACGCCGTGATATCAACATTCGGGCTGGAGCGCCGCGCCGGACGGAATGTCGCGCGCCGCCCCATGCGGCCGATCAATCTCGAACGACGCGCGCGCTTCGCGCGCATCGAGAGCGTCTGAATGCGGGCGGGCGCAATGCTCCTCGGGGAAGCATTTTGCGTTGTCGGGCGACATAAAGCGGGGCGCCGCTATTTTTGCGCCAGACGCCAGGAGCCGTCCCAATCCTCGCCCGGCGGAGACGCCGCCATCTGCTCCAGGCGGCTCCGGAAAGTCTGCGTCGGGCCGTCGCCTGGAGCCGCAGCCAGCGCGGCGGCGAAGGCGAGGCGCGCCGCGTCCCAATCCCGCCGGCGAAAAGCGGCGAGGCCGTCGCCATAATTCTCGCGCAGCAGGATTTGCGCCTCGGTCAGCGCGCCCTTTCGGCTCATGATTTCATAGATGCGTTCCGGCTTCGTCTGTCCCGCCAGGGCGACGAAGTCGATTTCGCGGGTCTCGACATGCGCCGCCGCGCCCTTCGCGGTCGCTTCGGCGACGAGTGCGCGCAAGCCGTAATGCTTGCAGGCGCCCTCGAGCCGCGAGGCGAGATTCACCGTGTCGCCGATGACCGTGTAATTCATCATCTGGTCGGAGCCGATGCTGCCGACGAGCGCCTCGCCCGTCGCGACGCCGATGCGCAGATCGACGGAAATGGGCGCGCTGCGCATGCCGAGCAATTCCGGCAGGGAATCTTGCAGGCTCGCCAGGCGCTCCGTCATGTCGACCGCCGCGAGACAGGCGAGGCGCGTCTGATCGGCGTCCTCGTTGAAGGGCGGCCCCCAATAGGCCATGATCGCGTCGCCGATATATTTGTCGATAATCCCCTCATTCTCGCGAATGGGCTCCGACATTGTCGAGAAATAGCGATTGAGCACCTTCACGAGGCCTTGCGGCGTCATCCGCGCGCTCGTTCCGGTGAAGCCGGCGAGGTCGCAAAACAAGACCGTCATGACGCGGCGCTGTCCGTCGGCGGCGAGCGTCGGCTTGTCGATCAGCCCCTGCACGACGCGCGGATCGATATAACGGCCGAATGTGTCGAGGATGCGCTCCTTCAGGCGCAACTGCTCGACCATGCGGTTGAAGGCGGCGGTGAGATGGCCGATCTCGTCGCGCGTCGTCACGGCGACGACCTGGTCGAGCCTGCCGGCCTCCACCGCGCGCGCGCCTTCCAGCAGCCGGCGCACCGGCCCGGTGACGCCGTCGCTCACCAGCGTCGAGAAGGTGACGCCGAGCGCGGCCGCGAGCAGCGTCAAGGCCGCCGCGATCCACGTGACCTGCCGCAGCATATCTGTCGTGACGGCGCCGTCGGCGCGCAGAAGCGCGAGCATGTCGCTGCGAACGGTCTCGAGCCCCTTATTGACCTCGTCGCGGAGCCGATCAACCCGCGCGAGGCCTTCCGCGACGGCCCGCGCGTCGCGCGCCTCCAGCGCGCCCAGCATCCGCTCGATCTCGTCGTTCAGGAAACGCCGCGTTTCGTTCATCAGCGAATCGAGGCGGCTGTCGAGCCGCACCAGCGTCTTCTGATCGTCGAAAGCGCCGCCGTCCCGGATGAGCGCGCCGAGCGCCGAGCGGGCGGCGCCGACCTCGCGCTCGACATCGAGGCCCTTGGCGACGAAAATCTTGCGCAGCGCCTCGATCCTTTCCTTGTCCGGCGACGGCTGCGACGAATCGATGACTAGGCGCCGCAAGGCGAGCGCGCGCTCGAGCGAGCGAATATGCGCCCGCGCGAGGCCGCCATAGGCGGGCATGTAATTCGTCGCCAATTCCTCGAAATGGTCGCCCGCCCGGCGAACCATGACGAGAGAAATGACCGAGGTGATCGCCATCAGCACGATCAAGGCCAGGGCGATGCCCATGATCTTGCGTCTGATCGAAACGGAAAACATTCCTGCCCCTCCGGCGCGGCGCCGAGGGCCACCTTAACCCGCGCCGGCCGGGGGCGGAATGCGCCGCAGCCATATTGCCGCGCCGCGGACGGACGAGCCTAAATATCGAGGTCGCGATAGACGGCGATCTCCCGCTCCCGGGCCACGCGGGCGTCCTCGCCCGCGCGCACGCCGCGCCATATGTCAAAGATCATCACCAGCGTGGTGAAAAGCCCCGTCGCCTTGCCGACCAGGAAGCCGAAGGGAAAGATGATCTTCTCCGGCGCGACGATGAATTGCGCGCCGAGGAAGATGGACGCGGCGTCCATGAAATAGGCGGGCCGATAGAGCGACTTCTCCTTCCAGGCGCTGCGGGCGTAATGCCGCGAATGCTTTTTCACGGCGCGGTTATATTCCGGATTGGGGAAGAGGCCGAAAAAGCGGCGCTTGGGCGGCAAAGCGTTGGGGCCCGCGATCATCGCCTTGAACAGCCCCCGCATCTCGCCATGCGCGACGAGGGCGAGCAGGACATTCGCGCCGAAAAGCGCGAATTTGAGCTGCGGCAAGGACACGTAGAGCTGCGCCGCGACGTCGACGAAAAGAAGCTGCGTGGCGGCATTCAGCGCGAAGGCCGAACGGTGGAAGGCCGCGCGGTTGATGCTCTGGATCTTCTCGTCGAAAAAGCCGGCGCCGGGCTTCGTCCGGACGAGGATGTGCAAGGTCAGGCGCTCTTCCTCGGTGAGCGCCCATCTCTTGCCGAGCTCGTCGATTGTCTCGCCCGGCGTCGCCCCTTTCGGAATCTTGAAAGTGACCTTGGCGACGACCGCCGAGGCGCGGGATAAAAATCCGCGCGCCGCCGCGTAATGCGACGTCACCGCGCCGATCAGCTTCTCCGGTTCGGACGCCATCTTGCCCTTTCCGACGCCGCGCGCCGGCCCAAACGCCTCGCCGGAACTTATGCGGCTTTGTGACGCCAGGGCAAGAGGCTGTCAGCGGCCGCCGGCGTCGGCGGCGCGCGCGGCCTCGAACAGGAACCAGGTGCGCTTCTCGGTCTCGTCGATATATTGCTCGATCAGGCTCGCCGTCGCGACGTCCTCCCAATCCTCGCACACGCCATGCGCCTCGCGCATCGATTTGGCGATGGCGATATTGTCGTTCATCAGCTCGACGAGCATCTCGTAAGGCGAAACGAAGTCTCTTTCGTTTTCCTGAAGCGACGTCAATTCGAGAATTTGCGAGAGCGAGCGCAGCGTCGGCTGGCCGAGCTTGCGGGAGCGCTCCGCCAGAGGATCGATCGATTCGAGGATCTGCGCGCTCTGGTCGTCGAGCATCTCATGAAAGTCGCGGAAATTCGGCCCGCTGACATGCCAGTGGAAATTCTTGGTCTTCAGGTAAAGCACATAGGCGTCCGCGACGAGGCGATTGATGCGCTCGGCCACCGTCGCCGTCGCTTCCGGGGAAAGATCGCTCGGCGTATTGAGCGACGCGCGCTCCGTGTCGCGGCTTTCGGCGACGTTCAAGGTCATGTTCGCCTCCTTCGGACTGGCCTCCAGCGTTACGCGACAACGCGCGTCTCGCCTTCGTTGTTCCAGCGCGCGAAATTCGGACGCCGTCCATGCGCCGCCGTCAGGCGACGCGCGTCGCCCTGCGCTCGAAGAACAGGGCCTGGCTGATCGTCGCTTTCACCGTATCCACCTTGTAGGGCTTGCTGATCAGGAACGCCGGCTCCGGCCGCTCGCCGGTGAGCAGGCGCTCGGGAAAGGCCGTGATGAAGATGACCGGGCAATCGAAACTTTGCAGCATTTCGTTAACGGCGTTCAGGCCCGAGCTGCCGTCCGCCAGTTGAATGTCGGCGAGGATCAGGCCGGGCTGCTTAGTCCGGGCGAGCTCGACCGCCTCCTTATGCGTGCGGGCGATGCCGATGACCTGATGGCCGAGATCGCGGGCGATGAATTCGATGTCCTGCGCGATCAGCGCCTCGTCCTCGATGATGAGGACGTCGGTCGCGACGCGCTCCGCGATTTCGCGGCCCGCCTGCGCGATCAGCGCCTCCACCTCCTGCGGCGCGATCGACAGGATATCGGCCACGTCCTCGATGGAGAAGCCCTCCACCGTGCGCAGCAGGAAGGCCTGGCGCGAGCGGGGCGTCAGCAGGCTGACATTGCGCTGCGCCGCCGGCGGCTCGTCCTCGGGCCTGTCCTCGACATTGAGCGCGATGGAGGACCAGGAGGCCATGAAGAGATGATAGAGGCCGACCTTGGCGGACATGCTCGTCGGAAAGGCGTCGATATCGGCGACAAGCGCCTCGAGCGTCGCCACGACATAGGCGTCGCCGCTCTTCTGCGAGCCGCATAGGGCGCGCGCAAAGCGGCGCAGATAAGGAAGATGCGGAGCGATCTCGCGTGAGATGTTCATGTCGACACCCTGCGGTCTTGGATTCGTGCTCGTGTTGAGCATTACGTTGTGCCGGGATAGAAATCCACCACTTCAATCTGGAACGTTTGCGCCTCCACCGGGTTGCCTATTTCGAGGCGCCTGGAGCGAGGGCGCTTTCATGGACAATCGTCGACTCCGACGAGCGTCTCGAGGGATTAGATGACGCAAGGCAACGAACGAGAGGAAGGGAAAACCCGGAGGACGGCCGAGGTCGCCGACGCGCGCCCGCTTGACGACGAACCGATCGACGGCGCCGAAGTCGCCTTTCTGGAGCCGCATATTCAGGAACAATTGGGGCGTGTCCTGCGCTCGTTCTGCGATGACCTGATTCACCAGCCGATCCCGGACAAATTCGTCGTGCTGCTCGCCCAGCTCGAAGCCAAACAGCGCGAGAAGAAATGACAGACGCGACGTTCGGAGAGCAAATGGTGGCGCAGATCCCGTATCTGCGGGCCTTCGCCATCTCGCTCTCAGGCTCATATAGCGTTGCCGACGATCTCGTCCAGGACACGCTTGTTAAGGCCTGGTCCCACGCCGACAGCTTCGAGCCGGGCACGAATTTCCGCGCCTGGCTGGTCACCATCCTGCGCAACACCTATTTTTCCCAGTACCGCAAGCGCTCGCGCGAGGTTCAGGACAGCGACAACGTCCTGGCCGAGCAGATTCCCGTGAAAGGCGGGCAGGAATCGAACGTCACCATGCAGGACGTGCAGAAGGCGTTGAACAAGCTCGCGCCGGAGCATCGCGAGATCCTGCTGATGATCGGCATCACCGAACTCTCCTACGAAGAGGCTGCGCAAATCTGCAACATCGCCGTCGGCACGGTGAAGAGTCGTTTGAACCGCGCGCGCGCCAAGCTCGCCGAGCATCTGGGGCTGAGCGGCGCGCACGAGATCGACGACGACCCCACCCTCACCGGTCTCGCCGCCCGTAAGAATACGAAGGCGCTGTAAAGCCGGGTTCAGAAATATGCGGTCCCGATCGCGCTTTCGGGAACTCGGCGAAGGCCTCGCCGGTTTCGAGATGACGGCTGGCGAGGGTTGGGGTCCCTTGTCGTCGGCAAAAAAAGCCGCCGAAGAAACCGGCGGCGAAACGGGGGCGCGGAGCAATTGGTGGTCGATCAGGCTTTCTCGCGGATAATGGGGCCCGCATTCGCGCTGATCGCGGGAACGGGCGCCGTAAAAGGGGCGACGGAGACGGCGCTCCCCCAATCCGGCGAGACGAATTTCCTAATGGCGACGGCCGCCCTTCTGGGAATCGGCCTCGTCGTGGCGATCATCGCGCTTTTCCGGCTGAACGCGGCCCGTCTCGAGACGACGGCCGCGACCCACAACCTCGCCGAGATGGCGCATCGCCTGAAAGCCGGCGAGACGCCGAGCTGGGCCATGACGGGCGTCGCCGATGTCGACGACATCGCCCGCGCCCTCGAGGAATTCGAACAGAGGCTGCGCCGCAAGCGCGTCTTGCTGACGCGGCTCAATGCGGAGCTGATCCGCGGCGCCGGCATTGGCGGTCCGTCGGTGTTCAACAATCAGCTACGCGCCATCATCGACGCCCTGCCCGTCGGCGTGCTCATCGCCGAAGCGCCGAGCGGCCGGATATTGGAGGGCAATTCGGCGCTGGAAACGATCCGCCGCGGCCCCGTGATCTATTCCGAAGGCGTCGAGGCCTATCGCTATTGGATCGCCGTCCACGAGAATGGCGAGCCGGTTCTCCAAGAGGAATATCCGCTGGCCCGCGCGCTTGCCGGAGAGGAAAGGCCCGTGCTCGAATGCCGCCATCAGCGCGGCGACGGCTCATGGGGCTGGATCAACATCACCGGCGCGCCGATCCGCAACGAACAGGGCGACGTCATGGCGGCGATCGTCGCCGTGACCGACATAGACGAGATCAAGAGCGCCGAGGAGAACCGGCGCGTGATGAACCTCGAACTGCATCACCGCGTGAACAATTCGCTGGCGATGATCCAGGGCATCGCCAACATCACGGCCCGCACGGCGACCGACTTCGCCTGTTTCAGGAACAGCTTCTCCGACCGCATTCAGTGCCTGAGCCGCATCTCCACGCTTCTTGTCAGGAAGTCATGGGCGCAAACGCCGATGAAGGAGCTGGTGACGGCCTCGCTCGCCTGCGACACTGCGAGCCTGCGCGACCGCATCGAGACCTCCGGCGACGATATCGAGCTGCGCTCCGAGGTCGCGCTGGCGCTCGGCATGGCGCTCCATGAGCTCCTCTCCAACGCCGAGCAGCACGGCGCCCTGTCCTCCGAGGACGGGAAGGTTTTCGTCGAGTGGCGGGTGGCGGATAGCGAGGGCCGCAAGCTGCAGATCGAGTGGCGGGAGCAAGGGGGTCCACCCGTCGCTTTCCCCCAGCGCGCGGGCGCCGGTCAATATCTGATGAAAACCGTCCTCACGCGCCAGTTCTGCGGCGACGCCGACATCGCCTTCGACCCCGAAGGCGTTCGCGCCACGATCACCGCCGAGATCTAATCCTCGACGGCTTCCTGCGGCGTCACGCGCAGCGCGGTGACGCGATTGCGGATCTTGCGCATCACTTCGAAGCGGAAGCCGTGATAGGTGAAAACCTGACCCGCTTCCGGAATGGCGCCCGCCTCGTGGATGACGAGGCCGGCGATCGTCGTCGCCTCTTCGTCCGGCAGGCTCCAGGCCATGACGCGGTTCAAATCGCGCACCGGCACGGTGCCGTCGACCAGCACCGAGCCGTCGGGCTGCGGCCGGACGCCCTGCACGGCGAGGTCGTGCTCGTCGCGAATGTCGCCGACGATCTCCTCCAGAATGTCCTCGAGCGTGACGAGTCCCATCACCTCGCCATATTCGTCGACGACCAGCGCGAAATGGGTCTTGCGCTTGAGAAAGGCCTCGAGCTGATCCTCGAGCGTCGTCGCTTCCGGGACGAACCAGGGCGCGTTCATGACGTCATCTATGTCGATCTTAGAGGCGTCGCCGCCCGCCGCGTCGAGCGCGCGCAGCAGATCCTTGGAATGGAGCACGCCGACGAAATTATCGGGCCGCTCGCGCCAGAGCGGCATGCGCGTGAAAGGCGACGACAGCACCTCCCGCACGATCTGCACCGGCGGCAGATCGGCGTCGATCGTGCGCATCTTGGTGCGGTGGATCATCACGTCGGCGACATGCAGCACCTGAAGGTCGAGCACGCCGCCGAACATGTCGCGCGCCGAGCGTTCGACTTCGCCTTCTTCATGCAGAATGTCGACCGCCCCTTTAAGCTCCTCATAGGGCGAGATCATCGTGCGCCCATGGCCGATCTCCACGCCGGCGAGCTTCAGCACCGACCGCACGATCCATTCCACGGCGGCGAGCACCGGGCCGAAGATCGAGACGAAAGGCGTGATGAAACGCGCGACGCGCAGCGACATGGCGTCCGGATGATTGATCGCGAGCGTCTTGGGCAGCACTTCCGCGAAGACGAGCAGCAGCACGGTCATGAGGATGGTGGCGTAGACCGCGCCATTCTCGCCCGCGACCACCGTCAGCACGCTCGTCGTGAAGGCGGAGCCGCCAATATTGACCAAAGTGCTGCCGAGCAGCAGCGCGGCGATCATGCGGTTGCGCTGGCGCAGGAGGCGATTGACGGCGCCGGCGCGCTTGTCGCCCTCCTTTTCCAGCGTATGCATCCGCGCATGGGACGCCGCGGTGAGCGCGGTCTCGGAGCCCGAGAAAAAGGCGGAAAGAAAGACGCAGGCGATGACGACCAGCACGTCCGTCCAGTCGAAACCCGCCCCGCCGCCGGAAGGAAGTCCGTGCATGTCCGTTACGCCCGCGCCAGTTCGTCGTTGAGGAATCCCAGAACTTCCGTCGGCTCCACCGACTTGGCGATGAAGGCTTCGCCGACGCCGCGCATGAGGATGAAGGTGAGGGCGCCGCCCTCGACCTTCTTGTCCTGATACATGGCCTCGAGGATCGCCTGGGCGTCGCCGCGCCATTCGGGGATCTGTCGGATCTCCGTCGGCAGGCCGACGCTCGCGAGATGGCGTGCGACGCGATCGGCGTCCTCCTTCGAGCACAGTCCCAATCGCGCGGAGAAGCGCGCGGCGCAGGCCATGCCGATGGCGACGCCCTCGCCATGGACGAGACGCTCGCTCTCGTAACGGGTGAGCAGCTCGAAAGCGTGGCCGAAAGTATGGCCGAGATTGAGCAGCGCGCGATCGCCCTGCTCCGTCTCGTCGCGCGCGACGATGGTGGCCTTCGTTTCGCAGCTCACCGCCACGGCGCAGATCTGCTCGGCGCGGCTGTGGAAGACGGCCTCGGCGTCGGCCTCGAGCCATTCGAAGAAACGCTTGTCGCCGATGAGGCCGTATTTCACCACCTCGGCATAGCCCGCGCGGAATTCGCGCAGCGGCAGGGTCCGCAGCGCGTCGACGTCGGCGAGCACGAGAGAAGGCTGATGAAAGGCGCCGATGAGATTCTTGCCATAGGCCGAATTGACGCCCGTCTTGCCGCCGACCGAGGAGTCGACCTGCGACAGCAGCGTCGTCGGCATCTGGACGAAACGCGAGCCGCGCCGCAGGCTCGCCGCCACATAGCCGGCGAGATCGCCCACGACGCCGCCGCCAAAGGCGACGATGAGATCGCGCCGCTCGATCTTGGCGGCGAGCGCCTCGTCGCAGACGCGGCCGAAGGTGGCCAGGGACTTGGAGCCTTCGCCGGGCTTCACGACGATCGTCGCGTAGCGGACGCCGGCTTTCCCGAGGCTCTCCTCTAGCGCCGGCAGATGCAGGCGCGCCACATTCTCGTCCGTGACGACGGCGCAGGCCGCGCCGGGCGCGAGCCGCTTGATATGGTCGCCCGCCTCCTCGATCAGGTTGGAGCCGATGAGAATGTCGTAGGAGCGGCCGCCGAGCGCGACGTGGACCGTCTCGCGATGCGTCGCGCCCTGCTCCGTCTGCGCGCGCTCCAGATGCAAATGAGTCATGGCCTTGGTGAAGTCCTTCTTCTGCGCGGCGCGGCGCGTGGCGTTGATGCGCGGCAATTGGGCGGCGAGCGCGTTCAGCGTCTCCTCCACCATCACGTCCTGCGGCTCGTCCCGGGATTCGATCCTGAGGTCGGCGAGCTCATAGACGGGCCGGCGCCGCTCCAGAAGCTGGCGCAGCGTTTCCTCCGGATCGTCGGTATGCAGCAGCGGGCGGTCGTTCTTGCGGCGCACGCGCTTCATCAGCGTTTTGAGATCGGCGTCGAGCCAGATGGAGATGGCGCGCTCGCCGATGCGCTCGCGCGTGCGCGGGTCCATGAAGGCGCCGCCGCCCGTGGCGAGGACGATCTGGCCGCTATTCAGAAGACGCATGATCACGCGGCGCTCGCCGTCGCGGAAATAGCGCTCGCCATATTTGGAGAAGATTTCAGGAATTGTCATGCCGGCGGCGGCCGCGACGATCTCGGCGTCGGCGTCGACGAAGGGCAGGCCGATGCGGGCGGCGAGGCGCTGGCCGATGGCGCTTTTCCCCGAGCCCATCATCCCGACGAAGACGAGCGCGCGCCCGCCCAATCCGGCGCGGATGGCGGCAATGCGCTCGTCGCCGCCGCCGGACGGAGGCGTCGGCGCCGCGCCAAGGGTCTGGGTTCGAGTCATGGGGCCAATCTATACTGAGGCGGTCCCGAATTCAGCCCCTCTCCGCGGCGCGCGCGAGAAAGGCCGACATGAAAGCCGGCAGACGCGGATCGTCATGGACGCCGGGGGCGATCATGTGAACGTCGGAGAGCTCGGGCTCGGCCTCCTGGGCGAGGAAATCGCGGACCCGCATCCGCAGCGCCGCCGCGGGCGCGGGCCAGTCGATGCGCTTGATGCAGGCGACGCGCTGGCCGTCGAAGATCACGGTCCAGCCCCGCGCCGCGACGCCTTCCTCGGCGGGCAAGCCCGCCTCCTCGCGCAATTCGCGCGCGAGGCTGCCCGGGAGATCGACGAGGCCGCCCTCGACCACGTCGTTGGGATCGGGCGTGCCGCCCGGAAAGTAGCGCTGGCCGGCGGCGGAATGACCGGGCCCCATCTCGCCGACGAGATAGGCGCCGTCGCTCGCGCGAACGGCCGGCATGGCGAAGCAATTGAACACGCTTCGGTCCGGCCAGCCGAGATCGCGCCAGCCGAGGAAACGGGAGAAGCGGGTCTCGAAGGCGTCGAGCGCCAGCACGCGCGCCCCGCCTTCCATGCCGATCTCGGCGCGGCAGGCGAGCAGGACCGGCCCGTCGTAAAGCGCGGGGTTGCGCGCGAGGCGCTCGGCCCAGTTCCGGTCGAGCGTCGCGGCTTCGGCCTCCGCGAAGGCCCAGCGATGCGCGACGAGGCGGCAATCGAGACGATCGACCTCGACAATGCTTGGATCCAAGCTCACAGCAGCCTTCCCTCGGCCACGCGCACGGCCTGGCCGCCAATGGCGACGCGCGCCAGCGCCGCCTTCTCGACCGTCATTCGCAAGGTGATGCGCGACGGACGACCCATCGCGTAGCCCTGTTCGATGAATAATTCATGCTCGCCGTCGCTGGGCCGCTCGAAGCGGAGCGCGACCGCGGCGAAGGCCGCCGCGGCCGAGCCGGTCGCCGGGTCCTCGTCTATGCCGAGCCCGTTTGCGAGCATTCTGGCGCTGACCGCGCTTGCGGGATCGACCGTCTCCCTTGTGTAGAGGAAGACGCCGGCCGCCGCGCCGGCGACGGCGGAAAATTGCGGGGCGCGGCGCGCGCGGTCCAGCGCCGCGCGCGAGGCGACCGGCGCAAAGACGAAAGCCGGCCCCGCCGCATGGCGCGTCGGGAGATGGGCGCCGAAGCCGATTTCCTCCGGCGCGAGAGAAAGGGCCTCGGCGAGCGCCCGCGGCGGCGGCGCGCCCTCCAGGGTCGTGGGCGTTCCCGGCAATGTCAGCTCGGCATAGGCGACGCCGCCGCTTCCGCGCAGCGCCTCGCAATGGATGAGGCCGAGCGCGCATTCCAGCGCGACGGCCACGCCATGGCGGGACAAGAGATCGCGCGCCCGCGTTTCCGCGAGAAGCGCCGCCGCCCCGATCGTCGGATGGCCCGCAAAGGGCAATTCCGCCGCGGGCGTGAAAATCCGCATGCGCGCGCTATGGACCGGATCGCGCGGCTCCAGCAGAAAGACCGTCTCGCTCAGATTGAACTCGCGCGCGACCGCCTGCATCTGGGCGTCGCTCAATGCGTCGGCGCCCTCCACCACCGCGAGCGGATTGCCCGTGAATCGGCGATCCGTGAAGACGTCGAGAAGATGGTAGGTCAGGCCGAGCGGCATGTCGGGGCGTCAATCCTGCATCTGCAGGAGCGCGACGCTGTCGCGAAACTCGACGAGCTCGACGATCAGCCCGTCCTCGAAGCGCATGAAATCGGCGAGCTCGACAATGCCGCGGCGGCCCGTGCCGCGATGACGCCATTCCACCGTGCGGCGCGTCGCTCCCGAGCCGCCGTCGATCACCATTTCGGGCGTCGCGCAGCCCACCTGCTCGAAATCGACGGCGACGGATCGAACGATGCTGGCGAGCGCGTCGATGCCGCGATGGCGGCCGGCATGGGAAATGGCCTGGCGGTCGCCGACAAATTCGCAGACGACGTCGGGAGAGCAGTATTTGCGGAAGAGCTCGATATCCGGCCCCTCGCGCGAGAAGCTGCCGAGCGTCATCATGCGTCGCGCCATCTCCTCGCGGCTGAGGCCGGGATGGGGCGGATTCAGCATCTCCTCGAAACTCCTGGGCGTCTCATCGGTCACGCGCCGCTGCGCATGATGGTCGAGGAACTCGTGCATCTCCGAGACGCGGTCCTTCCGCCAGCGGAGGAAATGCGCCATGTCCATACAATAGACCTGCCCGGTGGCGCGGCGGCGCCAGTGGCTTGTCCACCGCACCGCCGCTCGGTCGCCCTCGACGAGGACGTCCTTCACCTCCGCGTCGAGCGGCTCATATTCGATGTCGGTCCGCCGCAGATGATCGCGCAGGGCCTGGGAGCCGCGCCATTGGCCTGCCGGGAACACGCCGACCCTGCCATTGTAGCTGAGCTCGACATCCTCCGTGAAGAGCTTCAGCGTCGCCGGAACGTCCCCGGACATGCGAACCCTGATGAGCTCGTGTACGCGCCGGCGCGTTTCGCTTTCGGCGGCCCGCCTCGGCCTCCCGTCCATCCCGTGCATTTGCCCTCGTCGCCCGCGCGATCCGCCGCTCGCCCGCCGCCAGCGTCGGCGGCGCGGAGACTCTCTCAATATTTCCGATCATTATGCCCGCTCGGGCCGTCGCTTGTCGACCGCTTCCTGGCCGGCCCTGCCGCGCGCCAATGCGGCGCGGCCATGAACAGATTTGTTTTGGAAGGAATTTCTCAGCCGCCCATGAGAGCCAGCGACACGGTGTCGCGAAATTCGATGAACTCGACGATCAAGCCCTTCTCGAACCGCACGAAATCCGCAAGCTCGGAAACGCCGGCCCGGCCTGTCCCGCGATGTCTCCAATGCACCCGGCGGCGGCCCGCCACCCGCATATCCTCGATCATCATCTCGGACAGGGCGAAATCCCGCTGCTCGAAATCGACATTAACGGCGCGAATGACGCCCAGCATCGCCTCGAAACCGACATGCCGCCCCGCATAGGGCAGCCGCGCGCGGTCGCCGACGAATTCGCAGACAATATTGGGCGAGCACCATTTTCTCAGCAGCTCGAAATCCGGGCCCTGGTCGTGGCCGGCAAGCTGCCGAGCGCGCAGCTCCATTTCCTCGCGGCTCAATTCCGGCGCGCCCGGCGCGAGCAGGCTTTCCAGGCTGGGGACCGAAGCGTAGGACGACGCCGACTTGCACTGCGCGTCGAAGAATTCATGCATCTCGACGACGAGCCCGTTATCCCAGCGCAGGAAATGGGCGGCGTCGATCGGGTAGACCTTGCTCGTCGCGTGCCGCCGCCAATTGCCGCGCCAGCGCACCGCCGCGCGGTCATTGTCGATCAGAATGTCGAGAATCTCATGTTCGAGCGGGAAGTAATTTTCGTCCGTACGGCGGAAGAGATCGCGCAAAGCAGGCGCGCCGGACCAGATATTGGGTCCGATGATTCCTTCCCGCCAAGCGTTGCAATTGACGACGACGCGGGGATCCACATAGCTTTCGAAGCGATCGTACTGCCTGCGCATCCGGCAGTCGAGCATTTCAGCGATGAGACGACGCTTATCCACGGCGGTCAGCCGAACCGTACGGTTGCCCCCACCGTGCATGTTCCCACCCCTTCATGCGCTCCCTGCCCTGCGCGCGGCCCCGCCCGGCCGCACGCAGGCCGCTAGTTGAAACTTAGTTGCGCTCCTTGTCCACGAGCTTGTTCTTGCCGATCCAAGGCATCATGGCGCGCAGCCGGGCGCCCACTTCTTCGATCGGATGCGCGGCGTTGCGCGCGCGCGTCGCCTTGAAGGAGGTCTGGTTGACCTTGTTCTCCAGCATCCAGTCGCGGGTGAACTTGCCCGATTGAATATCCTCCAGAACGCGCTTCATCTCGGCCTTGGTCGCCGGGGTGACGATGCGCGGACCCGTGACATACTCGCCATATTCGGCCGTGTTGGAAACCGAATAATTCATGTTGGCGATGCCGCCCTCATAGATAAGGTCGACGATCAGCTTCACCTCGTGCAGGCACTCGAAATAAGCCATCTCCGGCGCGTAGCCGGCTTCGACCAGCGTCTCGAAGCCGTTGCGGATCAGCTCGACGAGGCCGCCGCAGAGCACGACCTGCTCGCCGAAGAGATCGGTCTCGCATTCCTCGCGGAAGGTCGTCTCGATAATGCCGGCCCTGCCGCCGCCAATGGCGGAGGCGTAGGAGAGCGCGATGTCCTTGGCGTTGCCGGAAGCGTCCTGATGCACGGCGACGAGGCAGGGCACGCCGCCGCCCTTGAGATATTCGCCGCGAACCGTATGGCCCGGCCCCTTGGGCGCGACCATCATCACGTCGAGATCCTTGCGCGGCTCGATGAGGTTGAAGTGGATATTGAGGCCGTGGGCGAAGAAGAGGGCCGCGCCCTGCTTCAGATTCGGCGCGAGCTCATTGGCGTAGATCTCGCCCTGCAGCTCGTCGGGCGTCAGCATCATGACGACGTCGGCCCATTTGGCGGCTTCCGGAACCGTCATGACCTTGAGGCCCGCGCCCTCGGCCTTGGCGGCGGAGGACGAGCCGGAACGCAGGCCGACCGCCACTTCCGGAACGCCCGATTCCTTCAGGTTCAGGGCGTGAGCGAAGCCCTGGCTGCCATAGCCGATAATGGCGACCTTCTTGCCCTTGATCAAATTGATGTCGGCGTCCCGATCGTAGTAAACGCGCATTTCCTGTCGTTCCCTGATTGCTTGGTGTTTTGGCGGATGACGGGACCGCCCGCACAACGTCATGAATTTCGCGCGCCCTTTTACGCGGCGCGGCCGCCGAGGTCAAAGGCCGCCATGACACGGAATAAGGCGGCGGGCCCTCCGGGCGAAGGACGCGACGGGGCCCTTCAGGGCCGCCGAGCGATCAGATCGGGTCGGGCCCCCGGGAAATGGCCGCGACGCCGGTGCGCGAGACCTCGACAAGGCCGATGGGCCGCATCAGGTCGACAAATTCGTCGATCTTGTCCGGGCGGCCGGTCAGCTCGAAGATGAAGCTCTCGGTCGTGGCGTCGACGATGCGGGCGCGAAAGGCTTCCGCGAGCTGCAGCGCGTCGTTGCGATTGTCGCCGCGTCCGCGAACCTTGACCATCGCCAATTCGCGCTCGAGCGAGCGCTTGGCGATGGTGAGGTCCGTCACCTGCCGCACCGGCACGATGCGCTCGAGCTGATGATGGATCTGCTCGATGGTCTCCGGCGCGCCCGAGGTCACGATGGTGATGCGCGAACGGTGTTCGGCATGCGCCACCTCGGCGACGGTGAGGCTCTCAATATTGTAGCCGCGCCCGGAGAACAGCCCGACGACGCGCGCCAGCACGCCCGGCTCGTTGTCGACGAGGACCGACAGCGTGTGCGACTCGACCTTGCCGTCGCGCGTCGAGGCGGAATAGGGAGAGGGCGGCGTGGCGGGAGCGTTCATTTTCATCCTTTGGACTTTTCTCCCTCTCCCCACCTGTGGGGAGAGGGCTGGGGTGAGGGGCAAGGCCAAATCGACTGCGAAGCGGCTTTGCCCCTCACCCCGACCCTCTCCCCGTAAACGGGGAGAGGGAGAATCACACCAGCATCTTTCCCTTTTCGTCGATGATGGCGCCGATGTCGACGCCCGCGTCGTCCGAGAGATCGGCGAGCAGCATGTCGTTATGCGCCTTGCCGGAGGGAATCATCGGGAAGCAGTTCTCGACCTTGTCGACGAGGCAGTCGAAGATCACCGGGCCGTCATAATCGAGCATTTCCTGGATCGCGGCGTCGAGGTCCTTGGGGTCGGAGCAGCGGACGCCCTTGGCGCCGAAGGCCTCCGCGAGCTTCACGAAATCGGGCAGCGCCTCCGAATAGCTGTGCGAATAGCGCCCGCCATGCAGCAATTCCTGCCACTGGCGCACCATGCCCATATATTCGTTATTGAGGATGAAGATCTTCACCGGCAGGCGATACTGGATCGCCGTCGACATTTCCTGAATGTTCATCAGGATCGACGCTTCGCCTGCAATGTCGATGACGAGCGCGCTCGGATGCGCGAGCTGCGCGCCGATCGCCGCCGGCAGGCCGTAGCCCATCGTGCCGAGCCCGCCCGAGGTCATCCAGCGGTTCGGCTCCTCGAAATGATAATGCTGCGCGGCCCACATCTGATGCTGGCCGACCTCGGTCGTGACGTAGACGTCGCGATCCTTGGTCAGCGCATAGAGCCGCTGCACGGCGTATTGCGGCTTGATCGTCGCGTCCGAATTGCGGAAGGCGAGCGACTTCTTGGCGCGCCATTCGTCGATCTGCGCCCACCAATGGTCGAGCGGCTGCTTGTCGGCGTGCATCGCCTCGGCGCGCCATGTGCGCACAATCGCTTCGAGCACATGCGCGCAGTCGCCGACGATTGCGAGATCGACCTTGACGTTCTTGTTGATCGAGGAACGGTCGATGTCGATATGGATCTTCTTCGAGCCCGGCGAGAAGGCGTCGAGGCGCCCCGTGATGCGGTCGTCGAAACGCGCGCCCACCGCGATCATGAGATCGCAGTCATGCATGGCGTTGTTCGCCTCATAGGTGCCGTGCATGCCGAGCATGCCGAGCCAGTTCTGGCCGGAGCCCGGATAGGCGCCGAGCCCCATCAGCGTCGAAGTGATGGGGAAGCCGGTGAGGCTCACGAGCTCGCGCAGCAGCGCCGAGGCCGAGGGGCCGGAATTGACGACGCCGCCGCCCGTATAGAAGATCGGGCGCTTGGCGGCGGCCATCATCTTCACGGCCTCGCGGATCGACTCCAGATCGGCGTCGAGCCTGGGCTGATAGGTTTTGTGCTGCGCGCCGCGCGGCGGCGCATAGGTCCCGCGCGCGAATTGCACGTCCTTGGGAATGTCGATGACGACCGGACCGGGACGGCCGGAGGTCGCGACATAGAAGGCCTCATGCAGCACGCGCGGCAGATCCTCGACGCTCTTCACGAGGTAATTGTGCTTGGTGCAGTGGCGGGTGATGCCGACCGTGTCGCATTCCTGGAAGGCGTCCGAGCCGATGAGATGAGTCGGCACCTGTCCGGTGATGCAGACCAGCGGGATCGAATCCATCAGGGCGTCGGTGAGGCCGGTGATGGTGTTGGTCGCGCCGGGGCCGGAGGTGACGAGCAGCACGCCCGCCTTGCCCGACGAGCGGGCGTAGCCTTCGGCCGCATGGGCCGCCCCCTGCTCGTGGCGCACGAGAATGTGCCGCACCTTCTCCTGATGGAAGAGCACGTCATAGATCGGAAGGACCGCGCCGCCGGGATAGCCGAAGAGAATCTCGACGCCCTGATCCTTCAGGGCTTCGACCACCATTTCCGCGCCGGTCATTTCCTTCGACATGGTCATTTCCGTTCTTCATTCCTGCGGGCAACAAAAAAGGCCCTCTCGGGGCCCTGGGTCAAGCGCCATTGGCGGAATGCGGGCCTATTCCCGCTCCGTCTCCGGCGCCAAATCTACTACGAGAAGACCGCGCATCGCGCCCCGCTTATTCTTGACGCCGCCGACGTTACGGGACGCGCGGGAGAGAATCAAGGGAGGATGCGTCGCCCGGGCAGCGCCGCCTCCGTCATTGTGAGCGGAGCGAAGCAATGACGGCCGGGTTACGCCCCTTCCGCCGCCAGCACCTTCCGCACCGCCGGGTCCCCCGCCATCATGTCGTGATGGGCGCGCACCGAGGGAAACTCGGAGAGCCCGTCGTCGAACATGGTCTGCGCCCAGCGCGCCATGGGGAAGACATAGGCGTCGAGATAGCTGCGCTTCTCGCCCAGGAAGAAGCGCCGCCCGGCGAGATGCGCCTCGACCAGCGCGAATTTCTTATGCGCCAGCGCCTTGGCGGCCTCGCGAATGTCGTCGAAGGCCTCCTTCTCCCTCGCCCGGGTATAGCGGTTCGGGACGAAGAGCGGAAAGAAGGCCGGGTGCAGGTCGCCGGTGATGAAGAAGCTCCAGCGGTCGGCCTCGGCCTCCTCGCGCGCCGAGCCCTGCACGGCGAGGCCCGCCCGCGGATAGCGTTTGGCGAGATAGCGCAGGATCGCGGCGTCCTGTGTGAGAATCCACCCCTCGCCGTCGTCGAGGGCGGGCACCGCCCCGGCGGGATTGATCCTGAGATAGTCCTTGTCCCCGAACTCGACTTCCTTGGTCGCGTAGGGCTCGCCGATCCATTCGAGAACGATATGGGCGGCGAGCGAGCAGGCGCCGGGGTGATAGTAAAGCGTAAGCATGGCGAGGCTCCCGTGGCGGACGCCTCGCGATAATTAGAGGCCCGTTAGAGCCCTTCCGCCGAAAGCGCGGCTTTGGCGCCCGCGTCCGCCGCGAGGCGGTCGTGATGGGCGCGGATATTCGCGAAGGCGTCGAGTCCGTCGGGCAGCGCGGCGGCGGCCCAGCGCTCCATGGGGAAGGCGTAAGCGTCGATATAGGACCTGGACTCGCCGACGATGAAGCTGCGGTCGGAAAGCTGCGCGTCGAGCAGTTCGAGCTTTCTGCGCACAAGCTTCACAGCCGCTTTCTTCGTCGATTCATAAGCCTCCGTTCCGGTCGTCATGGTGTAGCGGGCGGGCGCGAACCAGGGAAAGAAAGCCGGATGGAGGTCGCCCGTAAGGAAATGCGACCAGCGGTCGATCTCCGCCTTCTCCCGCAGCGAATCGCCGCCTGAAAGCTTCGCCTCGGGAAAGCGGCGCGCAAGATAGGCGAGGATCGCCCCCGCCTGCGTCAGCGTCCAGCCCTCACCCGTGTCGAGGGCGGGCACGGCGCCCGCCGGATTGACCTTGAGATAGTCTGGATCGCCGAAGGTCACGCGCGCCGTTTCATAGGGCGCGCCGATCCATTCGAGAACGATATGGGGCGCGAGCGAACAGGCGCCGGGGGAATAGAAAAGCTTGATCACGGAGGGGCTCCCGGGTCGGAAACAGCCTATATCTAGGGCGTCGCCCTGGCCTTTGCGACCGCCGCCGCCATCACCCCCTGCACCGCCCCGTCCAGCACCGTCGCCGGGTCCGCCGTCTTCGCCGGATCGAAATGACCCGAGATCGTCAGCATCGCGACGCCATGGGCCAGCGCCCAGATTTGCAGCGCCACATGGCGCGCGCCCTGCGCCGGGGCCTGCGCCTGTTGCAGCCAGGCGACGACCGCCCGCCACAATATTTCCAGCGCATGGTCGGCGGCGCCGCCGGCGCCCGGATCGGCGAGCGTCGCGGCCTGGCCGAACATGGCGGCGTAGAGGCCCGGCTCCTCGCGGGCGAATTTCAGATAGGCGGCGCACATGGCGGCCATGGCGGTTTTGGCGTCCGGGCGGCCCTCGTCCCAGGCGGCCTCGATCCGCGCGCCGAAGGTCTCGAAGCCCTGCCGCGCGATTTCCGCGAGCAGCGCGTCGCGGCCGGAAAAATGCCGGTAGGGCGCGGCGGGGGTGACGCCCGCGCGGCGGGCGGCTTCCGTCAATGTGAGGGCGGAAGGGCCGCCCTCGGCCAATATCTCGATTCCCGCGTCGACCAGCGCCTGCCTGAGCGAACCGTGATGATAGCGGCGTTTTACGTGCATCGGGTTCGCTCAGGGCGCGCTGCGCTCATTCACGCCGCCGGGCGTGAGCTCGTCCCTCCCCTTTACGGGGAGGGTGGACCAGCGAAGCTGGGCCGGGTGGGGTATAGCCCCCACCCACCATGGTCGTCGCGGCGCGCGAACCTCACCCGGCGGTTTGCGTCCCCGTAAAGGGGAAGTATTGGGGGATCGCCACGCCAAGCGGCGAGCGACCCGAGAACTCACCCCGCGAGCTTCGCCATCAGCGCGTCGGAGATTTCGAAGTTGGCGTAGACGTTCTGCACGTCGTCATTGTCCTCGAGCGCGCCGACGAGCTTCAGGATCTTCTCGCCCGCCTCGTCGTCGACCTTGATCGCGTTTTGCGGCCGCCAGACGAGGGCGGCCTTTTTCGAATCGCCGAACTTCTCTTCAAGCGCCTTGGCGACGTCGCGCAGGCTCTCGACCGAAGTGATGATCTCATGGCTCTCATCGGTCGAGGAGACGTCGTCGGCGCCCGCCTCGATCGCGGCCTCCATCATCGCGTCCTCGGACGCAACCTTCCTGTCGAATTCGATGAGGCCGACGCGGTCGAACATGAAGGAGACGGCGCCCGTTTCCGCGAGCGAGCCGCCCGCCTTGGTGAAATAGGAGCGCACCTCGCCCGCCGTGCGGTTGCGATTGTCGGTCAGCGCCTCGATGATGACGGCGACGCCGCCCGGCGCGTAGCCCTCATAGCGCACCTCGTCGTAATTCTCCGAATCGGCGCCCGAGGCCTTCTTGATGGCGCGGTCGATATTGTCCTTCGGCATGTTCTCGGCCTTGGCGGCGAGAACGGCGGCGCGCAGGCGGGCGTTCATGTTGGGATCGGGCAGGCCCGCTTTGGCGGCGACGGTGATTTCGCGGGCCAGCTTGGAGAAGAGCTTGGAGCGGATCGCGTCCTGCTTGCCCTTCTTATGCATAATGTTCTTGAACTGACTATGCCCGGCCATCGTTCTTCGCCCTTAAGTCCTTTTCGTCATCGCCTTCCAGCGGCGTCCGGGCCGTCTATACGCCTCGCCGCAGCGGAAATAAAGAAAGGCGCGCCGCATGAGTCCAACCGACAAAGGCCCGAGCGGCGAACCCAGCCCGCCGCATCCGCTCCGGCGCCGGGAGCCGCTTCCCGACGAGCGCCCGAAGCCCGCTTATGAAGACCCCGAGGCGGCGCGGCGCGTCGCCGCGCTCCTTTCGGGCGCGGCCTATCGGGAAGCCGATTCGGACATTGATTTCCTCAATTCGGACGACGCCCGCGGCCCAAGGCTCGAGCTCGACTATTTGAAGGCCGAGCTTCTATTGCGCCGGCGCGGGATTTCCGACGCCATCGTCGTCTTCGGCTCGACCCGCATCGTCGAGCCCAAGGCCGCCGCAGCGAGATTGGCCGAGGCCCGCGATACGGCGGCCGCGCGGCCGGACGACCCGGAAGCGATCCGCCGCCTGCGCGTCGCCGAGCGCATCGCCGCGAAGGCGCGCTATTACGAGATCGCGCGCGACTTCGGCCGGATCGTGGGCGAGGCCGGGCGGGCGCCGGATGGCCGCCGCCTCGCCATCGTCACCGGCGGCGGGCCGGGCATCATGGAGGCGGCCAATCGCGGGGCCTTCGACGCGGGCGCCGACACGGCGGGCCTCAACATCTCGCTGCCGCGCGAGCAGTTCCCCAATCCCTACATCACGCCGGATCTCTGCTTTCGCTTCCACTATTTCGCGATGCGCAAGCTGCATTTCGTGCTGCGCGCGCGGGCGCTCGTCGCCTTTCCCGGCGGCTTCGGCACGCTGGACGAGCTCTTCGAGACCCTGACCCTCGTACAGACCCGCGTCATGAAGCCGGTGCCCATCGTTCTCGTGGGAGAAGCCTATTGGCGGCGCGTGTTCGACCCGGATTTCCTCGTCGAGGAAGGGGTCATCGCCCCCGAGGACCGCGCGCTGTTCTGGTACGCCGAGACGGCGCAAGAAATTTGGGACGATATTTTGCGCTGGCGCGAAAAGGCTGGCGATCCCCTGATTTAGCCAAAATTCACGGGCTCCTGCCGCGCCGCGCCGCCACAAAAGCGTCGCGGCCGTCATTGTAACCAATGGAGCCGGTCACTATCTGACAGGCGCGGCAAAGCGCCGCCCGAGTTTCGAGAGGAGGTTTCTGCATGAGCTGGCTCAAGGCAATCGTCGGCGGCGCCATCGGCGCGGAAGCGCTCAGCCTCATCAAGGATTACGTCGAGAAGGAGGGCGGGCTGGACGCCGTCGTCAAGAAGTTCCAGAGCGGCGGCTATAAGCAGCAGGTGGAGTCCTGGATTTCGACCGGCCAGAATCAGGCGATCAGCGCCATTGAGGTCGGCCAGGCGGTCGGCATCGAAAAGATCAAGAAGCTCGCCGAGGCGGCGGGCGTCGATGTGAGCAAGGCCCGCGATCTCCTCGCCGAATATCTGCCGGTGGCGATCGACAAGGCCACGCCGGAAGGCAAGCTGCCGGTTCCCGAGAAGGACGAGTCCAAAAAGGCGTAAAATCTTCTCGTTTATGATCTCAGCCGCCGGACGCCATTCCGGCGGCTTTTTCTTCCGTCGCGCCGCTTTCCGGCCCGACTTGCCTCGCGAGCCCCGATTCATTAAGCCTTTGCCGGAAACTTCGACAAGGACGATTAATGACCAAGCGCGCGCTGGTGACGGGCGTCACGGGGCAGGACGGCGCCTACCTCTCGCAATTGCTGCTGGACAAGGGCTACGAGGTTCACGGCGTCATTCGCCGCTCCTCGCATCGCGGCGTCGAGGACCATCGCCTGCGCTGGCTCGGCATTGGCGGCAAGGTGCATCTTCACGACGCCGACCTCGCCGATCTCTCCAGCCTGCTGCGCACGGTCCACGAGGTCCAGCCCGACGAGATCTATAATCTCGCGGCGCAGTCCTTCGTCGCCTCCTCCTGGCGCCAGCCGGTGCTCACGGCCAACGTCACCGCCGTCGGCGTGACCAATATGCTGGAGGCCATGCGTCTCGGCGCGCCGGGCGCCCGCTTCTATCAGGCCTCTTCCTCCGAAATGTACGGGCTCATTCAGGAGCCGATGCAGAACGAGAAGACGCCCTTCTATCCGCGCAGCCCTTACGCCGTCGCCAAGCTCTATGGCCATTGGATCACGGTCAATTATCGCGAAAGCTTCGGCCTGCACGCTTCCTCCGGCATCCTCTTCAATCACGAGAGCCCGCTGCGCGGCGTCGAATTCGTCACTCGCAAGGTCACGCATGGCGTGGCGGCGATCAAGCTCGGCAAGGCGAGCGAGCTGCGCCTCGGCAATATCGACGCCAAGCGCGACTGGGGCCACGCCAGGGATTATGTCCGCGCCATGTGGCTGATGCTGCAGCAGGAGAAGGCGGACGACTATGTCGTGGCCACGGGCGTCACCACCACGGTGCGCGACATGTGCCGCATCGCCTTCGACCATGCCGGCCTCGACATGGACAAATATCTCGTCATCGACCCGGCCTTCTACCGGCCGGCGGAAGTCGACGTGCTGCTCGGGGATTCCGGCAAGGCCCGCAAGGCGCTCGGCTGGGCGCCCGAAATCGGTCTCGACCAGATGATAAGGGAGATGGTCGACGCGGACCTCGAACGGCTGCGGCTCGAACCCTGATCCATGCGAGAGGGCGCGGCGATGGCGGCCTATGAGCGCATTCTCCTGACGGGCGGCGCCGGCTTCGTCGGCTCCCATGTCGCGGCGGCGCTCGCCGCCGCTTATCCGGACGCAGAGCGCGTCATGCTGCTGCGCCCCGGAGAAGGCGGCGTCCATCCCGCCTTCAAGCCCGTCACGGGCGATCTCCTCGACGAGCCGGCGATCGACCGGATCGTCGCCGCGCTGCGCCCAAATCTCGTGGCGCATCTCGCCGGGCAGGCTTCGATCGGGCAGGCCGCCAAGGCGGCGGAGCAGACCTGGCGGGTTAATTTTCACGGCGCCTTCGGGCTCGGCGCGGCCGTCGCGCGCCATGCGCCGCGGGCGGTCGTGCTTTTCTCCTCGACGGCGGCCGCCTATGGCGCGAGCTTTCGCGAGGGCGTTCTGACCGAGGACGCGCCGCTGAGGCCGATGGACATTTACAGCCGGTCCAAGGCCGCCGCGGAAAGCGCGCTTGGCGACGTCATCGGCCCGGAGGCGCGGCTTATCGTGGCGCGCCCGGTCAATCATTCCGGTCCCGGCCAGAAGAGCCGCAACTTCGTTCTTTCCTCCTTCGCCGCGCAGATCGCCGCGATCGAGGCGGGGAAGGCGAAGCCGCTCATGAAGGTCGGCGACCTTTCCAAGGCGCGCGACTTTCTCGATGTGCGGGACGTCGTCGACGCCTATATGCGGCTGATCGCCAATGCGCCGGACCTGCCGGCGCGCGCGGTCTTCAACATCGGCTCCGGCGAGGCGCGCGCCATCGCCTCGCTGCTCGAAGAGCTGCGGGCCATGGCGCGGCTTCCCTTCGAGGTCGAGGTCGATCCGCAATTGCTGCGCCCCTCGGCGACGGACATCGCCAGCGTCGCCTGCGACGCCGCGAAGCTCCGCGCGGCGACGGGCTGGACGCCGCGTTTTTCGCAAAGCGACATGCTGGAGGCGCTGCTCGACGAGTGGCGGACGGAATTTGCGAGCGGCCGCGCATGAGCGGCGGCGATTCATCGTCCCGGGACGCCGAACGCATAAGGCTTCTTGAATTCCAGCTCGATTATCTGCGCGCCGAGCTTCTGCATCTCACTCATGAGCGCTACCGGCTGACCTATTCGGTCTCCGGCCATTTCTACAATTTCCTGCGGCCGATCGAGCAGCGCCTCGCCGACGCCGGCGCGGCGATCGCGGCGCGTTTCCGGCCCCGGCCGAAGGAGGCTCCGCCGCCCGCCGCCGCGCCGGCGCCTCTCGTCGCCGCGCGAGCGCTGCCCGCCAAACGGCTGCTCATCGACGTCACGGGCACGGTGAAGCGCGACGCTGGCACGGGCATTCAGCGCGTGGTGAAGGAAGTCGTCCGCGCCTGCCATTCGGGCGCCGTCTTCGACGTCCCCGTCTTCGCCGTCCGCTGCGAGGCGGGCGGACTCTATACGGCCAACGCCTTCATCGCCGCGCTCGGGGGCGGCGAGACGGGCCCGGACGCGGAAGTCGCGATTGAGCCCGGCGACCGTTTCCTGACGCTCTCGGACAGTTGGAACGCCTTCGAGACGCTCGCCCCCGTTTTCGATCGCATCCGCGCGCAGGGCGGCGAGATCGTCACCTGCATTTTCGATCTCATCCCCGAGCTCTATCCGCACGCCTGCCACGAGGCGACCGTGCCGCGCTATCGCGCCTGGCTGCGCAAGGCGCTTGTCGAAAGCGACGCGTTCCTCGCCATCTCCCGCACGGTCGCGGAGGAGCTTGCGGATTGCGTCGCCGCGAGCGGCCTGCCGCATCGGCCGGGATTGAAGATCGGCTGGTTCCATTGCGGCGCCGATCTCGCCGCGCCGGCGGCGCAGGCGCCGCGCGAGAAAATCGCGGGCGCGGTCGGCGGCGGCGCGCCGGTCTTTCTGATGGTCGGCACGATCGAGCCGCGCAAGGGGCACCGCGTCGCGCTCGCCGCTTTCGACGCGCTGTGGAGGCAGGGGATCGAGGCGCGCCTCGCGATCGTCGGCCGGCGCGGCTGGTTCGAGGAGGCGATTGTCGCGCAGATCCGGAATCACGCCGAATTCGGCGCGCGCCTCTTCTGGTTCGACGATGTGGACGACGGCGAGCTCTCCTATCTCTACGACCACGCCCGCGCCCTGATCCTGCCCTCCTACGCCGAAGGTTTCGGCCTGCCGATCGTCGAGGCGGCCCGGCGCGGGCGGACCGTGATTTGCAGCGACATCCCCGTCTTCCGCGAGGTCGGGCGCGACGGCGCGGTCTATTTCAGGGTCAATGACGCGGAGGCGCTCGCGGAGGCGGTTCGGTCCGTCCTGCGAGGCGAGGCCGCCGCCGATCCGTCCCGCGCGCTCGGCGTCTCCTGGGCGCAGGCGACGCGGCGCATCGTCGACGTCGTCGCGCGGGAAGACTGGCTCACGCGCCTGCCCTGATCTCGTATTGCGCCGCAACAAGCCGGCGGTCCCGGCTTTCCGGGAAGCGCCAAAGCGTGTTAGAGAAGCGACAATCAGTCGCGCGGTCCGGAATCTGCCGTCATCCCCGGACCAGGCGGCTTTTCGCTTGTTTCGCGGCCCGCTTCGCGCCGCCGCCCACCGGGGGATCAAACGTTCATGGGGCTCAACATTCCGTTCGTCAACGATCCGACGCCCAAGACCTTCCTGAAGATGCTGAATCTCGAGGCGTCGCAGCTCTCGCTCCCCGAGTCGGAGCAGCTCATGAAGGGCGCGCTCGCGGCCTATGTCGTGCTGCAGGCCGGCGCGCAATATTTCTCCAAGTCGCTTCCGGTCAGCATCTTCTACGGCGTCGCCAGCGCGGCGACGCTCTACGGCGCGACCTTCTATCTGCTGCGCTACCTGAAGCAGGAACAGAAATTCCTGAAGACGCTCACCGCCATGGCGGCGATGGGCGCGGTCGCGGCCCTCGCCTATATCATCCTGCACATCATCGTCGGCGTCGCCTTGCCGCCGCCGCTGCCGACCGATCGTCTCGCGCGATTCCTGCTCTTTCCGATCATCGTCTGGATCGCGTTCATGTACGCTTTCCTCTTGCGTCATGTTTCGCTGCGGCCGATTCCCGCCTTCGTGACGGCGACGCTTTACGTGCTCATGATCGAGATCGTGCTGTCAGCGATCAAGTTCTAACAGACACGCCGTCCTTGCGAGGAGGCGAAGCCGACGAAGCAATCCAGAGCGGCGATGGCAGGCTCTGGATAGCTTCGCTTCGCTCGCAATGACGGCGGAGGCCGGCGCGCTCCGCGAGAAATGCGCCGAAAGCCTTTTTCCGATTGATCTCAGGAAAATGGAAACCATGTCCGCGCATTAAGCGCGCATTAAGCATAATCCCTCATTCTTCCTTCATTCCCGCGCCGCGCCCTCGCGCCCGGCCGGCGCCCGAGCAAGGAAGAATGCAATGGTTCGCTCCACTTTGCGCGCCCGCGCGACGATCGTCACCGCGCTCCTCGGCGCGCTCTTCGCGCCCGCGACGCAAGCCGCGGACTTCCCCGCCATCGAGGCGCCGCCGCTGGTCGAGGAAGGCCCGGTCGAATGGGGCTCGAACTGGTATCTGCGCGGCGACGTGGGCGCCACACATCTTTCGCCGTCGGAGATTAGCGGCGTTGCACTCTCGAACAGCTTCCCGAACAATTGGACCATCGGCCTTGGCGGCGGCTACAAATTCAATAGCTGGCTACGCGGCGACGTCACGGTGGACTATGAGAGCCTCTATAACAAGAACGCCACATTGAACACAGTCTTGCCCTGCAGGACAGGCGCCGTACTGGATCCGGCGGACCCAACAAATTTAATATTTACGACCGCGCGCTGCATACCCCGCGTGCAAAATCGCACAGAATCGATGCTGGTCCTCGCCAACGCCTATCTGGACCTCGGAAACTGGTGGGGCTTCACGCCCTATGTCGGCGCCGGCCTCGGCGTGAACGTGCTCTATCAACGCGCACAGATGAACTGGTTCATGGGCAATGGCGTGCCTTATGCGGGCGTCACCTGGACGGATCCGAGAAACGGCGCAGTTTATATGGAGAATTGGGACAATCGGCGCGAGGGCACCTTCCTGCGGTTCGCCTACGCCTTCATGGGCGGCGTCGCCTATGACATCGACAACCATTGGAAGATCGATGTGGGCTATCGCTACGCCAATCTCGGCAAGATCGACGGCTTCGACAGATTCGGCAATCAGTTCTCCAGAAACCTGATCAGCCAGCAGGTTCGCGTGGGCTTCCGCTATATGATCGACTGACTAGGCGCGCCCGCCGCGCGATGCTAAACAGCGCACCGGCCGGTTCCCCGCGGATCGGCCGGTTTTGCATTTCGCGCCCAGCGCCCGACCCGGATCGTCCCATGACCTCTCTCGATGTTCTCGGCATCGGCAACGCCATTGTCGACACCATTTCCCGCGCCGAGGACGACGCTCTCGTCGCCGCCGGCCTCATCAAGGGCTCCATGGCGCTCGTCGACGAGGCGCGCGCCGACGAGCTCTATGAGCTGATGGGGCCGACGACCGTCATTTCCGGCGGCTCCGCCGCCAACACGATGGCGGGGATTGCGAGTCTCGGCGCCAAGGCCGGCTTCGTCGGCAAGGTGAAGGACGACGAGGCGGGCCGCGAATTCAGCCATGACATCCGCAAGGCGGGCGTCGCTTTCGACACGCCCGCCGCCGATGACGGCGCGGCGACCGCGCGCTGCCTGATCTTCGTGACGCCGGACGGCCAGCGCACGATGAACACCTATCTCGGCGCCTGCCAGGCCTTGCAGCCGACGGACATAGACGAGAGCCAGGTCGCCGACGCCAAGGTTCTTTATATGGAGGGCTATCTGTGGGACCCGCCGGGCGCCAAGCAGGCCTTTCTGCGCGCCGCCAAGGTCTCCCGCGCCAAGGGCCGCAAGGTGGCGCTGACCCTCTCCGATTCCTTCTGCGTCGGCCGCTATCGCGCTGAGTTCCTGTCGCTCATCCGCGACCGCGTCGTCGACATTCTCTTCGCCAATGAGAGCGAATTGCACGCGCTCTACGAAACCGCCGATTTCGACACGGCCGTCGCCGCGCTGCGCGCGGAGAAGGATCTGCTTGGCGTCGTGACGCGCTCCGAGAAAGGCTGCATCGTCGCAAATGGCGAGACGCTGATTTCCGCTCCCGCCTTTCCGGTCGAGGAGGTCGTCGACACGACCGGCGCCGGCGATCTCTTCGCGGCGGGGTTCCTGACCGGCTACACCAGGGGCCTGCCGCATGAGAAAAGCGCCGCGCTCGGCGCGCTCGCGGCCGCCGAGATCATCTCGCATGTCGGCGCGCGTCCGCTGAAGGATCTGCTGCAGCTCGCGCGCGACAGCGGCATTCTGGCCTGAACGACAAGAACCCCTTAGAGCGCGCGGCGAAAAAGCGGGAACCGGTTTTTCGCGAGACGCGCGCTCTCAACTTTGGAGTCGATCGCGCGGCCCAATCGCAGCGTGATATAGGAGGAAACGGCATGCGCAACATCTCGAAGACGCTTTCCGCCGCGATTTTCGCGGGCCTGACGGGCCTCGCGCTCGCCCCTGCGGCGGTCCGCGCCGAGCCGGAGACGACGCTGACCGCGAGCGGCCTGAAATATATCGACGTGAAGCCCGGAACGGGCGCGTCGCCGAAGGTCGGCCAGACGGTCAAGGTGCATTACACGGGCTGGCTCTATGTGAACGGCGCCAAGGGCAAGAAATTCGACAGCTCCAGGGATCGCGGCGAACCCTTCGAATTTCCGCTCGGCATGGGCCAGGTGATCAAGGGCTGGGACGAGGGCGTCGAGACCATGAAGGTCGGCGGCAGGCGCACGCTGATCATCCCGCCGGAGCTGGGCTATGGCGCGCGCGCCATGGGCGCCGCCATTCCGGCGAATAGCTGGCTCATCTTCGACGTGGAGCTGCTGGGCGCGAAATGATGGCGCGGGGCCGACATTCCCGGCGGGCCGAGGACCAGGCGAGGATTGCCGCCCTTCGCGCCGCCGCTTGAAGCCGACTCTCCAGGCCGACTCTCACGCCCCCGTTGACAAGCCCCGTTTCCGCTTGCTTAGATGGGAACGGCGATGGGGTTCCGCCATGTAACCGCCCTCGGGGCTGATGACTCCTGCTTGTCTCTGCACGGCGGGAGTCTGCATGAAAACGCTTTCCTTTGAGAAAACGACGTCGAGGCTGGCGTCTCGCGCATTTGCCGCCGGACGGACGGCCTGCCTGGCCTTCGCGCGGAGGGCCGTGAGATGACCTCGATCTGGGCGCAAGCGGCGCTGGTGTTCGGCCTGGCGCTTATCGCAAGCCTCCTCGCAAATCGCTTTCGCCTGTCCACCGCGCTTGTCGAAATATTGGTGGGCCTCAGCGCGCAGGCCGTTCTCGGCCTCGTCGGCTATGCCTGGATATTCGACGTCCAGGCGCCCTGGGTGAAGACGCTCGCCGGGATCGGCGCCATTCTCCTCACCTTCCTCGCCGGCGCCGAGCTCGATCCGGACGTCTTCAAGCGCCAATGGAAGGAAGCCGCCGCGATCGGCGGCGCGAGCTTCCTCATTCCGGCCGTCGCCTGCTGGGCGGCGGCGCATTATCTGCTCGGCTGGGAATCCTCGCCCGCGCTCCTCGCCGGCATCGCGCTCGCCGCCACTTCCGTCGCCGTCGTCTACACGGTGATGATGGAATATGGCTTCAACCGCACGGATTACGGCAAGACGATCCTCGCCGCCTGTTTCATCACCGATCTCGGCACAGTGGTGACGCTCGGCCTCGTCTTCGCGCCCTTCACCTTCAAGACGCTGCTCCTCGCCGTCGCGCTCGGCGCGGCCTTCGTCTATTTCCCGAAGATCACGCCGCTCGCCTTTGCGCGATTCGGCGGCCGCCCTTCGGAATTCGAAGCGAAATTCCTGCTCTTCGCGCTCATGGGCCTGGGCGCGCTCGCGACCTGGGCGGGAAGCGAAGCCG
The DNA here is from genome assembly GCF_054106005.1 of Methylocystis sp. S23. Classification (NCBI taxonomy): domain Bacteria; kingdom Pseudomonadati; phylum Pseudomonadota; class Alphaproteobacteria; order Hyphomicrobiales; family Methylocystaceae; genus Methylocystis; species Methylocystis sp. S23. The sequence continues at coordinate 1,231,650 of NZ_CM134185.1, forward strand.
TCCTGCCCGCCTATCTCGTCGGCATGGCGCTCGCGGGAAGCGTGGGCCGCGACGCCGCGCTGATCCGGCGCCTGCGCACCATCGCCATCGGCCTGCTCACGCCCTTCTATTTCATCCGCGCCGGCTATTTCGTGTCGCTGCCCGCCGTGCTCGCGGCGCCCGTCGGCGTCATCGTGTTCCTTCTGGTCGAGATCGCCAGCAAGGTCGCGAGCGTCTATCCGGTGGCGCGCGGCTTCAACGCGCCGCACAAGGACGCGATGTATACGACGCTGCTGATGGCGTCGGGCCTGACCTTCGGCACCATCTCGGCGCTCTTCGGCCTTTCCAACGGCATTATCGACCAGTCGCAATATTCGACGCTCGTCGCCGCCATTATCGGCACGGCCGTCGCGCCGACGCTCGTCGCCAATACATATTTCCTGCCGCGCCATCTCCTGCCGAAGGACGAGGCCGAGACGCCGCAGGCGCATGCGGCGCAAGTGGAGAAAGCGCTGGAGACGAGCGACGTGCGCTCGTAGGCCTTGCGAGCGAGAGCAATCCGGGAAAGGCGCGCCGCGGACAGCGAATTGAACGCGGCGCTCAGGGCTGCTCCATCAGCTCCTCGGCTTCGAGCTCGATCAGCGTCGGCTTGGGTTTCGGCGTCTTCGCCGGCGGCGACGGCCGCGCGAGCCATACCGCCGCGGCGAGCAGGAGGAAGACCACGGCCCCGAAATAGAAGGCGTCGTCGAGGCCGAGCAGCAGCGCCTGCTGGCGCATCAACCGCGCCATTTGCGCGCGCGCCACATTCTCGGTCATGCCGAGATCCTGCAGCTTGCTGAAGAGCTGGCCCATCACGTCGAGCGAGGGATAGGACCTTCCGCCGAAATGATCCGCCATCTCGAGCTGGTGCGCCGGCGCGCTCCGGAACTGCACCACCGCCTGCCAGGTGATGCCATAGGCGCCGAAGGCGGTGCGCAGCATGGCGAGCTCCTCCGCCGCGCGGATGAGCTGCGTCCCGGCGAGGCCCTGAACGGCGATGGCCGCAGGCGGCGCGAAGAATGTCGCAAGGAAAAAGCCGAAGAACAGCATCGGCGTCGTGATCGCGTCGAAGGACGCGAGCTTGTCATACTGGCCCAGCCAGGTGAGCGTCACCGCGAAGCCGATGAAATTCAGGCTCGCGAAATAGCGCGGATCCATCCGCTTCACGAGAAGATGCACGATGGAGACGAGCGGCGCCGCGACAATCGCCATGATGAGATAGACGCCGCCCGCGAGCGAAGACGTATAGCCGAGCAGCGTCTGCAACTGGCCGATGAAGACCGACAGCGTTCCCTGTATGACGAGAAAGCCCAGAAGCGAGCAGAAGGTCGCGACCGCGTAATTGCGATGACGAAAGAGGCGGATGTCCAGGACGGGATGACGCTCGCCCAATTCCCAGATCACAAAGGCGGGAAAGGCGATCAGCACCATGATGAGCATGAAAACCAGAATAGGCGAGCCGAACCAGTCGAAATCATTGCCCTGGTTGAGGATGGTCTGCGCCCCGACCAGCGTGACCGAGATCAGGACGAATCCGACCGTGTCGAACCGCGTGATGCGCCGCTTGAAAGGTCGCCCGTAAAGCAGCGCGGCGACGATCCCGGCGATGGGCAGGCCGAGGATGACGTTTGAATAGAAGAGCATCCGCCAGCCCACATATTCGGCCCAGAAGCCGCCCATGAACACGCCGAGCGTGAAGGGCGCCATGCTGAGCACCGCCCACCAGGCGACGCCGAAGCTGCGGTATTTTTCGTCTATTTCGCTTAGCGCCAGCGCCTGGCCGAGCGGCAGGATGACGCCGCCCGCGACGCCGAGCAGGAAGCGCATGGGCACGAAGAACCAGATCGTCTGGCTCCAGGCGCAGGCGAGAGAAAAAAACGCATAGAACATGAAGGCGGCGACATAGACCCGCCGCTCGCCATAGCGCCCGGAGAGCCAGCGCGCGAAGGGCAGGCCGAGCACGATGCCCATCATATGATCGGTCGTGCCCCAGGTGCCGAAGCTCGGATTGACGCCCTGAAGGCTTCCGGCGGCGTAAGGCACGAGCACCGTATAGCCCGGCACGTTGGAGAGGGCGATGACATTGGCGACGGCGAGCGCCGCCTGAAGCAGCAGGAAGCGCCAGCCGGTCAGTCGTTCGGTCATTGGCGCGCCTTTTGATTTGAGAGGCGGCTAATTTTAGGAAGCAGCTTGGGCAAGGCGGACTCCAGGCGCGCGATCGCAACAGGAGTCATCGGCCCCGAGGGCGGTTACAAGGCGAACCCCATCGCCTGCCCGGCAGTTTAGACGAAAGGCGCGGGGGCTTGTCAACCAAGGGCGCCGCTTTTTAGGAGCTGCGGCGATGTGGCCGCGACGAGGGGCTTTTCCGGAAGGACCGGACGGTCCATCATCATAAGTGACGTCGCTCTTGCCTCGCGCGAGAGAAGGCGGCTCCGCGCGCGACATCGGACCAGCGACACTTCATGACGACAGCACATTGGCGGGGACGCCCGGAGGAGATCGCGGCAATCGTCGCGGCTCGCCATGGCGATCCTTTCGCGTTTCTCGGCCTGCATGAGACGGCGCAAGGAATCGTCATCCGCGCCTTCGTTCCGGGCGCGGAAACGGTCGTCGCCGAGACGCCGGAGGGCGAGACGATCGCAACGCTCGAGCGCGTCCACGCCGACGGCTTCTTCGAGGGATTGACCCCGCTCCAGGGCCGCGCGCCCTATCGTCTCGCGGCGTCGAACGGCGCGGCGCGGCGGCGCTTCGCCGACCCTTACGCCTTTCCGCCCTTCCTCGGCGCGATGGACGATTATCTCCTCGTCGAGGGCGCGCATCAGAAGCTCTATGAGCGGCTCGGCGCGCATGTCGTGACGCATGAGGGCGTCGAGGGCGTGAATTTCGCCGTCTGGGCGCCCAACGCCCGGCGCGTCTCCGTCGTCGGCGACTTCAACCAGTGGGACGGGCGCCGCGCGCAGATGCGCAAGCGCGTCGACAGCGGCGTCTGGGAAATCTTCATCCCCGGAACGGGCGCGGGCGCGGTCTATAAATACGAGATCGTCGGGCGCCACGGAAATCTCCTGCCGCTCAAGGCCGATCCGCTCGGCTTCGAAGCGGAGCTTCGTCCCTCGACCGCCTCCGTCGTCGCGTCGCCAGAGCCTTATGATTGGGGCGACGCCGTTCATATGCGCGAGCGCGCGAAATACGACCCGCGCCGCGCGCCCATGTCGATCTACGAGGTTCACCTGCCCTCCTGGCGCAAGGCGGAGGGCTGGCGCTTCCTCACTTACGACGAGATCGCCGACCAGCTCGTGCCTTACGTCGCCGAGTTGGGCTTCACCCATATCGAGCTGCTGCCGATCAGCGAGCATCCGCTCGACGCCTCCTGGGGCTATCAGCCGATCGGCCTTTTCGCGCCGACTCGGCGGCATGGCGACGCCGACGGCTTCAAACGGCTCGTCGACCGCGCGCACAAAGCGGGCTTAAGCGTCATTCTCGACTGGGTTCCGGCGCATTTCCCGACCGACGAACACGGCCTCGCCCAATTCGACGGCGGCCCGCTCTATGAGCACCCCGACCCTCGCCGCGGCTTTCATCCCGACTGGAACACCGCGATCTATGATTTCGGGCGCCGCGAGGTCGCGAACTTCCTCATCGCCAGCGCGCTCTATTGGCTCGACCGCTTCCATATTGACGGGCTGCGCGTCGACGCCGTCGCCTCCATGCTCTATCTCGACTATTCTCGAAAGGCGGGCGAATGGGCGCCGAATCCCGACGGCTCCAACGACAATCGCGACGCGGTGCGCTTTCTTCAAAGGTTCAACGAGCTTGTCTACGGGCTCCATCCCGGCGCCGTGACCATCGCCGAGGAATCGACCTCCTGGGCCGGCGTGACGCGGCCGACCGACAGCGGCGGGCTCGGCTTCGGCTTCAAATGGAACATGGGCTGGATGAACGACACGCTGCGCTACATGTCCTCCGACCCGATCTATCGCAAATGGCGCCATAACGAGCTGACCTTCGGCCTTCTCTACGCCTTCGCGGAGAATTTCGTGCTGCCGCTCTCGCATGACGAGGTCGTGCACGGGAAGCGCTCCATCGTGGCGAAGATGCCCGGCGACGAATGGAAGCGCTTCGCCGGCGCGCGCGCCTATTACGGCTTCATGTGGGGACATCCGGGCAAGAAGCTTTTGTTCATGGGCCAGGAATTCGGCCAGACGAGCGAATGGAACGATGCCGGCGAACTCGAATGGGGTCTGCTCGACCACGCGCCGCATCGCGGCCTGCGCGACTTCATTCGCGATCTCAATCGTCTTTATCGCGGCTGTGAGGCGCTGCATGCGCGCGATTGCGAAAGCGAGGGCTTCGAATGGGTGGTTGTGGACGATGCGGACAGTTCCGTCTTCGCCTTTCTGCGCTACGGCGCGGATCGCGCAAAGCCCATCCTCGTCGTCTCGAGCTTCACGCCCGCGCCTCGGCATAATTACAGGCTGGGCCTTCCGCGCGCGGGGCGTTGGCGCGAAATCCTGAATTCCGACGCCGCGATCTATGGCGGCTCCGGCCAGGGCAATCTCGGCGCGATCCATGCGCGCGCCGAAGGCTGCGCGGGCTTTCCGGCGAGCGCGGACATTCAAATCCCCCCGCTCGCCACTTTGTTCTTCGAATTCGAAAGCGATGGTCTACAATGATCCTCGAATCGCACAGGATGTGACCGATGGCCGCCTATGACAATGCGCCGCTCGCGCGCTACGCCATGGCCTATGTTCTCGCCGGCGGCCGGGGCTCCCGGCTGATGGAATTGACCGACCGGCGCGCCAAGCCCGCGGTCTATTTCGGCGGCAAGTCGCGCATCATCGACTTCGCGCTTTCGAACGCGCTCAATTCCGGCATTCGGCGCATCTGCGTCGCCACGCAATACAAGGCGCACAGCCTCATCCGGCATTTGCAGCGCGGCTGGAGCTTCTTCCGAACCGAGCGCAATGAGAGCTTCGATATTCTGCCCGCGAGCCAGCGCGTCTCCGAGGATCACTGGTATCTCGGCACGGCCGACGCCGTTTATCAGAACCTCGACATCGTCGAGAGCTACGACCCGAAATACATCGTCCTGCTCGCCGGCGACCATGTCTACAAGATGGACTATGAGCACATGCTGCAGCAGCATGTGGAGCAATGCGCGGACGTCACCATCGGCTGTCTCGAGGTCGCGAGAGCGGAGGCGTCGGGCTTCGGCGTGATGCATGCGGATCATGACGACCGCATCCTCTCTTTCATCGAGAAGCCCGCCGATCCGCCCGCCATGCCCGGCCATCCCGACCGCGCGCTGGTCAGCATGGGCATCTATGTCTTCGAGGCGAAATTCCTCTACGACCAATTGCGCCGCGACGCCGACGATCCGAGCTCGACGCATGATTTCGGCAAGGACGTCATTCCCCATATCGTGCGGCACGGCAAGGCCGTCGCCCATCACTTCTCGCGCTCCTGCGTGCGCTCGGCGAGCGAGCAGCAAGCCTATTGGCGCGACGTGGGAACGGTCGACGCCTATTGGGCGGCGAACATCGATCTCACCGATTTCGTGCCGCAGCTCGATCTCTACGACCGCAACTGGCCGATCTGGACTTACGCCGAAATCACGCCGCCCGCGAAATTCGTGCATGACCAGGTCGGGCGGCGCGGACAGGCTTTGTCCTCGCTCGTCTCCGGGGGCTGCATCGTTTCCGGCTCGACGCTGCGGCGCTCGCTGCTCTTCACCGGCGTGCGCGTGAATTCCTACGCCACGGTCGAGAATGCGGTCGTTCTCCCTTACGTCGATATCGGCCGCTCGGCGCGCCTCACCAATGTCGTGGTCGATCGCGGCGTGCGCATTCCGCAAGGCCTCGTCGTCGGCGAAGAGCCCGAGCTCGACGCGCGGCGCTTCCGCCGCACCGAGCAGGGCGTGTGCCTCATCACGCAGCCCATGATCGACAGGCTCGCTTCATGAATTTGCGCGTTCTGGCGGTCGCCTCTGAAATGAGCCCGCTCGTCAAGACCGGCGGCCTCGCGGATGTCGTCGGCGCATTGCCGGCCGCGCTCGTGCGCGAAGGCGTCGAGACGCGCACGCTGATACCCGGCTATCCCGGCGCGCTCGCGGCGCTGGGCCATGGCGAGACCGTTCTTTCCTTCGACGATCTCTTCGGCGGTCCGGCCTGGGCGCTTGAAGGCCGGCTCGACGGGAAGATCGTCTATTCGCTCGTCGCGCCGCATCTCTATGCGCGAGACGGCGGACCATATGCGGACAAGAACGGGGCCGATTATCCCGACAACGCCTTCCGCTTCGCCGCGCTCGCCTGGGCGGCGGCGCAAATGGCCCAGGGCGCGCTCGCGGATTTCACGCCGCATGTGCTGCACGCGCATGACTGGCAGGCCGCGCTCGCGCCCGTCTATCTCCATTACAGCGGCAGGCCGCGCCCGGCGACGGTTCTCACCATCCACAACATCGCCTTTCAGGGGCAATATGCGAAAGAGCTTCTGGGCGCGCTGCGCCTGCCGGACGAATCCTTCGTCATGGAGGGCGTCGAATATTACGGCGCCATCGGCTTTCTGAAGGCGGGCCTGCAGCTTTGCGACCGCATCGCCACCGTCTCGCCGAGCTATGCGCTGGAGATCGAGACGCCGGAATTCGGGATGGGGCTGGACGGCCTGTTGCGCGCCCGCGCCGGTGTCGTGAGCGGCATTCTCAACGGCGTCGACGAGGACGTATGGAATCCGGCGACGGACAAGCGCATCGAGGCGACTTACGACGCCGCGACTCTCGCGGCGCGCGGAAGGAATCGCGCCGCATTGCAGAAGCGCTTCCATCTCGATCCCGATCCGGACGCCTTTCTCCTCGGCGTCGTGAGCCGCCTGTCCTGGCAGAAGGGCCACGACATGCTGCTCGCCAATCTGCCCACGCTCATGTCGCGCCATGCGCAGCTTGCATTGCTCGGCGCGGGCGATAGACATCTCGAGGAAGGCTTCCTCGCCGCTCAGGACGCCTATCCCGGCCGCGTCTCGGTCTTTATCGGCTATAGCGAGGACATGGCGCATCTCATTCAGGCGGGCGCCGACGCCTTCCTCGTCCCCTCGCGCTTCGAGCCTTGCGGCCTCACGCAGCTTTACGCCTTGTGCTACGGCGCCGCGCCGATCGTCTCGCGCGTCGGCGGATTGAAGGATACGATCATCGACGCGAATGAAATGGCGATTCAGGCCGGCGTCGCGACGGGCGTGCAATTTTCGCCGCCGACAGCGGAGGCGCTCGCCATCGCGCTGCGCCAGGCCGAGCGTCTGTTCAGGGACAAGGACACGTGGCGCAGATTGCAATTGAACGGCATGAAGACCGACGTCTCCTGGCGCCAGCCCGCGCGGCGCTACGCGGCGCTCTATCGCGAGGCGGTGGCGGCGCGGGAGTGAGCGCAGGGCTGGCGACCTGGGGCGCGTTGCCCCCCTCTCCCCGCTTGCGGGGAGAGGGCAGGGTGAGGGGCAAGGCGTCAGCACGCAATCTTTGGACAACTCCAGCGCCACTGAAATATTCGCCAGAGATTCTTGCGCTCGCTCCGCCCCTCACCCCAACCCTCTCCCCGCAAAGCCCGTCGAAAGACGGGCGTCTTTCGACGCCCTTTGCGGGGAGAGGGAGAGAGGCTCGAGCCTGATGCGCGTCACGACCGGCGCGCCCGAACCTCTCGGCGTCACGCTCGACGACACGGGCGCCAATGTCGCGGTCTTCTCCGCACATGCCGAGGAAATCCACCTCTGCCTCTTCGATGACAGCGGCGCCGAAACGCGGCGCATTCGCCTCCCCGCGCGCAGCGGCGACGTCTTTCACGGCCGCGTTGAAGGGCTGAAAGAAGGCCAGCTTTACGGCCTCCGCGCCTACGGCCCCGACGCGCCGCATGAAGGCCATCGCTTCAACGGCGCGAAGCTCCTCGTCGATCCTTATGCGCTCGCGCTCGACCGGCCGCTGTCCCTGCATGCGAGCATGTTCGCCTTCGGCGAAACCGCGACGCAAGACAGCGCGCCGCATCTCGCCAAATGCGTGATGTCGCGCCCGCAAGCGGCGGCGCCCTCGCGGCCGCATCATGTGTGGAGCGAGACGATCATCTATGAGACGCACGCCAAGGGTTTCACCGCGACGCAGCCCGATATCCCGTCAAACCTGCGCGGAACATTTGCGGGCCTTGCGCATGAGGCGGCGATCGCGCATCTCGCAAAGCTCGGCGTCACGACGCTGGAGCTCCTGCCCTGCGCCGCCTGGATCGACGAGCGCCATTTGCCGCCGCTCGGCCTTTCCAATTATTGGGGCTACAATCCCATCGCCATGATGGCACCCGATCCGCGTCTCGCGCCGGGCGGCTGGACGGAAGTGCGCGAGGCCGTCGCGAAGCTTCACGCCGCGGGCCTCGAAGTCATCATCGACGTCGTCTTCAATCATACGGGCGAGAGCGACGAGCTTGGGCCGACGCTGTCGCTGCGCGGACTCGACAACGCCAGCTATTACCGTCTCGCGGCGGACCGCGCGCATTATGTGAACGACGCCGGCTGCGGCAATATTCTCGCCTTCGACCGTGCGCCGGTCATGCGCCTCGCCATGGACGCGTTGCGCGCCTGGGCGATCCATGGCGGCGTCGACGGCTTTCGCTTCGATCTCGCGACGACGCTCGCGCGCCTGCCTTCGGGCTACGACGCCAACGCGCCTTTCCTCGCCGCGCTGCTGCAGGACCCGATCCTGCGCGAATTGAAGCTCATCGCCGAGCCGTGGGACATCGGCCCAGGCGGCTATCGGCTCGGGCGCTTCCCCGCTCCCTTCGCCGAATGGAACGACCGCTATCGCGATGGCGTCCGCCGCTTCTGGCGCGGCGACCCTGCCGGCGTCTCGGAGCTTGCGACGCGCATCGCCGGCTCGCAGGACTTTTTCGCGCGCCGCAGCCCGTCGCGCAGCGTCAATTTCATCGTCGCGCATGACGGCTTCACGCTGCGCGACCTCGTCTCCTATGCGCATAAGCGCAATGAGGCGAATGGCGAAGAGAATCGCGACGGGACGAACGACAATCTTTCCTGGAACAACGGGGCCGAGGGCGAAAGCGGCGATCTTGCGATCCTCGAAGCGCGCGCGCGCGACCAGCGCAATCTGCTTGCGACGCTGCTTCTGTCGCGCGGAACGCCCATGCTCGCAATGGGCGCCGAGCTCGGGCATACGCAAAAAGGCAACAACAACGCCTATGCGCAGGACAATGAATCCAGCTGGCTCGATTGGTCGAAGGCCAACCCCGCCCTGATCGAGGCGACGGCGAAACTCGTTTCTTTGCGCAAGTCGCATCCCGCCTTGCGCCAGGATCGCTTTCTCGACGGCGCCGCGCATGACGGCGCGGCTGTCCCCGACGTGCAATGGCTCACCGCCTCCGGCGCGCCGATGCGGGAGGAAGATTGGCGCCGCGGCGACGCCGAGACGCTGACCGTCGCGCTTTATGCGGAAGACGACCGCGCTCTGATCGTCTTCCATCGCGGCGCGGCGGCGCTCGACGTCACGCCGCCGCCCGCCCGCGACCTTCATGAATGGCGCATCGCCTTCGACGCCGCCGAGCCCGACCGGAGCGAAACCGTCTCCGGCCGCATTTTCGTGGCGGCGCGATCCGTCCTGCTGCTTGTCGAAGAGAAACAGGCGCCCCCTCGCCCCGCCTCGCCCCCGGACGACGCGCTGCTGGCCCAGCTTTCCGAGGCCGCCGGCGTCGCGACGCGCTGGCGCGACGTCGACGGCCGCGCGCATGACGTTCCGCGCGAGACATTGCTGCGGCTGCTGACGAGTCTCGGCCTGCCCGCGCAAAGCCGCCCCGAGGCGCGCGACAGTCTCGCCCGCCTCTCCGAGATGCGCGACCGCCGCGCTTTGCCCCAACATCTCGTCGCGCGCGAAAATGAGGCCGGCGCGCTGCGTCTTTCCGCGAATAAGGACGGCGCGCCGGCGAGACTCGTTCTGACGCATGAAGACGGCCGCGAAGAGCCGGTCGCCCTTTCCGCGCTCGCGCCCTGCTCATGGCGCGGCGCGGATGGGCGCGAGAACCATGGCTATTGCGCGCAATTGCCGCCGCTTCCCGCCGGGCGCTACGCCTTGCGCGCGGAGAATGACGAGGCCCTTTGCCGCCTCATCGTCGCGCCGGCGCGATGCTACTTGCCGGACGACGAACGCCGCTTCGGTCTTTCGGCGCAGCTTTATTCGCTGCGCCGCGAGGGCGATCAGGGCGTCGGCGATTTCACGACGCTCTCCCTTCTCGCGCGCAACAGCGCCGAAGCGGGGGCGTCGCTTGTCGCGATCAATCCGCTGCATGCGCTTTTCCCGCAGGATTGCTCGCGCGCGAGCCCCTATTACCCCTCTGACCGGCGCTTTCTCGATCCTCTTTACATCGACCTTGCCGATCTTCTGGGCGACGCTTTCGACGAAGAGACGGCGCGGGCGCTCTCTTCTCTCGACGCCGTCGACTACCCGGCCGTTCATACGCTCAAGCAGCGGGCGCTCGAAAGCGCCTTCGCCCGTTTCGACGCTTTGGCGCGCGAGCATCCGGACGCCGCGCCGGTCGCCGATTTCACGCAATTCGCGCTTGACGGCGGCGAGACATTGACGCGTTTCGCGCTTTTCGAAGCGATCAGCGAGACGCGCGCGGGCGAGAACTGGCGCCGATGGCCGCAGCCCTTGCGCGAGGGCGCGCGCGACGCGCTCGCGGCCTTCGCGCTGGAAAACGCGACGCGCCTGCGCTTTCATCGCTTCCTGCAATGGATCGCCGACCGGCAATTCGCGCAGGCCGCGAAAACGGCGCGCGAAAGCGGTCTCGCTCTCGGCCTGTGCCGCGATCTCGCGGTCGGCGCCGCTCCGGACGGCGCGGAGAGCTGGAGCAAGGCCGCGCGCCTCGTTGAGGGCTTCTCCATCGGCGCGCCGCCCGATCCCTTCAGCCGGGACGGCCAGAGCTGGGGCCTGCCGGCGCCGAATCCTCTCGCGATCGAACTCGACGGCGGCGCGGACTTCGCCGAGCTCGCGCGCGCCAATATGCGGCATGCCGGCGCGTTGCGCATCGATCACGTGATGGGGCTCGCGCGGCTCTTTCTCGCGCCCGAAGGCGAGAAGGCGCATGCGGGCGCCTATGTCTCCTACCCGCTCGACGCGCTGCTCGCGCAGCTCGCTTTGGAAAGCGCGCGCGCAAATTGCATGGTCGTGGGCGAGGACCTCGGCACCTTGCCTTGGGGCTTTCGCGAGCGGCTGGAGGCTTCAAACGTGCTGAGCTATCGCGTCGTCTGGTTCGAGCGCGCGGGAATGGGCTTCATCCCGCCGCGCGATTATCCGAAGAAGGCGATGGCCTGCGTCTCGACGCATGATCTGCCGACGCTGGAAGGCTGGTGGCGCGGAGCCGACATCGACGAGAAGGAAAGCCTCGGCCTGCTGGCGCCCGACGCCGCGGCTTTCGAACGCGGCGCCCGCCTCAAGGACAAGCGCGCCTTGCTCGACGCCTTGCGCGGCGAGGGGCTTCTCGGCGGCGTCGCCGAAAACGATCCCTTCAATGACGCGCTGGCGACGGCGCTGCATCGTTTCGCCGCGCATTCGCCCTCGATCCTCGCCATGGCGCAGCTCGACGAGCTTTCCGGCGAAAGCGTGGCCGTTAACCTTCCCGGCACGGACCGGGAGCGGCCCAATTGGCGGCGCAAGCTGCGGCGTCCCGTGGAAACGCTTTTCTCGACGCCCCGCGCGGCGGCCGTGATTGCGGGCCTCCGCCGCATTCTGGTCTAGATTCCGGCGGCATATTTTGCCGCGCCGGTCCTCGTCGACGAGCGCGGACGCGGGAGGGTTGAAGGCGCGCATGCATTTGTCGAGCGAGCGATTTCGAGGAGGCGACGGGCGCGTGCTCGCGATCGCCGGTTTCGTCATCGCCTCCTCGCTCGCCGTCCGCGCCGAGGAGAAGGCGGGAAGCGCGCCCGAGATCCCGGATGTCGCAGTCAAGCGCCTCGAATTGCGCGGGGTCGAGGATACAATCGGCGGCTCGAGGGAGCGGACGAAGAAGCTCGAGGAAGAAATTGCGGCCAACGCCGCCATTCGCGAAAACCTCAACAAGACGCTGCTCGAGGCGACGGGCCGGCTGCAGGAGACCGAAGCGCACGCCGCCCAGATCGAGGAGCGGTTGGGAAAAATCGCCGAGGACGAAAAGAAGATCGTCGCCTCGCTGGAGAGCCGCCGCGCGCTGATCGTCGAGGTCCTGATGGTGCTGCAGCGCATGGGGCGGCGTCCGCCGCCCGCTTTGCTCGCGCGCCCGCAGGACATTCTCGACGCCGTCCGCGCCTCGCTCGCGCTGGGCGACGTGTTGCCGCAAATGCGCGCGGAAGCCCGGGCGCTGCAAAGCGATCTCGCCGAGCTCGCGCATCTGCGCGAGAGCGCGCGCCACGAACAGGACCGCCTCGCGCAGGAGAAGACGGCTCTGGCCGAGCAGCGGGAGAAGCTCGGCAGCCTCATCGCCATGCGGCAGGAGGCCATCTCGGCCGCGCAAGCGGCGCTGCAGACCGAGAGCGAACGCGCGGCCAAGCTGGCGCGGCAGGCGACGAGCCTCAAGGAGCTCATCACGCGCATGGAGGCGGAGAGCGCGGCGGCCCGCATGGCGGCGGAAAACGCCCGCAAGGCGGACGAGGCGCGCGCCGCGGCGCAGGCGAAGCTCTCGGACGAGCAGCGCCGCAGGGCGCTCGCCGCGCCCTTCAAGGACGCCGCGCGCCTTGCGCCGGCCGTGTCCTTCGCCGATCTCAAGGGCAAGTTGAATTTCCCAGTTTCCGGACCGGTTTTGAAGCGTTTCGGGGCGCCCGACGGCTTCGGCGGCAGGGAGAAGGCCTATTTCCTCGGCGCCCGCGAAAACGGCGTCGTCGTCGCGCCCTGCGATGGATGGGTCGCGTTTTCAGGGCCTTACCGAACCTATGGTCAACTCTTGATCATTAACGCCGGCGACGGCTATTATGTCGTCCTGGCCGGCATGAATCGCTTGAATGTGAACGTCGGGCAATTTGTCCTGGCGGGCGAGCCGGTGGCCAGCATGGGAGACTTGGCCGCGCAGACGGCGGCGACCATCGCGATCGGCGCGAAACAGCCCATTTTATATGTCGAGTTCCGCAAGGACGGAACTTCGATCGACTCGAGCCCATGGTGGGCGAAGTCAGACAGTCGGAAGGTCGGCGGATGATTCGCAAAACTGCTCTACTCGCTACCGGTATCGCCATCGGAGCTGGATGCGCGACGCTGGGTCAGCAGGCCCGCGCGCTGATCGGCACGCCGGCGGTCGCCGCTACCGCCGACACCTATAAATTCCTGAGCCTCTTCGGCGACGTGTTCGACAAGGTCCGCGCCGATTATGTCGAGAAGCCCGACGAGCAGAAGCTGGTCGAGAACGCCGTCAACGGCATGCTCACCTCGCTCGATCCGCATTCGAGCTATCTCGACGCCAAGGGCTTCAAGGACATGCGGACCCAGACCGAGGGCAAGTTCGGCGGCCTGGGCATAGAGGTGACGCAGGAAGAGGGCCTCGTGAAGGTCGTCACGCCGATCGACGACACGCCCGCTTCGCGCGCGGGCGTCATGTCGGGAGACCTGATCGGCGCCATTGACGACGAGAGCGTGCAGGGCATGACGCTCAACCAGGCCGTGGACAAGATGCGCGGCCAGATCAACACGCCGGTCAAGCTCACGATCTTCCGCGGCAAGGACAAGGACAAGATCGAGGTCAAGCTGACCCGCGCCGAGATCCACATCAAGTCCGTGCGTTCGCGCAAGCAGGACGAGGACATCGGCTATGTCCGCATCTCCCAGTTCAACGAGGAGACGGCGGACGGCCTGCGCAACGCCATGGCGAAGTTCCAGCAGGAAATTCCGGCCGACAAGTTCAAGGGCTACATCATCGATCTGCGCAATAATCCGGGCGGTCTGCTCGACCAGTCGATCCAGGTGGTCAACGCCTTCATCGACAAGGGCGAGATCGTCTCGACGCGCGGCCGCAACGCCGACGAGACCCAGCGCTACAACGCCCGCCCGGGCGACCTCTCCAAGGGCAAGCCGGTGGTCGTGCTGATCAATGGCGGCTCGGCTTCGGCCTCCGAGATCGTCGCCGGCGCGCTGCAGGACCACAAGCGCGCGACGCTGATCGGCACGCGTTCCTTCGGCAAAGGCTCGGTGCAGACCATCATCCCGCTCGGCGGCGCCAATGGCGCGCTGCGCCTCACCACGGCGCGCTATTACACGCCGTCGGGCCGCTCGATCCAGGCCAAGGGCATCGATCCCGATATGATCATCCTGCAGGACGTGCCGGACGAGCTGAAGGGCAAGGACGACACGAAGGGCGAGGCCTCGCTCAAGGGCCATCTCAAGAATGGCGAGGACGAGAAGAGCGGCTCGCAGGCCTATGTGCCCCCGGACGAGAAGAAGGACAAGCAGTTGATCGCGGCGGTGGAGCTGCTGCACGGCAAGTCCAAGGCGCAGATCATGGCCGAGCAGACCAAGGAAATCGCCAAGGACTCGACAAAGGCCCCGACCAAGGCCAATTGATCGGAGGCGAATGGCGAATAGGGAGTAGCGAATGGAAAGTTCCACTCGCTATTCGCTATTCGCTATTCGCTATTTCGCCTCATAGCTACGGCGCCGCCTGATGTCTGTCCTCGACTACGCCAATCCGACGCGCTTTCTCAATTTCGCGCGCATCGTCCTGCCCTGGCTCTCCGGCCTCACGCTGATCCTGCTCGCGGTCGGGCTCTACGGCGCCTTCACGGCGCCGCCCGACTATCAGCAGGGCGAAACGGCGCGGATCATGTATATCCACGTGCCTTCCGCCTGGCTCGCCATCTTCGCCTATGTCGTAATGACCTCGGCCTCGCTCGGCGTGCTCGTCTGGAAGCATCCGCTCGCTGACGCCGCGCAGAAGAGCGCCGCCCCGCTCGGCGCGGCCTTCACCTTCGTCTGCCTCGTCACCGGCTCGCTCTGGGGCAAGCCGATGTGGGGAGCCTATTGGGTGTGGGACGCGCGGCTCACCTCCATGCTGGTGCTGTTCCTGCTCTATCTCGGCCTCATCGCCGTGCGGCAGACGATGGACGACACGCCGCGCGGGGCGCGCATCGCCGCCATCATGACGCTGGTCGGCGCGATCGACATTCCGATCATCAAATATTCGGTCGACTGGTGGAACACGCTGCATCAGCCGGCCTCCGTCTTCCGCATCGGCGGGCCGGCCATTTCCGGCTCCATGCTCTGGCCGCTGCTCGTCATGGCGCTCGCCGCGACGCTTCTCTTCCTGACCCTGCATTTCATGGCGATCCGCAACGAGATCCTGCGCCGCCGCCTCGCCCGCCTGTCGCTTCAGGCGCTGCAGGAGGCCGCGCGCGACGAGGGCGACGCTTCGCTGGAGGCCGCGCAATGAGCGAACATGTGGGCTTCGTGGCGCTCGCTTATGCAATCGCCTTTCTTACGATCGGCGGCATGGCCGCGCGCATCCTTCTCGATTATCGCCGCCTCAAGGCGGAGCTTGCGCGTCTCGGCGCCAAGGGCCGGGACGAGGCGGGCCGGGCCGAAGATGGAGGCGCCCCGTGAGCGAGCCCGCGACCGAGGCGGCGCGCTCGCCCCTGCGCTTCCTGCCGCTCGTTCTTTTCACGCTTCTGGCGGGCCTTTTTCTCGTCCGGCTCTTTTCGGGAGACGCCTCGCGCATTCCGTCCGCGCTCATCGGCAAGCCGGCGCCCGAGTTCGATCTGCCGGCGCTCGCGGGGCTCGGCGACACGCCGGGCTTTACGACGGCGGATCTGCGCAAGGGCCATGTCAGCGTCGTCAATATTTTCGCGAGCTGGTGCGCGCCCTGCCGACAGGAGCATCCAATCCTGATGGCGCTCGCGCAGGATGGCGCGTTGAAAGGCAAAGGGATCGAGCTTTACGGCCTCTCCTACAAGGATGAGGCGGCGAATGCGCTAAGTTTCCTCAAGGAAGAGGGCAACCCCTTCCAGCGCGTCGGCGTCGACCCGGCGGGCCGCACGGCGATCGATTTCGGCGTCTATGGCGTGCCGGAGACCTTCGTCGTGAAGGGCGACGGGACGATCGCCTATAAGTTCATCGGGCCGCTGACCGCCTCGGCGGCCGCGGCCCAGTTGATCCCCGAAATCGAAAAAGCGATGGCTAAATAGTCCATAGCCGCATTTCGCGGGAGGCGGATGTTTTTCGCGCGACGGCGGTCTAGCGCCGGTCTCCGAGCTTCGCGCCGTCGCGCGGCGGCCGCGCGCCTTTCTGGAATTCGACGCCGACCAGCGTCTGTCGGCGCCAGACCACATGCGCCACATGCTTGGCGTGGCCGACGGTCAGGACGAAAGCGTCGGGCAGGGTCGCGCCCTGACAGTCGATCCTCGCCCCCGTCGTGGAAATGTCGATCACGCGACAGGGGATCGCGGGCTCCATTCCGCCCGGATCGGCCCAGACCTCCGCGAAGGATTTGAGCCGCGGCGCCGCGCGCCTGTCGTCGCTGGCCGCGATTTTACGCCGGGATTTTTCGGTGAAAGGAGCTTGCATGGGGTCTCGCGCGAGGAATGGTTTCGACGCGGGGGGCATTATGCCGTTAAAGAAATTGACGATTTCTCACCAGCGACCATGTCCTGCGCCGTAAATTTCCATTCCTACGGCGCTTTTAGGAACAGCCCCGCCGTCAGCGCGGCGCCGATGACGACGATGAAGACGCGCAGGACCTTCTCGTCGATCACATGGATGAGCCGCGCCCCGGCGACGCCGCCGACCGTCGCGCCCGCCGCCGTGACGATCGCCTGGGGCCAGTGCAGATCGGGCGAAAACAGGAAGATGGCGACCGCCGAGGCGTTCATCACGCCCGCCAGCACATTCTTGGTGGCGCTGGCGATGCGCACCGCCTGCCCCGCCATGGTGAGGGCCGCGACCATCAGAAAGCCGATGCCGCCGCCGAAATAGCCGCCATAGACGGAGATGAGAAACTGAACGAGGCTCGTGGCCCCGGCGGAGAGATGGCCATGCGTTTCGCCCGGCTTTCGGAAGAAGCTGCCCCAGGCGAAAAGCCCCGTCGCGAAGAGCACGAGCCACGGCACGAGCCGCGCGAAGAAGCCGCGCGGCGTCTCCAGCAGGACCACCGCGCCGACGGCGCCGCCGACGATGCTGATGACGAAGAGCCAGCGCAGGCTGAGTCCGCCGACCCCTTCGGCGTGGCGCCGGCCGGTCCAGCCCGTCGCCACCTGCGCCGGAAAGAGCGCGACGCAGGAGGTGATGTTCGCGGCGAGCGCGTCCATGCCGGTGAACATCAGCGTCGGCAGAATGAGGAAGGAGCCCCCGCCCGCGAGCGCGTTTTGCGCGCCCGCCCAGATCGCGACCGCGAAAAGGAGAAGATAAGCCATGCGCGCCTATCTCAGGTCGGGGCGCGCAAGGCAAGCCTTTGCTATTCAGGCTGCGCCGGATTCGCGGGCGAGGCCGGCGGCGATGAGGCGCACGAGCGTTTCGAGCTGTTCGTCGAGCGTCTCGGGCGGCGTCGCCTCCAGCTTTTCCTCCAGCCCCAGCGCGACGACGCCATGCACGGCGGAAAACAGCGTGCGGGCGAGGCGCGCGCGGGCGCCCGCGTCCTGCTGCGGCAGCAGCGCGGCGAGCGGCGCCTCCAGCCGGCCGAAGAGCTGGTTGCGGGCGTCGGCGTACCAATCCGGCACCGGCGCGCCGCCGGAAAGACGATGCTCGAAAAGGGCGCGCCAGCTCGGCTCCTCGCGCCGGGCGAAATCGAGATAGGCGCGCGCGAGAGCGAGCAGCGCATCGGCGGGATCCGCCCGGCGCAGCGCGACGTCGAGCGCGTCGCCGAGCCGCTCCAGGGTCGAAAGGTTGACGCGCAGGATCAGCTCGTCGAGATCGTCGAAGGCCGTGTAGATGGCGCCGAGCGCGCAGCCGGCCTCGGCGGCGAGATCGCGCGCCTTCAATCCTGCGAGCCCCCGCGCCGCGATCGACTGTCGCGCGACGTCGAGCAGCCGCTCCCGCAATTTCAGCCGGCGCTGCGCGCCAGCTTCGGTCCTGGTCTCGGTCACCGAATCATCCTTTCGACCCCCTATGACCCGCCGGCGCGGCGAGAATGGGGTGAAACCCCGTTTCATCGCTGAAACCGCGCAGCGCTCCAACGGTTCCCTGACGAGGCGTAGGGAAACCTTAACTAGAACGACGTTCAAATCAACTCTTGAACTTCGTTCAAAGATAGGGTATCGCTCTTTATGTGAACCTCGTTCACAAAGGAGAAGCTCATGATCAAGACAGTCGTCACCCTCCTCCGGGGAAAGGCCTTCGAGGCCGAGGAGCGCCTGGCCGACCGCCATGCGCTGGCCCTTCTCGACCAGCAGATGCGCGATGCGGCGCTTTCGGCCGACCGTGCGAAAAAGGCGCTCGCCATCGCCATGGCGCAGGACAAGGCGGAGGCGCGCAAGCTGGAAGCCGCGCGCGCGCGCAGATCGCCGAGCTGGAAATGCGGGCGGTCGCCGCCCTGCGGGCCGGCCGCGAGGATCTAGCCGAGAAGGCCTCGGAAAACCTCGCCGCGCTGGAAGGCGACGCCCAGGCGGCCGAGAAGGCGCGCGCGCTGTTTTCGGTCGAGATCGCCAAGCTTGAGCGGCATGTCCGCGACCAGTCGGCGCGGCTGGCCGAACTGGAAAGAGGCCGCCGCATCGCCCGCGCCGCGGAAGCCGTGCGCATCGCCCGGCGCGGACGCGTGGAGGACGCGCCCTGCCGCCAGGCGACCCTTGCGGAAGCCGAGGCGACGCTCGCGCGTCTGCGCGAACGGCAGGCGGAGGCCTGCGCGGCCGAGACGGCGCTCGACGCAATCGACGCCGAGCCCAGCGCGGAGAGCCTCAACGAGACGCTCGCAAAAGCCGGCTTCGGCCCGCCGGTGAAGCCGCGCGCGTCGGACGTCCTCGCGCGCCTGAAGGAAAAGGCCGGCGCGCCGTCGTGACGCTTCCGCGACCTCATCCTTAGGAGCCCGCGCCGCGAGCGTCCCGACGGATGCGCAAAATAAGGCAAATAAAATAGAAACTCGTCGAAAAGGAAAACTCAAATGTCCGCTCAGCCGATCAAGCACTCCCCCGCCTTCGTCGCCTTCTCCTATATCTCCTTCGGCCTTTCGGTCGCGATGATCGCCGGCGGCGTCTTCATGATGCCCATCGACCATTGGATGAAGGGCTTTCTGTTCATGGGAACGGTGACGCTCGTGCAATCCTGCATTATCCTCACCAAGACGATCCGCGACAATGTCGAGGCCGAGAAGCTCCTGAACCGCATCGAGGACGCCAAGACCGAACGCCTCCTGATGGATGTGTCCAAGGTCGCGTGATTCGAGCCGCCCGATTTCCCAACGACGGGCCGGCGGCCTTGACCGATCCTTAATCAGCTTTGGTCAATTGTCGTCGGCCTTGCCTTTCCGGATCCTCCGCATGTCGCAGTCGCTTCTCGCCACGCGCCGCTTTGCGCCCCTTTTCTGGCGTCAGTTCTTCGCGGCCTTCAACGATAATTTCCTCAAGAACGCGCTCGTTCTTCTGATCCTCGCCCAGATCGGCGGCGAGAAAGGCGCGTCGCTCGTCACGCTGGCCGGCGCGGCCTTCATCGCGCCCTTCTTCATCCTGTCGGGAATCGCCGGCGAGATGGCGGACAAGTTCGACAAGGCGATGATCGCGCGGCGCCTCAGCTTCGCCGAGATCGGCGTCGCGGGCCTTTCGGCGGCGGGCTTCTATTTCTCGGACGTGCCGACGCTCTTTACGGCGCTCGTGCTCTTCGGCGTCACGGGCGCCCTTTTCGGTCCCGTGAAATACGGCATTCTGCCGGACCATCTCTCGCGCGAGGAATTGCCGGCCGGCAACGCCCTCGTGGAAAGCGCGACCTTCGTCGCCATTCTTGCGGGCACGATCGCCGGCGGGCTCGCCATGCAGGAGCATGGGAGCCATTTCGGCGCCATCGCCTTCGCGGCGGGCGTCATGGCCGTCGCGCTCGCGAGCTACGCCGCCGCCTGGCTCATTCCCTCGACCAAGAGCGCCGCCCCGGAGCTCCGCATCGATCCCGTCATCTTCCGCTCGACCTTCAAGCTGCTGCGGGCCTTGCGCGCGAGGCCCGAGCTGCGCAAGCTCACGACGGTGACGAGCCTCTTCTGGCTCTACGGCTCCATCGCCATGTCGCTGATGCCGCCGCTCGTGACCCGGTCTCTCCATGGCGCGGAGAGCGTCGTCACCATTCACCTCGCGATCTTCGCGGTCGCCATCGGCCTCGGCTCGGGCCTCGCCGCCTTTCTGCTCAAGGGCCGCATCGTGCTGCTCCCCGCCGCCATCGGCGCGGCCATTATCGGCTTCGCCGCCGCCGATCTCGGCGTCGCGGAGCTTCTGCGCAAGACGGGCGACGACGCGGCCGGCCTCGCGCCCGCCGCCTATTTCGCGCAGCAGGGCGCGCTGCGCGCCGCGATCGACATGGCCTTCATCGCGCTCGCCGGCGGGCTGATGATCGTCCCGGCCTTCGCCGCCATTCAGGCGCAGAGCCCCGAGGCCGAACGCGCGCGCACCGTCGCGGCGGTCAATGTCCACAACGCCGCCTTCATGGCGGTCGGCGGCGCGGGAGTCGCCTTCCTCCAGGCGCAAGGCGTCTCGCTCGCCGAGCTCATTCTCGGCATGGCCGCCGTGGCGCTGCTCTCGGCCATATGGATCCGCTACGCCATCGTGAAAAACCCGATGCTCGACATCCTGTCGATCATTTTTCGCGCCTTCTACCGGCTCGAAGCGAAGGGGCTGGAGAATTTTGAGAAGGCCGGCCCGAACCCCATCATCGCGCTCAACCATGTGAGCTTCCTCGACGCGGCGGCGATCCTCTCCGTCCTGCCGAAAGACCCGGTCTTCGCCATCGACCACGGCATTTCGCAGCGCTGGTGGGTGAAGCCCTTCCTGCGCTTCACCCGCGCCATTCCCCTCGATCCGTCGAAGCCCCTCGGCACGCGCACGCTGGTCAACGCCGTGAAGGCGGGCGAGTCCCTCGTCATCTTCCCCGAAGGGCGCCTCACCGTCACCGGCAGCCTGATGAAGGTCTATGACGGCGCGGGCCTCATCGCCGAGAAATCCGGCGCCCTCGTCGTGCCGGTGAAGATCGACGGCCCCGAGGCGACCATGTTCTCGCGCCTGACGCGTGAACAGGCGCGCCGCCGCTGGTTCCCGAAATTCACGCTCACCGTGCAGGAGCCGGTGCGCCTCACGGTCGACGAGGCGCTGAAGGGCAAGGCGCGCCGCATGGCGGCGGGCGCCGCGCTCTATCAGATCATGTCGGACCTGATCTTCCGCACGACCAGGACCGACGAGACGGTCTTCGAGGCCGCCTTGCGCGCCGGCGACAAGCATGGATTTTCGCGCGTCGCGCTCGAGGACCCGCTGACCGGCCAGCTCACCTATCGCAAGATTCTCATCGGCGCGCGCGCGCTTGGCGAGAAGATCGCGAAGATCGGCGCGCCGGGCGACCGGATCGGAATCATGCTGCCCAACGCCAACGCCGCGGGCGTGACCTTTCTCGCCGTGACCTCGGCGGGGCGCGTGCCGGCCATGATCAACTTCACCGCCGGCGCCACAAATATCCTCGCTGGCTGCGAGGGCGCGGCGGTCGAGACGATCCTGACCTCGCGCGCCTTCATCGAGAAGGGCAAGCTCGAAAAGCTCGTCGAGGCTTTGCAGGAGAAGGTCCGGCTCGTCTATCTCGAAGACATGCGCGCGAGCCTCACGCGCCTCGACAAGCTCGGCGCCATGCTGCGCTTCAAGAAGCCCGTGGTCGCGCGCAAGGCCGACGACATGGCGACGGTGCTGTTCACGTCGGGTTCGGAAGGCGCGCCGAAAGGCGTCGCGCTCTCGCATCGCAACCTTCTGGCCAACGCCGCGCAGGCGGCGGCGCGCATCGACTTCGGCCGCAAGGACAAGGTCTTCAACGTGCTGCCGGTCTTCCACTGCTTCGGCTTGACGATCGGCTTCATGCTGCCGCTCATCTCCGGCGTGCCGGTCTATTTCTACCCCTCGCCGCTGCATTATCGCATCGTGCCGGAAATGATCTACGGCACGAACGCCACCATCTTCTTCGGCACGGACACGTTCCTCGCGGGCTATGCGCGCAGCGCGCATGCTTACGATTTCCGCTCGATCCGCTATGTCGTCGCCGGTGCCGAGCCGGTGAAGCAGTCGACGCGCGACGTCTGGTGCGAGAAGTTCGGCGTCCGCATTCTTGAAGGCTACGGCGTCACCGAGACGGCGCCGGTGCTCTCGCTCAATACGCCGATGTTCAACAAATTCGGCACGGTCGGGCGCCTGATGCCGGGCGTTGACCACAAGCTCGAACCCGTGCCGGGCGTCGAGGAAGGCGGCCGCCTGTTCGTGCGCGGGCCCAATGTCATGATGGGCTATCTCAAGGCCGACAAGCCGGGCGTGCTGCAGCCGCCGGAGGACGGCTGGTACGACACGGGCGACATCGTCACGATCGACGCGGAGGGATTCGTCACGATCAAGGGCCGCGCCAAGCGCTTCGCCAAGATCGGCGGCGAGATGGTGTCGCTCGCGGCGGTGGAGCAGCTCGCCGCCGAGCTCTGGCCCAAGGCGCTGTCGGCTTGCGCGACGGAGATTGATCCGCGCAAGGGCGAGCGCATCGTGCTCGTCACGCAGCAGAAGGACGCGGCGCGCGCCGATTTCATGGCCTACGCCAAATCGAAGGGCGCCTCCGATCTGTCGATCCCCGCGGAGGTTCTATATGTCGAGCACATTCCGCTGCTCGGCTCCGGCAAGCTCGATTTTTCCGGCGTCACCAGAATGGTGCGCGACCGCAACCGCTATATGGCCGGCGGCCCGCGCCTGCCCAATGGGGTGCTGGGGCGCATCGACGGGAATACGGCCTCGGCATAGGGACTCACGGCGCGAAGCGCGCGAACAGGAACTGCGTATCGCCGTAGCGGCGCGCATCCTCCAGCTTCAGCGGCGCCGGCGGCGCCAGGGCCGCGTCGGCGGATTCCTCGATCACCACGAGCGCCTCCGGCGCGAGCCAGCCGCCCTCGATCAGCGCCGCAAGCGCCGGCTCGGCCAGGCCCCTGCCATAGGGCGGATCGAGAAAGGCGAGCGAAAAGGCTTCGCCCGGCGGCGCGGCCCCGAGCTTCGTCGCGTCGCGGCGGAAGACGCGGGTGACGCCGCCTAGCCCCAGCGCCTCGACATTGGCGCGCAACAGCGCGCGGGCTTCCGCGCCGTCGTCGACGAAGAGCGCGCGCGCGGCGCCCCGCGAAATCGCCTCCAATCCCAGCGCGCCCGTGCCGGCGAAAAGATCGATGACCGCCGCGCCCCGGACGGGATCGCCGAAGCGATGAGCGAGAATGTCGAAGACGGATTCACGCAGGCGATCCGAGGTCGGGCGGATGGCCTGCGAGCGCGGGCCGTTGAGCGCGCGCCCGCGCAGCGCGCCGCCGACGATGCGCATCGCCTATTTCCCACGCGGCTTGCGCGGACCTTTTTCCGGCCCCCTGCCGGGTCCGCGGCCTTTCGGCGGACCTTTGGGAGGGCCCCGTCTCGGCGCGCCGCCGCGCGGTCCGCGCGCAGCGGCGTCTTCCGCGGGTCTGCTTTCGGCCGCCCGCGATCCGCGCGGCTTGCGTTCCTCGCCGCCCCGCGCAAAGCCGGACGCGCCCTGTGGGCGGTCGAATTTGCGCGCGGGCGCGCCGCGCTCCCGGCGGTTCTCTCCGCCCTGACGCTCCCGGCCCTCGCCGCGCGGACCGTCGAAGCCGCGATTGCGCGCGGGCCGCGCGCCGCCGCGGGCGTTGCGCGGCGCCTCCTCGCCTTCGCCGCGAGGCGAACGACGATCGTCCCTGCTCCGGTCTCCGCCCGGCGGGCGCGTGCGCGCGTGATCGCGCGCGGCCTTGACGTCGCCATGGGCGCGATGCGGCTGCGCGTCGAGACGCCCGCGCGGCGGGCGCGCCGGGCGCTCGCCGCCGGCGCTCTCGAAACGGGAACCGCGATCGTCGCCGCCGCGTCGATCGTCCCGCGCAAATCCCGCCTGGCGCGCGCCCTTCGCGCCGCCGCGCCCCGGACGCTCGGCTTCCCCGAGCGGCGGGCGGCGGCCCGCGCGCATCGCTTCGAAACGCTTGGCGTTGCGCGAGGGCGCTTCCTCCTCGGCGGCCGCCTTGCGCCGCGTGGGCGTCACGCGCTCGACGACGACGGCGCGGCCCTTGCGGTCGGCCGTGGCGCCGCGCGTGACGCGCGCGCGCGGCCCCTTCTCGCTTTGCTCGTCGCGCTCCTTGCGCAGCACGGAGACATGCTTGCGCGCGCGTTTCTCGATCCGCTCGCGCTGCTCCTGCTTCTCGGCCGGCGTCTCCGCGCGCAAGGGCGAGGCGAAATCGGCGCCCGCGAGCTCCGCGAGGCTCTTGCCGAGCTGCTCGCGCAGAATCTTGAGCTTCACCTCCTCGACGGCGCCTTCCGCCAGTTCTCCGAGCTGGAAGGGCCCATAGGAAACGCGGATAAGGCGCGTCACGTCGAGGCCCAGATGCTCCATCACGCGCTTGACTTCGCGGTTCTTGCCCTCGACAAGGCTCATCGCGATCCAGGCGTTGGCGCCCTGCACGCGCTCGAGCCGCGCCTCGATGGGCGCGTAGGCCACGTCCTCGACCGTGACGCCCGTTTTCAGCGCGTCGAGCCGCGCCTGGTCGGTCTCGCCATGCACGCGCACGCGATAGCGCCGCGTCCAACCCGTCGCCGGCAATTCCAGCGTGCGCGCGAGGCCGCCGTCATTGGTGAGGAGCAGCAGGCCTTCCGTGTTGATGTCGAGCCGCCCGACGCTGACGAGGCGCGGCAGATCGGAATGGCGCTCTTCGAGATATGAGAAGACGGTCGGACGGCCTTCCGGGTCGCTCGCCGTCGTCACGAGCCCGGCGGGCTTGTGGAACAGGAAGAGCCGCGTGCGCTCGCGCGCCTGCATGGGCGCGCCGTCAATCGCGATCCTGTCGGCCTCGGTCACATTGACGGCCGGACTCGTCAGCACCTCGCCATTGACGGCGACGCGGCCTTCGGCGATCCAATGCTCCGCGTCGCGGCGCGAGCAGACGCCGGCGCGCGCCATGGCCTTGGCGATGCGCTCGCCCTCGAAGGCGCTGGTCTTTTCGACGGGCGCGGGGGCGGGCTTGGATTTGGCGCGCGGCGTCGCGGGCTTGGCGCCGCGCGGCTTGTCGTCCGAGGCGAATTTGCGCGCGTCATGGCGCGCGGCCTTGTCGCGCGGAGTCTTGCCGGGCGGAGTCTTGCCGGGGAAAGTTTTGGAGTCGCGGCGGCGCATGGGACGATCGCCGCCGGGCGCGCCGGAGCGCTTTGTTGGTTTCTTGTCAGCCATGGTCTTTGATAGCAGGCGAGCGAAGAGCTTTGAAGCGCGATCCTTGGAGGGGCGCGAGATGACGGCGTTGGCGGCCTTCTGGAGATGTGTGGCTCCCTTAGCTTTTACGGGGAGGGCGGTCCCGGGCGGCGGGGCCGGATGGGACCGGCCCCGACCTGCATGCCGGCGCGAACCCCGCCCGGCGGCTTACAACCGCCGACCTCCCCGTAAAGGGGGGGCATTTGGCGCCCGTCACGCCGCCAGATGACCTCTTCCGACCCCTTCGCCGCCGCCTTCGAGGCGGCCCGCGCAGCCGCCGCAGCAGAGGAGGTTCCCGTCGGCGCGGCCATTGTGCGCGCGGGCGAAATCCTCGCGACCGCCGGCAATCGCACGCTGCGCGACCGCGACCCGACGGCCCATGCCGAGATGCTGGCGATTCGCGCCGCCTGCGCGAGGATCGGCGGCGAACGGCTTATCGACTGCGATCTCTATGTGACGCTCGAGCCCTGCGCCATGTGCGCCGCCGCCATTTCCTTCGCGCGCATCCGGCGGCTCTATTTCGCCGCAAGCGATCCCAAAGGCGGCGCCGTCGAGCACGGGCCGCGCTTCTTCTCGCAGCCGACCTGCCACCATGCGCCGGAGGTCTATGGGGGCATCCGCGAAAGCGAGGCGGCGCGGATGCTGCGCGACTTCTTTCAGTCGAGGCGCTGATTTTCCAGCCGCTCGGCGGCTTGCAGCAATTGCCCGCGCAGCGCGTCGCGGCAGGCGTCGCCGGCCATGAAGATGCGCGACGTCTTGAAGAGATCGAGCGCCAGATATTGATGCACGGCGGGCGCGATCAGCACGTCCGGCGGATTCTCCTCGATCATGCGCGAGCTGATCGAATTCATCAGAATCTGGCTGGCGACGATGATGGTCTGGAAAGGCGAGGGCGCGCGGGTCTCGCTCTCCATGCCGGAATTGCCGGAGACGTTCACGGCGATGATGATGTCGGCGCGTCCCGCCAGATGATCGTAAGGCAGCGGATTGACGAGGCCGCCGTCGACCAGATAGCCGACCTCGCTTTTCGGCGGCCGCACCACGCCGGGGATCGCCATGGAGCCGGCGACGGCGGTGCGCAGCGAGCCGCGCGAGAACACCGCCTCCGTCCGGCGGCGGAAATCCGTCGCCACCACGGTCATCGGGATTTGCAGCTCCTCGAACGTCTCGGGCATGCCCTCGGGCCAGAAGGCTTCGAGAAAACGCACGCCGTCGAAGAGGAGCGGATGCGCGAGGCGTTGCAGCAGCGGCTGGCGCCGGCGCGCCCGCGCATAAAGGAGCTTGCGCGCAAGGCCGAGGCGATTGCTCAGGATCGCTTCCGTATGCGCGCGCAGCTCGGCGCCGGAGAAGCCCGCCGCATAGGCCGATCCGATAATGGCGCCGATCGACGCGCCCGCCATGGCGACGGGGCGCACGCCCATCTCGTCCAGCGCCTGCAGCACGCTGATATGGGCGAGACCGCGCGCGCCGCCGCCGCCAAGCGCCAAGGCGACGGTCCTGCCGCCGAGCGCGCCGCCGCTATTCATCAGAGGAACGCCTCCAGCGCCTGAAGAGTCGCTTCCGGCGCTTCCTCCATGGCGTAAAGGCCGCTATCCACGGAGGCGCCCGTCACGTCGTCGCCCCATTCCTTCCAGGCGTCGAGGAGCGACGAGCCCAAGCCCGGAAAGGTCGACTCGCCATAGAGAATGAGCGTCGGAACGATGAGCTTCCTGCCCGCCGCCCTGTCGGAGGCGAGCGCCTCTTTGTCGAGCGTGGCGCCGGCGCGGTAGTCCTCGCAGAAGGCGTGGATGCGCGCGGGGTCGTTGAAGGCGGCGTGATAATAAGCGAGCGCTTGCGCGCCGAAGGCGTCGAGGGATTTATCCTTCGACGAGTCCAACAGCGCGTCGTTCAAGAAGTCGGCGGGGTCGAGCGCGATCAGCTCCTCGGGCTGCGGGGCGTCCATGCTGAGAAAACGCGACCGACCGACCCGCCAGAGGTCGCTCGCCCCGAAATTATCGTCCACGGGCGCGATGTTGATGAGCGCGAGCCTGGCGAGGCGGCCCGGATGGTCGAGCGCGAGGCGGAAGCCCACGCGCGCGCCGCGGTCGTGGCCGGCGAGCGCGAAGCGCACATGGCCGAGCGCCTCCATGACCTTGACGACGTCGTCGGCCATTTCACGCTTCGCGTAAGCTTCGCCCTTCTCGCTGGCGGGCGCCGCCGACCAGCCATAGCCGCGCAGATCCATGGCGACGACGGTGAAGCGCTCGGCGAGCTTGGGCGCGATCTTGCGCCAGGCCACATGCGTCTCGCCGAAGCCGTGCAGCAGGACGAGCGCCGGGCCGGCGCCATGAGACCGCGCGAAGATTTTTCCCGCCCCCGCGTCGATCCAATGCGAGGCGAAACCGGGGAAGAGATCGGCGAATTCTGACATTACTCCAACCATGTTTGCGGGAAGCAGGCTTGCAGCCCTTGTGACGATCGTTTTCGGGGACGTTATATAGTAACGCTCCGCGCTTCGGTCACGGTTTTTCTTCTTTCGCGCAGTCAAGCGACTTTGTCACGAAAATCATTTCCTTCCTTTGCTTGAAAAGCGCATCGAAGCGTTACAAAGTCCGGCTAGGGAAAAAAGGAAATCACAGAGTCTAATCAAACGCTTCAAGGGAGGAGAAGATGAGCAGGATCGTCGACGAAGTCATGTCCGCCAACGCCGCTTACGTCGCGGGTTTCGGTTCGAAGGGCGAGCTCGCTCTGCCGCCGGCGCGCGGCTTCGCGATTCTGACCTGCATGGACGCCCGACTCGATCCCGCGAAATATGCGGGCCTCTCGGAAGGCGACGCGCATGTCATCCGCAACGCCGGCGGCCGCGCCTCGGACGACGCGATCCGCTCGCTCGTCATTTCGCACAAGCTGCTCGGCACGACGGAATGGTTCGTGATCCATCACACCAATTGCGGCATGGAGCTGTTCTGCGACGAGGTGATGGCCGAGCTGCTCGAAGACAGCCTGTCGACCGCCGCGCTCGACATGACGACGCTGAAATGGTCGAACCCGCAAAATGGCGGCGGCTGCGCGGCCGGCCATTTCATCAAATGGCACACGATCAAGGATCAGGAAGAAAGCGTCGCGCAGGACGTGGCGCGCATCCGCTCGCATCCGCTGACGCCGAAGAACATCCCGATCTATGGCTACATCTATGACGTGAAGACGGGCAAGCTCGTCGAAGTTCCGAAGGCGACGGAGATCGGCAAGGCGGCGTAAGCCGTCAAGTCTCTTGGCGTCATTGCGAGCGAAGCGAAGCAATCCAGAGCCGCATCGCAGCCCTGGATTGCTTCCTCGCTTACGCTCCTCGCAATGACGGAGTCATGGTTTGATCACCCCTCCACCGCGCCGCCGCGCGCGCGCCAGCCGCCGGTGCCGGGCGCGTAATGACGGATGTCCTTGCGGCCGGATGCAATCGCCTGGCCCAGCGCCTTGGCCGAGCGGCCGCCCGCCTGGCAGATGATGACGCACTGGCCCTTCGGCAGTTTCGACGGGTCGAACTGCGACAGCGGCAAATTCTTCGCCCCCGGCACATGGCCTGCGGCGTATTCATGCGGCTCGCGCACGTCGACAATGGCGCAGGAGCCTTCCTTCACCATGCGCGCGAAATCCTCGTGCTCAATCGTCGGCGTTTCATTGCCGCCGCCGCCCATGAGTTTCGACATCAGAGCTGAGAGCATGTCTTCTTCCTTCTTGTTCAGGCGGATTTCGCCTGGGGACTCGTCTCGGCGTCGAACTGGGTGAAGGCCGCCAGCGCGTGGCTTGCGTACATCACGGAAGGTCCGGCGCCCATGTAGATCGCCATGGCGAGCGTCTCCATCACCTCCTCGCGCGTCGCGCCGCGTTGCGCGGCCGCCTTGGCGTGGAAGGCGATGCAGTCGTCGCAGCGCGCGGAGACGCTTACCGCGAGCGCGATCAGCTCCTTGGTCTTGGCGTCGAGCGCGCCGGGCGCGCCCGCCGTCGTCGCCATGGAGGAGAAGGCTTTCATCAGGTCCGGCGCGCCGATGCGCAGATTGCGCAGATCGGCGGAGAGCGCCTTGGCGAGTTCGGGCCAGTCATTTGTCATGGCGTTGTCCTTTCTGGCGCGCGCGGCGCCTCGGGTCCTTCGTCGTCGCGCAGGACGACATAGATGGCGGGGATGACGAGCAGCGTCAGCGCCGTCGAGGAGGCGAGGCCGAAGACGAGCGAGATGGCGAGGCCCTGGAAGATCGGGTCCGTCAGAATGAAGGCCGCGCCGATGATCGCCGCCGCGGCGGTGAGAAAGATCGGCTTGAAGCGCACCGCGCCCGCCTCGACCAGCGCGGCGCGCAGGGGCATGCCCTTCTCGCGCAGATGGCGGATGAAATCGACGAGCAGGATCGAGTTGCGCACCACGATGCCGGCGAGCGCGATGAAGCCGATCATCGACGTCGCCGTGAAGGCGGCGTTGAAGAGCAGATGCCCGATCACAATGCCGAGGAGCGTCAGCGGCACGGGCGCGAGAATGACGAGCGGCAGCTTGAACGATTCGAACTGCGCGACGACGAGCAGATAGATGCCAAGCAAGGCGACCATGAAGGCCGCGCCCATGTCGCGGAAGGTGACGTAAGTGACCTCCCACTCGCCGTCCCACAGAATGGTCGGCTGCGCGTCGTCGAGCGGCTGGCCGTGATATTTGATCGTCGGCGCGCCTTGTGGTCTCCAGTCGATCTTCTCGATCTCGTCCTCGACCGCGAACATGCCGTAGATCGGCGCCTCGAAGCGCCCGGCGACCTCCGCGCTCACCATCTCCGCGAAGCGGCCATTGTGGCGAAAGATCGGATAGGAGCCAAGCTCGCGCGTCGCCTTCACCACGTCGCCTAGCTCGACATTGGCGCCCTGACGCACCGTGCCGCCGGCGGGAAGCGGCGTCGAAAGAATGCGTTCGCCGGGCGTCATCTCACCGCGCGGCAAAGCGACCGTGATGTCGATGGGCTTGGCGCCGCCGCCCCTTTGCGAGAAGCCGATCTTCACGCCGCCCACCAGCGCGCCGATCGTGTCATAGACCGCGCGCTCCTCGACGCCGTGATATTCGAGCGCTTCCTGATCGATCGCGAAGCGCAGCCGCTCCGCGCGTTGTCCGAATGAATCATCCGTGTCGACGACGAAGTCGACCGCATCGAAAGCCTTGCGCAGCTTCGTCGCAAGATCGCGCCGCGTCTGGGCGTCCGGCCCATAGACTTCGGCCAGCAGCGTTGAAAGCACGGGCGGACCCGGCGGCACTTCCACCACCTTGACGGCCGTGCGCTCAGGCATGGGCAGCCCCTTGAGCTTCTCGCGAACCTCGAGGGCGATGGCGTGGGAGGCGCGCTTGCGCTCGTCCTTGGGCAGAAGGTTGATGGCGAGATCGCCCATCTCCGGCGCCATGCGCACGTAATAGTGACGCACCAGACCATTGAAGTTGAAGGGCGCGGCCGCGCCCGCATAGGACTGGATGGAAGTCAGCTCCGGAATGTCCTTCAACCGCTCGGCCGCCGCGGTCAGCACGCGGTCGGTCTCTTCGAGCGACGCGCCGCGCGGGAGATCGACGACAACGGCGATCTCCGATTTGTTGTCGAAAGGCAGCAGTTTCACCCGCACGCTCTTCGTCGCGAAGAGCGCAAGCGAGAGAAGCGTCGCCACGCCCACGGCGGCGAGAAAGCGCTTCGACCGCTCGCGCCCCTGAAGCAAAGGCGTCGCGATGCGCGCGTAGAAGTCTCCCATGGCGCCGCGTTCATGCGAATGGTCATCACTCGCGCCGCCTTCCCGTTCGAAACGCCTGCCGGCGATCTTCAGGAGAAGCCAGGGCGTGATCGTCATGGCGACGAAGAAGGAGAACACCATGGCGAGCGAGGCGTTCGCCGGAATGGGGCTCATATAGGGCCCCATCAGGCCCGAGACGAACATCATTGGCAGCAGCGCGGCGATGATCGTCATGGTCGCGACGATGGTCGGATTGCCGACTTCCGCCACGGCCTCGACCGCGGCGTCGATCAGGCTGCGCTCACTGCGCATCCGCCAGTGGCGGACGATATTCTCCACGACGACGATGGCGTCATCGACGAGAATGCCGATGGAGAAGATGAGCGCGAAGAGACTGACGCGGTTGATCGTGTAGCCCATCAGCCAGGAGGCGAAGAGGGTGAGCAGGATCGTCGTCGGGATGATGACGAAGACGACGACGCCCTCGCGCCAGCCGACCATCACGACGATGAGCAGGACGATGGAGACGGTGGCGAGCGCGAGATGGAAAAGCAGCTCATTCGCCTTTTCCGTGGCCGTCTCGCCATAATTGCGCGTGACCGTGATCTCAAGATCTTCAGGAACGATGCGGCCTTTGACCGATTCGAGCCGCTTCAGCACGTCCTCCGCGACGATGACGGCGTTGGCGCCCTTGCGCTTGGCGATGGCGATGCTGACGGCGGGGCGCTTCATGAGCGCGCCGTCTTTCTCCTTCGTCATCGTCCAACTGCGCTTGTCGGGCTCCGAGGCGCCGACGACGATATTGGCCACGTCCTTCACATAGACGGGCCGCCCGTCGCGCGTCGTCAGCAGAAGCAGGCCGATGTCGGGGACGCCCTGCAACGTCTGGCCCGCGACGACGGGAATAGAGCGGTTGCCTTCGCGAAAAGCGCCGACCTGGAAGGAGCGGTTGGCGTTGGTGAGCTTGTCGATGAGCTGGCTGAGCGTCACGCCATATTGCGACAGGCGCTCGGGATCGGGCTCGACGCGGATCTGGTTCGGGCTGCCGCCGACAATGTAGCTTAGGCCGACATTCTCGACCTTGGCGAGGTCGTGCTGAAGCTCCTCGGCGACCTGATATAGCCCATTGTCGGTCCAGCCCGTCGCGCGCTCGGGCCTGGCGGAAAGCGTCAGCGCCACGATGGCGACGTCGTCAATGCCGCGCCCGACGATGAGCGGCTCGGGAATGCCCTTGGGCAGCCCTGTAATATTGGCGCGAATCTTGTCGTGCACGCGCAGCACGGCGTTGTCCTGCGGCGTGCCGACGAAGAAGCGCGCCGTGACCATTACCTGATCGTCGCGCGTCTGCGAATAGACATGCTCGACGCCGTTGACGCCCTTGATGATGTCCTCGAGCGGGCGCGTGATGAGCTCGATCGCGTCCTCCGCCTTGTAGCCGTTCGCCTGCACCATGATGTCGACCATGGGCACGGAGATTTGCGGCTCCTCCTCGCGCGGCAGCGCCTGTAGCGCGATAAGGCCGACGAGAATGGAGGCGAGGAGCAGCAGCGGCGTCAGCGGCGAATTGATGAAGACGCGCGTCAGCGTTCCCGATACGCCCGGATGAAACGCTTGCTCCCTGCTCATGGCGTCCGCACCACGTCGCCGTCATGCAGGCCGGAGAGAATCTCGATCGCGTCGCCATGCGCGTCGCCGGCCTGCACGACAATTTCGGCGCCATTGGCGAGACGCGCGAAGTCGACGCCCGCGCGGCGATAGACGGCGGATTTGGGGGCGAGGATCGCGTCGCGCTTGCCGGTCGTCACATAGACGCGGGCGCGCTCGCCGACGAAATAATCGCCCAGACCCTGCACGTCGACATCCGCGATGACGCGCCCGCCCTGGATTTCGGGATAGACGATGCGCACACGCCCTTCCTTGCGCGCCCCGGCGCCCGTATTGACGCCGCGCTCGCCGATCTCGACGCGGTCGCCGGCGCGCATGAAGCGGGCGTGGCGCTCGGGCAGTTGCAGGCGAAGAATGTAATTGTCCTCGGCGAGCGTCGCGATGATTTCGCCGGGCATGACGACGCGCCCGACCGAGACGGGGATGGTGAGAATCCGGCCCGGTCCCGGCGCCTTCACCGAGCCCTCCGCCGACTGCTGCTCGATGACGTTGCGATCCGACTGCAAGGCCGAAAGATTGCGCTCCGCGACGTCGAGCGCGGTCTTCGCCTGATCGAACATCACCTTTGTCGAGACGCCGCGGCGCAGCAGCTCCTGCGCGCGGTCGAAATCCGCCTTCGCCTTGTCGCGCTGGGATTGCAGGGCGCGAATGCGCTGGTCGATCGACTGCATCTGCAGAAAGAGCTTCTGGTCGGCGACGACGGCGAGCTCGGCGCCGGCGGCGACCGTGTCGCCCTCCTTGATCTTCAGCGTCGTCACCGTGCCGCCGATGCGGGCGCGGGCGACGAGCTGATGGGCGGGCTCCACTGAAGCGACGACCGCCTTCATGTCGTCGATTGGCGCGACATGCACGGCGATTTCGCCGCTCAGGGCGGCGGAGGGCGCCGCGATGGCGGCGAAGAAAAGAAGCGGACGGAAGCGGCCCATGAAATCTCCCACGCGGCGGCGCCTTTTCTTATATTCATAAAGTATAATTTAGCAAGTTCGAATTGAAGGCGCGCCGCGCTCGCGGCCGAAAAATGCGGCGAGCCTGCAGGTCGACGGAGTCAGCCCCAGAGATTGCACCAGCCGCTGGCGCTTACACGACCATTCACGACGCCGCATCCCGACGGGGCCTCGAACCAGGAGCAATTGGCGCAGCGCTGGCGGCCATTTGGCGCGCCGCGATAGGCCGCCGCCGCCTTGCTGGATTTCGCGCGCGCGGGAGAGGGACGAAAGAGCGCGCCGAGACTCGAAAGAAACGCCGCGGCGCCGAGGCGCTTCAACACGCCCCGGCGCCCACAATTCCTGTTGCGATCGAATCCATCCATGGATTTCCTCCTCTTCAATGGCCGCCGCGCAGGCGCGATTAATTCGTATTATCTAATATGAAGCTCGCGCCAGAGCGAGAAATGCGACAAATCGAGACATGGCGACGGACGCGGCGCGCTTGACTTCTATATTCGATGAACTTAATTTAGAGGCTATGAATATAAATCCGGTCGACCTCGGGCCCAAGGCCGAAGAGGCGGAGAGCTTCCTGAAAGCCCTCGCCAATCGTCACCGGCTGATGGTGCTGTGCGAGCTGCACAAGGACGAGCTTTCGGTCACGCAGTTGCAGGAAGCGGTCGGCCTGAGCCAGTCGTCGCTCTCGCAGCATCTCGCGCGGCTTCGGGAGGACAAGCTCGTCAAGACCCGCCGCGCGTCGCAGACCATCTATTATTCGCTCGCCGATGAAAATGTCGCGCGCGTGATCGGCCTGCTCTACGAATTGTTCTGCGCGCAGGATTGCGGGACCGCCGCCCCCGCGCGCGGGAAGACCGCCAGGAACGTCAGGAGCGCGCGGGCGAAAGCTTGAGAAGGAGAGTCGGCATGAGCATTGATCGCATCGTCATGGCTTTCGCGGGGACGATGGTCCTTCTCGGCGTCGCTTTGGCGCATTTCCTTTCGCCCTGGTGGATGCTGCTCGCGGGCTTTGTCGGCCTCAATCTTCTGCAGGCCGCCTTTACAGGCTTCTGCCCGCTGGCGATGATGTTGAAACGCATGGGCGTGAAGCCCGGCGCGGCCTTCTGACGGATCGATCCCGAATGGCGCCGGATTGGATCGAGGACGCTCCCCTTCTTCGCAGACTCGACGAGCCCACGAAGACGATGCTGCGCGACTCGGCGATCCGCAAGCAGATCCCGCGCGGCGCCGTGCTCTTTCGCCCCGGCGACCAGTGCGTGCATTTCCCATTGATCGCCGCGGGCGCCGTCCGCGTGCAGCGCGTGACGGAATCGGGCCGCGAGATCGTGCTCTATCGCGTCTCGACCAACGAGACCTGCATTCTGACAACCGCCTCGCTTCTGTCCGACGACGCCTATTCGGCGGAAGGGATCGCCGAGACGGACGTCACCGCCTATATCGTCGCGGCCGAGCGTTTCGCGGCCTTGATGAACGAATCGGCGAGCTTCCGCGCGCTCGTCTTCGACGGCTACAGCCGCCGCATCGCGACGCTGATGTCGCGCATCGAGGAGATCGTCTGCACACGCATCAATGTGCGCCTCGCGGAGCGTCTTCTCGCCTTGCGCGGCGCGGATAACCGCATCTCGGTCACGCAGCAGGCGCTCGCCGCCGATCTCGGCACGGCGCGCGAGGTGGTCGGCCGCACGCTCAAGACTTTCGAACGTTCCGGCTGGGTCAAATTGTCCCGGGGCGGCGCGGAAATCACCGACGCGGCCGCCTTGCGCGCGCTTTGCGACGCCGAGCGTGACTAAGTCGCTTTTGCGATTTTACTAATTTAGATATTACGAATATAACGAGGCGTCGCGGCGAGGGCCGCGCCTCCGGGAGGATATCCGCATGGCTCACATCGTCATTCTCGGCGCCGGCATTGGCGGCGTCGCCGCCGCCATCGAAACGCGCGAGGCCCTGAACAAGCGGCACCAGGTGACGGTCGTTTCCGACCTGCCAAATTTCCAGTTCACGCCGTCCAATCCCTGGCTCGCGGTCAATTGGCGCAAGCCCGAGGAGCTGAAGGTTCCGCTCGCGCCGGTTTTCCGGAAGAAGAATATCGGCTTCACGGATGTCGGCGCGAAACGCGTTCATCCGAAGGAGAATCGCATCGAGCTGAACAATGGCGAGAGCCTGTCCTACGACTATCTCGTCATCGCCACCGGTCCCAAGCTCGCCTTCCAGGAGATTCCCGGCCTTGGCCCGCATGGCGGCCATACGCAGTCGATCTGCACGCTGCAGCACGCCGAGATCGCCTCGAAGGCCTGGGACGATTTCTGCAAGGACCCCGGCCCGATCGTGATCGGCGCGGCGCCCGCCGTCTCCTGCTTCGGCCCGGCCTATGAATTCGCCATGATCGTCTCGACCGATCTGCGCCGCCGCGGCATTCGCCACAAAGTGCCGATGACCTTCGTGACCTCCGAGCCCTATATCGGCCATCTCGGCCTCGGCGGCGTCGGCGACACCAAGGGGATGTTGGAATCCGCCTTCCGCGACCGCGACATCAAATGGATCGTCAACGCGAAGACCACCACGATCGAGCCGGGTCTCCTCAAATGCGAGGCGCTCGACGAGGACGGCTCGGTGAAGAAAGCGCACGAGATTCCGTTCAAATACGCCATGATAATGCCGGCTTTCACGGGCGTCGACGCGCTGATGGGAATCGAGGGCCTCGTCAATCCGCGCGGCTTCGTCATCATCGACAAGAACCAGCGCAATCCGACCTTCACGAATGTCTTCGGCGTCGGCGTTTGCGTGGCCATACCGCCGGCCGAGCCGACGCCGGTCGCGACCGGCATGCCCAAGACCGGCTATATGATCGAATCCATGGTGACGGCGGCCGCGCACAACATCGCGGCGTTGATCGACGGCAGGGAGCCGAAAAAGGAGGGCACGTGGAACGCCGTGTGCCTCGCCGATTTCGGCGACAAGGGCGTCGCCTTCGTGGCCCAGCCGCAAATCCCGCCGCGCAACGTCAACTGGTCGAGCCAGGGGCGCTGGGTGCACTGGGCGAAGGTCGCCTATGAGAAATATTTCCTGCGCAAGGTGCGCAATGGCCAGAGCGAGCCGGTCTATGAGCGCTACGTCATGAAGCTGCTCGGGATCGAGCGCTTGCGCCGGGTTCTCTGAGGAGGCAAGCTCGGCGCGGCGTGGCCGCGTCGGCGGCCGCGGAAACGGGGATCAGCGGAAATGACGCGCGGCGGGCTTCGCCGGGAGCTGACTTTGGCCATCGTCTTCAAAGTCGTGGCAATCTTCTTGCTGTACCTTTTTTTCTTCGGCCCGTCACATCGGTCGCATGTGACGCCGGCAGATATGGCCGCGGCCCTCGCGCAGAGGGCGCCGCCCCGTTAGAAAAAGAAAGCTGGAGCAGGATCGGATTCCGAAAAGCCCGCCAATTTTTCGAAAAACGATCCGCTCCAAAGCAGGAAAGCCGCAATGTTCGATCTCGACGTCGTCACGCTCTCGCGCCTGCAATTCGCGCTGACGGCCCTCTACCACTTCCTCTTCGTGCCCCTCACCCTCGGCCTGGCGCTGCTCCTCGCCATCATGGAGAGCGTCTATGTCATGACGGGCCGCGAAATCTGGCGCGACGCGGTGAAGTTCTGGGGAACGCTGTTCGGCATCAATTTCGTGATGGGCGTCGCGACCGGCGTCACCATGGAGTTCCAGTTCGGCACGAACTGGGCCTATTACTCGCACTATGTCGGAGATATTTTCGGCGCGCCGCTCGCCATTGAAGGGCTGATGGCGTTCTTTCTGGAGGCGACCTTCGTCGGCCTCTTCTTCTTCGGCTGGAAGCGGCTCACCAAGGTCCAGCATCTCGCCGTCACCTGGCTCGTGGCGCTCGGCTCCAATTTCTCGGCGCTGTGGATTCTCGTCGCCAACGCCTGGATGTCCAATCCCGTCGGCGCCGCCTTCAATCCCCAGACCATGCGCATGGAGCTGACCTCCTTTAAGGAAGTGCTCTTCAATCCAGTCGCGCAGTCGAAATTCGTTCACACGGTCAGCGCCGGTTATGTGACAGGCTCCATGTTCGTCATGTCTATCGCGGCCTATTACATCCTGCGCAAGAGGCATATCGAGATCGCGCGCCGCTCGCTCACCGTCGCGGCGAGCTTCGGGCTCGCTTCGGCCCTTTCGGTCGTCGTGCTCGGCGACGAGAGCGGCTATACGGCCGGCGAAAGCCAGAAGATGAAGATCGCCGCCATCGAGGCCATGTGGGAGACGGAGCCGGCGCCCGCCTCCTTCACGCTTTTCGGCCTGCCCGACCTCGAGAGCGAGACGACGAAATATGCGATCGAGATCCCTTACGTCCTCGGCCTCATCGCCACGCGCTCGCTGGATAAGGAGGTCGAGGGCATCAAGCCGCTCGTCGAGCGGAACGAAGGACGCATCCGCAACGGCCTGCCGGGCTATAAATGGATCGCGGAACAGGGCGGGCGGCCCAACGCCGCCGTGCCGCGCGAGCTCGAGAGCTCGATGCGCGATCTCGGCTATGCGCTGCTGCTGAAGCGCATCCGGCCCGACATCGAGAACGCCACGCGGGAGGAGATCGCGCAGGCGGCGCGCTCGACCATTCCGGACGTGCCCGTCCTCTTCTGGTCCTTCCGCATCATGGTGGCGCTCGGCTTCTATTTCATCGCGCTCTTCAGCATCGCCTTCTATCTCTCCAGCCGGCGCCGCTGCGGCGCGCCATGGTTCCTGCGGCTGACGATGCTCAGCCTGCCGCTGCCCTGGATCGCGGCGGAGCTCGGCTGGATCGTCGCGGAATATGGCCGGCAGCCCTGGATCATCGACGGCGTCATGCCGACCTTTCTCGGCGTCTCCGACGCGCCAGCGTCGAATGTCGCGGCGAGCCTCGCGGCCTTCGTGCTCTTCTACACGGCGCTGGCCGTCGTCGACGTGGCGCTGCTCGTCAAATATATCCGCAAGGGGCCGCATGGCGGGCCGACGCCGCGCCCGCAAGCCGGCGGCGCCGCGCTTGCCGAGGCGCAGCCCGCCTATGACGCCGCGGAATAAAAGGAGACGCGCATGTTCGACTATATGACCCTGCGCCTCGTCTGGTGGGCGATCCTCGGCCTGCTGCTGGTCGGCTTCGCCGTCTTCGACGGCTTCGATCTCGGCGTCGCCATGCTGCATCCCTTCGTGGCGAAGAAGGATGTCGAGCGCCGCGTGCTGATCAACACGATCGGCCCGGTCTGGGAGGGCAATCAGGTCTGGTTCATCCTCGGCGGCGGCGCCGCCTTCGCCGCCTGGCCGCCGCTCTACGCCGCATCCTTCTCCGGCTTCTATCTCGCCATGCTGCTGGTGCTGCTCGGCCTCATCCTGCGGCCGGTCGCCATCGTCTTCCGCGGCAAGCGCGACGAGCCGCGCTGGCGCGCGACCTGGGACTGGCTGTTTTTCATTTCGGGCGCGCTGCCGTCGCTCCTTTTCGGCGTCGCCTTCGGCAATCTCTTCCTCGGCGCGCCCTTCCATTTCGACTCCACGCTGCGCCTCGTATATGAAGGCGGGCTTCTCGGCCTGCTGCGGCCTTTCGCGCTGCTTTGCGGGCTCGTCAGCGTCGCCATGCTCGTCATGCAGGGCGCCGCCTGGCTTGCGGGCAAGAGCGTGGGCGAGATCGCCGCGCGCGCGCGCCGGGTCGGCGCGGTCGCCGCTCTCGCGCTCGTCCTGCTGCTTCTCGGCGCCGGGCTCTGGATCGCGACCGGGATCGACGGCTTTCGCATCGAGTCGGAGATCGACTTTTCGGGCCCCTCCAATCCTTTCGGCAAGGATGTGGCGATCGGCGCCGGCGACTGGCTCCTCAATTACGCCCGCCAGCCCCTCGCCGCGCTCGCGCCGCTCGCGGCCCTGCTCGGCGCGCTCGGCGCCGCCATCCTGCTCGCCATCGGGTCGCGCTTCGCCATCCTCGCCTCGAGCCTGTCGGTCGCCGGCGTCGTGACGACGGCGGGCTTCAGCCTCTTTCCCTTCCTGCTGCCCTCCTCCTCGCATCCGGGCCAGAGCCTCACCGTCTGGGACGCCTCGTCGAGCCAGACGACGCTCGGCCTCATGCTCGCCGCCGTCGTCTTCTTTCTCCCGATCATTCTCGCTTACACCTCATGGGTCTATTGGGTGTTGCGCGGGCCCGTGACGGAAGCGGCGATCGAGAAGGGCGAGGATTACTATTACTGACCGGGAGAACGACGCATGTGGTATTTTTCCTGGATTCTGGGCCTCGGCCTCGCTTGCGCCTTCGGCATCCTCAACGCCATGTGGCTCGAGCTGGATGGCGACGACGATCACGAGGGCGTCTAGCATCGCGCTCCAATGCGCGACGATGCGCCGCGCCGCTTTCGCGACAAAGTCGCTGAGCGCGCATGACCGGAGCGCTTATCTCTGCATGAGGACCAAACATGCGGGGAGCGCCGTCATGGAAGCGAATATTGGCAAGACCGACAAAATGATCCGCATCGCCGCCGGCCTTCTGCTGCTCAGCCTCGCCTTTGTCGGGCCGCAGACGCCATGGGGCTTCATCGGCCTCGTGCCGCTGGCGACGGCCTTCATCAATTTCTGTCCCGCCTACAAGCTGCTCGGCTTCAACACGCTCGGCAAGTAAGACATGGATCGACGCCAGATCACGCTGCGTTTAGGCGAAAGCGCCTAAACGCAGAGAACGTGGTCGATTCCAAAGGTTCAGAGCGCGCTTTTGCGAAAGGGCCGGCTTCCGCTTTTTCGCGAGCCGCGATCGAGAGGCTTGCGACTGGCTGGGCGCCCACTTCGGCGCTCCCCCTTTCAGAGGGAAGAAGCAGAGGCGACGCCGGCGTTCCTTCCCCTGAAAGGGGGAGGGTTAGGGAGGGGGTCGTCACCTTGGCTGACGCAAGCAACTAGATCATGAGCGACGTCGCGGCCGTTTTTCGCGCCCATGGCATGCATTGCCATGGATGCGAGCATGTCATCGAGGCGAGCCTGCGAAAGCTGGCGGGCGTGCGCATCGCTCACGCCGACTATCCGAGCGAAACCGTCACGGTCGAATACGATCCGGCGCGGATCGGCTTCGACGCCATTCGCGAGAGCGTCGAGGAAAACGGCTACCAGGTCGAAATCGGCGAGCGGCGCCCCCGCCCTTTCGCGCAGCGCCTCGCCTTTATCGCCATGGCGCTCGCCGGCCTTGCCGCTCTCATCCTCATCGATTCGCGCTGGATCAGCGCGGCCGGCGCGCCGGACATCGCCCAGCATATGAGCCTCCGGCTCATCTTCCTGCTCGGCCTCGTCACGGGCTTCCACTGCATCGGCATGTGCGGCGCCTTCGTCGTGACTTATTCGGCGGCGGACGCCGAGGTCGGCCGGGCCGCGCTGCCCTCTCATCTCGCCTTCGGCGCCGGCAAGACGCTTTCCTACGCTGCCATCGGCGCCCTTTTCGGCGCGCTCGGCGCGGTCGTCGCCTTCACGCCGCTCTTGCGCGGCGCGGCCGGCATGGCGGCGGGGCTTTTCCTCATTGTCTTCGGGCTCAACATGCTGGGGCTTTTCGCGCCCCTGCGCCGCTTCCGCCTCGGCCTCCCCGCGCCGCTGGAGCGCTGGGTCTATAAAGAGGCGAGCGGCCGCCATCGGCCGTTCGTCATTGGGCTGCTCAACGGGCTGATGATCGCCTGCGGTCCGCTACAGGCCATGTATGTCATGGCCGCCGGCACGGGCAGCCCCATTGAAGGCGCGAAAATGCTTTTCGCCTTCGGCCTCGGCACGCTCCCCGTCATGCTCGCTTTCGGCGCCATCGCCTCGATGCTCTCCAACGCGCTGACGCATCGCCTGCTCAAGGCCTCTGGCGTGATCGTGGTGGCGCTCGGCGCGGTGATGATCAATCGGGGCCTCATCCTCACCGGCTGGGGCTATGATCTCGGCTCCGTCGTCGCGCGGCTGCGGCAGGACGCGGCGCCGGCGCCCGCGCCGCGGCTCGCATCCGAGACGCAGACGATCACGATGGAGGCGAACGCGCTCGGCTACGCGCCGTCGCGTTTCACATTGATCAAGGGCGTCCCGGTCAAATGGGCGATCAACGCCACCGAGGTGACGGAATGCAACAAGCGCATCGTCGCGCCGTCGCTTAATCTCGAATTCGATCTGAAGCCCGGAATGCAGATCATCGAGTTCACGCCGCGGCGGGCGGGAATCGTTCCCTGGAGCTGCTGGATGGGTATGATCCGTGGGGAATTCCATGTGATCGAGCCGGGCGCGGCCCCGAAGGAGGAAACGCCGGGCGCCCCAATGAAGAAGGAAGCCTCGCCCGCTCCTGTCGCGGCTTCGCCGTCGCCACCCTCGACCTACACGATTCAGCGCGGCGACACGCTGAAAAGCGTGGCCAAGAAGCTCTATGGCGACGCCGGCCGCTGGCGCGACCTCGCCGCGGCCAATCCCGCGCGGCGCAAGAAGAAGCTGAAGCCGGGACAAATCCTCAACCTGCCGAAGCCGTGACGATTCGCCTTACGAAAAACGCTTGCGCCTGCGCTAAACTCGCGCGCTCAATTGGGAGACTTAACGATGCGGAAGATTTATCTCGCCGCCCTCGGCGCCTTCTCGCTCACGGGCGCCGCGGCGATGGCGGAAGACCATCACGGCCATATGGAGATGATGTCCAAGATGGCGAAGGATACGCGCATGGAGGTCGATCTGCCGGGGCCGATGAAGGCCATGATGCTGACCAATATGCGCGGCCATCAGCAGGCCGTCGCGGATATTCTCGCGGAGCTTTCGAAAGGCGACGGCGCGGCGGCCGCGAAGATCGCCGAGACGCGGCTCGGCATGGGCTCGCCGGGTTCGGCCGCCTGCAAGCCGGCCGCCAAATCCGGCGAGCTCGGCGACATGCCGAAGATGATGGCGAGCC
The DNA here is from genome assembly GCF_054106005.1 of Methylocystis sp. S23. NCBI lineage: Bacteria > Pseudomonadati > Pseudomonadota > Alphaproteobacteria > Hyphomicrobiales > Methylocystaceae > Methylocystis > Methylocystis sp. S23. The sequence continues at coordinate 1,274,257 of NZ_CM134185.1, forward strand.
ATATGCCGGAAGAGATGCGCGCGCTGGGCATGACCATGCACGCCCAGGCGTCGAAATTCGCCGAGGAAGCGAGCAAAGTGAAGCTGGGCGGCGATCTGCGCCCGGCGCTTGCCGAGCTCAGCCAAGTCGTGCAAGCCTGCAACGCCTGTCACGCGGCCTATCGGCTGGATTGATTTTAAGGGGCGCGAAGGCCCCTCTCGGGGGTTCTGTTGCGCATCGCCACCTGGAACGTGAATTCCGTCCGGCAGCGGCTCACGCCGCTGCTCTCGTTTCTGAAGGAGGCGAACCCCGATATTCTCTGCCTTCAGGAGCTGAAATGCGAGGAAACAGCCTTTCCGCGCATGGAGGCGGAGGACGCCGGCTATAATGTCGTCCTCCACGGGCAAAAGACCTTCAACGGCGTCGCCATTCTTTCGAAGTCTCCGATCGAGGAGTCGACCGTCGGCCTGCCGGGCTTCGACCATGAGGGCCAGTCCCGCTATATTGAGGCGGTGATCTCCGACGGCGGTGGCGGCGTTCTGCGCGTCGCCTCGATCTATTGCCCGAACGGCAATCCCCCGGACACGCCGAAATACGCCTATAAGCTGCGATTTATGGAGGCGCTGACAGCGCGCGCCAGAGCGCTCCTGAAGCTCGAAGAAGCGACCGCGCTCGCGGGCGACTACAACATCATCCCCGAGCCCCGCGACGCGCACGACCCCGCCGCCTGGGCGTCCGACGCGCTCTTCCTGCCGCAAAGCCGCGCCGCCTGGCGCCGCCTGCTCAATCTCGGCTACACGGACGCGCTTCGCGCCGTCGCCGACGATGCGGGACTTTATACATTCTGGGACTATCAGGCGGGCGCCTGGCAGAAGAACAAGGGCATCCGCATCGACCATCTGCTGCTCTCGCCGCAGGCGGCGGACCGCCTCGCGCGCGTCGAGATCGTCAAGGAGGCGCGGGCGGGCGACAAGCCCTCGGACCATGTGCCGGTCTGCGTGGAGCTCAATTGATCACATGAGGGCGTGAATCGCGCGCCAGATCACATAAAGCCCCGTCGCCGCCACGATCCCCGCAAAGGCCACGGCCAGCGCCCCGCGCTCCGCCGACAGGCGCCGTCCCGTCGCCGCGCCGATCAGGCCCCCGATCACGCCGCCGCCGAGAATGGTCGCCGCGAGCGGCCAGTCGACGAGGTCCGAAAAGGCGTAATTCGCCGCCGTTGTCACGCCGAAGGCCGAGACGGAGACGAGCGACGAGCCGATGGCGTTGATGATCGGCAGGTCGGCCGCAAGCATCAGTCCCGGCACGATCAGAAAGCCCCCGCCAATGCCGAAAAAGCCGGACAGCGCGCCCGTCGCGAGGCCCATGGCGGCGAGGCGCGGGAAATTTTCGCGGTTGAGCCGGACCTGGGGGTAGCCCTCGCCGCTGCGGCTTTTGAACATCAGCGCGCCGATGACGAGCATGAGCGCGCCGAAGAGCGCGAGCAGCTTCTCGCCGTTCATGGCCTTGCCGAGCGTCGAGCCGCCATAGGCGCCGACAATGCCGAAAAGCGCGAAGATTGACGCGCAGCGCCATTTGATCGTGCCGGCGCGGGCGTGATTGCCGAGTTGGAAGAGCGCATTGGCGGCGACCGCGACCGCACTCGTGCCGATCGCGACATGCGGCTCCGACACGCCAACGAAATAGACGAGGAGCGGCACGGCGAGCACCGAGCCGCCGCCGCCGATCAGACCCAGCGAAAAACCGACCATGACGCCGGAAAGCGTCCCGGCGGCGAGCTTCACAATCAGGGGCGTGAGCATCGGGCCTCGGCATTGAATTAGATATTGCTTATTTAGTTAAGTCGCATATATCTACGCCGCAAGCAAGCGGCGAGGAGAAAAGCATGTCGCAACCGAAGATTCGGGGCTTTTTCGACGAAGCTGCCTTCACCGTCACCTATCTGGTCTCCGATCCCGCGACGATGAAGGCGGCGATCGTCGACCCCGTGCTCGATTACGAGCCGGGCGGCGGCGTGGCGGATTCGCATTCGATCGACGCCGTTCTCGCCGCGGCGCGCGACGAGGGGCTGACGGTGGAATGGGTTCTCGAGACCCACGCTCATGCCGATCATCTCTCCGCCGCGCCGGTCGTGAAGGCCGCGACCGGCGCCAGGGTCGGCATTGGCGAGCACATCGCCAAGGTGCAGGAGATTTTCCGTCCCGTCTTCCTCGCCGACGACATTGCCCCGGAGGGCGGCGATTTCGACCGTCTCTTCAAGGACGGCGAACATTTTCCTCTCGGCGAACTGGACGTCGAGGTTCTGTATACGCCCGGCCACACGCCGGCCTGCGTCTCCTACAGGATCGGCGACAATGTCTTTGTCGGCGACACGCTCTTCATGCCGGATTACGGCACGGCCCGAACCGATTTTCCCGGCGGCGACGCGCGGGCGCTTTATCGCTCGATCCGCCGTCTGCTCGCCCTCCCGCCGCAGACGCGGCTTTTCATGTGCCACGACTACAAGGCGCCCGGCCGCGACGTTTATCTCTGGGAGACGACCATCGCCGAGGAGCGGGAAAAGAACGTCCAGATTCACGACGGCGTCTCGGAGGAGGAATTCGTGGCCTCGCGGCTTGGCCGCGACAAGGCGCTCGCCGCGCCGCGCCTGCTTCTTCCGTCGATACAGGTGAATATCCGCGCCGGCCGCTTCCCCCCGCCGGGTCCGGACGGCATGCGCCGCCTGCTGGTCCCGGTGACGTTCAGGGGCGCGGCCGCGCCCGCAGATTAACCGGGTTTCATACTTCCGACTGGTTGCTTCGCAGCGACGCCCCGCGTCCTCGCGAGCCGAAGGCGAGGCAATCCAGGAGCCGCCATTGCTGCGCTGATCCGTCGGCGAGGCCGCCTTGCAATGGCCCGCACGGGGGCGGATCAGTTGCGCTCGCGCAGATAGTCCTCGAGCAGCGCGACGGCGGCCTTGCGGTCGGCCTCATTCGCGGCGGCGAGCGCCTTGGCGTGGCTGTCGGTGATCCACTGCTCATTCGCGCCGCCGCCGGCGACGGCGTCGCGGGCGAGCGTCAGATACATGAGCCCGCGCGCTTTCTGCGCCCCGCCCCCGGCCTCGCCGTTGAACATCAGCCGGCCGAGCACGGCCTGCGCCTGCGGATGCCCCTTGCGCGCCGCGAGCTCCAGCCAGTTGACGCTCTGGCGCATGTCCTTCTTCACGCCGGCGCCGTCGAGATACATGCGGCCGAGATGATATTGCGCGTCAGCGTTGCGGAAATAGGTCGCGGCGTAGCGGAAGAGCTCGAAAGCGCGATCGAGATCCGGCTCGATCTTCGCCGTCGACAATCCGTCGCGCAGATAGAGGCCGACGGCGACGAAGGCGTTCGCCGCCATGGAGCGCTCGCGCGGATCCGGCTCTTCCTCGGCGAAATGGTCGACGATCTTGGAGAAATAATCATAGGCCTTGGCGTCGTCGCGCGCGACGCCGTCGCCCTCGGCGTACATGCGGCCGAGCTTCCACTGGGCGAGCGGCTCGCCGCCCTCCGCGGCGTAGCGCAGCGCGGCGACGGAGGTCGCGGCGTCGCCGGCGTGATAGCTTTCGAGCCCGGCGCGAAGCGCCGCGCGCGGATTCTTGAACATGGGAAGCGGCTTCGTCTCGGGGGCGCGCGCCGAAGGCGCGTCGAGCGCCGGGGCCGGGTCGACGAAGGCGGTCACCAGCATGGCGAAGCTCGCCGCGAACAAGCCGACCGAAAGCGCCGCGCCCCTGATCTTGTGCGATGCGGCAGAAAGAATGCCCTTTTGCGCGGATCCGACCATAATGCGTTTCGACTTCCTCGACCCGGGGCGCCGGAAACCGGCGCGCATACGCGACCCAAAACTGCGCCTGCCACATCCTCGCGCGCAGCAGAAAATAGGAGACCGTTCCCCTACGGCGAGGCGCCGGCGGAGGTGTCTTCCCGCGTCTTGGATGAGCAAGTGACAAGAGGACCTTATCTCAGCTTTTATGGCTGAAAAGGGGCTTCTGAGCGCCGTTCGGGCCCGCTAGGCCTTATCTTCGGGACTGTTGCAACAAGGGCACAACCACTGTTGCAAAAATACGCCGATCAGCCCGGGTCAAGCTGTCTCGCGGCCGCGAAAAAGCCTTGGCCGCCGCGCTTATTCGCCATACAGCGAGCGCGGCGCTCGCGGATTCTCACGCCGCGAGAGTTGTGCTTACATCGCGCCGGCGCGAGGCGAATCGTTTCGCCCGCGCAATAAAGGAAAGACGCATGGCTTCGACTTCACGCGCTCCCATTCTCCTCGGCCTCGCCGCGGCCGCCTGTTTCGCCGCCGCGCCGGCGCATGCCGGGGACGCGAAGAAGGGCGCCGTCATCGCCAAGCGCTGGTGCGCGAGCTGCCATGTCGTCGAGAAGGACCAGACGACGGCCGTCGCCGACGCGCCCTCCTTCCACGACATCGCCCAGCGCCGCACGGACAGGAAACAGATCGCAAATTTCCTCGTCGATCCGCATCCGCCCATGCCGGACATGCATCTCTCCCGCAGGGAGATCGATGACATTACGACCTATATTCGCAGCCTCGACCCGCGCCCGCAGCCGCCGGAGCAGAAGGACAAGGACGAGGAGCAGCCGAAGAGGGGGTGACGGGCATGAGCGGGGCTCCCCGTCTGTCATTGGGAGCAAAGCGAAGCCATCCGGCGCCGCGTTAAGCCGTCCCGGACACGCGGCGGTCCGCTTGTTGAAAGCGGCGTCGTCCGATGGCATATCGGCGCGGCAGGCGGGCGGCGCCCGCGACAGGCCCTTGAGCTCGGCGCCCGCCTGCCGGACATTGAGCGTGCTGTTGCGGCCGGCATGTCAGCCCCTTCGCCGAACCCCATCGGGGTCGCGCCGGCAAACAAGCCATCGGAGGCGCCGCGAGGTCGAACAGAAAGCCAGCCTCATGGCCTATGCCGTCAAGGAAGCCTTCAAGACCCTTCAGGGCGAGGGGCGGCATATGGGCCGCGCCGCCGTCTTCTGCCGCTTCGCGGGCTGCAATCTCTGGAGCGGCCGCGAGGAGGACCGCGCCAAGGCGGTCTGCCGCTTCTGCGACACGGATTTCGTCGGGACGGATGGCGAGGGCGGCGGCAAATTCGCGGTCGCCGAAGATCTCGCCGCCCATCTGGCCGCGCTCTGGGGCGAGGGGCGGGAGGGCCGCTTCACGGTCCTGACCGGCGGCGAGCCCATGCTTCAAATCGACGCGGCGCTCGTCGACGCGCTCCATGCCGAAGGTTTCGAGATCGCCGTCGAGATCAATGGAACGCTCCCCGCGACGCCCGGAATCGACTGGATTTGCGTTTCCCCCAAGGCCGGCGCGCCGCTGGTCCAGACCGGGGGCGACGAATTGAAGCTCGTCTATCCGCAACACGGCGCCGATCCGGCCCTGTATGAGGAGCTCGACTTCCGCCATTTCCTGCTCCAGCCCATGGACGGGCCGGAAATTCTGCGCAATACGAGGGCCGCGATCGACTACTGCCTGGCGCATCCGCGCTGGCGGCTGTCGGTTCAGACGCACAAGATGATCGGGGTGAGGTAGGCCGGGTCCCAAATGCGGACCCCCTCCCTAACCCTCCCCCTTTCAGGGGGAGGGAACTGGCGCGGCTTTGCTCCCTCCCCCTGAAAGGGGGAGGGTCGGGGTGGGGGTCCAAACCTGGCGATTGGCTTGAAGCAAGCCGCTAGAGCGCGCGACGAGATGAGCGCGCTCTAGACTTTGGAATCGATCACCTTTTTGCGATTGGACGATCCCCCCCAATCGCGCCGTGATCTGGACGAAGCGCGCCGAGTTCATGCGAGGGGTCCGCCGTCCGCGACATGTCGCAGGCCGCGGGAAAGGATAAGGGAAGTGGCGACGTTCGAGGTATACCGCGAATTCTATTTCGAGGCGGCGCACGCCCTTTACGACCCCGAGGCCAAGGATGGCGGCAAATACCGCAATCTGCACGGGCATTCCTTCCGCGTGCGCGTGACTCTTCGCGGCGAGCGCCAGCCCGAGGAGCAATGGGTGATGGACCTCGGCAAGCTCGGCCGGCGCCTGAACGAGCTGCGCGAGAAGCTCGACCACTCCTTCCTCAACGATCTGGAAGGGCTCGGCAAGCCGACGCTCGAAAATCTTTGTCTTTATATCTGGCGGGACCTCGCGCCCGCGCTGCCGGGCTTGAGCGAGGTCGGACTCTTCCGCGACAGTTGCTTCGAGGGCTGCGTCTATCGCGGCGACTGAGGCTTGCGGCCTCGGCCGAAGCGAGCCCTGGAGACGCTGCGGCATCGTCGCTATTGCGCTTCGGGGACGTGGTCACTACCCTGACGCACGTCAATTGAGCAAAAAGACCGCCGAGCGGCTGCGCGAGGGGCGCCCGCGACGATAAGAACGGTCTCGAGGGGACATCTGAGGAATGGCGAATAACAAGGTCATCAGCGCCGACGAGGCGATCGCGCTCATTCGCGACAATGACGTCGTGACCACGACGGGTTTCGTCCAAAGCTGTATCCCCGAGGCGCTCCACGCCGCGCTCGAGAAGCGTTTCGTCGAGACCCAGCACCCGCGCGACCTCACGCTGATCATGACCGCCGGCGCCGGCGACTCCAAGGGGCTGGGCACCGGCCGCTTCCATCACGAGGGCCTGCTGAAGCGCGTCATCGCCGCCAATTTCGGCCGCATGCCCAAGGTCGCCCAGGCCGCCCAGGAAAACAAGATCCTCGGCTACAACCTGCCTCAGGGCGTCATCTCGCAGCTTTACCGCGCCTGCGCCTCCGGCCAGCCGGGCCTCTTCTCCAAGGTGGGCCTCTATACTTACGTCGATCCGCGCTTCGGCGGCGGCAAGGTGAACGAGGTCACGACCGAGGACATCGTCAAATATCACAACATTCAGGGCGAGGAGTGGCTCTTCTATATCGCCACCAAGATCGACGTCGCCTTCATCCGCGGCACCTCGGCCGATCCGTCGGGCAATATCTCGATGGAGAAGGAGGCGCTGGTTCTCGACAATCTCGCCCAGGCCATGGCCGCGCACAATAATGGCGGCCTCGTCATCGCCCAGGTCGAGCGCATCGTCGAGCAGGGCTCGATCAAGCCGAAGGACGTGCATGTTCCGGGCATTCTGGTCTCGGCGGTCGTGGTGGCGGACCAGCCCGAACTGCACCGCATGAACTATGGCGTGATGTATAACGCCGCGCTCGCGGGCGAGGTTCGCGTGCCGGTCGAGAAGCTCGCCAAAATGCCGCTCGACGAGCGCAAGGTCATCGCCCGCCGCGCCTCCTTCGAGCTGCCGCCGAACGGCGTCGTGAATCTCGGCGTCGGCGCGCCGGAGGGCATCGCCGCCGTCGCCAATGAGGAAAAGCTCACGCCCTATATCACCCTGACGACGGAAGCCGGCGCCATTGGCGGCGTGCTCGCCTCGGGGTCGAGCTTCGGCGCCGCGACCAACGCCGACAGCATCATCCAGCAGAATCAACAATTCGACTTTTATGACGGCGGCGGCCTCGACATGACCTGCCTCGGCATGGCCGAATGCGACCTGCAGGGCAATGTCAACACGTCGAAATTCGGCGGCCGTCTGAACGGCTGCGGCGGCTTCATCAATATCAGCCAGAACGCCCGCCTCGTCGTCTTCGCCGGCACCTTCACCAATGGCGGCCTGCGCGTCGAGATCGCCGACGGCAAGGTCAATATCGTGCAGGAAGGCCGGAACAAGAAGTTCCTCAATTCCGTGGAGCAGACGACCTTCTCCGGCAAATTCGCCCAGAAGCGCAAGCAGCCGGTCTATTACGTGACCGAGCGCTGCGTCTTCCAGCTCAAGGAGAACGGCCTCGAGCTCGTCGAGATCGCGCCGGGCGTCGACATCGACAAGCACATTCTTCCCTTCATGGACTTCAAGCCGATCATCAACGAGCCGGAGCTGATGGACCGTCGCATCTTCATCGACGAGCCCATGGGCCTGATCAACGATCTCCTTAATCTCAATCTCGACCAGCGGATCAGCTACGATCCGGCGCGCAACATTCTCTTCCTCAATCTCGAAGGCTGGAACGCGCGCACCAAGAAGGACATAGACGAAATGCGCCACGCGCTGGTCGCCGCCTGCCAGAAGGTCGGCAAGCGCGTGAACTCCGTCGTCAATCACGACGGCGCCCGGATCGCCGAGGCGCTTTACGACGATTACGCCGAGATGATCGAATATCTAAGCCAGCATTATTATCTGACGACGACGCGCTACGCGACTTCGGCTTTCGCCCGCATGAAGATGAAGGAAGCCATGGCCAAGCGCGGATTGCAGCCCCATGTCTTCGAGCGCCGCGAGGCGGCCGAGACCTTCCTGCAGGTCGTCGCCGCGGAAGAGGAAAAGGCGCCGGCGTAAAGCGTCGGCATTCGAGAAGACGGGGCGGCCTTCAATTGGCTGACAAGCCTCCGAGGGCGGCCTCGTCCTTCGAGACGCGAGCTTCGCTCGCTCCTCAGGATGAGGCCTAAGCGTTTGGCGCTGCCCGGGAGAGTTCCGCGCTTGCGTCTCGTCAGTCCTTGCGAGGAGCGAAGCGCCGTTTTCTTAAAGGTTCTGGATTGCTTCGCCTTCGGCTCGCAATGACGCCGCAAGCATTGTCGCAAAGCGATCGGGCGGACGACCGCGATGAGGCCTCCACCGCCGTCGTTCCTCCAAAACAAGCGGCCGCCTCAAGGCGGCCTCTGCTTGCGCCGACTCCTCAGCCGTCATTGCGAGGAGCGAAGCGACGAAGCAATCCAGGGGCTGGCAAGCGCGACGCCGGCGCGCTTCACGCTCCCGCGGAGCGCGTCGTCTCCCGACGATGGAAAGGCGAAGACCAAAGCGCGCCAACGCCAAAAGGCCCCGTCGCCTGTGGCGCACGGGGCCGATGCTTCTCCCAAGTGAGAAGCGCTCTGGGATGGTCCAGTCTGGGGAGGGGTCGCCCGCTGCTTGGCCTTCGCGGCGGGCTGTCCCTGGTCTATGAGGCTCTATGGAGGGTTCGGGACCGATCAGGCAGCGCTGAGCCTGATTTCCCGTCTTGACCGGAACGAAACGCCGGTCAAACGATCTGACCCGGTGGCGTCATGCTCCTCTCGCAACCATTTGCTTTGGCTTCGCCGACGACAGGGGTCTTCGCCGACGCATCCTTATCGCTGCCGCATCGAGGTCCCGCCCGAGCGATCCCGCCTCTCTCGTCCAGAGACGGTTGCGATGTTTCAAAAAGTTGCGCCTGATTTTCGATTCCGTCAAGCGGCAAGTTTCAGCATGGCGCCGCAGGGGGCGCGCAGGCCATTTGACGCTTGCATCCCAATCAATCAACGCATATAGATATCTTTATGTCTCGTATGAGAGGTTGAATGACCGCCCCGAAGACCCTCAGGCTCGACCCCGCGCTCGCGGCCCTCAACGCGGCCGGCGAGGAAACGCGCCTGCGCCTTCTGGCGCTTCTTTCCCAATCGGAGCTCACCGTCAGCGAGATCGTCACGATTCTCGGTCAATCGCAGCCGCGCGTGTCGCGCCATCTCAAGCTCCTCGCCGAAGCCGGGCTGGTCGAGCGCCGCCGCGAAGGCGCCTGGGCCTTCTTCCGCCTCGCGCCCGCCGGGCCGGCCGGCGCGCTCGCGCGCGACATCGCCGACTGGCTCGATCCCGACGATCCCATCCTTGCGGAGGATCAGGCGCGGCTCGGCGAAGTGCGCCAGGCGCGCGCCGAGAACGCCGCGCGCTATTTCGCCGCCCATGCGGCGGAATGGGACGACATACGCTCGCTGCACGTCCCCGAGGCGCTTGTCGAGCAAGCGATGCGCGACGCGATTGGCGCCGCGCCCGCGCGCTGCGTGCTCGACATCGGCACGGGCGCCGGCCGCATGCTGGAGCTCTTCGCGCCGCAGGCCGAGCACGCCGTCGGCGTCGATCTCTCGACCGCCATGCTCGCCGTCGCCCGCGGACGGCTCGAGGAGACCGGCCTGCGTAATGTGCGATTGCGCCAGGGCGACATTTACGCGCTGCCGATCGAGCGCAATTCCGTCGATCTCGCGATCATGCATCAGGTGCTGCACTATCTCGACGATCCCGCGCGCGCCATTCGCGAGGCGGCGCGCGTTCTGGCGCCGGGCGGACGGCTGCTCGTCGTGGATTTCGCGCCCCATCACGAAGAGGCGCTGCGCGACAAGCACGCCCATCGCCGTCTCGGCTTTTCCGAGGACGAAATCCTCGGCCTTCTCGCGCAGGCGGGTCTCGAAACCGTCATGCATCGCGAGCTGGCGCCGGGCGCCAAGGAGGGCGCGAAGCTCACCGTCTCATTGTGGCTTGCGCGCGATCCGCGCATCGTCGCCGATCCCATCCCCGCTTCCTCCTACGAGACCGCCTGATGTTCAACGCGCTGCATCCTTCCGCTTCCGGCAAGCGGTTCAACATTTCCTACGAATTCTTTCCGCCGAAGACGCCGGAAATGGAGACGCAGCTTTGGGAGTCCGTGAAGCGCCTCGAGCGGCTCCAGCCGCATTTCGTCTCCGTCACCTATGGCGCCGGCGGCTCGACGCGCGAGCGCACGCACGCCATCGTCGCGCGCATCGCCCGCGAGACTTCGATGAAGCCCGCCGCGCATCTCACCTGCGTTTCGTCCTCGGCGGACGAGATCGGCGAGATTCTGCACGGCTACTGGAGGGCGGGCGTGCGCCATATCGTGGCGCTGCGCGGCGATCCGCCGACCGGCGTCGGCACGAAATTCGAAGCCAATCCGAAGGGCTACGCCCATTCCTCCGATCTCGTGCGTGGCATTCGCCGCCTGCATGATTTCGAGATTTCCGTCTCGACCTATCCGGAGGGACATCCCGAAAGCGCTTCGATCGAGCAGGATCTCGACGCGCTGGAGGCGAAGATCGACGCGGGCGCGACGCGCGCCATCACGCAGTTCTTCTTCGACAACGACGTCTATTTCAGGTTTCTCGACAAGGCGCGCGGGAGGGGAATCACGATTCCGATCGTGCCGGGGATCATGCCGATCCGCAATTACAGGCAGGTCGCGAATTTCGCGGCCAAGGCCGGGGCCAGCGTGCCGCGCTGGGTCGCGGAGCGCTTCGAGGGACTCGATGACGATCCCGAAACCCGCGCCCTCGTCGCCGCGACGACGGTCGTCGAACAGGTGATGGGCCTCGCCCGCGCCGGCGTCGAGGATTTCCACTTCTACACCAATAACCGCGCCGATATGGTCTTCGCCATTTGCCACCTCCTCGGCGTTCGTCCCCTTCGCGAGAAAGCAGACGCATGACCTTCGACAAAGCTCACGGCCCGAAAATCCTCAAGGCGCTGGAGGAAGCGGCGGAGAGCCGCATCCTCATTCTCGACGGCGCCATGGGCACGATGATCCAGCGCCACAAATTCGAGGAGGCGGACTTCCGCGGGCCGCGCTTCAAGGATCACCCGAAGGACCTGCGCGGCAATAACGACCTGCTGATCCTGACGCAGCCGGACGCGATCAAGGCGATCCATACGCAATATCTCGAAGCCGGCGCCGACATCATCGAGACCAACACGTTCAGCGCGACGACCATCGCGCAGGCCGATTACGGCCTCGAATCCATCGTGTTCGAACTTAATCGCGAAGGCGCGAGGCTCGCGCGCGAAGCGGCCGATGAAGTCGCGGCGAAGACGGGCGTGCGCCGTTTCGTCGCCGGCTCGATGGGCCCGACGAACCGCACGGCGTCGATCTCGCCCGACGTGTCGAATCCGGGCTATCGCGGCGTCACTTTCGACGAATTGCGCGCGGCGTATAAGGAGCAGGCGCTCGGCCTCATCGCGGGCGGCGCCGACATCATGCTGGTCGAGACCGTCTTCGACACGCTCAACGCCAAGGCGGCGATCTACGCGCTCGAACACGCCTTCGAGGAAGTCGGCACGCGCTTTCCGATCATGATCTCGGGAACGATCACCGATCTTTCGGGGCGCACGCTCTCGGGCCAGACCTCGGTCGCCTTCTGGAACTCGCTCGCCCACGCAAAGCCGTTCTCCATCGGCTTCAACTGCGCGCTCGGCGCGCGCGAGATGCGCCAGCATATCGCCGAGATTGGCCGCGTGGCGGACACGCGCGTCTGCGCCTTCCCCAACGCCGGCCTGCCGAATGAGTTCGGCCTCTATGACGAGAGCCCGGAATATATGGCGGAGCTCGTCGGCGAATTCGCGAGCGCCGGCCTCGTCAATATTCTCGGCGGCTGCTGCGGCACGACGCCGGATCATATCGGCGCCATTGCGCAGAAGGTGAAGGGCATGAAGCCGCGCATCGCGCCGAAGATCGAGCCGATGCTGCGCCTCTCCGGCCTCGAGCCTTTCGCGCTCACCAGGGACATTCCCTTCGTCAATGTCGGCGAGCGCACGAACGTCACGGGCTCGGCGAAGTTCCGCAAGCTCATCACCAATGGCGACTATACGGCGGCGCTCGACGTTGCGCGCGACCAGGTCGCGAATGGCGCGCAGGTCATCGACGTCAATATGGACGAGGGCCTGCTCGACTCGCAGCAGGCGATGGTCGACTTCCTCAATCTGCTTGCGGCCGAGCCCGACATCGCCCGCGTGCCGGTGATGGTCGACTCCTCGAAATTCGAGGTGATCGAGGCGGGCCTGAAATGCCTGCAGGGCAAGGGCGTGGTGAACTCTATCTCGATGAAGGAAGGCGAGGAGAAGTTCATCGAGGACGCGAAGAAAGTGCGCCGCTACGGCGCGGCGGTCGTCGTCATGGCCTTCGACGAGAAGGGCCAGGCTGACACGCTGGCGCGCAAGACGGAAATCTGCGCGCGCGCCTACAAGATTCTCACCGAGGTCGTGGGCTTCCCGCCGCAGGACATCATCTTCGATCCGAACATCTTCGCGGTGGCGACGGGCATCGAGGAGCATGAGAATTACGGCGTCGATTTCATCGAGGCGGCGCGCATCGTCAAGCGCGACCTGCCTCACGCTCATGTCTCCGGCGGCGTGTCGAACCTTTCCTTCTCCTTCCGCGGCAACGAGCCCGTGCGCGAGGCGATGCATTCGGTGTTTCTGTACCACGCCATTCAGGCGGGCATGGATATGGGCATCGTCAACGCCGGCCAGCTCGCCGTTTACGCGGAGATCGATCCCGAGCTGCGCGAGCTCTGCGAGGACGTGGTGCTGAACCGCCGCAAGGATTCGACCGAGCGTCTCGTCGAGGCGGCCGAGAAGTTCAAGGGCGGCGCCGCGAAAAGCCAGGAGAAGGACGCCGCCTGGCGCGAGGCGAGCGTCGAGAAGCGTCTCGAACATGCGCTCGTCAACGGCGTCACCGAATATATCGAGACCGACGTCGAGGAGGCGCGCCAGGAGGCCGCGCGCCCCCTCGACGTGATCGAAGGCCCGCTGATGGCCGGCATGAATGTCGTCGGCGATCTCTTCGGACAGGGCAAGATGTTCCTGCCGCAGGTCGTGAAATCGGCGCGCGTGATGAAGCAGGCGGTCGCCTATCTCATGCCCTTCATGGAGGCCGACAAGAGCGAGCGCTCGACGGCGGGCAAGATCCTGCTCGCGACGGTGAAGGGCGACGTGCACGACATCGGCAAGAACATTGTCGGCGTGGTGCTCGGCTGCAACAATTTCGAGGTGATCGATCTCGGCGTCATGACGCCCTGCGCCAAGATTCTCGAAACCGCCAAGAAAGAGAAGGTCGATCTCATCGGCCTTTCCGGCCTCATCACGCCCTCGCTCGACGAGATGTGCTTCGTCGCGGCGGAGCTCGAGCGCGAAGGTCTCGACACGCCGCTGCTCATCGGCGGCGCGACGACGAGCCGCGTGCATACGGCGGTGAAGATCAGCCCGAACTATCGCCGCGGCCAGGCGGTCTATGTGACGGACGCGAGCCGCGCGGTGGGCGTGGCGCAGGCGCTCGTCTCCGAGAAGAGCCGCGGCGACTACATCGCGGAGACCCGCGCCGAATATGAGCGCGTCGCCGAAGCGCATGCGCGCGCCCAGGCCGACAAGCAGCGCGTCTCGATCGAGGCCGCGCGCAAGAACGCCTACAAGATCGACTGGGCCGCTTACGAGCCGGCGAGGCCCGCCTTCACGGGGGCGCGCGCCTTTGCGAGCTACGACGTCGCGGAACTGGTCCCCTATATTGACTGGACGCCCTTCTTCCAGACCTGGGAGTTCAAGGGCCGCTATCCCGCGCTGCTCGACGATCCGGAGAAGGGCGAGGCCGCGCGCCGTCTTTTCGACGACGCGCAGGCCATGCTGAAGCGCATCGTGGAAGAACGCTGGTTCACGCCCAAGGCCGTCATCGGTTTCTGGCCCGCGAATAGCGTGGGCGACGACATCGCGCTCTATACGGGCGAGTCGCGCAACGAGAAGCTCGCGACCTTCTTCACCCTGCGCCAGCAGCTCGGCAAGCGCGACGGCAGGGCGAATATCGCGCTTTCCGATTTCGTCGCGCCGAGGGAGAGCGGCAAGGCCGATTATGTCGGCGCCTTCGTCGTCACGGCCGGCGCGGAAGAGGAGAAGATTTCCGCCCGCTACGCCCGCGCCAATGACGATTACGGCTCGATCATGGTGAAGGCGCTCGCCGACCGCATCGCGGAAGCTTTCGCCGAGCGCATGCATGAGCGCGTGCGCCGCGAATTCTGGGGCTATGCGAAGGACGAGGCCTTCTCGCCGCAAGAGCTGATCGCCGAGCCTTACGCGGGCGTCCGCCCGGCGCCCGGCTATCCGGCGCAGCCCGATCACACGGAGAAGGCGACGCTGTTCGATCTGCTCGGCGTCGAGAAGCGCACGGGCGTGAAGCTCACGGAGAGCTTCGCGATGACGCCGGCGGCCTCCGTCAGCGGGCTCTATATCGGCCATCCGCAGGCGCATTATTTCGGCGTCGCCAAGGTGGAGCGCGACCAGGTCGAGGATTATGCGGCGCGCAAAGGCATGCCGGTTTCGGAAGTCGAACGCTGGCTCGCGCCGATCCTGAATTACGAACCGATGGCGGCGGAAGCGGCGGCGTAGCGCGATTTCCCTCTCCCCGCGCGCGGGGAGAGGGTCAGGGTGAGGGGCAAAGCCGCCGTCCCGCTCTCTCCGACGAACAACATAGCGAAATGTTGTTTTAGCCAGGGGCGACCGGGTGAAGGTTTCCTCATCCTGAGGAGCGAGCGAAGCTCGCGTCTCGAAGGACGAGGAAGCCTTCGTTTCCCGAAATCTGGAACTCGCCCCGTGCTTCGAGACGCCGCCTTCGGGCGGCTCCTCATGCTTCGAGACGGCTCCTGCGGAGCCTCCTCAGCATGAGGGCGAGGTTTTCCCTCACCCGACTGCCCTATTGTTTCAGCGCCGCGCTATGGACGCTTTAGCGCCTGGTCGATAGTGTTGCGTCAACACGCTTGATCCTTAAACCCCCTTGCCCCTCACCCTGCCCTCTCCCCGCGAGCGGGGAGAGGGGAAAAACGCAGGGCGCGCGAAATGTCTTCGGCTTCGGTTCGTCAGAGCCTCATTTCCTACTTCCCCTGGGCGCTTGTCTCCGTCCTCGCCCTTTACGCGCTCTACACGCTCGCGACCGCGCGCGGCGAGCCGGTCAACGCCATGTGGCTCGTCACCGCCGCCATCGGCGTCTACGCCATCGGCTATCGCTTCTATTCGCGCTTCATCGCCGAAAAAGTGCTCGGCCTCGACGCGACGCGGCGCACGCCCGCGCATCGGCGCAATGACGGGCTCGATTATGTGCCGACCGACAAATGGGTGCTGTTCGGCCATCATTTCGCGGCCATCGCCGGCGCCGGCCCGCTGGTCGGGCCGGTGCTCGCCGCGCAGATGGGCTATCTGCCGGGCACGCTCTGGCTGCTCGCGGGCGTCATTCTCGCCGGCGCCGTGCAGGACTTTCTCGTCCTCTTCATCTCGACGCGCCGCGACAGGCGTTCGCTCGGCGATCTCATCAAGACGGAGATGGGCCATATTCCCGGCGTCATCGCCATGGCGGGCATTCTCTCCATCATGATCATCCTACTCGCCGTGCTGGCGCTCGTCGTCGTCAAGGCGCTCGCGGACAGCCCGTGGGGCGCTTTCACCGTCTTCGCGACGCTGCCCATCGCCGTCTTCATGGGCGTTTATGGCCGCTACATCCGGCCGGGCCGCATCGGCGAGATGTCGATCATCGGCTTCGTGCTCCTGCTCGCAAGCATCGCCTTCGGCCGCGATGTCGCCGAGAGCGCGACCCTTGCGCCGCTCTTCGCCTATAAGGGCGAGACGCTCGCCTTCATGCTCATCGCCTATGGCTTCGTGGCGTCCGTTCTGCCCGTATGGCTCCTGCTCGCGCCGCGCGACTATCTCTCGACCTTCCTCAAGATCGGCACGATCCTGTCGCTCGCGCTCGGCATCTTCGTCGTCTGGCCCGATCTTAGAATGCCCGCGGTGAGCCGCTTCATCGACGGCACGGGGCCGGTCTTCGCGGGCAGCGTCTTCCCCTTCCTCTTCATCACCATCGCCTGCGGCGCGGTGTCGGGCTTCCACGCACTCGTTTCTTCCGGCACGACGCCGAAGATGATCGCGGACGAAACGCAGACGCGCTTCATCGGCTACGGCGCCATGCTGATGGAGAGCTTCGTCGCCATCATGGCGCTCGTCGCCGCGAGCGCGCTGGAGCCCGGCGTCTATTTCGCCATGAACAGCGCGCCGGCCGTCATCGGCGCGACGCCCGAGACCGCCGCGACGGCGATCTCCGCATGGGGCTTCGCCGTGACGCCGGAGGCGCTTTCGGGCGTCGCGCAGGATGTCGGCGAGAAGACCATTCTCTCGCGCACCGGCGGCGCGCCGACGCTCGCCGTCGGCATGGCGCATATTCTCTCGAAGGTCATTGGCGGCGCGACCGCCATGTCCTTCTGGTATCATTTCGCGATCCTGTTCGAGGCGCTGTTCATCCTCACGACGATCGACGCCGGCACGCGCGTCGCGCGCTTCATGATCCAGGACCTCGTCGGCGCCTTCTTTCCGGCCTTCGGCAATACGCGGGCCTGGGGGCCAAATCTCGCCGCCACCGCCATCGCCGTCACGGGCTGGGGCTATTTCCTCTATCAGGGCGTCATCGATCCCTTGGGCGGCATCAACACGCTCTGGCCCTTGTTCGGCATCGCCAATCAGATGCTCGCCGCCATGGCGCTCACGCTCTGCGTGGTCGTGCTCTTCCGCATGAAGCGCGAGCGCTACGTCTTCGTCGCCGCCATTCCGACGACATGGCTCTACATCTGCACCATGACGGCGGGGTTTGAAAAAATCTTCCACGACGATCCGAAGATCGGCTTCCTCGCGCATGCGAAGAGATTCGCCGCGGCGCTCGACAAGGGACAATTGCTCGCGCCGGCCAAGACCGTCGAGGAGATGCATCGCGTGATCTTCAACGACTATGTCGACGCCGGCCTCTGCGCGATCTACATGGCGCTGGTTCTGTCGATCCTCGGCTTCGCGATCAAATCCATCCGCGACGCCCGCGCCTCCAACGTCGTCACCACCCGGGAGAGCGAAGATGAATTGCTGCCCGCCGGGGCTTGATCTCGCGAAGCTCGCGGCAAAGCTGCGCGACGGCGCGCGGCTGATGGTCGGGCAAGGCGATTACGACGCCTATGTCGCCCATAGACGGGCGACGCATGACGGACAGGGGATCATGACGCGCGCGGAGTTCTTCCGCGCGCGTGAGAATGCGCGGTTCGGGGCCGGGAGCGAGCGCGCGTTTCGTTGTTGCTGATCCGTCATTGCGAGCCGAAGGCGAAGCAATCCAGGGCCGCAACGAAGCTCTGGATTGCTTCGCTCCGCTCGCAAATGACAGCCTGACGGCGCAAGGAGGACGCTCGGCCATGACGCGCCCGAACGGTTCGGCTAAACTCCATTGATGGCCTTCGCTCACACGCCCGAAACGCGCGCAGCGCTGCTCGCCCTTCTCGATTGGTATGTCGAGAGCGGCGTCGATCTCGCGCTCGACGAGGCGCCGCATGACCGCTATGCGGCGAGCCTGAAGCCGGTCGAAACGTCTGTCGCTTCGGCGCCGCGCGCGCCAGCCGAAACGCCGGATTTGCGGGAGCCTTCCAGGGACCGCCCGCGCCCGCCGCCCGCCATCGCCGCGCCCGAGGAAGCCGCGCGGGCGGCGGAAGAAGCCGCGACGAGCGCCCGCACGCTCGACGAGCTCGCCGCCGCCCTCGCCGAATTCCCGCATGCGCCCTTCCGGGACATGGCGCGGCATTTTCTGTTTTCGGCGGGGAAGGCGGGCGCGCCGCTCATGGTTCTCGACGGAGCGCCCGGCGCGACGGAAGAGGCGACGGGCGAAGCCTTCTGCGGCGATCAGGCGCGGCTCCTCGATAATATGCTGAAGGCGGTCGGGCGCGGGCGCGAGAGCGCCTATCTGGCCTATGTCTCCCCCTGGCGGCCGCCCGGCGTGATGTCGATGACGCCGCCGCAACTGGCGGTCTTCACGCCTTTTGCGCGCCGCCATGTCGAGCTGGCGCGGCCCGAAGCGCTGCTGCTCTTCGGCGAGGCGCCGGCGCGGGCGCTGCTCGCGGCGAGCGAGCCGGTCGCCAGGCTGCGGGGCAAGCCTTTCGACATTGAGCGCGGCGCGCATATGACGCGCGCTTATGTGTTCAGCAGCCTCGATTCAATGTTGAAAACGCCTGCGCTGAAGCCCGCGGCCTGGCGTGATTTACGAGCGGCGGCGGGTGCCCTCGCCCCGCTTGCGGGGAGAGGGTTAGGGTGAGGGGCAAAGCGACATTCACGGGCGTCGTCGCGGGACGCCAGCGCCCCAAGCATTCATGAGCCAACTCGCCCCTCACCCCGGCCCTCTCCCCGCAAGCGGGGCGAGGGGGCGGATCGTGGCCCTCACCGAGAGCGTTGCTCGCTAAAGTCACTCCGCCGCCGCGCCTTCCTTCACGCCGCCATAGCGGCGCGCGACATATTCGTCGACGATGCGGGTGAATTCCTCCGCAATGCCCTCGCCGCGCAGCGTCATCGCCTTCCTGCCGTCGATGAAGACCGGCGCCGCCGGCGTCTCGCCCGTCCCGGGGAGCGAAATGCCGATATCGGCGTGCTTCGATTCGCCGGGGCCGTTCACGATGCAGCCCATCACCGCGACATTGAGCGTCTCGACGCCCGGATATTGCGCGCGCCAGACGACCATGCGCTCACGGATATGTTCCTGAATGTCGCGGGCGAGCTCCTGGAACACGGTCGAGGTCGTGCGGCCGCAGCCTGGGCAGGCGGCGACGAGCGGCACGAAGGTGCGAAAGCCCATGGTCTGCAGGATTTCCTGCGCGACGCGCACTTCCTGGGTGCGGTCGCCGCCGGGCTCGGGGGTGAGCGAGACGCGGATCGTATCGCCAATGCCGTCCTGCAGCAGCACGCCCAGCGCCGAGGCCGAGGCGACGACGCCCTTGGTGCCCATGCCGGCCTCCGTGAGGCCGAGATGCAGGGCGTAATCGCCGCGCTGCGCCAGCATGCGATAGACGGCGATGAGGTCCTGCACGGCAGACACTTTGGCCGAGATGACGATGCGGTCCTTGGCGAGGCCGATCTCCTCGGCGCGGGCGGCGGAGATCAGCGCCGAGCGCGCCAGCGCCTCGCGCGTCACGGCGCGCGCGTCGATCGGACGGTCGGAGGCCGCGTTGATGTCCATGAGATGGGTCAGCAGCTCCTGGTCGAGCGAGCCCCAATTGGCGCCGATGCGGACGGCCTTGTCGTGCTTCGCCGCAAGCTCGACGATCGCCGCGAACTGCCGGTCCTTCTTGTCCTTGAAGCCGACATTGCCGGGATTGATGCGATATTTGGCGAGCGCCTCGGCGCAGGCCGGATGATCGGCGAGGAGCTTGTGGCCGATGTAATGGAAGTCGCCGACGAGGGGGACGTTGATACCCTTCCTGTCGAGCTTCTCGCGTATGTGCGGCACGGCCGCCGCCGCCTCGTCGCGGTCGACGGTGATGCGGACGATCTCCGAGCCCGCCTGCGCCAGCGCCATCACTTGCGCGACCGTCGAATCGACGTCGGCCGTGTCCGTGTTGGTCATGGATTGCACGACGATGGGCGCGCCGCCGCCGACCGTCACGGCGCCCGGCCCCTCGCCGACGCGCACGGCGCAGGTCGTCTTGCGCGGCGCAGGCTCGGCGGAAACGGGATCGGGCAGGCGGGTTTCGACGGCGTCGGTCATGGCTCTCGTCGCGGCTCCGTTGGACGTTGGCCCTAGGTCGCGCGGAATGGCGCGCGGGTCAAGGTCGCGAGGCCTGGGAGGGCGGTTTGAGAGGTCCGAGCAGCGGCGGCGCCCCCCACCCTTGATCCCTCCCCGCCACTTCGTGGGGGGAGGGAGGTCGCCATATTCCCAACTTCGTGGATGCCGGTCGCGATCCAGAATGAGGCCGCAACTTCCCTCCCCCCACGGAGTGGGGGGAGGGGCAGGGGTGGGGGGCGTTTCAGCGGGTATGAACCGGCGAGATAGCTGACGGATGAAGTCCGCTTACCCCATCTTCCGTCGCGGATCATATCCATGCCGGTCCCGCAGCTCTCGCATCTTCGCCTCGAAATCGGCGTCGGGGTCCTCGGGCAGCATGATCTTAAGCGATACATAGAGGTCGCCGGCCGGCTTGCCCTCCGTCGCGGGCAGGCCCTTGCCGCGCAGGCGCAGCGTGCGGCCGCCATTGGAGCCGGGCGGGATCGAGAGCTCCACCTTGCCGTCGAGCGTCGGCGTCTGCACCCTGGCGCCGAGCGCCGCCTCATAGACCGTGACTGGAAGCTCGATGCGCAGGTCGCGCCCCTCCATCTTGAAATAGGGGTGGCCCGCGACCCTCACCGTCACCAGCGCGTCGCCGGGCTCCCCGCCGCGCAGGCCGGGCTGGCCCTGGGCGCGCAAGCGGATTTGCTGACCGTCCTCGACGCCCGCCGGGATTTTCACCTCCAGCGTGCGGCCGGACGGCAGGATGACGCGCGCGGAGCCGCCTTTGGCGACGGTCTCAAGCGGCACGGTCGCCGTCGCGACCACGTCGTCGCCCCGCGTGGGCGCGGCCTGACCGCGCCGGCGGCCGCCGAACAGATCGGCGAAAAGGTCGCTCGGATCAAAGCCGCCGCCGCCCTGTCCGCCGCCAAAATTGAATTCGAAATGCTGCTCGCCGCCCGGCGCCCCGCCGGCCGTGCGCCAGCCGCGCGTAAACCCGCCGGGGCCCGCGCCAAAACCCTCGAAGCCGCGCGGCTTGCCGTCGGGGCCGATTTCGCCGCGGTCAAATTGGGCCTTCTTCTTCTCGTCGCCGACGATTTCATAGGCCGTGTTGATCTCCGCGAAGCGCTCCTTGGCCTTCGCGTCGTCCTTGTTGCGGTCGGGATGATATTTCTTGGCGAGCTGGCGATAGGCCTTCTTGATGTCGGCCGCGCTCGCTGTTTTGGAGACTCCGAGAACGTCGTAAGGGTCGCGCATTTTCGTTCAATAGCCCATGAGAGCGCCCGCCCGAAAGCGGCGCGGGCGCAAATGTCTGGACCAATATGTGGGAGAAGCGCGGGCCTAACGCAAGCGGCGGCGCGGCGGGAACGTTTAGGCTGTGTGGACAGTTATCTGAGCCATAGGACGATTGCGGCGAGGGTTACGACCGCTCGATAGTTTCGGGCGGTTTTTTCGAAGCGGGTTGCAACGCGGCGGAACTGCTTGAGTTTTGAGAAGCAGCATTCGACGAGATGGCGCTGAGTATAAAGATGCTTGTCGAGCGGATATTTGAGCGCACGTGACGGGTTGTTTGGGATGACGGCAAGCGCGCCCTTCGCGGCGATGGCTTGGCGCAAATAATTGGCGTCATAGGCGGTATCGGCCATGACGACCTCTGCGGGCAGTCCCTCGATCAACGCCACGGCTTGCGGGGCGTCGCCCTTCTGACCGGCGGTCAGCGTGAACCGTCAGGACATCCCAAGCCGCGAACGGCCAGATGTATCTTGGTGCTCAGGCCGCCGCGCGAACGCCCGATCGCCTGATCTTCAGGCCCCCTTTTTCGCCCCGGCAGCGTGCTGATGCGCCCGGACGATCGTGGAGTCGACGATCAGATATTCGAAGTCAGAATCGTCAGACATCGCCTCGAAAACCCGATGCCAGACCCCCTTGGCGCTCCATCGACTGAAGCGCCGAAACACACTGTTCCACTCCCCAAACGCTTCCGGAAGATCGCGCCAGGGGGAACCCGTGCGCACGATCCACAGCACGCCCTCCACAAACATCCGGTTGTCGCGGCCGGTCGAGCCCTTCTGGTCAGGCCGGCCAATGATCAGCGGAGCCATCCGCTCCCACGCCGTGTCCGTCAAAACCAATCGATCCATCACACCCAAGGCCGCCTCCCCAAAAGAACTCTTGAATCTGATTTGCGACCAAATGGGAATCCCTTAGAGTCCACAGGACCTAGAGCTTCGTCGGCGCTTTCTCGAAATCCGCCAGCGCCTTGCCCTCCGGATCGAGCTGGGCGAGGGCCTCATTGACCGCGTCGAGCGGCGCCGGCTCGCCTCCCGTCATGTTCTCCTCCGTCGCGCGCTGGAGCGCGC
Organism: Methylocystis sp. S23; assembly: GCF_054106005.1. Classification (NCBI taxonomy): domain Bacteria; kingdom Pseudomonadati; phylum Pseudomonadota; class Alphaproteobacteria; order Hyphomicrobiales; family Methylocystaceae; genus Methylocystis; species Methylocystis sp. S23. The sequence goes on from NZ_CM134185.1 coordinate 1,296,728, forward strand.
GGGCGTCGAGCTCCCAGCGCTTGAGAATTTCGATTTTCATCATCTTGGCGAGCGCTTTCGTCTCCACCACCTCGGAGGGCGCGTCGAAGACGGAGGCGGGGGAGATGAGGGCGTTTTCGATTTCGGCGTCGCCGAGCGTGCGGACTTTCATGAGCATGGGCCGTGTTCGAGTTTTTCCACTCGAACGCGCAAGCCCGCGGCTTGTTCCTTGGGTCATGCGAGCAAGGCGTCCCACAGCAATTTGGCGTTGAGCGCGACGATCAGCGCGGCGATGACGGTCGCGACGGCCGTCGTGCGGCGGGGGGCGACGAGCGCCCCCATGACGTCGCGCCGCGCCGTGAAGAGGACGAGGGGCGCGACGGCGAAGGGAAGCGTCAGGCTCAACACGACCTGGCTCAGCACCAGAAGCCGCGCCGTCGCGCTTTCGCCGGCGTATAGCGTCACGGCGATGGCGGGCGCGATGGCGATGGCGCGGGTCGCGAGCCGCCGCATGGCCGGAGAAAGCCGCAGGCGGATGAAGCCCTCCATCACGATCTGCCCGGCGAGCGTCGCCGTCACGGTGGAGTTGAGGCCGCAGGCGATGAGCGCCACGGCGAAGAGCGTCGCCGCCATAGGCTCTCCGAGTAGCGGCGCGATGAGGCGGTGCGCTTCGCCCAGCTCCGCGACCTCCGTATAACCCCGGGCGTGAAAGGTCGCAGCGGCCAGAACGAGAATGGCGCCGTTGACCAGCAGCGCGAAAAAGAGCGCCAGCGCGCTGTCGATGACGGCGAAGCGGATGGCCTCCCGCTTCTTCTCCATCGAAGCGCCCACCGCCCGCGTCTGCACCACGAAGGAATGCAGGAAGAGATTATGCGGCATCACCGTCGCGCCGAGGATGCCGAGGCCCAGATAGAGCATCTCCGGATCGCTGAGGAAGCGCCGCGTCGGCGCAAGCCCGCGCGCCACCTCCGCAATGTCGGGCCGCGCCAAAGCGAGCTGCGCGGCGAAGCAGAAGCCGATAAGGGCGAGCATGCCGAAGACGAAAAGCTCGATCTTGCGGAAGCCCAGCCGCTCCATGGCGAGAACGAGAAAGGCGTCCAGCGCCGTGACGACGATCCCCAGCGCGAGCGGCAGGCCGAAGAGCAGCGAGAGCCCGACCGCCGTGCCGATGACCTCGGCAAGGTCGGTCGCGAAAATCCCGGCTTCGGCGAAGAGCCACAGGCCGACGGCGACGGGAAAGGGCGTATGCGCCCGGCAGGCCTGGGCGAGATCGAGGCCCGCGCCGACGCCGAGCCGCGCGGAGAGCGATTGCAGCACGATCGCCATGAGGCTCGAGAGAACCGCGACGAAAAGCAGCGCCGTCCCGAATTTCGAGCCGCCGGCGAGCGCCGTCGCCCAATTGCCCGGATCCATATAGCCCGTTGCGACGAGATAGCCGGGGCCGAGGAAAACGACGAAGCGCCGCAACCACCCGCCATCGTTCGGAACCGCGATGGAGCGGCGCAGCTCGCGCGAGGACGCGGCGGGTGCGGATAGGGCCACGCGAACCTCCAGCCGGAGCGTCCGGCCGAGCGGCGGCCGCCCTTTACGAATTCACCTTGCGCAGCAGCGCTTCGAGCGCTTCGGGAAAGATCAGCTCGTCGGACTGGCCGATGGCGTCGGCGGACCACCAGCGCCATCCCAACATATGCGCCCTCTCCTCGGGCGTAAGGTTCTCCGGCGAGGGCGCGAACTCTTTCGTTCGGATGAGAAAATAGCGTTCGACCGCCTGCTGCCAATCTTCCCCGAGCTCCATGGGGAATTCGCGCGTCGCGACGACCGGGCCGGGATCGCCGTTCAGGATCAGCCCCGTCTCCTCGCGCATCTCGCGGCGCAGCGCGTCCTCGAAGCTTTCGCCTTCCTTCAGCGCGCCGCCCGGCGTCGCCCAGAAATGATGATGGCCGAGCGCCAGGAAATGCGGCGAGAGCCCGCCGGCGTACTGCATCAGCAGCGCTTCGCCCTTCCCGTTGACGATCAGCGCGCGGGCGGCCTCGCGGCGGGGCAGGGTCAGGCCGTCCCAGGGCGCGGCGATCTCGGGCCGCCCTTCCGGCTGCGCCCAGTTGACGAGCGACCATCGCCCGTCCTCAAAGGCGATCCAGTTGGGGGTGGCGTTGAGCACGGGATGCTCGCGCTTCTCGCCGAGCCCTTTTCCCGTCGCCATGCGCCAGGCGACGTCCAGGACGCCGGCATGGGCGACGACGAGGACGGTGAGGCCGGCGCTTTCCCTGGCGATATCGGTCAGGACCGAGCGGACGCGGCGGGCGAACTCCTCCAGCGTCTCGCCCTCGGGCGCCGCGAAGTCGGGTTTGCGCGAGAGATAATGCGGATAGTCGCTGGCGTATTTCACCTGCACCTCGGCATGGGTGTGGCCCTGCCAGGCGCCGTCGTCCTTCTCGCGCAGCCGCTGGGTCGCGAGCAGCTCAAGGCCGCGCGCCTGCGCGATGGGCGCGGCGGTGTTCATGGCGCGGCGCAGATCGCTCGAATAGACGCGGTCGAAATGGGCGCCCCTCAATTCGCGGGCCAGGGCCTCGGCCTGGGCGCGGCCGCGGGCGTTGAGGGCGATGTCGAATTGGCCCTGGAAACGCCGTTCAATATTCCAGTTCGTCTCGCCATGGCGGGCGAGACAGAGGATCGTGCGGGTCATTGGATCGTCTGGGGCGCCGCCGCGCGGGGCCGGGCCGGATATGCGCGCGGGCCTGCGCAAAAATTCGCCCGCCGCGCCGATACGCAAGGCTGTTGTGCCCGATTTGGACGGAAAAGTCAGTCGCCTTTTGTGGCGCGCCGCCCCGCCGCCCTCAGTGCCGGACGGCGAAAGTAAATTCCCCGGCGCGGATGCGGTCCGGCAGAGACTGGGCGAAAGTCGCGACGCTTTCCTCGCCATAGGTCGCGACCAGCTCGCGCAGCGCCGCCGACAGGGCCGCCTGCGCGAAGGAATCGCTCTCGATTCCCGCGAGAATCGCTTCGGCGAAGGCTTCGGTCACATAGGCGAGCGCGGCCCGGTGTTGTTCACCGCCGGTCTCGTCAAAGGAGGCAAAGGTCAGCTGCGTCATGGAAATGACTTTAGACAACGCCGCCGCGGGACGCGACACGCGTCTTGCCAAAAGGTTAATTCAGAATTGAGTAGAGTCTTAAGGACTGCCGAAACGGTAAGTAACGTCGCGGGAGATTCGGGCCGCCTCGTCCAGATAGCGCGTCGTCGCGGTTCTGGCGTTCTCGGTGCAGGCGCGATAGGTCAGCTCATAGCCGCGAAAGCCGCGATTGAAGGCGGCGACATATTTGTCATGGCGCGGACCGCTCGGAGCCTCGGCGTCGAGCAAGGCGGACATTTTGCCGCGCCAGTCCTCGCCGTCCCTCTCGCCGCAGAGCTCGCGCAAATATGCGAGCGCGCCGATCACTTCCGAGAGGCGGACGAGCTGGCCCTCATAAGGCGGCGACTCGACGCCGGACGCGTCGGCTTTCGCCGTGGGCTTTACGGCCTCCGCCGGGCTTTTCGCGCCTTTGCGCTTGCTCTTCGTCTCGGGCTTCTTCTTCTCGGCGCGGGGAACGTCCCGCGCCGGACGCGGCGCATGGGCCGGCCGGTCGGGGCCGAAGAGATCGAAAATCCCCTGACCCGCCGCCGGAAGACTGAAGAGGAAGGCGCTGACGAGCGCGGCCGCGCCGGCGGCTCTCCACCTCATGGATAGAGCCGTTCCTTGCGCCAGTCTCCGCCCGGCGCCTCGCGGAAGAAGCGCACGCGGTCATGCAGGCGGAAGGGGCGGTCCTGCCAGAACTCCATGGCGACGGGCTTGATGCGGAAGCCGCGCCAATAGGGGGGGCGCGGAATGTCGCCGACGGCGTATTTTGCGGCGTGGGCCGCGACCGCCTTCTCCAGCGCGAATCGGCTTTCAAGTGGACGCGACTGCCGGCTCGCCCAGGCGCCGATGCGCGAATCGCGCGGGCGGCTGTTGTAATAGGCGTCCGACTCCGCCTCGCTCACGGGCTCCACGGGCCCGCGCAGCCGCACCTGCCGGCGCAGCGATTTCCAATGGAAGAGCGCCGCCGCCTTCGGGTTCTCGGCGAGCTGGCGGCCCTTGGCGCTCTCGGCGTTGGTGTAGAAGACGAAGCCCTCGGGACTCCATTCCTTCATCAGCACCATGCGCGCGTCCGGCAATCCGTCCGCGTCGGCGGTCGCGACCGCCATCGCCTCCGGATCGTTGAGCTCTTTTGCCGTCGCCTGCTCAAACCATTCGCCGAAAAGGGCGAAGGGCTCTGCGGCGTCCACGAAGTCACCCGACGTTAACGCGTTCACGCGAAAATCCTCTCCCGAGCGCCCCTCGCGGGCGCGGCGCGTTGGAAGGTGGCGCTTTGCAGTTCCTGTGTAACAGACATATCGCTGACGGCCCCGCCGCTCAATTCCCGCCGGCCGCCATCCTCGTCTCATTTGTCGCCCTTTGCGCGCTGTCGAGCTGCTCCATCGCCATTCCCATGTCGGCTTCCTCCGAGTCGGCGATGTGGCGGGGGGCGCCCGAAGACGTGACCGGCTCCATCGCCAAGCCCCCTCTCAGGCTGTCGCGCCATCTCGATACGGAGGACCTGCGCCGCGCCGCGGCGGCGATGAGCACCGCGCTCGATCCGCAGGGCAGCGGCCTGAGCGTCAATTGGGACAATCCGCAATCCGGCGCGAAAGGCTCCTTCACGCCGGTCGGCCAGGCCTATCCGCTCGAGGGCAAGATTTGCCGCGCCTTTCTCGCGGACGTCTCGGCGAGCGAAAGCGTCGAAAGGCTGCAGGGCGCGGCCTGCCGCGAGAAGACGACGGAATGGGCCTTGACGGAGGTGAAGCCCTTCAAGAAGGGCTGAGCGACAGCCGCCCTGGAATCTCCCGGTCGCGGCGCGATCCCCGCTGTTTCGGCCCGCGCGCCGCCGCGCTTCCGCTCCTTTCAAGAATAGCCTTGATAATCAAAATTGTATTTCCTGATCGGAGCCGCGGAATACTGTCTCGCCTCGGGGACTATCCCTAAGCTTGCGACGCCGCGCATCCGATGAAATAGTAAAGCAAACGTTCATTTGCTGAGACTGAGCCATGACGTCGATTTACATCATCAATCCGGCAGGCGATTTTCCAACCTATTTCGGCGGCGAGGCGCTCGGGGCCGAGGGCTATCCCGGCGGCGTGATGATGGCGGATCTCGCGAGCGCGACGGTCGCCGCCTTCGCCCCTTCGGACTTCAAGATCCAGCTCTGCGACGAGACGGTCGAGCCGGTCGATTTCGATCACCCCGCCGACTTCATCCTGATCACCGGCAAGGTCAGCCAGCGGCTGCGCATGGTCGCCGTCGCCGACGAGTTCCGCCGCCGCGGCAAGACCGTCGTCATTGGCGGCCCCTATGCGAGTCTCTCGCCCGCGCGGCTGCGGGACCATTGCGACGTGATGGTCTGCGGCGAGGCGGAGGACATTGCCGAGGGCTTTTTCGCCGATCTGAGCGCGCGCAAGCCGAAGGAGAGCTATTTCGGCGACAAGCCGTCGCTCGCCAATTCGCCGCTTCCGCGCTGGGACCTCTACAATAACGACCGCGCCATGCTCGGCGCGGTGCAGACCTCGCGCGGCTGTCCCTTCGAATGCGAGTTCTGCGACGTCATCCAGTATCTCGGCCGCAAGCAGCGCCATAAGCCGATCGGCCACGTCATCGCCGAGCTCGACGCGCTCTGGAGCTTCGGCTATCGCACGACCTTCCTCGCCGACGACAATTTCACGGCCTATCGCGCCCATTGCAAGGAATTGCTCGCGGCGATCGCCGAATGGCGCCGCGACAAGCCGATGGAGTTCGTCACGCAGATCTCGATCGACGCGACGCGCGACGACGAGCTGCTCGACATGTGCGTCGCCGCCGGCCTCACGCAGGTCTTCGTCGGCATCGAGACGCCGAACATTGAGAGCCTGCGCGAGACCGGCAAGCGGCAGAATCTCAAGATCAGCCTCGTCGACGAGATTCAGAAGCTTGTCGACCGCGGCATGTCCGTCATGGGCGGCATGATCGTCGGCTTCGACCATGACGGCCCCGGCGTCTTCGCGCAGCAATATGATTTCGCCATGTCGACGCCGATCCCGATCTTCAGCCTGGGCGCGCTGATGGCCTCGGAGGCGACCCCGCTCTTCGACCGCATTCAGCGGGAGGGACGCTTGCTCGCCGGCGGCGTCGAGACCCAGGCCGTGCCGTGGAGCTCCAACATCCAATGCATGACCATGAGCATGGAAGAGCTGCATTACGGCATGCAGAATCTCTGCAACGCGCTCTATTCGCCCGCCGCCTTCCAGGAGCGCATACTGCGCCTGATCGACACATTCGGCCGCCATCGCAACGGCCCGGCTCCCAAGCCCATGGATCCGAATGCGCTGCGCGAGGTCGAGCGGCAGGCGGTCCAGGCCGCCATGGCGCGCATCACCCGATATGGCGCGGCCGAAGGCCGGATGTGGAACAAGATCTGGGGCGCCGCCGTGCGCAAGCCCGAGACCATGACCGTCGTCGCACGCATCCTGTTCCAATACGCCCAGGCGCGGCACATGTTCGACCGCGGCAATTACTGGGAGCCCAAGCTCTCCTTCCCGCCCGCGGCGCCGGAGCCCGCCGCGAAGCCCGAAGCGGTGACGGCGTGACTTTACGCCTTTGACGATAGGCAGCGTTGACGCCCCTCGGGCTTCGAGACGCCCGCTGCGCGGGTTCCTCGGCGTGAAGGACTTCTTATCTGCACCGTACGCTTAGGCCTTCCTGAGCGAGCGAAGCTCGCATTCGCTTTCAGGCGGGCTTGCGGTTGACAAGCCAGAGGGCGGCGATGAAGAAGCCCTTGGAGATCGGCAGGAAGATCAGGGTCGAGACGATCGTGACGAGGATCAGAATCCCCGCCTCCCGCCAATAGGGCATGAGCTCGCCGCGCTCAAGGAAGATAAGCAGCGGCACCACGATATGCGCGACGAGGCCGATGGTGAGCCAGGCCGGCCCGTCATCGGCGTCGAGGCCCTCGAAGCTCTCGCCGCATTTCGGGCAGGCGTCCTCGCGCGTGAGATAGCCTTTGAAAATGCGTCCCTCGCCGCAATGCGGGCATTTCATGCGCGCGCCGCGCCACAAAATCTTCGCCGTCGTCGCCGCGTCGCTCATGCGCTTGTCCTCGCTCCCGCTGATAATGCTTTCTTCACGGGCGCCCGCCCCGAATCAAGCGGTTCCGATTCGGACCCCCTTTGTGCGCCTCCCGTATCGCGGTTCCCGCTTTGAGACGGGCGCGAATGTCCCGGGCGGCGCCGATCGCTAACGCTTATACCGGCTTTTCGCCTTCCCCGCGCGCAGATAGACGCCGTCGAAGCGCACATTCATGCCGCCGCAGCGATTATTGTCCCGGGCGAGCAGGAAGGGCGGCAGCAGCGTCAGGCTCACATGGCACTCGTCTTCCGCGTCGATGAAGGCGACCTGATTGCCCTTTGGCGCCGCGACGCCCGACATCTGGCCCAAATGCGGGCCGCCGGGAACTTCCTTCGGGGAGGGATTGGCCGAGGGCCAATAGGCCTCGCCGCTCGCGGAGAGCTTGTCGCCCTTGGCGCGCAGCGTGATCGAATCGTCGCCCATCCGCCATTCGCCGAGCCAGTCCTTCCGCGTCGCCTCGGCCATGGGCAGCGCTTCGAGGCGCCCCTCCGGGACATAACCGGCCGAGCCCGCGAAATTCTTCTCGTTGCGATAGAGGATGCAACGAAAACCGTTGAAGGACCGCGCCGTGATCACAAGATCGCCGGGAAGGACATAGCTCTTGCTGCGGCAGAGAGCGTCGTCGCTCGGACAAATGGGACAGGCGCCTTTCTGTTTGTCCTTGTCGCAATAATAGTCGTCCTCGACGAGAAAGAGCTTGTCGGCGCCCGTGACCTTCGCGAGGCCGTAGATCACGCCCTCCTCGACGAATATGCCGTTGCGGCAATTGGGCGCCTCGGCGGCGGCGGCCGTCGGGAGCGCCGCGCCGATCAGCAACCAGAGGCATTTCATCCAGTTCATCCTTCCCCCCATGATTTCAAAGCGGCATATTGGCGCCGGCGCAGGCCGGATGGAAATGTTCAGGCGCGTGCTCGCCAAAGCATTGCGCGCGGTCGAACCTGCGGACGCGGCGGAGAGCTTGTTCCTTCTCCCCGTGACAACGTGGAGGATCAGGATGAGGGGAGAAGCGGCGGCGACGAAGATCGGACTTTGCCCCTCTCCCTGCATCGGGCGTCGAGAGACGCAACGGCTTGCGCTCGCGATCGCCCTTCTATTCTCCGCGCCAGCCTTCGCCGAACCGGCCTCCAAAGACGAGCGCGTCCTTTTCTGCAAGACGATCGACAAGGGCCTCGAGGAAGAGGCCGCCGACATGGCGCTCGACATGAAGGCCTGTCTCGCCAATGCGTCCATCGCCTCGAACGCAATTCCCGACGGCAAGCGCGAGATCAAAGGCAAGCTCGGTTTCCGCGCGCCCGGCCGCCCCGCCTTCACGCTGAGCTGCGCGGCGACCTATGCGCCGCCGCTGACGAAGAAGAGCGTCGCGACGCTCGGGACATGCGGCTGACGCGCGACGGCGCGCGCTCTGGCTTTGGAGCTCAATCTAGGGCGCTGGCTCCGGCGCGCGCTTCCATCTCCCGCGTCTTGCCGTCCAGCAGGCAGCTCACCGTCACGTCGCCCATGACGTTGATCGCCGTGCGGCAGCGGTCGAGCAGCCAGTCCACGGTCAGCAGCATGGCGATATAGTCGGTCGGCAGCGCGACCGCCTTGAACACCATGGTCATGGTGACGAGCCCCGCCTCGGGAATCCCGGCCGCGCCGACCGAGGCGACGACCGAGGTCAGCGCCACGGCGAACTGATTTCCGAGCGACAAATGCATGCCGAGAAGCTGCGCGACGAAGAGCGCCGACATGGCTTCGTAAAGCGCCGTGCCGTCATTGTTGAAATTCGCCCCCACCAGCGCGCCCATGCTCGCCGATTGCTCGCGAAGCCCGACATTCCTGACCAAACATTCATAGGTCACCGGCATGGTGGCGGTGGAGCTGCCGGTCGAGAAGGCCATGACCAGCGCGTCGCGCGCGCCCTTCAGGAGATCGCGCGGACGGACCCAGCTTTGCAGGCGGACCCGCGCGAGATAGTAGCCGGCCTGCAGCGTCAGCCCCAGCAGCACGGCGAGCACGAAGCCGCCGAGCGCGACGAAATCGTGAAAGCCCTTCACGCCGACAATGCTCGCGACGATTCCGAAGACGGCGAGCGGCACGAGGTCGATGATCCAGTGCAGGATGGCGACGAGGCTCGTCAGCGCGACATGCACGAGGTCTTCGATCGTGCGCACCTCGTGACGCCGCACGCCGCGCAGCGCGACGCCGAAAGCGACGGCGATGAGGATGACGCCCGTCACCGCGCCGTCGTCGGAGAAAGGCCCGGCGATGCTTTTGGGAACGGCGTCGAAGAGCTGGGCCAAGGGATCGGCGGCGGCGTGCGCCTTTTCCGCCGGCGCCGGGGGGCGGGCGGCGGCGGTCCATGTTCCCGGCTGCACGACATTGGCGACGAAAAGGCCGATCCCGATCGCGACGAGCGTGTTTGTAAGAAGCAGCGTCACGAGCCGCATCGTCCGCCCGCCGCCGAGATGCGCCCGCATCAGCGCCTGGACGATGGCGAGAAGAATGAGCGGCGGCGCCAGCGCGCCCAGAATGCGCAGGACGAGCTTGGCCGGCATGGCGAGCGGCGCCGCGCCGGGGCCGAGCGCCGCGCCCGCGGCGAGGCCGAGCGCCACGCCGGCAAGAATGCGCAGATAGAGCGGGGCGGCGCGCCAGCGGGCGAGAACGCCGGTCGGTTTTGTGTCGTCCTGATGCAAAGCAGCCTCGAATGGTTGTGCTCGCGCAGACTATGCCGAAGATCGCGCCACGCCGAAGTGCATCGTCGCACGCGAAGCGTTATGATGCCGCTTCTTTCGCAGGGAGCCGCCAATGTCCTCGCCTTTCGACCGGCGCCGCCTCATCGTCACGAGCGTCCTCGCCGTGCTGGCCATTCCGGCCTTTTTCCTGTCGATGCGGGTCTTTTCGGCCTGGCGGGCGGGCTATGACTGGGCGGAGATGGACTGGGACGGCAAGGGCCATACGTCGCTCGTCGATTTCCTGAAGGCCGCCGAGATCGGCAAGCGCCCGGCGCTGGTGGGGGAGCAGTCCTGCCTTGAGTATTTCCGGTATCAGGACGGGGTGGTGGTGAAGACGGCGTGTCCTCCGTGATCGACGTCGTTCAATCGAACATGGGCGCCCCATACGTCCCCTTTACGGGGAGGTCGGCGGTCGAGGACCGCCGGGTGGGGTTCGCGCCGCCATAACATTGATGGGGGCTTTCCCCCACCCGGCCGCTTTCGCCGCCGCCGCCATTGCCATCTCGCCCCGTCTGCGCTAGCTCGACGCGTCTTCTCCGCGCGCCCCGGCCGCCTGCGCCGAGACGTCGCGCGCGCCATTGGAGCTTTCCCGCATGAAACTGCCAAATCAGTTCTACCGTCCGCTGGCCATTGGCGCGCCGGCTCCCTATCGCGAGCCGCCGGTCAAGGTCGAGCGCATGATCCATTTCGTGCCGCCGCATGTCGAAAAGATGCGCGCCAAGGTCCCGGACATCGCCCGGCAGGTCGACGTCATTCTCGGCAATCTCGAGGACGCGATTCCGGCCGACGCCAAGGAAGCCGCGCGCAAGGGCTTCATCGAGATGGCGAAGGCGGTCGATTTCGGCGCCACGGGCCTCTGGACGCGCATGAACGCGCTGAATTCCCCCTGGGCGCTCGACGACATGATCGAGATCGTCGGCGCGGTGGGAAACAAGCTCGACGTCGTGATGCTGCCCAAGGTCGAAGGCCCCTGGGACATCGCCTATCTCGACCAGCTCCTCGCCCAGCTCGAGGCGCGCAACGGCGTGACGAAGCCCATCCTCATCCACGCCATTCTGGAGACGGCCGAGGGCGTGAAGAATGTCGACGCCATCGCTTCGGCCTCGCCTCGCATGCACGGCATCTCGCTCGGTCCGGCGGACCTCGCGGCCTCGCGCGCCATGAAGACGACCCGCGTCGGCGGCGGCCATCCGGAATATAAGGTGATCGCCGACGCCGATCCGGGCGCGGGGCTGCGCGCCACCTATCAGCAGGATCTCTGGCACTACACCATCGCCAAGATGGTCGACGCCTGCGCCTCCGCCGGCGTCAAGGCCTTTTACGGCCCCTTCGGCGACTTCTCCGACGGCCCCGCCTGCGAGGCGCAGTTCCGCAACGCCTTCCTGCTCGGCTGCGCCGGCGCCTGGTCGCTGCATCCGACCCAGATCGACATCGCCAAGCGCGTCTTCTCGCCCGATCCGGCCGAGGTCGCCTTCGCGAAAAAGGTGCTGGAGGCCATGCCCGACGGCACCGGCGCCGTGATGATCGACGGCAAGATGCAGGACGACGCCACCTGGAAGCAGTGCAAGGTCGTCGTCGATCTGGCGAAGCAAGTCGCGGCCAAGGACGCCGATTTCGCGAAGATCTACGGTTTCTGACCGGGTCAACGACGCGCGATCCTCTCCCATCCTTTTCGGGCTGCCGGATGCACATCTCCATAGCCGCCAACGCCGTCATGGCCGGGCTTGTCCCGGCCATGACGGCCTCCTGGAGATGCGTGACTCCCTTAGCTGCGCGGGAGAGAATAGAATAGAAAAAAGAATTGGAAAACCAATCGGCTAGGCGCCGCGGCTTTGCTTAGCCTTTTAACTTTTCGCGCCTCGGCGCGGTTAACCCTCGGCGGCGAACCTCCTTTGAAAGGAGGGACAGCCGATGAGCATGGCGCTTTACCTGAAGCATGCAAGCCAGAACGACCTCGCGCGCTACGCCGCCGAGGGCGTCGAGGGCGACGATCTGGGCGTGCGTGTGGAAGCGGGCTTCGCGGAAAGGGAATTTTCGCGGCTGAAGGAGCTGGAGCTCCTCTATCTCGCCGATGAAGGCCGGGCGCCCCTCAGTCCCGCCGCGCGCGAAATGTTTTTCGGCCATATCGACCTGTTGCGCCGCCGGGGTTCGGGACCGAGACCGTCCGCGCCCGTGCTCGATCTGCGCACATCCTGGCGGATGCTGCATTTCCTCTTCACCGGCGACGCCTGGGAAGGCGCCCTGCCGGCGGCGACCCTGCTCGCGGGCGGATGCGAGGTGGGCGAGGATCTCGGCTACGGCCCGCCGCGCATGCTCTCTCTCGACGAGACGGCGGCGTTCGCGCGGTTTCTCGACGGCCTCGACCTCGATGCGCTCGCCGCGCGGCTCGACGCCCGGGCGTTGAAATCGCTCGGCGTCCATTGCGCGCAAGGCGAGGACGGCGCCGCCGGGCCTCATGAGGATCTGGCGCGTTATTTCCCCCGCCTGCGGGCCTTCGTCGCGGCGGCGGCGGCGCGGCGGCAGGGCATGCTGATCTGGATGCTGTGACGCGCCGCCATTGACAGGGGCCGGAAAAGCCTCCTACAAAGCCGACCGATCTCGAAAGAGAAAACCGTTCGATCCGCCCAGCCGCCCATGAGACGGCAGGCCAACGCCCGGCAGCGCGACGCGCCCCCGGGCGCGTTTTGCTTTGGAGTGGAGCGAATGGCGTTATTCGCCATTCGCGAGGAGACAGCCCATGTTCGAGAGCCTTTCCGATAAGCTCTCCGCCGTATTCGACCGGCTGACGAAGCGCGGCGCGCTGACCGAGAACGACGTCAACGAGGCGCTGCGCGAAATCCGCCGCGCGCTGCTCGAGGCCGACGTCGCGCTCGACGTGGTGCGCTCCTTCGCCGACAAGGTTCGCGACCGCGCCGTGGGCGCCAATGTCGTCAAGTCGGTCTCGCCCGGCCAGATGGTCGTCAAGATCGTCAACGACGTCCTGATCGAGACCCTTGGCGAGACGGCGGCGCCGATCGATCTCGCCGCCAGGCCGCCCGTCGCCATCATGATGGTCGGCCTGCAGGGCGCCGGCAAAACCACCACGACGGCCAAGATCGCCAGGCGCCTCAAGGAACGCCATGACAAGCGCGTCCTCATGGCCTCGCTCGACGTGAAACGTCCCGCCGCGCAGGAGCAGCTCGCCGTGCTCGGCCGTCAGGTCGAGGTCGACACCCTGCCGATCGTCGCGAACCAGACGCCGGTGCAGATCGCGCGCCGCGCAATGGAGTCGGCGCGGCTCGAAGGCTACGACGTGGTGCTGCTCGACACCGCCGGCCGCACCCATATCGACGAGCCGCTCATGCAGGAGATGGCGGACATCAAGTCCTACGCCAGTCCGCATGAAATCCTGCTCGTCGCGGACGCGCTCACCGGTCAGGACGCCGTCAATCTCGCCAAGAGCTTCGACGAGCGCGTCGGCCTGACGGGCATCGTATTGACGCGTATGGACGGCGACGGGCGCGGCGGCGCGGCGCTCTCCATGCGCTATGTCACCGGCAAGCCGATCAAGCTCATCGGCGTCGGCGAGAAGATGGACGCGCTCGACGAATTCTCGCCGAGCCGCATCGCCAACCGCATTCTCGGCATGGGCGACATTGTCGCGCTCGTCGAAAAGGCGGCGGCCGCCATCGACGCGGAGGCGGCCCGCAAGGCCGCCGCGCGCATGGCCAAGGGCAAATTCGACCTGCAGGACCTTTGCGACCAGCTCGCCCAGGTCGAGAAGATCGGCGGCTTCGGCGGCATTATGGGGCTCCTGCCCGGCGTCGCGAAGATGAAGGACCAGATCGAAAAGGCGGGCGTCGACGACAAGCTCATCAAGCGCCAGCGCGCCATCATCCTCTCGATGACGCCGCAGGAGCGCCGGAACCCCGACCTCCTCAAGGCCTCGCGCAAGAAGCGCATCGCCGCCGGCTCCGGCATGCGGGTCGAGGACGTGAACAAGCTTCTCAAGCAGCATCGGCAGATGGCCGACCTCATGAAGTCCTTCGGCGGCGGCAAGCGCGGCGGGCTCATGGGCAAGGCCGCGCAGATGATGGGGCTCGGCCCCAAGGGCATGGAAATGCCCTCGCAGGAAGAATTGCAGAAATTGCAGGAGAAGTTAGGGGGCGCCCCTCCCGGCGCGCCCGGCATCCCGGCCGCTCCCCCGGCCGATCTCCTGGCGAGGAAGCCGGCCCTTCCAGGGCTCGGCGGCGGCATGCTGAGCGGGCTCAACCCGTTCGGGAAAAAGAAGTGAAAGGAGCGAATAGGGAGTAGCGAATAGCGAATGGAAACGGGGCCGCCTTCTATTCGCTATTCGCTACTCCCTATTCGCCAGAAGCAAGGAAAACCGATATGTCTCTCAAAATCCGTCTCGCCCGCGGCGGCGCCAAGAAGCGCCCCTTCTATCGCGTCGTCGTCGCCGATTCGCGCTCGCCGCGCGACGGCCGCTACATCGAGAAGCTCGGCACTTTCGACCCGCTGAAGGCGAAGGACGCCGCCGACCGCGTCGTGCTCGACGCGGAGAAGGCCAAGGCCTGGATCGCCAAGGGCGCGCAGCCGACCGACCGCGTCGCGCGCCTGCTCGACGCCGCTGGCCTTCTGACGCGCGAGGCCCGCAACAATCCGCAAAAGGCCCAGCCGAAGAAGAAGGCTCAGGAACGCGCCGCCGCCGCGGCCGAGGCCGCCGCGAGCGCGGCCGAGTAATTTCCGCCATGGCGCATCCCATTCGCCCTCATGCTGAGGCGCGTCCGAAGGACGCGCCTCGAAGCGCGAGGGCGAATGCTCGCGTCGATTTCCTCCATCCTTCGAGGCGCGAGCTGCGCTCGCTTCTCAGGATGAAGAAATCTAATGATGGCTAAAAACCTCGTCCTGCTCGGCCGTTTCGGGGCGCCGCATGGCGTGCGCGGCGAGATTCGCCTGCAAAGCTATACGGGCGATCCGCTGGCGATCGCGGCCTATGGCGCGCTGACGGACAAGAACGGCGCGAAGACCTTCAAGCTCCTCTCCGTCCGCCCCCAGGGCAAGGACATGCTCGTCGCCCGCGTCGAGGGCGTCGCCGATCGCTCGGCCGCCGAGCGGCTGACGGGCCTCGAGCTCTACATCGCCCGCGAGAAGCTTCCCGCGCCCGAGGACGAGGACGAATTCTACCTTGCGGATCTCATTGGCCTGCGCGCGGAAAGACGCGACGGGGGCGTGATCGGCGTGGTGGTCGCCATGCGCAATTTCGGCGCGGGCGACATGCTTGAAGTTTCGCCCCTGGAAGGCGGCGAGACGCTGCTGTTTCCTTTCACAAAGGCCGTGGCGCCGGTGGTCAGCGTCTCCGAGGGCCGCGTGATCATCGAGCCGCCGGAAGAAACCGAGGCGCGAGAGGAATAGTCACGGCCGCGCGTTTCGCGCCTCCGCGCGCGCCGGCGCCGGAACCAGCGCGCCGCCGCTCGCCTTGAGCCCGCGCCACAGCTCTTCGAGATAGGGCAGGAGCCCGAAAAGGATCGCCCCGCCTAGAACGGCGGCGACATAGAGGGCCGAAATCTCTTCCCCCTTCCATGCGAGATCGAAACGCGGGGGCTCGTCGCCGGCGCCGAAGAGCGCGAGAAACTGAGACCAGTGCCGCGCGACGACCAGCAGCAGCGCCGTCAGCGGCAACACCTCCAGGAAGCTGTGCACATGCTGCTCGAAGGGCGTCACGAGACGCGCGGTTTCGGCGTAGCGCACATCCCATATCGCGGTCGCTTCGTGGAGCGCGAACATCGCGATCATGAACGCGATGACGAGCGCGTTGACGTCGAGAAAAAGCGCGGCGAGCAAAGGACCGCCGAGTTCGGCGAACATCAGCAGATGAAGGAGCGATTCCTTCGCGCCGGTCGTCGTCTCGATCTGCGTCGCTCGGTGACAGAACCAATCGAGCAGACCCATGGCGAGCCAGAGCGGAACGATGAAGTAAGCGAGGATCAGCGCGGTCGGGTCCTGCGGCATGGCGCTTCTCCGCCCCTTGCCGTGAACCGGCGCGCCGGGCGAAAGGTTCCGGCGAACGCCAAGGCTCAGCCCACGATTTCCCAGCGCAGCCATCGCGCGAAAGCGCGGATATTGTCTTCGTCGACGAAGCCGAGGGACATCAGGCGGTTCACGATGATCGCCGCGATTAGCGCAAGGGGCGCCGCGGAAAGAAGGTCCGCAAGCGCCGCCGGCCGGGGGTGCGTCCGGCGGCGAAAAAATTCGAAGGCGGCGAGCCCGACAAGGAAGCCCATCAGCGTTTCGAGGCGCGTATGTCCCGCGACCGCGAAGCGGCTAACGGCGATAAGGAGAATGATGAGCCACAGGCCGAGCGCAAAGGGGATGGAAAAGAGTGACGGATACAGCGTCGCCGCTAGATAGCCGACGGCGGCGTAGAAGAAAGTCGAGATGGCGGCATGGCCGCTGGGACTGAAATCGAAGCCCGTCAATAACGTGATTTTCGCGGCCAAGATGCATGCGAAGCAGAGGATGGTCGCGAAGACGAAGTCCCGCGCGCATTTCTTCTCGTCGAGCCGCCAAAGGCCGACGAAAACGCCGACGCATCCGGGAATGATGGCGTGGGCGCCGCCAAAGCGGGTGACGCTCCACAGGAATTCGGTAAGGACCATCATCGTCTCCGCTGCGCTATCGCGGGATTCTGCAGCGGAGGCTTGAAGAAAAGGTTGGCCCTCAATCGAACCAGTCGACGGGCGGGTCCGGCCGCGCAATATTGCATATCCGCCCAGGCCGGGAAGGCGATTTTCTCCTCCGGCCGCAGCCAGACGACAATGAGGCCTTCGCCGGCGCTCGCGACCGCTATGAAACGGCCCGCGCCCTGTCGCGCGGCGATCGCATTCATCGTCGCGAACAGCGGCGTAGGGTCCGGCCGTTTTTCGGCGCGCATCGTGAAGCTTTCCGTCCGCCCATCCGCCAGGGTCACGCGTCCGACGAGTTCCTCCCCCTCTCCCGCCGTCTCCGTCACGTCCCGAATGGAAAGGTCGCCGACCGCGAGCGCCATGAACGCCTCGACATGCTCCTGCGATAGGGCGCCGTCGCCCCAGCGGCGCCGGGGAAGATTCGCGCAAACAATTTTGTTAGGAATAACACTTGAGAAAACTCCGGCGGCGAACGTCGCGACCGGCCGAAAATCCATCGGCGACGCATAGAAACCCTCAGGCGACATCAATCCGCACATGTGGCGCGCGACCATCCTCACCCTCTTTCCCGAGATGTTCCCCGGCCCCCTCGGGCTCTCCCTCGCCGGCGACGCGCTGGCGCGCGGCGTCTGGACGCTGGAGACGAAGCAGATTCGCGACCATGGCGTCGGGCGCCATCGCGCCGTGGACGACACGCCGGCGGGCGGCGGTCCCGGAATGGTGATGCGCGCCGACGTGCTGGCGGCGGCGATCGACGCCGCGGCCGCGCCCGGCGATCCGCGCCCGAAACTGCTCATGAGCCCGCGCGGGCGGCCGCTCACGCAGAAGCGCGTGCGAGAGCTGGCTTCGGGACCGGGGGTCGTGATCCTCTGCGCCCGCTTCGAGGGCGTGGACGAGCGGATCATCGAAGCGCGCGGCCTCGAGGAAATTTCGATCGGCGACTATATTCTCTCCGGCGGCGAGATCGCGGCGCTCGCGCTGACGGACGCCTGCGTGCGGCTGCTGCCCGGGGTGATGGGCGAGGAGCTGTCGGGCGAGGAGGAAAGTTTCGAAGGCGGCCTCCTCGAATATCCGCAATATACGCGGCCCCGCGATTTTGAGGGCCGCGCCATTCCCGATATCCTGCTTTCCGGCGACCACGCCCGAATCGCCAAATGGCGCCGCGAAGAGGCCGTAAAGGTCACGCAAGCGAGGCGGCCGGACCTTCTCGCCCGAAAGGATTAGTCCGCCGGCTTCAGCGCCAGCGCCTTCTCGATTTCCGGCACGGGATGCTTGGTCAGATCCTTGGGAAGCTCGCCCGCGACCTTGCTCTGCGCCTTGACGGAGAGGTCCTTGCGGATTTCGCCCAAGGTCTTGGGCGGGGCGACGATGACGATTTCCTTCATCTCGCCGCTCTCGGCCGCCGCATTGATGCGGTCGGCCATGGCGCGGGCGAAGCGCTCCTCTTCCAACTCATGCCAGTCGACATTGCCCATGGCGCTGCGCGCCTGCGCGCCTGCGGCCGGAAAAGCGCGGCCCGGCGCGTCGGAGCCTTGCTCGCGGGTCGGCGGATTATCCTCGACGCGGGTCTCGACGACGCGCAGGTCGAGAAGCTCGGCGTCGCCATGATTGGAGAAGAACAGCGCGCGCCGGCCGTCGCCGATCAGAACCCACGCGCCATTATGGACGATAACTGCGCTCATTGCGTCCCTCGCTCGATAAACTCACGCCAGAGATGATGTGGCGGCGGGGAGCGGGAAGGACAAGCGTGGCCGCCGCGCGTCGAAAGGACGCGCCGGCCGACATTCGCCAAAAATCAGGCCGCGAGCTTTTCCGGGGCCGCGGAGGCCTGCTGCATCTGGGCGACGACGCCCTTTAATTCGCCGGCCGGCTGCGCGGAGGCGGCGGGCGCCGCGCCGCGGCGCTGAATGCGGGCCTCGTTCGCCGCCCAGGCGAGATAGCAGGCGGCGGCGACGAAGAGCAGCGCCGTGAAGGGCTCGCCATTGCCCAGAAAAGACAGATCGGGCGCGCATTCATTGGCGTATTCGCAGGCGTCCGACCAGTCCTGAAGATACTGTCTGACCGATTCCAACATATCGACCTCCTTGGCTCGCGCGATGGCGCAAAAAGCTTGCCGCTTCGCGAGGAGCCCTTCCTAGCGCATTGCCGCCGCGCGGTTTGTGCGTTGCAACATATAATGCGCCCTGGAGCTTTCGCCAGAGTAAAGGCGATCCTGCACCTCAAAACTATCTCAAACGATAACAGCGCTCCGCGCTAAATCGCCGCAGTGCAAAAATGTTGGCATGCCGCACAAAAAACGACCGACAGGGGTGTCGGGGAGCCGACAAAAAAGCGTGATTTCGACAGGGATGTCGTCCTCGCGAGGAGGCGAAGCCGACGAAGCAATCCAGGGGCCGCCATGCGGCTCCGGATTGCTTCGCGTTTTTGCGAAGCCGGGTATGCCCGACTTCGAGAAAAATGCTCGTAATTGACGGACGCGCCATTGGCAAAAAAAAATCCCTCGCCGTTTCGGGCGAGGGAGAAATGCGGGAATTGATCGAGAGGCTTGTCAGCCTTCCAGCAGACGCCGTGCGATGACCTGCGCCTGAATCTCCGCCGCGCCCTCGAAGATATTGAGGATGCGGGCGTCGCAAAGGACGCGGGAGACCGGATATTCCAGCGCGAAGCCGTTGCCGCCATGGATTTGCAGGGCGTTGTCCGCCGCCGCCCAGGCGACGCGGGCGCCGAGCAGCTTCGCCATGCCGGCCTCGAGATCGCAGCGCTTGCCCTCGTCCTTTTCGCGCGCGGCGAAATAGGTGATCTGGCGGGCGACGTGGATCTCCACCGCCATGGACACGATCTTATTGAAGACGCGCGGGAAGGCGAAGAGCGGCTTGCCGAACTGGATGCGCTCCTTGGCGTATTTCAGGCCGAGGTCGAGGGCGCATTGCGCCACGCCCAGCGCGCGCGCGGCGGTCTGGATGCGGGCTGATTCGAAGGTCTCCATGAGCTGCTTGAAGCCCTTGCCCTCTTCGCCGCCGAGGAGATTCGCCGCCGGCACCTCGAAATTGTCGAAGCCGATCTCGAACTCCTTCATGCCGCGATAGCCGAGCACCTCGATCTCGCCGCCGGTCATGCCCTTGGCCGGGAAAGGATTCTCGTCCGTTCCGCGCGGCTTCTCGGCGATGAACATGGAGAGGCCTTTATAGCCCTTCTCGTTGGGGTTGGTGCGGGTCAGCAGCGTCATGACGTCCGCGCGGACCGGATGGGTGATCCAGGTCTTATTGCCCGTCACCTTGTAGACGTCGCCTTCGCGCACGGCGCGGGTGCGCAGCCCCGCGAGGTCCGAGCCGTTATTCGGCTCGGTGAAGACGGCGGTCGGCAGGATTTCGCCGGAGGCGATCTTCGGCAGATATTTGTTCTTCTGCTCCTCCGTGCCGCCGACGAGAATCAGCTCGCCCGCGATCTCGGAGCGGGTGCCGAGCGAGCCGACGCCGATATAGGCGCGCGACAGCTCCTCGGAGACGACGCACATGGCGATCTTGCCCATGCCGGAGCCGCCATATTCCTCCGGAATGGTGAGGCCGAAGACGCCGAGCTCGGCGAGGCCGGAAATCACCTCGAGCGGGATATATTCGTTTTTCGCGTGCCATTCCTGCGCGTAGGGCACGACATTGTCGGCGGCGAATTTGCGCATCTCGCTGCGGATGGCCTCCAGCGTCTCGTCGAGGCCCGAGGCGCCAATGGTTTCGGCCGCCGAATGATGGTCGATCAGCTCGGCGAGGCGGGCGCGGTTCGCGGGCGTGTTGCCGGAGAGAATGAGGCGGTCGACCGCGGCCGGGCGACGGGCGGCGATCTGCTCGGCGGAGAGGCCGAAATCGGTGAGGCGGACGAATTCGCCCTGGCTCATCGGAACGCCGCCATAGACCTGCGCCAGCAGCTCGGCGTAGCCGATCTGGTTCAGGAGCTCTTCCGTCTCGCCATAGGCGCCTTCGCCCTGAAGGCGCTCGGCATATTCGATAAGCTCCTTCAGGCCCTGAACATAAGTCGCGAGCCAGGAGAGGCCGTGCGCGGCGTGCTGGTCGGCCTCGATCAGCTCGTTCGACAGCTTGCCGTCCTTCGTGACGCGGGCGCGAACGCTCGCAAGCCCTTCATTATAGAGCGCCTCGACGGCGGCGAGCGCCTCCTTGGCGCCCAAAAGCCAGCTTGCAGGATCGAGTTTCGTCGCGACGGTCATTCGTTCTTTTCCTACCCGGAATGAGGCCCTTGCGGGCCGTGGTAATTTTGGCGACCTAAATGCCGTCATTTCGGCTGCGACGCAACAGGACTCCCCTGCGCCGCATCATCGCGGATGGGCGCGCTTCTCAGGGCCGGACGCGCCGCAAGCCGCGCGCGGCGAAAAAGGCGAGGATCAGCGCTGGTATGAGCACGCCGGCAAGCGGCGCGGCCAGGTCGGCGTCTGTTTGTTCCGGCGGCTCGGAAAAGCGCGGCAGGGCGTCGTAATCCGCCGCCGTCATCGGCGCGGCGGCCCTGGCGCGGGAAAGAAAGAAGTCCCGCCATTCGACATGGAAGGAGGCGATGCGGTCGAGAAAGCCGCGATAGCGCGCCTCGCCGGAGCCGGCGACATCGGCGAGCGCGCGATAGGTCAGCAGCGCCGGAGAGAGAAAGCCCAAACGGTCGGCGAGCGCGCGCTGCCGGTCCAGTTGCGCGTCATGCCGGGCGATGACGCCTTCGACCCGCTCGAAAGCCGCCTCCTGCGTCGCGAGGCGGCGCAGCGTTCCCTCGCGCGCGCGGTCGCGCTTCTCGCCCTGATGCTCGTCGAGATAGCGGGCGAGCGCGGCGTCGCGCGCCTTGTCGGCGTCGGTCGAGGCCGCGCGCGCGGCGAGAACCATGTCGATGCGCGAGGGCGCGGGATGGGCGTAGCCGGCGAGACTGTTGATTCCCGCAGGCGCCAGCATGGTCAGGACCACCCAGGCGCAGATCAGCGCCAGCGCGTTGAAGGCCGAGCTTTTGCCCAGCCCGTCGACGGCGCCGGCGAGCGCCGCCCAGAACAGGCCGTAGACGAGGACGATCGCCGCGAGCTTGGCGAAGGATGCGGAGAGGACGGCGCCGGCGCCTGCGAAGAACGCGACGCCGGCCGTCGCGGCGAGAAGCGTCGCCATGACGGGAGCCAGCGCCCGCGCCGCGAACTTGCCTGCAAGCGCCGCGCCCGGTTTCCTCGCCGAGGCGAGCGTCATGGCGAGCGTCCCCTGCTCCCGCTCGCCGGCCAGCAGATTGAAAGCCAGCGCGAGAATGACGAGCGGATAGACGAAGACGACGACGAAGGCGAGATCCGTCGACCCGCTCATGAGATTGGCGGGGTTCTCGATTTCGTCGGCGTAAAGAAAGCCGTCCTTCGAGCCCGTCGTCACTTTCACCACCGGCGGAAAGAGGTCGCTCTGCCCGATGGCCGCGATCGCCAGCGGCGCGGCGGCGAGCGCGGCGACGCGGGCGGCGGGTCCGCCGCCCATGAAGGCCGCGTTGCGCGGGTCGCGATAGGGCGGCGGCTCCTCCTTCGCCTCGCCCTTTTCAAGCGTTGCGAGCGTGTTCTTCAGCCCCTCCAGGCGCAGCGCCTCTTCGGCCCGCGCGGCGGCGACAATGCTCTTTCGCGCCTCGACGCGCGCGGCGCTTGTCGAGAGCGAAAAGAGGATGGCGGCGACGAGCGCGCCGAGCGCCAGCCATACGGCGCGCTCGCGCCTCAGGATCAGCGTCTCAAAACGCAGGCCGGCGAGAAAAGCGCTCATAGCGGCCTCAGGCGGCGCGCGGCGAAAAGCGCGAAGGCGACGGTCAGCGCAAGCCAGCCGACGAGGCCCGCGACGGTCTCGCCGCTTCCAGCCAATGCGAAAGCGGCGGTCGGCGCGCGATAGGAGAAGGCGGCGATGCGCCGCCACAGCTCCGGGCCGGCGACATAGCTCTCGTCGCGCTGGAAATGGATGATATTGTCGCTCGCGGCGTTCTGGATTTCGCGGCGATGCGCCTCCGCGGCTGTCGCGAAATCGAATTGCGCGCGGCTGTCGGAGCCCGCGAGGGCCATGGAGAAGGGCTTGAGCGCAAGCAGCGGGAAGAGAAAGCCGGCGCTGGCGCGCAGCGCGTCCTGCCGGTCATAGGCCGCCTGCAGGGCGCCGAAATGCCGGTCATAGATGACGTAGCCGTTCTCGTCGTCCTTGCGCAGCGTCAGGCCGCGAAAGCTCACCGGCAAATCCTCGACGCGCGACACGCCATATGTCTTCAGCGTCTCGTCGCGAAAGGCGAGGAAGGCGGGATGCGTCTCGTCATGGCCGAAGGTCCTGGCCTTGTCTTTCGCGATGGCCGCTCGGAATTCCTGCGCGGTCGGCGTCGGCGCGAGGCTGCGCGCAATGTCGGTCGCGAGGCGCGGCGCGAGGAAGGAATTGACGAGCCAGAAGGCGAGCAGCGCCACCAGCGCCGCGCGGCTCGATTTCGCCAGCGCCGAGACGCCGAGCGCGAGAAAGGCGAAGCCGGCGAGATAGACGGCGTAGCCCCCCGCCAGCGCGCCGAGGCGGACGAATTGATCGCCGAGCGACAGGCGGCTGGCGTCCGTCATCAGCGCCACGGCGACCGCGGCGCCGATGACGGCGGGCGCGAGCAGCGCGGCGCTCGCCCCGATCAAAGCGAGCGCCTTGCCGGCCAGGAGATCGCGCGGCCGGGCCCCGAGGCTCAGCAATTGTTTCAGCGCGCCGCTCTCGCGCTCGCCGGAGAAGCTCGCGAAACCCGCGAGCAGCACGATGAGCGGGGCGACCGTCTGCAGGATGAAGGTGAGCGACAATCCGCCCAGGCGCGCCGCCGCGCCGGCGTCGCGCGCCGCGCGGAACTGCGCCTCGTTCTGCTTATGCGCCTCGAGCCAGACGGCCGAGCCGACATAGGGATCGACGCCCGGATCCGCGAGCGAAAGCGGGCTGAGGGGCTTGAAGGCGTATTGGCCGAAATGGGCGGCGGCGTGGGGGTTCTTGGCGCCCTGGCCGGTCCAGAGGGCGCGGTCGGCTTCCGCCGCCGCGGCGCGCTCGCGCGAGACCCGCGCATTTTCCGCCGCGCCGAAGCCGAGCGCCGCGAGCATCAGGAGCGCGGCGAAGACGAAAAGCGCGAGGAGGCGCCGGTCGCGCCGCATCTCCAGCCATTCCTTGGCGGCGACGGCGCGAACGACGCGCGCCCGCGCCGGCGCCCGAACCGTTCGGGAAAGCGGACCGAAAGCCAGATCGCTCATGCGGCGGCTCCCGTCTTGAAGAGATCCAGATAGGCGCGCTCGAGGCCGAGATGGTCGACGTCGTGGGCGCCGAAAACCGTCGCCAGCCTGCCGCCGGCCATGATGCCGATGCGCGTGCCGCATTGCTTGGCGAGGAAGAGGTCGTGAGTGACCATCAGGATCGCCATGCCTTCCCGCCGCAGATTGTCGACGAGCGCGGCGAATTCATTGGCGGCGAGCGGATCGAGGCCCGAGGTGGGCTCGTCGAGCACGAGCGCCTGGGCGCGCCGCGCCAGCGCGATGGCGACGCCGACCTTCTGGCGCATGCCCTTGGAATAGAGGCGCACCGGCCGCGTCGCCGCTTCCTCCGGAAGGCCGGCGGCGCGGAGCAGCGGCAAAAGCTCGGCGGACGGCGTCGGCGCGCCGGAGACTTCTGTGAAGTAGGCGAGATTCTCGAGCCCGGTGAGCGCGCCGTAGAGCATCACCGTCTCCGGGATGTAAGCGAGCTTCGCCCGCGCCCCGAGCGGGTCCTTCGCCGCGTCGATCCCGCAGACCAGCGCCCGGCCTTCCGTCGGCTCGACGAATCCGAGGAACAGATTGACGGTCGTCGTCTTGCCGGCGCCGTTGGGGCCGAGCAGGCAGAAGACTTCGCTTGCGCCGACGGACAGGTTCAGACGGTTCAGCGCCGGGGCGGCGGCGCCCTCGTAACGCTTGGAGAGATCGCGCGCCTCCAGCATGCCGCATCCTTTCGGCCGCCCGCGCGCGTGGCCTCGCGCAGGGCGCCGGTGTGAGGGAAAGCGCCCAAGCTGCATTCCTCCCGGCGCGTCGTCAAGCCGGCGCGCGGTTGTCGCGGGTTCGGGCGGCTTCGCCATTGCGAGAAGCGACGAAGCAAGCCGGCGCCGTGGCGCGGCCCTGGATTGCTTCGCTTTCGCTCGCAATGACGGCGGTTGCCGCTTAGGCGCCGGAATGGCTCTCCGTGGCTTCGCTCCCGCGACGACGACAGGAGCGTAGCCGCTCACTTCTTCTTGTCGTAGGCCTCGACCACATCCTCGACCGTATGCAGGCCGGGCTCGATCGCATTGACCAGCACCGCCATATTGCCGGGAGCGTGCTCGTTCTTCCACATCTTCATATGGGCGAGCGGGATCTTCTCCCAGGCGAAGACCTCCGACATGCAGGGGTCGATGCGGCGGTCCAGCACGAACTGGTTCGCGGCCGAAGCCTGCTTCAGATGGGCAAAATGCGAGCCCTGGACGCGCTTCTGGCGCATCCAGACATAGCGGGCGTCGAAGGTGATGTTGAAGCCCGAAGTGCCAGCGCAGAACACCACCATGCCGCCGCGCTTGGCGACGAGGCAGGAGACCGGGAAGGTCGCCTCGCCCGGATGCTCGAAGACGATGTCGACGTCCTTCTTAGCCGTGATGTCCCAGATCGCCTTGCCGAACTTGCGCGCTTCCTTGGTCCATTCGTGATATTCGGGCGAATTGACCTTGGGGAGCTGGCCCCAGCACTTGAAGTCCTTGCGGTTGATCACGCCCTTGGCGCCGAGCGACATGACGTAATCGCGCTTGGACTCGTCCGAGATCACGCCGATGGCGTTGGCGCCCGAGGCCGCGCAGAGTTGCACGGCGAAGACGCCGAGGCCGCCCGAGGCGCCCCAGACCAGCACATTATGGCCGGGCTTCAGCTCATGCGGCTCATGGCCGAAGAGCATGCGATAGGCGGTGGCGAGGGTGAGCGTGTAGCAGGCCGCCTCTTCCCAGGAGAGATGCTTGGGACGCGGCATGAGCTGGCGGTCCTGCGCGCGGCAGAACTGGGCGAAGGAGCCGTCCGGCGTCTCATAGCCCCAGATGCGCTGCGAGGGCGAGAACATCGGGTCGCCGCCATTGCACTCCTCGTCGTCCCCGTCATCCTGGTTGCAGTGGATGATGACCTCGTCGCCGACCTTCCAGCGCTTCACCTTGGAGCCCACCGCCCAGACGACGCCCGAGGCGTCGGAGCCGGCGATGTGATAGGGGTTCTTATGAACGTCGAGAGTCGAGACCGGCTCGCCGAGCGAGGCCCAGACGCCATTATAGTTGACGCCGGCCGCCATTACGAGGACGAGCACGTCGTGGCTGTCGAGCGTCCAGGTCGGGACGACTTCGAGCTGCATCGCCGTCTCCGGCGGACCATGACGCTCCTTACGGATCGCCCAGGCGTACATGTTCTTCGGAACATGGCCGAGCGGCGGGATTTCGCCCATCTCGTAAAGGTCTTTCTTCTCGCTCAAGGTAAAGCTCCCTCCCATCCGGGCTCACTGAGACAATATGTAATCCGGCAGCGCTTATAATCGCCCGGCGCCGCCCGGCATAGGGTGAAAATTCCGACGGGTCGGGCGGGTTTCGCCCATGATGAAAGCAAGCGGCCTGCGGGGCTTCGGCCATCCTCGAAAACGCGTCGGTTGCTGGGGCCGGGGAGCCGCTTATCTGAGGGAACGGGGCGGCGGGCTCGCAAGGCGGAGCCTCGGTCATGAGCGATACACAAGTCGCGGCGCTCGATCACACGGTCCAGTTGGCGAATGTCTGGCTCAAGCGATTGGCGGAAGAGGAAAATCTCGGCGACCGGCCGCATGCCTACAGCGCGCTGCGCGCCGTGCTCCACGCGTTGCGCGACCGGCTGACTCCCGAGCAGGCGGTTCATCTGGGCGCGCAGCTCCCCATGCTGCTGCGCGGCCTTTTCTACGAGGGCTGGCATATGGCCGACAAGCCGATGGCGGTCCGCAATGTCGAGGCTTTCGAGAACATGATCGACAGGGAGCTGCCGCCGGGCTTCCCGGTCGACGCGGCGACGGCGGCGCGGGCGGTCTTCGCGGTGATCTGGCGGGAATTGGATTTCAACGAGAGCGCCAAGGTCGTCTCGGACCTGCCTTTGCCGTTGCGGGAGCTGTGGCCGGAGGCGGCGCGGGATTTGGCGAAGGCGCGGTCGGGGGAGTGATCGGTTAAGCCTTGTCGTAAACCAAGCGCCTTCCAAGGGCGGGCGCCGCGCGGGCGCGACCAAGCCGCAACTTGTCAAAACCTCCTTCTGTGCTATCGCAGCATTCCGAGGAGGAGCCCGATGAACGACATGTCTGCCCCGCGACGCGACAAGCCCTGGATGTTCCGCACCTATGCCGGCCACTCGACGGCCGAGGCGTCCAACCGGCTCTATCGCTCCAACCTCGCTAAGGGCCAGACGGGTCTCTCCATCGCCTTCGATCTGCCGACCCAGACGGGTTACGACAGCGACCACATCCTCTCGCGCGGCGAGGTGGGCAAGGTCGGCGTGCCGGTCTCGCATCTGGGCGACATGCGGACCCTTTTCGACGGCATCCCGCTCGCCGAGATGAACACGTCGATGACCATCAACGCCACCGCCGTGTGGCTGATGTCGCTCTATATCGCCGCCGCCGAGGAGCAGGGCGCGCCGCGCGCGAAACTTCAGGGCACGACGCAGAACGACATCATCAAGGAATATCTGTCGCGCGGCTCCTATGTCTTCCCGCCCAAGCAGTCGCTGCGCCTGACCCAGGACCTCATTCTCTTCACCACGAAGGAATGCCCCAAATTCAACCCGATGAACGTCTGCTCCTACCATCTGCAGGAGGCGGGCGCGACGCCGGCGCAGGAGCTCGCTTATGCGCTGGCGACGGCGGTCGCCATTCTCGACGGCGTGAAGGCCGCCGGCCTCTCCGACGAGGATTTCGGGCAGGTCGTCGGCCGAATCTCCTTCTTCGTCAACGCCGGCATGCGCTTCGTCACCGAACTCTCCAAGATGCGCGCCTTCACGGAGCTGTGGGAAGAAATCACCCGCGACCGCTACGGCGTGAGGGACGAGAAGCTGCGCCGTTTCCGCTACGGCGTGCAGGTCAATTCGCTCGGCCTCACCGAGCAGCAGCCGGAAAACAACGTCTATCGCATCCTCATCGAGATGCTGGCCGTCGTGCTCTCCAGGAACGCCCGCGCCCGCGCCGTGCAGCTTCCGGCCTGGAACGAGGCGCTCGGCCTGCCGCGTCCCTTCGATCAGCAATGGTCGCTGCGCATGCAGCAGATCATGGCCTATGAGACCGACCTGCTCGAATATGGCGACATTTTCGACGGAAATCCGGAGATCGCCCGCAAGGTCGCGGAGCTCAAAAGCGAGGCCATGGCCGAGCTGAAGAAGATCGACGAGCTGGGCGGCGCGGCCGCGGCGGTCGAGATCGGCTATATGAAGGGAAAGCTCGTCGAATCCAACACCGCGCGGCTCGAGGCGATCGAGGCCGGCGAGCAGGTCGTGGTGGGGGTGAACAAGTTCACCTCGACCGAGCCGTCCCCGCTGGCGTCCGGGGAAGATTCCATCATGGTCGTGCCGGAGGGCGTCGAGGCGGACCAGATCGCCCGGCTCAAAGCTTGGCGGGAGAGCCGCGACAACAAGGCGGCGCAAGCGGCCATTGAAGAGCTCGCCCGCGCGGCGAAGGAAGGCCGCAACATGGTCGAGCCGTCAATCGCCGCCGCCAAGGCGGGCGTCACGACCGGCGAATGGGGCAATGTGCTGCGCGGCATTTTCGGCGAATATCGCGCGCCGACGGGCGTCTCCTCGACGGCGCGCCAGGTCGGCGGCCAGCTCGACAAGGTGCGCGGCGAGGTGGAGCGCGTCTCCCACAAGATCGGCGCGCGCGCCAAGTTCTTGGTCGGCAAGCCCGGCCTCGACGGCCATTCCAACGGCGCCGAGCAGATCGCGGTGCGCGCCCGCGACGCGGGCTTCGACGTGATCTATGCCGGCATCCGCTCGACGCCGGCCGAACTGGTCGAGACCGCGAAGAAGGAGGGCGTGCATTGCGTCGGCCTCTCCATCCTGTCCGGCTCGCATGTCACGCTCGCGCATGACGTCATGCGGCTGATGAAGGAGGAGGGCGTGACGGCGCCGCTCGTCGTCGGCGGCATCATCCCGCCGGCGGACGAGAAGCTGCTGCTGGAGGCGGGCGTCTCGGCGGTTTATACGCCGAAGAATTACGACCTCAACGTCATCATGACGGATCTGGCGCATATCATCGAGAAGAGCGTGAACTGAGCCCTTTCGCCTCCTCATCCGAGGCGCCAAAATTGCTAGGAGGTCGGCGCGGGTCTCGGCGTCGAAAAAGACGGCGCGCCGAGACCGCGTAAACGGCTTCAATGATCGCTGTGACAAGGAAGCTAGCGATCAACCGGGCATGGGCGGAAAAGAACATGCAAGTGACATTCATCCGAAACACATCCGATGGCCGCGCAATCGAAGTCATCGGTCCTTATGTCTGCGTCGACCGCGACCCGGTCGCGGACCGGGTCGTCGAAGTCCAGAGCCATCCCAATCGCGAGGCCATCCTGGCCGCCGTGCCCAACGCCACGCATATGGCGGGGCCGATCGTGCTGATCGCCGCGGAGGCCTCGGCTGTGCGCGGCGCGCTGGCGGCGGCGCAGGCGCCGGTCACCGATCCAGGCGAAATCTCGAAGCGCATGAGCGAAGCGTGGAAAATACGCAGCCAAAACGCCGGCATAGAATGAGGATGCGGGCGCGAATCGTTCGGCCGGCCCCCTCTCCCCGTGAAAACGGGGAGAGGGCTGGGGTGAGGGGCAAGGCCGCAACGGGAAAATCGGAGATTTGCTAAAGAATCCAGCCGCCATCCATTTGCATGGCGGCTTTGCCCCTCGCCCTGCCCTCTCCCCGCGAGCGGGGAGAGGGAAAGGACTCCCGCGATTGCCGGCTCACTTGACCACGCCTTAGATCACGCTGCGTTTACGCGTGCCGCCTAAACGCAGTCGTCCTTCGACCGATCGCTTTGCCCCCTTCATTGATCAATCTTTCGCAGCGCGATATGCATGGTGGGAACCAATCGTTCTTCGTCTTTGCATAGCGTCATTTCGGCGTCTTTCGCGCCGGGAAAGGTCGAGAGATGGACGTCGCCGTTGCGCCGCAATCGAGTTTCCTGAGCCGCGAACGGACCATCGCCTCGCCGACTTTCAACCGCTGGCTCGTGCCGCCGGCGGCGCTGGCCATTCATCTGTGCATCGGCATGGCCTATGGCTTCTCGGTCTTCTGGCTGCCGCTGTCGCGCGTCGTGGGCGGCGCGCAGCCGAAGGAATGCCCGGGCGATCTGGGCTTCCTCGCGACGGTCTTCGCGACCGATTGCGACTGGAAGATCAGCATGCTCGGCTGGACCTTCACCCTGTTCTTCGTGCTGCTCGGCTCCTCCGCCGCGATCTTCGGCCATTGGCTCGAGACCGCCGGTCCCCGCAAGGCGGGGCTCGCCGCCGCCTTCTGCTGGTGCGGCGGCCTGCTCATCTCCGCGCTCGGCGTCTATCTGCACCAGATCTGGATGCTCTGGATCGGCTCCGGCGTCATTGGCGGCGTCGGCCTGGGACTGGGCTATATCTCGCCTGTCTCCACCCTCATCAAATGGTTCCCCGACCGGCGCGGCCTCGCCACCGGCCTCGCCATTATGGGCTTTGGCGGCGGCGCCATGATCGGCGCGCCGCTCGCCGACAAGCTCATGGGCGTCTTCGCGACGCCGTCTTCGCCCGGCGTCTGGCAGACCTTCGTCGCGCTCGCCGCCATCTATTTCGTCTTCATGGTCT
This sequence comes from Methylocystis sp. S23, assembly GCF_054106005.1. Taxonomy (NCBI): domain Bacteria; kingdom Pseudomonadati; phylum Pseudomonadota; class Alphaproteobacteria; order Hyphomicrobiales; family Methylocystaceae; genus Methylocystis; species Methylocystis sp. S23. The sequence goes on from NZ_CM134185.1 coordinate 1,327,121, forward strand.
GCGGCGCGCTCGGCTATCGCGTGCCGCCGGAGGGCTGGGCGCCCGCCGGCTGGACGCCGCCCGCCCCGGCCGCCAACGCCATGGTGACGCATCGCCACGTCCATCTCGACGTCGCCTGGCGGACCCCGCAATTCTGGCTGCTCTGGGGCGTGCTCTGCCTCAACGTCTCGGCCGGCATCGGCGTGCTCGGCATGGCCTCGCCCATGCTGCAGGAAGTCTTTGGCGGCAAGCTCATCGGCGTCGATCTCGGCTTCGACGCGCTGAACGGCGACCAGAAGAAGGCGATCGCCGCCATCGCCGCCGGCTTCACCGGGCTCCTGAGCCTTTGCAACATTGGCGGGCGCATCGGCTGGGCCTCGGCCTCCGACGCCTTCGGCCGCAAGGGGACCTACGCCATTTTCTTCGTCGCCGGCTTCATCCTCTATGCGGCGGTTCCCTTCGCGGCGAAGGGCGGCGTCGTCTTCCTCTTCGTGCTGCTCTTCGCCGTCATCATCACCATGTATGGCGGCGGCTTCGCGACGATTCCCGCCTATCTCGCCGACATTTTCGGCACGCATTATGTCGGCGCGATCCATGGGCGGCTGCTCACCGCCTGGTCGACGGCGGGCGTGCTCGGACCGGTGCTCGTCAACTATATCCGCGAATATCAGCTCTCGATCGGGGTGCCGCGCGAGGCCGCTTACAATCAGACCATGTATGTGCTCGCCGGCCTGCTGCTCGCGGGCCTCGCCTGCAACCTCCTCGTCGGGCCCGTGGCGGAGAAATATTACATGAGCGACGAGGAGGCCGCGGCGGCGAAGAAGACGAGCGTCGCCGCCGTCAAGCGCGACGAGAAGGAGCCGCACGCGGATTTCGAGGATTTCGTCGAGGAGGGCCTCGAGCCCGAGGGCGATTCGCCAGCGGCGGCGCGCGCGCTGCCGGCTGGGTTCTCGCCGATCCTCGTCTTGTCCTGGCTCGCCGTCGGCGTTCCGCTCGCCTGGGGCGTCTCGGTGACGGTCCTGAAAGCGCTCGCCTTGTTCAAATAGCGTCCCGGCCGTGAAGGCGATTTCCCCGAGCTTCCGGAGGCGGGCGACGTCCGGGCTCCGCCGCCTATTTCGCGCGCCCGCCACATTTGCTCTCCATTAACCAAATGCGCGCCATGGTAAATTTCCACGGCGCGCCGCGCGCAGCCTCCGACAGGGAATGACATGGCCTCGGCTTGCACCAACGGACTCGATACGGGTTTCGTCGATCTCGGTTACATGAAGGTGGCGGCGCTCGGCGTGGTCCAGGGCATTTCCGAGCTTCTGCCGATCTCCTCGACGGCCCATATGCGCATCGTGCCGGCGCTGCTTGGCTGGAAGGATCCCGGCTCCGCCTTCTCCGCCGCCATGCAGCTCGCCGCGCTCGCCGCCGTCATCAGCTATTTTTGGGGCGATATCCGCACGCTGGCCGTCGGCTCGATTTCCGCGATCAGGCGGCGAGACTTCAACGACTGGACCTTCCGTTTCGTCTTCTGGATCGGGCTGGCGACCATCCCGATCGGGCTTGCGGGCATTCTGCTCTCGCATACGCTGAACATATGCGGTTCGCCCTTGCGCTCGCTGCCCGTGATCGGCATTTCCTGCATCGTGATGGCGGCGCTGCTCGCCATCGCGGAGCTCTATTGCAACCACAAGCGCACGCTCGATCATGTGAGCCTCAAGGACGCGATGATCGTCGGCTTCGCGCAAGTGGGCGCGCTCATCCCCGGCGTGTCGCGCTCCGGCTCGACGCTCACCGCCGCGCTGTTCCTCGATCTCAAGCGCGAGGAAGCGGCGCGTTTCTCCTTCCTGCTCGGCCTGCCCGCCATCGCGCTCGCGGGGCTGAAGGAGCTTTGGGAGCTGCATAAGGCGCATCTCGATTTTCACGGATGGTCGGTCCTATCCGTGGGTCTTCTCGTGGCCTCGATCTCGGCCTTCGCGGCGATCTGGGGCCTGTTGCGCATTCTCGAGCGCTTCTCCGCCTGGCCCTTCGTCGCCTATCGCGCCTTCATCGGCGTCGTTCTGCTCGTGGGCTTCTATGGCGGCTTTTTGGTCTGATCGTCATTGCGAGGAGCGAAACGACGAAGCAATCCAGGGGCGTCGGCGCGGCTCTGGATTGCTTCGCTTCGCTCGCAATGACGGGCGTTGGCCTTTACTCCGCCCCTTCGCGCAATCTTTCGCCTGTTGCGCATTCTCGAGCGCTTCCCCGCCTGGCCCTTCGTCGCCTATCGCGCCTTCATCGGCGTCGTTCCGCTCGTAGGCTTCTATGGCGGCTTTTTGATCGTCATTGCGAGGAGCGAAAGCGACGAAGCAATCCAGCAGCGCCCGCGACGCGGCGCTGGATTGCTTCGCTTCGCTCGCAATGACGGGCGTTGGCTTTTACTCGGCCGCCTCGCGCAATCTTTCGCGTATCTGCGCGCGCAAATCGTCGATCGGGGCAAGACGGCCCTTCTCTTCGTAATGCCAGAAAGTCCAGCCGTTGCAGGCGGGAAGGCCCTGCGCCAGAGCGCCGGTCTTGTGGATCGAGCCGACAAAGCCTGACAGGGACACGGTCCCGTCCGCGCGCACGGTCGCCATGTGGCGTTTCTTCGCGTCGGTCAGCGCGGCGCCCGGCGCGATGAGGCCGGCTTCAACGAGGCTCGCAAAAGCGATGCGCGGCTCCGCGCGTTTCGAAGGCGCGGCGGCGACCGCCTCTTCAGACAAGGGCTCGATCGCGGCGATGCGGGCGACGGCGGCCTTTGCATAGGAAGGCTCGCGTTCGAGTCCGACATAGTCGCGGCGCAAGCGCTTCGCCACGGCGCCGGTCGTGCCGGTGCCGAAGAAGGGATCGAGCACGAGATCGCCGGCGTTCGAGGCCGAGAGGATCACCCGCGCGAGCAAGGTCTCCGGCTTTTGCGTCGGATGCGCCTTGCGCCCATGCGAATCCTTCAGGCGCTCGGCGCCGGTGCAGATGGGCAGCAGCCAGTCCGAGCGCATCTGGCAATCTTCATTGCCGGCCTTCAGCGCTTCGTAATTGAAGGTGTAGCGTTTGGCCGAGGCGTCGCGCGCGGCCCAGATCATCGTCTCATGAGCGTTGGTGAAGCGGCGGCCGCGGAAATTGGGCATGGGATTGTTCTTGCGCCAGACGATGTCGTTGAGGATCCAGAATCCGAGATCCTGCATGATCGCGCCGACGCGGAAGATATTGTGGTAGGAGCCGATGACGAAGATCGTCGCCGAGGGCTTCATCACGCGACGCGCGGCGGAGAGCCAATCGCGCGTGAAGGCGTCATAGGCCGCGAAATCCGTGAACTTGTCCCAATCGTCGTCGACCGCGTCGACGAGGCTTTGATCGGGGCGCGTGAGCTTGCTGGCGAGCTGGAGATTATAGGGCGGATCGGCGAAGACGAGATCGACGCTCTCCGGCGGCATATCTCGCATCAGCTCGACGCAATCGCCCTGCAGGATCATATTGCGCGCCGGCGCCGCGCGGAGCGGCCCCGCAATGGAAGACCCGGTACGCTTGACCTTTATCCGGGTTTGGAGGCGGGCCGCCCCGACGCGCGCGCTACTCATTCACTCAACACCGCATACGCTACCAACGCGTGCGATATTGCCGAAACGAAGTAAAAACCGCGTATAGGAGCGGGGTTGGCAACCGTCCCTTTTTCGAACGGAAATCTTAATGAAACAAAAAACTTAGCCGTAACGACCGCGCCGTCATCCCTCGCATAGCGGCGAGAAGCTCAGGCGATGCGCGGGCGTCGGGCCGTTTTCGCGCAGCGCGTCGAGATGGCGCTTCACGGCGTAGCCGACATTGGTCTCGAAGCCGTAATCCGGATAGACCGCGCCGAGGCGCCGCATCATGGCGTCGCGCGCGACTTTCGCGACGATCGCGGCGGCGGAAACGGAAAGCGCCAGGGCGTCGCCTTTCACGATCGCCCGGCAGGGACAGGACAGACGCGGCGGATCGGAACCGTCGACCAGGACAAAAGCCGGCGCATGGGAGAGCGTGGCGACCGCGCGCGCCATGGCGGCGAGCGACGCCTGGCGGATATTCATCGCGTCGATTTCCGCCGGCGTGACGAAGGCGACGCTCACCGCGAGCGCCCGCGACATGATGATCTCGAAGGCCGCTTCGCGCTGCTTCTGCGTGAGCGCTTTGGAATCGTTCAAACCGCGCGGCAGGCGCTTCGGGTCGAGGATCACGGCGGCGGCGGCGACCGGGCCGGCGAGCGGACCGCGCCCGACCTCGTCCACGCCCGCGACGGGCCAGACGCCCTGACGATGCAGACGGCTTTCGAGACGGAAATCCGGACCCATGCCGACCCTTGAAAATTACGGACACGCCGCGCGCATCGCCTTTTAGCGGCATGACGTCCGGAAGGTCGAGAAAAATCCTTCCGGCGCGATCGATCTCTCGGCGCAGAGCGCGCTTCCCGCCCTTTTCGGCTCTCTAAAACAGCGTGAGCTGCTGCGGTCCGCGTCGCGGCGGTTCGAAAAGATCGGTTCGCAGCTTCATCGACGACTGGGAGAAGCCCAGCCGCTTCGCGGCGATCTCGAAACGCCGGCCGATCATCCAGGCATAGGGCCCGTCGCCCGTCATGCGCTTGCCGAAAGTCGGATCGTAGATCTTGCCGCCGCGCGTCGAGCGCACGAGCGACAAAGCGCGGCGCGCCTTGTCCGGGAAATGGGCGACGAGCCATTCGCTGAAAAGATCGCGCAATTCGAGCGGCAAGCGCAGCATGATATAGCCGGCCTCGCGCGCGCCGGCCGCATGCGCGCGCGTCAATATGGCTTCGATCTCGTCGTCATTGACCGCCGGAATGACCGGCGCCGTCATCACGGCGACGGGAACGCCCGCCGCCGCGAGCTTTTCCATGGCGTCGAGCCGGCGCTCGGGCGTCGCGGCGCGCGGCTCCATGATGCGCGCGAGGCGCGGGTCGAGCGTCGTCACCGAGAAAGCGACTTTCGCGAGTCCCTCGCGCGCCATGGGCGCGAGGAGATCGAGATCGCGCAGCACCAGCGCGGACTTCGTGACGATCGCGACCGGATGCCGCGCGCGCGCCAGGACCTCGAGAATCGACCGCATGACGCGATGGCGCTTCTCCACAGGCTGATAGGGATCGGTGTTCGTTCCAATCGCGATGACCTTGGGAACATATCTGGGCGCGGACAATTCGCGCTCGAGGAGCTGCGCGGCGCCGTCCTTGACGAAGATCTCCGTCTCGAAATCGAGCCCGGGCGAGAGGCCCATATAAGCATGGGTCGGCCGCGCGAAGCAGTAGACGCAGCCATGCTCGCAGCCGCGATAGGGATTGATGGAGCGGTCGAAGGAGATGTCGGGCGAATCGTTGCGCGTGACGATCGAGCGCGGCTTCTCGACATGAATATTGGTCTTGAGGGCCTCGAGACTTTCGAGCGACCCCCAGCCGTCGTCGATTTCCTCCCGGCTTTCCGCCTCGTAGCGTCCGCCGCGCTTCGACAGCGCGCCGCGCCCGCGCCGGCGCTCCGGCTCCACGAGCGATCCCGCCGGGACCGCGGCGGGATGGGAAGAGATTTCCGCGAGCCGACCCATGACGAACTCCCGAAGCGAGAAACCGGCCTCGATGGGAAGCCGGCGGCGCCGGCTTCCCATTTCGCGATTCTGGGGACTTATGCTCCGACGCGGCTCGACCCGCCGCGACGGAACATATCGCGAATAAGGAACAAATATAGAACATAACGCCGGCGCGCAAGAGTCCAAATCCTCCCCAGGGCGACCGGGTGAACGATCATCTCTGCGAAAGCTCGAAGTTCAGGCGGCTGGACGGCGGCCGCGTCGAGAAGCCGGGAAATCGGGCGTCAGTACTCCCCGCGCAGAGTCACCATGAAATTGCGTGGCTCGCCCGGCGTGTTGTAGGTGTTCGCGCCGCCGACGCGCGTGTAGTATTTCTGGTCGGTGAGGTTGTTGAGATTGACCTGCAGCGTCACATAGTCGTTGAGCTTGTACGCCGCCATCGCGTTGACGACCGCGTAAGCGGGCCCGTGCCGCGCTTCGTTCAGGCTGTTGACCGCGCCGGAAAGGCCGCTTTGCGCGACGACGCCAGCGCCGACCGTAAAGCCCTTCAGCTCCCCGTCGAAATCATATTTGCCCCAGATCTTGAACATATGGGTGGGATACCAGGAGTTGATCGGCCTGCCTTGATTGTTCCTGTCGGCGAGCAGGGCCGTTTTCATGTAAGTGTAGCCGCCGACGACGTCCAAGCCCGGCAGAGGACGCGAAATCGCGGGAAGATCATAATCCGCAAAAGGCTTGCCCGAGAACTCGACCTCGACGCCATAGGACTCGGCCAGCCCCGCCTGAAGAAAATAGCCCGGATTGGCCGGATCGGCGAAAGAACGGTTTTGATCGCGAATGTCGAACCAGGCGACCGACGTATTGAGCTTCTTGTCCAGGAACTCGCCTTTGACGCCCGCTTCGATCTGGCCGCCAATGCGCGGGTCGAGCGTCGTGCGGTCGGCCCTTTGCTGCGTTTGCGGAATGAAAATGTCGGTATAGCCGCCATAGAGATTGATTTCGTCCGTCAGCCGGTAGATCCCCGCTATGTACGGCGTGAAACGGTGATTGGCTTTCGCGCCGTCTCTCCAGACGCCGGGCATGCTCGGCAGCGCGGCGCGGCTCTTGGCGAAGAAATTCGTCAGGCGCCCGCCGAAAACAAAGGTGAGCGGCTCGATCGGCGTAACGCGGAACTGAGCATAGGCGCCGTGTTGCAGCGTCTGATTCTCTCCGCCCTGGCTGAACGGCCTGAGGTTCGGACCGAGCGCGTTCGGCCAGAAGACCGGAATATTGTTCACGGAGACGGCAGGCGCGCCTTTGTGCTCATAGGAGAAGCGGTCGTAATTATAGCCGAGGGTCAAGGCGTTCTTGAGCGGCAGGAATGGGAGCGAGCCGGACAAATAGGAATCAACGCCGGTTCGATGATACCAATAGATGAAATGCCGATGGGCGTATTGCGCTCTCCAATTGGACGGATTGACGCCGGTCGTCGGATAGGCGTCGTCAAACTCGAAAGCCTGGTCCCGGCGGTTGAAGTTGACCTTCGCGACCCAGTCGCCGCCGAAGCGATGTTCGATACGGATAGTCTTGTCCTCCGTATCCCATCGGTAATTCGCCCAGTCCGGATAGGGATTCCAGGATCGCGGGGCGTCGAGGAAATAGGGGCTGGTCTGGCCGAAGAAAGGTATGGCCGCCACCGGCTGGCCCGAATAGGCCGGATCGGCGGTTCTTTGACGGGTATAGGAGACATTCGCCAGAGTGTCCGGCGTGATGTCATATTCGAGCGCGCCGTAGCCCACCCATTTGTTTCCGTCGCGCGACGGCTCAAAGAAGAAATGTCTGGCCTGATGAAGCACGAGCGCGCGATAGCGCAGCGTCCGGTCTTCATTGATCGGACCGGTGACGTCCACCATGCCGCGATAATTGTCCCACGAGCCGGCGCTGAACTCGCTCCTGATCTTGAACTCGTCCCGCGGCCGTTTCTTCACGACGTTGAGGACGCCGCCGGGACTGCCCGAGCCGCTCAGCAGGCCGGCCGGGCCCTTGAGCACTTCGAGGCGGTCATAGACGGCGAGATCGAGCTGCTGATAGCCGGCCAGGCCGCTATAACTGGGGACGCCGTCATTCGCGACGTCGAGAACATAGCCGCGCGACGCGGGCTGGCTTTGCGTGACGTCGTTGGAGATCGCGCTGACGCCGGGCATCCAGAACATCGCGTCCTGCACGGTGTTCAACTGCATGTCGTTCATCTGCGCGCGCGTCATCACCGACACGGATTGCGGAATTTCCTTTCGCGGCAGCGGCGTCTTTCCCGCGACCGTGACGAGCGGCGTCGTATAGCTTCCCGAGCCCTCCGTGATCGCGCCGCGCTCGGCGGCATAGGCGGTCTTGCCCGCCCCGCGACCGGAGCCGTTCCCGGCATTGTCGGCCCTGTGGTCGGCGCCCACTTCGATCGGCGGCAGCGCCGTCGCGCCGCGCGGGCTCGCGTCGCTCATCGTCCGGCCCGCTTGCGCCAAGATGATCGAAACGGCGCGGCCATTCCCGGAAAGGCGGTAGGAAAGGCCCGAACCTGACAAGAGGCGGTCGAGTCCGTCCCGCACGGAATAGGCTCCCGAAAGCCCAGGGGTCTTCAGCCGCTCCGTAATGTGGGAGTCGTAGAGGACGTGCAGCTCGCTCCTGTCGGCGAAGGCGTTGAGCGCGGCGCCCATGGAGCCGGCGGGAATCTCGTATGCGTGAACGAAGCTTTTGCGCTCTTGCGGGGAAATGGAAGCCTGGGCGGGATAGACGGGGCCCCCTACGCCGATCGTCAGAGCGTTCAGCGCCAGCGCGACCGCCGTCGACCCCATTTTCGCGCTCCTGCGCCGAACCTTCCCCCGTGCCATGCGCCGCATCCTCCGCCATATGATCGTCGGAACCGGAGCCCGGTCCCTGACCACTGGACGCGGCAGGCGGAAAGAGCGGAACCTCGACGGCGAAGATTTTCGAAGCCGCGCGGGCGGCGATCGCCTTAAAGCAACAGAATGACGTAGCTGGTCAGGTGGATCGCGCGCAGCCCTAGCGACGCTTCGATCTCTCGAAGCGACTGGAGCGGATCGTCGGAGCCGAACACGCCGCTGATCCGGCGCTCGCAGGTCGAGGCCCTGACGCAGTATATGACGCCGCGGCGATAGCGGCCGAGCGCCCGCAGCGCCTCGCCGAGCGGCTTCTTTTCGACGATCAGCTTGCCCCGCCGCCACGCGGTCGCGCTGGTCGCGTCGACGGCCGATGGCGGTTCGACCCCCGCGCCAGGCCCATAGGCGCTTTGCTGCCCTTCCTCCACGACGACGTCCTGGCCGCCATTCGAGACCTTCACGCGGCGCTTCGCGACGATGACGCGCGCGCCGGATGTTCCGAGCGCGACGTCGAAGGCCGTGCCGAGCGCCGTCACGGTCCCGCCGCCCGCTTCGACGACAAACGGCCGCGCCGCATCCGGGGCGACGTCGAACCATGCCTCGCCGCCCAGAAGGATCACGCGCCGTTCGGAAGCGGCGTAGCGAAGCGCGATCGACGTTCGCGAGTCGAGCTGGACGCGCGAGCCGTCCTCGAGCGTCACGAGCTTCGTCTCGCCGATCCCCGCGCGATAGTCGGACCGCAGCAGCGCGTCGATGTCGGCGAAATCGATCAGCGCCAGGGAAGCGGCGGCGAAAGCCGACGCGCCGGCGACGATCCGCCGCCGCCACGGATGGGCGCCCGCCCGCCGCCGGGACGAATTCATCCCGGCGAGATGGCCGTACATCTGCAGGACTTCTTCGAAGGCCTCGGCGTTTTGCGGACTGCCGGCGCGCCATTTCTCGAAGTCGGCCGCCTCTCCGGCCGACAAATCGCCCGCCCTCAGGCGCACGAACCATTCGATCGCCGCGTCGCCCGCGGGGTCGGAGTCATCGCTTCGCGCTTCCTCATTCATGGGCGTCATCGGAGGACCAATCCTCGCTCGCGCGGCATGAACGCGCCGCCATTTTATGGCCTCTAAGCACAAGACGCCGTCGGACGGCAAACGGGAGCCGGCGCCGGGAAATCACTCCCGGGCGTTTCTCAGCGCCGCGCGGCAGGTCCGGAGCGCCACGCTGATATGCTTGCGGACCATTCGGTCGGAAATCTCCAGCCTCCGCGCAATCTCGTGAAGCGGAACGTCCTCATAAACATGCAGCGTGAAGACCTGGCGGCTCCGCGGCGGGAGCGAGGCGACCGCCGAACGGAGCAGAAGGGACTTGCGCTCATATTCCATGCGTTCGTCGGGCGGCGCGTCCGGGGACGGCGCTTCGACGACATAGTCGCCAAATTGTATGTAACGCGCTTCCGTCTTGCGCCGGCGCATGAAGTCGCGCGCCAGATTGGTCGCGATCGTCTTCAGGAAGGCGGACGGATCGTTGATGGTCTCCGGCTTTTCGAGCCTGACGACCCGCACGAAGGTTTCCTGCAGCAGATCCGGAGCGTCGCTCGAGCCCACCTTGCGCGCGAGATAGCGAAGAAGGACAGCCCGGTTCGAAAGGAAAAGCTCGCGAAGCGAAGACGATTTTCTGCCGGAAGCGCGCGGCCGGCCGCCGCTTGACGAGAGGAACGGAGACACGATGCTTCTCCCAGGGCGGCTCTACCGGCCGCTTGAACCGAATGAATGGGGCGCGCGCCTCGCGGCGGCGTTCGGTCGGTCAGGAGAAGGAAGGCGGCGCGCGGGACGCCCAATTATTCAACCGCTCCGGGAGAGGCCGATCCTCGCGGCGCTCCCAGCCGAGAAAGAGCGTTCGCGCGATCGGCGCCGGGTTCGCGGCCACGGCGTAAACGGCGACAAAGGCCAGGAGGGACGATGCGCGCGCGCTCGCCAGACAGGCGCCGCAGCATTTGGCGGGGTCGCGCCCGTCATGCGAGGAGTCGCCGCCTTCGCCGCTCGCGTTGCAAAGCCCGGCGACGCTCTCGGAGAATGGCGAGAGACCGGAGGCCTCGCCGGCGGCTCTCGCCGAGCCGACCAAAGCCGCGAGCTGAAGCGAAAAAACGGAAAGCACGGCGCAGGCGATGATCGCGCGCCGGAAAATGCCGTGCTTTGCCTGTCCCCAAGCCATCCGTGCTAGAATGGCCGACATCGCCCGCCTGTCAAGAGCCGCGTTCAAGCTTGATGGTAAAAAGTCCGCGGGTCGCGGGCGTCCCCTGGAGTGCTTCGCCTTCGGCTCGCAATGACGCCCGAATTCTCGCGACGCGATCTAGGCGGCGGGGCGATCGACGATCAGCCCGATAATCCCGCCCACGACCGCGCCGCCGATCGCGCCGATGAAGGCGACGTCGAATCCGCCCGCGAGGACGCCGAGCGCGGCTCCCAAGGTCGCGCCGACGCCCGCGAGGGCCAGGGCGCCGGTCGGCAGATCGTTGCTGACATTGGCCATGTTGGGCCCCTTTCGCCGGGACCTGTAAGAAGAGGGCCGCCTTGGCGCGCGCGGCGCCGCGATCCGGCGGCCCGTTTCACTCGTATGGACGGGCCTTTTGGAGGATGTTCATTCTCCGCCGCCAATGCGAGGCGGCGCGGCCGCCGAAGCAATCCAAGGGCCGCGATCATGGCTCCGGATTGCTTCGCTTCGCTCGCAAGGACGGCGGAAAACATCGGCAAAAAGACCGGCATTTGGAGTGGCGGAAGCCACTAATTAGGGCGGCCGCGCGGAGCCGCCAGCCCGGAACGCTCCTGTTTCACCGCACCAGAATATTCTTGAACTGCCAGGGATCGCTCTCGTCTATGTCCTCCGGGAAGAGGCCGGGGCGGCCGTCGAGGGGCGTCCAGTCGGTGTAATAGCCCTTTACCGGGCCGAGATAGGGCAATTGCACCTCGAGGCAGCGCTTGTAATCCACCTCGTCGGCCTCGACGATGCCGGCTTCCGGATTCTCCAGCGCCCAGACCATGCCCGCAAGAGCAGCGGAGGAGACCTGGAGGCCCGTCGCATTCTGATAGGGCGCGAGGTCGCGCGTCTCCTCGATCGAAAGCTGCGAGCCGTACCAATAAGCATTCTTGGCGTGGCCGAAGAGCAGCACGCCGAGTTCGTCGACGCCGTCGACGATCTCATTCTCGTCGAGAATCTTCCAGCTCGGCTGCGCCCTGCCGGCGGCGCCGAACATTTCATGCAGGCTCAGCACGGCGTCGTTCGCCGGGTGATAGGCGTAATGGCAGGTCGGGCGGTAGACGACCTTGTCCCCGTCGCGCACGGTGAGATAATCGGCGATCGAGATCGCCTCATTATGCGTGACGAGGAAGCCATATTGCGCGCCGGGCGTCGGGCACCATGTGCGCACGCGGGTATTGGCGCCGGGCGAGAGCAGATAGATCGCCGCGCCGCAGCCCGTCGAATGGGTGCGGCCGATGTCGGGCAGCGATTTCTCATGCGTGCCCCAGCCGAGCTCCGCCGGCTGCATGCCTTCCGAGACGAAGCCCTCGACCGACCAGGTGTTGACGAAGACGTCTCTCGGCTTGGGGTCGCGCGCGCGCTGCGTGTCGCGCTCGGCGATATGGACGCCCTTCAGCCCGAGTTTCTGCGCCAGCGCGCCCCATTCGGCGCGGGTCGCCGGCTCCTTGTCGAGGACGCCCGTGTCCCTGGCGATGTCGATGAGCGCCTGCTTCACGAACCAGGACACCATGCCCGGATTGGCGCCGACGCAGGAGACGGCGGTGGAGCCGCCCGGATTCTTGCGGCGCTCCTCGAGGATCGTCTCGCGCAGGGCGTAATTGGTGCGGGCGTCGTTGCCCATCTTCTTGTCGAAATAGAAGCCCGGCCAGGGCTCGACGACCGTGTCGACATAGAGGCAGTTGAGCTCGCGGGCGAGCTGCATGATCGCGAGCGAGGAGACGTCGACCGAGAGATTGACGACGAAGCCCTGCCCGCCGCCATTGGTCAGCAGCGGCGTGAGAAGCTCGCGATAATTTTCGGGGGTCAGCTTCTCCTTCAGGAAGGCGACGCCGCGCTCGTCGAGCAGGCGGCGATGCGCGTCCACGGGATCGATCACCGTGAAGCGGCTCTTGTCGAAGTCGAAATGCCGTTCGATGAGAGGCAAGATGCCGCGCCCGATGGAGCCGAAGCCGATCAGGACGATCGGGCCGGTGATTTTGCCATAGACGGGCCAGACGGACATGGGCGCAAACTCCTGCCTGCGGGGTGAATATTGCGCCGCGATAAAGCAGGGGAGGCCGTCTTAATCAAGTCCGGCGCCGGAAAGCCCGGAAATCCGCGCCGCCGCATCCTTGCCTCGACATGCTTGCCTCGACATGGGCTCGTGCGGAACGGCGCCGCGGCGAATGATCCCGGTCCTTGCCCCGCGTCCGCCGGCGCCCTTGATTATGACAAACACATGACCACAGTTGAGCGGCCTCGACAGACAGAGGTCAAGCCATGGCGCATTCGGTTCCGTCTTCAGATCCCAAGGCAGGTCCGCATCCGGCCCTGCATGTGATCGAGGCGCCGCCGCCCGAGGCTCAAAAGGCGAAGCCCGTCGCGCTGCTCTCGACAGACTCGGCCGAGGACGCCGCCGTCTGCGTCCTTTCCGCCGCGCTCGATCATTTCGAGGCCAATCTCCCGGCTTTCAACGCCCGGCAGGCGCCCGAAAGCGTGCATCAGATGCGCGTCGCGCTTCGGCGGCTGCGCGCGGCGATCGGGCTGTTCAGGGACGCGCTTTCCGGCCCGGCGCTCGACGCCGCCCGCGACCGCGCGAAGACGCTTGCGGGCGTTCTCGGACAGGCGCGCAATTGGGACGTTTTCCGCGAGATGCTCGAAGGCGGGCCCGCGCGGGCGCTCGCCGGCGAGCCGAGCCTCCATGCGCTGCTCGACGCGCTGGAGCGCAATCGCGCCAAGGCCTATCGCGCCGCGCAGGAGGCGCTCGCCGATGCGGGAACGGCGAGCTTCGTCGCGGATTTTCGCAAAGCCGTCGCCGAGCGAGACTGGACCGCGGCCCCTGGCGCGACGGAGGAAGGCTCGGCGCGGGATTTCGCGCGAGGCGCGCTGACAAAGCTGCGCAAGCGCGTGCTGAAGAAATCGAAAGGCCTCGCCGGGCGCACGCCCGAAGAGCGTCACGAGCTCCGCATCGCGCTGAAGAAGGCGCGCTATGGCGCGGAGTTTTTCGAGAGCCTCTTTTCGCACCAGCAAGAAGCCGCGGACTTTTCGGCCGCGCTGGCCAGGATGCAGGACGGTCTCGGCGTCTTTAACGACATGGGGACGGCGAACGCGCTGCTCGACGAGATCGACGCCGAAGGCGGCGCGGCGTTGCGCGCCTCGGGCTTCGTGCGCGGCTGGTTCGCCCATGCGGCGCAGGCCGGCGCGGCGCATGCGAAGAAGAGCGAGAAACGGCTGAAGGCGCTCGCGCCGTTTTGGAGGTGACCCGGGACGTCACGCCCGGAGGGCCGCTTTGCTCATGCTTTCCGCCGTCATTGCGAGCGAAGCGAAGCAATCCAGGGGCGTCGACGCGGCTCTGGATTGCTTCGTCGCTTCGCGCCTCGCAATGACGGCGTAAAATGAATGCCCTCCTAAAAGCCCGCCAATTCGTGCGACACAGGCTGCTAAAGCTTTCTTTTCAACTCATACAGCGCCGCAAGCGCCTCGCGCGGGCTTAATTGATCGGGATCGATCTTCGCCAGCGCCTCGCGCAGCGCGTCCTTGGGCCGCGCGGCCTCGACCACATGCTTGAACAGCGGCAGATCGTCGATCAGCGCCTCGACCGGCGCGCGGCGGTCGGCGGCCTCCAGCTCCGCGAGAATGGCGTGGGCGCGGGCGACGACGCTCGCCGGCAGGCCCGCGAGCTGCGCCACATGCACGCCATAGGAACGGTCGGCGGCGCCCGTCACGACTTCATGCAGAAACACCACCTCGCCCGCATGGTCCGTCACCTTCATGGTGAGATTGACGAGCCGCGCCAGGCGCTTCGTCAGTTGCGTCAACTCATGGAAATGCGTGGCGAAGACGGCGCGCGAGCGATTGACCTCGTGCAGATGCTCGATCGTCGCCCAGGCGATGGAAAGGCCATCAAAGGTCGCCGTGCCCCGTCCGATCTCGTCGAGGATCACGAGCGAGCGCGGCGTCGCGCAATTGAGGATCGCGGCGGTTTCGACCATTTCCACCATGAAGGTCGAGCGCCCGCGCGCGAGATCGTCCGAAGCGCCGACGCGCGAGAAGAGCCGGTCGACGACGCCGATGCGCGCCTCGCTCGCCGGCACGTAGGAGCCCGCCTGCGCGAGCAGCGCGATGAGCGCGTTCTGGCGCAGGAAGGTCGATTTGCCCGCCATGTTCGGGCCGGTCACGACCGCGATGCGGCCGGCCCCGTCGCCCGAGAGATTGCAGTCATTCGCGGCGAAGGCCTTGCCCTGGGCCTCAAGCGACGCTTCCACGACCGGATGGCGCCCCCCGACAATGTCGAAGTCGAGCGAGCGATCGACATGCGGGCGCCTCCAGTTGCGCTTTTCCGCGACCTCGGCGAGCGCGCTCAGCACATCAAGCCGCGCAAAGGCTTGCGCCAGCGCCTGAAGCGCGTCCGCGCGCGCGAGGATGTCCGCGGACAAGGCGTCGAAGATCGCGAGCTCACGCGCCAGGGCGCGATCGGCGGCGGAAGCGATCCTGCTTTGCAGATCGGCGAGTTCGCGCGTCGAGAAGCGCATGGCGTCGGCCATGGTCTGCCGATGCGTGAAGGTCTCGTCGAAGGGCGGCCGCAAGAGCCTCTCGCCCTGCGCCGCCGGCGCCTCGAGGAAGAAGCCGAGAAAATTATTGTGCTTGATCTTCAGCCTGATCCCTGTCGCCTCGGCGTAGCGCGATTGCAGCGAGGCGATGACGGCGCGGCTCTCGTCTCGCAGCGCGCGCGATTCGTCGAGTTCCGCGTCGCGGCCTTCACGCACGAAATCGCCCCCCCGCTTGTCGAGCGGCGCATTGTCCTTCAGGCTGCGCGCGATCTCCCGCGCGAGCCCCGCATCGGCGCTTGCGAGCGTCGCGACGTCGCGCGAGACTTCGGGCGGCCCCTCCGCGCCGGCGAACAAATCCGCGAGGCCGCGCGCGGCGGAAAGCGCGGCGCCGACGCTCGCGAGATCGCGCGGGCCGCCGCGCTGCAAGGACAGGCGCGACACGGCGCGCGCGAGATCGGGCGCGCGCGCGAGCCTCGCCCGCAGCGCCGCGCATATATCCGGCCTCTCCAGAAAGAAGGCGACGGCGTCGAGCCGCGCGGCGATGAGCGCGGGATCGGTCGAGGGCGCGGCGAGTCGCTCCGCGAGCAGCCGCGCGCCGGCGGAGGTCACGGTGCGGTCGACGACCGAAAGCAGCGACCCCTCGCGCGCGCCCGAAAGCGTGCGCGTCAGCTCCAGATTGGCCCGCGTCGCGGCGTCGATGTCGAGCGCCGCGCTCTCGCGCAGGCTCACGGGACGCGCAAGCGCCGGGCGGCTCCCTTTCTGCGTGCGCTCGACATAGAGGATCGCGGCCGCCGCCGCCGCAAGCTCCGCTTCGCTGAGCGCGCCGAAACCGTCAAGCGTCGTGACGCCATAGAAATCCATCAGCCGCCGCGCCGCGTCGCCCGCCTCGCGCCCGAGCGGCGCAACCGGCGCGCGGAGAGCGGCGAAGATCGCGGCGAGCGTCTCCTCGCGGCAGAGCGTTTCGGCGGCGACGATTTCTCGCGGCTCGAGACGCGCGAGCGTCGAGGACAACTCCCCCTCCGCGCATTCGGCCACCGCGAAGGCGCCCGTCGAAATATCGACGCTCGCGACGCCATAGCGCCAGGCGCCGTCGCCGCGCATGCGCGCGACGGCGGCGAAGGCGTTGGCGCGAGCGGGATCGAGCAGCGCGTCTTCGGTGATCGTGCCGGGCGTGACGAGCCGCACCACGTCGCGCTTCACGACCGATTTCGCGCCGCGCTTCTTCGCTTCGGCGGGGTCCTCGATCTGCTCGCAGACGGCGACGCGATGGCCGAGCGCGATGAGCTTTTGCAGATAGTCGTCGGCGCGCTCGACCGGCACGCCGCACATAGGAATGTCCTCGCCCAGATGCTTGCCGCGCTTCGTCAGCATGATGCCGAGCGCGCGCGCGGCGACCTCGGCGTCGTCGAAGAACAATTCGTAAAAATCGCCCATGCGGTAGAAGAGCAGGCAGTCGGCGTTCGCCGCCTTGATCTCGATATATTGGGCGATCATCGGCGTCGCGCGCGCCGCCGCGCCGGCCTGATTCTGGGCTCTCTCGCTCATGGCCGCACTTTAGCCGCGCCCCGGCGGCGGCGCCATTCGCGAGCCCGTTCTAGCTGTGGAACGGAAAGAAAAACCCCGGATCGAAGATCCGGGGTTCTTTTCGCTACCGCCAGAGCGCCAGCAGGATGATGATGGGGATTGGCACGCCGAGCAGCCAGAGCAAAATCGAACGGCCCATTTTTGCCTCCTACCAGCGCATGAGCGCGGAAAGTCCGAGATTTTCGTCGCGATGGCGCCCGCCGAGCGTCGCGCCGCTCCATGCCGAGGCGGCCGCGAGCGCCATGGCCGCCGTGGCGATGAAGCTCGCAATGATCCCGGCCTTGCGAGCCTTGTCGGCGAGCTCCTTAGCGCGGGCGTTGTCGTCCGCCACCTGCCGCGCGACGGTCTCCACGCGGGAGCGGGCGTCGGCGGGGCTGAGGCCCGTGCTCGAGGCGAGCACGTTTTGCAGATAGGCGCGATCCTCGTCGCTGATCTGGCCCGTGGCCTGGCCGCGCGCGATGATGCGCGAGACGATCTGGCGGGTGTCGGCGGTCGTCGCGATGGGGACCGCGGGCGTGGGCGTCCCGGGACGCGCCGTCGGCGCGGCCGGGCGGCCCGTATCGCCGTCGCCGCGCATCAGGGCGTCGACGCGGTAATCGACCGGGTTGACGACGAGGCCGGTTCTCTGCGCCTGCTGGGCGGCCGTATCGACGCCCATCCTGCCGAGATTGTAGAGCGAGGAGCCCAAGGCGAGCGCGACGATGAGCATGGAGGTCGCCCAGACGGTGAGCCCATGCGCGCCGTCGCGCACCTCCGCCTCGTCGCGGGGAACGTCGACATTGCGCCGGCGCAGGCGCCCGCAGACATAGCCGCCCGCCGCATAGGCGGCGACCGTCACCCACAGCACCCAGAGCGCCAGCGCGATGGCGTGGGTCAGAGGCGAGGCGCCTTCGTAGGGCGAAGCGAGCGACAGGCCGACGCCGGAGCCGAAGGCGGCCATGACAAAGGAGATCGCCGTCGCCACCGCGACGCCCGCGAGAATGGCGCCCCAATCGACGGCGGTGAAAAAGGCCGCGCGCTCCGTCGCGGAGGCGGGCGGCGTCGGCGCATAGCCGGGCCGGATGGCGTCGGTCATGGCGGCCCCCTATCGCAGGCCGAGCAGAGACAGGACCGCCATGACGATCACGATCAAGCCGACGATGTAGATGATGTTGTTCATCCCCACCTCCATAGCGGCGCGCAGGGGCGCCGGACGCGAAAGAGATGCGGAAACGCGGGGTGGGAGGGGATTGTTCCGAGCGGGTGGGTGGGTGATCTGAGGAGCTTAAGGCCGCGCGGGGCGCCCCAAGCCAAGCGCGCGGCGCGCGTCGGCGCGCCGCTTCCGGTCCGATATCGTCCGAGAACCGCTTGTGAATCCCGCCCGCCCCCGGCTATGCTGCGCCGCAATCAGAAAAGGCTTGCCCCAATGAAAGAGAGCATCGGCGATCGCCCCGTCTTCACGGAGAAGGAGGCGCTGCTCTTTCATTCGCGCGGGCGCCCCGGAAAGCTCGCCGTGGTCTCGACCAAGCCCATGGCGACGCAGCGCGATCTCTCGCTCGCCTATTCGCCGGGCGTCGCCGCGCCGGTCCTGGCCATCGCCAGGGACCCTTCCCTCGCCTTCGATTACACCACGCGCGGAAACATGGTCGCCGTCATCACCAACGGGACGGCGATTCTGGGCCTCGGCGATCTCGGACCTCTCGCGGCCAAGCCCGTCATGGAGGGCAAGGCCGCGCTCTTCAAGCGCTTCGCCGACATCGACTCAATCGATCTCGAGGTCGACGCCAAGGACGTCGAGGATTTCATCAACGCCGTGCGCTATCTCGGCCCCTCCTTCGGCGGCGTCAATCTCGAGGACATCAAGGCGCCCGAATGCTTCGTGATCGAAGAGCGGCTGCGCGAAATGATGGACATTCCCGTCTTCCATGACGATCAGCACGGGACCGCGATCATCTCGGCGGCCGGGCTCGTCAACGCGCTGCTGCTGACGGGCCGCGACATCAAGAATACCAAGCTCGTCTGCAACGGCGCCGGCGCCGCCGGCATCGCCTGTCTCGACCTCGCCAAGGCGCTCGGCTTCGATCCGCGCAACATCACGCTCTGCGACACCAAGGGCGTCGTCTATCGCGGGCGCGCGGAAGGGATGAACCAATGGAAGAGCGCCCATGCCGTGGAAACGAAAGCGCGCACGCTGTCCGAGGCGCTGGAGGGCGCCGACGTCTTCTACGGCCTTTCGATCGCGGGCGCGCTGACGCCCGACATGCTGAGGAGCATGGCGCCCGAGCCGATCATCTTCGCCATGGCCAATCCCGATCCGGAGATCACGCCGGAAGAGGCGCGCGCCGCGCGGTCCGACGCGATCATCGCCACGGGACGCTCGGACTATCCCAATCAGGTGAATAACGTCCTGGGCTTTCCCTACATCTTTCGCGGCGCGCTCGACGTGCGGGCGAAGACCATCAATATGGAGATGAAGATCGCGGCCGTGCAGGCCCTCGCCGATCTCGCGCGCGAGGACGTGCCGGACGAGGTCGCGAACGCCTATCGCGGCGCGCGCCCGCGTTTCGGCCGCGACTATCTCATCCCCGCGCCCTTCGATCCGCGCCTCATCCATGTCGTGCCGCCGGCCGTGGCGCGCGCGGCGATGGAATCGGGCGTGGCGCGCCGGCCGATCATCGACATGAAAGCCTATCGCCACGAGCTTTCGGCGCGGCGCGATCCCATCGCCGGGCTCATGCAGACCATCTATGAGCGCGTGCGGCGCGAGCCGAAACGCGTCGTCTTCGCGGAGGGCGAAGAGCAGCAGGTCATTCGCGCGGCGGTGATATTCGTCAATCAGGGATTGGGAACGGCGGTGCTCGTCGGGCGCGAGGACCGTGTCAGGGCCAACGCCGCCAATGCCGGCGTGGAGCTCGTCGACGGCATCGAGATCCACAACGCCAAGCTCTCCCATCGCAACGCCGTCTATGCGCAGTTCCTGTTCGAGCGGCTGCAGCGCAAGGGCTTCCTGCTGCGCGACTGCCAGCGCCTGATCAATCAGGACCGCAACCATTTCGCCGCCGCCATGGTGGCGCGGGGCGACGCGGATGCGATGGTGACCGGCGTCACGCGCCATTTCTCGAACGCGCTGGAGGAAGTGCGCCGCGTGGTCGATCAGAAGCCGGGCCATCGCGTCATCGGCGTCTCGCTCATTCTCGCCAAGGGCCGCGTCGTCGTCGTCGCCGACACGGCCATCACCGAGCTTCCCGAGGCGGAGGAACTCGCCGAAATCGCCATCGAGGCGGCGGGCGTCGCGCGCCGCATCGGCCTCGTGCCCCGCGTGGCGATGCTCGCCTTCTCGACCTTCGGCTATCCGCCGGGCGAGCGCACCGAGCGCGTGCATCAGGCGGTGCGCGTGCTCGATTCGCGCCGCGTCGATTTCGAATATGAGGGCGAGATGGGCGCGGACATCGCGCTCAACAGGGAATTGATGAGCGCCTATCCCTTCTGCCGGCTGAAGGACACGGCGAATGTGCTCATCATGCCAGCCTTTCACTCCGCGGCGATCTCGACAAAGATGCTGCAGGAGCTGGGCGACGCCACCGTGCTCGGCCCGCTCATCGTCGGCCTCGACAAACCCATTCAGATCACCCAGCTCGGCGCGACCGATACGGAGATCGTCAATATGGCGGCGCTCGCGGCCTTCTGTCTCGGCGGATAGATCGCACGGCGCCGGGGCGGCGTCGCCCGATTACGGAAAAGCGTGGTCGACGATGCTTGCGGCGTCATTGCGAGCCGAAGGCGAAGCAATCCAGAGCGCCCGGGTCGCGCTGCGATTGGCGGAACCGATTCCAAAGCGCGCGCGCCGGGAAACGGCTCTCGCTCCTCGATGACGGGGGCCGACCGGGGACAGAGCCGGTTTCAGAGATTGAGCGGCGGAAACATGCTCGACATGCGCGAGGCGCCGAAGAAGCCCACGGCGAAATGAATGAGAAGCGTGGCGGCGCCGAAGCCGAAGGCGAAGAGACCGAAATTCTCCGTCGCGTCTCTCATGCGGCGCCGGATCGGAATTTCGCGTCTTCGCGCCGCCCGGAACGCCTGGACCTCCGGCTTCGCCGCGACCGCCGCGACATTGCTGTCAAAGGAAAATCGAATCCGGCTCATGGCGACGAACCCCATAGCGAATGCGGTTTGTCCGTTCGTAGTCGAACCAGAAAACAACGCGCCCTTTAACGGCGGCCCAAACAAACGGATAAAATTTTACGCCCCGTGGCGGATTTGAAAATTCCATGAAATCGACGCGACGCGCTCGCGTAAAAAAGATGGCCGGGCGGGCCCGGCCATGCGTCACGCTTCCCCGAGCCGCTTCGTCACTGCGCGGCGAGCTTGATCTCGGGATAGGCGCAGCGTTCGTCGCTCTTCTGGTCGACATGGAGATGCGCCGGCGGCTCGACAAAGGCGATGCCGAGCGTTTGCCACACATCGACCATCGCCTCGACGAGCTGCGCAATATGCTCATGCGTGTGGCGCGGCGTCGGCGTGATGCGCAGGCGCTCCGACCCCTTGGCGACGGTCGGATAATTGATCGGCTGGATGTAGATATTGTGGCGCGAGAGCAGCAGGTCGCTCGCCGCCTTGCACAGCTCCGCGTCGCGCACCATCACCGGCACGATATGCGAGCCGTTCTCCAGAATGGGCAGGCCGGCCGCCGCGAGCGCGTGCTTCGTGATATGGGCCGCGCGCTGATGCGCCGCGCGCAAATCGGTCCGGCGCTTGAGAAGCCGGACGGAGGCGCAGGCCGCCGCCGCGACGGCGGGCGGCAGGGCCGTCGAGAAGATGAAGGCGCCCGCATAGGAGCGAATCGCGTCGATGACCATGGCGTCGCCGGCGACATAGCCGCCGATCACGCCGAAGCCCTTGGCCAGCGTGCCCTCGATCACATCGATGCGGTTCATCACGCCTTCGCGCTCGCAAATGCCGCCGCCGCGCGCGCCATACATGCCGACGGCGTGGACTTCGTCGACATAGGTCATGGCGCCGTAGCGCTCGGCCAGCGCCGCGATCTCGCCGACCGGAGCGATATTGCCGTTCATCGAATAGAGGCTCTCGAACACGACGAGCTTCGGCCGGTCGCCGGCCTCGATCAGCAGCTCCTCGAGATGGGCGAGATCGTTATGGCGGAAGATCTTGCGCTCGGCGCGCGAGCGCTTCACGCCCTCGATCATGGAATTGTGATTGGATGCGTCGGAGAGGATGACGCAGTTCGGCAGCAGGTCGGCGACGGTCGAGATCGCCGCGAGATTGGAGATCCAGCCCGAGGTGAAGACGAGGGCGGCCTCCTTGCCATGGAGATCGGCAAGCTCGCGCTCAAGCTCCACGATGGCGTGGCTGGTGCCGGAAATATTGCGGGTGCCGCCCGCCCCGGCGCCGACCCGCGACGCCGTGTCGACCATGGCCGCGATCACTTCGGGATGCTGGCCCATGCCGAGATAGTCGTTGGAGCACCAGACGGTGACGTCCTGGACGCTGCCGTCGTCGCGATGCCACCTGGCGAGAGGGAAGGATTCGACGTCGCGCTCGAGATGCACGAAAACGCGATAGCGGCGCTCGTCCTTCAGACGGGAGACGGCCGCCTCGAAATATCGCCCATACACCATTTACGGAACCCTTCGATCCTTGATGCCCATCAAACCCGGCGGAAGGCCCCGTCCTGCCTGCCGCCTTGTTTGGACGTTTTCTTACATAGCCGATCCTGAGCCGGAATGCGAGCGACGGATTGCCGCGTATTAGCAAAGCCTTCCGCCGAGGCGCCATACCCGCTGGCCCGCGGAGTCATGGCGCCACAGCCCCTCGCTCTTTTCGGATTGTGCGGCCGCGCAAGGCGGCGGCGCCCCTGGGCTCCTATCTGTCGCCCAAACCGGCGTGCGCGGCCTGAGCCTGGGGAGCGGTCGCGTGCGACAAGGAGACGGAGGAATGGCCATGGGCGAGATGATCCTGGTTCAGGGCGAAGAGTTTACGGAGAGCGGCCGCTTCGCGTCGCTGCCGACCGAAACGGTCTTCGCCTATTGCAGCTTCGAGGATTTGGAGATCAGCAAGCCCAGCGTCGAGGGCGCCATAATCGGCTGCAACTTCACGCAGGTCGAATGGTATTGGGAGCTGTTCAACGCCGCGCTGATCTCGCGCGCCGTTTTCGAGGACTGCGTCTTTCGCGGCTGCTCCTTCCGGGGCGTGGATTTCATCGACTGCGCCTTCACGCGATGCCGCTTCGCGCTCGACAATCTCGGCGGGGCCTGCGTGTTCGACGATTGCCGCCTGGTGGGCTGCGTCTTCGAGAACTGCGAATTCGTGAAGGACGAGCGGCCAGGCCGGGGCGAGCGGCTTTTCGGCAAGAACCGCTTCTATGATTGCGTCCAGCGAGGATCGCGAGGGGAGCGGCCGCCTTTCTAGTGGTTTCCGTCACTCGAATCGCTGGCCTTTTTGTTGATGTTTTCCGCCGTCATTGCGAGCGAAGCTTTCGACTTCGCTTTCGCGACGGCGGCGACGTCCGCTCATCCTATTCGGAAGTTCGCCGCCGTAAGCTGATCTGGCGCGACGCCCGCTATCTCGATCAGACCGCCCCCGGCGAGCGCCAGCGTCGTGCCGCCATGCCCATCGCTGTGCAATGCGTCCAAAATCTGGCTCGTCGACGAATAGCCCATCGTCGGGCTCAGCAGGTCGATCCATTCGCCCATCGCCGCATCGAAGCCGCTGATCACGACATGGTCGGCGGCTTCGCCCACCTTCACCCCCAAACCGCCGTCATGATCATAGATGAACGCTTCGCCGTCATTGATCGTCGCGAGATTGGTCCAGCCGCTAAAGCTGATCGTCGTCGAGCCGCCGTCAACCGTGACCTTATCGCCGCCGAGACCGCCGGCGACCGCGTTGACGCCGGAGCCGAGCGTAACGACATTGCCGTAGCCGGCCAGGGTGATGGCGTTGTCGCCGTCGCCCGCGCTGATGGTCGCGCCGTTCCCAGCCGTAATGCGATTATCGCCGTCGCCGACGGTGACGCGGTTCGTATAGCCGCTCGTCGTAATGACGTTGTCGCCATTCCCGAAAATGAACGTCCCGCCGCCCACACCGCCCGTCAGCGCGTTGTCGCCGTCGCCTGCCGCCACGATATTGCCATAGCCGCCGATGGTGATGACGTTGTCGCCGCCGCCCAGCGTTAGCCGACCATTGCCGGCTCCCAGATTCACGGCGTTTGCGCCATTGCCGAGCGTAACAATATTGTTGTAGCCGCCGGTCGAAACCGCGTTGGAACCGTCGCCAAGCGTGACGGTCGTATTGCCGGCCGAACCGGAGACGGCGTTGTCGCCATCGCCGCCGGAAACGACATTGGAATAGCCGGCCAGATTGACCGTCGGGCTGCCCCAGCCGGTATAGACAGTCGCGCCGCCGGCGCCTGCGTTGATCACGCCGCTGCCGCCATTGGCGTAGATCGTGTTGCTCCAGCCGAAAGCGTTGATGGTCTGAAAACCGGGATAGCCCTGAATGACGCCCCCGCCATAGGCCGGCCCGTTAATAACGACCACCGGATTGGAGACAGTGAGTCCGACGGTGGCATTGGCCTGGCCGCCCTTGCCATCGGATATGGTATAGGCAAAAGAAGCCGCCCCCGCATAGCCAGCGGTCGCGGTGAACACGACGCCGGTTGCCGTAAGCGCAACCGTTCCATGCTGCGCGTCATGAACCGCGATGACGGCCAGCGCGTCGCCGTCGACATCGCTGTCATTGGCGAGGAGCGCGGCGGCGGCAATGGTCAAGGGCGTATCCGCGACCGCCGCGAAGCCAGCGTCGCTTTGCGCGACCGGCGTGTCATTGACGGGCGTCACATCGAGCGTGAAGCCGGCCGACGCCGACAGCGCTCCGTCGGAAGCGATCACACGTATAGACAGCCCGCCATTGAAATCCGTCGGCGGCAGGCCAGAGAAGGTCCGTGTCTCGGCGTCGAAGCCTAGCCATGCGGGCAGGCTGTCGCCATTCGTAAGCGACGCCGAATAGCTCAAAGCGTCACCCTCGACATCGGTGAAGGTTCCGGCCGGGACTGTGAATGTCCAGCGAGTGTCCTCCGCGACGCTTTGCGCGTCGATCGGCGCTGCGACGACCGGTGCGTCGTTCGCCGGCGCGAAATCGATCGCAACGCGCGCGACGCCCGTGAGGCCCGTAACTGCGTCTGCCGCGAAATAGTCGAACCAAGCCTGACCGTTGAAATCGGGCGATGGCGTGAACACGACATTGCCCGCGTCATCGAGCGTCGCGACGCCGCCATGCATGTCGCCGAAACCCGCGAAGCGCAGTTGGCGTCCATCGGGATTGGCGTCATTGGCCAGCAGTGAGTGAACCGAGAGGATCGCGACATGATCTTCGGTCGCGACGGCAAAATCGTCGCCCGGGATCGGCTCGTCGTCGACAGGCGTCACATTGACGCTGACGAGGCCCGTCACTGCAGAACCGGAACCGTCGCTGATTTGATAGCTGAAGCCGAATAGGCCATTCGCATTCGCGGCAGGCGTGAAGACGATCACGCCATCGGCGCGCAACGTCGCGCCACTCAGCGAAATCAGGCTGATCGGGTCTCCATCCGGATCGTAATCATTCGCGAGCAGGTTCGCGGGATCGATCACAAGCGACGTATCTTCGAGCATTATGAAGCCGTCGTCCGGCAAAGCGAAAGGAAGATCATTTTCGGGCGTCACATCGATCGTAACCGCGCCCTTCGATGTCGCGCCATGCGCATCCGCGACGGTATATTCGAACCCGGCATTGCCGAAATAGCCGGCATTCGGCGTAAAGATGACGGCCCCATCGGCCAGCGACACGACGCCGTTTAGCGACGCGCTCACGTTTACCAGCGTTAGCGCATCGCCTTCACGATCACTGTCATTGGCCAGAAGAGCCACGGCCGCAAGCGTCAGCGGCGTGTCCTCTGCGATGACGAAGTCATCGGCCTGCGTATCAGGGCGATCATTCACAGCGGCGAAGCGCACGAGAATATTGCCGCGCTGCTCGGCGGGAAGGCTGGTCGTTCCTTCCGGATAATCCGAAACCCGCGGCGCCGTCGAATCGAGGCGCCCGTCCGTAATTGTGTATGTGAACAGCGCTTCTCCCGAATAATCGCCGTCTGACGTAATGGCGATGCGGCCATCGGGCGCGATCACCGCCTTGCCGTGCAGCCCGTCGAGCGTAACGCCGATAAAGCTGATCGCGTCGCCATCGAGATCGCTGTCATTGCTCAGCAGGTCGCCAACCGAGATAAAGAGCGGCTCGTCCTCATAACCATCGAATATGTCGAGGCCGGTCAGCGGGGCCCGGTTTGTGGACGCCACATTGATGTGGACCTGGCCCGTCGCATTGGAGTTGACGCCGTCCGAGATCGTATATTCGAGCGTATCGACGCCGTCGAAATTGTGATCCGGCGTGTAGGTGAAGACGCCATTTTCGATAGTGATGGAGCCGTGAGCCGGCGCGCCGAAAGCGACGAGATTGAGCGGAAGCCCGTCGAAGCCGCGATCGTTCCCCAGCAGGAAAGACGCCGCGAATTGCAGCGGCGTATCCTCGAGGCCGGAGACATTGTCTGCGACGGCGACCGGCGGAATATTGGCCGGCTCTACATTGATCGAAACCGTCGCCGATTCCGAGATGCGCTGGCTGTCCGAAATCCTGTAAGTGAAGCGATCGAGGCCGTAATAGCCGGCGTTCGGCGTGTAGACGATCCGATAAGCGTCATCGACGACAGGCGTGATTGATTGCGTGGTGGCGACGGTTTGCAGGCCATCCGTCGCGACAACGCGCAAGGCGATCGACCCTTCGAAATCCAGCGGCGGCGCGCCTGTCAACGCGCCCGTCGCCGCGTCGACGCCGAGCCAGTTCGGCAAGGCCGCGCCGTCGGCGAGCGTCACCTCGAAGCTGCGACCCGCCTCGGCGAGGCCGAGCGTGGCGCTTTCCGGCAGGTCGAAATGCAGCGGCGTCGCGACAAGCCGGATTGATCCATGCTGCGGCTGCGCGAACGACTCGAAGCGGAAATTGTCCGCCTTGTCGAAATCATTGGCCAGAAGATCGGAAATCCTGAGGCTAAGCGGCGCATTCTTCGTCGTCGCGAAAGCATCGTCAATCGCGACGGGAGCCGGCAGGATATTGACGACAATAATGGCGGATTCGTCGCTGACCGCGCCTTTCATATCCTTCGCGTCATAACGGATCGCAACGGCGCCCGTGAAAGCCGGATCGCCGATGATAAGACGCAGGTCGTCTCCATCGACGCCGAGCGAACCGCCGCCGCCGTTGAGAATGATCTCGTCGACGATGAGTTGTACGTGTGTGACATTGCGCGTCACGGCGCCGGTAACGGGGTCGACGCTTTCGCTTGAAACTTCGACATCGAGATCGCCGATAAAGGCGTTCGGCGCCTTACCGCTGAAGGTGCGCGTGTCTGCGTCGAAGGACAGCCACTTCGGAAGCGCCCTGCCATCGGCGAGCCTTGCGGTCAATGTCGCGCCGACTGGCGCGTCGAACTCGGCCGTCGTCAGCGTGTGGGCGTAGAAAGGCCGGTTTGCATAGTCCGTGCTCAGAATGCCGGAGCCGATCTCGATCGTCGGATCGACCACGAAATCGAAGGCGTATTTCCCGGAAATCTGTTCCGCGGCGTCATGCGCCTCGATCACGATATGCAAACGGCCGACATATTTCTCCGGGGGCTGGCCTGAGAAGGTCCAGCTTGTCGAATCGAATTGCAGCCAATCCGGCAGCGGCGCTCCATTATCGAGCTTCGCGGTGACGGAAGCGGCTTCCGACAAGGCGAAGTCCTCCGCGACGATCTGACGCCATAGCGGCGCGCCAGCATTCGCCGAAATCGTAAGATCCCGCGTGATCGACACATCCTCATGCGAGATCGGGTCGGACTGGGTCGCCGTCAGGCGCAGGGCGAGCGCGCCGCCGAAATCCGCCGGCGCTGTACCGCTCAGGGTCCACGACGCCGGATCGAAGGCGAGCCAGGACGGCAGCGCGGAATCATCGGCAAGCTTGACCGACAAAGTCGCTGCAGAGGACACATCGAAGTCCGAAGCCCCGAAGTCGCGTGTTTCGACAACGCGATTGGTGAAGTCATTGGCGAGCGCGCCAAGCATTTCGAAGCTGTGGAAGGAGATGACATCTCCCTCCGGATCGCCGTCATTGGCGAAGGCTTCGAAGGCGGCGATGAGAACCGGCGAATTTTCGACGCCCTCCAACACATCGTCGCGGACGAAAGGCGCCTTGTTTTCCGGCTTCACATCGATGTGCACCGTCGCCGTCGCGGTTTCGCCGCGGCCATCGCTAATGAAATATTCGAAACTCGCCTCGCCATTGAAATCGGCGTGCGGCGTGAAGACAATCTTGCCGTCGGCGTTGAACGCAACTTCGCCGTGATCGGGGAAGAGATCGAGTTCCGCCAACGAAATCGCATCATTATCCGGATCGCTGTCATTGGCGAGCAAGGCGATTGGGTCGATAATGATTGCTTGATTAGCGATCGTCTCGAAACCGAAATCGTCGCGAGCGACCGGCGGGTTGTCCTTCACCTCAATCACGACATGCGCAATCGCCTGAGCGCCATGCGCGTCCGCGACGGCATAGTCGAATGACGCAAAGCCGAAGAAGCCCGCGGTCGGCGTGAACCGCACGGCCGGAACAACTGATGAACCGTCCGTAATGTCGACAATCGCAATCGCGCCATTGACAGCGTTGCTGGCGCTCACAAAGCTCAGCGTGTCGTGTTCGGGATCGAGGTCGTTGGCGATCAGCCGCGACAACTGAATGTCAAATGGCTGATCATTGTAAACCGTGAAGCGATCGTCGCTCGGACGCGGCCCGTCATTGACGCCGGCGATCTGCAACTGAACCTGGGCGTCGGCAAACCCCCCCTGCCCATCGGCGATCGTATAACGGAAGCCGGCGAGGCCGTAATAGTCCCGCGTCGGCGTAAAGGCCACGCCTCCTTCAACGACGCCGACAGACCCAAAGGTTACGCCATCGAGCGGCTGACCATTCTGGTCGAGAAGCACGCCAAAGCCGGCAAATGACAGCGGATCGCCGTCAATATCCGAATCGTTGCCGAGCAGCGCGCTTAACGGAAGGAAAAGCGGCGTGTCTTCTTCGCCGGTGAATGCGGCTGGATCGCCGCCGGCATTATAGCCATCGTCATGCGCAACGGGCGCGTCATTGACGGGTTTGAGGACAACTTGCGCCGTCGCGGTCGAGAATCTGCCCCGTCCGTCCGTCACGGTGTAGTCGAAAGAGGCGATTCCGTGGAAATCCGCCGCGCCGGTGAAGATGATCGCGCCATCCGCCTGCAACGCGGCCTGTCCGTTAACGCCGTTCTGGACGGATACGATCTCGATGAGAGGATCGTAGATTGGCGTATCGTTCTCGATGAGAAGCGCGCCGTCAATCGTGTAGGGCGCATCTTCAAAGCCCCAGCGAACCAGATCGTCGGCCGCGTTGAAATGGTCATTGCGATAGAGCCGCTCGATATCCGCGCGACTCCAGGTCGTGTTGTCCGCAAAGACGATTTCTTCGAGTCCGGTTTGCACGCCGGCGAAGTGATCCGTCACCCTGACGCTGTCAATGATGAAACCGTCATCATGCTCGAGTTCGACGACGAGGTCATCCCCCTCCCGAATGAGCGACACGTCCTGAGCCGTGACGCCGGCCTTCATCACGAGCCGGTCGACATCGGTCTCCGCGCCAGCCTCGATGATGGAGTCATTGCGTGAATCGAAGCCAAAGAGATAATCGTCCGAACCCGCGCCGCCCTGCAAGAGATCGTCGCCCGCGCCGCCGTCAAACCGATTGGCGCCGGCGTCGCCCCTGAGCCTGTCGGCATAGGCCGAACCGACAAGCGCCTCGATGGAATCCAGTTGGTCGCCTTCAGCCGATCCGCCGACGCCGATTCCGGTCTGCAGATCGACGACGACTTCCTGAGTCGAGTCGCCATAATCCGCAGTGTCGAAACCCTCGGCGCCGGCGATGACGTCCGCGCCTTCGCCGCCCCGAATAATGTTATCGCCTGTGTCGCCGATGATCGTGTCGTTATGGAAGGAGCCATAAACAGCTTCGACGCCTGTAAAGCTGTCGCCCTGCCCGTCGCCGCCGCCGATCGTCGCCCCCGACATGTCGATGCCGATAGCTTCCGAAGAGCCGCTATAGTCAACGATGTCGAAACCTTCGCCACCATCAAGCGCGTCGGCGCCCTTTCCGCCAACAAGTATGTCGTCGCCGGTCAGGCCGCGGATCGCATCATCGCCTCGGCCGCCGACCAGCACATTGTCGTTTGCGTCGCCTTCGAGCCAGTCACTCTCACCCGAGCCGATGATATTTTCGATATTCGTAAGAACGTCCCCGTCAGCGTCGCCACCCGACGCGGTTCCGGCCTGCAGCGAGATCGTCACGCCGGTTGCGGCGCCGGTGTAATCCGCCGTATCGGCGCCGTCACCGCCGTCGAGATGGTCGGCGCCCGCGCCGCCGTCGAGCGTGTCGTCGCCCGCGCCGCCGAGGAGAGCGTCATCGCCTCCACGGCCGACGAGCATATCGGCTCCGCCGGCGCCGGCGAGCCGATTGGCCCCCGCATCGCCGTAAAGCTGATCCGAGAAAGCAGACCCCTCGATTGCCTCGACGTTTGAAAGAATGTCGCCTTGCGCTTCGCCGCCTTGCCCGAGCCGACTCTGTATATCGACACGAATGCCGACATTCGAACCCGCATAGGAAACCGTGTCGAAGCCTTCGCCACCGTCGATGTTATCCCCTCCGGCCCCGCCGACAATAGAGTCGTCGCCGCCGCGCGCAAAAATATCGTCGACGCCCGCGCCGCCATCGATCGCTTCGAAGAGGTCCGAGCCGATCAGCAGATCGCGCTGCTCAGAGCCGGAAATCAGATCAGCGTGCGTCGCCGTTACAGTTGCGGATACAAGAGCGACACTAACGGCATTTTGATCGTCGGCGACGGTGTAATTGAACGTAAGCGGTCCGGTGTAGGAATCGCCCTGATCGATGACGACGAACTCATTGCCATAAACGGACAGCGCGCCGAAGGAAGCGTTATTCGCGCCGGCGAAGCGCAAGACTTCCGCTGCATGGGCGGGATCGACGTCGGCGTCAAGGTCGTTTGCGATGAGGTTGGAGATGCGTACGACAAGCGGAGCGCCGAAACTTGTCGAGGCGGCGTCGGGCATGGCGAGTGGCGCATCGTTCATCGACGCCAGCTGAACGAAGACGTTGGCGGTCGCATTGCCGTTCTTTCCGTCGGTGATCGTGTAGCTGAAAGGCCGCGCGCCATGCGCGTTCGGCGCGCCCTTGAAAATAATTGCCGCGCCATCGTCGCTGACGCGGACGCTATCGAACGCGGAACTCGCCGATACGAGTTGGAGCGGCACGCCGTCCACATCATAATCATTGGCGAAGAGAACGGAGAGCGGAATCATCAGCTCGACATCCTCGAAGCCCGCGGCAGTGTCGTCATTCGCAACCGGGGGCGCGTCATGCGTCGGATCGACATAGATCGAGACAACAGCGTCATCGATCGCATGGCTTGCATCCTCAATCACATATCTGAAAGTCGCGGGGCCGTAGAAGTCCGCATCCGGCGTAAAGACGATCATCCCGTCGTCACGCAACGCGACTGAGCCATGCGTCGCATAGGAGACGCTAGTGAGCGCAACTGAGAGACCGTCAATATCATAATCGTTCGACAGCAGCGTCGCCGGATCGATGACGAGCGGCGTGTCCTGCAGCGTATGCAGGTAGCCGGCGTCGTTAAAGGCGTCGTTCAGCGCAAAAGGCGCGTCGTTGACCGCCGTCACGGTTAGAACTGCGTGACCAATCGAATAGCCGCCGGCGCCGTCCGCCACCTCATAGGAGAAGTCTGCGAAGCCATTGAAATCGACGCGCGGCGTGACATAGATCTCGCCATTCTCGTAAAGGATCGCCGAGGCGTTCGAGCCGTTGAAGACGCGCGTGATCGTCATCGTCTGGCCTTCATGCTCAACGTCATTGGCCAGCAGTTGCGCGGCGGAAAAATAAATCGGCGTGTCTTCCGATATCGTGAGATGGTCCTCGACGACTTCTGGCGGCGTGTCGATGGAAGCGACCGAAACCGACGCGGTCGCCGTGCTGACGCCGCCATTGCCGTCAGAAATTGTGTAGGTGAAAAACGTCTCGCCGGAGAAATACGCCGCCGGCGTGACGGTGATGGCGCCGTCGTCATTCAGCGCCACAGACAAATGGGCGCCTGGAGTCACTGAGGCGATTGACAGCAAGTCGCCGTCAACATCCGCGTCATTTGCGAGGAGATCGTCGCTCCAGATGACCAGATTGTCGTTCTCGTCGACGGTAAAGCCCGCGTCGTTGATTGCGACTGGCGCGTCATTAGCGGAAGCGACATTGAGCGTCACTGTCGCCTCGGCGCGACCGCCGTCGGCGGTGTTCGCCACATAGCGGAAGGAGGCGGAGCCATTATAGTCCGCTGCCGGCGTGAAGGAGATGTCGCCGTCGCTCGACAGCGAGACGGTCCCGTGTTGCGCATCGAGAACCTGCGAGATCGTCAGCAGGTCGCCATCGAAATCATTCGCGAGCAGCTGAGCCGCCCGAATCGTAAGATAGCCGTCCTCGGTCACTGTAAAGCCGCTGTCGTCGCTGGCGGAAGCCGGCGGGCGGACGCGCATCTGCACGCGCGCCGTCGATTGTCCGCCATGCCCGTCGGCGATCGTGTAGTCAAAAGTGGTTGCGCCGGCGAAGCTGTCATCGGCCGTAAAGACGATGTCGCCATTGGCGTCGAGCGCCACAGCGCCGTGCGCGCCGCTCTTCACCGCGATAATGGAGATCGAATTATTGTCTGAGTCATAGTCATTACGCAGGAGGTTAGCCGCGGAGATCGTCAAGGATTTGCCGCGGATGACGCTGTAGAGACCATCGTCACGGGCGACCGGCGCGTGATTGCCGAGCATGTCGACAATATTCGCCATCTCCCATGTAACGCCATCGGCGAAGGTTACGCGTTCGATCGAATCCCCTCCGTCGCCGTTCAGCGTATTGAGAATGATGACCTGATCGTCCGGGTTTCCGGCGAATGACAGAACGAGTCCGTCGTCTCCCTTATAGAAGCGCGCAACCGACGCTTCGGTTGAGCGATAATCGGAGATGACCAGTTCGTCTACGCCGTCCGCCGAGCCATTGTCTTCGATGACGTCGGCGCCCTCGCCTTTGGCGAAACGATATACGTCCCCGCCGAGACCGCCGGAGAGCCAGTCCGCTCCAGCCCTGCCCTGCAGAATGTCAGCGCCGTCAAAGCCCCAGATATGCTCATCGGCGCTGGTCCCCGCCAATGCGAGAACCTTGGCGCGCAGCTCAGCGCGCGACAACGCGCCGTCGTCGAATATGATCGATTCGACGCCCTGCGCGCTTGAACCGAGAGCGTCTTTGACAAACAGACGATCGCCGGCTGCCGTGAACGTCAGAACAAGATCGACGCCGTCCGGCGGATTGCGCTTGAGAAGAACAACGTCCGAAGAGCGATAGCCGGAAATACGCAATATGTCGGCGGTCGACGCGCCAGTATCGGCCACCATGTCCTCGCCGTCGCCCGCGTTGTAATAGTATGTGTCGTCGCCCGCGCCGCCATCCAGATAGTCCGAACCGCCGCGGCCCGCCAAAGCGTCATTACCCGCGGCGCCGGTCAAATAATCGCTTCCGTCAGACGCAACGCCCGTCAACATGCTCGCTTGCACGGCGCTTAGAGACAGAGTCGCGGCGTCATCGGCAAAATAGAAGCTTTCAATGGCGTCGGCGGAACCAGCCGCAAGCCCATTGGCGATTGTGATCGTATCCGCGCCGCCGTTGAAGGAGATGAGAAGATCGGTCGACATCGGGTCGACGCGCAGGAAAGAAGCATCGGCGACCTGGTAGCCGGAAATCTCGAGCCTGTCGTTTGCGCTTGATCCCTTATCCTGAAGAATGTCTCGTCCATCGCCTTTCGCGAAGACATAGACATCGTCGCCGGCGCCGCCGCTCAGTCGATCGTCGCCAAGTCCGCCTCGGATTCGATCGACGCCAACCGTGCCGGCGAGGACGTCGTCTCCATCCGTATAAGCGCGTTCCGTGACGCTCTTCTGGAAATCGCTCAGCCTCCAGACGACGCCGTTGTCGAAGGTGATCCGCTCAATCCCGGCGCCATAATAGTCCCGCAAGGAATCGATTAATGTAATCGAATCGTCCGTGCCGCGGAAATTCAGTACATAATCATTGATGCTGGCGCTTTGGGCGACCGCGCGCGCGATCACCTCATCCGGCGTATAACCGTGCAGTTCAAGAGTGTCGGTTCCGGCGAACCAGTCTTCCCATAGCGTGTCGCGACCGTCGCCGCGCGTAAAAACAAAAGTGTCATCGCCGCCTTCGCCGCGCAGAATGTCGTCTCCAAGACCTCCTTCGAGGCGATTGCCCGAAGGCGTTCCGACGATAAAGTCGTCGCCTGTTGTCGCCCACTGGTTTTTAACGCTGTTCAAGAAATTAGCGAGCGTCCAGTTTACGCCATTATCAAAAACGATCCGCTCAACGCCCTCGCCGTAATAATCCCGCAAAGAACCCTTGAGCGTCACCGAGTCAGTCGACCCCGCGAAGCGCAATATGAAATCGGATCCCACCGACACCGCGCCGCCGATGACATCTTCGGGCGTATAACCATGTAAAATAAGTGTATCGGATCCCGCGAAGCTATCTTCCAGAATGACGTCGTTGCCGTCGCCGCGCGTGAAAATATAGGTGTCGTTGCCGGCGCGGCCCCAAAGATAATCGTCACCGAGCCCGCCCTTAAGCGTGTCGTTGACGCTATCGGAGCCGAAGATCGTATCGGCTCCGTCCTTTGCTCGAGCGGCCAAAATTTGTGACCGGATGTCGGCCATTGTCCAGACGTCGCCGCCATCAAAAGTGACGCGTTCGACACCCGTGTAGCCAGCGTTGGCCAGCGAGTTCTTCAGCGTTACTGAATCGCTCGAATTGCTAAAGCGGAGGAAAACGTCGTCGCCATAGGCAGAGGCGATCGTCTCGCTCGCCGCGAAGCCATGAAGTTCGAGCGTATCCCTGCCGGCGCCGCTATCTTCAACGATGAGATCGGCTCCGTCGCCGCGATTGAAGACATATGTGTCATCTCCGGCGCCACCGCGCAGCAGATCGTCTCCCGCCCCGCCCGTCACGACATCTGCGAACGCCGAACCACTGATACAATCATTGCCTGCCGCGCCAAGCTCCGTGACGATGCGCTGGCGAATCTCGGACATCGTCCAGCTCTCGCCGGAGTCAAAGACAATGCTCTGAACGCCGTCGGTTTGATGCAAGTTATAGGCGTATTTGATCGTCAGCTTGTCGCCCGTTCCGGCGAAGCTCAAAACGACATCGTCGCCAGCCGCGCTGACCGTCGCTTCGGATGGGCTATAGCCGTGGAGCAGAACCGTTCCGCTGCTATTGCTCCAGTTCAACTGATCAATCGTGTCGCGGCCATCGCCGCGGGTGAAGACATAAGTGTCCGCCCCGCCATTTCCGGATAGGAGGTCGTCGCCTTTGCCGCCGGCAAGAATGTCATTCGTCGAGAAGCCGGAGACCTTATCGTCGCTTGACGTCGCTTCGCTCGCAATTATCGCGGCGCGCAGCGTCGCCTCATTCCAAACTTGGCCATTGTCGAACGTGATTCGGTTGACGGCGGCGCCGTCATGGACGCTGCTCAAAAGAGAAATCGAATCTCCTGTCGACGCGAAGCGGAGAATGACGTCGTTTCCGACTGCGCTTGCAACAATTTCGCTCGGCAGATAGCCATTCAGTTCCAGCGTATCGAAGCCGCCCCACCATTGTGATGGGTCGTCAATCGTGTCATGGCCGTCGCCCCTCGCGAATATATAAGTGTCGTCGCCTGCGCCGCCGCGAAGCGTATCGTCGCCGCGACCGCCGACAAGCGTATCGGACGCCTCGCCGCCCGTGATCAGATCATCGCCCGTCGTATAGGGGATCTGAGTGACCGCGAGGGTAAGCATATCGCCCATCGTCCAACTCAGGCCGCTATCGAAAACAACCTCCGATACGCCGAAGGGGAAATCGGAGCCGAGCGGCGCGTCAAAGCTTATCGAGTCGACCCCATCCGCGAATCGCAGCGTGAGTACGCCCGCATATCTTGTCGCCGAGACATCAGCGGCGTCATAGCCATGAATATGAACGACGCCCTCGCCGTCATTGCTGATATAGTCGTGGCCATCTCCTTCATTGAAGATAAAGTCGTCGGCGCCGCCATTGCCGATCAACGTGTCGTTGCCTTTTCCGCCCTCAAGCGTTTCGGCGTCCCACGTTCCCTCGATATAATCGTCGCCCGCTGTAGCCGAAGGCGCAATAAGGCCGCCCCAAGCGTCGGCGCTCGACCATGTCACGCCATTGTCGAATACAATCGACTCGACTCCGGCCTGATCCAGATTGTCGAATGACGCAAGCAAACGGATCGAGTCGGCGGGCGACGCAAAGCGGAGGATAAGGTCTTGTCCAGAACGGCTGAATAAGACTTCGGAAGGCGTATATCCGTGGAGTTCGAGCGTATCGGTTCCGCCATAGCTCCATTCGTCGATGATGTCCGCGCCGTCGCCTTTAGTGTAGGCATATATATCGTCGCCATAATCGCCAGCGAGAAAGTCGTCGCCCTTGCCGCCGGCGAAGGTTTCATCGCCGCTGAAGCCCAGAATGTCATCATTGCCCGATGTCTGTTGGCTAGCTATGGCGAGCGCCTGGAATTGCGGCGCGGTCCACGTCACATTATCGCTGAACCAAATCTCTTCAATGCTGGATTCGGCCCAGAGATCCCAATTGTAGGCAAGCGTCAGGACATCAGAGCCGCCTGCGAATCTAAAAACGATATCCTGGTTGTAGGCATAGACAGTCACATCCGTTGATGCGAAGTTCTCGATCTGAACGACATCGAAGCCTTCGCCAGGATTTTCGGCGATTGAGTCGCGACCGTCACCCAAGCCAAAAATGTAGATGTCGCCGCCCGC
The DNA here is from genome assembly GCF_054106005.1 of Methylocystis sp. S23. Classification (NCBI taxonomy): domain Bacteria; kingdom Pseudomonadati; phylum Pseudomonadota; class Alphaproteobacteria; order Hyphomicrobiales; family Methylocystaceae; genus Methylocystis; species Methylocystis sp. S23. The sequence goes on from NZ_CM134185.1 coordinate 1,363,943, forward strand.
GCCGCCGGCGAGCAGATCGTTGGCGCCGAAGCCGCCCTGCAGGGTGTCCGCGTCCGCGGATCCTTGGCTATACTGATCGCCACGGACAAGCGCTTGCGCATCAATTTGCTCAGCAATGTCGATCGCATCCCAAATCGTGCCATCTTCGAAGCAAATATACTTAATGCCGGCCAAATCGCCTTCCAAATCGAAATCGCTTAAATCGAATCGGATTTCATCCGTCGAACCTGCGAAGTTGACGATGACGCCGCCGTTCTGATCGCGCGCCAGAATCGTCTGCGCCGGCGCGTATCCTTTTATCTCGATCGTATCCGCGGACGAGAGGCCGTATTCAATGATAACATCATGCCCATCGCCGGCGTTAAACACATAAGTGTCATTGCCAAAACCGCCGATCAAAACATCATCGCCCGCGCCGCCAGCAAGCCTGTCGTCGCTCGCCAAACCCATCAGCCGGTCGGCGCCAGCCGTCCCGCCCTGTTGCGAGAGCCACATCGACGCAAGCGTCGCTTGGCTCCAGACGACGTTATCGTCGAAAATAATTTGCTGGACGCCCTCGTCGTATGAACGCGCCAGACTCGCAAAGGCGCCCGTCAGATCGATTTGGTCGGTAGATCCGGCGAACCTCAAAATGAGGTCCCATCCGTCGGTCGCCAAGCTCACTTCCGACGGCGCATATCCTTTTAGCCGCAGCGTATTGACGCTTCCATCATATGAAGCGTCCGAAATAAAGTCGTGACCGTCGCCGCGATCGAAAATATAAGTGTCAGACCCGTCGCCGCCGGCGAGCATGTCGTCTTTCAGACCGCCGGAAATCACATCGTCGCCGAAAAAGCCCTCGATCGTATCGCTTCCGGCCGTCGACTGCGATGCAAGCCATGCGTCGCGGAGCGAGGCGTTCGTCCATGTGACGCCATTCTGGAAGGCGATCGACTGAATCTGCGCGTCCGACGTAAACTGTTCAACCAAGCGCAGCTCGTCCGTCGTTCCGACGAAGCGGAGAATGGCGTCGTCGCCTTGCCGCTGAATGAGAACGTCCGTAGACGCATAGCCCAGGATTTGAAGACTATCTAATGGCGTTTCGCTGTCGCCGCCCGCATCGTCGATCGTGTCGTGACCGCCGCCGCGCGCGAAAATGTAAGTGTCTCCGCCGGCCGAGCCGTTGATGAGGTCGTCGCCCGCCCCTCCCGACAGGACATCGGCGCCGCTTGTTCCGTTCAAAATCTGGTTAGCGACAACCGGCGCCGGTGCCCGTAGCAATGACTGGATCTGAGTGCGGCTCCATGTCGTTCCGTCGGAGAAGACGGCCTGCTCCACTCCCTGCGCAGCGACGTCGCTTGCGCCAAATATATTCGTCAGGCGCAATTCATCCATTGAATGCGCGAAGCGCAAGATGGCGTCATAGCCAATTTGATGAACTGTGACGTCCGCCGGCGCATAGCCGTTGATGACGACCTTGTCTTGCGTATTGCGCGCAGAATCATCGACGAGGTCGTGGCCATCGCCCGCGTTGAAAATGACGATGTCGTCGCCAGCGCCGCCATCGAGAATATCGTCTCCGGCGCCGCTGCGCAACGTGTCGGCGCCGTCAAAGCCTACGATGAACCCATTGCCGGATCCCGCAGCTCCGGCAAGCAATTGACTTTTCATGGCGTCGCGGTTCCACGACGCGCCGTCGTCGAATACAATCTGCTCGACGCCGTATTGGTGCGTGTTGTCTACGCCGCCCAAGGCGTTGATGAGACGGATTTCATCTGTCGTTCCGTCAAAGCGCAGGTAGAGGTCGTTTCCGTATCTAAAGAGTTTGGTCTGCGCTGAAGTATAACCGTGAATAAGCAGCTTATCCACGGCTCCCGAATAGGCTCGGCCCTCATCAATAACGTCTAGGCCGTCGCCCCTGTTGAAGACATAGGTGTCGGCGCCGTCGCCGCCATTGAGCAGATCATTGCCGGCGCCGCCGGCAAGCGTATCATCGCCGCCAAATCCCTCAACGATGTCAGCGCCCGCAGTCGAGCGCGACGCTAAGAACATGCTTTTGATCGCGTCGCGATTCCAGACGGCGCCGCCTTCGAAGCTGATGAGTTCGACGCCATATTCATTCGCGCTGGTCGAGCCGCTGAATCCATTGACAAGACGCACTTCATCCGACGTTCCGTCGAACCGAATGATCGCATCCACGCCGTCCCTGACGATCCACGTCTGAGCCGGCGTGTAACCCTTAATTTCGAGCCGATCTATAGCGTTCCCGTAAGCGCGCGCTTCGTCGATAATGTCGCGTCCATCGCCGCGGTTGAAAATATAGGTATCGGCGCCTTCCCCGCCGTTTAGGACGTCGTCGCCCTCCCCTCCGGCGAGGGTGTCATTCGCGTCAAAGCCAATAATGTTGTCCGCGCCGGCGGTCGGTTGCTGAGCAAGCCAAAGGGACTTGAAGTCGGCGCGCCCCCATTGCGCGCCGTCATCGAATACGATGCTTTCAACGCCGTATTCGTAATCGGCGTCCGATCCCGATAGGGCGCTCAAGATTCGGATTTCGTCGTCGGAACCGACGAAGCGAAGAATCAGATTGACGCCGTCGCGGAAAAGTTTGACGTCGCTCGGCAAATAGCCTTTGAGCTGCAGCCGGTCGCCTGGCGAGGCGGTCGTGCGATCGTCGACAATGTCATGCCCATCCCCGCGACTGAAGACATAGGTGTCGGATCCGTCTTTTCCGACAAGCATGTCGTCGCCGCGGCCGCCGGTCAGCGTATCCGCGCCGTCAAAGCCGATAATATAATCGTCGCCCGCCCGAGACTGCTGGGCAAGCCACAGCGCCTTCATCGCGCTGCGGCTCCAAACCACCCCATTTTCGAATTTGATTTGCTCGACGCCGTATTCATAGAGATCGCCGACGCCGTGGAAAGCATTACGCAGCGTGACCCGATCCGTTGTGCCGACGAAGCCGAGAATCAGGTCGTTTCCGACGCGCGCGAGCTTGGTCTCTTCGGGGGTGTAGCCCCCGAGAAGTAGCTGATCGAATTGGCCTTGCGACCAGGAGAAGTCGCGTTCGTCAATGACGTCGGCGCCGTCGCCGCGGTTGAACGCATAGGTGTCGCTTCCGTCGCCGCCCTGCAGTAAATCCGCGCCTTCGCGGCCGATAAGCGTGTCGGGCCCGCTGGTGCCAATAATGACGTCATTCGCCGCGCCGCCGCCTTGCGTGAGACGCGCGGTCAAGTCGGCGCGCTGCCAAACAGTCCCATCGCCAAACTCAATACGTTCAACGCCCCGGCCGGCGCCGACCGGGACCTGGTTTTTGAGTGTGATGAGATCGCCTGTTCCGTCGAAAAGCAGCTGAAGATCGTTGCGATCGTCAAAAGGACGTATGATACGCGCCTGAGCCGGCGTGTAACCCCGGATTTTAAGAAGGTCCGCCTCGGTCGAGGAGCTTCCCGTATCGTTAATCGTGTCCTTTCCATCGCCGCGCGAGAACACATACGTATCGGCGCTGGCGCCGCCGTCGAGAACGTCCGCGCCGGCGCCGCCTTCAAGCGTGTCCGTCGTATTGAACCCGACGATGTAATCATTGTCGGCCGTGCCGCTTTGCCCCAGCACCTTGCTTTGCACGTCGGCGATCGACAAGGTAACGCCATCGGCGAATGAAATCCGCTCGATGGCCGAAGCGTTGCCGGGGACTAGTCCGTTCTTGATGAGGACGCGATCATCCGTCCCCGAGAACAAAACCAGGAGATCGGAACCTGTCGGGGTCGCCCGTTTCAGGGTTGATTCAGAGGAACTGTAATCAACGAAAGAAAGATGGTCGACGCTCGAGCCTCCCTGATCGTCGATGATATCGTAGCCGTCGCCGCCGCGATACTCGTAAACGTCATCGCCGCCGCGCCCGCTGAGGAGATCATAGCCCTGGCCGCCTGTCAGCGTATCATTTCGGTCTGCGTAGCCCGTGACGATGTCGTCGCTGCTTGTCGTCAGCTGTAGCAATAATCGTTGACGAATATCATCAAAAGTGACGCTGGAGCCGTCGGAGAAAACGAGCTTTTCGACGCGGCGCGCCGAACTTCCGAGCCCGTCGAGAACGGTGAGCGAATCGTCGTAGCCCTTGAATCTGATCACGAGATTGGCGCCGTCGGCCTGGAAGAGCAGCGTCGACGGCGCAACCATACTTCCGAAGACGATTCGATCGGACGCGCCGCCATCGTCCAGAATCGCATCGGCGCCGTAGCCAATGTCGAATTTATACGTGTCGTCGCCGAGACCGCCCTCCAGCTCATCGGAACCACGGAGCCCGTCAAGCGTATCGGCGTTGCTGGAGCCGACCAGCAGGTCGTCGCCGTCGGTCGGAGTGAGAAGGCCGGCGTAAATATCCGCCATTGTCCAAACAATATTGTCATCGAAACGGAACTTCTCGATCTTTTGGGTCGTGAAGCCGTTGACAATGCGCAATTGATCCGCCGTTCCGGCGACGGCGAAAACGACGTCGTTTCCGTCCTTGCGAACGACCAGATTTTCGGATGAGATCAGTTCGCCGAAGACAATGACGTCCTCGCCGGAAGAGACCGAGTCCAGCGCTTCATAGATCGTGTCGGAGTCGTAAGCGCCGTCGAAGGCGTAGCTGTCCGAGAGTTCGGCGCCGTAGAGGGCGTCGTTGCCCTGTCTTCCATCGAGCACGTTTTCATGCCCGGCGATCCCGTGAAGATCGTCATCGCCCAGCGTGCCGCCCGAAATGGCGAGCAATTCCTTGATATTGTCGATCGTCCAGATGACGGCGTTCGCAAACTCGAACCGCTCGACGCCCATGTTCGAGGCGCCGAATTGCTGCTGAATTCTCAGCGTGTCGGCGAAACCGACAAAGGAGACGACCAGATCGACGCCGTCCCGTGTGAAACGGATGTTGTCCGTCGTGACGTCGGCTCCAAAGCGGATCGTGTCGTCGCCCTTCCAGGCGGCGTTCGCCTGACGATCGAAAATCGTGTCGTGGCCATAGCCAATATCGAATTTGTAGATGTCGCCGCCGCTTCCCCCAATGACGAGGTCATCGCCGCCACGGGCGTCGATCGTTTCGGCGAAATCCGTGCCGTAAAGAGTCTCGCTTGCATTGGAGCCCGTGAGATCGACGTCTTCCGGATTGAGATCGGCGTAGCCGATGGTCTGGTCGGCGAAACGAAATTCCTCGACGGCGTTGGCCTGCCCATTCGAGCGATTATATTGCTCGTGAAGCGTAACGCTTTCGCCGGTCGATTTCAGCGTGAAGATCAGATCATTCTTGAACCGGCCAATCGTAATGTCGCTGAACCTGATCCCTTGCATGTCCAGCGTGTCGAAGCCCGGCGCGAGGAACGGATCGTTGGTGTTGTCGTAGATCGTGTCGTGACCGTAGCCGACCTTGAAAACATAGGTGTCGCTATAGGCGCCGCCTTCGAGCCGATCGTCGCCCGCGCCTCCGTCGATCGCGTCGGCCCGATCAAAGCCGTAGATCGTATCGTCGCCGCCCGAGCGCTGTTGGGCCAGAAGATACCGCGCGAGCGTGTCCATATCCCATATGGCGCCGTCGGCAAAACGGAACTGATCGATACTGTCAAAGTAATAGTCGCCGAAGAGAACCGTCGACGTTAGCTGGAATTCGTTCTTGAGCGTCAACTCCTCGCCGGTCGTCTTGACGCGGAAGGTTACGGTCGCCGAGTCGCCGACGCGGATGATGTCAAAATCGTCGGCCGCCAGATCCTTGAATTCGAGCGTGTCCTCGCTCGAACTGAAGAAATCCTGCTGCTGATCTTGAATGACGTCGTCGCCATAACCAGCGCCGTAGACATAGATGTCGTCATAATCGCCGCCGACGAGCAAATCGGCGCCGGCCCCGCCGTCGAGCGTATCGTCATTGGCGAAGCCGAAGATCGCGTCATCGCCGACGGTCTTGGCGTTGGCGACGACCTGCGCCATGACATCGGCTTCCGAGAGGAAGCTGTTATCCGCGAAAATGAAGCGTTCGATCCGATTCTGCCAATAGACGCCGAGCACCATGGTGTTCGAGGCCTCGAACTGATTCTTGACAGCCAGACGGTCGCCGGTGACCTGTCCGTTTGCGTCGAGGAAATCGATTTGCAAGTCTTTCGACTGACCGATGCGCGTCAGACGCACATTCTCCAGAGTGATCCCTTCGCCGAAGGCGACGACGTCGACGGTCGGGCTGACCAGTTCCTGGCCGCTCGCTTGTTCGTCGATGACGTCCGAGCCATGGCCGAGCTTGTAGATATAGATATCGCCGCCGTCGCCGCCGCGCAGAATATCGCCGCCGGCGCCGCCGTCGAGCACATCCGTCACCGGCGTGCCCATCACGACTTCGCTCGCGTCGCTCGGATGGCTCGTCGCGATGGCGATGTCGAGCGCGTTCCACATGACGCCGTCGGCGAAGACGATATTGACCATCTCCGTATCGTCGGAGAGATCGCCGCCGAAGAGACTGGCGATCTTGCCTTCGAACTGGTTCTTGACGACGAGAACGTCGTCGGTCCCATCGACCTCGATGACGAGATCGAGGCCGTCTTTATATGCCGTCACCTCCGTCGAGGCGATTTGCGCGAAGCGCAGCGTGTCCGGGCTCTTGTGGCCAAGCGCCGGCTCGATGTCGCGAATGACGTCGTGGCCGAAATTCCTGCCGACGACATAAGTGTCGGCGCCGAGTCCGCCCTCGAAGGTCTGGTCGCCGCCCGTCACATAGAAAATATCGTCGCCGGCCGTTCCGGCGACGGTGGTCGCATTGGCGGCGTGCGTGACGATACGCGTCGCCTCGACGCCGAGCAGCGACGCCGCCTTGGAGAGCGTCAAGGCGGGCGTCTGTCCGGCGGCGCTCACATTCTCATAGGCGGCGGCGAGCTGCTGGAAGAGCGCCTCATGCGAGAGATCCTCCTCCGCCTTCGGCGCATAATCCGCATAGAGAACGTTGAGGATGTCGTTCCATTTGCCGAGCCAGGCGATCTGCGCCTCCGAGCCGGCCGGCGCGCGCTCCAGGATTTTCTGGAGCATGGGCGCGAGCTCGCGATTTCCCGTCGACGTAAATTTGTCGCTCACGGCGTCATAGGCGATCCCTTCGAAATATTCGGCGAGCCCGCCCTGCGCCGCGAGCCGCACGGCGACGGCGCGGCTCACCGGAATATACTGGTCCATCAGCGTATCGACGAGGCCGAGCGTCGGCGTCACCACGCTGGCGTAGCCGGTTCCGTCACGCGACGGAACGCCGTCGCCGGCGCCCGTGCGATAGTCGAGAAAGCCGGTCGTCGCGTCATAGGTCGCGTAGAGCACGTCGGGACGGAATTCGACGCCGCTCAGCGCCGCGGCGAAGCGGAATTCGTCGACGGAGAGGATCTCGGCGCGATAGGCGCTGTCGTCGGCGGCCTGCGCTTCCGGCAGATTATCGAGGTCGATCGCGTAATTGCGCAGATTGAAGGTCGAGGGCCTTCCTTCCTTGAACTGCAATTCCAGCGCGCGGTCGAGGTTCTCCGACCACACATAGAAGCCGCCCTGCGCGTCCTCCACATAGACCGAATATTGCGTCACCACGCCGTCGACGAGATAGGCCGCGACCCGATCGAAAGGCAGCGAGGCGAAGCGGTCATAGCCGAAGGACTCGACGCGCCATTCCTCGCCCGCGCCCTGATCATAGGCGCGCAGATCGGCAAGCGTCGGACGGTCGATGACGGCGCCATCGCCGTTGAGGACGGAGCCGCCGCTGGCGAGCCGCCAGTAGGAGCCGTTCGCGTCCGTGACCTCTATGCCGAAGTCGAGCACGACCGCGCGCCCGTCGACGATCGTCACGCGATAGGCGGAAGCCTCGCGCGCGGTCAGCGCTGCATCGCGGTCGCTCGGCGAGAACAGCTCCTCGATGCGCCATTGCGCGCCGCCGGCTTCCGCTGTGCGGCCGTAGAAATCCGCGAGCTGCGGCCGCGCGATTGTTTGGCCCTGCGCGTCAAGGAGCGCCGCGCCGCTTGCAAGCGCGAAATACCCCCCTTGCTGATCCTCCACCCAGATCGCGCGGTCAATGACCGTCTTGCCATCGGCGGAGAGAAGCAAGGGCGTGAGTTCGCGCGCGCCGATGAGCGAGGCCGCCCAGCCGCCGAGCACGGGCGCGACCTGCCGGCGCAGCACGGCGAGATCGGGGGTCGTCATCGACGCGGCCGTCGCCTTCACCGTCTCGTTAAGCGCGAGGTCGTTGGAGAGGGCGACGCTCAAATCGGCGAGCAGCCCAAAACCCTTGTCGTCGATGACGGCGCCGTCAACCCCGCGCGCAGCCCAGCCGGCCGTTCCGCGGTCGCCGGCGAAGACCGTGTCGATCGGGTCGGTCTCGAACACCGCCTCGAAAATATTACCCGCGCTTCCGTCGGCGTAAGTGAACGCCGCCTGTTCGCGCAGCAGCGTTCCCGAGGGGCTGGTGACGTTGAGCGGCGTTCCAACGGCGTCGATCGAGACGATGCCCAGGTCAGAAAGCGAGAACAATTCGCCGCTCTGCGAAACGCCGTCCTGGTTGAGATCGCGCCACACTTGCATTTTTGCGAATTGCGCGTCGCTCGCGTCGATCTTGCCGTCGGCATTGTCGTCGATGAGCCGCAATTCAGCGAAGCCAGAGCCGCCGGGGCGGCCGAAGAGTTCGGATATATCCTCGATCTTGCCGTCGCCGTCGCGGTCCATGACGAGGAACCCGTCATCCGCGCCGACCCAACCCGAGAGCTCGGCGAATCTGTCGCCGTTGAAGTCGAAGTGAACGCCTTCAAAATCACGTTCCGTTGTTTCGATTCCATCTCCGTCCAGATCGAGCACAAGCGGGTCGTCGGCCGAGACCCACTTCAGCATCTTGCCGAAGTCCTTCAACGCGTCGAGACGGTTGATCAGCATTCCCCAGACCGACTCAAAGCCGCCGAATTTTTCGCTTGCGTTGAAATCCCAAATGCGGAAGGTCATGCCAAGGTCGCCCCTGGCGATATGCGCCCAATTGCCGCCCGCGCCCTGATCGAAGTTCTCGACGATCATCGAACTGCGCAAGATGTCGTCGCCGGGCGAGGAACGGACGATATGATTGACGATATTGCCGATCCACGACTGAACGATGAGCTGGCCGCTGTCGCTCAGACCGTAGCGAATGAAGGGTAAAACCCAGTCATAGGCCCATTGCTCCCCAGTCTCGTGCTTGACCCCCGTCCCGCCGGTGAGCGGAAGCCCAAAGAATTGCAGCAAATCCTCCTCGCCCGCGTCCATGATGAAGGAGCCGGGAGACCAGAGAAAGACGTCGCGTGAGCGCTCGCCGGTTCCGTCGACGCTGTCGCCCCAGATGCGACCCTTATAGGCGGTGTTGTAGAGAAGATCGCTCCCCGCGCCGCCGATCACGTCGCCGCCTTCACCGGAGCCGATTGAGAAAATGACGTCGTCGCCAGCCCCGCCGCGGATTTCGCTGCGGATCTGTTGCCCCGTCTCGGGGTCGACGTAATATTGCTTGCCGGCATCCCTAGCGACGACCACATCATTGCCGTCGCCACCATCGATCAAACGCCAATTGATCTGGTCGGCGCTCCCTTTATAGACGAGGATCGTGTCGTCGCCGCCATTGCCTTTCAGCTCATAACCGCGAAAATCCTTGTCGACGACGCGCTCCGGTTGCGGGTCCGGATTCTCCGGCGTCGGATCGGGCGTCCGCCATGTGTAGACCGTATCCGCGCCGATGATGAGGTCGGACATCTCCGTGCCGGCGACGCTCTCGACGTTCTTCAGATTGAGCCGCTCGCCGGCGGCGTAGCCTGACAAATCCGTCGGAGACCGCATCTCCGCAACCACAGTGGCGGCGAACTTCGCCGCCTCGAACGAATTTGTCGGAACCTTGCCGTCGAGACCGAGCCGCGTCGGAACCGCCCCCTCCATATCCGCGACAAACTGCGCATCCTGATCGCGAAGGTTGAAGACAAGCGCCTTGTCGCCGCCAAGCTCCGTGGTGTCGAGCGTGTCGCCAGAACCGCCGATCGACCCCGTCGGAATCATATCGACGGCCTGTCCCCGCAAGTCGATCAACGGCGTCTTTCCAGCGGTCCCCGACGCATTCGGCAGGCTGTTCAGGAAATCCTCAATCCCGTCATAGTTCTTGAGGATGAGCCGATCCGAGGATTGGTTGGCGTAAATTTCCTCCACGCCATAAAGCTTGTCGTCTTCCGCGCCGCTCACCGAGACGGTGGCTCGGCTCTTGTCCTCGGGGCCGTAACCAAACAGCGTCTTATCGAAAGTGATCGTAACCTTGCCGGAAATGGCGGTGTAATCCGCCGTGTCGGCGTCGCTGATTCCCTGCCCGCCGCTGTCGGCGCCCCCGAAAAAGATGACGCCGCCAAGATATTTGCCCTGCGCATTGGAATTGGCGACGTAGCTGTCGTCGCCGTCGCCGCCGAAAATCAGGTCCGCGCCGTCCGATGAAAAGAACACGTCGTCGCCGGCCCCGCCGATAATGAAGTCGTCCCCCTTCGAGCCGAAAACAAGATCGTCCCCCGCGCCGCCAACAAGAATCGCGCCGCCATCCGCGCCGCTATTCGCGTTCGCCGTATCGGAACCATCGAGCGTCACGCCTGTCGCCGAGGTCGCCATTTCGAGCAAGGTGATGTTCTTGGCGGAGTCGGCGTACGGAGCCCATTTGCCGAGCGCCGTTAATATTTCTTGCGAGAAGGCGCTCGCCCCATCCCGCTTCGCCAGATTGCCGAGCGCGACGATCATATCGTCGACGCCGACGATTTTTTTCTGGCCGGCGCTTCCGCCGCCCAAATTGAACGTGCTTTTCCATTTGTTCGGGTCGAAGGAGGCTTTCAGGATGTCCGCGTTATCGATTAACTCGAACAAGCCATTTTTTGTCGCTGCGTCGATTGCCTTTTGCAGCGCCAGATCGCCGGCGTATTGAACCGCGATTTCTGTCAGCGCCGTCACGACATCGGGCTTGTAATATAGCTGACTTGTGTGATTCTGATCCAGAAGCCCGTCAACTGATTTAAGGTCGGCGAGCATCGAATACATAGCGCTCGGCGCGGCGCTCGAATCCAAGGCCGCCAGTCCAGCCTGAGCGATCGCCGCCATCAATTCCTGATTTGGCGAGATGTCGCCGCTGCTGGCCCCGATAGCCTGACCTATTCTGTAACTCTGCAAGGCATCCGCAAGCTTCAATCCGATCAAGTCGGCGAAAGCGGAGTCATGCATTTTCATGAAGTCGATCATTTGTGCCGTGAACGTAGCGCTCCGCGGCGTCACGACGCCTGAGGCGACCCCCCAGCCCACGTCCTTCATGTCGGCAAACATATATTGCACAACGGCCAGAAAATGGTCGACGGCCTCGCCGAGCGTAATTTGATTGATGACCGAGGATGTCGACGTTATGCGCGCAGGATCGAGGTTCACGCCCATGCCGAAAAAAAACGTGTCCCAATTTTCCCCGGCGAACAATATGCTGCCAGCCGCGGTTCCGGCGATCTTCGCGATCGACAGATCGATGGCGTTGAGCGGGTCTGCGCCGGCGCTCAAGGCCGCCCTATAGTAATTGTCCTCAATTTGAGCGGATGTCGGGAGGTTGACGCTTCCGTCGGGATTTGCCCGGGTGTCGGCGATTAGCTGCACATAACCTTGCGCGACATTTTTCATCACCTGCCGTTCGCGGCTGGCGTCGATTCCCAGCAGGCTATTCGAATAATATATCGCCTTCCCATAGAGAGAGTTGGGCTGCGTCAGGCCCGCCCACGCCGCCTGAGCGTATTTATCCCCCCAATTGGCGAGAACGCTCCAGATCGCCTCGGGGGTATCCGGGTTGTTCTGGGTAATTTCTTTGATCGTCTCAACCTGCCAGGACTGCAATGTTGTTATCGACATGACAAAGAGCCTCTATTCGCATTTCGGCGATTGCACCAGCGACGTGACGAAAGCGTCGACCGCGCGCCTGAGTGCAGTTACCTCTTCGATGCGCTCATAGGGCCATCCCGTAACATGGACGCCGATGGCCGGATTGCATGCGAGAGAAAAGTGTACCTGACAGCCATGGAATGGCGTCGTCATCGAGCAGTCTGCAGCCAGATCGTAAATTTCTCCGTCTTGCGACTTCTTGAGTAGATAGCGTCCCACGACCCTGTTTGTTTCGGCCCGCGCAGCGGCGTTAATATTGTCGAAAACCCTTGTGAAGCCGGCCACCGGCGGAATATCGACGACAGTGATGATGCGGCTGCCTGTTTGAAGCGATCGTCCATAATTCTTCATGAAGCTCTTGGCATACCAATCGCCATTGTTCGGGACATGCAATCTACGGTTCGCGCTTGGAGAATACTGGATCGCCACGAGGATTTGCCCGTCGCAAATCCCTCGGCACAGGCGGTCGGCGGGAGTCGGCGCCCGGAACGACGGATAGAATGTGATCAGATTCAGTTGATCGGTTTTGTCTCTCTGGGACGCGCTTCCATAGCCGAAACCCGGCGGCCGCCTCACGATAAGCGGCGCGGCCAATTTGTCGGGCGAGTCTTCAATCTCAACATCAACGCTTTTTTCGGGGGGACCCGATCCGCCGACGATCAGATGTCTCTGTGCAAAGAAGCTGGCGCCAATCAGAAGCGCAACGACGAGCAGCGCCTTCTTCATAATTTGGAAAACTCGGCCGCTCGTTCCGCGGTCAGACTGTCACCGCTCATTGGAGTCGTCCCTTCTTAAATTTTCATAGATTGAACTTGGCAAAGAAAAGCGCCCGATAGCATCCTTTCAAACGTCTGTTTGCGACGCGGGGAGAGCGTCAAAAATGATCTAAAGCGTAACGTCCGTCAAGCGCCAGTCCTTGGATTTATCCTCGATTCAAAGACTTAGCGACGATACTGGAAGGTTAACTCCCTCTCTGATCTTACTTTTTTGACCACATAAAATTTATCTTCCCAGGGACGCCGACCCGCCGGCCGGCCGCCATCCCTCTCACGTCGCATTCGCGACCGCCGCGCCGCGGGGAAGCGGAATTCGTCGGACGGACAGGATCTCGGCGCGATAGGCGCTGCCCTCCCTAGCCATCATGAAGTCGATCTGCTCGTCGCCTTCAATGGTCACTTCGCCCGCATCGTGCCGACTTGCGTCGTCGATGAGTTTCAGCGCGTCGCCGACACCAGGCTTCAGGAAGCCAGCGCGTCCAGCACCCGCGCCCAGCTCCGCGCGCCCTTATGGAAGGACGTGTAGCTGTATTTCTCGTTGGGCGAATGGATGCGGTCGTCGTCCAGCGCGAAGCCGATCATCAGCGCGTCCATATTGAGATCGCGCTTGAAGGCGCCGACGATCGGGATGGAGCCGCCGCAGCCGGCGAGCGCGGCCTCCTTGCCCCATTCCTCGGCGAGCGCGCGGCGGGCGCGGGAGAGCGCCTCGGAGCCGAAGGGCAATTGAAGCGCGTTCGAGGCGCCGTGATTGATGAATTCCGCCTTGGCGTCGGCCGGCAGGCGGGCGCGCACGAAGGCGCGGAAGCTTTCGAGAATGGCTTTCGCGTCCTGCTTGCCGACAAGACGGAAGGAGAATTTGGCGGAAGCCTGCGCCGGCAGCACGGTCTTGGAGCCCTTGCCCGTATAGCCGCCGACAATGCCGTTCACGTCGCAGGTGGGTCGCGCCCAGATCTGCTCCATGACGCCCAGGCCGCGCTCGCCGCCGACCTTGGTGAGGCCGATATCGGCGAGCCACCGGCCCTCGTCGAATTCCAGATTGCGCCACTGCTCGGCGATGTCCTCGGGGATTTCCGGGACGCCGGCGTAGAAACCGGGCAGCGTCACCTTGCCCTCGGCGTCGTGGAGATCGGCGACGATCTTCGCGAGAACATGGATGGGATTATTCACCGGCCCGCCGAACATGCCCGAATGCAGATCATGGCTGGCGACGCGGATCACGACCTCCTCCTGCGCGAGGCCGCGCAGCATGACGGTGATCGCCGGCGTCTTGGGGTTCCACATGCTGGTGTCGCAAACGAGCGCAATGTCGGGCTGCGAGAGCTCGTCCTTGTGCTTCGTCAGAAAATCGGGAAGCGAGGGCGAGCCCGTCTCCTCCTCGCCCTCGAAGAGAAAGGTGACGTTGCAGGGAAGCCCGCCATTCGCCTCGAAGGCGCGGCAGGCCTCGATAAAGGTCATGAGCTGGCCCTTATCGTCCGAGGCGCCGCGCGCGACGATTTCTTTCTCCCCTTGGCCGTCCTTCCCGTCGACGAGGCGCGGCGCGAAGGGCTCGGCCTCCCACAATTCCAGCGGGTCCGGCGGCTGCACGTCGTAATGGCCGTAAAAGAGCACATGCGGCGCGTCCTTGCGCTTCGCTTTGGCGTGGCCGACGACGATGGGATGGCCCGGCGTCTCGCGAACCTCCGCCGCATAGCCGAGGCCTTCGAGCTGATCCTTCAGCCAATTGGCGGCGCGCAGGCAGTGCTGCGTATAGGCCGGGTCGGTCGAGACCGAGGGGATGCTGAGCAAGTCGAACAGGCGCTGGGTCGACGCGGGCAGATTCGCGTCGATCGTATTCAGGACGGCGTCGATCGTGGCCATGGAATCAGATCCTTCGCAGTTGGTGCGAAGCTAGTGCGAAGAAGCGGCGGTGGGAAGGCGGAAAGGGCTTCAAGAATGGAGACGGCCCCTCGTCCTCCGCGAGGCGCTCTTCGCGCGCTCCTCAGGATGAGGGGCCTAACATGCGTCATGTCCTGACTCTTGCGGCGCCGGCCAGCAGTCCTCATGCTGGGGAGCCGCCGCAGGCGGCGTCTCGAAGGACGAGGGCTGCGGCGCCGCGAATAGGATCACAGTCTCACCGCGTCGGCGTCGGCGTCCCGCTGCGATAGTCGTAGAAGCCGCGCTGGGTCTTCTTGCCGAGCCAGCCGGCCTCGACATATTTCACGAGCAGCGGGCAGGGGCGGTATTTGGTGTCGGCGAGGCCCTCATGCAGCACCTGCATCACCGAGAGGCAGGTGTCCAGGCCGATGAAATCGGCGAGCTGCAGCGGGCCCATGGGGTGGTTCGCGCCCAGCCGCATGGCCGTGTCGATCGCCTCGACCGAGCCCACGCCCTCATAGAGCGTGTAGATCGCCTCGTTGATCATCGGCAGCAGGATGCGGTTGACGATGAAGGCGGGGAAATCCTCGGCGACCGTGACCGTCTTGCCGAGCTTCGTCACAAAGGCCTTGGATTCCTCGAAAGTCGCGTCGTCGGTGGCGATGCCGCGAATGAGCTCGACGAGCTGCATGCGCGGCACCGGATTCATGAAGTGAATGCCGATGAAGCGCTCGGGGCGGCCGGTGATGGAGGCGAGGCGCGTAATCGAGATCGACGAGGTGTTGGAGGCGATGATCCCATCGGGCTTCACCACGAGCGCGACGTCGGTGAGGATCCTGCGCTTGATCTCCTCATTTTCGGTCGCGGCCTCGATGACGATGTCGCAGTCGCGGAGATCCTGGATCGCGGGCGCGCCCGAGATGTGCGGCAAAGCGGCGTCGACCGCGTCGGGCGTGAGAAAGCCGCGTTCGATCGACTTCTTCATCTGGACGCCAATGTCCTTGACGCCCGCCTCGATCCGCTCGGTCGTCAAGTCATTGAGGGCGACGTCGTAGCCGGCCAGGGCGCAGACATGCGCGATGCCCTTGCCCATCTGGCCCGCGCCGATAACGCCGACTTTGCGAATTTCGAAGCTCATTGTCCGAACACCATAGCGAGAGGACCGCCGGCAAAGGGCGGGACGGCTGCGATGCAAATGCGGCCACGTTGCACTGCAATATAACGCGCGATCGGTCCGAAAGAAAACCGGCAAGCTTGGAAAAAGTCGTGTCGCAGCTCCCCGCCGCCCGCCGGCGCGGGGAGCCGATTTTTGAACTATTTGCCGAGCTTGGCGAGCTCGGCGTCGAGCTCCGGCACGGCGTTGAACAGATCCGCGACGAGGCCGTAATCGGCGACCTGGAAGATCGGCGCCTCTTCGTCCTTGTTGATCGCGACGATGATCTTCGAGTCCTTCATGCCGGCGAGATGCTGGATCGCGCCCGAAATGCCGACCGCGATATAGAGCTCGGGCGCGACGGCCTTGCCGGTCTGGCCGACCTGCAGATCGTTGGGCGCATAGCCTGCGTCGACCGCCGCGCGCGAGGCGCCGATCGCGGCGTTGAGCTTCGTCGCGACCGGGTCCAGCACCTTCTGGAAGTTCTCGGCCGAGCCGAGCGCGCGGCCGCCCGAGACGATGATGCGGGCCGAGGTCAGCTCCGGACGCTCGGATTTCGCGAGCTCCTCGCTCTTGAAGGCGGAGACGCCCGGATTCGACGCGGCGCCGACGGACTCGACCGGAGCCGAGCCGCCTTCCGGCGCGGCCGCGAAAGCTGTCGTGCGAACGGTGATCACCTTCCTGGCGTCCTTGGCGCGGACCGTCTGCACGGCGTTGCCGGCGTAGATCGGGCGCTCGAAAGTGTCGGACGAGACGACCTTGATAATGTCCGACACCTGGGCGACGTCGAGCAGCGCCGCGACGCGCGGCAGCACGTTCTTCGTGGCGCTCGTCGAGGGGGCGATGATCACGTCGTAGGATGGCGCGAGCGAGACGATCAGCGCCGCGACCGGCTCGGCCAGGACATGATCGAGCGAGGCGTCGGCGGCGTGGAGAACCTTCTCCACGCCCGCGAGCCTGGCGGCGGAGGCGGCGGCCGCGTCGAGGCCCGGACCGACGACCAGAATGTGAACGGGGCCGCCGATCTGCGAGGCGGCGGTCAGCGCCTTGGCGGTCGCGGGCGCGAGCGCGCCATTGGCGGTTTCGGCGAGAAGCAGAATGGCCATGTCAGAGAACTCCCGCTTCCTTGAGCTTGGAGACGAGTTCGGCGACCGAGCCGACCTTCACGCCCGCCTTGCGGGACGCCGGTTCGGCGGTCTTGAGGACTTCGAGGCGCGGGCTGATGTCGACGCCGTAATCGGCGGGCGCCTTGACGGCGACCTCCTTCTTCTTCGCCTTGATGATGTTGGGGAGCGAGGCGTAGCGCGGCTCGTTGAGGCGAAGATCCGTGGTGACGACCGCCGGGAGCTTGAGGCTCACCGTCTGCAGGCCGCCGTCGATCTCGCGGGTCACGTCCACGGAGCCGTCCGTCAGATCGACCTTGGAGGCGAAGGTCCCCTGGCCCCAGCCGAGAAGCGCGGCGAGCATCTGGCCGGTCTGGTTCGAGTCGTCGTCGATCGCCTGCTTGCCGAGGATGATGAGGCCCGGCTGCTCCTCGGCCGCGATTCTGGCGAGGATCTTGGCGACCGCGAGCGGCTCGACCGTCTCGTCGGTCTTGACCAGAACGCCGCGGTCCGCGCCCATGGCGAGCGCCGTGCGCAGCGTCTCGTCGGCCTTGGCCGGGCCGATGGAGACGGCGACGATTTCGGTCGCCTTGCCGGCCTCCTTCAGGCGCAGCGCCTCCTCGACGGCGATTTCGTCGAAGGGATTCATCGACATTTTGACATTGGCGAGATCGACGCCGGAGCCGTCGGGCTTCACCCGGATTTTCACGTTGTAGTCGACGACCCGCTTGACGGGCACGAGAATTTTCATCGCGACCTCTGGAGATAAGTGCGGACGCGGCGCGCCCCGCTTAGAAAACTGTGGCGGTCTGGTAACGGGGGCGCGCGCGCAAGTCAAACGGGGAGGTCAAGCCCCTTTTTCAAGTCCCCCGAGACCGTCCCGTCAGCCTTCCGGGCCGGTCTGCTCGGGCGGAGGCGCTTCCTGCGCGGGGCTCGACTTGGGCGGGCCGTAGGGGCCGCGATCGAGAAGCTTGTGCCTGCGCCGCTTGAAGAGCGGCGTCAGCACGAGGCCCGCCGCGACGCCGCCGACATGCGCCATCCAGGCGACATGGCTCTCGCCGCCGCCCCAGCTTGCATTGACGAGCTGAAGCACGATCCAGGCCCCGACGAAGAGAAAGCCCGTCGCATGGAAAGTGAAGAGCGGCGGCGTGAGGCCGAAGAGGCGCCGCAGGGGCGCGCGGGACTTGTCGGCGAGCGTGATCAGCCAGAAAGGGAACATCACGAAAGTGAGCGGCGGGAAGAAGCCCGTGACCGTCGCGCCCGGATAAAGCAGCAGGAAGGCCGCGCATACGCCCGAAATCGCGCCCGAGGCGCCAACGAGCGGAGTGATCGATTGGGGCGTGGCGTAGACATAGAAGACGCCGGCCATGACGCCGCAGGAGAGGTAGAACAGCAGATAATGGAGCGAGCCCATCGCGTCTTCGACATTGTCGCCGAACACATAGAGGAACAGCATATTGCTCGCGATATGAAGCAGCGAGGAATGGAAGAAGAGCGAGGTGACGAGCGTCGCCGGCGGCGGCGGGCCGACAATCCAGTCGGCCAGTTCCGCCTCTCCGAACAGCACGCGGGGAATGATCGCGAAACCGCGCATGATGGTCAAGGGATCGCCGAGAAGCTCGCTATAGACGAGGAGGAAAACCAGAATATTGGCGACGATCAGCGCGTGATTGACGACGGGGCGTTTGAGATGGCGCAGCGGCGCGTCGTCATATAGCGGCATCACCATTGCGCGAACCTCGTTCTATCGGAGCGTCGGTCCTTAAGATAAGCGCGAAGCGCCTTTCCGCAAAAGGCGAAGGACCTCGCGATGAGAATGCGCGCGGCTTCACGGTCGGCGCGATTTCCTGTCGCTCGGACGATTTCCCGTTCGGGCGAAAAGCGCGCGGCTTTCGTCTCGCCGCGCGAGCCTCGGCCGCGCCCAAGCCAAGGCCTGCCTGCGCAGCCCGGCAATGTCGAAGGCGGCGACCATGAGCCCGTAGATCGCCATGCCGGCCGCGATCTGCGCCAGAAGCGCGACGAAGCCCGGCTCCATCGCCCGCATCGGCGTGAGCGCGAGGAACATGATCCCTGTCCCCACAATGGCGGCGAAAAGGTCCCGGAAGGCGGGCCAGACAGGCTGGGCGCGCAGCGCGAAATAGATCGTCGCGAGGAGCGCGGCGACATAGCCGCCGGCCTGGGCGATGGCGAGATTGGAGGCGTCGCGGCCCCATGGCAGCAGGAAGAGCAGAAGCAGCGAGACAAGCGCGGCGGCGATGGCGGCGGCGACGAGCGGCGCCGTGCGCTTGCTGATCTGGAAGACGGGATTCACGCCGAAATTCAGAAAGCCCATGGCGAAGAGGCCGGGCAGCAGCAGGCCGAGATAATGGCCGAAGGGCCCGCGAAACTGCCCCGGCACGATGAGCGCCTCGACCGAGGGCATGACGAGCCAGAGCCCCGCGCAGGCCGGCAGCAGAAAGGCGAAGACGACGCTCATATTATGCGCGACCTGCTCGCGCGCGCGATCCTCGCCATGCTCCTCATGGGCGGCGACGGCGATCTGGAAGAGGAGCACGTCGAGCGCCGAGCCGAAGGCCATGACGGCGCGCATGCCGAGATCATAGGCCAGAGCGAACTGGCCCGTCTCCGCGAAGTCGTAGACGCTCGCGACGATGGAGCGCGAGGCGAGCGGCATGGTCTGATAGAGCAGATGCGCGGCGACGATGGGCGCGCTGTAGGACATGAGCGTCTTCGCCGTCTCCCCCTGCGCGTCGCGGCAGCGCACGCCGGGATCGCGAAGGGCCTCGCGCGCGAGAAACACCGTGCCGAGCAGGCTCGCGACGCCGCCCGCGAGCGCGACGCCCGCCGAGCGGAAGAGGAAGGCGCCGCCCCCGATGAGGACGAAGGCGAGCACGTTCTTCACGAAGACCAGCCGCCCATAGGCGCCGTCCTCGAAGCGGGCGCGGGCGAGCGCGGTCGAATAGTCGAAGAGCCCGTTCGCCGTCGCGGTGAGCAGAGCGAGGAGGATCAGCTCGCTGTCGAAATCGAGCTCCGGACCGACCGCCGAGTAGAGCAGCGTGCTGATCGCAAGGAAAGCCGTGACCGCGAGAAAGGACGTTCCGAGCGTCGAGCGGATGATGGGATCGCTCTCGCGCGTGCGCTGCGAATAGAAGCGCGTCGCGGAAAGCCGCAGCCAGTCATAGAGCGCCGTCTGCACGACGATGGCGATGGAAAAGGAGAGCGCGAAGCGGCCATATTCCTCGGGGCCGAGAAATTTCGCGACCATGAGGCCGATGATGAAATTCGTGGCCGTATTGGCGAGGAAGGCGAGGAGGACTTTCAATGAAGGGCCCCCTTCCCCGCCCTCCCCCGCTTCGCGGGAGAGGGAGCGATACGGCTTCCGCCTGATCGCTTCGCGACAATGCTCACAGCGTCGTTGCGACCTTTTCTCGAAGTCGGGTATACCCGACTTCGCAATACTGGCGAAGCAATCCAGGAGCGGCTATCGCAGCGCTGGATTGCTTCGTCGGCAAGGCCTCCTCGCAATGACGGCCGCGCGGCGCGCGCCCTCTCCCGCGAAAGCGGGGGAGGGTTGGGAAGGGGGCAAGCTGGCTTCGCGCGCGCTTCCATTTCTCAGCTTACGCGCTCCAGCGCCCGAGCGCCTTCAATTCCTTCAGCGCCTGCGCGTCGCGGGGCGTCACGTCGGGAAAATCCGGGTCCGCCGTGGCGGGGTCGAAATATTTCCACGAGCGGGCGCATTTCACGCCGCCGGCGCGGCTCGGGACGACCGCGACGCCCTTGACCTCCGGCAGGCGGAAAGCGTCGGCCGGGCCTTCGCCCGTCTCGACGCCAATATCGGAGACGATGCAGATTTCCGCGAAATCGACGCCGTCGAGATCCATGCGCAATTTGCCGTCGGCGATGAAGACGGTCGGCGCCGCCTCGAGCGAGGAGCCGATGCGCTTTTGCGCGCGTTCGATCTCCAGCGCGCCCGTCACGACCGAGCGGATGGCGCGCACGCCTTCCCATTTCTTCGCGAGCGCCTCGTCGCGCCAATGCGAGGGGATGTCGGGGAAGCTCTCGACATGCACGGAGACGGCGTCGGGATAGCGTGCGAGCCAGGCCTCCTCCGCCGTGAAGACGAGGATCGGCGCGAGCCAGGCCGTCACGCAGCGGAAGACGCGTTCGATGACGGCGAGCGACGCTTTCCGTTTCACGCTCGACGGCGGCTCGCAATAGAGCGCGTCCTTGCGAATGTCGAAATAGAAGGCCGAGAGATCGCTCGTCATGAAGGGCGTGAGCAGCACGACGACGCGCTTGTAATCATAAGCCGCGTAGGCTGAACGGATTTGCGCGTCCATCTCGACGAGACGATGCAGCATCAGCCGCTCAAGCTCGCTCGCATGCTCCAGCGCCGCGTCGTCGTCCGCCCCGTAATGCGCCAGCGCGCCGATCATCCAGCGCAGCGTGTTGCGCAATTTGCGATAGAGATCGACGAAGGTCTTCAGGATCTCGGGACCGACGCGCAGATCGTCGGCGTAATCCGACGCCGCGACCCAGAGGCGCAGAATGTCGGCGCCGGAATCCGCGATCACCTTTTGCGGCGCGACGACATTGCCGAGCGACTTCGACATTTTACGGCCCTTCTCGTCCAGGACGAAGCCATGCGTCAGCACGGCGTCATAGGGCGCGCGTCCGCGTGTGCCGCAGCTTTCGAGAAGGGAGGAGTGGAACCAGCCGCGATGCTGGTCCGAGCCTTCGAGATACATGACCTCGTCCTCGCCGCCGTCGCGCTTGCGATGGATTCCGGCGAGGGCCGGGAAGTTCTTCGGATCGTCGAGCACGAAGGCGTGCGTCGAGCCCGAGTCGAACCATACATCGAGAACGTCCGCGACTTTCTCGTACTCGTTCGGATCATACTCCGGCGCGAGGAAACGCTCGGCCGCGCGCGTCTCGTACCAGGCGTCGGCGCCTTCCTTCTCGAAGGCCTCGACGATGCGGGCGTTCACGCGCGCGTCGACGAGGACCTCATGCGTTCCCTTCTTGACGAAGACGGCGATCGGCACGCCCCAGGCGCGCTGGCGCGAGACAACCCAGTCCGGGCGATTGGCGATCATGCCGCGAATGCGGTTCTCGCCCGCCGCCGGCGTCCATTGCGTGCGGGAGATTTCTTCGAGCGCGATGTCGCGCAAAGTCGGCAAATTTCCACGACCCTCATCCTGAGGAGCGCGCCAAGCGCGCGTCTCGAAGGATGCGGCTCCGGAACCCTCGTCCTTCGAGACGGCCCTGCGGGCCTCCTCAGGATGAGGGTTCGCCTGAGAGAACGGCCGGTCCATCGCGATGAACCATTGCGGCGTGTTGCGGAAGATGACCGGCTTCTTCGAGCGCCAGCTATGCGGATATTGATGCTTCAGCCGCCCGCGCGCGATGAGATTGCCGGCCTTGATCAATTCCGCGATCACCGCCTCATTGGCGTCGCCCTTCTCGCCCTTCTCGGTGAGCACGCGCCTGCCCGCGAAGCCCGGCGCTTCCAGCGTGTAGAAGCCGTCCTCGTCCACCGTATAGGGGATGCGGCTGTCAATGCCGCTCTCGGCAAGGCGGCGGCCATTCGCCATCCAGATGTCGAAATCCTCGCGGCCATGGCCCGGCGCCGTATGCACGAAGCCCGTTCCCGTGTCGTCCGTCACATGGTCGCCGTCGAAAAGCGGCACGTCGAAGTCGTAGCCGAGATGCGCGAGGGGATGGGCGCAGATAAGGTCTTTCAACTCGTCCGCGGAAACGTCGCGCAGGCGCTCGAAGCCTTCGACCTTCGCGGCCTTGAACACCTCGCCCGCGAGCTTGTCGGCCAGAATGAATTTCGCGCCCGGAAAGGCCCAGTTATTCTCCGGCGCTTGCGTCACGCGATAGAGGCCGTAGGCGATTTTGGAGGAGAAGGAGATCGCGCGATTGCCCGGCAGCGTCCAGGGCGTCGTCGTCCAGATCACGACGCGCGCGTCGGAAAGGTCCGCTTCCGCGCCGCGCGGGATGGGGAAGGCGACCCACACCGTATCGCTCGTATGGTCCTCATATTCGACTTCCGCCTCCGCGAGCGCCGTCTTCTCGACGACCGACCACATCACCGGCTTGGAGCCGCGATAGAGCAAGCCATTTTCGGCGAATTTCATGATCTCGCGGGCGATGATCGCTTCCGCCGGATAGGCCATGGTGGCGTAAGGATGATCCCACTCCCCGGCGACGCCCAGCCGCTTGAACTCCTCGCGCTGGATCGAAAGCCAGTTTTCCGCATAGGCGCGGCACTCGCGGCGGAAGGCGATCATCTCGTCGGGCTGCGCGAAATCCGGCTTCTTTTTGCCCTTGGCGCGGTAATTCTCCTCCTCGATCTTCCATTCGATTGGCAAGCCGTGGCAATCCCAGCCCGGCACATAGACGCAGTCCTTGCCGGTCATGCGCTGGCTGCGCGTGACGATGTCCTTGAGGATCTTGTTCAGCGCATGGCCGATATGGATATTGCCATTGGCGTAGGGCGGGCCGTCATGCAGCGTGAATTTCGGCCGGCCCTTGGCGGCCTCGCGCATCTTCTCATTGAGGCCGATTTCCTCCCAGCGCTTCAGCAGCTCCGGCTCGCGCTGGGGCAGGCCCGCGCGCATCGGAAAATCCGTCACCGGCAGATAGAGGCTCTTGGAATAGTCGGGCCCTTTGGGCGTTTCGTCGTTCATGGGTCTTTAGCAACCGGGTCGGGCGGCGCCGGGACGGCCGGCAAGGTCCGCGTCACATAAAGGATTTGGAAGGGAAGCGCCAATGGCGCCAGGAACCCGGAACCCGCGCGAGCAGGCGCTCAAGCGCGGACCGGGCCCGTAATTCGCAATTGCCCCAAAATCAACATGCCCCTTGATAGCAAGCGGCGCCGGAGCGGGGAAGCCCCAAAACTAGCGCAGCCGCCGGAACGGCCCGAAACCGAGCGCATTCGCGACCCAGGCGCCGAGGCCGAGAAGCGCGATGGCCGGGACGAGGATCAGGAAGAGGCCGGACAGGAAAAAGAGCCCGAGCGCAAGGAAGGCGAGAAGCCCGGCGCCGAGCAGAAGGCTCTGCAGCGGCCCGAGCTTGACGAATTTCACCTCTCCGGAGCCGGAGGAAATCCAGATGCGGGAGCTCGCGAAAGCGTCCTCCCGGTCCCGGCGGGGCTCTTCGCCCGGCGGAATGATCTCGATCTCGCCTTTGGGTTCGTCGCTCATCTCGCATCCTTTCGAAAGGCGAAGATAGGCGCTCCGGCCCCGTGCTTCAATAATGCGGCGCCCGGCCGTAGCGGCCGCGCCGATCCAGCGCCCTCAGCTCCCGCTCGACCATGGGCGCCATTTTCGCCGCGATGAGATCGGAGCCGGCCTCATTGGGATGCTCCCCGTCGCTCAGCATATAGCGCCGGTCGCCAAAGGCGCCGTCCAGGAAGAAGGGATAGAGCGCCACGCGCTCCCGCGCCGCGAGCGTCGGATAGACGGCGTCGAAGCGGCGCTTATAGGTCGGGTCGCGCTTGGGAACCGAGACCATGCCGGCGACGATGACGCGCGCGCCATGCGCCTTGCTGTGGCGGACGATTGTATCGAGATTGCGATAGACCGTCCGCGGATCCTCGTCGCCCAGCATGTCGTTGCCGCCGAGCTCCACGATGACGAGGTCGGCCCCGCGGCTGAAGGCGAGGGGGATGCGATCCACGCCGACGGCCGTCGTGTCGCCCGCGCGCGACGTGTTCATGACCTGAACGTCGCCGCGCCCGCGACGGTAGAGATGCTTGCGGAGCGCCCAGGCGAAATCCGTTCCTTCGGGCAGGTTGAAGCCGGAGGTCAGGCTATCGCCGAAGATGAGCACGCGCTTTGGCTGCGCCGCCGCCTGCGACGCCAGAAACGCGAAAAGAGACAGACAGGTTGCAAGGAGACGGGCTGCGCCGCTCATGACCATTCTCCCGATGAGACAGGCCTAGGAGGCTAGGGCCCCCTGCCCGATCGCCAAGCGGCGCGGAGAATGTTTAATGTTGCCGATCAGCGGCGCTCGAGGATGCGGCGCGCCTTCGCGCAGTCATCCTCCATCTGGGCGATGAGCGCGTCGACGCTCTCGAATTTCGCCTCGCCCCGGATGAAGCCGTAAAAGGCGACCTCGACCTCCTTCCCGTAGAGATCGCCCGAGAAGTCGAAGACGAAAACCTCGAGCAGCGGCGGGCCGTTGTCGAAAGTGGGCCGGCGGCCGTAACTGGCCGCGCCCTCTCGGACGACGCCCCCGGCCTCCAGCGTCACGGCGTAGACGCCGTGGCGCAGGCGGTTGGAGGGATCGAGCGCGATATTGGCGGTGGGGAAGCCGAGATGGCGCCCGCGCTTCTCGCCATGGCGCACGATCCCGCGCACGAAATAGGGATGGCCGAGCAGGCGGCGCGCCAGCTCGACGTCGCCCTTCTCCAGCGCCTCGCGCGTCGCGGTGGAGGAGACGGCGTCGAGACTTCCTTCCTCGTCCTGGGTGATGCGGTCCACGATCTCGAC
This sequence comes from Methylocystis sp. S23, assembly GCF_054106005.1. Lineage (NCBI taxonomy): Bacteria > Pseudomonadati > Pseudomonadota > Alphaproteobacteria > Hyphomicrobiales > Methylocystaceae > Methylocystis > Methylocystis sp. S23. The sequence continues at coordinate 1,389,222 of NZ_CM134185.1, forward strand.
CGCGAAGCCGAGATTCGCGCCTTCCGCCGCGAGCAAGGCCGCGTCGCCCCTGCGGCCGGCGCCGAAGCGGAAATCATAGCCCGCGACGACCGCCGAGAGGCCCAGGCGCTTCACCAATATCTCGCGCGCGAATTGTTCGGCCGGGCAGGCCGCGAGCTCCCGGCCGAAGGTGAGGACGATCATCCCGTCGAGCCCGAGCCGCGCCGCCTGCGCCGCCTTGGCGTCGGGGGGCGTCAGGCGGAAGATCACCGGCCTGCCGGCGAAAACGTCGGCGGGATGCGGCTCGAAAGTGAGGAGCGCGCAGGGCTTGCCAAGCTTCCTCGCCAGGGCCTGGGCGCGCGCGATCACGCCGCGATGGCCGCGATGCAGCCCGTCGAAATTGCCGATGGCCGCGACGGCGCCTTCCAAGCCGGCGGGCGGCGAAACAGGGTCACGGACGACGAGGAAAGGGTGGCTCAAGGGCTGTTCCGACGAGGGGCTCGGGGCAGGTCAAACTGCCGCGCGGCGGCGGGAAGCGCAAGGGGAGCAAGAAAGTCGACGCCCGCCGCTTGGCGAGGCCGCGCGCCGCGCTTCTCGCCATACACGAAGCGCTCGACGGTTTTCGGACAGCGTCGCCCGGTTTCCGCTTTCCCGCCGCGCGCTCGATCGTCGAGCCCCGGCGCCGGCCTTCCCTATTCGCGCGCGGCAGGCGCGGCAGGCGCGGCAGGCGTCACGCGGTCGCCGGCTTCTCCGCCGGAGGCGCGGATGTCCGCGCGGCCTGCTCGCGCGACGGCACCATCACCAGCGCCTCGCCGTCGAGCACCACCTTGCCGTCGACCAGGCATTCGCATTTGAGCTTGGCGCGGCGGCCCTTCTCCACAAGCTCGATCACCTCCACCACCACGGTGATGACGTCGCCGATCTTGACGGGCGCCTTGAAGTTCAGCGTCTGCGACAAATAGACCGCGCCGGGACCCGGCAGATACATGCCGATGACGGTCGAGATCAGCGACGCCGTATAGAGGCCGTGGACGATTCGCTCGCCGAATCGGGTCTTGGAGGCGAAGTGGTCCGACAGATGGATCGGATTGCGGTCGCCGGAGAGATCCGCGAAGGCGATGACGTCGTCATCCATCACCGCCTTCATCAGCGTCTCGCGCATGCCGACGCTCAGGTCTTCGAAATAATAGATTTTGAACGGCGTCGACATGGATTCACCGGATCGTTTGCGCGGGACGGGCGGAGCGCCCATCGCTCCCTTTTACCAGAAAACTTCGCGGGCCAAAGCCACAGGACGCGCGCCGGCGGCCGCCGCCAGCCGCTCGAGCGCTGCATGATCCACGCCATCGCCGTCCGGGCGCAGCTCCGCGACATGGACGCCGTCCGTGACGAAGACGCAATCGAACCCCGCCCGGCCCGCGCCGGCGAGATCTGTGAAGGCGCCGTCGCCGATCGCGACGATGCGCGCGTCCGCGACCGGCCCGCCCGGCAGCGCCGCCAGCCGCGCGCGGGCGGCGGCGTAGATCGGCGCATGGGGCTTGCCGAACATCAGGACCTCGCCGCCCAGGGCCGCGTAGCGTTCGGCGAGCGCGCCGGCGCAATAGACGATGTCGTCGCCAATGGCCACGACAATGTCGGGATTGGCGCAAAGCATGGTCAGGTTTCGCGCCTTCAGCGCGGCGAGGCGCTCGTCGTAATCTTGCGGGATTTCCTCGCGCTCGGCGAAAAGCCCGGTGCAGACGACGTAATCGGCTTCTTCCGGCGCGACCCTCCGCACCGGCGCGCCGAGACGCCGCCCCGCTTCCTCGAACAGCCCGTCGTCGCGCGGCGGACCGAGATGGTGGCAGGCCTGCCCCTTGCGGGCCACGATCTCCCGGCAGGTCAGCTCGCCCGCCGAGACGAGATCGTCGAAGGCGTCCTCGGGCAGGCCCAGCCCCAGAAGCTGGCGGCGCACCTCGGCGTCGGGGCGCGAGGCGTTGGTGATCAAGACCACGCGGCCGCCTTGCGCGCGGAAGCGGCGCAGCGCGTCGGCGGCGCGCGGAAAATGCTTCCTGCCGTCGATGAGCACGCCCCAGACGTCGCAGAGAATCGCGTCATAGCGGTCCGCGAGCTCATGCAGTCCCGAGATTTCGCGAATTCGCCAAGCCGCGGCGGCGCCGGCCGTCGGCGCCGTCAACAGCGCGCCTCCTGCAGGGCGGCGGCATGCGCCTGCTCGGCGACGGGCCGGAAATCGCCCGACGCCTCGTCGAGCGCGAGAAGCTCGCCGTCCATCACGCTGAAATAGGCCGCATGAAGCTGCAGATAGCCTCGGCGCTCCAGAATCTGCACCATCGGAAAGCTGCGCAGATGGATGAGCGTCTGCTTGATCGACTCGAATTCGAGCAGTTGCAGATACTCTTCGTTCTCGGGATCGGGCGCGCGGTCGAGACGCTCCAGGGCCGGCGCCAGCATCTTGATCCAGTCGCCGATGAAATCGCTGTGGCTCAGCCGCGGCGTCTCCGGATTGACGGCGATCTGCGCGAAGGCTTTCACCCCGCCGCATTTGCCGTGTCCGAGCACCAGGACGTGCTGAACCTGGAGCGCCATGATGGCGTATTCCAGCGCCGCCGACGCGCCGTGAAAATGATCGTCCGGCTCATAGGGCGGCACCAGCGCGGCGACGTTGCGGAGCACGAAGAGCTCGCCGGGCCCGGCGTCGAAGATCGCCTCCGGCGCGACGCGCGAATCGCAGCAGCCGATGACCATGGTCGTGGGCTTCTGCCCCTTGATGGCGAGGGAGCGGAAGCGCTCCTGCTCGGAACGGAAACGGCCTTCGAGAAAGACCTTGTAGCCGTCGACGAGATGCGGCGGGAAGCCGTTTGCGGCTGCGGGACTCGTATCGGCTGCCATATTCGGATCCGGTGAGAGAGGCGGGGCCGCCACAAACGCGTTAAAGCCCGATGGCGGAGACGCTTCTTATTGTGTAGACCAGCGCTCGCGGCAAGAGAAGATCGACCTGAAGACGCGAAGCGAGCCAAGACAATGATCTCGAAACTGAAGCGCAGCGTGCTGGCCATGCCGGGCTCCAACGCCCGCGCCTTGGAGAAGGGCAAGAGCCTTCCCGCCGACGTTCTGATGTTCGAGCTCGAGGACGGCGTCGCCGAGGCGGCCAAGGCCGCGGCGCGCGCGCAGGTCGCGGCGGCGGTGATCGGCGGCGGCTATGGGGCGCGCCAGATCGTGGTGCGGGTCAACGCCCGCGGCTCCGAATGGTACAAGCCCGACATCGCCGCGATCGCCCCGACCGGCCCCGACGCCATCGTGATTCCGAAGGTCAATTCGCGCGACGACATCCTCAAGGCCGCCGCCGACATCGTCGCCGCCGGCGCGCCCTTCAAGACCAGGCTCTGGGCGATGATCGAGACCCCGCGCGCGATCTTCGACATCGAGAAGATCGCGAGCGCCGCCGACGATCCGGCCGCGCGCCTCGAAGTCCTGGTGCTGGGCCCGAACGACATCGCCAAATCCACGCGCGCGCGCCTCACCCCCGGCCGCCCGGCGCTCGTCTCCTGGCTTTCCGCCGGCGTGCTCGCGGCGCGCGTTCACAATATCGAGATCATCGACGGCATTTATAACGACTTCAACGACGAGGCGGGCTTGCGCCGCGAGGCCGAACAGGGCCGCGACATGGGCTTCGACGGCAAGATGCTGATTCACCCGAACCAGATCGGCCCGGTGAACGAGATCTTCGCGCCGAGCGCGGAGGAAATTGATCTCGCGAGGCGGATCATCGCCATTTTCGACGAGCCGGAGAACGCCGAGAAGGGCGTTGTGCAGATCGACGGCAAGATGGTCGAGCGCCTGCATCTCGACATCGCCCGCCGCACGCTCGCTTTGACGGAAGCCGCCGGCTGATCGCGGGTTTAAAGGCGCCGAAAGCCTGTTTCGCGGGCAGGCCGCCTACTTTATACCTGCCGCTCAAAGGGGCGAAACAGCGAGGACGGTGAGCATGGCGGCGCCTGAAACCGAGAAGACGGACAAAGCTTCCAAGGTCGAAAGCCCCGCGCCCAACGGCGCGGAGGCGCCCCCGGCGCGACCCGCCGGCCCGCAGAAAAAACGCAGGGGCGGCTTCCTTTCGAAGCTCCTTCTCTCCGCCGCGACTCTCGCCGTTCTTCTCGGCGCCGCCGGCTATGGCGCGCTGACCTTCCGGGACGTCGACCCGCGCCTCGGCCTCGCCGCCGATTATGTCGAGCAGGGCCTCGCGGAGGCGCGAGGCGCGCTCGACAAGGCGCAGGCCCTGTTCGCCGATCTCACGGGGTCGCAAAAGCCCGCCCCCAAGGCGACAAGCCATCGCGCGCTCCTCGACAAAGCGCCGCTGTCGCCGCCTCCCGCGCCCGACGCCGTCCCGGCTCCGCAGCCGGTCGAGCCCGCGCCGGAAGCGGCTCCGGCTCCGGCGCCCCCGCCGGTCGAGGCGGCGAAGGAGCCCGCGGCGCCGGTCCTCGACAAGCCCCCGGCCGAAACGCCCGAGCCCAGTCGCGCCGACATTCCCGAGCCGCCGCGCAAGCCCGCGGATCTCGCTCAGGAGCCGGCGACGGCGCCGCCTCCCCTTCCCGCCCCCGCGCCGCCGGCTGTCGAGCCCGCCCCCGCCCCGATCGCCCGATCGGCCGACGCCGACGGCTTCACCGATCGCGACCTGATCTCCGCGCTCGAAGGCCGCATTGACGCGCTGAGCGACGAGGTTCAGACCCTGCGCGGCAAGCTCGACGCGCCGAAGAGCGCGGCCCGCGCCGCGCCGGAGACGGAGATTTCCAAGGCCGAAGCCGAGAAGCCGGCGCCCGCGCCGGCCGCGGCCCCGGACATGACGGGCGCCGCCGTCGTCGTCGCCTTCGCGCTGCGGAGCGACCTCGAGGCGGGCCATCCCTTCACGGAGGAGATCGCCGCGCTGTCGCGCCTCAACGCCGATCCCGCCCCCGCGCCGATCCTGGTCGAGCTCTCCGAGAAGGGCGCCGCCACGGGCGCCCAATTGCGCGACGCCTTCCTGCCTCTCGCCAAGAAGCTGCGGGCGCACGAGACCCATGCGGGCGCGCCGCATGACAGCGGCGACATAGCGGGCCACCTCCTTGAAGGCGCGAGCAAGCTCGTGAAGGTGCGGCCCACGGGCCAGGCCCATCCCGAGAGCCTCGACGGCAAGCTCGAGCGGATCGAGGCGGCGCTCGCCCATAACGATTTCGCCGCCGCCGAGCGCCTCTTCGACGCCCTTCCGGACGAGGCCAGGGGCGAGGCGAGGGAATTCGGCGACACCCTTCATCAGCGCGCGGAAGCGGCCAAGGCCGCGGACGATTTGCTGCGCGGCGCCATCGCGGCGCTCGCCAGGAAGTAAGCGGGAGCGACGTCCATGTTGTTCATGTTCTTCTTCATCGTCGCCCTCGCCGTCGCGGCCTATGGGCTCGAATGGCTGATCGAGCAGCCGGGCGCGCTGACGCTGGAATTCGCCGGCCAGCATATCGAGACCTCGATCCCCGTCGCCGTGGCGGGCCTGCTCCTGCTCATCGCCGCGATCATCATGGCCTGGGCGATCGTCGTGGCGCTCATACGCCTCCCCGGCCGCGTCGCCGGCGGCTCGCGCGAGCGGCGCAAGGCGAAGGGCCTCGACGTGATCTCGCAAGGCCTCGTTGCGGTCGGCGCCGGCGACGTCGCCAAGGCGCGCAAGGCCGCCGGGCTCGCCGAAAAGCTCATCCCCGACGAGCCGCTGACGCAGATGCTCGTCGCGCAGGCGGCGCAGCTCGCCGGCGACAAGACCGGCGCGGCCAAGGCCTTCCACAAGATGACGCTCAATGCGGAAACGAAGCTCCTGGGGCTGCGGGGCCTGCATGTCGAGGCGAAGCGCCGCGAGGATGCGGAGGCCGCCCATCATTTCGCCGCCGCCGCCCATGAGATCGCGCCGCTGCCCTGGGCCGGCTCCGCCGTGCTGGAGCATCTCGCGGCGTCGGGCGAGTGGGAGAAGGCGCGCGAAGCTCTGGAGAAAAGCGTCGGCTCCAAGGCGCTCGACCTGCCGAGCGCGCAGAAGCTGCGGGCCGTCATCGAGACCGCCATGGCGATGCGGAAAGAGCGCGAGCATCCGCATGACGCGCTGCATCTCGCCCGCCAGGCCTTGAAGCGCCGCCCCGGATTCACCCCGGCCGCCGCGACCGCCGCCCGCGTTCTGATCCGCCACGGCGACCAGAGACAGGCTATGAAGCTGATCGAATCCGTCTGGACGACCGATCCGCATCCCGAGCTCGCCGAGGTCTATCTGCAAGCGCTCCCCGAGGAGACCAACGCCCAGCGCGTGGCGCGGAGCGAGCGGCTCGCGAAAATGGCCTCGCAAGCGCCCGAAAGCCGTCACATCGTCGCGCAGGCGGCGCTGGCGGCGCGCGATTTCCGCAAGGCGCGCGAGGCGCTCGCCCCGCTCATCGCCGACGGCCAGCACCCGACGGCGCATACCTGCCTGCTCATGGCCGAGATCGAGGACGCCGAATTCGGCCCGAGCGGGCCGGTGCGCGAATGGCTCGCCCGCGGCTCGCGCGCGCCGCGCGACCCGGCCTGGATCGCCGACGGGACCGTATCGCGGCATTGGCTGCCCATCTCGCCCGTCACCGGCCGTCTCGACGCCTTCGAGTGGAAGACCCCGCCCCATTCGGCGCAGCATGTGACGGAAGAAGGCCGCCCGAACATTCCGACCGCCTTCCTGGCGCGCCCGGAAAAGGCCCCGGAAATCACGGCGCAGGCGGTGGAGTCCTGAAACCCTCATCCGACCCCTGCTGACGCAGGGGCCACCTTCTCCCGTGAACGGGAGAAGGGAGAACCGTCAGCTTTTGAATCACAAATCTCGAAGCGCGATTCCTTCTCCCGCCTGCGGGAGAAGGTGGCCCTCGCGTCAGCGAGGGTCGGATGAGGGCTCGCGCCCCTCAACCCCCGCGATGCCGGTCCGCCCGGCGGAGCTGCACATAGAGCGCGCCTTCGCCGCCATGGTGGCGCGCCGCTTCGCCGAAGCCGACGACCACGTCCCGAAGGTTCGGCGCCTGCAGCCACATGGGCACGACCCGGCGCAGCACGCCGCCTTCCTCCCGCGACAGGCCCTTCCCCGTCACGACGATCGCGACCTTGGCGCCATCCGTCTGGGCGCGGCGCAAGAAGGCGTTCAGGGCGCGCTGCGCCTCGTCCTGCCGCATCCCGTGGAGATCCAGCTTGGCGTCGACCTCGAGGCGCCCGCGCTTGATCTTCACGCGCATGCGGCGATCGATCTCGGCCAGAGGCGCCGCCGGCTTGGGCGGCGGCGGCCGGTCACGATGAGCGGCGGGCGCAAGCCGCTTCTCGCGCATGGGCTCCGCGACCTTCGGCGCGGGGAGCGCCGGCTCGGCGACAGGAGCGGGGCGGGCGCGGAAGGGCCGCACATTGGCCGTGACCATGGTCCAGAGCTCGGCTTCCGCATGGGTGAGCCGACGGGAATAGCGGCGTCCTTCGTCGGTCACGGCGCGGCGTCCTCCCTCGGCAGCAAGACGATAAAATTCGCGTCGTGGCGCACGCGGCCGGCGAGCGCGCCCGCGCGCGCCCCCGCGCTGAAGAAAAGATCGGCGCGCGCCTCGCCCAAAATCGCCGATCCGGTGTCCTGCGCGATCATCAGCCGCTCGAATTTCGTTTCCGCCTCTCCCTCCCAGGGGAGGCGCGACGCAATCCAGAAGGGCAGGCCGTAGCACCAGACCGACCGGTCGACGGCGATGGAGCGCAGCGGCGTAAGCGCCACGCCCTCGCCGCCGATCGGCCCGAGCTTGCGGTCCTCTGAATCGTCCAGGCGGAAGAATACATAAGATTGGTTTTCCTGCATCAGCCTCCGGCCGGGCTGATTGGGGCCAACGCCCATTTCCCGCAGGGTCGCCTTCAGCTTCTCGAGCGACATGTCGCTTTCCGCCGCGAGGCCGCGCTCGATCATGAGCCGGCCGATCGACGTGTAGGGCCGGCCATTGCGTCCGTCATAAGTGAGGGCGATGGCGGAGCCGTCCGCGAGGCGCAAACGGGCGGAGCCTTGCACCTGGATGAGGAAGAGCTCCACGGCGTCCCGCACATAGGCGAGGGCGGCGGAGCCGGCCGCGGCGCCATCCTCCTCGATAGCGCGCCGCGTCGGATAGGGAACAAGCGTTCCGTCCGGCTGGCGGCGGGCGCTGGTCACGGCGTCGCGATCCGAAATGCGAAGCGGCGTCGCGCTGAGGGTGACGAGGTCGGGCGGCCGGGAGAGCGCCGGCGTTTCGAAGCCGGGCTCCGGCGCCAGCCGCGCCTCGACCTCCGGCTCGTAATAGGCGGTGACGAAGCCCTTGCGCGGAATGCGATGGGGACGAAACCATTTTTGAAAAAACGTCCGCCCGTCGGAATCGCCGCTCAGCGCGGCGCGGGCCGCCATGACCAGCGCGGCGGGCGGCGGCGCGGCGGGCCGCTGCTGGGGCGTCAAATCGGCGAGGCGCCGGGCGGACCGGCGGAAGGCCCCGAAAGCGGCGTCGAGATCGTCGGCTTCAAAGCCCGGAATCGCCTCGTAGGAAAGCGGTTCGATATTCCGGGGCGCCCGCACGGGATCAGGCGGCGCGGGTGGCGGTAAGCTTCCAGTTCGGATCCGCGGCGCGCGGATCGCGCGCGAAGGTCCACAGCTCCTCGACGGGAACGGCGCCGCCGCCCTCGACGACCTCGCCCGTCTTGTCCTTGCGGACATTCATCAGCCGCACGGCGAAACGGACCGTGATCTCATTGAGGCGCGGCGCGGCGCGCGCCGATTCGACCAGCGCGGAGTCGATCGCCACGATCGCCGTCTCCATCGTCTCGCCCGCCGCCTCGCGGCGCGCGATCTCGCCGGCGAAGCCGTCGAAGACCTCCTTGGAGAGCAGCGGGCGCAACGCGTCGCGGTCGCCCGAAGCGAAAGCGCCGACGATCATCTCATAGGCGCGGCGGGCGCCGTCGAGAAAGGCGTGCCCGTCGAAACGCGGATCGGCGGCGGCGATGGCGTCGAGGCCCTCCGCGGCGGCCGGATTCCCCTCGGCGACGCCGTTCCAGCGATCCTCGTGCCGCACGGGCGGCAGATCGTCCGCCGGCGGCGCGCCGGGCAGGGGCGTCGGCCTCAGGGACGCGCGGCCGGGCGGCTGGAACTGCGCGGGCGGCGGGGCGTCGCGGTCGACCCGCATGCCCAGCACCGAACGGAGCTTCCATAGGACGAAGATGGCCAGCGCCGCGAAGACGACGAGCGACGGATCGAAAGGTTCGCCGGTCGGCGACATTGATCTCTCCCGGAATTCGGTCTTGTCGGCTACCATGTCGCGGCTCGCATGTCACGAATCAAGGGGCCGCGCGGATCGCCGCAGGCCGGCGCTTGCGGCGCGGGAGAGTCGAAGCGTGAACGACAGGACGAAGCTCATCGCCATAGCGCTCGGCCTATGGCTGGCGCTGGAGATCGTGGCTTTCGCCTTCGTCTTGAGATCGGTCGGCCTCCTCGCCGCGATCCTGCTCGGGCTCGGCACGACGGCGCTCGGCCTTTCCGACGTGAAGCGGCTTCTGAACGTTTGGCGGGAGCGCGGCAAATTGCGGGCCGAGGGCGCCATGTTCGACGGCGCTTTGCAGGCCTTCGCCTCCTTCCTGCTGATTCTCCCCGGCTTCGCCTCCGACGTCGCGGGACTCGCGCTGAAATCGCCTTCGGTTCGGGCGGCGGCGATGAATCGCATCGGCAACCGGGGCAAAAGCCCCAACAAGGCCGAAGGGCCGCGCACCATCGATCTCGCGCCGCATGAATGGAAGAATCTCACGCCGGGCGGGCGGCCGAAGCGCCGGCGCAAGAAGCCGGACGGCGCCTCCTCGACCGCCCGCTGAGCCTTGTTCCGCGTCGAGAGACGTGTTACGCGGGCGCGACTTCCCGCCACAAGGCGGCGCGGCTGGAGATCCCGACATGTCCGACACAAATGGAAACGGCGCCAACGCCAATCAGGGCGGCGCTCCGGCCCTGAACGCGCTGGTTCAATATCTCAAGGACTTCTCCTTCGAGAACCCCAACGCCCCGAATTCGCTCGGGCCGCAGGAGAAGGCTCCGAACATCTCCATTCAGGTCAATGTCAACGCCAAGCAGCTCGCGCCGACCGACTTTGAGGTCTCCCTGGCGCTCGACGCGCAGGCGGGCGAGGGCGCGGCCCTCCTGTTCAAGCTCGACCTTGAATATGGCGGCGTCTTCCGCCTGCTCAACATTCCGCAGGATCAGATCCATCCGATCGTCATGATCGAATGCCCGCGCCTGCTCTTCCCCTTCGTGCGCCAGATCGTCGCGGATGCGACGCGCGACGGCGGCTTCCCCCCGCTCTATATCGACCCGATCGATTTCGTCGCGCTGTATCAGCAGAAGGCCGCCGAGGCCGCCGGCCAGCAGGGAACGGCGAACGCCTGACGCCGCTTCCGTTCGAGCGGCTCGCGCGCCCGTCTTGCGGGGAGCGCGCGTCGCAATTTTCTGGATTGCTTCGCCTTCGGCTCGCAGTGACGCTGCGAGCCTCGCCGAAGGCGATCGGGAGCCTCAAGCGGCGGAGGGCGGTTGCTCTCCGCTTTCTTGTTGCTGGGGCAGATATTTGTCCCAGATCGCGGTCTTCGCCAAAGCGGCGATGAAGGCGCGGTGGGCCTCGGCCTCCGCCGCGGTCAGGCGGCTCGGCAGCGGCTCGGGCCGCGCGCGCAGCAATTCGCCAGTCTTCGCCCGCCGCGCGACGCTGACCGTCGCGAGCGACAGGGCCGCCTGCCGGCCGCCGCGCAATTCCGCATAGACTTCCGCGAGCAGACCGGCGTCGAGAAGCGCCCCGTGCTTATCGCGGCGCGACAGATCGACTCCGTAGCGCTGGCAGAGCGCGTCCAGCGAAGCGGGGCTGCCGGGATGGAGGCGGCGCGCCATGGCGAGCGTGTCGACGATGCGCGCGGAAGCGAGCGGCGGCAGGTTCAGCATCGCGAATTCGGCGTTGACGAATCGCGCGTCGAATTCGGCGTTATGCGCCACCATCGGGGAATCCTCGATGAAATCGACGAATTCCTGCGCGATCTCGCGAAACTTCCTGTGCTGGGAGAGAAATTCCCGCGAGAGGCCGTGAACGCGAAACGCCTCCTCCGGCATGTCGCGCTCGGGATCGATATAGACGTGGAAGACGCGTCCGGTGGGGATGAGATTCAAAATCTCGACGGCGCCGATCTCAACGACGCGGTCGCCCTTCGCCGGATCGAGTCCGGTGGTTTCGGTGTCGAAGACGATTTCGCGCATCGGAGGGACTTTCTCAATCGACCAGCAGGCGCGGCCTGACGATCCGGCGATTCGCCCGCAGGATCGGAAATTCCGGCCGGTCCAGTAATACAGCGGCGCTATTCATTATCTGTCTCGGGGCGGCGCCGGCGGGGCGTCGTTCGCGCATTGCGTTCTTCTTCCAAGCTCGTCGAGTATCGCCCGCACTTCGGCGCGCGCCGCCTCCAGCCCTTTTTCCGTATGCACGACAAAATCGGCGCGGGCGCGCTTTTCGGCGTCGGGAAGCTGCTTGGCCAGAATGGCCGCGAATTTCTCTTCCGTCATGCCCGGTCGCGAGAGAACGCGCGCCTTTTGCACATCTTCCGGAGCCGAGACGACGACGACAGCGTCGACCGTCTTGTCCGCGCCGGTCTCGAAGAGGAGCGGCACGTCATAGACGACGATGCGCGCGCCCTTTTGCTCCTGCGCCTTGAGAAACTGGTCGCGCGCGGCCCAGACCAGCGGATGGACGATGTCCTCGAGCCGCTTCAGGGCTTCCGGATCCCCCAGCACCCGCTCGGCGAGCCTGCCGCGATCAATCGCGCCGTCGACCGCGACGCCAGGAAACGCCGCCGCGATCGGCGCGACGGCGGCGCCGCGATAAAGATCATGCACGATCTGATCGGAATCGAGCACGGGCGCGCCCGCCTCTCGGAACATTCGGGCGGTGGTGGATTTGCCCATGCCGATCGAGCCGGTAAGGCCTACGCGCAGCATCTTCCGCCCGCTCACGAGATCAGCGCTCCCTCTCGTCGCAAGGCGTCGAGCAGGGGCAGAATCGGGAGGCCCATAATGGTCCAGTGATCGCCCTCGACCCGCGAGAAAAGCTGCGCCCCCAGCCCCTCGACCTGATAGGCGCCGGCGCTCGCCAAGGCCGCCTCGCCCATCGCGTCGAGATAGGCGGCGATGAATTCCGGCGTCAGCGGCCGCATGATCAGATCGGCTTGCGCCACCGTCTCGAAAATCACCGATCCATCGCGCAGCAGCGCGACGGCCGAATGCAGCCGGTGGCGCCGGCCGGAGAGAAAGCGCAGCAGCTCGGCGGCTTTCTCAAGATTCTCCGGCTTGCCGAAAATTCTGTCCTCGCAGCTCGCCGTCTGATCGGCGCCGAGCGTGAGCCGCCCCGGCGCGCCGGCCGACACGGCGGCGGCCTTCGCCCGGGCGAGCGCCGCGGCGACCAAATCGGCGCCGACCGGCCCGAGCGAGGCTTCTATGGCGCGCTCGTCGATATTGGCGGGCCGCAATTCGAAAGGAATTCCGGCCTGGGCCAGGACCTGCCGGCGCCCGGCGCTTTTCGAGGCGAGAATCAGCGGCGCCGCGGCGCGCCAGAAGGGAAAGATGCGGTTTTCGCTCACGCGGCGTATCCACAGGCTCGGGCGTAATCGGGAAAAGCGGGGACAATTATGGCGTCCCGAAAGCCCCTCTGTCGACAGCTGGGCATATCGGCCCGGATCTATCAACAGCCTTGCGCCTGTCGGAAGCGAGGCGGTGAATCCGCGGCGCAAGACTCATACACAGGCGAAGCGCGCGGCGCTCCACAAGGAATATGAAAGGCAATAAATTGAAAATACGGCGTTTATTCTCCTATCCCCGTTCCCGCGCGGATAGGGCGAAAATCCACGCGGAGTCGGCCTTGCCTGTGGGAAAGGTCTTAACGAAGCGTTAACGACCGCCGCTCAATGGTTAACAAAAAGTAAATCAGTCTTTTTATAAATGGATTTTTAATTTTTGGCCTTTCGGGCTAACTGCTTTCGCGGCATGGGGCGGCCTCGAGCCGAGCGGAGCGGGAAAGAGACTTGTCAGAAGAGAAACGCCTGATTTCGGCCCTGCGCGGCAGGGCCCACGAAATCCCTCCCCTATGGCTCATGCGCCAGGCCGGGCGCTATCTGCCCGAATATCGCGAGCTGCGGGCCAAGGCGAAGGGCTTCCTCGATTTCTGCTACACGCCCGCCATGGCGGCCGAGGCGACGCTACAGCCCATTCGCCGTTTCCATTTCGATGGGGCGATCCTTTTCTCGGATATTCTGGTCGTGCCCCACGCCATGGGGCAGACGGTCTCCTTCGAGACGGGCGAGGGTCCGCGTCTCGATCCGATCGAGACGCCCGAAGACCTCGACAAGCTCGGCGCCTTCGATATCGAAAAGCTTTCCCCGGTCTTCGAGACGATCGACCGGGTGAAGACCGAGCTTCCCGCAGACATCGCCTTCATCGGCTTTTGCGGCGCGCCCTGGACGGTCGCAAGCTACATGATCGCCGGCAAGGGCACGCCGGACCAGGCGCCGGCGCGGCTCTTCGCCTTCCGGAATCATGCGGCCTTCCAGAAGCTCATCGACCGGCTTGTCGAGGCTTCCGTGGAATATCTCATCGGCCAGATCGACGCCGGGGTCGAGGCGGTGCAGATTTTCGATAGCTGGGCGGGCGTGCTGCCGGCCAATGAGTTCGAAAGCTGGTGCGCGAAGCCCATTCGGCGCATGGTGGCGACGCTGAAGGAAAAACGGCCGCACGCGCCGGTGATCGCCTTCGTTCGCGGCGCCGACGCCCAGCTTCCTGCCCTTACGCGCCTCCTGAACGCAGACGGCTATGGTCTCGACACGGCGCTCGACGCCAGATGGGCGGCCGCCGAGACGGCGCCCGATATCTGCCTCCAGGGCAATCTGGATCCGCTGGCGCTCCTCGCGGGCGGCGAGGCGCTGGATCGGGAGGTTGACACGATATTGGCCGCCTTCGCCGGCCGACCGCACATCTTCAATCTCGGCCACGGCATTCTGCCTCAGACGCCGATCGAGCATGTGGAGCGGCTGATCGCGCGCGTGCGCCGCGCGTGACCCCGTCGGGTGGGGCGCAGGAAGAAACGAGCCGCTGATGTATCTCTGGATCAAAGCGCTGCATGTGATGGCCATCATCACCTGGATGGCCGGGCTGTTCTATCTGCCGCGCCTCTTCGTCAATCACGCGCAGGTCGGGCCCGGACCGCAGTCGGACACCTTCAAGATTATGGAGGAGAAGCTGCTGCGAATCATCATGCGGCCCGCAATGACAGTGTCCTGGGCGACGGGGCTTTACCTCGCCTTCGCCGGAGAACATTGGCGCGACGGCTGGTTTCACGTGAAACTTCTTCTGGTTATTGGAATGACGGCGGCGCATTATTACGACGCCGTGCTCGTCAAACAGTTTGCCGCCGACGCCAATCAGCGTTCGCATGTATTCTACCGTTATCTGAACGAGGTCCCGACCGTTTTGATGATGGGGATCGTAATCATGGTGATCGTCAAGCCCTTCTGACCCGTCTGTCGTCCTCCTCTCTTGCCTTTTGGCAAAAAAAGCTTTAGACACATAACGCTCACCTCAATAGGCAGCCTGTCGCAACGCGACCCGCCGGGATGTTCGCCTGGCGACGGCGTGACTCCTAGTCCCATCCGACCTGCCCATCCTCCTTACGAAAAGTCTGATCGCTTTGGAACTTACGGCCAAGGAACTCCCCATGCGGGAAATCAAACTCAAGGACTTGAAGGAAAAGTCCGCGGCTGAACTGCTTGCCTTCGCGGAGGAACACGAGGTCGAAAACGCCTCGCTTCTACGCAAACAGGAACTGCTCTTCGCCATTCTCAAGCAATTCGCCGCGCGCGACGTCGAGATCGTCGGCGAGGGCGTGGTCGAGGTGCTGCAGGACGGCTTCGGCTTCCTGCGCTCGCCCGACGCCAATTATCTCGCAGGTCCGGACGACATCTATGTGTCGCCCTCGCAGATACGCAAATTCGGCCTGCGCACCGGCGACACGGTCGAGGGCATCATCCGCAGCCCGAAGGAAGGCGAGCGCTATTTCGCCCTTCTGAAGGTCAACACCATCAATTTCGAGGATCCGGAGAAGGTGCGCCACAAGGTGCCCTTCGACAATCTCACCCCGCTCTATCCCGACGAGCGCCTCAAGCTCGAAATCGACGACCCGACCAAGAAGGACCTGTCGTCCCGCGTGATCGACCTCGTCGCGCCCATCGGCAAGGGGCAGCGCGCGCTTGTTGTCGCGCCGCCGCGCACCGGCAAGACGGTGCTGCTGCAAAACATCGCCCAGTCGATCACGACCAATCATCCGGAGTGCTATCTGATCGTGCTCCTGATCGACGAGCGTCCCGAGGAAGTGACCGACATGCAGCGCTCCGTGCGCGGCGAAGTCGTGTCCTCGACCTTCGACGAGCCGGCGGTGCGCCACGTTCAGGTCGCCGAAATGGTGATCGAGAAGGCCAAGCGCCTCGTCGAGCATCGCCGCGACGTCGTCATCCTGCTCGATTCGATCACGCGCCTGGGCCGCGCCTACAATACGGTGGTGCCCTCTTCCGGCAAGGTGCTGACGGGCGGCGTCGACGCCAACGCCCTGCAACGCCCCAAGCGCTTCTTCGGCGCGGCGCGCAATATCGAGGAAGGCGGGTCGCTCACCATCATCGCGACGGCGCTGATCGACACCGGCTCGCGCATGGACGAAGTCATCTTCGAGGAATTCAAGGGCACCGGCAATAGCGAGATCATTCTCGATCGCAAGGTCGCCGACAAGCGCGTCTTCCCGGCGCTCGACATCACGCGTTCCGGCACGCGCAAGGAAGATCTGCTCGTCGCGCCGGACATTCTCAAGAAGATGTATGTGCTGCGCCGCATCCTCAATCCGATGGGCACGGTCGACGCGATCGAGTTCCTGCTCGGCAAGCTCCGCGAAACGCCGAAGGGCAATCAGGCCTTCTTCGATTCGATGAACACCTGACATTCGGACGGCGCATGGCGGAAGTCGAGCGCCATCATGGTTTCGTCGAGATAATCGCCCGGGCCGAGCTTGGCGGCGCATTTGTCGATCCCATAGGGGCGAAAGCCCCAGCGCTCGTAAAAGCGCAGCGCGCGCGCATTATCCGAAATGACGGTCAGCGTCACGATTTCGGCCCGCATTCTCGCTTCGTCGAGAAGCGCGCGCATGATCGCGTCGGATATTCCCGTTCCGCGATAGGCGGCGTCGACATACATGCCGTAAAGCAGCGCCCGGTGACGCGTCCTGGCGCCGCTGGACCAGGACAAGCCGCCAATGCCGATCAAGGTCTCGCCGTCAAAAGCGCCCTGGACGCAGTCCCGCGCAAGACGCGCCGCCGCTTCGGACGCCGGCATGTCCGATTCGTCTTGGGGCGCATAGCGAAAGGCCCGCGGCTCGCGGCGAAATCCGTCGAGTCGGATCGACTGATAGGAACCCGCATCGTCGGGGCCGAGGCGGCGGCATAGCAGTCCCTGCATTCGCACTTCGCTCGTCCCCTTTCCGACTGACGTTTCGGGTCGAAAATTCGCAGAAGGCTTCAATCGCTTTCTTCTTGCATAATTTGGGATGGAGGGCTTTGAAACCGCCCAACCGCAACGGACGCAAGCGATGGAAAATTTGCGCGACATGCTCCACGCGATCTTTGTGCACTGCAATAATATATGTCGGAATCCGCAATGCCTTGGCGGGGCGGATTAGCCATGGAGACGATCTTCGCCCTCGGCACGGGCGCGGGCCGCGCGGCCATCGCCGTGATTCGGCTCTCCGGGCCGGGCGTCCGAGACGCGCTCCGTGATTTTGCCGGCGCCGTTCCCGAACCGCGCCGGGCGGCGTTCGTCACGCTGCTCGATCCTTCGAGCGGCGAAATGCTGGATCAGGGGCTTGCTCTCTTTTTCCCCGCGCCGCGATCCGCGACGGGCGAGGATTATGCGGAACTGCATATTCATGGCGGGCGGGCCGTAGTCGACGGCGTGTTGTCAGCGCTCGCCCGTCGACCCGGCCTGCGCGCGGCCGAGCCCGGCGAATTCGCCCGGCGCGGCTTCGCCAATGGCAAGCTCGATCTCTCCCAGGCCGAGGCGCTCGCCGATCTGGTTGACGCGCAGACGGCGGCGCAGCGGCGTCAGGCGCTGCGGATCGCCGGCGGCGCGCTGCGTCGGAAGGTCGAGAATTGGCGTCGGGCGCTGATCGACGCGCTCGCTCTGGTGGAGGCGGAACTCGATTTCAGCGACGAAGGCGATGTCGGGCGTTTCGACGCGCCCCGCCTTCGCGCTTTGCTCGGTGGGTCGCTTGGGGAAATGCAGGCGGCGCTTGCGGAGGCGCCGGCCTCCGAGCGGATGCGCGAGGGCTTTTTGGTCATGATCCTCGGACGGCCCAATGCGGGCAAGTCGACTCTGCTCAACGCGCTTGCCCGTCGGGACCTCGCCATTGTCTCCGCCATGCCCGGCACGACGCGCGACATGATCGAAGCCCATCTCGATCTCGAGGGCCTGCCCGTCACCTTCGTTGATACGGCCGGCCTGCGCGAGGCGGCGGACGAGATCGAGCGCGTCGGGGTCGATCGTGTCCTGAAGCGGATCGAGACGGCGGATCTCGCTTTTTGGCTTTCGGCTGGCGGCGAGGAGCGGCCGGAGCCGACGCCCGGCGTGGAAATGCTAAAGGTCGCGACGAAATGCGACCTCATTCCGGCGCCGGCGGGCTGGCATGGGCTCTGCGCCAAGACGGGCGCGGGGGTCGACGGTCTTCTGAAGGAGGTGGCCGAGCGGGCGAAAGCGCGGCTCGGCGACGGCGCTTCGGCGCTTCTGATACGGGAGAGGCATCGGGCGGCGGTCGCTTCGGCCGCCGCATCGGTCGAATCGGCGCTTGCCCTCGAAAAGGACTTGGAATTTATCGCGGAGGATTTACGTTCCGCGGCGCGGGCGCTCGGGCGCATCGTCGGCGCGGTGGATGTCGAGCATGTGCTCGATGTCGTTTTCTCGCGTTTCTGCATTGGCAAATAGCGGGGCTGTTTCACGTGAAACAGGAGAGGAATTTCGACGTCGTGGTCGTCGGCGGCGGACATGCGGGTTGCGAGGCCGCCGCGGCCGCTGCGCGCTTGGGCGCCCGGACCGTCCTCGTCACCCATTCCCGCGCGACTATCGGCGCCATGTCCTGCAATCCCGCCATTGGCGGCCTCGGCAAGGGTCAGCTCGTCCGCGAGATCGACGCCCTGGACGGACTCATGGGGCGCGTCGCCGACAAGGGCGGCATACAGTTTCGCCTGTTGAACCGATCGAAAGGACCCGCCGTGCGCGGCCCGCGCGCCCAGGCCGACCGCAAGCTCTATCGGAACGCCATGCAGGCGGCGATCGACGCGATCGAGAATCTGTCCGTCGTCGAGGCCCCCATCGAGGACCTGATGGTCGAGGGGGAGAGGGTCCGCGGCGTTCTGACCGGCGCAGGTGAGGAAATCGGCGCTGCGGCCGTCGTGATCGCCACCGGCACGTTTCTGGGCGGGATGATCCATATTGGCGAGGAGCGACGGCCCGCCGGCCGCATGGACGATCCGCCGTCGCTGGGCCTCTCGCGACGATTGCGCGCGGCCGGCTTCGCCGTGGGCCGCCTCAAGACCGGCACGCCACCGCGTCTCGACGGCAGGACGATCCGCTGGGAGGGTCTCGAAAGGCAGTTCGGGGACGAAAGGCCCGAGCCCTTCTCGACCCTGACGACCCGAATCGACAACCCGCAGATTGCCTGCGCCATCACCCGTACGACGGCGGCCTCGCATGACGTCATCCGCGCGGATTTGCACCGCTCGCCGTTGAAGACCGGCGCTATCTCCGGACCCGGCCCGCGCTATTGCCCCTCGATCGAAGACAAGGTCACGCGCTTCGGCGATCGCGACGGGCATCAGATTTTTCTGGAGCCGGAAGGACTCGATGACGACACGGTCTATCCGAACGGCGTTTCGACCTCGCTGCCGCTCGCGACGCAGGAGGCCTTCATTCGCTCCATTCCGGGACTGACGGAAGCGCGCATTTTACGGCCGGGCTACGCGATCGAATATGACTATGTCGATCCGCGCGAACTATTTCCGAATCTGGAGACCAAGCGGATCAAGGGTCTGTTCTTCGCCGGCCAGATCAACGGCACGACGGGCTATGAGGAGGCGGCCGCCCAGGGCCTCGTCGCCGGGCTCAACGCCGCGCGTCTCGCGGGCGGACAATCGGCCATTATTCTCGATCGCGCCGAAGCCTATCTCGGCGTGATGATCGACGATCTCGTCACGAGGGGCGTGAGCGAACCTTATCGCATGTTCACCTCGCGCGCCGAATATCGGCTTTCGCTGCGCGCCGACAATGCCGATGAGCGGCTGACGCCGAAAGGCGTCGGCTTTGGCTGCGTCGGGCGCGCGCGCGCCGCTGTTTTCGGAGCGCGCGCGGCGAAGATCGCCCGCGCCCGCGCCTTGCTCGAGAGCGTGTCTCTGACCTCGTCCGCAGCCTTGAAACAAGGCCTGCCCGTCAATCAGGACGGCCAGCGCCGCAACGGCTTCGCTTTGCTGGCGCTACCCTCCATCTCCGTTGCGCGGCTGACTGAGATCTGGCCGGAGCTTTCCGAGATCGACATGGCGACGGTCGAGCGGATCGAAACGGATGCGCGCTACGCCGTCTATCTCGATCGTCAGCAAGCCGATATCGACGCCTTCCGCCGCGACGAGCAGCTCGCTTTGCCGGAGTCGCTCGATTATGAGTCGATCGCCGGGCTTTCGGCCGAGCTGCGCGGGAAGCTTGCCTTTCTGAGGCCGCAAACTCTTGGCCAGGCGCAACGCATAGACGGCATGACGCCCTCGGCCTTGACCCTCCTCGCGGCGCGGGCGCGACGGGGGTGACGAAGAATAGCCGGGGGGCCGCTTTTGCGCTTGCCCCCTCTCTCCGGGCGATTGAGGAGGAGCTCGCTCTCTTTGAAGAGCTGCTTCGGCGCTGGCAGGCGAAGATCAATCTTGTCGCGCCCAATACGCTGGAGGAGGTCTGGGTTCGGCATTTCGCCGATTCGGCGCAGGCGATCGAAGCGGCGCCGGAGGCGGCGATTTGGGCGGATATCGGCTCCGGGGCCGGCTTTCCCGGCCTCGTCACGGCGCTATTAATGAAGGGCCGGCCGGGCGCGCTTGTCCATCTGGTCGAGAGCGACCAGCGCAAGGCCGCCTTTCTGCGGGCTGTTTCACGTGAAACAGGCGCGCCTGTCATGGTCCACGCCGCGCGGATCGAGACCGCGCTGCCGCCGCTGGCGGGGCAAATTCAGGCCGTCAGCGCCCGCGCCCTCGCCCCTCTTGCGCGGCTCGTGGAATTGGCGCGCGAACCGCTAAAAAACGGCGCAAAAGGCGTGTTTTTAAAGGGTGAGGAGTGGCGGGACGAATTGACCGCGGCCAAGCGTGTCGGTAATTTTGCCTTTGAGACAATTCAGAGCCGCACGCATCCGCGCGCCAGATTGATCGTCGTCCATCCACCTTCAGAGGCCAATTTTGACCGCACAGACTAACGGCCAGCGCGTCCTCGTTCTCGCCAACCAAAAGGGCGGCGTGGGCAAGACGACGACAGCCATCAATCTCGGCACGGCGCTCGCCGCCGTCGGGGAGGAAGTGCTGGTCATCGATCTCGATCCGCAGGGCAACGCCTCCACGGGCCTCGGCGTCGAGCGAAAGAGCCGGAAGATTTCAACCTATGACGTGCTGCTCGGCGAATCGAGCCTCGCCGACGCCATTGTGCAGACGGTCGTGCCGCGCCTCTCCATCGCGCCCTCGACGCTCGATCTTCTCGGCGTGGAGTTAGAAATCGCCGGCGACAAGGATCGCGCCTTCCGCCTCAAGCGCGCGCTGGCGGAGCTGGCGGCGACCGAGCGCCACGAAGGCGGCCGGCGCTACGATTATATTCTGGTCGATTGCCCGCCTTCCTTGAACCTTCTCACCATCAACGCCCTCGCCAGCGCCGACGCTGTCGTCGTGCCGCTGCAATGCGAATTCTTCGCGCTCGAAGGCCTTTCGCAATTGCTGTCGACCGTGGATCAGGTCACGCGAACGTTGAATCCGAAGCTTTCGATCCATGGCGTCGTTCTGACCATGTACGACCCTCGCAATAATCTCGCGACGCAGGTCGCGGCCGATGTGCGCCGCTTCATGGGCGACAAGGTCTATGAGACGATGATCCCGCGCAATGTGCGCGTGTCCGAGGCGCCGTCGCATGGCAAGCCGGTGCTGCTTTACGATCTGAAATGTTCCGGCAGCCAGGCCTATCTCAAGCTCGCCTCGGAAGTGATCCAGCGGGAGAAGCGGCTGCGCGCGGCCTGAGCCTTTTTCATGCGCTTGCGTCCTGAACCAGCCCGCGACCAGTAAGGAGCGTTTTCATCATGGTGGAAGAACCGCGCCGGCGGCTGGGCCGCGGCCTGGCGGCGTTATTGGGAGACGCCGGCGAGGAAGCGCCTGCCGAACGCCCACGCGGCCAGCGCAAGGTTCCGATCGAATTTCTGCGCCCCAATCCGCGTAATCCGCGCATGCAATTTCGTGAGGAGGATCTCGCCGATCTCACCAATTCCATTCGGGAAAAGGGCATTATCCAGCCGATCGTCGTGCGCGCCATTCCGGGAGTCGCCGACGCCTATGAGATTATCGCTGGCGAGCGGCGCTGGCGAGCGGCGCAGGCGGCGGGGCTCGCCGATGTCCCCGTCGTCATCCATGAGGCCGACGACAAGGAAGCCCTTGAGCTCGCCATCATCGAGAACGTCCAGCGCGCCGACCTCAACGCGATCGAAGAAGCGAAGGGCTATGAGCGTCTCGGCGCGGAATTCAGCTACTCCCAAAGCGAAATCGCCAAGATCATCGGCAAGAGCCGGTCGCATGTGGCCAATACGTTGCGGCTGCTGAACCTTCCCGAGGGCGCCAAGGCGCTGGTGCGGGACGGGGTCATTTCGGCGGGCCACGCCCGCGCCTTGCTTGCGGTCGAAAATCCCGAAGCGGTCGCGCGGCGGATCGTCGACGAGGGTCTGACGGTTCGCGACGTCGAGGCCCTGGCGCAGGCGCAGGCCGGCTCATCGGAAGGCGAATCAGCGCCCGGCAGGAAATCCTTGCGGCCAGACAAGGACGCCAATACGCGCGCTCTGGAAAAAACGTTGAGCGACGCGCTCGGCATGGCGGTCGACATCAAGAATCAGGGCGAGCGCGGCGAGATTCGCATCCGCTATCAGTCGCTCGATCAGCTCGACGCCATCTGCCGGCTCCTGAGCGAATAAGGCGCGGCGTTCAGCGCGTATAGGGCTGCTCGATTACTTCGTTACGACGCTCTCGCGTCATTGCGAGCCTTTTCGCGAAGTCGGGCATACCCGACTTCGCGAAAAGGCGAAGCAATCCAGAGCGTCATCGCAGCTCCTGGATTGCTTCGTCGCCAACTCTCCTCGCAATGACGGCGAATGAATAGCTGGAAGCAGTATAAGGCATAAAAAAACCGGCCCGCGAGGGCCGGTTTCTTTTGTCCCAATCCCAGTGGATTAGAAGGGCAGGATCTTCGGAACGCCCCAATCCGCGCCGAAGCGATAGGTCAGACCGGCCGACACGACGATCGGGTTGACCTTCACGGCGAGGTTCAGCGGAACGGCCAGCGGGCCGAACGGCGTGCCGGTGTTGACGGCCCAAACGTGAGCGTTCGGCTCCATCATGATGTATTTGACGTCGACGTTCACGCCCCAGCGGTCGTTGAACATATAATCCGCGCCGGCCTGGCCGACGACGCCCCAGGACGGGGTGATCGAGGCGGCGGTGGCTGTCGTGAAGCTCGGGACCGCCGGGAAGTTCGGCAGGAAGAACGGGAAGGTCTGGTTGCCCGCGCGGGTGCCCCAATAGGCGGTGAAGTTCACGCCGACGCCGAGATAGGGCTGGAAGGCGCCGAAATTCGTGAAGTGATATTGCAGCAGCAGGGACGGCGGGAACACCCAGGTCTTGATGACGCTCGCGCCCTGGATCGGGCCGACGCCGGTCACGTGATGGGGGCTGACGCAGCAGATCGCCTCGATCGCCCAGTTCTTCGTGAGGAAGTAGGTGAGATCGACCGTCGGGATGATCGAGGAAGAAATATTCGTGCTGGCTCCGGCGAAGACGCTGCCCGCGCCGAGGCTGTAGCCGACGGCCTGCAGGACGGTCTGGTTGCCGAGCCAGGTGCCGGTGCCGCGATCGAAGATCGTCGCCGAACCGTCGGTCGGAACCACGCCCGCGAGCTTCAGGCGAACCTGGAAGGGATGGAAAGGCTCGATCACCGGCGGCGGCGGCGGCGGAGCCTTGAGGCTCGGCAGATCGGCCGCTTGAGCGGAGACCGCAGCGGTCCCCAGCGCGAAAGCGGCGAAAGCGCCGCGAACAAAATCCCTCATCGGAACCCCCTCAGAAATCTCTCTTCGACGGTCGACGCCGACGCGCCGAGTCGCAGTGAAGTTGCCTCGTTTTTGGTCGCTGGTATTTGATAAACATCAATAAATCATCTGTGGATGGTTCATTCTTTCCCATTGTGTCACTTGCGCAACATGTCGGCGCTGTTGCCTTGCAGCACGGCGGGCGCTAATCGAGAAGACGCCAAACGACGTGACTCCCAAGAAATTCCGGCGCATTCCGCGCCGCCGCGGCGCCCAAAAAAGCGCCGTCGCCTGCCGCAAGGTGCGACATCTTGACCGCCAGCCCCATTCCCGCCGAACCCAAGGTCGACGCCGAGCTCGCCGGCGCGCACGGGCTCAAGCCCGACGAATATGAGCGGATCCTGAAGCTCGTCGGCCGCACGCCCACCTTCACCGAACTCGGCGTCTTCTCGGCGATGTGGAACGAGCATTGCTCCTACAAATCCTCGCGCATCCACTTGCGCAAGCTGCCGACCAAGGCGCCCTGGGTGATTCGCGGGCCCGGCGAGAACGCCGGGGTCATCGACATCGGCGACGGCGACGCCTGCGTCTTCAAGATGGAGAGCCACAACCATCCGTCCTTTATCGAGCCCTATCAGGGCGCGGCGACGGGGGTCGGCGGCATTTTGCGGGACGTCTTCACCATGGGCGCTCGGCCGATCGCCTGCCTCAATCTGCTGCGCTTCGGCCGGCCGTCGCATCCAAAGACGCGCCATCTCGTCTCCGGCGTCGTCTCGGGCGTCGGCGGCTACGGCAATTCCTTCGGCGTGCCGACCGTCGGCGGCTCGACGGAGTTCGATCCGAGCTATGACGGCAATATTCTCGTGAACGCCATGGCGGTGGGTCTCGCCCGCGCCGATTCGATCTTCTATTCGGCGGCGGCCGGCGTCGGGAACCCGATCGTCTATCTCGGCTCCAAGACCGGCCGCGACGGCATCCATGGCGCGACCATGGCCTCGGCCGCTTTCGAGGCGGACGCCGAAGAGAAGCGGCCGACCGTTCAAGTCGGCGATCCCTTCTCCGAAAAGCTGCTGCTCGAAGCCTGTCTCGAGCTCATGGCGTCCGGCGCCGTCATCGCCATTCAGGACATGGGCGCGGCCGGCCTCACCTCCTCGGCCGTCGAGATGGGCGCCAAGGGCAATCTCGGCGTCGAGCTCGACCTCGACGCCGTGCCCTGCCGCGAGGAGGGCATGACGGCCTATGAGATGATGCTTTCCGAGAGCCAGGAGCGCATGCTCATGGTGCTGAAGCCCGAGCTCGAAGCGCAGGCCGAGGGCATCTTCCACAAATGGGGGCTCGATTTCGCGATCGTCGGCAAGACGACCGATACGCTGCGCTTCGTCGTGAAGCACAAGGGCGAGGTGAAGGCGGATCTTCCGATCAAGGAGCTCGGCGACGAGGCCCCGGTCTATGACCGGCCCTGGGTCGAGACGCCGAAACAGCCCGTGATCGACCCGGCGTCGGTGACGCCGCCCATGTCGAACCGCGACGCCCTTCTGAGGCTGCTTTCGACGCCCAATCTCTGCGCTAAGCGCTGGGTCTGGGAGCAGTACGACCATCTCATTCTCGGCAACAGCGTGCGCCAGCCGGGCGGCGACGCGGCGGTGATTCGCGTCAAGGACGGGCCAAAGGGCCTTGCGCTCACGACCGACGTGACGGCGCGCTATTGCGCGGCCGATCCCGTCGAGGGCGGCAAGCAGGCGGTGGCGGAAGCCTGGCGCAACATCACCGTGCGCGGCGCGACCCCCCTGGCGCTCACCGACAATCTGAATTTCGGCAATCCCGAACGGCCCGAATATATGGGCCAGTTCGTCGGCTGCCTGCAGGGGATCGGCGAGGCGGCGGCGGCGCTCGATTTCCCGATCGTCTCCGGCAATGTCTCGCTCTACAACGAGACGCAGGGGGCGGGCATTCTGCCGACCCCGGCGATCGGCGGGGTCGGCGTGATCGCGGATGTGGCGAAGTCGGCGCCCACGGGCTTCGCGGGGGGCGGCCAGATCATTCTTCTTATCGGCGAAACGAAAGGCTGGCTCGGCCAATCGGCCTATCTCGCCGACATATGCGGGCGCAGGGAAGGCGCGCCGCCCCCGGTCGACCTCGCGGCCGAGCGCAAGAACGGCGAATTCGTGCGCGAGCTTGTCCTCTCGGCAAGCGTGACCGCCGCGCATGACGTCGCCGATGGCGGCCTTGCCGTAGCCCTCGCCGAGATGGCGCTGGCTTCGGGCGTCGGGGCCGTCATGTCCCCTGCGCCGCCCGGCCTGGCGCCGTCCGCCTTCCTGTTCGGCGAAGACCAGGCCCGCTATCTCGTCACGGCGGCGACGCCCGAGCAGGCGGCGGCGATCGGCGCCGCGGCCGCAAAGGCGGGCGTTCCGCTCTTCACGCTCGGCGCGACGGGCGGCGATTCCTTGAACCTCCCCGGCGAGGCGCCGATATTGCTGTCCGACCTGCGCGAAGCGCATGAAACGCCGCTTCCGGCCTTCATGGCCGGGGACGACCGTGTCTTTTCGGACAATGCATGACGCAAAGAGGACGAAGCAAATGCCCATGCCCGCCGCGGAAATCGAGCGGATCATCAAGGAAGCCCTACCCGACGCGGTCGTCGAGCTGACCGCGCTCGCCGACGATGACGATCATTGGGCGGCGACCGTCGTCTCCGAACAGTTTCGCGGCCTCACCCGCGTGAGGCAGCATCAGCTGGTGAACGCCGCTTTCGGCGCGCGGCTGGGCGGCGATCTCCACGCGCTGGCTTTGACGACCCGCGCGCCTTAGAACCATAGACGCTGAAAGGCGGCGCCTTGAACGCCGTCGCGAAAGGAAAGCAAATGTCCGACATCAACAGCCGCATCCAGAGCGAGATCGCATCCTCCGACGTCGTCCTCTTCATGAAGGGCACGCCGCAGGCGCCGCAATGCGGATTCTCCATGCAGGTCGTGCAGATCCTCAACCATCTCGGCGTGCCCTACAAGGCGATCAACGTGCTTGCCGACGGCGAGATTCGCGAGGGAATCAAGGCTTTCTCCAACTGGCCGACCATCCCGCAGCTTTATGTGAAGAACGAATTCATCGGCGGCTGCGACATCACGCGCGAAATGTTCCAGTCGGGCGAGCTGACCGCGCTTTTCGACAAGGAAGGCGTGCCGCACGCCCAGGCCGGCAAGGCGTAAGGCCAGCCCCTCTTCTCACGCGGATCATGATGCGCGCCGTTCTTCCCGAGCGGCGCGCATTTGTTTTTTCGATCGGTCCTCCACCGCGCCTTGCAGAATGCTGCAACCGCACATGGATCCACGCGGGGCGAAGCATCCTACACTTTTTTATGACAGCGGAATGAATGAGACTCCCCCTTACAGAGACGCCGGGGGCCCGGGAATTCGCGGGCCCTGGCGGGGCGCTCTGGAGATGGAGAAAGATCATGTCCCTGAAATTCGTCTTCGCCGCCGCGGCGCTGGGCGTCGCATTCTCTTCGGCTCCGGCTTTCGCCTATGACAGATTCTTCGATTTCGGCGAGGCGTGGAGCCAATCGACGCAGCGGCATCAGCGCGACGAAGCGCTGAGCGCCTCGCCGCGCGACGTGACGCGCCATCAGTCGCCCTATGTTTATGACGGCCGCCCGCACGACCCCTCGGGCAATATCATTCTCGAGGGCGCCCGCTGATTGGGAATGATCGACTGCGAAGTCGGAGCGATTCGAAAACTGGCGAAGCGAGCCCCGGCGACCGCCGGGGCTCTGCTTTTTTCGGCGTCGTGAGGAGGCCGCCCCGAGCATTTGACCCTCGGCTCGGAAATTATTTTATTGTGCGATGCAACGCCGTGCGCGCGCCGCGCCCGACAAAGGCCTGTCTGGACCCAGCAAAAGGTCATGTGTGTACGTATAATATACATAGTCTTTCTCTATCTATCCCGACCTTTCCGACGGCATTTGATTTCTCCGCGCTCCTGCGCAACTGTCGCGGCATGACTTCCAAGCCGCTGCGACGCAGAGCCCGCCGCGCCAGGGCGGGCGCGCAATGACCCTTTCTCTCGCACTGACCCAGGGCGATCCGTCGGGCGTCGGGCCGGAACTGACGCTCAAGGCGTTTCTCGCGCGCGAAGCCGCCGCGCTGCCGGCCTTCTTCGTCCTTGCGGATCCGGCGCAGCTCGCAAGCGTCGCGCGGGCGCTTTCCCTCGACGTCGACATTGAGGAGACGACGCCGGCCGAGGCCGCCAACGTCTTTGCGCGCGCCCTCCCCGTGGTCCCCCTCGGCCATGCGGTTCGAGGCGAGGCCGGCCGGCCGGACCCCGCGGACGCCGCCGCGACCCTCCGCTCCATCGAGCGCGCGGTCGACTGGGTCATGAAAGGCGCGGCGCGCGCCGTGGTGACCAATCCGATCGCGAAATCCGTTCTCTACGCCGCCGGTTTCTCGCATCCGGGACACACCGAGTTTCTGGGAGAGCTGGCGCGCCGCCATTACGGCGTGGATTGCCGCCCGGCGATGATGATCTGGGCCGAGGAGCTCGCCGTCGTTCCGATCACCATCCACATTCCGCTCGCCGAGGCGCCGAAGCGTCTGACCAGGGAGCTGATCGTCGAGACGGGCGAAATCGTCGCGCGCGATCTGCGCGCACGCTTCGGCGTCGCCGATCCGAGGCTGGCCTTCTCGGGCCTCAACCCGCATGCGGGCGAAGGCGGCGCGCTGGGGCGCGAGGAGATCGACACGATCATTCCCGCGATCGAGGAATTGCGCGCCAGGGGCGTCGACGCGCGCGGGCCATTTCCGGCCGACACGATGTTTCACGCCGCCGCGCGGAAAAATTACGACGCCGCGCTTTGCCCGACGCATGACCAGGCGCTCATTCCCATCAAGACGCTCGCCTTCGACCGCGGCGTCAATGTCACGCTGGGCCTGCCCTTCGTGCGCACGTCGCCTGATCACGGAACCGCCTTCGACATTGCCGGCAAGGGCGTCGCCAACGCCACGAGCCTTATCGAAGCGATCAAGCTCGCGGGGCGGATGACGGCGTGATCGACGATTTGCCGCCCTTGCGCGAGGTCGTCGCGCGCCACGGCCTCGACGCGAAAAAGACGCTCGGCCAGAACTTCCTTTTCGACCTCAATCTCACGAGCCGCATCGCCCGCGCCGCCGGGCCTTTCGATCATACCGTCATCGTGGAGGTCGGTCCCGGCCCCGGCGGCCTCACCCGCGCTTTGCTGGCGCAGGGCGCGAGCGTGATCGCCATCGAGCGCGACCGGCGCTGCCTGCCAGCGCTCGCCGAAATTGCCGTCCATTATCCCGGGCGCCTGACTATCGTCGAAGGCGACGCGCTGGAGATCGACGTCGCGGAACTCGTGCGCCAACATCCGTCATTGCGAGCCGGAGGCGAAGCAATCCAGGGACCCGATGATGGCGCTGGATCGCTTCGCGCCGTTCGCGATGACGGCGAGCCGCCCCGCGCCCGCATCTGCGCCAATCTCCCCTATAATGTCGCGACCGCGCTGCTGACGCGCTGGATCGAGGCGGAGCCCTGGCCGTCGCTTTTCGACCGTTATGTGCTGATGTTCCAGAAGGAGGTGGCGCTGCGCATCGTCGCGACGCCGGCGCAGCGCGCCGATTACGGCCGCCTCGCGGTGCTCTGCGGCTGGCGCACGAAAGCGCGCATCCTCTTCGACGTGTCGCCCGCGGCCTTCACGCCGCCCCCTAAGGTCGTCTCCTCGGTCGTGGAGCTCGTCCCGAAATCGGCGCCGCTTCCATGCGATCCGCGCGCGCTCTCGCAAGTGGCGCAGGCCGCCTTCGGCCAGCGCCGCAAGATGCTGCGCCAGAGCCTCAAGAGTCTCGGCGTCGATGCGGGCGCGCTGCTGGCGCGGGCGGGAATCGAGGAGACCAAGCGGGCGGAGGAGGTGGATGTCTCGGGCTTCGTCTCCCTGGCGCGCGCCTTCCGCGCGCTCCGCGACAACTGACAAGCTCCCGCAATCATCCGCGCCGCGCGGATTTGCGCAAATAGTCCCGCAGGACGACCGCGTTATTCATCGCCTCGTCCTTGGCGGCGTAAAGGAGCGTGACGCGCCCTTTGCGGCCCATTGCGCGCAGCGCCGCGATCTCTTCCTGCGCTTCCGGGCTTTCGAGCTCGTCGCGGTAGCGCGTCTGAAATTCCTCCCAGCGCTCCGGCGCATGAGCGAACCAGCGCCGCAATTCGTCGCTCGGCGCGACGTCCTTGGCCCAATGATCTATGGCGGCTTTGTCCTTGCTCAGCCCGCGCGGCCAAAGCCGATCGACGAGCACGCGCGTTCCGTCGCTTTCCTCGGCGGGGTCGTAAACGCGCTTGAGGGAGAAGGCGGGCATGAACGCGACATAGCGCGCGCTCGTCGCCTTTCTACTCGCTCAGAAGCCGCTCAACGAAGCCTTCGATCTCCCGCTCGCGCCTCGCCCGGCGGCGGCGCTCGGCGCGCAGGATCGCGATCAGATCGTCGAAGGAGCGCTGGAGGTCGTCATTGACGATGACATAGTCATAATCCTTCCAGCGGGCGATCTCCTTGCGGGCGTTCTCCAGCCGGCGCTCGATGACCTCGCGCGAATCCTCGGCGCGGCGCTCGAGCCGCGCGCGCAGCTCCTTCATCGAGGGCGGCAGGATGAAGACCGTGACCGCGTCGGCCCCCATCTTCTCGCGCACCTGGCGGGTGCCCTGATAGTCGATGTCGAAGAGGCAGTCCCGCCCCTGCGCCAGGATCGCCTCCACCGGACCGCGCGGCGTGCCGTAGAAATTGCCGTGAACCTCGGCCCATTCCAGAAGATCGCCGGAGTCGCGCATCGCGGCGAATTGGCGCTCATCGATGAAGCGATAATGGATGCCGTCCACCTCGCTCGACCGGCGCGCGCGGGTCGTGACCGAGATCGATAGAGTGAGATCGAGATCGCGGTCCTGCAGCAGCATCCGCGTCAGCGTAGTCTTGCCGGCGCCGGAGGGCGAGGAAAGGATGAGAACGACGCCGCGGCGCAGCGGAAGGGAGAGGTCCATGGCGACGAATGTCACGAGAAGAGGCAATCGGCAATAGGCAATCGGGCCGCCGCTTTCGGGTGAATGCTGGGCGTGAGCAAATCCCTCCCCTTTACGGCTAGCAGATTCACACATCTGTGTTGGTTAGCGGCGGCGTTGGTTGGGTGACGGCGATGGCGTATTTTCCGTGCTGGAATTTGAGCCATCCGGCGAGCATGACGACGGGGCCGGGTTTTCCGTAATAGCCGGTCCAGCCGCCGAGGCGGGCGAGCACCCAGGACGCATAGGCCAGGGACCCTCGCGGATGTGGGTTCTTCTGACGCTGCGTCTTGCCTTCGAGGGTGGCGCAATAGGCTTCCAGCAGCGGTTGGTCCTTGGGCTCGAAGGCGTCGAGGAGCGGGCGCAGACGTTGCGGATCGCCGCCGTCCCGGGCGTGGACGAGTTGTTGGATCGTCACGGCCGCGATCAACGTCGCGGCCGCCAGGGTCTGGCGCGGCGCGTCGTCTTCCATCCGCACGGCCTCGATGTCGAAGCCGCCGGTCTTCATCGTGCGGAACAACTGCTCGATCGCCCAACGGCGTCGATACAGATCGACGACCTCGAGCGCTTGCGCGAGGCGGTCGACGGGGCGCGTCGTGATCAGACGCCAATGGACGTTTTCGCCTGGGGGCGGGTCGATCTCGCGCACGTCGACGAGATGGACCGCGATCGTCGAGGGGTCGTTCTGGGCCGCGCCGTTCCGGGGCCGCGCGAGATCAAAGCGCCCATGCCGGACGGCCAGTGTCGCTTCGCGCGCCGGCCGTCCGGGCCTCGCCGGAAGCGACAGCGTCGCCCGCCCGGCCTCCTCCAGCGCATCCAGGCGCGCAAACAGCCGCTCGCCATCCTCCAGCGCGCGGTCCTGCGCGGCGCGCACGAGGAGGTGAACTCCCGGCGGGCGCCGCGCGAAGGCGGAATAAATATCGCTCTCGCGATCGGCCACGACCGTGACCTCGCGCGCCAAAGCGCAAACTTTCGCCGCCGCCGCCGCGCCCTCCAGCCAGCGCCGGCTTTCCTTGTCCTCGATCGGCCGCTGACGCCGATCCGCCTTGCGTCCCGTCGCGCGTTCAAGGAACTGCGCGTGCGCCAGACCCACGATCGAACCGTCCTCGGCGTCGACGACGAGGGTCGGATGCAGATAGAGCCCGCCGCCGCCCTCGGACTTGACGACCGTCGTGTCCTGTATCGCCAGGACCGCGCGCCCGGCGCAACGCGCCGACGCGCGCGCGGCCGCCGTGGCGAACATCTCCGCGCCGGTCACCGCCCGATTGCGAAGAAAGCGCGTGATCTTAATCTCACCGGCCCGGTCGCCGCCGAGCCGACGAATGCGTATGCCCCCGCCGCCCTCCGCCACCAGCCGGGAAAGCAGAAAGGCCCCCTTTTTCCAGTCGCGCGTCGCCAAAGCGACCCAGCGTCCGTCCGTCCATCGTCCGTCCCTCCGATTCCTTCAAATGGAATCAGACGCCCAGGCCACATGCAACCAAGATGTGTGAATGCGGTAGCCCTTTACGGGGAGGGTGGCCCTGCAAAGCAGGGCCGGGTGGGGTAATGCCCACCAATATAGTGGCGGTGCGAACCCCATCCGGCGGTCTTCGACCGCCGACCTCCCCGTAAAGGGGAGGTATTTTTCGGCCAATCGCCGAGATTGTTATTCACCCTTAGCGCGGTAGTCATGGCGTTCTCTTACAGGACGTCGACAAAAACTATAGATCATTGATAAAAGCGATCATTGGCTTAGCTTCAAGTCGCAATTAAACTTTACGTGACGCGAATGTCTACGCTTCAAGCGTTGCGTTACTCGATGTTTTGCACCTGTTCGCGCAACTGCTCGACCTCGATCTTGAGCTCGAGGCCGATCGCCGTCAGCTCGCCGTCATTGGATTTCGCGCAGAGCGTGTTTGTCTCGCGCGAAAATTCTTGCGCCAGGAAATCGAGCCGGCGGCCGATCGGGCCGCCGTCGGCGAGCAGATTCCGGGCGCTTGCGACATGGGTCTTGAGCCGGTCGAGCTCCTCTCGAATATCGGCCTTGACGGCGAGAAGCACGGCCTCCTGATGCAGCCGCGCGGGATCGAGCGTCTCGGCGGACTCCAGGAGCCGGGCAATCTGCTGGGCGAGCCGCTGGCGCACGGCCTCGGGCTGGCGGCCCGGCGCCGCGTCGGCCTGTCCGGCGAGCGCGCCGATTTTCGTCAGCCGCTCCCGCAGCACGGCGGCGAGCGCCGCGCCCTCCGCGCGCCGCGAGGCGAGCAGATCGTCGAGCGCCGACTCCAGCGTGGCGAGAACGCCCTGCTCCAGCGCCGCGCGCTGGGCCTCGTCATCCTCCGGCTCCACGACCTCGACTACGCCCCTTATCGCGAGCAGGCCGTCGAGCGAGGCGGGGCGCAGGCTCGCATGGAGCGGCACGTCGTCAAGCGCGGCGAGCAGACGGTCGAGCGCGGCGCGGTTGACCCGCGCGGCGCCTTCGGCTTCGGCGCGCCTGGCGGCGAGATTGGCGAAGACGGAGCCCCGCGCGAGTCGGGCGGCGACGGCGGCGCGCGCCTTGATCTCCACGGCGTCGAAACCGGGCGGGACGCGCAGCCGCAGGTCGAGCCCCTTGGCGTTGACGCTTTTCAGCTCCCAGGCGTAGCTCCACGGCCCAAAGCTTCCGCGCGCACGCGCGAAGCCGGTCATGCTGGCGACGGTCGAATCGGTCATGAGGTCTCCAGGGCGCGAGGGCTCGCCCGGATTTAGCGCAGGTTCGCCGTCGGCGGAACGGTCTTGGCGGAGGTGAGGTCCCAGCTCCTGTTGCGCAGCGGATCGAGCGCGGTGCCCTCGGAAGCGTCGAAGGCGCGGGGACGGATGCGCTGCGCAGCGGTGGGGGCAAGCGCGACGGGCGTCTCGCCCGTAACGGGCGCCGCCGCCTCTTCGGGGGCGACCCTCGCGCCGAGGGCCTCGGTCGGCAGCTCGTCCGAACCCGCGGAGAGGCCGAGGCGCGCCGCGCGCGCCTTCTGCTCGGCGCGTCGGGCGGGGGAGACGGGATAGGCGGCGATGTCCGCCATGTCGTCCGGCAGGGCTTTGCCGTCGGCGCTTTCGCGCGCCATCATGTCGGGGCCGATCGCGCCCTCCTCGCCATCCAGGCCGGGGGCCGGCCCGCCGGAAGCGAAGAGCTCGGCGTCGAAGCGCGCGCGGGATTTCGGCTGGGCCGCGTCCTCCGTGAAATAGGGCCGCGCCACGCGCAAAGGCGCCGCATGGGGCGCGGCCTCGGCGGTCGGGTCTTCATGGCCGCCGAGGAAAAATGCGGCGCCGGCCGGCGAGAATTTGCCGAGCCGGTGGCTCGCCCCTTCATCCGCCGCCATGGCCCGGCCGACCGGATAATCGTCATGGCCGCCAAGCGTCACGAGGCGGCCGATCGGCGTCTCTGTGCGCCTGTCGCTCTTGGGAATTGCCGGCGGGACGGCGGCGGGAACGGATTGATCGGCTCCCGGCGCGGCCTTGCGATCCTGCTCCATCTTTCGCCAGTTCTGGACATTGCGCGAATGCTGGTCGAGCGATTCGGCGAAGACGTGCCCGCCCGCGCCGTCGGCGACGAAATAGAGGTCGCGCGTATTGGCCGGATTGGCCGTCGCCTCCAGCGCCGCCTTGCCCGGATTGGCGATCGGTCCCGGGGGCAGGCCGTCAATGGCGTAGGTGTTGTAGGGCGTCCATTTCTCGATCTCCGAGCGCATGATGCCGTGGCCCAGCGTCGCCTTGCCGCCGACGAGTCCGTAGACGATGGTCGGATCCGACTGGAGGCGCATGCCCTTGCGGAGGCGGTTCATGAAGACGGCGGCGACGCGCGGGCGCTCCTCGGGCTTCCCCGTCTCCTTCTCGACGATGGAGGCGAGCGTCACGAGATCCCAGGGCGAGCGCAAAGGCAGGTCCTTGGCGCGCTTCGCCCAGATCTGTTCGACGAGCTTGCGCTGGTCGTCCTGCATTTTGGAGATGAGCTTGGCGCGCGGGAAGCCGCGCGGAAATTTATAGGTTTCCGGCAGCAGCGCGCCTTCCTTCGGCGCCTCCAGAATATCGCCGGCGAGAAGGTCCGATT
This sequence comes from Methylocystis sp. S23, assembly GCF_054106005.1. Taxonomy (NCBI): domain Bacteria; kingdom Pseudomonadati; phylum Pseudomonadota; class Alphaproteobacteria; order Hyphomicrobiales; family Methylocystaceae; genus Methylocystis; species Methylocystis sp. S23. The sequence continues at coordinate 1,423,740 of NZ_CM134185.1, forward strand.
CGCGCAGGCGCTGGGCGATCTGCTCGCTCGTCAGGCCTTCCGGAATGGTGAGGCTGTGCATGAGCTGCTTGCCGGCGACGAGCTCGTCAATGACCTCGCGCAGGCTGGCCTTTTTCTTGAAGAGATATTCGCCCGGCTTGAGCTTGCCGCGCGCGCCCTCGACCAGCAGCGCGAAATTCATCAGGCCGGGGCTGTCGATCACGCCCTCGCGCTCGAGCTGCGAGAGCATTTCCGGCACGTCGCTGCGCGGCGGGAGATAGACGATCTTGTCGGCGCCGAGCGGGCCGGGCTCCTTGAGCTTGTGCAGGGTCGCGATGACGCCGAAGACGCCGGCGACCAGCGCGACGAGCAGGAAGCTCAGAAAGCCGCTCAGCGCCGAGAGCGTGCCTTCGCGGCGCTTCCTCTTCTTCGGCGGCGGCGCGGGCGGCGCCTCGGGCTGCAGGGTCTGCTTGCCGGTCTGCAGCGCGGCCCTGCGGCGGAAAATGGAGGAGCCGACGGTCGGCTCCGGCTCGCTTTCGAGAGGCTTGGGCTCGACGACGATTTCCGGCGCGCGCGCCGCGACCGGCTCGGAGGCCTTGGCCTCCGCCGGCTTCTCGGGCTCCGGCTTCGCCGGTTCATCTGGGCCGGGCTCGGATTTTGGCGCCTCGGGCGCGGCGGCTTCCGCCTCGGGCGATTCGGCGCGCGATTCGCTCTTGCTCGATTCGGGGAGGGGGGATTCCGGCGCGGCGGCCGTTTTCGCGGCGGCGGGCTCCTCGCCCGGCGTTGCGCCCTTATCACCCGTCTCGTCGGACATAATCGTCATCACGCCAATCCAGATCGACCCCGAACCAAGCGCCCGAAGGGACTTGTCGCCAACTGCTTACACTATTGGTCATTGTGGCGAATTCAGGAACGGGCGAACATGGTTAACAGACGGATGAACCGGGCGATACGGACCGCCCGGTTCATCCCCTGAAAAATCCAGCCCGAGCTTAAACTTAAGCGAGCTTACGGAAGAGCAGCGAGGCGTTGGTGCCGCCGAATCCGAAGGAGTTCGACAGCGCGACGTTGATCTCGCGCGCCCGCGCGGCCTTGGGCGCGAGGTCGATCGCCGTCTCGACGGAAGGATGGTCGAGATTGCGGGTCGGCGGCGCGGCGTTGTGGGTCATGGCGAGGATCGTGTAGACCGCCTCGACCGCGCCGGCGCCGCCGAGCAGATGGCCGATCGCCGATTTCGTCGAGGACATTGTGAGCCTCGGCTCGACATTGCCGATGAGCCGCTCCACCGCCTTCAGCTCGATCTCGTCCCCGAGCGGGGTCGACGTGCCATGGGCGTTGACATAGTCGATCTCGCTCACCGGCAGGCCCGAGCGCTTCAGCGCGGCCTTCATGCAGCGATAGGCGCCGTCGCCGTCGGGAGTCGGCGCCGTGATGTGGAAGGCGTCGCCCGACATGCCATAGCCGATGAGCTCGGCGTAGATCTTCGCGCCGCGGGCCTTGGCGTGCTCATATTCCTCGAGCACCAGGCAGCCGGCGCCTTCGCCGAGCACGAAGCCGTCGCGATCCTTGTCATAGGGGCGGGAGGCCTCGGCGGGGCGGTCGTTGAAGCCGGTCGAGAGGGCGCGGCAGGCGGCGAAGCCCGCGACGCCGATGCGATTCACCGGCGATTCGGCGCCGCCCGCGACCATGACGTCGGCGTCGCCCATGGCGATGATGCGCGCGGCGTCGCCCACCGCATGGGTGCCGGTGGCGCAGGCCGTCACCACTGCGTGATTCGGTCCCTTGAGGCTGTGCAGGATCGACACATAGCCGGCGACGAGATTGATGATGCGGCCGGAGACGAAGAAGGGCGAGACGCGGCGCGGGCCTTTTTCCTTCAGCGTGATCGACGTCTCGTAGATGCCGCCCAGGCCGCCAATGCCGGAACCGATGAGAACGCCGGTCGTCTCCTGCTTCTCGGGCGTGTCGGCCTTCCAGCCGGCGTCGGCCAGCGCCTGGGTCGCGGCGGCGACGCCATAGACGATGAAGTCGTCGACCTTGCGCTGCTCCTTCGGATCGAACCAGTCGTCCGGATTGAAGGAGCCGTCGGAGCCGTCGCCGCGCGGCACCACGGCCGCGATCTGGCAGGCGAGATCGGCCGTTTCGAAAGTGTCGATGCGGCGGAAGCCGTGCTCGCCGGCGACGAGACGCCGCCAATTCGTTTCGACGCCGCAGCCCAAAGGCGAAACGACGCCCAGGCCGGTGACGACCACCCTGCGCATGGCTTACTCTCGGATTTCCTATGCCTGGAACGCGAGCCGCCCGTCGAAGCCTCGCCGGGCGGCATGGATCGACGCGCGCCGGAAGCGGGCGCGTCCTTGGGCCCTAGCTCAGGCGGCCTTGGCCTTTTCGAGGAATTTCACCGCGTCGCCGACGGTCAGGATGGTCTCGGCCGCGTCGTCCGGGATCTCGACGCCGAACTCTTCCTCGAAAGCCATGACCAGCTCGACCGTGTCGAGCGAGTCGGCGCCCAGATCGTCGATGAAATTGGCCTTGTCGACAACCTTTTCGGGCTCGACGCCGAGGTGTTCGACAACGATCTTCTTCACGCGCTCGGCGACATCGCTCATGTGATTTAGTCCCTGTTGCTGTGGTGCGCTCGCACCGATTCGGCGATGCGGGGCTTCGCCCGCTCGCCGTGTCCTCCAAAAGATTTCTTGAGCGCCGGCCGCGTTCCGAAGGCGGCGCGACGAAACTGCGCTCGAGCCTCTGTCTTACGGAAATACGGCGGCGCCGCCCCTCTCGCGGCGTCGGTCTGGTAACACACTTCGTTTTCCTTGGCGAGAGGGCCGAAGCCGTCCCGCGCCCGGAAAACGGCCCTTGCGGGAGCCGCCCGCGCGCCGGCGAAACGCCGCGGTCCGCGCCGGCGCCGGCCTTTCGTCAGATCATCGCCATGCCCCCGTTCACATGCAGCGTCTGGCCGGTCACATAGCCGGCTTCGGCGCTGGCCAGATAGACGACGGCGGCGGCGACGTCCGCGCCCGCGCCCAGCCGGCCGGCCGGCACGCGCGCGAGGATCGCCTGCTTTTGCGCGTCGTTCAGCTCGTCGGTCATCGGGCTTTCGATGAAGCCCGGCGCGATGCAGTTCACCGTCACGCCGCGCGAGGCGACCTCGGCGGCGAGCGATTTCGACATGCCGATCATGCCGGCCTTCGCAGCCGCGTAATTGCCCTGCCCCGGATTGCCGGTGACGCCGACGACGGAGGTGACGCCGACGATGCGGCCGAAGCGCTTCTTCATCATGCCGCGCAGCACGGCGCGGGAAAGGCGGAAGGCCGCGGTCAGGTTGATTTCCATGACCGTGTCCCAATCCTCGTCCTTCAGGCGCATGAAAAGCATGTCGCGCGTGACGCCGGCGTTGTTCACGAGAATGTCGACGCTCCCCATCGCCGCCTCGGCCGCCGGGACGAGCTTGTCGGCGTCGGCGCGGTCGGCGAGATTGCAGGGCAGGACATGGGTCGTTCCGCCAATTTCGGCGGCGAGCGCCTCGAGCGCCTCCTTGCGCGTGCCGGACAGCGCCACGGTCGCCCCCGCATCGACAAGCGCGCGGGCGATATCCTTGCCGATGCCCCCGCTCGCGCCGGTCACCAGCGCCGTCCTGCCAGACAAATCGAACATTCCCGTCCTCCCTTATCCGCACGCCGCGGCATGCGGCTGCCCCTTATCGCGCCTCCCTTTAACCGGAATTGGGGAAATTGCGAGGCCCGAGGCGCGCTGCGAAAATGTGGAAGCCCGCCATTCGCGGGACGCGGCCCGAAACTTATGGATTCGATCGCGCGCGCCAAGCGCGCCGGGCTCCAGCCGTGGCCGGCGAAATGCGCGACTCTCATGGCGCCACAACCGGAGGTTCCTAACAAATCTGTAAGAAATATGGCTAACACGTTGTTTAAGTATGACGTTCTTGCCGTGGCGCAAGTACAACACAGCCGAAGTTTCAACCCCAGGGCGCCCGAATTTAGCCTGGCGTTGGTTGCTTTCGAAACCGGTCTTTGAACAGAGTCCCTTGGCTTGGGGTCCGCATCGCGTCACGCCCGCCGAGTCGGGCAGATGCGGGTCATTCGTTCTGACTTGAGCAAAGGGTTACGCTATGAAGACCACTCTATCGGCGATCGCTCTCGCGGCGGCCCTCGCGGCCGGCGCGGCGCAGGCCGCGGATCTCCCGTCCCGGAAGGCTCCGCCGCCCGCTTACATCCCCCCGCCGCCGGTTCTGACCTGGACCGGCTTCTATGGCGGTCTCAATATTGGCGGCGGCTGGCAGGACCGGTCCTCCTCCAATGTCTTATGGGGCAATAACGGCAATTCCGGCGGCGTCGTCGGGGGCGGCCAGATCGGCTACAACTACCAGTTCTCGCCCTGGCTCGTGGTCGGCGTCGAGACCGACTTCCAGGGCACGAGCATTGGCGGCGGCGGCGCGAACAACGCCTGGGCCGTGGCCTGGGGCGGCTGGGGCGGCTCCACCGCCCGCATCAACTGGTTCGGCACGGTTCGCGGCCGCGCCGGCCTCACCTTCCCCGGCATGCCGACCCTGCTGATCTACGGCACCGGCGGCTTCGCCTATGCCGACGTGCAGCGCAATTTCTGGTGGAACCAGAACAGCGCCGTTCAGACCGGCTGGACGGCCGGCGGCGGCGCCGAGTGGATGTTCCTGCCGAACTGGTCGGCCAAGGTCGAGTATCTCTACACGGAAGTCTCGGGCAACAACCAGAACTGGGCGTTCAACCCGGGCTGGGGCCTCAACAATGTGAACAACCGCACGCGCTTCCACACGGTTCGCGCGGGCGTGAACTATCACTTCAATTTCGGCTCGCCCGCTCCGGTCCTCGCCTCCTACTGATCGGTCCTGCGCCGATCCTGAGAAGCCCGGCCGAAAGGCCGGGCTTTTTTCATGTGAGGAATCAGAAAGCGCGATAGGCGTCGAGATCGGCCGGGGCGCCGATGGAAATCCCGGCGGCGCCGGGCGCGATGCGCTTCAGCAGGCCGGCGAGCACCTTGCCCGAGCCGCATTCGACGAATTTGTCGACGCCCTGCCCGGCGATATAGGCCACGCATTCGCGCCAGCGCACGGCGCCCGTCACCTGCTTGACGAGGAGCTTGCGGATCGATTCCGGGTCCGCGACCGGCGCGGCGGTGACATTGGCGACGACCGGAACTTTCGGCGCCGAGATGGCGGCGGTCGCGAGGGCGGCCGCCATGGCGTCGGCGGCCGGCTGCATCAGCGCGCAATGGAAGGGCGCGGAGACGGGCAGCGGAACGGCGCGCTTGATTCCCTTCTCCCTGGCGATCTCCATCGCTTTTTCGACCGCCGCCTTGGCGCCGGAGATCACCACCTGTCCGCCGCCATTGTCGTTCGCGACCTGGCAGCAGGCGGAAAGCGCCGCCGCCGCTTCTCCGGCGATCTCCTTCGCCTGGTCGAGCTCGGCGCCGAGCAGCGCCGCCATGGCGCCCTCGCCGACCGGCACGGCCTTCTGCATGGCGTCGCCGCGAATGCGGAGCAGCTTCGCCGTATCGGCGACGGAGAGCGCCCCCGCGGCGGCGAGCGCCGAATATTCGCCGAGCGAATGCCCGGCCACAAAGGCGGCGTCCCTCGCGAGATCGAGCCCGCATTCGGCCTCCAGAACGCGGATCGCGGCGAGAGAGACCGCCATCAGCGCCGGCTGGGCGTTGGCGGTCAGCGTCAGCTCATTCTCCGGCCCCTCGAACATGAGCCGGGAAAGCGGCTGGGAGAGCGCCGAATCGACCTCTTCGAAGAGCGCGCGCGCCGGCGCGAAGCTCTCGGCGAGCGCCTTGCCCATGCCCACCGCCTGCGAGCCCTGTCCGGGGAAAATGAAAGCTTTCGACATTGTAAATCCGCCTTGTTGCCCGAGCCGGAGCGGCGCACGAACGGCTTCCTCATCCTGAGGAGGCTCGAAAGGGCCGTCTCGAAGGACGAGGAAACCGTCAATCGCCCGCCCTCGCGCTTCGAGGCGCCCTCTGCGCGGGCTCCTCGGCATGAGAGGCCCAGCCTGCCGACCGCTCCCGTGGCGCCGCGAGTGGCATTGGCGGGCGCGCCGTGTCAAGCTTCGCATAGGCCGCCCGTCGTCGCCGGCCGAAGGCGAAGCGATCCAGAAGCGGCTCTTGCGGCGCTGGATCGCCTCGCCGGCAAGGCCTCTCGCGATGACCGGGCGGCGGGAGAGGGCTACGATGAAGGACATGTTTTGCGGTTGCGGCTGCGGGCGGCCGCTCGGCCGGCGCGCGGTCCTCGCCGGATTGACGAGCGTCGGCGTCGCCGCCGCAAGCCCGGCATTGGCCAGGGCGGTCCTCTCGCGCCCGCGCGCCGAGGACGAAGGCTATATGCGCCTCGCCCTCGCGGAAGCCGCGAAAGGCGACTTCCCTTTCGGCGCCGTCATCGTGCGGGACGGCAAGGCGGCGGCGACCGGACGCAATATGGGGATCAGGACCAACGACCCGACCGCCCATGGCGAGATGGTCGCGATCCGCAATTTCTGCGCGTCGCGCCCCGCCGCCGAGATGAAAGGCGCGGCGCTCTATACGACCGGCGAGCCCTGCCCCATGTGCATGGGCGCGATCCTGTGGGCGGGATTCGGGCGGCTGGTCTATGCGGCGTCCATCCGGCAACTCTCAAGGCGCATCGGCCAGATCATGACGCCGAGCAAGTCGCTTGCCGAGGCCGCGCCTTTCGAGACGATCGACATTACGGGCGGCGTGCTGGCGGCGGAGGCGCTGGCGTTGTTTAAATCTGAATAGGGCGTCCTTCCCGCGCGCGGCCGTCATCGGCGCGCGCCCAAAGCGTCCCATAGCTATGGAACGCAAAGCGTCACTCCGCCAGCGCGATCTTCGCCTCCTTCTTGATCCGCTCCACCATGGACCGCAGCCCGTTGGCGCGCTGGGGCGTCAGATGCTCGGCGAGGCCAAGCTGCCTGAAGAGCGGCTGGGCGTCCGTCTCCACGATCTCCCGCGCGCGGCGGCCCGAATAGAGCGCCAGCACCAGCGCGACGAGGCCGCGCACGATATGGGCGTCGCTGTCGCCGCGGAAGCCGAGCACCGGCGCGCCCGAGGCGTCCTGCCCGGGCGTCGTCTCCAGCCACACCTGGCTCGCGCAGCCGCGCACCTTGTTGTCCTCCGTATAGGCTTCCTTCGGGAGCGGCTCCAGCGTGCGGCCGAGCTCGATCAGATAGCGATAGCGGTCCTCCCACTCGTCCAAGAGCTCGAAATTGCCGATGATTTCGTCGATGGCCATCGCTTTCCCCTTCTCTCGAACATTCTACCCCAAACGGCCGGCAAGGCGGCGAATTATCTGAGCCCGGCGCGCCCTTTCCATGTCCCCGGCGAGCGCTTAAGTTCAACGGGGCCCGATACGAGCCGGGGCGACGGCCGCGCCCGCTTCCATGGAGTGATTCATATGAGCCTCATGTCCCGCTGGCGCGCCCTCGCCGTCGCGATCGCCGCCGCCTTGTCGCTTTCGGGCTGCGGCTACAACGCCATTCCGACGCTCGAGGAAAACGCCAAGGCCAAATGGGGGGACGTGCAATCCCAGTACCAGCGCCGCGCCGACCTCATTCCCAATCTCGTCGCCACCGTGCAGGGCTACGCCAAGCAGGAAAAGGACGTGCTCACCTCGGTCGTCGAGGCCCGCGCCAAGGCGACCTCGGTGAAGGTCGACGCGTCCACCGTCACCGACCCGGAGAAGATGAAGCAGTTTCAGGACGCGCAGGCGCAGCTCACCGGCGCGCTCGGGCGGCTGATGGTGGTGAGCGAGGCCTATCCCGACCTCAAATCCAACCAGAATTTCCTCGCGCTCCAGTCGCAGCTCGAGGGCACCGAGAACCGCATCAATGTCGCGCGGCGCGACTACATCGACGCGGTTCGCGAGTTCAACACCGCGCTGCGCACCTTCCCGACGCTCCTTTGGGCGAAGACCTTCTTCTCGGGGACGAAGCCCATGGCCGAATTCACCGCCAGCGAATCCGCCCAGCAGGCGCCGCAGGTGAAGTTCTGATGGCGGCCGAGCGTCCGCAGGAAGAGCTTTGCGCGCTTTGCGCCCAAAGCAACGCCATGTGGGCGCATATGCGACAGGAGGCGGCGGACGCGCTCCGCCTCGATCCGACGCTGTCGCCCCTCTTCATCGGGGAATTGCTGAATCGCCGCAGTCTCGAGGAAGCGGTGATCCATCGCGTCAGCGGCCGGCTCGGCGCCTCGGCCATGGACGCGGCCTCGATCGCCGACGCCTTTCTCGAAGCGCTCGCGAGCGAGCCGGCGATCGGCGAGGCTTTCCGCGCGGACGCCGCGGCCTATGTCGAGCGCGATCCCGCCTGCCGGCGGCTGATGGAGCCGCTGCTCTATTTCAAGGGCTATCACGCCATCCAGGCCTCGCGGCTCGCCCATGCGCTGTGGCGAAAGGGCAAGCGCGACTTCGCCTATTACATCCAGAGCCGCACCTCGGACGCGCTCGCCGCGGACATCCATCCGGCCGCGCGCTTCGGCAAGGGAATCTTCCTCGATCACGCGACCGGATTCGTGGTTGGCGAGACGGCCGTGATCGAGGATGACGTCTCGATCCTCCATGGCGTGACGCTCGGGGGCACCGGCAAGGTCGCCGGCGACCGGCATCCGAAGGTGAGGCGGGGGGTGATGATCGGCGCGGGAACGAAGATTCTCGGCAATATCGAGATCGGGGCCTATTCGCGCATCGCCGCCGGCTCGGTGGTGCTGCACGCCGTGCCGGAACATTCCGTGGTGGCGGGCGTGCCGGCCAAGGTCGTCGGCGTCGAGCCGAAATCCCAGCCCGCGCGCGACATGGACCAGATCCTGCGCGGGCTGGCCTATGACTCATTCGATTACGTCATCTGACGCGCCTTGCCGAAGCGCGCCCCGGACCCTATCTGCCGCCGCGCCAACCCACGAAGCAGCGGCTACGAACACGCTCAAGATCGACGATTTCCGTGTCGAGCGGGAGGGCGCCGAATGGGTCGTGACCTTCACGCCCACCGGCGCGCGCTATTATTTCGGCGGCGACGGCATGGAGACGCGCGCAAGCGAATCCGACGTCCCGCCCGAGGATCTGCCGACCGAGTATGATCCGCTCGAGATCGAGCGCATGGCCGCGCGGATCGCCTATCTCGCGCGCGGCCACGCGTCCTGAGCGCTAACCCTTCACCCGCACATATTCGCCCGGCGCGTCGCAGAGCGGCTTCAGCCGGCCGCCGCCGGGCTCGCGCGCCGGAACCTTCCGCGGCGCCTGGGCCGTGACCCATTCCAGCCAATGCGGCCACCAGGAGCCCTTGTGCTCTTCGGCTTTCGCGACCCACTCCTCGAAGGTCCCCTTCACCGGCCCGCCGGTCATATAGCTATATTTGCCCTTGGCCGGCGGATTGATGACGCCGGCGATATGTCCGGAGCCGCCGAGCACATAGGTCACGTCGCCGCCAAAGAATTTGTCGCCCCGGAAAACCGAGCGCGCCGGCGCGATGTGATCCTCCTTCGTGGCGATCGAATAGACGGGAACCTTCACGAGACGCAAATTGATCGGCACGCCGCTCATCACCATCTCGCCGCGCGTGATGCGGTTCTCGAGATAGCAGCTCCTCATGTAGAAGGAGTGGTTGGCGCGCGGAATGCGCGTCGAGTCCGAATTCCAATACAGGAGATCGAAGGCGGCAGGCTCGACGCCCTTCATGTAATTATTGACGACATAGGTCCAGATCAGCTCGTTGGGGCGCAGCATGTTGAAGGCGTTCGCCATCTTCACGCCTTCGAGATAGCCGGTCTTGGACATGGCCTCGTCGAGCGCCGCCATCCGCTCCTCGTCGATGAGGATCTGCAGATCGCCCGCCTCGCTGAAATCCACCTGCGTCGCGAAAAAGGTGACGCTCTCGATGCGGTCGTCGCCCGTCGCCGCCATATAGGCGAGCGTCAGCGCGAGAAGCGTGCCGCCGACGCAATAGCCCGCCGCCGTCACCTTGCGCTCGCCGGTGGCTTTCTCAATCACGTCGAGCGCCGTGAGAATGCCCTCATGCATATAGGCCTCGAATCCCTTCTCGGCCTTGCTCTCATCGGGATTGACCCAGGAGATGATGAAGACGGTGAAGCCCTGCGCCACCGCCCAGCGCACGAAGCTCTTCTCCTTGTTGAGATCGAGCACGTAGAATTTGTTGATCCAGGGCGGCGTGAGGAGAAGCGGCCGCGCATAGACCTCTTCCGTCGTCGGCGTATATTGAATGAGCTCCATCACGTCGTTGCGCCAGACGACCTTGCCGGGCGTATTGGCGAGGTCGACTCCGAGCCGGAACTTGCTGTCGTCGGTCTGGCGGATCTTGAGCATGCCGCCGCCGGCGCTGAGATCCTCGGCGAACATCTTGAGCCCGCGAATGAGATTTTCGCCCTTGTTCTCGATCGTCGCGCGCAGCAGCTCGGGATTGGTGGCGATGAAATTGGACGGCGACACGGCGCTCGAGATCAGGCGCGTATAGAATTGCGCCTTGGCGCGCGTATGCGCGTCGAGCCCCTCGGCCTTGTCGACCATCTCGCCGGCCCATCTCGCCGCGTAGAGATAGGATTGGCGCAACCAATCGAAGAAGGGATTTTGCTCCCATTCCGGCGAGGCGAATCGCTTGTCGCCCGGATCGGACGCCACGATCGGCGGAACGTTCTCGCCCGTATAGCGTCGCAGGGTTTGCCGCCAGATTTCGCTCAGGCCCCCATAGAGCTCCGCTTGCGCGAGAGCGGCGCGCTCGGGCTTGGCGAACCAGTATTCCGCGACCGTCCCGAGCGTCTTGGTGGCGTCGGCGACATTGGCCGCAAGCTCGCTGCGCGGCCCGCTCGCGTCGACGCTGCCGATCGCCGCCGCCAGGGCCTTCCGCCCCTGGTCGACGAGCTGCGCCATATTCTCGGCCATCATCTCGATGTCGACGCCCGCCAACGGCGTAGGCAGCGGCGGATTCGCGCTTGAGGCCTGGGCGGCGGCCGGCTCTTTCCGTTGCGCCGCCGCTTCGGGGGCATCCGTCCGCCGCGGCTCCGCAACGACCGGCCCGGCGTCCGAAGGATCGACGGCGAGGATCTTGACCGGCTCCTTCGCCTTGGCCTTCCTGCCGCCCTTCTTCGCGGATTTGTCCTTGTCTCCCGGCTTGACCCTGCCCGTGCGCTCCGAAACCGCCTCGGTCGCCGCCGGCGCCTTCCGCCGTTTGACCGCAGGCTCTTCGTCGCGACCGATCGTCATGCTCTATCCTGTCTCTTTCCCGGCCATGCGGGCGCGGCCGAGTCGATTTGCGCAGTATCGCCGTATAGGGCCGGCCTGTCCTCGTCTATCGACGTTGCGCCGGCAAAAAAAGCGCCACAAGCGCGGCCCTTTCGCCGCCATCGGCGACGGCGAACATAACCCCCGTATATTACAAACGGATAGGGATCGGAAAGCGCCGTGGCGCGGCCATTATGTCGCGGCGCCGAGCCCGAAGGCCTCGCGCCAGCCTTCTCCGCCAAGAAGAAAAAGCCGACCCGCGTCGGCGGGGGCGGAGACAAGCATGCGACGACGCAAGAGAGCGGCTTTGGCCTTTTCGGCGATTTGCGGGCTTTCGGCTTGCGCGAAGCGCCATGGCGAAGTCGCGCCCGCGCCGATCCCGCCCTCGGCCTTCGAGACGGCGACATGCCGGCAGCTCTCCGCGATGCATGCGAAGGCGATGCGGACGCTCGTTTTTTCCGAACTCCTGCAGGACCATCGACATGCGGAGGATCGCACGCGCATCTTTGGCGTTCCGACGCCGATGGCGACGATCTTCGAGGAAAATCGCGAGGCCGAGCTCGCGCGGCTGAAGGGCGAGACGCTGGCGCTCGCCGCGCAGCTTCAGCGCGCCGGATGCGTCGCGCGCGAGGGCTGAGCGGGGCTTTGCGCCAGGCTTGCCGGACGCCGCGGGCGCGCCGCTTTTGAAATTCTTTGTTTAGACGTCGCGCACAGGCTTTGCGGCGACAGCCTAATCGAGAGGGTCGTTCATGAGTGTCTTGAGAGTCCTGGCGCGCGGCGCCGCATTGACGGCGATGACGATCGAAGAATGCCAGCAGCTCCAAACGCCGCTGCGTCAGGACCTCGAAACGCTCGACTATGAGATACGCGGCCTCGTCGCGCGCATCCGCAAGGAGTCGCGCGACGCAGGCGCCGACGACGCGACTTTCGTGAAGGCCTCTTCCACCGTGCTGCTCTCGATCGCCGCGACGCTCCTCGCGCGCGCCGCCGACGACCGGCGCGCGGCCTTCGACCCCGGCGCCTTCGCCGCGAGCGCGGGAAGCGCCACGCGCTGGGCGGAAGAGAGACGGACGAAATATTTTGTCGGAGGCGAAGCCTGATCGCTCTGCGGCTGGGCGCGCGTCTTGCGAAAAGCCGGCCGCAAGGCCGTCATTGCGCGCGAAGCGAAGCGATCCAGAGCCGCGCTCTCTCCCCTGGACCGCCCCGTCGCCGGCTCCCGCTTTCCGTCGCGCGCTCCCGCTACAGCGCGTAATAGCGGCTCTTCATGCGCCGCGCCGCCCGCGCCTTGCCGGGCGTCGCCGCGGGCGACAGGCGGCAGCCGATCTCGACGCCGCGCCGCCAGACGACCCGGCCGGCATAGATCGCGCCGCTTTCCTCGTCGAAGAGCTGGAAGGAAGCCGGCAGCGCGATATTGCGCGCAAGCTTCAAGCGCGCGCCGGCTTCCGCGCGATCCGCGATGAGGCAGTCGCACAGGAAGCGGTCGTCGCCGTCGAGCGCCTTGCCCCATTTGAGACGCGCGACCCGACGCGGCGCGCGGCGCCGATCGGCGTCCTTTTCCGCAAGCCGCTGAAACACGAGAGCGCCCGCGCGCCGCGCCCGCCAGCGCGCGAGCGCCGACTGGCCGCCTTGCAGACGCCTCGCCTCCAAGAGGACTCCTTCAATCATCGCGCCCTTCTTTCCAATGCGAAACAGGCGAGGATTCCTTAAGCGCGCGCGCCTGGCGGACGCAATGTCGAGGGAAACTGCGGCGCCAGCTTCGGACAAGGCCTCGCGTCTTAAATCGCATCGGGACCTTTTCACGCGGATCGGCGCCATGAGCAGCACGTTCGGTTTGTTCAATACTTCCATCATGGGCATGTCCGCGCAGGCGGACGCGCTCGCCAATATCTCCGAGAACATCGCCAATTCGAGCACTGTCGGCTATAAGCGCGCCACCACGCATTTCCTGACCGTGCTCAACGGATTTCAGGGCGCGGATCAATTTGGCGGCGGCGTCTATACGCGCAGCCGCTACGACGTCGCCGGCCAGGGCGCCCTGACCCATACCGGCAATGCGACGGACCTCGCCATCCGCGGCAACGGCTTTTTCGTCGTGTCCGACGGCGCCGGCGCAACCTTCCTCACCCGCGCCGGCTCCTTTACGCCCGACTCGCAGGGACGCCTCGTCAACGCCGCTGGCTATTATCTGATGGGATTTCCGAGCGGCGCGCAGACGGATGCGCTTGCCAATATGGAAGTGGTGCGCGTGCGCAACGACCGCCTCTACGCCAATCCGACGACGGAAGGAACGCTCGCCGCCAACCTCCCCTCCGCCGCGACGAGCGTGCCGGCCGCCAATCTCCCCTCGACCAACGCCGCGACGGCGACCTTCTCCGCGAAATCCTCGCTGACCGTCTATGACAATCTCGGCAAGCCCGTCGTGCTCGACGTCTATTATGCGAAGACCGGCGCCAACGCCTGGGAAATGACGATCTATGACTCGACGGGCGCGACCAATGGCGGCTTCCCTTACGCCGCGCCGCCCCTCGCCACGCAAGCGCTCGCATTCGAGCCGGCGAATGGCTCGATCCTCGGCGGCGCGGCGCTGAGCTTCTCGCCGCCGGGCGGTTCGGCGATCAATCTCGACATGAGCGACACGACGCAGCTCGGCGCGCCCTTCATCGTCAATCACGCCGCCGTGAACGGCAACGCCGCCGGCGCGATCCGCGAAGTGCAAGTCTCGCCGAGCGGCGCGCTGAGCTATCAGCTCGACAACGGACAGCTCGCCGCGGCCTATCGCATCGGAATCGCCGAAGTCGCCGCGCCCACCGCGCTCTCCAACTACACCGGCAATGTTTACGCCGCGAATGGCGAGTCCGGGCAGATTTTCGTCGGCGCCGCCGGGACCGGCGGCCGCGGCGAGATCGCTTCGGCGACGCTCGAAGCGTCAACGGTCGATCTCGCCACTGAGCTTTCCACCATGATCGTCGCGCAGCGCTCCTATGCGGCGAATACGCAATCCTTCCAGGCCGCCTCGGAAATCCTGCAGGTCCTCAACAACATCAAGTAAGCGGAAAGCCTCATGTCCCTAACCTCGGCCGGCGCCGTCGCGGCGAAATCGCTCGGCGTGATTTCGAACGAAATCAACGTCACGTCTCGAAACATTTCCGCCGCCGGCGTCGCGGGCCTCAGCGCCAAGCGCGCGAAGGTCGCCGCGGGCGACGACGGCGTGGCGTTTCTCGGGGTCGGGCGCGCGGCGAACGCCGCGTTGTTTCGCAATCTCCTCGCGGCCAGCGCGTCGCAGGCCGGCGAGACGGCGGTAGTGGATTCCCTTGCGCGGCTCGATCAGAGTCTCAACCTCGCGGACCCGGCGAACAGCCGCTCGCCCGCATCGATGATCGCCGGGCTGACGAGCGCGTTGCAGGCCTACAGCGCCTCGCCCGCGAATGAGACCGCCGGTCAGCTCGCCTTGGACGCCGCGCATAATCTCGTCTCCGCGTTGCGCGACGCCGCCGCGGCGACCCAGGACGAAAGCAGGCAGGCGGATATCGGCGTCGCCTCCGCCGTGAAAGAAATCAACGCGCTTCTCGCGCAATTCTCGGCGCTCAACCGCGAGATTGTCTCGGGAAGCGCGGCCGGCGCCGATGTGACGGACGCGCTGGACCGGCGCGACGGCGTCCTTCTGCAGCTTTCAAAGTCGATCGGCGTAACGACCGTGACGCGGGCGAATAACGACATGGTCGTCTACACCGACAGCGGCGTGACGCTCTTCGAAACCGCGCCGCGCCAGGTCACATTTAACGAGACGCCGAATCTTTCTCCCGGCGTCTCCGGAGCGGCCGTTTATATAGACGGCGTCCAGGTCACGGGCGCCGGCGCGCCGCTTGCGCTGCGTTCGGGATCGATCCAGGCCCTCGTCAGGATTCGCGACGAGCTCGCGCCGCGCTTTCAGACGCAGCTCGACGAGATCGCGCGCGGCCTCGTCGTCGCCTTTGCCGAATCGGACCAAAGCGGCGCGGGCGGAAAAACGCTGCCGGGCCTTTTCACCTATGCCGGCGCCGTCGAGGCGCCGGGCGTTTCCCTCATCGCGGGTCTTGCGGGACAGATCGAGATCAACGTCAATGTCGACCCGGCGAAAGGCGGCCTGCTGGCGCGACTTCGCGACGGCGGCATATCGAACGATCCGGGCTACGTCTACAATCCGAGCGGCGCCCCGGGCTATTCGACGAGGCTGACGGAGCTCGCCAACGCCGCCGCCGGGCCTCAGGGCTTCGATTCGCTGGCCGGGCTCGCCGGCGCCGGATCGGTGAAGGACTTCGCCGCCGCGTCGATCGGATGGCTCGCGGCGCAAAGAAAACAGTCCGACGGCGCGGCGACCTATTTCGACGCCATCGTCTCCCAGACCACGCAGGCTCTCTCAAACGCCACGGGCGTCAATCTCGACGACCAAATGGCGCAAATGCTGGCGCTGGAAAATTCCTATCAGGCTTCCGCCAGGCTGCTCGAAGCCGTCAACTCCTTCTTCGATTCCCTCCTTTCAGCCGTGCGCGCGTGAGTGAAAAAATGTTTTATATCGCCTCCTCCTATTCCGTGACCGCCTCGGTCAGAAGCGTCATCGCCAATCTTCAGGCGGATCTCGCCCGCGGCCAGCGGGAAATGACCACCGGGCGTCACGCCGATCCCGGCGTCGCCCTCGGCGTGCGCGCGAGCCGCAGCTTCACGCTCATCGACGCGCGGGAAACGGTCGAGGCCCTGCGCGCCGCGAACGATCTCGTTTCGGCGCGGCTGACGTCGACGCAAACAGCCCTCGACGCCCTTCTCGCCGAGGCGAAAGACATGCGCGCCACGCTGCTCGCCGCTCAGACGGACGGCGGCCAGAAGGAAGCGGTCATCGTCCAGGCGCGGCAGGCTCTGTCGGCCTTTGTCGCCAGGCTCAACAGCTCGGACGGAGAGGGCTTCCTCTTTGGCGGGATCAAGACGGACGTCGCGCCGCTCGCGAATTATTTCGCCGAGCCCTCGCAAGCGAACAAGGCCGCTCTCGACGCCGCCTTCGCCAGCGCCTTCGGATTTGCGCAAACCGACCCGGCCGTCGCCTCGATCACGGAAACGCGGATGCGGGACTTCCTCGCGAATGAATTCGACGCGCTGTTTTCGGAGGCGGGATGGCGCGCCGATTGGTCGAGGGCGTCCGATCGCCCGCTCGAGAGCCAGATCGGCCTTTCCCGGGTGATCGACAGTTCGATCACCGCGAATGAGCCGCCTTTGAGGGAGCTTGCGACCGCCTATGTCATGGTCGCGGATCTCGGCGCGGAGAAGATGAATCAGGAGTCCTACGCGGTCGTCCTGAAAGGCGGCCTGAACGCCCTGAACGGCGCGATCGCGTCACTGACGAAGACGCAGGCGCGCCTCGGCGTCATGCAGAATGAGGTTCGGAGGTCGAGCGATCTGATGGCCGTCCAGTCGGACACGCTCCTGGTTCAGCTTCAGGAGATCGAAGGCGTGGATCAATCCGAGGCCGCCGCGAGGGTCAGCGGCCTCATGACCCAGATCGAGGCCGCCTATGCGCTGACGGCGCGAGTCTCCCAGCTCAGCCTCACGAAATATCTGTAGCCGGGGACGAGACGCAGGCGATGTATCAGCAACGCTACGCCGAGATCGCGGGCGACTCCGCAAAGAGCGCACGCGAGAGAGAAAGGGAGGCGCTGCAAGCCGCCATCGCCAAGCTCGCTTTGGCGAAGGCGCGCGGGGCGCTCTCCCCCGAGGCCTTCGAAGCGACCGCCTTCGTGCGGCGCCTGTGGACGATTTTCCTCGCCGATCTGAGCGCCGAGGAAAACGGGCTGCCGGCGGATTTGCGGGCCGCCCTCATTTCCATCGGCCTTTGGATGCGCCGCGAGACCGATCTCATCGACGAGGGCAAGTCGAGCAATTTCGACGGTCTCATCGACCTCAATCAAATCATCGCCGACGGATTGGCCTAGCATGAACATCTCCCTCCGCCGGGGCGAGCGGATCTTCATCAACGGCGCCGTGCTGCGGGTCGATCGCAAGGTCTGCGTCGAATTGCTCAACGACGTCACCTTCCTCCTCGAAAATCACGTCATACAGGCGGAGGACGCGACGACTCCGATGAAGCGCCTCTACTTCATCATTCAAACCATGATCATGTCGCCGAACGATTGCGACGCCGCGACGGATCTCTGCCGGGAGATGCTGGTGTCCCTGAACGGCGCGGCGAAGGATTCGCGGATCGTCACGGGCCTCGCCGCGGCGGCGCGGCACATCGAAGACGAAAGGCCGTTCGAGGCGCTCAAGGCCGTGCGCGCTCTGTTCCGCGTCGAAGCCGAGCTCGCCGCGGCGCCGGCGGCCGGCGAAAAACGCGGCGCCGCCTGAAAGGAGGACATATGACGCTCTCTCTCGTTCAAAGCATCTTCCCCGCCGCCAGCGCCGCCACGTCGGCGCCGGACGCGAGCAAGCCGGCGGGAGACTTCGACGTGTTCCTGCAGCTTCTGGTCACGCAGTTGAAAAACCAGGACCCCACGAAGCCCCTCGATCCCGCGCAGACGGTCACGCAGCTTGCAACATTTTCGTCCGTGGAGCAGGCGGCGAAGACCAATGCGCTTCTCGGGCGGCTTGCGGACATGTCGACGCTTTCGCAAGCGAGCGCTCTCATCGGACGCACCGCCGCCTCCGCCGACGGATCGGTGCGCGGCGCCGTCATGTCCGTCACCATGACGGATTTCGGCCTGATCATGAATCTCACGGACGGCCGCGCGCTCGCGCTCGGGCCCGGCGTCTCCATCAGTTGACGATGAACGAAGCGGACGCCCTCGAGATCGTTCATCGCGCCATCGTGACGATCCTCGTCGTCTCGGGTCCGCTGGTCGGCGCCGCGATGGCTGTCGGAATCGTCGTCGCGCTTCTGCAAGCCTTGACGCAGGTCCAGGAAACGACGCTGACCTTCGTTCCGAAGATCGTCGCCCTGATCGCCGTGCTCGGCCTCTCGGCGCCGTTCATCGGCTCGAAGATCAATGCGCTCGCGCAATTCGCCTATGCGAGAATCGAAAAAGGCTATTGAGCGGCGACCGCCGCCGCTTGAGGAAGCGCGCCAATGACAGACGCAAGCGCCACGCCCCGGCCGCAGGGAGAAGCAAGCTCGCGGGACATCGGCTTCGCCATGTCCATCGTCTTCATTCTTTGCGTCTTCTTCCTGCCGATCCCGCCTTTTCTGCTGGACGCCGGATTGGCCTTCTCCATCGGCCTGTCGGTCCTCATTCTCATGGTCGCGCTCTGGATCCAGAAGCCCCTCGATTTTTCTTCCTTTCCGACCGTTCTGCTCGTCGCCACGATTCTTCGCCTGTCGCTCAACATCGCCACGACGCGGCTCATTCTTTCCAACGGCTCCGAAGGCTCGACCGCGGCCGGCTATATCATCAGCGGATTTTCCCGCCTGGTGATGAGCGGCGACTTCGTCATCGGCCTGACGGTCTTCGCCATCATCGTCACCGTGAATTTCCTGGTCATCACCAAGGGCGCGACCCGCATCGCGGAAGTCGGCGCGCGCTTCACGCTCGACGCGATCCCCGGCAAGCAGATGGCGATCGACGCCGATCTTTCCGCGGGGCTGATCGACGAACGCGAGGCGCAGATCCGGCGGCGCGAGCTCGAGGAGGAGAGCGCCTTCTTCGGGTCGATGGACGGCGCCTCGAAATTCGTTCGCGGCGACGCGATCGCCGGGCTCATCATTCTCGCGGTCAACATCTTCGGCGGAATCATCATCGGCGTCACCCGCCATGGCATGACATTGGCGTCGGCCGCGGACGTCTACGCCAAGCTTTCCGTCGGCGACGGCCTCGTCTCCCAGATTCCGGCGCTGATCGTTTCGCTCTCGGCCGGCCTCCTCGTGTCGAAGGGCGGGACGAGGGGATCGGCGGAGCAGAACATTCTTCGCCAGCTCGGCATGTATCCCCGGGCGCTTTTCGTCGCGGCGACGCTGATGCTGGCGCTGGCGCTGATGCCCGGCCTTCCGCTCGCGCCCTTCGGGGCGCTCGGCGGCGCCATGGCTTTTGTCGCCTATCTCATTCCAAGGCAGGCGGAGAAGGCGCGCCTCGAGGAGAAGGAGGCGCAGCGCGCGCTCGAGCGGCGCAGCCAGCAGGAGACCAAAGAGTCCGCGCGCGCGCTTCTTCGCATTCCGCCGGTCGAATTGTCGCTCGGCAAGCAATTATGGGCCGGCCTGCTGCCGGCGCAGGCGGAGCTTGGCCATCGCGTCCTGAAGATGCGCCGCAACTTCGCGCGCGACTACGGTTTCGTCTTTCCCGACATCAGCTTCTCCGACGATCTCGATATTCGGCCGAAACATTATCAGATCAAGATTCACGGCGCGCTGGCCGCGACGAGCGAATTGCGCCTCGGCCATCATCTCATCATCCTCGGCGGCGGCGCGGCGCCCGATCTTCCGGGAGACGAAGCAATCGATCCCGCCTTCGGCGTCCGCGCCATGTGGATTTCCGACGTCATGGTCGAAGAAGCCAGGCGCCGGGGCTTCTCGCCCATCGATCCGGCTTCCGTCCTGCTGACGCATCTTTCCGAAACGCTGCGGAACAATCTCGCCCAGCTTCTCACCTACAAGGACATGCGCGCGCTGTTGAACCGGATCGAGCCCGACTATAAGCGGCTCGTCGAAGACATGGTTCCGAGCCTCGTGAGCCATTCGACGCTTCAGGGCGTGCTCAAGCTGCTCCTCGTCGAACGCGTCTCCATCCGCAATCTGGAGCTCATTCTCGAAGCGATCGCCGAGGCGGCTCCCTTCGCGCGGCGCGCGGAGGCGATCGTCGAGCATGTCCGCGCCCGCCTGGCCTCGCAGATCTGCGGCGATCTTTCCGTCGACGGCGCGCTGGGCGTCCTGCGTCTTGGCGCGCCGTGGGATCTGTTCTTTCACGAGCATTTGAAGCGCGACGCCAAAGGCGAGGTCATTGGCTTCGACGCCGATCCGGCCCGGATCGAGAAATTTTCCCTCGAAGCGGGCGCGGCGATACGCGAGCGGCTGGAGCGGGGCGAGTCTTTCATCGTCCTGACGACGCCCGAGGCGCGGCCCTATGTGCGGCTCCTGCTCAGCCGGCCCTTTCCCTCACAGGCGGTGTTGTCGCATCTCGAAATTGCGGGCGGCGCGCAGATCAAATCGCTCGGAACGATCTCGTGACGCCGATCGAGAGCCCTATCCTGCCGGGATTCGTTCTGTTCTGCCGGGTCGGCGGCTGCCTCATGACCGCGCCCGGATTTTCGAGCGACAGAATTCCGATGAGAAGCCGCCTCTTTCTGGCCCTGGCCGTTTCCGTGGCGCTCGCGGCGCCGCTAATGGCGGATTTGCGCAAGGCGGTCGATCTCCTTCATCCCGCTTCCGTCGTCGCGGCGCTTCTCGCCGAATTGACGGTGGGCGTCTGCCTCGGCCTGCTCTCCCGCTTCTATTTTCTTGCGCTCGAAACGCTGGCGACGAGCGTCGCCATGTCCTTCGGGCTGGGAAATATCTTCGGCGGCGCGATCGCCGAGTCCGAAGCGGTCCCCGCGCTTTCGTCCTTCATCGTCACGACGGCGGCGACCTTGCTCTTCGTGAGCGACATTCATCTGGAGCTTATACGAGGCCTGTATCTTTCCTACGAGACGGCGCCGGTCCTCGCGGCGCCTGGCCCCGCCGCGCTTCTGGACGAGATCGCCCGGCTTCTCGCGCAATCCCATCTCTTGGCGCTGCGGATTTGCAGTCCTTTCCTGCTGTTCGCGCTGATCGTCAATGTCGCGATCGGCCTCCTGTCGCGCGTGACGCCTCAGGCGCAGGTCTATTTCGTTTCCGGCCCGCTGACCATTTTTCTCGGTCTCTACGCCTTCTTCGTCATCTCGCAGGATTTTTTCGTCGCCTTCGCCTCGCATTTCGAGAATTGGGTTCTGCGCGGATGACCAGGAAGAGCCGTCGGGACCGCCTCGCGCGCGCCGCGCAGATCGCGCATTCGCTTTCGCGCCTCGCGCAATCGCGCCTCGCCGCCGCGGAAGCCAGGCTCGCCGAACTCAAGAGCGCCGAGAGGGCCGCGCTCCAGGCGCCCGACCTTGTCGATCCGACATTCGCGCGATCCCGCCTGCGATATCTTTCCAGCGAGCGGCGCGACGCCGAAGGCGCGATAGTGACGCTGCGCGCCCATGCGCAGGAGCTCGTCAGGCGCGCCAGATTGACGGAAAGGCTTCTCGAAAAGGCGGACGCGGTTCTGAGACGAGAGGAGGGCATCGCCGAAACGCAGCGCCTCCTCGCAACGTCGTCAGCGCGCGGCAAGTCGAGCGATCTAGGATCGCTTTGACAGTCAAGGGGAGAGGCCATGTCGATCTTTCCGACCACCGACATCGTCGCGGACGTCGTGCGCGCGGCGAATCTGGGAAAGGCCCGGCTCGCCTTCGCTCGGCTCGAGCGGGCGACGCGCGCCGACGACGCGCGGGACGCGCATATCGCCGGCGTTGCGGATGTTCGCAATAGGACTTTCAGCACAGGCGTCGCCCCGTCGCCATCCGCGGCGAGAGCGGACGCCCAGACGCCGTCGGCCGGACAAAAGTTCGAAGCGTTTCTTCTCCAGTCCTGGCTCGAAATCCTCCTGCCGAAGGAGGAGAGCGGAGCCTTCGGCTCGGGCGGGGCCGGAGGCGTCTGGCGCTCGCTCATGGCGGAGCAGCTCGGCGAGCAATTGGCGCGGGCCGGCGGAATCGGCGTGCAGAAGATTCTCTCGCAAAGCTACGACGCGAGCCCCCGCTCGGAAACTTGAAGGGAAATAACGGATGCTTTCCGAAGGAATCGAGATCGATCCGCGCCATTCCGAGCCTCGGGCGGGTTCGGGCCGCGCGCTTGAAAGATGCCTCGATCGACTGGCGTCCATCGTCGAAACGGAGTCGCGCCTTTTGAAGGAAGGCGGACGTCTCGACTTCGACGCGCTGAACGCGCGCAAGACGCACGCTCTCCTGGAGTTCACGCTCGCGTCCAGAAGCGCGCGGCGCGGCGAGCTTGCGGGATTGGACGAAAGCGCGCGACGGCTTCGCGAGGCCTTGGCCGCGAACGCCGAAATCCTCGAACGTCGCCTGCGCGCGACACAGGAGATCGCCATGCTCATTCTCGTTGGCATTCGAAACGACGAGTCCGACGGGACTTACACCGTCGGGCGCCTCGGCGCGCGCGGCAGATGATGCGCGGCTTGCTTATCGGCGTCTGGGCCTGCGCCGTCACTCTCGCGGCGGCCTATGGGGGCGCGTATTGGCGCCTTCATCCCGGAATTGACAAGGATGAGCGGCGGGAGGCGCGACAGATCAGATCGATCAAGCCGATTACCGTGCCTGTGATCGCGGACGGCGCCCTCAAGGGCTATGTTTCGGCCGAGTTCAGCATCGTCGGCGCGCCCGCCGACTCGCATGGCGGCGTCGATCCGGAAAGCTTCGTCATGGATGAGGCGTTCCGGCTGATCTACGCCGACTCGAAGACCGACTTTGCGCGCATGCGGAAGGCGGATCTCGCGGGGCTGACGCGCCAATTGACCGTCAATGTGAATCAGAGAATGGGAAAGGACGTCGTCAAGGAAACCCTGGTCAAGAGCTTTACCTTCATTTCGCGCGACGACCTGCCGCGCTGAACGCGCGCGGCGGACGCCTTCCTTCCGCCGCGCGCCTTGCGCTCACGCGACGCGATGGACCGGAAGATAGGCGGCGTTCTTCACGATGGTCGGCCCCGGATCGCCCCGCAGATGATTTTCGATCGCTTGCGCGATCTTCTTGCTGGACTCGTCGCTCTCCGCGTCCTCGAGCGATTCCGCCCGCGTTTCGTATATGCCCGAGAGCTCGGCGATGAAGCGCTCCATCGCCTTCAGCGCGCGATATTGCGGAATTTGGGTCAGCTCCTCCGCCATCTGGCGGCGAAGCTGATCGAGTTGCGTCATCGGATGCATGGCGGCCTCTTTTCTATCGAGAATGATCGGAAATTAGATTGCGTAGCTTTCTCAGGACTTGCGTCGGTTAACAAAGACTTTGCGGCGTCGAGCGGCGCTTCAGCCCGGGGTCATGCCGCGACGCTAGGCTGCGCATGCGTCAATCGAGGAAATCATGCCGCGATTCGTGAAGCTGGAACTTTCGGAGATCATCCTGCGCGGCGTCGGCGTGGCGCTCGCGGCGGCGAGCTTCGCATTCGCCTTTCGCGAAGCGTCCGCGCCGAAAGACGCGCCGCAAATCGCCGGAATCGAACATCTGGCGATTTACGCGAAGCCGGCGCTTCGCGGGTCACGCGCCGCGATCCGCGCGGAGAAGCCCGGAATCGATTATACGCCGATCGGCGCCATTCCCCGGGGCGCGCGCGGCGCGATGCTGGGCGCTTATGAGATCGTCGACGCATCGGCGGAGAGCGCGCTGATCCGGCTTCCCGAGGGACGGGTTCTGCGCGTGGCGCCGGGCGACCGCATCGCCGGACTGGGAGAGGTGCGATCGATCCGCCTGTCCGCGCAAAAATGGATCGTCCAAACCGAGGGCGGCGCTATTCGGCAGGAATAGCTTTTCAGGCCGCCAGCCCGGCGCAACGGCTACGACGCTTCGGCGTCGTTGCGAGCCTTTTCACAAAGTCGGGAAGCAAGCCCGAAGCAGCTATTGCGGCTCTGGATTGCTTCGGCGCTCACGCGCCTCGCAATGACGGCTGCACGGCCCGGTTTTTACGGGACGGCGATCGCGCATAGATCGCCAAAGAGCGATCAGCCGGCGGCGCGCAGCCCGCCGCCATCCGCGGACGATGCGGGCTGCGCCACCAGCAGATAGCCGAGGAAGCGTTGTGAATCGATGGGATCGAAACCCAGCCGCGCGCGCAGCTTCTTGCGCAGCTTGCTGATGTGGCTCTCGATGACGTTCTCTTCGACGTCGTCGTCAAAGAGCCCATAGACCGCGTTGAAGATCTGCGCCTTCGTCAAGCGCCGGCCGCGATTGACCAGCAAATATTCGAGAATGCGTCTCTCGCGGCGCGGCAGAGGCAGCGTCTCGCCATTCACGATCGGATCGCCGCCGTTGAAGAAGACCTGGATGCCGCCGAAGGTTGCGCAATCGGGCCGCGCTTCGGCGCGACGGCGGATGGCGTGAACGCGCGCGAGAATTTCGCGGACATGCACGGGCTTGCGAACGACGTCGTCAACGCCGGCGCTGAAAAGGCCGAGCGTCTGCTCGAGCGAGGGCGCGTCGTTCATGGCGATCACCGGCGCATGCGATCTTCTGCGGATGATTCGAGGGAACTCCTCGCGTTCCGGACATTCGCCGATGAGGAAGGCCTCGACCGCCTGCACGTCGCCCTCGCCCGCGCTCGCCACCCAATCCTTGAACTGACCGGGCTGGAAACCTGCGGAAGCGACGCCTTCCTGACCAAATCGACAGGCGTATCCATTCGTTACGAGATCACGCTCGTCGACGATGATGAACATGCTGGGGCTCCTCGCTGAAAATGACCGGCGCCGCTTCGAATCGGCCGATAAGATCAGTTAAATTCCGCGAAAGGTCCCGGTCAACTGAATAGTAATAGTAAACACGGATGCAATTGCAGCGCGTTGCTTGCCAATGACCGTCGATTGTCAACTTTTAACGCAGTTTTAAGCATGTAAGACATCGGCCATTTGCGTCAAAGGCAGATTATGCGCGGCGGCGACCGGCGCGGAAACCACGCGGCCGCCGGCGATTTCCAGACCCGCCCGCAAATGCGCGTCTTCGGCGAAAGCGCGCGGCCAGCCTTTGTCGGCGATCGCGAGCGCAAAGGGCAGCGTGGCGTTGTTCAGCGCGAAGGTCGATGTGCGCGGCACGGCGCCCGGCATGTTGGTCACGCAGTAATGCACCACGCCGTCGACGACATAGATCGGGTCCGCGTGACTCGTCGGGCGGGAAGTTTCGCAGCACCCGCCCTGGTCGATCGCGACGTCGACGATGACGGCGCCGCGCTTCATCGATTTCAGCATGTCGCGCGTGACGAGGATCGGCGCCCGGGCGCCGGGCGTCAATGCGGCGCAAATCACGAGATCCGCGCGCTTGATGGTTTCGGCGACGGCGGCGCGGGTCGAATAGATGCTGCGCGCGGCGAAGCCGAGCTTCGCTTCCGCGCGGCGCAGCGCGTCGACGCTGCGGTCCGCGATCAGCACATTCGCGCCCATGCCGAGCGAAATCGCCGCCGCCTGGAGACCGACGCTGCCGGCGCCGAGAATGAGCACCTCCGCCGCCGGCACGCCGGGCGCGCCGGAAAGCAGCACGCCGCGGCCGCCCGTCGGCTTCTCGAGAAAGCGCGCGCCCATTTGCGGCGCGAGACGTCCCGCAATCTCGGACATAGGCGCAAGCAGCGGCAGTCCGCCGCCGGGCGCCGTCACCGTCTCATAGGCGACGCAATGCGCGCCGCTGCGCATCAGGCCCTCCGTCAGCGCGCGATCGGCGGCGAGATGAAGATAGGTGAAAAGAAGCTGGCCGGGGCGCAGCAGCGCGACTTCCGAAGGCTGTGGCTCCTTGACCTTCACGACGAGCTCGGCGCGGGCGAAAATCTCCCGCGCGGAGGCAAGCGAAGCGCCGGCGTCGACATATTCCGCATCGTCGAGCCCGGCGCCGTCGCCGGCGCCGGGCTCGACGACGACCTCGTGTCCCGCATGCGCCAGCTCGGCAACCGAGGACGGCGTCAAGCCGACGCGAAACTCGTTGTTCTTGATTTCCCTGAGGACGCCGACGCGCATCGCTCCGCTCCAAAAATTGTTGCGCGGACAGCTTCGGGGACGCCCGCGAAGATTATATGCAAAGGGCAAGGCCGCAGGGCAAGGGCCGCGGTCAAGCCGGAACCGTAAAGCGAAGGGGACGCCCATGCCGACCATCAACACCGACAAGGTCTGCTATGTCGTCGTCAAGGCGCGCGAGCTGGAAAGCGAGGATGAAGGCATGGACGCCGACGCCTCCAACGCGACCGACGACAAATTCGTCAGCGTGCTTACGGAAGACGCCTATGACACGGTGCGCGGCGAGC
Organism: Methylocystis sp. S23; assembly: GCF_054106005.1. Lineage (NCBI taxonomy): Bacteria > Pseudomonadati > Pseudomonadota > Alphaproteobacteria > Hyphomicrobiales > Methylocystaceae > Methylocystis > Methylocystis sp. S23. Next base: position 1,449,992 of record NZ_CM134185.1, read on the forward strand.
TCGCGGCGTTCATCGACGCCATGGACGATGACGAGCAGGCCGAGCTGGTGGCGCTCATGTGGATCGGGCGCGGCGACTATTCCGCGGAGGACTGGGACGAGGCGCTGCGCGAGGCGCGGGCGCGGCGCCAGGGGCCGACATCCGCCTATCTGCTCGGCAGCCCGCTCCTTGCCTCCTATCTGGAAAGCGGCCTCGGCGAATTCGGCGAAAGCTGCGCGCTTTTCGCCGCCGACCGGCAGTGAAGGTCCAGTCTGCGCGCGGAGCGCCTCATCCTGTTTCGTCCCGGCGGGGACTGCTGGATTTTGCCGACAGGCAGCGCCATATGAACGCTTGCGGAGCAAATTCCGAGGAGATGTCAATGAACCGCAGAATTTTCGCTGTTGCGCTTTCCCTCGCTTTCGGTCTCGCTTTCGCGCCGCGACTCGCGCTTGCCGAAAGCCATCACCTCACCGAAGCGATCAAGCATACGAAAGAAGCGATCGACCACGGCAAGATGGGCCATGCCGACGTGCTGGTGACCCATGCCGAAGCCGCGCTGAAACACGCCGAGCAAGCGGAGGCCGAAAAGGCGAACGCGCACACCAAGCAGGGGATCACCCATCTTGAGGCGGCGATCGACACGGGCAAGAAGAAGGAAGCCCAGGCCGCCACGAAGCACGCCGAAGAAGCGCTGACGCATCTCGAGGCCGCGACGAAATAGCCTGCGGCGAGGCGAGCGGCTTCCGGGCCGCTCCCAAAGCGCCGACAAAATGACGCCCTCATGATTTGAGAAGCCCGCGTCGATCTCGGGCTCGCCCGGGATCGACAGCCGCCGCGCTGGCCGGACAGGCCCGGTCGCGACGATGACCCCCGCGATAATAACCTGCGCCTCGACGGATGCGAGCTCGGCCCCCGGGCTGCTCTCTATGCTCGCATGACAGCGCGCACGCCTTCGCTTATGTGACGCCCAGCAATGGAGGGCCGAGCATGAGCTTTCGGGAACTGACCCGCGCCAAATCTATCGAGCTGCTGCGATCCGAGGCCGCCGCCGATAAAGGGTTTCGCCGGGTTCTGGGCGTCTGGCAGCTCACGAGCATCGGGCTCGGGGGGCTCATCGGCGTCGGCATTTTCGTTCTGACGGGCGTCGTCGCGGCGACGCAAGCCGGGCCCGCCGTCGCGCTCTCCTTCCTCATCGCCGGCGTCGCGAGCGGCGCGGCGGCCTTGTCCTACGCCGAGTTTGCGGGGCTCATTCCCGTCTCCGGCAGCGCCTATACTTACGCCTACGCCGTGCTCGGCGAACTCGTCGCCTGGATCATCGGCTGGGATCTGCTGCTCGAATACGCGCTCGTCGTCGCCGTCGTCTCGATCGGCTGGTCGGGCTATCTGCAGGCGCTTCTCAATCAGCTCGGCTTTCCGCCGCCCGAATGGGCCGCGGGCGCGGCGGGGACCGGCCCCGGCCATGTGGTCGACCTTCCGGCGGCGCTTGGCGCGCTGGCCGTCGCGGGCCTCCTTACCTTGCGTATCGAATGGGGCGCGCGCTTCAACACGGCCATGGTGATCGTCAAGGTCGCGGCGGCGCTCTTCGTCATCGCCGTCGGCCTGCCCTATGTGCGCGTCGAGAATTGGGTCCCCTTCATGCCCTTCGGCTTTTCGGGCGTGGCGGAGGGCGCCGCGGTCGTGTTCTTCGCGGTGTTCGGCTATGACACGCTCACCACGGCGGCCGAGGAAGCGCGCGATCCGCAGCGCGATCTGCCGCGCGCCGTGCTGCTGTCGCTCGCCGTGTCCCTCACGCTTTATGTGGCGATGTCGCTGGTGCTGACAGGCCTCGCTCCCTACGGCGCGCTCAACAATCCGGCGCCGGTCGTCACGGCCTTCAACGCCATCGGCCTGCCCTGGGTCGCCTTCATCGTCTCGGTCGCCGCCGTCGCCGGCATCGCCAGCGTCATGCTCGCCTTTCTGCTCGGCTGCGCGCGCATCTGGTTCGCAATGAGCCGGGACGGTTTGCTGCCGGGCTGGTTCGCGGTCCTGCATCCGCGCTTCCGCACGCCGCATCGCCCAACGCTCATCGCCGGCGCGCTGACGGCGGCCGTCGCGGCGGTCTATCCGATCAAGGAAGTCGCGGAGCTCGTCAATATCGGCACGCTTTCGGCGTTCGTCGTTATTTGCCTCGCGATCATCGTGCTGCGCAAGACGCGGCCCGACGCGCCGAGAAGCTTCCGCGCGCCCTTCGTGCCATTCACGCCCCTCGTCGGCGTCGCCTTCTCGATATGGCTCTTGTCGCGGCTTCCGCTGATCGCCTGGGAGCGTTTCCTGATCTGGATGGCGATCGGTCTGGCGATCTATTTCCTCTACGGCCGCCGCCACAGCCGGCTTGCCGCCGAGAAGTCGACCGACCCCTCGATCTGAGGAGGCGCGACGGCGAGGTCAGCGATTGGACGCGGCGAGCGTCAGTTTGCCATTTGCGCCGATGCGCTTGGCGAGCGCGCCCCATTTGCGGAACAGAAGCTCCATGTCCCGCCGCAGCGGCAGGAAGGCCGCGTCGATATCGAGACCCCTCGCCACGCGCCCGGCGACGAAATTGGCGTGCGGCATGCCGAGGCACAGGCGCAGGACCGCGCGGCCCCCGATCGCCACGGGCTGGCCGACATGGCAGACGCGCGCCTGCTCGGGGATTTGAAGGACGCCCGCCGAGGCGCGGAGGGATTCACAAATGAGCCGCGCCTGAGCCGGATCGCCGCGATGCGTGACGATCGGAAAGATCGTCGCGGCCTTGCCGCCGAGCCGCCAGCATTCGGCGTCGAGAAAATCGAGATCGCCATTGCCGGCGACGCAACGGCGCGCCGACTCCGCGAAGAGCGCGGCGATCTCCTCGCGCAAAGGCGCGGGAATCGTCGCATAGGCCTCGATCTCGGCGAGCGCCGCCGTCCAGCGCAGCCCCATGCCGAGATTGGCGGGCGCGAAGCTCGCGGCCTCGAAGGCGGCGTCGAGGCCTTGCGGCCAGTCGCAGCGCGCCGCATAGGCGGCGAGGCCCGCCGGCAGGCTCATGCCGCGCAGCTTCCCCGCCTTGTCCGGCGGAATCAGCAGCGCGCCGCAGAAGGGCGGTCCGCCGGCGAATTTCGAGCCGGTGACCATGACCAGGAAGCCGTCGGCGAGATCGGCCCTGATCTGCTCGAAGGAACAGCGGAGCTGGCGCGCATCCACGAGAATCAGCGCCCGCCCGCCGGCGTTCGCCGAAATCTGGCGCGCAATGGCGCGGCTCGGGCCGCCGCGGCCGGTTGGGGACGAGTCGAGAAGATGCAGCAGCGCGGCGCGCCCGGTCCGCAAGGCGTCGGCGACGGCCATGCCCGCGGCGCGGTCGATCTCGGCCGCCGGACGCAGCCGCCCTTTGGCGTCGCGAATATCGACGCGGCGCATGGCCACGTCGTCCTTCTCCCAGCCCGCGAGCGGCGCGCCGCGCTCGACATGGGCCTCGAAGGCCGCCGTCGCGGCGAAATGGACGCCGCTCGAAGCGCGCGCGACGGCGCCGCCGGTCTCGTCCGGCGCGACGACGATATTGGCGATGGGGCGGTCGAACAGCGCCTTGGCGACCGCGAGCGCCGCGAATTCGGCTTCCGCGCCCGAGGCCGTGAGAACGGCTTCCACGCCCGGCGCGCCGAATTGCGCGACGATGCGGGCGCGAATGTCGTCGAACCACCGGGCGAGATCGGCGCCCTCCCGCGACAACGCGTCGAAGGCGTCGCGCGCTGCGGCGTAGCCGCGCTCGGTCACGGCGCCGGCCGTGGCGGACGAAAACCAGATCTCCTCCGGCGCGGGATGGATCGGCGCGCCGTAGCGGTTGCGGCGCGTGACGGGGTCCGGCCAGATGCGCTCGTCGCCGCCGGAAGCGAGCATCATATCGAGGCGCGAATGCGAGGAAGAAGCCTTCGACTTCGCGTCGTCGTCGGGCGCGGAGACGCTTGCGAAAGCCGGATCGGTTTGAAGTCGCTTCGCCGCGTCGCTCATCACCGCTCGTCGAATCAGGATCGCGTCATCTTCACGCGACGCCGATCATGTCCGCGAACCCTTAATAAAGGTTAAGGATGATGGCGGAAGCGGCCGCCATGCGTTCATCCCATGCGCGGGCGATGCTGGCGATCCCGCGCTTCCGCTTTCCTCAATGCGGATGCGGGTGCGGGCGATAAGGCCGGTGATAGCCCGGATAATAGGGGTTGAGATGCCGGCGCTCAACATAAGGGCAGGGATTGCGCCAATGCCGAACGCCTTTCGTGTGGTGCTGGGGCGAGGTCGTGACGAAGCAGCCATGGCGATGCGGATGATGGCCGTAATATCCTGGAAGCCCGTAATAGGGCTGCGCCGACGCGTCGCGGGCCGCGAGGAAGAAGAGCGCGATAATGGCGGGCGCGAGCAACGAAATGATGCGTCTCGGCATAGGCTTACCTTTCACGTGGGGATACTTGCGCGTCACGTAACGCGCCGCTTCCATTTCGGCACGAGCGTAGGCGCCGCGCGCTCGCGCCGAAGAGCGCCATAAGGACAAGGGAATGCGGGAATGGTGCGGGCGGCCGGAATCGAACCGGCACAGGCCTTGCGGCCCTACGGATTTTCTTACCCGCCACGGCTTTCGCCGCCTCGCTCGCGAGCGAGTTTGGGGTCTGGACTATCCCTTCGCCTTAGCGACTAAGCGCCTTAGGCGCCGCCCGTCTAGTCTCTACACCTTCCCGCGAAAAAGCGGGCTTGGCTCGGGATCGCCACTTTCGAGGTTTCCCCGACTTTGAGCGGTTCTACTCGCGCGGTTTCCCGCATGAGCACTCAAATTCCTTCAAGTCCGTTGCGTCTACCAGTTTCGCCACGCCCGCGAAGCATGGAGCGACCATGCGCGAGGATCTTATAGGGCGCGCCCGGCGACGGCGCCAAGCGCGTTTTTAGCCCCTCCGCGTCGTCCGCTGCGGCTTGCGGATCGGCGCCTGAAAGGAAAGGCCCGTATCCCAGGGAAAATAGATCCAGGTGTCCTGCGAGACCTCGGTGACGAAGGTGTCGACCATGGGCAGGCCCTGGGGCTTGGCGTAAACCGTGGCGAAATGGGCCTTGGGCAGCATTTCCCGCACGGCCTTGGCCGTCGCGCCCGTATCGACGAGATCGTCGATGATCAGCACTTCCTCGCTCGGCCGCGCCAGGATCGTATCGGTCAGCGGCTTCACGACCTCGACCGTGTCGCGCTCCATCTCCTCGTGATAGCTCACGACGCAAACCGTCTCGATCACGCGGATGCCCAGCTCGCGCGCCACGATGCCCGCCGGCACCAGGCCGCCGCGCGTCACGGCGACAATGGCCGAGAAGCCGCCGATCGTCGCGAGCCGCCAGGCGAGCGCGCGGGCGTCGCGGTGGAACATGTCCCAGGAGACGGGAAAGGTTTTGTCTGGGCCGCTCTGCATGTCGCCCTCCCCCATCTTTCTCATAAGATTTGCGCGGAGAGCGCGGCGAGAAGCGCGCGCACCGCCGCGCTTGCCGCCGCGAGGCTCGCCGCGTTCCGGCTGCGCAGCACGATCTGGTTGCGAATGCCGGCGGCCGAAAAATGCGGATAGGAACCGATGCTTACGCCGTCATGCGCGCGGGCGATTTCCTCGAGCTTCATCGCATAGCTTCCTTCCGGGATCGCGCCCGCCTCGATCGTTTCGACCTGAACCCGCGCGCCCGCTTTGAGTTGCGGCCCCACCGTGTCCATCATGGATTGCATGATGAGCGGCACGCCGGCCATGACGATCACATTGCCGATCCAGAAGCCCGGCGCGTTGGAGGCGCCGTTGCGCACCAGCGCCGCGCCCTCGGGGATGCGGGCCATGCGCCGGCGCGCGGGATTGAGCTCTTCTTCGGTGAAGCGCTCGCGCAGCATGGCGATGGCGCGCGGGTCCTCGCCGATCCCGACGCCGAAGGCCTTGGCGACAGCGTCGGCGGTGATGTCGTCATGCGTCGGGCCGATGCCGCCCGTGGTGAAGACGTAGGTATAGCGGGCGCGCAAGGCGTTCAGCGCCGCGACGATCTCTCCCTCGTCGTCCGGCACGATGCGCGCCTCGCGCAGGTCGACCCCGATTTCCGCGAGATAATTGGCGATGTAGCGCGTATTGGCGTCCTGCGTGCGCCCCGACAGGATCTCGTCGCCGATCACGAGAACCGCCGCCGTCGCCGGCCTTTCGCCCGTTCCGGGTTCTTCCATTCCGCCCGCCTCCCTGCCCGCGATTATGGCGGCTGCTCGGCCAAACGCCAGTCAGAAGTTCGCCGGTCCGCGAAAGCTTCCCCCAAGGACTTCCGGAAGCTTCCATTTCGGCCCCGACCGCAAGCCTTTGGGCGCCAAAGCCGTCTCACGTGAATTTGGGCCTCACGCCTGTCTGACGGCCCTCTCCTTGCCCGCGGCGCGGCTCCGGGCAAGGCCCGGCTCGGCGCGATCGACGAGGCCGGCAAGGCCATGGAGCAGCAAGAGGGCGACTCCGACATAGAGAATATCCAGGATGGGAGACGCCATCGTCGAATCCGAGAGGATCTGGCCCAACGCGCTGACCAGGCTGCCCGCACAGAAAACGGGCAGGGGATTGCGTCCCAAAAGGGCGAAGAAGTCGAAAAGCGTGGTGTCCCTCACGCGCCAATTCAGCCCGGAGAAATAAATCGTGTAGGCGAGCGCGACGAAATCGACGATCCGCGCGACGCCGAGCTGGCTCTTGTCCCAGTCGAGATAGCGCCCCGCCTCGTCGGCGAGGCCCGGCGCGAAGCCGAAGACGTTGGAGACGACGAGCCCGGATGCGACCGTGAAGACCTGTGAAAACCGCAGGGCGCCGAGATGGAAGGGCACGCCGTTCCCGCGAAGCGCCCCGCCGCAGAAAATGCCGAGCGCAAACATGAATTGCCAGGCGAAGGGATTGAAATACCAGCCGCCCGGCTCCGGCCAGGAAGGAAGGTTGACGCCCGCGAGCCGCGCCCCCGCATAAACGGCCGCCGACGCCGCCAGCATTGCGAGGCGGCGGCGCAGCCCGAGCGCGAGGAGCAGCGGCGCCAGAGCCATCAGCACGACATAGAGCGGCAGAATGTTGAAATAAGCGAGCTGGTGGCTCAACGCCAGAATGCCGAGAATTCCCCTGACAGGGTCGAGGAAGGGCGTGGCCCGCCCATATTCCGCGCCGAGCAGGTCGTTGGGACTGAATTCATTGGCGATCCAGAACAGGCCGAGCGCGACGGCCGTCAAGACGAGATGCGCGCCGTAAAGCTTCGCCGTCCGCCGCGCCAAAGCAGGCGCGGCGGCCGAGCCCCGCCGGAATTTCTCGCCATGGGCCAGATAGATCGAGACGCCGGAGAGGAAGACGAACAGCTCCGCCGAGTCCGAAAAGCCGAAATTGCGCGGCGTGATGGCGCCAAGGACGTTCCCGGGGATGTGATTGACGAGGATGGCGACGAGCGCCACGCCTCGCCAGAAGTCGATCGAATCGATACGTTTTTCCTGCAAGGCCGGCGTTCGCTCGATTTTCATTCCAGGGAGCGCACAGGCGGGCGCTCCGGTTGCCGCGATTCCCATTATACAAATCTTGCGCCGAAACGGCGACGCGGCCATTGGACGCCCCGTTCGCCGTCCTTGCTTTGGCCACGCAAATCACTACCTTGTCGATAAACCCGAAACCCCCGGAAACAGACGAGCGCGTATGACCTTCATCGAGTCCCATCTCGCCCCCGCCGGCCGCAAGAGCGGGCAGATCAAGCTGCATGGGCCGCAGGATTTCGAAGGCATGCGCAAGGCCGGCCGTCTCACGGCCGAGGCGCTCGACATGCTGGTCCCGCATGTGAAGCCGGGCGTCACCACGCAGCGTCTCGACGATCTGATCTTCGAATTCGCCATCGCCAACGGCGCCTATCCGGCGCCGCTCGACTATCGCGGCTATCGAAAGTCGATCTGCACCTCGATCAACCATGTCGTCTGCCACGGCGTGCCGGATTCGAAGCCGTTGCGGGACGGCGACATCGTCAATATCGACGTGACCTTCATCGTCGACGGCTGGCATGGCGACGCGAGCCGGATGTTCGCGGTCGGAGCCGCGCCCAGAAAGGCCCAGCGTCTCATCGACGTGACCTATGAGTCGCTTCTGCGCGGAATCGCAGTGGTGAAGCCCGGCGCCACCACCGGCGACATCGGCGCCGCGATCCAGCAATATGCCGAGAGCGAGCGCTGCTCCGTCGTGCGCGACTTCTGCGGACACGGCCTCGGCCGCGTCTTTCACGACGAGCCGAACATCCTGCATTACGGCGTGAAAGGCCAGGGCGTGGAGCTGCGCCCCGGCATGTTCTTCACCATCGAGCCCATGATCAATCTGGGCCGGCCGCAGGTGAAGATACTTTCGGACGGCTGGACGGCGGTGACGCGCGACCGCTCCCTCTCCGCGCAATTCGAGCATTCGATCGGCGTCACCGAAACGGGCGCCGAAGTTTTCACGGTCTCGCCCAAGGGCCTCGACAACCCGTCCGGCTCGGCCAGCGCGGCCGCATGACGCCGCCCAAGGGCGACGCGAAGCCCCTCGCGCCCGACGCCGAGCCGTCGGGCATGGAGGAGGCGCGGGTCCCGCATTATCACGGCCATCGCCAGCGGCTGCGCGAGCGCTTCATGGAAGCGGGCGAGAATGCGCTCGCCGATTACGAGCTGATGGAGCTGCTGCTGTTTCGAGTCATTCCGCGACGCGACGTGAAGCCGCTCGCAAAAGCGCTCGTCGAGCGCTTCGGCTCCTTTGCGGAAGCGCTCGCCGCGCGGCCCGAGCGGCTTCGCGACGTTCCGGGCGTGCCGGAAAGCGCCATCGTCGAATTCAAGGTCACGGAGGCGGCGGCGCGGCGGCTCGCGCGCGGCGCGCTGGAGAAGCGCAAGGTGCTCGCCTCCTTCTCCGCCGTGACGGATTATTGCCGCACCGCCATGGCCTACGCCGAGCGCGAGGAGTTCCGCATCCTTTTTCTCGACAAGCGCAATGCGCTGATCGCCGACGAGGTGCAGGGCGTCGGCACGGTCGACCATACGCCGGTCTATCCGCGCGAAGTGGTGCGCCGCGCGCTGGAGCTCGGCGCAAGCGCCCTGATCCTCGCCCACAACCACCCTTCCGGCGATCCGACGCCGTCCGCGGCCGACATCCGCATGACGAAGGACATCATCGCCATCGCGCAGCCCTTCGGCATCGCGGTGCATGACCATCTCATCGTCGGCCGCAACGGACAATCGAGCTTCAAGGGGCTGAAGCTGATATGAGGACCGTCATTGCGAGCGAAGCGAAGCAATCTGCGGACGCGCGACGGCTCCGGGACGCTTCGTCGCATTTTTCGAGGTCGGTTGTGCCCGATTGCGCCATATGCTCCGCGCAATGACGGAAGAGAACCGCTCGCCTTTCTCCTTCGTCACGCCCCTCATCATCGCCACCGCTTTGTTCATGGAGCAGCTCGACGGCACGGTGCTGGCCACCGCCCTGCCGGCCATGGCGGCCGATCTCCACGAAGACCCGATTGCGCTGAAACTCGCGCTGACATCCTACCTTCTCGCGCTCGCCGTCTTCATCCCGCTCTCCGGCTGGGCCGCCGACACATTCGGCGCGAGACGCGTTTTTCGCGCGGCGATCGGCGTCTTCACGGCCGGCTCCATTCTGTGCGGCTTTTCGAATGCGCTGCCCGCCATCGTCGCCGCCCGCGTGGTGCAGGGGCTCGGCGGCGCGATGATGGTGCCCGTCGGGCGGCTGGTTCTCCTGCGCACGGCGCCGCGCCACGAGCTGGTGCGCGCCATGGCCTGGCTGACCGTGCCGGCGCTGGTCGGCCCGCTGATCGGCCCGCCGCTCGGCGGCTTTCTCGCCACTTATTTCGACTGGCGCTACATCTTCTGGATCAATGTGCCGATCGGCCTGATCGGCGCCGCGTTGACGGCGCGCTTCATTCCCGACCTGCATGAAGAGAATGCGCCGCCGCTCGACATAAAGGGCGCGGCGCTGTCGGGGGTCGGCCTCTCCTTCATCGTCTTCGGCTTCACCATCCTGGGGCGCGGCTTCGCGCCGGCGCCGATCGTCGCTTCGATCATCGGGATCGGCGGCGCCGCGATCCTCGCTTATCTCGTCCATGCGCGGCGCGCGGAACATCCGATCATCGATCTCGCTTTGCTGCGCATCCCGACCTTTCGCGCGGCGATCTATGGCGGCTTTCTCTTTCGCATCGGGCTCGGCGCCGTGCCCTTCCTGCTGCCGCTGCTGCTGCAGGTCGGCTTCAATCTCAGCGCCTATGAATCGGGGCTCCTCACCTTCGTCGCGGCGGCGGGCGCCATGGTCATGAAGACGACGGCGCAGCCGATCCTGAAGCGCTTCGGCTTCCGCCGCGTGCTCGTCGCCAATGCGCTGATCTCCTCGGCCTTCCTGCTGATCAACGGCCATTTCACGCAGGAGACGCCGCATTGGCTCATCATGGGCGTGCTGCTTGTCGGCGGCTTCTTCCGGTCGCTGGAGTTCACGGCGCTCAACGCCATCTGCTACGCCGACATATCCAAGGAGGCGATGAGCGGCGCCACCAGCTTCGCGGCCGTGGGGCAGCAATTGTCGCTCTCCGCCGGCGTCGCCATCGGGGCCGCCGCCCTCGAAGCGGTGCGCGCGCTGCATGGCGGGGGCGCGTTGCGTCCGGAAGATTTCGCGCCCGCTTTCTATGTCGTGGCCGCCATCTCGGCGCTCTCGACAACGACCTTCCTGCGCCTCGCGCCCAATGCCGGCGACGAGCTGACCGGACGCGGCGCGAGGAAGCGCCACCCGGCCTAAGGTCGCGCCGGCGGATCGTCCCTTCGTCCGCGAAAGCCTGTCGCCAGCACATAGAGCTCCGCCGAATCCGCGCGGCTCGCGGCGGGCTTCACATGGCGCACAGTCGCGAAATCGCGCTTCAGGCGCGCGAGCAATTGCCCCTCGGTCCCGCCCTGCAGCACCTTCGCGACGAAGAAGCCGCCCGGCGCCAGCACGTCCATCGCGAAATCGGCGGCGAGCTCGGCGAGCGCGACGATGCGCAGATGGTCGGTCTGCTTATGGCCCGTGGCGTTCGCCGCCATGTCGGACATGACGCCGTCCGCCTCGCCCCCCAGCATGTTCTTGATGACGTCGGGCGCGTCCGCGTCGTTGAAGTCCTTCACCGCGAATGTGACGCCGGCGATGGGCTCCATGTCGAGCAGATCGACGCCGACGACTCTGCCCTTGCCGTCCTTCGCCTTCACGCGGTCGGCGGCGATTTGCGACCAGCCGCCCGGCGCGGCGCCGAGATCGACGATGCGGCCGCCCGGCTTGAGGAGATGGTGGCGATCGTCCATCTCGATGAGCTTATAGGCGGCGCGCGAGCGATAGCCCTCGCGCTTCGCGCGCGCGACATATGGATCGTTGAGCTGGCGCTCGAGCCAGAGCGTTGAGGACAGCGAGCGCTTGCGCGCGGTCTTCACCCGCGTCTTGAGCGAGCGGCCGCCCTCGCGGCCCGAGCCTGCCTTGCCTTCCGCCATCGCCGTTGCGCTCCGACTGTTCTTCCCGGCGCGAAGAGACCGGGAACTCGGCGCTCATACCACAGACAGGCGACACCCCGCCTAGGATTCCGCCCGGAAACGGGCTTTTCTAGCAGCCTACGTCCCCCGAATTGACGGCTTTTTTTTAGGACATGCAGTCTCCGCCGTCATTGCGAGGCGGCGCAGCCGCCGAAGCCATCCAGAGCCGCGCCCACGGCTCTGGATGGCTTCGCTTCGCTCGCAATGACGGCGGAAAACACAAGCAAAATGGCCAGCAATTCGAGTGACGGAAACCCCTAGACGAGCACCTTGTCGCGCGGGGCGAAGAGTCCGTCGGCGCCCGTCTCCATGACGATCTGGCGGTCGTGATAGTCATGGAGGGTCGAGCGATGGCCGATGGAGACGATGGTCGTCTGCGGCAGGCGCTCGCGCAGCATGCGGTAGATGTCTCCCTCGAGCTTCTCGTCGAGCGCCGAGGTCGCTTCGTCCAGGAACAGCCAGTCGGGTTTGGCGAGAAGCGCGCGGGCGATGGCGACGCGCTGCTGCTCGCCCCCCGAAAGACGCTGGCCCCAATTATTCTCCTCGTCGAGCCGTTCGACAAAAGGCGCGAGCCGCGCGGCGCGCAGCGCTTCCTCGATATCGGCGCGGGAATAATCGTCCACATTGCCCGGATAGACGACGGCCTGGGCGAGCGTTCCCATCGGAATATAGGGGCGCTGCGGCGCAAGCATGAGCGACGCGCCTTGCGGCAGGACGATATGGCCCGTCACATGCGGCCAGATGCCGGCGATGGCGCGGAAGAGCGTGGATTTGCCGGAGCCGGACGGCCCCGTCAGCAAGGCGGACTGGCCCGGCTCGAAGGCGAGCGCGTCCACATTCACGATGCGCCGGCCGTCCGGCAAGGAAAGGGCGACATCCCGCAAGGCCAGCGCGCGCGCGGCGGCGCGTGAAATTGCGCGCGCGCCCTGCTGCCGCGTTTGCGCGGCGTCGATCGCCCGGTCGAAGGAGCTCAGGCGGTCGAGCACCGCTTTGAAGCTCGCGAGGAAGGTGTAGTAGTTGATGAAGAAGGTCAGCGCGCCCTCGACGCGCCCAAAGGCGCCCGCGGTCTGCGACATCACGCCGAGCTGGATCTTGCCGGCGAAATAGAAGGGCGCCGTGATCAGATAGGGAATGATCGGCGAGATCTGGCCATAGGCCGCCGTGAACGCCATCAGCTCCTTGCGCTTGCGGACGATCGCCAGATAATTGGCGAAGACGCGCTGAAAGCGCCGCAGCAGCCAGCCCTGCTCCTCCTCTTCGCCCGCGAGCAAGGCGATCTGCTCGCTATATTCGCGCAGGCGCGCGAGCGAGAAGCGGAAATCCGCCTCGCGCTTCTGCTGCTCGAAGAAGAGTTTCGTCAGCGACCGGCCGATGAGATGCGTCACGATCGTGCCGAGCGAGGCGTAGATCAGCGCGACCCAGAACAGGAAGCCGGGAATATAGATATTCGTGCCCGGCAAGGCGTAATTGCCCGAAAGCTCCCACAGGACGAAGGAGAAGGAGACGAGCGAGCTCATCGTCGAGATCAGCAGGAGCGAATAGGAGTAGATGCCGTAGCCTTCCTCGCCGCCGTCGATGAAGCGGTTCACGTCCTCGGCGATGCGCTGGTCGGGATTGTCGGCGTCGCCGCCGGCGAGCGACATGCCGTAATGCGTATGCGATCCGAGCCAGCGCCGAACATAATGCTCGGTCAGCCAGCGGCGCCAGCGGATGATGAGCATCGACTTCAGCACATATTCGATCACCGCCGATGCGACGTAAATGAAGGCCCAGGGCGTGAAGACATAGAGAAGCTGGCGCCAGAACTCGGCCGCGTTCTTCTCCTGGATCGCGTTGAACCAGTCGCGGTTGAAGAAGGAGAGGCGCACGGAAATGCCGACCTGGCCCTGATTGATGAGAACCAGAACCACGATCATGGCGACGGCGATGGCGCTTTCATGCGCGGTGAAGCGCGGGAAAGGCCAGACCCGTCCTTCGCCGCGATCCGGCGCGTCGAAATAAAGGTCGGCGATCCGCGTCATCTCCTGCACGACGGCGATGCGGGAAACCGCGTAGACGACGATGGAGAAGACCGCGACGGTGACGGACATGCTTTCGGGCGGCGCGAAGCCTTCGAGCGCCTGCGGCCACAGCCCCTCCGCCTGCAGCAGCCGCGCGAAGCCGAAGACGATCGTCTCGGTCGAGAAGATCGCGGCGAAAATCTTCATGAAGCTCGACATGTCGGCGCCGCGCCAGGTGGTGGTGGCGCAGAGCGCCGAGGCGATGGCGAGAACGAACAGATCGGTATCCGCCTTATGCGCGCCGATCAGCGCGGCAAGGACGGCGAAGGCGGCGACGGCCGCGCTCAACTTTCGCATCTTTGGCCCTTTGAAGGATGGCGTCGCCCGCAATCGGACGCGGGCGCTAAAGCGCTCCCCTCACCTTTGCACGGCCGGCGCTTGCTTCTCAATCATCCTCTATCGGGATGACGGCGTCGCCGTTCACATGCGCAACGAGCACGGGAGACGCCTTGAAAGTGAGGACGCGACGCGGCGTAATTGTGGCTTCCACGCCGGTCTTGGGATTTCGGCCGATACGCTCGCGCTTGGCGCGGACGTTGAAGGTTCCAAATGAACGAAGCTTGACGGATTCGCCGCGCAGCAAAGCCTCGCTGATCTCGTCGAAGGTGGCGTCGAGAATCTTCCGGGCCTCCGCGCGCGACAAGGTCGGGCAGCAGCTATAAACGGCCTCCCGCAGAGCGGCGCGCGTCAACGTGTTTCCGGGCGCGTTTCTTCTTACCATGCGGGATGAACGCGGGCATGAATGTCTGTCGCGCGGGTGCTGATCGGCGTGAACACGTTATTCCCCGGACTCTCGAGTAACGCGACGAAACTGATTATTCTTCGCAAGCAAAACAGCTTACGCGAGCCATAGTACGCATAAATCATAGAGATGCAAGGCCGTGGCGCCGCTTCGCCATAATCCCGGCTTGCGGCGCCGCAGCAAGAGCGGCGTTCAAGGCGGCCGTCAGACCGCGAGTTTGACCTTATGCTCCGCGACCGGGATCATGGCGCGCACTTTTCGGATGCGGTCGACGTCCACATAGGACGACACGAGCCCCGGCCCGTCCGACGCCTTGGCGACGACATGGCCCCAGGGGTCGGCGATGAGCGAATTGCCGTATGTGAAGCGCGTCTCATGCCCCGCTTTATGGGCGCCGGTCTGCGCCGGCGCGCAGAGATAGGCCTGCATTTCGATGGCGCGGGCGCGGCACAGCACCTCCCAGTGATCCTTGCCCGTGACGAGGGTGAAGGCCGCCGGCAGCGCGACAATGTCGGCGCCCTTTTCGGCGAGCGCCTGGAAAAGATAGGAGAAGCGCAGATCGTAGCAGATGGCGCAGCCGACGGTGACGCCCTCGCAATCATAGGTCACCACCGCGTCGCCCGGCTTGAAGGCGGCGCTTTCGTGATATTTGGCGCCGTCGGGCGCCGTGATGTCGAACATGTGAATCTTGCGGTAGCGGGCCACTTCCTTGCCGTCGCGGTTGAAGGCGACGCTGGTGTTGTGCAGGCGCTCCTCGCCGGGGATCTTCTCGAGGATCGAGCCGGCATGGATGAAGACCTTGTGCTCGCGGGCGAGCGCGCGGCAGGTCTCATAGGCGCCGCCGCCCGGCAGCTCTTCGGCGGCGGCCATTTTCTCGGCGCGCGAGCCGCCGATGAAGTCGAAAACCTCCGGCAGGCAGATCCAATCCGGCTTTTCCTGGGAGACGGCCCGTTCGATCAAGGCTTTGGCGTTGGCGAGATTGGCGGCCTTGTCGCCGATCGAATTCATCTGAACCAGTGTGACCTTCATATCCGCTCTGCTGTTTGGTGGGGCCGCGCAGGCCATTCTATACAGTCGCGGCGAGCGGCGTAAGCCCTCCCGGTCGCGCCGCGATCGGAAGCGGAGTCGCCCCATCGCGGAAAGCGCGCCCATTCCAAAATCTGGAGCGCTGCTCTTGGCCGCGCGCGCCCGCCCTTATCGCGAGACGCCCGCGCGCAGGGCGGCGAGGCAGAAGTCGATCATCTGCGCGCTTGTGGGCTCCGGACGGTCGGCGCAATCCACCATCAGCCGCGGGTGGAAGAAGCGGATGAGCGCCGTGTGAACGAGCTTCGCGGCAAGCTGCGCGTCGCCTTTGGCGAATTCGCCGCTCTCCATGCCCGAGGCGATGACGGCCTGAACGATGGCGTCGATTCTGTCGACATGTTCGTCAATCGTGGGCCAGTGCTCGTCGAGCGCCGCCTCCACCATGTCGTGCATCTTCCGGTCGGCGAGATAGCGGTCGGCGTTCATCGTCTCATTGCAGAGCACGAGCGCGCGCAACCGGTCGGAAGCGGTCCCGGGTCCGGCGGCGACCCTCTGCGCCGCCGCCTCCACCTCGCCCATCAACTGCCGGGCCACGGCGATGTGGATTTCCGATTTCGAGCCGAAGAAGCGATATACATTGGCGGGCGACATGCGCAGGGCGCGCGCAATGTCGGCGACCGTCGTCTTCTGGAAGCCGATCTCGCGGAAGAGACGCTCCGCAGTGGCGACGATGCGGGCGCGCTGCGCGATCTCCCGCGCGCTCGCGCTCTCGGCGACGACGCTCATTCCGCGGCCTCCCCGGCGAGCCCCGCCATTTCGACATGTCCGGAGGCGGCCGCCGGCGTCCCTTCGTTCAGGCGCCGGCGGAACCAGGTCGCGTAAAGCGCGGGCAGGAAGAGCACGGTCAGGAAGGTCGCGACGAACAGCCCGCCCATGATGGTGAGCGCCATCGGCCCCCAGAAGGCGGAGCGCGACAGGGGCATCATGGCGAGAATGGCCGCCAGCGCCGTCAGCGCCACCGGCCGCACGCGCCGCACGGTCGCGCCGATAATGGCGTCGCGATAGCTGTCGCCCGTTTCGAGATCCTGCCGAACCTGGTCGACCAGAATGATCGAATTGCGCATATCCATGCCCGAAAGCGCGATAAGGCCCAGCAGCGCGACGAAGCCGAAAGGCGCATGCGCGACATTGAGCGCGAGAGAGGCGCCGATGAGGCCGAGCGGCGCGCTCACCATGACGAGCGCGACGCGCGTGAAGTCCTGAAGCTGGAACATCGCGATCGTCAGCATGACGAGGCCGACCAGCGGGAAGACGGCGAAGATCGAGTTGTTGCCCTTCGCCGATTCCTCGATCGCCCCGCCCATCTCGATGCGATAGCCGGCCGGCAGCCGCTCACGAATTTCGGCGAGCTTGGGCCAGAGCCGCGTCGAGACGTCCGGCGCCTGCACGCCGTCGATCACGCCGGCGCGCACCGTGATCGTCATGTCGCGGTTGCGCCGCCAGAAGATCGGCTCCTCATGCTCGTAGGAAATCTTGGCGACCTGAGACACCGTCACCGGCTTGCCGTCCCGCGAATAGACGACGATGTCGCCCAGCCGCCCCAGATCGCCACGCTCGCCCGGCGCGGCGCGCGCGACGACGTCGATCTGGTCGATGCCGTCGCGCAGCGTCGTGACCGTCACGCCGGAGATCGCCATGCGCAGGCGGTTGGAGACATCCTGCGGCGTCACGCCGAGGAGCCGCGCGCGATCCTGGTCGATGACGAGGCGCACGCTCGGCGTCTGCTCGTTCCAGGAGAGATGCGGGTCGTCGACGCCGTCATCCGTCGCCATCACGTCGCGGACGCGATAGGCGATCTCCCGCACCTTCTGCGGATCGTCGCCGATGACGCGGAACTGCACCGCGAAGCCGACCGGCGGCCCGTAGGAGAAACGGTCGACGCGCGCGCGGGCCTGCGGCACGGCGCCATTGGCGAAGGCCGCCTCGAGCTTCTTCTTGAGCCGCTCGCGCGCCGCGACGTCCTTCGAGACGACGACGATCTCGGAATAGGCCTCGTTCGGCAATTGCGGATTGAGCCCCAGCCAGAAGCGCGGCGGCCCCTGCCCCACATAGGTCGTGTAGAAGGCGGCGTCGGGATCGTCCTTGATCAGCGCTTCCGCCTGCTTGGCGGCCTCGAGCGACGCGCCGATGGCCGAGCCCTCCGGCAGGCGCAGTTGGAGGAAGAGCTCGAGCCGCTCGGCGTAAGGGAAGAACTGCTTCTGGACGACGACCATGCCGAGAATGGCGAGCAGGAAAACGCCGACGACCGAACCGATGACGAGCAGCCGGTTGTCCACGGCCCAGGCGATCACCGTCCGAAGCCGCCTGTAGAAGGGCGTGCGATAGATTTCCTCCGGATCGTGACGCGCGCGCAGCTTGCCGAAATCCGGCAGAAGCTTCACGCCGAGGAAGGGCGTGAACATCACGGCCACGAACCAGGACGCGATGAGGGCGACGAGCAGCACCCAGAACATGGAGCCCGTATATTCGCCGACAGCCGAGTTCGCGAAGCCCACCGGCAGGAAGCCGGCCGCCGTGATCAGCGTGCCGGAGAGCATGGGAAAGGCGGTCGAATCCCAGGCGAAGGTCGCCGCTTTGATGCGGTCGTAGCCCTGCTCCATCTTCACCATCATCATCTCGACCGCGATGATGGCGTCGTCGACGAGGAGGCCGAGCGCGATGATGAGCGCGCCGAGCGAAATGCGCTGCAGATCGACGCCCATCAGATTCATGAAGATGAAGACGAAGGCGAGAACGAGCGGGACCGACAGCGCGACGACGATCCCGGTGCGGAAGCCCAGCGACACGAAGCTGACGCCCAGCACGATGATGAGCGCCTCGATGAAGGAGCGCGTGAATTCGCCCACCGCCTCCTCGACGACCTTCGGCTGGTCGGCGATCTGGTCGATGTCGATCCCGACCGGCGTCTTGGCGCGGATTTCCTCGACGGCCGCGCCGACCGACTTGCCGAAGTCGAAGACGTTCCCGCCCTTGGCCATGACGGCGCCGACGACCAAAGCGGGCTGACCCTTGTAGCGGATCAGGAAGACGGGCGGGTCCTCGAATCCGGCATAGACATTGGCGATGTCGCCGAGCCGGATCACCTTGCCGTTGGCCGGCACCGGGATCGAGGCGATGGCGTCGGCGCCCTTCAATTCCTCCGTCACCTGGATGCGAATGCGGTTGGACGACGTTTCGAAAACGCCGGCGTCGTTGACGGCGTTCTGCTTGGCGAGCGAATCGAAGATGGCCTGCGGCTCGATCCCGAGATTGGCGAGCTTCGCTTCGCTGAACTCGACATAGATGCGGCGCATCTGCTCGCCATAGACGTCGACCTTCACGACGTCGGGCGACTCGATGAGACGCTGGCGCAGCGCCTCGACGACCTTGTCCAGGAGATTGTAATCCGCGCCGTCGCCGGTGACGGCGTACATCACCCCATCCACGTCGCCATATTCGTCATTGATCTGCGGACCCCGCACGCCCGCGGGCAAGTCGCTCTTGATGTCGTTCAGCTTCTTGCGGAGCTGATAGAAGAGCTGGGGAATTTCCCGGGGCGGCGTATTGTCTCTGAAGGTGACCTGCATCGCCAGGAAGCCCGGCTTGGTGTAGGTCTCGATCTTGTCGAGATAGGGCAGCGTCTGGAGCTTCTTCTCGTAGAGATCGGCGACCTGGTCGCGCATTTCGCTCGCGGTCGCCCCCGGCCAGACGGCCGTGACATTCGCCACCTTGATCGTGAAGGACGGATCTTCCGCGCGCCCCAGCCGCAGATAGGACCAGCCGCCGGCGACGCCGATCGCGAGCATCAGGAACAGCATCAGCGCTGGCCGCGACACCGCCCATCTCGAGAGATTGAAGCCCATGGACATCCTCTATCGGGCGAAACGCAAGGCGACGGGGGCGACCCGCTCCGCGGGAAGCATGCGGCCCATCGGCGCGCCCGCCTTCGCGATCAATTTCATTTCATGCTCCTCTAGCCCTTGCGCAGGGCGACGGATCAGGCGATCACCCTTTTTTCATCACGCGCACCTTGCGCCCGGCCTCGAGCTTGTGGACGCCGAGGACGACGATCTGGTCCGCGGTCGAAAGCCCGGAGACGAGCGCCGCGTCCGAATCGTAGCGGACGAGTTTGACCGGAGCGAGCTGCAGGCGCCCGTCGGCGTCGACTTTCCAGACCGCCGGACCGCTTCCCTGGTTGAAAAGGGCCGAAAGCGGCACGCTCATCACCGGCTGGGCGCCCGGCCCGGCGATGCTCAGCGTGGCGCTCATGCCCAGGGCGATCGCCGAATCGGGGTCGAGGATCGAATAGCGCGCGGCGAAAGTGCGCGTCGCGGGGTCGGCGGACGGGCTCAGCTCCCTGAGCCTGGCCTGATAGGTCTTCGCCTTGTTCGACCAGAGCGTCAGCGTCGCGGCGCCCTTGTCGGCGAGCGGCGTGAAATCCTCGGGCAGCGCCACCGCCGCCTCCAGCTCGCCGGAATGGGCGAGGCGGATCGCGGTCTGGCCGGCGGCGACGACCTGGCCCGGCTCGACGAGCGTCTGGGTGACGACGCCGTCGCCATCCGCCCGGAGCGTCGCGTAATCGAGAGAATTGCGCGCCATCTCGAGCGCGCGCTCGGCCCGCTGCTGCCGGCCGCGCGCCTCCTGGGCCGCGGCCTTGATGCGGTCGAGCGTGGCGTCGGTCGTCCAGCCGTTCTTGCGCAAGGCGAGCGCCCGCTTCTCGTCGCCCTGCGTCTGGGCCATCGCCATTTTCGCGGCCGACAGTTCGGCCTCCGCCTGCTCCTTCTGGAGCTTGAGGTCGTTTTCGTCGAGCGCCGCGAGCGGGTCGCCGGCCTTCACCTTCTGGCCGGTCTGGACGAAGCGCTTCACGACCTTGCCGGCGACGCGAAAGCCGATATCCGATTCGACGCGGGGCCGGATGGTCGCGGCGAATTCGCGCGGCTGGGACTGCGCCGCGAGCCGGGGCTGGGAGACGAGAACCGGCCGGTCGAGCGTGGCGTCGCCCGTCTGGTCCTGCTGCTTCTTGCCGCAGCCGCCCAGCGGCAGCGCGGCCGCCAAAATGCATATCACGAGCAACGAATTGAAAGTCTTGGTCATCGGGCCGTTCGGCGCCTCCGCGCCCCTCGGGGCGTGACGTGTGACGATTTTCAATATTTATCAGTCGTCATCCGCGGTCAAGGCCCGGCGCGAATCGTCGCTGGAGCCCTACCAGCAGTTGGAGACCGAAACGTTACGGCGCTTGTGGCAAATGATTCCTTCTTCTATATGCGGCCTGCCCTTGCGGCAGGCTGGGGCAAACACAATCTTGGGGAACGAAAGCGCCTTTGGATCGCGCGGCGGGCTCATGGCGAGCCGCCGTCCTGGGGCGTCGATAGGACCGCTTCGGGGTCCGGATTCGAAAGCGAAAGGAAACGCATATGGCCAAAATTATCGGCATCGACCTCGGCACGACCAATTCCTGCGTGGCCGTCATGGAAGGGTCGAGCCCGAAAGTTATTGAAAACGCCGAAGGCGCGCGCACCACGCCTTCGATCGTCGCCTTCACGGATGACGGCGAGCGCCTCGTGGGCCAGCCGGCGAAGCGGCAGGCGGTGACGAACCCCGACAAGACCTTCTTCGCCATCAAGCGCCTGATCGGCCGCACCTTCGAAGATCCGATGACCAAGAAGGACATCGGCCTCGTCCCCTACAAGATCGTCAAGGCCAATAACGGCGACGCCTGGGTGGAAGCCGCCGGCAAGCAATATTCGCCCTCGCAGATCTCGGCCTTCATCCTCCAGAAGATGAAGGAGACGGCGGAAGCCTATCTCGGCCAGACCGTCACGCAGGCGGTCATCACGGTTCCGGCCTATTTCAACGACGCCCAGCGTCAGGCGACCAAGGACGCCGGCAAGATCGCGGGCCTCGAAGTCCTGCGCATCATCAACGAGCCGACCGCCGCCGCGCTCGCCTATGGCCTCGACAAGAAGCAGTCCGGCACGATCGCGGTCTACGACCTCGGCGGCGGCACTTTCGACGTCTCGATTCTCGAGATCGGCGACGGCGTCTTCGAGGTGAAGTCGACGAATGGCGACACCTTCCTCGGCGGCGAGGACTTCGACAACCGCGTCGTCGAATATCTCGCGGGCGAGTTCAAGAAGGAGCAGGGCATCGACCTGACGAAGGACAAGCTCGCCCTCCAGCGCCTGAAGGAGGCGGCGGAGAAGGCGAAGATCGAACTGTCCTCCGCGACGCAGACCGAGATCAACCTGCCCTACATCACCGCCGACGCCACGGGTCCGAAGCATCTGACCCTGAAGCTGACGCGCGCCAAGTTCGAGGCCCTGGTCGACGATCTGATCCAGCGCACCGTCGAGCCATGCCGCAAGGCGCTCAAGGACGCCGGGCTCACGGCGGCGGAGATCGGCGAGGTGGTGCTGGTCGGCGGCATGACCCGCATGCCGAAGGTGCAGGAGGTCGTGAAGCAGTTCTTCGGCAAGGAGCCCCATAAGGGCGTCAACCCGGACGAGGTCGTCGCCATCGGCGCGGCGGTCCAGGCGGGCGTTCTGCAGGGCGACGTGAAGGACGTGCTGCTGCTCGACGTGACCCCGCTGTCGCTCGGCATCGAGACGCTCGGCGGCGTGTTCACGCGCCTGATCGACCGCAACACGACGATCCCGACCAAGAAGAGCCAGGTCTTCTCGACCGCGGAAGACAATCAGCAGGCCGTGACCATCCGCGTCTTCCAGGGCGAGCGCGAAATGGCTCAGGACAACAAGCTGCTCGGCCAGTTCGACCTGATGGGCATTCCGCCGGCCCCGCGCGGCATGCCGCAGATCGAGGTGACATTCGACATCGACGCGAACGGCATCGTGAACGTCACGGCGAAGGACAAGGCCACCAACAAGGAGCAGCAGATCCGCATCCAGGCCTCGGGCGGCCTCTCGGACGCCGACATCGAGAAGATGGTCAAGGACGCTGAGCTGCACGCGGCCGAGGACAAGGCGAGGCGCGAGCTGGTCGACGCCAGGAACCATGCGGAGGCCTCGATCCACTCGGCCGAGAAGGCCGTGGCGGATTACGGCGACAAGGTCTCGGGCGCCGACAAGAGCGCGATCGAAGCGGCCATCGCGTCGCTGAAGACCGCGATCGAAGGCGATAATGTCGAGACCATCAAGGCCAGGACCAACGAGCTGGCTCAGGCCTCGATGAAGCTCGGCGAGGCGATGTACAAGGCCCAGCAGGCCGACGCGTCGAGCGCCGGCGCGGCCGAGGCCCCGAAGGACGACGTGATCGACGCCGAGTTCAAGGATGTCGGCGACGACAAGAAGTAAGCGCGGGCTGGCCTTGAGCGGCCGGATGCGTTAGCCAACGGAAGCCCGGCGTGACGAACGCCGGGTTTCGTCGTACCGGGCGCTTTCCCTCTCCCGCTCGCGGGAGAGGGTGGCCCTCGCTTTAGCGAGGGTCGGGTGAGGGCCCTCATCCGTCGCGCATTCGCGCGACACCTTCTCCTGCAAGCGGGAGAAGGAGGGAACGGCAGGCATTCCGATACAGACCATGTCCAAACGCGATTACTACGAAGTCCTCGGCGTCAGCCGCGCCGTCACGGAAACGGAGCTGAAGATCGCCTTCCGAAAGATGGCGATGCAGTGCCATCCCGACCGCCATCCCGGCGACGCGGAGGCGGAGGCGCGTTTCAAGGAGCTGAACGAAGCCTATCAGTGCCTCTGCGATCCGCAGAAGCGCGCCGCCTATGACCGCCTCGGCCACGCCGCTTTCGAGCAGGGCGGCATGGGCGGCTTCTCCTCCACGGAGGGCTTCGGCGCCTCCATGGCGGACATTTTTGAGGATCTTTTCGGTGACGTCATGGGCCGGCGCGGCCGCTCGGGCGGGCGCGAGCGCGGCTCGGACCTGCGCTACAATATGGAGATCACGCTGGAGGAGGCCTATCACGGCAAGACGGCGTCGCTGAAAATTCCGACCTCCGCGACCTGCGACGCCTGTTCCGGCACGGGCGCCAAGAAGGGCTCCAAGCCCAAGACCTGCACGACCTGCGCCGGCCATGGCCGCGTGCGCGCGCAGCAGGGCTTCTTCGCCATAGAGCGCACCTGCCCCTCTTGTCAGGGGCGCGGCGAGATGATCGACAATCCCTGCCCTTCCTGCTCGGGCTCGGGCCGCAAGACGGTGGAGCGGTCGCTCTCGGTCAATGTGCCGCCGGGAGTCGAGGACGGCACGCGCATCCGTCTCGCGGGCGAAGGAGAGGCCGGCGTGCGCGGCGGGCCGCCGGGCGATCTCTACATCTTCCTTTCCGTGAAGCCGCATCCCTTCTTCCAGCGCGATGGGGCGGACCTTTACTGCCGGGTGCCGATCTCCATGGTCCGCGCCGCATTGGGCGGCGAAATCCGGGTCCATGCGCTCGACGGCTCCGAGATCAAGCTGAAGGTTCCCGAAGGTTCGCAATCCGGCAAGCAGCTCAAGGCCAAGGCCAAGGGCATGCCGGTGCTCCGCGGCCGCGACCATGGCGACCTGCATGTGCAGCTCTCCGTCGAGACGCCGCAGAAGCTCACCAAGCGCCAAAGGGAACTGCTGGCGGAGTTCGAGAAGGAATCCTCGCACGAGACGCATCCCGAGGAGCACGGGTTTTTCGCCCGGATGAAGGATTTGTTCGGGGGCTAGCGCCGTCTCCTCTCCCCCCGCAAGCGGGGCGATGGAGGCGGGCTCATCCCCTCTCCCCGCGAAAGCGGGGAGAGGGTCAGGGTGAGGGGCGAAGCGTCCGCGACATAGATGCGAGATCCATTACGGGGCCGCGGCTCGAGTTCGTCGGGGCGGCCTCGCCCCTCACCCCAACCCTCTCCCCGCAAGCCTACCGCATTCACACATCTTGGTTGCATGTGGCCTGGGCGTCTGATTCCATTTGAAGGAATCGGAGGGACGGACGGACGCTGGGTCGCTTTGGCGACGCGCGACTGGAAAAAGGGGGCCTTTCTGCTTTCCCGGCTGGTGGCGGAGGGCGGCGGGGGCATACGCATTCGTCGGCTCGGCGGCGACCGGGCCGGTGAGATTAAGATCACGCGCTTTCTTCGCAATCGGGCGGTGACCGGCGCGGAGATGTTCGCCACGGCGGCCGCGCGCGCGTCGGCGCGTTGCGCCGGGCGCGCGGTCCTGGCGATACAGGACACGACGGTCGTCAAGTCCGGGGGCGGCGGCGGGCTCTATCTGCATCCGACCCTCGTCGTCGACGCCGAGGACGGTTCGATCGTGGGTCTGGCGCACGCGCAGTTCCTTGAACGCGCGACGGGACGCAAGGCGGATCGGCGTCAGCGGCCGATCGAGGACAAGGAAAGCCGGCGCTGGCTGGAGGGCGCGGCGGCGGCGAAAGTTTGCGCTTCGGCGCGCGAGGTCACGGTCGTGGCCGATCGCGAGAGCGATATTTATTCCGCCTTCGCGCGGCGCCCGCCGGGAGTTCACCTCCTCGTGCGCGCCGCGCAGGACCGCGCGCTGGAGGATGGCGAGCGACTGTTTGCGCGCCTGGATGCGCTGGAGGAGGCCGGGCGGGCGACGCTGTCGCTTCCGGCGAGGCCCGGACGGCCGGCGCGCGAAGCGACACTGGCCGTCCGGCATGGGCGCTTTGATCTCGCGCGGCCCCGGAACGGCGCGGCCCAGAACGACCCCTCGACGATCGCGGTCCATCTCGTCGACGTGCGCGAGATCGACCCGCCCCCAGGCGAAAACGTCCATTGGCGTCTGATCACGACGCGCCCCGTCGACCGCCTCGCGCAAGCGCTCGAGGTCGTCGATCTGTATCGACGCCGTTGGGCGATCGAGCAGTTGTTCCGCACGATGAAGACCGGCGGCTTCGACATCGAGGCCGTGCGGATGGAAGACGACG
Organism: Methylocystis sp. S23; assembly: GCF_054106005.1. Lineage (NCBI taxonomy): Bacteria > Pseudomonadati > Pseudomonadota > Alphaproteobacteria > Hyphomicrobiales > Methylocystaceae > Methylocystis > Methylocystis sp. S23. The sequence continues at coordinate 1,475,254 of NZ_CM134185.1, forward strand.
CGCCGCGCCAGACCCTGGCGGCCGCGACGTTGATCGCGGCCGTGACGATCCAACAACTCGTCCACGCCCGGGACGGCGGCGACCCGCAACGTCTGCGCCCGCTCCTCGACGCCTTCGAGCCCAAGGACCAACCGCTGCTGGAAGCCTATTGCGCCACCCTCGAAGGCAAGACGCAGCGTCAGAAGAACCCACATCCGCGAGGGTCCCTGGCCTATGCGTCCTGGGTGCTCGCCCGCCTCGGCGGCTGGACCGGCTATTACGGAAAACCCGGCCCCGTCGTCATGCTCGCCGGATGGCTCAAATTCCAGCACGGAAAATACGCCATCGCCGTCACCCAACCAACGCCGCCGCTAACCAACACAGATGTGTGAATCTGCTAGCCGCGAGCGGGGAGAGGGGGCGGGGTCCGAGCGTCATCTTGTCTCACGCGCGACGCCATCCAACGCAGAAACCGCCTCGTCCGTCAGATCGAGTTCGGCGGCGGAGAGATTCTCCCGCAGATGGGCGACAGACGAGGTGCCGGGGATCAACAGGATATTGGGTGCGCGGCGCAGCAGCCATGCAAGGGCGACCTGCATCGGCGTGGCGCCGAGGCCTTGCGCGATACTGGATAGCGCAGAGGATTGGAGCGGAGCGAACCCGCCAAGCGGAAAAAATGGCGTATAGGCGACGCCGTCGCGGGCAAGGCGGTCGATCAAAGCGTCGTCGGCCCGGTGCGCCAGATTGTAGTGATTCTGCACGCAGACGATTTCGCAGATGCGACGTCCTTCCGCGATCTGCGCGGGCGTGACGTTGCTGACGCCGATATGGCGGATAAGGCCCCGCCGCTGAAGCTCGGCCAGAATAGTCAACGGCGCCTCGATGGAGCCTTCGGCGGGTCCGTGAACGCTGAACATGGCGCGGAAATTGACCACGTCGAGCGCGTCCAGGCCGAGGTTGCGCAAATTGTCATGCACGGCCTGAACGAGCTCCTCGCGCGAGAAGGCGGGAATCCACGATCCGTCTTCGCCGCGCCGGGCGCCGACCTTGGTGACAATGACGAGATCGTCCGGATAGGGATGCAACGCCTCGCGAATCAGCCGGTTGGCGACATGCGGGCCGTAGAAATCGGCGGTGTCTATATGGTTCACCCCGGAAGCGACGGCCTCCCGCAACACGGTTATCGCCGCGTCGCGGTCCCTGGGCGGTCCGAAGGCGCCGGGCCCCGCGAGCTGCATGGCGCCGTAGCCAAGCCGTCTTACAATGCGGTTGCCGAGGACGAACGCGTCGGTCATCGTCGTGATCCTTGTTTCATGTCTCGCGACGAAGATATGAAGGACCCCTCATTTTTGGAATTCGCATTGCATGCGCGCCGTCGCCCAGGGCTTAAGGCCTAGAAAATCCCCGGTTCAGGCCCGCTCCGCAGCCGTTGTCGAGGCGCTGCGCATTGCAGCCATTCAGGTTTTGACCCAGGAAGGCTTGAGCCGCTGCACGACGACCCGCATCGCCGAGCGCGCGGGCGTGTCCGTCGGCAGTCTCTATCAATATTATCCAAACCGCGACGCGCTGCTCGCCGCCGTCCTGGAAAACCATCTGGACGGCGTTGCCGGCGCCGTGGACCGCGCCTGCCACGCGCATCGGGGCAAGCCGGTTTCCCAGATGGCCGCCGCCCTCGTCACCGCCTTTCTGGCCGCGAAGCTGCGCGATCCCGAGGAATCGAAGGCGCTTTATGCGGTTGCTGAAGAGCGGGGCGGCGCCGAGTTGGCCGCCCGCATGCGCATGCGCATCTTGGCGGCGATCGCGGCGATGCTCGCGAGCGCGCCCGACGCCCGTTTCGACGATCCGGCCATGACGAGCGCGGTCGCGTTCAGCGCCCTTGTCGGGTCCGTGCGAACCCTGCTCGAAGGGCAGGCTTCGGCCGAATTTGAAGCGCGCCTGGAAAAACAGCTTATCCTGCTTCTGACGGCGTATCTCGAAGCGGCCCGGCGCCCGGCAAGCCGGCGGAACGGGGCGCGGTAAAACACGCATCGCCTCGCCCCGCGTTGTCTTTATCGCACGCCTCCCCTATTCTCGCGCCCACGGCCCCGGCAGCGGGGCCGTTTGCGCGCAACAGGCCGACAGAAGCCAATCCGGGGAAGCCGCCCTTGCAAAACGCCAAAAGCTCGCTTGCCGACAGCGCCCGCTTCATCAAGCAATGGATCGAGAATCCGCGGCTCATCGGCGCGGTGCAGCCCTCCGGCCCGGCTCTCGCCAAATGCATGGCCGGCTTCGTGGACCTTTCCCGCGAGGGGCAGATCGTCGAGCTCGGACCCGGCACCGGCCCGGTGACCAAGGCGCTGCTCGCCCGGGGCGTTCCGGCGGGGCGTCTGGTGCTCGTCGAATATGAGGCCCGCTTCTGCCACATGCTCGCCGAGCGCTACCCGGGCATAAAAATCGTGCAGGGCGACGCCTATGGTCTCAAGAAGACGCTCGACGGAAAGATCGACGGACAAGTGGCGACGGTCGTCTCCAGCCTGCCGCTGCTGGTGCGCCCCGAGCGCGACCGCGTCGAGCTGCTCCATCAGGCCTTCGAATTGATGGGCGAGAACGGGCTCTTCATCCAATTCACCTACGGCCTCGCCAAGTCCCCCATGCCGCTGCACGCCCATGGCGTCTCGGGCGCCTATACGGGCAAGGGCTCCGCGCCGATCCTCATGAACATCCCGCCGGCGCGGGTCTGGCGCTACCGCAAGGCCGGCCATGGCGGGAAACCGTGAAGCGGCCATATTGTCATTTCCGGCGCCGGGAATGACGGCGGAGCCTATGGATGACCGATAAGGCCAGAGATCGCCTCATTGTCGCTCTCGATGTCGAAACCGTTGAGGCGGCGCGCGCGCTCGTCGCGGCGCTGGGCGACGCCGTCTCCTTCTACAAGATCGGCATGGAGCTCGCCTATGGCGGCGGTCTCGAGCTGGCGCGCGAGCTGAAGGGCGAGGGCAAGCGCGTCTTCATCGATCTCAAGCTCCACGACATCGGCGCGACCGTCGAACGGGCGACGCGCCAGATCGCGCGCCTGGGGCTCGATTTCCTCACCATCCACGCCTATCCCCAGACCATGGCGGCGGCGCGCGCGGGCGCGGGCGACCTCAGGCTCCTCGCCGTGACGGTCATGACCTCCTATGACGACGCCGACCTCGAGGCGGCGGGCTACGCCTATGGCGTCGCCGAACTCGTCGCCCGCCGCGCCGCTCAGGCCAAGGCGGCGGGGATCGACGGGCTTATCCTCTCGCCGCTGGAGCTTTCGACGATCCGTCCCCTCGTCGGCCCGGACATTCTGCTCGTCACCCCCGGCGTGCGGCCGGCCGGCGCCGACGCCGGCGACCAGAAGCGCTTCATGACCCCGGCGCAGGCTATTGCGGCCACCGCGGACCATCTCGTCGTCGGCCGGCCCATCACCCGCGCGGCCGCCCCGCGCGCGGCGGCCGAGCGAATCGTCGCCGAAATCGCAAGCGCGCAGGTCGCGGCGCCCCCGGCCGCCTAGCGTGATCTAAGCCACGAGCGTCCACAGGAAGAGCACGAGCGTCTGGCCCGCCGCCGCGCCCAGCGCGATGAATTTTATGAGCGTCGCCTGCTTCAGGCGCAAAATCTCGGCCTGCGTCGCGCGCCGGGCGGCGATCAGGCGAAGCAGGATGCGGTCCTCGACGAAATCGGCGGCGCCGTAGGCGAGCGGAGCCAAGGCGAGCACCCACCGGCCGCTCTGCGGAAAATGCAAATGCTCCGCGACGGCGAGCGACCCTGCGGCGAGGGCGCTTGCGAGACAGACGAACAGGGCAAAGTCATAGGGCGCGAGCACGCGGGCGTAGCCGTCGAGCGAGGGCGCGCCGCTCGTCACCCAGCCGATGAACTCGTCGTCCCGGTAGAAGACGGAGGTCTCCCATCGCCGCGACGAGACCGTGTCGCCATGCAGCGCCGCCTCGCGCCGGGAAGCCCAGCGAATGGCGACGGTCGACAGCAGGAGAAAAATCGCAAGATAAAACATGGTCTCTTCTCCCGCGGCCAAGGGCGAGAATCGGGCGGAGCGCGCTACATATAACGCGTCTATCTTAGGTCTTTCCTGCGGCCGAAAACAATTCCCGATCCGGGAGCTCCGATGCCCTACGAGACCAATGCGGAGCTGCCCGAAAATCTGCAAAGGCTGCTCCCGCCCCACGCCCAGGACATCTACCGCGCCGCCTTCAACCACGCATTCGCCGACCATGCGGGCGATCCCCGGCGGGAGGAGGCGGCGCGCCGAATCGCCTGGGCCGCCGTGAAGAAGAGCTATATCCGCACGGAGCAGGGCTGGCGGCGGCGCGAGGCGCCTTGAGCGGGGCGATCGGGTGAAGATCATCTGGCGCCCAATGCCTCCCCTTTGCACACATCTCGAAGGTCGCTAACGCTGTCATGGCCGGGACGAGCCCGGCCATGACGGCTTCCTGGAGATGTGTGACCTCCTTAACTCGTAAAGGGGAAGGATAAGCTCACGCCGGCGCCCGCCCGTTGGCCCTCGCCTTGAGGCGACGCTCTGGCCAGCTTGGGGACTTTGTTCTAAAGGGGCGCATGGTTTCGACCCTCATCGCCCTCGCCGCCCTCGCCGCCTGGCTCTATCTCCTCATTTTCAACGGAGGATTCTGGCGGTTGACCGAACGTGACGGCGAATTTGTTCCGCAGGGCGCGGCCGTTCCGCAGGGCGCGCATGTGATCGCCGTCGTCCCGGCGCGCGACGAGGCGGAAGTCATCGCCGCGAGCCTCGCCTCCCTGCTGACGCAGAATTTTCCCGGCCGCCTCGAAATCGTGCTGGTCGACGACGAGAGCTCGGACGGCACCGGCGACGTCGCCCGCGCCAAGGCGGCGGAGCTGGGCGCGGCCGATCGGCTGACGGTGCTGCGCTCGGACGGCCCGGCCGATGGCTGGACCGGCAAGATCGCCGCCATGCATCGCGGCTTCACTTTCGTGCGCGGCCTCGAGAAACAGCCGGATTTCATCCTGTTCTGCGACGCCGACATCGCCTTCGCGCCGCATGTGCTGGCCCGCCTCGTCGCGGGGGCGGCGGCGCGCGGCGCGGCGCTGTCCTCGCTCATGGTGAAGCTGCGCTGCGCGAGCCCCGCCGAGAAATGGTTTATCCCGGCCTTCGTCTTCTTCTTCCAGATGCTCTACCCCTTCCGCGCGGTGAACGACCCCGGGAGCAAGGTGGCGGGCGCGGCGGGCGGCGTGATGCTGATTCGCCCCGAGGCGCTCGCCAAGGCCGGCGGCCTTCCCGCGATTCGCGACGCGCTGATCGACGATTGCGCGCTGGGGGCGCTGATGAAGAAGCAGGGACCGATCTGGCTCGGCCTCACCGACGACGTCCATAGCCTGCGCCCCTATCCGCATCTGGCCGATATCGGGCGCATGGTCACGCGCTCGGCATATGCGCAGCTCGACTATTCGCCCGTGAAGCTCGCCGCCGCGATCCTCGGCATGGCCGTCGCGTATCTGGCGCCGCCTTTCCTGGCTCTCTTCGCCGAATCGCCGGCGCGCGAGATCGCGATCGTCGCCTGGGCGATCATGGCCCAGGCCTATATGCCGAGCCTGCGCTTCTATGGGCTCTCCCGGCTGCGCGCCTTGGCTTTGCCGGCGGTCGCGGCGTGCTATACGTGGTTTACCGCCGCTTCGGCCTGGCGGCACATGCGCGGCCGCGGCGGCGAGTGGAAGGGCCGTTACCAGGCGCCCGCCTGAGACCGAGGCATTGGCTGCATGATCGACATTGCCGAGACGCGTTCGGGCAAGACGCATCGCGACGAGAATTTTCCCGTCGCCTCGGTCCTGATCGCGCCGCAATACCGCGCGCCGATCATGGCCTTCTATGATTTCGTGCGCGCGGCGGACGATATTTCGGACCACGCCTCGCTCGCCCCGCAGCAGAAGCTCGATCTGCTGGAGCGGCTCGACAACGCGCTGATGAATCGCGGCCCCGACGAAGCCGTGGCGGCGAGGCTGCGCGAGGAATGCAAGGCGCGCAAGCTCGATCCGCAGCATGCCCGCGACCTCATCACCGCCTTCATGCGCGACGTGACCTATCTGCGCTATCGCGACTGGGACGACCTCATCGACTACTGCCGCTATTCGGCGATGCCGGTCGGCCGTTTCGTCTGCGACGCGCATGGCGAGGACCCGTCGCGCGTCTGGGAAGCGAATGACGCGCTCTGCGCCGCCTTGCAGGTCATCAATCATTTGCAGGATTGTGGCAAGGACTATCGCGATCTGGATCGGGTCTATGTCACCGCCGAGGCGCTGGAGGCCCATGGCGGCGCGGTCGAGATGCTGGGAGAAGCGCGTGCGCCCGCCCCGCTGCTCGCGGCGATCCGCGACCTCAACCGGAAGACCGCCGGCCTGCTCGATCAGTCGCGGGTCTTCGCCGATCTCATCGACGATACGCGCCTCGCCATGGAAGTCGGCGCCATTCAGGCGCTTGCGGAGAAGCTCGTCGCGCGGCTCGCCGCCGCCGACCCGCTCCGCGACAAGGTTCACGCCGGCAAATTCGGCTTCGCGCTCGCGGGCGCGCGCGGCGCGATGGGCGCGCTGCTGCGGCGCGCGACCCGCCGGCGCCGGAAGATCGCGGACGCCACGCAATGACCATGCAATCCATCACCGACGCCGCGCCGCTCAAGACGCAGACCGTCGCCGTCAAAAGCTCCTTCTATCTCGCCATGCGGATTCTCGAGCCGCGGCGCCGGGAGGCGATGTTCGCGATCTACACCTTCTGCCGCGCGGTGGACGACATCGCCGACGATGAAGGCGATCGGGCCGAACGGCGCGAAGCGCTCGACCGATGGCGCTACGATCTCGACGAGCTTTACGCCGGCCGCATCCGTCCGCGCAGCGCCTTCCTCGCCGAACCCGTCCGCCGCTTCAAGCTCGACCGCGCCGATTTCGAGGCGATCATCGACGGCATGGCGATGGATGTCGAGGAGGATATTTGCGCGCCCGACTGGGCGAAGCTCGAACTCTATTGCGATCGGGTCGCGAGCGCCGTCGGCCGGCTGTCGGTGCGCGCCTTCGGCCTTGTCGACGAAGACGAAGCGGAGCTGCCGACGGCGCCGAAGCTTTTGGCCTATCATCTCGGCCGCGCGCTTCAGCTCACCAACATTCTGCGCGACCTCGACGAGGACGCGGCGCGCGGGCGCCTCTATCTGCCGCGCGAGGCGCTGGCGGAAGCCGGCGTCACCAATCACGCGCCGCACGCCGCGCTGTCGAGCCCGGCCCTCGATCACGTCTGCGCGCCGGTGATGGGCCGCGCGCGCGAGCATTTCGAACAGGCGGACCTCGTCATGGGCGGATTGCCGAAAAATGCGGTGAAGGCCCCCTATCTCATGGCCGCCGGCTATCGCTCCATCCTCGACGGCCTCTCGCTGCGCGGCTTCGCCCCGCCGCGCGCGCCCGTGCGCATGTCGCGCATGAAGCTCATCGGCGCATTGGTGCGGCACGCCTTCCTGTGAGCGGAACGATCCACATTGTCGGCGCGGGGCTCGCCGGCCTCTCCTGCGCCGTGCGGCTCGCCGACGAAGGCGAGCGCGTCGCGCTCTACGAGGCCGCGCGCATGGCCGGCGGGCGCTGCCGCTCCTATTTCGACGCGACGCTCGATCTCGCCATCGACAATGGCAACCATCTGCTGCTCTCCGGCAATACGGCAGCCCGCAATTATGGCGCGCGCATCGGCGCGAGCGACGCGCTGGTCGGCCCGGACGAATGCGAATTCGACTTTCTCGATTACGGGACGGGCCGGCGCTGGAAGTTGAGGCCCAACGCTTCGCGAGTCCCATGGTGGGTCTTCTTCGCCGATCGTCGCGTGCCCGGCACGGGGCCGCTCGATTATCTCGACGCTGGCAGGCTGCTTTTCGCCAAGAACGGCGCGACCATTGGCGAGACGATGCGCTGCGAGGGGCTGCTCTGGGAGAAGCTCTGGCGCCCGGTCATGCTCTCCGCGCTCAATATCGAGCCGAGCGTCGCCTCGGCGACTCTCGCCGGCGCCGTGCTGCGCGAGACGCTCGCCGCCGGGGGCGACGCCTGCCGGCCGCTCGTCGCCAAGGGCGGCCTTGGCCGCGCCTTCATCGAGCCGGCGCTGCGCAAGCTGCAATCGCAAGGAGTCGAGCCGCGCTTCGGCGCGCGGTTGAAGGAGATCGTCTTCGAGGGCGCGCGGGTCTCTGCCCTGCGCTTCGGCGACGAGGAAATCGCGATCGGGGCCGAGGATCGCGTCGTGCTGGCCGCGCCCGCCTGGATCGCGCAGGAGCTGATCCCCGGCCTCGCGGCGCCAAACGACCACCGCGCCATTCTCAACGCCCATTTCAAGATCGCGCCGCCGCCTCGCCAGCCTCTGCTCCTCGGCATGGTCGGCTCGCTCTCCGAATGGCTCTTCGCCTTCGACGACCGCCTGTCCGTGACGATCAGCGGCGCCGACCGGCTGATGGACGAACCGCGCGAGGATTTGGCGGAAAAGATCTGGGCGGAAGTCGCGACCGCGACCGGCCTGCCGAAAGATCTCCCTCCCTGGCAGATCGTGAAGGAAAAACGCGCGACCTTCGCCGCGACCCCCGCGCAGGAAGCGCGCCGGCCGGCCGCGAAGACGCAATGGCGCAATCTGTTCCTAGCTGGCGACTGGACGGCGACGGGGCTTCCGGCGACGATCGAGGGGTCGATACGGTCGGGATACAAGGCGGCGGAATTGGCGACGCTGCAAGCGCGCTCGTGAACGGGAGACGTCAGCTTCCTGATACGGTTTCCGTTTGATCACTTCGTTCGCGCGCCCCGTCATTGCGAGCGAAGCGAAGCAATCCAGGGGCCGCGGCGACGCTCTGGATTGCTTCGCCTTCGGCTCGCAATGACGGCCGCACGGCGAATGAATCAAACGGAACCGGTATGACGCCCCCTGCGCGCAAAGCCTAGGCAGCCTTGTTGTGCAGCTTCGCGATGAAAGCCATCGCCTTGTCGACAAGCGCGGCCAACCGCTTCTGCGCGACCGGCAAATATTCCTGCGCCTTGGCAAGGACGGTCTGAAGCTCGCGCAGCGTTTTTTCCGTGATGGGATGCGCCTTGAGCTTCTTCCACTCGGCTTGCGGATCGAAATTCGCAAGACCGGCCTGCGCCTTTTGCGTCAGCGGATAGGATTTCGCCCGATCGAGGCCGCCCTTGAGATCGACGGTCGAAAGCTGGACGAACGCCTTCTTCGACAAGGCGACGGCTTGCTCGCCCGCGATCACAGAAACGTCGCTCAGCACAGCCGCGCCGCGCTTCGTAGCGCGCAGGGCCGCTTCGGACAGCGCATTCGCCTTCACGAGCGCATGCACCCGCGCATTCGCCTTGCGCAGCTCGCCCTCGAGACGCGAAATCGTATATTCCTGCTCGCGCAGAATTTTGGCGGCGCTCTCATACGCGCCGTTCGCGCGCCCGAGGTCGCTCTCGAGCGCCGCGACATGGTCCTTGATCGTCTCGACCATGCGGAAGGAAAATTTGCCGGCCTCGAGCTCGGCCAGGGCAAGTTCGATATCCGTTCTGGCAGCCATGCTCACTCCTCCAAAGTCGCTTGCAAGACCATCGCGGGCGGATGGTTAAAACTTCGTTTCGATTTGGCGGAACACCTTCATATCCATAGGCTTGGCCTTATGACCAAGCGCGCAAGCGCAAGCGGCGTCCGGCGCAAACCGCACGACGGACGAGCATATAGCCGAGAGATAACATAAGCGCGAACCGCCTTATCCCCTCCGCGACAGCGACCTCAGAAACCCCGACATATCGTCGCTCAAATCCTGCTCGATCGCCGGCGCCATCTTCAGCAGAACATTGGCGACGAAGGCCTGATCGTTGCGCGTCTCGGCGAGCGCCTCCTGCAAAATCGGCACGCTGTCCTCGATATGCGCCAGGAACGCGACGCCCTTTTCCAGCGTCTCGCTCCATTTCGCGCGCGTCCACACGGCGAGCGGATAGATGATCTCCTGCGCGAAATTGGACTGGCGCGCCTTCTCGAAGAAGCGCAGCCCCGCATTCCAGTTCTCCCGCGCGCGCATGGGCGGCGGCGGGATGTCGCCGGCGAGCATCTTATAGGCCGACGCGCCGACATGATCCTCCAGACTGATGGGCGAATCATTCGCGGAACGGAACGGCCAGAAGGCGACCGAGCCCGGAAAATCCGGGCCCAGGCTTTCGCTCAGCGCCTTCTCGACCTTCTCCACCGCGGCCTTGTCGCCTTTCAGCGCCGCGGTCATGCAAAAGGCGAAGACGGCGTCGTTGCCATATTTGGCAGCGACGCCGCCCTTCATCTGCTGCGGCGTCAATTGCGGCGTCACGCCGTCGGCCGGGACTTGGACGTCGCCTGCCCGCAGCGCCGTGATGAAGGTCGTGATTTCAAGCCAGCCAACATAGTTGGCGATGAAGGCGTCGGGATCGACATAGACGATCGCCTGATTGATGAGCGTCTTGCGGCGCTGCAATTCCTTCATGTCGGTCATGGGAGCCTTTCCTACTCGTCCGCGAGCATGACGCCGGTGACGCAGACGTCGCCTTCGTCGATGACGAGCCTGATGGGAGTCAGATGCGCGCCCTGGCAGGGGCCGATGAAACATTCGCCCGTATCGATGTCGAATTGCGCATGATGCCGGCCGCATTCGAGGAAATTGCCCTCCTCGTCCATGAACACGCCAGGGTCCTTGTCGAGCCGCAGCCCCTCATGCGGGCAGCTATTCTCGAAGCCGTAGAAATTATTGCCCTTGCGCGTGACGATGATGGGCCAGGGCGACGCTTCGCCGCTTTCCTCCGCCTTCATCAGGACGAATCCATGGGCCTGGGCGTCGTCGATCTCGACTGTCCGACAAATCACAAAAAGCTCGTCCATGCGGCTGCCCCTTTCGAACAATGTCGAGCGCCTCGGGCGGAAAGAGGCGGATCGAGGCTCGGGTAGCAATCGATGCGCCAGAGGGCGGATACGGCCCGCGTCATTGCGAGCCGAAGGCGAAGCAAACCAGGGGCAGCCATAGCGGCTCTGGATTGCCGCGTCGCTTTCGCTCCTCGCAATGACGGCCGCATAGCCAACGAACCAAACGGCGTTCGCGTGACTTGACCATATGGTTAAATCACTATAATCGAGACGCCGGGCTGAAAGCCGAAGAACAGGGCGATGATCGAAGAGCCGTCATCTCCACGGGCGCAAGGCGCCGAGGACCGTCTCCTCAAGGCGCAGCTCGTCGGGAAGATCGAGGCGCTGCTGAAGGAGCGCGGCCTCAAGCAGGTGGAGGCCGCCGAGCTTTTCGGCGTGCAGCAGCCCGACGTCTCGAAGCTGCTGCATGGGGACTTCAGGCAGTTTTCGGTGGAGCGGCTTCTGCGCTTTCTCGTCGCACTGGGACAGGATGTGGAGATCGTGGTGACGCCGCACCGCCCCGACGCCGGCGCGTCCGCGACGCTCAGAATCGCGTAACCCTAAATGTTTTCACACGATCAAAGGATGCACGCATGAACATAGCCGCGCGCATTGAGAATGTCGCCCCCATCGGCGCCGAAGCGCTCGAAGCCAGCATCCAGAGCGCCAAGAACGCGCTGCTGGCGCAGGGCAGGTCCGACGGCCATTGGTGCTTCGAGCTCGAGGCCGACACGACCATCCCGGCCGAATATGTGCTGATGCGCCATTACCGCGCCGAGCCGGTCGACGAGGCGCTCGAGCGCAAGATCGCCGTCTATCTGCGCCGCATGCAGGGCGATCATGGCGGCTGGCCGCTCTTCCAGGACGGCGCCTTCAATATCTCGGCGAGCGTGAAAGCCTATTTCGCGCTCAAGATGATCGGCGACGACGTGAACGCGCCGCATATGGTCCGCGCCCGCGAGGCGATCCTCGCCCATGGCGGCGCGGCGACGTCGAACGTCTTCACGCGCGCGCTGCTCGCGCTCTATGGCGAAATCCCCTGGCGCGGCGTGCCGGTGATGCCGGTCGAGATCATGCTGCTGCCGAGATGGTTCCCTTTCCATCTCGACAAGATCTCCTATTGGGGCCGCACCGTGCTCGTGCCGCTCCTCGTATTGATGACCCGCAAGCCGCGCGCGAAAAACCCCAAGGGTGTGCGCATCCAGGAGCTCTTCGTCACGCCGCCCGAGGAAGTGAAGGTCTGGCCGAAGGGCGAGCACCAGACCTGGCCCTGGGCGCATATTTTCGGCGAGATCGACAAGCTGCTGCGCCTGATCGAGCCCCATATGCCGAAGCGTTCGCGCGAATACAGCGTTCAGCTCGCCGAACGCTGGACGACGGCGCGCCTCAACGGCCTTGATGGCCTCGGCGCCATTTTCCCCGCCATGGTCAACAGCCTGCTGATGTATGACGTGCTGGGCGTCCCGGAGACGGACCAGCGCGTGAAGGATGCGCGCGAATCGATCGAGCGCCTGCTCGTCGTGAACGAGACCGAGGCCTATTGCCAGCCCTGCGTCTCGCCGGTCTGGGACACCTCGCTCGTCGCCCATGCGCTGCTGGAAACCGGCGATGCGGACGCCCGCGAGCGCGCTCGCGCGGCCTGCGACTGGCTGGCCCCGCTCCAGGTGCTCGACGTCAAGGGCGATTGGGCGGCGCAGCGTCCCGATCTGCGCCCCGGCGGCTGGGCCTTCCAATACGCCAACGCCTATTATCCGGACGTGGACGACACCGCCGTCGTCGCGACCGCCATGGACCGCCTGACGAGCGGCGAAGAGAAGAAGCCCTATGTCGAGCGCATCGCCCGCGCCAGGGAATGGATCGTCGGCATGCAGTCGAGGAATGGCGGCTGGGGCGCCTTCGACGCCGACAATAGCCACCATTATCTCAACCATATCCCCTTTGCGGATCATGGCGCCCTGCTCGACCCGCCGACGGTCGACGTTTCCGCGCGCTGCGTCTCCATGCTGGCGCAGCTCGGCGACACGCCGGAGACCAGCGACTGCCTCAAGCGCGGCGTCGATTACATCATAAAGGAGCAGGAGAAGGACGGCTCCTGGTTCGGCCGCTGGGGCGCGAATTACATTTACGGCGCCTGGTCGGCGCTCTGCGCGCTCAACGCCGCCGGCCTGCCGCATTCGCACGAGGCCTATCGCCGCGCGGTGAGCTGGCTCGTCTCGATTCAAAACCCGGATGGCGGCTGGGGCGAGGACCTCTCCAGCTACAAGATGGATTACAAGGGCTATGAGCCCGCGCCCTCAACCTCTTCCCAGACGGCCTGGGCGCTGCTCGGCCTGATGGCGGCGGGCGAGGCGGACCACCCCGCCGTCGCGCGCGGCGTCGCCTGGCTGCAATCGACGCAGGCCGAGCATGGACTATGGGACGAGCCCCGCTTCACCGCCACGGGCTTTCCGCGGGTCTTCTATCTGCGCTACCATGGCTATCGCCGCTTTTTCCCGCTCTGGGCGCTGGCCCGCTACCGCAACCTCTCGCAGACGAACAGCAAGGTCGTGACAGTAGGACTGTAGCGCGCTCTCGCGCTCCGCGGCGCGGGGAAAGCCCGCTTGCCCTTAAGTCAACGCGCGTCCCTGATTTTCAGGGGCGCGTTCCGTGCGAGAGACGTCGCGAGGCCCCGCGCGAAAAGCCGATCCTACCCCGCCGGCCTATTTCTCACCAGCTCCTCCACCACCCCGGGATCCGCCAGCGTCGAAGTATCCCCCAGCGCGCCGAACTCGCCCTCCGCGATCTTGCGCAAGATCCGCCGCATGATCTTGCCCGAGCGCGTCTTGGGCAGGCCGGGCGCGAACTGGATCACGTCGGGCGCGGCGATGGGGCCGATCTCGGCGCGCACCCATTTCACGAGCTCCTTGCGCAGATGCTCGGTGGCGTGGGCGCCTTCCATCAGCGTCACATAGGCGTAGATGCCCTGGCCCTTGAGGTCGTGCGGATAGCCGACGACGGCGGCTTCCGAGACTTTCTCATGCGCCACGAGCGCGCTCTCGATTTCCGCCGTGCCGAGGCGGTGGCCGGAGACGTTGATGACGTCGTCGACGCGGCCGGTGATCCAGTAATAGCCGTCCGCGTCGCGCCGCGCGCCGTCGCCGGTGAAATATTTGCCGGGATAGGCGGAAAAATAAGTCTGCGCGAAGCGCTCATGGTCGCCATGGACGGTGCGCGCCTGTCCGGGCCATGAATCGGCGATGACGAGATTGCCCTCGCAGGCGCCCTCGAGCGCCTGGCCCGCGCTGTCCACGATCTCGGGGAAGACGCCGAAGAAGGGCCGCGTCGCGGAGCCCGGCTTCAAGACGGTCGCGCCGGGGAGCGGCGCGATGAGAATGCCGCCCGTCTCCGTCTGCCACCAGGTGTCGACGATGGGGCAGCGCCCTTCGCCCACCACGCGGTGATACCATTCCCAGGCTTCGGGATTGATCGGCTCGCCGACCGAGCCCAGCAGCCGCAGCGATTTGCGGCTCGATTTTCTCACCGGCTCCTCGCCCGCCGCCATCAGCGCGCGGATCGCGGTCGGCGCGGTGTAGAAGATGTTCACGCCATGCTTGTCGATCACGTCCCAGAAGCGGGAGACGCCCGGATAGGTCGGCACGCCCTCGAACATCAGCGTCGTCGCGCCATTGGCGAGGGGGCCGTAGACGATATAGGAGTGGCCCGTCACCCAGCCGACATCCGCCGTGCACCAATAGACGTCGCCCTCGCGATGGTCGAAGACGAGCTCATGCGTCAGCGCGGCATGGACGAGATAGCCGCCCGTCGTATGCAGCACGCCCTTGGGCCTGCCGGTCGAGCCCGACGTATAGAGGATGAAGAGCGGGTCCTCCGCGCCCATTTCCGCATAGGGGCAGTCGGCATGGACCGCCAACGCCTCCTCCTCATAGCGGAAGTCGCGGCCGGGAGCCCAGTCGATCTCCGCGCCCGTGCGCGTGACGACGATGACGCTCTTCGCCTCCACCTTCTCCAGCGCCGCGTCGACATTGCTCTTGAGGGGGACCTTGCGGCCGCCGCGCAGGCCTTCATCCGCCGTGACGATCACCTCCGAGGCGGCGTCCTCGATGCGGCCCGCGAGCGCCTCCGGCGAGAAGCCGGCGAAGACGACGGAATGAACGGCGCCGATGCGCGCGCAGGCCAGCATGGCGTAGGCCGCCTCGGGGATCATCGGCAGATAGATGGTGACGCGGTCGCCCTTCTTGACGCCGTGCTTCTTCAAGACATTCGCGAAGCGGCAGACATGCTCGTGCAGCTCGGCATATGTGATGCGCTTCGAGACGGAGGGATCGTCGCCCTCCCAGATGATCGCGGTCCGGTCCGCGCGTTCGGGGAGATGCCGGTCGACGCAGTTCATCGCGACATTGGTCGTCCCGTCCTCAAACCATTTGATCGAGACGTTGTGCAGGTCGAAGCTCGTATGCTTCACCTTGGTAAAGGGCGTGATCCAGTCGATCCGCCGCGCCTCCCGCGCCCAGAAGCCCTGCGGGTCTCTCCGCGACTCTTCGTAAAGCGCGCGATAGGCCTCGTCGTCGATGCGGGCGTCCTTCCAGTCCTCGGGTACGAGATAGAGCTTCTCGGACATGTGTTCCCTCGACCTTTCGTCCCGCAAGCGGGCGTCTGTTTTTGGGGGCCGTCATTGCGAGCGGAGCGAAGCAATCCAGAGCAGCTATGACGGCCCCTGGATTGCTTCGTCGCTGACGCTCCTCGCAATGACGGGCGCGGATGGCGTTGCGCCCTTGTCCTTCGCCGTCGCGCCGTCCCGCGCCAGCTCCACATTATGCTGCATGCGCCGCATCATCAGCTTCATCAGATAGAATCCGAATTGCGGATTCTGCGCCGCGAGCTCGAGCAATTCGTCGTAGCGCACGCAAAGCAGCTCCACATCGGTCGCCGCCGCCACCGTCGCCGTACGGCGGTTCTCCTCCGTGAACAAGCCCATCTCGCCGAAAAAGGCGCCGGGCTTCAGCGTGACGCCGGGCTCGAGCAGCGAAATCTCGCCCCTCACGATGATATAGGCCTCTTCCGAGAGGTCGCCTTTGCGGTGAAGCGTGAAGCCCGCGGGAAGCGTGAGCGGCTTCATATAGGGGCGCAACCATTCATAATCGAACTCGCCTTCGCTCGCCTGTTGCGTCGCCTGCCGGACGTCGGCGATGAGCCGCCGCATCTGCCGCAGGCGGAAGACGTTGATCGGCGCCATGAAGGCGTTGAGCGCGAAGAGGGGATAATAGCCCTTGAGGAGAAAATAGGCGGCGAAAAGGGCGTTGGCGGCGATGGCCGCGATGCGCAGCGGGATCATCGTGTTCGACACGAAGACGAAGACGTTCGCCGCCGCGGCGAGATAGCCGATTCCCTCGACGAGCCAGTTCTGGGGGATCATGGGGCCGTGAAAACTCCGCCTGCGCCGGATGGTTTTAGCAGAAAGGGCCGAGTCGAAGCGAGAGGGGGAACATCGCCCGCGCGACGCGCGTTGCGCCCTTTTGCTTCAGGAGGCCGGTCATGGACAGGCGCAATGGCGGGGCGACGGCGGCCGGGATCTTTTTGGGCGTCGGGCTTGGCGGCTTTTTCGACGGGATCCTCTTCCACCAGCTTCTGCAGTGGCATCACATGCTGAGCAATGTCCGCCCGACGGACACGGTGGCGGATCTGCAGCTCAACACGCTGTGGGACGGGCTCTTCCACGCATTTACCTATGTCTGCGTGGCGATCGGCCTCTTTCTCCTGTGGCGCGCGGCGCGGCGGCCGCATTTCGCCTGGTCGGGGCGCACGCTCGTCGGCGCGCTGCTCATGGGCTGGGGCGGCTTCAATCTCGTCGAAGGCGCCGTGAATCACCTCATTCTCGGCATCCACCATGTCAACGAGACCGTCCCCGTGTCGCAATGGGCGTTCTGGGACTGGGGATACATGCTTTGGGGCGCGGCCATGCTGGCCGCCGGCTGGGCGCTTCATATGAGCGTGCGCCGGAATCTCGCGGAAGCTTGAGCGGGCGGCGCGTGGCGCGGCCGCAACATCCGCGCCAAATGCGCGCGGAAGCCTTGGACCCGCCGCGCCCTTTAAGCGGCCATTAACCGTAATTCCGCTGGAATCTCCTCAGGATCAAGCGCGGATTCGGTCCGCGCCGAGGAGATTTCCTTTATGAAAAGACAGGCTTTCGCGGGCGCCATTGCGGCCCTTCTCGCCGGTTCGGCGACGGCCGCCGACCTTCCCCTGCGCCAGGGCGTCTACGCGCCGCCCCCGCCGCCCCCGGCGCTCTGGACCGGCTTCTTCGCGGGCGTGAACATTGGCGGCGGCTGGAGCGCGAATACGCTCAACCGCGCCAATCTCGCGCCCTATACGGACCCGCTCGCGGGCGGGCTCTGGTTTCTGCCCGGCTCGACAAATGGCGGGAGCAACGCCGGCGGCGTCGTGGGCGGCGGCCAGATCGGCTATGACTGGCAGTTCCGCGAAGCCATCGTCATCGGCGCCGAGGCGGACTTCCAGGGATCGACCATGCGCTCCGGCGGGAACGCCGTCTGGGCGCTCTATCCGAGCCCGGTCACGCCCGGCGGCTTCCTGGCGCCGCTCGCGCCCTCCGGCAATATCGGCGTTGCGCTCGACTGGTTCGGGACGGCGCGCGGCCGCGCCGGTTTCCTGGTCTCGCCCGCCTTTCTCGTCTACGGCACGGGCGGCTTCGCCTATGGCGCGCTCCGGGGACAATATACGGGCCATGGCAGTGTCCGCGTCGGCTGGACCGCCGGCGGCGGCGCGGAATGGCTCTTCCGCCCCGGCTGGTCGGTCAAGGGCGAGTATCTCTTCATGGATCTCGACAGCGGCGGAACGACCGGCTATTTCGGCCACAATTGGGGCTATCATCGTCATCCGCAGATCAATATTTTCCGGGCGGGCGTCAATTACCGCTTCAATGTCGGCGGCGGCGGCGAGCCCGTCATCGCCGCCTACTGATCCGGACGCTTGCGACTTCCCCGGCGTTCTTACGCCGCCATTGCGGGCGCGGCGAAGCAGTCCAGAGCGGCGACGCGGCTCGGGATCGCCGCTTGCGCGCCTCGCAATGGCGCAGGCCGGGCGGATTTGCGCGGCCGCTCGCGCCGGCCAGCTTCGCCCCCGCCTTCGCGCGGCCCTTTGCCTGCGCCGGGCAATTTGCTAAAGGGCGCGTCAAAATCGTTCAACGCGCCGGGCGGAGACATATGGACAAGTTCACCACGCTGACGGGAATCGCCGCGCCGCTGCCGATCATGAATGTCGACACGGACATGATCATCCCCAAGCAATATTTGAAGACGATCGCGCGCACCGGCCTCGGCAAGGGCCTCTTCTCGGAAATGCGCTACCGGGAGGACGGGTCGGAAAATCCCGACTTCGTGCTGAACCAGCCGGCCTATCGCCAGGCGACGATCCTGATCGCGGGCGACAATTTCGGCTGCGGCTCCTCGCGCGAGCACGCGCCCTGGGCGCTTCTGGATTTCGGCCTGCGCTGCGTCGTCTCGACGAGCTTCGCCGATATTTTCTATAATAACTGCTTCAAGAACGGCATTCTGCCGATCAAGGTGACGCAGGCGGAGCTCGACAAGCTGTTCGACGATGCGGGACGCGGCGCCAACGCGACGCTGACCGTCGATCTCGAGGCCCAGGAAATTCGTGGGCCGGACGGCGGCGTGATCAGGTTCGACATCGATCCTTTCCGCAAGCACTGCCTGCTGAACGGCCTCGACGATATCGGCCTGACGCTGCAGAAGGCCGACAAGATCGACGCTTTCGAGAAGGCTTCGGCGCTGTCCCGTCCCTGGGCGTGAGGCCGGCGGGCGCGCCCCGGCGCGGCGGCGGGTCATCTGGCGACAGGCCCGCGCTTGCGTTAGGAAGCGCGAGACGGCGCCTGGCGGGAAGAGCGGGCGACGCCGATGGCGGTTCATTTCTCTCTTTCCGCGACGGAGCCCCTTGAATCAATTCGCCGCCCTTTCCCGGCTTCGCGCCGCCGCGCAGTCCCTTTCCGGGGCGCTCGGCGCCGCGCGGGCGCGGCTGGCGAAAGTCCGCTCGCATAAGAAGGACGATCTGGCGGAAGCCGACTGGCGCGGCGAGGCGGCTGCTGAAAATTTAGGCGCCCCTCCCGACGACGCGCCGTCCTGGGCGCGGGCCGAAAGCGCCGCGGACGATGGGCGCGAGACCTATGCCGCGGGCTCCTATCTGGAGGGGCCGGGCTATGACGGGGACGGCATGCTCTCCGTCCATAATCTGGCCAAATCCTACAAGGCGCGACGGGTGGTGGAGGATGTGAGCCTCCATGTGAGGCGCGGCGAGGCCGTGGGCCTCCTCGGCCCCAACGGCGCCGGCAAGACCACCGTCTTCTACATGATCACCGGCCTCGTGAAGCCGGACAAGGGCGTCATCTCGCTCGACGGCTATGACGTCACGCCCCTGCCCATGTATCGCCGCGCGCGGCTCGGCATCGGCTATCTTCCTCAGGAAGCCTCTGTCTTTCGCGGCCTTTCGGTTGAGGACAATATCCGCGCCGTCCTCGAGATCACCCAGCCCGACGAGAGCAAGCGCAGGGACGAGCTGGAGGGGCTGCTCGAGGAGTTCCGCCTGACGCGCATGCGCCATACGCCAGCCGTCGCGCTTTCCGGCGGCGAGCGGCGGCGTTGCGAGATCGCCCGCGCCTTGGCGGGGCATCCCTCCTTCATGCTGCTCGACGAGCCCTTCGCCGGCATCGATCCCATCGCGGTCGGCGGCATTCAGGACCTTGTGCGGCATTTGAAGGCGCGCGGAATCGGCGTGCTGATCACCGACCACAGCGTGCGCGAGACTCTGGGTCTGACCGACCGCGCCTACATCATTTACAACGGCCACGTCTTGACCGAGGGTCCGCCTGAAGAAATTGTGGCCAATCCAGATGTTAGACGTATCTATCTCGGCGAGGATTTCCGCATGTAAAATTAAATGCTGCGCTTTCAAATTTTATCGATAATTGCTTTACTGCCCAGGGTTGTAAAAAATCTCTTCGAGGGGCCCATGGGTAATTTCGACCCAGATTTTGCCGGGACGGTCGCCGAGCTCGACGCCAAGCTCCATGAAAAGGATGTGGAGTTACAGGCGTTAAGAGGGAAATACGACCGACTTTGCCGGCGCTTTAGAGATAATCTCGGCACGCTTTCCACGCTGTTCGCCGCCCAGGCGAGAAAAACGGTGCAGCCCGATCTCTGCCGCAAATGCATTTCCTGCCTGATGGGCGCCTGTGACCTCAACGAGGTCGGCGACGACCTCGTCTCCATGAGCATTTATCTTCCGGCGCTGGCGAAAGCGCTCGTGTCCGGCCTCGACAGCCGGGTGCGGCTCGCGACCTCGGTCGATCCCGATCTCCTCGTCGACTTCAGACGCGCCAATTGCATCGGCCTCATCTATGCGGAAGCCGCCGCCAATTCGCTCAAGCACGCCTTTCCGGGCCTTGCTTCGGGATCCGTCTACGCCACCTTGCGCGGACATGGCGCGCGGCTGGAGCTCACGGTCGTCGATTGCGGACTGGGCTTCGACCCGGAGGCCGCCGCGAAGGAGGGAGCCGAAGGGCTCGATTTCATGCGCAGCCTCGCCCGCCAGATCGACGGCGATCTGAGGATCAGGACGTCCCCGACCGGAACGACCGTCTTCCTTTCCTGCCCGGCTTGAACAGGCTTGCTTTGACGGCTGATTAACCCTTGGGCGTTTCATCGCGCCAGGCGCCGGTAATTTGACCCTGCCGAGCTTTCCGCACCGTGTTATAAGCAAGAAACAGGCCGCGCCAACGCGGTCGGTAGGCAAGCGTGCGAGTTGGCGCAGATGGCGATTTCGACAAAGCTGATGATGCGCCAGGGCCAGGCCCTGGTTATGACCCCGCAGCTCCTCCAGGCGATCAAGCTGCTGCAATTCTCCAATCTGGAGCTTTCCGCCTTTCTGCACGACGAGCTGGAGCGCAATCCGCTCCTCGAGGCCCAGGAGGGCGACTATTCCGGCGAGGGCGCCGCGGGCGACGGCGCGGCCAAGGGCGGCGAGGATTTCAGCGATCTCCCGGGCGCCGCAGCCGAAGCTTTCGACGGCGAGCCCCATGAGGGCGACTGGGCGCGCGATTCGCTCGCCGTCGATTCGGCGACGCTTTCCGCTGATCTCGGCGCGGATATGAGCAACGCCTTCGAGCCCGAGGGACCAGCGGTCACGGCCGAGGCGCCGCGCGCGGCGCTGGAGGGCGCGGGCCTCTCGGCGACCTCCTGGAGCGGCGCCGCCGGCGGCGGCGGCGACGACGGCGAGGCGCCTAATCTCGAGGCCTATGTGGCCTCGCGGCCGAGCCTGCACGACCATCTCGCCGGGCAGCTCGCCCTCGCCTGCCCCGATCCGCGCCGCCGCCTGATCGGCCAGGCGATCATCGACGGCGTCGACGAGACCGGCTATCTGCGCGAGAGCCTCGAGGACATTGCCGGCCGGCTCGACGCCGGCCTGGCGGATGCGGAGGCGGTCCTCGCCATGATCCAGAGCTTCGATCCCTCCGGCGTCGGCGCCCGCGACCTCGCGGAATGCCTCGCGATCCAGCTCAGGGAGCGCGACCGCTACGATCCGGCGATGCAGATATTCGTCGCCAATCTGCCGCTCGTCGCCAAGCGCGATTTCGCGCAGCTCGCCAAGCTCTGCGGCGTCGATATGGACGACGTCGCCGACATGGCGGCCGAGCTGCGCAGCCTGGACCCGAAGCCCGGCCGCGCCTTCGGCGACGCGCCCGTCCAGCCGCTCGTCGCGGACGTCATCGTGCGCGCGGCGGCCGACGGCTCCTGGCATGTCGAGCTCAACTCCGACGCCCTGCCGAAGGTGCTGGTCAATCACAGCTATGCGGCCAAGGTCTCGGCGGGCGCCCGCGACGCCGACAAGACCTTCATCTCCACCTGCCTGCAGAACGCCAACTGGCTGACGAAGAGCCTGGAGCAGCGCAGCCGCACAATCCTCAAGGTCGCCTCCGAGATCGTGCGCCTCCAGGACGCCTTCCTCGCCAAGGGCGTGGAGCATTTGCGGCCGCTCAATCTGCGCACCATCGCCGACGCGATCGGCATGCACGAATCGACGGTGTCCCGCGTCACCTCGAATAAATATATGATGACGCCGCGCGGCATCTTCGAGCTGAAATATTTCTTCTCCGCCTCCATCGCGACCACGACGGGCGGCGAGGCGCATTCGGCCGAATCGGTGCGTTTCCGAATCAAGCAGATGATCGACAGGGAGTCCGCCGAAGAGGTGCTCTCCGACGACGCCATCGTCGCCAGGCTCAAGGCCATCAATATCGACATTGCCCGGCGCACGGTCGCCAAATATCGGGACAGCTTGCGGATTCCTTCCTCGGTCGACCGCCGCCGCGCCAAGATGGCGCTGGCCCGCGAGCAGGCGCAGGCCCATTAAATCGCGCTGCGCTTAGGCGGAATCGCCCAAACACGGATAACGTGATCGATTCTAAAGGTTTAGAGCGCGCTTCTTACGAAAAGCCGGTTTCCGCTTGTCGCGAGCCGCGCTTCAGAAGGCGCCGCTCGCATGTGGAAATCGGCGGCGCGGGCGCCCGTTGCTGCGGCGCCCATTGACTTCGCGCGCTCAGCCTTCTAACGCTTCGCGAAATTTTGCGGCGCCATGCGGGGTCCGCAGGCGCCGGGTCGAATCACCGAGACGGGCGCTCGGAAATTTGGGATCATAACATCCGTGATCGGCGCGTCGGCGCATAGAGACCTCCGCGTCTCGGCCGCGACGGTCCGCCGCTTGTCGGAAAGGGCGGAACGAGATGTCCCTGAGAGTTTCAGGCAAGAACATGAATATCGGCGAAGCGCTGCGCATGCATGTCGCGCAGCGGCTGGAGCAGGCCGCCTCGAAATATTTCGACGGCGGAATCAGCGGCCATGTCACGATCGCGCCGGAGGGCTCGGGCTATCGCGCCGATTGCAGCCTGCATCTGACCTCGGGCATCGTTCTCCAGGCGGACGGCCGCGGCCAGGAGCCCTACGCCACTTTCGACCAGGCCGCCGATCGGCTGGAAAAGCGCCTGCGCCGCTATAAGGAGCGGCTGAAGAGCCATCATGACGGGCACGCCCCCGAGGCGCCGGAAGTGGTGCCCTATCAGGTGCTCGAAGCGCCGGATCAGGAGAGCGAGGCGCCGGCCGAGTTCAGCCCCGCCGTCGTCGCCGAGACGACCACGAGGCTGCGCCGCCTGTCCGTCTCCGCGGCCGTGCTCGATCTCGACCTATCCGGCGCGCCGGTCCTGATCTTCCGCCATGCGAATACCGGCCGCGTCAATATTGTCTATCGGCGCAGCGACGACAATATCGGTTGGATCGACACGCCCGCGGGCGATTAACGCCCATCAAAAGGCGCTTTCGCGCGGGAGAAGAGAAACGCCGCCGCGTCCGGAGATTCGCGGTTTCCTCGGCATGTATCTTGCGATTTCCTTCTCGGGCGCCGCCGTCCGGCTGAAGGGCGGGGTTCTCCAATGTTCAACGGATAGGTCGACGCATGCGGCTCACGGATCTAGTCACGCCGGAAGCAGTCATCGCCACCTTGAAGGCGACGACCAAAAAGCAATTGCTTCAGGAGTTGAGCGATCGGGCGGCGAGGCTCTCCGGCCTGCCGGCGCGCGAGATCTTCGACGCGCTGCTGCACCGCGAGCGTCTTGGCTCGACGGGAATCGGCGAGGGCGTCGCGATCCCGCATGGCAAGCTCGCCAAGGTGAAGTCGATTTTCGGGATTTTCGCCCGGCTCGAGCGGCCGGTGGAGTTCGAGGCGCTGGACGGCGCGCCGGTCGATCTGGTGTTTCTGCTGATCGCGCCCGAATCATCCGGCGCCGACCATCTCAAGGCGCTTGCCTGCGCGGCGCGGATGCTTCGCGACCCTGGCCTTGTCGCAACCATCCGCGCCACGCGAGACCATGACGCGCTATACTCATTAATCGCGCAGCGTTCCAAGCCCTACGCCGCGTAACGCTTTATAGGAAGGCGTCGCCTCTTAAGCCGACGCCCGCTTCTGCCCGCCGCCGTGAGAGGCGTGTCCGCCCTTACGGCCTGCTTCCGACGCGAGCGTATGGTCGCGCGAGAAGCTGCGCTTCGCCGGATTCACGCTCTGCCCGCCCTTGCGCCCGGCGCGCGCCGCAAGCTCGGGATTCTGCGAAAAACTGCGCTTTTCGTCGGGGACGCTCTGCCCGCCCTTCCGTGCGATCGCGCGCTGCTTCTCGGGATCCATCGACGCAAAGCCTCGATTGGACTTCTTCACTACTTCCTGCATGGTCGCCTCTCTTGCCCCCAGCGCCACGCGTATAACTTGCCTAACCGGCCAAGGTTTCTGCAATCGTGGAATATACGTAGCCAAGCTTGCGGAGGCGGAAAAACCTATCAGGAAAAATACTTACTTTACGGGATCGGCGGCCGGCCGGCCCCGCCTCAGACCTCCCGCCGCTGCGACCTGCGGTTGAAGAACAAGGCCTGGCTGATCACCGCCTTGAGGCTCTCGACGCTGAAGGGCTTGGTGACGAGGAAGGCCGGCTCGGGCGGCGCGCCCGTCAGAAAGCGCTCGGGATAGGCGGTCACGAAAATCAC
Source organism: Methylocystis sp. S23 (assembly GCF_054106005.1). Taxonomy (NCBI): domain Bacteria; kingdom Pseudomonadati; phylum Pseudomonadota; class Alphaproteobacteria; order Hyphomicrobiales; family Methylocystaceae; genus Methylocystis; species Methylocystis sp. S23. Next base: position 1,499,743 of record NZ_CM134185.1, read on the forward strand.
CGGAGTCGACAGGGCGTCGAGAATCTCGTTCACGGCGTCGAGGCCGGAACTGCCGTCGGCGAGCTGGATGTCGGCGAGAATCAGGCCGGGCCTCGCGGCGCCGATGGCGGCGACGGCCTCGCGATGGGTGCGCGCCATGCCGACGACCGAATGCCCCAGTTCCTCCACAATGCTGCGCAGATCATGGGCGATGAGGGGTTCGTCCTCGATGATGAGGACATCCGTCGCGATCTGATCGGCGATCTCGGCATTGGCCGCGTCGATGAGATCGGCGGCGTCGCGTTCCGAGACGTCGAGCGTGTCGCCCACCTGCTCGAGATCGAACCCTTCCAGGGCGTGCAGCAGAAAGGCGATGCGCGGCCGCAGCGAAATGGCGTCGAGATTGCGGCGCGCGCCGGTTTCCTCGCCCTCCCCGGCGGGCGCCGGGAGCAGGACCGGCGCCGCGGCCCACACTTTTAGGAACTGCTTGTAGAGGGAGACCCGAAGATCTTCATTTTCCTTTAGTTTCCGGGGGTCCGCGACGATGGCCTCGAGCGTCGCCAACACATAGGCGTCGCCGCCCTCGCGGGCGCCGACCAGCGCTCTCGCAAAGCGCCGAAGATAAGGCAGGTGACCCGAAATCTCTCGTGAAACCGACATGTTACGCCACTCCGGAGGCGACCCAGAACGGAAAGGAAGCGCAATCATGACCGCTGCGTCAAAACAACACGCACAATTTAAGGAACCAATCCCTGAGCGCGGCGTTTTGCTTTCCGTGCAGCGCACTATATCGCGCGACGAAATAGGTCCGCCACAGAAAATCATGGCTTTGCAGATCGGGGGCTCCATGGTGAACAACAATCCGGAGAATGCCGCCGCGCGCGCCCAGTCCGACGAGGACCGCGCGGAGACGCGTCATTTTTCCGGAACGCTTTCCCGCGGCGTGGCGGCCATCGCCGCCGGGCTCGGAGCGGGCGCCGGCGCGTCGCGGCGCGGCAATGGGCGCAAGGAGGCGCCGGACGCGAACGGCATGACCCCCGGCGGTCTCAGCCTTTGTGCTTCTGAGAGGACCAATAAGAAGATGCGCAATGTCGACTTCGGCGACGCGATCGGCAAGGAGCTTCAGAATCTCTATGACGATCTCGTCGCCCAGCCTGTCCCTGATCGCTTTCTGAATCTTCTGAACCAGCTGGAAAAGAATATGGTATCCTCGGGCCTGTCGAACGGCGCGCCCGGGGAGAGAGAGTGAGCGCAGACGGACCGACCGCCACCGAAGGCAAAAGTCTGAAGGCGGATCTGATCGCGGCCATCCCGAGCCTGCGCGCCTTCGCCGTCTCCATTTGCGGCAATTCCGACCGCGCCGACGATCTCGTCCAGGAGACGCTCGTCAAGGCGTGGGGGAGCCTCGATTCCTTCGCGGAGGGCACCAACCTCACCGCGTGGCTCTTCACCATTCTGCGCAATATCTACTACAGCGAATTCCGAAAGCGCCGGCGCGAGGCGCCCGATCCCGACGGCGCGGCCGCCGCGAAGCTGATCGCGCCGGAATCGCAACATGCGCATATGGACTTCCTCGATTTTCGCGAGGCCTTGCAAAAGCTGCCGCTCGATCAGCGCGAGGCGCTGATTCTCGTCGCCGCCCAGGGCATGTCCTATGAGGAAGCGGCCGAAATCTGCGGCTGCGCGCCCGGCACCATGAAAAGCCGGGTCAATCGCGCGCGCAACCGCCTCGCGGAGCTCATGTCGCTGCCGCCCGGCGCGTCGCGGGAGGGCGAGACGCGCGCCGCGGCGCTCTCGACCGTCGGCCGAGATTGAACGCCGGCGGGAAATGCCGCATAGGGTGCCTCTGAAACGCCCCGCATTCGGCGCGGCGCCGAGCCGCGCGCCTATCGAGCGAGACCGATGACAGAAGACAGCCGCATTGAACGCGATTCCTTTGGCGACATCGCCGTGCCGTCCTGGGCCTATTGGGGCGCGCAGACGCAGCGTTCGCGCGAGAATTTCCCCATCGGCGGCGACCGCATGCCGATCGAGATCGTCCATGCGCTCGCGCGCGTGAAGCTCGCCGCCGCCAAGGCGAATGAGAAGAAGGGGCTTCTCAAGAAGGAGATCGCCGACGCCATTTCCGTCGCCGCGCAGGAGGTGATCGACGGCAAGCTCGACGAACATTTCCCGCTCGTCGTCTGGCAGACGGGCTCCGGCACGCAGACCAATATGAACGTCAACGAAGTGATCGCCAACCGCGCCAATGAGATGCTCGGCGCGCCGCGCGGCTCCAAGGCGCCGGTGCATCCCAACGATCACGTCAATCTCGGCCAGTCCTCGAACGACAGCTTCCCGACCGCCATCCATATCGCCGGCGCGCTCGCCATTTCCGGCAAGCTGCTGCCCGCCGTCGAGCGGCTGCAGGCGGCCTTCGAGCGCAAGGCCTCGGAGTTCGCGCATATCGTCAAGATCGGCCGCACCCATTTGCAGGATGCGACGCCGGTGACGCTCGGCCAGGAATTTTCGGGTTACGCCGCGCAGGCGAAATATGGCGCGGCGCGCATCCGCGCGGCGCTGCCGGATCTTCTCGCGCTGGCGCAGGGCGGCACGGCCGTCGGCACGGGCGTCAACACGTTCAAGGGATTCGGCGAGGAAGTCGCCGCGCATGTCGCGCAGCAGACGGGCCTTCCCTTCGTCTCGGCGCCCAATAAGTTCGAGGCGCTCGCGGCGCATGACGCCGCTGTTTTCGCGCATGGCTCGCTGAATTCGCTGGCCGCCGGCCTCTATAAGATCGCCTGCGACATTCGCCTGCTGGGCTCCGGCCCGCGAGCCGGCTTGGCGGAGCTGAAACTCCCCGAGAATGAGCCGGGCTCGTCCATCATGCCTGGCAAGGTGAACCCGACCCAGGTCGAGTCGCTGACCATGGTCTGCACGCGCGTCTTCGGCAACAACGCGACGATCACCTTCGCCGCCTCGCAGGGCCATCTCGAGCTCAATGTGCTGAAGCCCGTCGTCGGCTTCGCGCTGCTCGAATCGACCATTCTGCTCGCCGACGGCGTTAATAGCTTCGTCACGCGCTGCGTCGACGGCGTCGAGGCGGATGAGGCCAATATCCGGCGCTTCCTTGAACGCTCGCTGATGCTCGTCACCGCGCTCGCGCCGAAGATCGGCTATGACGCCGCCTCCAAGATCGCGCGCGCCGCGCATAGGAACGGCACGAGCCTGAAGGAGGAGGCGCTCGCTTCCGGCAAGGTGACGGAAGCCGAGTTCGACGAGATCGTGCGCCCCGAGAAGATGCTCGCGCCGAACGACTGACGGAGAGAGAAAGGCGGGAGGATAAGCGCTGGGGAACGACTTCTCCTCCCGCCTCGGCCGGAAGCTCGCCCTATTCCAGCCCCGCCTCCGGCGTCCGCTTTTGCGGCGGACGCTCCGATCATTAAGCCCGCTTGCGGGAATCTGGCGTGCGCCGGCGCACAAGCCCTATTGCCGCCACAAATCTGATAAGGAGTTCGCGAAGCATTGGCTCGCATTCTCTCCCTTCGGCCCGTCGGACGCCTTCTTTCATGCGGATGATTCGCGCTTGCCTCGCCGTGCTTCTCGTCCTGGGCGCGGCCGCCTGCGCGGGACGGCCGCATGGCGTTCTCATTCCGACTCACTATGAAGCGCCGGGCGCCGGCATTGTGAAACTGATGGTCGCGACCACGCGCGCGCCGGACGAATCGCAGCCCGGCGAAATGTTCTCCGGCGAACGCGGGACCACGCTTTCCTTCGCGGACATCGCCGTTTCGATTCCGCCGGACGCCTATCGCAAGGTCGGCGAGGTGCAGTGGCCGGAGAGCGCGACGCCCGATCCGATGCGGGAATTCACGACGGTCGAGGCGCATGTTCTGAGCCGCGACGCGGCGCTCGCCGAATTCAACCGGCGCATTGCGAGGACGCCGAAACGGCAGGCGCTGGTCTTCGTCCACGGCTTCAATACGCGCTTCGCGGAGGCCGTCTACCGCTTCGCGCAGATTTCCCATGACTCCACGGCGGATGTGACGCCCGTGCTCTTCACCTGGCCGTCGCGCGGCAAGCTCCTGGCCTATGGCTACGATCATGAAAGCGCCAGCTATTCGCGCGATGCGCTGGAGAGCCTCCTGGCGGCGCTCGCCCGCAATCCCAATGTCGGCGAGATTTCCATCCTCGCGCATTCCATGGGCAATTGGGTGACGCTCGAGGCGCTGCGCCAGATGGCGATCCGCGATCGCGGCCTGCCGACCAAGATCAAGAACGTCATGCTCGCCGCGCCCGACGTCGATTTCGACGTGTTCAAGCGGCAGATCGCGGCGATGGGCGTGCGGCCGTCGCTCTTCACCATTTTCGTGTCGCGCGATGACGAGGCGCTCGCCGTCTCGAAGCGCGTCTGGGGCGACAAGCCGAGGCTCGGCGCCGTCAATCCCCAAGCCGAGCCCTATCTCGACGTGTTCGACCGCGACCGCATCCAGGTCGTCGATCTCACGGATGTCTCCTCGGGCGGCGGCGACGCGCTCGGCCACACTAAATTCGCCGAGGCGCCGGCCGTGGTGCGCTCCATCGGCGCGCGGCTCGCGACGGGTCAGTCGCTCAATGACGGCCAGGCCGGCGTGGGCGAGAAGATCGGCATGGTCGCCTCCGGCGCCGCCTCCACCGTTGGGGCCGCGGCCGGGGCCGCGGTCGCGGCGCCTTTCGCCATCGTCGATCCGCGCACGCGCGAAAATTTAAGCGATCATTTCGAGAATGTCGGGCATCACGCCGGCCATACGTTCGAGCACGGCGCGAGCGTCCTCCGCGAACCCGCGCCTTGAACCGCGCGTCATTGCGAGCGGAGCGAAGCAATCCAGAGCCGCGGCAAGGCTCCTCGATTTTGCTTCGTCGCGTTTTTTCTAAGCCGGGATATGCCCGACTTCGTCGAAGTGAGACGCGCGAAGAATTAACGGGACCTCCCCGTCCCTCGCCTTCCTCGTCGCCCGCTAGAACGGCGCGTTCTTCGCCGCCGCCACGTAAGCGTCGGCGTCTTCCTTCAACAGCAGCCGCTCCTTGACGAGCTTGTCGGCGACGACGCGCATGGTCGCGACGAAATAGGCGCGCGATCCGTAGCGCTCGACCAGGGAAAGGCGGGGGTCGCCGGTCTTTTTGCGCTCGGCCTTGGTCGAGGGAAAAGGGATCGCCGCGCCCGCCATGCAGGGTGGGCCGTTTCTGTCCTTTTGCGCGGCGAAACCCGTGACGGTCGCGACGGGCAGCGCTTGGTCGGGCAGGCGCAAGCCGGAGGTTTCGTTACCGTCGGCGTCGATTTTTGGCGTAAGCCGCTCGCCCGCCGGCGGCGGCGGCAGGCCGGGGATTTTCGGCCAGATCAGCGCGCTCGCCTTTACGAGATCGGCGGCCGTGGGCGCGCGAGAGGCGGGCGGTTTCACGCCTCTCGTCCAATCGTCCAGCACGACAAGCAGGGCGCGCAGCGCCGGACCTTGTGACCGCGCATTGACGGGCGCCGCGCAATTGACGGCCGCGCCCGCAACGGTTCCCGCGATGAAGAAGCTTCGGCGATTCTCGGGCTCCGGCCCGGAAGCCGCCGGGCGCGGCGCCGCGCGCCAATAGGCGTCGCCGCCCCAGACCTCGATGCGGCGCGGAGCCTGTGCGGCGCCGGCGGCTGCGTCCTGCAGCAATAGGCCGTCGAAAAGAGCGCCGGCCTCGACGAGCGCGGCGCCGATCTCGCCGCTCCCATGCGCGAGAACGCGCCTGGCGCCGGTCATCTCGCGCAGCCGGGGCAGGAGATCGCGCAAGGCCTGGGCGCGGACGGGCGCGGGAAGGGCGTTCAGATCGAGCGCGGCGACGCTCATGCCGCGCGCCTGCGCGAGAGGCGCGAGATCGCTTTGCTGCGCGAGATCGACGAAGAGCGCGCCGCCCGGCGCGGGCGCGGCGCCGCGCAGCAATTTGAGGGGCGGCGCATATGCCTTGCCGTCGATTTTCAGCGAGGCGCGAAGGTCCACGCCGGCCTCCTCCAATTTCAGAAGCTCGGCCCGCGCCGGGAGGCAGAAAAAGACAGCAAGCAAAAACAGCGCTCTACCCATGCGAATGGATTCCGTCGCTCGCGCGCGCCCATGCTGCGGCGACCTCCAGATCGCTCAGGAAGCGCGTCCATTCTCTTCGCTTATCCTCTTCTTCCTGGAGACGCAGCAGAAAAGAGGGGTGGATGGTGGCGAGGAATTTCGCTCCCTGGTCGATGTCGGCGAGGCGGCCCCGCAGCCGCGAGACCGGCTCGGAGCGCCCGAGCACGCCCCTTATCGCGGTCGCGCCCATGGCCACGATCAGGCCGGGGCCGACCAAAGCGCGCTCCCGCTCGAGCCACCAGCGGCAGGCGTCGACCTCGCCGGCGTCCGGCCTCTTATGCAGGCGGCGCTTGCCGCGCGGCTCGAATTTGAAATGCTTGACGGCGTTGGTGACGAAGCATTCGTCGCGGGGCAGGCCGACCTTGGCCAGCGCCTTGTCGAGCAGGCGTCCGGCGGGGCCGACGAAGGGGCGGCCCGAGAGGTCCTCGACGTCGCCCGGCTGCTCGCCGACCAGCATCACCCGCGCCTCGCGCGGCCCTTCGCCGGGCACGGCCTGGGTGGCGTTGCGATAGAGGGGGCAGCGCGTGCACGCTTCCTCCTCGCCGGCCAGCGCCGCGAGGGTCATGATCTCGGACATGCGGACGTAACGCCGCCAGGGGCGAGAGGTTCGCGGCGCCGCGCGCCGCGCCGGGCGGAGAGCTTACAGCTTCGCGACGAAATGCGCGAAGGCGAGCGAGCCCTCGGGCCAGGGGCCGTGGCCGCTGTCGACATTGATATGGCCGGCGTCGCCGGCGTCGATGAATTGCGCGCCAATGTCCTCGGCGAGATGGCGGGCGAATGGCGGATCGGAATAAGGGTCGCTATTGCTGCCGACCACCACGGCGGGGAAGGGAAGACGCGCGCGCGGAATGGGAAGGAAGTTCTGATCGACGCCCGGCAGCTCCCGAATAACCTGCTCCGAAGGCGGCGCGACGATGAAGGCTCCGGCGATTTTATTGCGCAGTTGCTGCGCAGCATGGAGAGCGGCGACGCCGCCGAGCGAGTGGGTGACGAGCACGGGCGGCTTCGTCGCCGCAAGGATCTCCTGGGCGATCTTCTCGGCCCATTCGGCGCGGGTCGGCTTCAGCCAGTCCCGCTGCATCACGCGCCGCGCTGTCGAGAGCTTCCGCTCCCAGCGGCTCTGCCAATGCTCCGGGCCGGAATTGAGATAGCCCGGAATGATGAGGATCTCGGCTTCGGCGGCGCGCATCAGGCGGCGGGCTTCAGAAAGGCGCCGGCAAGCGCGTCCCGGATGAGCTTGCGGGAATTGGCGACGCCGTAAAGCGCCACGAAGGAGCCGAAGCGCGGGCCCTTCTTCTCGCCGAGCAGCACCTCATAGAGCATGTTGAAGAAGTCGTTGGAGACGCCCGGCCGGTCCGGCGTCGCGCCCTTGGCGTTGGCGTCCTGATAGCGCGGCACGGCGCGGGCGACGTCGTAGAGCGCCGTCTGAATGTCTTCGGCCGTCGCGTCTTCGCCCAGCGCCGCGAGCGTCGCGTCGATCCTGGCGAGCGCCTCGCGCTCGACCTCGTCGGGCGCGCGATATTGCTTCGCCGGCTTCACGAAGTCGCGAAAGTAAGCGACGGCGTAGCCCACGAGCTTATCGAGACGCGGATGGTTCTCGGGGCTCGCCGCGGGCGCGTAGCGCTTAAGGAAGCCCCAGAGCACGGCCGGATCCTCGGCGTTGGCGACGGCGGCGAGATTGAGCAGCATCGAGAAGGAGACGCTCGTCCCCTTGGCCTCGCCGCCATGTTCGAGCGTCTCGGGCGGCGGCGGATTTCCCGAATGGATGTGCCAGACGGGATTGCCGAGGCGGTTCTTCCAGTCCTGCCGCTGATAGGCGTCGAGAAAGTTCAGATAGTCGTCGACATTGCGCGGAATGACGTCGAAATGCAGCCGCTTCGCGGCGGTCGGCTTCTGATACATGAACTGGGCGAGCGACTCGGGGCTGGCGTAGGTCAGCCATTCCTCGATCGTCAGGCCGTTGCCCTTGGACTTCGAGATCTTCTGGCCCTTCTCGTCGAGAAAGAGCTCGTAATTGAAGCCCTCCGGCGGCCTGCCGCCGAGGGCGCGGACGATCTGGCCGGAGAGCTTGACCGAATCGATCAGATCCTTGCCGGCCATTTCATAGTCGACGCCGAGCGCATACCAGCGCATCGCCCAGTCGGGCTTCCATTGCAGCTTGCAATGGCCGCCGGTGACAGGAGTCGTGAATTTTTCGCCGGTCTCGGGGTCTTCCCAGTCGATCGTCCCGGCCTCGGCGTCCATGCCGGCGAGCGGGACCTGCATGACGATTCCCGTCCGGGGGTGGATCGGCAGAAAGGGCGAATAGGTCGCCGCGCGCTCCTCGCGAAAGCTCGGCAGCATGATCTTCATCACCGCGTCGTAGCGGGCGAGCATGTGCTTCAAGGCGGCGTCGAAGCGGCCGCTTTTGTAATAGTCCGTCGCGGAGGCGAATTCATAGTCGAAGCCGAAGGCGTCGAGAAAGGCGCGCAGCCGCGCATTATTATGCGCGCCGAACGAGTCGTGCGTGCCGAAGGGGTCCGGCACTTGCGTCAGCGGCTTGCCGAGATTGGCGGCGACCAGCTCCTTGTTCGGGATGTTGTCCGGGACTTTGCGCAGCCCGTCCATATCGTCCGAAAAGGCGATGAGGCGCGTCGCGATCCTGCCTTCGGTCAGAACCTCGAAGGCGCGGCGCACCATGCTGGTGCGCGCCACTTCGCCGAAGGTGCCGATATGCGGCAGGCCGGAAGGGCCGTAGCCCGTTTCGAACAGCACGGATGTCTGGCCGCTCGCCTCGACCCGTTTGACGAGCTTCTTCGCCTCCTCGAAAGGCCAGGCGGGCGAAACGCGCGCGGCGTCGAGAAGTGCGGGCGAAAGGGCAATCGGAGCGGACATGGGTTTTGCGTAGCCGTTGAGCGATATGGGGAAGCGTGGCACAGTAGGGAGCGGCGTAAAGAGCGTCAACGGCGGCGCGTCGCATTGTTTATCATGGGAGCCTTCAGGCTCAACCCTGGCGCCTAGCCTGCGTCAGTCGCTTTCTTAGAAGGCCTTACGCCGATGCTCCATCATCTTTCGCTTGCAGTCACGCAACTCGATCGTTCTGCGCGCTTTTACGACGCCGCGCTGGCTACGCTGGGCTATCGCCGCGTTTGGTCTGACGATACGGCGGTCGGCTATGGCGTTGAGAATCGCGACGACAAGTTGGCTATAAAGCTGCGGCCGTCGCCGCCACTGGTTCCGGACGGATTTCACGTCGCCTTCGCCGCGCCAAACCGGGCGGCGGTCGACGCCTTTTACCATGCCGCTCTTGCCCAAGGGGGCAGTGATAACGGACCACCCGGGCTGCGCCCAAAATATGCGCCCGACTATTATGCGGCTTTCGTAATCGACCCTGACGGATGGCCTCTCGAAGCGGTGGTCATAGGACTCTAAAACTCGACTTTGGTGTCGCGCGAGAAGCGCGAAATAAAATTACGCAAAGCTCGATTGCCAAAAAACAGAAGGCGGAGGCCCTCTTTCGAGCGACCTTCGCCTTCGCAGTGTGGCCATTGACCTTGCGGCCGGGGGGACGCTGGCTCGTCAGTTGGCGCAGGTCACGCTGCGCATGTAACGGACGCGGCCGCGCTCATCTGTGCTTGGTTTCAGAACGAGCGTGCAATCTTCGTCCTCTGCGCCATAGGCGCGTCCCACCCGGATCGCCGGTCCACGCGCGAGCGGACGCAGGCCGTCGTCATTGAGGCTGACCGCCGCCTGGACGGCGGCGGCGGACTGACTCTTGGCGGCCGGCGCGGTGGGGGCTGCGGCAACGGCGGCGCACAGACCAAAGGCGACGGTCACACCAAGGACAATCCGTGACGTGCGGCTTGCGAACGGGCTTTCGCGCGTAACGGCCATAAGGGCCCCTCCCAATAGGGTTGCGACAGGACTTCCCCCTCGGCGCGTACTGGACACGCTCGCCGCCTTGGGCGTTCCTCTTCTTGTTGGCAGGGAAACGCCGAGCCCGAGAAATGGTTGCATCGGCGCCACAAAAATTTTTTTCTGCTTCGGCGGCCGTCACAATTTCGCCTTATGGCCGAGGCGCCGTCGGCCCCGGGAAAGACCCTGTCGATAGGCCGGCTAATTCCGCTCCAGCCGCGCGATCAGGCTCGACGTGTCCCAGCGCTTGCCGCCCATCGCCTCGACCTCCGCGTAAAACTGGTCGATGAGCGCGGCGGCGGGGAGCCTGGCGCCGTTGCGGCGGGCTTCCGCCAGGCAGATCGCCAGGTCCTTGCGCATCCATTCCACCGCGAAACCATGGTCGAACGCGCCGGCGAGCATGGTCCGGGTGCGGTTCTCCATCTGCCAGCTCTGCGCCGCGCCGTTCTTGATGAGATCGATCACGGCCTCGGCGTCGAGCCCGGCGCGCTTCGCGAAATGCAGCGCCTCGGAGAGGCTCTGGATCAGGCCGGCAATGGCGATCTGATTGACCATCTTGGTGAGCTGTCCCGAGCCCGGCGGCCCCATCAGCCGGCAGGCGCGGGAATAGGCGGCCATGACCGGCTCGGCTTTGGCGTAGATCTCGGGCTCCGCGCCGCACATCACGGTGAGCTGGCCGTTCTCGGCGCCCGCCTGCCCGCCGGAGATCGGCGCGTCGATCGCGCCGAGACCGAGCTTCTTCGCTTCCGCGTAGAGCTCCCGCGCGACCTCGGCCGAGGCGGTGGTATGATCCGCGAAGATCGCCCCCGGCCTCATGCCGGAGAAGGCGCCGTCCGGCCCGAGCGTCACGGAACGCAGGTCGTCGTCATTGCCGACGCAGGAGAAGACGAAGTCCGCGTCCTCGGCGGCTTGCCGGGGGGTCGGCGCGAAAGCCGCGCCGTGCTGCGCGGCGAATTTCTCCGCCTTGGCGGCGGTGCGGTTGTAGACGGCGACCCGGTGGCCGGCGCGGGCGAGATGGCCGGCCATGGGATAGCCCATGACGCCGAGGCCGATAAAAGCGACATTCTTGGATTGGGACATGAAATCAGCCGCCCGTCATGCTCATATGGCGCGAAACCGCCGGGGTTAGCGTCGCGCGGTCGATGATGAAGTCGTGGCCCTTAGGCTTGCGGCGAATCGCTTCCTCGATCGCGGCATGGAGGAGCTGGTCGTCGGCGCTTTCGCGCAGGGGCGCGCGCAGATCGGCCGCGTCCTCCTGGCCGAGGCACATATAGAGCGCCCCGGTGCAGGTGACGCGCACGCGGTTGCAGCTCTCGCAGAAATTATGGGTCATCGGCGTGATGAAGCCGACGCGCCCGCCGGTCTCCCCGACGCGCATATAGCGGGCCGGGCCGCCGGTGCGGTAGTCGATCTCGTCGAGCGTGAAGGCCTCGGAGAGCTTTTCGCGCACGGCGGTCATGGGGAGGTATTGATCGACGCGCGCCGGCCCGTCCAGCTCGCCGAGCGGCATCACCTCGATGAAGGTCATGTCCATGCCGCGCGCATGGGCGAAGCGGACGAGGGGAACGAACTCGTCTTCATTCACGCCTTTCAGGGCGACCGCGTTGAGCTTCACCTTCAACCCCGCTTTCAGCGCCGCCTCGACGCCGGCGAGCACCCGGGCGTGGTCGCCCGTTCGGGTGAGCGCCCGGAAGCGGTCGGGGTCGAGCGTGTCGAGCGAGACATTGACGCGCGCCACGCCGCAATCCACGAGCTCCGAAGCGAAGCGCGCGAGCTGCGAGCCGTTGGTGGTGAGCGTGAGCTCTTCGAGCCTGCCGGCGACGAGATGGCGCGAGAGCGCGCGAAAGAGCTTCATCACGTCGTGGCGCACCAGCGGCTCGCCGCCGGTGATGCGCAGCTTCTTCGCGCCGCGCGAAACGAAGGCCGTGCAGAGCCGGTCGAGCTCCTCCAGCGTCAGCAGGTCCTTCCGGGGCAGAAAGGCCATATGCTCTGCCATGCAATAGACGCAGCGGAAATCGCAGCGGTCCGTCACCGAGACTCGCACATAGGACACCGCCCGGCCGAACGGATCGACGAGCGGCGCGGGCGCGGCGGCGGCAGGCGTTTGCGTATGGGCGTTCATACCGGCGTTTCCCCGACGGCTGTCCCGCCGTCTTGAGCCCTTCATATATTGCCGTCGGCAAAGGTCGTGAAGCCCGAGCAATTTCTATGCATCCATCGAAGACTTCGATTGCGCGCGCTTCCGGTCGCAAGGCGGGAGGCGCTATTGTCGGTCAGCGACATTATTTTGGGAGCCTTCCGTGACCGCCGATCCCTGGCCCACCGAAATCCGCGTGCTCGACAATGGCCGCAATCTCCGCGTCGCCTTCGACGACGGGGCGAGCTTCACGATAAGCGCGGAGCTCTTGCGGGTGAGGAGCCCCAGCGCCGAGGTGCAGGGCCACTCGCCGGCCGACCAGAAGACGGTCGGCGGCAAGCGCAACGTCGCCATCATCGCCGTCGCGCCGGTGGGCAATTACGCGATCCGGCTCGATTTCGACGACATGCACCGCACCGGCATCTATACGTGGCGCTATCTGCGCCAGCTCGGCGAAACCGCCGAGGCGAGCTTCGCGGCCTATCTCGACGAGCTGAAGGCGAAAGGGCTCGATCGGGACCGGCCGGGGGAGGCGTGAGCCGGTCTGTTTCCGCGTCATCGCCGGACTCGACCCAGCACATCCGCCAAGTCCCGTCATTGCGAGCGTAGCGAAGCAATCCAGGGCAGCCATAGCGGCTCTGGGTTGCTTCGCCTTCGGCTCGCAATGACGACCCTTCGGCGGCGCAGGACGCGTTCAAAAGCAAGAACGGCGTTTTACCGCGTCACGACCACTTTCGTCCCCACCCTCACGCGGTCGTAGAGGTCGGTGACGTCGTCATTGGTCATGCGGATGCAGCCCGAGGACACGGCCTGGCCGATCGTCTCCGGCTCGTTGGAGCCGTGGATGCGGTAGAGCGTGCCGGAGAGATACATGGCGCGGGCGCCGAGCGGGTTGTTGAGCCCGCCTTCCATATGGCGCGGCAGGTCGGGGCGGCGCCTCAGCATCTGCGCCGGCGGCGTCCAGTCGGGCCATTCGCGCTTGCTGGAGATGTAGCGCACGCCCGCCCATTCGAAGCCCGGGCGGCCGACGCCGACGCCGTAGCGAATCGCCTGGCCGTTGCCGATCACGTAATAGAGACGGCGCTCGCTCGTATTGATGATGACGGTGCCCGGTGCATAGCCGCCGTCGAAGGAGACCATCTCGCGGGGAATGGCGACCGCCTGCGGACGGCCCTGGCCGCCGGCCGGCGCGGAGGCCGGCGCGCCGCCGAACAGCTCGGTCAGCGGATCGGTTTCCGGCTGCGGCGCGGCGACGCCCTGCGGCAAGCGCGCGCCGAAGCCGGCGAGAATGCAGAGCGATGCAAGGACAAGCCGTCGCATGAGAATCCCTTGTTCGATAGTGGAGAAAGCCGGCGGCCGCGCAGAAGCAATTCGGCGTGGCGGCGTGTCTGCGACGATTAGTCTCGCAGGCGCGCCCCCTTCGCAAGGGCGAAGCGCGCCGCGCGCCGGCCGGCCCCGCGTTTCCCGCCCGGTAGTGGCGCCCCTGCAACAGTCGCCTTCTCGCGCGCGATCTAGAACTTCAGCGTCGTCGCCTGCTTGACGCCCGGAAGCGCGCGGATCGCCGCGAGCGCGTCTTCCGGCGGCTCGCCATCGACCGCGACGAGCGCCACGGCGCAGCCGCCGGGCGCGTCGCGCCCCAGCGCGAAGGTCGCGATGTTGATCTCCGCCGCGCCGAGCAAGCCCGCGAATCGGCCGATAAAGCCGGGCCGGTCCTCGTTCTGCGTATAGATCATCGACGGCGCGAATTCCGCGTCGACGCCGATCTCGCCGATCCGCATGATTCGCGGCTTGCCGTCATGGAAGACCGTGCCGGCGACGCGGATCTCCCCTTCCGCAGTCTTGGCGACGAGGGTGAGAAGCGATTCATAGCCGCTCTGCGCCTCGCGCGTCACTTCCTCCACCGCGATCCCGCGTTCCCTGGCGATGGCGGGCGCGGATACCGGATTCACGTCCTCGAGGATCGGCTTCAACAGGCCGGAGAGCGCCGTCGCCGTCACGGCTTTCGTTTTTTGCTGCGCAATATGGCCTTCGAAAACGATGGAAAGCGTCTCGACGCCGGAGCGCGCGATCTGCCCGGCGAAGAGGCCAAGCTTCTCGCCGAGCGTCACGAAGGGCTTGAGGCGCGGCGCTTCTTCGGCCGTGACGGACGGGAAGTTGACGGCGTTGGCTACGGCGCCGCGCGCCAGATAGTCCGACATCTGCTCGGCGATCTGCAAGGCGACCTTTTCCTGCGCCTCGACGGTCGCGGCGCCGAGATGGGGCGTGCAGACGACATTGGCGCGCCCGAAGAGCGGGTTCTCGATCGCGGGCTCGACCGCGAAGACGTCGAGCGCGGCGCCCGCGACATGGCCCGAATCCAGCGCGGCGGCGAGGGCCGCCTCGTCGAGAAGCCCGCCGCGCGCGCAATTGACGATGCGCGCGCCCTTGCGGGTCTTCGCCAGCGCCTCGGCGGAGAGGATGTTTTTCGTCTGGGCCGTGAGCGGCGTGTGCAGGGTGATGAAATCGGCGCGGCCGAGAAGGTCGTCCAGTTCGACCTTCTCGACGCCGATCGCCTCGGCGCGCTCCTCGGTGAGGAAGGGGTCGTAGGCGACGACCCGCATTTTGAGTCCCTGCGCCCGGTCGGCGACGATCGCGCCGATATTGCCGCAGCCGATGACGCCCAGCGTCTTGCCGGCGATCTCGACGCCCATGAAGCGGTTCTTCTCCCATTTGCCGGCCTGGGTCGAGGCGTCGGCGGCGGGGATCTCGCGGGCGAGCGCGAGCATCATGGCGATGGCGTGTTCGGCCGTGGTGATCGAATTGCCGAAAGGCGCGTTCATCACGATTACGCCCCTGGCCGTGGCGGCCGGGACGTCGACATTGTCGACCCCGACGCCGGCGCGTCCGACAACCTTCAGCCTTCCGGCGCGCGCCAGAATGTCGGCCGTCACCTTGGTCGCGGAGCGGATGGCGAGACCGTCATAGGCGCCGATCGCCGCCGCGAGCCTTGCTTTGTCCTTGCCAAGCGCGGGCTCGAAATCCGCCTCGATCCCGTGCCCGCGGAAAATGTCGATTGCGGCGGGGGAGAGGGAGTCGGAGATGAGGACGCGGGGCGGCATGGCGGGCTCCGATGGGGCTTGTCGGTCGGAAGATGAGCAGGTATCTATTGTTGGTAGATACTCTCAAAGGCGGAGGTGACGATGGCGACGGCGAAACTGTTCCAGCACGGCCGCAGCCAGGCCGTTCGTTTACCCAAGGAGTTCCGGCTGCCGGGGACGGAGGTGCGCGTCAGCAAGGTGGGCGACAAGGTCGTTCTCGAGCCGCTGGAATCCGAGCCCTTCGATGTCGACGCCTGGCGACGGCGGTTGGATGCTCTCGGCGCGAAGGACTTTTTCCCCGAAGGCATCCCCGACGATCCGCCGCTTCGGCCCGACGAGTCTATTTCATTCGACTGACGCTTTCCATGTTTTGCCTGGATACGAACGCAGTCATTTTCGCGCTCAACGGTCGGCGTGCAGGCTATGCCGAGCGGCTGGCGGATGAGCTACGGGCCGGGACGAAGCTGATTGTTCCGTCCATCGTTTTGTTCGAGCTCTCTTACGGGATCGCAAAAAGTCGGCAGCCCGAAAAGGCCCGAGCGCTTCTCGTTGAATTTCTCTCCGCCGGGTTCGAACAGCCAGCCTTCGACGCGGAGGACGCGCGTGAGGCCGGCGACATCCGCGCCCATTTGGAAGCGCGCGGCGCCCCGATAGGCCCCTTCGATGTTCTTATCGCCGCGCAGGCGCGGCGGCGGCGCGCTGTGCTTGTCACCAACAATCGCCGCGAATTCGACCGCGTGCCGGGTCTAATGGCGACGGACTGGGCGGATTAGACCGCCTCGGCCGTCGCTGTCGCCTCCGCATAGGCCCAGTCGAGCCATTGCGTCAGGATCGCGACGTCGGACGCCTCCACCGTCGCGCCGCACCAGATGCGGAAGCCGGGGGGCGCGTCGCGATAGGCGCCGAAATCGTAACCGGCGCCTTCCGCCTCGATCATGGCGACCATCGTCCTGGCGAGCGCCGCCTTCTCCGCCTCGGTCCGGGCCGCGCTCATGTCCGAGAAGACGAGGCAGACGCCGGTGTTGGAGCGCGTCGCGGGGTTCTTGGCGAGATGGTCGATCCAGGGCGTCCTCGCGACCCAGTCGGCGACGACTTCGGCCGAGGCGTCGCAGCGCGCGCGCAGCGCCGGCAGCCCGCCGATCGACTTCGCCCAGGCGAGCGTGTCGAGATAATCCTCGGTCGCGAGCAGCGAGGGCGTGTTGATCGTGTCGCCCTCGAATATGCCCTCGATCAGCCTGCCCTTATTGGTGAGCCGGAAAATCTTCGGCATGGGCCAGGGCGGCGTGTGGCTTTCCAGACGCTCGACCGCGCGCGGCGAAAGGATCAGCATGCCATGCGCCGCCTCGCCGCCCATCACCTTCTGCCAGCTATAGGTGGTTACATCCAGCTTGGCGAAGTCAAGATTCTGCGCGAAGGCGGCCGAGGTCGCGTCGCAGATCGTCAGGCCCTTGCGGTCCGCCGGGATGAAATCGGCGTTGGGCACGCGCACGCCCGCCGTGGTGCCGTTCCAGGCGAAGACGAAGTCGTTGTCGAAATCGATCTGCGAGAGATCCGGCATCTCGCCGAAGGCGGCCGTGAATTTGCGGGCGTTCGGCAGCTTGAGCTGCTCCAGCACGTCGGTCACCCAGTCGGCCGAGAAGCTCTCCCAGGCGGCGACATCCACGCCGCGCGGGCCGAGCAGCGACCACAGCGCCATCTCCACCGCCCCGGTGTCGGAGGCGGGCACGACGCCGATGCGATAGTCGGCGGGAACCTGCAGCACCTCGCGGGTGAGGCCGATCGCCTGCCGGAGCTTCGCTTTGCCGGCGGGCGAGCGATGCGAACGACCGAGCGCCGCGCCTTTCAGATTTTCGAACGACCAGCCGGGACGCTTGGCGCAGGGGCCGGAGGAAAAACGGGGATTGGCCGGCTTGGCGCCGGGCTTGGTCGTAGTCATGGATGTCCTGCCGATAGCGCGGGAAGTGATAAAGTCGCCCCGCGCTACGCTGTCGTCATGTAATCGTCAAGACTCCGCGGCGACGCGGGATCAGCCGCGCACCGAGAGCTTGCGATAGGGATTCTCCAGGCCGGTCTGATAGACATGGCCATATTCGGTCTTTTCATAGGAGACCGTTTCCGCCGGCAGGGCGATCGCGAGCGACAGAACTTTGAGCGGAAAGCCCGGCGTCGCGGAAATGCTTTCGCATTTGATCTCCGTCGCGCCGGCGCCGACCGAAAAATCGGCCACGACCGCGCCGTCCGCCGAGAACGCGCGCGCCCAGCCGGGGGTTCCGACATGTTGCGCGAGGACAGGGTTCTCCGCGAAGACGGGTGCTTTGGCGTCGTCGAAGGCCGGGCTCGCGAAGACGTATTCGGCGAGAGGCGAGCTGCGGGTGATCTTGTGGTCGGGCGACGGCGGGCGGCCGACGGAATAGAGGATCAGCTTGCCGCCCGAAAGGGCCGCCTCGATCTGCTCCGCGGTCGCGCTGGCGAAGCTTTCGGCTAGTCTCATTTCTCGCACTCCTTTTCGTTGAATCTGTCGCATCTGCGACAAAGCGGCTCGGGGAGGGGCCGTCCGGCGCGCTTTCCGCAAGCCTTGTGCCGTCGCGCTCCAGGGCGACCGCCGCTGGCGCGATTTTTTCTAGGGCGCGCGGCGAAAAAGCAGGAGCCGCTTTTCGCGAGACGCGCGCGCCGGACTTTGGGATGATCGCGTTTTCTGCGATTGGAGGATCCCGCCCGCTCAGGGCGCGATGTGAGAGGCGGCAAAAGAAAAACAAGGAGAAACGCGATGAGCGGGGAGACGGAGTACAAATATTTTCTCACTTATAGCGGGGTGCGCATGCCGCTGAAGCTGGTCGAGCCGCTGAAGGCGGCGGAGCTCGGCAACCGCAACACTTATTTCCGGGTGACCTATGATTCGGCCGGACGCCTCGCGACCTGCGAGAAGATGGTCTATGGCGAGGTGGAGCTTTCGCATCGATACGCCTATCGCGACGACGGCTCGCTGGCCCATGCCCGGATCGAATTGGGGGACGAGGTCACGGAGGTCGATTGCGACGAGACGGGCGCCCCCCTACGTTCCTGAGCGCAAAGGCTTCAGGAGGCCCTCATGAAACGCGCCGCCAAAACGCCGCCTTACCGGCTTCTCGCCGCCGCGCCCCTTCGTCTGGCGATCGGCGATCGCGGTCCGGAAGGCGGGGCTCATTGCGAGGGGGCGGAGGCGCCGGGGTAGCGGTCGGCCGGCCGTCTCATGTCCCGCGAAGCCTTGCCGATCTTTCGGGAGCGGGCGCCCTGGTGGGGGCCCGACCTGCAGACCATTCGCAATATGCTGCGCCCGAGGCCGAGGGAGCTCGGCGGCGGCGCGCGCCTGCTTCTGCCCATGCCGGACGGCGACCGGCTGGCGGCCCGCCTCGATGGTCCGGCGGGCTCCACGACGCGGCCGCTCGTCGTCCTGATCCACGGCCTCACCGGGACGGAGGCGAGCGTCAATGTGATGCGCACGGCGCGGCGCCTGGCGCAGGAAGGATGGCCGGTTCTCCGCCTCAATCTGCGCGGCTCGGCCGTTTCCCGCCCGACCTCGAAGGGCCGTTACCATGCCGGCCGGACGGAGGATCTCGCGGAAGCGCTGCGTCGGCTGCCGGGGGCGCTTGTCGATCGCGGCGTCGCGCTGATCGGGCATTCGCTCGGCGGCAATCTCGTCTTGAAATTCATGGGCGAGCGCCGCCGGGATTCGCCCGTCCTCGGCGCCGTCGCGGTATCGGCGCCGCTCGACCTCGCGGCGGCGAGCTTCCGCATTCAGGCGCCGCGCAATATCGTCTATCACCGCTACTTGTTGTCGGCGCTGAAGCGGGAGGCGCTGGCGCCGGGGGCCGCGCTGACTTCCGCGCAGCGAGCGGCGATCGCGGCGGCGCGGGCGATCGTCGAATTCGACGACGGTTTCGTCGCCCCCTGTTTCGGCTATCGCGACGCCGCCGACTATTACGAGCGGAATTCGTCCCGCCATTTCCTGGAGGGAATAGACCGCCCGACGCTCCTTATCCACGCAATGGACGATCCCTGGATTCCGGCGGGCTGCTACGAGGCGGTCGACTGGCCGCGCCTGGCCGCCGTGGAGACGACTTTCTCCCCGCGCGGCGGGCATCTGGGTTTCCACGGCCGCGGAAGCCCGATCGGCTGGCACGACCTTGTGACGTCGGCGTGGCTGGCGCGGAATTTCGCCGCCGGCGGAGGGGCCGGCGACGGCTAGCTGGAGCGCGCCGCGAAAAAGCGGAAACCCGGCGTTTCGCAAGAGCGCCGCCTAAACGCGGCGCGATCTACTCCGCCTCTCCCGGCGCCTTCGCGCCGATCGCCAGCGCATGCACCCCTTCCGCGATCTCCCGCGCCAGCAGGGCGTTGACCAGCCGGTGGCGCTCCACCCGGCTCTTGCCCTCGAAGGCCGCGCTCACCACCTCGACGCGGAAATGGCTCTCATTGCCGTGACGCTTGTCGCCGGCATGGCCATGGCCGGCGTGATGGTGTGATTCATCGATCACTTTCAACGAGATCGGCGCGAGGCCCTCGGTCAGTTTCTTCTCGATGCTCGCCGCCACCGGTCTTTTGCCCTGATCCGCCATAGTCGCTCCTTAAGTCTCGTCGCCAGCTAAGCCCGGGGCGCCTGTCTTGCAAGATTGGGCGCAGATGAAAATTGGCGCGGTCCGCGCTTGCGGCGGGGGGCGGCGCCATCATAATGGAATGAAATGAACCTCAATTCGCCCCTCTTCGACCGCATCAGAACGCAGCGTCAGCCGCGCGAGGAGAAACGCGAGGCGGGCGTCAAATGCGATTCGCCCGGTTGCGAGGCGGAGGGCGCCTATCGCGCGCCCATGGGCCGGCTGCGCGAGGGGCAATATTTCTGCTTCTGCCTCGACCACGTCCGCGAATACAATGCGACCTACAATTATTTCAACGGGATGAACGACGCCGACGTCGCCCGCTACATGAAGGACGCGACCGTCGGCCATCGCCCGACCTGGGCCATGGGCACGCGCCGGGGCCAGACGGGCTTTCGCGAGGAGGGCGGCCCGACCGGCGATCCGCTCGGCATGTATCGCGCCCGCTATCACCGCCGCGCGGCCGAGAAGAAGCAGCCCCGCTATTCCCCGGTGACCATGCGCGCCTTCGAGGCGCTGGGGCTTGACGAAACCGCTGGACCGGAGGCCATCCGGGCGCGCTATAAGGAGCTCGTTAAGCGACACCATCCCGACGCAAATGGCGGCGATCGTTCCCGCGAGGAGAAATTGCGGGAAATCATCCATGCCTATAAGACGCTGAGGGCCGCACGGCTCGTCTGACGCTTGCATCGTCGACGCCGATTGCCCGCCCGCCAGACGGAGGACGATTTTGGTCGAAGAAGTTAAATCTGGCTCGGGCCTCGAAAGCGTCCCGGACATTCAGATCCCGGCGCGCCAGGTTTTCGGCATCGACACGGACCTCGTCGTTCCAGCCTTCTCGGAGCGCAACGAGCATGTGCCGGACATCGACCCGGACTATCTCTTCGACCGCCAGACGACGCTCGCCATTCTCGCGGGCTTCGCGAAGAACCGCCGCGTGATGGTCACGGGCTATCACGGCACCGGCAAGTCGACCCATATCGAGCAGGTTGCGGCGCGGCTCAACTGGCCCTTCGTGCGCGTCAATCTCGACAGCCACATCTCCCGCATCGACCTCGTCGGCAAGGACGCGATCGTGCTCAAGGACGGCAAGCAGGTCACGGAATTCCGCGACGGCATCCTGCCCTGGGCGGTTCAGCACAATGTCGCGCTCTGCTTCGACGAATATGACGCCGGCCGCCCGGATGTGATGTTCGTCATCCAGCGCGTGCTGGAAGTCTCCGGCCGGCTGACGCTCCTCGACCAGAACCGCGTCATCCGCCCGCACCCCGCTTTCCGCCTTTTCGCGACCGCCAATACGGTCGGCCTCGGCGACACGTCGGGCCTTTATCACGGCGTGCAGCAGATCAATCAGGCGCAGATGGACCGCTGGTCCATCGTCACGACGCTGAATTATCTGTCGCACGACGCGGAGACGAATATCGTCGTCGCCAAGGTGAAGTCCTACGGCGCCAGCAAGGAGAGCCGCGCCATCGCCGACAAGATGGTGCGCGTCGCCGACCTCACCCGCAACGCCTTCATGGCCGGCGACCTCTCGACCGTGATGAGCCCGCGCACGGTCATCACATGGGCCGAGAACGCCGACATCTTCAACGATGTCGGCTTCGCCTTCCGCCTCACCTTCCTCAATAAATGCGACGAATTGGAGCGCCCGCTGGTCGCCGAGTTCTATCAGCGCTGCTTCGGGAAAGAGCTGCCCGAGAGCGCGGTGAATGTGGTGATGACGTAAGGCGGTCGGCGTAGTAAGCTTAAGCCATGACCGACGAACCGGATAATCTCGTTCTGCAGATGCTTCGCCAATTGCGCGAAGGTATCGCTGATACGCAGTCGCAGATCCATTCTCTGCGCGCCGACGTCGCTTCCGACCTTCTGGCCATGCAGGCGAAGAACGACGCGGAGCATAAGGCGACGCGCGAGCAGATCGTCGGCCTGCGGCGCGCTGTGGTGGAGTATCATTCCGCCGTCCTCGGCCATGGCGCGCTCATCAGCGATCTTGAGGCGCGCGTGCGCCGGCTGGAGCAGAAGGTCGGCGTCTCGGACGCCTAGAGCGCGGCCCACCAAAGTGGGAACCGGTTTTTTCGCAATCCAGTAGCCTGCGTCCGTCGAATTGACGGGCTTTTTGAAGCGCGTTCGTTCTTCCGGTCATTGCGAGGAGCGTAGGCGACGAAGCAATCCAGAGCCGTGATGACGCTCTGGATTGCTTCGCTTCGCTCGCAATGACGGCGGAAGGATGTGAGCAGGAGGACTGGCGATTCGAGTGACCGAAACCACTGGAGCGCGGCTTGCGAAAAAGCGGGAACCGGCTTTCGCTTGAAGCGCGCTCTTAACCTTTAGAACCGCGTTGCCCCGCGTCAGGCGTTCCGCCTGACCGCGGCGCGATCCGGCCGAGCGCCGCTCCGGTTACGGTTTCGCCATTGCTCGTCTTTAATGTCGGGCTCAGGAGAAGCCCATGGCGATCGACATCGCCGCCGGCCGCTTCGGCAAGGCCTGGGCGACGACCGAGGGCGGGTGAGGCCGTCATCCGTATGTCATCTTCCCCCACGTCATTGGAGCACATTCAGCGAAGCGGGAGCCATGATCCCAGACCGACTCAAAGACGCCCTTCACGCCGGCGTTCCCGGCTGTCTCTGGATCATCCGCTTCGATGCGGAGGGCCGCGCCGCGGCCGGGCGGGCGGATGATTTCGACGCGCTGGGCGCGAGCCGCGAGGGCTTCGTCTGGCTGCATATGGACCTGACCGACGTGCGCGCGCGGCCCTTCATCGGCCGCATCGCCGCCTTGTCGGACAGCGCCCGCGAGGCGCTCTGCGATCCGCTCGACCATCAATATCTCGAATATTCGGAGGGGCTGGTGAGCGGCGCCCTGCTCGACCATGAGCGAACCCTCGCCGGCCCGGCCTCGCGCACCGATTTCCTGCGCTTCGCCATTGGCGAGCGCTTCGTCGTCACGGCGCGCCGCAGCCCCATGAGCTGCGTCGAGGCGGCCCGGGGCGCGATCGGGCGCGGGATAGCGGTCGAATCGCCGCTCGCGCTTTTCGAGTTGATGGCGACCCATCTCGTCGACGAGCTGAGCCGCATGGCGAATGAGGTCGGCGCCGCCTTCGACCGCGCCGAGGATCTCATCATTGACGGGCGCGGCCGCAAGGCCCGGCCGGTGCTGGGGGCCGGGCGCCGCGACGCCGTACGGTTGTCGCGCCAGGTCGGCGGCCTCGTCTCAACCCTTGCGCGGCTGGAGGACATAGACGACGACCCGCAGGACGCGCGCGACAATGAGTTGCGCGAAATGGCGGCGCGGCTCGTTCAGCACACGGAGTCGCTCGGGCGCGACATGCAGGCGCTGCAGGACCGCGCGCGGCTGCTGCAGGACGAGCTGAACGCGATCCTCAACCTCGAAACCAACGACCGGCTCTATGTGCTGACGGTGGTGACGACCCTGCTGCTGCCGGCGACCTTCGTCACCGGCTTTTTCGGCATGAATCTCAAGAACCTTCCCTTCTCCGAAAGCGAGGAGGGCGTGATCTACGCGACGATCGTCTGCGTCGTCGCGGCGGGCGTCGTGCTGCTCCTGATGCGGCGCTGGGGCCTGACGGACGCGGAGAGCGCCGAGGAGAGCAAGCCGCGCGGCTCCGCGCCGCCCGCGCCGCCGGCCGAGGGCGGCTATTAGCCGTTTCCGCCAAGCGCGCGAGGCGGCGCAGCGGCCGAAGCCATGCAGAGCCGCGGCGAATGTCTTCCGCGCTTTTCGCCGCGCCCGCTTTACACGGGGCGTCGCGGCGAATAATTTCCGCGCGACTTCCGGGAGCGCCGCTCCCTTGCATATCCGAAAGACGAAACCTCATGCGCGCCGAGCCGCTTGCGCTCAAGGAACAGATCGAGCAGTCCGTGGGATTGCTGAGGAGGCATCTTTGACGTCGAGACCGCGACCCGCCGTCTCGCCGAACTGAACGTCAAGGCCGAAGACCCCAGTTTCTGGAACGATCCCGAAGAAGCGCAGAAGCTCATGCGCGAACGCACCCAGCTCGAAGAGCAGATGGGGGCGGTCGGCAAGCTCGCGCGCGATCTCGAAGATGCGGTGACGCTCGTCGAACTCGGCGAGGAAGCCGGCGATCCGGACACGGAGAAGGAAGGCGTCGAGGCCCTCAAGGCCTTGCTCAAGGAAGCGCAGACCCGCCAGATCGAGGCGCTTTTCTCGGGCGAAGCCGACGCCAACGACACCTTCATCGAAATCCACTCGGGCGCCGGCGGCACGGAAAGCCAGGACTGGGCGCGCATGCTCTTTCGCATGTACGCCCGCTGGGCCGAGCGCAAGAAGTTCAAGGTCGAGGTGATCGAGGAGACCGCCGGCGAGGAGGCCGGCATCAAGTCCGGCACGCTGCTGGTCAAGGGCCACAACGCCCATGGCTGGGCCAAGACCGAGTCCGGCGTGCACCGCCTCGTGCGCATCTCGCCCTTCGACTCGAACGCCCGCCGCCATACGAGCTTCGCATCCGTCTGGGTCTATCCCGTCGTGGACGACCGCATCGAGGTGAATATCAACGAGTCGGACTGCCGTATCGACACGTATAGATCATCCGGCGCGGGCGGACAGCACGTCAATACGACGGATTCAGCCATCCGCATCACCCATATGCCGACCGGCATCGTCGTCGCCTGCCAGGCCGAGCGCTCCCAGCACAAGAACCGCGCGACCGCCTGGAACATGCTGCGCGCCCGCCTCTACGAGCTGGAGCTCGAAAAACGCGAGGCCGAGGCCAACAAGGCGGCCGCGAGCAAGACCGACATTGGCTGGGGCCACCAGATCCGCTCCTACGTCCTGCAGCCCTATCAGCTCGTGAAGGATTTGCGCACCGGCGTCGCCTCCGGCACGCCGCAGGAGGTGCTCGACGGCGATCTCGACGACTTCATGCAGGCTTCGCTGGCCCAGCGCATCTATGGCGGCGGGCCCGAGAAGGTGGAGGACGTGGAGTAGGGGCCTAAGCGTATGCCTTGCGAAAGAAGCCCCTCATGCCGAGGAGCCCGCAAAGCGGGCGTCTCGAAGCGCGAGGGGCGTCAACCCGATCTCTCATCCCGCCGTTCAAGACAATCGAAATCAATAACGCCTACGATTCGCGCTCGCTTTCACGGGCGTATCCTTGCGCCCCTCTTTCTCACAGTGGCGCATGTCTCACGAGCAGCTTTCCCTCCCCCGCTGGCCCGCCGCCTCGGCCGCGCTCGAAACCTCCGACGCGAGGCTGCTTTCCGCACTGCTCCTCGCCGTCATTCTGCCGCTCGCGATCTTCGCCGCGCGCCTCGAGCCCGCGCCGGCCGTCGCGCTTCTCGGCGCTTCGGGGCTTCTGGCCTTTCTCTTCTCGACGGGCTTCGCGCCAGGCGCGCTGCTTTCCGCCAAGGTCGACTGGCGGCTCTATGGCGGCTGCCTTTTCGGGGCGCTGGCGCTCTGCCTTGCGAGCGGCGAGGCGCATTTCTTCTTCAGCCCCTATGACTGGCTCATCCGCGACGCCGTGCTCGCCGACGTCACGCTGAATAAATATCCGGTCTTCTATCATTATCAGGGCGACGATTTCGTCCTGCGCGCGCCGCTCGGCATGTATATGGCGCCGGCGCTCATCGGCTGGAGCCAGGGGCTTCGCGCGGCCCATTACGCGCTGCTCGCGCAGAACGCCTTTCTGCTCGGGACGATCCTCTATTTTTCGGCGCGGCTCGCGGGCGGCCCGGCGCTCCGCTTCCTCGCGCTGCTGATGCTGTTCAGCCCCGTCGACATCGTCCCGCGCCTCGTCCAGAACTATATGGAATCCCTCCAGAGCGGCGAGTTCCTTCTCCAGCCGCATCTGATGTTTTGGAACAGGCTGGTTTTCTTCTGGGGCCAGATCCCCTCCTTCTTCTGGGCTCCCAATCACGCGCTGGCGGCCTGGATTTTCGCCATCCTGCTCCTCCTCGAAATCCGGCGCGAGATCGACATCGCTTATCTCGGCCTCGCCTTCCTCGTCCTGCTCTTCTGGTCGCCGCTCGCCATGATCGGCGCGGCGCCTTTCCTCGCCTGGCGCCTTGCGCGCCATCTCTCACGGGATTTGGCCAAGAGGCGCAACGCGCTCGCTTTGGCGGCGGCGTTGCTGCTGATCCCGCTCGCTTTTTTCCTCAGTCTCGACGCCGGCCGCGTCACCCGCGAATGGCTGTTCCTGAGGGAGGATTTCTGGTTCTGGTACGGTCTGCTGCTCGTCTTCGGCCTGCCGCAGGCGTGGATTTTGATCGCCCGCTGGCCGGAGGTCGCCGAATGGCGGCGCGGCGCCGTCGGTCTCGCCATCGCGCTGCTGATCGCCATGCCCTTCTACCGGATCGGCGTGACCGTCTACGATAACGACATGACCATGCGCTGCGCGCTGACGCCCTGGTTCGTGCTCGCCTTCGGCTTTTGCGGCATGATCCAGTCGCGCCTGGATCGCGGGGCGGCGCTGGGAGTCGCGACGGTGGGGGTCGTCCTCCTCTCGGCCTTCACCGGCTTTTTCGAGATCCGGCGCGGCTTGAGCGACGCGACCTACGCCATCAATGATTGCAACCTGCTGACCGTCTCCGACAAGGCCATGCCGGGCTTTTCCATCGCCAATTATCTCGCCCGCATGGAGACGGCGCCGGCCTGGCTCGTGAAGGATTCCGGCGTCCGGCTGAGGATCGAGAATAGGGTCTGCTGGCCGGGCTATGCGCTGACGGCCGGGCAATGATTTTCAGACGGACCAGTTCTCGATCGCGAGCCCCGGCAGGTCCGCGAAGTCCTGCGGCGCCAGGGTGACGAGGGTTCGCCCCTCGGCGATGGCCTGGGCGGCGACCATGCGGTCCAGCATGCGGCGGCGCTTGGGCTCGATTCTGCGCAGCATCTCGCCGAAGGTTTCGGCCGCCTTGCGATCGAAGGGCAATATGTCGACATTCTGGGCGAGAAGCGCGACATTCTCCATGAGCCGGGCGCTCTTGCCGCCCGCCATGCCGTTCAGCAACTCGCTATAGACGAGGGCCGACATGGCCACCTCGCCGATCGACAGGCGCGAGAGCTTGGCGAGGGTCGCCATCTCGCCGCTCGCGGCGGCGAAGACGACCGTGGCGTCGAGGAGATAGCGGGGCATTAATCGGCCCCTTCCCGGTCCCGCTCCGCCCAGTCGCGCTTCGGCGGCTTGAATTCCGGGCGCTCCACGAGCGGCGGCGCGGGCGCCAAGGCGAGGCGCGAGACGAGCGTCTTCATGTCGAGCCGGGCCGGGGCGACGATAAGGCTCTCGCCCTGCCGGGTCACGACGACCTCCGTCCCCTCCGGAAAGGCGATGTCCCGGGGCAGGCGCACCGCGAGGCTGTTGCCGGATTTGAAGACCTTTGTCGTCGCCATGGCCGCAGGGTTTCACTTGCGGCCGCGCTTGTCAACACCAGTATCTACAATTCTTTCAAGCCAATCGCTAAGGCGGCGCGCCGGTCAATGGCCGCCAATTTGGACGTTCGCGTCGGCCTGTGGCGATGGCGGCGCCCGATCGCCAGCCTATTGGATGATGCCGCCCAGCGCGGAGGCCGCTTTCAGGAAGCGCGACGGGTCCACCGCCTCGCCGTCCATGCGCACCTCATAGTGCAGATGCGGGCCGGTCGAGCGGCCGGTCGAGCCGACGCGGCCGACGACGGCGCCGGGGGCCACTTGCTGGCCCGGGACGACATGGATCGCCGAGAGATGGCCGTAGCGGGTGGAGAGGCCGCCGCCATGGTCGATCTCGACCAGATTGCCGTAGCCGCCCTGAGGGCCGGCGACGCTGACGGTCCCGGCGGCGGTGGCCTTGACCGACGCGCCGTATTCCTCGCGCAAATCGACGCCGCTATGCAGGGCCGGACGGCCGAAGAAGGGGTCGGTCCGATAGCCGAAGCTCGAGGTCGTCTGCAGTTCGCCCGCCAGCGGCTTGCGCAGCGGCGTCATGGGCAGGGCGCGCCGCAGACCGTCCAGAGTCGCGACCGCGGTTTGCGCGGCGGCGAGGTCGCGCTCGAAAAGATTGTCCGTCCCCTTGGGCGGCGCGGCGACGAAGGGGCCGCCGACCGCGGATCCGGAATCCTTGTGCGTTTTTTTCGGGATGAAGCGATCGACCGGGAGGCCGGCGATGTCGAAGGCGTTGCGCAGCCGCGTCGCCGCCTCGATGGCCGGCCGGACGATGCCGGAAAGCCGCCGGGCCTGGTCGCGTTCGACGCGATCGAGCGACATTGCGAGGCTTTCGAGCCGCGCCGGCATGGGCGCGCCGGGATCGGCGGCGTGCGCAAGGGCGGCGCTCGGCTCGCCGCGCGGCGCCATGGACGTGTCGATCGGCACGAGGCCCTCGCGCCTGGGCGCGGCGTTGGGGGGCGCGAGCGGCAGCGGCTTCGATTCGCCGCCGAGGCGGAGATCGAGTCCTTCGGGCTCCGGCTTGCCCGTATAGCTCAGCGGCGCCTCCTCGAGGGCGCCCTTCGGCGCCTTGGGCAGGACGCCCGCGGCGGCGGGGGCCTTCGCGAAGGGCAGGCCGGCCTTCAGGGCGTCCAGGGCCGAATTCCGCGGCTCGGCGCGGGTCGCGGGCGTGATCATCGTGACCCCCGCATCGCGGGAGATCGTGCGCTCGACGAGCTGGGCGACGACCGCGGCGCGGGTCTCGAGCTGGGCCTGGCGCATCACCAGGCTCTGCACCTTCCCCTCGACGCCGTCCTGGTCGATGAACTGCCGGCTCGCGAGCTGGTCGAGCCGCAGGCGCAGGGCCGCGATCCTGTCCTCATAGGCGTATTGCATCTGGGTCTGGCGATCGAGCAGGCCGGCGAGGAGCTCGTCGCGGAACGCGAGATAGCCGGCCGCGCCGACAATGGCGACGCCGACAAGGCCGAGAACCGCGCCGCCGGCGGCGAGCGCCCCGGGCGAGAGGCGGAATTTGCGGCTGCGATGGCCGCGCGACACCTGGACGATATAATCGCCGGACGCATCAACGAAACGATAGGACTGTTCACGATGGCGCATTGTCGATCCCGGCGGGACGTCCCGCCTTTTTGAACCTCGCCGGAATGCGCCGCCCCTGCGCGGTTTTCCGGTTTCGATGGCCGATCAGAACCCATTAAGGTTAACGCTTCCCAAAACGCCTGTTTCGGCGGCGCCTCCGATCGCGGCGCGGCCGCCATCGCCGCGTGGACAGGCTTCGCCCGCACGCTTATGGTTACGCAAATGCTTCGTCTGCTCACGCGATTTCTCGGCCTGCTGCTGCTCGCGATCGGCTTCATGGCCCTGATCGTCGACGGCACGCGCTCGATCGCCGGCGGCGGGCTCGCCGTGACCACGCTGCGCAAGGGCGCGGCGGAGACCTTCCCCGCCTTTTATCGCGCCATGCAGACGAACCTCGAGGCGAAGTCGGCCTTTCTATGGGACCCGGGGCTGACGACGCTGATGCTGCTGCCGGTGAGCGTCGCCCTCGGAGGCCTCGGCGCGCTGATGATCATTCTCAGCCACAAGCGGGAAGCGACAAATCGCTATTGGCGCCGCTGAGCCGCGCCTTATCTTCAGCTCATGTCCATCCTCGACAAAATCGACCTCGCCCGCCGCCTCGGCCCCATTCCCGACCGGGAGGCGCCGGTCCCCCACGGCGCGCGCCATTTCGTCAACGGCCATCCGCTCGATCCGCCTTACCCGCTCGGGACCGAGGAGGTCTTCTTCGGCATGGGCTGCTTCTGGGGCGCCGAGCGGAAATTCTGGCAGGCGGGGGAAGGGGTCTACGTCACCGCCGTCGGCTATGCGGGCGGGACGACGAAGAACGCGACTTACGAGGATGTCTGCACGGGGCGGACCGGCCATGCCGAGGTCGTCCGCGTGGTCTATTATCCCGCCGTCCTTTCCTTCGAGAACCTGCTGCGCATCTTCTGGGAGAATCACGATCCGACGCAGGGGATGCGGCAGGGCAATGATGTCGGCACGCAATATCGATCAGCGATCTATGCGACGACGCCCGAGCAGCTTGCCGCGGCGGAGGCGTCGCGCGCCGCGTATCAACAAGTATTGACGAAAGCGGGCCATGGGCCGATCACGACCGAAATCCAGCCCGCGCCGCCCGTCTATTACGCCGAAGCCTACCACCAGCAATATCTGGCGAAGAACCCGGGCGGCTATTGCGGATTAGGAGGCACGGGCGTGTCATGCCCGGTGGGGATGGGGGTCGCGTAAGCCTGCATCTTACAAGCGCTCACATACACATATACAAAGGTATGTAAGCATCTGCGAAACGCAAGCTGGCGAACTCCGTCTAGGTCCTGTGGACTCTAAGGGATTCCCATTTGGTCGCAAATCAGATTCAAGACTTCTTTTGGGGAGGCGGCCTTGGGTGTGATGGATCGATTGGTTTTGACGGACACGGCGTGGGAGCGGATGGCTCCGCTGATCATTGGCCGGCCTGACCAGAAGGGCTCGACCGGCCGCGACAACCGGATGTTTGTGGAGGGCGTGCTGTGGATCGTGCGCACGGGTTCCCCCTGGCGCGATCTTCCGGAAGCGTTTGGGGAGTGGAACAGTGTGTTTCGGCGCTTCAGTCGATGGAGCGCCAAGGGGTCTGGCATCGGGTTTTCGAGGCGATGTCTGACGATTCTGACTTCGAATATCTGATCGTCGACTCCACGATCGTCCGGGCGCATCAGCACGCTGCCGGGGCGAAAAAGGGGGCCTGAAGATCAGGCGATCGGGCGTTCGCGCGGCGGCCTGAGCACCAAGATACATCTGGCCGTTCGCGGCTTGGGATGTCCTGACGGTTCACGCTGACCGCCGGTCAGAAGGGCGACGCCCCGCAAGCCGTGGCGTTGATCGAGGGACTGCCCGCAGAGGTCGTCATGGCCGATACCGCCTATGACGCCAATTATTTGCGCCAAGCCATCGCCGCGAAGGGCGCGCTTGCCGTCATCCCAAACAACCCGTCACGTGCGCTCAAATATCCGCTCGACAAGCATCTTTATACTCAGCGCCATCTCGTCGAATGCTGCTTCTCAAAACTCAAGCAGTTCCGCCGCGTTGCAACCCGCTTCGAAAAAACCGCCCGAAACTATCGAGCGGTCGTAACCCTCGCCGCAATCGTCCTATGGCTCAGATAACTGTCCACACAGCCTAGGGGGTCTGCTGTGATCCGCCATCAGACTTCGAGATCCATCGCGCATTGAAAAGCGTTCTTCACGCATGCCTCGCAGGCGTCAAGAAGTTGCGCGACACAGTCACATTTATCCCAAGGGGAAGATCACGCCTTGAATTTTTCCACTCTTCACGAAGATCGTCCATTCCGACCGGCCGCGTTCGTGCTCCACACTATAAACGTCGCCCATGGCGTCAACCCGCCGGAACGCGACGGATCGAATGGCCCCCAATGCAGTCAGTTTAGCGTGCAACTCGGGAAGCTTGTCTCGTGTCCTTTTCGCGATTTCTGGCGACATCAGTTCGTAGTTCGGATGTTCCGCGATCGCTTCCGCGACAAGCCGTCGAACCGCCTTTTCGCTCCCCGCGAGTGGCGATGTGCGTATCTTCAACAACGGAGCGTCAAGCCAATAGTCGAACGCGGAGCTGACAGTTTGTTCCGCCGATGAGACAGCGCCGCCGCCGTTGACCGCAAGAGACTTTCGGCTCGCCAAAGCCAACTTCATCGCGGTGTCCAAGGCGGCGTCGGGGGCTGCCTGGACATCAGGTTGAACGCCAACGCCGGCCCAATTACTTTTCGTTACAGGATTTTCTGCCCGCGCCGATGATACGTTGATGAACAAATTCGAGCCGATAGGCGTCAATCCGCCTGGGTTCCCAACCGCTCCCCCTTTTGTTCTCACGCCGACAATTGCAACACGCTTGAGAGTTTTTAGGTTATAAGCGAATGCTTCGCCGGCCGAAAAAGTCTCGGGACCGACAAGGACGTAAACTGGCTTATCGAGGTAATGGGTGGGCGTCGAACTGCTCCAGAACTCTTCGGTTCGATAATCCGACGTGCCTCGGATGCGAACGACCAAGCTGTGGACATGTATCGATCGCGCCGGATCGAGAAAGAAGCTGCTCAGATAAGCGACGGAGGCGGGGTGCCCGCCCCTGTTGCCTCGGATATCGAGGATCAGCGCGTCCGTGCTCGCGACAAGGCGCATGGCGTTGTCCGCCGCATCCCTGAATATCTCCGGCGGCACAAACCTTGAGAAGCGAATGTAACCGATATTTCCCCTCAGACGGTCGACGCGCTCGAAACCGGCGTTGTTCGCCGGCGGCGGCGCGGCCTGGGCTGGGGACGGAAAACCGTTAAAAACGCGAATATGGTCATCGCCCGTTAACGACTGAAGGTCGGCGGTGATCCGCTGGGCAAACTGACCAGCGTCAGCGACGCCATCATAGGCCTTCGCCGCCAGCGTTTTCTCGATGGCTTCAGCCGCTTGGCTTCCCTTTTCGGGGAAAACGTAGGCTCCGCGAAGTTCGGCGGCAATCTTCTCGACAGCTTGGTTAATCGCGACTTTGTCAAAAGATGGGGCCTGCGTTACGATGCGGGGCGCCTCTTCGGGATGAGCAGGCCGCGAGAAGGCCATCGCGGTCGCGAATATCATACAGGCTTTGAGGAAATATGGTGGATTCGATCGCATTGGACTCTCCATAAAATCGGCCGAATGTCATTATCATATAAATCTACTCAGATTTAAGGATTATAACAAGCGCAATTACTCGCGGTCGAGCGATAGGGAGCGTAAAAAAGGGAACGACCGACCGTCCAAGGTCCCGCGAAAACAGCCTGATCAGACGTCACAACTAGCGCCCATCCCACAAAAAAGGTCGCTACTGCGCCCTCAGCACCTCCTTGCAGGCCGAAGGCAGCGCCGCCATGGTCATGGGCGGCCAGGATTTGCCCGATTTCTTCGGGTGCAGCGCCTCCTCGGTGAACCACCAGGCGAGCGACTGGTCGCAGCCGTCGCCGGCCGGCGTCGGGTCCTGATCCCGGCAGCTCGAGCCGTCGGGGCAGAAGAGGCGAATGTGGAAGTGGTAATTGTGCCCCCACATGGGGCGCACCTTGCGCATCCAGGACTGGCCTTCCGCCTCGCGGCACAAAGCGCGCTTGATGGCGGCGTTGACGAAGATGCGCTGCACCTTCGGGTCCTGTGCTGCGGCGCGGATCACCGCGAGATGGCTTTCCGTCCAGACGTCGGATTTCACGTCGAGCAAATCTTCCCGCACGACGTCGGTCGCCGAAATCTCCTCGCGCTCGGCGCGGGTCAACTCGCGGTTTGGCATGGGCGTCAGCCATATGTCCGCGTCGAGGCCGATCTGATGCGAGGCGTGGCCGGTGAGCATCGGCCCGCCGCGCGGCTGCGACATGTCGCCGATCAGCAGGCCTGGCCAGCCGGAGGCCGCCGCCGCTTTCGCCGAGAAGCTCTCCAGGAATTTCACAAGCGCCGGATGGCCCCAATTGCGGTTGCGGGACGGGCGCATGACCTGCCAGCGCGGGCCGTTGTAAGGCAGTTGCTCGCCGCCGGCGAGGCAGCCCTTGGAATAGAAGCCGATCGGATCGGGTTCGAGCGGCGCCCCTTCCCGCGCCCGGCCGAAAAGCTCTTTCGCCGGCGTCGACGGGTCGGAAGGGTGGGCGAGCGGCGGCAAGGGCTTCGGGTCGAGCGTTCCCTTGTCCTGGGCGCCCGCCTCTCCCGCGAGAGAGAGCGCCAGAATCGCCGCTGCAAGTCTCGATGCGCGCATATTCGTCACCTGTCGGACATTTGTGGCCTTTACGCCTCCGCAAGGCTTCTTAGTTAATCCTTGACGGTCAACCTTACTGTTTCATTTACGTTGCCCTGCAAGGGAGGCCGCGTCATTATATTCACAGTTCCTGTTTGTTCGTGTGGAGTTGGTCATGCGTTTGAAGCTCTTCCTTGTGGCGCTGGCGGCCTTTCTTGCCTCGATCGGCCTCGCCTGGGCCACCGCCAATATTCATATCAATCTTTCGACCCAGACCATGCATGTCGAATCGGGCTCGGGCAGCTACACATGGCCGGTCTCGACCGCCCGCGCCGGCTATTCGACGCCGCGCGGCTCCTACGCGCCGACCGGCCTGCAGCGGATGCATTATTCCCGCAAATATCACATGTCGCCGATGCCCTATTCGATCTTCTTCCGCGGCGGCTACGCCATTCACGGCACCTACGCCACCGGCGCGCTGGGCAGTCCCGCCTCGCATGGCTGCGTCCGTCTCGCGCCGGGCAACGCCAAGCGCCTCTATGAGATCGTGCAGTCGGAAGGCGGCAGCATTTCGATCACGGGCGCCCCGCCCTCGGGCGGCGCCCGCTACGCCAAGGCGCATCATCGCAACGCCGTTCACTACGCCAGCCTCCGCCGCGTCCATCGCGCCCACGCCATGGCCTATGCGTCGGTCCGCCACTATCATCGCGGCACGGTTCGCAGTTGGCAGGCCGAGCCCTTCGCGCCCTATTACTGAGGGCGCGGGAAGCTTCGCGAATCGCGGAATTGGCGCATTTTCGTGGCGCGGCGCCGGAAATGTCTGGCGAAAATGCGCCTTGTCGGCGGTTTGGTGAACGCCGAAGCCCGAGCTTATCCTTAACGTAACCGCCCATTAACGGCTCCCACCCACAATGCTGCCGCAGCGGAGCCATTGTGGAGCCGCTCCAGACGAGGGCTCACGCATCGCGCACGGGCCCCGATTTCAGGGCCGGCATGGGCGACATTATTGAAACCATCATCATCGGGGCCGGCCCAGCCGGCCTCACGGCGGGCTATACGCTCGCAAAGCACGGGCGCGACGCGCTCGTGCTGGAGCAGGACCCGGTCTATGTCGGCGGCATTTCCCGCACCGCGAGCTATAAGGGCTTTCTGTTCGACATTGGCGGCCATCGCTTCTTCTCGAAGTCGAAAGAAATCGTCGATCTGTGGAACGAGATCCTGCCCGACGACTTTCTGGAGCGGCCGCGCCTGTCGCGCATCTATTATCGCGGCAAGTTCTACGCCTATCCGCTGAAGGCCTTCGAGGCGCTGAAAAATCTCGGTCTCTTCGAGAGCGCCCTGTGCATGGCCTCCTTCGCCTGCGCCAAGGCCTTTCCGGTCAAGGAGCCCAAGACCTTCCATCAATGGGTGCGCAACCAGTTCGGCGAGCGGCTCTTCGGCATTTTCTTCAAGACCTACACCGAGAAGGTGTGGGGCATGGGCTGCGACGAGATTTCCGCCGACTGGGCGGCGCAGCGCATCAAGGGCCTGTCGCTCGGCGCCGCGATCGTCGACGGCCTGCGCCGTTCGCTCGGCCTGCGCAAAAGCGAGTCGGGCGCCAAGACGCTGATCGAGTCCTTCCGCTATCCGCGCCGCGGCCCCGGCATGATGTGGGAGGCGGCGGCGCGCAAGATGCAGGAGATGGGCGGACGCCTCCTCATGGGCCGCAGCGTCGACGCCCTGCATTATGACGAGGCGTCGAAGCTCTGGACCGTCCGCGCCAGGAATGAGAATGGCGAGGTTGAAACCTGGCTCGCCCGCAACGTCATGTCCTCGGCGCCGATGCGCGATCTCGTCAACGCCATCGAGCCGCGCCCGATAAGCCTGTTCAATGCGCGCGACCTCAAATATCGCGACTTCCTCACCGTGGTGCTGATCGGCCGTCCGCAGCGGGAGCTGCCGGATAATTGGGTCTATATTCACGACCCGTCGGTGAAGGTCGGCCGCGTGCAGAACTTCCGGAGCTGGTCGCCGGAGATGATCGCGGACGGCGTCTCCACCTGCCTTGGCCTCGAATATTTCTGCTTCGAGGGCGACGGGCTGTGGTCGGCGCGCGACGAAGATTTGGTCGCGCTCGCCAAGCGCGAGATCGGCCAGATCGGGCTCATGAATCCAGACGACGTGAACGACGCCTGCGTCGTGCGCCAGGCCAAGGCCTACCCCGTCTATGACGAGAGCTACGCCCAGAATGTCGACACGATCCGCCGCGAGATCGCGTCGCGCTTTCCCTCGCTGCGCTGCATCGGCCGCAACGGCATGCACAAATACAACAATCAGGACCATGCGATGATGACCGGCATGCTCGCCGCGCTCAATATCGTCCGTGGGGAAGAGGCCTTCGACATTTGGCAGGTCAATGAGGACGCCGAATATTCGGAGGCCGGCGTCGAAGGCGCCGTCGAGGCGCTGACGAGCGAGCGGCTCGTCCCGCGCAAGGTGGCCTGATCATGGCGCTGCTGACGGAAGCCCAGGGCGCGTTCGCCGCGCGCCTCACGCCGGCGCGGCTCTTTCGCTTCATCCGCGACATGATCCGCTATGCGGCGGCGAGCGTCTTCGCGCTCGCTCTCGACTATGGCGTGCTCATGCTGCTGACCAAGGCTTTCGGCGTCGGCTATCTGGAGGCCGCCGCCGCGGGCTTTCTATCGGGGCTCGCGCTCATTTATCTTCTGAGCATCCGCTATGTGTTCGAGGGCCGCCGCGCCCGCGCGCCGCGCGTCGAGATGCTTGGCTTTCTCGTCACGGGCGTCGTCGGCCTCATGCTGACGGAGGCGCTCATGCGTCTTTTCGTTGGCGAGCTCGGCCTGTCGCTGACTCTCGCCAAGGCGGCGACGGCCGGCTTCGTCTTCATGTTCAATTTCATCACGCGCCGGGGCCTGCTGTTCAAGACGGCGGCGTGAAGACGCGCTGCCGGCGTTTCAAATAAAGGACGCTTTATGAGCGAAGATATTTTCTGGGATCGCGCGCGCCCGATTTCGCAGCCGCGATCTCTAAGCCTGTTGCGCGTCGCCAATGGTCAGCTCGTCAAGGCGGCGCTCCTTTGCGCCCTGGCGCCGATCGCCATTTTCGCGATCTTCCTGCAGCCGCCCGCCGCGCTTGCGCTCCTCGCCGGCGTCGCGCTTATCGCCTTTCTCATCCTTTCCAGCCAGACGGGCGGCGCCCTTCTCGCCGCGCCGCTCGATCCGCCGCTCCTGGCCGGCTGCCTCGCGGCAAGCCTCCTGCTCTGCCTGCTCGGCGGCGAATATCACGTCTTCTTCTCGACCTGGGACTGGTTCACGCGCGACGCCGTGCTCGCCGATCTCGTGAACAATAAATATCCGGTCCTCTATCATTATCAGGGCGCCGACTTCATCCTGCGCGCGCCGCTCGGCATGTATATGTTTCCCGCGGCCGTCGGCTGGGGCTTCGGGCTGAAAGCGGCGCATCTCGCGCTGCTCCTGCAGAACTCCTTCCTCTTCGGCGCCATCCTCTATCTCGTCGCGTCGCTTGCGAGCGGGCCGAAATTGCGCTTCCTGGCGCTCTTCGTCATGTCGGGCCCAGTCGACGCGATTCCGCATATTTTCGAGAGCTGGCTCTTTCAGGAGAACGGCCAGTTCGTCATCCAGCCGCATTTCATGAACTGGAACTGGCTGGCCTGGTATTGGGCGCAGTTGCCGCAGATTTTCTGGGCGCCCAATCACGCCTTCTCCGGCTGGATGACGGCGACGCTGCTCCTGCTCAACATCCGGCGCGAGATCGACATCGCATTGCTCGCTTTGAGCTCTATCGCGCTTCTGTTCTGGTCGCCGCTCGTCATGATCGGCGCCACGCCGCTGCTGCTGGCGCGCGGATTCGAGAGTCTCTCGCCCGAGCTGCTACGCCCGCGCACGGCGCTCGCCCTTTTCGCCGGCGTCCTGCTTTTGCCGCTCCTCGTCTACCTTTCGCTTGACGCGGCTGTCCTGTCGCGCAACTGGCTCTTCGAGCAGAAGGGCTTCTTCGTCTGGTATCCGCTGGCGCTCGTCTTCAGCCTGCCGCAGGTCTGGCTGCTCGCTTTCTCGCGTGACGCGATTCCGCAATGGTTGAAGCCGACCTTCGCCCTTGTCGGCGCCGTGCTTATTCTCTTCCCGCTCTATCGCATCGGCGCGACGGCGGACGACAATGATATGGCGATGCGCGGCATGCTGGTCCCGATGTTCCTGCTGGGGTTCATCTTCGCGGAGAGCGCGCCGCTTCTCGTCGAAGGCCGGCGGCCGCGCGCCTTGCTGACGACGGCGATCATCTTCGTTTCCGCGATCACCGGGCTCATGGAAATCCGCCGCGCGCTTTCCGATCCGACCTACGAGATCAACGACTGCAATCTCTTGACGGCGACGGATAAGATCAACAAGGGCTTTCCGGCGCCGAACTATCTCGCCCATGTCGAACAGGCGCCCGGCTGGCTCCTGAGCGCGGAAGGCCGGCGGCTCGAAATCGAGAAGCGGCAATGCTGGCCGGGCTTCGCGCCTTTGGCCGGCGAGTAGGGGGCGTCATGACGGATATCGCCACGCCCGGCGACGAGACGAATCTCGCGGTCCGCCGTGCGGCGGGCGAGGTCCGTCCGCCGGCGCGCGTCGTGTTCGTCGTCGCGCTGCTCTGCGCGGCGGCGCTCGCTTCCTTGCGCGCGGCGGCGGTCTGGCGCACGGGCGCCTTTTTCGATTCCGACGACGCCATGCGCGCCGTGCAGTTGCGCGATTTTCTCGCGGGCCAGGGCTGGTTCGATCTGACGGCGCATCGGCTCGATCCGCCGGACGGGCTCGTCATGCACTGGTCGCGCATCGTCGATCTTCCGCTCGCGGGGCTCGATCTCTTCTTCTCGAAATTCCTCGCGCCGGAATATGCCGAGCGCGCGACGCGGCTCGTCCTTCCCTTCGCATTGCTCGCCGCGCTCTTCGCCCTTACGGGCTGGCTCGGGAAAATTCTCTCGGGCGCCGGCGCGCGGCTCGCGGCGATCTGGCTCGCCATGCTGTCGGGTCCGATGTTCCTGCAATTCGCGCCGGGCCGCATCGATCATCACGCGCCGCAGATCGTGACGCTGGCGGCGGCCTTCGGCTTCTTTCTGCAGGGGCTCGATCCGAAGCGCGCCTGGTCTCTCGCCGTCGCGGCGGCGCTGATGGCGCTGTCCTTCGCGATCAGCCTCGAAAATCTGCCCTTCTTCGCCGTGATGATCGCGGCGGCGCCGCTGCTCTTCGTCGTCGACGGCGCCCGCGCGCCGCTCCTGTGGTTTTCGGGCGGCGCGCTCCTGGCCTTCCCCGCCTTCTACGCCGCTACCCATCCGCGCTCGGCCTATTTCGCCTCCGCCTGCGACGCCTTCTCCTTCGTGCATCTCGCGGCGCTGCTTGTCGGCGCGCTGTCGCTCGCCGCGATCGGATCGCTCGCGCCGCGTCTTTCGACGCCGCGCGCGCGTCTCGTCGCGGTCGGGGCCGCCGGCCTTGCGACCGTCGCGGCGATCCTTCTCGTCGCGCCGAAATGCGTCGGCGATCCGCTGGGCGGGCTCGATCCGCTGCTGCGCGATCTCTGGCTCTCGCATGTCGCCGAGGCGAAGCCGCTCTTCTCGCTCCATGAGACGGCGCCGGGCATGATCGTCGCCATCGGCGCGCCCGTGGCGCTCGGTCTCGCCGCGGCGCTGGCTTTCGCCCGGAAATCCGAAGGCGTCGCGCGGCGCCGGTGGCTTGCCGCGGCGGCCGTGATCGCGATCGGAGCCGCCGCCGGCCTGTGGCAGGTGCGCGTCTTCACCTCGGTGACGCCGCTTGCCATGGTCCCGCTCGCCGCCGCTATCGTCGCGATCGTCCAGCGTCTCGACGTGAGCCCGGCGCTGCGCGTCGCGCTCGCCGCCGTCCTCGCGATTTTCGTCTCGCCGATGGGGCTTGCGCTCGCTCTGCCGTCGAAGGACGATCCGGAGGGAGGCGCCGAACGCGCCTGCCTCGCGCCCGAAATCTTCGGGCCGCTCGCGTCAATGCCGGCCGCGCGCGTCGCCGGCCCCTTCGATCTCGGCGCGCATCTTCTCGCCCATACGCCGCACAGCGTCTTTGCGGCGCCCTATCATCGCGACAATCGGGGCAATCGAATCGTCGCCGACGCGTTCACCGCGACGCCGGAGCGGGCCGAATCAATTCTGCGAAAGGCCGGGGCGGACGTCGTGGTCTGGTGCGCGCGCGCAAAGCGGCCGTCGCCGCTGGTCACGGCCGCGCCCGACGGGCTCGCCGCGCTGCTGGCGCGCGGCGAAGTTCCCGCCTGGCTGGATCGAAAGTCGGCGCCGGACGCATCTCTCCTTGTTTTCGCCTTGCGGCCGGTGAAATAAAGGCGTCGTTGAAGGCTACTCCGACGCTAGGATTAAACCGTGACGACGATGTTCGATCGCCGCCGACTACTCATTGGCGCCGGCGCGTTCGCCGCGTCGCCGTCCTTCGCCCAGCCGACCGCTCAGGAGCTCGCCGACGAGCTGCAGGTGCGGGTCGAGAACAAATCCGTTCCCGAGCTTTGCGCCGAGAAGGACAATATCGAGCTCGATTTCGTCTCGCCGCGCATTCGCGGCCTGCAGATCCAGGCGGTTCACCCGTCCTATATCAACACCATCGTTTCCGACCGCTGGGCGCCGGACTGGTCGAGCTGCGATCTTTCGCACGATCCGAAATTCTTCGCCCAGGCGCGGCGGCGCACATTCTTCGAGACGCCCGAATTCTGGCTGACGGGCTATACCTTCCCCTCCTTCTGGCGGCCCAACGACGTGGCGGTGCGCGTCGGCGACACGGTCGAGAAGGGCTTCCATCTCATCCAGTTCTGGATGTGGTATCGCGAGCGCGCGGAAGAGATCATGGTCTTC
This sequence comes from Methylocystis sp. S23, assembly GCF_054106005.1. Lineage (NCBI taxonomy): Bacteria > Pseudomonadati > Pseudomonadota > Alphaproteobacteria > Hyphomicrobiales > Methylocystaceae > Methylocystis > Methylocystis sp. S23. The sequence continues at coordinate 1,540,113 of NZ_CM134185.1, forward strand.
TATCCGCCGGACGGCTATTGGCGCGCCCGCCCGCTTCCTTTCGAGGACATGCGCTGGACCGCCTATGGTTCGTCCTTCCTGGTCGGCCCGGTGGAGGTTCAGGAGCGGCCGATCGTCGATCTGGCGGAAGTGGTCTTCGAGCCGAGGACGCGCACGCTCGTTTTGAGGTTCAGGCGCGGCGGCGAGGCGCGGGTGACGATCAAAAGCGTCGATCAGGAGCGCTTGACGCTCGATGTCGATTTCGACGACGCCGTGCTCGGCGGCCGCCCCTTCGCGGCTCTGCGCTCCATGTACGCCATGGAGACGATGAGCGACGCCGCCATGGTCGCTTGGCGCTCCAAGCGCGGCAAGAGCTGGGAGGAGGCCCCGGTCATCGACTTCCCCGGCGCCAGCGCGACCGAAATCTGGGTCGGCCGCCATCTCCCCTCGCGCCATAATCTCTCGGCGCCGGATATGGTCTTCGGCAAGTTCCGCGGCGAGAAATGACCGCGCGCCGCTTTCGGGCGCTCGACGCCGCGCGCGGCCTCGCCGTCCTGGCGATGGCGGCCTTCCATCTGACCTGGGACCTCGGCCATTTTGGATATATAGATGCGTCGATACCGTGGTCGGCGCCCTTCAAGGCCTTTGGTCACGCCATCGCCTTTTCCTTTCTGTTCATCGCGGGTGTCTCGCTCGTGCTCGCGCATCGGGAGCGCATCCATTGGCGCGCCTTCCGGCGACGCTTGGCCGTCATCGCCGGCGCGGCGGGGCTCGTCAGCGTCGGCACCTATCTCGTCTTCCCGGCGGCCTTCGTCTTCTTCGGCATTCTGCATGTCATCGCGGCGGCGAGCCTCGTCTCGCTTGCCTTCCTCTTCACGCCCTGGCCGGTCGCGATCCTTGCGGGCGCGGCCTTTTTTGCGGCGCCGCATTTTCTGGCCTCGCCGGTCTTCAATTCGGATTGGCTGCAATGGCTGGGGCTCGGGACGACCGAGCCGCTGACCCAGGACTGGCGCCCGCTCTTTCCCTGGGCGGGAGCGATGATTCTGGGCGTGGGGGCGGCGCGCCTGCTCCCTCTCCCCGCTTACGGGGAGAGGGCTAAGGTGAAAGGCGAAGCCAAAAGCGAGCCGATCGCCGCCGAAGCTATCGCTGGGTCGGATCAGCCCCCCGTCTGGCTGAAGCCCCTTGCCCCTCACCCTAGCCCTCGCCCCGTGAACGGGGAGAGGGGGATGCTGCTTTTCCTCGGCCGTCACAGCCTGCCGATCTACCTCGTCCACCAGCCGCTGCTTTTCGCTTTCTTCACCGCCCTCGTCATGCTCGTCCCGCCGGCTGAAGACCTGAAGGCCTTCGTCTCGGCCTGCGAAAAAGGCTGCGTCGAGGAGGGAGCGGAAAAGGGCTTTTGCCGCGAGACCTGTCTCTGCACGCAGCAGGAGGCCGAACGCGGCAAGGCGCTTGCGGGCGTCAAAGACGACGAGGCGCGGGGGAAGATCCTGCGGGAGATCGCGGAGCGGTGCGTGGCGGCGGCGCGCGAATAATCGCCGTCATCGCGAGCGTAGCGAAGCGATCCAGAGCCCTATGGCCGCGCCTGGATTGCTTCGCTGCGCTCGCAATGGCGAATGAGGCGCTGCGGCTCACATTCCGCCGAGATGCTCCGCGACGGTGAAAATGTCCTTGTCGCCGCGGCCGCACATATTCATCACCATGATGTGGTCGGCGCTCTTCTGCGGCGCGAGCTCCAGCACCTTGGCGAGCGCGTGCGAAGGCTCCAGCGCCGGGATGATGCCCTCGAGCTTCGAGCAGAGCTGGAAGGCGGCCAACGCCTCCTTGTCGGTCGCGCTGATATATTTCACGCGGCCGGTCTCGTGCAGCCACGAATGTTCCGGGCCGATGCCGGGATAATCGAGGCCGGCCGAGATGGAATGGCCCTCGAGAATCTGGCCGTCATCGTCCATCAGCAAGTAAGTGCGGTTGCCGTGCAGCACGCCGGGCTTGCCGCCGGTGAGCGAGGCCGCATGGCCGTTCGGCACATTGATGCCGTGGCCGGCCGCCTCGACGCCGTAGATCTCGACGCCGCTATCGTCGAGGAAGGGGTGGAAGAGGCCGATGGCGTTCGAGCCGCCGCCGATGCAGGCGACGAGCGAATCGGGCAGGCGCCCCTCCATCTCCTGCATCTGCGCCCTTGTCTCATTGCCGATGATCGACTGGAAGTCGCGCACCATGGCCGGATAGGGATGCGGGCCGGCGGCCGTGCCGATGCAATAGAAAGTGTCCGCGACGTTCGTCACCCAGTCGCGCAGCGCCTCGTTCATCGCGTCCTTCAGCGTGCGCGCGCCGGACTGCACGGGAATAACCTCGGCGCCGAGCATTTTCATGCGGAAGACATTGGGCTTCTGCCGCTCGACGTCGACCGCGCCCATATAGACGACGCATTGCAGGCCGAAGCGCGCGCAGGCGGTGGCGGTGGCGACGCCATGCTGGCCGGCGCCCGTCTCTGCGATGATGCGCTTCTTGCCCATGCGCCGCGCGAGCAGGATCTGGCCGAGCACATTGTTGATCTTGTGCGCGCCGGTGTGATTGAGCTCGTCGCGCTTGAAATAGACCTTGGCGCCTTTCCCGGGCTCCGCCTTCCCGCGCACATGCTCGGTGATGCGCTCGGCGAAATAGAGGGGCGACGGGCGGCCGACATAATGCTTATGCAGGCCCGTCAGCTCTTCATGAAAAGCCGGGTCGTTCCTGGCTTGCGCATAGGCCTGCTCGAGATCGAGCACGAGCGGCATGAGCGTCTCGGCGACGAAGCGCCCGCCGAAAATGCCGAAGCGGCCGTTCTCGTCCGGGCCGGCGCGGAAGGAATTGGGAAGCGGCTTGGTCAAGGTGGGTTTCCTCGATGCGGTGCGGAGCGACCGCCGATGTCTTGCTGGGAAGAACCTTTAGAGCCTTCGGGCGGCAAATCAAAGCGATCGGACGGCCTCGACGAAGGCCCTGATCTTCCCCGCGTCCTTCACCCCCCTCTCGCGCTCGACGCCCGAGGACACGTCGACCGCCGGCGCGCAGGTGCGGCGCAGGGCTTCCGCGACGTTTTCCGGGTCGAGCCCGCCGGAGAGCATCCAGCTTTTCGCGCCGATATTGCGCAGCAAATCCCAGTCGAAGCTTACGCCCGCGCCGCCGGGAACGGAAGCGTCGGGCGCGGGCTTGGCGTCGAAGAGCAGGATGTCGGCGACGCCCTCATAGGCCTTCGCGCCTTCGACATCCGCGGCCGTCGCGACGCCGATCGCCTTGATGACGGGGAGCTTGAAGCGGGCCTTCACCGCGCGGACGCGGTCGGGGCTCTCAGCCCCATGAAGCTGCAGCAATTCGGGCGCGAGCGCTTCGGCGATCTCTTCCAGCGCCTCATCCGAGGCGTTGACGGTCAGGGCGACCTTTGCAACGCGGCCCCGCGCCATCAGCCCAAGCGTGCGCGCCGTCTCCAGATCGATATGGCGCGGGCTCTTCTCGAAAAAGACGAAGCCCGCCATGTCGGCGCCGGCCGCGATGGCCGCGAGGAGAGTCTCCGGGGAGGAGAGGCCGCAGATTTTGACGAGGGTGGACAAGGGCCTGGCTCCAGGCTCGTGGTGACGCCCCTCATGCTTCGAGACGGCCCCTAAGGGGCCTCCTCAGCATGAGGGGCTCCTTTTCAGTGCGCAAAGGCAAGGCCTCATCCTGAGGAGCGAGCGAAGCTCGCGTCTCGAAGGACGAGGCCGTCCCGTTTATCCGCGATTATACGCGTCCTCGAAGCGGACGATGTCGTCCTCGCCGAGATAGGAGCCGGTCTGCACCTCGATCAGCTCCAGATCGATCTTGCCGGGGTTGATGAGCCGGTGCTTGCAGCCGATCGGCAGATAGATCGATTCATTCTCATGGACCAGATGGATCTCGTCGTCGCGGCCGACTTCGGCGGTGCCGCGCACCACGATCCAATGCTCGGCGCGATGGAAGTGCTTCTGCAGCGAGAGGCGCTCGCCGGGCTTCACCACGATGCGCTTGACCTGATAGCGCTGGCCCTCGTCGATCGACTGGTAATAGCCCCAGGGCCGGAAGATGCGCTTATGCGCGCCCGCCTCGCGGCGGTTCTCGGTCTTGAGTCGGTCCACCAGATGCTTCACCTTGTCGCCATGCTCGTGGCTGAGCACGAGAACGGCGTCCTGGGTGCTGACGACGATGACGTCGTCGACGCCGACGACGGTGGTAAGCGTCTCCTCGGAGCGCACATGGACGTTCTTCGCGTCCATCACCACGCCATGGCCGCGAACCGAATTGCCCTGTTCGTCGCGATCCGAAAGCTCCCAGACCGCGCGCCAGGTGCCGACATCCGACCAGCCGATGTCGGCCGGAATGAGCGCGGCCTTGTCGGTCTTCTCCATGACGGCGTAGTCGATGGACTTCTTGGGCGCGCGGGCGAAGGCCTCGGCGTTCAGCACGCAGAAGCCCAGATCCTTGGCCGCGGCGTCGATCGCCGCCTCGGCGGCCTCGGCGATGAAGGGTTCGAACCGCGCGATCTCGCTTTGCATCACGTCGGCGCGGAAGATGAAATTGCCGCTGTTCCAGAAATAGCCGGCGTCGATATAGCGCTGCGCCGTCTCGCGGTCGGGCTTTTCGACGAAGGCGTCGAGCCTGAGCACCTCCCCGCCCTCATGGATCGGCGCGCCGGGGCGCAGATAGCCATAGCCGGTCGCCGGGCTGTCCGGCTTCACGCCGAGCGTGACGATATAGCCCTCCGCGGCGGCCTCGCCCGCCTTTTTGCACAGCTCCACAAGGCCGGCGGGATCGCGCACCACATGGTCGGCGGCGAGAACGACGACGACGGAGTCGGGCGCGCGGCGCGCGGCGAGGCCGGCGGCGACGGCGACGGCCGGGCCGGAATCGCGGCGCGACGGCTCGAGCACGATGTCCGCCTGCATGCCGATCTCGCGCAACTGGTCGGCGATGAGGAAGCGATAGTCGCTATTGGAGATGACGACGGGCTTCTCGAAAGCCGGATCCGCCAGCATGCCCATGGTCGTCTGGAAGGTCGAGCGCTCGCCCACGAGCGGAATGAACTGCTTCGGCAAGGTCTCGCGCGACTCGGGCCATACGCGCGTGCCCGAGCCCCCGCACATGATGACGGGCAGGATCTTTCTCATTCGGTTCCCCTCGAGCCCTTCGCGACTCCCGGTCGCCCAGAATCACGCCGCGATGGGGCGGCGGCGCCCCATCGCACAAGACGCGACCAATTCCAAAATGCGGAGCGCGCTTCCCGCGAAAAACCGGTTTTTCGCCTTTCGCCGCGCGCTCCAAGGACCTTCTCAGGCGAGCATAAAATCAAATTCGTCGTCGATCGTAGCGATCATTCGCGAAGAAAGCGCGGGCTTTCTGCAGCATCCCCGCGCGCAAAGGCGGCGGCGGGAAAGGAAAACCCCATTGCGCCCGCTTCTTGTCAAGAATTTGACCTGGGGCGAAGCCCGCGCTCCGGCGCTTTTCCTCAGCTTTTGCCTTTCTTCTCGAGCTCGGCCTTCAGCGCGGCGAGCTTGGCGAAGGGCGAATCGGGATCAGGCTGCCTTTCGCGTTTCTCGGGCGCGTTGAAGCCGCCGCCGGGCCGGCCGCGACGATTGTCGTCGCGCGGGCCGCTAAAGCGCGGCTTGTCGAAGCGCGGCTTGTCCGGCCGGCCGGCGGGACGCGCGGCGCCGCCTTCCGGCGCGGCGCCGGCTTCCGCCGGGCGCGGGCGATCGCGACGCGGCCCGCGACGCTCGCCGTCGGCTCCCGCTTCGCGGGGGCCGCGCTGCGGGGGGCCGTGGCGGCGCGGGCCGCCGGCATGGGCGTGGCGCTGCGGAGCCCAAACCTCGATCGTCGCCGACGGCTCGGCGGCGTTCTCCTCCGGCGGGGCCGCTTCGGCGCCCGTCTCCGCCGCGTCGGCCGGCGCTTCTGCGGCGGGCGCGGCCTCCATCTCCGCCTCGGCCGGGGCCGCGATTTCGGCGGCGGGCTCCTCGGTCCGCTCGGCCGCCGTCTCCCCGGCCGCCGGCTCTTCGACCGCCGCCGCCTCCTCGGATGCCGGCTTGGGCGCGATGGGCTCCATGGCGGCCGCCGGAATCAGCGGCGCGGTGATGGCCGGGCCGGGCCGCTGGGTCGCGACATAGCCGAGCGATTTCATGATCGAGGAAAAGGCCTCGCCGGAGCAGCCCGTGAGCGAGGTCATCGCGACCGTCACCACGAATCCCTCGCCATCCGCCGCGCCGGGGGGCGGGTCGCCGGCGGTGACGCCCGGCTTATAGGCGATGGCCGGCCGGATGAGGTCGGCGAGCCGCTCCAGAATGTCGACGCGCACCACCCGCTCGCCGCAGACCCGGAAGCCGGCGGCGCGATAGAAGCCCTTATGGATCGACGGGTCCGCCGCGAAGGAGGTGCGGCCGGACGCCGCGAGATGCGGCACTTCCTCGAGCCCCTTCACATTGTCGAGCCCGCCATGCTGGAGCGCCCATAGCAGCGAGGCGAGCGCGCGGGGCGCCGGCTTCAGGAGCAGAGGGAGATAAATATGATAGGCGCCGAACCGCACGCCGAGCTTGCGCAGCGCGCCGCGGTCTTCCTGCGAGAAGCCCTTCACCTCCTTGGCGACGCGGGCGCGGTCGAGAACGCCGAGCTCCTCCGCGATCTGAAAGGCGACGCCGCGCGTCACGCCTTCGAGCCCCTCGCTTTTTTCGAGCGTCTCGAGCGGCCCGAGCAGCTTCTTCACATGCTGGGCGAGCCAGAGATTGAGGCGGTTCTGAACCTTTTCGAGCGCCGCGCCGGTCAATTGCTCGTCGGCGAGCACGCGGGTCGCCGGCGTCAGCACGGTCGGCCCGGCCGTGATCTTGCCGACCGGCTCGCCGAGCCAGCGGATCACGCCGTCATTGCCCAGCACGAAGGCGTCGTCCACCGCGTCGAAGACGCGGGTGGCGCGCGCCTCGAACTCGCCGGCCAGCGCCTTCTGGGCGGCGGCGTTCAGGGCCTTGGCGGCTTCCCCCGCCGCGCCGGGATCGGGCGTGAAGCGAAAGCCCTGCAGGCTCCCGACATGTTGCCCCTCGACCAGGACGTCTCCGGCGGCGTTAATTTCGGCTTCGAGCATCGCTTTCTCTCTTAGACGGCGCATCAGCACGCTGGTGCGGCGATCGACGAAACGCTGCGTCAAACGGGCGTGCAGCGCGTCGGACAGGCTGTCCTCTACCCGACGCGCGTCGCTCTGCCAATGCTCGGCGTCGTCGAGCCAGCCGGATCGGTTGGCGATGAAGCTCACCGTGCGCACTTGCGCAAGCCGGTTGGAGAGCGTGTCGATGTCGCCGTCGATCCGGTCGACGGCGGCGATCTGTTTAGCCATCCAATCGGCCGGAATCTTGCCGCGTCTCGCGATAAAGCCGAAAACCGACAAAGCGAGGTCGGCGTGGGCCGCCGGCGAGGTCTTGCGGTAGTCGGGGATCTGGCAGGCTTCCCACAGCCGCGCGACGTCGGCCGGGGTCTTGGCGTTGCGCTGCGCGATTTCGTCGCGGCGCACCGCTTCGAGCGTGAGCTGATCGACGGCGACGGGCGCGCGGGCGAAGCGGGGATGGTCCGGCGTCTTCTCCAGCGAGTTCGTCAGCCCGGCGATCGAGGAAAAGTCGAGATCGCTGTTGCGCCATTGGAGGAGCTGGACCGGATCGAAGCGATGGTCCTCCAATTGCTCGATCAGCTCCTCCTCGAAAGGCGGGCAGCGCCCCGTCGCCCCGAAAGCGCCGTCGCTCATATGCCGGCCCGCCCGCCCGGCGATTTGGCCGAACTCCGCCGGGGTCAGCCGGCGGTGGCGCCAGCCGTCGAATTTCCGGTCCGAGGCGAAGGCCACGTGATCCACGTCGAGATTGAGGCCCATGCCGATGGCGTCGGTGGCGACGATATAGTCGACGTCGCCGGACTGGAAGAGCTCGACCTGGGCGTTGCGCGTCCTGGGCGAGAGGGCGCCGAGCACCACGGCCGCGCCGCCCCTCTGGCGCTTGATCCATTCCGCGATGGCGTAGACCTCCTCGGCCGAGAAGGCGACGATGGCCGTCTTCGGGGGCAGGCGGGAAATCTTCTTGTCGCCCGCGAAAGCGAGCCGCGACAGGCGCGGGCGGGCGAAGATCGGCGCGCCGGGAAAAAGCGCGCGGATCATCGGCTCCATGGTTCCGGCGCCGATCAGCAGCGTCTCCTGCCGGCCGCGCCAGCGCAGCAGCCGGTCGGTGAAGATATGGCCGCGATCGAGATCGGCGGCGAGCTGGATCTCATCGATCGCCAGGAAATCCACGTCGACGTCGCGCGGCATGGCCTCGACGGTCGAGATCCAATAGGCCGGCGCGCGGGGTTTGATCTTCTCCTCGCCGGTGATCAGCGCGACCGCCTCGCTCCCGACCCTGGCGACGACGCGATTATAGACCTCGCGCGCGAGCAGCCGCAGCGGCAGGCCGATGAGCCCGGTCGGAAAGGAGAGCATCCGCTCGATAGCGTGATGCGTCTTGCCGGTATTGGTGGGGCCGAGCACCGCCGCGACCCCTTGGGCGGCGGCGCGGCTTCCAGGCGGGAGCGGCGGCATGGACGTTGTCGCTTCTTCTCGTTCTTGACCCTGGCCGCCGGCAAATTAGGGGGCCGCCGTCTCATAAAGGAACTTTCGGCGGCGCGCGACTTTACCTCTTGAACAGCGCGCGAACGAATCGCGGCCGAATCGCTGACTCGCAACGAGTCATGCTCTGTTCGCCCCATATATAGTATCTCTATCGTGGTCTTTAACTAACGCTGGGATTCAACGGGGAACGGGCGCTCGATGACGGGAAAGCGGCGCATCGCGGCCTGTCAACCGCCGGAAAAGGGTATTTTGACGCCTTGCGAAAGGCGGGCGTTAACGTTCCGGCCCAAGCGCGAACGCAGCATGCACGAATCAGGAGTCGAGCGGCGTTCGCAACGGTTCCGGGGCCGATCTTGTGGGCCGCGCGCGAGCGCGCCGCTTCATCTCGCCGGGCGCGCCGGGGAAGCGGCGGCGCGGACGCCCATATTGGCCGCGCCGTTAACGAAACTGTCCGATATTGGCGTCGGCTCCGCGCGTGGCCGCATCGGTCGAAGACAACGCCGACAGGGGAAATATGGTTAACGCCGCGCGGCGAGAGGCGCCCGCCGCCCTTCCTTTCGTTAAACACGGCCTTAAGCTCCTGAAGGCCATAATGCGCGACGCCTTTGGAATTGGAACGCCTCGGGACGCGCAATGGCGATCGCCCTCTCGGAAATCATATCGACGCTCGCGGCCTTTGTTCTATTGTCGACGATCGTCTCCTGCGGCGGGGCCGCTTTCGCGGAGCGCCTGCGGTTTCCCGGTTTCTCCGAAGGGTCGCGTCTCGAACGCCTCGGCGTCGCCCTGATCTGCGGCTTCGGGTGCCTTCCCATATCTCTCGACCTCGCGGGCCGGCTGGGGCCTTTGGCGATGACGCTCTCCGCGCTGGCCCTGGCGGCGCTCGGCGCGCCGGCGCTGATGCGCAAAGGCGCAGCCGACTCGGCGCCTCATCCGGGATGGATCGTCGCCGCGCTGGTCTGGACCCTTGGCGCAATCGCGCTCGTCGTCGACATGCCGGGCGTCGGGAACTTGCAGCATTCGCTGCTCGCGGTCGATTACGTCAAACATGCCGCCGCGACATGGTCGCTCGCCGAATCCGGCGCGCCGCCCTGGAATCCGACCTTTTACGAGCCGGGCCGGGCGATGTCCTATTATTACCTCTTCTATACGCTGCCGGCCGTCGTGGCCGCGCTCGGCGCGCCGCTCGGAATCGCGGCGCGCCATGCCGTCTACGCCAGCGCGCCTTTGATGGGATTTGCGCTTTTCGCGCTTGCGCAGGCGGTCATGCGGCGCGGCGGCGCCGATGCGGCGGCTGGAGACAAGCCGCGCGCCGCGAACTGGCCGCTTCTCGCGCTGTTGTTCGCCACGGGGCTCGACTTCTTTCCGCTCGCGACGCTTTATTTCGCGAAGGACGGCCAGCTTGATTTTCTCTTTCTGCATTTCAGCGACTGGGACGAGCAGGTCACTTCCTGGTTCAGCAGCGTGATGTGGGTGCCGCATCACCTCGCGGCGCTGAACGCCGCCTTTGTCGGCTTCATCGCGTTGACGAGCCCCGGCGAAAACTGGCGGCGCGTGGCGCTGGCGGCGCTGGCCTTCGCCTCCATGGCGGGCGAGTCCGTCTATGTGGCGATGCCGGCGGCGCTCGGCGCGGGATTCTGGCTTTTCTCGCTGCTGTGGCGCCGCCGGCGCGCCGAAGCGGCGCGACTCGTCCTTGCGGGGCTTTCGGCGCTCGCCCTGGCGACGCCCTGGCTCCTGACCCTGTCGCCGCGTTTGGGAAGCGGCGATTCCGCCCCGATCGGCTTCCGCCTGCGCGGTCCCGAGTGGATCGACATCGCCGCCGGCTCGGAAGCGGCCGGCGCGCTGTATCGCGGCGCCTCGATGCCGCTGTTCTACCTCGTCGATTTCGGAATATTCGTTCTCGGCGCCTATGTCTTCTGGCGAAAGGCCGGCAGGCGCGGCTACGCCGATGAGCTTGGGCTGTTGTTGCTTTGCCTGACGGCCGCTTCGTTCCTGATCGGCTCTTTCGTGGAATCGACGATTTTGCTGAACGATCTCGGCTGGCGCGCGATGCTGTTCGCGCAATTCGCGGCGTTGATCTGGACGGCGGCGGCGTTTCGCCAGGGCCTTTTGTTTCAGGGGCGTGTCGGGGTCGTCGCCGGAGTCTGCCTCGCCTTCGCCTATGCGGCGGTCGGCGCCGCGGTCGCGCAGATGCGCCTTTTCTTTCCGCATGAACATATGCGCGCGACTCTGGCCGATGAAATGGCGGCCTGGGCGTGGCTCGACGCGCATCTTCCGCGCGGCGCCGTCGTGCAGGCGCGTCCGGAAGCCGGACGCGCTTATGGCTACGGCCTTTACGGTCGATTTCCCACCGCCGTCGCCGACCGCCATAATGGCCGGCTCTTCGGCGCGCCGCGAGCAGGCGTCGAGGCGCGCATCGCCGAGCTCGCGCCGATTTTCGCCGATACAAGCTTGCCGCTCGATGAAGCGCGCCGGCGCGCCGGCGCATTCAACATCGCGGCGCTGGTCGTCTCCTCGCATGATCCGGCGTTCGCCGCGCCAGAAGGCTGGACCGCGCGCGCAACGGCCGATTACGCCAACCCGAATTTCCGAATTTACCTCATGAACGGATCGCGTCATGACGACGGCAATTGAGCCGCGCGCCGTTTTGCGCCGCGCCATCGCTCTCATTTTCGTTTATGCGCTCGCCGCGCTCATCGGCGGCGCATTGTTCGTCGCTCTGCTGCGTGCGGCGTCGGCCGCCTTCGGTCCAGGGATCATGTTCTATCGCGGCGTCGGCGCTCTCGGCCTCGTATTTCTCGCCTTGCTGGCGTTTTTCATCGCGGCTCTGCCGCGGGTCGCGCGCCGCTTCGGTCTCGACGGCGCCGATGCGCTGGGCGCGGCGATCGTCGCGACGTCGCTTCTTTTCGCCGCCTTCGTTCTCGGTCCGATAACGGTCGACCGCTCAATTTCGGTCTTCATGCTGTCGCGGTTCGAAGCCGCGGACCGTCCGCTGACGGAGCAGGAGGCGCGCGACGCCTTTGTGCGCGTCTATGTGAGCGACTGGGCGCAGATCGACCGGCGCATCCGGGAGCAGGAGCTTTCCGGCAATCTCGAGCGCGCCTCCTCGGGATGGCGGCTCACCCCGCAAGGCGGCGCCTTCATGAAGACCGCGCGCGCAATGTCCGGCGTCTTTGGCGGCGATCCGCGTTTCGTCGGACGCGGCAAATCGCCAGCATATGGCGATCCGGGGGAGTCAAAATGAAAGATGAAGCGATCCCGCCGGGGCGCTCTTTCAAAGAGCGCGGCTTCGTCGGCCCCTGGCGCGCGCTCGCGCCGAGGATCGACGCCCGCATTTTGAAGTTCCTGCTCGTCGGCGGGGTCAACACGCTCTTCAACTATGCGGCTTTCCTGATCGTCCTCGGCCTGACGGGGCATGTAGTCTTCTCCCTGGCGATCTCCTGGATTCTCGGCGTCCTGTTCAATTTCCGCACGACGGGGCGGCTTGTATTCGGCTCGTCCGATCCGCGCCTGCTCATGCGCTTCGTCGGCGTCTACTTCGGACTGTTCTGGATCAACGCCGCCGGGCTCCGCGCGCTCGAATGGGCGGGGCTCGCTCCGGCGCTGGGGGCGATGGCGCTCACGCCGTTCATCGCGGCGATGAGCTATGCGCTCATGCGCGATTTCGTCTTCTCGGCCGTCGCCGCGCAGGCTCAAAGATGAGGTTAGCAATGTCGGTCAACGTTTTCGGCCGGGTCGCATGTTTTTCTCCCTCGACGCCCGCCGCCGAGGACGGCGTCCATTCCGTCGCCGGTTCTCGATCGCTTGCCGTCGCGCGGAGACCGAGCGACGGCGACGTGCTGTGGCTTATCGTCCTCCTCTTCATTTTGCCGAATGCGATACTCGCGGCGTCGATGGAATGGCCGGCCGCCGCGCTGGTCTGGGCGGGTTGCGTGGGCGCCGCCGTTACGGCTTGGCGCGCGCGGTCGGCGAACGCGCTCCTTGCGAAGCCGGTGAACGCGACGACGCTTGCGCTTTCCCTGTGTCTGGGTCTCGGGCTTTGTATGCTCGGCGGCCAGGGCCATTTTTTCTATTCGATGCGCGACTGGCTCGTCCGGGACGCCGTCCTCGCCGATCTCGTGCGCAACGGCGCAGCCGTTTCCTATCAAAACGATGAGACGCTCTATATGTTGCGCGCGCCGCTCGGCATGTATCTTTTGCCCAGCCTCGTCGGCCGCATGTCCGGACTCTACGCCGCTCATCTCGCGCTGCTCGCCCAGAATGCGACCATCGTCGGCGCCATCTGCTATTTTGTCGCCAGCCTCGCCAAGGCCAACAAGGCGGCGGTTCTGCTTGTGTTCATCGGTTTCAGCGGACTGGACGTCTTGCCGGTCCTCATCGCCGAGGCGGCCGAGACGATCAAGGGCGAGCCTTTCATGCCCTTCGATCACATCGAATGGTGGGGCGAATATTTCTCGGATATTCGCTTGCAGTATTCGAGCCACCTCGCCCTGCTCTTCTGGGCGCCGAACCACATGGCGCCGGGCTGGCTGTTCGGGATTCTCTCGCTTCTCTATGTGCGCGGCGCCGTGGCGTTTGCGATCTTGCCCGTCTCCTTCGCCGCGACGGTCCTTTGGTCGCCGCTCGCCGTGATGGGCGCGGCGCCTTTCCTCGCTTATTTCGCGATGGCGCTTTTCCCAAGCCGTCTGTTCGGGCGCGAGACCCTGATCGCGGTCGCGAGCAGCCTTTGCTTCCTGCCGGTCGCCGTCTACCTCATGATCGACAATGGCGGCGTGATGAAGGAATGGCTGGTCCTGCGCGAGGGCTTTTTCCCGCGCTATCTGCTTCATGTCCTCGTGGAAATTCCGCAGGCGGCGATCGTGCTCTACGCCTGGAGGATCGTCGAGCCCTGCGACCGTCGCCTGCTGGCGCTGGCGCTCGGCCTGTTGCTCATATTGCCCGTCTATAGCATCGGCCTCTACAATGATTTCACGATGCGCGCGTCGATTGCGCCGCTCTTCGTGCTTTCCTTCGCCTTCGCGCGAATCGCGGTTCTGACGCCGCGCGACAACGGTCGCTTTGCGACGGCCATATCGACAATCGTGCTGGTTTCGGCGGCGACGCCCATCATCGAATCCAGGACGGCGATGGCGACCGCAAGCTTTGGCGTCAGCGACTGCAATTTCCTCACGGCCTGGAGAAAGAATGAAACGACGGCGGCGCCGGGCAATTATCTCGCGCGCGCCGAGTCGATCCCCGCTTGGCTGATGTCGCCCGGACGGGCGGAGCCGCTGTCGCGCGAAGATCGGAAATGCTGGCCGGACCATCCTCTTCTTGAGGAGCGGCTGAAGTGATCTGTGTGTGACGAAGCCCGGGCGGGACGGGGTCTTTGACTTCTCCCGCCGGGCTTGGCTACAAGCCTCCCTCCTTCAATTCGAGAGAGGCGTCGTCAATGACATCAATTGTCGAGCGGCTGAGCGAGGAACTTTCGGCGAAACCATGGCAGGTGGAGGCCGCGATCGGCCTTCTCGACGGCGGCTCCACAGTTCCCTTCGTCGCGCGCTACCGCAAGGAAGCGACGGGTCAGCTCGACGATACGCAATTGCGCAAGCTCGAGGAGCGGCTGCGCTATCTGCGCGAGCTGGAGGAGCGCCGCAAGGCGATTCTCGAATCGATCGAGAGCCAGGGCAAGCTCGACGACGCGCTGAGGCGCGTCATCATGGAGGCCGACAACAAGGCGCGCCTCGAAGACATCTATCTGCCTTATAAGCCCAAGCGCCGCACCAAGGCGCAGATCGCCATCGAAGCGGGCCTCGCGCCGCTCGCCGACGCGCTTTTGTCCTCGCCCGAGAAGGACCCGAAGGCGCAGGCGGAAGGCTTTGTCGACGCCGGAAAGAATGTCGCGACGGCCGAGGCGGCGCTGGAGGGCGCGCGCGCCATTCTCGTCGAACGCTTCGCCGAGGACGCCGATCTCATCGGCGCGCTGCGCGAGACTCACTGGCGGGAGGCCGTGCTGAAATCCAGGCCGCGCGCAGGCAAGGAGGCGGCGGCCGTCAAATATTCCGATTATTTCGAATTCTCGCAGCCCATCTCCAAGCTGCCCTCCCATCGCATTCTCGCGCTCTTTCGCGGCGAGAAGGAGGAGATGCTGGAGCTCGAAATGGCGCCGGAGGCCGAGCCCGGCGTAGGCGGCTATGAGAGCCGCATCGCGCGCCGCTATGCTATCGAGGATCGCGGCCGGCCCGGCGACAAATGGCTGCTCGAGACGGCGCGCTGGGCGTGGCGCACCAAGATCGAGCTGCATCTCTCGGTCGACGCGCGCTCGCGCCTGTGGAAATTCGCTGAAGAAGAAGCGATCCGCGTTTTCGCCGAAAATCTGCGCGACCTGCTGCTCGCCGCGCCGGCCGGCGCGCGCGCGACGATCGGCCTTGATCCCGGTTTCCGCACGGGCGTCAAGGTCGCGGTGATCGACGCCACGGGCAAGATCGTCGCGACGACGGCCATCTATCCGCATGAGCCGCAGCGCCGCTGGGACGAATCGATCGCGACGCTGGCGCGCCTCGCGCGCGAGCACAAGATCGAATTAATCGCCATTGGCAATGGCACGGCCTCGCGCGAGACGGACAGGCTCGCGGGCGAGCTGATGTCGAAGCATCCCGAATTGAAGCTCACCAAGATCGTCGTGTCGGAAGCGGGCGCGTCGGTCTACTCGGCTTCCGAATACGCCTCGAAGGAGCTGCCCGATCTCGACGTGTCGCTGCGCGGCGCCGCCTCCATTGCGCGGCGTCTGCAGGACCCGCTGGCCGAGCTTGTCAAGGTCACGCCGAAATCCATCGGCGTCGGGCAATATCAGCACGACGTCTCGGAGATGAAGCTCTCTCGCGCGCTGGACGCGGTGGTGGAGGATTGCGTGAACGCCGTCGGCGTCGACGTGAACACGGCCTCGGCGCCGCTGCTCGCGCGCGTGTCGGGCCTCGGCGAAACGCTTGCGGCGAATATCGTCGCGCATCGCGACGCCAACGGGCCCTTTCGCACGCGCGCCGCGTTGAAGAACGTGCCGCGCCTCGGGCCCAAAGCCTTCGAGCAGAGCGCCGGCTTCCTGCGCATCATCGACGGCGACGATCCGCTCGACCGCTCGGGCGTGCACCCCGAAGCCTATCCGCTGGTGCGCCGCATTCTCGATGCGGCGAAGACGGACATCCGGTCGCTCATCGGCAATGCGAATGAATTGCGCAGGCTGAGGCCGGCGCAATTCGCGGACGAGACCTTCGGCGTTCCGACCGTCACCGACGTGCTCGCCGAATTGGAGAAGCCCGGCCGCGATCCGCGCCCGGCCTTCAAGACCGCGACTTTCCAGGAGGGCGTCGAGACGCTGAACGATCTGAGGCCCGGCATGACGCTCGAAGGCGTCGTCACCAATGTCGCGGCCTTCGGCGCCTTTGTCGATATCGGCGTGCATCAGGACGGGCTGGTGCACATCTCCGCCATGTCGAAGGACTTCGTCAAAGACCCGCGCAGCGTCGTGAAGCCCGGCGACATCGTCAAAGTGAAGGTGATGGAGGTGGACGCGCCGCGCAAGCGCATCTCGCTCTCCATGCGCCTCGACGACGCGCCGGGCCAGCAGGCCAAGACGGGACAAGGCGGCGGCCAGGGCCGCGACGCCAATCGGCCGCGCGGCCCCCAGCAATTCGCCGCGCCGCGCGGGGCGAAGCCGGCGGCCAATGCGCCGGGCGGGCTGGGCGAAGCGCTGCTCGCGGCCATGAAGCAGAAGGGCGGGCGCTAGCAGCCTGTGTCTTCCGAATTGACGGGCTTCCCGGAGGGCATCCGTTTTCCATCGTCATTGCGAGCGAAGCGAAGCAATCCAGGGCCGTGACGAGGGCTCTGGATTGCTTCGCTCCGCTCGCAATGACGGCGGGAGGCATAGGCGAGAAGGCCGGCAATTTGGATGACGGTAGCCGCTGAGTTTTTCGACGAGAAAGGGGACGAAGACGCGCGCGCCGATCGCCGCCGCGCCGATGGACGCCAGCAGCACGGCGCCGGCGGCGATGTCCTTAGCCTTCTTCACGGCGGGACTATATTGCGGCGAGCCGCTCGCTTTGCTCATTCTCTGAAAGTAATGGTCTCGTTCCGCGCCGTCATAGCGGCCCGACTTCAGGCAGCAGCGTTTGAAAGCTTCGGCCCGAGCCGCAGGGACAGGGGTCGGCGCGGCCGAGTTTTTCCACGAGCTCCTTGTCGCCATGGATGATTCTCGGTCCCCGCTTCACATGGGTCTCGGAGTTGAAGCCCTTCCGGCGCTTGGACATTCGCTCAAAAGCAGGCGAGATTCTCGAAATCGGCCGACATGATCGCCTCCATAAATTTTTCGGGAAAATTTGGAGCGGGTGAAGGGAATCGAACCCTCGTATTCAGCTTGGAAGGCTGCTGCTCTACCATTGAGCTACACCCGCGCGCCCTTTTTTATGCCAATCCGCGCGGCGCTTTGCAATGGCCGAATCAGTCCGCGCGCGCCCGCGCATTTATCCATTTGACAGCGCCGCCGGAGCCCACTAACCCGAGCGCCCGACGGTCAATCATCAAGGCGGGCGTTCCCACGCTGCTTCATTCGCAAGGATTAACGAACCGTGGCTAAACCCCAACTCGGCGCCAAGCGTCAATGCCAGTCCTGCGCGACGAAATTCTACGATCTCAACAAGGACCCGATCGTCTGTCCGAAATGCGGGACGGTCTTCCAGGTCGCCGCGCTCAGCCGCGCCGCCGCCCGCGTCGAGGAGGATGAGAGCGATATCGAGAAGGAGAGCGCCGACACGGTGTCGCTCGAGGAGGTCGAGGCCGAGGAATCCGCGGCGGAGACCATTGACGTCGAAGACGATGTGGAGATCGACGACGCGGGCGATGACGACACCTTCCTCGAGGAGGAAGAGGGCGAGGACGACGTCTCCGGCCTCATCGACGGCGACATAGAAAGCGACGACGAAGGCTGAGCCGCGGCCTTCAGAGCCTCAAATAAAAGAAACCCGCGGCCCGGCGCCGCGGGTTTCCGCTTTGTCGAGAGCTTTTACTTGCTGCCGCGGCGGCGGCGCTGTTGGCCGAGACCCATCTGCTTGGCGAGATTGGAGCGCGCCTTGGCGTAATTGGGCGCCACCATGGGATAATCGGCGGGCAGGCCCCATTTCTCGCGATATTCTTCCGGCGAGAGCCCATATTGGGTGCGCAGGTGGCGCTTCAGGGATTTGAACTTTTTGCCGTCCTCGAGGCAGACGATGTAGTCGTTCGTCACCGAGCGCTTGACCGCCACGGCCGGCTTGGGCGGCTCGGCCGGCGCCGCCGGGACATTCGAGCCGACCCGCAGCAGCGCGTTGTAAACTTCGCTGATGAGCTGCGGAAGATCGCCCGCCGGGACGGAATTATTGCTGACATAGGCGGAGACGATGTCCGCGGCGAGTTCGATATTGTTGGTGACGGTCATAGTGCGCCTGTTGCCTTTGTGTGACCCGGATAGACTGTGCGTCTATTCGCGAAAGCGTCGCCGCTTCAAAATGCTCGAGCAAAACCGATTACGATGGAGGCTTGGTCGAACGGGCGAGGATTACTCTATAATATATCTCAGCGTTTCCATTTCAGCAAGAAATATTGGTTCTTTTTGCCTCCGATCAGAATTCGATACAAATGTTGCGAGCCGCCCTATAACACGAAGGAACTCCGAGAAACCAGCAATCCTAAGTTTAACGCAGGCCGCCCGGCCGGATCGCCTCGCGGGCCGCCTAGATGAGGCTCTCCGAACCGCCTATTGAGGAGTAACGTCCCCAATCAAACCGCCCGATCAACTTGGAGCGCGCATGTCCTCTTTCAAAGCCGTCCTGATCGACAAGGATTCAGAGCGTTACAGCGCCGGATACGTCATGATGGACGAGGATGCGCTCATGCCGGGCGACGTCGATCTCGACGTCCTGTATTCGGCGATCAACTACAAGGACGGGCTCGCCGTGACCGGAAAGGGGCCCGTAGTCCGGCGCTTTCCCATGATCCCCGGCGTCGATCTCGTCGGGCGCGTGACGAGATCGACCCATGACGGCTTTGCGCCGGGCGACGTCGTGGTCGCCACGGCCTGCGGAATCGGCGAGGCGCATTACGGCGGCTTCGCCCAAAAGGCGCGGCTTTCCGGCGACTGGCTCGTGAAGCTGCCTGATTCGCTTACGCCCGCGCGCGCCATGGCGGTCGGCACGGCGGGCCTCACCGCCATGTTCTGCGTGCTGGCGCTGGAGCGTCACGGCTTGACCCCGCAGGATGGGCTCGCCGTCGTCTCCGGCGCCTCCGGGGGCGTCGGCTCCTTCGCGGTCGCGCTTCTCGCCAAGGCGGGATGGGGCGTCGCCGCCATTACGGGGAGCGTCGCCGAGGCCGACTATCTGAAATCCATCGGCGCGCGCGAAATCCATGCGCGGGACGATTTCTCCCGGCCCGGCAAGGCGCTGCAGTCCCAGCGCTTCGCCGCGGGCGTCGATTCGGTCGGCGGCGTCACCCTCGCCAATCTGCTCGCGCAGACGAAATTCGACGGCGCGATCGCGGCCTGCGGCAATGTCGGCGGGATGGATCTGCCGACGAGCGTCGCGCCTTTCATCCTGCGCGGCGTTTCGCTGCTCGGCGTCGAGGCCGTGCGCCCGAGAATCGGCTTGCGCCGCGAGGCCTGGGCTCGAATCGCGGCGGATCTGGACGCGGCGACGATCGACGCCATGTGTGAGGTGACGCCCTTCGATCAGGCGCTGGAGAGGGCGCGCGCGATCGTGACGGGCAAGATACGCGGGCGGGTCGTCGTTGAGATGCCTTGAGCGACGCGCGAGAGCCGCGCCGCGTTGTCGCAGCGTCGCTGCGCATTCTCGACTTTCGCCCGCCCGCCTGTAATGTCTCTCGAGCGGCCCGTGCGACAGCAAGCTTATGGGCCGCTCGTCATTTGCAGATTGCGGCGCAAAGGTAGGACGCATGAGTTCGGCTTTCACCAAGGAACAGGACGATGACAATCCGCGCGAGGATCTGCCCGATCGCCCGGTCAGTCCGCATCGCAATCTGGTGACGCCGGAGGGTTTGCGGCAGATCGACGACGCGCTGGCGCGGCTTCACGGCGAGATCGAGGCGGCGACGTCGAAGGACGACCAGCATGCGCTCGCGCTCGCCCAGCGCGATCTGCGCTACTGGACCGCGCGACGCGCCAGCGCCGAGGTCGTGCGCGCCATCGCCGATCATTCCGTCGTCCGCTTCGGCCATAAGGTGGTCGTAGAGCTCGAAGGCGGGGAGCGCCGCCGGTTCCGGCTCGTGGGCGAGGACGAGGCCGATCCCGCCAAGGGCCTGATTCCCTATGTCGCGCCGCTCGCGCAGGCCCTGATGGGCAAGAGCGTCGGCGACAAGGTCGAGGTGATCCACCACAGCGCCAGGATCGTCGAGATCGCCTAGTTGGAGCGCGCGAACTGCGCTCTAGCCTTTCCCGCCGTCATTGCGAGCGAAGCGAAGCAATCCAGAGGCGTCATCACGGCCCTGGATTGCTTCGGCGGCTGCGCCGCCTCGCAATGACGAATATCCTCGGGGACACAGGCTGCGAGAGCGCGCTCTATACCTTTAGAAACGATCGCGTTTAGGCGATTCCGCCTAAAAGCATGTGAGGCGCTTTCCTTCAGGCGGCTTTTCTCGCGGGTTTCTTCGGCGCTTCCGCGGCGGGCTTCTGCGCGACGGCCTTTTGAGCCGGCGCCTTCGGCGCGGGGATGGCCTTCTCCGTCGCCGGCTTGGCGGGAGCGGCCTTCGCCGGCGCGCGCTTCAGGCGGCGCTTGATCGAGCCCCACAGCTCCTTCATCTCCTGCGCGGCGACGCCGTCGGGATTATATTCGCTCACGCCGAGCCCGAGCCGCGCCGCCTCCTGATAATCGACGCGCGCCGACACGAGCGGCGCGAGCAGTCCGCCCATCGCCTGCAACGCCTTGGCGCCGATCTCGACGCGCGCGCTCTGCTGCGCGGGAGGGCACTGATTGAGCAGAAAGGCGTAGTCGCCGCCTTCTTCCTTCACCTGCGCGCGGGTCTTCTCGCTCGCCCAGAGATCGAAGACGTTCGGCCGCGCGGGGATCACGCAAAGATCGGCGGCGCGAATCGCGGCGGCGGCGGGCTCGCCGTCCTGGCCCGGCGCGTCGATGACGACGAGCGTGACGCCTTTCTTCTCGAGCGCCGAAATGGCCTTGGCGAGCTTGCTCGGCGGCACGTGCTCGACGCCGATATCCGAAGATTCGCGCGCGCCCGACCATTTCACGAGCGTCTGCAGCGGGTCGAGATCGATGAGGAAGACGCGTTCTCCGGCCGCGCGCGCGGCGACGGCGACGCTGCTCGCCAGCGTGCTCTTGCCGGCCCCGCCCTTTTGCGTGATGAAAGCTATTGTCCGCATATCCTGAGTTCCGTTTGTTGCACCGCTCTAGTCGCGGGCTTCGACGCGAAAAACGCAGTTTTTCGGCAATACGCAGGCTTACCGGGCCGAATCATTTACTTGACGGCAGGGTAATCGTTGGTCGCCGCCGCGTCGAGGTGGTAATCAACGTCGACCACGCCAAGTAATAAGTTTACGAACGATCGCAACCGATGCCCGACCTCTTTGAAACCGCGAAGCTCGACGCGCAGGCGCCGCGGCCGCTCGCCGACCGGCTGCGCCCGACGCGCCTCGACGAGGTCGTCGGCCAGGATCATCTGCTCGGCCCCGCGGGCGCGCTCACGCGTCTCGTTCAGGGAGGCGCGCTCGGCTCGCTCATTCTCTGGGGGCCGCCCGGCTCCGGCAAGACGACCGTCGCGCGCCTTCTCGCGCATGAGACCAAGCTCGCCTTCGCGCAGATTTCGGCGGTCTTCTCGGGCGTCGCCGATCTCAAGAAGACCTTCGACGCCGCGCGGGCGCGGCGCGCCACGGGACAGGGCACGCTGCTCTTCGTCGACGAGATTCACCGGTTCAACCGCGCGCAGCAGGACAGTTTCCTCCCCGTGATGGAGGATGGGACGATCACGCTCATCGGCGCGACGACCGAGAACCCGTCCTTCGAGCTCAACGCCGCGCTTCTTTCGCGCGCGCGCGTGATGACCTTCAGGGCGCTCGACGCGCCAGCGATCGAGAAGCTGCTCGCGCGCGCGGAAGAAGCGGAAGGCAGGAAGCTGCCGCTCGACGCCGACGCGCGCGAGGCGCTGATCGCCATGGCCGACGGAGACGGACGCGCCGCGCTCACTTTGTCGGAAGAAATCTGGCGCGCCGCGCGCGAGGGAGAAATCTTCGATCGCGCCGCGCTCGCGGACGTCGTGCAGCGCCGCGCGCCCATTTACGACAAGGCGCAGGAAGGCCATTACAATCTCATCAGCGGGCTGCATAAATGCGTGCGCGGCTCGGACCCGGACGCGGCGCTCTATTATTTCGCGCGCATGCTCGACGCTGGCGAAGACCCGTTGTTCCTGGCGCGTCGAATCGTGCGCATGGCGGTCGAGGATATCGGGCTCGCCGATCCGCAGGCGCTCGTGATCGCCAACGCCGCCAAGGACGCCTATGACTTTCTCGGCTCGCCGGAGGGCGAGCTCGCCATCGCTCAGGCGCTGATCTATGTGGCGACGGCGCCCAAATCCAACGCCGGCTACGTCGCCTATAAGAAGGCGCGCCGCCTCGCGGAGGAGAAGGGCTCGCTCATGCCGCCCAAGATCATCCTCAACGCGCCGACCCGGATGATGCGCGAGGAAGGCTATGGCGAGGGATATGAATATGACCACGACGCGCCGGACGCCTTTTCCGGCCAGAACTACTGGCCCGAATCGCTGAAGCGGCAGAAGCTCTATCGGCCCGTGGAGCGCGGATTCGAGCGCGAGCTCGCCAAGCGGCTCGAATATTGGGAGCGGCTGCGGCGCGAACGCAACTCCAAATAACCCCCCTTGCGTCATCGCCCGCGCCTATTCTGTTGCGCAATTGTCACGCGCGGCGGCAAACGCACTGCACAAGCCTTGTTCAGCCCGCCTTTTCATTGACCGTGTTCGAGGTTCGGCCGTAAGTCTTTTCACGACGGCGGGTGTCGCTTCCGCGACGACAGCCGCAAGGAAAACAGGTTTTCTTACGAGGGGGTCACAATGGCCAAATTTCCTGTCGCCGCCGGCATTGCGCTGGCTCTTGTCGCCGGTTCGGCGCTCGCCGCCGACCTCCCGTCCCGCAAGGGCCCGCCGCCGGTCTACGTTCCCCCGCCGCCGGCCTTCTCCTGGACCGGCCTCTATGGCGGCGTGAACATCGGCTACGGCTTCGGCAATGGCGACCTCATGCAGGGCGGTCAGATCGCGGCCCAGAACATTGCGGGCCCCTTCTTCGACGGCCCCATCGGCCTATGGAACGTGCCGGTCAATCTGAACGGCGTCCTCGGCGGCGGTCAGATCGGCTACAACTATCAGTTCAACCCCTGGCTGGTTCTCGGCTTTGAAGCCGACATCCAGGCCGCCGACCTGCGCGCCCGTCAGAACATTGCGAGCGCCTATCTCTCGCCTTTCTGGGGCGTTCCGTCCTCGGGCTTCGCGACCGCCAATCAGTATGTCGACTGGTTCGGCACCGCCCGCGGCCGCGTCGGCTTCACCTTTCCGTCCTATCCGAACCTGCTGATCTTCGGCACGGGCGGTCTGGCTTACGGCAGCGTCGAATATGCGCATGTCTATACGCGCATCGACAATGTGCCGCCGGCCTGGGGCTCGCAGGCGGCCGCCACGCATTCCGACACGCGCGTCGGCTGGACGGCGGGCGGCGGCGTCGAATGGACCCCGCTGGCCTTCCCGGCCTGGTCGCTCAAGGTCGAGTATCTCTACACGGATCTCGGAACCGTCGGTCAGACGGGCCTCGGCGCCGCGAGCTTCGGCCTCGGCGCGCCGGCGTCGCTCCTCAACGTCTCGACCAATACGGTCGCCTTCCGCTGGCACACCGTCCGCGCGGGCCTGAACTGGCACTTCAATCCGTTTGGCGCGCCGGCTCCGGTCCTGGCGAAATACTAAGTTCCGTTTCCCCCGCGAAACGTCCCGAGCCCGGCCTTCATGGCCGGGCTTTTTTGTTTTTGATTCAGCGCTTTTGTCGCAGTCGCGACGTCCGCTTGGCGTAGACGCGGCAAGAGGCGGGCGTTAAGAATCGTTCCTGGCGGCGCATGGGGAAAAGTCCGGCGCGCCCGCGCCCGGCCATGGCGCCGGCGTCCCGCCAATGTTAACCCTCCATGGGCCTTGCGCCGCGGCGCCTGAAGCCCCACAGCGAATCGATGCCCCGCAACGCGCCACTCCTTCTCGCAATTCTGGCGAGCCTCGCCATTGGGGCCGCATTGCCGGGGCTTCTCGCCAAGATGCGCGGACCCGGCGAGGCGAGCGGCGCCGCGACGGATTCGAGCGTTGAGCCCGCCGCGGAGGGCCTGATCAAGCTTTCCCCCGAGCAGATCGCGGCCGCGCGGATCGGCTTCGTCAAAGCCGGGCCGGGCGTCATCAAGCGCCAGATCACCGTGCCGGCGGCGGTGAAGCCGGACCCGGACCGTCTTGCCCGCGTCGCCGCCAAAGTGTCCGGCGTCGTCGCCGAAATGCGAAAGAGGCTCGGCGACGAGGCGGCGAAAAACGAGACCGTCGCCATCATCGATTCGCGCGAAGTGGCCGACGCGAAGAGCGAATATCTCGCGGCGCTCGCCAATTACGATCTGCAGTCGAAGCTCTTCCAGCGCGAAAAGGGCCTCTTCGAGAAGAAGATCACCGCCGAGCAGCTCTTTCTCAAAGCCAAGGCGACCTTCACCGAGGCGAGGCTGAGGCTCGACCTCGCCCGCGGCAAGCTCGCCGCGCTGGATCTCTCGGAGAGCGAGATCGCCGCGCTCGCTTCGCAGCCCATCGCCCGGCTGCGGGAGAAAGAGATTCGCGCGCCGATCAAGGGCCGCGTCATCGAGCGCCTGGTCAATCTCGGCCAGCCGGTGACGGCTGAAAGTCAGATCTATGTCCTCGCCGATCTTTCCGAGGTCGAGACCGATCTCGCCGTGCCGGTCGCGAGCCTCGCCAGCGTGCGCGTCGGTCAGCCGGTCGTCCTCAAGGGGACGGACGGACGCAGCTTCGAGGGCAGGGTCTCCATTGTGAGCGCGATGATCACGCCGGAGACCCGCACCGGGCATGTCATCGCCTCTTTCAAAAATCCCGATTTCGCGCTTCATCCCGGCATATTGCTCAACGCCGAGATCGCGATCGAGCAGAGCCCGGCGAAAGTGCTTGTCCCGCGCGCCGCGGTGCAGCTCGTGCATAACGAGCCGACGGTCTTCGTTCGGGTGAAGGACGGTTTCGAGAAGCGCTCCGTCGAATTGGGCGATGGCGACGAAAATTCTGTGGAAGTGACCAAGGGGCTCGCGCCCGGAGAGACGATCGCCGCCGAGAACAGCTTCGTGCTGAAGGCCGAATCGGGCAAGAGCGAAATCCCGGAGGAGTGACGCCGTGGACGATCTCCGCCAAGGTGAAGGATCCCCTCCCCAACCCTCCCCCTGGCATGGGGAGGGGGTTCCGCTCCTGCGCGCCATCAAGGTTTGGCGGGGCGCGGATCGCCGGCGTTCCCTCCCCCTGCAAGGGGGAGGGACAGGGTGGGGTTCCGAACCGGTCCATTCAGTTGA
Source organism: Methylocystis sp. S23 (assembly GCF_054106005.1). NCBI lineage: Bacteria > Pseudomonadati > Pseudomonadota > Alphaproteobacteria > Hyphomicrobiales > Methylocystaceae > Methylocystis > Methylocystis sp. S23. The sequence continues at coordinate 1,565,313 of NZ_CM134185.1, forward strand.
AGCAAGCGACTAGCGCCCCATGATGCAGCGGATCATCGCCTTTTCGGTTCATAGCCGCTGGCTGGTCGTCCTGCTGGTCGCGCTTGTCGGCGCGTTCGGCGTTTGGGCGCTCGCCCATCTGCCGATCGACGCGGTTCCGGACATCACCAACAATCAGGTGCAGATCAATGCGCGCGCGCCGGCCCTCTCCGCTTTCGAGATGGAGAAGCAGGTCACCTATCCGATCGAGAACGCGCTCGCCGGCATTCCCGGCCTCGAATATACGCGCTCGCTCTCGCGCAACGGCTTCGCGCAGGTGACGGCGGTCTTCGCCGACGGCGTCGACATCTATTTCGCGCGCCAGCAGGTGAATGAACGAATCTCGCAGGCGCGCGAGGATTTCCCGCCATCGGTGGAGTTGCGCATCGGGCCCATCGCGACGGGCCTTTCCGAGATTTATATGTGGACCGTGCGCTATGCGGAGCCGCGCAAGCTCGCGAAGGAAGGCGAGCCCGGCTGGCGGAGGGACGGCGCGTATCTCACGCCCGAGGGCGCGCTGCTGCGCACGCCGGTCGAGCAGGCGTCCTATCTGCGCACCGTGCAGGACTGGATCATCCGTCCCCAATTGCGCACCGTGCCGGGCGTCGCCGGCGTCGATTCGCTCGGCGGCTATGTGCGCCAGTATCATGTGCAGCCCGACCCCGCGAAGCTGATGTCGCTCGGCCTGTCCTTCGGCGACCTCGCCGCGACGATCCAGAGAAACAATGTCAGCCGCGGCGCCGGCTATGTCGAGCGCAATGGCGAGGGCCTCGTCGTGAGGAGCGGCGGACGCCTCGAGAATGTCGAGGACATTGGCGATGTGGTCGCGACGACGCGGGGCGGCGTGCCGGTCCGCGTCCGGGAGATCGCCAGCGTCTCCATCGGCAAGGAGCTGCGCACGGGCAGCGCCAGCCTGAATGGCGAGGAGGTTGTCATCGGCACGGCGCTGATGCTGATCGGCGCCAATAGCCGCACCGTCTCGGCCGCTGTCGACGACAAGATGAAGGGAATCGTCAAATCGCTGCCGCCGGGCGTCGAGGTGAAGACGATCCTCAACCGCACGCTGCTCGTCGACGCGACGATCAAGACCGTCGCCAAGAACCTCGCCGAGGGCGCGGGCCTCGTCATTCTCGTGCTCTTTGCGATGCTCGGCAATTTCCGCGCGGCGGTGGTGACGGCGACGGTCATTCCGGTGACCATGCTCTTTCTCGCCATCGGCATGTATGTCGGCAAGATCAGCGCCAATCTGATGAGCCTCGGCGCGCTGGATTTCGGCCTCATCGCCGACGGCGCGATCATCGTCGCCGAAAACAGCCTGCGCCGTCTGTCGGAGCGGCAGCATCTCGTCGGCCGTCCGCTCACGACCGACGAGCGGCTGGACACGGTGATCGACGCCGCCGTCGAGATGCGGCGTCCGACGGTTTACGGCCAGTCGATCATCATCCTCGTCTATCTTCCGATCCTGAGCTTCTCGGGCGTCGAGGGAAAGATGTTCCATCCGATGGCGATGACCGTGATCATCGCGCTTCTGTCGGAATTCGCGCTCTCGCTCACCTTCTTCCCCGCCATGATCGCGCTCTTCGTCTCGGGCCATGGCGAGGAGGAGGAAAACGCCATCGTGAAGGGCCTGAAGCGCCTCTATGAGCCGGCGCTGCGCCGGGCGATGGACGCGCCGGTGAAAGTCATGGGCGTCGCGGTCGCCGCCTTTCTCTTCGCCGCGCTTCTCTATGTCGGCCTCGGGCAGGAGTTCATTCCGAGGCTCGACGAGAAGAATCTCGCCATGCAGGCGAATCGCATCCCGAGCGCCTCGCTCACGCAATCGCAGGCGATGCAGCTCGACATCGAGAACGTCATCCGCAAGCTGCCGCAGGTCGATTACGTCTTCTCAAAAACGGGCACGGCCGAGGTCGCGACCGATCCCATGCCGCCGAACCTCACCGACGTCTTCATCATGCTGAAGCCGGAGGATCAGTGGCCCGATCCGCATCTCGCGAAGGACAAGCTCATCGAGGAGATCGACGCCGAGATCGAAAAGCTTCCCGGCAACGCTTATGAATTCTCGCAGCCGATCCAGCTCCGCTTCAACGAGCTGCTCGCGGGCGTTCGCGGCGATATCGCGGTGAAGGTCTTTGGCGAGGATTTCGACGCCATGCTGAAGGCCGCCAATCACATCGCGGCGATCCTGCGATCGACGCGCGGCGCGGAAGACGTGAAGGTCGAGCAGGTGACCGGCCTGCCGGTGCTCGACATCAAGGTGGATAAGAGCGCGATTGCGCGCTACGGCCTCTCGCTCGGCGCCGTGCAGGACACGATCGGCGCGGCGATCGGCGGCGAGCCCGCCGGCATGATCTTCGAGGGCGATCGCCGCTTCCCGATCATCGTGCGGCTGCGCGACAATCTACGCGAGGACGCCGGCGCGCTGGAGACGATCCCGGTCTCGCTGCCGCCCGACGCGCAGGGCCACGTCTCCACCGTGCAGCTCAAACAGGTCGCGAGCTTTTCGACGACCGACGGGCAGAACCAGATTTCGCGGGAGAACGGCAAGCGCCGCGTCGTCGTCAGCGCCAATGTCCGCGGGCGCGACATCGCCTCCGTCGTCAATAAGGCGCGCGCCAAGGTCGACGCCAAGGTGCAGATTCCGCCGGGCTACTGGATCGAATGGGGCGGGCAGTTCGAAAATCTCGCCGCGGCGCGCGCGCGGCTGATGATCGTCGTGCCGGTCTGCTTCTTCATGATCTTCCTGCTGCTCTATTCGGCCCTGGGCTCGGCGCGCGACGCGGCGCTCGTCTTCACGGCGGTGCCGCTCGCCCTCATCGGCGGCGTGCTCGCCTTGTGGGCGCGCGACATGCCCATGTCCGTCTCGGCGGCGGTGGGCTTCATCGCCTTGTCGGGCGTGGCCGTGCTCAACGGCCTCGTCATGCGAACCTATATTCACCAGCTCATGGTGAGCGGCCTGCCTGAGCGGGACGCGATCTTCAAGGGCGCGATGACGCGTCTGCGTCCCGTCGTCATGACGGCGCTCGTGGCCTCGCTCGGTTTCGCGCCCATGGCGCTTGCGACCTCGACGGGCGCGGAGGTGCAGCGTCCCATCGCCACCGTCGTCATTGGCGGCCTGATCAGCGCGACGCTGCTCACGCTCATCGTCCTGCCGGCGCTTTACGCGTTTTTCGGCGAGGACGAGAAGGCGCTCAACGCCGCGCGCGCGCGGGAGGCCATGTGAGAAACGCGCGGCGCGCTCTCCTGTTCGCGCTCTGCGTCGCGGCGCCTCTTGCACAAGCGGAGACGCTCGACGGCGCGTTGCTGCGCGCCTACAGGAACAGTCCCGTCATCAATTCGAGCCGCGCCGGCGTGCGCGCCCTCGACGAAAAAGTGCCGCAGGCGCTTTCCGGCATGCGGCCGCGCGCGAATGGCGGCGCCTTTATCGGCGCGCAGCAGAACCGCAATGTGCAGCGGCAGGTCGACATCGACCTCAACGACCCCACGGCCATGGCGAGCACCAAGAGCGTTCAGAGCGGCTCCAGCGTTCCGCGCGCCGCCAATTTCTCCATCGAGCAGCCGATCTTCGACGGCTTCAAGACGCAGAACGCCACGCGCGAAGCGGAGACCAACGTCTTCGCGGGCCGCGAGCGCCTGCGGCTCACCGAGCAGCGCATTCTCTTCGCCGCGGTCTCGGCCTATATGAACGTGCTGCGCGACACGGCCGCGCTCAAATTGCAGGAAAACAATGTCGCGGTTCTGACCGAGCAATTGCGGCAGACGCGCGAGCGCTACAATTACGGCCAGATCACTCTGACCGACGTCGCGCAGGCCGAGGCGCGGCTCGCGTCGGGGCGGTCGCTCGTCGGGCAGGCGCGGGCGGCGCTCGAAGCCAGCATCGGCGCCTATCGCCAGACCATCGGCGTCGATCCCGGGAAGCTCGCGCCCGGCGCCGCCGTCGACGGCCTGCTGCCGAAGACGCGCGAGGAAGTCGAGCGCATCGCCGAAAGCGAGCATCCAGTCATTCTCGCCGCGCGGCACGACGCCGACGCCGCCGATCTTTCGATCAAGGTGATCGAGTCGGACTTCATGCCGAGGCTCTCCATCGTCGGCAATGTCTTCACGCAAACGGACATGTCGGGGATCTACAACCGCAATATCGGCGCCTCGATCGGAGGCCGGCTCAACGTGCCGCTCTATGAGGGCGGCTTCACCTCGTCGCAGGTGCGCGAGGCGAAGGAGGTCGCCGGACAGCGCAAGCTCGACGTCGACGCCGCGCGGGCGGACGTCATCGCCCTGGTGCGGGGCAATTGGGGCGCGCTGCAGGCCGCGAGGACGCAGATCGCGGCGGCGCAAACGCAGATCGCCGCCGCCGAGCGCGCGCTTTACGGCGTGCGCGAGGAGGCCAAGGCCGGCCAGCGAACGACGCTCGACATTCTCAACGCGCAGCAGGAACTGCTGAACGCGCGCATCGGGCTGATCTTCGCCCAGCGCGAACGAGTCGTCGCGTCCTATGCGGTCCTCGCCGCCATGGGGCGCCTTTCGGCGCAGAGGCTGCATCTCGGCGACGCCGAATATGACCCCGGCGTTCATTTCGATCAGGTGAAGGATCTCTGGGGCGGAACCGATACGCCCGACGCCGGACGTTAGAGCGCGCGGCGAAAAAGCAGGAACCGGCTTTTCGCGCCATGCGCGCTGGAATCGATCACGTTCTCCGCGATCGGGTGAAGGTTTCCTCTTCCTGAGGAGCGAGCGAAGCTCGGGTCTCGAAGGACGAGGAAGCCTTCATTTCCCGAAATCCGGAGCTCGCCCTCGCGCTTCGAGACGCCGCCTTTGACGACTCCTCGGCATGAAAAGCGAGGTTGGTCGTCCGTCACCCGATCGCCCGCCAATCGCGGCGTGATCTGAAGACATTTCATACAAAGCGTTTTACTCTGCGCGCCAATCGCCCGTCTCATGATCGGGCGGCGCAAGGAAGAGGAAACGCAATGCGAGGCGCATATCTGAAACTTTTCGCCCTGTCGCTCGCCGCCGCGTCGCTCGCCGGCCCCGCGCTGGCCGGCTGCTGGCTCGGCTGCGGCGATCCGACCGAGGAACACGCCAAGGCGATCCTGGAAAACCTCCTCAAGCAGCGTTTCGACAAGCCGGGCAAGATCCTCGACTTCAAGCAGACGATGGCCGAGAAGCTCGAAATGCACGCCACGGGCGAGAAGGGCTATGAGATCTTCTTCAACGCCAGAGTGCTCTTTCCCGAGGGCGCCAATCTCGACTGCAAGCCGGACGACGCCGGCAAGTTCAAGGAAGGCTGCTCGTCGAGCAAGCATTTCGTGACGGCGCCGCGCAGCTCCGATCCCAAGGGCAGGCAATATGTGGCGCCGGGCGAGACGGTGCTTTTCGACGAGGAATACCGCTTCTACGAAGACCCCAATGGCTGGAAGGGTCCGGACGGCAACGTCTATCGGCAGTAAGGCAAAAATTATGGGCGCGCATGAACTGCGCGCCCCAAAGATCCGAAGCCTCTTTCTTGAGGTCGCCGGACGATCTTACTTCAGCAGGTCCGAATTCTGCGGGCAGCCGGCCTTCTCGTTGCAGGCCTGGAAGGCGGCGCGGAGCTCGTCCTTGTTGGCGCCGTAATTCTGCTTGCGGGAGAGATATTCGTCGTAGCACTTCGACGCCGCCGCAGCCTGCTTGTCCTCGTCAGCCTTGCGGGTGTCGCAATCGGCGAAAGCCGGGGTCATCATGCCGGCAAACAGGGTCGCCGCCGCAACAAAGGCGAATTTGTTCATCTTAGCGCTTCCTCTTTCTACATTTGGGGTGCTTTGCTTGGCGCTGGCGTAGAACCCTCCCGCCGATCCAGTAACGGCCCTCATATCGCGCGAAGCGGGCGAACACTGGGGGAAGATGAGCGCTGTGTCAATCGCGCGTCGATCATATGACAGTTCTTCCGCGCCCAGGATTGTCTCGAAGGGATTCTGCGAGACCGCCGGCCAGGACTTGAATCCATTGGCGGATCGAGCGACGGCCGCCCTATTGTTCGTCACGGCGGGAGCGCGCCCGGTCAAAAAATAAGGGCGCGCCGATCGCGCGCCCTCTCGTTCGGCTGGAACGAAAATAGCTTTAGAGGCCCTTCGAGTTCTGCGGGCAGCCGCACTTCTCGTCGCAGGATTTCTTGTTGTCCTTGATTTTCGTCATGTCGGCGGTCCAGCCCTGCTGGTCCTTCAGATACTGGTCTTCGCATTTGGAAGCGCAGACGGCCTGCTCGTCCTCGGCGTGGGTGTCGCAGCTCGCAAAGGCCGGGACGGTCATCGCCGCGAATATCGCGATGGCCGAGAAAAGGGAGAACTTCTTCATCCTCAGGTTTCCTCTATTTTCGATTCTTATTTTTTGCTTCTCGCGCGTCGCTTCGACTCGCGCCGCCATTTCGGGCGGCGCGGGAGCTCCCACGCTCGAGCGTCACGAAGATGTCGCATGAAAATCGAGCCGTCAACGATAGCGGCAGTATTTGACCGCTCTTTTACGAGGCAAGTTGTCGCAGCACGTAAGGCAGAATGCCGCCGTTCTTGAAGTATTCCAGCTCGTCCAGCGTATCGATGCGCAGCAGCAGCGGCGCCGAGATCGTTCTGCCGTCCGGGAAGGCGATTTCCGCAACGATCCTCTGGCGCGGCGTGAGTCCCGCTTCGAGCCCGCGTATGGCGACGGTTTCCGCGCCGGCGAGGCCGAGCGAGGCCCAGCTCGTTCCGGCCTCGAAAGTGAGCGGCAGCACGCCCATGCCGACGAGATTGGAGCGGTGGATGCGCTCGAAGCTCTGCGCGATCACGGCCCGCACGCCGAGCAGCGCCGTGCCCTTCGCCGCCCAGTCGCGCGAGGAGCCGTTGCCATATTCCGCGCCCGCGAAGACGACGAGCGGCGCGCCGTCCTTCTGGTAGCGCATCGCGGCGTCGTAGATCGAAAGCGTCTCGCCGCCGGGATAATATTTGGTCAGGCCGCCTTCGGGCACGACGCCGTCGGCGGTCTTCATCATGTGGTTCTTGATGCGGATATTGGCGAAAGTGCCGCGCATCATGACTTCGTGATTGCCGCGCCGCGTGCCGTACTGATTGAAGTCGGCCTGCGCCACGCCATTGTCCATCAGCCATTTGCCCGCGGGCGAGGCGGCCTTGATCGAGCCCGCCGGCGAGATATGGTCGGTGGTGATCTTGTCGCCGAAAAGCGCGAGGATGCGCGCGCCGACAATGTCCTTCACCGCCTTCGGCTCCCTGGCGAGGCCCGCGAAATAAGGCGGGTTGCGGACATAGGTCGACTTGTCGTCCCAGCCATAGGTCTCGCCCGCCGGCGCCGCCACGGCGCGCCAGTGCGTGTCGCCCGCAAAGACATTGGCGTAAGTGTCGCGGAAGAGGTCGCGCGTCACATTCTCGCGGATGAAGCCGTCGATCTCGGCGTTGCTCGGCCAGATGTCGCGCAGGAAAACCGGCTTGCCGTCCGCGCCCTGGCCGAGCGGCTCCTTGGTCAGGTCGGTCGCCACCGTGCCGGCGAGCGCGAAGGCCACGACGAGCGGCGGCGAGGCGAGATAGTTCGCCTGCACGTCCGGATTCACGCGGCCCTCGAAATTGCGGTTGCCGGAAAGGACGGACGCCGCGACGAGATCGTGTTGATTAATGGTCTTGGAGACCGGCGCGGGAAGCGGACCGGAATTGCCGATGCAGGTCGTGCAGCCGAAGCCGACGAGATTGAAGCCCAGTTCGTCGAGCGACTTCTGCAGGCCCGACCTGGCGAGATACTGGCCGACGACCTGGCTGCCGGGCGCGAGCGAGGTCTTCACCCAAGGCTTGACCTTGAGGCCCTTGGCGACGGCGTTGCGCGCGAGCAGGCCCGCGCCGATCAGCACGCTCGGATTCGATGTGTTGGTGCAGGAAGTGATGGCGGCGATCACGACGTCGCCATGGCCGAGGTCGTAATTCGCGCCCTCGACCGCGTGTCGCGGGCCGAGGCCGCCCTCCTTCTTATATTCGCCGGCGAGCGCGGTTTCGAAAGCCCTGCCCACAGCCTCCAGCGGCACGCGGCCCTCGGGGCGCTTCGGACCCGCGAGGGAGGGGGCGACGTCGGCGAGATCGAGCGCGAGCGTGTCGGTGAATTCGGGGTCGGGCGAGGTCGAGCGGCGCAACATGCCCTGCGCTTCCGTATAGGCTTCGATCAGCGCGATGCGCTCGGCGGCGCGGCCGGAAGTGTTGAGATAAGCGAGCGTCTCGGCGTCTACGGGGAAGAAGCCGCAGGTCGCGCCATATTCCGGCGCCATATTGGCGATGGTCGCGCGGTCGGCGAGCGAGAGATGATTCAGGCCTGCGCCGTAGAATTCCACGAACTTGCCGACCACGCCCTTTTTGCGCAGCATCTGCGTGACGGTGAGCACCACGTCGGTCGCGGTGACGCCCTCCTTCGGCGCGCCCGTGAGCTTGAAGCCGATGACTTCCGGCGCGAGCATGGAGAGGGGCTGGCCAAGCATGGCGGCCTCGGCCTCGATGCCGCCGACGCCCCAGCCGAGCACCGCCAGCCCGTTCACCATGGTCGTATGCGAATCGGTGCCGACGAGCGTATCCGGATAGGCGATTTCTCCGCCGTCCTCGGTTCGGGTCCAGATCGTCTGGGCCAGATATTCGAGATTGACCTGATGGCAGATGCCGGTGCCGGGCGGCACCACGCGGAAATTGTCGAAGGCCGACTGGCCCCATTTCAGGAAGCGATAGCGCTCGCCATTGCGCTGATATTCGAGCTCCACATTGCGCTGGAAAGCGGTGGGCGCGCCGAATTCGTCGACGATGACCGAGTGGTCGATGACGAGGTCGACGGGCACGAGCGGATTGATCTTCTGCGGATCGCCCCCGAGCGCGACAAAAGCGTCGCGCATGGCCGCGAGATCGACCACGGCCGGGACGCCGGTGAAGTCCTGCATCAGCACGCGGGCGGGGGAGAAGGCGATTTCACGCTCGGTCTTGCCCTTTTCGGCCAACCATTTCGCAAAGGAGAGGATCGTGTCTTTGGTGACCCATCGGCCGTCCTCGTTGCGCAGCAGGTTTTCGAGCACGACCTTGAGCGAATAGGGGAGCTTGGAGACCCCTTCCAGGCCGTTAGCCTCCGCCGCCTTCAGCGAGAAATAGTCATAGGTCTTGTCGCCCACGACGAGCTTCTGGCGGGACTGGAAACTGTCGACTGACGTCATGAGGATGTCCTTGCGGGCGTTAAGGCGGGCTTCGCCTTTGTAGAAAATTCCATGCCATCGGCACAAGCCGCTACATAGGTCAGCGTCGGCGCTCGCCACGCAGGGGACGCTCCTCCATTCGCGCCATGAAGGCCATGGAGAGCGCCATACAGATGGCGAGCGCCGCGAAAACCGTCTTGAAGCTTCCGATCAACCGGGCGATCTCCTCGGGCGAAAGCTTCGCCTCCGCAATATAGTCGGCGCGGCCGCCGCCCAGCGCCAGCGCGCCAAAGAGCGCGACGATCAGCGCCGCCCCGAGCTGCCGGAAGAATTGCGTCGCCGCCGTGTTGGTCCCGAGATCGCGCGAATCGACGGCGTTCTGCACGGAGACGGTCGCGATCGGGAGCATGGTCCCGACGCCGAACGTCACAAGGGCGAGAAGCGCGTTCAGGGTGGCGAACGAGGCGCTGTCGGCCTTCCAGGCGGCGGCGCCGGCGGCGATCGCGCCGGCGCCGAGCCCCAGCAAGGGGATGCGCTTGTAATGATGAAGGACCGCCATCATCCGGCCCGAGAAGGTGGCGCCGACGACGGTCGCGACCATTAGCGGGATGAGCGCGAGCCCCGAATCATGGGCGCTCAGGCCCATGGCGGTCTCGTAATAGATCGGCATCACGACCGAGAGGCCGACAAAGGAGCCCAGCCCGAAGGAGCTCGAGGCGATGGCGTCGCGCACGATGGGCAGGCTCAGAATGCGCGTGGGAATCAATGGCTCCTCGGCAGTGCGGGCGCGCCGGGCGAAGGCGGCCCAGGCCAGGGCCGAGAAAGCGAGGAGGCCCAGGATCGGCGCGGAAGCCCAGGGGTAGCGCGAGCCGCCCCATCCCAGCGCCAGCACGAGGGCGCCGGAGGCCATGACCAGAAAAGCGGCGCCGGGATAGTCGACGCTGTGCGGATGGCGCCGTTCGGGCAGGCGCTTGAGCCTTGCATTGACGATGACGAGCGCGGCGAGGCCGAGCGGCAGATTGATCCAGAAGATCAGCGACCAATGCAGATATTGCGCGAAAAATCCGCCCAGCGCCGGGCCGGCGACGCTGGAGGTGACGAAGACGGCGGCGAAATAGGTCTGGTAGCGCCCGCGCTCGCGGGGGGAGACGAGATCGGCCACGACCGTCTGGGAGAGCGCGATCAGCCCGCCGCCGCCCATGCCCTGAAGGAAGCGCGCCGCGGCCAGCGCGGCGATGCTCGGCGCCAGCGCGCAGGCGGCGGAGCCGATGACGAAGGTCGAGACGCCGACCAGGATCACGATGCGGCGACCATGAATATCGGCGAATTTGCCGTAGAGCGGCGTCACCACGGTCGCCGCCACGAGATAGGCCGTCACGATCCAGGGCAGATTCTCGGGCTCGCCGAGATCGGCGCCGATCGTCGGCATGGCGGTGACGACGATGGTCTGATCCAGCGCCGACAGCAGCATGGCGAGGCCGAGTCCGACCATGACCTGCCGCATTTCGGCCGGGGGTTGCGAGGCGGCGGCTTGCATTGCGATCCAATCCGTGGCGAGCGTCCGGCGCCTTCTACCGCATCGCAGCGCGACGCGAAACGTCACGCTGGAGCGCGCCGCGGAATGCGCGCCGACAGCCGGCCTTGCGCCAATTGACGGGCTTTGGGGGAGTTTCTCCGTCATTGCTTCGCTGCGCGCGCAATGACGGGATTCCCGCTAGGAGGCGAAAGCGACGCGGATGGAGCCGACGCCCTCGATCTCCCCTTCCGCCCGGTCGCCCGGCCGCATCGCCGAGACGCCCGAGGGCGTGCCGGTGAAGATCAGATCTCCCGGCGCGAGCGCCACATAGCGGGAAATGTCGGCGATGATCTGCGGCAAGGTCCAGATCATGTCGGAGAGGTCGCCCTGCTGGCGCGGCGCGCCATTGACCGCGAGCGCGATGCGGCCCATGGCGGGGTGGCCGATGTCGGCGGCGGAGCGAATCGCGCCGATCGGGGCCGAATGGTCGAAGCCCTTGGAAAAATCCCATGGCTTGCCGGAATTGCGCGCGGCGCTCTGCAGGTCGCGGCGGGTCAGGTCGATCCCCGCGGCGTAGCCATAGACGCAGTCGAGCGCGCGCGCCGGGGCGATGTCCCGGCCGCCCGCATGCAGCGCCGCGACCAGCTCGATCTCGTGATGAAGATCGTCGGTCAGGCTTGGAAAGGGGATGACGGCGCCGTCCTCGACCACGGCGTCGGCCGGCTTGGCGAAATAGAAGGGCGGCTCGGCGCCAGGCTCCTTTCCCATCTCGCGGGCGTGCGCGGCGTAGTTCAGCGCCACGCAGAAGATGCGCCGCACGGGGAAGCGGCGCGCGTCGCCCGCGACGGCGACGGAAGGCGTGGGCGGCGGGGGGAAGACGAAGCTGGCCTGCATCGCGCCTCCTTACACGCTCCGGCGCCGCGCGTCGAACGGCTATCTTCGTGATAGGCTTCGCAAATGATCGAGACCGACGACGACGCGTCCGCTGGCCTTCTCCACGCCCTCGCGCGCGCGCATATCGGATTTGGGGAGATCGACGCGACGCTCAAGGTCGCGCGGCGCCTCGGCCCGCTCAGCGACTGGCTGCCGCCAAAGGGCGCGCCGGCCTGCGACTCGCCCCTCCTGCTCAATATGGAGGCGAGCCTCGAAGCCTTGCGATCCCAGGGAGGCGAGCTCGTCCTGCCGTCCATGCGGGCGCCGCCCTGGACGCGGCGCGTGACGATTTCCATCTTCTGGGATCCCGGCCTGCGCGCCTTTCTCGTCGTCACCTCCCCGGACCACGCCGGCGAACAGATCGACCGGCTCATGGCCTCGGACCGGCGCGAAAAGCAGATTCTGCGGCAGCAGGCCGCCGCGGCCGCCGCAAGGCTGCGCGCGGCGGACGCGCTCTATCGCGACATCGTCGAGTCGTCCGACAATCTCGTGCTGCGCTTCGGGCCCGATTTCAGGCTGGTCTTCGCCAATCGCGCGGCGGCGGTCTTTCTCGGGCGCCCGCAGGATGCGATCGCCGGCATGGCTCTGAGCGATCTCTTCCCCGCCGAGGGCGCGCCCTGGCGCCTCGGGAGCGCCGCCGAGGCGCGAAGCTCGTTCGAGCTTTCCGCCCGCGACGCAAAGGGCCGCCCGGTCTGGCTCGCCTGGGAGGTGAGCTTTCTGGGGCCGGAAGCGGGGGGCGAATTCCAGGCGTTGGCGCGCGACGTCACCGCCGAGCGTCGCCTGCGCGTCGCCCAGGAAAAGGCGCAGGAGGAGGCGCGCGCCGCGGCCGTCGCCACGGAGCGGCTGCGCATCGCCCATGATCTGCACGACACGCTGGCGCGCTCCATCGTGACGATGATCGCCGAGGCGCGGCTGATCGCCAAAAAGACGAGCGATCCGGAAGCGAGGGCCGCGCTCGCGGCGCTCGACGCGCAGGCGCGGCTGGGGCTCCGGGAGGCGCGCGAGGCCATCGCCCGGACTCGCGCGGCGCGGCGCGAGGAAGTGGATTTGCGCGCCATCGCCGAGGCCTTCGAGGCGCGCTGGCGCGATGTCGCCATGACGCTCGATTTTGCGGCGGCGGCGCCGCTCGCGCCGGGGACCGAGACGCTCTTCGCCGCCGTGCTGCGCGAGGCGTTGCGCAATATCGAGCTGCATGCCGGCGCGCGCCGCGTGCGCGTCGCATTGTCGGTCGAGCGGGCGGGCGCCGCCCTCCTCATCGAGGATGACGGCGCGGGCTTCGACCCGGAGGCGCCGGCGCCGGGCCATTTCGGCCTCGCCGGCATGCGCGAGCGCGCGGCGCTTGCGGGCGCGACGCTCGACATCGCCAGCGCGCCGGGCAAAGGGACGCGGATCGCGCTGCGAGTCGGCGGAATCGCTCAATCGTAGAAGACGCGACTCCAAAGTTCGGAGCGCGCGCTAATCGAACTCCGCCGGATCGAAGCTGCGGAAAGTCGCGCAAAATTCGCAGGTGACGCCGATGCGGCCGTCGTCTCCCACCATGTCGGCGCGCTCCTGCGGCGTGAAGCTCTTCAGCAGCCGCTCGATGCGCTCCGTGGAGCAGCGGCAGAATTCCTCGAGCGGGCGTTCGTTGAAAACCTTGACGCCGCGCTCGTGAAAGAGCCGGAACAGCAGACGTTCGCCCGAGAGCGAGGGATCGACGAGCTCGTGATCCTCGATCGTGCCGGCGAGCGCCTGGCCTTCGGTCCAGGCGTCGTCTTCCTCTTCGGCGGGGCCGCCGCCATCCGGCGCGTCGCCGGGGTCGAGGTCGCGCATCCGCGCGCCCGCCGCCGGCAGATATTGCAGGAGCAGCCCGCCGGCGCGCCAGCTTCGGCCTTGCGGGGTCACGACCTCGCCCACGGCCAGGCGGACGAAAGACGGGATCTGTTCCGACTGGCGGAAATAGACGTGGGCCGCCTCGGCGAGACTCTCGCCTTCGAGCGGCACGACGCCCTGATAGCGCGCCGCGTCCTCCTCGCGCTCGATCGTCAAGGCGAGATGGCCGCGGCCCAGCAGCGCCGCGGGTTCGGGGTTGGAGACCTCCTCGAGCCGCGCCGCGTCGACGCGCGCGAAGCCGCGCAGCTTCCCGGGCGCGTCATAGTCGACGACCAGCATGTCGACGGGACCGTCGCCGCGCGTCTGAAGCTGAAAGCGGCCATGCGACTCCAGGATCGAACCGAGCAGCGCCGCGAGCGCCATGGCCTCGCCGAGCAGGCGCGCCGCTTTCGGCGGGTAGTCGTAATGCTTCAGCACGGCGTCGACGGTGGGGCCCAGGCGCACGAGGCGTCCGCGCAGATCGAGCGCCTCCACGGCGAAAGGCGTGACGCGATCGTCTTTCGCCTCGCGCGAGACGGGCCGGCTCGGCGCCTCGAGCATCAAGCGATCCCCGGCGCGAGGCACCAGGCGAGCACGCCCTTCTGGGCGTGGAGGCGGTTCTCGGCCTCGTCGAAGACGACGGATTGGGGTCCGTCCATCACCTCGTCGGTGACTTCCTCGCCCCGATGGGCGGGCAGGCAATGCATGAAGACGGCGTCCTTGGCGGCGGCGCGCATGAGTTTCGCGTCGACCTGATATGGGGCGAGAACGGCGCGGCGGAAGTCTTCGTCCGCGTCGCCCATGGAGACCCAGCAATCGGTGACGATCGCGTCGACTCCCGCGACGGCGGCGTAGGGGTCGCGCGTGACGTTCATCGCCGCGCCATTGGCTCTCGCCCAGTCAACGAGGCTCGGCGGCGGCGCCAGCTCGGCCGGGGTCGCGACATTTATCGCGAAGCCGAAGCGGGCGGCGGCGTGCACCCAGCTCGCCAGCACATTGTTGCTGTCCCCGACCCAGGCCACGCTGCGGCCGTCGATCCGCCCGAGACGCTCCTCGAAGGTCAGGAGGTCGGCCATGATCTGGCAGGGATGCGAGAGCTTGGTGAGGCCGTTGATCACCGGCACCGTCGCGTGGCGCGCGAGCTCCGTGAGGTCGTCATGCGACAGGATGCGGATCATGACCGCGTCGACGAAGCGCGACAGCACGCGAGCCGTGTCGGCGATGGTCTCGCCGCGGCCGAGCTGCATCTCGCCGCCGGTGAGCATGATGGTCTCGCCGCCGAGATCGCGCATGGCGATGTCGAAGGAGACGCGCGTGCGGGTCGACGGCTTGTCGAAGACCATCGCCAGATATTTGCCGGCGAGCGGACGTTGCGCCGGCGCCACGCCCTTGACGCGCCCGGCCTTGAGCGACTTCGCCAGTTCGAGAATCTGGCGCAGCTCCTTGCCGGAGAAATCGGAGAGATCGAGGAAGTGACGCGGCCGCGTCATGGAATGCGCGGTCATCACGCCGCCCCCAATTGCGTAGCGGGCGCCGCGAGACGCGCGCAGGCCCGGTCGAGGCGCGAAAAGGCCTCGGAAATATGGCTCTCGTCGATGATCAGCGGCGGCAGCAGGCGCACGACATTATCGCCGGCGAGCACCGTCAGCAGACCTTCCGCGCGCGCCGCATTGGCGAAGTCGCCATTGGGCGCGCGCGTCTTGACGCCGAACATCAGGCCCTCGCCCCGCACGGCCTCGATGACGCCGGGATAGCGGTCTTCGAGCTCGGCGAGACGCTGGCGCAGCACGCCGCCGAGCGCGGCCACGCGCGGCATGAAGCCCTCGGCCAAAACGACGTCGAGCACGGCGCCGCCCACGGCGGTCGCCAGCGGATTGCCGCCGAAGGTCGAGCCATGCGCGCCGAGCGTCATGCCCTTCGCCGCCTCGCTCGTGGCCAGGCAGGCGCCGATGGGAAAGCCGCCGCCGAGCCCCTTGGCGAGCGCGACGACGTCGGGCGCGATCCCGGCATGCTCGCAGGCGAGGAATTTGCCGGTGCGGCCGACGCCGCATTGCACTTCGTCCAGGACCAGAAGCAGGCCGCGCGCGTCGCAAAGCTTGCGCAGCTCGACGAGAAAGTCCTTCGGGAAGACGCGCAGCCCGCCCTCGCCCTGCACGGGCTCGAGCAGAACGCCCGCCGTCTCCTCCGTGATCGCGGCTTCGACGGCGTCGAGATCGGCGAAGGGAACCTGGTCGAAGCCCGTCATGGGCGGACCGAAGCCCTCGAGATATTTCGCGTTGCCGCCGGCGGCGATGGTGGCGAGCGTCCGCCCGTGAAAGGCGCCGTCGAAGGTGACGAGACGATAGCGCTCGGGCTGGCCGTTGGCGGCGTGATATTTGCGCGCCGTCTTGATGGCGCATTCCACCGCTTCCGCGCCGGAGTTCCCAAAGAAGACGACGTCGGCGAAAGTGGATTCGGCCAGGCGCCGGGCCAGGGCCTCGGCCGCCGGTATGCGATAGAGATTGGAGACGTGCCACGGATTTTCCGCCGCGGCCTTCAGCGTGGCGACGAGATGCGGATGGCCGTGTCCGAGCGAGAGAACGGCGACGCCGGAGGCGAAATCGAGATAGCGGTCGCCATTCTCGGCGAAGAGCCATGCGCCTTCGCCCCGCGTGAAGACGATGTCGGCCCGCGCATAGGTCGGATAGAGCGCAGAAGTCAAAATCATGCTCCAAGCCCAGTGGGCGCCGCGACGCCGCCCAAAAAACAAAGCGCCGCCCTTTGGCGGGGCGGCAATTTGAAGGCGGATTTTAAGCGCGCGGGCGCATCGGGTCAAATGTTAACAGAGGCGCGCGGCGGCGCGCCGTTCCCGCCAAGGCCTCAGTTTTGCTTGAAAATCGCCACGCGGTGAGTCGCCCGGGCAACAGTTGCGGGGGAAAGCGCGCACAAACCCTGTTGAGAACGCCCCGTTTTGCTTGCCAGCGACTCGCGCCCGTGATTCAAAAGAATGCGTTAGTTTTCTCGCCGGATCGGGCGCGTTTCTCCCGTATGGCGCTTCTCGTGTTTCGGTGCGCGTCGCATCGCCGCTGGTTCACGCCGGCGCAGCGAACGATGAAGGATTCCTTGAAAATCCACGCTCGAACCGGCCGCTTGGAGATCAAACATGTCTTGGACCGATGAACGCGTCGAGCTGTTGCGTAAACTTTGGAGCGACGGCCTCAGCGCGAGTCAGGTGGCCGCCGAACTGGGTCCCGGCATCACGCGCAACGCCGTCATCGGCAAGATCCACCGTCTCGGCCTGGCCGAGCGCGCCAAGACGGCGAGCGCGCCGCGGCCCCGCGCCGCCAAGGCGCCGCGCGCGGCGACGACCGCCGTCGCGGCCGCTCCCGCGCCGCGCGGCGGCCACGCCGTGCACGGCAATGTCGCGCTCGCCTTCGCGCCGCAGACGGTGGTCGTCGCCCGCGCCAATCCCGAGGAGGAGGTCGTCATTCCGATGTCCGAGCGGGTGACGCTGATGGAGCTGCGCGAGTCGATGTGCCGCTGGCCCATGGGCGATCCGACGACGCCCGAGTTCCGTTTCTGCGGCGGCAAATCGCCGATCGGCGGCGGTCCCTATTGCGCCCATCACGCGCGCATCGCCTATCAGCCGGCGCAAGACCGCCGCCGCGCGCGCGAGCAGCTCAAGGCGCCGCGCTACGCGTGATCCGCGCATAATGCGGCTTCGCCCCTCACCCCAACCCTCTCGCAAAGACGGGGCGAGGGGGCTTGGCTCATGATCCACGCTGCGGATGGCGGCCCTGCGATATGATCCAGACCGAGATCATGGCGCGCGCGATCAATCGCGGCCGAAGGTCTCGTCGAAGGAGTAGCCCGAACCGCGCACGGTGCGGATCGGATCCTTCTCCCGCCCCCGGATGAGCGCCTTGCGCAGGCGCCCGACATGGACGTCGACGGTGCGCTCGTCGATCTCGGCGGACATGCCCCAGACGCTGTCGAGCAGTTGCGCGCGGGTGAAGACGCGGCCGGGCTTCTCCATGAAATATTCGAGAAGGCGGAATTCCGTCGGTCCCAGATGGATCTCGCGGCCTCCCCGGCGCACGCGGCGCGTCTCACGGTCGAGGTCGATATCGCCGAGCGTGAGCTTCGAGGCGACGCGCTCCGGTCGCGCCCGGCGGAGAAGCGCCCGCACGCGCGCCATCAGCTCCGGCGTCGAGAAGGGCTTCACCACATAATCGTCGGCGCCGACCGAAAGCCCGCGCACGCGCTCGGCCTCCTCGCCGCGCGCGGTCAGCATGATGATCGGCATGTCGCGCGCGACGTCGCGCGCCCGCAGCCGGCGGCAGATTTCGAGGCCCGAGACCCCGGGCAGCATCCAGTCCAGCAGGACGAGGTCCGGCGGCGACTCCGCGATGCGCAGCTCCGCCTCGTCGCCATGGTCGACATGTTCGACCTGATAGCCCTCGGCCTCGAGATTGTAGACAAGGAGCGTCGCAAGCGGGATTTCGTCCTCGACGACGAGGATGCGCGGCGCGCGGTCGCTCTTGCCCTCGCGGATGACGGGTTGGCTCGATGCGGTCTCGTTCATTGCGTGGGTTCGCCTTCGCCGCTCCCCAAAGTGCAGGGCCTCGCCTTCGGCCGCTCCATCGGCATGGCTTCGCCGGTCACGAGATAGACGATGGTTTCGGAAATATTCGTCGTGTGATCGCCGATGCGTTCGAGATTTTTCGAGCAGAACAGGAGATGCGTGCAGAAGGAGATGTTGCGCGGATCCTCCATCATGAAGGTGAGGAGGTCGCGGAACACCGAGTCTTCCAGCGCGTCGAGATCGGCGTCGTTTTCCCATACGGCGCGGGCGCGCTCGACGTCGCGCTCGGCATAGGCGTCGAGCGCGTCCTTGAGCTGCGTCGCCGCGATTTCATGCATGGACTTCAGTCCGACGATGGCGCGCGGCAAACGCGCTTCCGTCGCGATCTTGAGCGTGCGCTTGGCGACATTCTTGGCGAGATCGCCGATGCGCTCAATGTCGCCCGAAATGCGGATCGCGGCGATGCATTCGCGCAGATCGATCGCGAGCGGCTGACGCCGCGCGATCGTCATCACGGCGTTCTCCTCGATCTCGCGCTGAAGCGCGTCGAGGCGCGTATCGCTCGCGACGACGCGCTTGGCGAGCTCGACGTCGAGGCCGGACAGGGCCTCCATCGCCTCGGCGAGCATTTTCTCCGCGACGCCGCCCATCTCGGAAATGCGACGTCCCAGCGCTTCGAGATCGCGATCGTAGGATTTGACGGTATGTTCGCTCATGGAACGTCCTTCCTCAGCCGAAGCGGCCGGTAATATAGTCCTGCGTGCGCTTCTCGCGAGGCTTGTTGAAGACCTCGTCCGTGTCGCCGAACTCGACGAGCTCGCCGAGATACATGAAGGCGGTGTAGTCGGAGACGCGCACCGCCTGCTGCATGTTATGCGTCACGATGGCGATGGTGTATTGCGCGGCGAGCTCCTCGATGAGCTCCTCGACCTTCGCCGTGGAGATCGGATCGAGCGCCGAGCAGGGTTCGTCGAACAGCATGACCTCCGGCTGCACCGCGACGCTGCGCGCGATGCACAGGCGCTGCTGCTGGCCGCCGGAAAGGCCGAGGCCGCTCGCCTGCAGCTTGTCCTTCACCTCGTCCCACAGCGCCGCGCCGCGCAGCGCCTGCTCGACGCGGGCGTCCATGTCGGCGCGCGACAGCTTTTCATAGAGGCGAATGCCGAAGGCGATGTTCTCGTAGATCGACATCGGGAAGGGCGTCGGCTTCTGGAAGATCATGCCGATGCGGGCGCGCAGCGCGTTGAGGTCGATCGCCGGATCGAGAATGTTCTCGCCGTCGAGCAGGACCTCGCCCTCGGCGCGCTGGCCGGGATAGAGATCGTACATGCGGTTCAGCACGCGCAGCAAGGTGGATTTGCCGCAGCCGGACGGACCGATGAAGGCGGTGACCTTGTTGGCGTGCAGCGGCAGCGAGATGGATTTCAGCGATCGCGTGGCGCCGTAATAGAAGTCCAGGCTCCGCACCGAGACCTTGGTTGCGGGTTCCTTCACCTGAGCGGGGGCGTTCATTTTGCGTTTCTCCGGCCGGCGCTCAGGGCGCGGGCTGTGACAGACAGGGCGAGAACGGCGATCGTGATGAGCAGCGCGCCGGTCCAAGCGAGCTGCTGCCAGTCCTTGTAGGGCGACAATGCGAACTGGAAGATGACAACCGGAAGGCTCGCCATCGGCGCGTTGAGGTCCGTGCTCCAGAACTGGTTGTTGAGCGCGGTGAACAGGAGCGGCGCCGTTTCGCCCGAGACGCGGGCGACCGCGAGAAGCACGCCGGTCACGAGACCCGCCTTCGCCGCGCGATAGGCGACGCGCGAGATGACATGCGCGCGCGGCGCGCCGAGCGCCGCCGCCGCCTCCCGCAGCGAGCCGGGCACGAGCAGCAGCATGTCCTCCGTCGTGCGCAGCACGACCGGCACGACGAGAAGCGAAAGCGCCACCGCGCCCGACACGCCCGAGAAATGCCCCATGGGATGCACCAGGATCGTGTAGACGAAGAGGCCGATCACGATCGACGGCGCGCTGAGCAGAATGTCGTTGATGAAGCGAACGACGACGGCGAGCTTGGTGTAGCGCCCATATTCGGCCATGTAGGTGCCGGCGAGCATGCCGAGCGGCGTCCCGATGGCGACGCCGATCGCCGTCATGACGAGCGAGCCGGCGATGGCGTTCAGCAGGCCGCCCTGGCTGCCCGGCGGCGGCGTCATCTGCGTGAAGACGTCGGGCGACAATCCGCGGACGCCTTCATAGAGCAGCGCGAGCAGGATCAGAAGAAGCCAGGACAGGCCGAAGACCGCCGCGCCCCAGGCAAGGCCGGTCGCGAATGAATTGCGCCGGCGGCGCGTGGCGTAAAGCGACATGACGCGCCTCCCTTATGCCGATTTCCGCTCGATGCGCATCAGCATGTAGCGCGCGATCGCGAGGACGATGAAGGTGATGACGAACAGGATGAGGCCGAGCTCGATCAGCGCCGAGGTGTAGAGGTCGCCGACCGCCTCGGTGAATTCATTGGCGATGGTCGCGGAGATCGTCGTGCCGGGCGCGAGCACCGAAGCCGAGACCTTGTGGGCGTTTCCGATGACGAAGGTGACGGCCATGGTCTCGCCGAGCGCGCGGCCGAGGCCGAGCATGACGCCTCCGATCACGCCGACGCGCGTATAGGGGAGCACGACGAAGCGCATCATCTCCCATGTCGTGCAGCCGATGCCCGTCGCCGCCTCCTTGAGAACCGGCGGGACGGTCTCGAAAACGTCGCGCGAGATGGAGGCGATGAAGGGCAGCACCATGATGGCGAGGATGAAGCCCGCCGTCAGCATGCCGATGCCGTAGGGCGGTCCGGCGAAGAGCGCCGACAGCACCGGCACGTCGCTGAAGAGCGAGATCAGCCCCGGCTGCACATAGGTCTGCACGAAGGGCGCAAAGACGAAGAGGCCCCAAATGCCGTAGATGATGGACGGGATGCCGGCGAGCAATTCGATGGCGATGCCGATCGGCCGGCGCAGCGGATGGGGGCAGAGCTCGGTGAGGAAGGTCGCGACGCCGAGCCCGACGGGAACGGCGATCAGCATGGCGATGATCGAGGTGACGATCGTGCCGTAGATCGCCGGCATGGCGCCGAAATTGTCGGTGACCGGGTTCCAGGCCTGCGAGAAGAGGAAGCCGACGCCGAAGGCCTTGACGGCCGGCAGCGAGCCGTGGATCAGCGAAACGATGACGCCGCCCAGTATGATGAGAACGATGATGGCCGCTGCGCGCGTGATCTGATGGAAGATGCGGTCGAACAGCGCGATGCCCGAGAGCGCCTTTGCGCGGTCGGCTGTCGTCGCAGGAGACATGGCGACGCCTTCCATTATTGCATCAGACATTTTCATCGCCTCACTGGATTCCCGCCGCGATGGCTCGGTCGTCGTCATTTGGAGCTCCCGGCGCCGGTTCGTCGCGAACCGGCGCCCGTTTTCATTAAGACGGCTCATTCCTAAACCGCCTTGGCCTGCGCCGCGAATGCGGCGGCGCGGCTTATTTCGCCAGCGGCTTGCCGTCGGCGCCCTTCACATTCGCCCAGCTCTTCTTGATGAGCTCGACGACGGGCTTGGGCATGGGGATGTAATCGAGCTCCTCGGCCTGCTTCGCGCCGTTGGCGAAGGCCCAGCCGAAGAATTTCAGCGCTTCCGTCGCGGCCGCCTCGTCCTTCGAGTCCTTGGGAAGGAGGATGAAGGTCGCGGCCGAGATCGGCCAGGACTTGGCGCCCGGCTCATTGGTGATGATCTGGTAGAAGCCCGGCGACTTCGCCCAATCGGCGCTGGCGGCGGCCGACTGGAAGCTCTCAATGCCCGGCGCGACGACCTTGCCGGCGGCGTTGACGAGCTTGGTGTGCGTCAGCTTGTTCTGCTTGGCGTAGGCATATTCCACATAGCCGATCGCGCCCTTGGTGTTGGCGACGTTGTTGGCCACGCCCTCATTGCCCTTGGCGCCGATGCCGGCCGGCCATTCCACGGCCGAATTCTCGCCGACCTTGCTCTTCCAGTCCTCGGAGACCTTGGAAAGATAATTGGTGAAGTTGAAGGTCGTGCCGGAGCCGTCCGAACGATGGACGACGACGATCGGGGTCGCGGCGAGCTTCGCCTTCGGGTTCAGCTTCTTGATGGCGGCGTCGTCCCAGCTCTTGATCTCGCCGAGGAAGATCTTGGCGAGCGTCGGGCCGTCGAGGACGAGATCGCCCGGATTGACACCCTCGAGATTGATGACCGGCACGATGCCGCCAATGACCTGCGGCCATTGGATGAGATTGGCCGCCTCGAGATCCTCGGCCTTCAGCGGCTGGTCGGTCGCGCCGAAAGTCACGGTGCGGGCTTTGATCTGCTTGATGCCGCCGCCGGAGCCGATCGACTGATAGTTGAGGCCGTTGCCGGTCTCCTTCTTATAAGTCTCCGCCCATTTGGCGTAGATCGGGTAGGGGAAGGTGGCGCCGGCGCCGGAGATGTCCAGCGCCAGGGCCGGGTTCGTGACGGCCGCGGCGGCCATCGCCGCAAGCGCGGCCGTCGCGACGGCGGCCCGTTTCAAAAACTTGGAGATCATGCGAGGATCGCTTTCAGCTCGAGAACAATACAAGAGAGGCGCCGGGCGCCTGTCACAGCTCAGTTCTTAGCGACCGGGCAAGAGAGTTTTGTGACAATGACATTACAGTTTTATGACATGATTAACTCTTTATAAATCAAGTGCTTATCTCATTTTCAGGGACATGGCGTCGACCGCCGGAAGCGTCACCCGAAACAGCGATCCCGCGCCCAGCTCGGACTCGATCCCGAGCCTTCCGCGATGGCGCAGGACGATGTGTTTGACAATGGCGAGGCCGAGCCCCGTCCCGCCTTTCGCCCGGCTCTTGCCGGCGTCGACGCGGTAGAAGCGCTCGGTCAGGCGCGGAATATGCTCTTGCGCGACTCCCGGCCCGTGGTCGCGAACCGAGAATACGGCGGACGTCCCCCTCCGCGACAGCGAGATTTCGACGGGCCGCGGCTCGCCTTCGCTGCGGCCGTATTTCAGCGCGTTCTCGATCAGGTTTTCGATGATGCGCGCCAGCTCGTCGCGGTCGCCCGGCACGATGACGTTGGGTTCGAGATCGAGCGCGAGGGGGATGCCGTTTTCCTCCGCCATCGGCGTCAGCGTATCGACGATATGCGCGACGAGCATTGTGAGGTCGACCGCCTCGGCCGGCGGCACATGCATATGCTGCTCGATCCGCGAGAGCGAGAGCAGATCGTCGACCAGCCGCGCCATGCGCTGCGCCTGCTCGCGCATGATGCTCAGAAATCTGTCGCGCGCGGCCGGATCGTTCTTCGCGGGCCCCTGCAGCGTCTCGACGAAGCCGAGCAGCGAGGCGAGCGGCGTGCGCAATTCATGGCTGGCGTTGGCGACGAAATCGACGCGCATGCGTTCGATGCGATGCGCTTCGGTGAGGTCGCGCAGGCTGATCATCGCCGCAGTCTGGTAGCCGGGAAAGCGGATCGGCGCGATATGCGCCTCGAACCAGCGTTCGAGCGGCAGGCGCTCGACCCAGGCCGCCTTCTCCGCCTTGCCGCCGGCGAGCACGCGCATGGCGGCGTCGATCATGTCGGGAGAGCGCAGGCTGCGCGAAATGGGCTCGCCGAGCTTCAGTGTCGGCGCGAGCGCGCGCGCCGGCCCGTTGAAGGCGAGCGCATGGGTCTCCGCGTCGATGACGAAGACCGGTTCCGGGAGCGCCTCGATCACCGGGCCGAGCATGTCCTCGGCGGGCCATTTTAGCGGCGGCATAGGCGTCTGGCTTTCAATTCAGGTCGATCAAGGCGTGCGTTCGTCAATGATGCGCGCGACCGCCTCGCGCAAGGCGCCCCAGCGGCGCGCGCCTTCGTCGGCGCCGAGAATCGCCAGGGCGACGATGAAGGGCAGGAAATAGTAGACGACGCGGAACAGGAGAAGCGACGCCAGCACGCTTTCCTGCGAAGCGCCGGGCAGCGCGTGAAGCATGGTCGCCTCGAAAACGCCGATGCCCCCCGGCGCATGGCTGATGACGCCGAGGATGCAGGCGAGGACATAGACGGCGAGAAAGGCCGTGAAATCCAGGTGAACGCCCTGCGGCATGAGCATATAGAGCGCCGCGGCGGCGGCGCAGAGATCCGCGGCGCCGACCCCGATCTGCGCGACCGTGGACCCGACGCCGGGCATCTCCAGCACATGGCCGCGCAGGCGGATATGACGCGGCTCGAGCGCGACCCAGGTGCCATAGCCCGCGACCCCGGCGAGAATCAGAATGCCGGCGGCCATATGCAGGGCGACAGGAAGACGGTCGAGCGCGGCCAGCGATTCGGCGGCCCTGACCAGCGTGACGCCGACGACCGTGGTCATGCCGAGCCAGAAGGTGACGCCGGTGATCACCGTGACATTGGCCACTTGTAGCGCCGTCATCTGGACGCGCGAATAGATCCAGTAGCGCACGGCGGCGCCGGTGACGACGGGAAAGCCGAGATTGAAGGCGGTGGCGTAGCTCGCGAAGGAAGCCAGCGCCGCGACGCGATAGGGGGCGTAATGGCCGATCTGCCGCAGGGCCGAAACGTCATAGCCCGTGAGCGCGACGTAAGAGAGCGCGGTGAAGAGCAGGGCGCCGAGAATCTGTGCGCCGCTCGTCGCCTTCAGCGCCTCGACGACGTCCGCGTAGCGTATGTTGGAGAGGACGCTGGCGAGGATGTAGGCCGCGACGGCGAAAAGCGCGAGACTGGCGAGCGCCCCGAGAAGATGGGCCGCGCCATGGGGCAGTCGGTCTTGCAAGGTCTCGAAGAAGCTTTTGCGCCGTACGACGGCGGGCAGTCCGGGTTGGGAAGAAATGGCGAGATCCTCGTCTTTGCGCATCTAACGCCCGCATGAGTGGCGGAGCCGGTTTTTGCAAGCGGCGCCGCTGAACGACTTCGTCTCGAAAAGATGACGCCAGAATGACGCGCTTACTAGCTTGGGGGCGCAAGGCCCCGAGTCAAGGCCGCGGTTCAGGAGAGACCGTGCACGAACCAGCGCGGCGCGGCGGTCTCCGTCGCATAAAGCCCCTCGCGGAAAAGCCAGAAGAGCTGGCCGTCCCTGTCCTGCACGTGAAAATAGTCGCGGGTGAGGCCGTCTTGCGCCGCGCCCCACCAGGGCGGCGCGATGCGCTCCGGCCCCTCAAAGGCGACGACCTCGCGCAGCACGCGCCGCCAGCGGAAGCGCAAGGGCGGGCCGTCGGGAACGAGCGCGGTCGCCTCGATCGGCTCGGGACGCTCGAAGAGCCGCAGCGGGCGCGCGCCCTGCGGCGGGAAAGCCTGCGCGCCTTTTTCCAAGGGCCTTTCCATGGGTCGGAGCGCATCCTCATCGCAAGCATCCGTCAGCTTTTGCGGAATGCGCTCCGGCGCGCCAAAGGCGGCCGGCGCGGCGGCGACCGCGCATTCCGGCAGATGCGCGGCTCGCGGATGGAGCCGCTGCACGCGGCGCAGGCCGAGCCGCGCGCCGAGCCGGTCGAGCAGATCGGCGAGGTCCCGGTCGTCGTCGCCGGCGCCGAAATCCGGCGAGACCAGGGCCGTCTGCGGGGACGTCGCGCTTTCGACCTCGATGGCGGAAAGACGCAGCACGTCGAAACCATAGCCCGTATCGAGCCCCTCCTCCGCCACGGAAGCGAGCCGCTCATTGAGGAGCGCCGCCAGGCGCGCGGGATCGCGCAAGGGCCGGCTCGTCCCGGCGACGAGGCGCTTCACCGCCCCGTCGACGCGGTAGAAGACGGCCTCGAGCCGCCGGGCCCCGACGCTGGCGCGCTCCAGCAGGGGGCAGAGATCGGCGGCGAGGCGGCGCAATGTCGCCTCGATGTCCTCGCGCCGGGTGAGGCCGTCCGGAAAGCGCCGCTCGGCGATGAAGGCGGGCGCCTCGAAGCGCGGCGTTATGGGATCGCGGCTGCGGCAGGCGAGCGCGTCGAGCCGCGCCAGCGCCTCCCGGCCGAAACGCGCGGCGAGGGGCGCGCGGGGGCGCGAGAGCAGATCGCCGGCGCAGTTCAGGCCGGCGCGGCGCATGCCGGCGAGGATCCCGGCCTCCAGCTCCAGCGCGTCGACGGGGAGCGCCGCGACGAGAGCGTCCAGCTCGGCCTGCGTCGCCGCGTCGGAGACAAGCTTCACATCGGAAAAGCGCGCCAGCGCGCGGGCGAGCGCCGGCCCCGGCGCCAGCGCCGCGCAAGCGGCGAAGCCCAGGCCCCGCAGGCGGGCCTCGATCTCGTCGAGGAGCGCCGCCTCGCCGCCGAAAAGATGCGCCGCGCCCGTCACGTCGAGCAGCAGCCCGTCCGGCGGATCGGGGGCGGCGAGCGGCGTGAAGCGGCGGCTCCAATCGGCGAGAGCCGCCACCAGAGCGGCGTCCGCCTTGGGATCGGCTTCGGCGAGGACGAGCGAGGGTCGGCGCGCGCGGGCGTCGACGACCGCCATGCCGGGCAGAAGCCCGAGCCGCTGCGCCCCGGCGTCGATGGAAGTCAGCCTTTCGGCCCCCTTCACGCGGGCGTAGAGGGCGAAGGCCTCAGGCGCGGCGCCGGCGCGGCGGCGCAGCAGCCGGTCGGTCGCAAGCCTCGGCAGGAAGACGCTCAGGAAACGCATGACGGAACGTCGCTCTTTCGGGGTCGAAGACAATGCCGCGCCATTGCGACGGATCGATTTCGCCGAAGACGCCGGCGCGGGCCTTCAGCAGCCGCAGCCGCCAGCGGAAAGGAGCGAATGGCGCAAGCGGGGGACGCGACGCGAAGACGGGCGGCGGCGCGGCGGCGACTTCGACGCGCAATTCGGCGGCGCTGGAAAAGCGCGCGGCCTCGGTCCCCTGCGGCGCGAGAAGCCCCAGCGCCCCGCCGCGCCTGGCGGCGAGCAGGAGGCGGCGCGAGACCGAGAGATCGTAAAGCCGGGGACCAAGAGAGCTTTCGGCGACGACCGCCGCGCAGGCGGAACTTTTCAGCGCCTCCTCCATGGCCCAGAGCGTCTCGCGCGGCCGGCGCGCGCGCACGAGCGCGAAGCAGGAGAGGTCGAGCCCCGCCCCCGCGAGGCCGCGCCCGTAAGGCAGGCCGAATTCGCGCGCGCTCAGATCCTCGATGATGAAGACCAGCGCCCCGCCGCCGCGAACCGCCCTCGCGCGGAGCGCCATGGCGAGGGCGAAGGCCGCGGCCGCCGGCGCGTCCGGCGGGCGGGCCGGAAAGATTTCGCTCAAGCTCCCCCGCCCGGGGCCAAGCAGCGCGTCGAGAAATTCGCCTCCGGCTTCCCGCGCGGGCGGCGGCGCGCCGCCCCGCGCCTCGATGGCGGCGATGCGGGCCCGCAAAAAGCCGATGCGTTCCGAGAGGCCGCTCTGCGACATCGGTCCTGAAACCCTGGTTTTGCGAGGGGCGCCGAGGCGTATGTTCGATATTTGTTCTCACGCCGGAAAGAGTCAAGCAAAAGAGTCGGGCGCGCGTCTCCCGTGCTAACTGCCCCGAAGGGCATATAGTCCGACGCCAGCCAGATATATCCGCCGGGCGACGCGCATGTTCCTAAAAACTGCGCAGCAGTTAGAATGTTGAACAATGGAGTTGGAGGACGCGATGGCTGACAATGTGACGAATGAGCTGCTGCTGGAAACGCTCAAGGCGATCCCGTCGAAGCTGGCCGACATCGCGAGCGATATCGTCGATTTGAAAGCGGACATGCGCGGGATGAAAGGCCACATGGCCGCATTCATGCAAAGCGAAGTCGCACAAGATGGCTCGATCGCTTCCATCCAGTTTGAGAATTGAACGGATCGAAAAACGACTGAATCTCACAGACGGTTAGCCATTCCTCTTTTATGGCGCGAACGCTTCGATGATTGTCCGAGCATGCGCAGCGATTCGGCTGTCGAGCCCACGCCAAGTCTCGAGCCATTCCCTGTAGCTTGTCGAATGAAACGTTACGTCGTCGCCAGCAACCGCCTCTGCAAAGTGAGCAATTTCGTCCCGATGCCGGACAAGATCATTCTGCGCAATGGGGCGACCGTTTTGCGAAGCCGGTTCAGCGAAAAGATAGAGCAAGGCCGGAACCCTGTTCCGCCGGCGGCCTTCGGTCACCAAGCCAAATGCGTGCTTGACCAGTTGCGCGGCGTCCAGATGGACAAACCTATCTTCCCCAGAACGCAAGCGGTCTCGCATTCTTTCGAAACCCTTCATATTTGGGCCCCAGACAGGACGGTCGTAAGCATCTGAAAGGCTAACGGCTTTTACGTCTCGAAATGGCTCAAAGCGCTTGCTTTCGATCCCGATGAGGGTCGAGGACGTCTGCACAACAGCGTCGAGCCAAGGATGGCGTCCGCCAGTCCAGGGAAATCGTGCACAAAATTCTATGTCCACCATTTCAGGAACTCCCGCCCTCTCGAGACCTTTTAAAGGCGGCAGTTGGTCAGGTTGCTCGACAAACCAACCAAAACAGTTCACTGCAAGAGCAGCGGAGCTTTCTGAACTCAGAAACTTGCCCGATTCGATCTCTTTGCCGCCAGCCTTTGCGAGGCGGTCCAGCACATAGTCAATAGGGACTCCGGGCAGAAATAGCTCACCCTTCATGCATCACCCTCCACCAGGGAAGCTTTTTGAAGCGGGGCCGGCGCTCGGCATGCCCACCCGCATGCTCTGACAGCTTACTTCCTCAACCCCAAAATATAAGCCGCCGTCGAATCGATCTCCTCCGGCGAGAGGATGAAATTCGGCATGTTCCTGTGCGAGGAGCGCAGGAAGACCTTGAGGGACAGTTCCGTCGTCGACGGCATTTTGGCGACGTCGATAAAGCGCGGCGCCTTGAGGTCGGGGCTTTTGGCCTCCGGGTCGGCGCCGACGGCGTGGCAGGCCGCGCAGGTCTCCTGAACGAGGCGCGCGCCAACGCTCGGATCGGCGCTCTGCGCGCGCGCCGGCGCGGCGGCGGAGAGGAAAACGGCAATCGACAGAAGCGCCAGTCTCATTTCCTCTCCTCCCGCGATCATTCGCCCCCGTTCAAATCCTCGGGGCGCGGCTGCAGCATGATATTGTAGCCGGCGTCGACGAGATGGATTTCGCCCGTCACGCCGCCGGAAAGCTCGGACAGGAAATAAAGCGCCGAGCCGCCGATTTCATCGAGCGTGATCATTCGCCGCAGGGGGCAGTGCTGCTTCTGGAACGCGCCCATCGCGCGCGCGCCGGTGATGCCGGCGCCGGCCATGGTGCGCACCGGCCCCGGCGAGATCGCGTTCACGCGAATGCCGCGATCCCCGAAATCCGCCGCGAGATAGCGCACGCTGGAGTCGAGCGCCGCCTTGGCGACTCCCATCACATTGTAGTTCGGCATGACATGGGTGCCGCCGCCGAAGCTCACCGTCACCATCGAGCCGCCGTCCTTCATCATCGCGGCGGCGCGGCGCGCGGCTTCCGTGAAGGAGAAGCAGGAGATGACGAGCGTGCGGATGAAATTCTCGCGCGAAGTGTCGGCGTAGAGGCCCTTCAATTCGCTCTTGTCGGAATAGGCGATGGAATGAACGAGGAAGTCCATCCCGCCCCATTCCTCCTGAAGCCGCGCGAAGACGGCGTCAACCGTCGAAATGTCCTCGACGTCGCAGGGAAGCACCAGATGGGAGCCCATCTCCTCGGCGAGCGGCTTCACGCGCTTGCCGAGCGCCTCGCCCTGATAGGTGAAGGCGAGCTGCGCGCCGTGGCGCGCCAAGACGCGCGCAATGCCGTAAGCAATCGAATGGTCGTTGGCGACGCCCATCACGAGCCCGCGCTTACCTTGCATCAAACCAGTCGCAACCGTCATCGCATTCCTTCTCTATCGATCCGCCGCGCGCCCTTCAGCGCTTCTTGCGGTAGTCGCCGCTGAATTCGCAAGCCGCCCCGTGAAAAGGCACGCAGTGGTCTTCCTCGACGCTGACGCCCTTCCTCGTGCGGCGAAGGGTGAGCGCGCATGTCTCATTGTCGAATTTGGCTTCCGCCTTCAGCGTGTCGCCATCGCCCGCGCCGACGGCGTCGACCTCTCCCGCGCAGCCGCGCGTCGCGACGTCGGCCGTGACGCCGAAACGCCCGTCGGCGCGCTTCATGATCCGCAATTCCTGCGAATAGGCCTTCGAGCCCGCGACATAGCGCCCCTCAAAGGCGGCGGCGGCGCCCGCGGCGAGGAGGGCCGCTCCGAGAGCGGCGGCCCGCAACAGTCCTTTACGCATCCGGATGCTTGAAGATGAGGGTGGCGTTGGTGCCGCCGAAGCCGAAGGAGTTCGACAGCACGGCGCCGAGCTTCACATTGTCGCGGCGCGCGCGCAGGATCGGCATGTCGGCGAATTCCGGATCAAGCTCCTCGATATGGGCGCTCTCGCAAATGAAGCCGTTTTGCATCATCAGCAGCGAATAGATCGCCTCCTGCACGCCGGTCGCGCCGAGCGAATGGCCGGTCAGGGACTTGGTCGCGGCGATGGGCGGGCACTTGTCCTCGCGGCCGAAAACCTCGCGCAGCGCCTCGATCTCCTTGGCGTCGCCGACCGGCGTCGCGGTGGCGTGCGGATTGATGTAGTCGATCGGGCATTTCACGGTCGCGAGCGCCTGGCGCATGCAGCGCACGGCGCCTTCGCCGGAGGGCGCCACCATGTCGTGGCCGTCCGACGTCGCGCCATAGCCCGCGACCTCCGCGTAGATCTTCGCGCCGCGGGCTTTCGCGCGCTCATATTCTTCGAGCACCAGCACGCCCGCGCCGCCCGCAATGACGAAGCCGTCGCGGTTCTTGTCGTAAGCGCGCGAAGCCGTGGCCGGGCGGTCATTATAGGAAGAGGACATGGCGCCCATGGCGTCGAAGAGAACGGAGAGCTCCCATTCCAGCTCCTCGCAGCCGCCGGCGAAGATCATGTCCTGCTTGCCGTATTGGATCAGCTCATAGGCGTTGCCGATGCAGTGGTTCGACGTCGCGCAGGCGGAAGAGATCGAATAGTTCACGCCCTTGATCTTGAACCAGACGGCGAGCGTGGCGGAGGCGGTGGAAGACATGCATTTCGGCACCGCGAAGGGGCCGACGCGCTTGGGGCCTTTCGAGCGGGTGATGTCGGCGGATTCGACGAGCGTATGCGTCGACGGGCCGCCCGAGCCCATGATGATGCCGGTGCGCTCATTGGAGATTTCCGCCTCGGTCAGGCCGGCGTCGCGGATCGCCTGATCCATCGCGACATGGTTCCAGGCCGTGCCGGTGGCGTGGAAGCGCATGGCGCGGCGGTCGACGACCGTCGAAGGATCGAGCGTCGGCATGCCGTGAACCTGCGAGCGGAAGCCGAGCTCGGCGTATTTCTCCGCGCGCACAATGCCCGAGCGCGCCTCGCGCAGCGACGCGACCACTTCCTGCGTCGTATTGCCGATCGACGACACAATGCCCATGCCGGTGACGACGACTCGTCTCATCTTCTTTCTCCCTGTCTCTTTCTCTCCCTCTCCCCGTTCACTGGGAGAGGGCTGGGGTGAGGGGCAAGCATGTCCGGCTCAAGATTCTCGTCGCGACATCTTCCGGCTGCAAAGGACGTTAGCGAGGCTTCGCCCCTCACCCTCGCTTCGCTCGACCTCTCCCCGTCGATTTCAAAGACGCGGCGTCACTCCGGCGCCGGCGCGTTGGCGAGGCCGACCTTCAGATCCTTCGCCTCATAGATGCGCTGGCCGTCCGCCGCCACCCAGCCGTCGGCGAGGCCGAGCACGAGCTTGCCCGTGCGGACGCGCTTGAGGTCGACGCCATAGGTCACGGTCTTCACGGTCGGGCGCACCTGGCCGGAAAATTTCACCTCGCCGACGCCGAGCGCCATGCCGCGGCCCGGATTGCCGAGCCAGGCGAGATAGAACCCGACCATCTGCCACAGCGCGTCGAGGCCGAGGCAACCCGGCATGACGGGATTGCCCTTGAAATGGCAGTCGAAGAACCAGAGGCTCGGCTTGATGTCGAGCTCGGCGCGCATATAGCCCTTGCCGTGCTCGCCGCCCTCCTCAAAAATCTCGGTGATGCGGTCGAACATCAGCATCGGCGGCAGGGGCAATTGCGCATTGCCGGGGCCGAACAGCTCCTCGCGCCCGCAGGCCAACAAATCCTCATAGCCGAATGACGAGCGCCTCTCGCTCATGATCTCACCGCCTCCGCTGGAGCTTTTGGAAAGCCCTGTTCTCCCATGCGCGCGGCTCCTCAATCGAAAGCGCGCGCCGCCCGCTTGTTTTCGGCCGTCTTCCGCCCAAAATGGACGAAGGCCGCGTTTTATGGGGCCGGTGATCCGTAACATAGCCAGGGGCGCGCCGGAAGCGCCTGCTTTTTTGCGGGGCCGCGAAACCGATGTGGCTCGCAAGGCAGGGCGACCGGGTGAAGGACGACAATTCTCGCCCTCATGCTGAGGAGGCTCCGCAGGAGCCGTCTCGAAGCATGAGGAGCCGCCAAGGCGGCGTCTCGAAGCGCGAGGGCGAGTTCCAGATCTCGGGAAATGAAGGTTTCCTCATCCTTCGAGACGCGAGCTTCGCTCGCTCCACGGGACGAGGAAACCTTCGCTCGATCGCCGTAGCGCGCAAAGCCGCGCCGGAAGTTGAGGTTCGCAGGTCTTTTTGGTATAGATCAAACAAATCCAAGGTCTCATGAGCCGCCCGCCGATGGACGCTTTCGCCAACCGACCGCTCTCGCCCGACCTTCCGGCGCGCAAACCCGTCCACGACATGCTGGTCGAGGCCGGATTGCGCCCGACCCGGCAGCGCCTCGCGCTCGGCGAGCTTCTATTTCAGGGCTGCGACCGCCATGTGACGGCGGAGCGCCTCTTTGACGAGGCGGTGGCGGCGAATCTCTCGGTCTCTCTCGCGACCGTCTATAACACGCTGCACCAGTTCACCGACGCGGGTCTCCTGCGCGAGATCGCCGTCGACGGCGCGCGGGTCTATTTCGACACCAATGTCAGCGACCACCACCACTTCCTGATCGAGGAGGATGGCGAGCTCCACGACATTCCGGGAGCCAAGGTGACCGTCGCCGACCTCCCGACCCCGCCCAAGGGGCTCAGGATCGACCGCGTGGACGTGGTGGTGCGGCTGCGGCGGGAAGAGGGATAGAACCCTCATCCACCCTCTCCCGTGAACGGGAGAGGGGAGAACGCCTTGATCTTGGATCGCGATCCTACTCGACCTTCTCGCCGGGATACACGCCCCACAAATTCTCCTGCTGCATATAGCCGTCGAAGCCCTGCCCGGCGAGGCGGCACCATTTGCCGTCGCAGCCGCGCAAATTGCCGATCACGCCCGGCCCGAGCCTGGCGACCGGCGTCGCGTGATCCGCGGCGACGAGGGTCTGCGGCTCCTTCTTCCAGGGCGCGACGAGCGCGGTGCGGCGCCCGGAGAGCAGCGAATGCAGCACCCAGCCCTCGGAGCCTTCCGAATCGCGGATCTTGCGCCAAGTCTCGAATTCGGCGGTGATCTCAATCGGCAGGCCGGCGCGCTGGTAGATCCAGACGGTCGGGTGCTCCTTGCTCGGCCCCTCGCGGACATTCACGCGGTCCGATTTGAGGCTGACATATCGCGGAACGGGCAGATTGCTCACCGGCCCCTTCTGCGGCTCCTGCGCCTGCGCCCGCGCCGCCGCGGCGATCATGAGGGCGATGAGGCCGAGCGTTGCGCACAAGCCTGTCAAAGTTTCGCTTTCCCGTTGCCGCATGATGGAAATGATCGCTCGTCTTGTCTTTGGCCCGCCATCTGCTAGGAACGAAAATGCAGCGCCGGGCGGCATCGTCTTTTTGTCGCCTGCCGTCGTTAAGACCGGGTTGAAGCAGGCGCCGCCGCGTCGCGTGCAGAGGCCAGGCCGGCTGGCCGGCTCGAACGTCGCGGTCCAAATGCGTTGTAACGAAGTTTTTGAGTTTTCGCCACGCAGCAACCATCGAGCGAGCCGAGAGGACGAAGCGCAAGATGCCGAAGAAGAAGCCGCTCGTTGTCGTGACGCGCCGTTTGCCCGAAGTGATCGAGACCCGCATGTGCGAGCTCTTCGATACGCGGCTCAACGAGAGCGACAGGCCGATGAGCCACGATGAGCTGGTGGAGGCGATGCGCACGGCCGAGGTGCTGGTGCCGACCATCACCGACCGGATTGATTCGGGCCTCATCTCCCAGGCGGGCGAGCAGATGAAGCTCATCGCCAATTTCGGCAATGGCGTGGACAATATTGACGTCGCCTCGGCGCTCGGCCGCTCCATCACCGTGACCAACACGCCGGGCGTGCTGACGGAAGACACGGCCGACATGACCATGGCGCTGATTCTCTCCGTGGCGCGCCGTCTCGTCGAGGGCGCCCGCGCCATTCCGGAGGGCAATTGGGCCGGCTGGTCCCCGACCTGGATGCTCGGCCACCGCATCACCGGCAAGCGCCTCGGCATTGTCGGCATGGGCCGCATCGGCCAGGCGCTGGCCCGCCGCGCCAAGGCGTTCGGCCTCTCCATCCACTATCACAACCGCCGCCGCGCGGCGGTCGAGATCGAGGAGCAGCTCGAGGCGACCTATTGGGAATCGCTCGACCAGATGCTGGCCCGGGTCGACATCGTGTCGATCCACTGCCCGCATACGCCTGCGACCTATCACCTGCTCTCGGCGCGCCGCCTGAAGCATCTGCGCCCGCACGCCATTCTGGTGAACACTGCGCGCGGCGAGATCGTCGACGAGAACGCGCTGGTGCGCATGCTGGAGGCGAACGAGATTTCGGGCGCCGGCCTCGACGTCTTCGAGCACGAGCCCGCCGTGTCGCCCAAGCTCCTCAAGCTCGCCCAGGCCGGCAAGGTCACGCTGCTGCCGCATATGGGCTCGGCCACGATCGAGGGCCGGGTCGATATGGGCGAGAAAGTCATCATCAACATCAAGACCTTCATGGACGGCCACCGCCCGCCGGACCGCGTGCTGCCCAGCATGTTGTGATAAGGGCGGAGAGGTTCTTAGACGTGGTCCGACAGTAAGTGAGCAGCAGTCGCGAGAGTCTTTTCCCTCTCCCCGTTTTCACGGGGAAAGGGGGCGGCGGCCTGCCGCGATTCGGGCAATTTTGCGTGAGATCGGAAGCATTCCCGGAGCGCCTTGCGCCAAAGTTGACGGCTTTTGCGATATGAATGCGCTCGGGCAATCTGATTTGGCGCGATTTCCTGTCGCTCGCATGGTTCGTGCGAGCGACAGGCGCGCCGGGGAGAGGAAGCATATGAACAAATTTTTCTCGATCCTCGCCGTGGCCCTGTGCGCGGCGGCGATCGCCGGCCCCGCCGACGCCAAGAAGCGCGCCAAGCCGGCGGAGGAGGGCCAGGGTCAGGAGCAGCAGCAGGGCGGCGAGGCTCAGAACAAGGACACGGGCGGCATTCCGCGCTACGTGCCCTTCCCCCATAACCGCAACTTCAACCTCGTCGAGATCAACGGCAAGGCGCCGCCGGTCGAGATGTGGATCAACATCGACTCGACGGGCCGCGCCAACGGCTTTTCGGGCTGCAAGAACTGGTCGGGCGTTTTCGTCATCGGTCCCGACCGCCTCGGCCCCAAGGCCATGCCGGCCGTCAACGAACGCCAATGCGACGGCGCGCTTGCGGGCGTCGAGCGCGATTACTGGAACGTGCTGCTCTCCGGCCCCTATTGGGACGTGAAGGGCGACGAACTGACCCTCAAGGGCTTCAAGGGCGGCGTGCTGAAGTTCCAGCGGTCGCTGTAAAAGGAGCCTGATCCGTCATTGCGAGCGAAGCGAAGCAATCCAGGGCTGCGATGTGGCTCTGGATTGCTTCGCGCTTCTGCGAAGTCGGGCGTGCCCGACTTCGAAAATATGCTCGCAATGACGGCCGCCTCCTACTTCGCCGGCACGGCGTAAACCGGGCACGGGCTCTCATGCAGGACGCGCTCGGTCGTGGAGCCGCGCAGCGCGTCGAGCAGGCCGCGGCGGCCTTGCGTCGGCATGGCGATGAGATCGGCGCCGGTCTCCCTCGCATAAGCCAGGATGGTCTCGATCACCGGGCCTCTGCGCAATTCGATATGCGGCAGCAGCCCCTCGAAGATCGGCAGATCGTCGCCGACATGCAGCAGCATGACGTCGGCGGCCGGGTTCATCGCATGGGCGAAATCGGCGATGTGGCGGAAGGCGTCGAGGGGCGGAACGCTCGCCTCCACCGGCATCAGCACGGTGTTGAGCGTCACCTTGCCCGTCTCTCGATCGACGAAGCCGGTCTGATCCTCGCGCAGGAAGAGGGCCGGCGTGCGCGTCTCGCGCACCGCCTCCTCCGCGATCGAATCCTCGAGCCAGCGTTCGAGGCCGGTGCGGTTGTGGGTCATCAGCACCATGAGGTCGCAGAGATGCCGCGTGACATAGGCCGCGACGCCATGGACGGGCGAGGCCGATTCGACCGACGCCTTGACGAATTTCACGCCGAGCTTCTCCGCGACGTCGGCGCGCGAGGCGGCGGGCTCGATCATGCGCCAGCGCGCCAGCATTTCCCGCACATGGGGGAAGCGATCCCAGTCGTCGGAGTCCTGCTGCTCGGCTTCCTCTATATGCAGGAGATGCAGCAGGCCCTGCGTCGCCACGGCGATGCGCAGCGCATGGGCGAAGGCGTCCTGGCTCGCGAAGGAAAGGTCCGTCGGATGGACGATGGATTTGGGCGGTTCGCCGAACATTGCGCATCTCCCTTTGCTCTTTAGGCTAAACCTATATCGGCGAGGGTAGCGCGCCTAGACCGGCGTTGTCGCAGGCAAGGCGCCTGAAGCCGCCATTGCGAGCGAAGCGAAGCACTCCAGTTTTCGGCATTCGAATCGCCGGCCTTCTTGGTCATGCCCTTCCGCCGTCATTGCGAGCGAAGCGAAGCAATCCAGCGCCCGTCCCACAGCTCTGGATTGCTTCGGCGGCTGCGCCGCCTCGGCAATGACGGCGGCGAGGCTGCGCTTCACTCCGGCGCCTTCTGCGCCGCGAGCGCCTTTCTCACCTCGTCGACCAGCTCGCTCTCGGTCGCGGAAAATTGCGCGGGCCGCGCCGCCTTCCATTCCTCGTTCGTGGCGATGGCCGCCGCCGCCTTGGCGCCGGCGACGAGATCCTTGATCTGGACTTCGCCCTTCGCCTTCTCGTCGGAGCCCTGAATGACGACGAGCGGCGAGCGGCGCCGGTCGGCGTATTTCATCTGCGCCTTCATGCCCGCCGCGCCGAGATAGAGCTCGGCGGCGATCCCGGCCGCGCGCAATTGCGCGACCATGCGCTGATAATCGGCGAGCCGGTCGCGGTCGAGCGCGAGCACGACGACGGGGCCGACATGCGGCCGCGCCGTGACGATGGGGCTGCCGACGAGCTTCAAGGCCGCGAAGAGGCGCGAGACGCCGATGGAGAAGCCGGTCGCCGGCGTGTTCTCCGGCCGGAATCGGCCCACCAACCCGTCATAGCGCCCGCCGCCGCCGACCGAGCCGAAGCGCACCGGATGGCCCTTCTCGTCGCGCGTCTCGAAAGTGAGATCGGCCTCGAAAACGGGCCCGGTGTAATATTCGAGACCGCGCACCACGGAAGGATCGATGCGGATACGGTCCGGCCCATAGCCCGCGTCGCGGGCGAGATCCTCGATCTCCAGCAGCTCCTCGGCGCCCTGCGCCCCGATATCGCTCTTGCCGAGCAGGCCGAAGAGATCGAATTGCGGCTTGCCGTCCTTATATTGTCCGCCCAGGCTGAAGGAGAGGATGGTGTCGATCGCCGGCAGCGGCAGGCCGGCGCCTTTCGTGAAATCGCCGCTCTCGTCCTTGCGGCCCTCGCCGAGCAATTGACGCACGCCGTCCGGCCCCAGCCGGTCGAGCTTGTCGATGGCGCGCAGAACGACGAGGCGGCGCGCGGCGTTCTCCTCGCCGCCGACGCCGATCGCCTCCATCACGCCGTCCAGCACCTTGCGGCTGTTGATCTTGACGACGTAATCGCCGCGCGCAATGCCCAGCTTCTCCAGCGCGTCGGCGGCCATCATGCAGATTTCCGCGTCGGCGGCGGGCGAGGCGGAGCCCACGGTGTCGGCGTCGAACTGCATGAACTGGCGGAAGCGCCCCGGCCCCGGCTTCTCGTTGCGAAAGACCGGACCGCAGCGATAGGAGCGATAGGGCTTGGGGATACGGTCGAAATTCTGCGCCACATATCGCGCGAGCGGCGCGGTGAGGTCATAGCGCAGCGACAGCCATTGCTCGTCATCGTCCTGAAGGGAGAAGACGCCTTCATTGGGCCGGTCCTGATCGGGCAGGAACTTGCCGAGCGCGTCCGTATATTCGAAGGCCGGGGTTTCGAGCGCCTCGAAGCCGTAAAGCTCATAGACCGAGCGGATGACGTCGAGCATGCGGTTCGTCGCCGCGATCTCTCCCGCCTCGCGATCCGCGAAGCCGCGCGGGCTACGGGCTTCGACCTTAAATGTGGAATCTTGTTTGGACATCGACAGACTGCTTCCAGCGAGCGCTCCACCCTCCCCTTGAGGGGGAGGGTCGCATCGCTTTAGCGATGCGGGGTGGGGTGAACGCCCGAAACGGGGAGTCACCCCCTCCCGCGCGGCCTGAAGGCCGTGCGACCTCCCCCTCAAGGGGGAGGTGGGGTCAGTGAATTCGCCGCCTTCCTAGCACTTTCCCAGACGTAAGGAAGCCGCGCGCCGCGCGGAAAATAGCGCAAATGCGAAACGCAGCGCGGGCAGTCGGAGCTGCCGAAGCCCGGCAACGGCGTGGGGAAGTCCGAAAGCGCGGCGTTCAGCGCGCATTCGCTTCCGCCCGCGACGACGAAAGCGCCGAGAATCTCGCCCGCCGCCGTCAGTTGGTCGACATGCCAATGCGCGCGCTTTTCCTGTCGCATATGGCGCGCGAGCCGGGCGCGCAGGCCGCCGGGGCCGTTGGCGGAACCACAATAGAGATAGTCGCCCGGCTCGAGGATGGCGGCGCTCCCGCCGGCCTTGACGGTGAGCGGCGACCCGAGCCGCAGCCACAGCGCATAGGCGCCCGGCGCGGCGGAGGCGTCGGAGGCGGTCGCCACAAAGCCGATCATCGCAAGAGGCTCCGTTTACCTTTCTTTAACGCCGTCCTCGACCGTCGCGCCGGAACCCGGCACATTCCGGAAAATGTCGCGCAGCAATTTTCGCCCCGCTCCGCTCTCCCGCCGCCGCTTGCTGCGCCTTTGCGGCGCCGCGAGCGCGTCATTGTGTCTTGCGTCTCCGCTCGCCATGGCGCGGACCGACGATCTCGCCCGGCGCCTGCGCGAGGCCGCGCGCAAGGGCGCGGCGGTCTCTTTGCCGGCTGGCGAGATCGCGCTCACCGGGCTCGATCTCCCGGACGGCGCCGTCCTCAAGGGCGCGCCCGGCCGCACCGTGCTGAAGCTATCCGGCCTCGGCCCGCTGCTTTCCGCCAGCATGGCGCGGCGGATCACGCTCGAAAATATCATTTTTGACGGCGGCGCGGGCTTCGTCCCGAAGGAAAAGGGCCTGCTCGATTTTTCCGACGTCGTCGATCTCTCGATTCACGGCTGCGCCATCCGCCAATCCTCCGCGCGCGGACTGAACCTCGCGCGCTGCGGGGGCGTTTTTGCGCAGAGCGAGATTTCGGACGTCGCAGACGTCGGCCTCTATTCGCTCGACGGGCTCGGCGTCGACATGGACAACAACCATGTCAGCCGCTGCGGCGACAATGGCGTGCTGATCTACGCCACCTCCGCCGGCCGCTATGACGGCTCGCGGGTGCGCAATAATCTGATCGAGGACATCGACAACCGCTCGGGCGGCAACGGGCCCTATGGCAATGGCGTCCTGGTCTGGGGCGCGGGCGTCATTCGGGTGGAGAAAAACCGCATCCGGCGCTGCGTCTACACCGCCGTGCGGAACAACGGCGCGCATAATGTCGAGGTGATTGGAAACGACTGCAAGACCTTCGGCGAGAAGGCGATGTACGCCGAATTCGGGGCCAAAAACTCGACCTTCAGGGACAATCGCATCGAGGACGCCGGCGCCGGCATTGCGGTGGCCAACACCGATAAGGGCACGGACGGCGCCATTGTTTCCGGCAACATGATCGTCAATATGCGCAAGGGCGTGAACGACCCGGAATTCGGGCCGGAAATGCTCTGGCTCACCGGCATTCTCGCCGAGAAGAATGTCGACGTGACCGGCAACCGGATCGTCGGGCCGGGCTGGATCGGCGTGGCGCTCGGCGGCTGGCGCGAAAATCTGCGCGCCGAAGCCAATGAGATTTCGGGCGTCGACTACGGAATCGCGCTGGCGACGGGCGAGGGCGCCGGCGACGCGCTCGTCGCGCGCAACAGGATCAGCGCGCGGAAAGGGGCGGTGGTCGCCACGGCGGGCATGAATTTTTTGCCGGGCGATCTTACGAAGCCGGGCGCGAAGAAATATCCGCGCCTGCTCGTGCGGGACAATGAAACGCCTTAGGACGGATCGACATTCAGCGTAACCAGAGAATGGCTGCGGCGAGGAAAGCGAAGCCGGCGAAGTGGATGGTTCGACGTTCGTAGCGGGTGGCGAAGCGTCGGAAGTGCTTGAGGCGGTTGAAGCATCGCTCGATGCGATTGCGCTGCTTGTAGGCGATGGCGTCATGCGGGATGATGATCTTGCGGGTGCGATTTGAAGGGATCACGGCTTCGCGCCGATATCGGCGATGATGGCGCGCAAGGCATTGCTGTCATAGGCTTTGTCGGCCAGCACGGCATTGCCTGTCTGTCCTTCGAGCAGGGCGGGAGCCTGGGTGACGTCGCCCACCTGGCCGGCAGTGACGATGAGGCGCAGTGGTCGGCCCAGTGTGTCGGCGAGCATGTGGATTTTGGTGGTCAGTCCCCCTCGGGAACGCCCCAGCGCCTGATTCTTGGCCCCCTTTTCCGCTCGCCGCCTGCTGATGTGCGCGGACGATGGTGCTGTCGAGCATCAGATACTTGTTGTCCCGGTCCGCGGTCAGCGCCTCGAACACGCGCTCCCATATCCCCGCATGGCACCAGCGGCTGAAGCGGCGATGCACCGTCTTCCATTTGCCATAGCGATCGGGCAGGTCGCGCCAGTGCGCGCCCGACCGCAGAACCCACAGACATCCGTTCACAAACAATCGGTTATCCGAGCCAGTGCGTCCCGGATCACTCGCCTTGCCCGGCAGCAACGGCGCAATCCGCGCCCATTGTGCCTCGCTCAACTCATATCGCTTAACGCCCATCATTGGCCTCCGCTCAAATCGCGGAACCCTATGAATCAGCACTTACGCCGTTTGGGAATCCTGAATGTCGATCCGTCCTAGGCCGTCCCCCTCTCCCCGCGAAAACGGGGAGAGGGCTGGGGTGAGGGGCAAGGCGGCGACGGGAAAATCGCGGATTTGCTACGGAATCCGACCGCCATCCATTCGCATGGCGGCTTGCCCCTCACCCTACCCTCTCCCCGCGAGCGGGGAGAGGAAAGACTCCTGCGATTGCTGGCTTACTTACTGTCGGACTACGCCTTAAAGCGCGGCGTTTCCTTACGCGATCATCGCCCGCGCCGCGCCCTTCTCGTCGCCGAGAAGCTCCAGCGCCTTGGCGACCATGGCTTTGGAGTCGAGCATCGCCTTGGCGATCATCATTTCGTGCTTGTCGTGGTCGATATAGGCGTCGGGCAGGGTCAGGCTGCGGAACTTGAAGACGCCGCGCGTCCCGTCGAGCAGGCCGTCGTCGGAGAGCGCCTGAAATACCTGGGAGCCGAAGCCGCCGATCGAGCCTTCCTCGACCGTGATGAGGACCTCGTGATTGGCCGCGAGGCGGCGCACGAGGTCGCGGTCGATGGGCTTGGCGAAGCGCGCGTCGGCGACCGTCGTCGAGACGCCGTAATTTTCGAGCTCCTCGGCGGCCTTCAGCGCGTCGGAGAGACGGGTGCCGAGGGTCAGCAGCGCGACCTTTGAGCCTTCGCGCAGGACGCGGCCCCGGCCGATCTCGATGACCTCGCCGCGCTCGGGAAGCTCCACGCCCACGCCCTCGCCGCGCGGATAGCG
Source organism: Methylocystis sp. S23 (assembly GCF_054106005.1). Classification (NCBI taxonomy): domain Bacteria; kingdom Pseudomonadati; phylum Pseudomonadota; class Alphaproteobacteria; order Hyphomicrobiales; family Methylocystaceae; genus Methylocystis; species Methylocystis sp. S23. The sequence continues at coordinate 1,607,326 of NZ_CM134185.1, forward strand.
GAAGGCGATCGGTCCTTCCTCATAGGCGACGGCGGTCGAGACCATATGCATCAGCTCCGCCTCGTCGGCGGCGGCCATCACCACCATGCCCGGCAGGCAGCCGAGATAGGCGATGTCGAAGGCGCCGGCGTGAGTTGGGCCGTCGGCGCCGACGAGGCCAGCGCGGTCGATGGCGAAACGCACCGGCAGATGCTGGATCGCGACGTCGTGCACGACCTGGTCGTAGCCGCGCTGCAGGAAGGTCGAGTAGAGCGCGCAGAAGGGCTTGTAGCCCTCGCAGGCGAGGCCGGCCGCGAAGGTCACGGCGTGCTGCTCGGCGATGGCGACGTCGAAGGTGCGGCTCGGGAAATGCTTGCCGAAAGCGTCCAGCCCCGTGCCGGACGGCATCGCCGCGGTGACGGCGACGATCTTGTCGTCATGCTCGGCCTCGGCGATCAGCGCCTTGGCGAAGACGCCCGTATAGGACGGGGCGTTGGCCTTGGGCTTGAACTGCTTGCCGGTCTCCACGTCGAACTTCACGACGCCGTGATATTTGTCGTCGGCCGCCTCGGCCGGGGCGTAGCCCTTGCCCTTCTGCGTCACGACATGGACCAGCACCGGGCCGTCGTCCTTGTCGCGGACATTCGTCAGCACGGGCAGCAAATGGTCGAGATTATGCCCGTCGATCGGCCCCACATAATAGAAGCCGAGCTCCTCGAACATGGTGCCGCCGGTGATGAAGCTCCTCGAAAACTCCTCGGCCTTGCGCGCCTTGTCGTAGATGAAGCGCGGCAGATGCGAGGCGAGCTGCTTGGCGGCGTCGCGGATGGAGCGATAGGCGCCTCCCGAGACGAGCCGGGCGAGATAGGCCGACATGGCGCCGGTCGGCGGCGCGATCGACATGTCGTTGTCGTTGAGGATGACGATGAGGCGCGAATCCAGCGCGCCGGCGTTGTTCAAGGCCTCATAGGCCATGCCCGCCGACATGGAGCTGTCGCCGATCACCGCGACGACATGATTGTCGCCGCCCGCAAGGTCGCGGGCGATCGCCATGCCGAGGCCGGCCGAGATCGAGGTCGAGGAATGGCCGGCGCCGAAGGCGTCATATTCGCTTTCCGCGCGCTTGGTGAAGCCCGAAAGCCCGCCACCCATGCGCAAGGTGCGGATGCGGTCGCGGCGGCCGGTGAGGATCTTGTGCGGATAGGTCTGGTGGCCGACGTCCCAGATGATGCGGTCGCGCGGCGTGTCGAAGACATAGTGCAGCGCCACCGTCAGCTCGACCACGCCGAGACCCGCGCCGAGATGACCGCCCGTGACCGACACGGCGTCGATCGTCTCGCGGCGCAGCTCCTCCGCGACTTGCTTGAGCTGACTGGGCTGAAGCTTGCGCAGCTTTTGCGGGTTCGGAATCTGATCGAGAAGGGGGGTCTTCGATGTCGTCAAAGGCTTGCTCTCGTCTCGGCTGTCCGCAATTACACAAATTCTAGGGATAGCCGTTAAGCCCGGGCGCGGCAAATGCGCAGCCGCACATTAGCCTTGATTCTTCCGGGACTGTTGCGAAGTCGCAACGTTTCGCCCGGAATAGGCGCAAAATCAGAAGTATCGGTACGTCTGATCCGGCGCGTATTCCGGATATGCCGGCTCGCTGGGCCGCGCGCGCCGCGCCGGGCGGATGCGCTCAACCCCCGCCGGCTCGTCCCGGAAGCCGCGCCCGTGGGTCTCGCCGACGATCTCGATCGTCGCGCCGCCGTGCCGCTCCACCCATTCGAAGAGCCTCTGGGCGTTGCCGACGGAGAGGCGGACGCAGCCATGGGAGCGCGGACTGCCGAGGCCGCGCTCGAAACTGCCGTGAATCGCGAGGCCCCGCGGCGAGAAGAAGATCGCATAGGGCATCGGCGCCTGCTCATATTCGTCGGAATGGTGGTCCACCTCCATCCGCATGACCGAATAGCGCCCGGTCGGCGTCTCATAGCCTCGCCGGCCGCTGGAGATTTTCCACATCACCGTCTCGCCGCCATTGGTGGCCGTGAGGCGCTGCTTGGACAGGTCGATCGAGATGCGGACCGTCGCCTGGGCCGAGGCCGATGCGAGAAGGCCGGCCGCGACGAGGAGAAGCCGGAGCGTGTTCATGGCAAGACCTAAACATGGCGCGCCGCCCCCGTAAAGCGAGAGGCGGCGCCAGGGTTGACGGAGCGGCGCCGGCTTTGAACCGGCTCCCGTGAACGGGGGAAAGACGCGGGCAAGCGTCCCGAATTTCTCCCTGGCAGGTTCAAATTGGCACAGGAGAGGGGATTGTCGAAGATGGTCGCGCCGTTCCTGAACATGAAAGGCGTCGCTCTCGCCATGGCGGAACTCGGATTGGGCGACGGCCGCGCGAGCGGCCGCCATACGCCGCGCCTGGTGGCGGGCGTCGATTTCGAAGCGGCCAAGGCCGGCCTTGAGGCCGGGGAATTTTCCATCGAGCAGCTCGACGCCGCCCAGGCCGACTGGGCCGATCTCGCCGCCCGCGCGCTGGAGCCCAACGCCTTCTACGAGCCGGGCTTCGCTCTTTCGGCGGCGCGCCACTTCCCCGTAAGCGAGCGGCCCCGCTTCATCGTGGTGACGAACGGATTTGGCCGGATGATGGGGCTGTTCCCGATCATGACCGCCGCTCCGCTGATCGGCGACGGCCTGACCCGCATGTGGCTCCATAAGCAGGCGGCGCTGGCGACGCCCCTCGTCGACCGCGACCTGGCCTCCGAGACCATCCAGGCCTTCCTCGAATGGATGGAGGCGCACGGCAAATCGGCCGGCGTCGTCTTTTCGCGCATGCCGGCCGACGGCCGCTTCCGGCTGGCGCTGGAGCGCGCCGCGGCGGCGGGCGCCCGCAAGGCGCGGATTCTGGAGTCCTATCAGCGCGCCGCGCTGCTGCCCGGCGGCGACGCGGACGAGCTTTGCGCGCGGGCGGGCTCCAAGAAGAAGCTCGCCGACATGCGGCGGCAGGCGCGCCGCCTGCGCGAGATGGGCCGGCTGACCTTCGAATCGCACGAGACGCCGGAAGAGATTCGGGTCGCCGCGGAGGAGTTCATGGCGCTCGAAGCCTCGGGCTGGAAGGCCGGGCGCGGCGCCTTCCTTTCCGAGCCCGCGCTCGCCACCTTCCTGCGCAGCGCGACCCGCATGCTCGCGCGCGAGAATCGTTGCAGGATCCAGTCTCTGCGCCTCGACGGCCGGCCCATCGCCATGGCGATCGTGCTGGAGAGCCAGGGCCGCAGCTATTGCTGGAAGATCGCCTTCGACGAATCGATGCGCTCCCAGGCGCCCGGCGTCCAGCTCGTCTATGAGCAGACCAAGGCGCATCTGGAGCGGGGAGACCTCGAATACGTCGATAGCTGCGCCATCGCCAACCATCCGATGATCGACAAGCTCTGGCCCGATCGCATCGGCGTCTGCGATCTCGCCGTCTCGCTGCGCGCGCGCCGCGAGGGCGACTTCCTTGCGAGCTGCCGCCGCGATCAGACGCGCCGCCAGATCCGCGAGGTCGCCAAGCGCGCCGCGAACCGCCTGCTGAGGCGCAAGGCGAGCTGACGCGGGCGATCGGGCGAAGCCAAGCGTCGGCCCCCGGCGAGTCGGCGCGGCGCTCTCGCCTTTTCGAGCCGGATCGGTATATTGCCGGCGTTCTCGCCTCGCGCGATTCCTGGAGCGTATTCGTAAAGTCCGTCGACTTTTACGTCAGGCGCTCCAAACGCCGGACCCGCCCCGTGACGTTTCGCCGATCCAGCCTGCCGATCCTCCTCGCGCTCGCCGTCGCCGCGAGCCTTTCCGCCTGCGGGCGACGCGGCCCGCTGGAGTTGCCGCCGGAGGTCCAGGCGCGCGGCGAGGCGCTGAAGGCCGAACAGGCGGCCGCCCAGGCCAAAGCGGGGCGCAACGCGCCGGCGCCCGCGCCCGGCGGGGCGCGGCCCGAGCCGCCCGCGCCGCCGATTCCCGGCACGATCGGCAACCGGCCGCCCGAGCAATATCCCTTCCCTCTCGACCCGCTGCTTTAAAAGCGATGCGCCATTTCGACTATCGCAGCGGCGCGCTTTTCGCCGAAGAGGTCGCCCTGTCCGACATCGCCGGCGCGGTCGGAACGCCCTTCTACTGCTATTCCGCGGCGACGATCCGCCGCCATTTCCGCGTCTTCTCGGAAGCCTTCGCCGGCCTCGACGCCCTCGTCTGCTATGCGATGAAGGCCAATTCCAATCAGGCCGTGCTGCGCCTTCTCGCCAAGGAGGGGGCGGGCATGGACGTGGTTTCGGGCGGCGAGCTCGCCCGCGCGCTGGCCGCCGGCGCGCCGGGGTCGAAGATCACCTTCTCCGGCGTCGGCAAGACGGAGGAGGAAATCGCCGCGGCGCTCGACGCCGGCATTTTTTGCTTCAATGTGGAATCCGAGCCGGAGCTCGGCGCCATTTCCCGCGTGGCCTCGGCCAAAGGCGTGACGGCGCCGGTGTCGCTGCGCGTGAATCCGGACGTCGACGCCCGCACGCATAAGAAGATTTCGACCGGCAAGGCCGAGAATAAATTCGGCGTGCCGCTCTCCCACGCCCGCGAGGTCTATGCCCGCGCCGCGAAGCTGCCGGGGATCGAGGTCGCGGGCGCCGACATGCATATCGGCTCGCAGCTCACCGATCTCGAACCCTTCGACGAGGCTTTCACGCTGCTCGCCGAGCTGGTGCGCGAGCTGCGCGCCGACGGCCATCGCATTTCCCATGTCGATCTCGGCGGGGGATTGGGCATTCCCTATCATGAGGGCGACGATCCGCAGTCCTACCATCCCGAACGCTACGCCGAGATCGTGCGGAAGCATTTCGGCGGGCTCGGATGCAAGCTCGTCTTCGAGCCCGGCCGCCTCATCGTCGGCAATGCGGGCGTGCTCGTCACGCGCGTCATTTACGTAAAGCAGGGCGAGGCCAAGACCTTCGTCATCGTCGACGCCGGCATGAACGATCTCGTTCGCCCGACGCTCTACGACGCGCATCACGATATCCTTCCCGTTCGCGAATCGAAGGACCGCGCGGAGATCGTCGCCGATGTCGTCGGCCCGGTCTGCGAGACCGGCGACTATCTCGCGCTGGAGCGCAAAATGCCGGAAGCGAGACCCGGCGAGCTTCTGGCCGTGCTGACGGCGGGCGCCTATGGCGCCGTGCAGGCGGGCACCTACAACACCCGCCCGCTGATCCCTGAAGTGCTGGTCGACGGCGTCCGCTACGCCGTGATCCGCCCGCGCCCGAGCGTCGCGGAGCTTATTGCGATGGACCGCGCGCCGGACTGGATTTGAAGGCGTCGATCCAGTCTTCGAAGTAGAGAACAAGCGCCCGCTGCGCTGAGCTGCGCCGCCATTCCTTATCATAGGCATGGCGCATCGAGCGGCTGGTCGGCCACGGCCGCGACATCGGAACAACGCGGTCCGAATATGCCGAAATAAATTATCGCCAAGCGAACCGGCGCAATCTTGGAATCAATCGATTACCCGGCGAGCCATGGTCTTGCGGTGTAATAGGGATTATTATATATTGGTTGCATGTCAGGAGGAACTTCCTCTGACCGCCATCACCTAAACGGAGCCTAAACTTGAACCCTTACAGTCCGAGATTGCGCGGATTTAGCGCAAGGAGCATAGATGAAAATCCACATTCCGAAGTCGTTCTGGCGCGACGCGAGCCGAGAAGAAGTTACTGAAGAAAACTGCAAGGAAGCAATAAGGCGGGCCGAGTCCGGCCTAATAGACGCCGATCTTGGCGGGCGCCTGATCAAGCAACGAATTCCAAGGAGCAACCAGGGCGCATCAAGAGGATTGCGCTCGGTGATCTTCTACAAAAGAGGGAATGTCGCGGTTTTCCTGCACATTTTCCCCAAGAGCGGCAAAGCCAATCTGACGCAATCGGAACTGGCGGCTTATCTGAAGCTTGCCCAAACCTTGGAAAAGCTGACCAAAACTCAGCTTGAGGAACTGGGCGCCAAGAAAGGTTGGAGGGAGATAGAAATATGACGCAGACGAAGCGCTATCGGAGCGGCGCGCTCCGGTCGCTTCATGAAGTTGCGGCGGATCTCCACGAGATAGGCGCGATCGATAAAGCCACAATGCGGGATTTCGATCTGAGCTGCCTGACGCCCGTGGAGCCTCTGCAACCCGAAGCGATCAAACGCATCCGCGAGAAATCGCATATGAGCCAAGCTACCTTTGCACTGGCGTTGAACGTAACCAAGGTTCTCGTCAGCAAATGGGAGCGCGGCGAAGTGCGCCCGAGCGGTCCTTCCCTCAAACTCCTGTCGCTTGCGGATCGCAAAGGAATCGAAGCCATTTTATGACGAAGAACGAGGCCTATAGCCGCAACGGCCCGTTCTTCACACGATAATCGCGATACCAAGCGACGAGCGCCTTCACCCCCTCTTCAACGGAAGTCTGCGGCCGGTAGCCCGTGAGCCGTTCCAGAAGATCGGCGGAGGCGAAGGTGCGGGGCACGTCGCCCTTCTGCATGTCGAGATAGTTGCGCACCGCCTTCTTGCCGACCGCCGCCTCCAGCGCGTCGATGAAGTCGAGCAGAGGGACCGGCGCGCCACGGCCGATATTGACGATGCGATAGGGCGCCTGAGGCGAGACCGACTCGTCGCCGCCGTCTCGCGCGGGAGCGCATTCCATCAGCCGCGCGATCGCCTCGACGAGGTCGTCGATATAGGTGAAGTCGCGCAGCATGTTTCCGTGATTATAGATGTCGATCGTCCGGCCGCTTTCGATCGCGTCCAGGAATTTCAGGGGGGCCATGTCCGGCCGTCCCCAGGGGCCGTAGACGGTGAAGAAGCGGAACATGGTGGTGGGGATCGACCATAGATGCGCGTAAGAATGCGCCATGGCCTCGCCCGCTTTCTTGCTCGCGGCGTAGAGCGTCAGAGGATGGTCGGTGCGATCGGTCTCGTAGAAGGGCACGGTCGGATTCGCGCCATAGACCGAGCTCGTCGAGGCGATGAGAAGATGGCGCGGCTTAAGCGTGCGCGCGATCTCCAAGACGTTGAAGGTCCCGACGAGATTGGCCTCGACATAGGCGCGCGGATTTTCGAGGCTGTAGCGCACGCCCGCCTGGGCGGCGAGGTGGATGACGATGTCGGGCGCGCATTGCTCGGCGGCCTCGGTCAAGGCCTGCACGTCTTCGAGCATGGCGACCGTGTCGCGATAGCCGTTGCTGCGCCGCAAGATCTCCCGCCGCGCCTCCTTCAGCCGGGGATCGTAATAGGGCGTCATGCCGTCGAAGCCGTCGACCATATGGCCTTGCGCCAGAAGGCGCCGCGCGAGGTGAAAGCCGATGAAGCCCGCGGCGCCGGTGATGAAAACGCGCATGAGTCGCCTTGAATGTCAGTCGCCTTGAATCGCGTCCGAGGCGCCGCGCGGCCGTCTTGGGCGTTCGGCGCCATGATGCGCGACGGCGCGAATGCATGAAGCCCGTCTGCAAGCCTCGCCATTTCGCGAAGCGGAGCCGCGTCTGTATTTGCCGAAGCCTTCGCGTAGCCGCCTGACGGACAGGCTATCAGATAGTGAAGTCTTCCCTTCGAAAGATCGAAACCAGCTCGACGCCGCGCTGCGCTAGCGTTTCAGCCGCGCCTTCCTGGCGATCCACGATCACCAGAGCCTTGCGAACGTAGCAAGACGGATATTCGGCGTTCATCCCTTCGATAGCCTTCAGGATCGAGCCGCCGGATGTTGCGACGTCGTCGATCATCAGCACTTGCCCGCCGGCTTTGACGTGGCCGTCAATCCGCTCCCTGGCGCCGTGCTCTTTCGGTTCCTTCCGGACGAAGAAAGCGTCTTTGGCGGAGTCTTTCAGGAAGCTCATAACCGAAACAGCGGAGACCAACGGAATCGCGCCGACAGCGAGGCCGCCAATGCAATCAATGCCCTGCTTGTTCATATAGTCGACGATGATGTCCCCGAGGAGCTTCGCTCCCTCGGGAAGCATCGTGGTTTGGCGCAACTGGAACAGGTATTTGCTGGACCGGCCGGAGGCGAGAATGAAATCGCCGCGCTTAAGAGAGTGGCGATCGATAAGAGAATGGAGGCGTTCCCAACGAGGATCGGACGTCTCAATGACACGATCGGCGCCCGTCGGCGTCTGTGCTGTGGCGAGAATTGTCATAGCTCCTCCCTCGGGCGCTTTTGCCGTTCAGAATAACACAACGCCCGCCACAGGCGTCAGAAAATGGGGTGAATCGCGGGGGCGTCCGAGCGACGCGCGCTCCTTTGAGCGCCCCCCATAACCTTTAGTGATCTATTTTTTCAAGCGCGAAATTGCGAAGCCTTAGCACAGGCGCCGTTGTCGCCAGAACGCGCGCTCGTTCATCTTTGCGGCGGCGCAGCCTTGTTCGTGGCCATTGCGCCACGAAATAATCGCAGCCTCGCCAAGCGCGAGGCCCAACATCTCCTTGGTCCTTTGGCCTCATTGCCTCGGGCGGCCGATTCGAATCGGCGCGGGGGCTTCGATCAGAGGGGATTTCATGATTCAGAATCGAAGCTGCGTGAACGGCATTCTCGCCGCCGTGCTCTCCGCGAGCATTGTTCCGACCCATGGCGCGCTCGCGAAGGAGAAGGCGCCCGCGCCCCACAAGACCGCCGCCAAGAAGACGGACCATCCGGCCGCGCATAAGGTCGACAAGCCGGAAGCCCCGAAGGACGAGGCAGCGAAGCCGGAGGCGAGCGGAGCCGGCGCGCCCGCGACCGTGACTCAATAGTCGACGGCGACGAGATAGAGACCGTGCGGCGGCGCGACCTGCCCGCAGCGCGCGCGGTCTCTTGCCGCGAGGGCTTCCGCAAGATCGTCGGCGGTCCATTTGCCAGTCCCGACATGTTCGAGCGAACCGGCCATGGACCGCACCTGATTATGCAGGAAGGAGCGAGCGCAAGCGACGATCTCGATGCGGTCGCCCTCGCGGCGCACATCCAGCCTTTCGAGCGTGCGGACCGGCGAATTGGCCTGGCATTCGGAGGCGCGAAAGGTCGTGAAATCGTGACGGCCGACGAGACGCTGCGCCGCCTCGCGCATGGCGCCCGCATCGAGCGGACGCTTCACATGCCAGGCGCGCCCCAACGTCACGGTGAGCGGCGCGCGGCGATTTTCGATGACATAGCGATAATGGCGGCGGATCGCGGAGAAGCGCGCCTCGAAATCCTGTGCGACGGCGCGGGCGCCGACGATCGCGACCGGGTCGGGCTTCAAATGCGCGTTGAGCGCGTCGCGCAGGCGATCCGGTCGCCAGTCGCGGACGAGATCGACATGGGCGACCTGCCCCAGCGCATGCACGCCCGCATCGGTGCGCCCGGCGCCGTGGATGACGGCGCGTTCGCCATTGATAGCGCGGACGGCTTCCTCCAGCCGCTGCTGCACCGACACGCCATTGGCCTGCCGCTGCCAGCCGACAAAGGGACCGCCGTCATATTCGATGGTGAGCGCATAGCGGGGCATGTCAAAGCGCGGGCCGCTGGGCGAGGTCCGGGAACAGGCGCCGCCCCCCACCCCTGCCCCTCCCCGCCACTTCGTGGGGGGAGGGAAGATGCGGCGCCGTTCGGGATAACCGGGAAACAACAGAAGCGGTCCTGGGCGTGAGCCGCCTCCCTCCCCCCACGGAGTGGCGGGGAGGGATTAAGGGTGGGGGGCGCCTCAGCATGAACGGCGCTGCGGTCTGAACGCCCGCCCTCATTCCAGCACGGCGCCCTTGGCGAGCTTGCGTCCGCGCAAAAACTCCTCGATCCCCATTTCTCCCTTGCCGGCGCGCTGGACGCGAAGAAGCCGCAGCGCGCCCTCGCCGCAGGCGACGAGGCCGGCGTCGTCGAGAACCGTTCCCGGCGCGCCTTCGCCCGCTTCGACCCTCGTGCGCAGAACCTTCACGCGCTCGGCGCCATGGCCGAGATCGCCCTCGAAAAAGGCGCCGGGAAAGGGCGCGAGGCCACGCACATGATCGTGCAGCGCCTGCGCGGGCCGCCGCCAGTCGATGCGCGCTTCGGCCTTGTCGATCTTGGCGGCGTAGCAGGCGCCTTCTTCGGACTGCGGCGTGAAATGCAGTTCGCCCTTCGCGAGAAGATCGAGCGCGTCCGCCATCAGCGGCGCGCCCAGCTCCGCGAGCCTGTCATGCAGCTCGCCGGCCGTCATATCCGGGCCGATGGGCGCTCTGGCGGAGAGCGCGACGGGACCGGTGTCGAGCCCGGCGTCCATCTTCATCACCTCGACGCCGCTCTCCTTGTCGCCCGCCATGATGGCGCGCTGGATCGGCGCCGCGCCGCGCCAGCGCGGCAGGAGCGAGCCGTGGAGATTGAGGCAGCCATATCTGGGCGCGTCGAGAATGGGCGGCGGCAGCAAAAGCCCATAGGCCGCGACCACCGCGACATCGGCCTTCAGCGCCCTGAAAGCCTCCTGCTCCTGCGCGTTGCGCAGGCTTTTCGGCGTGCGCACGGAGAGCCCCTGGGCCTCCGCGAACTGGTGGACGCTGGATTTCTTTTCCGACATGCCGCGCCCGGCCGGACGCGGCGGCTGGGTATAGACGGCCGCGACCTCATGGCCGCGGGCGCATAGCTCTCTCAGCAGCGCCGTCGCGAAGTCCGGCGTGCCCATGAAAATCAGGCGCAAATGTCAGGCCTCGGCTTCTTCCGCCTGGCGGACGGCCTCGGCGCGGCGCTGCGCGGCGATCCCGTCCATCCGCGCGGCTTTGGCGAATTTCTTCACGACCCTTTCGCGCTTCAGCCGCGAGAGATTGTCGATGAAGAGCCCGCCTTCGAGATGCTCCAGCTCATGCTGCACGACCGTGGCGAGCAGGCCGACCGCGTCGAGCTCCCTGGTCTCGCCATTGCGGTCGAGATGGCGCACCTTCACCATCGCCGGGCGTTTCACGTCGTCGAAATAATCCGGCACCGAGAGGCAGCCCTCATTGTAGGTGGAAAGCTCCTCCGAAGCCCAGACGATCTCGGGATTGATGAGAAAGAGCGGATTGCGCTCCTCCTCCGTCTTGCCGATGTCGACGACGACGATACGTTTCGGCACCGCAACCTGAATGGCGGCCAGCCCGATGCCGGGCGCCTCGTACATCGTCTCCAGCATGTCGTCGAGAAGCTGCTGGATCTCGGCGTCGATGCGCGCCACGGGCTGCGACACCTTGCGCAGGCGCGGATCGGGAAGGGTGATGATCGGCAGAAGAGCCATCGCTGTTTCTTGTCGGTTTCGTCGCGTTTCGCGACCGTCGAGCATTGTCTCAAGAGATAGGCGCGAGCGGCTTCAACGTCAAATGGAACCGCCTTTGCCTCGCGCGGTCCGGCCGTTAACATGGCTCGCCCGGCCGGCGCGGCGCCGCGACGGGCGAGCGGCGCCGAAGGCGCATGAACAAGAGAGGGATCGGGCATGGCGCTTCTCGTCTTTTTGGGCCTCGCGGCCGTGGTCGGCTTCTGGCTCGTCGGCGTCTATAACGGGCTCGTCAATCTGCGGCAGCGCGCCAGGCAGGCCTTTTCGGACATCAATGTCCAGCTCAAGCAGCGCCACGATCTCATTCCCAATCTCGTCGAGACGGTGAAGGGCTACGCCACCCATGAGCGGACGACGCTCGAGGACGTGGTCAAGGCGCGCAACGCCGCCGTCGCCGCCGCCGGACCGAACGCCCAGGGCGCTGCGGAAAATGCGCTGACCGGCGCGCTCTCCCGCCTCATCGCCCTCTCCGAGGCCTATCCCGAGCTGAAGGCGAACCAGAATTTCCAGCAGCTTCAGGCGGAGCTCTCGGACATAGAGAACAAGATTTCCGCCGCGCGGCGCTTCCTGAACAATACGGTGGCCGAATATAACGCCATGCGCGAAGGCTTCCCGGGCTTTCTGATCGCCGATCGCTTCGGCTTCCAGCCGATCGAATATTTCGAGCTCGGGGAAACGGAGCAGAAGGCGGTCGAAGCGCCGCCGAAGGTGCAGTTTTAACCATCGGCCAGCCCCGTCATTGCGAGGAGCGTATGGCGAAGTCGGGTATAACCGACTTCAAAAAAATGCGACGAAGCAATCCAGGGGCGATGGCGGCGCGCTGGATTGCTTCGCTTCGCTCGCAATGACGGCGGCGGCGATCTGGCTGGCCTCTCGCGGGAACGTCCATGTTCAAAGCCTACGGCCTCTACAGCCATATCCGCGCCAACCGGCTGCGCTCGGCCTTTCTGCTCGCGGGCTTCGTCGCGCTGCTGCTGGCGCTGATGTTTTCCTTCGCCTTGCTCGTCGAGGCCTTCGACGCGCCGCCTGGCGCGCCCTTCGACTGGATCGTCGCGCGGGCCTTGAGGGACCTCCAGCGCGGCTGGCCGATCGGCGTCGCCGCGGCGGGGGCCTGGTTCGCGATCGCCTATCTCTTCCATCAGAGGATGATCGATTTCGCGACCGGCGCGCGCGCCGTCTCCCGCGCCGAGTCGCCGCGCCTCTATAATCTCCTTGAAAATCTCTGCATCTCGCGCGGCGTCCCGATCCCGGCCCTGCAGATCATCGAGAGCGACGCGCTCAACGCCTACGCCTCGGGGCTGAGGGAGGGACGATATAAGATCGCCGTCACGCGCGGCCTGCTCATGGAGCTGACCGACGCGGAAATCGAGGCGGTGCTCGCTCATGAGCTGACCCATATCCGCAACCGCGACGTCCAGATGATGGTGATCGCGGTGATCTTCGCGGGCATATTCGCTTTTGCGGCGGACCTCACGATCCGGCGCTGGGACTTCCCCTTCGGCTTCTCGCCCCATCGTCCGCCGAGCCGGTCGGACAACAGGCGCGAAAACGGCGCCGGCCTCGCCATCCTCGTCGCGCTGCTCATCATCGCGCTGAGCTGGGGCGCCTCGGTGCTGATCCGCTTCGCGCTGTCGCGCTCGCGCGAATATCTTGCCGACGCCGGCTCGGTGGAACTGACCAAGAATCCCGACGCCATGATCTCGGCGCTGCGCAAGATCGAGGCGCATTCCGTCATCCCCGACATGCCGTCGCGCATGCACGCCTTCTTCATCGAGAGCCCGGCGCGGGCGCAGGAATCCGGCTGGCTCGCCACGCATCCTTCCGTCGACGAGCGGGTGCGGGCGCTGATCGAATTCGCGGGCGGGCGGGACGCCGCGATCGTCCATCGGGAGCAGGCCAAGATCGAGGAACAGCCGCCGGAGTCGATCGAGCCGCCGGCCGAAGGCGAAGCCTCCTTCCTGCCGCCGGATGGAAGTCACCCGCTCGATCCTCCGCGCCGCGGGCCTTGGGGTTAGGCTGAGACAATCACATGAACGCCGGCCTCTCCATAGAGGGCTATGGGAGTCACGCATCTCCAGCCGTCATGGCCAACGCGGTCATGGCCGGGACAAGCCCGGCCATGACCGCGTTGGCTGTCGAGATGTGTGCATGCGGTAGGCCCCAGCCATCCCGGATGGTCGTTCACTTTCTTCGGGGTTAAGCCGAAACCTTCAGGCGCTCCTTCAAAAAAGCGATCGCTTTCGCGCGCGACTCCCGCGCCTCGGGGAGGAACCCCATCATCTGCCAGCCATGCGGGACGTCGGGCCACATCTCGATTTCCGCCTCGACCCCCGCCGCCCGCGCCTTCTCGACCAGCCTTGTCGAATCATCGCGCAAGGCTTCGTGCATCCCTGTATGTATGATGAGCGGCGGCAAGCCCGCTAGGTCGGCGTAGACGGGCGAGGCGAGCGGATTTTTTGCGCTCGTACGGCCGAGAAAGGCGCGGGCGCCGATATAGATGGCGCTGCGGGTGAAGAAGGCGTCGCGCGCTTCGTTCTCCCGCGCCGAGGCGCCGGCGACGGCCATGTCGGTCCAGGGAGAGAAGAGCGCGGCGGCGGCCGGCGGGCGCAGCCTTGCGTCGCGCGCCCGGACCATCAGCGAGACGGCGAGACCGCCGCCCGCCGAATCCCCGGCGATGACGACCGGCCCCGGTATAGCGGCGACAAGCGCCTCATAGGCGCGAAAGACGTCGTCGAGCGCCGCCGGAAAGACATGCTCGGGCGCGAGACGATAGGCCGGGGCGAAGACGTCGAAGCCCGCTCGCGCGAAGCCGCGCGCGGCGAAACGGAACAGGCGAGGCGAGCCGACGACGAAGCCGCCGCCATGCAGATAGAAGAGCGTCGCCACGGGCGCGCCCTCGGCCGGCGTCCATTCGCCGGGAACGTTTGGCGCGAAGGGCGCCTTTTGCTGCGCAAAAAACGGATCGAGCCGGCGCTGCGCGGCGGCGGCCCGGGAGACGAGCTTTTCGAGCCTCGGCTTGACGAAGCGGCGCAGGAGCCGGACGGTTCCCCGCGCCGCGCAACTCCCTTGCGTCGCGGTCATTTTGCGGGAGCGGATTTCGGCTGCGCGGGGGCGTTGGAGAGGAAGTCGAGCGACGGGTCGCTGAGCCCCGCCGCCTTGGCCCTGTCGCGCCATTCCTTCGCGGCCTTGAGGTCAACTTCGACGCCGAGCCCCTCGGCGTAGAGATGGGAGAGACGGTTCTGCGCCACGGCGTTGCCCTTGAGCGCCGCCTTGCGCAGCAAATCGACGGCGGCCGCCTTGTCGCGATCGACGCCCACGCCGTTGAACTGCATGATGGCGTATTCGACCATGGCGGGCCCGAGGCCGGCGTCCGAAGCGCGCTTGAACCATTCGGCCGCGGCGCGATCGTCCTTCGCGACCCCCTTGCCCGTCTTGTAGAGCACGCCGATCGCATAATCGGCGTCGGGATTCCCGGCCGCCGAGGCGCGCTTGAAGAAGCCAATGGCTCTCTCGAAATCCGGATCCCGGCCCTCATTCTCGAGCGCCAGCTCGCCAAGGAGATGCAGCGCCGCCGCATTTTCCTGCGCGCCGGCCTTTTCGAGATAGGCGCGCGCCCTGGCGCGGTCCTTGGGAATGTCGATCCCTTCGAGCGAGGCGACGCCGTAGAGATAGGCGGCCTCGGCGCCGCCCGCGTCGGCGCCGCGGCGGAACCAATCCATCGCCGCCTTCATGTCGCGCTTGACGCCGTCGCCCTCGAGATAGAGCCGGCCGATCAGGGTCAGCGCGGCCGCGTCCTTCGGATTGGCGTCGACGCGCTTCCTCGCCTCGGCCATCGCGGCGCGGTAGTCGCCGCGCTGATAGGCGCCATAGGCGAGATCGCGCGCGGAGGCGGCGATATCGGCCGGCGTCGCGAAAGCGGGCGCGGCGGCCGCGAGGAAAAGAAACGGCGCGACGAGACGGCGCGTCATGCCTGCGCTCCTTCAAGAATTTTCAGCGCCTCCGCGGCCGCGACGGCGGGCCCGCGCGGATCGGCCCAGACAGCGTCGTCGAGCATCACGAAATCCGCGCCCGCCTCGGCGAGCGGCGCCACATCGGCGAGCCGCGCCGCGCGGGCGACGCAGGGCGTGTTGAAGAGCTCCGCCCACCAGGCGACGCGCTCGGCGAGGGCTTCCAGCTCGTCGTCCTCGAAGAGCACGTAATCGGCCCCGGCCTCGCCCGCCCACATGGCGTCGTCGCGCAGCGCCAGCCCCCCCGCGCCGACGATATATTTGGGCGAGAGCTTCTGGACGGCCTCGGCCAGCGCCTCTCCGGCCCCCAAGATATGCGCGCCGTCCGCCTTGGCGCGCAGCGCGACGGTGACGGAGCCCTCGACCAGAACCGCGACGCCCTTGTCCTGCGCGGCGGGCGCGAGGAGGCGGACGATCTCTTCCTGCTTGCGCGGATCGCCGACGGCGAAACGGATGAGGAGCGAGGCGACGTCCCCCGCCGAGAGCGCGCTCGTCAAAGCGGGCAGGAATTCGCGGGCGTCCGCCAGCGGCGGGGTCGCGAGATAAAGGCGCGCCGCTTCGCTCATTCCTTGTCCTTCAGGCGATCGAGCCAGCTTTGCGCCTGCCTGCGCACATTTTCCGGCGCCGTCCCGCCGAAGCTCACGCGGCTTTCGACGGATTTCTCGACGCCGAGCACCGCGAAGACATCCTTGGATATACGCGGCTCTACGCTCTGCAGATCGGCAAGCGTGAGGTCTTCGAGCTCCAGGCCCTTGCCCTCGGCCAGCGCCACGACGCGGCCGGTGACGTGATGCGCCTCGCGGAAGGGCAGGTTCAGCTTGCGCACCAGCCAGTCGGCGAGGTCGGTCGCCGTGGCGAAGCCGGCGCCGGCGGCCGCCTTCATGCGTTCGCGGTTCACTTTCATGTCCCGAACCATGCCGGCCATGGCGGCGATGCAGAGGGAGAGCGAATCGAGCGAGTCGAAGGCGCCTTCCTTGTCCTCCTGCATATCCTTGGAATAAGCGAGCGGCAGGCCCTTCATCACGATGAGCAGCGCCTGCAGCGCGCCGATGATGCGGCCCGATTTGCCGCGCACCAGCTCCGCCGCGTCCGGATTGCGCTTCTGCGGCATGATGGAGGAGCCGGTGGTGAATTTGTCCGAGAGCGAGACGAAATTGAACTGCGGCGTCGTCCACAGGACGATTTCTTCCGCGAAGCGCGACAAATGGGTGGCGCAGATGGCGGCGGCCGAAAGCGTCTCCAGCACGAAGTCGCGATCGGAGACGCTGTCGAGCGAATTGGCGGTCGGCCGGTCGAAATCCAGCGCCTTCGCCGTCATATGGCGGTCGATCGGAAAGGATGTGCCGGCGAGCGCGGCCGCGCCGAGCGGGCATTCGTTGAGGCGGGCGCGGGCGTCGCGCAAGCGCCCCCGGTCGCGGCCGATCATCTCGACATAGGCGAGCAGGTGGTGGCCGAGCGTGACGGGCTGCGCGGATTGCAAATGGGTGAAGCCCGGCATGACGCTGCCGGCTTCTTCCATGGCGCGCTTGGCGAGCGCGAGCTGCAGATCCGCGAGCTGCGCGTCCAGCGCGTCGATCTCGTCGCGTATATACAGACGGAAATCCGTGGCCACCTGATCGTTGCGCGAGCGCGCCGTGTGCAGGCGCCCGGCGGCGGGGCCGATCAATTCGGCGAGCCGCGCCTCGGCGTTCATATGGATGTCCTCGAGCGCCCGGGAGAAGACGAACTCGCCCCGCTCGATCTCCCCGGCGATACGCGTCAATCCATCGATGATCCTGGCCGCGTCCTCCCGCGAGACGACGCCCTGCCCGGCCAGCATGGCGATATGGGCGAGCGAGCCGCGAATGTCCTGGGGCCCCAGACGCTTGTCAAAATCGATGGAGACGTTGATAGCCTCCAGAACCGCATCGGTTGCGCTCTGGAAGCGCCCGCCCCATATCTTGCTCGTCATTTTCCGCCTCGGAGCCTGCGCCTGATGAAAAAGCCCGCCGCCTTTCCGCGTAGCCTCGCGACCTTTGTTCTTGCGGCGGCCGGCGCCGGGTTTCTATACGCGGGCGGGCCGAGCGTAAAGGAAGCCCGCGCCGAGGACTGCGCGGGGGCGGCGAAAATCGCCGAGGCCGTGAAGGACATGGCCAAGGGCGAGGTCGCCGCGATGAGCATTTCGGGGAAGCCCGACAAGCTCGCCGATTTCGCCTTCAGCGATCCGGAAGGAAAATCCGTCGCGCTTTCCTCCTTCAAGGGCAAGACCGTGCTGCTCAATGTCTGGGCCACCTGGTGCGCGCCCTGCCGCGCCGAAATGCCGGAGCTCGACAAGCTTCAGGCGGAGCTCGGCTCCGACAAATTCCAGGTCGTGGTCGTGAACATCGACACCTCCCGCCCCGAACGGCCGAAGAAGTTCTTCGAGGAGACGGGCGTCAAGGCCCTCACGCTTTATTCGGACCCCAAGGCCAATATCTTCTACGAGCTGAAACAGGCCGGGAAGGCGTTGGGCCTGCCGGTCACCATGCTGATCGACCCCGAGGGATGCCAGGTGGGGCTCATGAACGGCCCGGCCGCCTGGCGTTCGGCGGACGCCGTGGCGCTGGTGACGAAGGCGGCGGAGGCGGCCTCAAAATAGCGCCGCGACGCCCTATCTCTTCTCATGCGGCCTTGGCCTTCGCCGGGCGCAAGAGGAGCGGTTTCATGCATGTCACGATCGATCAGGCCGAGCAGGCCATCGCCGCCGCGCGCCGGAAAGCGACCGAGCTCGGCACGCAGATGTGCATCGCCGTCGTCGATTCCGGCGGCGTGCTCAAGGCCTTTCACCGCATGGACGACGCCTGGGTGGGCAGCATCGACATTTCCATGAAGAAGGCGAAGACGGCCGTCTTCTTCGGCATGCCGACGGGCGAGATCGGCAAGCTCTCCCAGCCCGGCGGCCCGCTCTACGGCATCGAGCATTCGAATGAGGGACTCATCACCTTCCCCGGCGGCCTGCCCATCGTCGACAAGGACGGCGTCATGATCGGGGCCGTCGGCGTCAGCGGCTCGTCCGTCGAGAATGATCACGCCGTGGCCCAGGCCGGCGTCGCGACGCTCGGCGTCGGCGAGCTGCCGGCGCATCCCTGGCGGACGTGAGCGCGGCGGCCGGACGGGGGGCCGCCTCGTCGCGTCTTTCCGCGATTGGGCTAACCGCCCAATCGCGCCGTGATCCGTTTATCTGTGCTTCTTCTTCTTGCCGTGCGCGGGAGCCGGCTCGGCGGGCTTGGGGGCCTCCTGGGCGGGAGCCGCCGCGGCGGGCGTGGCTGAGGCGGCCGGGTCGGGGGCCGGCGCGGGCGGCGCGGCCTCGCTCTTCTGGGCGGGCGCCTCGGCGGTCGGCGGCGTTTCCGGCAGGGTCGGCCCCGAGGCCGGCTTCGTCGTGAAAAGCCAGGTCAGGCCGGCGATGACGATCACCGCCGCCGCAAGGCCGAGACCGATCAGGCTCGAATTCCTCGCCGGGACGGGCGCGTCAGCCTCAGGCGCGCCAAGCGGTTCGGCCGACGGCGCGGCCACCTCTTCGGCGGGCGCTTCGGCGGCCGGCGGCTCCGCCGGCTGCACGCCGCGATACTGGCTCCAGACCCAAGCGGCCGGGGGCTGCCCTTCCGGTCCTTCCGTATTGGCCATTTCCTGATTCTCCCGAGAAGCGCGCGCTCTCCGTCGAGCTGCGGCGGAAGATATGTTGCATCGCATCGCCCCCGCTCACAAGCGCCCTGCGCCGCGGCGGGAGGCGGCCGACGGCGGCAAGGCCCGGAAAGCGGAGTCTTCACGGAAGACAAGCGGCGAAAACGCGCTAAGTAAGGGTGGCTTCACCCCTGCACAAGCGAGACAGCGCATGACCATCAAAGCTGGCGACAAAATTCCCGACGTCACCGTCACCATCATGGGCAAGAACGGCCCCGAGCCCATCAAGACCTCCGATTATTTCAAAGGCCGTAAAATCGCTCTTTTCTCGGTGCCCGGCGCCTTCACGCCGACCTGCCACGCCAAGCATCTGCCGGGCTTCGTCGCGCATTACGACGCGCTGAAAGCCAAGGGCGTCGACGCCGTGGCGGTTACGGCGGTGAACGACGTCTTCACGCTCGACGCCTGGCTCAAGGATCGCGGCGCGGCGGGCAAGATCGACGGTCTCGCGGATGGCTCGGCGGCGCTCGCAAAGGCCATGGGCGTCGAGCTGGACCTCAATCAATTCGGCCTCGGCCTGCGCGGCAAGCGCTATTCGGCGGTCGTGAAGGACGGCGTCGTCGATTGGATCAATATCGAGGAGAATTCCAGCGTTACGACCGTCTCCAGCGCAGAATCGACGCTGGAGAGGCTGTGATCGAGATTTACGGGGGCGCTCCTTGGAGCTGAAGGCGCCCGCCTCGGTCCCGGGCTTGCCCGGGATCGACATTGGGCGCCTCAGGCCTTCGCCGCCGAAGGTTTCTTCGCGCCGCGCAGGGCGTCGAGGCGCGCCTCGGCCCGCCGAACGACCTGCTTTTTCTCGGCGTCCGAAAGCTGCGTCCAGCTTCCGATCTCCTCGCGCGAGCGGCCGCAGCCGACGCAGACATGGTTCGCGTTGAGCGTGCAGATCTTGTTGCAAGGACTTGGGATCATCGAGGCCTCTCGCGCATTGGGCGGCAATTGGCCGAGACGGCCCGCGCCTGTCAATCCGCGCATGGCGCGGCGCCGGCGGCCGCGCCATAATGGCCGAGCAAATTGCGGGCTTGCGCCATGACCCTTTCGCTTGAATCCTTTCTCGCCTCCGTCGACCGGGAGGACGCGTCTCCGGCCGACCCCGCCCTGCGGGCGCTCTGGTTCGACGCGCGGGGCGACTGGGACCAGGCGCATAGATGCGTCGATCGATCGGCCGACGCCGACGCCATGTGGGTCCATGCTTTTCTCCACCGCAAGGAAGGCGACCAATGGAACGCCGGCTACTGGTATCGCCGCGCCGGGCGGCCGCCTCATCCGGGCGCTCTGGCCGAGGAATGGCGCGAGATCGCCGCCGCTCTCCTTGAAAAAGGCCGTGCATGAGCGGGCGGGCGGGCGTCGACGCGCGCGAATTGCTGCGCAGCATTTTCGGCTTTTCGGCTTTTCTGCCCGGGCAGCGGGAGGTGATCGAGGCGCTGCTCGCGGGCCGCGACGCGCTCGCGGTCATGCCGACGGGCTCCGGAAAATCGCTGCTCTATCAGCTGCCGGCGGCGGCGGGGCCGGGCCTTGTCGTCGTCGCCTCGCCGCTCATCGCCCTCATGCGCGACCAGTTGCGGGCGCTCCAAGACAAGGGCCTGCCCGCCGTCGCCCTGCATTCCGCGCAGGACGACGCCGAAGCGCTCGCCGCCTATGACGCCGTCTCGACCGGGCGCGCGCGGCTTCTCTATGCGGCGCCGGAGCGTCTGGCGACGGAAGGGACGCAGAATTTGCTGCGCAGGAGCCGCGTGACGCTCTTCGCGGTGGACGAGGCCCATTGCGTTTCGCATTGGGGCCATGAATTCCGCCCCGACTATCGGGGTCTCGGCGAGATCGCGCGCAAGCTCGGCGCGCCGGTGCTCGCCGTCACCGCCACGGCGGGACCGCGCACGCGCGACGATGTCCGCCGCAGCCTTTTTGCGCGGGAGCCGGATGTTTTCATTCGTTCTTTTGCGCGGCCCAACCTCGCCCTCTCCTTCCGGCGCAAGCGCGCGGGGTTGCGGCGGATCGTCGATTTCATCGGGCGCGGAGGACAAAGCGGGATCGTCTATTGCGGCTCCCGGCGGACGGCCGATCTGCTCGCCGTGAATCTCGCGCGGCTGGGGCTCGACGCGCTGCCCTATCACGCCGGTCTCGACGCCTATGCGCGCAGCGCCCATCAGGACGCTTTTTTTGCGCGCAAGGGGGTCGTGATGGTCGCGACCGTCGCCTTCGGCATGGGCGTCGACAAGCCAGACGTGCGTTTCGTCGTCCATGCCGATCTGCCGAACTCGATCGAAGGCTATTATCAGGAGATCGGCCGCGCGGGCCGCGACGGCGCGCCGGCCCGCGCCCTCGCTCTATTCGATCCGCGCGAATTGGCGCTGCGCTGGCGGACGCCCGAGATCGCAGCGGAGAATGAGGCCGCTGCGGGCGATTACGCCCGCCGCAAGGCCATGGCCCGGCTCTGCGTGACCCCGGCGTGCCGCGCCCGGACCCTGCTCGCGGAGTTCGGCGAGGAGAGCGCGCCTTGCGGCAAATGCGATCACTGCCGCGGCGGCCCGCTCGCCTGGCCGCGCCGGGCGTGGGCGGCGGCGATGGGATGGCGCGTGGCGGCGGAGAGCCGGCTGGCTCATATTGCGGCCGGCGGAATGGAGGAAACGCCGCCGGAGCCCGCAGCGCCGCCGGAGCCGGTTTTCGAGACGGCCCCCGCGCCGGCGCGGGCGCTCACCGTCGCGCAGGCCAGGCTGCTGCGGGCGTTCGAAGCCGAGCGGTTGCGGATCGCGCGGCGGCTCCGCATTCCCCCGCGCGCCGTCGCGGCGGATGCGGCGCTTCACGCCCTCGCGGCCTCGCCGCCGGATCGCCTCGACGATCCGCTTTTCGCCGAGCTCCGCGAGCCGGCCGCATTTTTGGCTTTGATCAGATCGGAGGGCTCGTGAGCCCGTTTCGCGGACGCGGTCCCCTGACCGCAAGCGGCGCGATCTCACGCATGGTTGCGCAGAGCGGGGAAAAGCGGCTATTTGGCTTCGCCGTTGAATAGGCCGGGAGACGCGCGGCGCATGCCCTTTCAGACCGCCTTTGCGCCTGCGAGCGCCGCTCAATGACCAAGCCGGTCGATCTCGACCCCGAGGATTGGGACGCTTTCCGCGCCGAGAGCCACCGCGCGCTCGATTCCATGATCGACTATCTGCGGGATTTGCGGGCGCGCCCCGTCTGGATTCCGCCGAGCGAGGAGGCCAAGGCGCGCTTCGACCGCGACCTGCCGGCCGAGGGGCGCGACCTTTCGGCCGTGCTTGAGGATTTCGACCGCTATATCAAGCCTTTCGCGACCGGCAACGTCCATCCCATGTTCATGGGCTGGGTGCAGGGCGCGGGCACGCCGGTCGGCATGGTCGCGGAAATGCTCGCCGCCGGCATGAACTCCAATTGCGGCGGGCGCAATCACATCGCGATCGACGTGGAGCGCCAGATCGCCAAATGGATGGCGCAGGCCTTCGGCTTTCCCGGCGACGCCTCCGGAATCTTCGTCACCGGCGCGTCCATGGCGAATTTCCTGTCGCTCCTGGTCGCGCGCGACCAGGCCTATGGCGACAAGGATGTGCGGCTCAACGGCCTCTGCGCGCGGGAGGGCCAGCTCATCGCCTACGCCTCGCGCGAGGCGCATAATTGCGTGCGGCAGGCCATGGAGCTCGCCGGGCTCGGCGCGCGGCATTTGCGGCTCATCCCTTCCGACGACAAGCGCCGGGTGAAGATCAGCGCCCTGCGCCACGCCATCTCGGCCGACCGCGCGGCGGGCTTCAGGCCGTTCCTCGTCGTGGGCACGGCGGGGACGGTGGATACGGGGGCGGTCGATCCGCTGGACCGGCTCGCCGACGTCGCCCACACCGAGGATATGTGGTTCCATGTCGACGGCGCCTTCGGGGCGCTCGCGGCGCTCTCGCCCCAGTTGAAGCCGCTGGTGAAGGGGCTGGAGCGGGCGGACTCGATCGCCTTCGACTTCCACAAATGGATGCACGTTCCTTACGACGCCGGCTTCTTCCTGGTCCGCGACCCCAAGGCGCATAAGCGCGCTTTCGCGGCCAACGCCGCCTATCTCTCCCGCGCCCCGCGCGGGCTCGCGGCGGGCGACACCTGGCCCTGCGATCTCGGCCCCGACCTTTCGCGCGGCTTCCGCGCGCTCAAGGCCTGGATCACCATCGAGACCTTCGGCGCGCGGAAGCTTGCGGCGTGCATCGAGCAATGCTGCCGCATGGCCAAGCGGCTCGAGGCGTGGATCGGGAAATCCGACAGCTTCGTCATGCGCGCGCCGGTCGCGCTCAACATCGTCTGCTTCGGCGTGAAAGGCGATGCGGACGGCTCGCTCGCCCGCGAAATCGTCATGGAGCTGCACGAACGCGGCGAGGCCGCGCCCTCGCTGACCATCCTCGACGGCGTCCCCGCCATCCGCGCGGCGATCATCAATCACCGGACGCATGAGGAAGATATCGACGCATTTACCGGGTTTCTGGACGCGGCGCTCCGGCGCGCCAGAAAGGAGCCGCATGATTTCGGCGCGCTGGTCGAGCCGCATGGGCCGGGGAAGACGCGATTGTCGGAGGATTGAGGTCGGCCGCGGCTTACCAAAAAGTTAATGCTTGTTGCGAAAACGTGACAGACAAATCGCGCGAGTCATGAGAGCGTAGCTATTATTGTTAGTGGCGTTTTGCGTTCTATTTTTCTCACTCGGGCGAAGTTATGATGCGAAATATTTTGAAATGCGGGATGGTTTTTTCCGTGCTCGGCGCCCTGAGCGCATGCGGCACCTATACGCCGGACATCATGGAAGCATGGGGCCAAAAAGGCGACGAGCAAATTATCGTCAATTCGATTGCGCAACGCATTCGCTGCGAGATAAGCGAGGCGGTCAATACCGTTCTGGACGACGATCTCAGAGACGCACGCCAGTTCAAAGGCCAGACCCGCCTTCTCGAATGGTTGGAAAAGTGGGGCGCGCAAGTGACGCTCACTTTGAGCATTGACGAAAAGACCAATGTCAATCCAGGCGTGGTGTTCAATACGCCGATGATCGGCGCGAAGACGTGGTTCCCGGCGGGAATATCCGTGCCGGCAAGTCAATTCTATACGCTCGGCCTCGGCGGAAAATTCAACTCCACGGCGTCGCGGATCGACAAGATCAACTGGTTCTACACGGTCGCCGAACTGCGCAAAGATCGCGCTTGCACGATGGACCCGATCCCGGGGAGCTATCTGATCGTCGACAGCGATTTGAAGCTGAAGGACTGGCTCCGCGCAGCCGTCACGCCCAGTCAGACGGACTTAGTCACGTTCCCTACCGACCCCAACAAGAAGGACGTGATCTCACATCAGGTTAAGTTCGTCATAGAGACTGGCGGCGACATAACGCCGACCTGGAGGCTCGTCCGCATAACCGCAAATGGCGCCGGCTCGTTCTTCGGCGCAACCCGCTCACGCACTCAAGATTTGACGATTACTCTCGGGCCGACCAAAGGCGAACCGGTTCCCGTCAAACAGGTGGCGGGCAAGACGGTCGTCAAGGAAATGCTCGTGCCGACGACGGCTGCGCAAAACGCGCATCTCGCTTCTCAGATCGGTTTATCGGTCGCCAATAATCTCCTCAATATTTCCCCGTAATCCCGCTTTTTCAAAGGGAGCGTGACCAATGACCACGAGAAAGGCTACTGCGAAAAAGAGAACGCCAAAGAAAGCGGCGACGCGCAAGAGCAAGCCAACCGCTGGCCGCGCTCGCGCCTTGGCGATCGGAGGCGCGCCTTCGCCCCGGGCGCATGTCGAATTCCGGGTTATTACGATCGATTCTAATCTCGTATGGGTATTCACACGATCGTCGCCAAACGGACGGTGGGGGCAGCCCCAGAGAATGACCAGAGCGGATGCGCTGAGATTGATCAACGGAGCGCCTTGACTTCACCTCTCGTACGGCCCTGACAATTGGACGGGTTAGAATTGTCATCGCGCGCTCTTGTGGTGGAATATTTCTTGCTTTCCTCCCCGCGACGACCCTTCCCGCGAGGAGAATCATGCCGCTCTACGCCTATTCCTGTAACGATTGCGAGGCCGAGTTCGAGCTTCTGGTGCGCTCTTCCGACACGCCGGAATGCCCGGCCTGCCAGTCGCGGAAGCTGACGCAGCAGGTTTCCCGCATCTGCAAGGAGATCAAATATCCGGCCATCGCCAAATCCTGGCGCCGGCGCGCGGCCGCCGAGGGGGATTTGTCGAATTTCAGCAAGGCCGAGCGCGGGAAGCTTTGAGGCGTCTCGCCTGATTGGCGACACAGATCGTGAGCCCCGCTTCTCACCCCGCACGCGGGGAGAGGAGCGCGCGCGGGCCTTCATCAAGAGTCCGGCCAAACTGAACATCAACGATAACCCCTCCGACTTGCTCCTTTCCGCGCGCCCGCGCATATAGTGGCGAATGCCTCCCGCGCCGACGAACCGCCGCCCCGCAACTCCCAAGGAAGCCCCGCAGGAGCCCTTCAAGAGGGCCGTCGCCGGCGCCATGCGCGCCATGGCGAAGTCGCCCAAGCTCGAAGTGAGCTTCGCGCCCGAGCGGCCTTCGCTGATTCAGACGGACGAAGGCGCCAAGGCGCGGATCACGGAGCCGTCGAGAAAGCTCACCGTCAAGGAGGCCGCGATCATGCGCGGCCAGGCCGACTCGCTCGCGCTGCGCCTCGCCTGCCATGATGACCTCGTGCATCGCCGCTACGCGCCGGAGACGCTCGAAGCCCGCGCCGCCTTCGACGCCATGGAGCAGGCGCGCGTCGAGTCGATCGGCGCGCGCCGCATGGCCGGCGTCGCCGCCAATATCGGCGCGATGCTGGAGGATCGCTATACGCGCAGCCACTCGGAAAAGATCGTGAGCCGCGACGACGCCCCGCTCGAGGACGCGCTCGCTTTGATGGCGCGCGAGCGTCTCACCGGCCTCGCGCCGCCGCCCCATGGCGCGAAGATCGTCGAGTTCTGGCGCGACCTCGTCGAGGCGCGCGCCGGCGGCGACCTCAACCGGCTCGTCGGCGCCGTCGAGGACCAGAAGCATTTCGCCCAGATCGTGCGCGAGCTCCTGTCCCATCTCGACATGGCCGGCGCCCAGGCGCCGGAGGAGACCGAGGCCGAGGACGATACGGAAGAGACCCCCCAGAACCCGGACGAGAGCGAAGAGCGGCAGCAGGAAGAGGACAAGGCGAAAAGCGCCGCCGAGATGGAGACGGCGCTCGCCGCCGAGGATTCCGAGCAGGAGGGCGAGAGCGAATCGG
The DNA here is from genome assembly GCF_054106005.1 of Methylocystis sp. S23. Lineage (NCBI taxonomy): Bacteria > Pseudomonadati > Pseudomonadota > Alphaproteobacteria > Hyphomicrobiales > Methylocystaceae > Methylocystis > Methylocystis sp. S23. Next base: position 1,633,491 of record NZ_CM134185.1, read on the forward strand.
CCGAGGCGCCTTATGGCGAAACCGCCGAGGAGTCGGAGGATGGCGATCTCGAGGAAGCTTCGGACGCCCGCCGCCCCGCCACGACCAACGCCGACCGCTCGGGCGCGGATTATCACGCCTATACCAACCGCTTCGACGAGACCGTGCGCGCCGAGGAGCTTTGCGACGCGGAGGAGCTCGACCGGCTGCGCGCCTATCTCGACAAGCAGCTCCTGCATCTCTCCTCGGTCGTCGGCCGGCTGGCCAACCGCCTGCAGCGCCGGCTGATGGCGCAGCAGAGCCGAAGCTGGGAGTTCGACCTCGAAGAGGGCATGCTCGACCCCGCCCGCCTGCCGCGCATCATCATCGACCCGCAGCAGCCTCTGTCCTTCAAGCGCGAGAAGGACATGGAGTTCCGCGACACGGTCGTGACGCTGCTGCTCGATAATTCGGGCTCCATGCGCGGGCGCCCGATCACGGTCGCGGCGACCTGCGCCGACATTCTCGCCCGCACGCTGGAGCGCTGCGGCGTGAAGGTCGAGATTCTCGGCTTCACCACCCGCGCCTGGAAGGGCGGCCAGTCGCGCGAGCTATGGATCAATGAGGGCAAGAAGCCCAATCCGGGCCGCCTCAACGACATCCGCCACATCATCTACAAGGCGGCCGACGCCCCCTGGCGGCGCGCGCGGCGCAATCTTGGCCTGATGATGCGCGAGGGACTGCTCAAGGAGAATATTGACGGCGAGGCGCTGGACTGGGCGCATCGCCGGCTGCTGGCGCGGCCCGAGCAGCGGCGCATTCTGATGATGATCTCCGACGGCGCGCCGGTGGACGATTCGACGCTCTCGGTCAATCCGGGGAATTATCTCGAGCGCCATCTGCGCCAGATCATCCACGACATCGAGACCAAATCGCCCGTGGAGCTGATCGCCATCGGCATCGGCCATGACGTCACGCGCTATTATCGCCGCGCCGTGACCATTGTGGACGCCGAGGAGCTGGGCGGCGCCATGACGGAGAAGCTCGCCGAGCTCTTCAGCGAGAATAATGTAACGCCGCCGGCGCCCGCTCCGGCCCGCGCGCGCCCGGCGCCGCTCGTCGCGGCGCGCGCTTAACCGAAGCTTCACCATGGTTTCATATGACGGGTCCGCGATGAAAATGTCGCGGCGACGATTACAATTGAAACCAATTCCCACGGATGCGCGTTAATCAGGGCGCGCAAACGTCAGCGAGCGCGCGATAAACAAGCGTGGCTTTTCGGGAGTGAGTGAGATGGCGTTGGTCAGAAAGATGCGCCAGGAGGCGCCTGAATTCGAGAAAGTGGCTTGCGTGACGGCGATCTGCGCCCTGGCGACGCTGCCCTTGGCGTTTTGCGCGGCCGTCACCATCTTCGGCTGAGCCGGAAAGTTAGAGAAGGGAGCGCGGCGCTCCCTTTTGGCCATGCGCTACGACGCGTCGGCGATGGGCCATTCGCCCCGATAGACGCCCCCTTTATTGTCATGCGCGACGACGCGCAACGTCTTGGCGCCGTTCGGCGCATAGACGAAACGGAAATTCGGGTCTTCCGACAGGGAGATTCCGCCTTCCATCCTGAAGATCAGCGCATCGCCCTGCCAGACCTCGACGGCGTCGACATAATGCGCCGGCGTATAGGCGCGCGTGATCTGATCCATCTGCATGCCGGAATGATTGGGGTGGCGGATCATGATCTGCGCCTCGCGTCTTCCCGCGGCCGCGCTCTTGAACTCGCGATATTTCATCTTGCCCATATTGGCGAGCGCCTCGTCCGGGTCCTTGCCCGCGGGGGCCGAGCAGCCGCCGGAGGCCTTCACGAATTTGACTTCCGAATGCAGCCTGCCGTCGCGCGTCTCGGCCACGGCGTGGACATTGGTGTAGCTGTTCACCCGCACGCGCGTCTCGATGAAATCGACGCCCGCCTTCTCGCCGAATGTGAAGCTCGCGGCCATGGGCATGGGATTCTGGTCGATGACGAGCGTCGCCGCCTTCACTCCGGCCGGGTCGGCGAAATGCAGGGTCATGGGCACGATGGCCGCGTCCTCGGCGCGCTTGGGCGCGTCGAGCGAGATGGTCCCGTCGGCCGGCGCGATCTCCCGGCCCTGGAAAATATCCGTGACGAGGCCCGGCCAGGGATCGGGGGCGTCGGCCTCGGCGAGGGCGGAGGAGGCGAGAGCGGCGGCGAGCAGGACGGCGGCGAGCGCCGCGCGGGCGATGGACATGGATTTCCTCCCGGACTTTGGCGCGAGATTAGCGCAGGTCGGGGCGGGCGGGTGAGACAAAGTCACGGCCCCTCCCATTCCAGTTCCGCAAAGCCCGCCGTGACATTGCGGGCGTGGTAGTCGTCGAAGAGGCTCCATTTCCCGCGCTCCTCCGCGCCGACGCTTCGCGCCGCATCCGTCACGCTCCCGCCCTCCCCGATCGCCGCGCGCAGGCCTGCGGTGAGCCTCGTGAGATAGGCGCGCTCGTCGTCGAGCGCCTTGGGCCAGGGCGCGACCATCGGCCCATGTCCCGGCACGACGCGCTCGGCCTTGACGGCCGCGAGCTTGTCGGCGACGTCCAGAAAGCCGAGCAGGCTTCCGTCCACCACCGGCACATGCTGGAGAAAGAGCAGATCGCCGGCGAAGAGCGTGCCGGTCTTCGCATCGAGCGCGGTGAGGTCCGCCTCGCTATGGGCGGTGCGCCAGGCCCGCAGCGCGATCTCGCGCCCGCCGAGATCGAGCGTCGTCGAATCGGCGACGGTCAGCGTCGGCGCGACGATCGTGACGCCGTCAAGCGCGTCGCCCATGATCCGGCGGAAGGCGGCGAGATAATACGCGCCCCGGGCGCCGAGCGCGCGCGGCAGGTTCTTGTGGCCGACGAAAGTCGCGCCCGTCCCGACGAAGGCGCCGTTGCCGAAGACATGGTCGGGATGGGCGTGCGTATTGATGACGTAGCGGATGGGCTTTTGCGTCTTCTCTCGCAGCGCCGCGAGAAAGGCCTCGCCCTGAACGAGGCTCCCGCCCGTGTCGACGACCGCGACCGCCTCGTCGCCGACAATGGCGCCGATATTCGCGATGCCCCCGAGATTTTCCCGGCTCATCAGGGATGTTTCGCCCTGATGCGCATAGACGCCGGGGGCGATCTCGTCGAGCTTGAAAGTCGCGCCGGCCAATGCGGGAACGGCGCCGAAAAGGAGCGCGGCGACCGGCGCGGCAAAGGCCAAAAAACGACGCAACATCTTGATTTACCTTGGAGCTTCAGCGCCACGGAGGGTCATGCCGAGGCTTACGTTTTTTGCGATTGCGATTCAACCGCTCGCGACATATTATCCCGGCGTTTCCGAGTTAGAAGATGTCTCCCGGACGGGAACCGGGAGCAGCTCGACGCCATCGAGTTTTTCGCACGAACGGCGCGAGGCGAAAACGGAAAACGCCTTCCCAATGTCGAGGCGCCCTGAGAGGCGCGACGTCGGCGGCGGCGCAACGATAAGGCGCGCCGCGGCGTCGTCAGGAGGAAAAGCTCATGCATAAGCTGTTGTTGTCGACTTCAGTTGGTGTTCTCGCGCTGTTTGCCGCCGGGGCCGCGAACGCGGATGACGAGTTGCTGACGCTGTCGAAGGACCCGAAGCAGTGGGTTTCTCCGACGGGCGACTACGCCAATCTGCGTCATTCGGGCCTGAAGCAGATCACGGCGGAGAACGTCGGCAAGCTGGCTCCGGCCTGGCAGTTTTCGACGGGCGTATTGCGCGGGCATGAGGGGGCTCCGCTTGTTCTCAACAATGTTTCGGTGACGGATTCGTCGGGGAAGACGCTGACGACGGACGTGATGTATCTTCACACGCCGTTCCCGAACATTGTCTACGCGCTGGACGCGAAGGACCCGGCGCATCAGATCCTCTGGAAATATGAGCCCAAGCAGGATCCGTCGGTGGTTCCGGTGATGTGCTGCGACACGGTCAATCGCGGCCTCGCCTATGGCGACGGCAAGATCTTCCTGGCCCAGGCGGACACGACGCTGATCGCGCTCGACGCCAAGACCGGCAAGCTGGTCTGGTCGGTGAAGAACGGCGATCCGGCGAAGGGCCAGACCTCGACCGCGGCGCCGCATGTGTTCAAGGACAAGGTGCTGGTGGGCATCGCCGGCGGCGAGTTCGGCGTGCGCGGCCACATCACCGCCTACTCCATCAAGGACGGCAAGCAGGTGTGGCGCGGCTACTCCATGGGCCCGGACGCCGACACGCTGATCGAGCCGGGCAAGACCACCCATCTCGGCAAGCCGGTCGAGAAGGATTCGGGCATCACCACCTGGGAAGGCAATCAGTGGGAGACGGGCGGCGGCACCACCTGGGGCTGGTATAGCTACGATCCGGAGCTGAACCAGATCTTCTACGGCTCGGGCAATCCCTCGACCTGGAACCCGGTGCAGCGCCCGGGCGACAATCGCTGGTCGATGACGCTGTGGTCGCGCGACCTCGACACCGGCAAGGTGAAGTGGGTCTATCAGATGACGCCCCATGACGAATGGGACTATGACGGCATCAACGAGGTGATCCTCGCCGACCAGAACATTGGCGGCAAGACGGTGAAGACCGCCGTTCACTTCGACCGCAACGGCTTCGCCTATACGCTCGACCGCACCAATGGCGAGCTGCTGGTCGCCGAGAAATACGATCCGGCGGTGAACTGGGCGACGAAGGTCGATCTGGACAAGTCGTCCAAGACCTATGGGCGCCCGCTGGTCGTCGACAAATATTCGACGCAGCACAATGGCGAGGACACGAACACGCAGAACGTCTGCCCGGCGGCGCTGGGGTCGAAGGACGAGCAGCCGGCTTCCTACGATGCGGCGACGGGCCTGTTCCTGGTTCCGACGAACCATGTGTGCATGGACTATGAGCCGTTCCGCGTGAGCTACACGGCGGGCCAGCCCTATGTCGGCGCGACGCTGGAAATGTTCCCGGCGGGGAAGGTGCTGGGCGACGGCACGAACCACACGGGCAACTTCATCGCCTGGGACGCCAAGACGGGCAAGATCGTCTGGTCGAACAAGGAGCAGTTCTCGGCCTGGGGCGGCGCGGTGTCGACGGATGGCGGGGTGACCTTCTACGGGACGCTTGAGGGCTATCTGAAGGCGGTGGACACGAAGACCGGCAAGGAGCTTTACAAGTATAAGACGCCGTCGGGCATCATCGGCAACGTGATCACCTATGAATCGGCCGGCAAGCAGTATGTGGCGGTTCTGTCGGGCGTCGGCGGCTGGGCGGGCATCGGCCTCGCGGCCGGCCTGTCGAAGTCGAATGAAGGCCTCGGCGCGGTGGGCAACTACGCCTCGCTCGCCAATTACACCGCCCTCGGCGGCGTGCTGACCGTCTTCGCCCTGCCCAACTAAAGCAGGACGTAAGGTCGCACCGGGAAAAACTGGCGCTCGGCGTTCCCCTCATCTAAGGGTCACGCCGGGCGCCATCGTTTAGATGGTGAAGAAGAACCTGATTAGGGAGAGAATGATGAGATCGCCGCTTGCCGGGGCGCTGGCCCTGGGCGTCATGATGTTTGTGGGAACCTCCGCCATGGCCGAGGCGCCCGGAGATCCCAAGGCCGTCAAGTCCCAGGACGGCAAATATTTCGACGCGAAGGGCGATCCTACCTACAATGTCGGCGCCGACGGCACGGTCGATTGGTACACCTTCTCCGGCTATCGCCGTTATCACGCCGAATGCCATGTCTGCCACGGCCCGAATGGCGGCGGCTCGACCTACGCTCCGGCGCTCAAGGAGTCGGTGAAGCGCTTCAACTACGCGGAATTCGCCGGCATCGTCATCGGCGGCCGTCAGAACGGCAACAGCGTCATGCCGGCCTTCGCCGACAACAAGAACGCCGTCTGCTATATTGACGACCTCTATGTGTATCTGCGCGCGCTTTCGACCGGCGCGGTCCAGCCCGGCCGTCCGGAGAAGAAGGAGGCCCGTCCCGAGGCCTTCGCCAAGGCCGAAGCCGCCTGCATGAGCGGCAAGTAAGGGCGCCCGCCGCCGGGACGGCCTTCATCTGAATTGCAACGACCCGGCGGCGATGTCGCCGGGTCGTCTGCGTTCCGGGAAGCCGTCCTTGCCCGGCCCGAAAGTCACGCCGACCGGCGAGCGCAGGGATGTTTCCGGCCGGAGCGACGGTTTCTATATTCGGGTCCGATCCGCCGGCGTGGTTCATCGCCGCCGGCCGGATCACGCCGCGACCGCGCAATCGCGGACCCGCTTTTTCGCCGCGCGCTCCAGCCGCGTGGGGGGCCGTCGACAACAGGAGTTATCTCGCGTGAACCGATCCGCCTTTCTCCGTCGCGCCTGGCGCCCGCCATTCCTCGCCTTGGTTCTGAGCGTCGCGGCCGCTTCCGCTCCCGCCCAGCATATGGGTCCCGACGCCGGCGCAAAGGGCTCGGACAACGCCGCCGGCATCGAGCTGATCGATCCGAAAGTGCTGCGCGTCTGCGCCGATCCGAACAATCTCCCCTTCTCCAACGAGAGCGGGGAAGGCTTCGAAAACAGGATCGCAGAGCTTCTCGCCGCCAAGCTCCACAAGGAGCTCGCCTACGCCTTCTATCCCGGCGCGACGGGCTTCGTGCGCAATACGCTCAATGCGCATCTCTGCGACGTCATTCTCGGCATGCCGCAGGGCAACGACCTCGTTCAGGCCACCAATCCCTATTACCGCACCACCTACGCCATCGTGACCCGCGCGGGCTCCGATCTCGACGGGATTCAAAATCTCGATGATCCGCGCCTGAAGGAAAAGAAGGGCCGCATCGGCCTCGTGGCCAATACGCCGCCGGGCAACGTCCTTGCCAGGAACGGCATGATCGGCCTCGTGAAGCCCTATCCGCTGATGATCGATACGCGCGTCGAATCCTCGAGCGCCGCGATGATTCACGATCTCGAGACCGGCGCCATCGACGCGGCGCTGCTTTGGGGGCCGATCGCGGGCTATTACGCCAAGAAGTCGAGCGCGAAGCTCGATGTCGCGCCGCTCCCGGAGACGCCCGGCGCGCGCATGGCCTTCCGAATCGCCTTCGGCGTCCGCCATTCGGACCAGAACTGGAAGCGCGAGCTCAATACGCTTCTCGCCCAGAACAAATCCGAGATCGACAGGATCCTCGCCGATTATGGCGTGCCCATGCTCGACGAGGCCGGCCAGCCGGCCCAAAAGGCGCCGAAATGAGGCGCCTCGCTCTCGCGGCGCTCCTTCCGCCGCTCGTCTCGCTTGCGCAGGCGGAGACCGGGAGGCGGCCGCCCGAGCCCGACGGCTACCGCATGGACGCCTATCGCGCGCCCGTGCCGGCGACGCTGAAAGGCGCGACGGTCGTCGACACGGCCGGGGCCTTCGAGCTGTGGCGGTCGAAAGCGGCGGTCTTCGTCGACGTCCTGCCGCATGCCCCCAAGCCCGAAGGATTGCCGAGGAACGCGGTATGGCGCGAGCAGCCGCGCTTCGACATACCCGGCGGCGTCTGGCTTCCGGACACGGGCTTCGGCGCGCTCTCGGAGACGACGCGGCGCTACTTCGAAAAGGGGCTCGAAAAGGCGACCGGCGCGGACAGGGCGAAGCCGCTCGTCTTCTATTGCCTGACGGATTGCTGGATGTCCTGGAACGCCGCCAAGCGCGCCCTGACGCTCGGCTATGCAAATGTTTCCTGGTATCCCGAGGGCGCGGACGGCTGGGCGAAGGCCGAACATCCGCTGGAGGAGAAGAAGCCGGAGCCGCGGGAATAGGTCATCGCGAGCGATGCGATCGGGGCGAAGGACGGTGTGAGGAAACCCTCGCCGGATCGCCCTCGTCCCTTCTGCGGTTTTTCCTTGTCGCTTTGCGATAACGCTCACGGCGTCATTGCGAGCGAAGCGACGCAATCCAGAGCCATATCACGGCTCTGGATTGCTTCGTCGCTTACGCTCTTCGCAATGACGGGGGCTCTCGCCGGGAATCCCGGCGTCCGCGCTGCGAAGCGCCCGGATTGCCTTCGGCTCGCGGGGGCGTCGCGGCGAGGCGATCAGGCTACTCCATCTCCGAGGAAATCCTGCGCGCCAGCGCGCCGAGGCGCTGCTCGATCAGCGCCGGGCTTTCGCAGACATAGGCCACCATCTTACGCTGCTCGTCGAAGAGGCGGACGCGCCATTGCAGCGTCTCGGCGGCCTTCTTGACGGCCTCCGGCTCCGGCGGCTTCTTGTTTTGCAGATCGTAGAAGGCCTGCGTCTCCTCGCGCGTCTTCTCGGCCATTTCCTTGAGGCGGCGGCCGAATCGGTCGAGGCCGTTCACGACCTCCAGCCGCTCGCCGTTCATGCGTTCATAGAGGCCCGCGAAAAGCAGGGTCAGGCGCGGCTTGCGATTTGCGCCGGCGTCTCTCGCAAAATCGGCGACGAGCCTTTCCGCTTCCTCCAGCGGCGTGCGGCGCGGCGCGATGCGGGCGACGAGATCGGCGACGCCGGGATCGTCGCGCCAGCTTTTTCTCTCCTGCTCGATCGAGGGTCCGCTCCAGACGCCGCCAAGCGCGATCTCGGGAACGCGCACGGCCTTGCAGGGCCAGTCGCCCTGCATCGTCTGGGCGGCGCCGGGCGCTCCCCCGAGCGCGAGAAGGAAAAGCGTGACGAAAGGGAGGAGACAGGTCGTTCGCGGCGTCGGCATGCGCTTATAATGCCTCATGCAGGTCATTCCCGTCATCGACATTCGCAACGGCGCCGCCATGCGCGCCGTGGCCGGCCGGCGCGACGAATATGCGCCGATCGAAACGCCGCTCGCCGCGACGAGCGCGCCGCTCGACGTGGCGCGCGGGCTCCTGTCGCTTTATCCCTTCGAAACGCTCTATATCGCCGATCTCGACGCAATCGAAGGACGCGGCGACAATTCCGCCGCGATCGACCAAATCACGTCCGCGCTCCCGCAGCTTCGCTTCTGGGTCGACGCCGGGATCAAGAACTGGGAGCAAGCGCCGAACCGCGCGCGGCCGGCGCGCGTCGACCTCGTGCTCGGAAGCGAGAATTGCCGGGACGCGCCGTCTTTCCCGATATTGCGGGACGACGCCCGCATCATTCTCTCGCTGGATTTCATGGGCGAGCAATTTCTGGGTCATCCCTCCCTGTTGGAATTCGAGGCCGGCTGGCCGCGGCGGCTCATCGTCATGACGCTCGCGCGCGTCGGCGCGAATGCCGGGCCCGACTTTGCGCGCCTCGGCGCGATCGCCGCACGCGCGCAAGGACGCGGCGTCTATGCCGCGGGCGGCGTGCGCGGCGGGGCGGATCTGCTGGCGCTCGAAAAGGCCGGAGCCGCGGGCGCGCTCGTCGCGAGCGCGCTGCATGACGGGCGGCTCACGCGCGCGGATCTCTCCCGCCTCGCCGAAAAATGAAAGGGGAGCCGCGCGGGCTCCCCTTTGTGATCGCGATTGGCGTCGCGATTAGTTCGCGGCGAAGGGATGTTTCGCGGTGACGCGCTCCTGGACGACGCGCTCGGCCTTGGGGTCGCCCTTCATCGCGCGGGCGATGGCCTCCTTCGTGGCCTGATAGTTGAAGTCCTGGATCTTCTGGTCGTCATTGGCGTCCCAGTGAATGAAGACGCCGACGCAGATGAAGAGGTCTTCAGCCTTTTCGAGCGGAATGACGCCTTCGGCGACCGAATCGGCGACGGCCTTGGCGACGCCGTGCTGCGCCGGACCGAACATCTGAACCGCCTGCTTGGCGTTCTTGATGGTCACCTTGTTGAACATCATGGTGTAGGGCTTGACGAGCAGATTCGGCGCGATGACCGCGAGCAGCGTCGTGAAGCCGTCCTTGTTGTTGACGAGGCCGTTGGCGAAAGCCTTCTCGGCCGCCGAGCCGCGCGGACCCATGATCAGGTCGATATGGGCGACTTCATTGCCGTCGCCGACGAGCGACTCGCCGACGCCGGTCCTCGCGCTGGAGGAGCCGCCAAAGCCCGTCGCCGGCTTCGGAAACAGCGCGCCCAGAATCTTTTCAAAGAAAGAAGCCATTGTTCTCATCCCTCCCGGCGCCATTCGCGTCCTGCGGCGTCTTGTTGTTCGCGCACGCGCGGAGCCCGATTCATTTTATCAGACGCCCGGCTTGCGCGGCGTCTCTCGAACGGCCGAACGGGGAGCCGGCGGACGGCTCCCCGAAGCGCGACCCAATCGGCGCCCGAACTCAGTTCGGGGCGAAGGGGTGCTTGGCCTCGTTGCGCTTGGCGACGACCTCGGCGGCCTTGGGCTCGCCGGCGATGGCGCGGGCGATGGCTTCCTTCGTGGCCTGATAGTTGTAGTCCTGGATCTTCTTGTCGTCGTTGGCGTCCCAGTGGATGAACACGCCGACGGAGATGAAGAGGTCGTCCGCCTCGTCGACGGGGATCACGCCCTCGGCGACCGAGTCGGCGACGGCCTTGGCGACGCCGTGCTGGGCCGGGCCGAACATCTGGACGGCCTGCTTGGCGCCCTTGATGGTGACCTTGTTGAAGAGGATCGTGTTGGGCTTGCAGAGCAGGTTCGGGGCGACGACCGCGAGCAGGGTCGTGAAGCCGTCCTTGTTGTTGACGAGCGCGTTCGCGAAAGCGAGCTCGGCGGCCGAGCCGCGCGGGCCCAGGATCAGGTCGATGTGAGCGACTTCATTGCCCTCGCCGACGAGCGACTCGCCCACCAGCATCTTGTTGATCTTCGCCATGTGCGTTTCCTTTCCAGTTCCCCCTGAGCGTTTCGCGCGCTATGCGCCGCGAGCGCTCCTATCCTTCGTTTTCGGCGTCAGGCGAAAAGGCCCGACCGGTTGGCCAGATAGCCGCGAGACCACCCCGCGCGGCGCGGACTCAACCATTTTTGTGCGCGCTTGCCAAGATGGCCGTAAGGGAATCGGCGAAAAGAACGGCCACGGTCAGATCCGCGCTGGTGCCGGGATTGAGCCTGTTTTCCTTAAGCTTGCGATCATAGGCAAGCGCCAGCGCGAAGGCCTCGTCGCGCCCGGCGCCCGACATTTGGGCCATGCGCCGCGCCGCTTCCCTCCGCAAGGCGAGGGCGGCGTCGAGGCCGTATTTGCGCGCGACGTGGCTGTCGGGGAAGGCGGCCAGGAAGGCCATATAGACGTCGAGCGTCGCGCGCGGCGCGTCATGGCCCCGCCTCCGGGCGTCGCGGAGCGCGGCGAGGCCGGTCTCGAAAATATCGACGAAATCATGCGCATATTGGTAGCCGATGCGATCGCGGTCCGCCGAGGCGCGCATGGCTTCGAGCAATGTCACGTCGGCGGGGCCGGCGACGTCATGCGCCTCGGCCGAACCGAGCCCGGCGGGGCTTGCGCGCGAAATGGCGCGGAAGGCGGCGTCCGCGTCGCTTATGTCCAGCGCGGCGAGCACGCGCGCCGTCTCGCGGGAGAGATCGGGGCTTTCGGCGGTCAGCGCCGCATGGGCGAGCGGCGCGCAGAGCAGCACAATGCCGAGATTGGTGTTCTGGTTCACCGCCGCCCATGTGGCCTCCACCGCGCCGAGAATGCGGCTCCCGACGCTCAGGCCGGGCGCGGCGATGAAGGGCGCGGCGGCGCGGGCGCTCGCGATGAAATCGCCGGCCTCCATGCCGTGGCCGGGCGCGAAATGATGGACATTGCCCGGCTTGGGAGCCGCGAGCTCCGCCTCGCAGGCGGCGACGAAGGCGGCCGCGACATCCTCGCCTGCGGCGTGAGGGACGGGGGCGTTCTCCCTCTCCCCGCTTGCGGGGAGAGGGTGGGGGTGAGGGGCAGGGGGAAGAGTCAAATCTGTCGGCCCAAATCCGGGAACGCGTGGAAGATTGTCGATGACGCCTCGCCCCTCACCCTAGCCCTCTCCCCGCGACGCGGGGAGAGGGGACAAGCTCAGCGCGTCGGCCGCGAGCCGCTCGGCGATGGAGAAGGGCGTGATGCGCTGCAGGCCGCTCCAGCCGGGCATGGAGTTCACTTCCAGAACCATGGGCCGGCCCTCGGCGTTCACGATCAGATCGACGCCCGCCATGACCGTTCCCATCGCTTCCGAGGCGGCGAGCGCCATGTCGCGCGCCTCCGGCGTCGGTTCGGCCGCGACGGGCTTCGCGCCTTGCCGCACATTGGTGATCCAATGGCTGGAGCGCCGCTTCATGGCGGCGACGGCCTCCCCGCGTGAGACGAGGATGCGCATGTCCTCATAGGGCGGGCGGCTCGGGCCCACGAAGCGCTGAAGATAGAAAACCCCGCGCGCCTCCTCGGCGGAGGGAAGGTCGCTTTCTTTTTCGATGAGCCTTATGCCCCAGCCCTGCGCGCCGAAGAGCGGCTTCATGACGAGGGGGCCGTTCGGGCATTCGCGCCGAGCGATCGCCCGCGCCTGGGCGAGGCTTTGCGTGGCGAAGGTCTCGGGCGCGGGAACGCCCGCGCGGGCGAGCAGGAAGCTCGCCATGCTCTTGTCGGTGCAGCGCTCGATGGCGCGGGCGCCGTTGACGAGAGGTACGCCCAGCCGCTCCAGCGCATGCAGCACGCCGAGGCGCATGGTGATGGCCTCCAGCGAGCCGTCGCCGATGGCGCGCACAATGGCGAGGTCGGGGAGAGCGTGAAAGCCGGGAATGGCGAGGCCGTGGGGCCGGCTCGTGTCGATCCGGCAGGCGAAGAGCCGCACCGCGACCGGCGTCGCCCCCAGCGCGCGAAAGGCCGCGAGCGTGTGATCGACATGCCAGTCGAGCTTGTCGGTGAAGACGGCGACGCGGGGCCTCTCCCTCTCCCCGCTTGCGGGGAGAGGGCCGGGGTGAGGGGCAGGGGGATGACTCAAATCTTTCAACGCCGCCACTGACGCCCTGCCCCTCACCCTAACCCTCTCCCCGCAAGCGGGGAGAGGGGACAGGATCAGCCCCCGAAGGACTTGTCCAGCAGTTCCTCATTGATCTTGCCGGCGCGGAAGGTTTCGCCGGTCTCGACCGCGGTCACCAGCGCTTCGGCCGGCGAGAACAGGCTGCCGTCGATCTTGTAGAAATCGCCCTTGTAAGCCTTGAAGATCTCGGCGAAGGGCTGGCCGTAGTCCCGCGAATTGAAGCTCGGCAGCTTCTCGGCGAGCTCCCTGGCCGCGTCGGCCGGGCCCTTCACGAAGAGATGGGCGCGGCCGGCATAGATGATCGCGTCATTGGTGCGGCCCATCGCCGTCACGAAGTCCGGATGGGGCGGAGAGAGCGGCGCCGTGGCGATTCCGTCGATAATATTGTCGAGCGGGAAATGCAGCTCATGGGCCTTATGCAGCGCCACTTCGAGCACGCGGCCCACGACCTGCACGCCGCCCGCGAGCGACTGCGTCGGCGCATAGACGAAGGCGACCTTGTCGGGCGAGACGCCGGATTTGGCGGCGACCTTCTCCACGACCTCCTTGGGCGGCGGCGAGCCCGATTCGAGCACGATGGTCACGCGGCCGGCCTGGTCCTTGTAGGAAAGCTCCTCGAAGAGCTTCTCGACGCGCGCCTGGGCGCGGCCGGGGCCCGAGCCCAGCGCGAAGAACTTCTCGTGCGAAAGGCTCCAGCCGGCATATTGGCTGGCGAGGCAGGCGACGACCGGGTCGTTGCTGGCGACCGTCAGCCAGAACGGCCATTTGGCGGCGCCCGGCGCATGAGAGAGCGTGACCTTGCCGAGGCCGCCCATGCAGATTTCCGTGAGCAGCAGGCCGGCGTCGACGCCGCCCGCGGCCTTCGCGCCGGCGTCGATCAGCAATTCGCCGAGGCTGCCGCGGGAAACCGCGACGCGGTAGCGGTCGGCGCCGGCGACGAGCCGGTCGACGATCTCGCCCGCGAGAGTGTTGACGCTGGCCGTCACGCGGCCGGAATTGTCGCTTGCGCTCACTTGTGGTCCTTCCCTCGAAAATTTTGTGGATCTACCGTTCGCAATTTCGCTGCTTTAGAGCGAAACAGCGCCGCCGGCGGGTCGCGCGGGCGGAACTTATCGGGCTTTGCGGCCAAACGAAAGCGGCCAAAAGTCGCGAAGTTCCGACCGGCGTCGCATCGGCTTCATGGAAGCGTCATGAAACGCGCGTAGGCGCATCGCGGCGTCAATTCGGGACCGCCGACATGGACAATCGGGACATCGATCGATCGCCGGCCCGCGAGGCGAAGCCTGTCTCCGCCCGCGACCTCGCCATCGTGCTCTTCGCCATCGCGGCGGTCGTCTTCGCCAATCTGGGAGTGGTGCGCGCCCTCGACGCCGCGCTGGATACGATCCACCGCTGAGCCTGCCCATCGGCCGCATTCGAGCTATAGACGCGCCTTCTGCTTGTCTCGGCGGAAAAGCTTCCCCTTTTCAAGACGCTCAATCGGATTTTTTACGCGCCGTCACCCGAATGGGTGATTTAGCGCAGCCGGGCTGTGGCAGAATTTGGCGTCATTTTGACGTTGCTCATTCTCGACGATCGAGCGCATGCGGCGCGCCTTCAAGCGCAACCTGAATGTCGGGCCGGATGAATATCGGGAGCGTTTTCAGTCGACTTTCTAGGAAGAAATAGGAGCGGGCGATGCGGAGGCCTTCGAGCGCCACGTCGCGGCGCAGGCGGCGGCGATCGCGCAGCGCGCCGATTTCTGGAACCTTCTACGCGAGAAGCACGACAGGCGCGTGCGCGACGAGCGGGCGAAGCCGCTCGCGGCCTATCGCGCAGAGGAACTCGCTTGGATGAAGGTGAATTTCTTCGGGCCCGATCCCGCCTATCATCTCGCCCGCGAGAAATTCGTCTTCAAGGGGCGCGCGCCGTCAACGCGGCCGCCCCGCGCCGCCGCGCCCGAGCGCATGACGCTGGCGATGTAGGTTCGAATGAAGGACGTTTTCACCCTCTCCCCGCTTGCGGGAAGAGGGAGGCGGGCTCATTCCCTCTCCCCGCGAAAGCGGGGAGAGGGTTAGGGTGAGGGGCGAAGCGTCCGCGACAAAGATGTGAGATCCATTCCGCGAGTCGCCGCTCGAGTTCGTCGGGGCGGCCTTGCCCCTCACCCCAACCCTCTCCCCGCAAGCGGAGAGAGGGGGAAGAAAGAGCCCTCATGCTGAGGCTCCGCAAGAGCCGTCCGGTCATCGCGGCCAGGCGTTGCTCACGCCTTCACGCCGCGTCTCGCCAGCGACCAGTTGCGATAGGCGCCGGGCGTCATGCCCGCGTAGCGGCGAAAGGCGCGGCGGAAGCTTGTTTCATCCGCATAGCCCGACGCCGTCGCGAGCTGCTTCACGGAGCTTTGCGTCGTTTCCAGCAACATGCGCGCGGCCTCGAAGCGCACGCGGTCGAGGAAATGTTTCGGCGTTTCGCCGGTCGCCTCCTTCAGCCGCCGATGCAGCGTGCGTTCGGAAACGTTCAGGGCGCGTGCGAGCTGCGTCGAGGTCATGGGCGAATCGCCGGCCTGGCGCACGAAATGCTCCGCTTCCAGCACGAAGGGATTGGACGCGGTGAGATGGCCCGGCGGAATATAGATCGTCTGCGTGGCGGGAACCGTGTCGACGACCGTGAAATCGGCGGCCTTCTTCGCCGCCTCGGCCCCGCACAGCTCGCGGATGACATGCAGGGAAAGATCGATCCAGGATAAAGGCCCGCCGGCCGTGACGACGCGCCGGTCTTCCATCAGCGCGGCGCCCCAGGCGACGTCGGCGCGCGGATAGCGCGCGCGCAGCTCGTCATGACGCCACCATGTCGTCGTGCAGCGGCGGCCGTCGAGAAGCCCCGCTTCCCCGAGCAGGAAAACGCCGTTGCAGGAGCCGGCGACGATGGCCCCCATGGCGTGCTGGCGCCTGAGCCAGCCGGCCGCCGCGTTGAGATCGGCGGCTGGCGGCAGCGGATCGTCGCAGCTGCAGAGAAAGGGGGGAACGATCACCGCCGCGCAGGCGTCGAGCGACGAGAAGGAGGCGTCGGCGGCGTGGGCGCGGCCGAAACCGTCGCGGAACGGCGCGCCGTCATGGGTGACCGTGACGACGCGATAGGGCTCGGGCCGCGTCTTCGACTTCAACATGCGCAGGCTCATGGCGAGAAGATCCGCCGCGCCGATGAAGCCCTGCCCAAGGCAATCCGCGTAACCGAGAATGGCGACGTCCATCTCTTGCCTCCCGCTGGCGGAAATTGCCTCTCCATTGGCAAAAACGCTGTCCGACTTTGCAAGACTAATGGCAAGTCCGCCATGCTGGCAAGCGGCTACCGTTCCGTATCCTCCCATTCACCGGAAGCGCACAGGCGCTTCCCGGTCGAAACGGAGAAGAAAATATGAGCGTATCAACGCAGACCGCGGCAGGCGTCGCCGCCGCCGAAAAGCCCATCGTCGATCTCAGGGGCATGTGGATCGGCCTCGCGCTTCTCAACAGCTTCTATCTGCTCGTGCGCGTTTATGAGCAGATCTATGGCTGGCGCGCCGGCCTCGACTCCTTCGCGCCGGAATTCCAGACCTACTGGATGTCGATCCTGTGGTCGGAAATCCCGCTCGAGCTCGTCTCCGGCATCGCGCTTGCCGGCTATCTGTGGAAGACGCGCGTGCGCGACATGTCGGCCGTCACGCCGCGCCAGGAAATGCGCGCCATCGTCGACAATGTGAAATGGCTCGTCGTCTATGCGGCGGCGATCTATTGGGGCGCGTCCTTCTTCACCGAGCAGGACGGCACCTGGCACATGACGGTGATCCGCGACACCGACTTCACGCCGTCGCACATCATCGAATTCTATATGAGCTACCCGATCTATTCGGTGCTGGCGATCGGCTGCTTCTTCCATGCGAAGACGCGGATTCCCTATTTCTCGAAGGGTTATTCGCTCGCCTATCTGATCGTCTCGATCGGCCCCTTCATGATCATCCCGAATGTCGGCCTCAATGAATGGGGCCATACCTTCTGGTTCATGGAGGAGCTCTTCGTCGCGCCGCTGCATTGGGGCTTCGTGTTCTTCGGCTGGATGGCGCTCGGCGTCTTCGGCGTGGTGCTGCAGCTTCTGCTCAACATCCATCGCCTGATCGGCAAGGAAGGCGTCGCGCTTCTCACCGAGTGACGTGAAAAACGCGCGCGCCGCGCCAGAGGCCGCGCGTTCCGTGACTTTCGAGTTGTCGAGCTCGGGCCGCCTTTCGACTTTCCCAAGTCGAAGGGCGGCCGCTTTCCGTCGTCAATTATTCTCGACGAAGGCCAGAGCGACGCCGCCGACCGTGGGCGCGTCGCCCTTTTCCCTGGCGTCGGCGAGACGGTCGAGACGGATGAGGGCGAGGCCTTCTTCGCCAATGGCGGAGCCGGTGACGCCGATCTCGATCCCGCCCGCGCGGATCGACTGGCCCGGCGCCGGCGCGGCGCCGGCCGCGCGATAGGGCGTCACGCGCTTCCTCACGAGATTGCGGTGCTTCATGCGCGAGACGACCTCCTGGCCGACATAGCAGCCCTTCTTGAAGTCGAGCCCGGCGAAGAGGTCCATGTCCGCCTCATGCGGGAAAGCGTCGCTATAGGCGAAATCCACGCCGCCGAGCGGCACGCCGGCGCGGATGCGGCGCGCCTCATAGTCCTCGAGCGGGCCGGACGCGGCGATCCTGCCTTTTTCGGCGAGGGCGCGCCAGCCCAGCGCCTCCGAACGCGGATCCGGCGCAAGCGCGACCGCTTCAATCTCGGGCCGCGCCGCCGCGTCGGGGAAAACGATCGTCTCCAGCGCGTCGCTCAGATTCGCGACCGCGATCTTCGAGCGCAGCTTATAGGCGTTGAGGCGTTTCTCGAGGTCTTCCGCGAGCGAAAGCGGACAATCGAGTAGGAAACGTCCCTCACCCAGCGCAAAGACGACAAAATCGAACAGGATCTTGCCTTGCGGCGTAAGCAGGGCGGCGAAACGCGCCTCGCCGGCCTTCAGCGCGGCGATGTCGTTCGTCACGAGATTATGCAAGAACTTAGCCGCGTCTTCGCCAGTGACTTCGAGAACGCCGCGGTCCTTGAGCAGGATCGCCGTGGTCATTGTTCTTTTCCCATGGGTTCGAGCGCGCACAGCTTGGCGCATCAGCGACTTGTGCTTATCTAGGGCGTTGACACTGCAAGCGAGGCGCCATCGATGCCGCAAATTTTCGACGTCATCCTCTCCGGAGGCGTCCTCGTCAACCAGGACGGCGAGGGCCCGCGCGACGTCGGCGTCCGCGACGGCAGGATCGCCGCGATCGGCGACCTCTCCCGCGCCTCGGCCGGCGAGACGATCGACTGCCGGGGCCTGCACATTCTCCCCGGCGTGATCGATTCGCAGGTGCATTTTCGCGAGCCGGGCCTTTCGCACAAGGAGGATCTCGAATCCGGCTCGCGCAGCGCCGTGATGGGCGGCGTCACGGCGGTCTTCGAGATGCCCAACACCAGCCCGCTCACCACGAGCGAGGCCGCGCTTGCCGACAAGGTCGCGCGCGGAACGGGGCGCATGCATTGCGACTTCGCCTTCTGGGTCGGCGGCACGCATGAGAACGCGAAAGACCTCGGCGAATTGGAGCGCCTGCCGGGCGCGGCGGGGATCAAGGTCTTCATGGGCTCATCGACCGGCTCGCTTCTCGTCGCGGATGATGAAGGCGTCGCGGAAGTGCTCTCCCATACGCGCCGCCGCGCCGCCTTCCACAGCGAGGACGAAGATCGTCTGAACGAGCGAAAAGGTCTGCGCGTCGAGGGCGATCCGGGCTCGCATCCCGTCTGGCGCGACGTGGAGACGGCGCTGCGCTCGACGCGGCGGCTCCTGAAGATCGCGCGCGAGAAGCGGGCGCTCGTCCACGTGCTGCACGTCACGACCGCCGAGGAAATCGACCTGCTGGCGCAGCACAAGGATATTGCGAGCGTCGAGGCGACGCCGAACCATCTCATGCTCGACGCCGAAGCCTATGGCCGGATCGGCGCGCTCGCGCAGATGAACCCGCCGGTGCGCGAGGCGCGCCATCGCGACGCGCTGTGGGAAGGCGTGCGGCAGGGCGTCGTCGACGTCATCGGCTCCGACCATGCGCCGCATACGCTCGAAGAGAAGGCGCAGCCTTACCCGAAAAGCCCTTCGGGCATGACGGGGGTGCAGACCATCCTGCCGCTGCTGCTCGACGCCGTGAATAAGGGCAAGCTCACCCTCGCGCGCTTCGTCGATCTTACGAGCGCGGGGCCCAACCGGATATTCGGAATCGCCGGCAAGGGCCGCGTCGCCAAGGGCTATGACGCCGATTTCACGGTCGTCGACCTCAAGCGGCGCGAGATCATCCGCAACGAATGGGTCGCCTCGCGCGTCGGCTGGACGCCCTATCACGGAACCGAGGTCACGGGCTGGCCGGTCGGAACCTTCGTGCGCGGAAAGAAGGTGATGTGGGAGGGCGAGCTGGCGACGCCGTCGACGGGAAAGCCGGTGCGCTTCCAGGCGGCGCCGTAGCGTCGGGGGAAGGGGCCGCCGCGAGGTTGCGCGGCTATTCGGAACAGCTCGCCTTCCTCCCCGTCCGCGCTTCCGTCAAAAGCCCGGTGATGCGCAGCCCGTCATGCACCTTGACGCTGACGATTTCATTATGGAAGCCGAAGCGATAGTCGCGCTTCATCGGATAGGAATAGCCGTTTCCGTCCACATAGAAGCAGAAGGAGCTGTATTGGGGATTGGCCATTCGCGAGATCGAGCAGTGAATCTTATAGGGAAGCGGCGAACAATGCAGGGCGACGTCCTTGTTCGGGACCATCCAGTTGGACGAGGCCGCCGACCCGGCGAACGCGCTCGCGGGAGCCGCCGCGAAGAGCGGGAAAAGCGCGAAACGGATCAGATGGCGCCGCCGTAACATTTGCCGTCCGGAGGGCAACCGCGCGGCCAGGAACGCGGTTGCCTGTTGTTGCTAAAGCCCGGCGTCATCATAGACCAGGCCGCGCGACGCGTCACCAGCAGGTGCAGCCGCCGCCATAGCCATAGGCCGGATAGCCCGAGCCGTAATAGCCGTAGCCGCCATAGCCGTAAGGCGAGGCCGCCGCCGCGCCGGCGATCGTGCCCAGCGCCAGACCGCCGAGCAGGCCGGCCCCGGCGCCGCCCCAGCCCCATCCGCGGCCCCATCCGCCGCCCCAGCCATAACGACCCCATCCGCCGCCCCAGCCGATTCCCGGGCGGCCCCATCCGCCGCCCCAGCCAATTCCGGGGCGACCCCATCCGCCGCCCCATCCGTAACGGCCCCAAGCCGAAGCCGGCGTCGTGACGGAAAACGCTCCGACCAGCGTCGTCGCCGCGAGCGCGGCAATCATTGTCTTTCGTAGATTCCTCATCGCCACATCTCCTGGGTCCCTGTTCGCCACAGCCCCAACGCCACTCCCTGCAACGCGAACCCGGTTTTGATGTTCCTAAATTTCCTGAGCGGGCGGGCCGCGCTGCGCCCGGCCGCGACGCGCGCCGGCGCAGGAAACGGCCCCTTTCGGAAAAATTGCGACGGCCGAGGATTTCCACTTGCGGCCCCGGCGCTAGCTCAATGGCTCACCACGAGGAGACGCGCATGAGCAATACGAAGGACACCGCGCCCCGCAACGAAGGCGAAGGCAATCGCACGGCGGCGAAACAGTATAACGAGGCGCAGCGCAAATTCGTCGAAAGCGGCAAGGTCGAGCCTGCCGCAAAGGACGCGGAGCATGCGCTCGAAACCAATGAGGCCGAGGAGCTGAAACGCGCCGAGGAGGAAGGCCGCAAGCACGCGAAGCCGCACGAGCAGCAACGGGAAATCTAGTGGATCATGTTCAGGCGATTCGGCCTAAACGCGGCGTGATCTAATCCTCGCTCCAGAAATAATGCCACACGCCGTCCGACGCGATTCCGATACGCGCCGGACGAAGCCTGCGCTCGAAATTCGAGCGCGGGAGATCCGCGAAGCGCACGCAGCGCCATCTCGCCTGCGCTTCTTCCTCGTCGGCCGGCGGCGGGGCGTGGCGCGCAAAGGCCGGCCATTCATAGAGCGTGACGGGCCCGCGCGAGATCTTCACATAGGGCTGCGCCAGCGCGGCGCGCGCGACGGCGACCGTCTCTAGCCCCTTGCCGTCGAAGGACAGCGCCTTCAGGATTTCGATCGGATCCGTCCCCGCCTTGAAGGCGCCGCTCCGCGCGAAGAGCGGACGAACCTCGTTCCAGTCGATCGGGACGCGCAGCGCCTCGACGTCGTTCTTTTCGAGCGCCGCAAGGATCTTGTCGCGGATCGCCCGCACCGGCGCCGGCAAGGCGGCGAGGTCCGTCGAGGGCCCGGAGACGATCTCGGCTGGAAATTGTCGTCGCGCGCGCGCCATGGCGCATATTAGCCCCGCCGCCCCGCAAAAGGCGAATTCCTGCTCTCATGCTTAGCGCTGACCGTCGCGAGATTGTATAGTCGGCGGAGAGCCGCCATCTAGGCGACTATGCGTCTCGCCGGAGAGCGAATGGACGATCTTGCCGAAAACGAAGCGCGCCGGCCCGGCGGCGAGGCCGCGCTCGAGCACGCCCTGCGCCGTTCGGCCCTTGCGATCCTCGCCGAACGCCTGTTGCGGCTCGGCGCGGGGCTGGCGACGCTCGCGCTCCTTTTCCTCACGCTCTCCTGGCTCGATTTCTGGCGCGCGGCTCCGCTCCAGGCGCGCATGGCGGGCGTCGCGCTTTTCGGCTTCGCGGCGCTCTATCTCGTCGGCCGCGAAATCGCGCGCGGCCCGCCGCGCCGCCGCGCCGCCGCCGCGCGTCTCGACGAAACGGCCCGGGGTCCGCTGAAGCCCGCCGCCTCGCTCGACGACACGCTCGCCGCCTCCGAGGCCGCCGATCCGGCGACCGCCGCGCTCTGGGCGCTGCATCGCAAGCGGCTCGAAGAAGCCTTGGCCCTGACGCCGATCGCGCCGCCGCGGCCGCGCCTGCCGGAGCGCGATCCTTACGCCTTGCGCGCCGTCGCGCTCGTCGCCGCCGTGGCGGCGGCTTTCGTCGCGGGCGACGAGAAGCGCGCCCGGATCGCCGCCGCCTTCGACTGGCGCGCGGTTCAGATCTTCGCGCCCGCGCAGCGCGTCGACGCCTGGTTCGATCCCCCGGCCTATACGGGCCGCCCGCCCATCGTGCTCGCGCAGGAGAGCGGCGCCGTGGAGGCGCCCGTGAATTCGACCCTGCGCCTGCGCCCCGCCGACGCTTCCGTTTCCGTCGACGGCGCGCTGGCGCCGGTGGAGAATGCGGACAAGCGGGAGCGCGGCTTCGCCCTCGCCGGCGCGGCGCGGCTCTATCTGCCGGACGGCCGCGATTTCGAGGTGACCGCCATTCCCGACCGCGCGCCTGCGATCGTCCTTTCCGGCCGGCCGCGCAACAATGCGCGCGGCTCCATGACGCTCTCCTTCCGCGCCGAGGACGATTACGGCGTCACGAGCGCGGAGGCCGCGTTCAGCAGGAGCGGGAGCCGCCGCGCCCTTTACGATCCGCCGCGCCTGCCGCTCGATCTCCCGGCGGGCGCCGGCGGGCTCGGAGAGGGACGCGCGACGCTCGATCTCGCCGACAGCCCTTACGCAGGCGCGAAGGTCGCGATGCGCCTTGTCGCCAAAGACGCCGCCGGCAACGAAGGGTCGTCGGAGCCGGTGGAGACGACGCTGCCGCAGCGCCGCTTCGTCAAGCCGCTCGCCAGGGCGCTCGCCGAGCAGCGGCGCGTTCTCGCGCTCGATCCGGACGCCCGCGCCAATGTCCGCGCGGCGCTGGAGGCGCTCTCCCTTGCACCGGAAGCTTTCGAAACGCCCTCCGCCATCCATCTCGGCCTGCGCTCGGCGCGCCGCGGGCTCGAAGGGCCGCGCAGCGACGACGAATTGCGCGGCGTCGCCGATATGCTCTGGGCCATGGCGCTGAGCGTCGAGGACGGCAATACGTCCGAAGCCGAGCGGGATCTGCGCGCCGCCGAGCAGGCCCTGCGCGAAGCCATGCAGCGCGGCGCCTCCGACGAGGAGATCGCCAAGCGCACGCAGGAGCTGCGCGCGGCGCTCGACAAATTCCTGGAGCAGCTCGGCGCGCGTCCGCGCCAGCCCGGCGAGCCGCCGCGCGAGGCCTCGGGCGATCCGGACAGCGTCACGCCCGAGGATTTGCAGGGGATGCTCGACGACATCGAGAAAGCGATGAAGTCCGGCGACATGGCGCAGGCGCAAAAGCTTCTCGACGAATTGCAGGACATTATGGAAAACGCCCAGACCGGCGACGAAAGCGGCGCGCGGAGCGCCGCGCAGCAGCAGCGCCGCCGCGAGATGCAGCGCGCCTTGAGCGAGCTTGACCAGCTCTCCCGCGAGGAGCAGCAATTGCGCGACGACACCTTCCAGGGGATGAAAAATCCCACGGATGACGATGCGCGCAAGACGCAGCGCGGCGGCCGGAAGGGACAGCCGCAGCAAAGCGACGACGCCGGCGCCGAGCGCCAGCGCCAGCAGGCGCTTCGCGAGAAGCTCGAACGCGAGCAGGACGCGCTGAAGGGCGACGCGGGCGAGGCCGGCGAGGAGCTGGACGACGCCCGCAAGGCGATGAAAGAGGCCGAGGAGGCGCTGAAGCCCGGCGGCGAAGGCCGCGGCAAGGCCGTCGACGCGCAAGGCCGCGCGGTCGACGCCTTGCGCAAGGGGACCGACAAGCTCGCCGAGCAGATGCGCGGGGAAGACGGCCAGGAAGGCGAAGAGGGCGAGGACGGCCAGGACGGTCAGGGCAAGCGCGGACGCGCGCGGGGCCGCTACGGGCAGGGGCGCGATCCTTTGGGCCGGTCGCAGGGCGGCCAGCGGGCGGGCCATGAGAAATACGACCCGCTCGGCCTGCCGCCCGCCCAGCGGGCCCATCGCGTGCAGGAGGAGCTGAGGCGCCGCCTCGGCCAGCCCGAGCGGCCCTCCGAGGAGCTCGACTATCTGCAAAGGCTGCTCAGCCGATAACGGGCTTGCTCACATGCGGGCCTTTCTCTACTTGCTCTGAACGAACCGGCGGGGAGCCAGACGGCCTTGTCCAATCTTGTGGTCTTTATCGCCGCGGCGGCGGTGTTTCTCGTGCTGCTCGCGGGCTTCTTCAACTTGTTCCGCGGCGGCGCCGGCTCGCCCCAGCGCTCCCAGATCCTGATGCGCTGGCGCGTCGGCCTGCAATTCCTCGCGCTGGCCATTGCGCTGACGGTGCTCTACCTCCGGGGACGTTGATCACGTGGTCAAGCTGGACAGAATATACACGCGCGGCGGCGACAAGGGCGCGACCTCGCTCGCGACCGGCGCGCGCCGCCGCAAGGACGACATCCGCGTCGAGGCCTATGGCGCGATCGACGAGACCAACGCCGCGATCGGCGTGGCGCGCCTCGCGATTGAACCGCAAGACGCTTTGCTCGACGCGATGCTGGAGCGCATTCAGAACGATCTCTTTGATCTCGGCGCCGAGCTCGCGACGCCGCATGATCCGAAGAAGCCGCTCGATCCGGCCATGCGCCTCGTGATCGTCCCGTCGCAGGTGGAGCGGCTGGAAAAGGAAATCGACGCGCTCAACGCCGATCTCGCGCCCCTGCGCTCCTTCGTGCTGCCGGGGGGGACGGCGGCGGCCGCGCATCTCCACATGGCCCGCACCATCTGCCGCCGCGCCGAGCGCGTGATGGTGACGCTGATGCAGACGGAGGGCGAGGAGCTGTCGCCCGCCGCGCTCGCTTATGTGAACCGCCTCTCCGACTTCCTCTTCGTCGCCTCGCGCTACGTCAATCGCGAGAGGGGCGACGTGCTGTGGAAGCCGGGCGCGACGCGATAAGGCTGATTGCTTCCTTCGCGTCATTGCGAGCATTGTCGTGAGGCGATCAGGCGACGTGCCGCCGATTGGGGACAAGCCTTCCGCTCGCGGGCGCCGTCATTGCGGGGAGGCGAAGCCGACGACGCAATCCAGAGCGACATCACGGCCCTGGATTGCTTCGTCGTTCACGCTCCTCGCAATGACGCGGGGAGCGTCATAGCGAAGCAATCAAGCTACCTCCCGCCGCGCTTTTCCAGCCATTTCGTCACGAGCGGATCGTCGATCGCGCCCGTCACCGACGTCACGCCGCCGTCGGGCGCCACGAGCGCGGTGAAGGGCAGTTCGCCGCGCCATGTCTTGTCGGCCTCGAAATAGAGCTTCTCGACGAAATCGTCGGAGAAGCCGTAATGCGCCGCCTTGCCGAGCCCGGCCTTTTCGGCGCGCATTTCCGCGCGCGCGCGGTCCTCGTCGCCATCCGTGTTGACGAAGACGACGTCGATATCCTTGCGTTCGCCGATCATCGTCGCCCATTGGGGCAGTTCGGCGATGCAGGGCGGGCAGGTCACCGACCAGAAATGAACGATCAGCGGCTTGCCGGCATGCGCCTTCACGATCCGCGCAAAGGCGCCGCGGCCATAGGGCTGGAAATCGAGCGCCTGCGCGGCGCCCGAGGCGAGCGCGAAGGCGAGAGCGAGTCCAAGAAAACGCGTCATCGCCATCATTGCGCCGCCGCGCTCTTTTCATCGCGCGGGAGCGGGATGAGGCGATAGCCTTCCTTATGCGTGACCCACGACAGATAGGCGGCGTTCCGGTTCGCGACGAGCTCGGGATGATCCGACGCGTCCTCCGTCTGCGCGATCACGCGCGGCGCGCTCCAGTTCCTGCCGCCGTCGCGCGACATCTGCATCGGAATCGTCGTCGTCGTTCCGTCGAACTCCTTCCAGACGCGATAGAGCCGGCCCTTCGCGGCGAGCGCGACCGGATGGCCGGGCGCCTTGGCGTCGTCGCCGAATTTCTCCGGGCTGGAGAAGGTCTTCCCGCCGTCATTGCTGCGCGCGTAGAAGAGGCCCTCGCGGTTCTTGCCCTTGGTGAACCAGACGACGTGCCAGCCATTGGCGTCGACGGCGAGGCCGGGTCCGTGATGCGGGCAGGAATGGATCGCCCAATTGTCGTCCGAGACGCGCCCGCCCGTGAGCGTCGCGCCGTCGGCCGAGAGCTTCGCCGCGTAATGGTCGCGAATATTGCCGTCGAAAACCTGGCGCCAGACGAAGACGGGCTGGCCGTCGCGGTCGAGCGCCGAGGCCGTGCGGCAGCATTCGCAGGCGTGATCCATCAGGATCTTCTTGCCGCTGAAAGCCTGGCCCTTGTCGTCCGACCAGCCGAAGGCGACGCCGCTGCCTTCGAACGCCTTGCCCTCGGCCTTCGCCTTGAGCGCATTCGTCTTGTCGAGCCAGCCGGCGTAGATGCGGCCCTTGGGCGTGACGACGAAGGTCTCGAAACGCTGGCCGCCCTCGGCGAGCATGGCCTGCGGCGCCGAAAAGGTCTTGCCGCCGTCGGTGGAGCGCGATGTGAAGATCGTGCCGATCATCTGCTTGTCGGGCCGCGTCGTGTAGCTCGCAATGAGCGTCCCGTCATTGAGCGCGACGATTTTGGGGCGCGCGTCGCCATGGGCGTCGATCACGCCGTCGGCGGCCGTTGCGATGGTCGCGGGCGCGGAGAAGCTCTTGCCGCCATCCGGGGAGGAAGCGACATAGACCGTCTTGCCGACCGAGAAGGCGATCCAGAGCCTGCCCTTGGCGTCGAAGGCCGGATTGGCCGTCATGGCGCATTCGGGCCTCGGGTCCGCGCAGGCGGCGGCGGCATGTTGGTGGCCCGCCGCGGCGGCGGGCCTTGCCTCGGCGCCGGCGGGCGCGGCGGCGTTCTCGCCCAGCGCCGGGGCGGACAGGCCAAACGACAGCGCGGCGAAAAGGCCGGCGCGTTGCAAGAAGCGGCTCCTGTTCATTTCCTCGCCTTTCAACGTCCCGGCGTCTTGGCGCGCCGCTTTTGTTTTGCGCATTTGCGCTCCGAACCACGCGGCGACGGCGCAGTCGCGCAGCCGCATAATCGATTCCAAATCCGAAGCCGGTCTCGCGGCTCCCGCCTTTCGCCGCGCGCTAGTGAAACCGGATCGTCTGCTCGTTCTCATAGGAGCCGCCGGGGGGCGGCGGCGCGCGCAGCGACGAGAAGATCGCGCGCAGGATCCGCGCATGGGCGGGCCGCGTGGACGAGACGACATGGATCGCGTCCACCCGGCCGCTCGGGCCGATATGGAAGCGCGCCGTCGCCTCGCCGGGGCCGGCGCGCGCGGCGCCCGGCGTGCGGGCCAGAATGCGCTTTGCGACCGCCGCGCCGTAATCGCCGCTTCCTGCGCGGAAGCGGTTCATATGGTCAAGATCCTTCGCCTGCTCATATTGGCGGGTCGTGACCGGCCGGAATGGAAAGGCGCCGCGCCCGTCGTCCCATTCGAACGCCCGCGCCGAAGCGGAGGAGATCGCAAGAAGGAGAAGGGCGGCGGATTTTCGCATCGCTCACCGGAATTTGAAGGTCTGGCCGACATCCATCGCGCCGCCGGGGGGCGGGGGCGTCAGGACCGCCGCAAGGATCTTCTTGACGATCTCGGCATGGGCGGGGCTCGATGTCTTGTCGATGGTGACCTTTTCGACCTTGCCCGACGGGCCGACGACGAAACTCGCCGTCACCTCGCCGGGGCCGGCCGGATTGTCTTCCGGCGTGTGCCTGGCGATCTCGGCGTAGAGCGCGCTCAGATATTTGCTCTCCGACATTCCGGAGCCCGCCGGCGCCGGCTGCGCCGCCGGCTTGGCGGCGGGCGCGGGAGTAGCCGCCGCGGGCTTGGGCGCGGCGGCCGGCATGGGCTTGGGCGCCTGGGCGCGCGCGGCGCCGGCGAGGGCGAGAAAGCAGACGAGCGCCGCTCGTCCGCATTGAAGGGCGTTCATTGGCCTAGCTTCCAGAAATAGGCGCGGCGGGCTCCCGAGGGACCCGCCGCGAGGCGTCAATGGAAGGCGAAGCTCTGGCTAACGAAGGCCGAGCCGCAGCTACTGGGGCCGTGCGACGAGGCGACGATGCGCCTCGCCAGCGCGGCGTGCGCCGGCGTCGAACCCGACGCGGAGACGCCGGAGACGCCGCCGCCCGGATTGACATGGAAGGTCACATGGGCGGAGCCCGGCCCGAGGCTCGTCGAACCCGGCGTATGCGAGCGCAGCGACGCCGCCACATGGGCGAGGCAGGTCGCGGAAGCGGCGCCGCCGGAACGTCCATTGCCTTCGGGCGAGCCCGCGTGACGCCGCGCCTGCGCCTCCCGACGCTGCTCCGCGCGCTCGACCTGCTTGCTTTCCTCTTCCTTCTTCTTGAGCTTTTCGGCGTCGTCCTTTTTCATCGCCAGCGGAATGGCGTCGGGCGCCATGACGACCGGCGGCGGCAGCGCGATCTCCGGCTGCTCCACATCGACCGGCGGCGGCGTGTCTTCCGCCGCGCTCACTTCCTGCTGCTCGACGAAGTCGCCGCTTTCGAGATCGACATAGTTCTCGGACAGGGCCAGCGGCTCCGGCTTCGGACCGAGAATGAAGGCCGCGAAGATCGCGGCGTGGAGCGCCACGATGGCGACGACGGCGACCGGACGCAGCCAGGGCGGATTGACCGGCGGCGGCCCTGGCGGGGGCTCGTCGCGCCGGCTGGCGTATTCGGGGCTGAGGGCGAAATCCGTCATTTAGCCCCTCCCGCCGCGGTCGCGGGCGCAGCCGGAGCGGGGGCGGCGGCCTTGGCCGCCGCGCCCGTCTTGCTGCGCGAATTGGTCATGATCGCGATATGGGTGATGCCGTTGGTCGCCAGCTTGTCCATCACCGCGACGACCTCGCCATAGACGGCCTCGGTGTCGCCGCGCACATGCACGACGCGCGTATGGTCGTCGCCCATCATGGCGCGGATGCCGTCGATCAGCGCGTCCGGCGTGGTTTCGTCGGCGCCGAGCGAGACCTTTCCGTCCTTGCCGACCGTGACGACGATCGGATCCTTCTGGTTGATCGGCGCCGCGGCGCTGGCCTGGGGCAGATTGACCTTCACGCCTTTCGCGAGCAGCGGCGCCGTCACCATGAAGATGATGAGCAGCACCAGCATCACGTCGACGAGCGGCGTGACGTTGATGTCGGCGAGCGGCTGGTAAAGGTCGTTATTGCCTTTGAAGCGGGTGGGGAGGGCCATGTTACGCGGCCTCCTTCTGCGATTGGCGGCGGGCGCCGGGCTGGCTCGTCATGCGGAGCGCTTCGTCTTCAATATAATGAGCGACCTGCTGGCCGAGACGCGCAAAGGCGGCGCCGATGCGATTGTAGCCGACCGAGGCGGGAATGGCGGCGGCCAGGCCATAGGCGGTGGCCGCGAGCGCTTCGGCGATGCCGGGGGCGACGACGGCGAGGCTCGTATCCTGCGACTGCGCGATGCCGGCGAAGCTCGTCATGATGCCCCAGACCGTGCCGAACAGGCCGACGAAGGGCGCGACGGAGGAGATCACCGCGAGATTCGGCAGGCCCCCTTCGGCCTTGGTGAGGAATTCGCGCGCCGCGCGGCTCATATTCTCGGCGATGCGCTCGCGCTTGTCGCCGATCGTCTCGTCGGGAAGGTCGAGCGCGAAGGACTCGCGGCCCGCGGCGGCGATGGGCTCGAGCAGGCCGACGGGCCCGCCCGCGCGAGCTTCCCTGGCCGCCTTGCCGATCCGAATGACGGCGGAAGTCGCTTCGATGATCAGGACCCAGGTCCAGACCGAGGCGAGCAGCAGCATCGCCATGACGACCTTGCCGACCGGGCCGGCGTTCAAGAACATGGCGAGCGGAGAAAGCGACGTATGATCCATGGAACTTCACTCATCTTCGATGACACGCGCGCGCATCTGCGCAACGGCTGCGTCTGCTTTGATTTTTGTTGTGATCCAGACGCGAAAGGCGTCCCTGATCGGACATTCTACCCGCATGCAGCCGATGGGCCAGCGCAGGGGTTCGCCGATCGGAAAGATTCTAAGCTGGAAATGGCGGCGCTCTGGCGCCGTGCGCGGATCGAGACGAGACGTTCTCAAGCGCGTCGCCGCTCGCGACGCAGTAAAAGACGGGCTTGGGGGACGGGACCGGCCCGGCGCCTGTCGCAATGCGCTCCGGAAGCAGGGCCGCCCCGGCGCTCGCCGCGAGGCAGCAGGGACAATGATGCTTGCCGCCATGCTTCTCGGCCGGCGCCTTGTCGCCCGCGTCGGCGTCTGCGCGCTGCGTCAGGTGACGCTTGAAGCAGGCGAAAAGCCCGCCGCTGACGGCGCTGTTGCGTTTCAGCGCGACGTCCGTCGCGCTCGCGGTCGCGGCGCCCGTCACGGACACGCCGAACATCAGCGCCCACACCGCGACGATCGCGATCGCCGCGCGTATTTTAAGGCCGATGTCCCGCAACTGTGACATAAAAGTCTCTTAATGGATTTTTTAATCTTTGACAACGCAAGCAACCTTGGAAAGCCTCGTCTCCGGCGGCAAAGTCATCCGGTCGCGCAACTAAGGTTAATTTTCGCAACCGACTGAAATTGCTGCGACGCCGTGAGGCGTTTTTTCGCAGGCGCCGCACGATTCACGACAACCGCCGGCGGCCCATGCATAAAAGGCTCCTCGCATCGCTGATCGTCTGCGTCGCCTTGCTGACGCAGATTGGCGCGTCCTTCTGGGGCGCGGCGGCGGCGCGCGAGGGCTATGCGCCCTGCCACCGGCAGATCGCCTCCATCGCCGAATCCGCCGCGCGGCCGGCCGGCGGCAAAAGCCTTCCGGCCGGCGCGCCGGTCCCGCATGACCACGCTTCCTGCTCGCTCTGCCAGCTCGGACTGACCGTCATCGACAGCGAGGCGCCGGTTTTGCCCGCGCGGTCGATCGCGCTCGACTGGCGCAGTCCTCCCGCCGCCGCGGAAGCGCCGCCGCTACGGTCCGCCTTCAACAAAAGCGCGCCGGCCCGCGCGCCGCCTTCCCAAGCCTGATTCGCCAGCAAGGGCGCGCCGCGCCCGGATCAGACCCGCCGCTTCGCCGGCGCAGGGAAGGAAACCAGGAATATGTTCCGTTACGTGCTTTTGCGCGGCGTCTCCGCCGGCGCCTTGACTCTCGCCGCGCTGCCGGCGCTCGCCATGCATACGCTCCCGACCATCGACGTCAGCGGCCAGCATCGCGGCGCTCCTCGCGGCCCCGCCACGCCCGCGCGCGGCCCGGCGCGGCCCGCCGCGCCTTCCGCCCCGATCGCGGCGCCGGCCGCGGCTCCCTCGCCCATCGTCTCGCGCTGGTCGCCGACGCTCCCGGACGGCCGCCCGGCCTTCGTCGAGAAATGGCAATTGCCGAACACGGTCGCGAGCGTCACGCGCAAGCAGATCGAGCGGCAGATCAATATCGTCGACACGGAAGACGCGGTGAAATACATGCCGAGCCTTTTCGTGCGCAAGCGCAATAATGGCGATACGCAGGCCGTGCTGCAGACCCGCACCTGGGGCGTCGGCTCCTCGGCGCGCAGCCTCGTCTACGCCGACGACCTTCTGCTGACCGCGCTGATCGGCAACGACAACACGATCGGCGCCCCGCGCTGGGGCCTCGTCGCCCCGGAGGAGATCGAGCGCGTCGACTTCCTCTACGGCCCCTACGCCGCGCAATATCCCGGCAACTCGATGGGCGGCGTGCTGAAGATCACCACGCGCATGCCCGAGAAGCTGGAAGTGTCGGTCAAGGACACGCTCTCGGTGCAGGATTTCTCGCTCTGGGGAACGTCCAAGGGCCTCGTCAATAATGTGACGAGCTTCTTCGCCGGCGACAGAATGGGCGATTTCTCCTGGACGATCTCGGGCAATTGGCAGCGCGGCTCGCAGCAGCCGCTCACCTATGTCACCTCGCCGAATTTCTATCCGAACGCCTATCTCGCGACGAATGTCTACGGCACGACCTTCGCCAATGTCATCGGCTCGACGGGCAATCTGGCCAATGACCAGGTGAATGCGAAACTCAAGCTCGCCTATGACTTCACCAAGGACATTCGCGGCACCTATACTTTCGGCTTCTGGTCGAATGACGGCACGTCCATTCCCGAGAACTATCTCTATTCCGGCTATGGCCCGGTCTGGGGCGCGACGACGGCCGGCCGCGGCCTCAACAACGCCATCCTGCAGAGCTTCGCGACCCAGGGCTATTATCGCGTCCAGGAAAAGATCATGGTCAACGCCGCGGCCGTGCGGTCGAACAGCGGCGGCCTGTTCGATTTCGAGGTCTCGGCGTCGAATTTCACCTATCTGCAGTCGGATCAGGTCTCGCCCTGGTCGGCGGCGATTCCCGCCGGCTATACGCAGACAGGCCGCGACACGGTCTTTGGCGGCACCTATTGGACGCTGTTCGACGCCAAGGGCATCGTCCGGCCGCCGGAGGGCCTGCTCACGGGCCACGATATCAGCTTCGGCGTGCATGGCGACCAGTTCCACCTGAACAATCCGGTGTGGCTGACGACGAACTGGACCGCGGGAACAGCCGCAAGCACCGGCGCCGCCGTTTCGATCGCGCAGGGCACGACGCGCACGCAGGCGCTCTGGTTCCAGGACGCTTTCCATATCGCGCCGAGCCTGAAATTCACGGCCGGCTTGCGCGGCGAGCATTGGACGGCGTCGGAAGGCTACAACCAGCAGGCGGGCGTGAACAATGTCGGCACCGGCCTGACGGGGGGCGTCGCCAACTGGTTGCCGATCTATCAGCCGAACCGCTACAGCACGCGCTTTTCGCCCAAGGGCTCGCTGCAATATACGGTCGACGACAATTGGACGATCACGGGTTCGGTGGGCATGGCGAACCGCTTCCCGACGGTGCGCGAGCTTTACAATCTTTCGACCGTCGCCGTCGGCGGCGTGGCGACCAATCCCAATCCGAACCTGCGTCCCGAGTCGGCGCTCAGCAAGGAGTTGACCGTCGAACGCAAGCTCGGGCGCGATGGAACGGCGCGCGTGTCCTTCTTCGACGAAGAAGTGCGCGACGCCATCATCAACCAGCAGACTTTCGTGGTGGGCGCGATCGCGCCCGTCCAGACGCCGACCAATGTCCAGCGCATCCGCAACAGCGGCGTCGAGGTGGCGTTCCAGAAGGACAATGTCTTCATGCACGGGCTGGAAGTGCTCGGCAGCGGCACCTGGCTCAATGCGCGGATCATCTCAAATCCGACCTGGGCGCCGAGCGCGGCCAATTTCGAGTTCCCCTGGGCGACCTCGGTCGCCGGCAAGACGGTGCCGAACGTTCCCGAATGGCGCGGGACGCTCGCCTTCACCTATCGGCCGGACGACCGCTGGGCCTTCACGCTCGCCGGCCGCTACCAGAGCAAGCTCTGGCGCACCATGGCGAACAACGACCGCGCCTACGGGATCTATTTCGCCTTCGATCCCTTCTTCGTCGTCGACACCAAGGTCAATTACAAATGGAACGACCGCCTGTCCTTCGACTTCGGCATCGACAATATCGGCAACTACAAATACTTCCTGTTCCACCCCTTCCCGCAGCGGACTTTCTTCTTCGCCGCCAAATATGATTACGGCGCGAGCAAGCATCCGGAGCGCGGCATCTTCTATGTCGACAATGAAGGCGGCCTGCCGGACGTGAGGAACTGGTTCCAGCCAGTGGCCTTCGCGATCGACTGATCGGTCGCCGTCATTGCGAGCGGAGCGAAGCAATCCAGAGCCGTGATGTTTGCTCTGGATTGCTTCGTCGCTTCGCTCCTCGCAATGACAGGGAGGTGGCTCATATGCTTGGTCGGCGGCGATGGCGAATCGCCTTCATGACCAGCCCCGATCCACCGTCATTGCGAGCGAAGCGAAGCAATCCAGAGCCATGATGCCGCCCTGGATTGCTTCGTCGGCTACGCCTCCTCGCAATGACGGGTGGCGGTTCATATGCGTGGTCGGCGGCGGCGGGGAAACGCCCTTGTAACCGCCGATCCGCCGTCATTGCTTCGCTTCGTCCGCAATGACGGCAGAGGCGAGGGCCTCAATGCGCCAGCGATTTTACAATTGCCTCCACGGTCTTCTTGGCGTCGCCGAACAGCATCATCGTATTGGGGCGGAAAAAAAGCTCGTTCTCGACGCCGGCATAGCCCGAGCCCATGCCGCGCTTCAGGAAGAGCACCGTCTTCGCCTTTTCGACGTCGAGGATCGGCATGCCGTAGATCGCCGAGGACTTGTCGGTCTTCGCCGCCGGGTTGGTCACGTCATTGGCGCCGATCACGAAAGCGACGTCGGCCTGGCCGAACTCGGAGTTGATGTCCTCGAGCTCGAAGACCTCGTCGTAAGGCACATTGGCTTCGGCGAGCAGCACGTTCATATGGCCGGGCATGCGGCCGGCGACCGGATGAATGGCGTAGCTGATCTCGACCCCTTCCTTCTTGAGCAGGTCGGCCATCTCGCGCAGCGCGTGCTGCGCCTGCGCCACGGCCATGCCGTAGCCGGGCACGATGATGATCTTGCCGGCGTTCTGCATGATATAGGCGGCGTCTTCCGGCGAGCCCTGCTTGACGTTGCGCGTCTCCTTGGCGCCGCTGGCTACGACCGTCTCGCCGCCGAAGCCGCCGAGAATGACGCTTATGAAGCTGCGATTCATCCCCTTGCACATGATGTAGGAGAGGATCGCGCCCGAGGAGCCGACCAGCGCGCCCGTGATGATGAGCGCGAGATTGCCCAGCGTGAAGCCGATGCCCGCCGCCGCCCAGCCCGAATAGGAATTGAGCATGGAGACGACGACCGGCATGTCGGCGCCGCCGATCGGGATGATCAGCGTCACGCCGAGCGTGAGCGACACGAGGATCAGCAGGAAGAGCCAGAAGCCCGATTCCGTCGCCACGAACAGCAGGATCAGCGCCGCGAGGGCGAGGCCGAGCATGATGTTGATCGTGTGACGCTCGGGCAGCAGGATCGGCTTGCCGCTCATGCGCTCGGAGAGCTTCAGAAAGGCGATGATCGAGCCCGTGAAGGTGACCGCGCCGATCGCCGCGCCGAGCGACATCTCGAAAAGGCTGCCGCCTTCGATATGGCCCGGCGCGCCGATGCCGAAAGCGTGCGGCGCGAAAAAGGCGCTGCCCGCGACGAGCACGGCGGCGAGGCCGACGAGCGAATGGAAGAAGGCGACGAGCTCCGGCATCGCCGTCATCGGAATGCGCTGCGCCACGTAGGCGCCGACGCCGCCGCCGGCCCCCGCGCCGATAATGATCAGCACGAAGCCCGCGAGCGGCGGCAGATGCAGCAGCAGCGTCGTCGCCACGGCGACCGCCATGCCGATCATGCCGTAGCGATTGCCCTCGCGGGAGGTCGCGGGCGAGGAGAGGCCGCGCAGCGCGAGGATGAACAGCACGCCGGCGACGAGATAGAGAAGGGCTGCGATATTCGCGCTCATGGCGGTCAGCCCTTCTTTTTATACATGGCGAGCATGCGCTCGGTGACGAGGAAGCCGCCGAATATGTTCACGCTGGCGAGAATGAGCGCGATGAAGCCGAACCAGCGCGCCCAGTCGGCGCCCGTGTCGCTGACGCTCGACGCTTCCACGCCGACGGAAAGCAGCGCGCCGACGACGATCACGGAGGAGATGGCGTTGGTGACGGACATGAGCGGCGTATGCAGCGCCGGCGTCACCGACCAGACGACGTAATAGCCGACAAAGACCGCGAGCGCGAAGATCGCGAGACGGAAGACGACCGGGTCGATGGCCCCGCCGCCCAGTCCATGCGAGGTGACGGCGGCGGCCGTTTGCGCGATCTGGTCCGAATATTGCTGTGCTTGATCCGCGAGATGTCGGGCGGCCTCCGCCGCCGCCCGCGCCTTATCGAGCAATTGCTGGGTAGAGTCGGTCATGGTTCGACGCCCTTCGTTAGAGGGATGCTTGTTGGGCTCAGGCCTGTTTGAAACGCTCATCCGTGACGGCGCCGTCGCGCGTGAGCGCGGTCGCCTTCACGAGCTCGTCGTCCCAATTGATCGCGAGCCGCTTCGTCTCCTTCGAGACGAGCGTCTCGACAAAGGCGAGCAGGTTCTTGGCGTAGAGGCTCGACGCGGTCGGCGCCATGCGGCCGGCGAGGTTGACCGCGCCGACGATCTTGACGCCGTTCTCGACCACCGTTTCGCCGGGCCTGGTCAGCTCGCAATTGCCGCCGCGCTCGGCCGCGAGATCGATGATCACCGAGCCCGCGCGCATGGCGCGCGCCATGTCGGCCGAGATGAGTCTCGGCGCCGGTCGGCCCGGAATCAGCGCCGTCGTGATCACCACGTCCTGCTTGGCGATGTGGCTTGCGGTCAGTTCCGCCTGCGCGGCCTGATATTCCTTCGACATCTCCTTGGCGTAGCCGCCCGCCGTCTGCGCCTGCTGGAACTCCTCGTTCTCGACGGCGAGAAACTTCGCGCCGAGCGATTCGACCTGCTCCTTGGTCGCCGGGCGCACGTCGGTCGCGGTGACGATGGCGCCGAGGCGCCGCGCCGTGGCGATGGCCTGCAGGCCCGCGACGCCGACGCCCATGATGAAGACCTTGGCGGCGGGCACGGTGCCGGCGGCCGTCATCATCATCGGGAACGACCGGCCATATTCGGCCGCCGCCTCGATCACCGCGCGATAGCCCGCGAGATTGGCCTGCGAGGAGAGCACGTCCATGGATTGCGCGCGGGTGATGCGCGGCATGAACTCCATGGCGAAGGCGGTGACGCCCGCCTTGGCGAGATCGGCCAGCGCCGCCTCGTTGCCGAACGGGTCCAGGATGCAGATGAGGGCGAGATTCTGCTTGGCGCCGGCGAGCTCGGCCGCCGCGGGGCGGCGCACGCGCAGGGCGATGTCGGCGCCGGAGAGCGTCGTCGCGGCGTCCGGTCCGATCAGCCCGCCGGCGGCGGCGTAGTCGGCGTCCGATAGGGCGGACCCGGCGCCGGCTCCGGACTGAACCGCGACCTCGGCGCCGAGACTGATGAATTTCTTGACGGTTTCTGGCGTGGCCGCGACGCGCGGCTCTGCTGCGTCCGTTTCGGCCAATACGGCGATGCGCATGACGAACTCCGGTTTCTTGGAAACGAAAACCGTCGCCGTCACGGTGGCCCCTGACGGCTTGGCGTGAGGGGCTCGGCTTTTCTTACCGCGCGAAGAGGAAGTACAGGGCCAGCAGCGTTATCGCGGATCCCGCCGCCGAAAACTTCAGCAGCCAGAGGAAACCTTTGTAGGTCTTTTCATGTTCGGCCCAGTCGGCGTCCGTCGACGCCGACCCGCGATTGCTCGCCATCGGAATGCTCCCAGATCTTGGTTTGACGCGCGGCAGACCCGCCGCGCATGAGCTTGATGCTAACCGACGACCGCTCATCCCGCAACGCTGTCGCGCCGCGCGTTTTCGTCGCTCCCGCACAATGGACGCGAAGCCAAACGGACCAACGGAATTTTGAGACGCGCGGACTCGTCCGGCGGCGGCGGCTTTCGCATCGGCGAGAAAAAAAGTCGTCGCGGCGAAGCGCGCGCGCTCGAATTTATGAAGAAGGCGCGGGGCTCTTTGGCGCCGCTGACGCCGACCGCCCGGCAGGCTGCCGGCGCGGATATCGGGGGCCACGGATTCGCATGCGAATCGCTCCAAGCGCGCGGGCGGTTCATGCCGCAATCGTCAGAGCGCGCGCGACGAAGCGGCGCTCCATACGGAGAATTTGATCATCGGGAGAAGACGCCGGATTTGCCGGCCGGCC
The DNA here is from genome assembly GCF_054106005.1 of Methylocystis sp. S23. Taxonomy (NCBI): domain Bacteria; kingdom Pseudomonadati; phylum Pseudomonadota; class Alphaproteobacteria; order Hyphomicrobiales; family Methylocystaceae; genus Methylocystis; species Methylocystis sp. S23. The sequence continues at coordinate 1,670,838 of NZ_CM134185.1, forward strand.
CGGCTCAGCCCTTCTTCGGGCGGATGCGGATAATGACGTCGCAGCCCACGATCTCCATGCCTTCGGGCGGCGCCGGAAGGCGGGAGAATTCGACCGAGCCGTCGGCGGCGTCGAACATGCGGCCTGTCGCCTCGTCCATGAAATGGTGATGCGGGGCGGTGCGGGTATGGAAATAGGTTCGCGGGCCCTGCACCGCGATTTCCCGCAAAAGACCGGCCTCCGCGAATTGGTTGAGCGTATTGTAGACGGTGGAAAGCGACATGGTGAGGCCGGCCTCGCGGGCCTCGGCGTGGAGCGCCTCGGCGCTGACATGGCGGTCGCCCTTGCCGAAGAGGAGCTTGCTCAGCGCCAGGCGCTGCACCGTGGGACGCAGGCCGGCGTTGCGCAGCCGCATCTTCGGATCCACCGGCACGCCAGCGGGCTGCTCGCGCAGACGGCGGGAATTATCGAAGCTCCTGGCTACCGGCTGATGCGTCATCTTAAACCCACAACGAGGTTACTCGCCCCTAATAAACCGTGTAGTTCACAGTAGACGGCAGCGCGGTGGCCCTGTCAAACGACGCAACATACAAGATTTCCAAACAAGGGCCCCTCCATGACCCTGAAGCCAGGCGATTTTTCCCTCGACGCGCTCGACCGGCGCCGCGCGCTCCTCGCTTTGGCGCTCGGCGCCCTCTCCGCCGCCGGCCCCGCGCGGGCGGCGGATTTTGCGGGCTTTCTTCAAGGACTGTGGCCCCAGGCGCAGGCCGCGGGCGTGTCGCGCGAGACCTTTGAAGCCGCCGTTTCCGGGCTGGCGCCGGAGGCCGGAGTCCTCGCCAGGCCGAAAACGCAGGCCGAGTTCACCATCTCCATCCCCGCTTATCTCGCCGGGGCAGTGACAAATAGTCGCGTGTCGCGCGGCCGGTCGGCGTCGTCGGAGCTCGCCGGACCGCTCCAGCGCGCGACGTCGCGCCACGGCGTTCCGGGCGAGATCGTCGTCGCAATTCTCGGGGTCGAGAGCAATTTCGGGACGGCCGCCGGCGGCGCCGACGTTCTGAGAGTGCTGGCCACGCTCGCCTGGAAGGGGCATCGCGCCGAGACCTTCATCGCCGAGTTCGTCGACGCGCTGCTCATGCTCGAAAAGGGCTATGCGACCCGCGCGCAGCTCCGCGGCTCCTGGGCGGGGGCGATGGGGCAGCCGCAATTCATGCCCTCCGCCTATCTGAAATTCGCTGAAAGCGACGACGGCGCGGGCGCGCCGGACATCTGGCGCTCGCATGCCGACTCCGTTGCGTCGATCGCCAATTTTCTGGCGAGATCGGGTTGGGTTCCAGGCCTGCCCGCCGTCGCGGAGATTCGCCTGCCCGAGGGCTTCGACTACGCCGCCTTCGATCTCGATTTCCCCCGCTGGCGGGCGCTGGGCGCGACGCGGGCGGACGGCGCGGCCCTGCCCGCGAGCGGCGCGGCGAGCCTTTATCTGCCGGCGGGCGCGAGCGGACCGGCCTTTCTGATCTCGGACAATTTCGAGGTCATCCGCCAGTACAACACCTCCGACGCCTACGCCATGTCGGTCGCCGTTCTCGCCGAGCGCATCGCCGGCCGCGACATGCCGCTCGCGCCCTGGCCCCGGGTCGCGCCGCTCGCGACCGCCGATGTCGAGGCGATGCAGCGGCTTCTGACCCAAAAGGGCTATTACGGCGGGACGATCGACGGAAAGCTCGGCCGCACGAGCCGCAACGCCGTGCACGCCTTCCAGATCGCGGAGGGGATTCAGCCGGCGGACGGCTTCGCGACGAAGGAGATTTTGGCGCGGCTGCGGGGGAAATAACCCCCTCTCCCCGTTTAGGGGGAGAGGGCCGGGGTGAGGGGCAAAGCCCTATCGCCCGCAATGCCGCCTCGCCCCTCACCCTAGCCCTCTCCCCGCAAGCGGGGAGAGGGAATTAGCGCACCGGCGCGGAAACGAAGCCGAAGGCGACGCGGGTCAGCATGTCGGAGCCGAAGCGCTCCTCGGCGCGGCGCACCGTCTGGCCGCCGAGGCTGCGATAGAAGGCGAGCGCCTTCTCATTGTCGGCGAGGGCCCAGACGATGGTCGAGAGATAGCCGTGCTCGGCGAGCTCCCGGCGCGCGGCCGCGAAGAGGCGGCGGCCGAGGCCGAGCCCCTGATGCTGCGGGGACAGGTAGATTTCGAAGATCTCGCCCGAATAGGGCATGGAGGGGACGCGATTGCGGCCATAGGTCGAATAGCCGACGATCCGATTGTCGAAATCGAGAACCAGGAGCCCCGTGCCGCGCATGATGGCGGAATGCCACCAGGCCGGCCCCCGCCGCGCGATCATCCGCTCGAGCTCCACGCCCGGAATGACGCCGCGATAGGCGTCTCGCCAGGAAGCGTCGTGGACGCGCGCGATTTCCTCGGCGTCGCCGGGCCGCGCGTGGCGAATGGAGAAGGCGGTTTTGACCATGACGGATGTTAGGGCTCATTTCGGCCTTTCGGCAAGAGGCGCAAAAGGTCGAAAACGTAAAAAAACAAATGCGGTCCGGCTTAACTTTTGTTAACCTTCGGCCATGCCGGGCGCGCAGTGCGATCGGGGGGAAGGACGACCATCCTCGCCCTCATGCTGAGGAGCCGCCGAAGGCGGCGTCTCGAAGCATGAGGAAACTTTCACCCGATCGCCCCTGCGGGCGCGCGGGCTTCGACTTGCCTGCCGCGGCGCAATTTTCTATTCTGGGGCGGTTTCGGCTGGGGCGGGCGCCCCTTGGCGCATGTCCCCCGGCCGGCGAAGCGAGGATTTGGACCGTGGCAGTCGCGAGCGCCACATATGGAGCCGAAAAGGCGCGCCAGCCGCGCGGCGCGATTTGCGCGCGCGCCCTGCTTTCCTCGCGCGCGCTTGCCGGGCTGCTGCTGCTTCGTCGCCCCTGACCGCCCGCAGGGCTCGCGAGCCCAGGCCGTCAGGGGATGCAACGCCGCCAGGATCGGCCCGACGGAATCGGGCGCAGCAGCTCTAGAAAGTTTTCCCACATGACTCATTCCGCGAACGGCTCCAACGACAGCGAGCGCGTCGTTATCTTCGACACCACCCTGCGCGACGGCGAGCAGTCGCCCGGCGCCTCCATGACGCTGGAGGAAAAGCTGGAAGTCGCCGATCTGCTCGACCAGTTGGGCGTCGACATCATCGAGGCGGGCTTTCCCATCGCGAGCCCCGGCGATTTCGAGAGCGTCGCGGAAGTCGCGCGCCGCGTGAAGGACGCGTCCGTCGCCGGCCTGGCGCGCGCCTCGGACAAGGACATCGACCGCTGCGCCGAGGCGCTGCGCGAGGCGAAGCGTCCGCGCATCCACACCTTCATCTCCACCTCGCCCGTGCACATGAAATACAAGCTCCAAATGGAGCCGGAGCGGGTGCTGGAGCTGGTCGCCGCCTCCGTGACGCGCGCGCGCAACCATGTCGCGGATGTGGAGTGGTCGGCGGAGGACGGCACGCGCACGGAGATCGATTTCCTGTGCCGCTGCGTCGAGACCGCCATCAAGGCCGGCGCGACGACGATCAATATTCCCGATACGGTCGGCTATACGACGCCGCAGGAATATGAGGCCCTCTTCCGCGCCGTGCGCGAGCGCGTGCCCAATTCCGACAAGGCGATCTTCTCGGTGCATTGCCATGACGATCTGGGCCTCGCCGTCGCGAATTCCCTGGCCGGCGTGCGTGGCGGCGCGCGTCAGGTGGAGTGCACCATCAACGGCCTCGGCGAGCGCGCCGGCAACGCCGCGATGGAGGAGGTCGTCATGGCGCTGAAGACGCGCCACGACATCCTGCCCTACCACACCAATATCGACGCCAAGCTGCTGACGCGCGCCTCGAAGCTCGTCTCGGCGGTCACGTCCTTCCCGGTGCAATACAACAAAGCGATCGTCGGCCGGAACGCCTTCGCGCATGAGAGCGGCATCCATCAGGACGGCATGCTCAAAAATGCGCACACCTATGAGATCATGACGCCCGAAAGCGTCGGCGTGTCGAAGACCTCGCTGGTCATGGGCAAGCATTCGGGCCGGCACGCCTTCCGCGAGAAGCTGAAGGAGCTGGGCTACGATCTCGGCGAGAACCAGTTGCAGGACGCCTTCAACCGCTTCAAGGATCTGGCCGACCGCAAGAAGTTCGTCTATGACGAGGACCTGATCGCGCTGGTGGACGACGAGATCGTCAGCGCGCATGACCATATTAAGGTGCTCGCTTTGATGGTGATGGCCGGCACGCATGGTCCGCAATCGGCGGCGCTGACGCTCGACATTGACGGCGACAAGGTCACCCATCAGGCGACGGGCAACGGCCCGGTCGACGCCATTTTCAACGCCATCAAGGCGCTGGCGCCCCATGAGGCGACGCTGGAGCTCTATCAGGTCCACGCCGTCACCGAAGGCACGGACGCGCAGGCTGAGGTCTCGGTGCGTCTGTCCGAGGACGGCAAATCCGTCACCGGCCGCGGCGCCGATCCGGACACGCTCGTCGCGTCGGCGCGCGCCTATGTTTCGGCGCTCAACAAGCTGATGGTGAAGCGCGGCCGCGCCAAGCCCGAGGCCATGCAGGCGGTCTGACGCATGAACGGAGCCCGCGCGGCTCCGTTTTCATTTCGCGAAGGGAGCCGCCGTGGCGGGAAGCCTGGAACACTTCTCTCTTCTGGGCGGTCCCTTCTTCCAGCTCGGCGCCCGCCTCGGCCTCGTTCGCCTCGGACGCAATACGATTCCCATGGGCCTTGCGCTCGGCTGGCTATGCTGGCTCGTCCTCGTCGCGCTGGCTGTCGTCAAGGGCGGCGCGCATGACCTGTTCACGGTCCCGGCCATCGCCGTCCATGCGCGGCTTCTTCTCGCCATTCCCCTGCTCTTCATGGCCGAGACGGCGCTCGACGCCAAGCTCGACGAATTTGTGGCGCTGCTCGTGCGCGCCGAGATCGCCGGCGCCAAAGCGCTGCCCGAACTCGAAGCCGAAGCCGGCCGACTTTCGGGATGGACGAATTCCTGGCTGCCGGACGGGGCGAGCCTTGCCGCCGCGCTGGCGGTCAGCTTTCTGGGCCATGCGGGACTTCCGGCCGAGATCGACACCGGCCGCGTCCTGCGCGCCTTGCCGCTCGCGGGCGCATGGTATTGGTTCTTTTGCCTGCCCCTGTTCCGTTTCCTGCTGTTTCGCTGGGCCTGGCGGCTCGTCCTTTGGTGGCGCCTCCTTTGGGGCCTGACGCGGATGGAGCTCGACCTCTCCGCCGCGCATCCCGACGGCGCGGGCGGGCTCGGCTATCTCGAAACCGTGCATTCGCGCTTCGCGCCGCTCGCCCTGGCGATCTCCGTCGTCGTCGCCGCGACTTTCGCCGAGGAGATCGCGCTTGGCGAGCAGGCTCTGAGCGACGCCTATCCCGCGCTCGCGGCGACGCTGCTCCTCAGCTTCGCCCTGTTTCTCGCGCCGCCCTGCCTGTTCCTGTTCAAATTGCGCGCCTGCCAGGAAAAGGGCCTGCGCGACTATACGGCGCTGGGCGCGCGCTATGTGCACGGCTTCGAGCGGAAATGGATCGCGGGCGCGCCCCCGGACGAGCCGCTGCTCGGAACGGCCGATCTGCAATCGCTCGCCGATCTCGCCAACCGCGTGGAGGCGATGCGCAATATGCGGCTCGCGCCGATCAGCATACGGCTCGTCGCCACGATCGGCGTCGCGGCGGCGCTTCCCCTGCTACCGCTTCTTCTCTTCGATTATCCGCTGGCCGACCTCGCGAAGATGCTCTTCAGCAAGCTCGCGGGTCTTTGAGAACAACGGTCCCGCTTTAATCGCAGCGCCCCGTCATTGCGAGCGAAGCGAAGCAATCCAGCGGCCGCGCTCGCGCTCTGGATCGCTTCGTCGGCTGCGCCTCCCCGCAATGACGGCGCCCTTTAAAATCGCGTCTGCAGCCGCAGCGCCATATAGGTCGCGCGCGGCCGGTTCGCGGTCCAGGGCTCGACGATCTGCAAATCGCCCGTAAGCCGCAGCCATGGCGTGATCGCCCAGTTATAGAAGGCCTCGATCCCGCCTTCGCTGCGCCGATAGATGCGCCGCTCGGCAAGGCCGGCGAGGAGCGGCGTCGTCAGGCCGTAATGGAAGAAGCCGACGCCCCATTGGTCGTTCTCGCGGCCGGGCAGGAGATTATTGCCGGCGAGCCCCGCGAGCACGCTCCATCTCACTGGGTTCGGATTGCCGTCGGAGAGCGTCGCCAGGGTGAAGAGGCCCCAGCCGGCGTTCGGCTTGTCGGCGCTCTGCACGAGATATTGCTGCACGGCGTAGGAAGCGAGCCAGAAGCCCTTCCTGGTGACGCCGACGAGCGAAGCGAGCCGCGTGCGCAGCTCTCCAATATCGTCGAGATCGAAGCCGCGGGCGTTGCTGTAGCCGCCGCGAATGGTGTGAAAGCCCTTGAGCCCCGCAATTTGCGTCGGAACCGTCACGCCGCCGACGACGCCGACGCCGCGCTCGAAGGGCCGCTGGAGCACGCGCGGATTGGCCGCGTTGCGCGGATCGACAAGGAAGAGATTGAAGGTCGCGAGATCCGTCTTCAACGTCGCGGCGCCGCCCAGAATATAGGGCGGCGACACGATGAGCCGGTCCGCGACCGTGCCGGGCGAGGCGACGCCGATGCCGGTCGACGGCAAGGCGAAGGCGCGGTTCATGAAGGTGTCGAGTCCGCCGCCGCCGATGAGCGGCGTCTGCGCCGCGAGCGTCATGGTGTTGAACTTGCCGACGCTCACGGAGAGCCGCTCGCTCAATTGCTGCGTCACGACGAGCGACAGCGCCGAGTGATAATTGTCGCGCGCGACAAAGGCCTGGGCGGCGCTCACGGGAACGAGCGCGTAATCGAGCTGGTTGATGTTGTCGCCGATATAATGCTCATATTGCGCATTGACGCGCAGGCCTCGCCACAGTCCGAGCTTTTCGGCGTCGATCTTGAGGAAGAGGTCGAGCTTGCCGCCATAGCGCGACACGCCGTTATTGGCGCCGGCGGCGACGCCCTGAAAGAACTGCGTGACCCAGACATCCGTTTCGATCCCGAAGCGGCGAAGCTGCTCCTTCGGTCCGCCGGGAATGTCGGCGAGCGATTTCCGGGTCAGCGGCGAAACGGCGTCGCTCTTCGCGCCGTCTGCTTCTTTCGCGGCCGCTTGCGTGGCGAGGGCCATCGCGAGCGCCAGATATGGAAAGCGCCTCTTCGCCACGACCTTCCCCCGCGCAGAATCGCCGCCGCCGAGACTGCACGTTTCGAAAGGCGCTCACAATGACATGCGGGCAACAGCCGTGAAAAAGCGGGCAGGCGCCGAACCGACAACGGCTCGCCTTGCAATCGCCCGATCGGACGTTAACTCTTCGATGAGCCGACGGAACCGATCCGTTGGAGAAAAACGGCCCGAGCGCGGATGTACCGACGGGCCGTTTTTCGCGTTTGTCAGCGCCAGTGGCCGCGGCCGCCGCGCCAGCCATGGCCGCCATGCCAGCCATAGCCGTAACGGCGTCCATGCCAGCCATAGCCGGGATGCCGCCAGCCATAGCGAGGTCCGTAATAGGGGCGCCGCCAGCCATAGCCATAGCGGCCGTGATAATGGCCCGCATAGCTCCACCAGCAGCGGCCCCAGCGATTGCAGACGCGTACGGCGTGCGCTTCTTCCGTCGCCGGCGCGAGGCCGATATTGGCGACGGGCATGGCCGAGGCCGGCGGAGCGGCGAGGGCCGAGAAGCCGCAGACGAAGGCGGCCGAGATTGCGATTTTGACGGGGGTGTTCATGCCAATCATCCTCTCTGCAAGGCTGCGGCTCAAACTCTGAACGCATTCGCCGCAGCATGTGCAAGGAACGGAGATTCGCGCCCCGGCCGCCGAGGCGGCGCGAAACGCGATGGACGAAACCTGTCGCCGCCGCCCTCTCTTTCAAGCCCCAGGGCGCCTGTCGCTCATCGCCTACCTTCGGCTTCGCCCGAGCGTCTTCTCCAGCGCGGCGATGCGCGTCGTCGTATGCAGGATCGTATCGGGATTGAGGCTGATCGAATCGATGCCGAGGCGAACGAGGAATTCCGCCATCTCCGGATAATCCGACGGCGCCTGGCCGCAAATGCCGCAATGGCGGCCATTGCGTTGCGCGCCCTCCACCGCGAGCGCGATCATCTTCTTCACGCCCGGATCGCGCTCGTCGAAATCGAAGGCGACGATTTCCGAATCGCGATCGACGCCGAGGGTGAGCTGGGTAAGATCGTTGGAGCCGATCGAGAATCCGTCGAAATGTTTCGAGAATTCGTCGATGAGCATCACATTGTTCGGAATCTCGCACATGACGTAGATTTCGAGTCCGTCCCTGCCTCGTTCGAGCCCAAGCTCCCGCATGAGCGAAAGGACCTTCTCCGCCTCGTCGATGCGGCGGCAGAAAGGAATCATCAGCCTGACATTGGTCAGGCCCAGATCCTCTCGCACGCGTTTCATCGCCGCGCATTCGAGCGCGAAGCCTTCGCGATAGTTCGGATGCGCGTAGCGCGAGGCGCCGCGGAAGCCGATCATCGGATTTTCCTCGCCGCCCTCGAAGGCGCGGCCGCCCAGCAGCGACGCATATTCGTTGCTCTTGAAGTCCGACATGCGCACGATGACGGGCTCGGGATAGAAGGCCGCCGCGATGGTCGCGACGCCTTCCGAGAGACGCTCGACGAAGAAAGCGCCCGGGCTTTCATATTGCGCCGTCAGCCGCTCGATCTCGGCGCGCTCCTTGGGATCGAGGCGTTCCGGATGAACGAGCGCCATCGGATGCGCCTTGATCGACTCGGCGATGATAAACTCCATGCGCGCGAGGCCGACGCCGTCATTGGGCAGCGCGGAGACGCCGAAGGCGATGTCGGGATTGCCGACATTCATCATGACATGCGTCGCGGGCCTTTCGAGATTTGAAAGGTCTGTCTTGACGATCTCGAACTCGATCTCGCCCTCATAGACTCTGCCGACGTCGCCTTCGGCGCAGCACACGGCGACGAGATCGCCGGTGCGAATGACATGCGTCGCGCGATCCGTGCCGACGATCGCCGGAATGCCGAGCTCGCGCGCCACGATCGCCGCATGGCAGGTGCGTCCGCCGCGATTGGTGACGATGCCGGCGGCCGATTTCATCACCGTGCCCCAATCGGGCGAGGTCGTGTCGGCGACGAGGATCTCTCCCGGAATGAAGCGCGACAGCTCGCTCGGATGCTCGATGACGCGCGCCTTGCCGAAGGCGATCTTGGCGCCCACTGCGCGCCCCTCAACCTTCACGCGCCCGTGCTTCCCGACCTTATATTCCTCGACGATGTTGCGGTTGCGCCGCGAGGCGACCGTCTCGGGCCGGGCCTGCACGATGTAAAGCTTTCCGTCGACGCCGTCCTTCGCCCATTCTATGTCCATGGGGCGATGCGCGCCGGCCCTGGCGCTGTAATGCTCCTCGATCGCGATCGCCTGTCCCGCGAGCGTCAGCGCCTCGTCGTCCGTGATGCAGAACTTCTCGCGCTCCTTTCGATCGGTCGGGATGTTGCGCGTCGTGGCGCGGCCGCGATTGGAGAAGATCATCTTGATCTTCTTCGGGCCGAGCGCGCGTCTCAGGACGCCGCGCTTCCCGTCGCGATAGGTCGGCTTGAAGACATAGAACTCGTCGGGATCGACGGCGCCCTGCACCACGTTCTCGCCGAGGCCATAGGCGCCGGTGATGAACACCACGTCCTGGAATCCGGTCTCCGTGTCGATGGTGAAGATGACGCCGGAGGCCGCGAGATCCGAGCGCACCATCTTCATGACGGCCACGGAGTTGAAGACCTTGAAATGGTCGAAGCCATTATCGACGCGATAGCGGATGGCGCGGTCGGTGAAGAGGCTCGCGAAGCAGTGACGCACGGCGTCGAGCACATTGGCCGCGCCGCCAACATTGAGATAGGTGTCGTGCTGGCCCGCAAAGCTCGCGCTCGGCAGGTCCTCGGCCGTGGCGGAGGAGCGCACGGCGACGGTCAGCTCCGCCCCATATTCCTCGACGAGGCGCGCGAGCGCTTCGCGAATGTCGGCTTCAACCTCCGCCGGCAGGCCGGCGGCGTAGACGATCTCCCGCGCGCGCGCCGCGCGGCGGGCGAGATCGTCGACATTGTCCACATCGAGCCCGTCGAGCGACGCCTTCAGCGCCGGCCAGGCGTCCGCCGCGTCGAGCGCATGACGATAGGCCTCGGCGGTGACCGCGAAGCCGTTGGGAACGGAAATGCCCTTCGCCGTCAGCTCGCGATACATTTCGCCGAGCGAGGCGTTCTTGCCGCCGACAAGCGGCACGTCGCCGATGCCGATCCGCGAGAAGAAACGGACATAGCGGCCGTCGCCGCCCTTCGGGTCGTTGGTCTGCTGTGTCTTGTCGTTCATGCGGAAACCGTCGGATGTGGCGCGTCGGACGCAAGGACGCACGCCGAGGCGTCATTTTCTTGACAATGCGCTTTCGAGCTTAGCAGGACGCCTTGCGCCTGCGCGACGTCGGCGTGAGGCATTTAGCCGCGCGCCGCCCTTGCGCGGTTACGCTCGAGAAGCGCGATCACTTCCTCGTCCTCGGTCTGGCGAAAATCCTCATAATAGCAGCCCACGCCCATGAAATAGTCGTGCGCCTCCAGGCAGACGATCTCGTCGGCGTCGCGGCGCAGCATGTCGAGCGTCTCGCTCGGCGCCACCGGCGTCGCCAGGATGAGCCTCGCAGGCGCCTGGGCGCGGACGGCTTGCAAGGCCGCGCGCGTCGTCGCGCCGGTCGCGACTCCGTCATCGACGATGATGGCGACGCGCCCCCTGGCCGCCACGCGGGGACGTCCGCCGAGATAGAGGCGGCGGCGTCTTTCGATCTCGGCGAATTGCTCCGCGCAGGCCCGCTCGAAACGCGTTTCGCTGACGCCGGCGAGCGCGACGACGTCGTCATTGCGCACGACCACCGGCGTTCCGCCATCCGCGACGGCGCCCATGGCGAGCTCGGGCTGGTAGGGAACGCCGATCTTGCGCACGAGCACGAGATCGAGCGGCGCCCGCAGGCTTTCCGCGACGGGAGCCGCGACGGGAACGCCGCCGCGCGGCAAGGCGAAGACGACGGCGTCCTGTCCCTTCAATCGACGGAGCGCTTCGGCGAGCCGCTTGCCCGCCTCCGCGCGATCACGAAACGGCACTTTCGTCTCCTTCCGGAAAGGCGCCCGCAAGCGCGCGCGCCGCGATGTCGAGATAAAGCCTTGCGAGCGGCGCCCATTTCCCTGGCGCGCGCGGCGAAGGCTCCAGCAAATGGGCGAGGGAGAGGCGCGCGCGCAGGACGGCGCGCCAGCCCGCATAAAGCGCGATCGTCTCCCATGGCGGCGCGCAGCCGAGGCGGCTCGCAAGGCCCTCCGCGAAGCTGCGCAGAAGGCGCGGCGCCCCGAGCCGCGCGCATTCGACGCCGAGCAGCGCGATTTCGTCGAAAGGATCGACCTGCCTCAGCTCCGCATTGAATTCGAGACAGTCGAAGATCGCCACGGGCTCGACGAGGCAGATATGCTCGGGGCGCAGATCGCCGTGGCCGTCCACGACACGGCCGGCGCGCGCCCGCGCCTCGAGGCTCGCCCGCGACGCGTCGAGACGCGCCTCGAGGCGATCAAGCGCGCGCAGCGGCTCGGCGCCGAGCCCGAAAGCCGCGCGCGTCAGAATTTCGCGATTGAGCGCCTGCTCCCGCGGGAAGCGCGCGGCGTAATCCTCGGGCGCGAGGCTGGTCGTCTCGGCGTGACGGTAGAAACGGGCAAGAGCGTCGCAAATCGCGTCGACATGCGCGGCCTCGACGCGCTTCGATCCGATCATCGTGTCCAGCATCCGCTCCTGCGGCAATCGGCGCATCGCCACCAGCCAATCCACGACGAGGCCGGCGCCGCCAATGACGAAACCTGTCCCATTCGCCGTAAGCGGGACGACGTCGAGATAGACTTCGGCCGCAAGACGCCGGTTGAGGCGCAGCTCCTCTCGGCAATCGCGCTCCCGCGCCGCGAGCGTCGAGAAATCCAGGAAGGGATAGCGAACCGGCTTCTTGAGCTTGTAGGCGCGCGCGCCGACGAGAAAGACATAGGACATATGCGTCTCGACCAGCTCGACCTTCGCGCTTTCCTGCCCGTAAGCCGCGGGATCCGTCAGAAACCGGACCTTGTCGGCAAGCGACGGCGCCGCCGCAGAGACCGTTTGGGGATCGATCGCCATCGCTCGTCACCGCTTCGCGCGCCTCGAAGGCCGTCGCCTTTTTGCTGAATGTTCACATATGATAGCCCGCCCTCGATCACGACGGAAAAGGCGATGAGCTGGGACATTTGGACGCGAGATCTCTGGGCCTGGCCGATCGCGACGATGGATCTCTGGCGCCGCGCCCTGGAGCTGCCGCTCGCCGACGCGCGCAAGGAAGGTCCCCAATGGTCGACGCCCGCGCGCCTGATCCTTCGACTCGGCCTGTTGCGCCTCTGGGAATTTGCGACGGACGAGGCGGCGGCGCCCGTCATGATCGTTTCGCCTTATGCGCTGCACGACGCGCAGATCGCCGACCTCGCGCCCGGCCATAGTCTCGTCGCGGCGTTGCTGCGTGGCGGCTGCGGACGGCTCTATCTCGTCGAATGGGCGTCGGCGACGGCGGAAACGCAGCTTTACGGAATCGACGCCCTGCTCGCGGAGCTCACAATCGCCGTCGACGAGATCGGCGCGCCTGTCGACCTCGTCGGCCTGTGCCAGGGCGGCTGGCTGTCGCTGGCCTATGCCGCGCGCTTTCCGCAAAAGACGCGGCGCCTCGTCGCCGTCGGCGCGCCGGTCGACGTCGCGGCGGCGCGCTCGGCGCTGGCGGGGCGGGTCGAAGAGACGACGGATCTTTCGATCGAGCGCCTGATTTTCGCCGGCGGCGGCGTCGTGAAGGGCGATCACATGGCGCCGCTCTGGCCGCGCGAGGAAAGCGAAGAGCGGCGTCTGGCCGACGGCTTGCAAATCGAGCTTCCGACCGACGCTCCCTTCGCGAGGGACGCCGTCGCGGCTTTCCGGGCGTGGGACCGCCGCCGCCTCGATCTGCCCGGGCCTTATTTTCGGGAAGTTCTCCAATATCTCTTCCGCGACAATCTGCTGGCGAAGGGGCGCTTCCCGGCGCTCGGCAAGCGGGTCGAGCTGCGCGGGCTGGACCGGCCCGTCTATCTGCTCGCCGGCGCGTCGGACGCCATCGCGCCGCCGGCTCAGGTCTTCGCCGTCAAGGAGTTCATTGGAGGCGAAGTGGAGACGGCGCTTGCGCCTTGCGGGCACCTGGCGCTTTTCATGGGCCGGCGCACGATCGAAAATGAATGGCCGCGCATCGCGGCGTGGCTTTCAGGCAAGGAGTCGAAAGATGGCGCCTGACGTCGCGCTCTTCGCCCTCGGCTCCAGCCATGCTTTCGGCGCGCAGGTCGCCGCAAGGCTCGGCGCGGCGCTTTCGCCTTTGGAGGCGCGCGCCTTCGAGGACGGCGAGTTCAAATTACGCCCGCTCGAATGCGTTCGCGGCCGCGACGTCTACGCCATATCGAGCCTGCATGGCGAAGCGGAGGCGAGCGGCGCGGACAAGCTGCTGAGGCTCCTGATGTTCATCGGCGCCTTGCGGGACAGCGGCGCCGCGCGCGTGACGGCGGTGACGCCCTATCTCTGCTTCTCGCGCAAGGACCGGCGCACCAAGCCGCGCGACCCGATCGCCACGCGCTATGTCGCGCAGCTCTTCGAGGCCATGCGCGCCGACGCCGTGATCACGATCGACGCGCACAACATCGCCGCCTTCGAGAACGCCTTCCGCTGCGAGACCATTCCGCTCGACGCCCATGCGCTCTTCGCGTCGCATTTTCTTCCTCGCATCGGCGCGGCGCCCCTCGCCGTTGTCTCGCCAGATCTCGGCGGCGAGAAGCGCGCCGAAATCTTCCGGCGGCGTCTCGAGCGCCTGTCGGCGCGTCCCGTGGCCAAGGCCTTCCTGGACAAGACCCGCAGCGAAGGGGTCGTGACGGGCGACATTTTCGCGGGCGACGTGGCGGGACGGGCCGTCATTATCCTCGACGACCTCATCGCCGGCGGCGACACGGTCGCGCGCGCCGCGTCGGCCTGCCGCGCGCATGGCGCGGCGCAGGTCTTCGTCGCCGCGACGCATGGGATCTTCGCGTCGGCGGCGCCCGAAACCCTGCGGAGCGCGCCGATAGACGGCGTCGCCGTCACCGACTCCATTCCCCAACGGCCGAACGATCCGACGGCCGCCGCCCTGAAGGAGAAGCTCTCCGTGATTCCGGCCGCCTCCCTTTTCGCAGAAGCGATCAAGCGCCGCCATGAAGGCGGGTCGATCACGCAATTGCTCGCGGACGGCCCCTGAGGCGTCTTCACGCATTTGCTATATTTCCGCGACAGATTGGACGCGCCATGAATTCCGCTCTCGAAACACGCAAGCCCGACGCGCCGCGCGCGCCGGGGCGCCGCGCGCCGTCGCCCCTCATGTCCTTCCTGCACGCCGCCTCCTTCGAGACGCTCGACCGCGCCGCTCAGGCGACGGCGGCGCGCTTCACGCAGGGGATCTCGCCCCATGCGCAAATGTCCGCCTGGATCGATTGGGCGGCGCATCTCGCGGAGTCGCCCGGCCGGCAGCTCGAGCTCGCGATCGACGCCTTCTCCTCCGCCGCGCGCCTTGCGCATTTCGGCGCGCATAATCTCGTGAGCGACAAGGCGGAGCGTCCCTTCGCGCCCGAGCCGTCGGACAGGCGCTTCGACGATCCGGCCTGGGGGACCTTCCCCTATCTCTTCTTCGAGCAGGCCTTTCTCGCCCAGCAGCAATGGTGGCGGAAGGCGACGCGGGAAGTGCGCGGCATGCGGCCGAACAACGCCGCGCGCGTCTCCTTCCTCGCGTCGAAATATCTCGACGTCTTCTCGCCTTCCAACGCTCCCTGGCTCAATCCGGTCGTCATCGAACGCACGCGCCGCGAGGCCGGCGCCAATCTGCTGCGCGGCGCCAAATATTTCGCGGAGGATTTCCTCGACGCGGCCACCCAGTCTCAGAACGGCGGCAATGGCTATGAGCTTGGCAAGGACGTCGCGGCGACGCCGGGCGAGGTGATCCATCGCAACCATCTCATGGAGTTGATCCAGTATCAGCCCGCGACCGAGACGGTCTGCGCCGAGCCGATCCTGGTCGTTCCGGCCTGGATCATGAAATATTACGTGCTCGACCTCGCCGCGCATCATTCGCTGGTGCGCTATCTGGTCGAGCGCGGCTTCACCGTCTTCATGATCTCCTGGCGCAATCCCACCGCCGAGGATCGAGACATCGGCTTCGACGACTATCGCAAGCGCGGCGTGATGGAGGCGCTCGAGGCGATCAACGCGATCCTGCCCGGCCGCCCGATCCACGCCGCCGGCTATTGCCTCGGCGGCACGCTGCTCGCCATCGCCGCCGCCACGATGGCGCGCGACGGCGACAATCGGCTGGCTTCCGTCACGCTGCTCGCCTCGCAGATCGATTTCAGCGAGCCGGGCGATCTCATGCTCTTCGTCGACGCCGCGCAGGTCGCCTTCCTTGAAGACATGATGTGGGACCAGGGCTATCTCGACACCTATCAGATGTCGGGCGTGTTCATGGCGCTGCGCTCGAACGAGCTCTTCTGGGCGCGCGCCATCACGGAATATCTGCTCGGCGAGAGAGAGCGCGCCACCGACCTCATGGCCTGGAGCGCCGATCAGACCCGCATGCCCTACCGCATGCATGCGCAATATCTGCGCGGCCTGTTCCTCGAAAACAGGCTGACCGCCGGGCGCTACGCGGTCGAGGACGAAGTGATCGCCCTGAAGGACATCGCCGTTCCCATGTTCGTCGTGGGGACGGAATCGGACCATATCTCGCCCTGGCGCTCGGTCTACAAGACGCATCTCTTCACGGATAACGACCTCACCTTCGTTCTCACCAATGGCGGGCACAATGCCGGGATCGTCTCGGAGCCGGGCCATCCGGGGCGCCGCTATCATCTCGGCGTGCGCGCGCGCAGCGATCGCTATGTCAGCGCCGAGCGCTGGCGCGAGCGCGCAAAGCTCTTCGAAGGCTCCTGGTGGCCGGCCTGGGCGTCCTGGCTGACGCGCGCGAGCGCCAAGGAGCGCGTCGCGCCGCCGCCCATGGGCGCCCCGGAAAAGGGCCTCGTGCCGCTGGAGCCGGCGCCGGGGAGCTATGTGCGCCAGCGCTGAATCCGCTCAGCGCGTCGGGGGCGGAAAGATCGTCTTCCAATCGCTTTTCATGCTGACGAGCGTCCAGCCGCGCTTGCCGGCCTCATCCAGCGCGCGATCGAGGCGCCCGACGGGGGATTTGCGGTCATAGGCGGCTTCGCGCGCCGCGTCGTCGTGATGAAGGATCAGGCCGAAGCGCGGTCCCGCGCCGGCGGTCGTCCATTCCAGCATCTGGAAGTCGCCGTCCGAATTGCCGAAGGCGGCGATCGGCCGGCGGCCGATATATTGATTGATGGCGATGGGCTTGCCGGCCTTGTCGTCGATAAAGGCGATCTTCGCCTCGCGCTTCAGCATGGGCTCGCCGTCGACGACCTCATATCGGGTGACGATGGAGGAGCCCACCACCTGCTCGGGCGGCACGCCATAGACGCGTTCCGCGAAGGCGCGCATGAATTCGACGCCGCCGCCCGAGACGATAAAGGTCTTGAAGCCCTCGGCGCGCAGAAAGGCGAGAAGCTCGAGCATCGGCTGATAGGCGAGGCGGTCGTAACGCCGCTTGAATTTCGGATGCTCGGCCGTCGCCAGCCATTGCGAAACCGTGGCCTGAAAAGCCTCCGGCGTGTCGCCGGCGTGCGTCGCCCCGACGATCTCGGCGAAGCCTTTCGGGCCGCGCGCCGCCAAGGCCCTGAGATCTCCCGCGAGCGCCGCCTTGAAGGGCTGCCGCTTGCGCCATTCGGGATGCCGCGGCGCCATCTCCCTGAGGCGATCGAGCGCGAAGAAAGCCTGCGTATAAAGCGGTTATTCCGTCCATAGCGTGCCGTCATTGTCGAAGACGGCGACACGTTCTTCGGGCTTCACATAATCGGGACCGTCGGTTTTGGTCGTCTTGGCGACGAAGGCGAGGATCGCCTGCTTGGCGGGCCCGTCATTCCAGGAGGGCAAGGCGTCCTCGGCGCGCGCCGGCGCGCAAAGGACGAGGAGAAGGACGATGATCGCCTTGGGTTTGAACGTCATGTCAATCCTGCCCGCCATATCGAGGGCGCTCAATCCGGCCGTCGAAGAACCCAATAGCCGATGGGGACGAGCCCGAGCTCCACGAACACATAGAGAATCAATAGCGGGGCCGGTCGTCCGTCGACAAGCAGGCTGATCAGCCGGCCCGAGACGAGTCCCGCGCAGAAGACCACCGTCGTCAGCACAGCCGCTTTGCGGTAGGCGTCGTGAAAGGCGGCGTAGAGCCAGAAGAGCCCGAGCGCGACATAGAGCCCCGTCATGGCCCGGAAAATATGGGCGAGGTCGGCGTCGAGCGACGCGACGCCGAGGAAGGTTCGCGCGAACCAGTCCGGCGAAACGCCGTAGAGCAGCCCGATGATCGAGACGGAGACGAAGGCGAGAAGAAGATAGAATTTCTTGATCCGCATTTGTCACCGCGTCGGCCGTCCATGTCGGGGCCGCCGCGCGTCGCGCGACGGCCTGCGCTTGTCAATGTCCGCGTCCGGCGGCTTCGATCTCCTTCTGAATCTTTTCCAGATTGAAGGAGCCCGGCGTCTGGCTCGGCGGATATTGCTTCATCGACGTCAGGAAATCCGCCGCGAGCTTCTGCAGCGGCACGATCACGAACGGCCTGTCGAGGAACCAATCATTATAGCTGTTCGAATTATGCTGCGAGCGCTCCAGAGGATCGCGGCGCAGATTGAACAGCAGCGGCACGCGCAACTCGGTGAAGGGCTCGCGCCAGACGCCGAACGCCTGGCCGCGATTTTCGAGGAAGACCACTTTCCAGTCGTCATAGCGGATCGCGACGATCTGGCCGTCATCGTTGACATAGACGAACTCGTGGCGCGGCGAATCCTTCGATTTGCCCGAGAAGTAATCGGACATATCCTGGCCGTCTATGTAATTTCTATATTTGCGGCCTTCCAGCTTCACGCCTTTGGCGAGCTTGTCCTTTATCGCGTCGTCGCCGCCAATGGCGGCGAACGTCGGCAGCCAGTCCTCATGCGCCACGATGCCGTTCAGCGTCGTTCCGGCGGGGAAGCGCCCCGGCCAGCGGACATAGGCCGGCACGCGATAGGCGCCCTCCCAGTTCGAATTCTTCTCGCTGCGGAAGATGGTCGTGCCCGCATCCGGCCAGCTATTGTAATGCGGGCCGTTATCCGTCGAATAGAAGACCAGCGTGTCGTCGGCGATTCCGAGATCGTCGACGAGCTTTAGAAGCTCTCCGACATGCATGTCATGCTCGACCATGCCGTCGCTATATTCGTCCTGGCCGGAAATTCCACGGTGCTCCGCCTTCACATGGGTGCGCAAATGCATGCGCGTGCCGTTCCACCAGGCGAAGAAGGGCTTGCCCGCCTTCGCCTGGCGCGTGATGAAATCCTTGACGGCGGCGATCGTCTCTTCGTCGATCGTCTCCATGCGCTTCCGGGTCAAGGGGCCCGTGTCCTCGATCGTCTGGCCGCCCTTGCCGTCGGCGAAGGATTTGATGACGCCGCGCGGGCCGAATTTCTTGCGGAACTCGGGATTCCTCGGATAGTCCAGATTTTCCGGCTCTTCCTCGGCGTTGAGATGATAGAGGTTGCCGAAGAATTCGTCGAAGCCGTGCATCGTCGGCAAATGCTCGTCGCGGTCGCCCTGGTGGTTCTTGCCGAATTGTCCCGTGGCGTAACCCAGGCTCTTCATCACGGTCGCGACGGTGACGTCGGTCTTCTGCCATCCCTCTTTCGCGCCGGGCAGGCCGACCTTGGTCATGCCGGTGCGCACCGGCACATTGCCGCCGATAAAGGCGGCGCGGCCCGCCGTGCAGCTCTGCTGACCGTAATAATCGGTGAAGGACAGGCCTTCTTTTGCGAGGCGGTCGATGTTCGGCGTCTTGTAGCCCATCATCCCGCGGCTGTTGGCGCTGATGTTCCACATGCCGATGTCGTCGCCCCAGATGACGAGAATGTTCGGCTTCTTGCCTTGCTCGGGCGCGGCGCTCGCCGGAAACGCCGTTGCAAGCGCGAAGCCCGCGCAGAGCGCGAGCCAACGGATCGACTGCCGTGTCATGGTCCATTTCTCCCGCAAAAAATCGCGTAAAACGCCGGCTTGTCAGTTATTCGCCAGACAATGACAATGACAGCCGAACCCTCGATCGTCCAATATCAATGATGGTATAGATCGATAACATAGGCGATATGTCAGGACGCCTGTTCATGGTCTTACAGTCATTGCGCCATCTGGAGATGGTTCGCGCCCTGGCCCAGCATCGCCATTTTGGGCGCGCGGCCAAGGCCCTGGGCGTGTCCCAACCTTCCCTGACCCGCACGCTCAAACATCTTGAAGATACGCTCGGCGTCCGACTTTTCGAACGTTACGACGGCGTGACGCCGACTCTCTTCGGGCGGATCGTGATCGAAAGAGGAGAAACGCTGCTCCGCAATCACTCGGAGCTCTTGCGGGAGATCACCCTGACGAAGGGGTTGGACATTGGCGAGCTGACGGTCGCCGTCGCCCCCTTTCCCGCCGAAATCTCCGCTCAGAAGGCGATGGGGATGCTTGCGGCGCGCCATCCCGGCCTCCAGCTTGAGCTCTCGACGACGGACTGGACGCGGGTCGTCGACGACATCTTCCAGGGACGCGCCGATCTCGGATTCGCCGACATCTCCGAAGCCATCGAGCATTCGGAACTGGAGACCGAGCTCATTCGCGCTTCCCGTCTCCATTTCTATTGCCGGACCGGCCATCCGCTTACCGGGCTTTCAAAGCTGCGCCTTGAAGATTTGACGGCGTTTCCGTGGGTCGGGCCGACGGCGCCCGCGCGCATGCGGATGGAGATGCCGCGGGCCGAGAAGCCTTTCGGCCTTTTCAGCGAGGTCAATAATCGCTTTCGACCCCGGATCGTCGTCGGATCCATCCCGGCCGTGAAAGACATCGTCCTCGCCAGCGATGGCCTGTCGGTGACTTTGCCGGCTTTGATCGAACGGGAATTGAGGGACGGCCTGTGCGCCCTGCTGCCGATCGACCTGCCCTGGATGCGCCTGAATTACGGCTTCGTCTGGAAGCGAGGCCGAACCCATTCGCCCGCCGCGGACGCTTTCGTCCAACTCGTTCGCGCCGTTGAGAAGGACACGCCCGCCTAGCGGTTTCCATTTGCTCAAGTCTTTCCGCCGCCATTGCGAGCGGAGCGAGCTTTGTCCTCCTTTTCACCCGATTGTTCCGTCGCGACATGAATTTGCCGCGCGGGCGCGGGAAAGGTTTAACCTCGCCGTCAGGCGCGATTCGCGAGAAGGGAAGCGAAATGGCGACGTTCAGGCATGAAGAGGCAAAGTCCGTCTATATTGGCGAGGGCGCGGAGCTGACGGGCGTCATTCAGGCGCGCGACAACGTTGTCGTCGACGGCTTGTTCGACGGCGAAATCACCTGCAATCTTCTTGTCGTCGGGCAAGGCGGGACGGTCAAGGGAAAGGTCAATGCGTCGAGCGCCGACATTTCGGGCCAGGTCAGCGCCGAGATCGCCGTCAAGCATCTCCTCGCCGTGCGCGCCACCGGCCGCGTGGACGGCAAGTGGGATTGCGGCGCGATCGAGGTTGCGCGCGGCGGCGTTCTCAACGGCGCGGCGCGCGTGACGGAGACGACCAGCGGCGCGCGCCGGGAGGGGCCGGCCCCGGCGGCCTTCCGACCGGATTTTGTCGAGGAAGAGGAATATGAGGCGCCGGCGCCCGCCGTCGTCGCGCCGCTGCGCGAAGCGCCCCGGCTGACCAAGCTCAACCTCCGCACGCCGCGCCGGTCGGTGGGCTGACTCTTTCCTTGATCTTCGCCTTCATTCTTAAATTCGAGCAGGGCGGCCGGGCCTTGGCGCGACCGCCTTTTTCATGCAAGCGCGCCGCCTTCACGCCTCGACCTTCCAGATCTCCCGGGCGTATTCGCGAATGGCGCGATCCGACGAGAACCACGCCACCCGCGCCGTATTGAGAATGGAGGATTTCCGCCACGCCTTCTGATCGCGCCAGCGCGCGTCGACCTTGCGTTGCGCGTCGCAATAGCCGTCGAAATCCTTCGTGATCATAAAATGATCGTAATAGGTGAGCGTATCGACGAGCTGCGCATAGCGATGCCTGTCGTCGGGCGAGAACATGCCGCCCGCGACCGCCGCGAGCGCCTCGGAGAGACGCGCGCTCGCGGCGATCGTCTCGCGCGCGTCGATGCCCTTCGCGCGGCTTTCCTCCACCTCCCGCGCCGTCAGGCCGAAAATGAAGATGTTGTCGTCGCCGACGCGCTCCTTGATCTCGACATTGGCGCCGTCGAGCGTGCCGATGGTGAGCGCGCCGTTGAGCGCGAATTTCATATTGCCGGTGCCCGACGCCTCCATGCCCGCGGTCGAGATCTGCTCGGAGAGATCGGCCGCCGGAATGATCGTCTCGGCGAGGCTCACATTGTAATTCGGCAGAAAGGCGATCTTCAGCAGGCCGCGCGTCGCCGGATCGGCGTTCACGAGCTGCGCGACGTCATTGGCGAGCTTGATGATGAGCTTGGCCTGAGTGTAGCTCGCCGCCGCCTTGCCGGCGAAAATTTTCACGCGGGGCACGAAATCCCGGGACGGCTGCGACTTGATGTCGAGATAAAGCGCCACCGCGTCGAGCACGTTGAGAAGCTGACGCTTATATTCATGAATGCGCTTGATCTGCACGTCGAAGAGCGCGTCGGGATCGGCGCGCACGCCCACCGTATCGAAGATCTTGGCGGCGAGGCGCGCCTTGTTCTCGCGCTTGGCCGCCGCGAAACGCTGCTGGAAGCCGGGATCGTCGGCGAAGGCTTCGAGTCCGATCAGCTTCTCCGGATCGTCGAAGACGCCCGCGCCGATCGTCTCCGCCAGGAGCCGCGACAAGGCCGGATTGGCCTCGAGCAGCCAGCGCCGGAAGGTCACGCCATTCGTCTTGTTGACGACGCGGTCGGGATAGAGGCGGTGGAAATCCTTGAAGACCGTCTCTTTCACGAGCTCGCTGTGCAGCGCCGAGACGCCGTTGACCTTGTGCGAGCCGAGAAAGGCCAGATGGCCCATGCGCACATGGCGGCCATTATGCTCGTCGATGAGCGAGACGGAGGAAAGAACGCCCGCGTCCTGCACGCCCTTCTCGCGCAGCCCGTCGAGATGGACGGCGTTGGCGAGATAGATGATCTGCATGTGGCGCGGCAGCAGCCTCTCCATGAGCGACACGGGCCAGGTCTCGAGCGCTTCGGGCAGCAGCGTGTGATTGGTGTAGGAGAAGGTCGCCTGCGTGATCCTCCACGCCTCCTTCCACTCGACGCCATGCACGTCGACGAGAAGCCGCATCAGCTCGGCGACGCCGATCGCCGGATGCGTGTCGTTGAGCTGGATCGCGTTCTTCTCGGCGAGCTTCGCAATGTCGCCGGTCTGCTTCATGTGCCGGCGGATGAGGTCCTGCAAGGAGGCCGAGACGAAGAAATATTCCTGCCGCAGCCGCAGCTCCTGGCCGGCCGGCGTCGAGTCGCTCGGATAGAGCACTTTCGAGATCGCCTCGGCGCGCACTTGCTCGGTGAGCGCGCCGACATGGTCGCCCTGGTTGAAGGCGTCGAGACGCAGCGGATCGAGCGCGCGCGCCGACCACAGGCGCAGCGTGTTCACATGCTTGCCGCGCCAGCCGACGACCGGCGTGTCATAGGCGACGGCGACGATGGTCTCGCCGGGGCGCCAGACATGGGCGAGCAAGCCGTCGGTCAGCCGCGCGCTTTCGACATGGCCGCCAAAGCCGACGTCATAGGTGATCTCGGGACGCGGGAACTGCCAGCTATTGCCGAAAGACAGCCAATCCTCCGGGTATTCGTGCTGCCAGCCGTCCTTGATCGTCTGACGGAAAAGGCCGTGATCGTAGCGGATGCCATAGCCCATGGCCGCGATCTCGAGCGTCGCCATGCTGTCCATGAAGCAGGCGGCGAGGCGCCCCAGGCCGCCATTGCCGAGGGCCGCGTCGGGCTCCACCTCGCGCAGCCTGTCGAGATCGACGCCGAGCTCGGCGAGCGCCTCGCGCATGGCGCCGGTGAGGCCGAGATTGGTCAAGGTGTCGATGAGCAGG
The DNA here is from genome assembly GCF_054106005.1 of Methylocystis sp. S23. NCBI lineage: Bacteria > Pseudomonadati > Pseudomonadota > Alphaproteobacteria > Hyphomicrobiales > Methylocystaceae > Methylocystis > Methylocystis sp. S23. The sequence continues at coordinate 1,694,090 of NZ_CM134185.1, forward strand.
CGGCCGATGAGAAATTCGAGCGAGAGATAGTAAACGCGGCGGCGATCCTCGCGGTAATTGCGCTTCGTCGAGCCGAGCCAGGATTCGACGACGCGGTCGCGCGTCGCCAGCGCCGTCGCCACGAACCAGTCGCGCGGGCTCGCCGTGGCGCTGTCCTTGCCGATCGTATAGGTGAGCCGGCTCAGGACGTCGTCCTTCAGCGCGGCGACGGTGGCGGCGTGGGCGTGATTGGTCGGGTCGATCGCGTTCAAGTCCGTTCTCGCAAGCAAGCCGTCCGGCATGTCGCCGCGGCGCGGCGTCGGGGGCGCGCTGCGCGCCCCGAAAAAAGGGCGGGCCGCCATTTCAGGGGATCAAGCTTGGCGGCGCGCCGCATAACAAAGATTAAACAAGGGAGTTCGCGAGGTAAACCGGAAGCCGGCGGCGGCGCCCATAGTTTCATCGACGTTCGAACATGGTTGCGCAAAAGAGAACGGCGTCAGCGCAGGATGTAATCGATCGCGCCGGCGCGGCGTTCCTCGCGCGCGCAACATCCGACGGCGACGAGCCGCCGGCCCGCGACGCCCTCGCGGCGCAGATAGCGCTCCGCCGCCGCCGCGCGCCGATGCGAGAGCGTATCCTCGACGGCGCCCTCGTCGCCATGGCCGCGCACCTCGATCGTGGCGCTGGGGCAGCGGCGGATGATTTCCGCCGCCTTGTCGAGGGCGGCCGCGACGCGGCGATTGACGGTCGCGCGCGCCGGGCGAAAGGCGACGGGCTCCGAAGCGGCGACGGCGTCGAGCGCGCGCTGGCATGTCGCGGCGTCGAGATCGCCGGCGGGCAAGGCCGCGAGAATCTCCTTGGGATCGCTCGGCGGCGCGATGGTCGCCGTGGCGTCCGATCCGGATTCGCTCGGCGGCGGCGCGGGCTTAAGCGGGCTTTCCGTTTCCCCGACATTGGCGGCGACGATGCGGCGCACGCCCGGCGCGGCGGCGATCCGCGCCATCAGCTTTTCATTCCCGGCGATGGCGGGCGTGGCCGCGACGTCGCGGCCGGAAAAGGAGACGCCGGAGGGATCGACGCCCGACGCCTGCGCCAGCGCCGCCACGCGCTTTTCCAAAACGGCCTGATAAGCGGGCTGCGCCAGATGCGTCGCGCCCCACCACAAGAGCGCGGCCGGCGCGAGGCCCAGCGCCCAACGCTCATGCGCGGCGAAGCTGCGGCGGAAGCCATAGGCGCCCGCGGCGCAGCCGGCGATGAAGGCCGCGAAGCAGCCGAGCGCGCTTTCCACATAGATCGAGATCGCGCCCTGGACCGCGCCGAGCGCCGCGGCGGCGACGGCCGCGAGAAATGCGAGACCCGCCCAGACGAGCCAGCGCGCCGGCCCGCGGCGGGTCGGCGCTCCGGCGGCGAGCGCCCCCGTCGCCGCGCCCGCGAGGAAGCAGGCGGCGAGCCAGGGCCAGAGAAAAACGTAGAAATCCAGCATGGCGCCCTTTTGCGCGGGCCAAGGCCGCGCCTTCAACAATGGGGCGCCGGATGGTCGATCGCAAGCGCGGCCCCCGGATTTGACTCGTCGACAGCGCCTCGGACATGCTCGCGCAAGACTTGTCGTGACTTGCCGAGCGCGCGGGACGCCGATGGATTTTCAGACCATTCTCGCCGTCAATCTGATGGCGCTTTCCGCCCTGTCGCTACTCCTCGGCCTGTTGCAGCGCCGGCGCGAGCTGCGCTCCTTCGCGGCGGCGAACGCGCTGGTGCTCGTCGTCGGCGGCTTCGCGCTGTGGAGCTTTCCGCAGGAGGCCGGGGGCCTCGTCTCGCTCGTCTTTCTTCCGCTCATCGCCGCGCCGACGGCGTTCGGCGCCCTTCAGGCGCGCTACGCCCGCGCCGGGCGGCTGGAGGCGGCGGCGCGCTGCGCCGATCTCGTCGCCTTTTTTCATCCGACGCCGGCCATGCGTCTTTCCGCCGCCTTCGCCCGCGCCGCCGCCATCGAGGATCCTCGCGAGAAGGCCCGGGCTTTCGCCGCGCTCGCCGCGCGGGCGCCGGCGGAGCAGGCGGCGGCGATCGAGACGCGCCTCCTCGCCGACCGCGGCGATTGGGAAAAAGCGCTCGTCCTCGCGCAGAATCCGGAGAACGCCCGCCAGCTTTCAGGCTATCGCCTGCGCGCGCTGGGGGAGACCGGCCGCATCGAGGAGATGATCCGCGACTATGCGCGCTCCGCCGACTCGACGCCGCTGGAGCAGACGGTCTTTTCCTGGCTCTTCGTTCTCGCTTTCGCCGGACGCCCGCGCGAGGTGGAAGAGCTCGCGGCGCGCGTGATGCGTCTCGACGCCGACACGGCAGATTACTGGGTCGCCGTCGCCAAGCGCCATGCCGGCGACGAGGCGGGCGCGCGGGCGGAGTTTGAAGGCCTCGCCATGAGCCGCAAGGAGACGCCCGCGGCCATCGCCGCGCGGCGCCAGCTCGCCAGGATTTCCGTGGCGCCCCCGCATCTGTCGTCGCGCGCGCGGGAGATCGTCGAGGGCGTCGCCCTGCGCGTCGCGGCGGAAAGCGCGAGACAGGCGCGCGGCTGGCGGCTGCCGCCCGTGACCCTGCTGCTCGTCATCGCCAATTCCGCCGCCTTCGCCGCGGAATTGGCGCTGGGCGGCTCGCAGGACGCCGGGACGCTGATCCGTCTCGGCGCGCTCTGGGCGCCGCTCGCCCTGCATGGGGAAGGCTGGCGCGTGCTGACCTCGACCTTCCTGCATTACGGGCCGCTGCATTTCGCGCTCAATATGATGATGCTGGCGCTGATCGGCCGCGAGCTGGAGCATGAGGTTGGATCGCCGCGCGTTTTCGCCGTCTATCTCGGCGGCGCGCTCTTCTCCTCGGTCTTCGTGCTCGCTCTGATGGCGAGCGGGCTCGTGGGCTACGGGCTCTATGTCGGCGCGTCGGGCGCCATCTTCGCGCTGTTCGGCGTCGTGGGCGCGCTACGCGTCAAGGACTGGCTGCGCCACCGCGCCAGTCTCGACGCCTTCCGCGCCACGGCGCTGGGCCTCGCCATGCTGGCGCAGATCGCCGCCGACTTCCTGCTGCCCATGTCGAGCCTCGCCGCCCATCTCTCGGGCTTCGGCTTCGGGCTCTTCGCCGGGACGTTTATCAACCCTAAGCGGCCCTTGCGCTAGCCGCGCTCCTGTCATCCCCGGCGCTTCGCAAAGCGAAGCGCCGGGGATCCAGAGTCGCCTCCAAGGGTTTCACATCGTTGCTTCTGGATTCCCGGTCGCGCTTCGCGCCCCGGGAATGACAGGAACGTCAAACCCGCATCGGCATCAGCACGTAAAGCGCGCTTGCGCCGTCCCGGTCCTGGATCAGCGTCGGCGAGCCCGGATCGGCGAGCTTGAAGAGCGCCGTGTCGCTGTCGAGCTGCTGCGTGATGTCGAGCAGATAGCGGGCGTTGAAGCCGACGTCGAGCGGCTCGCCGTCATAATCCGCCTCAATCTCCTCGACCGCCGAGCCTTGATCCGGGTTCGTCACCGAAAGCACGAGCTTGCCCGAAGTGAGCGCGAGCTTCACAGCGCGGCCGCGTTCGGAGGAGATGGTCGAGACGCGGTCGACCGCCTTGGCGAAGGCGTCGCGCTCCACCGTGAGGCGCTTGTCGTTATTGGCCGGAATGACCCGGGCGTAATCCGGAAAGGTGCCGTCGATGAGCTTGGTCGTCAGCAGCGCGTCGCCGAAGGAGAAGCGCATCTTGTTGGTCGAAAGCTCCACGAGCACGTCGCTTTGCGCGTCCTCGATAAGCTTCTGCGCTTCCTGCACCGCCTTGCGCGGCAGGATCACGCCCGGCATGCCGGCGCAGCCTTCCGGAGCCGGCAATTCGAGCCGCGCGAGACGATGGCCGTCCGTCGCCACGGCGCGCAGCATGAGCTGGCCGTCGACCTCCATGGCGTGGATGTAGATGCCGTTGAGGTAATAGCGGGTCTCCTCGTTGGAGATCGCGAATTGCGTCTTCTCGATCAGCCGCTTGAGGTCGGCCGGCGGCAGGGAGAACTTATGGCTGAACTCGCCCGAGGTGACGTCGGGAAAATCGCTCTCCGGCAGGGTGGAGAGGTTGAAGCGCGAGCGGCCGGAGCGCAGCGCGAGCTGGCCGGTCTCGCCGCTCGCGTCGAGCGACGCCTGCGCCCCCTCAGGGAGCTTGCGGACAATGTCGTAGAGCGTATGCGCGGGCAGGGTCGTGGCGCCCGCCTGTCCCACTTCGGCGGCGGTCTTCTCGGTGATTTCGAGGTCGAGATCCGTGGCCTTCAGCGTCAGCGCGCCGTCGCGCGCGTCGATAAGCACATTGGCGAGAATCGGAATGGTGGTGCGGCGTTCGACGACACGGTGAACATGGCCGAGCGCCCGCAACAGCGCCGCTCTCTCGATCGTGACCTTCATCGCCGCAATACCGTCCGCGTCTTATTGGGCGCTTCGCGCCGGGGGCGGAGACTTTGACAAGGCGGGCAAGGAATCGCAAGGGGCGGCGGGCCGGGGCTTGTGGAGAATTTCAGCGGGCCGGCCCCCCTCTCCCCGTGAAAACGGGGAGAGGGCTGGGGTGAGGGGCGAGGCGACAACGCGAAAATCACCAATTTGCTATAGAATTCAACCGACAATCCCATTCGCATGGCGGCTTTGCCCCTCACCCTGCCCTCTCCCCGCGAGCCTACCGCATTCACACATCTTGGTTGCATGTGGCCTGGGCGTCTGATTCCATTTGAAGGAATCGGAGGGACGGACGATGGACGGACGGACGCTGGGTCGCTTTGGCGACGCGCGACTGGAAAAGGGGGCCTTTCTGCTTTCCCGGCTGGTGGCGGAGGGCGGCGGGGGCATACGCATTCGTCGGCTCGGCGGCGACCGGGCCGGTGAGATTAAGATCACGCGCTTTCTTCGCAATCGGGCGGTGACCGGCGCGGAGATGTTCGCCACGGCGGCCGCGCGCGCGTCGGCGCGTTGCGCCGGGCGCGCGGTCCTGGCGATACAGGACACGACGGTCGTCAAGTCCGGGGCGGCGGCGGGCTCTATCTGCATCCGACCCTCGTCGTCGACGCCGAGGACGGTTCGATCGTGGGTCTGGCGCACGCGCAGTTCCTTGAACGCGCGACGGGACGCAAGGCGGATCGGCGTCAGCGGCCGATCGAGGACAAGGAAAGCCGGCGCTGGCTGGAGGGCGCGGCGGCGGCGGCGAAAGTTTGCGCTTTGGCGCGCGAGGTCACGGTCGTGGCCGATCGCGAGAGCGATATTTATTCCGCCTTCGCGCGGCGCCCGCCGGGAGTTCACCTCCTCGTGCGCGCCGCGCAGGACCGCGCGCTGGAGGATGGCGAGCGGCTGTTTGCGCGCCTGGATGCGCTGGAGGAGGCCGGGCGGGCGACGCTGTCGCTTCCGGCGAGGCCCGGACGGCCGGCGCGCGAAGCGACACTGGCCGTCCGGCATGGGCGCTTTGATCTCGCGCGGCCCCGGAACGGCGCGGCCCAGAACGACCCCTCGACGATCGCGGTCCATCTCGTCGACGTGCGCGAGATCGACCCGCCCCCAGGCGAAAACGTCCATTGGCGTCTGATCACGACGCGCCCCGTCGACCGCCTCGCGCAAGCGCTCGAGGTCGTCGATCTGTATCGACGCCGTTGGGCGATCGAGCAGTTGTTCCGCACGATGAAGACCGGCGGCTTCGACATCGAGGCCGTGCGGATGGAAGACGACGCGCCGCGCCAGACCCTGGCGGCCGCGACGTTGATCGCGGCCGTGACGATCCAACAACTCGTCCACGCCCGGGACGGCGGCGACCCGCAACGTCTGCGCCCGCTCCTCGACGCCTTCGAGCCCAAGGACCAACCGCTGCTGGAAGCCTATTGCGCCACCCTCGAAGGCAAGACGCAGCGTCAGAAGAACCCACATCCGCGAGGGTCCCTGGCCTATGCGTCCTGGGTGCTCGCCCGCCTCGGCGGCTGGACCGGCTATTACGGAAAACCCGGCCCCGTCGTCATGCTCGCCGGATGGCTCAAATTCCAGCACGGAAAATACGCCATCGCCGTCACCCAACCAACGCCGCCGCTAACCAACACAGATGTGTGAATCTGCTAGCCCCGCGAGCGGAGAGAGGGAAAAAGACTCCCGCTGGCTCGCTTGCCGCCCGACCACGCCTTAGCCGCTCAGCCCGGCCCGGCGGCAAATCACGAATATTAATCGGCCCGCGCCATCCGGATTTCTTAACCGGCCCTTAAAGCGCCTTCCTTAAATTGAACTCATGACGCGAGAGGCGGCGGCGGAGAGCCTCGAGGCGAGATCATGGCGGGTGGCGGCGGACGTCGGGAACCGAGTTTCGACAAGGCGGCGGATGACGGCGCGCTGCGCGCGGAGAAGCGGCCCGCGCCGCGCGCCCGCCGGGCGCCGGAGGAACTCGCGGACGACGACGCCCCCGGCTCCGCCAGACTGAAGCCGAAACGGCGAACGGGTTCGATGATCGGCGCGCTTTTCTATTGGGGTTTCACCCTCTCCATCTGGGCCGCGATCGGCGGCGGCGCGCTCGCGGTCTATTACGGCTCGCAGCTCCCGCCCATCGACCAGCTCGCCGTGCCCAAGCGCCCGCCCAATATCGCCATTATGGGCTCGGACGGCGAGCTTCTCGCCAATCGCGGCGACACGGGCGGCGCGGCGATCCGCATTTCCGACCTGCCGCCTTACCTGCCCAAGGCCTTCATCGCCATAGAGGACCGCCGCTTCTATTCGCATTGGGGCGTCGATCCGCTCGGCATTGGCCGCGCCGTCGTGCGCAACGTCTCGGGGCGCGGCGGCATGCAGGGCGGCTCGACGCTCACCCAGCAGCTCGCGAAAAATCTCTTCCTCACCCAGGAGCGCACCATCTCGCGCAAGATCCAGGAGGCGATCCTGGCGCTGTGGCTCGAGCATAAATATTCCAAGGACCAGATTCTCGAGCTCTATCTCAACCGGGTCTATTTCGGCTCCGGCGCCTATGGGGTGGAGGCCGCGTCGCAACGCTATTTCGGCCATAGCGCCCGAACGGCGACGCTTTCCGAATCCGCCGTGCTCGCCGGCTTGATGAAGGCGCCGAGCAAGCTCGCGCCCGACCGCAATCCGGAAGGGGCGTCCGAGCGCGCGGCCCAGGTCGTCGCCGCCATGGCGCAGGAGGGCCATGTCACCGAGGCCATGGCGAAAACCGCCCTCGGCCATCCCGCGCGGGCGGTGAAGGAGCTGGGCGCGGGCTCGATCAACTACGCCGCCGACTATGTCATGGACATGCTCGACGACACGATCGGCGCCATCGACCAGGACATCGTCGTCACCACGACCATCGACCCGCGCCTGCAGGCCATCGCCGAAGGCGCGCTGAAGGAGGAGCTCGACAGGAAGGGCGCGAAGTTCAACGTCACGCAGGGCGCCATCGTCTCGATCGACCCCAACGGCGCCATTCGCGCGCTCGTCGGCGGGCGCGATTATTCCGAAAGCCAGTTCAACCGCGCCGTCTCGGCGAGGCGCCAGCCGGGCTCCGCCTTCAAGCCCTTCGTCTATCTCGCGGGCCTCGAACATGGGCTGACGCCCGATTCCGTGCGCGAGGACGGGCCGCTCAACATCAAGGGCTGGACGCCCGAAAACTACAGCCGCGAATATTTCGGCCCCGTCACGCTCACCCGGGCGCTGGCCCTGTCGCTCAATACGGTCGCCGTGCGCGTCGGCATGGAAGCGGGCCCGAAAGCGGTGGTGAAGACGGCCCACCGCCTCGGCGTCCAGTCGGAGCTGCAGCCCAACGCCTCCATCGCGCTCGGCACGTCGGAAGTGACGCCGCTCGAGCTCGTCGCGGCCTACGCCCCTTTCGCCAATGGCGGGATCGGCGTGCAGCCGCACATCATCGCGCGCGTGAAGACGGCGAGCGGCAAAACGCTTTATCAGCGCAAGGGCTCCACCTTCGGCCGCGTGATCGAGCCGCGATATGTGGCGATGATGAACACGATGATGCAGGAGACGCTCGCCACCGGCACGGCGCGCAAGGCGGAGCTGCCGGGCTGGCAGGCGGCGGGCAAGACCGGCACCAGCCAGGATTTCCGCGACGCCTGGTTCATCGGCTATACGAGCCGGCTCGTCACGGGCGTCTGGCTCGGCAATGACGACTCGTCGCCGACCAGAAAGGCTTCGGGCGGCAATCTGCCGGTCGAGATTTGGAGCCGCTATATGTCGATCGCCCACAAGGGCGCGCCCGTCGCCGGCCTGCCGGCGGGGGCGTGGCGCTCCGAGGCGGAAGAGGTCGTCGCCCGGCCGCTCGACGATCTCATCGGCATCTTTACCGGCGACGACAAGCCGCCCGCGCAGCCGGCGAAGCCCCAGAAGCGCGCCGCCGCTCCCCCGCCCGGCGACGCCGCATCCGCCGCGCCCGACGAGACGGCGACGATCCCGCCGCCGCCGCACGGCCGCGCGGCGGCCCGGGAGGCCGACGAGCTGCTGCCGCCGGAGGACATCCCCAACGCCGGCGCCGTCCCCCCGCCGACCCCGCGCGGCCGCCGTCCGGCGGCGCGGGAGAAGAATATTTTCGAGCAGCTCTTCGGAGGCGGATAAGAGACGCTTGCGCGCCCGTCATTGCGAGCGCGGCGAAGCAATCCAGGGGCCGTGATGCGGCTATGGATTGCCTCGCTGCGCGCCCAATGACGGCGATCGGCCGGCGATTCTCCGCCGGCTCCGACCAGGAGCATGGCCGCCCTCCGTCATTGCGAGGAGGCGAAGCCGACGAAGCAATCCAGAGCCGTAATGACGCCCTGGATTGCTTCGCTTCGCTCGCAATGACGGAGGCGGCTATAACGGCGATTTTCCCCGGCTCAGGCTTGGCGGCCTGCGACGAAGCGATCCAGGAGCGGCTCCGGATTGCTCGGCCTGCGGTCGGGGAAAGGGGTGAGAGCGCGACGGGCCGGTCAGTCCGACGTGATCATGACCGGCGGCATCTCGTCATTTTCCTCACGATCGAGCCCGTCCTCCTCGGCGAGCTCGACGCCCGTGATGCAGACGTCCTCGCCGTCGATGACGCATTCGATCTTTTCGAGCGCCGCGCCCGCGCATGGGCCGTCATAGCATTTGCCCGTGGTCAGCTCGAACAGCGCGCCATGCTTGCCGCAGATGATCGCGCGGTGCCCCTGGTCGAGGAAGTGGCCGGGCTGAAAGTCGATCCGCGCCCCCTGATGCGGGCAGCGATTGACATAGGCGTAGTAGGTCTTGCCCTGCCGCAGGACGAAGATCGGAAAGGGCGCGGACTTGTCGCCGTCGCGGCGCGCGAGGACGAAGCCGACGGCGCCGCGCTTGGCGACGTCGTTTACGTGACAGACTGCGTAGATTTCGGTTGTGGGCATGAACGCCTCCATGGCGGGGCGCGCGCCCCTTTTTTCCAGGGAAGCAAAATCCCTGCCTTTGGGGATGGCGGCGGGAAGAACGGAAATCTACCGCTGAAAAGAAGATCGGCGCCCTCCGGCTCCCCGCAGGCCGAATCGGCGCGTGACGTCAATGCAGGCTGACCATCGTCAGATCGTTTTCGCGGGCGTTGCCGATCGCGCCTTCTTCCGAATCGGCGAGCACGATGGGCGCGCCGTCCGCGCCGATCAGCGCGAAAATGGTCAGGCCGGGCTGAATTTGCGGCGCCTGCGGGTAAAGGCGGTTCACGTCTTCCGACCGCATGGCCTTCACATAGGCGATCATGCCGTCGCCCAGATTGGCGAACTGCTCCGGCGTCAGCAAGGGCGCCTTGCGTTCGATTGCTATCTTAGCGTCCATTCGCTCCTCCTCGGCGTCCGTTGCGACCCGCCCGTCGACGCCTGCCGCGCAGCGCGTCTTGGGGTTAGATGTGTGTCGCTTTTGAGGGGTTTTAAAGAGGCCGGCGCGGCCAATTCTGCGGTCGCGCTCCGGCTTTCCCTCAAGGAAAGGCGCCGCGCGGAGAAGCCGCCGGCGCTGCGGGGGTCGCGGGAGGGGAAAGGCGGAGCGGAGCCGCTTCGGGGCGCCCCTTGCGTGAGAGGCGGGCGCCCGCCGGCCGCGCGAGTCGCGAAGCCGCGCCTGAAGGGGATTGGCGCGGCCGCGGCGATCACGCTTCGACGAGGCGATTCCGTCGGGCCGCCGCGTGATCTATGCTTCGCGCGCCGGCGTTAGGGGGCGCCTCTTTCCTCCCCCAAGGGGAAAATGCCTTGGATCCCTGCCAGACGCTCCTTTTCGGCGCGGACGCGGAAGGCTATCGCGCCTTCCGGCCGCAATATCCGCGAGCGCTCTTCGAATGGCTGGCGAGCGTCGCGCCGTCGCGCGCGCTCGCCTGGGATTGCGGGACGGGAAGCGGGCAGGCGGCGCAGGGCCTCGCCGCGCATTTCGCGCGCGTCGTCGCGACGGACCCCGACCCCCGCCAGCTCGCAATGGCCCCGCGGCGCGGCAATATCGACTACCGCCTCGCCGCCGCCGAAGCCGATCTTAGGCTCGCGGGCCAGGTTGATCTCGTCGCCTGCGCCTGCTCGGTCCACTGGTTCGACCTGCCGCGCTTCTATGAGCGCGCGCGCGAGGCGCTGAAGCCGGACGGCGTCATCGCCGTATGGACCTATGACTGGCCCTGGGCCGGGGTCCGCCCGCTCGACGACGTGCTGGAGCGGCTGAAGACCGACATTCTGGGTCCGTTCTGGGGCGACAACGCCCGCTATTATTTCAGCGGTTATGAAGAACTGCCTTTCCCCTTCGCCGAGCGCGAGGCGCCGGTCTTTCCCGCCGAGATCGCCGGCTCCTGCGGCGAGCTGCTGAAATTTCTGAGCACATGGTCGGCGGTGAAGAAATATCGCGAGCGCCACGGCCGCGACCCGCTGAAGGCGATGGAGGCGGATTTCGTCGCGGCATGGGAAAAGAGGCCGCCGGCTCTGCCGGTGTCGGTTCCGCTGCATATGAGATGCGGAAGCCGGTGACGCCGCCGCCGGCGCTCCGCCGGCCGTTCAGGCTCTCAGGGGGATCGGCCTCCTCACCTTGCCGAAAGAACGGAAAAAGAACTTGGCATTGAGAACAAATCATGCACAATGGGGGAGCCGTTGCCCCAGCCCTTGAAATCGTGCCAGAAGGGATTTTCAGCCGTGAGCCAAGCCAATCTCCGCCTCGTGGAAGGATCGTCCGTGGACAAGACCAAGGCGCTGGACGCCGCCCTGTCGCAGATCGAACGCGCCTTCGGCAAGGGCTCGATCATGCGGCTCGGCAAGAATCAAAAGGCCGTCGAGATCGAGACCATTTCGACCGGCTCGCTCGGCCTGGACATCGCGCTGGGCGTCGGCGGCCTGCCGCGCGGCCGAATCGTCGAGATTTACGGGCCCGAATCCTCGGGCAAGACCACGCTGACGCTCCATGTCATCGCGGAAGCGCAGAAGGCGGGTGGCGTCTGCGCCTTCGTCGACGCCGAACATGCGCTCGATCCGGTCTATGCCCGCAAGCTCGGGGTCAATCTGGACGAGTTGTTGATTTCCCAGCCCGACACGGGCGAGCAAGCGCTCGAAATCACCGATACGCTGGTGCGCTCCGGCGCGGTGGACGTTCTCGTCGTCGATTCGGTGGCGGCGCTGACGCCCCGCGCCGAGATCGAGGGCGAGATGGGCGAGGTGCAGCCGGGCCTGCAGGCGCGCCTGATGAGCCAGGCGCTGCGCAAGCTCACCGCCTCCATCTCGCGCTCCAACACGCTCGTCATCTTCATCAACCAGATTCGCATGAAGATCGGGGTGATGTACGGCTCGCCGGAGACGACCACGGGCGGCAATGCGCTGAAATTCTACGCCTCGGTCCGTCTCGACATCCGCCGCGTCGGCGCGATCAAGGAGCGCGACGAGACGATCGGCAACCAGACCCGCGTCAAGGTGGTCAAGAACAAGGTCGCTCCGCCCTTCAAGCAGGTCGAGTTCGACATCATGTATGGCGAGGGCGTCTCCAAGGTCGGCGAGCTGATCGATCTCGGCGTGAAGGCCGGCGTCGTCGAGAAGTCCGGCGCCTGGTTCTCCTATGACAGCCAGCGCCTCGGTCAGGGCCGCGAAAACGCCAAGGCCTTTCTGCGCCAGAATCCCGACGCCGCCGCCCGCATCGAGCTGGCGATCCGCGAGAACGCCGGTCTGATCGCCGAGAAGATTCTCGACGCCGGCGGGGATGGCGACGGGGACGAGTGAGGGGCGTTCCGGGGGCCCAAATCAGCGGGCGTTCATCCCGAGGCGCGATCTTCGGCCCTTCAGTTCGTTGCCTCCGAGGGCGGCCTCGTCCTTCGAGACGCGAGCTTCGCTCACTCCTTAGAATGGGGCAAATGGAGCGCGCTGCGTTCAGGCGGAACGCCTAACGCAGATAAGCAACCGATTCTAAAGGTTTAGATCGCGCTTTCCGCGAAAGGCCGGTTTCCGCTTTTTCGTAAGCCGCGTTAACTGTTTGGCGCAGAAAAAGAAGCCTCTCATGCCGAGGAGAGCCCGCATGGCGGGCGTCTTGAAGCGCGAGGGGCGCCGACACGACTTCGTCCGCATTCTTAAAGCCCGGTCTTCGGGCCTTTTTCATTGCCGAATTGGCTGCGGACTGGCATATCGCGCGCAACCGACGGCGTTTCCGGGTCGAACCCGCGGCGCCTGCTTACGCCCGGCGACCCCTTTCACCATATGATCGGTCAATGATCCCGATCACGCCTCAGAGAGACGCAAAATGAGCAGCGTCAACCAGATACGCTCCGCCTTCCTCGATTATTTCGTGCGCAACGGCCACGAGAAGGTCGCGTCCTCTTCGCTTGTCCCGCATAACGACCCGACCCTCATGTTCACGAATGCGGGCATGGTGCAGTTCAAAAACGTCTTCACCGGCGTCGAGAAGCGCCATCAGGCGCGCGCCGCCTCCGCGCAGAAATGCGTGCGCGCCGGCGGCAAGCACAATGACCTCGACAATGTCGGCTACACCGCCCGCCACCACACCTTCTTTGAAATGCTCGGGAACTTCTCCTTCGGCGACTATTTCAAGGAAGGCGCGATCGAGCTCGCCTGGGGCCTGATCGCCAAGGAGTTCCAGCTCCCCGTCGACCGGCTTCTCGTCACCGTCTATCACGACGACGACGAAGCCTTCGATCTGTGGAAGAAGATCGCCGGCTTCCATGACAGCCGCATCATCCGCATCGCGAGTTCCGACAATTTCTGGAGCATGGGCGACACCGGCCCCTGCGGACCCTGTTCCGAAATCTTCTATGATCAGGGCGAGGCGCTCGCGGGCGGCCCGCCCGGCAGCCCGGACGAGAATGGCGACCGTTTCCTGGAATTCTGGAATCTCGTCTTCATGCAATATGAACAGGCGGCCCCGGGGCGGCGCGCGCCTCTGCCGCGCCCGTCGATCGACACCGGCATGGGCCTCGAGCGCATCGCCGCGCTGATGCAGGGCGTGACCTCCAATTACGACATCGACCTTTTCCGCGCGCTCACGAGCGCTGTGGCCGATCTTACCGGCGCGCCCTATGCCGGCCCGCAGGCGGCGAGCCATCGCGTCATCGCCGATCATCTGCGCGCCTCGTCCTTCCTCGTCGCCGACGGCGTCACGCCTTCCAACGAGGGACGCGGCTATGTGCTGCGCCGCATCATGCGCCGCGCCATGCGCCACGCCCAGATCCTCGGCGCGCGGGAGCCGCTGATGTGGCGCCTCGCGCCGACCCTCGTCGCCGAAATGGGCCAGGCCTATCCCGAGCTGGCGCGCGCCCAGGCGCTCATCGTCGATACGCTGAAGACGGAGGAAACCCGCTTCCGCGCCACGCTTGCGCGCGGCCTCGCCATTCTCGACGAGGAGACCGCGGGGCTGGGCCGGGGCGCCAAATTCTCCGGCGAAACGGCTTTCAAGCTCTACGACACCTACGGCTTTCCGCTGGATCTCACCGAGGACGCCCTGCGCCCGCGCGGCATCGTCGTCGACAAGGAGGCGTTCGACGCGGCGATGGCGCGCCAGCGCGCCGAAGCCCGCAAGGCCTGGGCCGGCTCGGGCGAAACCGCCACGGAGACGCTGTGGTTCGCGCTGAAGGAGCGGCTGGGCGCGACGGAGTTTCTGGGCTATGACGCCGAAAAGAGCGAAGGCGTCGTCACCGCCCTTGTCCATGACGGCGCCGAGGCCTTCATCCTCAAGCCGGGCCAGCGCGGCGCGATCATCCTCAACCAGACGCCCTTTTATGGCGAATCCGGCGGCCAGGTCGGCGATGTCGGCGTCATCCGCGGCCGAGGCGCGCGCTTCAGGGTCGAAAACACGCTCAAAAAGCTCGGCGACCTCATTGTCCATGAAGGCGTCGTCGAGGAAGGCGAGATCACGCCGGGCCTCGCGCTGGAGCTCGAGGTCGATCACGAACGCCGCAAGGCCGCGCGCGCCAACCACTCCGCGACCCATATTCTGCATGAAGCGCTTCGTCAGGTGCTCGGCGAGCATGTGGCGCAGAAGGGCTCGCTCGTGGCGCCGGAACGTCTGCGCTTCGACTTCACCCATCCGAAGCCGCTCACGCCTGAGGAGCTGACGCGGGTCGAGAGGCTCGCCAATGAGATCGTGCAGGACAATGCGCCGGTCGACACGCGCGTCATGGCGCAGGAGGAGGCGATCGAGTCCGGCGCCCGCGCGCTGTTCGGCGAAAAATATGGCGACGAGGTTCGCGTCGTCTCCATGGGCCGGCCCGATCCGGGCGCCCGCCACCCCTTCTCCGTCGAGCTGTGCGGCGGCACCCATGTCTCGCGCACGGGCGACATCGGGCTGATCGCGATCGTCTCCGAAGGCGCCGTGGCCTCGGGGGTGCGCCGCATCGAGGCGCGCACCGCGGAAGGAGCCCGCCGCCATCTGTCGTCCCAGGCCCGCGCCCTGCAGGACATTGCGGCGCTGATGCGCGCGCCGGTCGAGGAAGCGCCGAGCCGGCTGGCGCAGCTCCTCGATGAGCGCAAGAAGCTCGAACGCGAATTGGCCGACGCCAAGCGCAAGCTCGCCATGGGCGGCGGCGCGGGCAAGGAGGGCGGCCCGGACGCGCGCGAGGTCGGAGGCGTGAAGCTTCTCACCCGCGCCGTCGAGGGCGTCGACGCCAAGGACCTCAAATCGCTCGTCGACGACGCCAAGAAGAGCATCGGCTCCGGCGTCGTCGCCATCGCCAGCGCCTCGCCGGACGGGAAGGCGGGCATCGTCGTCGGCGTCACCGACGATCTCACGGAGAAATACAGCGCCGTCGAATTCGTCCGCGTCGCCAGCGCGGCGCTGGGCGGCAAGGGCGGCGGCGGCCGGCCGGATCTCGCTCAGGCCGGCGGACCCAACGCCGCCGCCATCGAACAGGCGCTCGCCTCCGTCGAGGATGCGCTGCGCGGCAAGGCGGCGCAGTGACGAAAGGCGAGCGACGTCACTGGCGCCGCCAGTTGCGCCGTCGCGTTCACGTGGTTCTGGACGGGGGAGCGCATGACCGCGCGACGCGCTTCGTGCATCGCGCGCTCATCGCCCTCGTCGCCTTGTCGGTCCTGTCCGTCATACTGGAATCCGTGCCGGAATATGATCGCCAATTCCGGCGGCTGTTCCTTGCGGTCGAATATCTCGCCGTCTGCGTCTTCACGGTCGAATATTTGCTGCGCCTGTGGAGCGCGCCGGAGCACACGCCCTATTCGGACCGCACGCCCATGGGCGCGCGGCTCGCCTTCGTCAGGTCGGGCTCCGCGATCATCGACCTGCTGACGATTCTGCCTGTCTATATTTCGTTCTTTTTCGCCGCCGATCTCCGGGTCTTCATCATTCTGCGCCTGCTGCGCTTCTTCAAGCTGGCGCGCTATTCGGCCGGCATCCGCACGCTGGTCGCGGTCATGGAGGCGGAGCGCAAGGCGCTGCTTGCGACCGGCATCCTGCTTTTCGGCGCCATCCTCTTCTCGGCGAGCGCCATCCATATCGCCGAGCATGAAGCGCAGCCCGAGAATTTCGGCTCGATTCCCGCCGCCATGTGGTGGGCGATCGTCACCATCACCACGGTCGGCTATGGCGACGTGACGCCCATCACGCTCGCGGGGCGCGTGATCGCCTCGGTCACGATGGTGACGGGCTATGTGATGCTCGGTCTGCCGGTTGGCATCGTCGCGACCGCCTTCGCCGAGGAGATTCATCGCCGGGAATTCGTAGTCACATGGAGCATGGTCGCGAGCGTGCCGCTCTTCCGCTCCCTCGACGCGACCGCGATCGCCGAGATCATGCGCTATCTCAACGCCCAATCCGTGCCGGCCGGCGCGCTGATCGTGCGGCGCGGCGACGTGGCGCAATCCATGTATTTCGTCGCGGAGGGAGAGGTCGAGGTCGAATTGCCCAATGAGCCCGTGCGCCTCGGCGAGGGTCAGTTCTTCGGCGAGATCGCGGTGCTGCACAAAACGTTGAGAAGCGCCAATGTTCGCGCGGTCGAGCCGACGAAGCTTCTGATCCTCGACGCCTATGACCTGCAGACGCTGATCTTGCGCAATCCGGAGATCGGCGAGGCGATCCGGGAGATCGCCGCGGACCGTTCCGAGCTCGCAGCGGACGCGCAGCGCGGCGACATGATCGACGCGGAGCTCCGGCAGCCTCAGGCCGGGCCATTGGAGTGAAGGCCGTCAGCGCCTTCTGATCGACGATGTGAGATCCGCCTCGCCGGCGGTCGGATCGTCGCGGCGCGGGGGCGGGGGCGCATCCGGCGCGTTGATCGGGCCGAGCGAATCGGCGCCCTCGAAAGCCGCGGCCGGCGGCTTGCCGGTCGTGTCATTGTCCGTTTCCTCGCCCATGATCGGCTTGGCGTTCTGCATCGCGACGAGCGGCGACTGGTCCGGCGGCGGCGTCTCCTGCGGCGCGGGCTTGCAGATGGAGCGCCCGGAGCGGCCATGCTGCGCGAGATCCACATGGATATGGTTGTAGTGGAAGGCGTTGGAGCCCGGCGACAGCACGGTGGAGAAATGCGCGCAGGAGCCGCGATGCACATCCATCAGAAAGGCCCGCGCCTGCTCGTCGCCGCGCCACCAGTCGCGCAGCAGCGTGATCTGGCGACCATCCTCCAGCACGAAGCCGCCAATGTCGAGCGCATTGCCGAAGGAATGCTCGGAGAGCTGCGCGCCGCGCTGATTGTTCATGCCCCGGCAGGCGTAGGAGCCCATGGAGTCGATGCGCGCGACGCGCTGGCCGAAGCGCGCCTGGGCGGCGGGCTGCACGGTGTCGGCGACCCAGGATTCGAGCTCCGCGACCATCGGGCAGTCGAGCGTCGCCGTGGCGTTGAAGGAGACCGCGCCATTTTGCAGCGCCGCCACCTTGAAGGGCCGGGTCATCCCGCAAATGCCGGGGCCCTCGAGCTCATTGGCCAGCGCGACCCATTCGGAGGGCTGCACGCGCCTTTGCGCGATGCAGGCGTTCTCGGCCTGGGCGCGCCAGGCGGGGCGCTGCGGCTTGAACGGCGCGGAGCAGCCCGCGAGCGTCGCGGCGAGCAAAAGCAGGAGATAGGCGACGCGGCCGAACATGACGCGTAGCGTTACGAACGGGCCGTTAATCGGAGGTCGAAAAATCTAGTTAATTATAAAATATTTTCGCATTGCGTCCGGGCGGCCTCATAAAGGATTGTGGCCGGCGCGGGGCCGGCCACGGGGGAGGACGCTTCTACCGCGTCTTACTGCGCGTTCCCCTTGCGGGCGCGCATGAAGCTTTCGAACTCATCCTTGTCCTTGGCGCGGCGCAGCTCGGCGATGTGCTCGGCGAATTCGCGCTCCGCCTCGGCGAGCTTGCGGCGCTCCTCCTCCAGGCGGGCGAGCTCGCCCTCGCGCCATTCGTCAAAGGCGACATTGCCGGTCGAGCGCATGAAGGACGGACCCGCCCAGCCGCGCCCGCTCTCGCGCGCCGCGTCGCCGAAAGCGCTCTTGACCTTCGCGCCCTGCTCGGCCGCGAAGGAGAACAGATCGCCCTCATAGCCGAAGCTCCTGCCCCATAGCTTCAAGAGCAGCAGGGCTAGGCCGATCGGCCAGAAGATGAAGAAGCCGATGACCACGGCCGCGACTTCGAACGGCCTCCAATGCGCGCATCCACCCTGACGTCCCCAGGGAGACGCGGACATTCGGGAATAACGATCGCAGCTCATATTTGGCTCCAGTTGGCGGTCGGCCCCGGCTTTCCGGGCGCGGCCGATGTAAATGTTATACACATTAACATCGGATTCCGCAAGGAGCGGGAGCCGGGCCTCGGGCGCGTCGCCCTCGGCCTCGCCGCATATCGGAGGCGGCGCGGCGTCTTTCAAGCGGGGTCCGCCTCGCAGCTCAAAATCCAGGTGCGGTCGCAAAAGGCGACATAAATGCGCTCCTGCCCCAGCGCCTGGCCGAGCTCGACCGCCAATTCATTGAGCATGGCCTCGATCTCGGCGTCGGGGAGCGCCCCGAGATAGGCATGGACCGCCTCGCCCGTGAAGATCGCCACCGGCTCCCGGTCGGAGCTCACCGCGCCGTCTTCCCTGCGCCAGGCGTAGGTCACCTCGGCGCGCGCGGCCATGCCGGAGAGGGCGGGTTTGCCTTCCTCCACCCGCCGCCGCATCCAGCGCCGCGCCGTGCGCACGGCCTCCGAGACGTCATAGACCCGTCCCTCCGGGTCCCATCCCTCGCGCAGGCCGACCGTGATGCGGAAATCCCGCCGCGCGCCGAGGGAGCCGGGGACGAGGCGGTAAGGTTTGGGCTCGCTCATGGGAGGGAAGGTAAGGCGTATGGGAAAGGAGGGAAACGATCTTTGCGGGCGGGCTCCGCGCAAGGACGCCGCCATGGGCCGATAAAGCCGGGGGGCCAACAGGCCGCCGGAGATTTCCCGCCGGAGATTTCCCTTGGCGTTCCGGCTGGGACCCGCTATAAGCCCGCTAGCGTGGCGCGTGGCCGGAAGGTCCCGCGCCGCGACTGTTTTGCGGCTCGCGTCTCTTTTGCATCGCCGAAAGAGGCTGCGCCGCCAAGGGAAATCGGGCAAGCGAAATGGTCAACCCGTTCACGTTCCTGCAGGAAGTCCGCGCCGAAGCGGGCAAGGTCACCTGGCCCACGCGCCGCGAGACCATGATCACGACCGGACTCGTGATCCTCATGGTGCTGTTTGCGAGCCTATTCTTCGTCCTGGTGGACTCGGCCCTGCGCTTCGGCGTCGGCCTGATGTTGCGCGTGGGACAGTGATTTTCAGGAGCTGAGCGCGCCCCATGGCCATGCGCTGGTATATCGTCCACGCTTATTCGAACTTCGAGAAGAAGGTCGCCGAGTCGATCCGCGAGGGCGCCGCGCAGCGGGGCCTGACCGACGCTTTCGAGGAGATCCTCGTGCCGACCGAGCAGGTCGTCGAGGTGCGCCGCGGACGCAAGGTCTCCACCGAGCGCAAGTTCTTTCCCGGCTATGTGCTGGTGAAGTGCAATCTGACCGACCCGGTGTTCTCGCTCATCAAGAACACGCCGAAGGTCACGGGCTTTCTCGGCGCCGACAACAAGCCGATGCCGATCTCCGAAGAGGAGGCGATGCGCATCAAGGGCCAGGTCGCCGAGGGCGTCGAGCGCCCCAAGCCCACGATCAGCTTCGAGGTGGGCGAGACGGTGCGCGTCGCGGACGGCCCCTTCGCGTCGTTCAACGGCCTCGTCGAGGAAGTGGACGAAGCCCGCTCGCGCCTCAAGGTCGCGGTGTCCATCTTCGGCCGTCCGACGCCTGTGGAGCTGGAGTTCGGACAGGTCGAGAAGGTTTGATCGTTTCCCTCTCCCCGCATTGCGGGGAGGGGGTTAGGGTGAGGGGCGAGGGGTTTGGCGTCGCCTTGCCCCTCACCCCGGCCCTCACCCCATAAATGGGGAGAGGGGGGAAAACGTGGCGGGTCCGCCTCGACGCCATCGGGGAGAACGGACCGGACCACGAACTGCAACCGGCGACGCACGGGCTTTGAAGCCCGGGCGCCGTCATTCGTTGGAGAAAGCAAATGGCGAAGAAAATTGCCGGCTACATAAAGCTGCAAGTGCCGGCCGGCGCGGCGAATCCCTCGCCGCCGATCGGTCCCGCGCTCGGTCAGCGCGGCTTGAACATCATGGAGTTCTGCAAGGCGTTCAACGCCAAGACGGCGCAGGTCGAGAAGGGGACCCCCATCCCCGTCATCATCACCGCCTATCAGGACCGCTCCTTCACCTTCGAGATGAAGCAGCCGCCGGTCTCCTTCTTCCTGAAGAAGGCCGTGGGCCTCAAGATCGGCAAGAAGCCGGCCTCGGGCTCGAAGACGCCGGGCCGCAACGTCGTCGGCAAGGTGACCAAGGCGCAGATTCGCGAGATCGCGGAAAAGAAGCTCGTCGACCTCAACTGCGCTTCGGTCGAGTCCGCAATGTCGATGATCGAAGGCTCGGCCCGCGCGATGGGCCTCCAGGTGGTGGAGTAAGACCATGGCGCATATTGGAAAGAGAATCGCCAAGGCCCGCGAGGGCGTCGAGCGCACCCGGCTCTATCCGGTCGACGAGGCCGTGAAGCTCGTGCGCGAACGCGCCACGGCCAAGTTTGACGAGTCGGTCGAGATCGCCATGAATCTCGGCGTCGACCCCAAGCATGCCGATCAGATGGTGCGCGGCGTGGTCAATCTGCCGAACGGCACGGGCCGGACGCTCCGCGTCGGCGTCTTCGCGCGCGGCGCCAAGGCGGACGAGGCGAAGGCGGCGGGCGCGGACGTCGTCGGCGCCGAGGACCTGGTCAATATCGTCCAGGGCGGCACGATCGAGTTCGACCGCTGCATCGCGACGCCCGACATGATGCCGCTCGTCGGCCGTCTCGGCAAGGTGCTGGGCCCCCGCGGCATGATGCCGAATCCGAAGGTCGGCACGGTGACCATGGACGTCGCCGGCGCGGTGAAGGCCTCCAAGGGCGGCGCGGTCGAGTTCCGCGTCGAGAAGGCCGGCATCATTCAGGGCACGGTCGGCAAGGCCTCCTTCGACGACGGCAAGCTCGTCGAGAACATCAAGGCTTTCGTCGACGCGGTCGCCAAGGCCAAGCCGACGGGCGCGAAGGGAACCTATATCCAGCGCGTCGCCATCAGCTCGACCCAGGGTCCGGGCGTGAAGGTGGACGTCGCGACGCTGGGCGCGGTCACGGCGTAAGGCGGAGAGCCGATCCGACGGTTATGGAGCGGGCGGGAAAACCCGCCCGCTCAGACCGCTGATAGTTCGCGCTGACGCCCCTCGCGCGCTTCGAGACGGCTCCTGCGGAGCCTCCTCAGCATGAGGGGCTTCCGCATCTGCGTCAAACGCTTAGGCTCATCCCGAAGCGCGAGCGAAGTTCGCGTCTCGAAGGAGGGGGCCGCCTCGGACGTATCGGCGAATTGAGCCGGCGGGGAGACCCGCCGGCTTTTTTGTTCCGTCATGCGGTCGAAGCTGAAAAATCCAGCATTGACACCGTCTTGACGATCGCTGAACCTTGAAGCGCCGCAGGCGGGGCCGGGTTTCCGGCGCCTGCGGCGGCGCCGGTTTATTGGCGACTCATTTGCCTGGGCCCGTTCCGGGGCCCGAATATTTGGAGTATTTCAGATGAGGAGACTGACGATCCTGGCTTTGGCCGCCGGCCTGGCTCCTTTGGCCCCGTTCTCGCGCGCGAGCGCGGACGAGTTCCTCGCCACGAATTTCGAAGCCGTTCCCCCGGGCGAAAGCGCCCAGATCGCGGAAATGGTCGAGCTGACGGGCAAGCTCCTGGAGCAGCGCTACGGCGCGGCCTCGGGCGAGACCATGGCCCGCCGCGCCGTCCATCCCAAGGCGCATGGCTGCGTGAAGGCCGATTTCGCCGTTAGGGCCGACCTGCCGGAGAAATATCGCGTGGGCGTCTTCGCGACGCCGGGCAGAACCTATCCGGCCTGGATTCGCTACTCCAACGCCACCGCCGTGCTCGCGCCGGACGTCAACGACAAGAAGGCCGACAGCCGCGGCATGGCGATCAAGCTCATGGGCGTCGAGGGCGAGACGCTCCTGAAGGAGCCCGGCGGCAAGACGCAGGACTTCCTGCTCATCAACCAGCCCATGTTCGCCTTTCCGGACGTTGCGGAATATGACGCCTTCACCAGGCTCCAGGTCGAGCACAAGGACAATACGCGCGAATTCCTGCCGATCTTCTTCGATCCCAAGAATCCAGCGCGGATGAAGATCGCGGGGATCGTCACCCGGGTCATTCAGCCGGCCCAGCTCGCGAGCCCGCTCGACGCCGCCTACTTCTCGGCCGCGCCTTTCCTCTTTGGCAAGGACAAGGCCGCGAAATTCGCGGCGAAGCCAAGAGCGCCGGCCAATCCGTCGCCGACGCCGGACAGTCCCGACAAGGACTATCTGCGCCTCGCCATGAAGAAGAGCCTCGCCGTCGGCGCCGAGCCCGTGATCTTCGATTTCCAGGTCCAGCTACGGCCCGACGGGCTGCAGCCCGATGACGAGGCCTATCCGATCGAAAGCGCCAATACGGAATGGAAGCCCAAATCCGACGGGACGGCGGCCTATCAGAACGTCGCCGTCATCACGATCCGGCCGCAGGATTTCGACCAGCCCCTGCAGGCGAGCGAATGCGAGCATCTCGTCTTCACGCCCTGGCACGGCCTCGTCGAGCATCAGCCGCTCGGCGGGATCAATCGCCTCCGCCGCGAGGTCTATATCGCCTCGGCCAGGCGCCGCGCCCAGACGGCGGAGCCGACGGGCTATCCGCGCTGGCCGTTTTGAGGCGCCCGCCGCCGCGCTCCGCCCGGCATGGCGTCGCGACAGCCGGTCGCATGCGCGTCTTCCGGGCGCTTTCCGCCTTGTAAGCGGGCGCTCTTCCCAATAATTTGGCGGCCGCGAAATTCGCGGCGCGGGGCCGCGCTCCTCTCCCGGGGGGCGAGGCGCCCGCGCTTTCCGCGCCGCCCGTTCTCTTTAGGAATCGCTGCATGTCCGTCCTGATCGACAAGAACACCAAAGTCATCACGCAAGGTTTCACCGGCAAGACCGCCACTTTCCATTCGGAACAGGCGATCGCCTATGGAACCAGGATGGTCGGCGGCGTCTCCCCGGGCAAAGGCGGCTCCACGCATCTCGGCCTGCCCGTCTTCGACACGGTGGCCGAGGCCCGCGACAAGACCGGCGCGCAGGCTTCGGTGGTCTATGTGCCGCCGCCGGGCGCGGCCGACGCCATCTGCGAGGCGATCGACGCGGAAATCCCGCTGATCGTCTGCATCACCGAGGGCGTGCCGGTGCAGGACATGATCCGCGTCAAGCGCTCGCTCTCGGGCTCCAAATCCCGCCTCATCGGGCCGAACTGTCCGGGCGTCGTCACGGCGGGCGAGAGCAAGATCGGCATCATGCCGGGCAACATCTTCTCCAGGGGCTCGGTCGGCGTCGTGTCGCGCTCCGGCACGCTCACCTATGAGGCCGTCTTCCAGACGACCCGCGAGGGCCTCGGCCAGACGAGCGCGGTCGGCATTGGCGGCGATCCCGTCAAGGGCACGGACTTCATCGAGGTGCTGGAGCTGTTCCTCGCCGACGACGCGACCAAGTCGATCATCATGATCGGCGAGATCGGCGGCTCGGCGGAAGAGGAAGCGGCCCAATTCTTGAAAGACGAAGCCAAGCGCGGCCGCAGGAAGCCCATTGTGGGCTTCATCGCCGGCCGCACGGCGCCTCCCGGCCGGCGCATGGGCCATGCCGGCGCGATCATCTCCGGGGGCAAGGGCGACGCCGAGAGCAAGATCGCGGCGATGGAGTCGGCGGGCGTTCGCGTGTCGCCGTCTCCGGCCCGACTGGGCAAGACTTTGGTCGAGGTGCTTAAAGGTTAGGCGCTGCCGCGCTCTTCTTTGCCGCCTCGGAGAACTTAGATTAAGGGCGTCGCCGCTTTTGGCGGCGCCCCCAAACAAGCCTTCGGCGGCGGGCGGAGCGAGCCCGCTAATGCGCCGCCCTCGGCTTCAAGAGAAGCGAGAATTATGGCGCGTCTTGAAACTGATGGCGTGGCCGGACCGGCGGCTCCCGGCGGCCCGCGTTCTGCGCAAAATCACGGCTTTGCAACCACTTCATTTCTCCAGGGCGCGAACGCCGCCTATATTGAGAGCCTGCTTGACGCCTATGAAGCCGACCCTTCGGCGGTCGGCCCCGAATGGGCCCGGTTCTTCTCCGAAATGGGCGCCGTCCCCGGCGCGGTGCAGCCTTCCGGTCCTTCCTGGGCGCGCCCGGACTGGCCGCCCGCCGCCAATGGCGAATGGGTGAGCGCGCTTACCGGCGACTATCCCCCGCCCGCCGCCAAGCCCGCGCCCAAAGGCGCTCCCGTTCCGCCGCCGACCGCGGTCACCGCCGACGGGGTGCAGCGCGCGACGCGCGACTCGGTGCGCGCGCTGATGATGATCCGCGCCTATCGCATGCGCGGCCATCTCCACGCCAATCTCGATCCGCTCGGCCTCGAGCAGCGCCACGACCATGGCGAGCTGCATCCCGAGACCTACGGCTTCAAGGACGAGGATTACGACCGCAAGATCTTCATCGACGGCGTTCTCGGCCTGCAATACGCCAGCGTCTTCGAAATGGTCACGATCCTGCGCCGCACCTATTGCGGCCCGATCGGCTTCGAATTCATGCATATCTCCAATCCGGACGAGAAGGCCTGGCTGCAGGCGCGCATTGAGGGCCCGAAAAAGGAGATCGTCTTCACCGACCAGGGCAAGCGCGCGATCTACAACAAGCTCGTCGAAGCGGAAGGATTCGAGAAGTTCCTCGACGTCAAATATACCGGCACCAAGCGCTTCGGCCTTGACGGCGCGGAGGCGATGGTTCCCGCGCTGGAGCAGATCATCAAGCGCGGCGGCGCGCTCGGCGTGAAGGAGATCGTCATCGGCATGGCCCATCGCGGCCGCCTCAACGTGCTCTGCCAGGTGATGGCCAAGCCGCATCGCGCGCTCTTCCATGAATTCAAGGGCGGCTCCGTCCTGCCGGACGAGGTGGAGGGCTCCGGCGACGTCAAATACCACCTCGGCGCTTCGTCGGACCGCGAATTTGACGGCAACAGGGTCCATCTCTCGCTCACCGCCAATCCGTCGCATCTCGAAATCGTCGATCCGGTCGTGCTCGGCAAGGTGCGCGCCAAGCAGGATCAGCATGGCGGCGACCGCCGCATCGTGCTGCCGCTGCTCATTCACGGCGACGCGGCCTTTGCGGGCCAGGGCGTGGTGGCGGAATGCTTCGGCCTGTCGGGGCTCAAGGGCCATCGCACGGGCGGCTCCGTGCATTTCATCATCAACAATCAGATCGGCTTCACCACCTATCCGCGCTTCTCGCGCTCCTCGCCCTATCCGTCGGATGTGGCGAAGATGGTCGAGGCGCCGATCTTCCATGTGAATGGCGACGATCCCGAGGCCGTGGTCTTCGCGGCCCGCGTCGCGACGGAATTCCGCCAGCAGTTCCAGAAGCCCGTCGTCATCGACATGTGGTGCTATCGCCGCTTCGGCCACAATGAAGGCGACGAGCCGGGCTTCACCCAGCCGCTGATGTACAAGAAGATCCGGGCGCATCGCACGACGCTCGATCTTTACGGCGAGAAGCTCGCCAATGAGGGCCAGCTCTCCAAGGCCGAAGCCGACAGGATGAAGGAGGATTGGCGCGCCCGCCTGGAAGCGGAATTCGAGGCGAGCCAATCCTACAAGCCGAACAAGGCCGACTGGCTCGACGGCCGCTGGGCGGGGCTGAAGCCCGGCTATCAGGCGACCGAGGACGAGCGCAAGGGCAAGACCGGCGCGCCGCTCGAATCCCTGCGCGACATCGGCGCGAAGCTCACCAGCGTTCCCCCGGATTTCAGGCTGCATCGCACGATTCAGCGTTTCCTCGACAATCGGCGCGCCGCCATCGAGGAGGGGACGGCCATTGATTGGGCCACGGCCGAGGCGCTCGCCTTCGGCACGCTGCTCACCGAGGGCTACAAGGTTCGCCTCTCCGGGCAGGACAGCGAGCGCGGCACCTTCTCGCAGCGCCACAGCGTGCTGATCGATCAGGAGACGGAAGCCCGCTACATCCCCCTGGATCATCTCTCGCCCCGCCAGGGCAAGTTCGAGGTCATCAATTCGATGCTCTCGGAAGAGGCCGTGCTCGGCTTCGAATATGGCTATTCGCTCGCGGAGCCCAACGCGCTCGTGCTCTGGGAGGCGCAGTTCGGCGACTTCGCTAATGGCGCGCAGGTGGTCTTCGACCAGTTCCTGTCGGCGGGCGAGCGCAAATGGCTGCGCATGTCGGGCCTCGTCTGCCTGCTGCCGCACGGCTATGAGGGGCAGGGGCCGGAGCACTCCTCCGCGCGGCTCGAGCGCTATCTGCAGCTTTGCGCCGAGGACAATATGCAGGTCGCGAACGTTTCGACGCCAGCGAACTACTTCCACATTCTGCGCCGCCAGCTTCACCGCAACATGCGCAAGCCGCTCATCCTCATGGCGCCGAAATCGCTGCTCCGCCACAAGCGCTGCGTCTCGCGTCTCGGCGAGATGGGCATGGCTTCGAGCTTCCAGCGCATCCTGCTCGACGACGGAGAGACGCATGAAAAAGCGACGCTGCGGCCGGACGAGGAAATTCGCCGCGTCGTTCTCTGCTCCGGCAAGGTCTATTACGATCTGCTCGAGGACCGCGAAAAGCGCGGGATCGACGACGTCTATCTGCTGCGCGTCGAGCAGCTCTATCCCTTCCCGCTGAAGAGCCTCGTCACCGCCTTGTCGCGCTTCAAGGGCGCCGATGTGGTCTGGTGCCAGGAGGAGCCCAAGAATATGGGGGCGTGGTTCTTCGTCGAGCCCTATCTCGAATGGGTGCTCGGTCAGGTGAGCGGCAAGACGAAGCGTGCGCGCTATGTCGGCCGCCCGGCGGCGGCCTCGACGGCGGCGGGCACGATGTCGAAGCATCTGGCGCAGTTAAAGGCCTTTCAGGACGACGCCTTCGGGGCCTGATTCCTTCTCCCCGCGTGCGGGGAGAGGTCGGGGCGAAGGGCGAAGCCGCTTTCGCCCCGGCGCCGTTTTCGTAGTTCGTATCGGAAAAAACTGAGCTTGCTTGCCCCTCACCCCAGCCCTCTCCCCGCGAGCGGGGAGAGGGAGCAGACGCCGCCAAGGACGAAGAGACATGACTGAAATTCGCGTTCCGACTCTCGGCGAATCCGTCACCGAGGCGACGATCGGCCGCTGGTTCAAGAAGGCCGGCGATCCGGTCCGCGCCGACGAGACCCTGGCCGAGCTCGAAACGGACAAGGTGACGCTCGAAGTGAACGCGCCCGCCGCCGGCGTGCTCGCCGAGATCGTCGCCAAGGAAGGCGAGACGGTCGCGCCGGGCGCGCTGCTCGGCCAGATCGCGCCCGGCGGGGCCGCCGCCGCTCCGGCGCCCGCCGCCCAGCCCGCGCCCGCCGCCGCCGCGCCCGCGCCGGCGGCTCAGCCCGCGCCCGCCCCGGTCGCGGCGACGCCGCCTTCTCCGGCGGCCGCCAAGATCGCGGCCGAGAAGGGCGTCGACGTCTCGCAGATCGCGGGCTCCGGCAAGCGTGGACAGGCGCTCAAATCCGACGTGATCGACTTCGCCGCCCGCGCGCCGGCGCCGCCCGCGCAGCAGGTCTTCGCTCCCGCGCCCGCCGTCGAGGCGCCGCCCCCGGCGCCCGCGCCGCGCGCGCCCGCGCCGCGCGCGCCCGCGCCGCAGGCGGACGCCGCCCGCGAGGAGCGCGTGAAGATGACGCGCCTGCGCCAGACCATCGCAAGGCGCCTGAAGGAAGCGCAGAACGTCGCGGCGATGCTCACGACCTTCAACGAGGTCGACATGTCGGCGCTGATCGCGCAGCGCAACAAATACAAGGAGCTCTTCGAGAAGAAGCACGGCGTGAAGCTCGGCTTCATGGGCTATTTCGTGAAGGCCTGCTGTCAGGCGCTCGAAGAGATTCCCGCCGTCAACGCCGAGATCGACGGAACGGACATCGTCTATAAGCGCTTCTGCCATATCGGCGTGGCGGTGGGCACCGATAAGGGGCTCGTCGTGCCGGTGGTGCGCGACGCCGACCGCCTGTCGCTCGCAGAGATCGAGAAGGCTATCGGCGCGCTCGGCAAGAAGGCGCGCGAGGGCGCGCTCGACATTTCCGATCTGCAGGGCGGCACTTTCACCATCTCCAATGGCGGCGTCTACGGCTCGCTGATGTCGACGCCGATCCTCAACGCGCCGCAGTCCGGCATTCTGGGCATGCACAAGATACAGGAGCGCCCCGTCGCGGCGGACGGCAAGATCGAAATCCGCCCCATGATGTATCTGGCGCTCTCCTACGATCACCGGATCGTGGACGGGAAGGAGGCCGTGACCTTCCTGGTGCGCGTCAAGGAGACGCTGGAGGATCCGGGACGGCTGGCGCTGGGCCTGTAAACGCGGTCGTCCCGGGGCCTCACATCGCCATGTCGAAGACCAGCGCCTCCGCTTCGGCCAGGCCCTCGAGCCGCAAATCGGCTGAATCGCTCACGGCGGCGCCGTCGCCGGCCTCGAGCCGTTCGCCATTGACGGCGATCGCGCCGCGCGCCACCTGCACCCAGGCCGCGCGGCCCGGCGCGAGGCGATGCATCAGGCGCTCGCCTTTGGCGAGCAGCGTCGCGTAGAGATCGACGTCGCGATGGATCGTGATCGCGCCCTCGCGGCCGTCGCGCGAGGCGACGAGCCGCAGCTTTCCGCGCTTCTCTTCGGGCTCGAAGCGTTTCTGCTCATAGCCCGGCGCGAGGCCGACGCGCTCGGGGATGATCCATATTTGCAGGAAATGCGTCGGCTCCTCGTCGGAGGCGTTGTATTCGCTATGCGTGACGCCGGTCCCGGCGGTCATGCGCTGCACGTCGCCGGGGCGGATGACGGAGCCGGTCCCCATGCTGTCCTTATGCTCCAGCGCGCCCTCGAGCACATAGGAAACGATCTCCATGTCGCGATGCGGATGGGTTGGAAAGCCGCCGCCCGGCGCCACGCGATCCTCATTGATGACCCGCAGCGGCCCGAAGCCCATATGGGCCGGGTCGTAATATTCGCCGAAGGAGAAGCTGTGCCGGCTGTCGAGCCAGCCGAAATTGGCCGCGCCCCGCGCGCCGGCCCGCCTGATCGCCATCCGCATATCGGGCCTCTCGCTGAAAAATCGCATGGGCGATAGATGGTTCGCGGCGGTCTGCGCCGCAATTGGCGCGCGCTCGAAAAAGCGGGAGCCGAGCTTCGCCGGCGGATGGCGGCTCACCGGCCGGCGACGAGGCTCCCCTGATAGGAGATCCTGTAGACCGCCCCATTCTCGTCGTCGGTCACGAGCAGCGCGCCGTCGGGCGTCTGCGCCACATCGACCGGCCGTCCGAGATAGGGGAGGGCGCCCGTGTTCCAGCCTTCGGCGAAAGGTTCGCTGATCCCGCCTCTGCCGTCCGGGCCGGGCCGCGTGAACATGACGCGCGCGCCGACCGGCGCCCCACGCGCGCCGGAGCCATGCTGCGCGGAAAAGATTCCGCCGCGATATTTCTCGGGAAAGACGGTCCCCGAATAGAAGGCCATGCCGAGATCGGCGGCGTGCGCGGCTTCCTCCGCCTCGGGAAAGACGACGTCGGCCGGCGGCGTTTCCCGCGCATATTCCGGCGTGCGCGCATGGCCGCCGCCATACCACGGAAAGCCGAAATGGAGCCCCCGCCGGTCGGCGCGGTTGATCTCGCCGGGCGGCGCGTCGTCTCCCATCTCATTCGACTGATTGTCGGTGAACCAGAGCGCCCCGTCGGCGGGGTTGAAATCCATGCCGACGGAATTGCGGACGCCGCGGGCGTAGACCTCGCGCGCCGAACCGTCGAGATTCATGCGGATGATCCCGCCGACGCCCGTGCGGTCGTAAAGCGCGAGTTTTTCCCTGGGCGGGACGTCGTAAGGCTGGCCGAGCGACACATAGAGCCTGTCGTCGGGGCCGATCCGGCAGACGCGCAGCGTATGGCCGTCGCGCTCCTCGGCTTTGGGGATGAGCCGGCCCCGCTTCACGACGACGATCGCGCGGGGCCGCCGCCACTCCTCCTCGGCATGCGGAATGGCGATGACGCGGTTGCGCTCAACGACGTAAAGCGTTCCGCTCTCGGAAAAGCACAGGCCGTGCGGCAGATCGAGCGCAAGTCCGGTCTTCAGGACGTCGACCTTTCCGGCGTGGCCCCGGTCCGGGGTCAGCACATAGATGCGGTTCTCGGAGCCGGTCCCGATGAAGATCGCATCGCCTTTCGGACCGACCGCGATCGTCCGCGCGCCGCGCGCGAGCGCGTAGAGCGAGATCGTAAAGCCCTCCGGCAGGCTGACGCGGCGAAGGACGGATCGGATGTCCGCCCTGTCCGGCGGCGCCGCTGCGAATTGCGCGAAGCAAAAGCCGCTGACAAGCGCGAAGGCGGAAACGAGCCAGCGGCGCATTTGTGTCCTCCGAGCGAAAAGAGGGCGGCGAAGACGCGCAGCCCGGAAGGCGGTTAAATCCCCGCGCGGCGCTCTTTGTTCCCCGGCCTGGCCGAGAGGGACGCGGTCCGCCATCCCCGCGCCACGAAGGTCGCCGCTTGCCGGAACCGGCGCGGCAAAGCGGAGGCGGCGCGGTTTATGATGGCGGATTGACGAAGCCGCGCGCAAATGGCCATGGCTTCTAATCCAAACCGTTCCGCAACATTATCGGGGTCGACATGTTTCGCATCGCGCTGGCCGTTCTGGCTTCTCTGTCCGCCGCCCTCTTCTCGCCCGGCGACGCCACGGCGAAGGACGGCGAGCCGGCGGAAAAGATTTATGAAGGCGCCGTCGGCGCGTCGCCCGTGGTCGTGGCGCTGGAGCGCTCGGGCGATTCCGTCTTCGGCCGTTATTTCTATCGCGCGAGACGTTTCGACATCGATCTCAGCGGCGACGTCAAAAAGGGCGTCGTTCAGCTCGAGTCCAACGCGACGGGCGACAAGCTCAGCCTCAAGCCCGGCGCTTCGGGATATGAGGGAAGCCTGACGACGGCGAAGGGCAAGACCCTTCCGGTCCGGCTGCGCGCCGTCGGGCCGGAGGCCGCCGACGATTCGCCCGCCGACGCGCCGGACGAGCTCGACCTCTATGAAAAGATGCGACTCGCCGGCCTGACTCTGAAACCGCAAAAGCTCGAGGTCGTCGCCGGGAAGACGGTCCGCTGGCATGTCGAGCCCGTGAGCGGGGTCCGTCTCTTTCGAATCGACGGCGGCTATCCCGCGCCCGTCATGGCGGCGATGAACAGGCGGCTGGCGCAGATACAATGGGCGAACATATCGCAATATTTCAGTTGCGCGAGCGCGACGGGCGGCTCGGGCGTCGAAAGCTTGGAGGTTGAAGGACCCTATCTTTCGGACGCCTATGTCAGCTTTGCGATCAACGAGGCCTGGAGCTGCGCCGGGGCCGCGCATCCCGATTTCAGCCTGGAGGGGCACAGTTTCGACGCGCATACGGGCAAGGAGCTGGAGCTCGACGATCTTCTAAAATTCGGCAAGGCGCCCGTTCCGAAAAAGGACTCGGAGGCGTGGCTCGACTATCGCTCCAAGACCTTTGCGCCGGCGCTCGTCGCCTTGCTCAAGCGCTTCCATCCAAAGGAGATGGCGCCGCATAAGGACGATTGCGACTATTCCGACGCAGAGGTCTGGAGCTTTCCGGCCTGGCGCCTCACCGACAAGGGGCTTTATGTCGGCGCGTCCTTCCCGCGCGCGGCGAGGAATTGCGACAATCCGGACTGGCCGGTCATTCCCTATGCGGCGCTGAACGAAAGCGGGCCGCAGCGATAGATCGCGCCGCGTTTAGGCGGAATCGCCTAAACGCAGACAATATGATCGATTTTAAAGGTTTAGAGCGCGGCGAAAAGGAACGCCGGCTTTTCGGCGGACGCGCGTCGATCTAGCGAATCTCGAACGCCTCGTCGACCGGCACGCCCAGCGCCGTCACGAGGCGGTTCGTCTCCGACGCCATGCCGATGACGGCGACAAGCTCGGCATATTCGGCCTCCGTCATGCCCTTGGCGCGCGCGCCGGCGGTGTGCGAATGGATGCAATAGGGGCAGCCATGCGCGACGGAGACGGCGACATAGATCATCTCCTTGACCTTCGGGTCCAGCGCGCCCGGGCCCATCACCGCCTTCACGCTCTCCCATATGCGCTTCAGCGTCGCGGGATCATGCGCCAGCGCGCGCCAAAAATTATTCACGAAGTCGCTCCCGCGCGTCGCGCGTATGTCGGCGAACACCGCCTGCGCTTCCGGCGAGAGTTCTTCGTCGCTCAACAGACGAACCGTAGCCATGCGCCGCTCCTTTCCCGAAACGCTTCGCCGCCGCGAGGCTTCAAGCCTCTTCCTCCGCCTTTCGAAAGGGCAGCGCGGCTTCCTGCTCCGCCATCATCTCGTCGAGCGCGCGCCGCTCGCGCCGGCAATAATCGGCGATCGCGGCGTGGAATCCCGCATCGGCGAAATCATGCGCCGACCAGGTGAGGACCGGCCGATAGCCGCGCGCAAGCTTGTGCTCGCCCTGCGCGCCGGCCTCCACGCGCTTATAGCCATGACGGATCGCATAATCGATGGCCTGATAGTAGCAGACCTCGAAATGCAGGAACCGCCGTTCGATCAGCGCGCCCCAATTACGGCCATAGATCGCGTCGTCGCCGAGAAAATTGATGGCGCCCGCGACATAGTCGCCGTCGCGTTTCGCCATGACGAGAAGAATGCGGTCCGCCATCGCCGCGCCGACGAGGTCGAAGAAGGAGCGCGTGAGATAGGGCCGCCCCCATTTGCGCGCGCCCGTATCCGTATAGAAGGCGAAGAAAGCGTCCCAGTGACGGCTTTTAATGTCGGCGCCCGTGAGACGCTCGATCGAAAGATCGTCGGAGAGCGCCTCGCGCCTTTCGCGCTTCACGCCCTTGCGCTTGCGCGCGGAGAGCGCGTTCAGGAAATCGTCGAAGCTCGAATAGCCGTCGTTGAGAAAGTGAAACTGTTCGCCCGCCCGGAGCGTGAAGCCCGCTTCGCGCAGCGCATGGGCGTCCGCGCGCGTCGGATAGGCGACATGGATCGAGGAGGACTGCGTCGCCTTGCACAGGCCGCGCAGCGCGGCGACCAGCGCCTGGCGCGCGCCCTCGGGCGCGTCAGGCGCGACGAGCAGGCGGCGCCCCGTCGCCGGCGTGAAAGGCGCCGCGACCTGCACCTTCGGATAGTACCGTCCGCCGGCCCGCTCATAGGCCTGCGCCCAGCTCTGGTCGAAGACATATTCGCCGAGGCTGTGCGTCTTGAGATAGGCGGGCGCGCAGGCGATGAGGCGGTCCGCATCGTCCGCCACCAGCACATGAACCGGCGACCAGCCCGTGCGCGCGCCCACGGAGCCCGAGCGCTCCAGCGCGTCGAGGAAGGCGTGCGCGACGAAAGGATTGAAGCGTTCGCCGTCATCCGCCGCCGGCGTCCGGGGATTGGCGCAGGCGTCCCACGCCGCCGCATCGACCTTTTCGAGCGACTGAACGAAGCGCGCCGTGAATTTTGAAGCCATGACCGCCGCGATTGAAGTGACGCGGCTAGTAAATAGGAAAAGCCCGGCACAGCGCCAGCACTTCTTCGCGCGTCGCGTCGATTGCGTGAAGATTGGAGGGATTGCCTAGAATGCGCGCAATCCAGCCGCCGATCCGTTCGAATTCCGACCGGCCGAAGCCGCGCGTCGTTCCGGCGTTGCTCGACAGTCGCAGGCCGGAGGGCGCCTCCGGCGGGCGCGGATCGAAGGGGATCATGTTCTTGTTCGTCGCGAGTCCGGCTTTCTCCAGCGCCTTGGCGGCGACGTCGCCGGTTACGCCCGTCGCGGCGAGATCGACGAGCATCAGCCCCATATCGGTCCCGCCCGTCACGATGCGCAGGCCGTGCCGGCCGAGCGTTTCGGCGAGCGCGCGGGCGTTTTCGAGCACGGCTTCGTTATAGGCGCGGAAGTCGGGCTTCAGCGCCTCGCCCAGGCACGCGGCCTTGCCGGCGACGGCGTGCAGCATCACCGAGCCCTGCACGCCGGGGAATATGCCCGCATTTATGCGCGAGGTGAGCGCCTCGTCGTTCCACAACGCCATGCCGCCGCGCGCGCCGCGCAGCGACTTATAGGTCGTGGTCGTGGCGACATGGGCGTGCGGAAAGGGATTCGGATAAAGTCCCGTCGCCGCGAGCCCGGCGAAATGCGCCATGTCGACGAGAAGGTAGGCGCCCACTTCGTCCGCAATCGCGCGCAGCCCCGCAAAATCGATCGCGCGCGGATAGGCGGAGCCGCCGGCGACGATCATTCTCGGCCGCGCGGCGCACGCCAGATCGCGCAGCTCGTCGAGATCGAGCCGCTCCGTCTTGCGATTGACGCCATAATGGGCGATGGCGTAATCGCGCCCCGTGAGCGTCGCGGGATGGCCGTGGCTGATATGGCCGCCCGCCGCGACATTCATGGAGAGAATGCCGTCGCCGAGCTTCAACAGCCCGAGAAACACGCCGGCGTTTGCGTTGGAGCCCGAATGCGGCTGCATATTGGCGAAACGGCAATCGAACAGCTTTTTCGCGCGCTCGACGGCGAGCGCCTCGATCGCGTCGGCGAATTCCGCCCCGCCATAATAGCGCGCATAGGCCGCGCCCTCGACCGTCTTGTTGGTGAGCACGGAGCCCTGCGCCGCGAGCACGAGACGCGACACGATGTTCTCGGAGGCGATGAGCTCGATCCCGTCGCGCTGGCGGGCGAGCTCGCCATTGATGGCGGCGGCGAGCTCGGGATCGGCGTCGAGGCCGGCGGCGAAATAGCCCGGAGGGGGAAGGGGCATGGGGACTCCATTTCGCGCCGATGCGCACCCCCTCTCCCCGCGCGCGCGGGGAGAGGGCTGGGGTGAGGGCGAAGCCGCGCCAAGAATGTAGCATGCCGCCGAAATCTCAGCGCGCATGCGGCCGCTTTGCCCCTCGCCCCGACCCTCTCCCCGTTTTCACGGGGAGAGGGGGCGCAGCGGCGACGACCTGACGCGTCCCGCCATTGCCGGCTCCTGGCGCTGCGGTTAAGACTTGCCGCAATGCGAAGCAGTGGAGACCAGAAGATGCGCCTTTCCGGCTTTTTCGCCCTCGCCGCCGCCGCGGCGCTCGCCGCCTGCAACGCGCCCCGGCAGACGCAACCCGCAATCGACCCGCCGCGTCCCGCGCCGGCGAGCGCGACGCTTCCCGAAGGCGCGGGCTGCTCGGCGGCGGTCAATCGCTACAAGGCGGTGATCGAGAACGATCTCGCCATGGGCCATGTCAATCAGGGCGTCTACGGCCAGATCCAAGGCGAGATTTCGGAAGCCGCGTCCGCCTGCGCCGCGGGGCAGGACGCGAAAGCGGTCTCGCTCCTGCGCGCCTCCAAGGCCCGTCATGGCTATCCCGACGGCTAGCCGTAAGAATTCGAACAGCCGCATGTAAGAAAAACGCCAATGCATCACTCTGGAAACAATCCAGATTACGCCCCTTTGACGGCCGCGCTGCTGGTCCCTACGTTGCTTGGCGGAAGTATTCGATCAGGATGAAACGCGCATGAACAAGGTTGTGGCGGCTGTTTTGACTTTCATCACGGGATTCTCGGGCGCGGCTTTCGCCGAGACCTATACGCTCACCATCAAGGATCACAAATTCGATCCCGCCGAGCTCAAAATTCCCGCCGACAAGGCGGCGACGCTCGTCGTGAAGAATCTCGACGCGACGCCGGAGGAATTTGAGTCGAAGCCGCTGCGCATCGAGAAGGTCGTGCCCGCGAATAGCGAGGCGACCTTCCCGCTCCGCGCGCTCAAACCGGGCCGCTACAAATTCGTCGGCGAGTTCCACGAGGACAGCGCCAAGGGAGAGGTGGTCGTCGAATAATGCTTGGCGCGCTGATCATCGTCTTTCGCGAGGCCATCGAGGCGGGCCTCATCATCGGCATCGTCGCGGCGGTGACGCGCGGCGTGGCGGGCTCCCGCGTCTTTATCGCGGGCGGCGTCGCCGCGGGCGTGCTCGGCGCGCTGATCGTCGCGGCCTTCGCGGAGCAGCTTTCCAAGGCCTTCGCGGGCAGCGGGCAGGAGTTGTTCAACGCCGGCGTGCTGATGCTCGCCGTCGCCATGCTCGCCTGGCACAATATCTGGATGGCGCGGCATGGGCGCGAGCTCGCGCAGGAGCTCTCCGTCGTCGGCAAGGCGGTCGCGCAGGGCGACCGCACGCTCTTCGCGCTGGCGGCCGTCGTCGGCCTCGCCGTGTTGCGCGAGGGCTCGGAGGTCGCGCTCTTCCTCTATGGCGTTCTCGCTTCCGGCGAATCGGGGGCGAGCGTGCTCGTCGGCGGCGGCGCCGGCCTTGCGCTCGGCGCCCTGACGAGCGTCGCGACCTTTTTCGGCCTCGTTTCGATTCCGCCGAAAAAGCTCTTCGCCGTGACAACCGCGCTCATCACCCTGCTTGCGGCGGGGCTCGCGGCGCAGGCGGTCGCCTTCCTCCAGCAGGCGGGCGCCGTCACGGCGCTCGCCGACACGCTGTGGGACACGTCCTGGATTCTCTCCGACAAGAGCATTCCCGGCCGCGTGCTGCACACGCTCATCGGCTATGCCGATCAGCCCTCGCAGATGCAGGTCGTCGTCTATGCGCTGACGATCGCCGCCATCGTGGCGGCGACGAAGCTCACGGCGATGAGCGCTCGGCCGCCAATGCGCGCGCCGGCGGAATAGCCGATCCTCAGGCGGCCGCCGGCGCGTTCTCGACGACGACGCGATTGCGCCCGAGCCGTTTCGCCTTGTAGAGCGCCCTGTCGGCCGCCTCCATCAGGCTCGAAAAGGCCGGCGTCAGCGCCGAGCAGGACGCGACGCCGATGCTGACCGTCGCGCGAATGACGCTTTCCGGCAAGGATAGGGGGCTCGCGGCGGCGTCGAGCCGGAGCCGCTCGGCGACTCTGACGGCGCCCTCCCGGTCGGTCTCCGGCAGGAGGACGCCGAATTCCTCTCCGCCGATCCTTGCGACGACGTCGGAGGATCGCCGGCGCTCCCGCCAGATATGCGTCAGATGCACGATCGCC
Source organism: Methylocystis sp. S23 (assembly GCF_054106005.1). Lineage (NCBI taxonomy): Bacteria > Pseudomonadati > Pseudomonadota > Alphaproteobacteria > Hyphomicrobiales > Methylocystaceae > Methylocystis > Methylocystis sp. S23. Next base: position 1,731,028 of record NZ_CM134185.1, read on the forward strand.
TGGTCGCCGACGATATGCCCGAAACTGTCGTTGATGGTCTTGAAGTGGTCGATGTCGAGCATGAGGAAGGATAGCGGCCGCCCATAGCGGCGGGCGCGCATCCATTCCATCTCCGCAAGGGCGAGGAAATGACGCCGGTTGAAAAGACCCGTCAGCGCGTCGGTCGTGGCGAGCCGCTCGAGTTCCCGCGCCTGCTCCACCAGATCGGTCACGTCGCTATAGGTGAGCATGCGCCCGCCATCGGGCAGGACGGAAAGATGGCAGCGGATCACCTTGCCGCTGCTCATGTTCAGATCCATGGGCCGAAGGTCGCCCGAGCGCACCCAGGCCAGCCGCCTTTCGATATAATCCTCGAGATCCACCGCGCAAACGCTATGGGCGGCGCGCAGGAATTCCTCATAGGCGGGCTCGCGGCCGAAAATCTCCTCGGGCCGCGCAATGCCGAATATGCGGTAGAGAACGGGGTTGAGATAGAGCACGCGCAGATCGCGGTCGAGGATCAGGAGGCCGCTGTCGACATTGTCGAGGGCCGCGTAGAGGCGGCGCAGCTCCGTTTGCGCGTGGGCCAGCGCCTCCTCGGCGGTCGGAGCGACGATGTGCTGCTCTGCAATCATCCAAAGATCCCGGCAAGCGGGCCGCGGACGGTTCTTACGCGGCGCGCTCTCGCCGCCTCATATTCATGAGCCGCCGCTCTGTCCTTATGCCGCAAATTTCTGAAGAACCCGCCATTCCACTCCCATAAAAATGGAAGCTTTCCGCTCGGGGCGCCGCGGCCTGCGGCCGCACATGTTCTGCGACGCCGGTCCTCGCGTTCCCGCCGGCCGGCGGCGCAATCGTCAATCCCGCGCGGCGATGTCGATTTTCTTGATCACCCGCGCCGGCTCGGGCCGAGCGAGATCGACCGACAGGAGACCGTTGACGAGATCGGCGCCGAGCACCTGCATGCCGTCGGCGAGGAGAAAAGCGCGCTGGAACTGGCGCGCCGCGATGCCGCGATGCAGGAAATGGCGCTCGCGGTCGTCGACCTGGCGGCCGCGGATGACGAGCTGGCTCTCCTCCAGCGAGACGTCGAGCTGGTCGCGGGTGAAGCCCGCCACGGCGAGAGTGATGCGCAGCCGCTCCGGCTCGGCGTCGGTGCGCGGAATGCGCTCGATATTGTAGGGCGGATAGCCGTCCGTGCCGCTCCTCGCGACGCGGTCCAGCGCGCGTTCGATTTCGTCGAACCCCAGGAGAAACGGCGAATTGAGCGGCGGACGCGACATGTCGTGAAGCCCTTCTGGCGCCTCGAGCCTTGCGGGACCCGCGAACGGCGTCCCTGCCGCGTTTTATGGCCGAGCGCGGCGCCGCAATCAAGCGGGGACCGAGGCCGCCGCGCCCGCGCCGCCATTGACGCAAGCCGCGCCGGCCCCCATTTGCGGTCAGTCGATCCATGCGCGGGTCCCCCTGTCATGCGCCTTCTCATCTTATGGCTCACGCTTGGATGCCTGCCCTTCGCCGCGCGCGCTGGCGAGACGCCGTCGATCATCGCGCCCGAGGGCGAGCGCTTCACGCTGCAGCCGACCGAAGGCGGCTTTTTACGCCTGAACAGGGAGACGGGCGCCGTCTCCTTCTGCACGGTGAAAGAGGGCGTTTCCGTCTGCCGCCTGAGCGCCGACGAGCGCGCCGCGCTCGAGGCGGAAATAGAAAGGCTGCGCGTCGAGAACGCCCGGCTGAAAGCCGTCGCCGCGCCTGCGGCGCCTCCCTCAGCCTTGCCGAGCGAGCAGGAGTTCGAAAGGGCGCTCTCCTTTACCGAGCGCTTCATGCGGCGCATAATGCGGCTCTTCAGGGAAGAGACGCCGTCCGGAGGGAGCCTATGAGCAAGGGCCTGGCGCGCTCATGACCGATCGGGGACCTTTCGCCAACTGGCCGCATCTCGACAAGAAAACGCCGCGCCCCGGGCGCGAGGTTGCGCTGATTCCTTCCCAATCTGAATCCAACAGGGAATTTTCCTCCATGGCGTCCAAGAACGCGTTCGAAGATTTTCTGGGCGGCTCGCCGCTCAATGTGGCGGTCAGGCTCTTCTTCATCTCCCTCGTCGTCGGCGCGCTGCTCATGTGGCTCGACATCGAGCCGAGGGACATTATTCGCGGCGTCCAGGCGTTCTTCGACCGTATTTACATGCTGGGCTTCGACGCGATCGGGAAGCTCGTGAGCTATGTGCTGGCCGGCGCGGCGATCGTGGTGCCGGCCTGGCTCGTGCTGCGGCTGTTGAACCTGGGCGGGCGCCGGTGAGACGGGAGGCTGGTCCTCGCTCCTCGCCTGGGGCTCCATAAAAAACGCCGCGTCCAAGACGCGGCGTTTGGATGACGGGAGCGGAACGCGTCGTCGTCTTACCCGACGGAGGCTCGCATCTCTTCGAGCTGGGCGAGCTTCAGGCTCGCGGCCTGGCGCGCCTCGTCGGTCTTGGCGTCGGCCAGGTCTTCCTTGGCGTTTCTGACGTCGGCGTCGAGCTTGGCCACGTCGATATCCGCGAGCGGAACGGCGAGTTCGGCCAGGATGGTGAAGCCGGCGGCGTTCACATCGGCGAAGCCGCCGCGCACGAAGAGCTTCTCGACCTTGCCGTCGCCGCCGGCGACCGTGACGACGCCCGACTTCAGCGTCGTCATCACCGGCGCGTGATCCTTGAGGACCGTGAACTGGCCCTCGGCGCCCGGCGCGACAACGGATTCGACATCACCTGAGAACAGGAGCTTCTCCGGAGAAACGAGTTCGAAGTGAAAAGCGGCCATGGCTGTCCCGATGTTTGGACCGCGAGCCTTCGGGCTCGCCTGACGACGATGCGAGTCTTTGCGCGATGACTGCGGGCCCGAAGGCCCGCAGTCCAATTCTTACGCCGCTTCCTTGGCGAGCTTGGCGGCCTTCTCGATCGCCTCCTCGATAGAGCCGACCATGTAGAAGGCGGCCTCCGGAAGGTGATCATAGTCGCCATTGACGAGGCCCTTGAAGCCCTTGATCGTGTCGGCGAGCGCCACGAGCTTGCCCGGCGAGCCGGTGAAGACCTCGGCGACATGGAACGGCTGCGACAGGAAGCGCTCGATCTTGCGGGCGCGGGCGACGACGAGCTTGTCCTCTTCCGAAAGCTCGTCCATGCCCAGGATCGCGATGATGTCCTGAAGCGACTTGTAGCGTTGCAGCGTCGACTGCACCTTGCGGGCGACATCGTAATGCTCCTCGCCGACGATCGCCGGAGAAAGCATGCGCGAAGTCGAGTCCAGCGGGTCGACGGCCGGATAGATGCCCTTTTCCGCGATGGAGCGGGACAGAACCGTCGTGGCGTCGAGATGGGCGAAGGAGGTGGCCGGCGCCGGGTCGGTCAAGTCGTCGGCCGGCACGTAAATGGCCTGCACCGAAGTGATCGAGCCCTTGGTCGTGGTGGTGATGCGCTCCTGCAGCGCGCCCATGTCGGTCGCGAGGGTCGGCTGATAGCCCACGGCCGAGGGAATGCGGCCGAGAAGCGCCGACACTTCCGAGCCCGCCTGGGTGAAGCGGAAGATGTTGTCGACGAAGAACAGCACGTCCTGGCCCTTGTCGCGGAATTCCTCCGCGACGGTGAGGCCGGTGAGCGCGACGCGGGCGCGGGCGCCCGGCGGCTCGTTCATCTGGCCGTAGACTAGCGCGCATTTGGAGCCGGCGCCGCCGCCCTTCTTGTTGACGCCGCCCTCGATCATCTCGTGATAGAGGTCGTTGCCCTCGCGCGTGCGCTCGCCGACGCCGGCGAAGACGGAGTAGCCGCCATGCGCCTTGGCGACATTGTTGATGAGCTCCATGATGAGCACGGTCTTGCCGACGCCCGCGCCGCCGAAAAGGCCGATCTTGCCGCCCTTGGCGTAGGGCGCGAGCAGGTCGACGACCTTGATGCCCGTCTCGAGAATCTGCGCCTCGGTGGCCTGCTCGGCATAGGACGGCGCCGGCTGATGGATGGCGCGAACGCCGCTGGAATGGACCGGGCCGGCTTCGTCGACCGGCTCGCCGATGACGTTGATGATGCGGCCGAGCAGCTCCTCGCCGACCGGCACGGAGATCGGCGCGCCGGTGTCGGTGACTTCCTGGCCGCGCACGAGGCCTTCGGAGGAGTCCATGGCGATGGTGCGGACCGAATTCTCGCCGAGATGCTGGGCGACTTCGAGCACGAGGCGCTGGCCCTGATTCGTGGTCTCGAGCGCGTTGAGAATCTCGGGCAGGTGGCCGTCGAACTTCACGTCGACGACGGCGCCGATGACTTGGGTGATGCGGCCCGTGGGCTTGTTGGCGGCCATTTTACGTCCTCGTCTATTTTAACGATCAGAGCGCTTCGGCGCCCGAGATGATTTCGATGAGTTCCTTGGTGATCATCGCCTGGCGCGACCGGTTGTAGAGGGTCGTCTGCTTCTTGATCATGTCGCCGGCGTTGCGCGTGGCGTTGTCCATGGCGCTCATGCGCGCGCCCTGCTCGGAGGCGGCGTTTTCGAGCAGCGCGCGGAACACCTGCACCGAGATGTTGCGCGGCAGAAGGGTCGAGAGAATCTCGTCCTGGCCGGGCTCATATTCGTAGGAAGCCTGCGGCCCTTCCTGCGCCGGCGCGTTCTCGTTCGACGGAATCTGCGCCGGGATGAGCTGCTGCGCCGTCGGAAGCTGCGCGATCACCGATTTGAACTTCGAGAAGAACAGCGTGGCGACGTCGAATTCTCCGGCCTCGAAGCGCGCGATGACCTTCTTGCCGATCTCGTCGGCGTTGTCGAAGCCGATGGTCTTGAGGCCGCGCAGCTCGATCAGCTCGATGATCTCCTTCTCGAACTGACGGCGAAGCTGATCGTAGCCCTTCTTGCCGACGCAGAGAATCTTGACCGTCTTGCCCTGGCCCTGCAGGCGCTGGGCGTGATCGCGGGCGAGACGCACGATCGAGGAGTTGAAAGCGCCGCACAGGCCGCGCTCGGCCGTGGCGACGACGAGGAGATGTACGTCGTCCCTGCCATTGCCGGAGAGAAGCTGCGGGCCGCCGGTCGCGACGCCGGCGGCGAGATTGGCGAGCACCGATTCCATGCGCTCGGCATAGGGACGCGCGGCCTCGGCCGCCGTCTGCGCGCGGCGCAGCTTGGCCGCCGCGACCATCTGCATGGCCTTGGTGATCTTCTGCGTCGCCTTGACGGAAGAAATCCGGTTTCGAAGATCCTTCAACGAGGGCATGAGCGTGCTTCTTGTTTAAGAGTTCGCGCCCGAGGAGGCGTTTCCCCCTCTCCCCGCATGCGGGGAGAGGGCCGGGGTGAGGGGCGGAGCGGCGATGGCGGCCTTGCCCCTCACCCTAACCCTCTCCCCGTGAACGGGGAGAGGGGACAACATCACGCGAAGGACTTCGCGAAGGTCTCGACGACGCTCTTGAGCTTCGCGGCCGTGTCGTCGGACAGATCCTTCGATGAGCGGATGCTTTCGAGAATGTCGGCGTGCTGCGAGCGCAGCAGGGCCAGCAGGCCGTCCTCGAAGGCGCGGACGCGGCCCACCGGCAGCGGATCGAGATAGCCGTTGACGCCGGCATAGATCACGCAGGTCTGCTCTTCCATCTTCAGCGGCGAGAATTGCGGCTGCTTCAGAAGCTCGGTGAGGCGCGCGCCGCGGTTGAGCAGGCGCTGCGTCACCGCGTCGAGGTCGGAGCCGAACTGGGCGAAGGCCGCCATTTCGCGATACTGGGCGAGCTCGCCCTTGATCTTGCCAGCAACCTTCTTCGTCGCCTTGGTCTGCGCCGAGGAGCCGACGCGCGACACGGAAAGGCCGACATTCACGGCCGGACGGATGCCCTGATAGAAGAGGTCCGTTTCGAGGAAGATCTGGCCGTCGGTGATCGAAATGACGTTCGTCGGAATATAGGCCGACACGTCGTTGGCCTGCGTCTCGATGACCGGCAGAGCGGTCAGCGAGCCGGCGCCGCGATCGTCATTGAGCTTGGCGGCGCGCTCGAGAAGGCGCGAATGCAGGTAGAAGACGTCGCCCGGATAGGCTTCGCGGCCCGGCGGACGGCGGAGCAGCAGCGACATCTGGCGGTAGGCGACGGCCTGCTTGGACAGATCGTCATAGATGATGACGGCGTGCATGCCGTTGTCGCGGAAATATTCGCCCATGGCGCAGCCGGCGAAGGGCGCCAGGAACTGCATCGGGGCCGGGTCCGACGCGGTGGCTGCGACGATGATCGAATATTCGAGCGCGCCGCGTTCTTCGAGCACCTTCACGAACTGCGCGACGGTGGAGCGCTTCTGGCCCACGGCGACATAGACGCAGTAGAGCTTGGCCTTCTCGTCGTCGCCGTCATTGAGCGGCTTCTGGTTCAGGATCGTATCGAGCGCGATGGCGGTCTTGCCGGTCTGACGGTCGCCGATGATCAGCTCGCGCTGGCCGCGGCCGATCGGGATGAGCGCGTCGACGGCCTTGAGGCCGGTCGCCATCGGCTCATGCACCGACTTGCGCGGAATGATGCCGGGAGCCTTGACGTCGACGCGGGCGCGATGCGTCGCCTTGATCGGGCCCTTGCCGTCGATCGGATTGCCGAGCGCGTCCACGACGCGGCCGAGAAGCTCCTTGCCGACCGGCACGTCGACGATGGCGCCGGTGCGCTTGACCGTCTGGCCTTCCTTAATGTCGCGGTCGGAGCCGAAAATGACGATGCCGACATTGTCGCTTTCGAGGTTCAGCGCCATGCCGCGCACGCCGTTCTCGAACTCGACCGTCTCGCCGGCCTGGACGTTGTCGAGGCCGTAGACGCGGGCGATGCCGTCGCCGACGGACAGAACCTGGCCGACCTCGGTGACTTCGGCCTCATTGCCGAAGTTGGCGATCTCGTTCTTGAGGATCGCGGAAATTTCAGCGGCGCGGATATCCATCAGCCGACCTCTTTCATGCGTGTGCGGATTGAGTTGAGCTTGGTGCGAACGGAAGCGTCGACCATGCGCGAACCGAGTTTGACCACGATGCCGCCGACGATCGACGGATCGGTGCGAACATTGAGGCTGACCGACTTGCCGCCGGTGACCGCGGCGAGCGCCTGGCGCAGCGCCGACTCATGATCGGGACGCAGCGGGGCGGCGACGGTGACGTCGGCGCGCACGAGGCCCTTCGCCTTGTCGTGCAGGGCCTGATAGGCGGCGATCATGTCGGGAAGAACGAAGAGGCGGCGCTTGGAGGCGACGAGCCGGATGAAATTCGCGGCGACGCCGGAAATTCCCGCTTTGTCGAGAACGGCGTCGAGCGCCTTGACCTGCTCCTGCGCAGTGAAGACGGGGCTCTTCACAAGGCGCTTGAGGTCGGGACTTTCATTGATGAGGCTCTGGAACGCGGCGAGCGCCGCGGCGACCTCGTCGGCGGCGTTCTTTTCCGACGCCAGTTCGTAAAGGGCGAAGGCGTAACGTCCCGCGACGCCGGAAAGCGAAACTCCGTCTTGAGCCACTTGGATCGCTCGTCAAATTCGCATCGTTCAAAGCCGCGCCGTGACGCGATGATGCGCTCGCGTGATGGGCGGCAGGCTTGGAAGCGACGGATGCTGCAGGGGCAAGGAACTAAGAGCGGCAACGCCCCAGTCCCAAGGCGATGGGTCCCTAACACAGCGAATTTTGCGGCGCAACCCTGTCCGGCGCCCAGAATTCGCGCGCGAAAGCGCTTGGGCGGTCGCGATGTTGCGGCGCAAATGACCCCATGCGAAAGCGGCTTCGCCACGCCGCGCATCGCTTTGCGCGCGCGAGTCGCTGGTTTTCCGGGCAGTGCGGGCGGGCGCCGCGAAAATAATCAGCCCGGGCGGCGGCCGCCCGTCGCGGCGGATCGCCCGGATCGGGCTGCGGCATTTTGACAAAAGGCGACGGCGCCCAGCGCGATCGGGCGGCGGGAGGGAATTTCCTCGTCCTTCGAGACGTGAGCCTCGCTTGCGCCTCGGGACGAGGTAACCTCCGCGACGCGCGATTTTGATTTCGGCGCGGGGACGGATAAGTTCGCCGTCGTCGCATTTTTCGATTATGGAGGGGCGCATGACGCGCGCGGTCGTCGGCATCATCGGCGGATCAGGGGTTTACGATTTGCCCGGCGCCGAGAACGTCCGACGCGAGCGCGTGACGACGCCCTGGGGCGAGCCTTCGGACGAACTGGTCTTCGGCGAGATTGGCGGCACGCGGGCGGTATTCCTGCCGCGCCACGGAAGGGGTCATCGTCTCTCGCCCTCGACGATCAACTATCGCGCCAATATCGACGCGCTGAAGCGCGCCGGCGTCACCGACCTCATCTCGGTCTCCGCCTGCGGCTCGTTCAAATCGCAATTTTTTCCAGGACTCTTCGTGCTCGTCGACCAGTTCGTCGACCGCACTTTCGCGCGGCAATCCTCCTTCTTCGGCGACGGCTGCGTGGCGCATGTCTCCATGGCGCATCCGATCGCGCCGAGGCTCTCGGCCCGCATCGCGAAGGCCGCGCGCGACGAGCGAATCGAGATCGCGGAAGGCGGCACGTACGTTTGCATGGAAGGCCCGCAATTCTCGACCTACGCCGAATCGCTGCACTACAAAGCCAGCGGCTTCGACCTCATCGGCATGACGGCGATGCCGGAGGCGAAGCTCGCGCGCGAGGCGGAGATTTCCTACGCCACCATCGCCATGGTCACGGATTTCGACTGCTGGCATCCCGAGCATGACCATGTGGACGTCGCGTCCGTGATCGAGATCGTGCGCAAGAACTCCGCCGCCGCGGCTCGGCTCGTCGCCCGCGTGCTGAAGGATTTCCCGCGGGAGCATGAGCCCTGTCCCATCGGTTCCGACCGCGCGCTGGACAACGCCATTCTCACGGCGCCGGAAGCGCGCGATCCGGAACTGCTGAAGAAGCTCGACGCGGTGATGGCGCGGTTGAACGCAAGGTCGGCGTGAGCCGGGCGCGACGCCGAAACAGGCGGGCGGCCTCGGCGCTTCTCCTGAAATCCTTGGAGCCGAGCCGTCTTGCGTGTATGCAGCTTGGCTGCGCGCGCCAGCGCGGGCTCAGCCTATGCTTGAGCATGTCATAGACGACGATCAAAGGTTCGCCATGCCGTTACGCGCCGCCATCCGCACCATTCCGGACTATCCGAAAAAGGGCATTCTCTTCCGCGACATCACGACGCTGCTCGGAGACGCCAAGGCGTTCCGCAAGGCGGTGGACGAGCTGGTGCAGCCCTGGGCTGGCGCGAAGATCGAGAAGGTCGCCGGCATGGAGGCGCGCGGCTTCATTCTCGGCGGCGCGGTCGCCCATCAGCTCTCGGCGGGCTTCGTCCCGATTCGCAAAAAAGGCAAATTGCCGCACAAGACTGTGTCCGTGTCCTATGAGCTGGAATACGGGACCGACGAGATGGAGATGCATGTCGACGCCGTCGCGCAAGGCGAGAAGGTCATCCTCGTCGACGACCTCATCGCCACGGGCGGCACCGCCGAAGGCGCGATCCGGCTTCTCCAGAAGATGGGCGCCAAGGTGGTCGCGGCCTGTTTCGTGATCGACCTGCCGGACCTCGGCGGCGCGAGAAAGATCGAGGCGCTGGGCGTGCCGGTGCGCACCCTTGTCGCCTTCGAGGGGCATTAGTGGTTTCGTCACTCGAATTGTCGGGCTTTTTGTTGATGTTTTCCACCGTCATTGCGAGCCTTTTCTCGAAGTCGGGTATACCCGACTTCGCAATACTGGCGAAGCAATCCAGAGCCCCGGTGACGCCCCTGGATTGCTTCGCTTCGCTCGCAATGACGGCCGCGAATGAACGTCCTCCAAAAAGCCCGTCAATTCGACTGATGCAGGTCACTAGGGAGACATCGCCAGCCGGCGGCCGCGCCTATAGGATTGAACCACAAAGCTTATGAAGCCGCGTTCCACCTATCTCCTTTTGGCGGCCGTTACGCTGGGCGCGCTCGCCATGGGCGTCGCGGCGCTGCGTTTTCTGCCGGCCGCGGGCGGGCGCGGCGGCGGGTCGCCGAACAAGGCGGCCATTCTCGGCGCGCCGCATCCGGCCGGCGGCTCGATCCTGCCCGGCCTGCGCCGCGCGGCGGCGCCCCCGGCGCAGGAGCCTATCCCCGCGCCTGTTCTTCCCGCTTCTCCGCCGCCTGCGCCCGTCGCGGCCTTGCCGCCCCAAACCGCGCCGCCGCCCGCGGCCGCGACCCTCGACGAAAAGCCCGCCCCGATCGCCGAGGCGCCGCCGCTCGAACAGGAGACGGGCGTTGAGGGCGTCGTGTCCTTCCCGCCCGTCGCGCCGGTCCCGCCTCAGCGGCCCGGCGACATCCAAGCCGCCGAGACCGTCGCGCCGCTGCCCCCGACTCGCCCGAGCGATCTCGCCGCGCTCGAAGCGCCGCCCGAACAGCCGGCCCCCGCCGCGCAGGCGGCGCCTGCCCAGCCCCAAGCCGCGCAGCCACAAGCCGCGCAGCCACAAGCCGGCCAGCCGGCGGGTTCGTCCTGGTTTCCGCAATGGCCGTCCGCTTCCCAGGCGCCTGCCGAACCGCCGCAGACGGCCGCCGCTCCCGCGCCCAATTACATTGACGCGCCCCTGCCGCCAGCGCGCCCGGCCGACCTCGACAAGCTCGCGGCGCTCGCCCCGGCAAAGGAGGCTCCCGCCGCCGCCCCGGCGCAGACGCCCGCCGCTCCGGCGCCCGCAGAGGCCGCCGCGCCCGCCGGCCCGCAGGTCGCCCGCCTGCCCGAGCCGACGCTGCGGCCCGCGCCCGACGACGCCTTCCAGCCGCCGCCGCCGAAATTCGGCATGGGCGATCCGGTCTTCGTGCGCATCTTCAAGCAGGAGGGACAATTGGAGCTGTGGCTGAAGAAGAACGGCCGCTATGCGCTCTACAAGACCTTCCCGATCTGCAAATGGTCCGGCCGGCTCGGGCCGAAAGTGAAAGAGGCGGACTACCAGTCGCCCGAAGGCTTCTACAGCGTTTCGGCCAAGCAGTTGAACCCGCATTCCAACTATTACCGCGCCTTCAATGTCGGCTATCCCAACGCCTTCGACCGCCAGAACGGCCGCACCGGGGGGCTCGTGATGGTGCACGGCGCCTGCAAGTCTGTGGGCTGCTTCGCCATGACCGACCGCGGCATCGAGGAAATCTACGGCTTCGTCGAAGCGGCGCTGAAAGCGGGACAGAAGGACATTCCCGTCCATATCTTCCCTTTCCGCATGACGGAAGGGAACATTGCGCGCGAAACCGGCGGCGGCTGGCTCTCCTTCGTCGGCGGCGGCAATTATCAGCAATGGGCGGGGTTCTGGAAAAACCTCAAGGAAGGCTACGATATTTTCGAGCAGACCGGTCAGCCGCCCGTCGCCTTCGCCTGCGGCGACCATTACGAATTCGACGGCGGCTCCAGCGCCTGCCGGCGCGTCGCGGGCTGGTGACGTTCAGACCCGCTTCAGCCGGCGCGGCTATGTTTGACGAGAAGGCGCGTCGGCGCCTCGATAAAGGGAAACGCCATGCCGCTCGGGAAAACGCCGCCCGCCAAACGCCTCGCTCTCCTCGCCGCCGCCTTGACCACGCTTCTCGCCGCGTCCGCCGCGCAGGCCGGCCCCAATGTTCCGCTCTGCCTCTCCCTGCAGAACAGCTATAATGTCTGCATGCAGCAGGCGCGGCGCCAGAACGCCTGGGACGGCTATGGCCATGGCTGGGACGGCGGCGGCTGGGACGATGGTTACGATTATTATCGCGGACAGCGGCGCCAACGGCGCGCCCTCTCCAAACAGGCCGAATGCGCCCGCTGGCTCTACGCCATTCAGCAGAACAATTGCGTGCGGTGAGGGCGCGAGCGGCGCATATCTATAACGCGCCGCCGATCTTGCGCGCCGTCGCGATCAGGTCGTCGCGCGACAGCAGCCTGTCCTGCTCCGGATCGTGAACGACCGCCCCGAAGGCGTCGGCCAACGCCGCGCAGACGGCGATGGCGGCGTAATGCTCGCGCGGATCGCCCGCCCAGCGGAATGTCATCGCGACATCCCGCGCGCCGAGCGCGGCGGCGAGAGCGGGCGGCGGGCTTTCAATCTCGCCGAAGCGCAGATCGAAACCGGCGTCCTCGCCGTCGAGCGTGCAGGAAACATAGCCCTTGGCCGCGAAGGGCTTGTAGGAATCCTCCACGACGAGCTTGAAGCCGAGCGCCTTGACGGCGGCCTGAAGCGCCGTGCGATCGGGAACGCTCGCGCGTTCGAGACAGGCTTTCGCGCGCGCCATTATTTCTCCTTTCATACCGGTTCATTCTTGTGCGCCGTCATTGCGGCCGGAGCGAAGCAATCCAGAGCCGCGATGACGCTCTGGATTGCTTCGTCGCATTTTTCGAAGTCGGGCATGCCCGACTTCGCATATGCTCCTCGCAATGCGATGCGAGCATTGTCGCGAAGCGATCCGGCGGAAGCCGTATCAGAGATCGACGAAGACGAATTTATTGGCCTTGAGCGTCGGAAAATTGTCGCGCAGCGCTTTCGAGATTTTTCCGACAAGCGTCTTGTCGCCCGCAGCCGAGGGACCGACGAAATCGGTTCCCGCCATCCAGGTTTCGAAGAAGCAATGAAGCGTCGCGTCGTAATCGACGCCGGTCGGATTCGCGGTCTTGTCGACGAGAGCGGCCACGCCGTCCCTGCTCACTTCGAGACGCCAATCCCGATCGTCAACCACCGATCCGAGGAGCCGCGCGATGTCGGCGTCCGTCCATTCGCCTTTCAGATCCACGGCCATGACTGTCCGCCTCCGCACATAATGTCGCTATCCGCGAAGACGAAGCATGTTGCGGGCCAGGGCGCGAGGACGCCGTCACGCGTCGGCGCGCCTGGCGAGAAGCCGGCTGTTGGCCGCGAGAGAGAATTCCCGCCATGCGGCGGCGACGTCGCGCAGCGTCGCCGACACATAATCCTTCGAGAGACGGTGCTCCTGCGGAAAATTGGACAAGGCGCAGGACGTGCGGTTGAAGTCGATCACGGCGTCCAGAAAGCCCTGAATGAATCCGTCGAACGCCGCCTGCACGCGCGGCATGAGGTCGGAGCGTCCGCGTTCGATCGCGACGCAGGCAGGATCGAAGGGCAGTTCGTCGATCACCGCGAGAGCGTGAGCGAAAACATCCTCCATCGCGCCGAGCATGGCGCGCTGGGTCAGTTGGTCGCGCGCGCCATGCGACAAGGCGTGATGGAGCCGCTTGCGATAGTCCGCGAAGACCGGCTCGCGCTGCGACGCCACCCATTGGCGAAAGCGTTCGAGAGAGATTTGATTGACGCCGCTTTCGACCGGCGTATCCGACATCGTCATGACCGCAGCCTCCTGTCGCGCGGCGATCCGTTTCTCGATGCGCGCCGCCGCATTGAGCGCGCCTTCGACATAGCCGCCGCCCTCGCGCGCCGTCTCCGACGCGCCGAAATGAAGCCTCCCGCTCCAGAGAGGTTCGCTCAGAAGCGGCGCGCCATAATCGGGATGGGCGCCCGGCGGGACGCGGTCGGCGTTCGTGCAGGTGAAGGCTTCCGCCGCCCAGTCATGGACCTGAACCTCGCCGCCTTCGAGCGGCTTGCCGAACAGCGCCGAGAATTGATGCGCGGCGAGCATCGGCAGGCTGTCGCCGAACTTTTCGCGCAATTCCGGGGAGAGCGCGAAAAAGCCGCCGAGCGCCGCCCGCTTTCCGCTCGCGTCGCAGGCGTCGAAGACCTCGCCCAATATTGCGAGATCATGCGTGACGAAGGCGGCGCCTGACTGGCCGAAGGCGCGCCAGATCGGCGAATCGGCGAAACCCATGACAGCCTTGGCCTGCGCCGCCATCCATGTCGGCGCGTCGCGCATCGCGGCGAGCAGGTCGGCGGGCAGCACCGGCGCGAAGTCGACCCTTTCCGCAAGGAGCCTCGGCGGGACGGCGAGCGCGACGCGGCGGGCGGCGACGCCGACTTGCCTCCCGCCGACGTCGAACCGCAATTCGACATGGTCTGTCATGTCCCGCGCGGCGCGCAGAACATGGCCGAGACGTATCGCGCCGGGCGGAAGCCTTCCAGCGAGCGCCTCGACCAGCGACGCCATTCCGCCCTCGAGCCGTCGCGCCCCGTCATGGAGGCCGGGCGCGGCGCGGATGACGGGCGGCGCCTTCGCGTCGGCCAAGTACAGCGCCGAGCCCGGGTCGTGCTGGTCGAAGGCTTCGAGGCCCAACTCCTCGATCAATGTGCAAATGGCCGGCTGCGTCCGCGGCCAGAACCAAGTTGGGCCGAGATCGAGCCGCAGGCCGGCTGTCCGATTCTCGACAGAAAGGACGCGCCCGCCGAGCCGCCCGCGCGCTTCGAAAAGGGCGATTGACGCCCCGCGCGCCAAGCTGCGCGCGAGCGCGAGACCGCAAATTCCGCCGCCGACAATCGCGACATCCAGCATCGGGCGCGCCCCTTCGGGAGGCGCCATCGCAAGCGGCGTGCCGAGGCGCGGGGCCGTCCGGTGAAGGCTTCCTCGCCCTTCGAGACGCCGCCTCCGGCGGCTCCTCAGGACGAGGAAGCCTTCACCGGATTTCGCTGCGCGTCCGGCTCAGCGCCTATTTGCCATAACCGGGACAGGCGCCGTCGGACTTCTTGGCGACTTTCGCGGCGCGGCGCTCGCAGTCATTGCCGTAGGTCTTGCCGTCGCATCCGCAGACAGGCCGGAACTCCCGCGTGCAGAAAGTCGGAACGCTGACGCAGGTCCCGGCGATGTCGGCGCCGCCGCATCTATCGGGCTCCGGATCGCACCAGAGATCCTTGTCGCAGGGGATTCCGGCGATTCCGCCGCATATTTCGCCGATCTTGGCGGCCGACGCCGGAAGGGTGAAGGCAAAAAAGCCGATAGCGGCCACGGCCGCGCGCAACATCTTCTTCATGGCAATGCTCCAAATAAGGTTATATGAAAGCCGCCAAGGACAACGCGGAACGCCGCGCGCGCCTTCCCAGGCAATCGGGCGAACAACGATCTCGAGCGGTTAGCCGCCCCATACCTCCCCTTTACGGGGAGGTCGGCTGTCGAAGACCGCCGGGTGGGGTTTGCGCCGCCATAATAGTGGCGGGCTTGACCCCACCCGACCCTGCTTCGCAGAGCCACCCTCCCCGTAAAGGGGAGGGATTCGTTCATGCCCGGCATTCACCCGATTGCCCTGCGCGCGCTCCCGCGCCCCATTGACAAAAGCGGCGCCCGCGGGCTAAGTGTCTGGCGCTACGGCGCGGCGGTTTCGCCGCGCTTTTCATTTGCGCTTTCCGCGCAAAAGCACCGGTCCAACTGCCAAGAAGCCGGCCCGCAGCGCATCGCGCCCAGAAAGTTGCAGACTTTTTGGGCCGCTCCATGCGAAAATTGCGAGAGCCGGGCTCGAACACAGGGAAAAACGATGTTCGCAGTCATCAGAACCGGCGGCAAGCAATATAGCGTGTCCGCTGGCGATATCATCACCGTCATGGCGCTCGACGGCGCGCCGGGCGACAAGGTCACCTTCGACGAGGTGTTGATGGTCGGGGGCGACTCCCCCCGGATCGGCGCCCCGACCGTGGCGGGCGCGAGCGTCTCCGGCGAGATCGTCGAGCAGGCGCGCAGCCCGAAGTCGATCGCCTTCAAGAAGCGCCGCCGCCAGAACTCCAAGCGCAAGCGCGGTCATCGCCAGGACTTGACGCTGGTCAAGATCCTTTCGATCTAAAAACGGAATTCGAGGCGGCCCCGGCGCCGCCGCAAAGGAACAAGTCGGAGCAGGACAATGGCTCACAAGAAAGCGGGCGGCTCGTCGCGTAACGGCCGCGACTCGGACGGCCGGCGCCTCGGCGTCAAGAAATTCGGCGGCGAATCCGTCGTGGCCGGCAATATCATCGTGCGTCAGCGCGGCACCAAATGGCATCCCGGCCGCAATATCGGCATGGGTAAGGACCACACGCTCTTCGCTCTTGTCGACGGCGTCGTGGAATTCAAATCGGTCCGCGGCCGCTCCAGCGTCGCCGTGGTCCCGGCCGCGCAGGCCGCAGAGTAAGGCGGACGGATCGAGATCGACCCGCCGCCGGTCCTTCCCCGGCGGACAGGTCTCGACCCCGCGCAAGAAGCTGAAAAGCTTCCAAGCGAAATGTCCGGAAAAGGCCCAACTGGGCCGATAGGGGAAAGCGGCCGACGCTTTCCCCTTTGTCAAATCCGGGGCCGCATTCGGTCTTTCGCTTGGAGCCTTTTATGTTTCCCGAGATTACCCACGACGACGTTTTCAGGCTGGAGACGGAGCGGATGTGGCTGCGCTGGCCGCGCGCCGCCGACGCGGAGGCTTTGGCGCGGCTCGCGGGCGATCCGGCCGTTTCCTCGCAAACCGCCTCCATCCCCCACCCCTACAATATTGCGGACGCCGAGCAGTTCGTCCGCCGGGCGCGCGCGGAAAACGAATCCGGCCAGGGGCTCGTGCTGGCGCTCGCCTTGAAGCGCCAGCCCAATGAGGCGATCGGCGTCATCGGCGCCCATGGATCGGACTTTCGAGGGACCGCGCTGCTGGGCTATTGGCTCGGCCGCGAATTCTGGGGCCAGGGGTTGATGACGGAGGCCGCGTGCGTTTTCGTCGATCTGGTGTTCGGGATGACGTCGCTCGGGGAAATCGTCGCGGATGCGCTGCCCGGCAACGCCGCGTCGCGGCGGGTCCAGGAGAAGCTCGGCTTCGCGACCCTCGGGGAAATCGAGATCGACGCGCCGGCCCGCGGCGGACGAGTGAAGGTCGTGCGCACGCGGCTGACGCGCGGCGGCGCGCATACCGCTTTCGGCGCGCGGCGGCCCAAACTGACCTCCACGTGAGCTGACATGAAATTTCTGGATCAGGCCAAGGTCTATGTGCGCTCCGGCGACGGCGGCGCGGGCTGCGTCTCCTTCCGGCGCGAGAAGTTCATCGAGTTCGGCGGGCCGGACGGGGGCGACGGCGGCCGTGGCGGCGATGTCGCGGCCGAATGCGTGGACGGCCTCAACACGCTGATCGACTATCGCTACCAGCAGCATTTCAAGGCTAAGACCGGCATGCACGGCATGGGCAAGAACCGCGCCGGCGGACGCGGCGCCGACGCCGTGCTGAAAGTGCCGGTCGGCACGCAGATCTTCGAAAAGGACGAGGAGACGCTGATCGCCGACCTCACCGAGGTCGGCCAGCGCGTGGTGATCTGCAAGGGGGGCAATGGCGGCTTCGGCAACGCCCATTTCACCACCTCGACCAACCGCGCCCCCCGCCGCGCCAATCCCGGTCAGCCGGGCGAGGAGCGCACCATCATATTGCGCCTCAAGCTCATCGCCGACGCCGGCCTCGTCGGCCTGCCCAACGCCGGCAAGTCGACCTTCCTCGCGAGCGTCACGGCGGCGAAGCCCAAGATCGCCGACTATCCCTTCACGACCCTCCATCCCGGCCTCGGCGTCGCGCGCCAGGACGGGCGGGAATTCGTTCTGGCCGACATTCCGGGCCTGATCGAGGGCGCCCATGAGGGCCATGGCCTCGGCGACCGCTTTCTCGGCCATATCGAGCGCTGCCGCGTGCTGCTGCATCTCGTCGACGCCGCCGGCGCGCACGCCGGCAAGGACTACAAGACCGTGCGCGGCGAACTCGCCGCCTATGGCGCGGGGCTGGACGAGAAGCCCGAGATCGTCGCCCTCTCCAAGATCGACGCCGTCGATCCCGAACATTTGAAGAAGCAGCGGGAGCGCCTGAAGCGCGCCATCGCCAGCGCCGGCCCGCCGGCTGGAAGCCGGCGAGGGCTCCTGACCCTGTCCTCGGCGACGGGCGCCGGCGTCGCCGACGCCCTGCGGGCCGTCCGCGCCGCTATCGACATTTCCCGGACGGAGGAAAGCGCCGCCGAGGCGTCCCCGGAATGGCGCCCCTGAGCTCCTCCTGGCCGGATGGAGGCCGGGTTGTCCTGCGGAGCAGGGCCGGGTTGGATCGAGCCCCGCCATATTATGGCTGCGGGACGGCCGCCCTCCCGTAAAAGGCTGATCGTCCAAGATCGTCGTTCGCCCGATTGTCCCAACTTGGCCGTTGGCCGCCATTGACCTTGACGGGGTCAGTGACTAGCTTTGTGTCGTCATGAACCCTCGCAGCGAAAAGACGCGGCATTTCGGCTCGACAGCGGCGACGCTGCTCGTCGCCTATCTGCTCATCCTGCAGGGTATCGCGGCCGGGGCCGTCACCAGCGCGCGCGGCGCGGCGCTCTTCGCCGACGCCATCTGCCTCAGCAAGGCTTCCGCTCCGCTCGACGGCGCGCCCATCCGTCCCTCCCGCCATGGCGACGCCTGCTGCGTCGTCCATCTCGCGGGCTTTGGCGGCGCGGCGGCGCCGTCGCCTTTCGTGGGCGAGATTCCGCCGGCGCTCACTTATGTCGAGGCGCGACTCGCCTTCGAGCATGCGCTGCCGAACGCCGAAGCCGCGACGCCGCCGCTTGGCTCGCGGGCGCCCCCTGGCCTGATCTGAAGCCCCGCCGCGGCCAGCGGCGTCGAATGGCGCTCCCCGCTCGCGCGGGCGCGCCGATGCAGGCAGCGTCTCCATCGGAAGTTGAGCTTTGAGAAACAGCTCTATCGCGGGGCGAGAGCACCCGCGCATATTCCGCCTAGCTGCGGCCGACTGGAGCGCCTTCAGTGACTTCGGATCATGGAACAGAAACCGCAAACGACGCGAAAGCCGGTCAAGACGGTCGCCCGCGTTTCCTCCCGCGAGCGTCGTTGCTCGCAAAATGGCAAGCTGACCGCCGCCGTTGACGGCTCCATCCGGGTTTCGCCCGAGCCGGCGGAAACGCAACCCGCTAAAGGCCGCGTCGAGGTGATGGAGATGTATTTCGGCGCGGACGGGCGCCCGGCCAAGCGCAAGAGCGTGGGCGCGGCGCGCGTCGCCCGGGCTTATGACGCCAAGGGCAATCAGGTCGAGGAGGCCTATTTTAACGCGGAAGGAAAGCCGACCGTCCCCAAGGACGTCGGCGCCGCCCGCATCGCCTGGCGCTATGACGAGGACGGCCGCCGCATCGAAGCGGCCTTCTTCGGCGCCGACGGCGCGCCGATCCGCCGCCCGCTCAAGCGGCCGGCGGAAGTCTGACGGAGAGGCCGCCCCCATATTCGCGGGCCCGGGGGCGCTCTCATTTCACCCGCGCGATCAGAAACCCGTCCCACCCCTTGGCGCCGACCGTCTGGATGGCGGTCGCCGTCACCCGGGGCTCGGCGGCGACGCGATCGAAGAGCCTGCGGGCGCCGAGTCCGCCATCGTCCTTCGTCGACGGATCGGCGACCGCGCCTTCACGCACGACATTGTCGACGATAATGAGCGCGCCGGGCCGGGACAGCTTCAGTGCCCAGTCGAAATAGGCGGCGTTGTTCGCCTTGTCCGCGTCGATGAAGGAAAGGTCGAACGGCCCCGGTTCCTCGGCCTCGATCCTCGGCAATAAGTCGAGCGCC
Source organism: Methylocystis sp. S23 (assembly GCF_054106005.1). Classification (NCBI taxonomy): domain Bacteria; kingdom Pseudomonadati; phylum Pseudomonadota; class Alphaproteobacteria; order Hyphomicrobiales; family Methylocystaceae; genus Methylocystis; species Methylocystis sp. S23. Next base: position 1,750,395 of record NZ_CM134185.1, read on the forward strand.
GCGCCGACGCGAAGATCGACCTTCTCCGACACGCCTTCCCGAGCGATATTTTCGCGCGCGACCTCGGCGTGGCGGGGATCGAACTCAATGGTGACGACCATGCCGCCTTGGCCCAGCGCGCGGGCGAGCCAGATGGTCGAATAGCCGCCGAGCGTGCCGATTTCGAGAATGCGCCGGGCGCCGATCGACCCGGCGAGCAGATGAAGCAATTTGCCCTGGGGGGCCGAAACGTCGATCGCCGGCAGGCCGGCTCGCCGGTTGGCCTCCGACGTCGCGGCCTGTCCCTCCGCGGGCGCGATCAGCTTGCCCGCGATATAATCATCGACCTTTCGCCATTCGTCAGTCATCGACGCGCCTCCTCATGCGATCGGAATCCTACTTTAGATGACTTCGAATTTATTTGACCTTGAGCGCTTCTTCGTGCCAAGTGCCGCCGTTCTCGCTCGCATCACGCGGCGAAACAGGGAAGGCGTGACGGCCCCGTTTCTCGAGCACAGTCTTCCCTGTGGCCGACGAATCCGCCAGCACGCCGAAATCTATGGGAGCGAAACAGATGATCAAGCTTGCTTTGACCACGGCTGTCGCCGTCGTGGCCTTCAGCGCCTCGGCTTTCGCCGCGGGCTTCAGCGTCACGGAGATCGCTACGTCGGGCATCAAGCGCGCCAACGGCGCCTGGACGCTGACGACGGAAGGCGACAAGGTCAGCGGCAAGGCCGACCTGCAGCTCGATAACGGCTCGGTCGTCACCTACAAGCTCGATGGCAAGATCGAGGGCGGCGTCTACACGCTGAACCTTACCGACCGCACCGACGGCAAGAAGGACTGCGTCTGGACCGGCAAGCCGAATGAGAGCGGCAAGGTCTATGAGGGCCCCGTGACCTGCGGCAGCGAGAAGTTCTCGATCCGCGCCGGCGCGCAATAAGCGGTCCACGATCCCGGATCGCCAAACGCCGGCCTTTGGCCGGCGTTTTAATTTGGAGTCCGTTTTTGCAGCGGCGGCCGTCCCTTCAAGGCACGCCGTCCACATGGAGATCGTCGGCGCGTTTGGCTTTGTCCCAGCCTTCGATCCAGAGCTTTCGCCTTTCGTCTTCGGCCGCATAGGGGCAATCCTCACGCGCCCGTCCGCGCTCAAAGGCGTCAATCCCTTGCTCGAAGGCGCTTCTTTCCTTTTCCATTTCCGCGCCTTTCGGCCTCGCCTCTTATTCCTCCATCGCCTCCAGCTCGCCGATGAGCCCCTCGATCATTTCGAGGCCGATGTTCCAAAAGGCCGGATCGCGCGCGTCGAGACCGAAGGGTTTCAGCAGCTCGTCATAAGGCTTGGCGCCGCCCGCCTCCAGCAGCGCGAAATAGCGCTCGGCGAAACCCTCATGCGCCTTCTGATAGACGCCATAGAGCGAATTCACCAGGCAATCGCCGAAGGCGTAGGCGTAGACGTAGAAGGGCGAATGGATGAAATGCGGGATATAGGCCCAGAAGGCCTCATAGCCCGGCCCCAAGCGGATCGACGGGCCGAGGCTGTCGCCCTGCACGCTCATCCAGATATCGCAGATCTGATCGGCGGTGAGCTCGCCGTCGCGGCGCGCCGTATGCACCTTCCGCTCGAAAGCGTAGAAGGCCATCTGGCGCACGACGGTGCTCAGCATGTCCTCGACCTTTGAGGCGAGGAGCGAGCGCCGCTGGGCCTTGTCCGCCGCCTGGGCGAGCAGCGAGCGGAAGGTCAGCATCTCGCCGAAGACGGAGGCCGTTTCCGCAAGGGTCAAGGGAGTAGGCGCCATCAGCGCGCCCTGGCGCGCCGCGAGCACCTGATGCACGCCGTGGCCGAGCTCATGCGCGAGCGTCATCACGTCGCGCGTCTTGCCCTGGAAATTGAGCAGCACATAAGGATGCGCCGACGGCACGGTCGGATGCGAGAAGGCGCCCGGCGCCTTGCCGGGACGCACCGGCGCGTCGATCCATTTCTTGTCGAAGAAATCGCCGGCGATCTCGGCCATGCGCGGCGCGAAGCTCTTATAGGCGGAGAGCACGACGCCGCGCGCCTCCTCCCAGGAGTAGCGCTTGCTCGGCGCGGCCGGCAGCGGCGCGCTCCGGTCCCAATAATCGAGCGCGTCTTTTTTGAACCACTTGGCCTTGAGCTTGTAATAGCGATGCGAGAGCCGAGGATGCGCGTCGCTCACGGCTTTCGCCAGCGCTTCGACAACCTCGCGCTCGACGCGATTGGAAAGATGCCGCGAATCGGCGACGTCCTGAAAGCCGCGCCAGCGGTCGGATATCTCCTTGTCCTTGGCGAGCGTGTTGGTGATGAGGGAAAAGGTCCGAAGATTGGCCTTCAGCGTCGCGCCGATCGCCTGCGCCGCCTCCTTGCGCTTCGCTTCGCGCGGGTCCTGCATGAGATTGAGGACCGGCTCGATCGCCAGCTCCTCGCCGTCGACCTTGAAGCGCAGCGAAGCGATGGTCTCGTCGAAGAGCCGGTTCCACGCCGCCGCGCCGGAGATGTATTTCTCATGGAAGAGCTCTTCGAGCTTGTCGTCGAGCTCATAGGGCTTTTCCTTGCGGATGTCTTCGAGCCACGGCTTCCAGCGTGACAGCGGCGCCTTGTCGGCGGCGGCGAGGAGCGTCGCGTCGTCGAGACGATTAAGCTCGAGCTGGAAGAAGAGGAGCTGCGCCGAGGCGTTCGTGACCTTCTCCTGCACGTCGCCATAAAATTTGGCGCGCGCGGGATCGGTCGTGTCGCCGCTATAGAGAAGCCCGGCATAGGACATGAGCCGGCCGAGCAGGTCCTGCAAGGCTTCGTAGCGCGCGAGCGCCGCCCCGAGCGTCGCGCCGGCCTCCGCGCCGCCGGCGAGCGCGGCGAGATTGCCGCGATAGTCCCTGCCGAATTGCGCCACCTCCCCGGAAAGACGCGCGAGGTCCGCCTTCAGTTGCGGCGAGTCGACTCCTGGATATAGATCCGCGAGATTCCATTCGGGCAAAGTCTCGGAAGGAGCCGCCTCGGCTTCGGCCGGAGAGCGAGTGACGTGCGGGAGGAAGCGCATGGGGGAAACCATCTGCAAGCGTTCGGGACGGACCGCCCTTTCATATGTGCAAAGCCCAAGCGCGATCAACCCGAAGCGGTGGAGGCTTCTTGCGCGCCGGGCTCGAACGGCGCCGTATCGGTTGGGAATTTTCGCGCGCCGTCGCCCCTTCGCGTCCCATAGTGGGGCGCGGCCCTGCGCAAGTTAACCCGCCCTTTACCCTGTTTGGCAAGGATAGCGCGCTGACAAAATCGACTCCCCGCGGCGACGCCGGCGGGGGCGCCAGGAACGCGATGACATCCATTATTCTGATTGCCGACGACGATCCGGTTCAACGCCGCCTGCTCGAGGCCATGGTCACGCGCTTCGGCTATGAGGCGGAAACGGTCGAAGGCGGCGAGCAGGCGCTTGCGCGCCTCACGCGTCCCGGCGCCGCGCCGGTCGCGCTGCTGATCCTCGATCTCGTCATGCCGGATCTCGACGGCATGGGCGTCTTGACGCGCATGCGCGACGCCAAGATCGGCGCGCCGGTCATCGTGCAGACGGCGCATGGCTCGATCGAGGCGGTGATCTCCGCCATGCGCGCCGGCGCGCATGATTTCGTGGTGAAGCCGGTCGGGGCCGAACGCCTTCAGATCTCGATCAAGAACGCGCTCTCCGCCGACGCGCTCGCGGGCGAGATCCGCCGCATCAGCCGCCGCGCCCAGGGCAGCCTCACCTTCAAGGATCTGATCTCGCGCAGCCCCGACATGCAGCGCGTGATTCGCCTGGGCGAGCGCGCGGCGCATTCCAACATTCCGGTGCTGATCGAGGGCGAATCGGGCGTCGGCAAGGAGCTGGTCGCGCGCGCGATCCAGGGCGGCTCCGACCGCAAGGGCAAGCCCTTCGTCACGGTGAATTGCGGCGCGCTGCCCGCCAATCTCGTCGAGTCGATTCTCTTCGGCCATGAAAAGGGCGCTTTCACCGGCGCGACGGAGAAGCATACGGGCAAGTTCCTTGAGGCAAATGGCGGCACGCTCTTCCTCGACGAGATCGGCGAATTGCCGCTCGATATTCAGGTCAAGCTTCTGCGCGCATTGCAGGAGGGCGAGATCGATCCGGTCGGCGCCAAGCGCCCCGCGCGCGTCGACATCCGCCTCGTCTCGGCGACGAATCAAAATCTCATCGAGCTGGTGAAGCGCGGGCAGTTCCGCGAGGATCTGTTCTATCGCCTGAACGTCTTCCCGATCGGCATTCCGCCTCTGCGGGCGCGGCGCGAGGACATCGCCGATCTCGCCCGGCGTTTCGCGGCGCGCTTCGCGGCGGAAGAGGGCCGCAATATTCGCGGCGTCACGGCCGAGGCGCTCTCGCTGCTTGCAAGCTATGACTGGCCCGGCAATGTGCGCCAGCTCGAAAACGCCGTGTTCCGCGCGGTGGTGCTCGCCGACGGCGACGAGCTGACGGTCGCCGAGTTTCCGCAAATCGCGGCGCATGTCGACGGCTACGACGTCCGCGTGCCGCCCGCGCCGGCATTCGCGCCCGCGGCGGATCCGCCGCGCGAACGCGAGATCGTGCGCGTCGAGATCCGCGACCCCAATGTGCTGCCGCTTCTCGCCAATAATGGCGAGATGCGCAAGCTCGACGAATTGGAGAAGGAGACGATCCGCTTCGCGCTGACGCATTATCGCGGGCAGATGTCGGAGATCGCGCGGCGTCTGGGCATCGGCCGCTCGACTCTTTATCGAAAGATGAAGGAATACGGCCTCGAAGAAGAAGGGACGGAGTCCGGCGCCTCGGACAGCCTGGTGGCGTGAGACGAGAATTTATGCGAGCCTCCGGCCCAAAAGGAGGCGCGCATGGCGACGCTTTACGATATCGAGGCCAGGACCATCGACGGCGAGACCAGGTCCTTGCGCGACTATGCGGGCAAGACGCTGCTCATCGTCAATGTCGCGAGCAGATGCGGCTTCACGCCGCAATATGCCGGGCTCGAGGCGCTCCATGAGAAATTCGCCGACAAGGGCCTCGTCGTTCTCGGCTTCCCCTGCAACCAGTTCGGCGCGCAGGAGCCGGGCTCGGAAAGCGAGATCGCGTCCTTCTGCTCCGCGACCTATGGCGTGAGCTTTCCCATGTTCGCCAAGATCGACGTCAATGGCGACAACGCCCATCCGCTCTACAAGCTTCTGAAGCGCGAGGCGCCGGGCATTCTCGGCTCCGAGGCGATCAAATGGAACTTCACCAAATTCCTCGTGGACAAAAACGGCAAGGTGGTGAAGCGCTATGCGCCCACCGATGCGCCGCAATCGATCGAGAAGGACATAGAGGCGGCGCTGTGAGCGCGACGATCTCGGTCACGCGCGCCGGCGCCGGCGATCCGCTCGTCTTCGACGTCACGATCCGAGAGGGAGCGGGCGAGACGCGCCATCGCGTGACGCTGGCGCGGAGCGAAGTCGCGCGGCTCGGCGCGGGGGCCGAAGCCGAAGCGATTCTGGAAGCGGCTTTCCGCTTCCTGCTCGATCGCGAGCCCAAGGAATCGATTCTCTCCGGCTTCGACGTCAGCGCGATTTCGCGCTATTTTCCGGAGTTCGAAAAGCGTCTGCCAGATTATCTGGGTTAGCCCGTCATTGCGAGCGCAGCGAAGCAATCCAGAGCCTCGTCACGGCCCCTGGATTGCTTCGCTGCGCTCGCAATGACGGCGTCAGAACGCCGCGCGATAGCGCAGGCCGAACACATTGATCGGTCCGCGCGCGGCGTTATGCGCCGGATTGACGAGAAGCTGGTAGTCGAAAGTGACGTCCATATTCTTGCCGAAGCCGAGCTTGTAATAGGCTTCCATATTCTTCTCGCCCGCATAGGAAAGCGCGCCGTCGCCAATATAGACGCTCGTGCCGCCCAGCGCGAAATAGCGCACGCGGTCGCCGTGCAGGCCGCTCAAGGCGCCTGCGAGGCCGATCTCGTCGTCGTCGCGGCCCCATAGCGCGCCGCCCGCGACAAGGCCCATGGAGAGCTGCCGGTCGACATCGGTGTAGTCGACGGTCTCGTAGCGCCCGTCGTCCATGCTCGCGCGCAGGAAAAAGCCGAGATGCGGCATGAGCTGCTGCTTGACGTTGATTCCGCCGCCGGTCTTCACCGCGCGGCGGCGCGCCGTGTCGAAGCGCGGGGGGAAGTCGCCGGTGAGAAAGGAATAGTTGATCGCGTCGCCGACCTTGGTGAGATACCCATTGTCGCCATAGAAAAGAAATTTGATCGCGCCGGGCTCGCCGAAAAGCTCGTATCGCGCCTCCAACTCGCCGATGCTCATGAACTGGCGGAAGAGCTGCGGCTCGATGTCGACGCCGTTCGGAACGGTCGAGAGCTGGAAGACGCCGCCGCGCGCCGTCCACCAATCCTGCTTCCATTCGACGGCGAGGCCATGCGTATAGCCCCAGGAGTCGGCCGCGTAATCGAGCGCGCCCATCGAATTGAAGGCGAAGTTCAGAAAGCCCGTCGTCGGGTCGTGCGCGTAGATATTGTCGTCGAAGACGTCGCCCACCGCGAATTTGCCGAGAGTGACGACGAGGCGGTTCCGATCGACGAGACCCGAAATCTGGTTCTGGGTCGATTCGAGCACCTCGCTGTGCGAACCTTCGTCCGGATCGCGCTCCTTGCGGCCGTCGCCGAGCCCGATGATCTGGCGCAGAAAATAGCGCTGGAAGCGCATATAGGGCCCGGCGCGTCCGACCTTGGCGACGGCGCCGTTCACATAGGCGGCCGCGCCCACGGAATTGGCGAGGCCATATCCGATGTCGACCTCCGGATTGAGATAGACGGCGCCGCCTTCCCAAAGCCGCAGGCCGGCGAAGATATTGGAGGTGGAGCCGACATTGGCGAGACCGCCGGAAGGAAAGCTGTTGGGCCCGTCATAGGCGGCGCGGAATCGCGGATAGGCCTGCGCGACATTGGTGGTCTGGGCATGGACGCTGTATTGCTCCTCCTTGCCCTCGCCGGCGCCATTGCCGTTCGTATGCTGGCCATATTGAATGGCGCCGGGAATCTCGTTCTTTTCGCCGAAATGATAGTTCAGGCCGAAACGCAGAATATGGTTCTCGTTGCGGATGCGCGAATAATAGGTAGACCCCGCGCCGTCGTCGAAAATCTGCGTGTTGAGCGACTGGCTGAGGAAGAGATATTCCGCGCGCGCCGACCAGGCGTCGGCGAAGGCGTATTCGAGGCCCGCGCCCACCGCATATTTCATGCGCGACGATTGCGACCATGGCGCGGCGAAGGTCGCGCCGTTGATCGCGAGCGTCGAGGGGCCGCGCGCGCCGCCCGCCGCGACGCCGCCCGTGAGGTAGACCAGCGCGCGGTCGAAGGCGACGCCGGCGCGGCCGCGAATGGTGGCGAAGAAATTGGCGCTCGACAGCGGCGTCAGCGCGAAGACCGGCGGATCGGCGTAGACCGGCGACGAGACGAAGGCCCCGTTCGGCGCGCGCCTTCCGTCGAGCAGGCTGAAATCGGTCTCAAAGCCCCAAACCCAGGGGCCGCTCCGCCAATTATAGCCCGCCTGTGCGCCGGCCGTGACGCCGGCGCGCGCATTCGACATCGGATAAAGATCGAAAGCGGATGAGATGAAGCCGGCCCCCGCCTGCACGCGCTCGCCGCCATGGAGGGGAACGCCCGCTCCGAGGCTCGCGCCCACATAGAGGCCCGCCCAGTTGAAGAGCGGCGGCGGGGGCTCGGCTGCGCGAGCGGCGGGCCCGGCCAGCGCGCAAGCCGCCGCGGCGAATGCGCGCGCGGCGTGCGAACCCCGACATGCGGCGACTCGTCGCGAAGCCTTCATACACGCCGTCTACCGCAGAAAACAAAGAGGAGGAACGGCTGTCCCTCCGGACGTCCTTCCATCCAGCCGGATAAATCTTCACTGTGTGAATCCTGTGACAGCGCGGACGCCCAGCCCGGCGGCCGGCTGGCACGCTTCTTGTGTCATGTCCCTGCAGCGTGACGCCGAAGCGCTCGTAAGAGAAGCGCGCGCGGCAGAGAGAGGAGCGTCGACAAGTGGATCATCGCGTGACGCAATTCGACGAAATGGGCGGCGCCGACGGCGCGACCCGCGCTCCCTATCAAAAGCTTTCCCAATGGCTCGCCGCGACGCCGCCGGCCCTCCTCGCCTCGCGCCGCGAACAGGCCGAGCTGCTCTTCCGGCGCATCGGCATCACCTTCGCCGTTTACGGGGCGCAGGAGGCCACCGAGCGCCTCATCCCCTTCGACATTCTGCCGCGCATCATCGCCCGCAGCGAATGGACGGCGCTGGAAAAAGGCCTCGTCCAGCGCGTCACGGCCCTGAACCTTTTCCTCAAGGACATTTACGGCAAGGGCGAAATCCTCAAGGCCGGCAAGGTTCCGAGCGAGCTCGTCTACGGCAATCCCGGCTATTGCCCGGAGATGGCGGGCCGCCGCGTGCCGCACGACGTCTATGTCCATATCGCCGGCGTCGACATCGTGCGCACGGACGATCACGGCTTCTACGTGCTGGAGGATAACGCCCGAACGCCGTCCGGCGTCTCCTACATGCTCGAAAACCGCGAAGTGATGATGCGGCTCTTCCCCGATCTCTTCGCCATGCACCGCGTGGCGCCGATCGAGGACTACCCCGACGAATTGCTGGCGACGCTGCGCTCCGTCGCGCCGCCCAAGGCGTCGAGCGAGCCGACCATCGCGCTGATGACGCCCGGCCAGTTCAACTCGGCCTATTACGAGCATTCTTTCCTCGCCGACAAGCTGGGCGTCGAGCTCGTCGAGGGGCGCGATCTCTTCGTCAGGGACGACGTCGTCTATATGCGCACGACCGAGGGGCCGCGCCGCGTCGACGTCATTTATCGCCGCATCGACGACGATTTCCTCGATCCGCTGACCTTCCGTCCGGATTCGGCGCTCGGCGTCGCCGGCCTCATCGGCGCCTATCACGCAGGCAATGTGACGCTCGCAAATGCAGTCGGCGCCGGGGTCGCCGACGACAAGGCGATGTATACCTACATGCCGGACGTCATCCGCTTCTATCTCGGCGAGGAGCCGCTGCTGCAGAATGTCCCGACCTGGCGCTGCCGCGAGCCGGAGGCGCTTGCTTACGTCCTCGACCATCTCGAAGAGCTGGTGGTGAAGGAAGTGAACGGTTCGGGCGGCTATGGCATGCTGGTCGGCCCGCACGCCTCCAGGGCGCAGGTCGAGGAGTTCCGCGCGAAGCTGAAAGCGCATCCGGACAATTTCATCGCCCAGCCCACGCTCGCGCTCTCGACCTGTCCGATCTCCGTGGCGCAGGGCGTCGCGCCCCGCCATGTCGATCTGCGGCCCTTCGTCCTTTCGGGCGCCAATGGCGTGCGCGTCGTGCCGGGCGGCCTCACCCGCGTCGCCATGACCGAGAAATCGCTCGTGGTGAATTCCAGTCAGGGCGGCGGGACCAAGGACACCTGGGTGATCGACGACGCAATCATGGGGCAGGCCTGATGCTCGACGGCGCGCGCTCTTTCGAGGAATTCGAGCGGCGCAGCCAGGACGCCGAGGCCGCTCACATTCTCCCCGCCGCTCTCGCGACGATCAGGCAAGACATCAGCCGCGAGCGCGCGCAAACGGAACGCCCCATGCTGTCAAGCACCGCCGACAATCTCTATTGGCTCGCGCGCTACATGGAGCGCGCCGACTTCCTGGCGCGCGCCATCGAGGCCTCGCGGCGCCTCGCGGCGCTGCCCAAGGCCTATGGCGGCGAGGATACGGAATGGGGCAGCGTGCTGCTCTCCTCGGGGGCCGCGGTCGCCTTCGAGAAGACCGGCAAGCCCGTGACCGAGGCGAATGTCGTCGAGTTCCTCACCTTCTCCCGCGAGAATCCGAGCTCCATCCGCAACTGTCTCGAAAGCGCGCGCACCAACGCCCGCGCCGTGCGCACCGCGCTGACGGTGGAGATGTGGGAGGCGATCAACGGCGCCTATCTCGAATTGAAGGCGATGGAGGCGCGCCGCGGCGCCTATTCGTCGGACGAGCTCGGCCGCTTCCTGGAATTCGTGAAACAGACCTCGCTCACCTATGACGGCGGCGCCTATCGCACCATGCTGCGCAACGACGCCTATTGGTTCTCGCGCGTCGGCCTCTTCGTCGAACGCGCGGACAATACGGCGCGCCTGCTCGACGTGAAATATCACGTGCTGCTCCCCGAGAAGGAAGTCGTCGGCGGCTCGCTCGATTATTTCCAATGGTCGGCCATTCTGCGCGCGGTCTCGGCGCATACGGCCTATCACTGGGTCTATCGCACCAGCATGAAGCCCTGGCTCGTCGCCGATCTTCTGATCCTGCGCCCGGAAATGCCGCGCTCCCTCATTTCCTGCTACGAGAGCATCGTGCGCAATCTCGACAGCCTGGCCCGCGCCCATGGACGCCAGGGCGCGGCGCAGCGGCAGGCGCGCAGCGTCTACGGCAAGCTCGAGACGCTCACCATGGAAAGCGTCTTCCAGGGCGGGCTGCACGAATTCGTGCAGAGCTTCATCAGCGAGAACAACCGGCTCGGCGCGCTGATCTCGGAGCAATATCTCTTCTGATTTCCGCCGCCTTTCCCATGGATAGATGGGTAAGGCGGCCCGCCGCGCGCTCCCCCTCGGCGCGCGGCGGCTTCTTCTTTCCGATGGACCGCACATGCGCATCCGCATCCGCCACGAAACGACCTATCGCTATCAGGAGCCCGCGAAATCCGCGATCCAGCATTTGCGCCTGACGCCGCGCAATTATGACGGCCAGCATGTGAAGGATTGGCGCATCGACGTCGATCGCGATTGCCGGCTGATCAGCGCCGAGGACGCCTTCGGCAATATCGTGCATCGCTTCACCGCGGACGGTCCCTTTGACTCCATCGCGACCATGGTCGAGGGCGACGTCACCACTTTCGATACGGCGGGCGTCGCCTCGGGCGCGCTTGAGCGCTTCCCGCCCATGCTCTATCTGCACGCGACGCCGCTGACGGCGCCGAGCCCGGCCATCGCCGATTTCGCCCGCGCCGCCACGGCGGGCGAAAACGGCGCGCTGGCGTCGCTGCACGCGCTGCTTTCGGCGATCTACGACAGAATGGAATTCGACGCCGACGCCACCCACGCCGCGACGACGGCGGCCGAGGCTTTCGAGCATGGCAAGGGCGTGTGCCAGGACTTCGCCCATCTCTTCATCGCCTGCGCGCGAGCGATCGGCGCGCCGGCCCGCTATGTCAGCGGCTATTACCTGCGCTCGGATGGCGAGGAGCAGGTCGCCGGCCATGCCTGGGCGGAGGCCCATGTGCCCGATCTCGGCTGGGTGGGCTTCGATCCGGCGCATGGCGTCTCGCCGGGCGAACGCCATGTCCGGCTCGCCATCGCCCTCGATTATCTGAGCGCGGCGCCGATCCGCGGCGCGCGCGCCGGCGGCTCCGGCGAGACCATGGAGGTCAAGGTGCGCATGGCGCCGACGCAGAGCCAGAGCCAGTCACAGTCTCAATAGGCGCGGGCTTCAGGCTTTCACGCCGCCTTGCCCTGGCCGCTCGCGGAGGCCGGGCCGGCGGCTTGGCCGCCTTGCGGCCAGCGCAGCCCGACCGCGTCATAGCGCAATCCGGCGGCGCCGCGCTTTTGCAGCGCCTCCACGACGCCCGGCCATACGCCCTTCTTTCCCCATCGGTGATAGCGCGTATAGGTTGTATACCATTTGCCGAATTCCGGCGGCAGCTCTCGCCAGGGCGCGCCCGTGCGCGCGATCCAGAAAACGGCTTCGAGAAAAAGCCGGTTGTCGCGGCCGCGGCATCCGGGGTCTCCCTCCTTCCCCGGCAGAAGCGGCGCCACGGCCGCCCAAAGATCGTCGGATAAAATCCTGTCAACCACCCCAGCCTCCATCATCGCCCGAAACGCGGCCAGCCCCCTGGCCGCAAACGCGCGGCGGGCTCGCGAAACGAGCGCCGCCGGCGCAAATCATCACGAATGAATGCTACTGTAGGTTGTATTCTTGTCAACACGGCCTTCGCCATAAGGGGAAAGCCTGGCGGCGGGCCCGCTTAGGTCTGTTGGCCTGAAGATCCCGCGCGGCCCCGCGCTTGCGACTCGCGCCGCGCTGTGGCAAAAGGCGCTCGTCGTCGCTGGCCGCAGGCCTCGCGAACCTCAGCGCTGCAGTAGCTCAGTGGTAGAGCACTCCCTTGGTAAGGGAGAGGTCGAGAGTTCAATCCTCTCTTGCAGCACCATCCTATCCCATTGATAGACCGCAACCTTCTGGTTTTGTTGACCGTTCCGCAGCCACCTTGCTACACAAGGCTGCTACACAATGGTCCTCAGAATGGCCCGCCCAATTACCCGTAAAGGGACGAACAATCCCGCCTTTAGGAAGCGCATCCCCGAAGACATAAAGCGCATCCTCGACAAGCTCCCCGCCTCATACCGGCCTACCGGCTGGGGGAAGAATGAAATTGTCATCAGTCTAAGAACGCCTGACAAACGTAAGGCCGCTGCTGAACACGCGCGGATCAGTGCTGATGTCGAGGCCCGCTTTGCCGCCCTACGGGCTGGGGTAAAAGCCCTCAGCCAAAAGGAAGCCGTCGCCCTAGCGGGGACGATCTACCGGGCCTACGCCGAAAGCCTAGAGGACAATCCCGGCGCGGCTGAGAAATGGGAGAAGCTGCTTATCGGCAACGTCGTTGCAAAGGCTGGGAAGTTGGGCAGGGGACCGTTGCTCATAGGTCAAGAAGCTAAGCGGCGCGCTTCAATGGAGTCCCACTTCGGCCCACTCGTTGATGCAACTCTCGCTAAGGAATGTCTGCTCATCGATAATGATAGTAGAACACGTCTAATCGACGAGGTAGCAAGCGCTACGGACCAAGCCTATCTGAAGCTCCGAAAGAATGCCGAGGGCGACTACCGCCCCGACGAAGACGCCAACAGGTTCCCATCGTGGAATAACCCTGCAAGCAAACCCGGCAGGGAGAGCGGTAAAAAACTCACTCTGTCAGACCTATTCGAGCAATGGGCTAAACACCCTGAGCAAGCTGACCAAGCACCTAGAACAGTCAGCCGCTATCGTGGTGTCTTCGACGCCCTAGCAGCCTTTCTAAAAAACCCCGACGCTCGGAAAGTGACGACTGAAGACGTGCAGTCCTACATTGACGCACGCATGGCAGACGGGATGAAGCCTCGCACAGCAAGGGACGTGCAGAAGGCCGCACTGAACTCGGTTTATAACTGGGCGGTAGGCAAGAAGCTTGTCCCTGCAAACCCCGCTAAAGAAGTTCATATCAAGGTCAGGAAGCCCGCGCTTCTAAGGCAGAACGGATTGACCGACGAAGAAGCCAAGGCGCTCACCAAAGCTTGCCTTGCAATTCCTGCAACAGCCGCTCAAGGGACAATAGAAGCGGCACAACGCTGGCTTCCTTTGATTTGTCTTTATACCGGCGCACGGCGTGGGGAAGTTGCCCAGCTACGTAAGGAAGACATCAGACAGAGCCCCCTCCCACATTTCAAATTCACGCCTGATGCAGGAACGGTAAAGGATCGGGAGTTTCGAGAGGTTCCCGTCCACTCCCGACTGATAGAGCTTGGCTTCTTAGCGTTTGTGCAGTCTGCTAACGATGGGCCATTATTTTGTGACCCATCCAATAGACGAAACCAGAAGGCAAGCACGCCTCAAGCCGACCTCATGGGCTCTAAGGTTGTAGCTTGGTTGAGAGACGGCGTTCTTACCGATCCAAATTTGAAGCAGCCCCTCCATGCAATCCGTCACCGCTTTATAACCTGTGCAAGGCGCGTCGGCATTGAGGAGCAATATGTTGATGCAATGGACGGCCATTCGTCGGGCAGACAAGGAAGGGCCTACGGCGTCTATGAGCTTCTCGTCTTGCAGCGGGAGCTTGAAAAATTGAAACCAATTATTGTCGAAGGACAAGGGCGGTTTTGAGTGAGCATCAAATTCACTCCTCCCTCAACGCCTTCCGAACCTCCTCTTTCGTCGTCCACCCGCGTTCCAAGTTGAACCTTGTCATTGGATCAAGCCCCTTAATCCAATCCTCGTCATCATCGTCCATATAGGCTGTGGAATGGGGCGTATCCGAAGGCCGATCCTGTGCGAGCAACACGTCTAACTTAGCTTCCACCCTTGCTACGGACTGCATAAGCAGACTTATATCGACAGCATCAATCTCAATGCCTCCCTTAGTCATGCATACAACTCTCTTACTGTATGATCATAATAAGACTTCACACTCATCAATAGCCCTTCCTCACTTAGTATTTCCCTCACCATCTTACCGAGCATCTTATAGACGGACTGTTGAGGCTTATACCTATCTTTGACCGTCACACTTTCCTCAGCCCTTCTAAACTCGGAGTTAGCCCACGAAGGCTGCTTCTCAAGCCTGACTTGATAGACCTCTCGCTCTTGTTCGACCTTAGCCCACCGGGCTACGATGGTTCCGACCACTCGATTGGTGTAGCCATTCCTGATTTGTGGTCCGAAGAATGGATCATTCCTCCAAGTGTAAAGCTCAGCAGCCAAATACAGCTTCACAATGTCTAGAGCGTCGCCTCCACGCTTATGGAGATACCAAGCAAGTACGATTTCAGCCCTTGACCGCTGCGTCATTTGCTTCTGTATCTTCCTTGGTGGAATAGCCGAGCTACGAGGGGCGTTAATTCGTCTAGCCGCCGCCTTAAGCCACCCCTCTACCCGCTCCGCTCCATGCTGCTCAGAAAGCCACGTCAACATCTTCTCACCCTCAGCTAACAGGGCTTTACGCTTGTCCCCCATTGGCAGTCTCAGCAGAGGGTGTCCACGGTCCTGATGAAAGTGAGCATGGGTTTTACAGAACTTCGATATTTTACGCCGATTGGCCTCGCACCCGGGGACGCTGCAAGTCAACTTCTCATTGGCAATGGTATTGAGTTTAATTGTCTCTTTCGCCCGCTGGCGCGTGGCGTCGTTCTCAATTGTGTATGTAATCATCCTAAACCGCTTATTCGTGATAGTTCCTCTTACAAGGGGCGAGCTTTGGCGCTGACATTTTAGACACCCAGAGACGAGTGGTCGGTGGTCGCCCCCCTAGAAAAGAAGGGGCAACCGCCCACCCGCTAACCCAAGAGTCGATACGAATAGTTCTATCCGCTCAGGTGTGAGGGGGAGCTAACGCTCCTCCCCCAACCTTTCACATCCGCCATCACACCGCCCGCCCCGTCCAACAGGGCGTGAGCAATAGCGTTGACGCTGCTTAGAACTCAGCCTGATCATCCGCTTGCCGAAGCATAGCGTCCCTAACATCCGCTGGCGGGCAGCTAAACACCGCCTCCACCTCATCAGCCTTGATCAAACCCCTGTCCAACCCAATCACAACCTTCTTCCAAATCGTATCCGGATTGAGCCCAAATGCATCCTGAGCCTGTCGCTTAGACAACCTCTTATGTTCACCTAGGCGAGCATTAGTCGCTAACGACTTAACACGCTCAATAACCTTAGCCAGGTTAGCATCATGCTCAACACCGTCAGCCAACGCATAACCAAAGTCCGTCATTGCGACGACCTTAGTTGACGTCTCAGCACACCTCTTAGCCCGACTCTTCTCGAAGCTAATCCTGAACTTAGTGACCTCCTCAGCATCGCGTTCAGCATCCCCGCCATCATCAGCTTTGCCTAGCTGAATAATGCTGTCATAGATCACCCCTTGCGCCGACGACCCTCGATAGGCAAACCCTTCCTTGTTTGCATGATGCACGACAAGACACGAAACACCCCGCCTCTTGAGTTTCGATATGAAAGCATTGATCTTCCTGAACTGAGTCGAGCTATTCTCGTCTTCCATGCTTTCCGTCAGCGTCGAAAGATTGTCGAACACGACAAGCTCACTCCCCGCCCTCACCGCATAACCACCAATGATTTGGTGATGCTCCTCTTTAGCGAGGTCAATAAACCCGTCATCATCCGGTTGACCAAGGCGAGGAAACAGCGACAGGTTCTCCCGCATCCGAGCAATGTCCAACCCCTCAATCCACTCACCTTCAAGGATCATCTTCATCCTCTCGGCAAGGTCAGGCGTTGGCATCTCGCCATCAATGTATAAAACCTTTGTCGGCGTCTCAGCCTTCCAGTTCAGCCCTTTGATCGTCCCACCGCCAGCAACCGCCATAGCGATCGTCAAAGTCAGAAAGCTCTTCCCAATGCCCGCTGGCGCATAAATCATTGCAGCATCACCCAGCTTGAACGTAAGCGCTGTTCTGCTCCCACCTGTTTTGAGCGAGCGGTAGGGACGATAATCGGAGCGATAGAGGGCTCCGACACATGTCGATTTCAGAGCGTAAACATATGCCGGAGCCTGAAGCGTTTCCGGCGCGGCGGATCGAGGTCTTCACGGGCTCGGGGCGTCGGAGGACGTGGGGCGCGGATCAGAAAGCGGCGATTGTCGCTGAGAGCTTCGCGGAGGGCGCGAGCGTTTGTGAAGTGGCGCGGCGGCATGGTCTGACGCCGCAGCAGCTTTTACGTGGCGTCGTCAGGCGCGCAAAGAGACCGAGGCTCGCGAGGACGTAGGCGCGCCGCCATTGTTCGTTCCCGCAGTCACGCAAGGGCCTGCGCCCGCGCCGCTCACCAAACGCGAACGACGCGCTGTGCGCCAGGAAGTCGATTCGACGCCGACGATCGAACTTGAAGTTGATGGCGTCACGGTTCGGGTCGGACGCGGCGCGCAAGCAAAGACCATCGCTGCGGTGATCCGGGCGTTGAAAGCCGCCAAATGATCGGTCCGACGGGCGCGGTGCGCGTGATGGTGGCGACGAAGCCGGTCGACTTCCGCAAGGGCGCGGAGGGTCTCGCGGCGCTGGTGCGCGAGACGATACAGTGCGATCCCTTCGACGGCGCGATCTACGTCTTTCGCGCGAAGAGGGCGGACCGCATCAAGCTTGTCTTCTGGGACGGCACGGGTGTGTGCCTCTTCGCCAAGCGACTGGAGGACGGCGAGTTCCGCTGGCCGAAGATCGAAGACGGGGTGATGCGGTTGTCGGCGGCGCAATTTTCGGCGCTGCTGGAGGGGCTAGACTGGCGGCGCGTACTGCGCGAAGGAGACGTCGGCGCCGGCCTTGTCGGGATGATGCGACACAGTGAATCAGGGCGTCGGAGAGCGTCGAAAGACGGCACAAAATATGGTCTTCTGCGTCTATGGCGCAGGCGGTCGAGACGCTTCCCGACGATCCTAACGAACTGAAGGCGATGCTCCTCGCCGAGCGGGCGCGCAACGATCGTCTCGTGCAGATCATCAAGGAGATGCAGCGCCATCGCTTTGGACGACGCGCCGAGACCCTTCCCGAAGACCAGATGCTGCTCGCGCTCGAAGAGGTCGAACAGACGGAAGCGGGCGCCGCCGCGGAGGAGGAAGCCAAGTCCGCCACCGAACGCGAGAAGGCGTCCAGAAAGCGCCGCACGAACCGTGGCGCGCTGCCTGCGCATCTCCCGCGCATCGAAACCATCGTCGACATCGAGGATAAAGCCTGTCCCTGCTGCAAGGGGCGCTCCATCAGATCGGTGAGGATGTCTCCGAGCGGCTCGACGTCGTGCCGGCGCAGTTCCGCGTGCTGGTGACGCGGCGTCCCAAATACGCCTGCCGCGCCTGCGAGGGCGCTATCGTGCAGGCGTCGGCCCCGGCGCGGCTGATCGAGGGCGGCCTGCCGACCGAGGCGACAATCGCCCATGTCTGGTCTCCAAATACGCCGATCACTTGCCGCTCTATCGCCAAGCACAGATCTACGCCCGGCAGGGGATCGCCCTCGACCGTTCGACGCTCGCCGACTGGGTTGGCCGCGCCGCCTGGCATTTGCGGCCCGTGCACGAGCGGCTTCTGGAACACATCAGATCGTCGACAAAAATCTTCGCCGACGAGACAAGGGCGCCGGTGCTTGACCCCGGGCGCGGGCGCACCAAGACCGGCCAACTTTGGGCTTATGCGCGTGACGACCGGCCATGGGGCGGCGCCGATCCGCCAATCGCAGTCTATGTCTATGCGCAAAACCGAAAGTCCGAGCAGCCGCTCACGCATCTTGCCGGCTTCACGGGCGTCGTGCAGGTCGACGGTTACGCCGGCTATCGCGCGCTGACGCAGAAGAACAGCGTGTCGCTCGCCTTCTGCTGGTCTCACGTCCGCCGGCGCTTCTACGAACTCGCCGCAGCAGGTCCCGCGCCGATCGCCAGTGAGGCTCTGGCGCGCATCGGCGCGCTCTACGCCATCGAGAGCGACATCCGCGGGCAGAACCCGGACGACCGGCGCGCAGCGCGACAGGAAAAATCCCGCCCGATCCTCGACGCCCTCGAGCCATGGCTGCGCGAGAAGCTCGCGCTGATCAGCCAGAAGACCAAGCTCGCCGAGGCGATCCGCTACGCGCTTTCACGCTGGGACGGCTTGACGCGCTTTATCGACGACGGGCGCACCGAGATCGACTCCAATATCGTCGAGCGCGCGATCCGTCCCATTGCCCTCAATCGCAAGAACGCGCTCTTCGCGGGTTCGGACGGAGGCGGCGAAAACTGGGCGATCGTCGCGTCGCTCATCGAGACCTGCAAACTGAACGGCGTCGATCCGATGGCCTATATGGCCGATGTCCTCGCGAAGATCGTCGACGGACATCTCGCGAGCAAACTCGACGAGCTCATGCCATGGGCCTACGCGCAGCCGGTCGCTCTCAAACACGTGGCCTGAAAACAGCGGTTACGCTTGAACCAAGGCCCAAGCATCAGCTTACGAGGCGGAACATCAGCGTCTAACAGAGCGCCAGCACTAACCAGCCTCAGCTGCTTCTTTCTGAAAGGTTCGGGAACGTAGCTAAGGCTATCGAGCTGATTTATCTTCTGCCATTCCTTATGCTGCTCATACGCTTCCACAAGGTCCGCATCAGTCCCAAGAAAGGGTTCAACCCCCTTAACACCTTTGACTTCCTGCCTAGCCTCAGCGATGACCTTAGCAATATCCTTAGTATTTATCTCAGTCATATCCATTTTACCTTGATCAATCTCCATGCATACCTTGTTGTTGAGCCGACTTATGCTCATATCTATATTTTAACCTTATCCTGTTTATCAAGATTTCGAACAACACCAAAAACAAACGCACAGCAACCACGTAGCTATTACCTCATACCTCAGCCATATCAATTAGATCAGCGATGACGCTTGCCCTCGTAGCCTGAACACCGGTCACCAGAGTGTAGTAGCCAACCAACATATCAAGCTTAGTTACCTGCTCATCCGTAAGGCGAGTGCCAACCATTACCCTAGCACTGTCTTTCACATGCTTTCGCTTAGGCCTAACTTTGCTTGTGTTGTCGTCTCTATGAGTCATAGACGATTGCATAAAGCAAATGTTACCTTGTTTATATCCCATTGATACTCCTTAGTTCTTATATTATTAGCTTGTGTTTTGACTCATACGAGGATCATCGTATTTCGATGCCTGTGTTAGACTGCAACCAATCGAAAACAACTTTCGACCTTGCATGCTGGTCTGCAACCAATCGAAAACGTATGTGAAAAGTCTACAAGCGCAGGCCCGTTGACCGTTGACTGAAATGAGTCTATGTAAAATCTCACAACGCTGGTAGTTAGGACTTACAAGGTCATGGCTCATGGCAATTTCGTCGCCTACCTCAGAGTTTCCACCGCTCGACAAGGTCAAAGCGGCCTCGGCCTAGAAGCTCAACAGAGAGCAGTTGAGAGCTACCTAAACGGCGGTGACTGGTCCCTCGTCTCTACCTTCGTGGAAATCGAGTCCGGCAAGCGTGACGATAGGCCAAAGCTTCAGGAGGCTATCGAAGCCTGCAAGCTCTACAACGCCACACTCGTCATAGCTCGTCTCGACCGCCTCAGCCGTGACGCTCACTTCCTGCTTGGTCTCGTCAAATCAGGCGTGAAGTTCGTCTGCTGTGACATGCCTCAGGCCGACAGCTTCGTGATCGGTATCATGGCCCAGTTAGCTCAGAAGGAGCGGGAACTCATTAGCGAGCGCACAAAGGCAGCTCTACAGTCAGCCAAGGCCAGAGGCGTGAAGCTAGGTGGAAACAGAGGCAAGTTCAATGAGGTAGCCGCTGCTGGCCGCATCAAGGGAAGCCAAGCCGTCGTTAAAGAAGCGGACGAGCGGGCTAAGCGTCTTGAGAAGCTGCTCAACGAGATGCAGTCTCAAGGCTTGCCTCTCAATGCTATTGCCAAGGAGCTGAACCATCGTGGCATAGCGTCAGCGCGGGGCGGGGCGTGGACAGCAACTAGCATAAGGAACATCCTTAGTAGGCTTTCAAAAGCGCCTGTAGCCCCCTGAGTGCGACTCCCTGCCTACCCAATGATAGAGCGGGCCGGGGAGCAGGGGGAAAGAGGCGTTTCGATCCATTAAACGGAGGCGCTCACGCACTTTGCTATTTTTTTGGTGGCGCGCTCCGAATGAACTTTGCTACCTCGCCATCAGTCGGACGAACCCTTCTCGGCCCGACCGCACCCCCTAGTAGAGGCAAACTGATGAAGTTTAATCCCTTTCGACCAAACTCTCTGGTTTCAATAGGGATGTTTAGTGGGAGAGGGGAAGAGCTTCACTCGATAGAGCGTTGTCTTTTTCAAGCAAAGCACGGGAATCCACAGCACTTCTTAATCGAAGGTGAGCGGGGCATCGGGAAAAGCTCCCTATTTTATTTTATTCAATTACTCGCATCTGGCAGAATTAAACGCGAGGACGGCTCAACATTTAATTTTTTGGTGGTTTCACTTGATCTAGGACAATGTGAAGACCAAATAGATATTGTAAGAGAAATTGGTAAAGCTCTTCAGTCGGCTATTGCAGATCGAAACAACATCAAGGAGCTAGCCAAAAAAGCTTTTGATTTTCTTACAAACTGGGAGGTCATGGGCGTTAAATACAAAAAAGATCGAGAAAGAGGCGATGACTCGGCAAATCTTGCTGGCTTGGTCGATACAGTGGCAGACGTTCTGGTGGAAGCTAAGGACTCTCTTGATGGGGTGCTGATCCTTATCGACGAAGCTGACCGCCCGAGCGAGGAGGCCGGTCTTGGCTTGTTTCTGAAGCTATTCACTGAACGATTGACTAGGAAAGAGTGCGGCAACTGCTTGATGGGGTTGGCCGGCCTTCCGACGCTCGTCCCTAAGCTTAGAGCGAGCCACGAGTCTTCCCCTAGGGTTTTTGAAGCGATGACATTGGAGCCGTTGGAAGAGTTGGAGCGCATTGACGTAATCAACAGGGGCATTGCAGATGCAAACAAGAGGAACAACCAAAAAACAGATATTACTCCCGATGCATCTAAAATGATCGCCCTTTTGTCAGAAGGATACCCGCATTTCATACAACAGTTTGCCTACTGTGCTTTCGAGAAGGATACAGATAACGTTATAGATGTATCAGATGTAGCTGGAGGAGCATACCAACAGAATGGAGCGCTTGAACAACTTGGGCATAAATATTTTAATAAGATGTATTTTGAGCAGATAAACTCAGAGAATTATAGAAGAGTACTTAATGCAATGGCAGCTCATCAGAATAGCTGGGTCTCAAGGCAAGAGATAATCTTGGAGTCGGGCGTCGGCGAGACAAACGTGGACAACGCGCTAAAAGCTCTCAGGGGTCGGGACATCATCATCGCTGATGAAAGTCGGCGTGGCTTTTACAAGCTTCCCACAAGGTCTTTTGCTACTTGGATAAACGCAATCAAGTCAGTGGAGGAGCAAACTGGAAACGCTGGACAGTTCAAGCTTGACATCGATTAAAGGTGACGAAGTCCCATAGGGTTCGGTAGCTTCCCGTAGCTTCCGGTAGCTTCCTGTAGCTTCCGGTAGGGTTCGGTATCTTCCCGTAACCTTCGGTAGCTTCCCGTAGCTTCCGGTAGCTTCCCATAAGGTTCGGTATCCTCCCGTAACCTTCGGTAGCTTCCGGTAGCTTCCGGTAGCTTCCCATAAGGTTCGGTATCCTCCCGTAACCTTCGGTAGCTTCCGGTAGCTTCCCGTAGGGTTCGGTAGGCTCCGGTATCTAGAGGCACTTGCTAGCAGCCCTATCGCGCTTGCTTTGCAGCGCAAAACTGCTACACAATCACCTTCCGCTGTTGGATAACATCACGCAAAATCAGATGCTTGCAAATACGCTCCAAGAGTTCAATCCTCTCTTGCAGCACCAGCCTCCATGGTCTTTGCGAGCTTGCGGGTATGCGTAGGCTTCGCGGTTCGCGCTCAGCGGAAGCCGGCTGGGTCGACGACGCCCGAGGGGCATCCGGTCGACGTTCTCGGCGCCGCCGCGATCAGAGTGGCGAGCGTGGGATTGTCGCCGATCTCGCCGACAAGGCCGATCGTCATTTCGACGATCCTCCGGCTCGACCCGGGACAGGATACGCGCACGCGGTCGCCGGCCCCGGGGCCGAAGCTCTCGTCGAAAGCCTGCTTGATCTGTGCGGCGGTGATCGTCCGGCCGATATTTCCGGCGAAGAGATCGCGCACGCGCGAGGCGTTCAACTGCGCCATGAGCGCGAGGGCGCGGGCAAAATAGGCTTCCTGCGATCGGCCGCCCTGGAAACAGGTTCCGTGCTTGATCCACTCATGGCGCTCGAGATTCGACATGGTCCCGGGCATCGCCTGGGCCAGGGCGGCGCGGGTCTCCTCGGAGAGGGCGACGGGCGGCAGCCGGCTCCACGCGCCGTTGGCGTCGGCCTCCTTATAGCTCGGCGCGACGTCGCAATATTCAACGCCCCTCGGCTGCGGCCAAAGCCCGTGCAGGGCGAAATGGGTCGCGTCGAAACGCTCGGCCGTCTGAGTGGCGCATTCCGTCTTGTCTTGATGCGTTTCGCAAAAGGCCGGCTGCCAGCTCACCGCGATCAGATTGAACGCGCCGTCCGCGCTTTGGTTTCCGGCCGTCCCCGCTGGCGGCGCGCCTGTCCCCGCGGCTTCCTCGATCGAGCCGCAATTTGTGGCGACCCATCTGCGCAACGGCTCCGCCCCCTCGACCTCAATCAGATAATGGGTGGCGTCGGGCTTGTTCTTGCCGACCAGCGGATAGGAGGCTCCCGGCTCGACGGACGCGTCGTCCGCGCGCGGGCCGCCGTGAATGGACCGGGTCGCCGGACAGGCGCGCTGCGCGACAAAGGTTCCGCTCGCCGGCGTCTGAGCCGAGGCGCCCATAATCGTGGAAAGGAAAATGAAAGCTGCGGCCGCTGAAAGGGGGAAATGCATGCGCCTGTTCCATTCATTCATCGAATTTCATGACGTTAGCAGAGAATCATCGACGCGCAACCGCGCGCCGGCCTCCGGCCCTCTCTCCCTTTTTGCGCCGACCTCGCATAATCTGCGCCCCGCTTCACAGGATCATCCCGATGCCCACGCTTTTCGAACCGCTTCGCCTCGGCGACGTCACGCTCCCCAACCGCATCGTCATGGCGCCGCTGACGCGCTGCCGGGCGAGCGCGGGGCGCACGCCGAACGCGCTGATGCGGGACTATTATGCGCAGCGCGCCTCGGCGGGGCTCATCCTATCCGAGGCGACCTCCGTCACGCCCATGGGCGTCGGCTACCCCGACACGCCGGGCGTCTGGTCCGACGCGCAGGTGGAAGGCTGGCGGGACGTCACGCGCGCCGTGCATGAAGCGGGCGGCCGCATCATGTTGCAGCTCTGGCATGTGGGGCGCATCTCTCACCCGATCTATCTCGACGGCGCGACGCCCGTGGCGCCGAGCGCCATCGCGGCCGAGGGGCATGTCAGCCTGCTGCGGCCCAAGCAGCCGCACCCCGTCCCCCGCGCGCTGGGGACGGAGGAGATCGCGGGCGTCGTCGCGGCCTTTCGCCGGGGCGCCGAGAACGCCAGGCGCGCCGGCTTCGACGGCGTCGAGCTCCACGGCGCGAACGGCTATCTGCTCGACCAGTTCCTGCAGGACAGCGCGAACAAGCGGACCGACCGCTATGGCGGCTCGATCGAGAACCGCGCGCGGCTGATGCTGGAGGCGACCGACGCCGCCATCGAGGTCTGGGGGCCCGGGCGCGTCGGCATGCATCTCGCGCCGCGCGGCGACTCCCACTCCATGGGCGATTCCGACCCCAAGGCGACCTTCGGCTATGTCGCGCGGGAGCTCGGAAGGCGCGGAATCGCCTTCATCTGCGCGCGCGAGCATCCGGGCGCCGACGCGCTCGGGCCTTATCTCAAGCGGGAATTCGGCGGTCCGTTCATCGCCAATGAGAGCTTCACTTTCGAGACGGCGCAAGCAGCTCTCGCTTCGGGCGAGGCCGACGCCGTGGCCTTCGGCAAGCTCTTCATCGCCAATCCCGATCTCGTCGAGCGCTTCCGGCGCGGCGCGCCGCTGAACGAGCCCAAGCCCGAGACCTTCTACGCGCAGGGGCCGGCGGGCTATACGGACTATCCGGCGCTGGCGCAGTCGTGAGGAGCCTGGCTGGAGCGCGCGGAGTTTAGACGGAATCGCCCAAACGCGGATAACGAGATTAGCGCGCGTTCCATGCGGAAAATCGGCTCCCGCTATTTCGCGGAGCCGCGCCGGACGACGCCGTCATTGCGGGGAGGCCTTGCCGACGAAGCAATCCAGAGCAGCCAGCGCGGGCCCTGGATTGCTTCGCTTCGCTCGCAATGACGGCGCGTCTCGCGGCGCGCTCCAATGAGGAAGGCGGCTCGCGCCGCCATCCTCTTCCGTGTCATTCGTTCAGCGACGCCATGTCGATGACGAAGCGATATTTCACATCCGCCTTGAGCAGGCGCTCATAGGCGTCGTTGATCTCCCGCATGCGGATCACCTCGACATCGGAGACGACGCCGTGCTTGCCGCAGAAATCGAAAAGCTCCTGCGTCTCGGCGACGCCGCCGATGAGCGAACCCGCGACGGACTTGCGCCCCATGATCAGCGGCACGCTGTCCACCGCCGGCTCCAGCGGGCCCAGATAGCCGACGAGCACGAGCGTTCCGTCGATCGTCAGAGTCGGCAGGTAGGGATTCACGTCATGCGCATAGGGAACCGTGTCGATGATGAGATTGAAGCGGCCGCCGGCTTTCGCCATCTGACCGGCGTCGGTCGAAAGCGCCACCTCGTCCGCGCCGAGGCGGCGGGCGTCGTCCGACTTGCCGGGCGAGCGCGTGAAGAGCGTGACATGCGCGCCGAGCGCCTTGGCGAGCTTGATCGCCATATGGCCGAGGCCCCCGAGGCCCACCACCGCCACCTTGCTGTCCTTGCCGACCTTCCAATGACGCAAGGGCGACCAGGTGGTGATCCCGGCGCAGAGAAGCGGCGCCGCGCCGGCGAGGTCGAGCCCGTCGGGAATCTTCACGACGAAGCGCTCCTTCGCCACGATGCGGTCGGAATAGCCGCCATAGGTCGGCGCGCCTTCCTTATCGAGCGCGTTGTAGGTGAGCGTCGGAAAGCAGCGGCAATATTGCTCGAGCCCTTCCTCGCAGGCGTCGCAGGTCAGGCAGGAATCCACCATGCAGCCGACGCCCGCATGATCGCCGACCTTGAAGCGCGTCACGGACGGACCGACGGCGACGACGCGGCCGATGATCTCGTGGCCCGGCACCATGGGATAGATCGAATTGTCCCAGTCGTTGCGCGCCTGATGCAGGTCTGAATGGCAGACGCCGCAATAGAGGATTTCGATTGTCACGTCGTCGGCGCGCGGATCCCGGCGCTCGAAATGGAAAGGAACCAAAGGCGACGTCGCCGAATGCGCCGCATAGCCGAAGGCCTTGATCGTCATCCGTCATTCTCCGATTGAAAGAGCTGCGCCATTGTAGCCGATCCCGGCCGTCATCCGCGTGTAAAAATCCAAGGGCACGGCTCGCCTGTCGAACACAGGCGGGCTTCCCTTATGACCAGGCAGAAACTCGGCGTCTGTTACTACCCTGAACACTGGCCGACGGCCCGCTGGCCGGAGGACGCCGCGCGCATGAAGGCCGTCGGGCTCTCCTATGTGCGCATCGGCGAATTTGCGTGGTCGCGGCTGGAGCCCCGCCAGGGCGATTATGATTTCGGCTGGATGCGCGAAGCCGTCGAGACGCTTCATGCGGCGGGGCTCGAGATCGTTCTCGGCACGCCCACGGCGACGCCGCCCAAGTGGCTCGTCGACGCCATGCCGGACATGCTGGCGCACGACGCGCAAGGGCGGCCGCGCAAATTCGGCTCGCGCCGCCACTACTGCTTCAGCCATGAAGGCTATGCGCGCGAATGCGACCGCATCGTCGCGCGCCTCGCGCAGGAATTCGGCGCGCATCCCGCCATCGCCGCCTGGCAGACCGATAATGAATATGGCTGTCATGATACGGTCGAGAGCTATTCGAATGCGGCGCTTCTCGCATTCCGCAAGTGGTGCGAGAAGAAATACGCTTCGATCGGCGCATTGAACGCCGCCTGGGGCAATGTCTTCTGGTCCATGGAGCTTGCAAGCTTCGACGAGATCGAGTTGCCGAACCTGACGGTCGCTGAAGCCAATCCGGCGCATCTCCTCGACTTCCGGCGCTTCTCCTCCGATCAGGTTGTCGCCTTCAACAAGCGGCAGGTCGAGATCATCCGCGAGCATTCGCCGGGGCGGCCGGTCCTGCATAATTTCATGGGCGCCTTCACGGCCTTCGATCATTTCGCGCTGTCGCGCGATCTCGACGCCGCGGCCTGGGACAGCTATCCGCTCGGCTTTCTCGAACGCAGCGCCAATGACGACGCCTTCAAGGCGCGCTATATGCGCGTGGGCGACCCGGATTTTCAGGCCTTTCATCACGATCTCTATCGCGGCTGCGGCCGCGGCCGCTGGTGGGTGATGGAGCAGCAGCCCGGCCCCGTGAACTGGGCGCCGTGGAATCCGGCCCCCGCCAAGGGCGCCGTGCGCATGTGGAGCTTCGAGGCCTTCGCGGCGGGCGCCGAGACGGTGAGCTATTTCCGCTGGCGGCAGGCGCCTTTCGCGCAGGAGCAGATGCATGAGGCGCTGCTCCTGCCGAACTCAGAGCCGAACGAAGCCTATCGCGACGTCGAAGGAATCGCGCGCGAGCTTGCGACGCTCGACGCGCGCGTGGAGACGCGGCGCGCCGACGTCGTTCTCGTCTTCGACTATGAAAGCGAATGGGCCTGGAAGATCGAGCCGCAGGGGCGGGACTTCTCCTATTACGAGCTCGTCCTGCATTTCTATCGCGGCCTGCGCCGCGCGGGACTCTCCGTCGACATCGGCCCGCCAGATGCGGAAACCGTGCAGGATCGCAAGCTCGTCCTGCTGCCGGGACTCTTCACGGCGCCGGACGATTTCGTCGACGCTTTGGCGAAGAGCGGCGCGCAAATTCTGATGGGCCCGCGCACGGGCGCGAAGACCGCCGACTTCCAGATTCCTCGCGACCTTCCGCCGGGCCCGCTGCGCAAGCTCATTGATCTGCGCGTGCGCCGCGTCGAGAGCCTGCGGCCGACCGCCGTCCTTACGGCCGAGATCGGCCATGTCGAACGCTGGCGCGAATTCCTGATCCTCGGCGAAGGCGTCGAGAACGAGATCGCCTCCTATGACGACGAATGCGCGCTCGCGCGGCGCGAAAATGTCTCCTATCTCGCCGGATGGCCGGACGACGCGCTGCTGGATGCGGTCCTCAAGCAGGCGCTCGACGGCGCGCGTCTCGAAGCTCTGCCCTTGCCGCGCGACATTCGCGTCCGCGACAATGGCGGCACGCGCTATGTCTTCAATTACGGTCCGAACCCCGCCGATATTTCGGCGCTCGTCGGAAACGCGCCTCTGCTGCTCGGCGGCAAGGTCCTGCCGCCCTGCGGCGTCGCGGCTTTCGCGCTCAGCTCGCGGAAATAAGGAAATATAGGAGATACGCCGCCACTGCGAGAATCGAGAAGATCGCCGAATAGGCGATCCACGTCTTGAAGAGGCGGCGCTCCTCCGGCATTTCCGGCCGCTTCTCCACCGCGCGGACATAGACGCCGACGACGAAGATCGCGACAAGGCAGATATAGAGCGAGATGATCGCCGTGAGCTGCGCCGTGTATTTCTCCGCCGCTTCCGGCGTCGGGGCGCCGTTGAAGACGGCGGAGACGAGCTCGCTGATCGAAAAGGCCATCGCGTTAATTCCTTTCATGCGGCTTTGCGCTTTCCGCGAAACGATGGGAAGGTAATATTCCCAGCAAGCGAGGGAGAGCGGCCCATGCGAAAGAACGTCCTTCTCTTCGTCCTGACATTTGCGGTCTGCGCGCCCGACATGGCCCAAGCGGACTGGCAGCTCGTTTCGCAGGAGGGTTTCTCGACAACCTATGTGGATCCCGCTTCGCGCAAGGCGCTTCCCGAAAGCGTCGTCTCCATCCGCGCGCTGACCGATTATGATCCGGCGTCTCCCGAAGCGGCGTCCTTCAAGCTATCGGAAAAGGGTCTGTCCGAGGTCGAGAAGGTGTTGCTGGACTGCGGGAAGAACGCCTATCGGTCGGAGGGCGGCGATTGGTTCGAGGCGCCAATGGGCGCCGGCGCGATCCGGAGCGCCTATCCTCCGAAAACGGCCTGGTCTCCCGTGCCGTCGTTTTACGCCGGCCTGTATTCCGTCGTCTGCGTCGAGTGAGCGCATCGCCGCTCGCAGCGTCATTGCGAGTCGAAGGCGAAGCAATCCTGAATACACCAGGAAGCGACTCCTGGATTGCTTCGTCGCTTCGCGCCTCGCAATGACGGAGCGCGCGAGCGAAGCAAACGGAACCGCAGTCGCGAAAGGCCGGCATGTGTGGCGGCGCACAGCATTTCCGCCGGCCCGCGCGCATGCTTCCCACGGTTCCAAACGAGTGAACCGACAGTTCGAATTGAGGAGTGTAAAAAATGTTGCGCAAACTTGCTTTCGTCACGGCGCTCGCCGGCGTTCTGGCTCTTCCCACGGCTTCCTTCGCGCATGGCTGGGGCGGCCATGGCCATGGTCACGGCTGGGGTTGGGGCGGCCACGGGCATGGTCACGGCTGGGGCTGGGGCGGCGGCCGCTATTGGGGCGGGACCTGGTATCCTTACGGAACGGGCTCCTGCTGGCGTCCGGGCTATGCCGGCTGGGTGTGGGTCTGCGGCTAAACGCGATCGGTTTTCATGGAGCCATGCGGCCAATCGGAACTCACCCCCTTACGAAGACGAGGGCGTCGCGCCAGTCGCGGCGCCCTCAATATTCATGCTCGATCCCTATGCCCATCGACGTCTTGCCGTCGATCGTGGTTTCGCTTTGCAGACGCACGCCGCGCGTAACGTCGACGCCGACATTGACGGAACTCTGCTCGGGCTTGGCGCCCGTCTTCACGCCGACGCTGACGCCGTCCATGATGTAGCGCGAGGCGCCGACCGTCGGGCCGCCGGCGCCGCCGGCGTCGAGATCGAGCGAGTCGACGCCGAGCGCCTTGCGCATCTTCTCGAAAGCGTCCACGCCCGTCGCCGCGCCGGAAAATTGCGCGAGCGCGGCGGCGAGCTGAACCGCCTGAAACGGCGTGAGCGAGCCCGAGGCCTTGGCGAAGAGCAGGCGCGAAAGCACCTCGTCCTGCGGCATTTCCGGCGTCGAGGAGAAAGTGAAGACCGGCGACGCGGCGGGACCCGAGACGCCGATCCGCGCCGTAATGTCGGCGGCCGTGGTCTCCGCCAGGAAATCCAGTTGCGGCGCGAGTCCGCCGGTGAAGGACAGCTTGCCGCGCGTAATGTCGATGCGCTGCGTGAGAAGCTGCATCTTGCCGCGCCGCAGATCGAAGCCGCCGAGGACATTGGGCTTCTGGATCGCGCCGCCGATCTTCAGATCGCCGCCGAACTCCGCGTCGATGCCGCGGCCGCGCACGAAAATCTTGTTGGGCGCCGAAAGCGCGAGATCGAGCGACGCGTCGAAATTGGATTTGCGCCCCGCCTTCTCCTTCTGCTTACGCTCCAGCGCGAGCATCTGGGCGGCGAAGCCTTTCGCGTTGATATGGGTCGAGCCGGGAAGCGGCTTCAGATTGGCCGGCAGGCGGTCGGGGACGCTCACATCCATCGAGTCGAGATTGACCTTGCCGGCGATCTTGGGATTGCGCGCGAGCGGACCCGAGATCATGAGATCGAGATCGCCGACGGAGTTCACAATATCCGTGCTCGCGAGCTGCGCATTATTGGCGAAGACATGCAGCGCGCCGGGCATGCCGGCGTCGGGCGCGATCGTCACGCGGCCGGCGACGGCGATCTGCCCGCCATTCTTCGTCTGCGCGCTGAGGCCGCCAATGGTGAGATCATGGCCGCGCCCCTCCAATCTGCCGTTGATCTTCGCGAGGCTCACGCCGTTCAGGGGATCGCTGAAGGCGCCGTCGGCAATATTGACGGCGCCGCCGACGATCGGACTGGCGGCGGGACCCGTGAGGCGCAGATCGACATTGGCCTTGCCCGCGACGGTCTGGCCGTTCGCGGCGAGCATTGTGTTGGCGAGCGCAGCGTCGAGCGCGCCCTTCACGGAAAGGTCGAGCCCGCCCTCGCCGAGCGGCGCGGAGCCTGCGATCTTGAGCTTGCTCGTCGCGCCGAGCGCAATGTCGGCGTCGACCGTCATGCGCGAATTGGCGAGGCGGCCGCTCGCCATGGCGTCGATCGCCGGCAGACCGTTCGCGCGCAATTGCGGCGCCGTTACTTTTGACGCCTTCACGCGCCAGTCGCCGGCAAGCGCGGCTTTCGTTCCCGTGATGCGCGCCTCCGCCTCCACCGTTCCGTCGAGGCCGAGCGAGGGATCGACGATCGAAGCGACGGAGAGCGGCGCGGCGCGCGCTTTCGCCGTGAGATCGATGCGCTCGCCGATCACGCCGTCGATGTCGAGACGCCCCGAGCCGAGCGCGACGGAGACGCCGCGCAGATTCATCGCGCCGCGCTGCACGGTCACGATGGCGGGCTGCGCGAGCGCAATTTTCTTGCCGGCGCGCTGCGCGGAAAAGGAGGCGATGTCGAGCTGCGTCGCCTCGCCGGGCGTCAGCGTCGCGCGGCTCGCAATGTTGAAGCCGCGCGCGTCGAGCGAGAGATCGAGCGCCGCCGCGCCGTTCCCCGCAGGGCGGGCGAGGAGACGGGCCTTGCCGATCGTCTCCTTGCCGATGCGGGCGTTGTCGATCGAGACGTCGCCGTCGAGCGCCGGCTGGCGATAGAGATCGCGCGCCGAGAATCTGGCGCCGAGTCGGCCGATGGACGCGCCTGACGCTTCGACGCCTGCTCCCTGCGCGTCGACGGAGACATTCTGCCCGCCGCCCGCCGCTTCGAGGGCGATGTCGGCGCTAAGCCGGCCGCCGAGCTTTTGCAAAGCGAGCGCCGAAAGATCGTCGAGATTGGGCGCATCGACGGAGAGGCGCCCGCTCGCAAGCCCCGCCTCGTCGAGCGCGAGCTGGCCCTTCGCCGTCGCGCCGCCGACAGCAAGATCGAGCTCGTCGAGCTTCCAGCCCTGCCCGGCGCGCGCGAGCGAGAAACGGCCTTTCGCCGGCTTGCGGTCGACCTCGCCGTCGAGCGTCGCCAGCGCCGTGAGCTGGCCGAGAAGGTCATGCGCCTCGCTTTGCAAGGCGAGCTTCGGGATCGGACGGCCATTGGCGGTCGCGTCCTCCAGCGTCATTTTCAGCGTCGCGTCGGGCTTGTCGAGCGCGCCCGTCACGGCGGCCGCGACATTGGCGCGGCCGGTGAGCGGCAGGCCGGCATATTTCAGCTCCGGCAGGTCAATCTTCGCGTCGATCTTGGCTTTCTGCTTCGTCGCCTCGCCGTCGATCAGCGCGGAGACATGCGCGCCGTTCAAGGCGAGCTTCTCGAAGGCGAGCCCGCCATTGGGAAGCGTCGCGACCTTGCCGGAGAGTTGCAGGCGTTCGCCGACGAGCCCGTCCATCGCCGCGACGCCGGAGCCGAGCCCCGTGACCGCGCCGTCGAGCGCCGCCGTCACGCCGCCGTCGAGCGGCGCGCCGGAAAGATCGGCGGAGAGATCGAGCGCGCCGCGCAGATCGCGCCCCGCGAGGCGCGAGAAGCGGTCGAGATCGGCGGCGGAAAGCTTCGCGCTCCCGGCGCCTTTGCCATCGGCGTCGAGACGGCCCGAGGCGCCGAGTTGGAAAGAGGACGCCGCAAGCGCCAGACGGTCGAGCGCCTTGGCGCCGTCATCGGCGAGATGCGCGGTCGCCTCGATCTTCGTGGTCTCGGCGAAGAGCGGCGCGAGGTCCCGCGACAGCAGGTCGGCGAGCCGCGCCGTCACATCGAGATCGACGCGCCGCGCCGCGCCGTCGCGCGCGATCTTCGCGCTCCCTTCCGCGCCGGCCTCGCCCGCCTTGGCGGCGATCGTCGCCGCGAAAGCGTCGAGCGTTCCGTCGCCGTCAATGGCGGCCTCCACCGGCGGCAGGCCGGGAATCTTGGCGAGGCGCGCGATGAGCCCGTCGCCGGGCTCCTTCACGGCGAGCTTGATATGCAGCTTGCCGTCGCCGGACGTATAGCCCGCGTCGGCGCCGACGGAGCCCGGCGCGTCGAGCCGCTGCGCGAGGAGCCGCAGGCTCGCCTTCGCGCCGGTCAGCTCGGCGCCGGCGTCGATCGAAAGAGTCGCGGCGGAGCCCGCCACCGGCTCGGCGAGGACGAGCCTGGCGAGCGCCAGCTCACCGAGCCGCACGCCGATCGGCAGATTCGGCGGAAAGGACATGCTCCCCGATTTCGGTTCAGCCGGCTTCGCCTCGGCGGCCGGAGCCGGGCGGCGCAGGATATCGACTTCGCCGATCTCGACGCGATCGATGTCGAGCTTCAGGCCAAGCAATGCGAGGCGCGACCATTTGGCGGCGATTCGGTCGATCTTCAGCCAGGGGCCGTCGCGATCGGAAACCACCACATTGCGAAGAGAAGGCGTCGACGACAGAATGTCGTCGATCGCGCCGATCTCGACCTTCATGTCCGGAGAGGACGCGGCGTTTGAGGCGAAGCGCGCGAGCGATTGGCCGCCCGATTCGCTATGCAGCGAATAGACGCCCGCGCCGAGCGCGAAACCGGCTAAAGCCAGTGCGCCGGCGGCGATGGCGCGAGAGCGCTTGCGCATCTAAAAGCTTTCCCCGATGCCGATGAAGATGGCGAGCCGGCTGTCCTGCGGCCTCGGATTGAGCGGCGTGGCGACGTCGAATCGAATGGGGCCGATGCCCGTATAGTAACGGAGCCCGACGCCCGCCGCGAGGCGCATGGTGGAGCTGAAATCCGGCCAGGGCGAAGAGAAGGCGGCGCCGGCGTCGATGAAAGGCACAACGCCGATATTCTGCGTCACCTTGATGCGCGCCTCGGCGGAGGCCTCGAACAGGCTGAG
The DNA here is from genome assembly GCF_054106005.1 of Methylocystis sp. S23. Taxonomy (NCBI): domain Bacteria; kingdom Pseudomonadati; phylum Pseudomonadota; class Alphaproteobacteria; order Hyphomicrobiales; family Methylocystaceae; genus Methylocystis; species Methylocystis sp. S23. The sequence goes on from NZ_CM134185.1 coordinate 1,783,620, forward strand.
GCCCCCGGTCGGCCAGCCGAAGCCGTTTTCGGGGCTGATGGAGCGATAGCGATAGCCGCGCACCGAACCGCCGCCGCCCGCGAAGAACCGGCGGTTCGCGGGCGCGTTCTCGACCGAGGCGCCGACAATGGAGCCCGCCGCGACGCGGCCGGCGAGGATATACCAGGCGTCCTCGTCGAGCGCGTAATAGGCGGAGGCCTGGCCCTTCGACTCCACCATGCCGACGCCATGCGGCAGCGCCTTCACATAAGGCGCGACGCGGGCGTTGACGCGAACGCCGCGCGTCGGCGCGAGCGCATTGTCGGTGCTGTCATAGGTTCCGGAGATCGGAAAGCCGAGCAGCGAATAGTCATGCAGGCCGTAGACGTCGAAGAACTGTCCGCCCTCGACCTCGAGCCCCGCCTGGATAGAGGCCGTGTCGCTGAAGCGATGGCGGACGGCGCCGTTGAAATTGCCGTAGGACGCCCAGTAATAGACGGTGCGCTCGCGCACCGCCGCGGCGTCGAGCAGGAGATCGTTGCGCGTGCCCCAGAGCGCCGGCTTGAGGAAGCTCAGACGCGCGGCGCCGACGAGGTTGCTCGCCTTCAGCTCCGGAAAGGAAATGAAGGCGGACGAATTATTGTAATAAGCGAGGCCGCCTTCGAGATCGAAGCGCAGGCGTTCGGCGCCGCCGAAGAGATTGCGGTCGACCCAATAAGTGCGCAGCGACGGGCCGTTAATGTTGGAGAACATGGCCGAGGCGCCGATCGCGTGGCGCTTGCGCTCGCTCGTTTCGACGAGGATCGGCAGATTGCCGTTCTTGTCGAGATGCGCGCCGTCCTCGACCTTCACGCCGCCGAGCGCCTCGATGCGCGCGACGGATTTGCGCGTGTCGGCGAGCTTCTTCGGGCTGTAGGGCTCGCCCTCCTCCAGATAGATGAAGGAGCGGATCACCGCCGGATCGACGCCCGGCGAGCCCGAAAGCTCCACGGCGCCGACGCCGGCCTTCGGACCGGGATCGACGGTCAGCGCCACATCCATCACATGCTCATTGTGAAAGATCACGGGGCGCGACGAGACGACCTTGGCGAGCGGATAGGATTTGTCGCGCAATTGATCGATCCATTCGGCCTCGCGCGCTTGCAGCGCCGCCGCGCGCGCGGGATCGTCGGGATCGCTGTCGAAAGCCTTGCGCGAGAAAAGCGCGGGATCGATCGGCGCGTTGGTGCGCGCGTCATAGACGACGACATGGCGCAGCGTGAAAAGCGGTCCCGGATCGATCTCGAAAACGACCGGCGCGAGCGCCGCGCCGCGATAGCGTTCGGCGGCGGCCGCCGCCGATTCGGCGCCTTTGCCCTCCGGCGAAATGGTCACGCCAGCGACGCTCGCGCGAACGGTCGCGTTGAAATAGCCGCTCGCCCAAAGCGCGTCCGTGATGCGCGGATAATCGGCGACGACGCGGCGGGTCAGTCCGACGCCCGCGGAAGGAGAGTCGAGCCGCAGGCGCCAGCTATTCGACGCGTCCCTCAGCGTCTGCTCCAGCTTCCCGTCGTTGTCGAGTCCCTTGAAGACCACGTCATAGGCGACCGCGTCGGGGCCGGGTTGCGCCTTTTCGGGCGCGCCGAAGAGGCCGAAAAAGTCGAAGGCGCGCGCGGGCGCTTGCGCGGCGAAGAGAAAGCCGCAGCAAATAAGCGAACTTACAAGAAGGCGCGCCAATTTCACGTGGATCCTGCGAAATTCCTTAAGCGAAACCATAAGAGCAATCGCGTTTGCGGTCCATTTGATTAAGCTTGACGCGCATGTCGTAGTTAACAAGGTTTTGAAAAATCGCGGCATGCGCAAGAGGACGGAAAAACGCGCGGCGGACGCGGCGGATCGCGGGTTTCCTAACTTTTCCGGCAGGCGCGGCGGCGCGCGGCGCCGCATTCGCGGGGAGGCCGTCACATTTGCGATTTTTGGCCGGGCGCGGCGGATTTCCCGCAAACCCAATGAAATAAGCCAGTTGGACGCATATGCGTTAAATTGCGCGGATTAACGCAGTTCTTCGCATACGGCGTTCCCGGAAACCATGGCGAATCTGTCGCAAGCGACTTTCTGACACAAGCTCGCTGCTGTAGGTTTCGAACGCTTAGAGCGCGCGGCGAAAAGGCGGGAGCCGGTTTTTCGCGAGACGCTCCCTCTAAACTTTGGAAGCGATCCTGTGCGATCGGACGATTCCGTCCATTCGCGGCGTGATCATAAAGGCCCTTGCTTGCGCGATGCGAGCTTTCGAGGGCCGACAACATAATGGCGGCTTTGACGATGGGCGTTAATCTCCTCCACTCGATCAGTCATTTCGAGACGGATCTCCTGCAGCGCGTTCAGATCGCCTTCGAGGGCAGGTACATGCTGCTCAAATCCAATGAGGAATATCCCTGTCGAACATTCGACATCTCGCCGGGCGAAGTGTCGCTCTTCGCGCCGGTCGCCGCCATGCCGGGCGAAAAAGTCGTTCTCTATCTCAACGAGCTCGGGCGCCTCGCCGGCGCCGTGACGGGCAAGACGGAAGCCGGCTTCGAGATGAGCCTTCAGTTGTCGCCGAGGCGGCGGGACAGGCTGGCCGACCAGCTCGCCTGGTACGCCGATCGTTCGACGCTGAGCGTCGAAGACCGCCGGCGCCACGATCGCATCGTGCCGCTAATGGACCTGACCGTGCTTCGCCTCATGCGCGGCGACGAGCATATTGTGCGCATCCGCAGCCTGTCGCTCTCCGGCGTCGCGATCGAGACGGACCACATCATTCCGCTCGGCGCCGAAGTGGTGGTCGGAAATACGCCGGCGAAAGTGGTGCGCATAGCGGAAGACGGCGTGGCCTGCGAATTCGTCAAGCACTTCCGCCCCGGCGAGATCGACGAGACGACGCGTCTTTGACGCCTCGCGAAACGGCATGAAAAGCGCGGGCGCCGGACGACGCCGCGCTCCCGCCTTACATCGGCTTCGGCGTCATCCAGGCGACGACCGCGCCGCCGGGCTCGGCAAGCACGGCCATGCGGCCGACGCCGGGAATGTCGAAGGCCTCCTTGCAGATTTTCGCGCCGGCCGCGACGGCCTTCTTCAATCGCGCGTCAATATCGTCGACGGCGATATAGGTCAGCCAATGTTCGGGCACGCCGTCGAATTGCGGGCCGGTCATCTCGAACATGCCGCCGACGCGCGCGTCGCCTGACAGGATGATCCAATAGGTCATGTCCGGCATGGGCATGGCCTCGAAGCGCCAGCCGAGCGAATCCGCGTAGAATTTCTGGGCGCGGGGGATGTCGCGTACGGCGAGCTCGCTCCAGCACACGACGCCGTGGGCCATCTGCGGTTCATTCGTCATCTTGTCCTCCTTTCGGGGCGGTCGCCAGAAGCTTCCGGCGAAGCGCCGAGAAGCCCAGGCGATAATCGGTCAGCCAATCGACGAGCCGCATGGGCGTCAGGCCGGGCAGCGTCCAGCCAAGAAGCCTGTTCTTCATGACCGGCATGCGCAGCGGCGCCCGCGGCGCGGTCAAGGCGCGCAGCACGGCGTCGGCGACGATCTCGGGTCCCGGCGCCGCGCGTCCTTCCCCGACGGCCCATTGCTGCATGCGCCGCGCGGCGGGCCCGTAAATCGTGTCGTCGAAATGGGCGAAGTCCGCGCTTTCGGCCTTGTCCCAGATCGGCGTCGCGATCATGCCGGGCTCGATCAGCACGACGTCGATCCCATAGACCCTCAACTCCCGGCGCAGCGCGTCGGACATGCCTTCCAACGCGAATTTGGAGGCGTTGTAGGCGCCGAGAAACGGCGAGGCGAAACGGCCGGCGACCGAGCTCATCATGACGATGCGCCCAGGCGCAGCCGCCTGCGGCTCCCGCGCGCCGAGAAGCGGCGCGAAGGCCTGCGTCACCTGCAATTGCCCGACGAGATTGATCTCCAATTGCCGGCGCAGATCGGCGATGGGGAGATGCAAGAGCGGCCCCGGCACGGCGACGCCGGCATTGTTGACGAGCCCCGCAAGCGTCGCGCCGTCAAGCCGCGCCTCGACTTGCCGCGCGCCTTCGGCGACGGCTTCGGCGTCGGTCACGTCGAAGCGGAGCGGCGCGAAGTCGGCGCCGAAGCGCGCCTTCAGGCGCTCGGCGTCCGCCGCCTTGCGGACGGAGCCGAAGACGAAGAAGCCGGCCTGAACGAGAGACGCGGCGCAGGCGGCGCCGATGCCGGTGGAGGCGCCGGTGACGACCACGGCGCGTTTCGATTTCCGGGTCATCCGCAATACCTCAAAGCGAAAGGAGGCGACTCAATGCGTCAATTGTAGACGCGTCGGCGCGGCCGTCGACCCGCATTCGGCGAAAATGCCGCTGGAAGGCCGCGACCGATGTGACCGTATCCTCGTCATAAACGCCGGTCTCGGCGATCTTGTAGCCGAAATGCGCGAGTTGGCTCTGCAGGCGGGAAACGGCGTCGCCGGCCATGTCGCGTTCGAGCGTCGCGTCGTCGCCCGGCGGCAAGGGCGCGACATGGCGGCCGACGCCCGCGCGCGCGAGCGCCTCCCAGGGAAAGAATTCGCCCGGATCGATCTTGCGGCGCGGCGCGATGTCGGAATGGGCGAGCACGCGTTCGGGCGCGATCCTGCGACGCTCGCAAATGTCGCGGGAGAGCGCGATCACCGATTCGATTTGCGGGGCAGGGAAGGGATGCGGGTCGATATGGCCGGGATGAACGATCTCGACGCCGATCGAGGCGGAATTCATATCCGTTTCGCCGGCCCAATAGCTCACGCCCGCATGCCAAGCGCGCCGCTCCTCGGGCACGAGCTGCAGCACGCGCCCGCTTTCCTCGACGAAATAATGCGCAGAGACCTCGCGGATCGGCGAACATAGGAGCTCGAGCGCGCCTTCCGCCGTCGGCATGCCGGTATAGTGCAGAACGAGCGCGGAGACGGGCTTGGCGCGGGGCCCGTGATTTGGAGAGGGAAAGACCTTCGCGCCGGCGTAATCGGGCGTGAAGCCGCGCGTGAGCTGCGGCGATTCGCGCCATGGCGCGGTCGCCGTCACCCATTCCACCGTGCGCGCCTCGGGATCGGCGGCGCGCAAAATGTCGGTGACGACGCAGGCGCCGTCGGCGCCCGCCGCGAGCGCCAGACAGGCGCGGGCCGGCGTCAGTCCGCCAATGGCGACGAGCGGAACGTCGCCGATTCGCTTTTTCCAGCGCGCCAGCTTTTCGAGCCCCTGCGGGGCGAATTTCATTTCCTTCAGCAGCGTCGGCCAGACAGGCCCGAGCGCCACGTAATCGGGCGATAGCGACAATGCGCGCTCCAGCTCGGCGTCGTCGTGAGTCGAGACGCCGAGACGTAGGCCATGTCGGCGGATGGCGGCGATGTCCGCGCCATCGAGATCGTCCTGGCCGAGATGCACGAAATCGCATCCCGCCTCGATCGCGAGCTTCCAGTAATCATTGACGACAAGCTGCGCGCCCGCCGCCCGGCAGAGATCGCGCGCGCGGGCGATCTCGTCGCGCAGTTCGGATTCCGGCCTGTCCTTCACGCGCAATTGCACGAGCTTGACGCCGAGCGGCAAGAGTCGAGTCAGCCAGTCGGCGCGGTCGACGATGAGGTAGAAAGGGTCGAGACTCAGTGTCGGCATGGGCGGGGTCTACCCTTTTTGGCGGGATTTTGCGACACCGCGTTCCATGAGAAACGAACGCGAATTGGAACGGTCTTCGGAAGATGACGGAAGGCGCGGTCGCATTCGCGATCCGCTTCGTTGCGACGAGTCCGCGACGTTCGCCTTTCAGCGATCCGCGGAGCCCTAACCGATCGCGTCGAAGGGCCGCCCGATCATGGGCGTCGAGGGCTCCGCCATGTCGCGTGGGGTCATGGGCCTTGCGAGATGCGCAAGCCGCCCAGCTTCGACCGCGAGACCGAAGGCGCGCGCCATGGCGACGGGATCGCCGGCGCGCGAGATCGCGGTGTTGAGCAGCACGGCGTCGTAGCCCATCTCCATCACTTCGGCGGCGTGCGACGGCGCGCCCAGGCCGGCGTCGACGACGAGGGGCGTATTCGGGAAATGCGCGCGCAGCGCCCGGAGCGCGAAACGGTTGTTGACGCCGCGCCCTGAGCCGATCGGCGCCGCCCAGGGCATGAGCAGCTTGCAGCCGGCGTCGAGCAGCTTCTCGGCGACGACGAGATCGTCGGTCGTATAGGGAAAGACCTGGAAGCCGTCGGCGGCGAGCGCCTTCGCCGCCTCGACCAAGCCGAAGACGTCGGGCTGCAGCGTGTCTTCCTCGCCGATGACCTCGAGCTTGATCCAGTCCGTCTCGAACACTTCGCGCGCCATCCGCGCCGTCGCGATCGCCTCCTTGGCGGTGCGGCAGCCGGCCGTGTTGGGCAGCACCCGCACGCCCATGTCGCGCACGAGATTCCAGAAGCTTTCGCCCGCCCGCGATCCGCCGGCCTCGCGGCGGAGCGAGACGGTCACGATCTCGCAACCCGAGGCGCGGATCGATTCGGCGAGGATGGCGGGCGAGGGATAGCGCGCGGTGCCGAGCAGAAGGCGCGAGCGCAGCGCGGCCCCATAAAGAGCCAGCAGATCCCCGGGCATGTCGTGCGCGTTCACCCGCCCTGCCTCGGCGTCACGATTTCCACGGCGTCGCCCTCCTGCAGCACGGCCTTGTCCCGGTCCTTGTCGCGCACGAATTCCTGGTTGAGGGCCGTGCCGACCTTCTGGTCGTCATAGCCCAGCTCGCGCAACAAAGCCTCCAGCGTGGTGGATTCCACCTCACGCGGACGCCCGTTCACTTGAATCCGCATCCATGACCTCCGGGAAGTAGGCGCCGCCGAGAACGACCTCGGCGGCCCGCCGCGCCAGCGCCGGGGCAAGCAGGAAACCGTGCCTATAGAGCCCATTAATATAGATCGTCCGGCCGCGCTGGGTAAGGCGCGGCAGATTGTCGGGGAAGGCGGGGCGCAAATCCGAGCCCGTCTCGACGATCTCGGCCTCGGCGAAGGCTGGATGAATGGCGAAGGCGGAGTTGACGAGCTCCACCACCGAGCGCGCCGTGACCCGCGCGCGCTCCTCATTCTCGATCATGGTCGCGCCGACCATGAAAAGCCCTTCCCCGCGCGGCGTGATATAGACCGGGCGGCGGGGATGCAGCATGCGGACGGGGCGGGACAGCGAAATCTCCTCGCTGCGCAAAATGAGCATCTCGCCCTTGACGCCCCGCAGCTTCGCCAGCGCGTCCCGGGCGGCGAAGCCGCGGCAGTCGATCGTCCAGTCGGGGACGGTCGTCAGGCTCTCGGCTTTGGCGCCAAAATGCTGCGCAACATTTTGCATCGCGGCGAGACGGTCGGCGAGGGCCCGCAAGGCCGCGCGCGGATCGAGATGGGCCTCCTGCGGGAAATAGAGCGCCTCCTCGAAGCGCCCGGAAAGGTCCGGCTCCAGCGCCGCGACGCCCGCCGCGTCGAGCCGCTCGAAATGGCTGGTGCGGCGGGCGAAGTCGGCAAGCTCGGCGCGCTCGCGCGGCGCCGGGACGACGAGGCTTCCCGCGACCGTCGCGACCGGGACCTCGCGCGTCCAGAAATCCAGCGCCTCCCGCCCGAGTTCGGCGACGAGCGGCTCGGCGCTCTCCAATTCGCACCAGGGCGCGATCATGCCGCCGGCGTAGCGCGAGCAGCCCTGGCCGGGCGCGCCGTTGCGCTCGACGAGCTCGACCTCCGCCCCGGCGCGCGCCAGCGCATGAGCGGCGCAGAGTCCGGCGACGCCGGCGCCGATCACGCGGGCGAACATGACGCTTCCCTTATGGAAAGAAGATTGGACACCATCCCTCCGCCAGCATTGAACTGGATCAGGTTCGAAGGGTCGCCGCGCCCGGCGTCGCGCGACGCCTCTGCAGCCTCTCAGCCCCCTGGCGGGGCTCCCCCGGCGCGGGGAGAGTCGCGCGAAACGGGCCTCCGCGTCAAGCGCCGCGGCGGCGCCGAATGACGGTTGTGTGGCGGGAAGCAGGCTTGCAAGACAGGCGGCGATGGCCCACTTTCAGCACAACGACAATGCGCGCGAGCGTGCAAAAAGCCGCGCCTATCCGGGAGAGAAATAGATGTTCCTCAGCCTCCGCGCGGCGCTCGCCGCGAGCCTCGTCGCTGGCGCAATCGGCCTCGCCGCGCCCGCAGGGGCCGCCAAGCTCGGCCCCTATTTCCCGATCCCGAACGGCTTCAACCTCAACGGAATCGCCCGCGACTCGCTCCTCGCCATCCAGTCGAGCTGGCTGAGGAACGGCCTCGACAATCTCGAAAAGGCCAAGAAGGAGGCGGACGCCGCGCTGGAAAGCGCCAAGGCCGGCGCGCCGGATCAGGCCGCCGCGGCGGAGGCGAAGGTCAAGGATCTCGACAGGTTGATCGAGGACGCCAAGGCCGAGATCGCCCTCGCGACCGACGCCTCGCCCGACCATGCCGTCCAGAAGGCGCGCAAGGACAAGCTCCTCGGCAATGTCAACCAGTGGATCAACGAGCTGGAGCGCATGGCCACCGAGCAGATGAAGATCGCCATCATGTCCGACGGCGGCGTGGCCATGACCGCCGAGAAGCTCAACCACCAATATTCGACCTTCGCCGACGACCTCCAGAAGGCCAAGCGCGACGCCAGCGTCGAGAATTGGGGGAAGTAAGCCTGTAATAAAGGATAACCCCGTCATTGCTTCGCTTCGCTCGCAATGACGTCTCTGGGCGGACGCGCCGCCTTTACCGGCGGCTCCCCCTTAAAGGGGAAAATCGTCCTTCACCGCGGGCTTCTGCAGCTCCGTATTGAGCTCCTCGATCCGCCGCGCCGCGTCCTCCACCGCATGGGCGACGCGCTCTTCCAGAGCGGCCGCCGCCTTCTTCACCGAGTCCAGCTCCGCGCGCAGCGCCGCATTGTCCATCTCCATCGCCTGCGCCTTGCCGCGCGCGTCGGTCGCCTCGTCGGCGATGGCGAGGGCCGCCATCACCACGATGCGCTGCTCGCCGATCTCCTTGAAACCGTCCTTCATCGCGAGGATCTTGCCCTCGACATAGCGGGCGAGCTGTTCGAGGCGCGGCTCCTCGCCGTCGTCGCAGGAGAGGCGGTAGGTGCGCCCGGCGATGGAGACGATGACGGCGGCCATGGACTACTCTCCCTGCCGCACGGCCGAGACCGCCGCTCCGAGGGCCGCCGCGACCCCGGCTCCCGCCCCGTCGAGCCGGCGCAGCACCTCGTCGCGGGCCTTCTCCAACGCGCTGACGCGGGCGAGCGCGGCGTCGAGATCGAGCGCGAGGCGCCCCCGGTCGTCCTGCATGATGGCGAGCTCCTCCTCGAGCTCCGCGCTGGAAAGATCGTCCTCGAGCTTCAGGGCGACCGTGCGTTCGAGCTGGTCCAGCGCCGTCTTGAGGCGGGAAAGCGCCGCATCGAGCTTATCGGCGGGCTGATCGGCGGGCTTTTCGGAATATGTCATCGCCGGGCGGCGCCCTATTTCTCACGGCGGAAGAGGTGGCGGCGGCGAGCGCCGATTCGCCGTAACGCGTTGGTAGCATGAATCGGGCAAATCCCAAGGCGGCGCCCGACTTCCCTGGAAGCCGCGCGGCGGGGCGACGCGTTGACAGAGGGGCGCGAGGTGCTATCACACCCTCGCCTCGAAGCTGGGGCGCGCCGCGAGAAAGCAGACAATGGCCTTTCGCGGGAGGCGCGCCCTAACGCTTTGAAATCGATCACGCTGCGATCGGGCGGCTCCGCCCCATCGCCGCGTGATCTTAAGGCCCGGCGCGCGGCGCGCAGACGCCGCCGGGCGAAAGCCGCCTTTCTCGCAAAGCCGGCGGCGAAAAGGAGATTTCCAAATGACCGTCAGAGTGGCCATCAACGGCTTCGGGCGTATCGGCCGCAACGTCCTCCGCTTCATCGTCGAATCCGGCCGCGCCGATCTCGAGGTCGTGGCCATCAACGACCTGGGCCCGGTCGAGACCAACGCCCATCTGCTGCGCTATGATTCGGTCCATGGCCGCTTCCCTCACGAAGTGAAGGTCGAGGGCGACACGATCAATGTCGGCCGCGGCCCGATCAAGGTCACCGCCATCAAGAACCCGGCCGAGCTGCCTTACAAGGATCTCGGCGTCGACGTCGCGCTGGAATGCACCGGCCTCTTCACGGCGCGCGACAAGGCGAAGCTGTTGCTCGAGGCCGGCGCCAAGCGCGTGCTCGTCTCCGCCCCCGGCGACGGGGCGGACCTCACGGTCGTCTATGGCGTCAACCACGACAAGCTGACCCGGGATCACCTGATCGTCTCCAACGCCTCCTGCACGACGAACTGCCTCGCGCCGGTCGCCAAGGTCCTCAACGACGCCATCGGCATCGAGAAGGGGATCATGACGACGATCCATTCCTATACGGGCGACCAGCCGACGCTCGACACTTTCCACAAGGACCTCTATCGCGCCCGCGCCGCGGCGCTCTCCATGATCCCGACCTCGACGGGCGCCGCCAAGGCGGTGGGCCTCGTGCTGCCGGAGCTGAACGGCAGGCTCGACGGCTACGCGATCCGCGTGCCGACGCCGAACGTCTCGGCCGTGGACCTGAAATTCATCGCCAGGCGTCCGACCACGAAGGACGAGATCCACGCCGCCATCAAGGCGGCGGCCGACGGTCCGATGAAGGGCGTGCTGGCCTATACGACGGAGAAGCTCGTCTCCATCGACTTCAATCACAACCCGGCCTCGTCGACCTTCCATCTCGACCAGACCAAGGTGATGGACGGCAATCTCGTCTCGATCCTCTCCTGGTACGACAATGAATGGGGCTTCTCCGGCCGCATGACGGATACGGCGGCGCTGATCGGGTCGCTGATCTGATTTCCGGTAGAAACCAAATCATGACGCGGGCCGACGAGGTCCGCGTTCTCGTTTCTGACGACCTTTGGAGCCCGCGCAGATGACCTCCTTCCGCACCCTCGACGACGTCGACGTCAAAGGCAAACGCGTTCTTCTGCGCGTCGATCTCAATGTGCCGATGGAGGAGGGGCGCGTGACCGACGCGACCCGCATCGAGCGGATCCTGCCGACGATCGAGGAGCTCGCCGGCAAAGGGGCGAAGGTCGTCCTGCTGTCGCATTTCGGCCGTCCCAAGGGCCAGCGCGTCGATGAGGACTCGCTGCGCCACGTGCTGCCCACGCTCGAACATTATCTCAAGCGCAAGATCGCCTTCGCCGACGACTGCGTCGGCGAGCCCGCCGCGGCGGTCGTGTCGGCTCTTAAGGACGGCGACGTCGCGCTGCTCGAAAACACGCGCTTTCACAAGGGCGAGGAGAAGAACGATCCCGCCTTCGCCGAGGAAGTCGCCAAGCTCGGCGACCTCTTCGTCAACGACGCTTTCTCCGCCGCGCATCGCGCCCACGCCACGACGGAAGAGATCGCCCACAAGCTTCCCGCCATTGCGGGCCGCACCATGCAGGCGGAGCTGGAGGCGCTGGAATCGGCGCTTACCGATCCGGCGCGGCCTGTGATGGCCATTGTGGGCGGCGCCAAGGTCTCGACCAAGCTGGCGCTCCTCGGCAACCTCGTCGCCAGGGTCGACTATCTCGTCATTGGCGGCGGCATGGCCAACACGTTCCTTGCGGCGCAGGGCAAAGCGGTCGGCAAGTCGCTTTGCGAGCATGATCTCGCGGACACGGCGCGTGAGATTCTCGAAAAGGCGAAGGCTGCCCATTGCGCGGTCGTCCTGCCGGTCGACGCCACGGTCGCCCAGAAATTCGAGGCGCATGCGCCGTCCCATATCGTCTCGGTCGACCATGTCGGCGCCGAGGACATGATCCTCGACGTGGGGCCGAAATCGGTCGCCCATGTCGAGTCGCTGCTTGCCCAGTGCAAGACGCTCGTCTGGAACGGCCCCTTCGGCGCCTTCGAGCTGCCGCCCTTCGACGAGGGCACCAACGCCGTCGCGCAGACGGCGGCGCGCCTCACGGTCGAAGGCAAGCTGCTCTCCGTCGCCGGCGGCGGCGACACCGTCGCGGCGCTCAATCAGGCCCATGCCGGCCAGGAATTTTCCTATGTGTCGACGGCGGGCGGCGCCTTTCTGGAATGGCTCGAAGGCAAGACGCTGCCCGGCGTCGCCGCTCTGAAGGCGTGACCGTGGGTTCGTTCCGGATTGCTTCGCCTTCGGCTCGCAAGCCGCGATGAAGATTGTGCGCTGCGCCGTAACGCGCCGTTGACGGCGGCGACGGCGCTGCGCTACCAAATGCCGTAGTAAAAAACTGCGTAAAAGGCGTGGTAAGCGTGCCGAAAGAGAATATCGCCAAATTCGCGATCGGCCAGGTCGTGAAGCACCGTCGGTATCCGTTCCGGGGCGTCATCTATGATGTCGACCCCGTCTTCGCCAATACCGAGGAATGGTGGCTTTCGATCCCGGAGGAGCTGCGCCCGCGCAAGGATCAGCCCTTCTATCATCTCTTCGCCGAAAACGCCGAAACCGAATATGTGGCCTATGTGTCGGAGCAGAATCTCGTGCCCGACACGTCCGGCGACCCCGTCCGCCATCCGCAGGTCGAGGAGACCTTCGAGCGCGACGAGGACGGCGTCTACCGGATGCGCGCGCCCAAGCGGCACTGATTCCCAGGAACGACCGCGCCGTCGTTGCGAGCGGAGCGAAGCAATCCAGGGCCGCGATAGGGCTTTGGCGCGCTCCGTTAAATTCGCGTCTCGCAATGACGGCGGTTCCCAAAAGGAAATCGCCCGCGCTTGCTGCGCGGGCGATCTCCAATCGTAAAGCTCAAGCGGCTTAGTGCTTCGCGGGAGCCGGCGCGGCGCCCTTGGCCTCGAGCTTCTTGCGCTCTTCCTCGGCCTTCTTCTGCAGCTCTTCCTGAAGCTTCTTCTGCTGTTCCTCGAGCACCTTCGGATCGATCGCCGGGCCGTCGAAAGCCTTTCCGAAATTGGCCAGGGGCAGATAGAAGGTCACCTCGGCGTTGGCCTGGTTCTTGACGATGACCGTCATCTGCTGGGCCTTCTTCATGCCGTCGACCAGCGCCTTCTTGACCTTCGCCTCGGCGAAGCAGCCATTGGGGAAGCAGATCTCGAAGGCGCCCGATTCCATCGCGCCCTTGTCGACCGCGAAGCGGAAGCCCGGCTTCAGCATCAGTCCCGGCGGCAGGAGCAGGCGGATGATCTTGGTGTCGTCGGCCTTGGGGTCGTAGACGGCGAGGGCGAGCAGCGGCTGCGGGGCGTCGCCTTCCTTGGCCGCGGCGCCGAAGTCGCGGGTCGTGTAGCAGATTTCCTTCTTGGTCGCCGGGTCGGAGCCGCAGACCTTCGTCCAGTCGGGCTGGACCGCCTGAAGCGTGGCCGTGATCGGCCCTTGAGGCTGGGCGCCGGCCGGGGCCTGCTGCTGGGCGGGCGCGCCGCCGGCGGCCGGAGCCTGTTGGGCCTGCGCCGAAGCGCCGGCGAGCAGGAATGCGCCTGCCAGCGCGACGGCGGCGGACCGCGAGAAGAGGATCGACATTTCCGAAGTCCCTTTCGATTGTCTGCTAGCCGGCGCCTTTCCGGCTGCGCAAAGAGTTGTTGTTGTCGCGCCATCGCGCGGGCGTTCGTGCGCTGCGGCGCGAAAAATCCAGACGCCGCGGAACCCTTGCCCCTGATCGCGGTCGCCGCTCGCCGCGGCCCCGCGCCGGGTCGGCGGCAAAGCTCTTACCTTGTCGGCGCGCCAAATTCCAGCGGGTCTTTCCCGCGCCGGCGCGCGCCGCGCCGCGCCCTGACGGTAAAATTTCAAATTGCGGCGGAATGAGGCCCGTCTCCGACTTCAAGCGGCCATAGGTTCGATTATGGTCTTCCCATGACGATTCTTGCGATTCGCGGCCGCCCAGCGGGGCTTCGCCGGTCATGCCTGGCCCTCGCGGCCCTTTTCGCGGGTCTCGCGCCCGGCGCCCCGATCGTCGCCGCCGGACCGGCGAGCGGCCCTTCCGGAAACGGTTCGCCCCCGCAAGCGACCGCCGCGCATGGCCTCGCAATGCACGGCGCCCCGGCGCTCCCCAAGGATTTCGACCATTTTCCTTATGCCGATCCGGCGGCGAAGAAGGGCGGCCGGCTGCGCGTCGGCGTTCCCGGCACCTTCGACAGCCTCAACCCCTTCAACGTCAAATCCGGCACCGCGGCGCAGGGTCTCGTGGGCAATGTCTTCCAAGGGCTGATGGCGCGCTCGCAGGACGAGCCTTTCACCCTCTATCCGCTGATCGCGCAGTCGATCGACATCGATCCGGCGCGCACGCAGGTGACCTTCCATCTCGATCCGCGCGCGCATTTCTCGGACGGAAAGCCGATCACCTCCGAGGATGTGCTGTTTTCCTTCGACCTGCTGAAAAGGAAGGGCCGCCCCCAGCAGCGCATCGCCTTCGGCCTCGTCAAATCCGCGACGGCGCCCGACGCGCGCACCGTCAAATACGACCTGACCGGGGTCGGCGACCGCGAGCTGCCGCTCATCCTCGCCATCATGCCGGTGCTCCCGAAGCACGCCACCGACGTCGAGCGCTTCTCCGACGCGACGCTCGCAAGGCCCATCGGCTCCGGCCCCTATGTCGTGGCCGGCGCGCAAGCCGGCGCGCGGCTCCTGCTCAAGCGCGATCCGAACTATTGGGGCGCCGACGCGCCGAGCCAGCGCGGCTTCTATAATTTCGACGAGATCGACCTGCAATATTTCCGGGACGGCAATTCGCTTTTCGAGGCTTTCAAGGCGGGCTTGATCGACTATCGCGAAGAAACCTCGACCACGCGCTGGTCGACCGGCTACGACTTCCCGTCGCTGCGCGAGGGGCGGATCGCGAAGGAGTCGCTGAAGAACGAGAATCCGAAGGGCCTCAACGGCTTCGTCTTCAATACGCGGCGGGCGCTCTTCAAGGACGTCCGGCTGCGCGAAGCTTTCGGCATGATGTTCGACTTCGAATGGGTCAACGCGAATTATTACGCCGGCCTCTATACGCGCACGAAAAGCTTTTTCGACGAATCCGAGCTTTCCTCGTCGGGGCGCCCCGCGAGCGAGAAGGAGCGCGCTTTGCTCGCGCCCTGGCCCGAGGCGGCGCGCGCCGACATTCTCGAGGGCGAATGGCGCCCGCCGGTGAGCGACGGCTCGGGCCGCGACCGCGAGATGGCGAAGCGCGCCCTCGAGCTTCTGGCCGCCGCCGGCTATCGCCTCAATGGCGACAGGCTCGCAAAGGACGGCGAGCCGGTTTCCTTCGAGATCATGGTGAAGGACCGCGATCAGGAGCGGCTGGCGCTCGCCTACGCCTCGTCTCTGGCCCGTATCGGCGTCGAGCTTCGCGTCCGGCTCGTCGACGACGTGCAATATCAGCGTCGCCGCCAGAAATTCGATTTCGACATGATGATCGGGCAATATGTCGCCTCCGCTTCGCCCGGCAATGAGCAGCGCATGCGCTGGAGCTCCGCGACCGCCAATCAGGAATCTTCCTTCAACCTCGCCGGCGCGGCTTCTCCGGCGATCGACGGCATGATTTCCGCATTGCTCGCGGCGCAGAGCCGCGAGGATTTTGTGACCGCGGTGCGCGCCTATGACCGCGTCCTGCTCTCGGGGTTTTACGTCGTGCCTTTGTTCCATGCCTCGGAACAATGGATCGCGCATTCGACCGATATAGCGCGGCCGGAGCGCCTGCCGCGCTATGGCGCGCCGCTTTTCGGTCCGACGCTCGAGAGCTGGTGGAGAAAGAATCCATGACCGCCCGCGCCGCCCTTTGCGATGACGGCGACGCGGCGCGCGCCCGCGCCCATCCCTTGACGCTCTTCGGATTCGACGCGCTCGTCGCCGGCGCCGCGCGGCCGCGTCCCGGCGCGCTCGCCTTTCGCGACGTCCATGACGGCTCGAGCGAAGAGGTGGCCTATGCCGATCTCTATCAGCGCGTCGGCGTCTGTCTGTCGCGGCTGCGGACCTTCGAATTCGCGCGCGGCGAACGCGTGCTCATCTGCTGCCCGCCCGGCGCCCAGAGCTTTGTCTTGCTCACCGCGGCGCTCGCGGCCGGGCTCGACCCCGTGCTCGCGCCGCTGCCTTTGCCCTATTCGCGCGACGCCATCGCCGGCGCCGCCAAGGCGCTGAGGGTCTCGGCGCTATTCGGGCCGGGGCAATTTTGCGGCCTCGATTTCGAGGCGCCGCTGCTCGAGATCGCCGCCGACGCGCCCTCCATCCGCCTGATCGGGACGCTGCATGGCGCGGTCGACGGCGCGGTCGACTTCTCGCCCGCGACGCTCGCCGCGCGGCTGTCGCCCCGCATACGGCTCGACGACGATTGGGGCGCCGATGCGCGCCGGCGGATCGGCGCGCTCGACGATATGGGCCGGGTCGATTTCATCTCGCAGGGCGCGCTGCTCGGCGCGGCGCTCGATCTCGTGCGCGCGACGCGGGCGGCGGGCGAGACGCCGATCCTCTCTCTTTGCGCGCCGAGCTCGCTTAGCGCGCTCGCGGCGGGTCCGCTCGCGGCGCTGCTCGCGGGCCGGCCCTTGCATTTTCTCGCCCCCTTCAAGGCGGCGCGCTTCCTCGGGACGCTCGACGCGCTCGGCCCCACGCGCCTGGTCGCGCCCGCTTCCATTCTCGCCGATCTCGGACGCGCGGGGCTGCTCGCCAATGGCGCGCTCGTCGCCGTCGCGGCGCTCTGCAACGGCGCGGGTCTCGCGTGGACCGACGTCGAGTCCGCCTGTCCCATCATCGAGCTGCGGGCAGCCGGCGGCGCCGTGAGCCTGCGCGCGTCGCATGCGCCGGCGCACGGCGCGCGCCGCGCCGAGGCGCGAGAGTGATGTGGATGCGCGCGCCGCATCATAGCTTCGACCTGTCCCAAGGGA
Organism: Methylocystis sp. S23; assembly: GCF_054106005.1. Classification (NCBI taxonomy): domain Bacteria; kingdom Pseudomonadati; phylum Pseudomonadota; class Alphaproteobacteria; order Hyphomicrobiales; family Methylocystaceae; genus Methylocystis; species Methylocystis sp. S23. The sequence goes on from NZ_CM134185.1 coordinate 1,800,413, forward strand.
GGAATCCATGGGCTTCCCGCTTCTCGTCGTCGGCGTCATTTCGATCGGCCTGCTGATCCTCGACCGCAATTACGATCTCGGCCTGACGCTCCTGCATAATCCGCTTTTCTGGTTCGCCTATCTCGCGCTGCTCGCGCTCGCCGGCATGGTGCGCTTCGTGCGCCAGCAGAGCGTGCTCGTGATCGAGCGGCTCGGCCGCTACAACCGCACGCTCACGGCAGGCGTGAATTTCGTCTATCCGATCGTCGAGCGCGTCGCCTATAGCTTCGATCTGCGCGAGCAGGTGATCGACGTGCCGGAGCAGGACGCGATCACCAAGGACAACGCCACCGTCACCATTGACGGCATTCTCTATTACAAGATCGTCAACGCCAAGGACGCCGCCTACGGCGCCGAGGACATTCGCCGGGCCATCGTAAATCTCGCCCAGACCTCGATGCGCTCAGCCATCGGCTCCATGGAGCTGGACAAGACCTTCGAGAACAGAAGCGACATCAACGAGCGCGTGGTGCGCGCGGTCTCCGACGCGGCGCAGCTCTGGGGCGCGCATGTGACGCGCTACGAGATCAAGGACATCAAGATGCCGGAGTCGCTGCGCCAGTCCATGGAGCGGCAGATGAAGGCCGAGCGCGACAAGCGCGCCGCCGTGCTGGAGTCGGAGGGCGTGAAGCAGTCCGAGATCAACCGCGCCGAGGGCGAGAAACAGGCCGCGATCCTGCGCGCCGAGGGCCAGGCCAAGGCGATCGAGCTGGTGCGCTCGCAAATCACGCAGATCGGCGGCGAGCAGGCCGTGCAGCTCGAAGTCGCGAAATCCGCGATCGAGCAATATGGCCGTCTCGCCAAAGCCGGAAATTCGGTGGTGCTGATGGGCGACGGCGCCGATCCGGCGGGCTGGATCGCCAAGGCGATGGCGGTGCTGAATACGGTGAACAAGAGCGCGGCGCCGCAGCAGGCGAGCCGGAATAACCAGCCCTGGCAGCGGCCCGAATAACCTCTCCCCGCTTCGCGGGGAGAGGTCGAGCGAAGCGAGGGTGAGGGGCGAAGCGTCCGCGGGAATGAAGCAGCGTTGGGCGAACCCTTCGCCCCTCACCCTAACCCTCTCCCCGCGCGCGGGGAGAGGGAATACAGGCAAAACCCGGTGATCCCATGGAACCCACTTTCCTCTTCGACCCGGCCAACGCCAGCCTCGTCGCCGGCCTTGTGCTGCTCGCGATCGACGTCGTCGTCATCGGCTTGTCGCCCATCATGTTCGTCGGCGCCGGCGCGATTGTCGCGAGCGCGCTGCTCTACGCGACCGGCTGGCGGCCGGCGCTCGCCGAAACTCTCGCGCTCATCGCCGGCGCAAGCCTGCTCGTCGCGCTCGTCGGCTGGCGCCCGCTGCAACGCTTTCAGGCGACGGACGTTCAGGAAGACCAGAGCAGCGACCTCATCGGCCGCGAGCTCGTGACCACGCATGAAGTGACGAAGGACAGCGGCCGTGTGTATTGGTCGGGCCTCGAATGGGACGCGCGCCTCTCCGCCGACGCGCCCATCGAGAGTCTCGCCCCCGGCGCCCGCGCGCGCGTGGCGCGGGTGGAGAATTTGACGCTCGTGCTGGATCCGATTGTCTGACCGAGAATGCTATAAGCCGTCTCATGCCCGTTCGCCGCCTCGATCCCATCCTTGTCGACCGCATCGCCGCCGGCGAAGTGGTCGAGCGGCCGGCCTCGGCCGTCAAGGAACTGGTCGAGAACGCGCTCGACGCCGGCGCGACGCGCATCGACGCGGCGATCGAGGAGGGCGGGCGCGGGCTCATCCGCGTCATCGACGACGGCTGCGGGATGGACGAGCATGATCTCGCGCTCGCCGTCGAGCGCCACGCCACCTCCAAAATTCCCGACGGCGATCTCACGCGGATCGCGACGCTCGGCTTTCGCGGCGAGGCGCTGCCCTCCATCGCCGCCGTCGCCGATCTGACGATCGACACGCGCGCGAAGGACGCGCCGCACGGCTTCTCCATCCGCGTCGAAGCGGGCGAGAAGCGCGGAATCAACGCCTCGAACTGGCCGCGCGGCACGCGGATCGAGGCGCGCGCGCTTTTCGCCGCGACGCCCGCGCGTCTCAAATTCCTCAAGACCGAGCGCACCGAGACGGCGGCCGTCATCGATGTCGTGAAGCGCCTCGCCATGGCGCATCCGGAGGTGCGCTTCTCGCTTTCCGCCGATGGCGGCGCGCTTTTCGACTATCCCGCCTGCGGCGACGACATTGCGCGGCGCATCGCGCAGATTCTCGGCGATGAGTTTCACGACAACGCCTTTCATGTCGACGCCGAGCGGCAGAGCGTGCGGCTCACGGGGCTTGCGAGCCTGCCGACCTATAATCGCGGCAACGCGCAGCTCCAATATGTCTATGTCAATGGCCGCCCGGTGCGCGACAAACTTTTCGCCGGCGCCATACGCGCGGCCTATCTCGATTTCCTCGCCCATGACCGCCATCCGGTCGTCGCGCTCTTCGTCGATTGCGATCCGCGAATCGTGGACGTGAACGTGCATCCGGCGAAAGCCGAAGTGCGCTTCGCCGATCCCGGCCTCGTGCGCGGCCTCGTCGTCGGCGCGCTGAAGCAGGCGCTCGCCGGACAGAGCCATCGCAGCGCGAACACGAACGCCCGCACGGCGATCGACATGCTCGCGCGCGATGACGGCCCGCGCCGCGAGACGCGATATCGCGCGCCGCCGTCCGCAAACTGGGATATTTCGCGCTCGCCTTTCGCGCCTTCGGGCTTCGCCGAGGGGCCGCAGGCGGCTTTCGATACGGGCGCGCCTGCCGCGCGCGCGCATGAGGCGCCCGCGGAGACCCTCGACGCCGCCCCGCTCGGCGCGGCGCGCGCGCAATTGCACGAAACCTATATCATTGCGCAGACGCGCGACGGACTGGTCATCGTCGATCAGCACGCCGCGCATGAGCGGCTCGTCTATGAGAAGCTCAAGAAGCAGCGCGCGGAGGCGGGCGTCGCGCGGCAGATGCTGCTAATCCCCGTCGTCGTCGATCTGGACGACGCGCGCATGAACGCGCTCGCGGGCGCCTTGGTGGAATTGGCGTCGCTCGGCCTCGTGCTGGAGCCCTTCGGCCCCGGCGCCGTGCTGGTCCGCGAGGCGCCGGCGATCCTCGGCGCGGTCGATCATAAGCGGCTCGTCGAGGACATTGCCGACCTCCTTGCGGAAGAAGGCGATGCGCGCGGCCTCTTCCGCAAGCTCGACCACGTGCTCGCGACCTGCGCCTGCCATCATTCCGTGCGCGCCGGCCGGCGCCTCAGCCCGGCTGAGATGAACGCGCTGCTGCGCGAGATGGAGATGACCCCGGGCGCGGCCCAATGCAACCACGGCCGCCCGACTTATGTGGAGCTGAAGCTTTCCGACATCGAAAAGCTTTTCGGCCGCAAGTGAGCTTGAGCGAGGGCTCCCCACGACTATTTATTCGTGAGTAGTCCCGTCATTGCGAGGAGCGAAGCGACGAAGCAATCCAGGGCGGCGATGCGGCTCTGGATTGCTTCGCTCCGCTCGCAATGACAGCCGTTGCAGGGAGCGTCATGAACCGCCGCCTTTTCGTCTCCAGCGCCCTCGCGCTTTCTCTCCTCCCCCCGCGCGCCGACGCCGTGGAGAGCGTCGAGATCGAATCCTTCGACGCCTCGGGGAAAAGCCTCGGCGTCTCGCGCGTCGAAAAAGTCGTGAAGACCGATGCGCAATGGCGCGCGCGGCTCTCGGCGCTCGCCTATGACGTGACGCGCCGCGAAGGCACGGAGCGCGCTTTCACTGGACCCTATTGGGACGCGCATGAGGACGGGCTCTTCCGCTGCGCCTGTTGCGACACGGCGCTTTTCGACTCGAAGACGAAATATGATTCCGGCACCGGCTGGCCGAGTTTTTATGCGCCGATCTCGAAGACCAATGTCATCGAGATTGAGGATAATTCCCACGGCTTGCGCCGCACCGCCGTCTCCTGCAAGCGCTGCGACGCGCATCTCGGCCATGTCTTCACCGACGGACCAAGGCCGACGGGGCTGCGCTATTGCATGAACGGCGTCGCGCTGCGCTTCGCCGCGCGCGGACAGGCGTGAGGGGCGCGGCGATGAGACGCGTATTTCTAACGCTTGTTGCGCTCGCCTTCCTTGCCGCGCCGCTCGCGGCGCAAGAGCGCGCCGTGAGCCTGCCGCCGCCCGCCTATGATCCGGCGCCGGCCTCCGACGGCCCGCAAAAGCTCGTCGTCGCCGGCGGCTGCTTCTGGGGCGTGCAGGGCGTCTTCCAGCATGTGAAGGGCGTCTCGCGCGCCGTCTCCGGCTATGCCGGAGGCTCGGAGAAGACCGCGCGCTATGATCTCGTCTCGCGCGGCGACAGTGGCCACGCGGAATCGGTCGAAATCACCTATGATCCGAAAGCCGTCAGCCTCGGCAGGCTGCTGCAAGTCTATTTTTCCGTCGCGCATGATCCGACGCAGTCGAACCGGCAGGGGCCGGACGAAGGGACGCAATATCGCTCGGCGATTTTCGTCTCCGGCCCCGAGCAGGAAAAGGTCGCGCGCGACTATATCGTGCAGCTCTCATCGGCGGCGGCGTTCGCGAGCCCCATCGTGACGACGTTCGAGCCGCTCTCCCGCTTCTATCCGGCGGAGGCCTATCATCAGGACTATCTCGTCCAGCATCCGCGCACGCCTTACATCCTCTATAACGACCTGCCGAAGATCGAGAATCTGAAGAAGCTCCTCCCCGATCTCTATCGCGAGGCGCCCGCGCTGACGAATTGACGCGCGCCGTCCGTGGGGAGGGATGATGTGGCGACGGTTCCGCCCGGTTCGCGACAACGCTCAGCCGTCATTGCAAGCCTTTTCTCGAAGTCGGGTATACCCGACTTCGCAATACTGGCGAAGCAATCCAGGGCGGTGGCGACGCTCTGGATCGCTTCGCTCGCAATGACGGGGCGGGGAGAGACGCCGCATCACAGCGTCGAAAACCGTCCCTACGCCGCGCGCCACCTTAGCACGGGCTTCCGCGCCGCGAGCGTCTCATCGACTCGCCGGCGCGGCGCGAAGCGGGGCGCCTCCGTGAAGCGCTTCGTATCCCCTTCCTTCGCGCTCTTCGCGAGATCGCGCAGCGTCGCGACGAAGAGGTCGAGCGAGGCTTTGGATTCCGACTCCGTCGGCTCGATCAGCATGGCGCCATGCGCGACGAGCGGAAAATATATGGTCATGGGGTGGTAGCCCTCGTCGATCATCGCCTTGGCGAAATCGAGCGTGGTTACGCCCGTTCCCTTCAGCCAGGCGTCGTCGAACAGGACTTCATGCATGCAGGGCCGGTCGCCGAAAGACTGGGTCATCACGTCGCGCAAGGAGGCGCGAATGTAATTCGCCGACAGCACCGCGTCCCTTGACGATTGCGCGATCCCGTCGCCGCCATGCGCGAGCAGATAAGCGAGCGCGCGCACGAACATGCCCATCTGGCCGTGAAAGGCGGTCATGCGGCCGAAGCTTTGCGTCCCTTCCGCATGTTCGACGAGCTCGAGCGTCTCCCCGTCGCGGCGAATGAAGGGAATGGGCGCGAAGGGCGCGAGACGCTCCGAAAGCGCGACAGGGCCCGCGCCGGGCCCGCCGCCGCCATGCGGCGTCGAAAAGGTCTTGTGCAGATTGATATGCATGGCGTCGACGCCGAAATCGCCCGGCCGCGCGACGCCGGCGATGGCGTTGAGATTCGCGCCGTCGCAATAGAAATAGCCGCCCGCTTCATGCACGGCTTCGGCGATCTCCGCGATCTCGCGCTCGAAGAGCCCGCAAGTGTTGGGATTGGTCAGCATGATCGCCGCGACGTCGGGACCGAGCGCGTCCTTCACGGCTTGCGCCCGCACGGTCCCGTCTTCCGCCGCCGGCACGACGCGCACCGAGAAGCCGAGCAGCGCCGCCGTCGCCGGATTGGTGCCATGCGCCGATTGCGGAATGAGCACGACCTTGCGCGTCGCGCCTTCGCCTTTCGCGGCGATGGCGGATTTGATCGCCATCATGCCGCAGAGTTCGCCATGCGCGCCCGCTTTCGGCGAAAGCGCGATGGCGTGCGTGTTGGTGAGCGTCATCAGCCAATGGGCGAGCGTCTCCATCAGCGTGAGCGCGCCCTGCGCGGTCGAAACCGGCTGCAGCGGATGAATGTCGGCGAAGCCCTCTAACCGCGCCATCTTCTCGTTCAGGCGCGGATTGTGCTTCATGGTGCAGGAGCCGAGCGGATAAAGGCCCGCGTCGATCGAATAATTCTTGCGCGACAGGCGCACATAATGACGCATGGCCTCCGGCTCGGAAAGGCCGGGAAGGCCGATCGCCTCCCTTCGTTCGAGCCCGCCGAGACGCGGCGCGACCTGCGGCGCGTCGTCGATATCGACGCCGGTCGCGTCGGGACGGCCGATCTCGAAAAGCAGGGGCTCTTCCTGATCGAGCGCGCGGTTGCCGGTGAAGGTTTGGGGCGATTCAAGGTCTTCAATGCGAGCGGGGCGGTCGAGCATCAGAGCGTTTCCTTCAGCGCGGCGATGAAGGCCGCGCGATCCTCATGCGTATTGGTTTCGGTGCTGGCGACGAGGAGAAGGTCGTCGAGCCCGGCTTTCGGCAGGAGCCGTGAGACGGGGACGCCCGCGAGCGCGCCGCGCGCCGCCAGCCTCTCGACGAGCGCCGCGGCGTCACCCTTCACGCGCAGCGTGAATTCATTGAAGAAGCTCTTGTTGAGCACCTCGACATTCGGGACCTTCTCCAGCATCTCCGCGAGCGCGACGGCGTTGGCGTGATTGAGCCTGGCGAGCTTTCTCAGCCCCGCTTCGCCGAGCAGAGCGAGATGGATGGAGAAGGCGAGCGCGCAGAGGCCCGAATTGGTGCAGATATTGGAGGTCGCCTTGTCGCGGCGAATATGCTGCTCGCGCGTCGAGAGCGTGAGCACATAAGCGCGCCGTCCCTCGGCGTCGACGCTCTCGCCCGCGAGGCGGCCCGGCATTTGCCGCACATAATCATGCCGCGTCGCGAAGAGGCCGACATAGGGGCCGCCGAAACTGAGCGCGTTGCCGATCGACTGTCCTTCGCCGACGACGATGTCGGCGCCCATGGCGCCGGGCGGCGCGAGAAGCCCGAGCGACACGGCTTCCGTGAAGACGGCGACGAGCAGCGCGCCGCGTCTGTGGCAAGCGTCGGCGATCGCCGTGAGATCGCGCGGATTGCCGAAGAAATCCGGCGTCTGCACGACGACGCAGGATATGCTGTCGTCGATCTTCGCAATCAGGTCTTCGGCGCCGAAAACGTCCGGCGCCATGTCCGCGACCTCGTCCTCCGCAAGGCGGGAGATCGTCCGCACGACCTCGGCGTAATGCGGATGCAGGCCGCCCGAGAGCAGCGCCTTGCGCCGCTTCGTCAAACGATGCGCCATCAGCACGGCTTCGGCGGTCGCGGTCGAGCCGTCATACATGGAGGCGTTGGCGACCTCCATGCCGGTCAACAGCGCGACCTGCGTCTGAAACTCGAAGAGAACTTGCAGCGTGCCCTGCGAAATCTCCGGCTGGTAGGGCGTGTAGCTCGTGAGAAACTCGGAGCGCTGGATCAGATGATCGACGCTTGCGGGGATGTGATGCCTGTAGGCGCCGGCGCCGACGAAGAAGGGAGCGCGGCCCGCCGGCGTGTTGCGCGCGGAAAGGCGCGAGAGGACGCGCTCGACCTCGAATTCGGATTTATGGCGCGGCAGGTCGAGCGGCGCCTTCAACAGCGTCGACGCCGGCGCGTCCGCGTAGAGCGCGTCCACATCCGCGACGCCGATCGCCGCGAGCATCGCCTTTCTGTCGGCCTCCGATAGCGGATGATAGCGCATATTCTTCTCTTCCTTCTCGCGCTACAAGGTCTTCACGAAGCCGGCATAGGTGGCTTCGTCCATGAGGGTTTCGGTCTCGCCGGGGTTTTCCACGCGCAGCTTCACGAGCCAGCCGCCGGCCAGGGGATCGTCATTGACGAGGGCGGGCTTTTCGCCGAGCGCGGCGTTCACCTCGATCACCTCGCCCGAGACCGGCGCATAAACTTCGCTCGCCGCCTTCACGCTCTCGATGACGGCGAGCTCCGAGCCCTTGGTCACCTTCTTGCCGATCCTCGGCAGGTCGACGAAGACGATGTCGCCGAGCTGCGTCTGCGCATAGTCGCTGACGCCGATGGTTGCGACCTCGCCGTCGAGGCGCAGATATTCATGATCCTTGGTGAAACGAAGGTCGCTCATATTGTCCCCTCAGGCGTTCGGTTTGAAGTAGCGATGCGCGACGAAGGGCAGCGGCGCGACGTCGACGCCGATGCGATTGCCGCGCAGCTCGGTGAAGATCGTGACGCCGGGCGCCGCGAAGGGGCGCGCGACATAGCCCATGGCGATCGGCCGCTGCAGCGTCGGCGAGAAGCCGCCCGACGAGACATGGCCGACGACCTCGCCGCTCTCGGAGATGAGAACGGCGCCTTCGCGCACCGGCGCCTTGGATTGCGGCAGAAGGCCGACGCGCAACCGGGCGGGGCCGTTTCGCAAGGCCGCGTCGATGCGCGCGAAGCCGGGGAATCCGCCTTCCATGCGCCGGCGCTTGCCGATGGACCAGGCAAGCCCCGCTTCGACGGGGTCGGTCGTCTCGTCGAGATCGTGGCCGTAGAGCGGCAGACCCGCTTCGAGCCGCAGCGCGTCGCGCGCGCCGAGCCCGACCGGCGCGACGTCGGGATTTTGCAGCATCGCGTTCACGAACATTTCCGCGCGGTCGGCGCGCAGGGAGATTTCGAAGCCGTCCTCGCCCGTATAGCCGCTGCGCGACACGAAGAAGCTCGACACGCCTTCCTCGAAAGCCCGCCAATGCATGAAGGGAAGGTCCTCGGCGCCGGGGAGCAGGGCGCCGAGGACGCAAGCGGCGCGCGGCCCCTGCAAGGCGATCAGCGCGCGGTTCAGAGGGAGGAAGTCGAATCGCGGCAGGCGCTCGCGCATCAGCGCGAAATCGTCCGCCTTGCGCGAGGCGTTGACGACGAGAAGCAGCCGCTCTTCGACGCCCGGCAGGCGCGTGACGAGAAGATCGTCGAGAATGCCGCCTTTGTCGTTCAGGAGCTGCGTGTAGCGGGTGCGGCCAGGCGCGAGGCCCGCTATGTCGCCGGGGACGAGGGTTTCCAGCGCCCGAGCGGCGCCCGCGCCGGCAAGGATCGCCTGGCCCATATGCGACACGTCGAAGAGCCCCGCCTTTTGGCGCGTGTGCAGCGTCTCGGAGACGATGCCGGAAGCGTATTGCAGCGGCATGTCATAGCCGGCGAAGGGCGCCATACGGGCGCCGAGGCGACGATGCAGGGCGTCGAGCGGCAGACGCGCCAGCGGCGCGCTCTCCAATTTGGGCTCGTCCGTCATGACAGACTCTCCGGCGTAGGGCGACAGGCGCGGGGTCCCGCCATCTGCGCCCCCTCTGTCCGGTGACCTGAGAGATTTCCCCGCGCGCCCTTTCGAGCCTTGCGGGTTACGCCCGTCGGTGGGCGAAGCGCCGTCCGGCGCCGCGCCGCTTTCCAGAGTCTCTTTCTCCCCGCGGTCCTTTTGCCTGAGCGTTTCCGGGGCGGTTTCGCCTTCGGCGCCGGCGCATGCGCCGGTCTCTCCCGCGAAGGAGCTTGCATGGAAAAGATGTGCCTCCTTCCGCATTGCGTCAAGGCGCGTTATCGCGACATTTGCGCGCCGGGGGTCGCCCCCGCTATTCTCGGTCGCCTTTCTCCCGCATGGCTGGCGGCGCCATGCTTCAACCTGGCTGTTTATCTGGGCGCTGCGGCACATGTGGCAGGAGCAGTTCGATTATTTCTGGGATGGCCGGCGGCGGCTGGTCATCGGATGCTTCGACGGCGCCGAACGCGCGCCGGCGCCGGCGTCGCGTCCCGCGCTCACCGTGTTCTCCGCGCGCGACCCCGCCTGCGAGACGGAGCCGACGCTCGTCGATGCGATCGACGCCGCGCGCTGGCGCGCCGGGGTCGCGATCTGCGACCTGCCCGCCGAACACCGTTTCGTGCGCCTCGTCGCGGCGGAAGGCGGCGAGCTGACGCTGCATCTCGGCGCCGAGCGGGATCAGCCGCCCGCGGGCGACTATCGCCTGCTGATGACGCTGCTGCCGGAATCGAACGGATCCGAGCCGGCGGCCTGCCGACTCGTCTCCCTTTCCCCGCGCGGGGACGCGGAGCGTCTCGCGCGCGAGCAGATCGCCGCCGCCGGCGCGCGCGTCGTCTGGGCCGTGGGCCAGCGCCGCGCCTTCGAACAAGGCGCGGACGGCTCCCTGATCGCGCGGCTCGCGCCAGCGAGGCGCGTCTTTCCGGCCTATCAGAGCCGTCTGCTACTCGAGGCGCGCGCGCTGGAGACGGAGGCCGCCGCCGACGCGCGCGAGGCGCCTTTCGCCGTCATGCAGCATTGGCTGCGCGAGAATGGCGCGCCGCGCGCCGCGCTGCGGCTGCGCATTCCCGATTCGCTCGAGGAGAGCGCGGCGCTTCTCGGCCGCGCATGGGTCGCGCTCGTCCTCAATCAGCGCCGCCGCCTGCGGGGCTGGATGCAGGAGCAGAAACAGGCGGGCGAACCCATCATCGATCCGCTTACCTTCGACGACATCCGGCAGGCGACCGGCGAGCCCGCAGAGCATCCCGACGCCGCGGAGTCGAATGATGCGGTCGTCGTCGCGAACCTCCTCAACCTCCTCCTCGACCCGGATTCGCCCGAGGCGGACGGATTTGCCGTGCGGCGCGGGGCCGACAAGAACGGCGCCGGGCTCGGCGAGACGATCGACATCGACTTCTACGGCGCGGCGCTCGGCGACGATGTGGGGCTCGTCTCCCCGGCGGCGCGCGCGGGCGATCTCGGCGTCGCGCCGGTCGATCCGGGCGGACCGCCCCTCGCGCGGCTCTTTCGCGTCGAGGCGGACGGCCTGGTTCCGCGGCGCTTCGCCGATGACGATCCGCTGCTCGACGAATTGACGCGCCGCGCCGCGAGCGCCGCCGCGCGCGTGAGCGCGGGCACCGCCGCAAAGGCCTTCGCGGAGCGCGCGGCCGGGCTGAAGGGCCGGCGCGAGAAGCTCGTCGCCGGATATAACGACGTCCTGACGCGCGCGGGATTGCCGGCGCGCTTCGCCGCGACCGGGCTGTGGGACGTTTTCGAGCCCTTGCAGCAGGCGAGCTTCGCCGCGCTCGTCACGGAGGCGGCGCCGTCGCTGCGCGCCAAGCTGCAGGAGGCGGGCGGCTACGGCGCCTATGGGGCCGATCCGGCGCTCACGGCTCATCTCGCGCGCGGCGGCGCGCTGGCGGAAAACGCGCAGGGGCTGCGCATCGGCGGCGATCCGCGCGGGGCGCTCTCGCTCGCCGCGCGCTACGCGGCCGCCTGCGGCGCGGAAGGCATGACGCCGCCGGGCCTCGACGTCGCCGCCCAGCTCAGGGCGCTGCGCGCGCTGGCGCAGGAAAGCGATACGCTTATCCTGCGCGAGGCGCGGATCGGGCTCTCTCCCGAGCCCGGCCTGCGCCGGGCCGCGGCGCTCGCCGTGCGTCAGCTCCTTGACGTGGCCGGCGTCGAACGCGCGATCGATCATTTCGAGAGAAGCCGCGACGCCGAAAGCGCGGCGGCGCTCGCCGATTATCTCGCGGCGCGCCGCGCCGGCCGCTGGATCGCGGCTTCCTCCGCGCCTCCGCTCGCCGCGCTTCTCGCGCGCGCCGGCGCCGAGCGGGAGGAAGAGCAGACGCGCGTCGCCGCCGGCATGACCGCCGCGGCCGCCGCGCCGCCGCCCGCTCCCGCGGTCCCCGAAAAGCCAAAGGGGTTCCTGCGCCGGTTGTTCGGGGGGTAGCTTTGCGGCGACAAAAAAGGCGGGCCCTCGCGGCGCCCGCCTTTCACGTCTCTGCGGCCGACGCGCTCAGCGATCGCGCGGCGGCAGGATCGGCAGCACGATGTCCGGTTGCTTGCCGGTCAGCGATTTCAGGAAAGCGGCGATCTTCGCCGCTTCGTCGTCCGTGAGCTTCGCGCCCAGTTGCGACTCGGCCATCACCGTCACCGCCTTTGTGAGGTCGAAGGTCGAGCCGGTGTGGAAGTAAGGCGCGGTCAGCTCGACATTGCGCAGCGACGGCGTCTTGAAGACGTAGCGGTCGGCGTTGTTCTTGGTCACCGCATAGCGGCCGGCGTCCTCGGCGGGCAGATGCTCGGGGCCCGGATTGGCGACGACGCCGAATTTGGCGTAGCTCGTCCCGCCGACGTTCATGCCGTTGTGGCAGCCGGCGCAGCCCTTGTCGATGAAGAGCTTGAGGCCCGTCTTCTGCTCGCCGGAGAGCGCCGCGTCGTCGCCGGTCAGCCAGCGGTCGAAAGCGGAATCGGGCGTGATCAGGGTCGCCTCGAAGATCGCGATGGCGCGGCCGATATTGTCGTAGACGAGCGGATCGGCTTCGCCGGGGAAGGCTTTTTTGAAGGCCTCGACATAGCCCGGCACGGCCTTGAGCTGCTCGATCTCATGCTGTTTGGTCGCGGCGAGCTCGACCGGATTGATCGCCATCGGGCCGCCGCGCGTCTTCAGCATGGCCTTGGGATTCGCCATCACCGAATTGACGACCTGATCCTTCAGATCAGAGGCGCGTCCGTCCCAATATTGCGACTTGTTGAAGACCGCGTTGAGCACCGTCTGCACCTCGCGCCCCGCGAGCTGGGCGTTGTGGCCGCCCGAAAGCGCGCCGCCATCCACGCCGCCCATGCTGAGATTGTGGCAGGTGGCGCAGGCGAGGTCGCGATGATCCGAGAGGCGGGGCTCGAAATAGAGCATCTTGCCGAGCGCGAGCTTTTCCGGCGTCGACGGATTGTCGGGCAGGGCCGGGGCGGTCCTGGGGATCGGCTCGAACAGGCCCTTCGCCTGCTCGCGCAGCGCGTCCTCCGCGCGCGCCGCGCCGGCGCCGAGCGACAAGAGAGCGAAAATCGGGGCGATCAGGGAATGACGCATGTTCGGGTCCGTCTCCGGAAAAATCAGAATCGTTCTATAGCACAGCTCTTTTTACCGGTTACTGGCTCGCCCATAAAATCCGCGCCATCCAGCTTACTTCCTCGCGCGGAATGACGCGGTCCGCATAGGCCGGATTGATCGAACGCAATTCGATGGAGCGGGCGGTCTGGCGCTTCAGCTCCTTGGCCATGATCTCGCCGGACGTGGTCTTCACCACCACGCGGTCGCCGCGGCGGATCGGCGCGGCCGGGGAGACGATGACGATGTCGCCGTCACGATAGAGCGGCGCCATGGAGTCGCCCGAAATCTCCAGCGCATAGGAATGTTCGTCGGCGTCGGCGAGAACGTCGATCTCATCCCAGCCGGCGCCCACCACAAAGCCGGCGTCGTCGAAGAAACCGCCTTCGCCGGCCTGGGCGAGACCGATCAGCGGGCGGGTATGGCGCCGCGTCGCCGCGCTGTTGGCCGAGACCAGCGCCATGAACTCGTCGAGGCTCGCGCCCGTCGCCTGCAAAACCTTGGCGATGGATTCGGTCGAGGGCCAGCGCTGGCGGCCCTCCGGCGTTTCGCGCTTCGAGCGGTTGAAGGTGGTGGGATCGAGCCCCGCCTTGCGCGCGAGACCGGAGGGCGTGAGGCCGCAGCGTTCGCCGAGCGCGTCGATCGCGGCCCAGATCTGCGCGTGAGAGAGGATGTCCGTCATGGGAACGATGTCCGGCAGGAATTCCTAAATAGGAATATATGCTCGACAACCGCCGCGCAAGATGATTTTGTCTTAGCCGGGCGCGGCTTATGCGGTCGTCCGTCGGCGGCCTTCCCCGAGGCCGATCAAGGCGCTACGCCTCCTCCTCGGCTTCCTTCGCCGGCCCGGAGATGCGGCGGCGCGCCAGCTCGCGCTTGATCTTGTTGCGCCGCTCGGTCTGCCGCGCTCGGGCCTCTTCGCCCGAGGGCTGCAGGATCTTGCGGAATTCGTCGCGTTTCTCGTGGATCGAGGCGATGACGTAGCCCATGGGCACGCCGACGTCGACGAGCACGGTCTCGGCCAGTTGCAGGCTCGCCTCGATCGTCTCGGGAATGGCGTCGCTCGCGCCGAGTCCGTAGAGCGTCGTCGCGTGGCGCGCGTCGCGCGCGCGGGCGACGATGATGAGATCCTCGCGAATCTCGTGGGCGATGCGCACGACCTCCTCGACGGCGGGCGCGTTCTCGATGGTGACGACCAGCGCGCGCGCCTGCTCGATTCCGCAGCGGAGAAGGAGCTCCCGCCGCGTGGCGTTGCCCCAATAGATCTCGACGCCCTTCTCGCGTCCCTGCGCGACGAGCGACACCAGGTTCTCGATGGCGACGAAGGGCACGTTGTGGCGGGAGAGCATCTCGCCCACGAGGCCGCCGATGCGGCCGAAACCCACGATCACCACCCGGCCCTCGGCGACGGCGCCTCCGGGCGCGAGATGGGCGTATTGCGCGTCGTCGTCCCGCTTTTCCGTCGGCCGGCCGAGCCGCGCGCCGATCCGGCCGAGGAAGGGGATGAAGAAGATCGAGAGCGTCACCACCACCATGGCGTCGGCGCCCAAATGGCCCGGCAGCACGCCCGCGATCATGGCGGAGGTGAGGAGCGCGAAGGCGAACTCGCCGCCGGGCGCGAGCAGCAGCGCGGCCTCCGCCGCCGCGCGCGCCTCGATTCCGAAGAGCAGCGCGAGCGGGAAGATGATGGCGGCCTTCACGGCGGTCAGGCCCACCGCGTTCATGACGACCGGCGCCGGATCGGCGATGACGGCGCCGATGTCGAGCCCCGCCCCGACGGTGACGAAGAACAGGCCGAGCAGCAGGCCCTTGAAGGGCTCGATCGTCACCTCGATTTCGCGGCGGAACTCCGTTTCGGCGAGCAGCAGGCCGGCGATGAAGGCCCCAAGCCCCATGGAGAGGCCGGCCGCCGCCGTGACCAGCGCCTCGCCCACGACGACGAGGAGACAGGCCGCCATGAACAGCTCGGTGAGCTGCGCCGAGGCGACGAGGCGAAACAGCGGGCGCAGCAGCAGCCGGCCGAAGACGATGAGGCCGGCGAGCGCGGCGAACGCCGGCAGAAAGGTGGAGACGGCCTGAAGCGCGCTGAAGCCGTCCTTGGCCTGCGCCATGAAGGAGACGAAGAACAGCGCCGGCGCCACCATCAGATCCTGCAGCAGCAAGACGGAGAAGGCGACGCGGCCCGGCGCCTTGTTGACGCGCCGCGCCTCGGAGAGCACTGGCATGACGACGGCGGTCGAGGACATGGCGAGCGCCGCGCCCATGAGGATGGAGGGGGCCGTTTCGACGCCGAACTGGTAATGGCCGACCACGGCGAGGACGGTCGTGCAGATCGCGACCTGGGCGAGGCCCAGCCCGAAAACGAGCTTCCGCATGCGCGCCAGGCGCTCCCAGGAGAGCTCCAGCCCGATCATGAAGAGCAGAAAGACGAGCCCGAATTCCGCGAGCTCCGACACCCCCTGCACATCCGTGATGGTGATGAAGGACATGAGATTGCCGGGCGAGGCGAAGCGCCCGAGCCCATGCGGGCCGATCGCCGCGCCGGCGAGCAGGAAGCCGAGCACCGGGCTCACGCGCAGCCGATGGAACAAGGGCACGACGACGCCGGCGGTGGCGAGAAAGACGAGCGCCTCCCGGTAGGACTCGAGATGTAACGGATTCTCGCCCAAGAAGCGGCCCCCCGGTAAATGATTCGATTCATCGAATTTAACGGCGGGGGCGCGTTTGGCGAGCGCGTTCAGGCGAAATCTTTGTCGTTGAGGCGCACAAAAAAGCGCCGCCCCGAAAGGCGGCGCAGATCGAGGCTGGAAGATTTCCCGAAAGCGACCCTATTCCGCGCGCGCGGCGGACTCCTTACCCTGCGCCGGGGCGGCGGCCGTCTTCGCGGCGGCGACGCGCGTCCATGTCTCGCCGCTGCAGAGGAAGCCCCAAAGGCAACCCTTCAGCCGCAATTCGTTCGCCGATTTGATGGTGATGAAACCGTCATAGGTCTTGCCGTCCTGCGCATTGTAGAGCTTGCCCTTCCATTCGTTGGGGCCGCTCTTCGAGGCGCCGCGCAGGATCACCGTGCCGACGGCTTTCTCGTCCTCGGGCTTCTTCACCGAGATGAGCTTGGCGCAAAGAAGGGCGCCGCAGTCGTAGAAGCTGAACTGCTCGCCGCCCGCGGGCCGCAGCCAGACGCCGTGCGGATCGTTGGGATCGGGCGCGCCGATAGCGGCGACGGGCGCGGCGAGAAGCGCCAAGGCGGCGGCGACGGCGGGAAGGCGCGCCAAGGGATCGAATACGGAGACAGGTTTCATTTCGATCGCTCCTTTGATTGGCGATGGGATCAGCATCCCGCGTCATCAGGGCGAATCTTCGGCCTTATTTTGAAGGCGCCGGGGCTAATGCCGAAGCAGACGCTTGTACGCCTCGAGCGTGGCGCGCTGCATCTGCTCGAGGGAAAAGCGCGATTGCACATTGGCCCGGGCGCGCAGCGACATTTCGTCCCGCGCGGAAGCCGGCATCGCCAGAGCCTCCGAGACGGCGCGCGCCAGCGCGGCCGGATCGCCGGGCGGCGCGCGCCAGCCGGTCGCCTGGCGGGCCGGAACTTGCGGCGGCGCCCGCACGATTTCCGGCGAGGCGCCGATGTCGGAGACGATCACCGGCGCGCCCATGGCCTGCGCCTCGATCGCGACGCGGCCGAAAGCCTCGGGCTCCGTCGAGGGCGCGACAATGACGGCGCTCGCGAGATAGGCCGCCGGCATGTCGTCGCAATGGCCCACATTGCGGACGAAGCCCTCCAGGCCCGCGCGCATGATCTGCGCCTCTATGCTGCGCCGGAAGCTGTCGCTGTGCGGATCGCCGACGAAGAGGACGCGAACCTCGCGCGCCTGCTCGGCCGCCAGGCGCTTCGCCGCCTCGATCATCACGGCGTGGCCCTTGCGGGCGGCGAGCCGGGCGGGCAGCAGCACGACGCGCTCATGCGGAGCGACGCCCCATTCCGCGCGCAATCTCTGCACGCGCGCGGGCGACACGGCGGCGGGAGAGAAGACGCGCAGATCGACGCTGCGCGGAATGACGACGACCCGCTCGGCGGCCTCCGGATGCAGCTCGCATATGCGCTTCGCCGCGAAATCGGAGATGGCGATGACGACGTCGCCCGACGCCATGATGGCGTTGTATCGCAGCTTGACGCCGGACCCGCCATAATAGGCGCTGTGATAGGTCGTCACGAATTTGGTCCCGGTCTGCCGAGTGGCGTAATAGGCGACCCAGGCGGGGGCGCGCGAGCGGGCGTGCACGATGTCGACGCCCTCGTCGCGCAGAATGCGCGCGAGCAACACGGAATTCAGCGCCATGGCGATGGGGTTCTTGGTCGCCGCCGGGAAGGGAAGCCAGACGCCGCCCTTGGACTGCAATTCGCTGATCATGCGGCCGCCCCGCGAGGCGACGAGGCTGCGGCCGCCCGCCTGCGAAAGCGCCTCGGCCATATCGATGGTCGCGCGCTCCGCCCCGCCCGACTGAAGGTCGGGAACGATCTGCAGCACCGTCCGTCCGACGAGCGAATGGTCGGCGGCGGCGAGAGGGGCGAGGATCTGGGACATGGAGGCGATCGGCGAGCGGATGGTTCTCTAGTTGCGAGCGCTCGCATTCTCTTACGAGATTATTTACCAACTATGAGCGAAACGCGGGAAATCAAGGAAGCGGCCTTGCGCCGGCGAAATCCGGGGAACGAGCTTGAACGACGCTGATGTCGACTTTGTCGACGTTGAAAACCCGTCCGGCGGCCCGCCATGGCGCATTGCGAGGCGGCTTCGCAAGGCGAGGGGCGGCGACGGCCCTGGAATCGTCTGGCTGGGCGGATTCGCCTCGGATATGGGGTCGACGAAAGCGGCCTTTCTCGACGCCTGGGCGCAAGAGAGAGGCCGCGCCTTTCTGAGATTTGATTATTCCGGCCACGGCGCGTCGGGCGGACGCTTCGAGGACGGCTGCATCGGCGACTGGCTGGAGCAGACGGCGGCGGTTTTCGACCGCTCGACGCAGGGCGCGCAGATCGTCGTCGGCAGCTCCATGGGAGGCTGGCTCGCCCTGCTGCTCGCGCGCCGCCTCGCGGAAAAGAGCGAGACGGCGCGGCTCGCGGGCCTTGTGCTGCTCGCCCCGGCGGTGGACTTCACCGAAGAGCTGATGTGGAAGAATCTCGACGAGGCGACGCGCCGCGAGATTATGGAGAAAGGCGCCTGGATGCGCGCCTCGCAATATTCTCCCGACCCGACGCCGATCACGCGCCGCCTGGTGGAGGACGGACGCAGGCATCTGCTGCTCGGCGGGGTCATCCGGGCGCATGCGCGCGTCCATATCTTGCAGGGCATGGCGGACCCCGACGTGCCGTGGCGCCACGCATTGACGATTGTCGAGCATCTCTCCGCCGATCCGGTTACGTTGACCTTCGTCGCCGGCGGCGACCACCGCCTCTCGCGCCCGGAAGACCTTGCGCAGCTCGGCGCCGCCGTCGCGTTGATGAGCGCGCCTTTGGAAGCCCCGAAATTTAATCAATCTTAGGCATAAGAAATCCTTCGCTCGAAACCGCATCAATTTATTAAGTCCCGTAAAGCAACTTGGCGGCGCATGCAGGCGCCATGACCGGCGCGGAATGCGGCGAAGGGCGAGCGATCGCCCGACAGACAAATGAGTTGTCTCGACCATGCGCGCGTCTCGTATCCTGGCCCTCGTCGTCGCTTTGGCGATCTCGATGACGATTGGAGCGAATGCGCGCGCGGCCGACTGGTATACGGGCGTCCCCACCGACGGACCGCCGATCCCGAAGGCGCCGCGCGCGACGCTCGACATCGCTCTGGACGGCACGAGCCAGGCCGCCTATTCCGCCGCGATCATCGGCACCATCGCGCCCTTCACGCCGCTCGACCGCAGCGGCTTCCGCATGCGCGGCAGCGGCATTGTGGGCACCTATACTTATGATTCCACCGACGTTGGAAGGGTCAACGGCAATCTGATCGGCGGCGCCATGCTCATGGGCTATGAATGGGTGTTCAAGCGCGCGACGGTCTCGGTCTATCTCGGCGGCGAGATCGTCAACACGACCATCTCGCCCAACGATCCCAACAACCAGGCCAAGGGCACGAGCGTCGGCGTCAAGGTCGCGACGGATTTCTACGTCACGCCGACCAACGACACCATGATCGCGGGCGTCTTCTCCTATTCGTCGAACTTCAGCTCCTATTACGGCCGCCTGAAGTTCGGCATGGCGTTCGCGGACCGCATCTATGTCGGCCCCGAAGTCGGCATGCTGGGCGATAATTTCTTCCAGCAATGGCGCCTCGGCGGTCACGTGACCGGCATCCGCTTCGGAATGCTGCAATTCGGCGCGGCGCTCGGCTTCCTTAACGACCGCGTCCGCGGCGGCGGCCTCTACGGAACGGTGGATACGCGGGTAACCTTCTAATCCGCCTAGGAAAACCGCCCGGCGGCGCATCGTTAACGCGGCTTTTAACCCTCCTGTCTACAATTCTAGTTGGAAAGATTGCGGGGTCGTTGATGTCGGGGTTGCGTGGGTTCGCGTGGATTGCGACTGGCGTGCTGGCGGTGGGGTTGCTGACGCAGCCCGTCAGCGTGCAGGCGCAATTGTCGCTGAGCGTCACCATCATCGCCGTCCTGCTCCTCCTGTGGAAATTCGGCGGCGGCCCCCTGGCCCGGCAGATCTATCTCGCGCTGTCGAGCTTCATCGTCATCCGCTACGTCTACTGGCGCCTGACCTGCACGCTGCCGCCCGCCTCCGATCCCGTCGGCCTGTTCTTCGGCCTGGTCCTGCTGTCGGCGGAGCTTTACTGCGTCTGTATTCTCATCATCAGCCTCATCGTCAATGTCGATCCGGTCAAGCGCAAGCCCCTGTCCCGGCGCCCCGACGAGGACTTGCCGGTCGTCGACGTCTTCATTCCGACTTACAACGAGGACGAATATATTCTGGCGACGACGGCGGCCGCCGCGCTGTCGATGGATTATCCCAGGGAAAAGCTCAATGTCTGGCTGCTGGACGACGGCGGCACCGACCAGAAATGCAACGACAAGAATCCCGCCAAGGCCGAAGCCGCCAAGCTTCGGCGCACCTCCTTGCAGGAGCTCTGCAAGCGGCTCGGCGCCCATTATCTGACGCGCGCCAAGAATGAGCACGCCAAGGCCGGCAACATGAACAGCGCGCTCGCCCATGTGAAGGGCGACATCGTGCTCGTCTTCGACGCCGATCACGCGCCCTTCCGCTCCTTCCTGCAGGAGACGGTCGCCTATTTCATCGACTATCCGAAGCTCTTCCTCGTCCAGACGCCGCACGTCTTTCTCAATCCCGACCCGATCGAGAAGAATCTGAAGACCTTCGACCGCATGCCGTCCGAGAACGAGATGTTCTACTCGATGACGCAACGCGGCCTGGACAAATGGGACGCCTCCTTCTTCTGCGGCTCGGCGGCGCTTCTGCGCCGTTCGGCGCTGATGGAGGCGGGCGGCTTCTCCGGCGTCACCATCACGGAAGACTGCGAAACCGCCTTCGAGCTCCACGCCAAGGGCTATAACAGCATCTTCGTCGACAAGCCGCTGATCGCCGGCCTGCAGCCCGAGACCTTCGCCTCCTTCATCGGGCAGCGCGTGCGCTGGTGCCAGGGCATGCTGCAGATCATGGTGCTCAAGAATCCCGCGCTCAAGAAGGGCCTGAAGCCCATTCAGAAGCTCGGCTACCTCTCGAGCATGACCTTCTGGTTCTTCCCCTTCCCGCGCCTCATCTTCATGCTAGCGCCGCTCGCCTACATCCTCTTCGACGTGAAGATCTTCGTCTCGAACGTCGACGAGGCGGTGGCCTTCACCGCGACCTACATGATCTCCAACGTCATGCTGCAGAACTACATGTTCGGCGCCGTGCGCTGGCCCTGGGTGTCGGAGCTCTACGAATATTGCCAGGGCGTGTTTCTCAGCAAGGCGATCGTCTCCGTGCTGATGAATCCCAGAAAGCCCACCTTCAACGTCACAGCCAAGGGCCTGACGCTCGACAACGACCATCTGTCCGAGCTCGCCTGGCCGTTCTTCGCCATTTATCTGATGCTGCTCACGGGCACGCTGGTCGCCGCCTTCCGCTACGTCGTGGAGCCGGGCGTCAGCAATCTCATGTTCATCGTCGGCCTGTGGAACACCTTCAATCTGATCATGGCGGGCGTCGCGCTTGGCGCGGTCTCGGAGCGCAAGCAGCCCGACCGCCATCCGCGCCTGACGATCAAGCGCAAGGGCTGGCTCGACTTCAGCGACCAGCGCGTCGCGGTGGAGATCCTCAACGTCTCGGCCGGCGGCTGTGCGGTGCGCCTCCTCGAGGAGATGCCGCCCATGCTGCTCGAAGCGGAGGACACGCGCGCGCGCCTCACGATCGAGCCGGTCGGCGATCTCGTCGGCAAGCGCAGCCTGCCGCTGATTTTCCGCCGCGCGCCGGTCGCCGGACATGACGATCTCTTCGGCTGCGAGTTCGATACGATGCAGGCCGAGGAATATTTCGTGCTCGCCGATCTCATGTATGGCGATTCCGACGCGCTGCCGCGTTTCCTGGCAAGCCGCCGCAAGCATAAGAGCGTCTGGGCCGGCACCGGCCAGTTCATCTGGTGGGGTCTCGTCGAACCGATCCGCGCGCTCGCTTATCTCTTCAAGTCCAAGCCGCCGGCGGAGCCGGATCCCGTCGCGTCGCCCGCGCCGCCGCCCGCGCCCTCGACCGCCTGGCTGAAGCGCCTCGTGGCGCAGGCGGGAGAGGGAGAAAAGAAATCGGCCGAACGGGACGCGCTGCAGCCGGCGGCGCGAAAGTCGGCATGACGCGGCCAGCCTCCAGAAGCGCGCGCCAGACGCGCGGCTTTCGCGCCCTCGCGGCGGCGGGAGCGCTCGCGCTCCTCGCGTCGCAGGCGCTCGCCCAGGCGATTTTCCTCACCGCGCCGTCGGAAGTGTCGCGCATCGACCGGCCCCCGGTGACGCCCGTCCAGGCGCAGGCGCCCGCGCCGCAATTCCCCGCTTCCGTCGCCGCCCCTGTCGCGCCGGCGCAGGCCGCCGCGCCCGCGCCGCGCCCGGCGCTGAAGACGCGCCATACGATGCTGCGGCATCTGGCCAACAATATTCAGGGCTACCGTCTCGCCGGCGAGATCGGCTCGTCCGAATGGCCGATCTACATCACCGACAAGCAGGCGCGCCGGCGCCTGCGCTTCCAGCTCGGCTATCTTTCCGCCGTCTCCGTGATGCCCGAATATTCGCGCCTGACTCTGTCGATCAACGATCAGCCGGTCGGCGCGACGCCCATCACCGCGGTGCAGACGGTGAAGACCGTCGTCTTCGACATTCCGCCGGGCCTCCTGCGCCCCGGCTTCAATTCGGTCCGCATCACCACCGAGCAGCGCCATCGCGTCGATTGCTCGCTGGAAGCCACGCAGGAATTGTGGACGCAGATCGATCCGACGCAGACCGGCCTCATTCTCGACGAAGCCGACGCCGCGATCGACGCCATCTCCGATCTCGGCGCGCTGCCCGCCGACGAACAGGGCGCCTTGCCGCTGCGCGCCGTGCTGCCCGCCAATCCGACGACCCGCGACGTCGAGCGCATGTTGCGGGTCATACAGCTCATCTCGATCATCGGCCGTTTCGAGCAGCCGGTCGTGGACGCCGGCGCGCTGGCCGGCGGCCTCTACGGCGCCAATCTTCTCGTCGGCACGGCGGCGGAGCTCGCCGCGATCGCCGGCCCGCAAATGGTGGGCCTCGTCACCAAGCCGCGCGCCTTCGTCCTGCCCATGTCGCCGGGGCGGCGCACGACGATCGTCGTGACGGGCGCCGACGCGCAGCAGGTCGACGAAGCGATCAAGCAGTTCCTCGTCGCGACGAAGCCCAAGGGCGCGCAAGCGGGCCTGCGCGCCGCCGCGGCCTTTCCGGGCTTCCGCGTCGAAGGCGGCCAGCGCATCCGGCTCGGCGACATCGGCGTGCGGAGCGCGGAATTCGACGGGCGCCTGTTCCGCGTCGCCTTCAACATCATCATGCCGTCGGATTTCTATCCGGCGGATTACGGCCGCGCGACGGTGCGCGTCGCGGGCGGCTATTCGCCGGGCCTCACCTCCAAGGCGCAGCTCGTCATGTATGTGAACGAGCGCACCGCGGTCAGCCTGCCGCTGCTCAAATCGACGGGCGAGGTCTTCAAGGACAATCCGCTGCCGCTGCCGCTCGGCTTTCTGCGTCCCGGCCTCAACCGCATCGAGATCGAGGCGCATGTGCCGACGCCCTCCGACGAGAGCTGCGACACGCTGGCCGCCAAGGACGCGCCGAACCGCTTCCTCTTCCTCGACTCGACGGAGATCGAAATTCCGCCGATCGCGCGCGTCGGACGCCTGCCCGACCTCGCGGTCACGGCGACGGGCGGCTTCCCCTTCGCCGGCTCGCCGCGCCGCTCCAAGCTCTATATGCCGCGCCTCGATCCCAAGACGATCGGCGCGGCGGCGACCTTCGTCGCCCATCTCGCCGTCGTCGCCGGGCGGCCGATCGATTTCGAGATCACGCAGACCCCGCCGCTCAAGGCCAAGAGCCCGACTCTCGCGGTCGCGCCCTATGACGCGTTCGACCCCGATCTGCTGAAGAAGCTTGACATGCCGGTCGACGATCTGGCGCGCGTCTGGCGCGAGAAGATCGGCGTCGAGAGCCGCGGCGCGGCCGACATTGACGAGAGCGCCGTCAGCGTCGACGCCGCGACCCGCAATCGTCTCGTGCTGCAGAACAACTTCCCCATGGCCTGCCATCCGCCGCAATCGATCGGCGGCTTCCGCGCGATGCTGCGGAACATCGACCGGTTCGCCGTCGGCGCCACCGAGGAGGAGACCGCGGACGATGCGTCGGCGGCGCCCGCCGGCGAGGAGGAAGAAGGCGCGCCCGATCTCTTCCAGGAATGGGACGCGCGCCTGCGCAATGAGAGCCGCCTCAGTTGGCTCATCGACTGGGTGCAGGGCGTCGGACAATGGGGCAAGGCCAAATTCACGGATGCGGGCGAGCTCTTCCGGGGCTTCGAGCGCGGCGCCTCGCCTTCGGAAATGTCGCCGCAGACCTCGCTTGCGCTGGGCCAGAACATTCTGGGCGGCGCGAGCGAAAATGTCTGGACGGTCCTGACGGCGCCCAACGCCGACGCGCTCGCGGACTCCGTCGCCTGCCTCGTCGATCCGCGCGTGTCGCGTCAGATTTCCGGCCATGTGTCGCTGCTCGACATTTCCAAGGCGAAGATCGACGCCGTGCCGGTCTCCAACACGCATTTCGTCATCACCCAGCCGCTCTCGCTCGGCAATGCGCGCCTCATCGCGGCGGGCTGGCTGTCGCTGCATTCGCTCTATTACGTGGGCGCGGCGCTGGTCATCGGCGTTCTGCTCGCGCTGTCGACGCGCGTCTTCGTCAAGAATGTCGGCAGGAGGACGTCGTGATCGCCCTTCTGCGCGTCCTCCTGCTCGGGCTCCTCGCGGCCGCCGCCGCGCCCGCCGCCGCCCAGTCTTCTCCGCCCGAGGCCCCGCAAGGCGCGGCCCCGCAGGCGGCCGATCCGGGCGCGCCGGCGGAAGCGCCCGCGCCCGAGCCGGCGCAGAAAAGGCCGCCCCGGCTTGTTCTCGACGCGCGCGCCCTGCCCATTGGCGGCGCGCTGAAGATCCCCGGCATGTGGGCCGCCTACAAGGCGCGCTTCGTGACCGAGCAGGGACGCGTGATCGACACCGGGAACAATCTCATCAGCCACAGCGAGGGCCAGGGCTACGGCATGCTGCTCGCCGTCGCCGCCAATGACCGGCCGACCTTCGACCGCATCTGGGGCTGGACGCGCGCCAATCTGATGGTGCGCGACGACGCGCTCCTCGCCTGGCGCTGGGAGCCCGGCAAGCGTCCCGCCGTCGCCGACATGAACGACGCCTCCGACGGCGACCTTCTCGTGGCCTGGGCGCTCGCCGAAGCCGGCGAATTCTGGAACGACATGAGCTACCGCACGTTGGGCCGGCGCATCGCCGTCGAGGTCGCCCGAAAGACGGTGATGTTCAAGACGAAGATGGGCGCCATCCTGCTGCCGGCGGTCTCGGGCTTTCACGAGAACGACCGCACGGACGGGCCGATCGTCAATCTCTCCTATTACATTTTCCCCGCCTTCGCGCGGCTCAAGCTCGTCGCGCCGGAAGTCGATTGGGCGGGCCTCACGGAAGCGGGGCTCAACCTTCTCGACGCGACGCGCGCGCAGGCCGAGGCGCTGCCGCCCGACTGGATGTCGCTCAAGGACTGGACCTACAAGCCGGCCGACGGCTTCCCCGCGCAATTCTCCTACAACGCCGTGCGCGTGCCGCTCTATATGGCCTGGGCCGGCATTGGCGAGCGCGAGCAATATGAGCCTTTCATGGCGCTCGTGAAGCGGACGCGCGGCGCCATGTCGATCGTCGACGTCGCGAACGGCGTCGAAATCGGCAAGTTCGGCGACGCCGGCATCGGCGCCGTCGGCGCGCTCACCGCCTGCGTGGTCGAAGGCTCCAAGGCGCCGCAGCAGCTCTTCATGCTGGCGCCCGCCGATAATTACTATCCCGCGACGCTGCAGATGCTGTCGCTCATCGCCATGCAGATGAGGTACGGCTCATGTCTGCGATGACGCGGCCGCTCATCCTCCTCGCGCTCCTCGCCGCGCTCGTCTGGGGCGGGGGCGCGCGCGCGGCGCCGCCGCCGCCGGGCGCAAAGCCGCCGAGCGCGAAGGCGCCGGAGGGAAAAGCCGTGAAAGCGGCGCCTCCGAAGCCGGCGGACAAGCCGCAGGATATGGAGCCGCCGGACCCGCAGGCCGCGATCAACGGCAAGCCGAAATCCAAGGCGGCGCGGCCGCGCCAGCAAATTCCCGTGGTCGGCGGCCCCGTCGGCCCCGACGATTTCGCGCTGCGCTATTACGCCTCGCTGAGGCAGACCGCGCGCGTCAACGCCGAGCTCGCGCGCCTGCACGCGCTCTATCCCAGCTACGAGCCGCCGCAGGACCTCTATGAGGCGCCCGCCTCGAACGCCATCGACGAGGAGCCTTTCTGGGCGCTCTACTCGGCCGACAAGATCGACGAGCTCAAGGCCGCGATCGAGGCGAAGGAGCGCGAAATTCCCGGCTGGAAGCCTTCCGCCGACCTCGCCGCCAAGCTGCGCCGCAAGGAGCTGCGGCTGAAGATCTCGTCGCTGTGGAAGGCCGACAAGATCCTCGATCTCGTGGATTATTTGAGGCGCGAGGATACGAGCGACCTGCAGGACGAGGTCGACATTCTATGGACGATCGCGGAGGCCTACGCCCGCGCGAAACAGAATGAAGACGCCGTTAACATGTTCAAGCGCATTCTAACGTCGACAAAGGACCCGCATATCCGGGTCGCCACGATTCAGAAAGCGCTTGGCTCCCTCCGCATGGCCGACGTCGAGACCTTGCTTGCCGCCGTCCCGGGCGCGTCCCAGGGAGCGGGCGAATTCGCGCAGATCGCGATCGACATCACGCGCGCGCGCATGGCCGCCTTCCTGCACGACGAGCGCTCGGAGGAGGTTCCGCCCGCCGACGTCGCCAAATTCGAGGCCTACGCCAAGAACAGCAAGGATGCGAACCAGATTGGCCTCGTCGCCTGGTACGACTACAAGCGGCGCGACTTCAACGCGGCGCTCGACTGGTTCAAGCTCGCCATCCAGCATGACGGCGACGCGATGATCGCCCATGGCCTCGCCCATTCGCTGCGCGCGCTCAACATGAAGCGCGAGGCGGAAGAGGTCGCCTACGCCTGGCGCGAGCCGCTGACGAACAACATGATTCTCTTTCTCGACCTGCTCGAGACCGATCTGACGCGCGAGGTCCCGCCCTATATCGAGGCCGACCGCTTGGCGCGCTACGCCAAGGTGACGATGGAGGCGAGCTCCGGCGAAGGCGCGCAGGCGCTCGCCTGGTACGCCTATAATAGCTGCCAGTGGGAGGCGGCGAGATTCTGGTTCGAGCGCGCCGTGGCCTGGTTTCCGAAGGACGCGACCGTCTATGGCTACGCGCTGGCGCAGAAGCGCCTGAAGAACGAGAAGGGCCTTTACGAGCTCGCCAACCGCTATGACGGGCTCTTCGCCAAGGTCGTCGAGATCCTGTTCCCGGACGGCTACTACCACCCGCCGTCGCCTTGCGACCAGAAGAACGCCGACAGGCTCCACGGGCCGGGCGTCAGGACCGCGGCCTTCATCGCGCCGGGGCCGGCGATGATTCCCGGCGCCCCCGCGAATTACGCGCCCCTCGACATGAACTACGCGGCCCAGAAGAACGCGTCCTATCCGGTCGAGACGAAGCCGGGGCAGGAGGAGAAGCGCGTCCAGGCGATGCTGAAGGCGATCAAGGGCAAGTTCCCGGCGCCGGTCAATATGGAGAATCCGCTGCGCTTCCGGGCCATGCCGATCCCGTCGCTGCTCGCCCAGCGCGCCCCGGCCATGGGGTTCCCGGTCGCCGCCGAGGGCCCGCTGCGCAAGGAGCCGGCGACGCAGCCCGCGCCGCTCGTCGCCCGCCGCGTGCCGGGCGTCGGCCCCATGCCCTATGAGCAATATGGCTTCAGCCTGTTGCCCGGCTGGAACGGCCAGGAGACGGCGAGCTGGCCGCCTTATTCGCAGCAGATCGCGCCCGCCGGCACGCAATGGGCCGATCAGGAGGCCGATCCGGCCAAGGCCGGCCTCGCCGTTTTCGACGCGCGCAGCCCCGGGAACGCCCGCGGCCTGCCGCCGGGCGGCGCGCCGGCGGCGGGCTACGGCCAGCAGCCGGTCGCGGGCTATGGCCAGCAGCCGCCGAGCCGGTCCTTCGGCGCGGGCGCCGTCGGCAATTATCTCGGCGGCTACGCGCCCGCCGCGCCGCCGCGGGCGCCCGCCTACGGCCAATATCCGCAACCAATGAGCCGATGAGATGAACCGCTCGAACGGCCTCCGCCCCTCCGCCGCCGCGCTCTGCGCGGCTTTCGCGCTGAGTCTCGCCGCCTGCGGCCAGAGCCAGCCGGAGCGCAGCTTCGCGACCGATCCCAACGCCGCCGTGACCGGCCAGTTCGTCGCGGGCCAGACGCTGTCGGCGCCGATCTCGGCGGCCGATCTTAAGGACGATTCGGCGGGCTTTTCCGTCCTTGTTTTGCCGCCCGAGGCGGTGCGCAACGGCCGCGTGACCGAAAAGCAGTTCATCAATGGCTGGCGTCAGAGCATGTCGCTCGACAAGACGAAGGAAGGCGGCGATTGGAACGACATTTCCATCGACGTCCAATCGGCGCCGGGCGGCGGCGGGCGCGGCGAGATCGTGATGGCCAAACCGACGCAGGAAAGCATTCGCCGCGAGATTCTGGCGCGCTTCCAGGGCGCGCCGATGCGCATTGTCAACCGGCCCATGGCCAATGCGCTCGGGCCCTACGGCCTCGCGATCGGCGCCGGCTCCGGCGGACTTCGTTGCGCCTTCGCCTGGCAGTGGGTCGATAATTTCGCCGCGGGCGGACGCGGCGAGAAATCCGGCTTTTTCAGCAATGGCGACATGCCCGCCTCGATCCGCATGCGCCTGTGCCGGCGCGGCGTGACGGCGGACGAGCTCGCGGGATGGTACGAGCAGCTCGGCGTCTCGCCGCAGAACCTCGCCCGCATCGCCGACTCCATGCGCCGCAACATGGCGATTCAGGGCATTGAAGGCCAGGCGGGCGTCGCCGCGGCCGGCGGCCTCGGCCCCGTGGTTTCCGGCGAACCTGGCGGCCGGGGGCGGATGACCGCCTCGGTCGACTCGCTGGAATCGAGCCTGCTCGGCGGCGAGCCGATGGAGGTCGTCCCGACATACCGCCCGGCGAAGCGCGCCGTCCGCCGCGCGGCCCGCAAGGCCGCGCCCGCCGAGCCCGCCGCGGAGTCCGAAGCGCCGGCCCTCGCGCCCGCCGCCCCGGCTCCCGCCGTTCCTTCCGATGGCCGCCGCTATCTCGGCCCCGTATCCGACGCCGGCGGCGGAAGCCCGCAATATGCGGCGAGCGCGCCCGCCGGACGCGGCGCCGGGTTCGGGGCGGCGATCGACGGCCTGCCCGCCCAGGCCCTGCGCGGGCCCTCCGGTCAGCGCGCCATCACGCCATATTAGCGCTTGCCCATTTCGGGCCTTGACAGGGGCGCCCCGCTTCTCGATGTTGCCGAACAATTCGTTCGGCATATCGAACGTGAGGATAGGTTGAACAAATCTCAGCAGGCGCCGCAGACGGACGCCGGAACGTCGTGCGAAAAACGCGCCGGCGCGAATGGCGCGTCGCATGGCGAGACGGCGGTTTTTCCGGCCGGGCATGCGCTGGTCACCGACGGCGGCGGCCGGATCGCGCCGCTCGCCATCGGCTACGAGACCTATGGCGAGCTGAACGCCGACCGCTCCAACGCCATTTTGCTCTGCCACGCGCTGACCGGCGACCAATATGCGGCGGGCGTGCATCCCGTCACGGGCAAGCCCGGCTGGTGGGAGGCCATGGTCGGCCCCGGCAAGCCCTTCGACACGGACAGATATTTCCTCGTCTGCTCCAATGTCGTCGGCGGCTGCATGGGAACGACCGGCCCGTCCTCGGTCAATCCGGCGACGGGCAAGCCCTATGGCCTCGATTTTCCGGTCGTCACCATTCGCGACATGGTGCGCGCGCAGGCGATGCTGATCGACCATCTCGGCATCGACACGCTGTTCTGCGTCGCCGGCGGCTCCATGGGCGGCATGCAGGTGCTGCAATGGGCGGCGAGCTATCCCGAGCGCGTTTTCGCGGCGATGCCGATCGCGACGGCGGCGAAGCATTCGGCGCAGAATATCGGCTTCAACGAAGTCGGCCGGCAGGCGGTGATGGCCGATCCCGACTGGCGCGCGGGACGCTATCTCGAACAGGGCGTGCGCCCGGAGAAGGGCCTCGCCGTGGCGCGCATGTCCGCGCATATCACCTATCTCTCCGAGGCCGCGCTTCAGCGCAAATTCGGCCGCAAGCTGCAGGACCGCTCCGCGCCGACCTTCTCCTTCGACGCCGATTTCCAGATCGAGAATTATCTGCGCTATCAGGGCGTCGCCTTCGTCGAGCGGTTCGACGCCAATTCCTATCTCTTCGTGACGCGCGCCTGCGACTATTTCGATCTCGCGGCCGATTATGGCGGGTCGCTCGCCATGGCCTTCAAGGACACGAAGACGCGCTTTTGCGTGGTCTCCTTCACTTCCGACTGGCTCTATCCGACCTCCGACTCGCGCGCGATCGTCCATGCGCTCAACGCCGGCGGCGCCTCGGTCTCCTTCGTGGAGATCGAGTCCGACAAGGGCCACGACGCCTTTCTGCTGCACGAACCCATGTTCATCGCGACGACGCGCGGCTTTCTCGAAGCGGCCGGAGCGGCGCGCGGCCTGAAGGCGCGCGCATGACGGCGGCGCAAGCTCCCCGCCTCGATCATCTGCTGATCGCCAATATGGTGGAAGCGGGCGCGCGCGTGCTCGACGTCGGCTGCGGCGACGGCGCGCTGCTGCGGCTTCTCGCGGAGATGAAGAATGTCGACGGACGCGGCGTCGAGCTGTCGCAGCGCGGCGTGAACGAATGCGTCGCCAAGGGGCTTTCCGTCATTCAGGGCGACGCCGACACCGACCTCGCGGATTATCCCGCCGACGGCTTCGATTATGTGATTCTCTCTCAGACGCTGCAGGCGACGCGCCATCCGCGGGACGCCTTGCGGAACATGCTGCGGATCGGAAGGCGCGCCATCGTGTCCTTTCCGAATTTCGGCTATTGGCGGGTCCGCGCGCAGCTCGCCTTTCGCGGCCGAATGCCGGTGACGGGCAATCTCGCCTATAACTGGCACGACACGCCGAATATTCATCTCTGCACGATCCGGGACTTCGTCGAGCTCGTCGACGATCTCGACGCCCATATCGAGCGCGGCGTCGCGCTTGACCATGCGGGCGCGCCGATCCGGCTCAACGCCCCCTGGTGGGTATGGAATCTTTTGGGCGAGCAGGCGGTCTTCCTTCTGGCCCGCGACGCGGCCGCAGCGCCGCGTTCGAGCTGACGCCGCGCCGTCATGCGACGGTTTGTCCCGCGCGCTCGCCTTTCGCGGCGATCTCATTCGCGTTAGCCTCCATTGATCGGATGAGCCCCATTGCATTTGAGCTGGCGGTCCCGGCGGCAGGCCGAGCTTTCAGAAAAGCGAGGCCGCGCGAATGGTTTCGCGAGAAGGGGAGATCTCGTGTGGCGTCACAGACGGATATCGGGCTGAGCTTCGCCGAGCCGCGGAAGGGCCGCGCCGGCCGCCGCGGCGCGCGCGCCGCCGTCGCCGAACCGCCATCGCTGCGCGAGCTGCGCCTCTTCGCCAATATTGACAATGACACGCTTGGCCGCTTGACGCTCGAGGCGAAAGTCGAGTCCTTCGAGGACGGCGCCGTCATCTTCCGGCAGGGCGACCCGGTGGGCGCGGTCGTGATCATCCTGCGGGGCTTCGTGAAGGTTCTGCGCATCGCCTCCTGCGGCGACGAGACGCTGATTGGCATCAGCTCCGGCGGCGAAACGGTCGGCGAGCCGCCGTCGAGCCCCGACGAGACCTATCGCGTCTCCGCCGAGGCGATCGGGCCGACGGCCGTGCTCAAATTCCCCGCCGCGCGCTTCGTCCGGCTGATGAAGGAATCGCCGTCGCTCGGCGCGGCGGTGGTGCAGGACGCCAAGGACAAGATTGCCGCGCTGGTAGGCGAGATCGAGTCGCTCAAGGCGCAGAACGCCGATCAGCGTCTCGCGCATTTCCTCCTCTCGCTCTGCCCGCCGGGGGAAGAGCAATGCCGCTTCCGCCTGCCCTATGACAAGCGGCTCATCGCGGCCCGGCTCGGCGTGAAGCAGGAGACGCTATCGCGCGCTTTCGCCAAGCTGCGCGACTATGGCGTGCGCACGGAAACCCGCGACATTCTCGTCGAAAGCGTCTCGCGCCTCGCCGATCAATGCGAACAGCTCGGACGCCAGGGCCGGCTGCCTTCCGAGCGCGGCGAGCCATCGGCGCGGGAAGACGCGGCATAGATGTGAGCCCGCGGCGGACCGGACCGACGCCGCGCATCAAGACCGCCCCGCCCCAAGACCGCCCGCCGACGCCCTTGTCTTTCTCGCGGCCCTGACCGAAAAGGACCTTTGCGAGGAAAGGGAGAGTCGAGCGTGTCGAACGCGAATGTGACGATTTTCGTCTGCGTGTCCTGCCGGGACGGCGCCGATCCCGAGCGCCGGCCAGGGGCGGGTTTCATCGACGCGCTGCGCGCCCGGCTTGCGGAGCGCGATCTCGCATTGCAGGTCGAGCCCGTCGAATGTCTCGCCGTCTGCAAGCGGCCGGCGACGGTGGCCCTCGCCGGCTCCAACAAATGGACCTATGTGATCGGCGATCTCGCCCTGGACGCGCATGTCGACGCCATTATTGATTCGGCGCAGCGTTTCGCGGAAAGCGAGAACGGAATCGTGGCGTGGAAGGACCGTCCCATCTGCTTCCGCAAGGGCGTCATATCGCGCACGCCGCCCTTGCCCTGATTCACGGCCGTCATTGCGCGCCCAACGCCAATGGCGCCATCGCCCGCTTCCCGCTCGCAGGTAGAGGGCAGGGTGAGGGGCAAGGGATCGCCACAAACTCTACCGATAACGCTAGCAAATTCCTCGCGTTCACGACAGATCGGCGCCTCCGCCTCGCCCTCTCCCCGCCTGCGGGGAGAGGGCGCGCGAGCGATCGGCCCAGTTATTTCGCCGCGGGGCAACTTAGCTTACTTCTTCTCCGCCTGGGCGCGCTCGATCGCGGCGGCGATGAGGGCGCGGGCGTCGGCGGCGTCGCCCCAGCCGGCGACCTTGGCCCATTTGCCGGGCTCCAGATCCTTGTAGTGCACAAAGAAGTGCTCGATGCGCCGCCAGGTCATCTCCTGGAGGTCCGTGTAGTTCTGCACGTCGACATAGCGCTGGGTGAGGCGCGAGGAGGGCACCGCGACGATCTTCTCGTCGCCGCCGGCTTCGTCCGTCATGCGCAGCACGCCGATTGGGCGCACGGAAATGACGGCGCCGGGCGCGACGGGGCGCGTATTGGCGACGAGCACGTCGCAAGGGTCGCCATCGTCCGAAAGCGTGTGCGGGATGAAGCCGTAATTTCCGGGATAGCGCATCGCCGTATAAAGGAAGCGGTCGACGAACAGCGTCCCGGAAGCCTTGTCGAGCTCATATTTGATCGGCTCGCCGCCGAGCGGCACTTCGACGACGACATTGACTTCATGCGGCGGGTTCGCGCCGATCGGAATGGCGTCGAGACGCATTCGTATAACTCCGGGCTTTCGAGGGATTTCGGCGCGTGGATCAATGCGCGCGGGGCGATCGGTTCAGAAGCGAATCGCTTCGGAACTATTCCATCAATCCCCAGCGGACTCTATAGCGCGCCGCGAAAAAGTGAAAAAGCCGGCTTTTCGCGAGGCGGCCCTATTTTTTTTGCGGCCTCGATCGCGGCGCGACGGAGAGCGTCGCCGCGGTCAGCGTCTTTCGCCTTCCGTTGCGGCGACCGCCGTCGCGGCCCGTTCGGCGGCGCTCTGCATGTCCTCCTGTCCGAGCGGCCCCACCAGCACGAAGGCGAAGCCCGCCGCCCGCCATTCGATGGCCGAGACGCCCAGTCCCGCGCGCGGCTCCTGCGGCGCCCCGGCGGCGTCCGCGCGCTCGAAATAAAGACCGACGCGGGCGCCGTCGGCGCGCTCATAAAGCAGCAGCCCGGCGGGCGCCGCCACGCCCGGCGCGACGCGGCCGCCAATGAGCCTGAGGCCGAGATCGGCGAGATCGGGCGGATGGGAGAAGCCGACCCGCTCCTTGAGCCAGGCGACAAGCTCTCCCCGCCGGGAAATGTCGATTTCCACCGGCCGCGCGTCGGAGACATAGGTCGCATAGGTCAGGCCCGCGCGCCCGGCGTAGCTCTGCGTCAGCAGCGCGGCGACCGGCGGATGCGGCGCCTCGCCGCGGCCGGCGAAGACCAGCGCCGCGAGGCCCGCGACGGCGGCGCCGGCGAGCAGGGTCAGCATGGTGGAGAGGACCGCCTGACGGCGGCGATTGGCGCGCACGGCGTCGAGCCGCTGCGCGGGCCGCGAGGCGCCCGGCCGGCCCCAATGGATGGCGCCGGTCTCGATCGGCCCCTGCGCCGGGGCGGGCGTGCGCAGCGCGGCGTCCTTGAGCGAGAGCGGCAGCATCTCCAGCGCCACGGGCTCGAAGGCCGCGCGCAGGGCCGCGTTCTGGCGCCGCCATCCCTCGACGAGCGCCGCGTCCTCCGGGTGGGCGAGCAGATGGTCCTCGACCTTGCGGCGCCGTTCGGCGTCGAGCTCGCCGTCGACAAGGGCGTGGAGGTCGGCTTCCTCGATGAAATTGGAAGCGGTCAAGGCGCGCCTATTTCACGACGCGCAGATGCGCGGCGACGCGGCGCGCGGCGCCCTCCGCGCTTACGGGGCGCAGCCCTTCGACGCCGAGCGCGACCCGGGCGCGCATCAGGCGCGTCAGCAGCGTCTCCCTCGGCGCGCCGGCGATGCGGGCGGCGGCGGCGTAGCCGAAGCCTTCCAGCGAGACGAGGAGCAGCGCGGCGCGATCCTCGAAAGAGAGCTCGGCCAGCCCGTGGACGATCGGCGGATGACGCGGGGCGGGGCGAGGGGCGTTGACAAGCCGCTTCGCGGCCATGGCGGTCAGGGCGGCATAGGCTTCGACGCGCGCCTCGGCGGGATCGGCCGGCTTGAGCTCCTTGGCGCGGATGCGGGCGCCGACGCTTTGCAGCGCGCCCTGCACCAGCTCGTCCGAGAACGCATGGCCCGCCCCGGCGCAGAGCGCTCGCGAATAGCGGCGCAAAGCGGGCGCAACCCCGCCCAATCCTTCCAGGATCTCGGCTTTCTTGCCCATACGCGGCCCGTTCAAGAGGCTTTGTTTTTGCCGTTAGAGGCGTTTCCTATCGCATGATAGGTCAAACGCCCGCAAATGGCCATGGGGCGCAGCATAGCATTTTTGTCTAGTCCGTTCGATCGGCCTGTGGGGGGCGCGCAGGGTTTCCTTTGCACAAAAACCGCGCTAAAGGGCCGCCACACCGTTTACGCTTTCGAAATGGACGCCCCGATGACCGAGACCGCTTCGCCCGCCGCTCCTTTCGCCGGAATTCTCGCCGGAAAGAAGGGCCTTATTCTGGGCGTCGCCAATAACCGCTCGATCGCCTGGGGCATCGCCAAGGCCTGCGCGCAGGCCGGCGCGGAACTCGCGCTGACCTATCAGGTCGAGGCGCTGGAGAAGCGCGTGCGGCCGCTCGCCGCGGAGCTCGGCGCCCAGGTCGTCGGCCGCTGCGACGTCGCCGAGACGGAGACGATCGACGCCGTCTTCGCGGAGGTGGAAAAGCTCTGGGGCAAGCTCGATTTCGTTGTGCATTGCCTCGCTTATTCCGACAAGGACCAGCTCGACGGCCGCTATGTCGACACGACGCTCGACAATTTCCTGATGTCGATGAACATCTCCTGCTACAGCTTCACGGCGATCGCCCAGCGCGCCGAGAAGCTGATGCCGGAAGGCGGCTCGCTGCTCACGCTCACCTATTACGGCGCCGAGAAGTGGATGCCGCATTACAATGTGATGGGCGTCGCCAAGGCCGGTCTCGAAGCGTCCGTGCGCTATCTCGCCGCCGATCTCGGCGTGAAGAACATCCGCGTCAACGCCATCTCCGCCGGGCCGATCAAGACCATGGCGGCCTCGGGCATTGGCGATTTCCGCTATATTCTGCGCTGGAACGAATACAATTCGCCGCTGCGCCGCGTGGTGACGATCGAGGAAGTGGGCGAGAGCGCGGTCTATCTGCTATCGCCCATGTCGCGCGGCGTCTCCGGCGAAATCCTGCATGTCGACGCGGGCTATCATGTGGTGGGCATGATGAATCCGAGCGCGGCCCCGAAGATGGCGGATCTGCTGGCGCTGCTGCCGCAGGAGAAGTGATCAGCCCTTCCAGGGATTGAGGACAGGAACGCGCGCGCGCTCGAATTCAGCGGCGTCGCGCGTGACGACGGTCAAACCGTGTTGCAGCGCCGTCGCGGCGATGATCAGGTCGGGCTGCGAAAAAGTATGCCGGGCCTTGCGGCCCTCCTCGACAAGGAGGCGCCATTTGAGCATCACGTCTTCCGTGACCTCCAAGACACGTTGCTCGAACATCGGGCGCACCTTGTGGGCGAGCCAGTCATTGAGCTCGGCGCGCGGCGTGGGGTCGCTCACGCATTCGACGCCGAAACGGATTTCAGCAAGCGTGACCGCGCTGACAAAAAGAAGGCTGAGCGGCTTTTCCGCGATGAACGCGACGACTTTCGGCTCCGGCCTCGGGCGGCGCAGCTCGGAAAGCACATTC
Source organism: Methylocystis sp. S23 (assembly GCF_054106005.1). Taxonomy (NCBI): domain Bacteria; kingdom Pseudomonadati; phylum Pseudomonadota; class Alphaproteobacteria; order Hyphomicrobiales; family Methylocystaceae; genus Methylocystis; species Methylocystis sp. S23. The sequence goes on from NZ_CM134185.1 coordinate 1,836,781, forward strand.
GTATCGAGAAGCCAGCCTGTCACAGATCGACGCCGCGCACGGGCATGGGCGCGCGTTTCGGCTCGATCTCGACATCGCGATAAGGCGACGCCTGCAAGGCGTCGATCAGCGCGGCGCCCGTGCGTTCGCCCTTGAGGCGATTGAACTCCTCCACCGAGACCACCACGACCTCGTCGCGCCCATGCACAGAGACGCGCTGCGGCCCCTCGCTACGCACGCGCCGCACCAGCTCGCTGAAACGGGCCTTGGCGTCCTGGAGCCGCCAGCTTCCGGGATGGGGCGGAGGAGGGGGAGAGGTTTTGATTTTTCTGGTCACGCTGACCAGAATAGCGCTGGCGGCCTAGCATTTCAATTACGTTTAAGAGTGATTTTAGAGGCCTTTGCAGAGCCATGACGTCGGGTCTGATTCCGAGACACGTTGTGTCCGGAGTGACTCAAGAGGCTGTACCCGTGCAGACAGTGAGCAACGCCGTCCTCTGGGCACATCGTTGACCAGGGCCTTCGCGGCGGGCGCAAGGATGCAATCCGAATTGCGGCTTTGCATGCTACCCTCACTCCCGATCAGGAAGCGTGGCTCAAGGCGCGTGTCGTCGCTGGCGAATTTGCCTTGGTGGAGGAAGCCGCTCGCCAGCGCCCCGCTCACACCCCGTCCGGCCGCCCCACCATCGTCACGAGCAGGCCGCCGTCCCCCAGCAGCTTCTTCGCCGCGCGCCTGCAATCATCCATCCCCACGGCGTCAATCTTCCCGTTCCTCTCGTCGAGATAGCTGGGTTCAAACCCATCCTGCTGCAGATGCACGAGCTGGCTCGCGATCTTGGTCGAGGTGTCGAAGCGCAGCGCATAGGAGCCGATGAGGAATTTTTTGGCCTTGTCGAGCTCCTCCTCGGTCGGGCCTTCATCGGCGAAGCGGCGCACCTCCTCCTCGATCACGCCCAGCGCCTCGCCCGCGCGCTCATTCTTGGTCGCGGCGGCGCCGAGCAGCATGGGGCACTGGTCATATTCGTTGAGCTGCGAATAGACGCTGTAGGCCATGCCGCGCTTCTCGCGCACCTCGCGGAAAAGCCGCGCGGTGAACGTGCCGCCGCCGAGAATGTGATTCGCGACGACGACGGCGAAATAATCCGGATCGCGCTTCGTGACGCCCGGGCGCCCGAAGCGGATGGTCGTCTGCGGAATGTCGAGCGTCACGATCTGGCGCGCGCCGACGCCGGCGAGCGTGATCGGCGCGATGGGCGCGAGGTCGTTCGTCGCGGCCAAGGGGCCGAACGTCGCGTCGAGATGATCGGACAGCGTCTTCGCGTCGATGGCGCCGACGACGGCGATCTTCAGATCCTTCCTGGCGAAGAGCCGCTCGCGCAGCGCAATGAGATCGGGCCGCGACAGCGTCTCGATCGAGGCGAGGTCGCCGCGCACCGGGCGGCCATAGGGATGGCCCGGGAAGGCCGCCTCGCGGAACGCCTTGGACGCCATGGCGTCGGGCTCGTTCTGGTCACGCTTCAGCTCGGCGACGAGCTGGTTGCGCACGCGGACGACGTCCGCTTCCGAGAGGCGCGCGTCGACGAGCGCGAGCTTCAGCAGCTCGAAGGCCTTGTCGGTGTTCTTCGCGAGCGTCTGTAGATGGCCGGAGATCGCGTCGCGATCCGCCCCGAAGCCGATATGGATGGCGAGGTCGTCCACCGCGCGGTGGAAGCCGCGCGCGTCATAGGGACCGGCGCCCTCGTCGAGCAGGCCGGAAAGCAAGGTCGCGAGGCCGGGCTTGTCCGCCGGGTCCTGCGCCGCGCCGCCGCGCATGGAAAACTCCAGCGCGACGAGCGGCACGGCGTAGCTCTCGACGAGCCAGGCGGCGACGCCGCCGGGCGTGACGATCTTCTGCACATGCTCGGCGCGGGAGGCGACGGTGACGACGGGGGCGTGGGCGGTCATGGATGGTCCTAGCCAATAGCGAGTGGCGAATAGCGGGTAGTGAAATGCGAGCAGCTCCTCTCTATTCGCTACTCGCAATTCGCTATTCGCAAGGCAACAGAAAACCTGTGACGGCGCGGCGCTTGTCGAGCCATTTTCCGGCGGCGGCGGTCACGTCGGCGGCGGTCACCGCCTCCATGCGCGCGGGCCAGGCGACGACGTCCTCGATGGCGAGCCCCGTCGCCAGCGCCTCGCCGTACCAGCGGGCGAGCGAGGCCTGGCTGTCCTGCGCATAGATGGCGTCCGCGACGAGCCGGGTCTTGGCGCGCGCGAGATGCCCTTCGTCGATCGGATGCTCGATGAAACGCCTGATGACGCGGTCGACCGCTTGATCGAGCTCCTCCAGCGGCACGCCCGGCGCGGGCGTGGCATAGACCCAGAGCCGCGTGTCGTCGACGGCCGAGCCGAGATAATAGGCCCCGGCGCCGACGGCGATTTTCTCCTCCACGACGAGCGTCTCGTAGAGCGCGCTGGCGCCGCCGCCGCCCAGCATATAGGCGAGCGCCTCGAGCGCCTCGGCCTCGCCGGGCGCGGCCGTGCGGTAGGAGGGGACCAGAAAGACGCGCTCATGCGCGGGCTGCTCGACCTTCTCGTCGGAAAGCGAAACGAGCCGGTGCGCGCGGTGCGGCGGCTCCTTGGTGCGGTTGCGGCGCGGCGGCTCGGCGCGCGCGGATATCTTGCCGTAGCTCTCCTTGGCGAGCGCCAGGACCTCCTCCGCCTCGACGTCGCCGGCGACGACGAGAATGGCGTTCTCCGGCGTGTAGAAGCGGCTGTAATAAGCGAGCGCATCCTCGCGATTCAGGCTTTCGATCTCGTGATTCCAGCCGATGATCGGCGTGCCGTAGGGGTGATGCGCGAAGAGCGCCGCCTGCACCGCCTCGTCGAGCTGCGACGAGGGGTCGTTGTCCGTGCGCATGCGGCGCTCTTCCAGCACCACGTCGCGCTCCGGCGTCACCACCTCGTCGGTGAGGACGAGATTGCGCATGCGGTCGGCCTCAAACGCCATCAGCGTGCCGAGATGCTCCTTGCCGATGCGCTGGAAATAGGCCGTGTAGTCATAGCTCGTAAAGGCGTTCTCCTGGCCGCCGAGCTCGGCGACGAGATTGGAGAACTCGCCCTGCGGATGGTTCGCGGTGCCCTTGAACATCAGATGTTCGAGGAAATGGGCGATGCCGGATTTGCCCAGCGGATCGTCGGCGGAGCCGTTCTTGTACCAGATCATATGGGTCACGACGGGCGTGCGGTTGTCGGGGATGACCACGACCTCGAGACCGTTATCCAGCTTGAAATTGAAGACATTGGCGCTGGCGGGCGCCGAGTCGCCGGCCGCGCCCGGAGTGAGCGAGACGGTCGGCGACGCGGAGGAAGACGACATGAACGGGCCTTTCTGGCGGCTCGTGGCCGCTCGAAAACGGGAAAACCTGGCTCCCAATATAGGCCCAAAAACGCTAAACGCTACTTATCCGAGCCTCTCAGAAAGTTCGGCATCATCCCGGAGAGCAGGCCGCCGCCGCTCTCGCCGCTGGCCGTGCGCCGCTGGACCGGCGCCGTGCCGGCCGTCTGGGCCACGGGGTCGCCGTCATTTCCATCGCCCCCGACATAGGATAGCGGATTCCACCAGGAGGTGCTTTTCTTGGGATCCGAGTCGCGCACCTTGGCGAGATCGGTCGTCGGGCGGCGGTAGCCCGACGGCGGCTCGGTCAGCATGCGGCGGGCCGGCTCGTCCATGACCGGGGCGCTGGACCGGGCGCCGGCGTTGAGCGCGCGCTGCAGAAAGCCCGGCTCGTCGTCCGTGCCCGGCGCATAATCGGGCTTGGGGCCGCGAATGCGCTCGAGCAATCCGGGCTTCCTCTCCTCCGGCGGAGCGTTCTGCACCTTGGCGTAGCGGTCCGTGTTGCGGCGGCGCGCGGCGGCGACGTCAGTCGGCCAACCGTCGGGACGGCCCGCGTTTTCCCTTGGCGAGGGCAGATCGCCCGCGCGCGGCGGCAGCACCAGCTTGGGGCGTTCGGTGTAGTCGATCTTTTCGGCGGAAGGATCGGACGAATAGCCGACAAGCTCCATCACCGAACTGATCGTCGACTTGTCGTCGGCGGCCCGGGCCGGCGCGCCATAGGCTGCGGCGACGCCGGCGACAATGCAGAGCGCGCGGCGCGAAGACCGTGCAAGCTTCATCTTTCCAACTCCTTGGCCCAGGGCCGACGCGCCGCGCGCCGGCGGGCGTCTGCTCCTTAAGGGCGCACAATGCGCGCGACTTGTTGGCGATTTAGTGGCGCCCGGCGTCAGGCCGGGTCCTGAGCGGCCGCCGGCGGCGGCAGGACGCTCTCATAGAGCAGCAGCGCCACCCCCGCCGTGATGGCGACGTCCGCGACGTTGAAAACGTAATTGGCGAGCGGCCCGACGGGCAGCGTCGTGTGCAGATAGAAGAAATCCGCCACGGCGCCGCGCGTCAGCCGGTCGGCGGCGTTGCCGAGCGCGCCGCCGATCACGAGGCCGAATGCGAGCGCGGCGAGCCGGCTGGAGGCGCGCCACATCCACCAGAAGAGACAGGCGACGATGACGCTCTGGCCGGCGAGGAGCAAGGCGCGTCCCGCCCCCTCATGCGCCGGGAAAAGCGAGTAGGAGACGCCGTAATTCCAGGAGAGGACGAGGTCGAGGAAGGGGGCGAGCGCGATCGGCTGCCGCGCCTCTATGCCGAAGACGTTCAGCATCCAGAACTTATGCGCCTGGTCGAGGGCCGCGGCGGAGACGGCGGCGAGGAGGCCGAGGGCGCGGGGCGAGGAGAGGAGAGGCGGCAATTCGAGGGTCCAATCCGAGATCTCTGTCTGGTCGAGCGGCGCTCCCGGCGGCGCCGGACCATCTTTACCCTCCCGTCTCCAAAGGAGCTAGCCGATCCGGAAAATCTTGACATCCGCCGCGCGGCGCAATATCTCCCCTGCGCTGTTGGCACTCGTCGATAGAGAGTGACAACAATTTCGCTTATGGCTTGCGACGGGCGGAATGAGCCGCCCGTGGCGCAGAAAAGGAAGACATTGCAATGGCGTTCCGTCCCCTGCACGACCGGATCGTGGTCAAGCGCATCGAAGGCGAAGAGAAGACCAAGGGCGGCATCATCATCCCCGACACCGCCAAGGAAAAGCCCCAGGAGGGCAAGGTGATCTCCGTCGGTCCCGGCGCCCGCGACGAGAGCGGCAAGCTCGTTCCGCTCGACGTGAAGGCCGGCGACCGCGTGCTGTTCGGCAAATGGTCGGGCACCGAGGTCAAGATCGACGGCGACGATCTGTTGATCATGAAGGAAAGCGACATTCTGGGCATCGTCGAATAACTCGGCCCGCCCTTCAACGACTTTCCCCTAGAATTCAGGAGTTTCCCAAATGGCAGCCAAAGACGTCCGTTTCTCCACCGACGCGCGCGACCGCATTCTGCGCGGCGTCGACGTTCTCGCCAACGCCGTCAAGGTCACGCTGGGCCCGAAGGGCCGCAACGTCGTGATCGAGAAGAGCTTCGGCGCGCCGCGCATCACCAAGGACGGCGTGACCGTCGCCAAGGAGATCGAGCTTTCCGACAAGTTCGAGAATCTCGGCGCCCAGCTCGTCCGTGAAGTCGCCTCCAAGCAGAACGACTCGGCCGGCGACGGCACCACCACCGCGACCGTCCTCGCCGCCGCCATCGCCAGGGAAGGCGCCAAGGCCGTGGCCGCCGGCCTCAACCCGATGGATCTGAAGCGCGGCGTCGACCTCGCCGTCGAGGCCATCGTCGCCGACCTCAAGGCGCATTCGAAGAAGGTCACCTCCAATGACGAGATCGCCCAGGTCGGCACCATCTCGGCGAATGGCGACCGCTTCATCGGCGAGGAGATCGCCAAGGCCATGCAGAAGGTCGGCAATGAGGGCGTGATCACGGTCGAGGAGGCCAAGAGCCTCGAGACCGAGACCGACATCGTCGAGGGCATGCAGTTCGATCGCGGCTATCTCTCCCCCTATTTCATCACCAACGCCGAGAAGATGATCGCCGAGCTCGACGACGCCTATCTTCTCATTCACGAGAAGAAGCTGTCGACGCTGCAGCCGTTGCTGCCGATCCTCGAGGCGGTCGTCCAGACCGGCAAGCCGCTCGTCATCGTCGCCGAGGACATTGAGGGCGAGGCGCTCGCCACGCTCGTCGTCAACAAGCTGCGCGGCGGGTTGAAGATTGCGGCCGTCAAGGCGCCGGGCTTCGGCGACCGCCGCAAGGCCATGCTCGAGGACATCGCCATCCTCACCGGCGGCCAGATGATCGCCGAGGATCTCGGCATCAAGCTCGAGAACGTGACGCTCCCCATGCTCGGCCGCGCCAAGCGCGTGCGCATCGAGAAGGAGAACACCACCATTATCGACGGCGCCGGCGAGAAGTCGGACATCGAGGCCCGCATCGCCCAGATCAAGGGCCAGATCGAGGAGACGACCTCGGACTATGACCGCGAGAAGCTGCAGGAGCGTCTCGCCAAGCTCGCGGGCGGCGTCGCGGTGATCCGCGTCGGCGGCGCGACCGAGGTCGAGGTGAAGGAGAAGAAGGACCGCGTCGACGACGCCCTCAACGCGACCCGCGCGGCCGTCGAGGAAGGCGTCTCGCCCGGCGGCGGCGTCGCGCTGCTGCGCGCCATCAAGGCGCTCGAGGGCGTCGCCACGGCGAATGGCGACCAGAAGACCGGCGTCGACATCGTGCGCAAGGCCATTCAGGCCCCGGCGCGCCAGATCGTCGACAATGCCGGCGGCGACGGCGCCGTCGTGGTCGGCAAGCTGCTCGAGGCGACCGACTATAATTTCGGCTTCGACGCCCAGAAGGGCGAATATGGCGATCTCGTGAAGCTCGGCATCATCGACCCGACCAAGGTCGTGCGCACCGCGCTTCAGGACGCCGCGTCGATCGCCGGCCTGATCATCACCACCGAGGCGACGATCACCGAGCAGCCGAAGAAGGAAGCGGCTCCGGCGATGCCGGGCGGCGGCATGGGCGGCATGGACTTCTAAGTTCCGTCGGTCGTCACGAAGGATTGGAGAGCCCCGGGGAAACCCGGGGCTTTTCCTTTTGGGTTTTGCCGTCTCTCACGCGGTCCGGATTGCTTCGCCTTCGGCTCGCAACGGCGCCGCGGGCATTGCGCGAAGCGATCAGGCGGAAACCGTCTCACCTCTCAATATCTGGTTCCGGAATCATCTTCAGCGCGCGCATGCTGGTGTGGCCGTGCTTGCTCAGCACGATGTGATCGTCCACGGCGATGCCGAGAGTCCTCGCCGCTTCGACGACCTTCAGCGTCGTCAATATGTCCTTCGACGAGGGCGTCGGGTCGCCTGAGGGATGATTATGCGCCAGGATGAGCGACGCCGCGGAGAGCTCCAGCGCGCGCTTGATGATCTCGCGCACATTGACCGGCGTATAGTCGACCGTGCCCTCCTGCATGATCTCGTCGCCAATGATATGGCGCGACCGGTCGAGGAAGAGCACGCGCAGAATCTCCTTCGTCTTGTAGCCCTGCGCGATGCGAAGATAATTCACGATCGAGCTCGCGCTTTCGAAGCGCACCGGCTCGCGCGTCGGCCGCAGGGTCCATTCCATGGCGAGGCGGACGACGTCGAGGAAGACGAGATGCGCCGCCCTCACGCCATCGACCGAGGACAGGGCGTCTTCCGGCGCTTCGAGCACCGCGGCGGTCGCGCCGAATCGCTGGATGAGCGACCGGGCCGTCTTGCGCGCCTCGACCGGCGGCGCGACGCCGCGCAGCAGGAGCTCAAGAAGATGCTGTTCGAGCCGCGCGCGGCCGACGTCGTCGGCGGGACGCGCGACAATGTCCCGTTGCAATCGCTTGAGCTGATCCACCGAGGCGATCGGACGAAAAAGCGGCTCATCCGTGTCGTTCGGCGTCGAGTCGCTCAGCCAGTCGTCGCCGGCGCATCCGCTCTCCCTTTCGCTCACCGTTCCGATGAACTGGGAGGCGATCCCCTTGGCGTTGAATCTCGCTTTTCCGTAATTCGTCAGCCATTTGACGCCGCCGTCGGGCAACGCCCGCCTGAAATCGAAACGCAAGGCGGACCCGTCGGCCAGCGCCTTCGTCCACGCCGCCTGCGCGCGCGGAATGTCTTCGGGATGAACGAGCTTCAGGAAATCCTCAAGATTCAATTCGACCCGATCGATCCCGAAAATCGCATAGACCTCCCGCGACCACGCCAATCTGCCCGTTTCCAGATCCCAGACCCAATAGCCCGCTTTCGACTGCTGCAGCGCGAGCTCCAACGCCAGAGCGCGAATTTGGGGATCCTCCAGAAGGTCGGCCGGGCGCCGCTCGCGGGAAAGCTTCGAATTCGCCATGGCGTCGGTTCGTCCCCCTTGGAGCGGCAATCGCTTGCAGCGCTATGGCGCTCGGCCCGACTGGTCGCTTTTTGGCTGCTGCATTCGGGCGCCTCGGAAAATGCTCGACGGCGTAACGCCGGAGCGGATGAGAATGGCGTGGGTCGAACTTGGTCTGATGCGCGCGTGAAAGGAAAGAGCCGCGCGCGGCGAAAAAGAGAAGCCGGCCTCCCGCGGGAAGCGCGTCTTAATTTGATCGATCACGCTGCGGTGGCGCGTTTCCGCCCATCGCAGCGTGATCTAGAAGCCATCGCCGCAAATTGTCAAGTTACTGTTTTTGCGCTCTGTCGGGCGCCGGCCGTTTCAACGGCCCAAGCTTTCCACGGCCGCGCGGCCCAAATCAGGGATAAGACGGCGTCAGCCGATCAGTTTCGCGATCTCCGCGCGCAGCCCGTCGGCAATGTCCGGGCGGGCGAGGCCAAAGGCGATGTTGGCGGCGAGGAAGCCGAGCTTCGAGCCGGTGTCATAGGTGCGGCCGTCGAAGCGCACGCCGTGGAAAGGACGCTCCTTGGCGAGAAGGATCATGGCGTCGGTGAGCTGGATCTCGCCGCCCGCGCCCTTCTCGCCCTTTTCGAGCAGGTCGAAGATCTCGGGCTCCAGAATATAGCGGCCGGAGATGATGTAATTGCTCGGCGCCGTCCCCTGCGGGGGCTTCTCCACCATGCCCGTGATCTCGAAGGTCGCGCCATAGTCCTTGCCCGTGGCGACGACGCCGTATTGATGCGTCTCCTCGGGCTTCACTTCCTCGACGGCGATGACGTTGCCGCCATGCCTTTCATAGGCCGCGACGGCCTGCGCCAGGCAGCGCGCGGTCTGGCCCGGCGCCGGCAGGGTGATCATGTCGGGCAGCAGCACGGCGAAAGGCTCGTCGCCGACGATCTCGCGCGCGCACCAGACGGCGTGGCCGAGGCCGAGCGGGGCCTGCTGGCGGGTGAAGCTCGCGGCGCCCGCCTTGGGCAGGTCCGCCATCAAGGCTTCATACTCCTTGGTCTTGTTGCGGCGGCGCAAGGTGTCCTCAAGTTCATAGGCCATGTCGAAATGGTCCTCTATGACTCCCTTGCCGCGTCCTGTAACAAAGACGAAATGCTCGATGCCGGCCTCGCGCGCCTCGTCGACCACATGCTGGACGACCGGACGGTCGACGACAGTGAGCATTTCCTTCGGCACCGCCTTGGTGGCGGGCAGGAAACGCGTGCCGAGTCCGGCGACGGGGAAAACGGCCTTGCGAATGCGCTTGGTCATGAGTGTCCGCTTCGAGTGGTTGAGTGAGGGGAAACGCCGCGTTTCGCGGAAAGACCGGGAGTCTTCCCTCGAGAAACCTGTTTTTTTTTAGGTCGGCGGCGTTAATTTCGCGTGTGGAAAGATAGGAAACGAAGATGGCTGTTTTGGTGACGGGCGGCGCCGGCTATATCGGCAGCCATGCGGTTCTCGAATTGCTCGACGCCGGCGAGAAGCCCGTCGTGCTCGACGACCTGTCCACCGGCTTCCGCTGGGCGGTGCCGGAAGGCGTGCCGCTCGTCGTCGGGGACGATGGCGACGAGGACCTGGTCACCGAGACCATCAGCCGCCATGAGATCGACGCCATCATCCATTTCGCCGCGAAGATCGTGGTGCCGGATTCGGTCGCCGATCCGCTCGGCTACTACCTCAACAATACGTCCAAGGCCCGCACGCTGATCGCGACGGCGGTGGGCTGCGACGTGAAGCATTTCATCTTTTCCTCGACCGCGGCCGTCTATGGCGATCCGGACCATCTGCCGGTGACCGAGGACGAGCCCTTGAAGCCCGTCTCGCCCTATGGCCGCTCCAAGCTGATGGTCGAGTGGATGCTGGAGGATACGGCGCGCGCCCATGATTTCGCCTATGTGGCGCTGCGTTATTTCAACGTCGCCGGCGCCGATCCGCAGGGACGTTCGGGCCAGTCGACGCCCAACGCCACCCATCTCATCAAGGTCGCGGCGCAGACGGCGCTGGGCAAGCGCCCGAAAATGCAGGTCTTCGGCACGGATTATCCCACGCCGGACGGCACTTGCGTGCGCGATTACATCCAGGTCACGGACCTCGCCTGCGCCCATCTCGACGCGCTGCGCCATCTGCGCGGAGGCGGCAAGAGCCTCGTCGCCAATTGCGGCTACGCCAGGGGCTTTTCGGTGCTGGAAGTGATCGAGGCGGTCAAGCGCATCAGCGGCGTGGATTTCAAGGTGGAATATGTGCCGCGCCGCCCGGGCGATCCGGCGGCGATCGTCGCTTCGAACGAACGGGCCCGGACTCTCCTGGGCTGGAAGCCCGAGCATGACGATCTGGACGAGATCGTGCGTCAGGCGCTGGACTGGGAAAAACGGCTGGGCGGGCAGATGTGACGTCGCCGACCACCCGCTCTCCGTCATTGCGAAGGCGTATGGCGAAGTCGGATATGTCCGGCTTCGAAAATGCGGCGAAGCGCGCCAGCGCAGGGCGACCGCGTGAAGGCTTTCCTCATGCTGAGGAGCGAGCGAAGCTCGCGTCTCGAAGGACGAGGAAGCCTTCATTCCCGCAATCTGGACTCGCCCCCCTCGCGCTTCGAGACGGCTCCTGCGGAGCCTCCTCATGCTTCGAGACGCCGCCTTTGGCGGCTCCTCGGCATGAGGGCGAGGATTGTCGTCCTTCACCCGATCGCCCTGAGCGCCAGCGCGCTCGGGATTGCTTCGCGCGCAACGACGCGCTCAGGCGCGTCCGGCCACGGCGCGGATATGGCGCGCCGTCTCGATCGCGGGGCGGATATCGATCACCGCCTGCTGCGCCGCGCGATCGATCAGGGAAACGCAGGGCCGCTCCTGGATGAGCTGGCGCAATTCGCTCGCGGCGCGGCGCGCGGCTTCCCGCAAATCCTCCGGCAGGCGGCGGCTCTGCGCGAGATGGGTGGCCTCGAGAAGCTTCAGGCGCAGCACCGCCGGCCCCGCGGCGGCAAGGAACTCGGCGTCGGAAAAGCTCAGAAGCGCCAGGGCGTCTTTCCCCTGCATGTCGATCCTCGCAATGCGTCTCTCCTTCCGGATCGGAAGGGCCATCCAGGAACATGACGCCCGCTGAGCCTAGGATCGCCGGCTGTCGCGAGGCTTGCGCGCGCACCGTCATTGCGAGGAGGCGAAGCCGACGAAGCAATCCAGGAGCCGCGATGACCCTCTGGTTTGCTTCGCCAGCATTGCGAAGTCGGGCACGCCCGACTTCGAGAAAAGGCTCGCGATGACGGCGGGAGCGTCATAGCGAAGCAATCAAGCGGGGAACCGCATCAGGCCTCCAGACGCGCGACGATGGCGCGCAGCGTCTTGAGCCGCGCATATTTCTTGTCGTCGGCTTCGACCAGCGTCCAGGGCGCGAGGCGCGAGCTGGTGCGGTCGACCATCTCCGTCATCGCCGCCTCGTAGAGGGGCCATTTCTCGCGGTTGCGCCAATCATCGGGCGTGAGCTTGTAGCGTTTGAAGGGTTTCGCCTCGCGATCCTGGAAGCGGCGCAATTGCTCGTCCGGCGAGATGGCCAGCCAGAATTTGACGACCATGTAGCCGGTCTCGCCGAGCTGCCGCTCGAAATCGTTGATCTCCTGATAAGCGCGCATCCAGTCCTCGGGCGCGGCGAAGCCTTCGACGCGCTCCACCAGCACGCGGCCATACCAGCTTCGGTCGAAGATCGCGACGTCGCCGCGGCGGGGGATATTGCGCCAGAAGCGCCACAGATAAGGCCGCGCCCGCTCCTCGTCCGTCGGCGCCGCGACGCCATGGACCCGGAACCGCCGCGGATCGAGCGCCTCCCGCACGCGGCGGATGACGCCGCCCTTGCCGGCGGCGTCATTGCCTTCGAAGACGAGAACGAGCCCCTGGTCCTTGAAGCTCTTGGCGGTGGTCGCCTCGGTGAGGCGCCGCTGCAGCGCGCGCAGCTCCTGGCTATAGGTCTCCGGATCGTGCTTCTTCGTGAGATCGAGCGCCGAGGCGAGGCTCGGCCGGGGCAGGTCCGGGGCCGGCGCGGCGGCGGCGCTCGCGCGCGGCGGCGGCGGCCCGACGCCGGCGGCGGCGCGCTGGAGCGTCCGCAGCAGCAGGCCGCCCACGGCGGCGTCGCGATAATAGGGATCGGCGGCGGGCACGACCGCCCAGGGCGCGTCGCCGGCGGAGGTCTTTTCGATCATTTCCAATGCGGCGTCGACGAGGCGCGCGCGCGCCTTGGGGCCGTCGAGCTCGGCCCATTCGATAACCGCCGGGCGGCGCAGCGCGCCATTGGACTCGCGCAGCCTCTCCAGCCGCCGCTGCGCCTCGCCGTCATCCATCTGCAGCCAGATCTTGAGGAGATGGACGCCTTCGAGGCGCAGCATTTCCTCCGAGCGGATCATCTCCTCGAGGGCGTTGTCATAGGCGTTCCTGCCGAGCCGGCGCAGGGCGCGGTTGCGCAGCAGGCGATGGTGCCAGGAGCCGAGCACCAAGCCGATTCGCCCCTTGGCGGTCATGTCGCGCCAATAGCGCCACGAGCCGGGCCGCGCCCGCTCCTCGTCGGTCGGCGCGCCATAGGAGAGCGTCTCGACGAGATGGTCGTCCAGCCAGTCATAGAGGCGGTTGACCACCTCGCCCTTGCCCGCGCCGTCGGAGCCGTTGATCAATACCAGGATTGCGGCGCGCTTTTGCTCCGCCACCTCGAACTGCGCGTCGAGCAATTGCTCCCGCAGCCGCTCCTCGGCGGCGGCGAATTCCGCTTTGCTCATCACATGCGGCAGGCGGGCGGACTCGAACATGGCCGTCTTTCCACAATCGAAACTTTTCAATCGGCCCCGCTGTGGTAGATGTTGGCTGCGGGGTCCCGTAGCTCAGCAGAACTCCAAATCCTTTTCTAGCCATTGTTTTTATTTGGTTTTTCGAACCCTCCACACAAGCATTCCACACAAGCTCCACACAAGTTTCGAACCTCGGCCCATCAAAATCGATAGTGCTGAGATGCGCAGAATGACGCCTAAGGTCCGAGCATTGGCAAAGATACCAAATAAAAAGGCGTTTTACCATGTAATTAGCAAAGCAATGAGACAATATATTTGGACGTATCGAAGCTAAACTCACTCCTTTTTGCCAAGTGCAGTCGATAGCGAACCAATAACTGCGCCCGTCACTACCTTCAATAAATCGACGAAAACTGGTATCGCAGCTTCCAGTGCGGCTGTTGGTGCCTGCGCGAACGTTGAAATGCCAGCCGTCAAGGCATAAAGCACAGCAATGATAACCAGAACCATTAAATAGATATATACTACGGTCTTGGTCTCCATCTCGATCTCCCAAAAATGTGCAATGCGGCAAAAATATGGTAACGTCCCTTTTTCCGGTTGCAAAGGGAGTCGAATATGAATCCGTTCCGAATCGCCGCATTTTTCGCCCTCATTTGCGCGTTCATGAACACTTGCGCGCTTGCGCAAGATGCCACCGAGGACGCATACGCCGCGCGTGACGTGTGCGTGGGTTTTGCAGCTAATTACATCAATGCCCCTCCCGGAACCTCGTTTACTTATAACGCGGGGCGTTTCAGGATCGTCGGCACGGTCGGCCAGCGAGCGACAATCTTTGAGGGCTCAGCGCAGGTGGCGTCTATACCAAACTTCAATTATAAGGATTATACTACATGCGTGGATAACACTCTGAAGGGCATAGCTGCCGGAAGAAAAAAGACGGAGATCAAAAGGTCTCTTGCCTTATTCAATTCTTCAGCAGAACTTAGCAGTATATTGCACATTGGCGACTGCATGCAGACGATGGCAATGAGGGGGTTTTACTTTGGCGACGTATCGCAGAAAAACATAGCTAACGGCGAAAATGTAGTAAACGAAGAAAGCTTCTTAAAGACTTTTGCGGCCATCGATAGGGCGTTGTCAAAGAATGTCGGTAGCATATACCAAAGAGAGATAAGTTTTTCGCTCGAAAATGATGTAGATTTTTTCAGATTTGTCCCAGGAAGATCTGTTCCATATTTCACGATGGAGTCAGTTCAAAGAAATAGTGAAAAATTTACTGATGAGGCTGATGCAGATGATGTCCCATTTATCCAGCTTGGATCGGAGGTTGGCAAATTTACAAGGTTATATGGATACTATGGTGGCCTTTTGCAAGGATTTTATCAAACACATCCCGGCGACCCTGGACGAATCGCCGCAATTAATCAGACCCTAGCCTGCTTGGATACTCCTGTGCGGTCAGCAATAGCGAACATACAAAATCTCATTTTAGAACTCAAATTTCCTTACGAAGTAACTGTGCCAACTATTGAGGAAATACGAATGATGACAGCAGATCAGATACGCACAAATGATAAACCTACAGCTTTTATCTCAGCGATACGATTAAACATTAGATCGCTATGATTTGAGAGGGCGTCTTGACTTCCTTCACTTCCGCAACGCCTACGAGAAGCCACAGACGGTAATCATTTCTGTGCCCGGATGGCGGTATAAAATTCGCGACCCGAAGGGAATGATGGAACGTGAAGGTGCGGCGCGCTCGGCATATTCTTGAAGCTCAATCCCCGACGCGCGAGATGCAAAAGGAAGCTGCGGGGGCGGGCTTCTATGAGACAGGCGGCAACGAGTTTCCGCGTCTGCAAATGCTGACGGTGGCTGAGGTAATCGACAATCGCCGCCCAAAGGTCCCATTCGGCTTCACGGAAAGCCTGAAGAAGGCGAGTCGTAAATCGGACGATAAGCAAGGGGCGCTTCTCTGAAAACATTTTGAGCCGCGTGTCCGAAAATATCGCTTTTTATGTCATTTTGTGCTAGCATTTAGACAGTCAAGAAACGGCGGACAATCGCCAAATTCAGTATGTGTTCTTGCCGACCAACTGATTTGCGCAGACCCGCGCCGTTCTATCGGTGATAGAATCGGTTCCCCCTAAACAAATCGCAGCTTTTGGCATGGGGCTGTGAGCTTGTTTCTGGAGACATTCTTGTAGGCGGATCGCACGCGACCTTTTGCAAAGCGATTCCCATTTGGCGCGGCGTCGCCCAACCTCTGTTGGAAGCTAAGTAGGGCGACGCCTCGCCACCCCCGGCTAACCCATTTGCGTTGCCGCCCTCTGCATGACTCGTCGGGAGGATTTGCAGACGGTGCAAACGCGAAGCGCCGCCGTAGCCGGTTGCTGGCATTCCTCCGGCATGTCGGCGGCAAACCGCGACTCCTGTTTCCAATGACGACAGCCCTGACTCCGTGACTGTTCGCCAAGACCCTGGAAACGGGAGTCGCTCCCTCATAACCCGAATGGCGCGCAGAGCGCATTGAGTAAATCGCGTGAGAATCGTTGCTGACGAAATCTACTTCAACCAGAGCGAATCGTGCGCGCTTATCGGCGTGAGCCTCAGCACGTTCCGCACACTGAAGGCTGATCCGGACTTTCCCCCCTGCGTTGTCCTACTGAAGCGCCCGATGTGGCGCGCGTCGGACATCAAGGCGTGGTGCAAGCGACGTCTGAATCAGACCGGCAAGGCGGCTTGACGTGACAACACTAACGACCGCCCAACTTGCGCATTGCCTGGGACGCACCGTCGCCAGCCTCACAAAGCTGCGTAACCGATACGCAAGCTTTCCACGCCCTCAAATCAACCCCCCGGCGCTCCTATACGATGCTGCCGCCGTGCGCGAATGGATCGTAGCCAACCAAGGTTCGCTGTCGCCGACCTATCCGAATGAAAAAGCGCTCGATTTGGACCTCTTCGATGCGCGCGTTGCAATGATTACAGTCTGAGTTAGCCGATGGCTGAGAATTCCCATAGCATCCAAATCACGATTGACTCGACGCAGGCCCAAGCAGGGCTGAAGGCGCTATCTGCGTCCGTCCGTGCGACCGCAACCGACCTGCGCTCTCTGGGCTCGACTCCCAACGCCTGAACCTCCAGAAGCCCTGCTGTCGCCGAACGCGTTGGCGCGACCGATCAGCGGTTCACTGGCGGAAATGTATAAGCGCTCCTGTCTGGACGCGGGAACGATCAAGCACCTGCAACGCATCCACCCGACATTCAAAAGATGTTCTTTCGCGCAAAGGAAATCAGCGGTCAGAACTTCACGATGAACCACGGACAGGGCCTACGTTCGCAGGCTGAAGCTGATCGAAACGCCGCCCATGGTCTCGGCATTCGCAACTCGCAGCATCTCGAGGGCACGGCTGGCGACGTGAACCTCTATCGCAATGGGCGCTACGTCGCGGACGGAACGGACCCGGCTTACCGTCAGTTCAACGGCGCAATGCAACAAGCCGCGCGTGAATACGGGCCGGTTAAGTGGGGGGTGACTTCCGCGACTACGACCATTGGCAGTTGCCTCGTGGGTGGAAGGGCTCACACAAGCAGTCGGCGGGATCGATATGAATCGAACCCGCTCGTTTCATAAGCTCTCGGATCAGTCCAAGCACGCGACTCAGGGTAAGCGCTGTTCTGCTCCCACCTGTTTTGAGCGAGCGGTAGGGACGATAATCGGAGCGATAGAGGGCTCCGACACATGTCGATTTCAGAGCGTAAACATATGCCGGAGCCTGAAGCGTTTCCGGCGCGGCGGATCGAGGTCTTCACGGGCTCGGGGCGTCGGAGGACGTGGGGCGCGGATCAGAAAGCGGCGATTGTCGCTGAGAGCTTCGCGGAGGGCGCGAGCGTTTGTGAAGTGGCGCGGCGGCATGGTCTGACGCCGCAGCAGCTTTTACGTGGCGTCGTCAGGCGCGCAAAGAGACCGAGGCTCGCGAGGACGTAGGCGCGCCGCCATTGTTCGTTCCCGCAGTCACGCAAGGGCCTGCGCCCGCGCCGCTCACCAAACGCGAACGACGCGCTGTGCGCCAGGAAGTCGATTCGACGCCGACGATCGAACTTGAAGTTGATGGCGTCACGGTTCGGGTCGGACGCGGCGCGCAAGCAAAGACCATCGCTGCGGTGATCCGGGCGTTGAAAGCCGCCAAATGATCGGTCCGACGGGCGCGGTGCGCGTGATGGTGGCGACGAAGCCGGTCGACTTCCGCAAGGGCGCGGAGGGTCTCGCGGCGCTGGTGCGCGAGACGATACAGTGCGATCCCTTCGACGGCGCGATCTACGTCTTTCGCGCGAAGAGGGCGGACCGCATCAAGCTTGTCTTCTGGGACGGCACGGGTGTGTGCCTCTTCGCCAAGCGACTGGAGGACGGCGAGTTCCGCTGGCCGAAGATCGAAGACGGGGTGATGCGGTTGTCGGCGGCGCAATTTTCGGCGCTGCTGGAGGGGCTAGACTGGCGGCGCGTACACTGCGCGAAGGAGACGTCGGCGCCGGCCTTGTCGGGATGATGCGACACAGTGAATCAGGGCGTCGGAGAGCGTCGAAAGACGGCACAAAATATGGTCTTCTGCGTCTATGGCGCAGGCGGTCGAGACGCTTCCCGACGATCCTAACGAACTGAAGGCGATGCTCCTCGCCGAGCGGGCGCGCAACGATCGTCTCGTGCAGATCATCAAGGAGATGCAGCGCCATCGCTTTGGACGACGCGCCGAGACCCTTCCCGAAGACCAGATGCTGCTCGCGCTCGAAGAGGTCGAACAGACGGAAGCGGGCGCCGCCGCGGAGGAGGAAGCCAAGTCCGCCACCGAACGCGAGAAGGCGTCCAGAAAGCGCCGCACGAACCGTGGCGCGCTGCCTGCGCATCTCCCGCGCATCGAAACCATCGTCGACATCGAGGATAAAGCCTGTCCCTGCTGCAAGGGGGCGCTCCATCAGATCGGTGAGGATGTCTCCGAGCGGCTCGACGTCGTGCCGGCGCAGTTCCGCGTGCTGGTGACGCGGCGTCCCAAATACGCCTGCCGCGCCTGCGAGGGCGCTATCGTGCAGGCGTCGGCCCCGGCGCGGCTGATCGAGGGCGGCCTGCCGACCGAGGCGACAATCGCCCATACTGGTCTCCAAATACGCCGATCACTTGCCGCTCTATCGCCAAGCACAGATCTACGCCCGGCAGGGGATCGCCCTCGACCGTTCGACGCTCGCCGACTGGGTTGGCCGCGCCGCCTGGCATTTGCGGCCCGTGCACGAGCGGCTTCTGGAACACATCAGATCGTCGACAAAAATCTTCGCCGACGAGACAAGGGCGCCGGTGCTTGACCCCGGGCGCGGGCGCACCAAGACCGGCCAACTTTGGGCTTATGCGCGTGACGACCGGCCATGGGGCGGCGCCGATCCGCCAATCGCAGTCTATGTCTATGCGCAAAACCGAAAGTCCGAGCAGCCGCTCACGCATCTTGCCGGCTTCACGGGCGTCGTGCAGGTCGACGGTTACGCCGGCTATCGCGCGCTGACGCAGAAGAACAGCGTGTCGCTCGCCTTCTGCTGGTCTCACGTCCGCCGGCGCTTCTACGAACTCGCCGCAGCAGGTCCCGCGCCGATCGCCAGTGAGGCTCTGGCGCGCATCGGCGCGCTCTACGCCATCGAGAGCGACATCCGCGGGCAGAACCCGGACGACCGGCGCGCAGCGCGACAGGAAAAATCCCGCCCGATCCTCGACGCCCTCGAGCCATGGCTGCGCGAGAAGCTCGCGCTGATCAGCCAGAAGACCAAGCTCGCCGAGGCGATCCGCTACGCGCTTTCACGCTGGGACGGCTTGACGCGCTTTATCGACGACGGGCGCACCGAGATCGACTCCAATATCGTCGAGCGCGCGATCCGTCCCATTGCCCTCAATCGCAAGAACGCGCTCTTCGCGGGTTCGGACGGAGGCGGCGAAAACTGGGCGATCGTCGCGTCGCTCATCGAGACCTGCAAACTGAACGGCGTCGATCCGATGGCCTATATGGCCGATGTCCTCGCGAAGATCGTCGTAAGCGCTGTTCTGCTCCCACCTGTTTTGAGCGAGCGGTAGGGACGATAATCGGAGCGATAGAGGGCTCCGACACATGTCGATTTCAGAGCGTAAACATATGCCGGAGCCTGAAGCGTTTCCGGCGCGGCGGATCGAGGTCTTCACGGGCTCGGGGCGTCGGAGGACGTGGGGCGCGGATCAGAAAGCGGCGATTGTCGCTGAGAGCTTCGCGGAGGGCGCGAGCGTTTGTGAAGTGGCGCGGCGGCATGGTCTGACGCCGCAGCAGCTTTTACGTGGCGTCGTCAGGCGCGCAAAGAGACCGAGGCTCGCGAGGACGTAGGCGCGCCGCCATTGTTCGTTCCCGCAGTCACGCAAGGGCCTGCGCCCGCGCCGCTCACCAAACGCGAACGACGCGCTGTGCGCCAGGAAGTCGATTCGACGCCGACGATCGAACTTGAAGTTGATGGCGTCACGGTTCGGGTCGGACGCGGCGCGCAAGCAAAGACCATCGCTGCGGTGATCCGGGCGTTGAAAGCCGCCAAATGATCGGTCCGACGGGCGCGGTGCGCGTGATGGTGGCGACGAAGCCGGTCGACTTCCGCAAGGGCGCGGAGGGTCTCGCGGCGCTGGTGCGCGAGACGATACAGTGCGATCCCTTCGACGGCGCGATCTACGTCTTTCGCGCGAAGAGGGCGGACCGCATCAAGCTTGTCTTCTGGGACGGCACGGGTGTGTGCCTCTTCGCCAAGCGACTGGAGGACGGCGAGTTCCGCTGGCCGAAGATCGAAGACGGGGTGATGCGGTTGTCGGCGGCGCAATTTTCGGCGCTGCTGGAGGGGCTAGACTGGCGGCGCGTCACTGCGCGAAGGAGACGTCGGCGCCGGCCTTGTCGGGATGATGCGACACAGTGAATCAGGGCGTCGGAGAGCGTCGAAAGACGGCACAAAATATGGTCTTCTGCGTCTATGGCGCAGGCGGTCGAGACGCTTCCCGACGATCCTAACGAACTGAAGGCGATGCTCCTCGCCGAGCGGGCGCGCAACGATCGTCTCGTGCAGATCATCAAGGAGATGCAGCGCCATCGCTTTGGACGACGCGCCGAGACCCTTCCCGAAGACCAGATGCTGCTCGCGCTCGAAGAGGTCGAACAGACGGAAGCGGGCGCCGCCGCGGAGGAGGAAGCCAAGTCCGCCACCGAACGCGAGAAGGCGTCCAGAAAGCGCCGCACGAACCGTGGCGCGCTGCCTGCGCATCTCCCGCGCATCGAAACCATCGTCGACATCGAGGATAAAGCCTGTCCCTGCTGCAAGGGGGCGCTCCATCAGATCGGTGAGGATGTCTCCGAGCGGCTCGACGTCGTGCCGGCGCAGTTCCGCGTGCTGGTGACGCGGCGTCCCAAATACGCCTGCCGCGCCTGCGAGGGCGCTATCGTGCAGGCGTCGGCCCCGGCGCGGCTGATCGAGGGCGGCCTGCCGACCGAGGCGACAATCGCCCATGCTGGTCTCCAAATACGCCGATCACTTGCCGCTCTATCGCCAAGCACAGATCTACGCCCGGCAGGGGATCGCCCTCGACCGTTCGACGCTCGCCGACTGGGTTGGCCGCGCCGCCTGGCATTTGCGGCCCGTGCACGAGCGGCTTCTGGAACACATCAGATCGTCGACAAAAATCTTCGCCGACGAGACAAGGGCGCCGGTGCTTGACCCCGGGCGCGGGCGCACCAAGACCGGCCAACTTTGGGCTTATGCGCGTGACGACCGGCCATGGGGCGGCGCCGATCCGCCAATCGCAGTCTATGTCTATGCGCAAAACCGAAAGTCCGAGCAGCCGCTCACGCATCTTGCCGGCTTCACGGGCGTCGTGCAGGTCGACGGTTACGCCGGCTATCGCGCGCTGACGCAGAAGAACAGCGTGTCGCTCGCCTTCTGCTGGTCTCACGTCCGCCGGCGCTTCTACGAACTCGCCGCAGCAGGTCCCGCGCCGATCGCCAGTGAGGCTCTGGCGCGCATCGGCGCGCTCTACGCCATCGAGAGCGACATCCGCGGGCAGAACCCGGACGACCGGCGCGCAGCGCGACAGGAAAAATCCCGCCCGATCCTCGACGCCCTCGAGCCATGGCTGCGCGAGAAGCTCGCGCTGATCAGCCAGAAGACCAAGCTCGCCGAGGCGATCCGCTACGCGCTTTCACGCTGGGACGGCTTGACGCGCTTTATCGACGACGGGCGCACCGAGATCGACTCCAATATCGTCGAGCGCGCGATCCGTCCCATTGCCCTCAATCGCAAGAACGCGCTCTTCGCGGGTTCGGACGGAGGCGGCGAAAACTGGGCGATCGTCGCGTCGCTCATCGAGACCTGCAAACTGAACGGCGTCGATCCGATGGCCTATATGGCCGATGTCCTCGCGAAGATCGTCGACGGACATCTCGCGAGCAAACTCGACGAGCTCATGCCATGGGCCTACGCGCAGCCGGTCGCTCTCAAACACGTGGCCTGAAAACAGCGGTTACAGATCGTCGACGGACATCTCGCGAGCAAACTCGACGAGCTCATGCCATGGGCCTACGCGCAGCCGGTCGCTCTCAAACACGTGGCCTGAAAACAGCGGTTACGACTCAGGAAATCGAAAAGCAACTGCAGGCTGAAACGAAGCTCGCTAGCGAGATGGGCAAATCTACTCAGTCGATCACGCAAGCCGCGCCGTCCCTGACGATCTCCGATGGCGACGTTACCAAGCTTTCAGGAGCACTGACGCGGGGCGTTCCGGCGACAGAGTCCTTCACATCGGAACTTCAGAAGCTCATTGAGCAAATGACGAAGGGCCTTGGCGGTGGTGGTGGTTCTGGCGGGCTGCTCAGCGGGGCGGAGAGCTTCATTGGCGGGCGATTCTTGGAAGGCGGCTAACGCTGGTAGCGCCGTTAGCTCGGCTGTAATGCCTGCGTCTCATTGGGGTGGCGCTCCACATTATGCGGAAGGCACGCCGGACGTCAGGAGGCCAATCCAGCAATCCTGCACGACAATGAAGCGGTGAAGCGGTTATCCCATTGAGCCGTGTTCGCGCTGTTCCGGTCGAATTTAAGAACAATGGCGACGGTAGCAGAGGTGTGACGCAAATCACAACACGGCTGCCTATCAGACGGCAGCGCAACTTCATATCCGAAATAACTGGATTCACCGAGACACGTCTTCGTGTCGCCCTACGGTAGCTGCTACGGTCACCACGGCGCATTGATATTGAATTGAAGTCTCAGAAAGGTCTTCATTCCGGTATCGGTGCATCGGACCAAATTCTTGAAAAATGCTTCCACCAAATCAATGCTTTTGGCTGTTAGTCGGCAGCGACCGCTAGGGACTGTATTCCATGTGTAGCGCGGTATCGAGTGTCCGTGAGCAAAACTGTGCCTGACCTTGAGTATTTCATTGTGCAAAGCTTGGACCTGGATCACAGACATCGACTTTTTGCTCCAAACCCAATCGGAATACGGGTCGTAGCCCGTATACTCTACAAGAATATTTCTCGAATTTTCAAAATTTGGAGTGTTGAATTTCGAGAGTGCGACCTCTGAGCGTTTTCTTGATATGTCATGCATCGCATTGAACTCTAACGCCGTTGGGTTAGCCGTTATTACGTAGAATTCTCTAATCAGTTCTTCAATGTATGTCTCCCATGCGGCGACCCGCAATGCTAGGCAGGCGTGATAGTATGTTTCTGATGCAAGGCGGGGGAGTGGACGAATTCTGCTATCGTTGGCTATATTCCGGAGGTGCAAGACCCTTGGGGAAAACGACTCGAATTTTTGGGCTGCCCGAGACGGCATTTCCGAAAGCCCTCAAAGACAGTTGACGAAATTCTCTAAGGCGCTGCGATATCGGTCCAAAGGCTCTTTGTTTAGCTGAACTCGCTCGCCTCCTATCATCTTCGGGCCGGGTTTCAGTTTATGGACAGGGGTCCCAGTAGTGCTCGCTACGATACACGCGCTGTGATAGTCTGGAACCTCGATGAAACCAGAGCTAGGAAGATGTTTTGGATTCGCGAAAATTGATCTATGCTTGCCATAAATCAAATCCAGCGTGTCTTTGATGGATTTGCTTATAGCCTTAAAGGCCTTACTTGCCTGTCCCTCATATATCGTTACTCTATTACTTATGAATGTATGGAGCTTGGGGGTGTCCAGGCCTTCTTCCTTCGCACGCTTCGAAAAGCTAAGCTTAGCATATGCGCTCGTGTGAGGGTCGCCCAAGCCGTAAAGGAGCGCTATCACATTTTCGATCCCTCGTCGGGAACTGTCGTCGGCGGTAAACGGGACGACAACGTAGTCGGCGGCGGCTAATGCTAGCTGTGTGTAGATAGCGAAACTGGGGTTGCAGTCGATTATAATGATCGCATCTCTGTCTCCGCTGCGCTCTTTAAGAGAGTCTCCTAAATCTTTCACCCAGGATAATACCTGTCTCCATGCATCGACAGGTATCGACAACTGAGACGTCTGTCGAATTGCTTCTGCAATCACTTCAAGGAGATTGTCTCCGCAAATCAAATATAAGTTCTCAGGTATGTTTTTGTTAAAATGATATGGCTCAGATATATAAGAATTTGCATCAAATAATTTTTTGAATGGCGAGTTTAGTCTTTCCTCAAGGTAACCAGCGATTGTAGTTCTGGGGCTACTATTTAGGAGTTCATTCATTGCTGCAGGACTGTTGGGGGCACCGCCGAGTAGCGTCTCCGAAACATTTGCCTGGGGGCAAAGGTCGATCACATAAACATCGCTTTCCGGGTGTTTGAACGCATATTCGGCGGCAGCAACAAAACATAGAAAGCTCTTACCCACTCCGCCTTTATTATTCCAGAAAGCATAGGTGGTCATTTTAGCCTCGATTTGGTCTCGATCCTGCGCCCCGTGTTTGCGGACCGCGCGAATGCTGAGTCAACCGCGTTATTACCGTGGCCAGCGCGACCGCGCCAATCGCAGCGCTTCAACGAAATCGGGTAGGTCAACCCACTCCTTTTCGGCCATGGCGTCTACCCATCCATATCCGTCTTCTTCTTCCCAAACCCTATGGCTCGCAATTACGTAAGTTCCGTCGCGCGCTTCAACGCCGAACCTTGTGACAGCCCATTGCCGCCCTTGCCAATAGATAGGCCGGTGTAGGCGTTCGCCTCTGACGCGAACCTCGGTTGACGACGTGTAAGCCGGCGGTTCTTCAACCTTGAATGAACGCGTTAACAGGAAGTCGAAATCGACGCGTTGGAAACTCATGCTGTGTCTCCGGATGACGCCACTACAGAGATGGAATTGGGGTTTTGGCACGAAAGGCTAGCCGATTCGCGGGATCGCCGACACCCTTACGCAGTGCCTTTCCTGCTGTGCTATCGATCAAGCTGCTTGGTTTGGATTCGTTGCGATTCGGAGGCTGACCATGGAAGAATATGGGCGTTACCGAATAAACCTCAATGATGACTGGTCGTTAGAAGACTTGTATCGGTTTCCGAGAGCCTATGAGCAGGTCTATTTCTTCTTCGTTTCATTAGATAGAACGCTGGAGGCCGCCGACCGCGATAGGCTAGTGAACGCATATCGAACATATCCCTGGCAAGGGGGGTATAGCGCCGTCAGCTTTTTCAACCAGCTAAAATTCTCGGTCAAACCTAAGCGTAGGCCGCAGATTATAGCGATGCAGAAAGCGTCTCCAGGATGGATGGACCTTGGGCTCTGGATCGCAACGGCGACATCTGTCGCCGCAGCGGTAAAGACAATTGCCGGTGCTATAGATGCCGCAAATTCAACATACAGTAACATTTACAAAGGAATGCAGGACAGAAAGCTTTTGAAGCTGAAGGTTAGTAGTGAAAAAATAGATTTGGACAAAAAGCAGCTAGATTTTGTCGAGCAATCGAGCAATCAAATGGCAAAATTGCTTGGCTTCAAGAGTCCGAGGGAGATTGATGCTCTCACGGGCAGCCCCTATTTGACGCTAAAGATTTTGCTCTCTGTTTATCGGCGCGTTCGCACGCTCGCGGAATTCGAAAACAAGGGTAAGGCCCACTTGACTAACGCGTCAGGGCCGAAGCGCAAGAACCCTCGCCCGTAGGGCGCCAAGCGAGTGCCTCATCGGATTTTGCCGAGACGTTGAAAAGCCCCAAGCTGATCGTCCGGGGCTTTATTGCTGCGGGCGTTAGACGATCGCCGCTTCCGCCGCATCAACGTGAGCCGACGCCTGGGCTAGCAGGGCGCGAAGTCGAGAGGCAGTTTCGTGAAGGTCGAGAGCAGTTCGGATCGGTGACTCGGCGGCTTCCTGGATGTCTTCAAGCAGAGTGGCGACCGTCGCCAAGTGGGCTTCGGCGGCTTAAAATTTTGAATCGGTCATTTTTCAAACTCCAGCTTACGGTTACTCAGCACTGCAAGGCTGGCAGACGTGCTGTGATTTGTAAAGGCAGAAAACACAATAAAATCAATGTTTAGAATCGTAGCAAGGGGCGTCACAATTCCTAGATTCGCGCCCCTACAGCCTAGAGAACCTAACCAGCCTCCCGTGCGGCATAGTGGTTGACTTTCGGAAGGCGACGCCATATGTCAAGATCAAGCGGAAAAGTGAGCCTACTTGGACAATGTAGCAATTTTTGCTTGACATTGGTTAAGTTTGCGGTTAACATTTCGTCAACGTCCGGAAATCCGGACGCCAGCTTAGGCTCTCCTTCTCAGGATTGAGCGGCAAAGCGGCGGACCTCGCCTGACCGGCGACGGGAAGCAAAAAGCGCGACAAGCACCACTCAGAAGCTCCCCTTCAACTGCCTTTTCGGGCCGTTGGCTGTCGCCTGTTTTGCGCGCGTTCCGCCGTGACTCTTTGTCAGTCAGTCGCCTGGATCGGCTTATCGAAAGCCATCCCAATGAGCCTTGATTCAAATACCGCCGTCGCAAGCGGCGTCGTCGCTACCGGCACAGCGCCTGTTACGGCTGACGTTTCGTTCGGCAAAACTTCCCCCCGCTTCCTCACTGCTACCGCTGTCATCGCCATGACGGGCGTTCCGCGTGCGTCCTTCTACAAGATTGTGCGCGCGGGCGAAGGCCCGAAATCCGTGACCATCTGCGGACGCAAGATGTTTCTCGACGAGCACGTTGAAGAATGGATCAACCACATTCGCGCCAGTGCCGCGTAACTAGGAGCCTTTGAAACAATGACCAACGAAAGCACAAACCCCGAAACGGGAACAGTGCCGTTTTTCGGACCCGCCTTTCTCTTTTCGGGGGTGAGCCCAGAAGTCTGGAGCGCAATGACCGAAGAGCGCCGTCAGGAATTCGCCCGCGCCCTGGAGGCGCGCAAGCAGCGCGCCGTTGAGAAGGGAGTCGCTGATCATGTCTGACCTAGACACCTTCCGCTTGCTCGTAAGCGACTTTTACGACTCAGTTGGCGCGGTGCGTAACAAGGCTGAGATGGACAACCATGCTGCCACTTTGCAGGCGGCGGGTTACATTCGCGACGCAGACGGCGAATATCGTTCCGCGTCGGGCGAGACGGCGACTCAGTTCCTTTCAGACCTGCTGGTTTACGGCTCCCGATCAATCGGAGCCGCCACACAGGCGCCAGTGGATGACCGTGCGAAGTATGACGGCCTGACAAAGGCGGATTACGACGCGCTGCCTTACCACAAGAAGGCAGAAATCCGCGATAAGGTGGACGGTCCCGCGCGCGCCAAGTGGATGGATCGTGTCAAGCAGGGCGGCTTGCCTCCTGGCATGACCGCCGACACCTTCGCGAAGCTCAGCCCCGAAGAAAAAATTGCCGCAGCCAATGAAGCGACTCGCGTCGCGAACGGTTGGGCCACTGGCGGCTTTATGGCGGGAGGCGCGAATGGCTGAGGAACCGAAGCGCCAAAAGGTCCCGCCGTTCACGCCGGAACTGAAGGGGATTTGGGGTGGCGAACGTCGCCGCCCTGACGATCCAGGAACTGCCAACCGCAAGCAGCCTGCTCGCCGTTTTCGTCAATTCGCTCCCCACGGTCGCGGCTACGCGAACGAGAGCGAGTCAATGTCTCACGAACAGCGCCTACTCGAAATGCTGCGTGGGGGCGTGCAATGAGCGAGTCAAAGATCGCTCGCTTTGAACGCCAGTTTCCCACGGTTTGGCGAATGGTCGAAGCCTCGGAGCACTACCGTATCGACATCATCGAACCGTTCGAAGATCGCATCGGGATAGGCAGCACGGGGACGGTTCTCTTCCGTCACGCCAATAACCGCGCGTTCGGCGCGGTCTGGCGCGCGGAAAAGGCAGCGCTTATTGGCTTAGGTGCAAGACACTACGACGCCAATCTACCTGACGACCATCCTGCAAACGCAAGCTTCCTAGCGGAGCTTGCTCGCCGCCTGAAGACGCATGGCGCAACGCAGGGTGAAATCACAGGCCGTGCGGGCGGCGGCTACCATCCGCGACATAGAGCGCGCTGGCGACAGGCGTTCGCGGCAACCGCATACTAACAAAGAAGAAGCGACGCAGTGAGCAAACCGCGCCGCTTTGAAGTCTTCTCTCAACCCAACGTCCAGAAGCAGAAGGACGTATCGTCAATCACGCGCTCAATGAGCGCGGGAATCGAGGTATCTTATCAAATGTCCGAATTTGAAGCAACTGAAATCACAACGAATCTCAATGAAAATCAAGAGATTCCGGGCAACGTTCTCTGCGACGAAGCCTCCGGGCACTCTGTGCTCGACGGTCTCGACTCCTTGTTCGACGCCGCGAAGGACATGGAATTTGATCCCTACAACGGCATCAACAAGATGCGCAACCACGCGCTCGCACTTGGGGCGCTTGGCTTCAAAGTCTTCCCGGTGTTCCATATGCAGCCCGGCAAGAACGATGAGCCGGAATGCTCTTGCTGCAATGTGCAGCGCTACTTCGCGAAGATAGACGGAATTCCCCTCCCGGAGCCGGTGACGTGCTACAACAAGCCTGGAAAACATCCGCGCGGTAAGTGGAAAGAGCTTGCCACAAACGATCCAGACGAAATCCGCGATCTGTGGAATCGTAAGCGCGGGGCAAATATTGCCATCGCCACGGGGCAGCCGTCTGGAGTCTTCGTGATTGACCTTGATGGCAAGATCGGCATGGACTCGCTGCGAACGCTGGAGGCCGAGCACGGCAAGCTGCCTGAGACGTTGATGGCCTTCTCAGGCCGTGGCGATGGCCTGCATCTCTACTTCAAGGCCCCCGCCGAAGAGGAAGGGTTGACGATCAGCGCCGGGACTATCGGGCGCGGGATCGACACGCGCGGGACCGGCGGCTACATCATCGGGCCGGGCAGCAACCATGAAAGCCTTCGTCGCTATATGTGGGTTCCTGGCTACGGGCCGGGAGAAGTTGAGCTTGCCGAACTTCCGACGTGGTTCATCGAAGCCATGAAGTCCGCGAGCAACAAGACGGCTGAGCAGAAGGCGGCTGACAAGGCGAACAAGAAGACCAGCAAGGAGAAGCTGGAGACGGAGTCGAGCGCTGACGGCTACGACTCACGCTTCGACGTGTTTGACGACGCTGCGAAAGACATGGCTTCCCGTGGTTGGGAGATCGGCGACGACGGCGAGCTTTTGCTTGGCGTCGATGCTTACCTGTCCCGCATTGGCGAAGAGAGCAAGGGGAAGAACGGTTTCCATGGCCCGATCTATTCGGCGCTCTGTTCGTTCTTCTATCACAATGGCCTGGAGGCGACTGACGAAGAAGCCAAGGCGGTCTTGATTCCTGTGATTAAGGCTGCGCCGTGCGATGACGGGCGCAACGTGAGCCGCTACGCGACAGATCGCTATCTTGACGAACGCATTGCCGATGCGCGCGAATTCATCGGCATGGCCAAGGAACAGGAAGCCGAGCTCATCAAGAGCGCATATGAAAAGCTCAAGGAACTGATCGAAGGCTTCTCTGATTTCACGGATCAGAAGACAGTCAATCGCGCCTGTGAGAAGCTTGCGCTCCTGAAGCTTCCGCCAAAGCTGCGTTCGGGGTTGATCAAGACGCTCGCGAAGAAGATTGGCACGACCGAGGGGAAGCTGAACACCGCACTCGGCGGGATCGTAGCGAAGGAAAAAGCGAAGGCCGCTGGTGAGCGCAACAAGAAGAAGCGCATCGAGGGGAACAAGGCAACGCTCGGGCTCCCCGGACGCGAAAACAATCCGACACTCGTTATCGACCAAGATCACTTTGATTACATGGTCACGACCGCATGGGATCGCTTGACCGCGCTCAATGCGGGCGGGCTCAATAAGTATTTCCAGATCGGCGACGCCATGGTGCGCTTGCTTCCTCCAAATGAGGAAGGAGTCATCACGACCGAGCGCATGGATGCGGACATGATGTGGTCTGAGCTTAACGAGCACGTCACCTGGGCGAAGCCGTATAAGGACGGAATACGCATTGTTGATGCAGATAAGAACGTCGCGAAGCAGATTATCGGGCAGACCGATTTGCGCTTCCCAGAACTGGAGAGCTTTGTCACTTCGCCATTCTTCGCAAAGGGCGGCGAACTGATCTCGACTCCCGGCTATCATCCTGGATCGAAGGTCTTCTATAATCCGCCCGCTGGATTCCACATGCCTGAAGTGCCGGAGCATCCAACACACGATGACGTTGCGAAAGCGCGCGATCTAATCGAGAACCACGTCCTGACCGATTTTCCCTTCCACGACGGCGGGGAAAGCAAGACGGGCGGGAAGGCTTCGAAGGCGCACGCCATCGCGCTTCTGTTGCAGCAATTCATGCGCCCCATGATCCCCGGTCACCTGCCTTATAGCTTCGTCCAGAAGCCGGATGCGGGCACAGGCGCGTCGCTGTTGATCCAGACTCTGATGCGCATCGCATATGGGCGCGATGTGGCGGCGCAGACTGAGAAGGGATCATCCGACGAAATCGGGAAGATGCTGACCGCATTCTTGCTGACCCGTGAGCCGGTGCTTCTGATCGACAACCTCAACAATCACGTTCACGGCGCGGCGCTTGCCAACTTCGCGACGTGCGGCACCTGGAATGACCGCCGCCTTGGTAAGAGCGAGAACATTCGCGCCAAGGTGACCTGCACCACGATCCTTGCTGGTAACAACGTCGGGACTAGCTGGGAAATCGGACGCCGCTGCGCTCCTATCGGGCTTGACGCGGGATGTGATCCCCTGGCGCGCGCTGGCTTCAAACACGACCTGGAAACATGGGTTCCCAAGCATCGCGGGGAACTGGTCTGGGCATGTCTAACGCTAATCCGCTTCTGGATTGATCAGGGGAAGAAGGAATGGCACGGCACGCCGCTGAAGTCTTTTGAGGGCTGGAGCCGCATCATGGGCGGCGTGCTTCAGGCGATTGGCGTCGAAGGCTTCCTTGAAAACCTGGACATGATGCGCAAGGCGTCGACTGGTGATCAGGAAGATTGGGGAGCGCTCGCCGCTATCTGGTATGACCTTTATAAGGATAAGCCGCGTCCGCTTGGGAAGATGGGCGTGGTGAATTCAGCCGCCAGCGAATGGGATAACGAAAAGTCGATTGTCTATCTGATCGAGGAACACGGCTTGAATATCACGTTCAAGGCGGACGCCGTTGATAAGGCAAACTCGCTTGGCAAGCGCCTAGGAAAGCGCGGGACCGTCAAGCACGGCGACCGCGCGTTTCGTTTTGTCGGCGGCGGTCGCGGCACTGACAACAAGCAAAATTGGCACGTTGAGCTTGTGACTGTTGATCTATTCGCACAGGCGGGCGGCGAGATGTTAAAGGGTATGACCGAAGAGGCATGGCTGGAGGCGCTTGACGAATACTGTGACACCCACGCTGAGCTTCTGCCATCCGAGACGAGCCCAGAGCCGTATACAGCGATTGTTGGGTGGATGGTCGAGTAGCTGGCGACAGTCATCAAGAGAACGGGCGGACCAGTGTCCGCCCTTTCTTTTTGGGCGGCAGAATTAGGGTAGGGAGGTAGATGTGGGATTTTTCCTAATGTGCGCGTGCGTGAAAAATGGGTGTGTGCTAGCGCACATCGATTTTTTTCTATTTTTCACACGCGTGATTTTCCCACAAATACCTCCCTACCCTAATTCTTAAGGACGGTTGGAGGGAAAACGGGCGGGAGGCGACCACACGTGAACCGTTCACCAACCAGTCGAGCCCAGAGCAGCCGTCGAGAGTGTCGAGACCAGCCGCAAACCCTCCAGACGCTCAGAGTCATTTCGAGAGCGCCTGTCCAACCGCCTCGCCGATCCGCCGCGACCTCGCGCGGGCAGGGGCAGTGCGGTAGTAAGCAGATTGTTTGTAAAGATCATACGATGGAGTCGTTAACCTGAAGAATTAAGGTTAAGGGACGGCGCATAAGATTAGTAAGTTCAGATATAAAGAAACCTTTGTGTAAGTCTGGTCTAGACCACCGACCGACGCCGCCCTCCCGCTTTCGAACCTCTTTCAACGCCGACGCTCCCGCCGAGTAGCTACGCCAATCGCGCCGCTCTTGTGGTCTCGCGCTTACGCCCGACTACGCGCGACTTTCTGCCACGCTTTCTGCGCTCGGCTCCCTCAAAAACCGCCCAAAATTCGCTTGACTGCCTCCCGTTATGCCATTACGTTCTTGTCAACGAACGTAGACTAATTTGTGTAGCAGCGTATCGGGCGTATCAAAATGGCAAACGGAACCTACATTGCTTACTACCGCGTCTCGACGCAGAAGCAGGGCCGCTCTGGACTTGGCCTTGAAGCGCAACAGGAAGCCGTCCGCACGTTCCTGAATGGCGGCTACTGGAAACTGGCAGCGGAGATCGTAGAAGTAGAGAGCGGCAAGCGCAGCGACCGCCCCAAGCTCGCCGAAGCCCTTCGCCTGTGCCGCCTGCATGGCGCGACGCTGATCATCGCTAAGCTGGACCGACTCGCCCGTAACGTGGCCTTCGTGTCTGCGATTATGGAGTCGGGCGTGGAATTCGTCGCCGCCGACTTCCCGCAAGCTAATCGCCTGACGATCCACATCCTTGCGGCGGTTGCTGAGCACGAAGCCAAGGCCATTTCCGACCGCACCAAAGCGGCTCTCCAGGCCGCTAAGGCGCGCGGAACCAAGCTCGGCGGGTTCCGTGGCGTGAAGGTCGATTCCGCCGCTGGACGCGCTGCCAGAGCCGCCCAGGCAGACAACCGCGCTGCTGATCTAGGGCCGATTATCGCCGATCTGCGCTCGACTGGCGTGACTTCTCTCGGCGGGATCGCTGCCGCTTTGAATGAGAAGGGAATCCCCACTGCGAAGGGCGGCAAGTGGCAGGCGGTCCAGGTTCAACGCGTCTTGGCGCGCCTGGAGGGCTGAGACGGGCGAAAGATGGTCGCTTTGGAGCGCAGATAGGCCCAGTTCCTACGCATAGGCGTTATTCCAGCTTGCCTTTATGGCTAGGCTCAAGGGACCCTTCCGGGGGGCACGGCCCTGGCATCAGGGGAGGGCCATCGAGCGGAACCCGAATTAGCCTAAACCTTGTATATGGAATAGGTGACGGCGGCGAAGACTGTCACAGTCTCGCAGTTATATTTTTCCGCCAAATAATATCTCTTTCATCACAGCTAACATGCCGGATAAATCATACTGTTTTGCTAGTGTTAATACTTCATTAAATGATCGATTCGAACCGAGGGCCAGTATGATTTCATCAAACAATGGAATAAATAGCGCAAGAAAAATCGATATTTGAATAGACCATCTTAGAATACTTGGAACAAACGATAGCATAACCGTAAATAGCGAAATCATCGATCTGATCTTGTTAACTTTTTTGTAATCAACATTGCCATATTTATCGCGTCCTTTGACTAGTTTTTCTGCCATTCCATTAGAGAATATCGAAAGGCTACTAATGAACGCCCCCCAAATCTGTGATATAACATCGAACGCTAGGCTAACTGCGTGAATTAGTATCCAAAGCAAGACAAATTTCGCCAAGCTCCTCCCAAGCAGTCCGGGGGCAGCTAGAAGATTTGCAGTCCTTAGACGATCGACAGTTTCTTGCAGCTTCGGAATTGTTTTCTCAATTTCATCTCTATAGGCTACGACACCCTTCTGCTTTTTCTCTGCTAACGTATCTAGTATTTCCTGAAGTTCTGCACGAGTCTTTATTTCTTCAACGCGAATCTTACTAGTCTCTGCTTCAGTTTTTGCTTCTGTTTGAACGTTTCCGCTCATTTGAGTCAGCTGAAATACTATCGCTATTATTGCTGCCGGAAGCGCAAGAATTTCAACTAAACTCGACCACCATGGCTTAGCTGCCGGGCTTTTTGCCGCCGCTTCTACATCTCTCTTTTTGAGTTCGAGCTCTAAGAGTTCGATTTTTCTCGCGAGAATGTCGTTCTGCGCTGTGGACGCGCCGTTCTCAAGCGACACTGAAGCCTCCGCTGCGAAATGGAATTTCCTAACAAAGGAGCTAAAAGTTACGTTACCTGCAAATTCGGCGCAATCGTTGGTCGACGGTTGGCGCGTCCGGCAATGAATCGATCGCGTTGAAAATTTTGTGGCCGCTCCCTACGGGACTTGAACCCCTGTTGTCGGTTGAGGGACAGCGGAGTGTCACCAAATACCTTAACTATCAACACCGCCATTAAACTGTGTCACAGTCCGGCGCGGGTCCAGCGGGTCCGCTTTCTGGAGCGCGTCATTCAAGACAACGATCTGAGCCCGACCATAACCGTCCTGAACTTCCCGCCCCTTCCTCGCGTGACCTAATAGCCGGTCCTGCTCATACTCACCGACGCTGGCCAGTCGCAGAGCATCCTTCATTCCGTGCCGGAAGGAATACATACTCAGCTTCGAGTCCGTCAGTTTCAGACGCTCTCTCAGGAAATGCGTCCAGCGGCTGTAGATCGGCGGATACCGCCTGCCCCTGCCATCGGCTTTCTGACATAGCGCGAACAACCGTTTTTCCTTCGGGCGCTTCTCGACGAACGCCAGAAGCCCGGCATCGATCAGCCATCTGTGAACCGGGACCTCTCGAACGCCAGCGCGCGTCTTGACGTTATTGTCGTGCAGATCGTGGACCCGGAAAACCCAGACGCCAGCAACCTCGCACACGTCCCCAGGTGCTAGCTGTGCAATTTCTTCAGGCCGCATCCCCGTCCAGCACGCAATACGCACGAACCAAGCGACTTGGGTATGTTCATAGGATTCCGCCGCATAGATAGGCAACGCCTTGAGCAGCTTATCAGTCTCTGCCGGACTGAACGTCCGGCGCTTACCTTCTATCCGCTCGGAGTGCTTAACCTTCTCCGCGCGCCAAGTGAGCTTATCCGCTGGCGACGCGTCAATGTGACCTTCGTTAACCGCGTAGTTGAGCAACGTCTTGAACGATACAAAATATTTCCGTGAAGTGACATCCGCTCTGTCGCCAGTTGCCAGATAGTCGCGGAACTCCCGGCACTGATCCACAGTGATCTTTCTCACAGGAACCGGGCCAAACTTCTTTTCAAAAGCTTCCATCGGAATCCGAAATTGCGCCTCGCTGGCGCGCCCCGTGCCCTTCCACTTTTCAAATATCTGCCGAAGGGTAACCCCCTCTGGGCTCGAATCAACGGGCCTCCGCAACCTTGGCGGCAGAGCTATTCCCAACTGATCTAATATCGCGCCGTCCTTCACAATCGCCGCGTTCAGGACTCGGGCGGATGCTTCCAACGCCGCCGCTTCGGACTCCACCACGGCAGGGTCGTCTACCTCTGGCGGGTAGTCGCGCACCATGTCCGCCACGTTGGCGGCGAGGTTGGCCCCCTGCCAGCGGCCACGCTGGCGCGCCATAAAGGCTTCAACGCCTCCTGCCTGCTCGACTCGTTTGCGATCATCAGGATTCAGCGCCTCCAGCGGGTCCTTGCGCCGATGGAGGGCAATCAGCCGGTCATGCTCAGCAGCGAGCGCGCGGGCATGTTCGGCGACATCGCGCTTACTGCCGCTCCCTAGTGATTTGCTCCAGCGAGTGACGCCTATGGTCTTCCTGACATCGGCGGGAACGTCGCGCCGGTAGTGGTAATTGTCGCTGCCAGGAACCCGCATGACGAAGGGGATTCCAGACTTGCTCATGGCGTGCTATTCCTGTGCGTAGGCGCTGTCGGAAGCCAATTCCACACAAGTTTCCACACAAGTCAACGCCTTCGTAACTCGCTGAAATCATGTTAGTTAATACAAATCAGCGAGATATATAACGCGGTCCCGTAGCTCAGCAGGATAGAGCAGCGGTTTCCTAAACCGAAGGTCACAGGTTCGAATCCTGTCGGGACCGCCACCGCGCAGCATATGTCGCGAGCCCGCGCGCCTTACCGTGTCGCCGCGCCGATGGCGAGGGAGAGCTCCCGGGCCCGGCCGGCCGGCATGGGCGCGAAATCCGACGCGCGATGCGTCGGCGCCGCGCGGCCCCTGAAGATCATGAATCCCTTCGCCGCGGCGTAAATGTCGCCGCTGCGCAGGGTCGGATCCCCCAGGATCGACGCCACGGGCGATTGCCTGCCCTCCGGGGAGCCGGTGGCGAGGGAGAGGTATTTTTTCAGGGCGCGCTCGGCGAAGGCTTCGTAATCCATGCGCCCGCGCGCGACGCGCGCCCGCCAAGAATCCCGCCAAGACTCATGTAGAGCCGCGCGCGTTTCGCCCCCTGCGTAAGAGAGGGCGAAACCGTCCTCCTGCGCGCGGCCCGCCGATGGCCATGCTCCCGAGGAGCAGGCCATGATCGCGAAAGCGAGGGCGAGAGCGCGGCGCATGTCCAAGGAACGCGGGCGAACGAAAACCGTTCCCTTAAGCGGCGCGGCGTGACGTCGCGCCGATCGCCTTACTTCTCTCCTGTGCGCCACAGCGCGCCGAGCGCGAGCCCCGCCAGCGCCGCGACGGCGAGAGCCGTAAGCGGCTGCGCGCGGACGGAAGTCTCGATCGTGGAGCGCCAATCCTCCAGCGCCTCGCTCGCGTCGTCCGCGACCTGCCGCCCTTGCTCGCGTGCGGCCGCGAGCGTCCGGCCGGCCTGTTCCATGCCCTGTTCGACCATGCGTTCGGCCTGGTTGGCGGCGGCGGAGGCCTGTTCGGCGACGACAGCGCCGATATTCGCCGCCTCGCGTTCCCGGTTTCGCTTGAAAAGCTGCATGTCGGCATCCTCGATAGGTGTCGCCCCCGCGGTGCGCCGCGTAGGCGATCAACCAGAGGCGGCCGAGGGTTGTTCCTGACCGAGGGCGACAAAAAGCCGGCCGCGCTGGTTTTCGGGCGCGGCGCGGGACGGCGCGATTTCGCGCCTTTGACTTCTTGGCGGCGGGCGCCGCCGCGCATCTTCCCTCGCCTTCGCCGAGCCGCTCAAAGCGGCTCCGATCCGCGCGGGGCGAAGGCGTAAGCGCCGAAGCCGCGGCGGTTCGACGGGCGTCATTCGGATGTGCGGATGGGACGGTCGCGCATGGCGAGGATGGGCGCGGGATCGACCGTGACGCCGCCGCGGAAGGGATTGTCGAGCGCGGCGATGAGGAAGACCACGGCCCCGAGAAACAGCGCCGTCGTCGCGCCGAGCAGAAGATGCACGTGAGTCTCCATGTCGAAGAGACACATGAGCAGCATGTAGAGAAGCGCGCCGAGATAGACGACCGCCCACATGGGCGTGGGGATTCCGTCGCTCTCGCTCGAGAGAAGCAATCGGCGCTGCTCGATCATGACGTTCACCTGACGAAACGTCTCGCCATAGACTAGGTCCTCGGTCTTGGTGGCGGGCTCGAAGCTCAGGAGCTTCGCCATCATGCGGCGCAGGGTCGGCGACGAGCCCGTGGGCGTCGGCGCATAGGGGTCGCTCGGCCAATGCGTCTCCAAGGCCTCGATGGCGTAGTCGTGCAGATCCTGCTGCAAGCGCTCGCGCAACGGCATGGGGAAGCCGTTGAGATCGTGATAGAGCGTCGCGAAGGTCAGCGACTGCTTGGAGACGGCTTCCTTCGCGGCGGTGAAGTCCTGATAGGCCTCAACGGCGAGCAGGCCGAGAAGAATGCCGTAGAGCGCCGCGAAGCTCTGCAGCGAGAAGCCGATCATGTCGTTGGCGTTGCGGCGTCCATGGATCCAGCGCCGCGACAAGGGACGGCAGACGAAAATTCCGACGACGGTCAGCGCGACGGCGCCGCCGCAGAACATGAGGGCCATTTGCCCCGTCGAAAATCCTTTCAGAAAATCGTACACCGCGTCTCTCCTTCGCCGCCATTAGGCGGCGCGGGCGCGGCTTTGTCAAAGGCCGTCGCGGCGCGCGGCCGAGCCGCTTCAACGATTCACGAGCCAGAAGACGACGCCGAGCAGCGCGCTCAAGAGCAGCGACGTCGCGAGCGGAACATAGACGCGCAGACCGCCGCGCTCGAAAACGATGTCGCCGGGCAGGCGCCCGAGCGTCAAGCCGAAGCGCTCGGCGATCATCCATAAGAGGCCGAGCCCGATCAGCGCGAGGCCGGCGAAAATCAGTAATTTGGGCATTGTGAACGCGTCTTGGCCTTTCTCGGCGGCGCCAAGCCGCCCGAGGTGACATATTGTCGCGAAGGGCGCTTTCGCGAAGCCCGTCGCTTGCAAATGCGCGGTCGCGCCGTTACCTCGCACGCAGGTTTTCGAGGGCGAATTGCCGTCGCGCGCTATCGAGGTGCGACGAAATCGCTCAGTCGAATGAAGGCGCAATGGCGCGTCTTTCGCAAGGGCCTGTCGAGACGCAGACGCCCTGAACCTGACGACGAAACGTCTTCTTCCTCGCTGGACTGCGAAGCCCCGCGCGCGGCCTTGCGCGCTTTTTGAGAGGTAAAATGATGATGAGGCCGGACCATATCTGGATGGCGATGACGATGGTGAAGCATGGCACGCTCGCCGGCGCTTTCATCTTCGCGGTGAAGATCCTGCGTTTCGCCTTGACGTTCTGACCGCTCCGGCCCCGGCGCGCGCGCAGGCGGCGCCTCTCGAATTCATGCGTCCGCTCTTGACCTCGGCGCGCTTACCCCCGACAGCTAACGGCGCGAAAGGGGAGCGCGGCAAATGGCGGCGATCGATGGTCCGAGAGTGGCGGCGAAATCCGGGAAAGCCCGGCAACTCATCGTTTTCCTTCACGGTTACGGCGCGGACGGCGCCGATCTCATCGAGATCGGGCGCCAGTGGCGCTCCTTTCTCCCCGACGCGGATTTCGTCGCGCCCCATGCGCCGGAGCGCTGCGCCGCGTCGCCCATGGGGCGGCAATGGTTCCCCCTCACCATGCGCGACCCCGAGGAGCGCTGGCGCGGCGTGATTTCCGCCCGTCCGACGCTCGACGTCTTTCTCGACGAAGAGCTGGAGAAGCGCGGCTTCGACGAGCGCGCGCTGGCGCTGGTGGGCTTCAGCCAGGGG
Organism: Methylocystis sp. S23; assembly: GCF_054106005.1. NCBI lineage: Bacteria > Pseudomonadati > Pseudomonadota > Alphaproteobacteria > Hyphomicrobiales > Methylocystaceae > Methylocystis > Methylocystis sp. S23. Next base: position 1,875,219 of record NZ_CM134185.1, read on the forward strand.
ACGATGATGGCCCTGCATACGGGCCTGCGCCGGCGCAAGGCGCCCCGCGCCATCCTCGGCTATTCCGGCATTCTAACGCTCGGCCCCGATCAGCCCGGCGCCGAGCGGCCCGCGCAAAACCCGCCGCCCAACGTGCTTCTCGTCCATGGCGAGGAGGACGAGCTTATCCCTGTCGACGCGCTGATGCTGTCGGCCAATTTGCTCGCCGACATGAACGTGCCGACCCAATGGCACCTGTCCGCCGGGCTCGGCCATGGCATCGACAACGCCGGGCTGATCCATGGCGCGCTGTTTCTGGCGCAGGCCTTCGGCGTGAAGGTGGAGTTCGGGCGGCGGTGAGGCCGCTTCTCCCACGAGCGGAGCCACCGGGATTTAACAAGGCGCTCGGACTTTCGCCGTCATTGCGAGGAGCGTGAGCAACGAAGCAATCCAGGCGCCGTGATGACGCCCCTGGATTGCTTCGTCGGCTTCGCCTCCTCGTAATGACGGCGCGTTTTTTACTTCCTCGGCGCGAAGCGAAGCGGGGTCACGCCGGCTCCGCGCCTTCCGGCTCCAGCGCCGGCTCCAATACCGGCTCCACGATCGCCGGAATGCGCCGCGCCGCCCGGCGCAGGACCGGGCGATAGAGCTGCTTCGTCGCCTCCACCACATGCACGCCGCCGCCCGGCAGCGAAAAGCGCCCGGCGATGCGCTCGAAGGCCGGGGCGGAGCGCAGCAGCGTCACGCGCTGGAAGGGCGGCACATAGAGCGCCTCGCCCCAGAAGACGGGCAGGAACTGCGCCTCCTGCAACAGCGTCTGCAACTGGCCGCGCGAATAGGGGTGGCCGTGGCCGAAAGGCGTGGTGTCGACGCGCGCCCAGAGGCCGGTGCGGCTCGGCGCGACGATCACCACCCGTCCGCCCGGCGCCAGAATGCGCCAGACCTCTTCCAGCAGGTCCTGCGGATGCTCCTCCACTTCGAGCGCATGGACGAGAAGGATGCGGTCGATGCACTGGTCCGGCAGGGGCGTCATCGAGGCTTCGACCAGCGCCGTCGCCGATCTGCCGTCGAGCGGCCAATGGACGACGCCCTGGGTCGCCGGCATGAAGGCCAGCACGCGCTGCGCCTTTTCGCGGAAGCCGTCGAGATAGGGCGTGGGATAGCCGAGCCCCAGCACGCGCAGGCCGGCATGATCGTCCCAGCGGGAGCGGACCATGCGCCCCACCACGCGGCGGGCCACCTCGCCCAGCGCCGTTTCGTAAAAAGCCCGCAATTCCACGACATCGAGCGCCATGGCCGGATCATCTTCCTATTCTCGAGGCGACGCAAGACAAGCGCTGGTCGCATTCAAGGCAATCGGGTGAACGCTGGCGTGAGCGAATCCCTCCCCTTTACGGGGAGGGTGGCCCTGCGGAGCAGGGTCGGGTGGGGTCAAGCTCCACCAATATTGCGGTGGGACGAACCCCACCCGGCGGTCTTCGACCGCCGGCCTCCCCGTAAAGGGGAGGCATTGGGCGCCCGGCGGTTCGAGATTATCTTTCACCCGATCGCCCTTGGGTCGCATTTTTGCATGATGCCTTTATGATATTCGCCCTGAGACCCCCGGAGAAAGACATGTCCATCGAGGTGGCCCAGTTCATTTGCCTGAGCGATAATTTCGGCCTGCTCGTCCATGACCGGGAGACCGGCGCGACCGCGAGCGTCGACGCGCCGGAGGGCGGGACGATCGCGGACGAGGCCGAGCGGCGCGGCTGGCCGCTGACCCATCTCCTGATCACCCATCATCATCTCGATCACATCGAGGGCTGGGAGACGCTGAAAGGTCGCTTTCCCGGGATGAAGATCGTCGGGGCGGCGAAGGACGCCCACCGCCTGCCGCCGCTCGACCTGGCGGTCTCCGATGGCGACGAGGTGGCGATCGGCGCGTCCCGGGCGCAAGTCATCGCCACGCCGGGGCACACGCACGGCCATATCGTCTATTGGTTCCCGGAGGACGAAGCGGTCTTCGTCGGCGACACGCTGTTTTCGCTCGGCTGCGGCCGCGTCTTCGAAGGCGACATGGACGAGATGCGCCTCTCGCTCGAGAAGATCGCCAATCTGCCGGGCGAGACGCAGGTCTATTGCGGGCACGAATATACGCAGGCCAATGGCCGCTTCGCGATCACGGTGGACCCCGAAAATCCGATGCTGCGCGACCGGCTCCGCAGCGTCGCCGAATTGCGCGCGGCGGGCAGGTTCACTTTGCCCACGACGATCGCGCTGGAAAACGCCACCAATCCCTTCCTGCGCGTCGAGGACCCGCTGGTGAAGAAGGCGATGGGCATGGACGACGCCAATCCTTTCGCCGTCTTCGCCGAAATGCGCGAACGCAAGAATCATTTCGTCGGATGAGCGGAATCGGCGATCCGTCGGCGGAAGAGGTCGTGCGCCTGCTCGGCCTCGCGCCGCATCCGGAGGGCGGCTTCTACCGCGAAACCTTCCGCGACCCGCGCCAGGTCGAGGGGCGTTCCGCCGGCACCGCCATCTATTATCTGCTGCCGGCGGGGCAGGTCTCGGCCTGGCACCGGGTCGACGCCGGGGAAATCTGGCATTGGCACGCCGGCGCGCCGCTGGAGCTGTCTCTTTACGAAGACGGTCGGCGGTCGACCCTGCTCCTCGGGGCCGATCTTCGGGGCGGCGAGCGTCCGCAGGGGATCGTCCCCGCCGGCGTCTGGCAATCGGCGAAGAGCCTCGGCGCCTGGACGCTCATCGGCTGCACCGTCGCGCCGGGCTTCGAATTCTCCCGTTTCGAGCTTGCGCCGCCCGGCTTCCCCCCGCCCGGCTGACTGCGCGTGGGGCTTTGAGCGCGGCGCCGGATAGTGTATCGGGGCGCTCAAGGACAAAAAGAGGAAACGACACCCATGTGCTGGAGCGGGGAAGCTTCGACAGTTCTCGCGGCGACGGGCATCGCCGGCGCGGCCTATTCGGCCCTCAAGAAGGATCCGGAGCCCCTCGCTCTCTGGATCTGCCTTCTCTATTTCGCCAGCATGGAGTCGCTCCAGGCGGTCGCCTATTCGGTCTTGAACCAATGCGACTCGCCATTGAACCAAATAATGACCATGTTCGGTTATCTGCACATCACGTTCCAGCCTTTCTTCATCAATGCGGTGGCGCTTTACTTCATGCCCAAGGACAGCGCCAGGATCGTCGCGCCCTGGGCCTATTTCGGCTGCTTCGTCGCCGCCATCCTCATGCTGATCCAGCTCTATCCCTTCAGCTGGGCGGGGCATTGCGCGCTGGGCCGGCCGCTCTGCGGCGAGGTGCTGTGCACGGTGCGCGGCGAATGGCACATCGCCTGGCTGCTCCCGACCAACGGCATCGGCAACAGCATGGCGGACAACGCCACGCTGGGGCGCGGCTATATCGGCTATCCGCTGATGGCCTTCTTCATCCCGTCGCTCTACGGCAGTTGGCGCTTCATCCTGTTCTCCTGGGTCGCCGGCCCCTGGCTCGCGAGCCTCACGACCAACAACATCAACGAATGGCCGGCGGTCTGGTGCCTGTTCTCGATCGGCCTCGTGCTCGCCATCATCAAGACGCCGCTGCGCTACCACCTCCATGTCGGCGACCCGTGGTGGATGATGCTGTGGAAATGGCATAAGCGCCGGAAGGCCGCGCGCAGGCCGGTCGCGGCGGCGACCGCGGAGACGGCCTTGGCGAAGGAGCCGGCGGAGTAGTTTTTTCCCTCTCCCCGCAAGCGGGGAGAGGGTCAGGGTGAGGGGCGAAGCGGCGACATACGCGCCGGGGTTTCAGGGGATTTGGGACGGCTTCGTTTTGCGGCTTGCCCCTCACCCCGGCCCTCTCCCCGCAGGCGGGGAGAGGGGGTCGAGCGCGCTGACCACGCCGCCGATCAAATTCGCGGCAAGCAGCGCTTCCGTCGAAATCTCGGCGGCGAGGGGCGTCAGGGTCGCTCCCGCCGCCATTTTGTCTTTCAGCTCCGCCCGCGCCGCGACCGCCTCGGCCCAATCGACCGCGCGAAAGCGCAGCGTCTCCCCCGGCCGCAATTGGGCGAACCGGCCTAGATCCGCGCCGATAATCGTCGCGATCTTCGGATAGCCGCCGGTGGGCTGGCGATCCGCCATCAGCGCGAAAGGGGCGCCCGAGCCCGGAACCTGGATGGCCCCCATGGCCGCGCCGTCCGAGACGATGTCGTGGCCGCGCGCATGAGCCAGGCGCGGGCCTTCCAGCGCATAGGCCATGCGATCGCTGCGCGCGCCGACGCGCCATTCGGCGGAGAGCAGGGCCTCGATGGCCTCGGGCGGAAAGTAGTCGTCCTGCGGCCCCGGCATGACGCGGATGGGCGCGTCGTCCCGCGCGAGCCAGGGCGCGGCGAGCGCCAGCGGTCCGTGCGGCGCCGGCGCGACGTCGAGAAGCGCCAGCGCGTCGCCCGCCGCGAGCGGCTTCGGGCCGATCCCGGAGCGCGCATGGGTTGAGAGCGAGCCGAGCGCTTTGGGGGCGTCGAGGCGCGCGCCGAAGGCGACGTAGCACCAGGCGCCGGAAGCCCCCGCCCGGATCGCCAGACGGGCGCCCGGTTCGAGCGGAAAGACGCAAGCCGGCGGCAGCGTCCTGCCGTCGAGCCGGACGTCGAAGGCGCCGCCGGCGATGGCGACGGCGAGCGTCGCGCCCGCCGCTTCGAGGACCGCGCCGCCGAGCGAGACCTCGATCGCGGCCTCGGCTCCGACGGCGCGGGCCGCCGCGACGAAGGCCGCATGATCCATCGGCCCGGCCGGTGTGACGCCGAAGCGCGAATGGCCGAAACGGCCGGCGTCCTGGATCGTGACCGCCGGCCCGGCGGCGCGGACGAGAAGCCGCGCGCTCACGGGAGGGCCTCGCGGCGCGCGACGACCTCGCCCTGCGCCGCGCGGGCGTCGAGCCCGGCGAAGGTCGCGGCGTCGATGGGGTCGAAGCGCAGAGCGTCGCCCGGCAAGACGAGAAATGGCGGATCGCGGCGAAGCGAGAAGAGCCGTTCCGGCGTGCGGCCGACGACATACCAGCCGGTCGGCATGGGATTGGTCGCGACGAGCGACAGGCCGCCGCCGATCAGCACGGCGCCTTCCGGCGTCGGCCCGCGCGGCGCCAGTCGGCGGGGGATGGCGAGCGCTTGCGGCAGCCCGCCCAGATAGCACCAGCCCGGCGCGAAGCCATACATGTAGGCACGGTATGGGGCGCCGGCATGCGCCTCGGCGAGCGCTTGCGCGGTGAGGCCGAGGGCGCGCGCGGCTTCGTCTATGTCTTCGGCGACGGCGGGATCGTAGCAGCAGGGAATGACCCAGTTCGCGCCGTCATTGCGAGCGGAGCGAAGCAATCCAGCGGCGTCAGCGCGGTCCCGGATTGCTTCGTCGCTTTCGCTCCTCGCAATGACGGCGGCGATCCAGTCGATCAATTCCGCCCGCGAAATCTCCAGCGGCTCGTAATGCACGAGGAGCGAGCGGTAGGTCGGCGTCGTCTCCGTCACGCCCGGCGGCGGCGCGCGGCGAAAAACTTCGTCGAGCGCCAGCACGCGCGCATTGATCTCCGGATCGACTTCGTCGCCATATTCCACCGTCAGCGCCGCTTCGCCCTGATCGAGAAAACGCGGGCGATCGTAACGCATCTAGCCCTCGCTGAAGGCGTGCAAGGCGAAGCCCTCCGCTTCAAGTCCGGCGCGCAGGCGACGCGCCATCTCGACGGCGTGCGCCGTGTCGCCATGCACGCAGATGGAGTCGATTGGCGTCGGCAGGCGCTTGCCAGTGACGGCGATAAGCGCGCCTTCCGCCAGCATGTCGCGCATGCGCGCCATCGCCGCGTCGCAATCCGTAATGACGGCTCCCGCCTCGCCGCGCGGTTGCAGGCGTCCGTCCTCGACATAGGCGCGGTCCGCGAAAATCTCATGCGCGACCTTCAGCCCCGCGCGCTCGCCCGCGCGCGTCTGCTCCGAGAGCGCAATGACGAGCAGCGTAAGGGAGGCGTCGACGGCGCGCGTCGCGCGCGCCAGCGCATTCGCGACATCCGCGTCCCTCTCGGCGATATTGGCGAGCGCGCCATGCGCTTTCACATAGGCAATGCGATGGCCGCAGAGCGCCGCGAGCGCCTGCGCCGCGCCGATCTGATAGGCCACGGCGCGCTCGATTTCGGCCGCGCTCATCGCCATGGGCCGGCGTCCGAAGCCTGCGAGATCGGGAAAGCCGACATGTGCGCCGACGGCGACGCCGCGCGCCCGCGCCAGCGCGAAAGTCGCGGCCATGATATCCGGGTCGCCCGCATGAAAGCCGCAGGCGACATTGGCGCTCGTCACCACATCGAGCATGGCGGCGTCGTCGCCCATGCGCCAGGGGCCGAAGCCTTCGCCGAGATCCGCGTTGAGGTCGATACGCCGCGCCATTGTCATCGAAGCGATCTTAGCGCGTGGGCCCGCCACACGACAGCGCCGCAGCGCGGAATTGCCAATTCTCCATATTTGTGTTCCGTTTAGCTCGCGCCCGGGACGGGCGGGGGGAATGAAAATGCGCATCTTCGCGGCGGCCCTGGCGGCGGCCCTTGCTTTCGCTTCCGCGGCCCTGGCGGGCAATCCGGTCGGCAAATATTCGGTCGAGGGCAAGAATCCCGACGGCAAGTCGTCCTATACGGGCGCGGTGACGGTGGAGAAGACCGGCGAGACCTACAAGGTCACCTGGAATGTCGGCGGAGCCATTTATGTGGGCACGGGCATTGGCGACAAGAACTTCCTCGCCGTGAGCTACAAATCCGGCGGCGACACCGGCCTCGCGCTCTATGGCGAGGACGGCGACAACTGGGCCGGCATTTGGACCTATCACAACGGCAAAAAGATCGGCGCCGAGATGTGGACGCGGCAATAAACGGGACATCCGGCTCGGCGTTTATAGAGCGGATGGAAGCTCGCGACGCCGTCCTTGCGACGAGGCTTTGCCGGCGAAGCAATCCAGAGCAGCCGGCGCGGCCTGTGGATTGCTTCGCTTCGCTCGCAATGACGGCGGTCTCCGAGCGGGCGCTCTCTTGTGCTGGACGACCTGAGGCTAACTCAAAATCGTCTTCAGCTCCGCGACGATCGCGTCGCCCATCTGACTCGTGGAAATCGACGACGGCGCGTCGCCCTTGATGTCGATGGTGCGCAGGCCCTTGGCGAGCACATTGGCGATGGCCGTATCGATCGCGTCCGCCGCTTTGGCGTTGTCGAAGCTATAACGCATCGCCATGCCGAGCGACCCGATCATGGCGATGGGGTTCGCGACGCCCTTGCCGGCGATGTCCGGCGCCGAGCCGTGGCAGGGCTCGTACATGGCGTTGCGCTTGCCCGTGGCGTCGGCGGTGCCGAGCGAGGCCGAGGGCAACATGCCGAGCGAGCCGGTGAGCATCGCCGCTTCGTCGGAGAGCATGTCGCCGAAGAGATTGTCGGTGACGATCACGTCGAATTGCTTGGGCCAGCGCACGAGCTGCATGCCGAGCGCGTCGGCGAGCATGTGCTCGAGCTGCACATCCGAATATTCGCGCTTATGGAGCGCCGTGATGACCTCGCGCCAGAGATAGCCCGAGCGCATGACATTGGCTTTTTCGGACGAGGTCACCTTGTTCCTGCGCTTCCTCGCGAGCTCGAAGGCGACGCGGCCGATGCGCTCGATCTCATGGGTCGTGTAGACCTGCGTGTCGACGGCGCGCTTCTCGCCGTTCTCGAGCGTCACGATCTCCTTCGGCTCGCCGAAATAGACGCCGCCCGTGAGCTCGCGCACGATCATGATGTCGAGGCCGTCGACCAGCTCGCGCTTGAGCGAGGAGGCGTCGGCGAGCGCCGGATAGCAGATGGCGGGACGTAAGTTTGCGAAGAGGGCGAGGTCCTTGCGCAGGCGCAGCAGGCCCGCCTCGGGGCGCACCGCATAGGGCACGCCGTCCCATTTCGGACCGCCGACGGCGGCGAGCAGCACGGCGTCCGCCGCATGCGCCAGCTTCATGTCGTCTTCGCTGATGGCGACCTTGTGCGCGTCATAGGCGGCGCCGCCGACGAGGCCGCGCTCCACCTCGAACGCCGCCACGCCCGCCCGGCCCAGGAAGTCGATCACCTTCTCGGCCTCGGCGGAGATTTCCGGACCGATGCCGTCGCCGGGCAAAAGCAGGAGCTTGTGGGCGGACATGAAAACCCTCTTTTCGCGTGTTGGAGAAAGCAAGCGCCGTCAATAGAGCGGCGGGGCGACCGGCGCAACAGCGCCCCGCTTGCGCGCGTCATGCGACAATTCGCGCCGCGCGTCTCCCTTGCCGGAAGGGGTGAAGCCGTGCAGCTTGAAAAAGGTCAATGTACAAGGCGTTCGGAGCTTGATGTCGCCGTCGCGAAACGAGCGGCGACCTTGCCGGACGCCAGGGCGGGAACGAGGGAGACGCTACCCATGAAAATATCCAAAATCATTGTGCTGGCGATGTTCGCGGCCTTTGTGGGCGCGGCGCCCGCCAAGGCCTTCTGCCTGATCAACTGCGAGCCCAAGCCCGAGGACGCCCGCAAGGTCTTCGAGAATCTGATCAAGAGCAAATTCGACAAGGACGCCGTGATCGAAAAGTTCGAGATCACCCGCTTCTGGCCGCTCGACGTCGAGGGGGCGGGCCATGCCGGCTATGAATTCTACTATACGGCGAGCGTGCGCTTCCCGAACGGCGCCAATCTCCAATGCAAGCCCGATGGCGCGCCCAAGGCCGGCTGCTCGGACAATGTGAGCTACTACTCGACCACGATCCAGAACCAGATGATCAAGGACAAGCAATATATCGAGCCCGGCAGGGTCATCGAGTTCAAGGACGAGACCCGCTTCGACCAGGAAGGCTCGAAGTGGAAGGGCCAGGACGGCAATTTCTACTGAGCCGATCCGGCGGCGTGAAGGAGAGCGGGCCCGGCGGCCCGCTTTTTTGTTGGTCCTGTCTTGCGCGGCGTAATGAGTCAGCTTACTTAGCTACCTTAGCTAAGGAGACGCTGGTGCTGGTGAACGTTCATACGGCGAAATCGCAGCTTTCGAAGCTCATAGAAGCCGCCCTCGCGGGCGAAGACGTCGTCATCGCAAGGGGCGACAAGCCGGTCGTGCGTCTTGTCGCCATAGAGCGCGGCGCTTTCAAAATAGGCCTCCTGCAAGACAAGAAGCTCGGTCCCGGCCCGGATTTCCTCGAGCCGATGTCCGATGAGGAACTCGGATCATGGGAGGGCGCCGCCTCGGAGCCGAAGCCGTGACGCCCTTGCTGCTTGACACCCATGCCTGGGTGTGGAGCCTGACCGGCGATCTCCGGCTGTCCCGAGGCGCCAGAGAGGCGATAGGGGAAGCGGGCGCGGTCTATGTCAGCCCGATAAGCTTCTTCGAGATCGCCCAGAGAGTCCGGCTCGGAAAATGGCCCGAAATGGAGCCGTTTGTCGATGCGCTTCCAAAGCTTCTCGTCGAGCAGGGCGGACATGCGGCGCGTCTCGATCCCGCGGCGTGCACGCTGGCGGGAAGCATGGCGTGGGCCCATCGCGATCCCTTCGACAGGTTGATCGCCGCGACGGCGATATTGGAAGGACTTTCGCTCGTTTCCGCCGACACGGCGTTCGACGGGATCGCTCCGCGCATCTGGTAGCGACGCTTGGCGGCCGCGCGCAGCAAAGGCGCCTCTTCCTTGCGCGTTCCGCATGGTGTAGAAGCCCGCGATGGTTTTGGCGTCGAGCCCGGCCGCGCCGGCGCTCCGCTTCGGAAGAAGGTCAGAAATGCTGCAGCAGATCATCATCGCGATCCACCTGATGGTGGTGACCGCGCTCGTCATCCTCGTTCTTTACCAAAAGTCCGAGGGCGGCGCGCTCGGCATGGGGGGCAGCGGCGTCTTCACCGGCCGCGGCCAGGCCAATGCGCTGACCCGCGCGACCGGCATTCTCGCGACGATCTTCTTCCTCACCAGCATCGCGCTCACGGTGCTTCCGGCCTGGGAGCGCCGCGCCGAGGGCGGCGACGACTGGACCAAGGCGATCGACCAGGGCGACATCAAGTTCAAGGAAATCAAGCCCGGCGAGAAGGAAGAGAAGAGCGATCCGGCCAAGGACACGATCTTCGACCAGCTTCAGCGCGCCCAGCAGAAGCGGCAGCAGGGCGCGGACGCGCCCTCGGCCGAGAAGCCGGCTTTGCGCCCGACGCAGGAGCCGCCTAAAGCCGAGGCTCCGAAGCCGGACGCCGCGAAGCCGGCCGAGGCGCCGAAATCCGAGCCCGTGACGGAGGCTCCCAAGGCTGATGCGCCCAAGGCGGCGGCGCCGACAACCGAGGCTCCCAAGGCTTCCGAGCCCGCCAAGCCCGACTCTCCAAAAGCCGAGTCCTTGAAGCCCGAGGCGCCGACCGCGCCCGCCGAGAAGCCCGCGGCCCCGACGCAGTGGAAGTCGCCCGCGCAATAAGCGGCCCGTTCATACGTCCGACAAGAAAATCCGCTGGGGAAGATCGCTTCCCCGGCGCAAATATGCGCTACCCAAATCCAGCGAAAGGCGTTAGGCGTTAAGCCCCATGGCGCGCTACATCTTCATCACCGGCGGCGTGGTTTCCTCACTTGGCAAGGGTCTCGCGTCGGCGGTTCTCGGCGCGCTCCTGCAGGCGCGCGGCTACACCGTCCGGCTCCGCAAGCTCGACCCCTATCTCAATATTGATCCGGGGACCATGTCCCCCTATCAGCATGGCGAGGTCTTCGTCACCGACGACGGCGCCGAGACCGACCTCGATCTCGGGCATTACGAGCGCTTCACCGGCCGCCCGGCCACGAAGCAGGATAATGTCACCACCGGCCGCATCTATCAGGACATCATCAGCAAGGAGCGGCGCGGCGACTATCTCGGCGCGACCATCCAGGTCATTCCGCACGTCACCAACGCCATCAAGGAGTTCATTCTCGAAGGCAATGACAATGTGGATTTCGCGCTGATCGAGATCGGCGGCACGGTGGGCGACATTGAAGGCCTGCCCTTCTTCGAGGCGATCCGCCAGATCAAATATGATCTGCCGCAGAATCATGCGATCTATATCCACCTGACGCTGCTGCCTTACATCCCCAGCGCCGGCGAGCTGAAAACCAAGCCGACGCAGCATTCGGTGAAGGAGCTGCGCTCGATCGGCATCCAGCCCGATATTCTCCTCTGCCGCACGGATCGGGAGATCCCGCGCGAGGAGCGCCGCAAGCTCGGCCTCTTCTGCAACGTCCGCGAGCAGGCGGTGATCGAGGCGCGCGACGCCGCCAATATCTACGATGTGCCGCGCGCCTATCACGCCGCCGGACTCGATGCGCAAGTTCTCGCGGCCTTCGGCATCGAGCCCGCGCCCAAGCCCGATATGAGCCGCTGGAACGCGGTGACGCAGCGCATCCTCAATCCCGAGGGCGAGGTCACGATCGCGGTCGTCGGCAAATATACCGAGATGAAGGACGCCTATAAGAGCCTCATCGAGGCCCTGGCGCATGGCGGCATCGCGAACCGCGTGAAGGTCAATCTCGATTGGATCGAGTCCGAGATTTTCGAGGGCGGCGATCCGGCGGCGCATCTGGAGCATGTCCACGGCATTCTCGTGCCCGGCGGCTTCGGCCAGCGCGGCGCCGAGGGCAAGATTCTCGCGGCGCGTTTCGCGCGCGAGCGCGGCGTGCCCTATTTCGGCATCTGCTTCGGCATGCAGATGGCGGTGATCGAGGCCGCGCGTTCGCTTGCGCGGATCGAGAAGGCCAATTCCACCGAATTCGGCCCCTGCGAGGAGCCGGTCGTCGGCCTCATGACCGAATGGCTCAAGGGTAATGAGCTGGAGAAGCGCGTGGCGGGCGGCGAACTCGGCGGCACGATGCGGCTCGGCGCCTATCCGGCGCTGCTGAAGCCCGGCTCGCGCATCGCGGAGATCTACGGCAAGACCGAAATCGCCGAGCGCCACCGCCATCGTTACGAGGTGAATTTCGGCTATCGCGAGCGGCTGGAAGCCTGCGGCCTCCTCTTCGCCGGCTCGTCGCCCGACGGCCTGCTGCCCGAGACGGTCGAAATCCCCGACCACCCCTGGTTCGTCGGCGTGCAATATCACCCCGAGCTGAAGTCACGGCCGTTCGAGCCGCACCCGCTGTTTGCGAGCTTTATTGCGGCGGCGAAGGCGCAGAGCCGGTTGGTGTGACTTCGCGAGCCTGCGATATATATTCGCGGCGGGAGACTTCTCATGACCGATCTGCCTCGTATCACGCTCGATCCCGATGTGCTCGCCGGCAAGCCGGTTGTGCGCGGCACGCGCCTGTCGGTCGAATTCATCATTGGCCTCATGGCGGATGGCTGGAGCGAGGCCGATATTCTGCGAAATTACCCCGCTCTCTCGCATGACGACATTGCGGCTTGCCTCGCATATGCGCGCGATGTGCTGAAGTCCGAGAAGACCTATCCGAGCGCAGCCTGACATACGCTTTCTCGCCGACGAGAATTTTCCCGGTGAGGCGGTGAATGCGTTGCGAACGGCTGGATTCGATGTTCTGTGGATCTGCGAGTCCACATCAGGCGCGAGCGATACGCGCGTCCTGGCTATGGCGAATGCGGAGGAGCGGGTTCTCCTTACCTTCGACAAGGATTTTGGCGAGCTCGCATGGCGTGGAGGCCTTTCGGCGGCGTGCGGAGTCATCTTGTTTCGATTGCCGATCCCGCCCGCGACATCGATCGGACCTGCGCTTGTCGCACGAGTAAGAGAACGTGACGACTGGATCGGCTCTTTCTCCGTTGTCGAGCCTGGCAGGGTGAGGATGCGTCGTTTGGCAAGGTGATTTTTCGGTGCGCGCCAAAACGGCCGCCCCTTACTCCGCTGCCAGCGCCTGCAGTGGGGGAAGGCGCTCTCGATCAGCATGCGGCCGTTCTTGCCGCTCCGGATCGTAATGCCCGCATGATTGGTTTCGATCGGCGCCTCGGCGAGAGGCAGGGTCGAGGCGGGGTTTGCGCGTCATCGCCGGCCGGCAGAGCAAACTGTCACTCGTCTGAAATATTCGCCAACCAATGGTCATGGTTGAGTTTCTGCTCCTGAAGGAAAGAGCCGACCATGCGCCTGCTGACTATCCTACGCGCGTCCACCGCCTTGCGCCGCCTGTCGATCGGCGTCGTGATGCTCTGCATCGGCGGCGTTCCGGCCGCCGCGTCGACGACCGTCAACGTGAAGCGCCTTTGGACCTACGCCCACGCTCAGAGCAACGCGCCCGGCCAGAAATCGGAGATTGTCGCCTATGACGACCGCACCGACACGCTGTGGGTCGCGGGCGTGGCGGGCGTCGACGTGCTCAATCGCAGCTGGGGCCAGCTCGTCGCCCATATCGACGTCACAGCCTATGGCGCCGTCAACAGCGTCGCGATTCATGACGGGCTGGCCGCGCTCGCGATCGAGGCTGCGCCCGATCGCACGCAGCCCGGCGTGGTGGTCTTTATGGACACTCGCACGCGTCAGCGGCTGGGCCAGCCGGTGATTGTCGGCGCCCTGCCGGACATGCTGACCTTCACTCCCGACGGGCGCACGGTGCTCGTCGCCGATGAGGCTACGCCCAATCCCCGCATCGCCGGCCAGCCTTGTCCCGCGGACCCGCCGGGCGGCGTCACCCTGATCGACGCGCCGACGCGCGCGGTTTCGAGCATGTCGCCGCGCGGCGCCGCGACCCTGCCGGTGAGCGCCAGCCTGCCCGGCTATTCGGAACTGCGCCTGTTCCCGCTCACGGGCAATGGCGCGACGCGCCCGGACATGTGCCCCTATGACCCCGAGCCCGAATATATTGCGGTCGACCATGCCGGTCATAAGGCCTATGTCGGCTTGCAGGAGGCCAATGGCGTCGCCGTGCTGGACCTGAAGACCCGCCAGTTCGAGCGCATATTCGGCCTCGGCCTGAAGGACTTCAGCCTGCCCGCCAACGCCATCGACCCGCACGATCAGGAAAACGGCCTCGTCGCGTTCAGGCAGGCGCCCGTGAAGGGCCTGTATCAGCCCGACGCCATCGCGGCCTATCAGCATCAAGGGCGCACCTATCTCGTCATGGCCAATGAGGGCGACGCGCGCGACAACGGATCCGGCGACGGAGAGGACGAGCGCCGCGGCTCGGCGGGCAACGCCTCGATCGAGCTGGTCCCCGAGGGCAATTTGCTGAGCCGGCTCACCCTGTCCAATGTGGAGTCCACCCGCGCCAATCTGGTCGCCTTTGGCGGGCGGTCCTTCTCGATCCGCGACGCGGAAGGCAGGATCGTCTTCGACAGCGGCAACCAGCTCGACGTCGAGGCCTTCAAGCGCGGGATCTATGACGACAGCCGCAGCGACAATAAGGGCGTTGAGCCCGAAGGCGTGGCCCTGATGCACATAGAGGGCCGCGTGCTGGCCTTCATCGGCATGGAGCGCACGACGAAATCGGCCGTGGCGATTTACGACGTCACCGATCCGAACGCCGTCGGCTTCGTGGACATGATCGTCAGCGACAGCGTCTTGCCCGACGTTTCGCCCGAGGGGCTGACCGCGTTTCGCGTCGGCAGCCGTTACTTCCTGGCCGTGGCGAACGAGGTCTCGGATTCGACCTCCCTGTTCGAAGTAGGAATACGTCGCACCTCTTCGTCGTCTTCGGCCTCCTGGGCGGCTTCGGCGACGCGCTGAGGCCGACGCGCCCTGTCGCGGGGAGCGCGCTCCTCGCGGCACGAGCGCAAGGGTCGATCACTCCGCCGCCAGCACCTGCGGCGGGGGAAAGGCGATCTCGATCAGCGTTCCCTCATTCTTGCGGCTCCGGATCGTGAAGCTCGCATGGTTCGCCTCGATCAGCGCCTTGGTGAGCGGCAGGCCGAGGCCGGTGCCGCGCATGCTGCTCGAGGTCGCGATCTGCTTGAAGGGCTCGAGCGCCGTCGCCACTTCGTCCTCCGACATGCCGACGCCGGTGTCCTTCACGCGGATCACCACGAACCCCGATTCGGTCAGCGCGGAGGAGACGATCACCTGTCCGCCCGGCTCGTTGAACTTCATGGCGTTGGACAGAAGGTTCAGCAGAATCTGCTTCAGGGAGCGCTGGTCGGCGCGGATCGAGGGCAGGCGGTCGGCGAGCGCGAGACGCATCACGATCTTCGCCTGATTGGCCTGAGTCTGCATGATCGACGCGCATTCGGCGATGACGGCGTTGGCGTCGACGCGGTCGAATTCCAGCTCCATCTTGCCGGCCTCGATCTTGGAGAGATCGAGAAGGTCGTTCACGAGCGAGAGGACATGTTCGCCGGACGAATGCACGTCCTTCAAATATTCCTTGTAGCGCTCGGAGCCGATGGGGCCGAAGCGCTCCTCCATCATCACCTCCGCGAAGCCGATGATGGCGTTGAGCGGCGTTCGGATCTCATGGCTGATGCGCGCAAGGAAATCCGACTTCGCGGCGTTCGCCTGCTCGGCGGCGTCGCGCGCGGCGGCGAGTTCGTCATGGCGCGCGTCGGCGTCGGGCGCGCGCAGGCTCATACAGAGCTTTTGCGCCGGGCCGAGGCGGCGCAACGTGGCTTCATAAAGCTTGCCGCCGACGCGGGATTTGAGCCGCAGCGCCTCCCCGGTCTCGGCGGCGCGGGCCAGGCGGGCCGCGAAAGTCCGTTCTTCCTCCGTCGAGAAGAGCGCGGACAGCGTCAGGCCGTCAAAGGCGCCCTTCTCGGCGTCGAAGAGCGCGGCGAAGGCGGCCGTGGCGCTCTCGATGCGGCGGTTCTCGTCCAGTAAGGCGACGGCGACGCCGTTCGCCTCCAATATGCCGCGCAGCAGGCCTTTATCGGCCCGCATCCGGGCGAGCTTCTCCTCGCGCTCGCGGGCGAGCGCCAACGCGCTTTCCTCGGGGCCGGGCAGGCGGTTGCGGTTTCGCCGCAGCGTCACCAGGGTCGCCGGCGCGCCTTCCCATTCGACCGTCTGCAAATGCGCGTCGACGTCGAGCGCCTCGCCCTCGCTCGATTGCACGGCCGCCGCGCGGGCGCCGGGATCGGCGGGCGGGCGGCCGAAGAACATGCGCGCGAGGCCGCCATCGGCCTCGAAGGCGGCGAGATCGGCGTAGCCGAGATAATCGAGCAGCGTACGATTGGCGAAAAGCGTCTGCGCGCCGCGCGCGATCAGCAGACCGACGGGCAGGCGGTCGAGCAGGCCGGCGGGAGGCGGGGCGGGGGACGCCGGCGGCTCCGGCGCCGCCCGCGCGATTTCGCCGAGCTGCGCGGCGACGTCGTCGAGGGACGCGGGCGCCGGGTCGACGGCGGCAGACTCGGCTTTTGTCTCCTCCGGCCCGGGCGGCGCGCTCGGGGCGGCGCCGATCTCGCCCGTTCGCAGCGCGCGGGCGATCTCCTCGAAATTGGATCGTTCGGCGGAGGTCAGCGCCTCGGTCTCGGGCGTCGCCTCCGGCGGCGGCGCGGCCTCCTGCCGTTGCGCGAGCGCCGGCCGCAGCGGCACGACATTGGCGGCCGGATAGCGCTCGGGCGCGGCCAAAAGCGGGGGAGGCGGCTCGCCTCCCGGCGGCCTGTCCGGAACCCTGGCCACAAGCGGGTTCGAGACGAAAGCGCGGTCGAGATGGATCACGCCGTAACCCTGGAAGCCGGCGAAGCGGCGGTCGGCGTCCATGATCGGCAGGCCGCCAAGCGTCACCGGCGCGCGGGCGAAGGGTTCGCCGAGCGGCCACGCCGCCTCGACGCCCTTCCAGCTCTTTTGCGACGAGAGCGCCTCGGCGAAAGCGGAGCCGAGGCCGAATTCCGCGGCGACCGACGCGACCTCGCGGCCGAGAATGTCGGCCTTCGCCTCCCCGACGACATCGGCCAGAACATGGGTCGCGTCGACGAAGCGGCCGGCCGCGTCCGTCTTCCACAGAAAGCGGGCGGCGCGCGCGCCATGGCGTTCCGCGAGTCGCGACCGCAGCGCGGCCGTCGCGGCCAAAGGGTCCGCGGGCGCGGCCGGGCTTTCGACGGGGGGCGCGATCCGCGCGGCCTCGGCCTCGGATGTTTCGGCCTCCGGGGGCGGCTGGACCGCCGGGCGCACGCCGAGCGCGGCGATGACGAAGCAGGCCGGCCCGCCGTCCTCGATGAGCTTGCGGCAAAGGATGGTGATGGTCTGCGGGGCGTCGGCGAGCTCGAAGCGCAGCCGCTCGAGCCGCAGCGCCGCGCCGTGGCGCACCGACTCGACGAGCTTGGACAGGCGCCTGGCGCCCGGCTCCTCGCTGTAGAAGAGCCGCGCCGCGAGCGTCTCCGGATCGGCGCCGAATACGGCCCGGGCGGCGGCGTTGAGATAGACGATCTTCAGTGGATCGCCGGAAGCGGCGACGATCGGCGCGCCGGAGGCCTCGAGGGCCGAAAAGGCAGGATCAGCCGCGATGCGGCTGGCGGCGACGTCGTCCCCGTCGATCTCTGCCTCGGAACCACTCATGACGCTTGCCGCCCTTGCGACGGAGACTTCCGCCCGCCTTCGCGCGGCCAGGGCGCCGTCTCGAGCGCTTATGGCTAGCGCCCTGGCGCGGGCGTTAATTCAAACTTAATCGTAAGAAAGCGCCCGGTCCATCCGGCGCCGCCGCGTTTTCCGCGCCTTTTTCGCAGGGTTGAGACGTATTGACGCGGCGCACAATATTTGTTGCAATGCAGCAAAGGTTGGGGCACAGTCCCCGCGCCCTCGGCGGCGCCGCCGCGTCATCGTTCGGTCAATCTCGGGGCGAAATCTTAGCGACGGCGGCTGGAACAGGAGATGTCGAATGGTTGATCCAATTTATCAGGTGCCCAATGAAGTCCGCGATTTCGCGGAGAAGAGCGTCGAGCAGGCGCGCAAGGCCTTTGAAGGCTTCGCCGGCGCAGCGCACAAGGCGCTGAGCTCCACGCCGGATCTTCCGATCGTGCCGCCGGGCGCGAAGGATGTCGGCACGAAGGCTCTCTCTTTCGCCGAAGCCAATGTGAACGCCGCCTTCGACCTCGCGCAGAAGCTCGTCAAGGCGAAGGACCCGCAGGAGGTTTTCCAGCTGCAGGCCGAATATGTGAAGGCGCAGCTCGCCGCCGTTCAGGAACAGGCCAAGGAGCTCGGCGCCGCGATCCAGCGGTCGACGGCCCCGAAGTCCTGATCTTTCCCAATCTGATCACGCGCAACCATTTCGAGGAGTGGGCCCATGGCGACGGAAAGCAACGCTGATAGCCAAAGCAAACCCATCGACGCCGCCGGACAGGACGTCCCTGTCGGGGCGCCGGCGGAGCCGACGCCCGCCGCCGCCGAGGCGGCCGCCGAGCCGGCCATCGCGGCGGCGGCCGCGCAGGAGCCGGTCGCGGCGGCGGCCGACATCGCGCCGGCGCCGCTCGCCCTCGTCGAGGAAGCGGTCGAGACCGCGGCGGAAGGATTCGCGGCCTCCTTCTCCTTCGACTCCTCCCTCTGGTCGAGGAAATCCCTCGATCTCTGGGCGGAGAACGCCGCCGCCTTTTTCGAGCTTGCCGAGCAGGTCTCGAAGGCGGAGAGCCTCGAGGAGATCGTCGATCTCCAGTCGCGCTTCGCCAGGGAGCGGATCGAGGCCTTTGTCCGTCAGTCGAAGGAGCTGATGGATTTCGCCCGGAGCGTGGCGGTCTTTTCGCCGCCGCCGCTCTGCGACGCGCGCAAGGCCGCCTGAGGCGCAGGCGCTCGAGATCGATCGCGGCCGGGCTTCCGTCCGGCCGCCGCGTCATTCACAGCGTCGCGGCGATCAGCGCGCGCAGCGCCGGCGTCACTTCGGGCATGACGCCGGTCCAGTCGCGGAAGGCCGGGCGCGCCTGATGCAGCAGCATGCCGAGCCCGTCCACCGGCGTCGCGCCGATGAGCCGGGCGGCGGCGAGGAGCGGCGTCTCCAGCGGGGCGTAGACGATGTCGGCGACGAGGGCCGAGCTCGGCAAGGCGGCGAGCGAGAGATCGAGCGGCTTCTGGCCGATCATGCCCTGGCTCGTCGTGTTCACGAGAAGGCCCGCGCCCGAGAGCGCCTCATGGCGTTCCTCCCAGGGATAGGCCGAAACCGGCGCGCCGAAATCGGCGGCGAGGCGGCCGGCTCTTTCGGCCGTGCGGTTGAAGAGACGAATTTCCTGCGCGCCCGCCTCGATGAGCCCCGAGACGATCGCCCGCGCCCCGCCGCCGGCGCCGATGACCACGCAGGCGCCTTGCGCCGCGTCCCATTGCGGCGCCCGCTCGCGGAGCGAGGCGACGAAGCCGTAGCCGTCATAATTGCGGCCGGAAAGCGAGCCGTCCTTCTCGACGACGACGCAGTTCGCCGCGCCGATGCGCCTCGCGGCCGAATCAACAAAATCCAGGAAGTTGAGCGCCTTCTCCTTGTGTGGAATGGTGAGGTTGCAGCCCGCGAAGCCCAAGGCGGGAAGGGCGCGCAGGGCGGCTTCGAGCTTGCCCGGCTCGACGGGGAGGGGAACATAGGAGCCCTCGATCCCATATTGCGCGAACCAGTGATTGTGGATCTTAGGGCTGCGCGAATGGGCGATGGGCCAGCCCATGACGCCGGCGAGGATGAATCTGGAATGTGTCATCGGCCTTCCCGAGGTTTCTTGCCGCATATCGACTGGATCGATGTAGACTTCAACATAGATTGACCTGAAGCGCAGCGTATGTCTGCAGGGAGAAACGAATTAATGGACGCTGCAAGAAATCGCCGGCTGGACGACCTTCTCGAAGACGCGGAACAATCGATCGCCGCGCATTGGGAGCGCTGCCGCGACAGCGGCGTCGCCGGGGCGACGCAGGAAGCGACCGACCGCGTGGACGCCCGCATCCGTTCTTATTTCCTCGTCCTGAAGGCGTTGCCCGCCTCGGCGCCGGACGAGAAAATCGTCGCCGCCCTACGCAACCTCTATGACGATCTGATGCGGATCGACCACGAGACGGGCGGCGGATTTCTGGAGGAGGCGGAGCGCGATCTCCTGGAGCCGCTCGTCCTCAACGCCGCCGAAGCGGCGGGCCTCGATCCCAATAAATTTCTCCGCCGGGAGCCGGCGGGGCGCAAGCTCGATTTCAGCGCCGCGCGAGAGCGCTGAACAGAGCGTCATCCTCATTGACGCAATTATTGCCGGTCGTCAGCAGCTTCTCGCCATAGAAGATCGAGTTCGCGCCAGCGACGAGGCAGAGGATCTGCGCCTCGCGGGCAAGGAAGGAGCGGCCCGCCGAGAGGCGGACGCGGGTCTTGGGCATCACGATGCGGGTCGTGGCGATCATGCGCACGAGGTCGAGCGGGTCGACCTTCTCGCGCCCGGCGAGCGGCGTGCCCTCGACGGCGACGAGCGCGTTGATCGGCACGCTTTCGGGATGCGGATCGAAGCTCGCCAGCGTTTGCAGCATGCCGGCGCGGTCGCGCACGCTCTCGCCCATGCCGATAATGCCGCCGCAGCACATCTCCAGCCCCGCGCCGCGCACCGCCTTCAGCGTGTCGAGGCGATCCTGATAGGCGCGGGTGGTGATGATGTCGCCGTAAAATTCCGGTCCGGTGTCGAGATTGTGGTTATAGGCGGTGAGGCCCGCCTCGACGAGGCGCCTGGCCTGGCCCTCGTCGATCATGCCGAGCGTGACGCAGGCCTCCATGCCCATTTCGCGCACGCCGCGCACCATCTCCACCACCGCGTCGAAGCGCTTGTCCTTCGGAGCGGAGCGCCAGGCGGCGCCCATGCAGAAGCGATCGGCGCCGGCGTCCTTGGCGATCCTGGCGGCCGCGAGCACGTCATCGGTCGAGAGCAGATCGACGCGGTCGAGCTTCACCTCGCGATGATGCGCCGATTGCGGGCAATAGGAGCAGTCTTCCGGACAGCCGCCGGTCTTGATCGAAAGCAGCGCCGCCTTCTGCACGTCATTGACGTCGTGATAGCGGCGATGGACCGCGTTGGCCTGCGCGATGAGATCGAGCAGCGGCAGGTCGTGGATCCCGGCGATCTCCTCGACCGTCCAGTCGTGGCGGATGTTGAAGTCCGCGGGGGCGTTCATTTCGCGGCTCCCTTGCGATTTTGCGACCGGGCGGCGAGCTTGCGCTCGGGCGCGGCCGTCTCCGCCCCTTTTCCGGTAAGGGTCGTGAAGGCTACATAGAGCGCCGCCACCACATCGAAGCCGGCGGTCGCCATGACGAAGGGGGCGGGCGCGAAATCGCGGCCCGCGCCGAAATAATGCTCGTAGAGCGTCCAGGCCGCGTGCAGGGCGAATCCAACGGCGACGAACCAGGGCGAGCCGATGATCGACATGCCGGCGAGCGTCCCGAAGAAGGCGACGGCGGTCATCTCGAAGCCGACCCAGGCGTCGGAGTTGTCGGCGCGGATGGCGAATCCGACATACAGGAAGCAGACGGCGATGAGCGCATAGGCCGCGAGCAGCGCCGGCCGCGTCTTCGACCAGCGGGCGAGAACGACGAGGCCGATGGCGAAGAGAGCGCCGAGCCCGGAGAAGAGGGCGATTTCCACAGTGTCGAGCATGGCGTGACCGGTTGCTCCGCGCAGGCGCGGGTAATGAAGAGGTTCTGGCCGCGAGAGGTCTATAAGGGGGGCGGGGGTTTCGAACAAGGGGCGGGGCGGCTAGCCCTCATCCGACCCCTGCTCGCGCAGGGGCCGCCTTCTCCCGCCTGCGGGAGAAGGGAGAACCCCGGAAGTTACGGATCACAGGTCTGGGGGCGCGACTCCTTCTCCCGCTCACGGGAGAAGGTGGGCCTCGCGTGAGCGAGGGTCGGATGAGGGCGGCGCGCTTCGCCCTTTTTTACGCCGCGTCGAAAACTGGCCTCAAGCCTGCTATAGCGTCCTTGACCCCAAGGGCGGGGCGCATCGTTTCAAGGGTTCATCATGCAGCTCGACTCACAGACAAAAGAAGCGCCGGCCGGCGCGCCGGCCGAGCCCGAGGCGCGGAGCGATCTGCCGCTCAACGAGGATATTCGTCTCCTCGGGCGCCTGCTCGGCGACGCGGTGCGCGAGCATGAGGGGGTCGAGGCCTTCGAGCGCATCGAGGCGATTCGCCGCCTCTCCGTCGCGGCGAGCCGCAACAGGGACCAGGACGCGGCCGCCAGGCTCGACGCTTTGCTGCGGGCGCTCTCCGCCAAGGAGGCGACGGCGGTCATCCGCGCCTTCAGCTATTTCTCGCATCTCGCCAATATCGCCGAGGACCTGCATCCGCTCAAGGAGCGCGCCCGCGCCCTCGCGGATGGCGGCGTCCCGGACGAGCCGAGCCTCTCCCGTTCCTTCGCCCATCTGCGCAAGGCGGCCGTGGGCTCCGGCAAGATCGCCGCGGCGCTCTCGCGGGGCTGGGTTTCGCCGGTGCTCACCGCCCATCCGACGGAAGTGCGCCGCAAGAGCCTGCTCGACGCCGAGCGCGCCATCTTCAATCTTCTCGCCGCCCGCGAACATTTGAAGAGCAAGACGGACCGCGCGCAGAACGAGATGCAGTTGCGCGCCCGCGTCCTGCAATTGTGGCAGACCGAGCTTCTGCGCGAGTCGCGCCTCACCGTGCGCGACGAGATCGAGAATTCGCTTTCTTATTACCGCGCGACCTTCCTGCGCGAGATTCCGAGGCTCTACGCCGAAATCGAGGCGAAGCTCGAAGGGCTGCGCGTGCCGCCCTTCCTGCGCATGGGCGCCTGGGTCGGCGGCGACCGCGACGGCAATCCCAACGTCACGGCCGATTCGCTCTCGACGGCCATGCGCATGCAGTGCGAGACCGCGCTGCGCTATTATCTCACCGAGGCGCACGAGCTCGGCGCCGAGCTTTCCATCTCACGGCGCTATGGCGGCGCCACCCGGGCGCTGGAAGACCTGGCCGCGCGCTCGGGCGACGACAATCCGCATCGCGACAACGAGCCCTATCGCCGCGCGCTCATCGGCGTGTATTCGCGCCTCGCCGGCACGCTCGAAAAGCTCACCGGCGGGCAGGCCATGCGTCACGCCATGGCGCCCGGCGAACCCTACGCCAATAGCTGGGCTTTCCTCGCCGATCTCGTGACGATCGACGAGTCCCTGCGAATCCATCACAGCGAGGTGATCGCCTCGCAGCGCCTGGAGCCCCTGATCCGCGCGGTCGAAGTCTTCGGCTTCCATCTCGCGACGCTCGATCTGCGCCAGAGTTCCGACCGGCATGAGGAGACGATCGCGGAGCTTCTCGCCGCCGCGCGCGTCGCCGAGGATTATGCGGCGCTGACGGAAGTGGAGAAGCAGCAGCTTCTGATGCGGCTTCTTTCCGATCCGCGCCCCGTGCGCCTGCCGGGCCGGATCTATAGCGACCGCACGATGAGCGAGCTCGAAATTTTCGAGCGCGCGCTGGACATGCGCAAGACCTATGGCGACGAGGCGATCCGCCATTACATCGTCAGCCATACGGAGACGGTGAGCGACCTTCTGGAAGCGTTGCTGCTGCAGAAGGAAAGCGGGCTGATGCGCGGCACGCTGGATCCGCGCGATTCCGAGAGCGTCACGGCCGATCTCATCATCGTGCCGCTCTTCGAGACGATCGGCGACCTTCGCAACGCCGCGCCGATCATGCGCGCCTTTTACGCGCTGCCGGGCATTCAGCGGCTCGTCGTCAGCTCCGGCGCGCAGCAGGACATCATGCTGGGCTATTCCGACTCCAACAAGGACGGCGGCATTCTCACGAGCATATGGGAGCTTTACCGCGCCTCGACCGCGCTCGCGGAATTCTTCGCCTCCATGCCCAATATCGCCATGCGGCTCTTCCATGGCCGCGGCGGCACGGTGGGGCGCGGCGGCGGGCCGAGCTATGACGCCATCCTCGCCCAGCCGCCGGGCACGGTGAACGGGCAGATCCGCCTGACCGAACAGGGCGAGGTGATCGCGGCGAAATATTCGAACCCGCAGATCGGCCACGTCAATCTGGAGCTTCTCGTCGCCGCGACGCTCGAAGCCACGCTGCTCTCGCAAAACAAGGCGCCGCCGCCGGAATTCCTGGAGGTCGCGGAGGAATTGTCGCGCGCCGGCATGGCCGCCTATCGCGGCCTCGTCTACGAGACGGAAGGCTTCGTCGATTATTTCTTCAGCTCGACGCCGATCTCGGAAATCGCCTCGCTGAACATCGGCTCGCGCCCGGCGTCTCGCAAGCCCTCGCGCAAGATCGAAGACCTGCGCGCCATCCCCTGGAGCTTCTCCTGGGCGCAGGCGCGCCTCGCGCTGCCGGGCTGGTTCGGCTTCGGCTCCGCGATCGCGGGATTCCTGGCGCAGGACGAAAAGGCGCGGCTCGATCTCCTGCGCCGCATGGCGAAGGAATGGCCCTTCTTCCGCTCGCTCCTCTCCAATATCGACATGATCCTGTCCAAGACGGATCTGGAGATCGCGCGCCATTACGCGGAGCTTGTCGAGGACCGCGCGCTCGCCGAGCGCATCTTCGCGATGATCGAGGCCGAACATGCGCGCTCCATCGACGCGCTGACGAAGATTTCCGGCGCCACGGAGCGGCTCGCCGACAATCCCGCGCTGGCGCGATCCATCAAGCACCGCTTTCCCTATATCGCGCCCTTGAATTACATCCAGGCCGAGCTGATCCGCCGCCACCGCGGCGGCATGACCGATCCGGAAATCCGCGAAGGCATACTCATGTCGATCAACGGCGTGTCGGCGGGCCTGCGCAATACGGGTTGAGGATCGCTCTGCGGCCGTCATTGCGGGGAGGCCTTGCCGACGAAGCAATCCAGCGCCGCAGTCGCCGCTCCTGGATTGCTTCGCCTTCGGCTCGCAATGACGCCGCGAGAATCGTTGCGAAGCGATCAGTCCGAACGCTTTTTCCGGATCATGCGAGGGACGAGGCGGCCCGTCGCTTCTCTCCCACGGGCGGGCGCGACTCGGCCCGTCCGTAGAGCGCGCCCTGGAAAAACTCGACGCCCCAGTCGCGCAGGATTCGCGCGGTCGCTTCATCCTCCACCCATTCGGCGACGACCTTGAGCGACAGATGGCGCGCAAGGTCGATCAGGGTGCGCACGAAGAAGCGGTCGTCCGCCGAGTTCGCGATGTTCTGGATGAAGGCGCCGTCGATCTTGACGATGTCGAAGGCGAGATCGCGCAGGCTGCGGAAGGAGGTGTGGCCCGCGCCGAAATCGTCCATCGCGACCTTCACGCCCAGCCGCTTGCAGGCGGCGATGAGATTTTTCGTCGTCTCGAAATCCTCGATCATGCAGGTCTCGGTGATTTCCACGATCAGCCTGTCGGGGATGGACGGATTGACGGCGATGGCGGCGGCGAGGCGATCCGGCCATTCCGGATCGAGCACCGTGTTCATCGAGCAGTTGAGCGAGACGCGCAGCTCCGGCTCCGCCGCGAGGCGCTCCATCGCCAGCTCCATCACGCGCTGGTCCAGAAGCCGCACGAGACCGGCCTTTTCCGCGACCGGCAGCAGGGCGGCGGGCGACGCCGTCGCGCCGTCGGGCAGGCGCACGCGCAGCAGCGCCTCGTGGAAGGCGACTTCGCCGGTCGCGGCGTGGACGATCGGCTGGAAGGCGAGATCGACGCGGCGTTCGTTCAACGCCGAGACGATGCTGTCGGCGACCTGCAGCGCATGCAGACGCGCGTCCTCGCGGGCGAGCGACGAGGTATAGGCGACGAAACGCTTGCCGGCGCCCTGGCGGGCGACGTCGAGCGCCTCCTCCGCGTGCTGGAAGAGCACGCGCGGCGCCCGGCCCTCGCGCGGTCCGATGACGCCGCCAATGCGGATCGTCGCCGGAATGGAGCCGGCGGACGTCTCGAAGGGCGCGCTCTTCACGATGTCGAGCAGACGGTTGGCGACGGCAAGCGTCTGCTCGGTGTCGCAATTTTCGAGCACGAGCGCGAATTTGTTGCCGGCGTGGCGGGCGACGACGTCGCAGCACCGCACATTGTCGCGCAGACGCCCGGCGAGGCCGGCGATGACCTCGTCGCCCGCGTCATAGCCATAGGTGCGGTTGAGCGCAAAGAGGTTCTCGAGCGCGACGAGCAGAACGGCGAAGGGCTTGCGCGTGCGCTCGGTCTGCTGCAGGAAGCGGTTCACATGCTCGGCGAGCTGGGCGCGGTTCAGCACGCCGGTCAGCGGATCGATCTGCGAGCCGAGCATGAGCTTGCGCTCCATCTCATGGCGCTCGGTGACGACGCGTACGACGCCATGGGCGCGCGCCGGCCTGCCGCGCTCATCGGCGAACCAGCGGCCCGTATCCTCGACCCAGACGACGGGCGCCGGGCCCATTTCGCGGGGCGGGCTGAGGGCGTAGACGATTTGATAGGCCACGCCCTCGCCGCGGTCGGCCTGGTCCGACTGCATGACGGCGTCGTAGCGCGAGGCGCCGCTTTCGCGGGAGATGCGCTCGCCATAAGCGAGGCCGGTCCCGAGATCGTCCTCGGCGATCGCGCCCAGAATTTCGGAGAGGTTCGGCCCCCAGCTCAGCCGGTCCGTCGCGATGTCCCAGTTATAGACCACCTCGCCGATGGAGGAGAGAATCTGGCGGGGGTCGGGGCCGATGGGCGGCTCTGGAGCCGCGGCCGGCGGCGCGGCGGCCTGGGGCGCCTGGAGCGGCGCCTTGAGAAGGGATGAGCGAACGGTCGCAACGGGCGCCTCAGCGCCGCGGTTTGCGATGTGGCGCAATTGCATATTGCGAAACCTTCAGCGCTGGATTTCAGACGGCCTGTTATCGCGCGCAAATGTAAATTCGACGTTGCGACGACCCGCGACTTGGGGGGAGCGGCCGCGGGGAGGACCGCCGGCCCCGAGTCCGGCCGTTTCCATGGTAAACAAAATCAACGCTCTTCGGTCGGCTGGACGCAGCGGGGCCGGCGTGCCAATGATCTCGCGGATAAGATTTGTGGAGTCTTAAGCTGATGACCGCCTCTCCCTTCAACGATATCGGCCTGGCCGATCTCAAGGCCGGCCTCGCCGACGGTTCGATCCTGCTCGTCGACGTTCGCGAGGCCGACGAATACGCCGCCGGCCATATCAAGGGCGCGATCTTCAATCCGCTGTCGCGATTCGACCCCTCCAAGCTCCCGGTCGCCGGCGAAGGGCGGAAGGTCGTGATCTATTGCCGCTCCGGCCGCCGCTCGGTCACGGCCATGGAGCAGGCCCGGCTGTCGGGGCGGCGCGACGCCAACACCCATTTCGGCGGCGGCATTCTCGCCTGGCTCAACGCCGGGGAGCCGGTCGAGCAGGGGATGTAGCTATCCCCACAGAGCGGGGGGCGGAGGCGCCATGGTCGAGCCCTCATAAACGAGGCCCGGCTCCCGATCCTTCGCGAGGAGAAGCGGCCCGTCGAGATCGACGAAGGCCGCCATCTGGCCGATGAGGGTCGCCGGCGCCATGGCGAGCGAGGTGCCGACCATGCAGCCGGCCATGATCCCGAAACCCATTTTGCTGGCGGCTCGGGCCATGGCGAGCGCCTCGGTGAGCCCCCCGGTCTTGTCCAGCTTGACGTTCACGGCGTCGTAGCGGCCCTGAAGGGCCGCGAGCGACGCCGTTTCGTGCGCGCTCTCGTCCGCGCAGATCGGGATCGGCCGGGCGATCGTCGCCAGCATCTCGTCCCCGCCCGCCGGCAAAGGCTGCTCCACCAGCGCCACGCCGAAACGGGCGCAGGCGTCGAGCTGGGCGGCGAGCGTCTCCTCGCGCCAGGCCTCATTGGCGTCGACGATGAGCCTGGCGTGGGGCGCGCCCGCGCGCACGGCGGCGAGCCGCGCCTCGTCGCCCTCGCCCGCGAGCTTGATCTTCAGCAAGGGCCGGTCGGCCGCCTTCAGCGCGGCGGCGCGCATCTCCTCGGGCGTTCCGACCGAGAGCGTGTAGGCCGTGACGAGGGGGACGAGCCGCTCGAAGCCTGCGGCGGCGAAGGCGCGCCGCCCGGAAAGCTTGGCTTCGAGGTCCCACATGGCGCAATCGACGGCGTTGCGCGCCGCGCCCGCCGGCAGAAGGCGCTGGAGCGCCAGGCGGTCGGCGCCGGCCTCGATCTCGCCGCGCACGCTCTCGATCGTCGCGATCACGCTCTCGACGCTCTCGCCGTAGCGGGCGTAGGGCACGCATTCGCCGCGGCCGAGGCGCTGGCCGGCGCGCAGCGTCGCGGTCACGACGCGCGCCTCGGTCTTGGCGCCGCGCGAAATGACGAATCGCCCGGCAATGGGGAAGGCCTCGACGGCCAGCGATAATTCGACCCGCAAGCTCCGCTCCGCTTCCGTTCGTTTGAGAACTTGCGCCGCAGGCTGTGCGCCGGCGCGCTTGTCGACGGCATGTCACGAAGTTAAGACGATTTGCAAGGTTCCGATCGAACGCATCTTGCAAGAGGGCCTATGGCAGTCGACGCCGCACAAATTCCCCCGGACGTTTCGCCCGACGAGAGCGGCGCGCGTCTGGCGCTTGTCGGCGACTGGACGCTCTCGGCTTCCCGGCGCCTCGAGCAGAAGGCGCAGGAAATCGTCGATCTCGGGCGTCGCGGGAAATTCGTGACGATCGATCTTTCCGGCGTCGCGCGGCTCGACACGGCGGGGGCCTGGCTCATTAACCGCGCGCGGCGCATGCTCGCGGGCGCGAGCGTCGGCGTCGCGCTGGAGCATGCGCGGCCCGAGCACGACATTCTGCTGGAGGAAGCCGCCTATCGCGACTTCGCCGCGCCGCCGCGCCGCCGCGTCCCGGCGCTGCTCCAGCTCCTCGAGGATTTCGGCCGGGCCGTGGTTTCGGGCCTGTCCGAATTCTACCGGGGCGTGGCCTTTCTCGGCGAATTCGTCGCCGCCATGGGCCATGTGGCGACCCATCCGCGGCATTTCCGCTTCACCTCGCTCGTCGCGCATATGGAGCTGATCGGCCTGCGCAGCGCGCCGATCGTCATTCTGATCAATCTGCTTGTCGGCGGCATCGTCGCCCAGCAGGGCATTTTCCAGCTCTTGCGGTTCGGCGCGTCGAGCTACACGGTGAGCCTCATCGGCATTCTCGTGCTGCGCGAGCTCGGCGTGCTCCTGACCTCTATCATGATCGCCGGCCGTTCAGGCTCGGCGATCACGGCCGAGATCGGCTCGATGAAGATGCGGGAGGAGATCGACGCGCTGCGCGTGATGGGCCTCTCGGTGATCGAGGTGCTGATCGCGCCGCGCGTGCTGGCGCTGGTTCTCTCCCTGCCGATCCTCGCCTTCATCGCCGACATGTCGGCGCTCTTCGGCGGGATGCTCGTCTCCTGGGGCTATGGCGGCATCAGCCCGGCGGCCTTCGCGTCCCTGCTCAAGGAGGCGATCGCCTTCCATACTTTCATGGTCGGCATCATCAAGGCGCCCTTCATGGCGCTGGTCATCGGCCTCATCGCGGCGATGGACGGGCTCGCGACGGAGGGTTCGGCCGAGTCGCTCGGCCGGCAGGTCACCTCCTCCGTCGTGAAATCGATCTTCATGGTCATCGTGCTCGACGGCCTTTTCGCCATCTTCTTCGCCTCGATCGACTACTGAGCGCGGCCGATGACCCTCCTCCACACGCGCGGCCCGGTCTCGGAGCGACCAGCGGGCGAAGCCGTCATCAGCGTGCGCGGCCTTGTCGTGGGCTTTGGCGAGAAGCTCGTGATGAACGGACTGAATCTCGACGTCCGCCGCGGCGAGGTGCTGGGTTTCGTCGGCGGCTCCGGGCAGGGCAAATCCGTGCTCACCCGCGCGATCCTCGGCCTCGTTCCGACGCGGGCGGGCTCCATCCGCATCTTCGGCAAGGATCGCGACAAGCTTCCCACGGCGGAGCGCAAGGCGCTGGAGCAGCGCTGGGGCGTTCTGTTCCAGAACGGGGCGCTCTTCTCGGGCCTCACGGTGAAGCAGAACATCCAGATGCCCATGCGCGAGACCCGCGACCTCTCGCAGAAGCTGATGGACGAGCTCGCCATGCTCAAGATCGAGCTTGTCGGGCTGAAGCCCGACGCCGCGGACAAATTTCCGTCGGAATTGTCGGGCGGCATGGTCAAGCGCGCGGCGCTGGCGCGGGCGCTGGCGCTCGACCCCGAGCTCGTATTTCTGGACGAGCCGACCTCTGGCCTCGACCCGATCGGCGCCGCCGAATTTGACGAGCTGATTGCGACCCTGCAGGAGACTCTGGGACTGACCGTGTTCATGGTGACCCATGACCTCGACAGCCTCTATTCCATCTGCGACCGGATCGCCGCGCTCGCCGACGGCAAGGTCATTGCGGAGGGGCCGCTCGAGACCCTGTTGCGCTCTGACCATCCCTGGCTGAGAGCCTATTTCCACGGGGTTCGCGGCGGGCGGCTCGCCGCCGCGAACCCCGATTGAGAGGACGACGCATGGAAACCCGCGCCAATTACGCCATGATCGGCGCCTTCACGCTGGCGATGATCTTTGCGGCGTTCAGCTTCGTCTACTGGTTTTCCGGTCCGAGCCAGATCGGCAAGCAGGAGATTTTCCAGATCGTCTTCTCCGGCTCGGTCTCCGGCCTCTCGCGCGGCTCCGCCGTGCTCTTCAACGGCGTGAAGGTCGGCGAGGTCACCCATCTCGCCATTTCCGAGAAGGACCCGAGCAAGGTCGACGTGCTGGTGAAGATCGACCAACGCACGCCGGTCAAGACCAATACCCGCGCCCGCCTCGAAACGCGCGGCTTCACGGGCGTCGCCGACGTTCTGCTGGTCGGCGGCACGCCGGGCGCGCCGGATCTCGTGGCGCAGGAGGGGCGGCGCTATCCGGAGATCCAGGCCGAGCGCTCGGAGATCCAAAACCTGCTCGGCAATGTCCAGAACCTTTCCACCAAGGCGGCGGAAGTGCTGGTGAAGCTCGACAGGCTTCTCGACGAGAACAAGGACTCGATCAGCGGCGCGCTGAAGAACGCGGAGACCTTCACCAAGACGCTCGCCGACAATTCGAACCAGATTTCGTCCTTCATCAAGGACGCGGCCGAGGCGGCGCATTCGCTGAAGCCCGTCGCCGCGCGGCTCGACAGCTTCCTCGCCGCGGGCGAAAAGACGCTCAAGGCGATCGATCCCAAGCAACTCAAGGCGATCACGGGCAATGTCGCGAGCGCCTCGAACAGTCTGAAGAATTTTTCCGCGAGCGGGCTCAGGCAGTACGAGCAGCTCGCCATCGACGCCCGCAAGGCGGTCGACACGCTCGACCAGGCGATCAAATCGATCGAGCGCGACCCGTCGCAATTCATCTGGGGCCCTTCTCAAACCACGCCAGAATATCGCGGCCGCTGATAGCTTTGTCTGAACCGCGCAATCGGCTAGAAGGGCGAAAGCCGTTCAAGGTCGGGCGGATAGGCGAAGGCGGCCGGAATGAGGAGACAAGGGACGAGGGCTTGGGGAGGTCACGCGCGCGCGCTTTGCGCCGCGATGGCGCTCGGCGTCGCTGGCTGCGCCCAGCCTCCCGGCCGGATCTTCGACCTCGCTGGCGCGTCTGGCGCCGCGCGCATGGCGGCGCACGGCGACGGCGCGCTCTCGGTCCGAACGCCCCTGGCCGTCGCGCCGACGAGCACGAATCGCATCGTCGTGCGCGATCTGGACGGCAGCGTCTCGGCGCTGCCCGGCGTTGAATGGTCGGAGCCCCTGCCGCGCCTGCTGCGCGAACGTCTGATCGAGTCGCTGCAACGGGCCGGAGTCGGCGCCGCGCGGATCGGCGGGGGCGGTCGCGCGCTCGCCGCCGATATCCGCCGTTTCGAGATCGACGTGGCGCGCGATGCGGCGGTCGTCGAGATTTACTTCCGCATTCTGGACGAGAATACGGGCGCGGCGCGCGCCGCCCGGAACATCGTGGCCGAGGCCCCCGCGCCGGAGCATACGGGCGCGGCGGCGGCTCTCGCGCTGACCGACGCGGCCGCGCAGGCGCTGGCCAGCGCCGCGATCTGGACGCGCGGCCGTCTATGAGCCTTTCCGGGCCGTTCCCCGCGCGGCGATCGCCGGGCCGGCGAGAACGTCCCGGCGAATTTCGCGATGAAATTTCGCAAGTCGGGCGGCCTTCGCCGCGATCCCGAAGAGGGGGCTAGCGCGGCAAACGGGCCAGTGCTAATCGAGCCCAGCAAAAATCGAGCGTTCGGCGAGGCCGAACGGCGGTGAAGCGCCGACGATCGCAAAACAGACGGGTCGCAAATCATTTGCGGGCGGACGGCGCGGCCGGATGAGGGAAGAGACGGGCGTCATGGTGAAGATGAGCTTCGACGACACGGCTGCACGCTACGGCGCCGAACCGGGCGGCGGCGCGCCGACCAAGGTCAAGATCACTTTCGTCGACTCGAACGGCCAGCCGCGCACGGTCGAGGGCGAGGTCGGCTCCACGGTGATGGAGACCGCGCGCCGCAACGACATTCCCGAGATCGCGGCCGAATGCGGCGGCGCCTGCGCCTGCGCGACGTGCCATGTCTATGTCGATGAAAAATGGACCGAAAAGGTAGGCAAGCCATCGCAGATGGAAGAGGATATGCTGGATTTCGCCTTCGACGTGAAGCCGAATTCCCGCCTCTGCTGCCAGATCACGGTGCGCCCGGAGCTCGACGGGCTCGTGGTGAACACTCCCGCCCAGCAGGGCTGACGCGCCGCTCGCCGCGCTGCGGCGGCTTCACGCCGCAGCGGTTTGGCGTTGCATCTTCCGATGAATGCTATAGACGAACGCGAGCGGCGGCGGATGGCTCATCCGCCGGTCGGCTGGCCGCGTTCGAAAATCCTCCCCGGTTTCCGCGCCAGGCCGTTTCCCGATCGCTCGCGAGGGTGTTTTTCCCTTCGCCGCCGGAGGACCGAGGCGACGCCCGCCGCCATTGAGACAAGGATTAGGACATGAACCAGCTCAACGAAGCCGCGATCGAAACCGATGTCGTCATCGTCGGCGCCGGCCCGGCCGGTCTCTTCGCGGTGTTCGAACTGGGTCTTCTGGACATCAAATGCCATGTCATCGACATTCTGCCGCGCGCCGGCGGGCAGTGCTCCGAGCTCTATCCGGAGAAGCCCATCTACGACATTCCGGGCCTGCCGGAAGTGACCGGCCAGGGGCTGACGGATAACCTCCTCAAGCAGATCGCGCCTTTCCATCCGACCTTCCATTTCAATGAAATGGTCGAGACGCTCACCTCGCTCGGCACGCCGGAGAAGCCCTCCTTCCGCCTCACCACCGACGCCGGCAAGGTCTTCCTCGCCAAGGTCGTCGTCGTCGCGGCGGGCGGCGGCTCCTTCCAGCCCAAGAAGCCGCCGATCCCGACGATCGAGCAATATGAGGGCACGTCCGTCTTCTACGCCGTGCGCCGCATGGAGGACTTCCGCGAAAAGGACGTCGTCATCGTCGGCGGCGGCGATTCCGCGCTCGACTGGACGCTCAATCTCCAGCCCATCGCGAGGAGCCTGACGCTCGTCCATCGCCGCGACGCCTTCCGCGCCGCGCCGCATTCGGTCTCGGCGATGCAGGAACTGGTGAAGGAAGGGAAGATTTCCTTCAAGCTCGGCCAGATCACCCAGGTCGAGGGCGCCGACGGCCAGCTTTCGAGCGCCTTGCTGAAGGGGAATGACGGCAGTGAAGAGCGGCTCTCCTGCCATCGCCTGATGCCTTTCTTCGGCCTGACCATGAAGCTCGGCCCGGTCGCCGAATGGGGCCTGCAGCTCAACGAGAACCTGATCCCGGTCGACACCGAGAAATTCGAGACGAGCCATCCGGGCATCTTCGCCGTCGGCGACATCAATTATTATCCGGGCAAGCTGAAGCTCATTCTCTCGGGCTTCCACGAGGGCGCGCTGGCGGCGCAGAAGGCGCATCGCTACATCTTCCCGGACAAGAAGCTGTTGTTCCAATATACCACGTCCTCGACCAACCTTCAGAAGAAGCTCGGCGTCTCCTGATCGTGGATGTCGCGGTCCGGGCGCTGAACCTTGCGGGCGTCTCGCCCGAGCAGTGGTCGGCGCTCGCCGCTTTGCTGGACGATGAGGAGCGCGCCCGTGCGGCGCGCTTCGCTTTTGACGAGGACCGTCAGTCCTACGTCGCCGCGCATGCGCTGCTGCGCCTCGAACTGTCGCGCCGCGCCGGTCTTCCGGCGCGGGACTGGCGCTTCGCGGCGACGAAGCTCGGCAAACCCTTTCTTCTCGATCCGCCGCGCGATCTGCGCTTCAGCCTGTCGCATACGCGCGGCATGGTCGCCGTCGCCGTCGCGGAAGGCGTCGAGATCGGAATCGACGTCGAGCCCTCGGACCGCCGCGCCGAAAGCATGAAGCTCGCGCAGCGCTTCTTCGCGCCCGAGGAAGTCGCGCTGCTCGCCGCCGTCGAGGGCGAGACGCGCCGCGATCTTTTCTTCGCGATCTGGACGCTGAAGGAAGCGGTGGTGAAGGCGACCGGCCAGGGGCTCGCGCGGGCGCTCGACAGTTTTTCCGTTTCGCTCGATCCGCCGCGCGTGACGATGCGCGACGGCTCGCCGCAGGAGTGGAGCGCCGCGCATTGGCGGCGCGGGTCGTTCCATTTTGCGCTCGCCGCGCAGGGAGCGGTTAGGGCTGATTTCAGCGAGGCGGAGCTTGCCTCGTTGCTTTGATCCCGCGCCCACTATTGAACGGCATTTCGATCGACCGGTTCCGTCATCGCGAGGAGCAGAGCGACGAAGCGATCCAGTCGCAAGGATGAGCGCCGGATAGGCCGCTCTGGATTGCTTCGCTGCGCTCGCAATGACGGCGGTCGGTCGGGCCATTCTGTGTTCGCCTCCGGATATGTGGGGCTCCTTCCCATTGAAAGAACCCCGCCCGGCGGCCTTCGACCAGCGACCTCCCTGTGAAGGGGAGGCGTTTAACGGCTCATCGGCAAGATTGATTGCAAGTCCGCCGGCGGTTCTCCTTGCCTCTCCCCGCCCTCCTAGTGTATAGAAGCTCAAATTCCATCTCATAACGATCATTCTCGCAATGGTCGCCGTTGAGGGTGGGGCCCCGCGGGGACCCGCTCTTTTTTGTTTGGCGAACCCGAACCGCAGGAACCAGGCTTGACCGAAAGCGCTCCCATCGACGCCGCCCTCGACGAGCCCCGTCTCGTTTTGGAGACGGGCGTCGCCGCGCGCGTGGCGCATCTCGCTGAGCCGGTGCTCGCGCAGCTTGGCTTCCGGCTCGTGCGCGTCAAGCTGATGCAGCAAAACGGCCAGATTTTGCAAATCATGGCCGAACGCCCCGACGGGATCATGACCATCGACGATTGCGAGGCGGCGAGCCAGGCGCTTTCCCCCGAGCTGGACGTCGCGGATTTCATCTCCGGCGAATACCGGCTTGAGATTTCGTCTCCCGGCGTCGACCGGCCGCTGGTGCGCGTCTCGGATTTCGCCCGCGCGGTGGGCCACGAAGCGCGCGTCGAGCTGACGCATCCGCTCGAAACGGGGCGCAAGCGCTTTCGCGGGATCATCATAAGCGTTGAGGGCGAAGGCCGCGCCGCCAAAGTGACGATCGAGCGCAACGACGCGCGCGCCGATGAGGAAAAGCGCGTCACGCTGCCGCTCGCCGATCTCGACGAGGGCAAGCTGATGCTCACCGAGGCGCTCATCCGCGAATCGCTGCGCGCCGGCAAGCTTGAACAGGCGGCGCAGGAAGAAGAGGCCGGAAACCAAGAGGAAGAACGTCCGCGCCGGGGGCCGGGACGCTTCCGCGGCCCGCAGAAGAACAAGGCAAAGCCGCTGGTTCCGGCCGGCGTGCAGACGCATTTCAAGAAAGGTCTGGGATCGAAATCCCGTTCCGCCCGCTCCGAGGGAGAGTGACCATGGCCGTCAGCGCCAACCGACTTGAAATTTTGCAGATCGCCGACGCCGTCGCGCGCGAGAAGTCGATCGACCGCACGATCGTCATCGCCTCGATGGAGGACGCGCTGCAAAAGGCGGCGCGCTCGCGCTATGGACAGGAGACCGAGGTGCGCGCCGAGATCAATCCGCGCACCGGCGAAGTCCGCTTCTCGCGTCTGCTGCTCGTCGTCGACAAGGTCGAGAACGACGCGACGCAGATTTCGATCGAGGACGCCCGCAAGCGCAATCCCGCCGCGCAGCCCGGCGACTGGATTTCCGAGACGCTGCCGCCCTTCGACTTCGGCCGCATCGCCGCGCAGTCGGCCAAGCAGATCATCGTGCAGAAGGTGCGCGAGGCCGAGCGCGACCGCCAATATGAGGAATATAAGGACCGCATCGGCGAGATCGTGAACGGCGTCGTGAAGCGCGTCGAATATGGCAATGTCATCATCGATCTCGGCCGCGGCGAGGGCGTCATCCGCCGCGACGAGATGATCCCGCGCGAGATGTTCCGCCCCGGCGACCGCGCCCGCGCCTATGTCTATGACGTGCGGCGCGAGCAGCGCGGGCCGCAGATCTTCCTGTCGCGCACGCATCCGCAATTCATGGCCAAGCTCTTCAAGCAGGAAGTGCCGGAGATCTATGACGGCGTGATCGAGGTGAAGTCGGTCGCCCGCGATCCGGGCTCGCGCGCCAAGATCGCCGTCGTGTCGCGCGACTCCTCGATCGATCCGGTCGGCGCCTGCGTCGGCATGCGCGGCTCGCGCGTTCAAGCCGTCGTGCAGGAATTGCAGGGCGAGCGCATCGACATCATCCCCTGGTCGGCGGACGCCGCGACCTTCATCGTCAACGCGCTGCAACCGGCGGAAGTGGTGAAGGTCGTTCTCGACGAGGACAGCTCGCGCATCGAGGTGGTCGTGCCCGACGATCAATTATCGCTCGCCATCGGCCGCCGCGGCCAGAATGTGCGCCTGGCGTCGCAGCTCACCGGCTGGGACATCGACATTCTGACAGAGGCCGAGGAGTCCGAGCGCCGGCAGAGGGAATTTGAGGAGCGCACCCGCGTCTTCATGTCGGCGATCGACGTCGACGAGGTGGTGGGCCGCCTGCTCGCCTCGGAAGGCTTCCGCTCCGTCGAGGAGCTCGCTTATGTCGAGCTGCCCGAGCTCGCCTCGATCGAGGGATTCGACGAGGAGACGGCGAACGAGATCCAGACCCGCGCGCGCAACTATCTCGAGCGCGTCGAGGCGGAGAACGAGGCGCGCCGCAAGGAGCTGGGCGTTTCGGACGAACTGCACGAGATCGACGGCATGACCACCGCCATGATGGTCAAGCTCGGCGAGAACGACGTGAAGACGATGGAAGATTTCGCCGGTTGCGTGCCGGACGACCTCGTCGGCTGGACCGAGAAGAAGGACGGCGAGACCACGAAGCATGAAGGCTTCTTCGAAGGCGTCGATCTCTCGCGCGAGGAGGCCGAGGCGATGATCATGGCCGCGCGCGTGCGCGCCGGCTGGATCGAGGAGCAGGCCTCCGAGGCGGCCGAGGAAACGCCGGCGGAGGACGAATAAGGACAGTGACGGGCTTGGCGGCGAGAGAAGTCTTGGCGAGCAAAGAAAGCGAGTCCGAGCGGACCTGCATCGTCACGCGGCGGCGCGCGCCGCCCGAGGCGATGATCCGCTTCGTGCGCGGACCCGACGGGGTCATCGCGCCGGACATTCGCGCGCGCCTGCCGGGCCGCGGCGTCTGGGTCGGCGCGCGCGCCGATCTGGTGGCGGAGGCCGCCAGGAAGCGGATCTTCGCCAAGAGCCTCAAGGAGCAGGCGGAGGCGCCGCCGCGGCTTGCGGAGGACGTCGATCGCCTGCTCGAAGCCGATTGCCTGCAAATGCTGGCGCTCGCCAATAAGGCCGGCGCGGTGACGGCCGGCTTCAACAAGGTCGCCGATCTGCTCGCAAAGGGCGCGGCCGGAATTCTCGTCGAGGCCAGCGACGGCGGCGCGGACGGCAAGCGCAAGCTGCGTCAAAGCGCCCGGCGGGCGGAAAGCGGAGACGCGCCGGAAAACGATGGCGTTCCGCCCATCGTCGGCTTATTTACGTCAAGCCAATTGGATTTGGCTTTGGGACGCACAAATGTGATACATGCTGCGCTCGCCTCTGGCGGGCCAGGAAAGAGTTTTCTTTCGCGCTGCCGCCGGCTGGCGGCCTATCGGGGCGTGACGCCGGACGGCGCGCCCCTTGCGGCGCAGATGATGCGGGATGAGCAGCCGGACGCTGGCGGGCGGCCGGAGAGGACAGTGGATACTATCGGGTCGGAAGCGGCCGAGGATCGGAAGCTGGATGAGTGAGAGCGAGAACAGCGACAAAACCCTGACTGTCGCGCCGTCGAAGACGTTGCATCTGAAGCAGCGGCCGGCCGGGGAGCAGGGCATGGTGCGCCAGAGCTTCTCCCATGGCCGCTCGAAAGTGGTCGTGGTCGAGAAGGTGAAGCGTCGCGCGCCGGGCCATGCCGAACCGGCGAAGCCCGCCGCGGCCGCTCCCGCCGCGGCTCCGCCGCCCCGCGCCGAGCAGCCGCGCCCGGCCGCGCCGCCGCGCGGCAATTCCGGCATGGTGCTGCGCGCTTTGACGGAGGAGGAGCGTGAGGCGCGCGCCCGCGCTTTGGTCGACGCCCGCACCCGCGAGGAGGAAGATCGCCGCCGCGCCGAGATCGAGGCCAAGGCCCGCGCCGAACGCGAGGAGCGCGAGCGCGCCGAGCGCGCCGCCGCCGAAGCGCGCAAGCGCGAGGAGGAGGAGCGCCTCGCCCGCGAGGCGGAGGCGAAGCGCAAGGCTGAGGAAGAGGCGCGTCGCCGCCTGCCCCAGGATGGCTCCGCGCCTTCCGTCACGGCGCCCGCCGCGCAACCGAAAGCCACGCCCGCGGCAAGGCCCGCAGCCGCCGCGGCGCCCCAAAGATCGGCCGCCGCGCCGTCCGCCGGCCGCACGGCCGAGCCGGTCAAGCGCCCGCCCGTGCGCACCATTGGCGGCTTCACGCCGCCGGCGCCCCCGCGCCCCGCGCCGTCCCGCAGCGGCGAGGTGAAAAACCGCGGCCGCCTGACGGTCACCACGGCGACGAGCGAGGAGGGCGAGGAACGCACGCGCTCCGTCGCCTCCTTCCGCCGCCGCGTGCAGCGCCTGAAGGGCTACGGCCACGCGGAGCAGAAGGAAAAGATTTCGCGCGAGGTCGTGCTTCCCGAGACCATCACGATTCAGGAGCTCGCCAACCGCATGTCCGAGCGCGGCGTCGACGTGATCCGCCTGCTGATGAAGCAGGGCGCGATGCACAAGATCACCGACGTGATCGACGCCGACACGGCGCAGCTCGTCGCGGAGGAGATGGGGCACACGGTCAAGCGCGTCGCCGAGTCCGACGTCGAGGAGGGCCTGTTCGACACGCCCGACGCCGACGCCGATCTCGAGCCCCGGCCGCCGGTCGTCACCATCATGGGCCATGTCGACCACGGCAAGACCTCCCTGCTCGACGCCATCCGCCAGGCGAATGTCGTCGCGGGCGAAGCCGGCGGCATCACCCAGCATATCGGCGCCTATCAGGTGACCTCGCCCGGCGGCCAGCCGATCACCTTCATCGACACGCCCGGCCACGCGGCCTTCACCGCCATGCGCGCCCGCGGCGCCAAGGTGACGGATATCGTCGTGCTGGTGGTCGCCGCGGATGACGGCGTCATGCCGCAGACGATCGAGGCCATCAATCACGCGCGCGCGGCGGGCGTTCCGATCATTGTCGCCATCAACAAGATCGACAAGCCGGACGCCCGGCCCGAGCGCGTGCGCACGGAGCTGCTTCAGCACGAGGTGCAGGTCGAAAGCATGGGCGGCGAGACGCTCGAGATCGAGGTCTCGGCCAAGCAGAAGCTCAATCTCGACAGGCTGCTCGACGCGATCTCGCTGCAGGCCGAGGTTCTCGACCTCAAGGCCAACGCCGAGCGCGCCGCCGAAGGCACGGTCATCGAGGCGCGCCTCGACAAGGGCCGCGGCCCGGTCGCGACCATGCTGGTGCAGCGCGGCACGCTGCGGGTGGGCGACATCATCGTCGCCGGCACGCAATGGGGCCGCGTCCGCGCGCTCCTGGACGATAAGGGCGCCACGCGCCAGGAGGCCGGTCCGAGCTTCCCTGTGGAGATTCTCGGCTTCAACGGCACGCCGGAGGCCGGCGACCGCGTCGCCGTGGTCGAGTCGGAAGCGCGCGCCCGCGAGATCACCGAATATCGCGAGCGCATGAAGCGCGACAAGCTCGCCGCCCGCGGCGGCTCGGCGCGCGGCTCGCTCTCCGACATGATGAGCCAGCTCAAGACGGCCGGCCGCAAGGAGTTCCCGCTCGTCATCAAGGGCGACGTGCAGGGCTCGGTCGAAGCGATCGCCGCCGCGCTCGAGAAGCTCGGCACGGACGAGGTCGCCGCGCGCATCGTGCATGCGGGCGTCGGCGGCATCTCCGAATCCGACATTGCGCTCGCGGAAGCCTCGGGCGCCGCGGTCATCGGCTTCAATGTGCGCGCTCATAAGGAGGCGCGCGAGGCGGCCGAACGCGCCGGCATCGAGATCCGCTATTACAACATCATCTATAATCTCGTGGACGATGTGAAGGCGGCCATGTCGGGCCTGCTCGCGCCGACTCTGCGCGAGACCATGCTCGGCAATGCGCAGATTCTCGAAGTCTTCGATATCTCCAAGGTCGGCAAGGTCGCGGGCTGCCGCGTCACCGACGGCAAGGTCGAGCGCGGCGCGAGCGTGCGCCTCATCCGCGACAATGTCGTCGTGCATGAGGGCAAGCTCTCGACGCTCAAGCGCTTCAAGGACGAGGTCAAGGAGGTTGACGCCGGCCAGGAATGCGGCATGGCCTTCGAGAACTATCAGGACATGCGCGCGGGCGACGTCATCGAATGCTATCGCGTCGAGGAGATCAAGCGGACGCTGTAAGGGCGACGGCTTGTCATGGGAGGAACGCCATGAGCGCGACGAGAGAGCAGCGGTTCGAGCTTGCGGTCAGAAAGATCGTGCAAGGAGCGAGCGAACTCGATCAGTGCTTCGCGTCGCATGGGGGCTCTTGTGACGAGGAGCTGGCGAGAACCATCCTGGCGGTGTCAGAAGTCCTTCGCCGTCATACGCCGTCGACGTCCGCTTTTGGCGCCGCCGACGGATCGCTCCGTGAAGCCGGCGATGAGCCCGACGCGAATGCGCGGCTCGACGCCGCGCAGGAGGCGTTGGAGCAGTATTGCTTGAACTCCCCCGCCCGCGCGGTCGATTTCATGCTGGCTTCTCTCGATGGATCGGCCGGGATGATGTCGGAGATCGTCGACGAAACGCGGCGCGATCTCGTCAAGATGGAGGTTCGTAGAAAGCAGATTGATCGCACGCAGGCGCAGACGCGGGAAATTCTCGAGCATCTGCTCGCGGAGACGCATTGATGGGGGAAGGCGGGGAAGCGGAAAAGCCGCCGGCGTCGCGAGACAGCGAGGCCGGCGAGTGGAAGCTTTCCTGGAGACGCTTCCTCGAATTCGGAAAGAATATTCTCGAACTTGAGCGCCTCGTGTCGTCGTTGAAGACCGAAAACAAGGAACTGCGGCGAGAGTTGCGCGACGTCAACGGCAGCTCGACGAATTGAGCGGCGAAGTGAAAGGAATATCGAGATTCGTCAGCAACGCAATGGACGACAGGATCGACGCTAAAGTCGAAAAGGCCGAAGTCCGCGCGTTTGAAAGACTCCTCGCCATGATGCGCGGATCGTCATCCCGCGAAATCGAGTAATCTTAGGAAAAATGTCCCGATCCCATCATTCCGCCGGCTCCGCGCCGTCGCAGCGCATGCTGCGCGTGGCCGAGCTCGTGCGTCACGCAATGGCGCAGATGCTTTCGCGCGGCGACATCAACGATCCCGTTCTCGAGAAGCACGTCGTCACCGTCTCGCGCGTGAAGATGAGCCCCGACCTGAAGCTTGCGACGGTCTATGTCATGCCGCTCGGCGGCAAGGACGAGGCGGCCGTCATCGCCGCGCTCGACCGCCACAAGAAATTCCTGCGCGGCGAGATCGCGCATGAGGTCAATCTGAAATTCGCGCCGGAAATCCGTTTCCGCATCGACGACAGCTTCGACGCGGTCTCGCGCATCGACGCGATTCTCAATTCCGATCGCGTGAAGCGCGACCTCGAGGCGTCCGGCGACGACGCAGACGATAAAGCCTGAGACATTTATGAGTCAGAGAAAATCGA
The DNA here is from genome assembly GCF_054106005.1 of Methylocystis sp. S23. Taxonomy (NCBI): domain Bacteria; kingdom Pseudomonadati; phylum Pseudomonadota; class Alphaproteobacteria; order Hyphomicrobiales; family Methylocystaceae; genus Methylocystis; species Methylocystis sp. S23. The sequence continues at coordinate 1,917,071 of NZ_CM134185.1, forward strand.
ATCGCGCCGTCGTCGACGGCTGGGTTGTGCTCGACAAGCCCGTGGGGTTGACCTCGACGCAAGCCGTGTCGCGCCTCAAGCGCATCTACAACGCGCAGAAGGCGGGCCACGCGGGCACGCTCGATCCGCTCGCTTCCGGCATTCTGCCCGTCGCCTTCGGCGAGGCGACCAAGACCGTTCCTTTCGTGCAGGACGGCGAGAAGGCCTATCGCTTCACCGTCAAATGGGGCGCGGAGACAAACACCGACGATTCCGACGGCGAGATCGCGCGAACGAGCGCGAAGCGTCCCGAGCGCGCCGAGATCGAGCGCCTGACGCCGCAATTTCTCGGCGACATCCTGCAGACGCCGCCGCAATTCTCCGCGATCAAGATTGGCGGCGAGCGCGCCTACGATCTTGCGCGCGAGGGCGAACGGGTGGATCTGAAGGCGCGCGCCGTCACCATCCATTCGCTGACGATCGAAGCCTTTTCGCCTGAAGAGACCGTCTTCTACATGGAATGCGGCAAGGGCGCCTATGTGCGGGCCGTCGCGCGCGATCTGGGGCGCCTCATGGACTGCTACGGCCATGTCACGGCGCTGCGGCGCACGCGCGTCGGGCCGTTCGTGGAGGAGGATTCCTACACGCTCGACGAGATCGAAGGCCAGGGCATGGCCGGCGAGGCGCTGCTTTCGGTCGAGGCGGGCCTCTCGGAGCTTCCTTGCGTCGTCGTCGACCGCGACGCCGCGGCGCGGCTGCGGCGCGGCGGCTCGGTCATCCTGCGCGGCCGCGACGCTCCGGCGGAAGGCGTGGTCTATGCGGCCTGCGGCGGCGTGCCGGTCGCTTTCGGCGAAGTGGTCGAGGGCGCGCTGGAGCCGTCGCGCGTCTTCAATCTCCCGTTCTGATCAAGCTGCCGGATCGATGATCTCGACGCTCTCAGCGTGCGCCGCGCGTTCGAGATCGGCGTCGAGCGTCGCGAGCGGCAAGCCTTTGCGCAAGGCGAGCTCCAAATATGCGGCGTCGTAGGACGTCAGCCTATGCTTGCGGGCGAGAAGCAGAAGCTGCGTCTCGCCGCACGCGCGATCCGTTTCGATGGGTAGGCGTCCGAGGATATTCAGGAAGGCGGCGCTGTCCTGCTCGCTGAGCCTCTTGCGCCGCTCGTTGATAAGCAGAACGTTGCGAATTTCGAAAAAGAGCAGGCTCGGGGCGAGCGCGCCGCCTTTGCGCAAAAGGGTCACCGCTTCGACGGCGCGCGGGTGCTGCTCGTCAGCGAGCGCCGCCGCTGCGAGAATCGAGGCGTCTATGACAAAAAGGGTCAATATTTGTGACCTTCTCGACGCGCGGCGAGCAATTCGTCGAGCGGCGCTTTTTCGACGCGATCCCGGAACCGCAGAAGCTCGTCGACTGCACGCGCCGCCTCCGCGGCGCGAAGATTGGCTTCGGGGACGAGCCGCGCGATGCCGCGTCCATGGCGGGTGATGAGGATCGTTTCACCATGTTCGACGGCGGTGAGAAGCTCGGCGAGCCGAGCCTTGGCTTCAGAGGCTTGTATTTCGCGCATGGCCGATTTTTGACCAGTCGAAACGACAGGTCAATTTATTTCGTCTGGCTGCTTTCCGCTCATAATGCGGCGTTAATCCCAAGCGGCGCTATTAATCAGCGACGATTCGCGACGATCAACGCAAGCCGATGACCAAACCGCCCAAAATCCTCGTCTTCGATTCCGGCCTTGGCGGTCTCACGGTCTTTGCCGAAATCATCAAGGTCCGGCCTGGCGCGGATTACGTTTATGGCGCGGACGACGCCGGCTTTCCCTATGGCTCCTGGAAGGAGCCGGACCTTGTGGATCGCGTCGTGCGGGTGATGGAGAAGCTCATCGCCGAGCATGCGCCGGACATGGTCGTCATCGCCTGCAACACGGCCTCGACCATCGCGCTGCCCGATCTGCGGCTGCGCTGGCCGCATATTCCCTTCGTCGGGACGGTCCCCGCCATCAAGCCCGCGGCGGAGCGCTCGCGCTCGCATCTCATCTCCGTGCTCGGCACGCCGGGAACGGCGAAGCGCGACTATACGCAAAATCTCATCGCGCAATTCGCCGGCCATTGCCGCGTGAGGCTCGTCGGCTCCGCCGCGCTGGCAGGGCTCGCCGAAGCGCAGATGCATGGGCGGGACGTCCGCGACGTGGAGATCGCCGCGGAGATCGCTCCCTGCTTCGTGGAGGAGGCGGGCGCGCGCACCGACGCGGTGGCGCTCGCCTGCACCCATTATCCGCTGCTGGTCGAGGATTTCCGGCGCCTCGCGCCCTGGCCGGTGGATTGGATCGATCCGGCGCCCGCGATCGCGCGGCGCGCCGATTCCTTGCTGCGCGAAAAGGGGATCGAGGAGAGCTTCGCCAGAAAGGGGCAGGCGCGCGCCGTGTTTACGAGCGGCGCGACGCCCGGTCCGCCATTGCGCGCGACCCTGGCGCGTTACGGGCTCGTCGCGGGCTGACCGCGCGCCGCGAGGAAGTCCGGCTCTCTCGCGGCGCCTGGGGAAAGGCGAAGACTACTTCGAGGTTTCCTGAGCGTGGGTGAGGTGCGTCAGCGCCTGCTCCGCATGCTTCTTGGCGACCTTGGCGTGGCCCTTCTTGCCGTGGGCGATGGCCTGTTTCAGATGCTTGATTCCGGCCGCCGTGTGCTTGTTCGGCTTGGCCGCCTGGGCGGCGTTCGCGTGCTCGAGCGCGGCGCTCGCATGTTCGGTCACGGACGCGGCGTTGCGTTCCGCCCCGGCGCCGACAGCTTCACGCGCATGGGAAACGGCCTGGGCGAGATGATCCTCCTCCTGCTGGCCGGCGACGGCTTTCGTCGCCTCCTCGACCGGATTGGCCTGGGCGAGCGCCAGTTGAGGGGCGGCGGCGAGGCTCACGCCCGCGGCGAGCAGAAGGGCGGCAAAACGACGATTCGACATGGAAATCCTCCCGGCTAAGCGAAGCCGTCGCGCCGGCTTCGTCATGGCGGGAAATGGGAAGCGAGACGCGCCAAGGCAAGCCCGCCTCGGATCATTGCGCCGGGCGGTCGGTCAGCGTCTCTAGAAAGGCCGTGACGGCGTCGATCTCTTTCTCCGACAGGCGCGGCTTCTGGCCTTCCTTCCGATCGTAGGGAACTTCTTCCGTATTGACGTTCTCGCGATATTCCGACGGTAGATCGTCGAACTTCGCCGCCTTGCCCTTCTCGCCCTTCGGATACCAGCGCGAAGGGTCGGTGTCGCGCGTGGCGTAGAAAGCGACGACGTCGCGCAGCTTCGTGAAAACGCCATTGTGAAGATAGGGGCCCGTCACCGCGACATTGCGCAGCGTCGGCGCCTTGAAGGCGCCGCAGAGGCTGCCGACGTCGAAGCCCGCGGGCGCGATCTTGTCGAGGCCGGGGCGCTTGCAGAGGCCGAGATCGAGCGCATTGGCCGTGGCGGCGATGGCGAAGTTCTTTGGAGCGCCGAGCGCGTCATAGGTGAAGTCGGTGAAGAGCCAGTCCCGCGGATCGCGCGAGTCTTCCTTGCCGACATGGCAGGCGAGGCAATTGCCCTTCTTCGGGTCCTTGAAGAGCTCGAAGCCCTTCTGTTCAATGGCGGAGAGCTTGGCGCTTCCGCGCAGATAATCGTCGAATTTCGATGCGAAGGGGTGGAAGCGTGCGCTCGACTCGAAGGCGACGACGGCCTGCGCCAGCTTCTCGAAGGCCTTGTCGGGATCGTCGAAAACCGTCTCGCCGTAGACTTCCTTTGCGAGCGCAGCGTATGCGCCGTCGCGGATCGCCTCCACGGCGGAGCGCTTGGAGGGCGCGTTCATCTCCAGCGGATCGAGCAGCGGTCCCTCGAATTGCGCGAGAAGATCGTCGGCGCGCCCGTCCAGGAACTGTCCCCCGGCGGGAATCTTCTCGACCTTGCCCGTCTCCTCGTCCTTGTCGTCGATGAAGCCGAAGGGCGGGGCGAAGGAGGCGTACATGATCGTCGGCGTGTTGCGCTTGCCGAGCGAGTCCGGCTTCGAGCCGCGCGCGACCGCCGGCGCGGGCGAGCCGTTCGAGCCCTGAAAGGCGGCGGCGGCGTCGTGGCAGGAGGCGCAGGAGACGCCCGCCGGGCGCGAGAGGCTCTTATCCTCGAAGATGTGCTTGCCGAGGCGCTCCAAAGGCGACAATCCGGCCTCGTCGGCGGCGGTCTGCGTCGCGGGTTCGAGCGCCGTCGCCCGGAAGGGCGAAAAAGCGAGCGCCGACAAGGAGAGCGCCAAGGCGCCGCGCAGAAACAGATGTCGAGGAAGCATGGCCGTTCGCTTCGTTAAATAACTCAATGAATTCTAGAAAGCCTGTCTACGGCGCGTCAATTTCGCTAGCTTGGATTCCTTCCAGGCAAGGCTGCGCCCCGTCGTCGCGGGTCCGCGCATGGAATGCGCCGATTCCGCCTCCGGGAAGGCCGCGCCGGGAAGAATGGAGGGGAGGCTCGAAAGCCTTGTGAAGCCGCCCCGCGAGGCCCGGCCTCGGCCGGGCGGGACGTCGCGGGCGGCTTCCGCGGAAAGGGCGGCCAGGATGCGGCCGCCCGTCGCGCGCTTTACTGGAGCGTCTTCAGCCAGTCGTCGACATTGCGCTTCGCCTGGTCTTTGCCGATCCCGTATTTCTCCTGAATCTTGCCTTCGAACTGCTCGCGGCTGCCTTCCATGCGGTCAATGTCGTCGTCGGTCAGCTCGCCCCATTTCTCTTTGATCTTGCCCTTGAATTGCTTCCAGTTCCCCTCGATGCGGTTCCAATCCATCATGATCGGTCTCCTTCGCGAGAGAGCGCGGGATGCGCTCCGGCGGTCGGCGGGCAGCGTGCAGAGCCCGCCCGATGCGCCCAAAACGCGGCGGTCCTGGGCATGTTCCGGCGCGAGCGGGACTTAATAGGCGAATAACCGCCACAATTTATGGTTTTGATTCGGGACAGCGCTCGCCGGACGGACGCCGGCGGCGGCTGGCCGCGACTTTTCCCGCCGGGTTCGGCGGTCCACGACACACAAGTGGGCAGGCATGAGCATGCAAGCTGACGACAAGGAACTCATGGCGGCTTTCGCCGAGTTCAAGGAACTCCTGAAGCGCGACGCGGAGCCTGCGAGCGGCTCCAAGGCGCCGGAAGTGACGCTTGAGCCAAAGTTCTCCGTCGCGCCGGAAGCCGCGCCGGAGCCGGTTCAACCCCCGCCATTTCCCTCGCCCGACGCCGCTCCGGCGGATTTCGCGCCGCCGCGCATCGCGTCGGCCGAAGCCGACGATTGGACGCCCTCGGCCGGGGACGCGCTCTTCGCGTCCGACCGGCCGCCCGAGGGCGGGCGCCGGAAATTGATCTATCTTTCGGTCGCGATTGTCCTCGCGGGCCTTGCCGGGCTTGGCTGGACGCTCTCCAAATGGCGCGCGCCCGCCGAGGAGCCTTCGATCGCCGACATCTCGCCTTCGGAGACGGAGGCCGCCGCGCCGACCGATCAGGCGACGCTTGACGAGCCCGCCGCCGACGCGCCCAAGGAAGAGGCGGCGGCGCCGGAAGGCGACGCCGCGCCGCCCCAGAGCGCCGAATTGACCCCGCCTTCGGCCGAGTCGCCGGAGCCCGAGGCCGCCGTTCCGCTCCCGGCGGTTCCCGTGGCTCCCGCGTCTCCGCCCGTCGCGGCGGCGGCGCCCGCCGCAAGGCCTGTCGCGCCCCAGCCTGTGGCGAGCGCGCCGGCTGTCCCGCCGGCCCCGGTTCCCGCCGCGCGCCCCGCCGCCGTGGCGCCTGTCGGGCCTGCTCCGGGGGCGGCCGCCATCGCGCCCGTTCCCGCCGCGCCGGCCGGCGCGGTCGCCAAGCTCACGCCGCCGGCCGCGCCCGCCGCGCCGCCCGCCAACCGCTTCATGGCGCCGCCTCCGGAGGCCCCGGCCCCCGCCGCGCCGGCCAAGGCCGAATCCGTCAATCCGGAGCCAAAGCCGGCGCCCGCCAAGGCCGCCAAGCCGAAGTCCAAGCCGGCGCAGACCGCCAAGAAGCCGAAGCCGCGCGCGCCCGAGGCCGCGCCCGCCGCCGAGGCGGCCGCCGCGCCGGAGCCCATGCCGGCGCCCCCGCCGCAAAATGAAGGCGGCGCCTTCGGCTTCGTGAAGCGGGCGGTGAATTCTGTGGGCTCGGCGATCGGGAGCGTCGGCCGCAGCGTCGCGCCCTGAAAGCGGGGCATTTGCCAAATCGGCCGCTCCGTCGCAAGTTGACAGCGACGGGGCGGCTTTTTTGCGCGCCCCATGCGGGAATGTGCGGGAGCATTCGAATGGCCAAGCCGACCCAGGCCGACGCAGAAGCGGCCGTGCGCGTCCTCATCGAATGGGCGGGAGACGACCCCAATCGCGAGGGTCTTCTCGATACGCCGGCCCGCGTCGCGCGCTCCTATAGGGAGCTTTTCTCGGGCTACGAGATCGATCCGCGCGATTATCTCAAGCGCACCTTCGAGGAGGTCGGCGGCTATGACGAGCTCGTCGTGCTCAAGAACATTCGCGTGGTGAGCTTCTGCGAGCACCATATGCTGCCCGTGCTCGGCCGCGCCCATGTCGGCTATCTGCCGACGCACCGCGTCGTCGGCATCTCCAAGCTCGCCCGCGTCGTGCACGGCTTCTCGCGGCGCCTGCAAATCCAGGAGAAGCTGACGGCCGAGATCGCCGAGGCGATCCAGGACATTTTGCAGCCCCAGGGCGTCGGCGTCGTGATCGAGGCCGAACATAATTGCATGACGCTGCGCGGCGTGAACACGCCCGGCTCCTCGCTCACGACGAGCAAGCTGCTCGGCGTGATCCGCGACGATCCGCGCACGCGCGAGGAGTTTCTCGGAATGGCGCGGGGAGCGTGACTTTCCTCGAGAAGCGGTGAGAGGATCAGGGGCAAGGCGGCGTCGATGCGCGCCCGTCGCGCTGTAAGTAAGGAGCCCGAGCGCTTCTTTTTGCCCCTCGCCCCGGCCTGCTCCCCGCACGGGGAGAAGGGCGCGACCTCCGCGCCTCATCGTTCCTTCCTGCCTGCCCCTCGCCAGGAACATCTCCGCGCAAGTCGCGTTGACTCGCCACTTGTCAAACCGTCGGAGGCGGCAATGGCCGAGGAACGCAATATACAGCAGCGCCAGCATAACGGGCACGGCGCGGGCGAAATGACGGGCGCGATCGCGCAGCAGGCGTCGACCGCCGCGGAGCAGATGGGCCGCGCCGTTCAGCAGGGCGTGGGCCGCGCCAATGCGGCATTTTCCGCAGTTTCCGAGCGCAGCGGCGAAGCGGCGCAGCGCACCGGCGAGGTGCTGGGCAATTTCCGGTCGGCGATCGAGACCTCCGCGCGTTCGCAGCCGGGGACGACCGTCGCGCTCGCCGCGCTCGCCGGTTTCGTCTTCGGCGCCTTCTGGAGGATGGGCGGCAGATAAAATTTAATTCCCCTGAATGCGCGTGGTGACGTCCATGTTTGAGCCGATCATCAAGAGGGCCGAGAACGCCGTCGGCGCCACGATCGTCCGCATGTCCGGAAATGCGATGGCGGCGGTTCCGCTCGTCATCGCCTTCGGTTTCGCATTGGCCGCCGCAACCTATTGGGCCAATGAGGAGCTCGGGCCGCTGTGGGGCAATCTCGCGATCGCCGGCGTATTTCTCGTTCTCTCGGCTTTCGTCTTCGCTTACGCCCGTCGCCGTGAAGCCGTGCAGCAGGCGCGCGCGAGCGCCGAGCTCGCGGCCCTGACCGAGGCCTCGCCCATGACCGCGATCTCGCGGGCGCTGCAATCGTCCAATGTTTCGCAGGCTCTGCTGGATCTGGCGAAAACCGCGGCGCCGAGCGCGGCGAAAAATGCGGCGCGGGCCGCTATTCGCGAAGCGCCGCGAAACCTGCCGCTGCTCATCGGGGCGGGACTGGGTCTGATGGCCGCGTCGCGTCTCGTCAACGCCTGGACGAACGGGACGAACGGCCGGCGGCATTGAGAGAGCTTGCGAGCCTGAAGGCGCGCGTCTTAACTGAAGAGCCAGGCCGCGAGCAGCGCGATGGCCGTCAGCCCGATCAGCAGCCGATTGTCCGAGCGGCGCCGCGTGTCGGCCATGGCGTCGATGGCGTGAGGCGAGAGATCGACGCCCTGATCCGCCATCTTCGAAATGCGCTCGATGGCGGTCTCGGCGTCGGCCAGCGTCTTGGGCAGATGCGTCGCGAGCTTCGCAAGCTCCATGACGCTCTTCCCGGCGTCTTCCAGTTTCCCCTTCGGCCCGAGATTTTCCTCGATCCAGCCGCGCACGACCGGGTCGCAGGTCTTCCAGATGTCGAGCCTGGGATCGAGCCTGCGCGCGACGCCTTCGGCGACGACCATCGTCTTCTGCAGCAGCACCAGCTCGGTGCGCGTGCGCATGTCGAAGAGGGCGGTGACCTCGAAGAGCAGCGTCAAGAGCCGCGCCATGGAAATATCCGAGGCGTTGATCGTGTGCAGCGGCTCGCCGATGGCGCGCAGCGCCTGGGAAAATTCCTCGATCGAGTGCTTGGCCGGCACATAGCCGGCCTCGAAATGCACCTCGGCGACGCGCTTATAGTCGCGGACGATGAAGCCGTAGAGAATCTCGGCGAGGAAGCGCCGCTCCTTCGCGCCGAGACGGCCCATAATGCCGAAGTCGATGGCGACGAGGCGGCCCTCCCTGTCGACGAAGAGATTGCCCTGATGCATGTCGGCGTGGAAGAAGCCGTCGCGCATGGCGTGCCGCAGGAAGGATTGCAGCACATGCGCGCCGAGCGCCTTGAGGTCGTGGCCCTCCGCCGCGACGCGATCGAGGTCGGAGAGCGGCGCGCCGTCGATCCATTCGAGCGTCAGGACCTCGCGGGCCGTGCGGTCCCAGTCGACATGCGGCACGCGAATGTCGGGATCTTTCTCGACATTCTCGGCGAATTCGGAGGCCGCGGCGGCTTCGAGGCGGAAATCCGTTTCGAGCTTCACCGTGCGCGCCAGCGTATCGACGACCTCGATCATGCGCAGGCGCCGGCCTTCCGACGACCAGCGCTCGGCGAGGCGCGCGACCATGTACATGTCGCGCAGATCGCGCGCGAACTGGCCCTCGACGCCGGGGCGCAGCACCTTCACCGCGACCTTGCGCTCCCTGCCGTCATAGCGCGCCGTCGCCATATGGACCTGCGCGACGGAGGCGGCCGCGACCGGCTCGCCGAAGCTCGTGAAGATTTCGCCGATCGGCTTGCCGAGCGACGCCTCGACGATCTCGACGGCTTTTTCGCGCCCGAAGGGCGCCATGCGGTCCTGAAGCGCGGTCAAGGCGTCGGCGATCTCGCCGCCGACGACGTCGGGGCGGGTCGCAAGGAATTGGCCGAGCTTCACATAGGACGGGCCGATCTGCGACAGCGCGCGCACCAGCGCCGCGCCGGCGTTCTCGCCCTTGCCCTTGGCGAAGAGATTGGCGAGCCGCACCAAAGGCGCGGCGGCGGGCGGCAGGAGATTGGGATCGACGGAGGTGAAGACGCCTTCGCGCGCCAGAATGTAACCGGCGCGCGCCAGCCGCAGGAAATTGCCGGTTTGAAGCAGCATCGCGGCCTTAATATTTCCAGCCGGAATGGATCGCGACCACGCCGCCGGTGAGGCGCTCATAGCCCGTGCGGCGGAAGCCCGCCTTGCGGATCATGCGCTCGAAATCGTCGGCCGGCGGGAACTGGCGGATCGACTCGACGAGATAGCGATAGGGTTCGCCGTCGCCCGCGACGAGCTTGCCGACGATCGGGATCACATTGAAGGAATAGGCCTCGTAGATCTTGTCGAGCCCCGGCGCGTTCACCTGAGAGAATTCAAGGCACAGGAAGCGGCCGCCGGGTTTCAGCACGCGATGGGCCTCCTCCAGCGCGACCTGGATGCGCGGCACGTTGCGGATGCCGAAGGCGATCGTATAGGCGTCGAAATGATTGTCGGGGAAGGGCAGGGACTCGGCGTTGGCCTGGACGAATTCGAGCTTGTCGCCGACGCCTCTCTCGCGGGCGCGGTCGCGGCCGACCTCCAGCATGTCGCCATTGATGTCGAGCACGGTGATCTCGGCGTCGGGCGCGGATTGCCTAGCGATGCGGAAGGCCACGTCGCCCGTGCCGCCCGCGACGTCGAGGTGCCGGAAGGCCGGACGGTTGCGGGCGTTGACCTTGGCCGCGAAAGTGTCCTTCCACAGGCGGTGGAGGCCGCCCGACATCAGGTCGTTCATCACGTCGTAGCGGCGGGCGACCTTGTGGAACACGTCGTCCACGAGATGCTGCTTTTCCGAAAGGGGCACTTCGGAATAGCCGAAATGGGTCGAACCCTCTCGGCCGGAACGGGAATCGGTCATCTATCGCTCGCCTGACGTTATGGACGGGGGAGGGTATAGCCGCTCCCGGGCGGGAAGGCTATGGGCGCGCCATTTCAGCGTTCATGGGCCAGAAGGGCGGCGCTGAAGGCCGTGAAATCATCGAGATGCTTCGTGATGACCGCGACGACGATCGGCAGGAGAAGAGCCTGGTAATCGTGGACGGCGATGTTTCGGAACCCCACCATTTTCTCCAGCCGCTTGGCGAGGTCCAGCTCGATCCGCCCGCCGGCGGCGAGGAGCGCGAAAACGTCGCGGGCGCTTTGAGGGGCGCCGAGGCGGTCCCGCCGGATGAGATGCTGGCCCATATCGAGCGCCGCCTCGCAGGCGCGCTGGATATTCAGGATCGCCGCGTCCTGCCGGGTGAAATCCGACGCGAAGCTCTCGGGCCCCTTGGCGTATTCCTCGCGGGCGCGCCGCACGCAGCGTTCGATCGCGGCCGCCTTGTTGAGGATCACATTATCGGCCATAGACGCGCCCCTCGCGAAGGATGTCGGCATAGAGCCCGGCGTTGCGTTCGTCGAGCGCCGTCTTTTCGCTGAGGATGAAGGCTTCATAGATATCGGCGCCCACGTCGCGCGCCCAGAGGCGGCGGCCCTTGGCGACGATCTGGTGCTGGAGCACGGTGGAGGCCGTGCGCAGATCGACGAGATCGACATGGGCGTCGACCACATTCGCCAGCTCGCAGGCGATGTCCCAGACGAAAACGGGGTCGAGCGGGCCGTCGTTCAGGACGGCGAGGTCCACGTCGCTTTCGGGGCCCGCGTCCCCGCTCGCAACGCTGCCGAAGAGATAGACCGCCATGGCGTCCGGCAGCCGCTTGCGCAGATGGGCGACGACCGCCGACTCGTCGAACTTCATGGGCCTCTCGCGATTTGCTATGGCGTCTTATAGCGCGGCGCGCGGCGCCCGCGAAGCGCGACCCCGGCGGACTCTCCAGAATGCCCGAACTCCCAGAAGTCGAAACCGTCCGGCGCGGCCTCGCGCCCGCGCTCGTCGGCGCGCGCATCATGCGCGTTGAGCAGCGGCGGGGCGACCTTCGCTTTCCCTTTCCGCCCGACTTCGCCGCGCGGCTGACGGGCCGCCGCATCCTCTGCCTGCGGCGGCGCGCGAAATATCTGCTGGACGACCTCGATCAGGGCGAGACGCTCGTGATGCATCTCGGCATGTCCGGCTCCTTCCGGATCGACGGCGATGTTCAGGGCTTTTTCCATCATCCGCGCGACAAGAGCGCCGCGCATGACCATGTCGTCCTCCACATGGAGAACGGCGCCCGCGTCACCTATAACGATCCGCGCCGCTTCGGCTTCATGCTGCTCATTCCCACCGCCGAGCTCGACGCGCATAAGCTGTTTTCGGGGATCGGCGTCGAGCCTTTGAGCGACGCGCTCGACGCCGTCTTTCTCGCCCGCGCCTTTCGCGGCCGCGCCGCGCCGGCCAAGGCGCTGCTGCTGGACCAGCGGCTCATTGCGGGGCTGGGCAATATCTATGTCTGCGAGGCGCTGCATCGCTGCGGGATTTCGCCCTTGCGCGCGGGGGGCAAGCTCGTCACCGCGGCCGGCAGGCCAACGGCGGCGCTGGCGCGGCTGCCGGCCGCGATCAGAGCGGTGCTGGGGGAGGCGCTCGCCGCCGGGGGGTCGTCGCTGCGCGACCATCGGCAGGCGGACGGGTCGCTCGGCTATTTCCAGCATTCCTTCCGCGTCTATGACCGCGAGGGTGCGGCCTGCCCGACGCCGGGCTGCAAGGGCGCGATCGCGCGGGCGGTACAGTCCGGGCGCTCTACCTTTTACTGCCCTGAGTGCCAGAAGTGATCTGCGGAGCTTTTCTCTCCTTCATCCTGAAAAGGCCTCGTAGAGGCCGTCTCGAAGGACGAAGGAGAGAAAAGCGCTCTGTGGCGGCCTTCCTCGTCCTTCGAGACGTCTGCTTCGCAGGCTCCTCAGGATGAGGAAGGCCTCGCCCGGTCGGCCGGCGGGGCGCGTTGACCCTTGCCGGAGCAATCCGGCCACGCCATAAACGTCCCATGTCCCCCTCATCGTCCGAACCGGCGCTCGCGGTTCATGGCCTCTCCAAGACCTATGGCGCGCGCAAGGTCGTCGGGCCGCTCGATTTCGCCCTGTCCCCCGGCAGCGTGACGGGCCTGCTCGGCGGCAACGGCGCGGGCAAGACCACGACGATCGGCATGGTCATGGGGCTCATCGAGCCGACCGAAGGCTCAATCCGCGTCTTCGGCCATGATCTGGCGCGCGACCGCTACGCCGTCCTCGGCCGCATGAATTTCGAGAGCCCCTATGTCGATCTGCCGCACCGCCTCACCGTGCGGCAGAATCTGCGCGTTTTCGGCCTGCTTTACGACATGCCCGACGTGGACGCGAAGATCGAGGAGCTGGCGTCGTCCCTCGCGCTCGACGAGTTCATCGACCGCCAGACCGGCCGCCTCTCGGCGGGGCAGAAGACGCGCGTCGCCATCGCCAAGGCGCTCATCAACGATCCCCAGCTTCTCCTGCTCGACGAGCCGACCGCCTCGCTCGATCCCGATACGGCCGACTGGGTGCGCGCGCGGCTCGAGGCGCATCGCGCCACACATAATTGCGCCATCCTGCTCGCCTCGCACAATATGGGCGAGGTCGAGCGGCTCTGCGACCGCGTGCTGATGCTGAAGGAAGGCGTCATCGCCGATGACGGCTCGCCCGCCAATCTCATTGCGCGCTATGGTCGCGCCAATCTGGAGGAAGTCTTTCTCGATCTCGCGCGCGGCCGCGCGGGAGCCGCGTCATGAGCGGCTTCTCGCCCAAGCGCGTCGGCGCCATGCTTCTGCGCTACAGCTATCTGCTGCGCGCGACCTATACGCGCATACTCGACATCCTCTATTGGCCCTTCGTGCAGATGCTCACCTGGGGCTTTTTGCAGACCTATCTCGTGCAGGCGGGCGCGCTGCAATCGCCCGGCGGGGCGGCGCAGGCGGCGGGCACGCTCATCGGCGCAATTCTGCTGTGGGACATTCTGCTGCGCGGCCAGCAGGGTTTCTCCTTCTCCTTCATCGAGGAGATGTGGTCGCGCAACCTGCCCAATATTCTCATGAGCCCGCTGCGGCCGGGGGAATTCATCCTCTCGCTCATTCTCATGAGCCTCATCCGCCTCGCCGTCGGCGTGCTGCCGGTGACGCTCTTCGCGATCCTCTTCTTCGGCTTCAATCTCTGGGCGCTCGGCGTCGCCTTCGGCGCCTTCTTCGTCGTGCTGATGTTCTTCGCCTGGAGCGTCGGGCTTTTCGTCTCGGGCCTGTTGCTGCGGCTGGGGCTCGGGGCGGAAAATCTCGTCTGGTCGCTGATGTTCTTCGTGCAGCCCTTCGGCGCCGTCTATTATCCGGTCTCGACCTTGCCGCAATGGCTGCAATCGGTCTCCTGGACCTTGCCGCCGACCTATGTTTTCGAGGGCCTGCGCGCCGTGCTGATCGACCATGTCGTCCGCTGGGACCTGCTGGCGCAGGGCCTGGCGATCGACCTCTTCCTCTTCGCCGCCGCCTGTCTCGCCTTCGGCGAATTGCTGAAAAGCGCGCGGCGCGCCGGCACGCTGCTGCAGACGGGCGAATGATGGCGACGAAGCGCGCCGACGCGGCCCTTTGCGAGTGGGGCTATTTCGAGAGCCGCGCCAAGGCGCGCGAGGCGATTCAAGCAGGCCTTGTGACGGCGGACGGCCGCCTCGTGACGAAGCCCTCGACGCCGATCGAACAAAGCGCGTGGATCGTCGCCTCCGCGCCTTACCCCTGGGTCTCGCGCGGCGGCGTGAAGCTCGCTCACGCGCTGGAAGCGTTCCATGTCGATCCCGCCGGCCGCTTCTGCCTCGACGTGGGCTCATCGACGGGCGGTTTCACCGACGTGTTGCTCGCGCGCGGCGCGCGTCATGTCGCGGCGGTGGATGTCGGTCACGGCCAGTTGCATGAGAGGCTGCGCGGCGACGCGCGGGTGACGTCCATGGAGGGGCAGGACGCCCGCGCTCTGGCGCCGGCGCAGCTCGCCGAGGCGCCGACGCTCATCGTGATGGACGCCAGCTTCATCTCGCTCTCCGCGCTGTTGCCCAATGTCGTCGCCCTCGCCGCCTCGGAGGCGGAGATCGTCGCGCTGATCAAGCCGCAATTCGAGGCCGGCCGCGCCGCCGTGAAGAAAGGCGTGGTGCGCGACGAGAAGATTCACGCCGAGGTCTGCGACAAGGCGCGCAGAGACATGGAGGCGCTGGGCTGGCGCGTTCTCGGCGTCGTCGCGTCGCCGATCGAGGGCGGCGACGGCAATCGTGAATTTCTCCTTCACGCGGCGCGGCCATGAAGCAACTTGTCATTGAACGCCTCGGTCATCGCGGCGAGGGCGTCGCGCGCGACGGAGAGGCGCGCGTCTTCGTGCCCTATGCGTTGCCGGGCGAGACGGTGACGGCGCAAATCGAAGGCGAGCATGGTCGGCTGATCGAGATCGTCCGTCCTTCGCCCGACCGCGTCGCGCCGATCTGCCCGCATTACGCCCGCTGCGGCGGCTGCGCCGTGCAGGCGCTCGCCCCTCCCGCCTATTCGGAATGGAAGCGCGGCCTGGTCGAAGCCGCCCTGCGCAACGCCGGCTTGGCGCTCGACGTCGCGCCGCTTGTCGACGCGCATGGGGCCGGCCGCCGGCGCGTCGCCTTTCATGCGCGCATGGCGCGGGGGCAGGCGCGCCTCGGCTTCATGGCCGCGCGCTCGCATGAGATTGTCGAGATCGACGCCTGCCCGCTGCTCGTTCCCGAGCTTGCCGGGGCGCTGCCGGCGGCGCGCGCCATCGCGCGGATCCTCGCGGGGCGCGGCAAGCCGCTCGATCTCTCCTTCACCGCGACTCTGGAAGGCATGGATGTCGATCTGCGCGGGCCGGGTCCGCTGGAGGAGCATGAGACGAGCGCGCTCATCAAGGCCGCCAAGACGCATGACCTCGCCCGCCTTTCCAATCACGGGCGCCTGGTGACGCTGCGCCGCGCGCCTTTCATAGAAGTCGGTCCGGCGCGCGTTTCGCCGCCGTCGGGCGCCTTTCTGCAGGCGACCGGGGCGGGCGAGGAAGCGATCGCCGCGCGCGTGCTCGCCGCGGCGCAGGGAGCGAGGCGCGTCGCCGATCTTTTTTGCGGCGTCGGCGCCTTCGCGCTGCGGCTCGCCCAGAGCGCGCGCGTCTCCGCTTATGATTCTGCAGCCGAGTCGGTCGACGCCATGCTCGCGGGCGCCCGCAATGCGACCGGGCTCAAGCCGATCGACGGCGCGGCGCGCGATCTCTTTTCCCGTCCGCTCACGGCGCCGGAGCTCGCCGCCTTCGACGCGGTCGTCTTCGATCCGCCGCGCGCCGGGGCGGCGGCCCAGGCGACGGAAATCGCCCGGTCCAAAGTCAAAACCGCGATCGCGGTTTCTTGCAGTGCACAAAGTTTCGCGCGGGACGCCGCAATTTTGCTCAGCGGGGGCTTTACGATTGGCTCCGTCCTTCCCATTGATCAATTTCGCCATTCTCCCCATGTCGAAATTGTTGCGGTTTTTTCGCGCGGGGACGGGCGGAAGCGGCCAAAACGCGGTCTTCTAGGGTAAATCCGTTAATTTTTAGGTAATGTTCCTGTGACGAGAATGTCTCAATGGAGGGGAAACGGTTTGATTCGACAGGGCTGAACGGCAAAGCCGGTTGCCGCACGAAAAAAACAGGCATAGGATTTGCTGGATGGTCCGGTGTAGGCGGAAATCGCATGATTTCCAAAACTGGAAGGAGATGGGTCATGATGAATGCGCTAATCGCCGCAGCATTGTGCAGTGTCGTCCTCGCAAGCGCGCCCGCCGCCGCGCGCGCTTACGTCTACGCCCGCAGGAAGGACGCTCGCGCCCATCGCCGCCGTCATCCTTACTGAGGCTTTCGCCGACTAAACGAGGGCGCTTTCTCTGTCTCGGAGTGCTTGGCCTGACGCGCCCGATCTCTGCGATCGCCTGAAGGCGATCGTCGGAGCTTCCGCCGTCATAACCGATGCGGCGGAGATGGGCGCCTATCTGTCCGAACCGCGCGACCTCTATCGCGGCCGCGCCTTATGTATCGTCAAACCCAGGGACGCGGGCGAGGTCGCCCAGGTGCTCGCGCTTTGTAACGAGCGCGGCGCCGCCATTGTTCCTCAGGGCGGCAATACGGGTCTCGTCGGCGGCCAGACGCCGGATTCCTCGGGCCGCCAGATCGTTCTTTCCCTTCAAAGACTCGACCGCATTCGCGATGTCGACCCTTCTTCGGACGCCATGACTCTGGAAGCGGGCGTGACGCTCGCGCGGGCGCAGGAGGCCGCGCTGTCGGTCGACCGCTATTTCCCGCTGTCGCTCGCCTCCGAGGGCAGTTGCACCATTGGCGGCAATCTCGCGACAAACGCCGGCGGCGTGCATGTGCTCGCCTATGGCGCGGCGCGCGATCTCGCGCTGGGCCTCGAGGTCGCGCTCGCGGACGGTCGGCTGCTCTCGACGCTCGGCAAGCTCCGCAAGGACAATACCGGCTACAATCTCACCCAGCTTTTCATCGGCTCGGAAGGCACGCTCGGCGTCATCACCGCGGCGACGCTGAAACTCTTCCCGCGCCCGCGCTCGCGCGCCGTCGCTTTTCTCGGCCTGGACGATCCGGCGCAGGCGTTGGCGCTGCTCAATTTCGCGAAGGCGCATACGGGGCCAGGTTTGCAGGCTTTCGAGCTCGTGCCGCGCATCGGACTCGAATTGGTCTTGCGCCACATTCCCGGCGCCCGCGATCCGCTCGCCGCCCCCCATCCCTGGTATGCGCTCGTGGAGATCGCCGGTTTCGCCGAGGGCGAGGCGGAGCGCGTGGCGAGCGCGGCGCTGTCGCAGGCGATGGACGCCGGCCATGCGCGCGACGCGACGCTCGCCCATTCTCTCGATCAGGCGGAGAGCCTCTGGCGCCTGCGCGAAAGCCTCTCGGAGGCGCAAAAGCGCGAGGGCGGCTCCATCAAGCACGACATCTCGGTGCCCGTCGAGCGCATCCCCGCCTTCATCGCCGAGGCCGGCGCGCGCGTCGCGGCGCGTTTCCCCTCCGTCCGGCCCGTGCCTTTCGGCCATATGGGCGACGGCAATCTGCACTACAACGTGTCGCAGCCCGCCGGCGGCGACAAGGCCGCGTTTCTCGCGCGCTGGGACGAGATGAACGAGATCGTCCACGGCCTCGTGCGCGAATATGGCGGCTCGATATCCGCCGAGCACGGCATCGGCCAGTTGAAGCGAGATCTTCTGGCGCAGGTAAAGGACGCCGTCGCGCTCGACGTCATGCGCGCGCTGAAAAGGGCGCTCGATCCGAAGGGCGCGCTCAATCCCGACAAGCTGCTTTAATCGGTCCGTCCGTCATTGCGACGAGCGAAGCGGCGAAGCAATCCAGCGGCGCCAACAAGGCTCTGGATTGCTTCGCCTTCGGCTCGCAAGGACGAAAGGAGGCGGAACTTCATCGCAAAAGGCTTTGCAGCCTACGCTTCCGATCACCCGAACAGCGTGCGCGCGAGCGGCTCCTGCAATTGCGGCCCGTCGCCCCCCACATTGTTGACGGCGGGGGCGATCTCGAAAAATTCCAGCGCGTCCTCCGTCGCGGGCGTCAGCAGCGCGGCGGCCTCGTCGCCGTCGACCTCGTCGCAATCGAGCCAGGCGGCGAAATCCGCGGGTTCGAGAATTGCGGGCATGCGCTCATGGATGGCGGCCGTCGCGGCATTGGCCGGAGTGGTCAGAATGCAGGCCGTGTCGATCTCCGAGCCGTCGGTTCCCGAATAGGTTTCCCACAGGCCGGCGAGCCCCATAGGGGCGCGGTCGGCGCGGCGGAAAAGATAGGGCCTCCTTTCCATCCTGCGTCCGGCGCCGCCGGATTTCCGCCATTCATAATAGGCGTCGGCGGGGATGAGACAGCGGCGCCGCTTCATGGCGTTGCGGAAGCTCGCTTTTTCCAGGACCGTCTCGGATCTTGCGTTGAAAATTAACGGAAACTCGCGGACATTCTTCGCGAAGCCGGGCAGAAAGCCCCAGCGCGCCAGCATGAAGCGGCGCGCGTCCCCGGCGCCCCGCTCCGCCATGACGATCGCGATGGGCTGCGTCGGCGCGATATTGTAGCGGGGCGGAAAGTTTGGCGTTTCGGGATAGTCGAACAGCCGCCTGATCGCCGCCGGCGCCGAAGTCAGCGCGTAACGTCCGCACATGGGCTTCAATCCCTCCCTAGCATTTTTCGGCTTCCCCGCCCCTTCGGCCCGGCCTACCGCCCTGCTTCCGGCAAGGGTTTGTTATCGGATTCCGTTCAAGCTCGTTTCAAGCGCATCGGTGAGACCCAAATGACGTTGGATGTGCAGCTTATAGAGCCGAGTGAGAAGCGCCAGAAGGCCGTCGAGGAATTGAAGTCGAAGACCCTCGTCAATCCCATCTCGGGGCTCGTCAACGACTATCTGAATCTTTTCAACGAGCTCGTCATGATTCTCGAGCAGATTCCGCAAATGCCGGAGCTGCTCGAGGACCTCTGCGCCTGGCGCCCGGTCAGCTATCAGGAATATTTCCGCAAATCGGCGCTGCCGGGCCGGCGTTCGGCGCTCGCCGCCTATGAACAGTCGAGCCCCGCCTTCCGTCGGCGTTTCGAGACCTTCGTCGCGGAACTCGACGTCATCGCGCTGGCGAGCGTGGCCTCCATCCGCAGACAGTTTCGCGACGGGACCCCGCAGGACATGGACCGCATGGCCGCGACCTGCGCGCGGGCGGGCGAGAAGATGCGCATCATCCTGATCCGCGCCTCGCGTCTGGTCAATTACGCCAATCTGGAAGGCTAGCCCGCCGCCTTGCGGGCGAAGAAGGCCGCGAGCCGCTCGCGCGCGGCGGGGGAGGCGAGCGCCTTGGCGAAGAGCGCGGCCTCCTGGTCGATCCTGGCCAGAATCTCCGCCGGATCGCCGCGCATCAGCCGCCGGGCGGCGCGGAGAGCGGCGGGGGGCTTCGCCGCCAGCCTGGCGGCCGCCTCCATTGTGAGCGCCAGAACCGCGCCGGGCGGCGCGATGGCGTTGACGAGGCCGAAGCCATGCGCCTCCTCGCCCGAAAATCCGTCGCCGAGCAGAAGAAATTGCGAGGCCCGCGCCATTCCCGCCCGGCGGGGAACGAGCAGGCTCGCCCCGGCCTCCGGCACGAGGCCGAGATCGACGAAAGGCATGCGCAGCCGCGCGTCCGGGCTCGCATAGACAAGATCGCAATGAAACAGCATGGTCGTCCCGACGCCCACCGCGTCGCCCGTGACGGCGGCGACCATCGGCTTTTCGAAGGCCGCGACGGTCTTCACGAAGGCCAGCGCGGGAAACTCCTCGGGTCGGTCCAGAAAATCCCGGAAATCGGCAAGATCGTTGCCGGCGGAAAAATCCGCGCCGGCGCCCGCGAACACGACCGCGCGGATCGCGTCGTCGTCGCGCGCCGCGTCGAGCGCCCCGATCATCGCCCGATAGGTCTCGCGGTCGAAGGCGTTTTTCTTTTCAGGCCGGTTGAACAGGAGCCGAAGGACCCCGTTCTCGCGGGCGATCAGGACTTTTTCCGACATTGCTGCAGCCCTCCCGCGAAAATCACGCCCGATATTCTGCGTCGATCGGGCTTTCTACTTCCTCGACTTGTAAAACGCGCTCTTTTTCGCCCCGAATTGCGGTTCGGCTGACGGCGCGGGGCAAGGCCGCGGCTCGCCGCCCATTGTATTATTTGTAAAAATCAGGACTGAAAGTCGACACGCCGCCGGCTCTTGTCTGAATCTCGACAATTCAGGCGAATTTTTTAATATTTGAATATTAATGATTATTTACCGAAGGCCCGGAGCGGGGCGCGCGCCCGCGCGGGCCCCGGGGCTTCTCGCAGGGGGGCGGCGCCCTCCAAAAAAGCATAGAGTAATCTTAGCTTTGACCTTGCCGGCTTTCATTGGGACGGCAAAACGGATAGTTTGTGGGCCGTTGAGCCATCAGCTTTGCGTAGGCGATCACGGCGGCGGGGCAATGCGCGGACTTATCTCATGGCTGTTCGGCGATCCGGCGCAGCGCACGCAGAGTTTCTTGCGCGGCCAGGAGCAGCGCCTCATCCAAGCGCTCGTCGCCCGGCTGCCGGAAAATGTCGAGCCCATACAGCTCTCCTGCCTCGGCGGCGCCGGCGCGGTCGCCGCGGCGGCCGCCCTCGTCGCCGCGCATAGCTGGCCGGGCGCGATCTGGTTTCTGCCGCCGGCCATGGCGGTCAACTGGTTCGGCCTTTCCGTGGACCTGCCGCTCGCCCGCAGCCGCGACGCCGAGGCCGCCGCCGAAGGCATGGCCCATCATCTGGCCGAGCTTTTCTCGCATCTGTCGGTCCTGCTGGCTTACGGCTTCTCGCCCTTTCTGACGATGCGCTCGGCCACGATCGTCGTCGTCTGCTATCTGCTCTTTTCGGCCTATGGCTATATCCGGGCGGCGACCCGCCATGTGGAACAGATGGCCTATATCGGGATCGGAGTGACGGAGTTCCGGATCCTTCTCACGCTCTGGCCCTTCGCCGCCATCCTTCTTGGCGTGCCCGAGAGCCTGGACGACCGCATGCCGCCGATCGACGTGGCGATCATGTCCCTGGCGGGCTTCACCGTTATCGGCCTGATCGCGAAGCTTTTTCTCGACAGCCGAAAAATTACGGCGGCTTCCGGGCCCGAGGAATAATTTTGCCGCAATGCGAGCGCAGCCTTGGCGCGCCGTAGGGGGCGGCCAGGGGCGGCGCATGCGCGTTAAGCCTCAGGCAACCCTCTTTCGGGAATAGGGCTAGGCGTTAATCAACCTTAACAATCAGCTGTGACATAACCGCCACATCGGGAGTCAATTGTGTGGCTTCGGGTTTCGCCTTCGGTCCAATGCGTTGGAAGAACCCGGCGCTGTCTGTTAGGTCTGAGGCTCTCCAGTCTGGAGATCCCGGGGCGTATGGAGCGGCTTTGAGAACTTCTTGCCTCACTCTCTTTAAGTGTATCGCCATCCTGGCGGCCGCCGGCGGGCTTGCCGGCTGCGGGCTGACGCCTTCGAGCGGCCCCTCGCGCGACGAGATGGTGCAAAGCGTTTACTCGCCCCCGCAGGAGGGGGCGGAGCCTTTCGCATGGGTTGAGATCAACGGGCGGTCGCTCGACATCCTCGCCCGCCGCGCGCCGCCGACGCTGCGCGGCTTTTTCGGCGACTACCGGCCTTCGGCGTCGCAGGTCATCGGCGTCGGCGATTCCCTGCAGATCACGGTCTGGGAGGCCGCCGCCGGCGGGCTCTTCTCGGCGAGCGACGTCAACAGCGTCAGCCCGGGCTCGCGTTCGGCCCTGATCCCGGTCCAGACCGTCGGCCGCGACGGCTCGATCACAGTGCCCTATGCCGGCCGCGTTCAGGTCGCGGGTCGCACGCAGCAGCAGGTCGAGGCCGCGATCGTCGAGCGGCTGCGCGGCAAGGCGATCGAGCCGCAGGCCCTGGTGAACGTCGCCAACAATGTCAGCAACACGGTCACCGTGACCGGCGAGGTCGCCAACGGCGCCCGCGTGCCGCTCACCTTGCGCGGCGACCGCGTCCTGGACGTCATCGCCGCGGCGGGCGGCTACCGTTCGCCCGTTCACGAGACCTTCATCAGCATCACGCGCGGCAACCGCACGGCGCGCGCGCCTCTTCAGGCGCTGCTGACCAATCCGAGCGAGAATATTTTCGTCCGCGCGGGCGACATTCTCACGGTCGAGAGCCGGCCCCAGACCTTCACGGTCGCGGGCGCGACCGGCGCCAATGCGGTGATTCCCTTCGACGCGCGCGGCATCACGCTCGAGGAGGCCATCGGCAAATCCGGCGGCCTGAACGACAACCGCGCGGATCCGGACGGCCTGTTCGTGCTGCGATACGAGCCGACGACCCTGGTTCGCGAATTCCCGAACGTGTCGCCGAGCCTGCTGCAATATCAGCACATTCCGGTCGCCTATCATTTGAACATGAAGGACCCGTCGGCGCTTTTCGCAGCGCGGCGATTTGCGGTCCGGGACAAGGACATCATCTACGTGTCCAACGCGCCGCTCGCTGAGATCGGCAAGGTGGTACAGCTCGTGCAAATGGTTTCGCAGCCTGCGGTTCAGGGTTTCGCGGTCTCTCGCATCGGGCGGTGACGCCGGAGCGTGTTGCGGAGCAAAAAATATGTTGCGGCCGAGAGGATAAATTCCTTGACCGCTACTGCTGTAGGGGAGACAATGAGGCGTCGCGTTCCGAACCTATCGTTGCGTTTCGCGCCTCAAAGCTTCGTGAATATTTACATCGCTAGCCGGCGGGATCGTCGGAAGGCTTTTCCAAGCGTTGTTCCAGGAGGGCGTCGTGGTCAACGTCAGAATTAACGATAGTGTTCTCGCGATCGCCGAGCGTGCAGCGCTTGCAGCGCTTGTCCGGCGAATTCCTTCTTTCGTAACGCCTGATCACCTGACCTCGATCGGGCTCGCCGGCGCGCTGCTGACCGCCGCCGGCTTCATCGCATGCTGGGGGTCCAACTGGTTCCTCATCGCCGTCGTCCTCGGCTTGTTTCTCAACTGGTTCGGCGACTCGCTCGACGGCACGCTCGCGCGCTACCGCAAGATCGAGCGGCCCCATTACGGCTATTTCGTCGATCATTCCGCCGATCTGATCGCCCAGACGCTGATCGTCGTCGGGCTGGGCTTCTCCCCATTCTTTACGGTTCCCTCGGCCCTGCTGGTTCTGTCGCTTTATCTGCTGATGAGCTCCTATACCTATCTGCGCGTGGTGACTGAGAGCGTTCATCGCCTCTCCTATGGCGGCATGGGCGCCACGGAATTTCGCATTCTGGTCGCGTCCTGGGCGGTCTTCGCCGCTTGGATGGGCCCGGGAGTCGCCACTGGTCGAATCTTCTCCTTCATCGGTCTCGACGTCATTATCGGCCTTCTGTCCGCCTGCACCTTCTTCGGCTTCGTCTGGATCGTGCGCAACGATCTGAGCCGCCTGCAGCGTGAAGAGCGCGCGGCGCAGAAATCCAAGGCCGCCGAGCCCGCAAGCCGCCAGGATGCGTTGTTCGAGCTTCCGAAGACCGATCTGGCGGAGCAGATTGCGCAATAACTGTTTGTTTTTTCTAAGGCCTTTCCGGGGATTTGCGGGAAGCCCCCGTCTTATTTTCCTTTTTCAGGTCTACGGCGACGCTGGCAAACCTTCGCGGAAATTCTTAAATCGCTTAGACCCGGTAGTTATGATGTTTGCGAAGCGCCCTACCGCTTCCCTACGGAATTCGGCGCCAGCGAGACATGAATAACAAAGACTTCGTGCTGATTACGGGAGCGAGCGGTTTCATCGGGGGAGCGGTCGCCAAACTGCTGCTCGAGAAGGGACATTCCGTTCGAGCCCTGCTCCGCGCATCCAGCCCGCAGGACAACGTCCCCCTCGGTTGCGAACGGGTTCAAGGCGACGTCACCGACGAGGAAAGCGTTCGCGCCGCGATGAAGGGCGTGCGCTGGGTCTATCATCTTGCCGCCAATTACCGCCTTTGGGCGCCTGACCCGGAGCCCATCTTCCGGGTGAACGTTCGGGGCGCGGAGATCGTCATGCGGGAGGCGCTGCGCGCGGGCGTCGAGCGCATCGTGCATACGTCCAGCGTCGCGACGCTCGCCGCCGGAAACGGCTGCGTGTGCACGGAGAGAGATCGTCTTTCCGCCGAGAAGGCGGTCGGCGCCTATAAGCGAAGCAAGATCGTCTCGGAGCGTCTCGTCGAGACGATGACCGAAAGGGAGAGGCTGCCCGCGATCATCGTCTGCCCTTCGGCGCCTTTGGGGCCGGGCGACGTCAAGCCGACGCCGACGGGACGGATCGTCTCCGAAGCCATACGCGGCGCCATGCCGGCCTATGTCGAAACCGGGCTCAATATCGCCCATGTCGAGGATGTCGCCGCGGGCCATCTCGCCGCGATGGCGCAGGGGCAAATCGGCGAGCGTTATATTCTCGGCGGCGAGAACTTGACTTTATGCGATCTGCTGACCGAAATTTCGCGCCTCACGGGCCGCCCCGCGCCCCGATTCAAACTCCCTCCGGGGCCGCTCATGCCTTTGGCCTACGCCAATGAATGGGGCGCGCGCCTGATGGGCTATGAACCTTTTTTGCATTGCGATAGCCTGAAGATGTCCCGCACGCGCATGTTCTTCGACGACCGGAAGGCCCGACGCGAGCTCGGATACGCAACCAGGCCGGCGCGGCTCGCCATCGAGGACGCTGTAGATTGGTTCCGCAACGCTTCCCGAAAGAGCCAGGCGCGCAAATAAGCCGCTTGCGGCCATGGACGCCGATCCTCGTCGTCTCCGTTCTCTTTACGGCGCCCGGCCGGGCGGGGGAGCCGCCGAGCGGCTTCAATTATTGCGCCCCGCCGCTGCGGCCCGCCTGCATCGACGCGGCCGAGCCGCCCGATTCCTGCGAACGCGACGTGCAGGCGTATGTCAAGTCCGTCTTCAAATATCGCGCCTGCCTCGAAAAGGAGAGCGAACGCGCGATTCGCGCGGCGAATGACGCGCTGGAAGCCTGGAAATGCTATACGGGCGAACTCAAATGCCGGTGAGCGACCGCGCCTCGCCCCCGGTCGTCTATGACGTCACCCGCCTCGTCACGCGCGGCCTCAACGCCTCGCCCAACGGAATCGACCGGATCGACTTCGCGCTGGCGCGCCATTTTCTGAGCCGGGGCGCCGTCCCGCTTTCCTGCGCCGCGCTGGGACCGCGTCTGGCCGAGACTCGAAAAGCGCTCGCCGCGATTGACGAAATCGAATCCTTCTGGCGCGAGGACGCCGATGCGGCGCAAGACGAGGTCTATCGGCTCGTCGTCGCCGCGCTGACGGCGCCGGAAAATGCGCGCGCCGACCCGGCCCGGCTCGAACGCAAGCCGGGCTTCGCGCGGATCGAGCGCAATTGGCGGGCGCTGCGCGATTGGGCCTTCCATCTCGGGCGCCCGCTGGGCGAGGTCCCGCAAGGCGCGGTCTATTTCAACGGCACGCAATTCCTGCTCGACCACCCGTGGTATGTGCGTTGGCTCGAAGCGCGCCGCGACGTGAAGCCGGTCGCCTTCGTCTATGATCTGCTTCCTGTGGATCAGCCGCAATTCTTCCAGCCCGTCGAGGCGACGCTGCATCCGCGCCGCAACCGCAACATCTGTCGCCTCGCCGCCGGCGTCGTCGTCAGCGCGCGCGAGGTCGAGACGCGGTTCAAGGCCTTCGCGGCCGAGAATGGCCGCGCCGCAATTCCCGTCTGCGTCGCGAGGCTTCCGGTCTCCTCCGTCTTCGAAGCGGCGGCGGCCGCGCCGCCCGAGCTCTCCGACCTCGATTATTTCGTGGTCTGCGGCACGATCGAGCCGCGCAAGAATCACCTGCTGCTGATGAATGTCTGGCGGGAGCTTGCGGCGAGCGGGCGCGCGCCGAAGCTCGTCGTCGTCGGCAAGCGCGGCTGGCTCAACGAGAATGTGGTGGACATGATGACGCGCTGCCCGGCGCTCGCCGCCCATGTCGTCGAGGCGGCGGGGCTCTCGACGCCGGGCTTGCGCCGCCTCATGGCGGGCGCCCGCGCGCTGCTCATGCCGTCCTTCGGCGAGGGCTTCGGCCTACCGGTCGCGGAGGCGCTGGTCGCGGGCGTCCCGGTGATCGCCTCCGATCTCGACGTCTTCCGGGAAGTCGGCGGCGACGCGCCGGATTATCTTCATCCGCTCGACGGACTCGGCTGGATGCAGGCGATCCGGGATTATGCCGAGCCCGGCTCGCGCCGCCGCGCGGCGGCGCTGGCGCGGATGGCGGAGGCGAGGATCGTCAACGCGCCGGAGGCCTTCTTCGAGACAATTGACCAGTTTCTCACGACGCTCTGACGGCGCGCCCCGTCATTGCGAAGAGGCGAAGCCGACGAAGCAATCCAGAGGCAGTGATGCGGCTCTGGATTGCTTCGCTCCGCTCGCAATGACGGGCGCGCGCATTGTCCCGAAGCGATTAGGCGGAAACCGTTCGTCAATATCCCGTCATCTCCAGATAGCCCTCGCCGTTCTGCGTTCCCGTAAAGGCGATCGGTCCCTCCCAATAGGCGGAAGTCCCGCCGTTCCAGCTTTGCGGATTGAGCGGCGTCGTCTCGATGTCGAGCCCGCGGCTTTTCACCTTCACGCGCCAGCGCGTCGGCGTCTTGTGTTCGCCGATCATGGTCTCGGCCAGCGGTTCGAGCGTGATGTCGTCGCCCGCAAGGAGATGCGTCGCGCCGTCCGCCGCGATCCAGTTTCCGGAGAAATAGTCGCGCGCGCCGCGCAGGCGGAAGAGCATCAGCTTCTCGCCGCTCGCGAGATGCAGCGAGAACCAGTCCCAGCCCTTCTGGTCCGGGGCGAGCGGCTGGCTGCTCCATTCGCGGTCCATCCAGGCGCGGCCCGTCACCTTCGCGTCGCGGCCATGCAGCGACAGCGTCCCGGCGACCGAGAAGAAGGGCTGGCTGTAATAATGCGAGGCCTGCCCCGTCTCCGCCTTGCGGCTGAAGCCTCCTTCGCCCTGCAGGACGAAAGGACCGTTGCGGCTAAGCGTGAGCGCATAGGAGAAGCGTGCGTCGCGCGCGGCGATGCGGGCTTGCGTGAAATCGGGATCGAGCGACTCGAACGACCAGTCGTCGATCCAGGCTTTAAAAGGCGAAGCCTCCGCGCCGGCCTGTCCGACGCCGCCGCGCGACATTGTCTGCGCGAAGAGATGCTCGCTCGCGCTCGTCGCCGCGGCGTGGGCCATCCAAATATTGCGGTCGTTCCAGCCCTCGCTTTTTCCCGCTTCGAGCCCATGGCGGAAGAGCGTCCATTGCACGCCGTAGGACGCGCCGTCGGCGCCGCGCAGATTGGCGGTGAGATACCACCATTCGGTGCGAAAGGAGGGATGTGCGCCATGGTCTTTGGGAAAGACGATGGGCGTTCCCGGCTTGGGCGTCTCGAAGCCCGGCGCCTGCGCGCCGAGGCCGCCAAAGCCTTGCGCCTGCGCGAAGGTTGGCAGCAGCAGGGCGAGCGCCGCGAGGGCCTTACCTTTCATCGGCGAAGACCTTCAGCAATTCGGCGGGCGCGCTACGGGCGAGGCGCAGCGCCGGAATGATGGCGGCGAAAAGCGCCGTGACCAGCGCGACGACGAAGACCTGCGCCCATTGCGCGGGAAACACATGCATCGGTAAGCGCCAGCCGAAGGCGGCGACATTGACGATGGCGACGAGCGCCCAGGTCATGAAGAGTCCGAGCGGAATGGCGAGGAGCGCCGCGCCCGCCGAAAAGAGCAGGACGCGCAGGAGCTCCAGCCCGGCGAGGCGGCGGCGCGCGACGCCCATGGCCCAGACCGGCGCGATATGCGCGAGGCGCAGATTGCTGAGCGTCAGCAGGCTGGCAAAGAGCGCGATCGCCGAGACGAGGAGCGTCAGCGTATTGAGCGCCGCCGTGACGGTGAAGGTGCGCTCGAAAATGTCTTTCGAGATTTTCTTCACGCCGGCGTTGTCGATGAGCCGCGCGATCTTGTGTCCGAAGCGCGCCTGCATCTCCTCCATGAGGCGCGGGACGTCGGCGGCCGCGACGCGCAACGAATAATGCACGCCCGGCGCATCCGGGAAATGTCGCGCGAGGCGCGCGTGATCGAGACGCAACTGGCCGCGCGGATTGCCGTAGTCGGGGAAAACGCCGACGACCTTCACGCGCAATATGTCCTGCGACGCCGGAATGTCGATGAAGGAGCCGAGCCCGACATTGAGACGCCGCGCGAGCTGCTCGCTTACGAGCGCGGCGTCTTCCTCATGCAGCGCGCGCCAGGCGCCGGCGCCGCCTTCGAGCAAGGTGAAATGCGCGGAATAGGTCTCATGCGGGACCATGCCGACGATTTCGACCGGCCAGTCGGAGAGCCGCGTCCGGGCGCGCCATACGGGAAGGACGGCCGAGACGCCCGGCCGGCTTCTCGCCCATTCCTCGATCTCGCGCGCATCGGCGGGCGTCGCGGCCTCGTAATAGATTTCCGCGACGAGCCGCTCGTCGAGCCAGCCGACAAAGGTCCGCCGGAAGCCCTCCACCATGCCGCCGACGCCGATATTCGTGGCGAGCGCCAGCAGCAGCGCCATCAGCGCCAGCGACAGGCCGGCGATCTCCTGCCGTCCGTCGGCGAAGAACCAGCGGGCGAGCGGACGTCGAGCGAGGCGCTCGCCCATGCGCAGCACGGCCTCTAACGCGAGCGGCAGGAAGAGCGCGGCGCCGAGCAAGGCGAGGGCGATGACCATGAAGCCCATGACGAGCCCCTCCGCCAAGCGCCAGGCGAGCGCCGCGCCGATGAGCGCGAGCGCCGCGAGGACGGCCTGCCGGCGCAGATAGCGCCGATGCGCGTCGCGCCAGGCGATGGGCCGCGCGACGGAGAGCACGGGCAGGCGCAGCGTCTTCAGGAGCCCGCTTCCCGCCGCGAGCAGCGCGCCGGCGCCCGCCATGGCGAAACCTGAAAGCCACCAGCGCGCATCGAGCGCGAGGCTGCCCGAAAGCTGCGCGCCATAGAGGCCTTCGAGGCTCGCGGCGACGTCGGGCAGCAACGCCGCCGCGATGAAATAGCCCCCGATAACGCCCAGCCCTCCGGCGATAAACGTGAAGACGACCAGCTCGCAGAAGAGGGCGGCGGAGAGCGCGCGCGCCGAGACTCCGAGCGCTCGCAGCGTGCGCAAGGTGGGCAGCCGCTGCTCGAAAGCGAGGCCGAAGGAAGCGTTGACGATGAAGAAGCCGACGAGAAAGGCCAGCAGGCCGAAGGCGGTGAGATTGAGATGGAAGCTGTCGGCGAGGCGCGAGAGGTCGCTTTCCTCGTCGGGCTCGACGATGCGCAGCGCATCGCCGGCAATGTCGTGAAGCGCCGCCGCGTCGATGCGCGTTTCGCGCGACACGATGAGGCGCGACAGGCGTCCCAGCTTGTCGAGCGCCTTCTGCGCGACGCCGATATCGACGATGATCGCGCCCGGCGGCGCTGCGTCGATCGCATGGATCGGCGGCAGCGCGAAGCCGCGCTCGGTCTTCACGCGCGCGCCTTGTTCGGCGCGAAGCTCGCGCAGGGTCTGCGGCGCGGCGAAGCCGCGGCCTTCGCCGGTGAGAATGTTTTTCGCCTCCTCATTCTCGCGCAGGGGCGCGAGCGTCGTCGCGGCGGGAAGCGTCAGCGGCTCGACGCCGATGAGGCGGATGTTCTTCTCGCCGACGCGCGCGGCGCCTTCCAGCGCCGGAGAAACCTTCACGCCGGCGCGGCGCAGCTTCACGAACAGCTCTTGAGGAAAGAGCCCGCCGCGCGCGGCGACGAGGTTCTGCGCCTCGCCGCCGGAGAAGACGGCGGCCGCGCTGTCATAGCTCTTGCGCGCCTGGGCGTTCAGCGCCTGCACGCCGCTCCACAGCGCCGTGGCGATAGCGAGGCCGATGACGAGCGTCGCGAAATTGGCCGGATGGCGGCGCCAGTGGCTGAGCAAGGCGACAAGCGTGAAAAGCGTCTGCCTCATGACGGCGCCAGCGCGCCCGCGACAAGCCGCTCCCGCCGTTCGAGCCGCGCGGCGAGGCGCGCGCTATGCGTCGCCATGAGGAAGGCGCAGCCGGTCTCGGCGACGAGCTCCAGCGTCAGCGCCATCACCGCGTCGCCGGCCGCTTCGTCCAGATTGCCGGTGGGCTCGTCCGCGAGCAGGAGCTTCGGCCGCACGGCGAGGGCGCGGCCCACGGCGACGCGCTGCTGCTGACCGCCCGAGAGCTGTTCCGGATAGCGCGAGACGAGCGCTTCGAGCCCCAGCCGCCTGGTGAGCCGTTCCTGCCAGTCGGGATCGAAGCGCCCCGCGAGCTGCGCTTGGAAGGCGAGGTTTTCGGCGACGGTGAGGCTCGCAATGAGATTGAACTGCTGGAAGACGACGCCGATGGCCTCGCGCCGCAGCGCCGCGCGCGCATTTTCCGAACGCCGCGCAATATCGGCGCCGTCGAGCCGGATCTCGCCGCTATCGGCGTGGTCCAGCGCGCCGACGAGATGCAGCAGCGTGCTCTTGCCGCTGCCCGATTCGCCCATCAGCGCCAGCGTCTCGCCGGATCGAAGCGAGAGATTGACGCCGCGCAGAACGGGCAAGGGGCCCTGCGGCGTTGCGTAGGATTTGCGCAGATCGACGACGCGCAGCAGCGGATGGGCGAGGGCGTCGGCGGGCGCCTGTCCGGCGCGGACCGAGGGGGCGTTCAAGCGAGGGCCTTCTCATGCGGATGATCGCGGCGCGCATTTGCGCCACGACCTTCATATAGACGACAGGGCCTCGCTTCGCCCGTCGCTTTTCGGACAATTGCGCGGGTTCCTGGGGCCGAGGATCAGGCCGCGCCCTCCGCGAGAGAGGCGATCACCGGCCAGCCGACGCTGCCCGCCGGATCGACGCCGGCGAGGATCTGCAGCAGGGAGTTCGCCGCCGCGTGGTCGCCGCGCTTCAATTCGATGAAGCTCAAGGCCTTCAGCGTGAAAAGCGCGAAGCGCGCCGGTCCGTCCGCATGCGATTGTCCCTTGGGCCAGAGCTTGGGATCGCTGGACCAGCCGGCCTGTCGCGCCGCCTCGCGCAGGCCGTCGAGCGCGGCCTCCTTCGCGACTTCGAGATTTCCCATATAGGTGTGGATTTTATAGAGGCAGAAATAGGCGGCGAGCGCTTCCGGCGCGAGGTCCAGCGCCTGCCGGAAGAGGCGGTCGGCGCGCAGCCTGTCGCTGCGATACGCGACGACGCCCTGCTGCAGCAGCGTGTCGACCGGGCCCGGCAGGGTTCCGAAATCGACGCCTTCGGCTTCGCGAAAAATATCCATGTCGGTTGCAATCCGTCCCTGTGCGTCCCCACTCGGGCATCGCAAACATGGCGCCAGCAATCCGGCGAAAAACGCGCAAATTTGACCGAATCGCTCGTCGAGCTGCGGCGGCGCCTTGCCGCCCATCGGCGCAGCTCCCATTTTCTCGCTCGTCACGAAGCGCGAAGCCCAATGGATCTCATCATCGCATCGCCGGAGGGCCTCTATTGTCCCGCGGGGGATTTCCATATCGATCCCTGGCGGCCCGTCGCGCGCGCGGTGATCACGCATGGCCATTCGGACCATGCGCGCTGGGGATCGCAAGCCTATCTCTGCCATCGCGACTGCGCGCCGATCCTACGCAAGCGCCTCGGCGGCGTCTCGATAGAGACGCTCGACTATGGCGCGCGGATCGAGATCAACGGCGTGACGCTCTCGCTGCATCCGGCCGGCCATGTGCTGGGCTCGGCGCAGGTGCGGGTGGAACATGGCGGCGAGGTCTGGGTCGCGTCGGGCGACTACAAGACCGAGCCCGACGGGGTGAGCGCGCCTTTCGAGCCCGTGCGCTGCCATGCGTTCATCACCGAGTCGACATTCGGCCTGCCGATCTATCGGTGGCGCAAGCAGGCGGAGGTGATGGCGGATGTGAACGACTGGTGGCGGGAGAACGCCGCCGCCGGCCGGGCGAGCGTGATCTTCGCCTATGCGCTCGGCAAGGCGCAGCGGCTGCTCGCCAATGTCGACGCCGCGATCGGTCCGATTTTCTGCCACGGCGCCATTGAGCCGATGAACGCGATCTATCGCGGGCAAAGCGTGGCGCTGCCCGAGTCGAAGCTCGTCTCGCAGGCCGTCGGCAAGAACGCTTTCCTTGACGCGCTGATCGTCGCGCCGCCCTTGGCGGCGGGGAGCGCCTGGATGCGCCGCTTCGGCGACTATTCCGACGCCTTCGCCAGCGGCTGGATGCAGATACGCGGCAATCGCCGCCGGCGCGGCGTCGATCGGGGCTTCGCGCTGTCGGACCACGCTGATTGGCCGGGCTTGCTGGAGGCGATCCACGCGACCGGCGCCGAGCGCGTCTACGCCACTCATGGCTCGAACGGCCCCTTGACGCGCTATCTGCGCGAAAGCGGCCTCGACGCGCGCCCGATGCAGACCGAATATGGCGAGGAAGAAGCCGAGAGCGGCGCGGCGGAAACCGAGGGCGCCAGGTGAGGGCCTTCGCCGCGCTCTATCGGGACCTCGACGCCGCGACCGCCATCAAGCGCAAGCAGGAGGCGCTTGGACACTATCTTCGCGCGGCGATGGACGATCCCGCGCGGCATGCGAGCGCGGCATGGGCCGTCTATTTCCTCGCGGGCGGCAAGCCGCGCCAGCTCGCGCCGACGAAATTGCTGCGGCGCCTCGCGCTGGAGGAGGCGGAGCTTCCCGAATGGCTCTTCGACGAATGCTATTCGACCGTCGGCGATCTCGCCGAGACGCTCGCGCTGCTGGCGCCGATCGGCGGCGAGACGGAGGAGGTGACGCTCGATCGATGGATGCGCGAGAGATTGCTGCCCTTGCGCATGGCGCCGGAGGAGGAAAAATATGCGCGGCTTCGCCAATGGACGCGCAAGCTGCCGCAGCCGCAGCGGCTGATCTTCTTCAAGATGATCACCGGCGAATTGCGCGTCGGCGTCTCGCGCTTGCAGGCGTCGCAGGCGCTCGCCCAGGCGGCCGGGGTCGATCCCAAGCGCATGGCGCAGCGCATGATGGGCTATACGCAGGCGGGCCGCGTTCCGACCGCGACGGATTTCGCGGCGCTGACGGCCCCGGCGCACGCCGATGAGGACGCCGCGCTCGAGGCGGGCCAGCCCTATCCCTTTTATCTTGCGCATCCCTTCCAGCGTCCGGTCGAGGAAATGGCGGAGGCGCTCGGCCCGGTCTCCGACTGGATCGTCGAATGGAAATTCGACGGCGTTCGCGCGCAATATGTCCAGCGCGGCGGACAATGGCGGCTTTGGTCGCGCGGCGAGGAGCTGGTCACGGATTCCTATCCCGAGCTTGCGGAATTGCAGCGCTGGCTGCCGGACGGAATCGCGCTGGACGGCGAGCTCGTCGTGATGCGGGGAGAGGGCGCCGCGCCGCAGGATCTGTCCGGCCTGCAGCCTTTCGCCCTGTTGCAGCAGAGATTGGGCCGCAAGGTCGTGAGCGCCAGGATGCTGCGCGAATTGCCGGCCGCCTTCATCGCCTATGACCTTCTTGAAAGGGACGGGCGCGATTTGCGCGAGGCGCCGCAGGCGGCGCGCCGTCTCGCATTGGAGGCGCTCGTGACGGACGCGATCGCCCGCGCCCGGGATTTCGGCGCCGCGCTCCCTCTTCGCTTAAGCCCGCTGCTCGCCGCGCCCGATTGGCCCGCGCTTCACGACAAACGGGAAGAAGCGCGCGCGCTCGGCGTCGAGGGCATGATCCTGAAGGCGCGCGAGGGCGCCTATGGCGTCGGGCGGCGCAAGGGCTCGGATCGCGAGAACGTCTGGTGGAAATGGAAGCTCGATCCAATGAGCGTCGACGCCGTGCTGATCTATGCGCAGCGCGGCCACGGGCGCCGCTCGGGCGTCTATAGCGACTACACTTTCGCCGTATGGAGCGGCCCGCCGGAGGCGCCGGGGCGCGCGCTCATTCCCTTCGCCAAGGCCTATTCGGGCCTCACGGACGAGGAGATGCGCGCGGTGGACGCCATCATCCGCAAGACGACGGTCGAGACTTTCGGCCCCGTGCGCAGCGTGGCGCCGACGCTCGTCTTCGAGCTCGGCTTCGAGGGAATCGCCGAGAGCAAGCGGCATAAGAGCGGCGTCGCCGTGCGCTTTCCGCGCATGCTGCGCTGGCGGCTCGACAAGCCGGTCGAGGAAGCGGACACATTGCAGACCTTGCGCGAACTCCTCGCCGGGCGCCATGCCTGACCGCGATTTTGCGCCGCAGCGCGGAGGCGCTAAAACCCGCGCATGTCGACGATCCCGCCTCGCGCCGCCGCGTCCCGCGAACCCTTCGCCCTCGCCGCGCTGCTGTTCCTCGCTTGCGCGCTCGCGCTCGCCTTTCCCTGGCTTTCCGGCCGCGTCACCATTCCCTGGGACGCCAAGGCGCATTTCCTGCCGCAATTCGCCTTTCTCGCGCATGCGCTGCATTCGGGGCAATCGCCCTTCTGGACGCCGAACGTCTTCGCCGGCATGCCGCAGATCGCGGACCCCCAATCGCTGATCTTCGCGCCCTTCTTCCTCGTCGCCGCGGCGCTCGTTCCCGAGCCCTCCTTCGTGCTGGAGGACGCGATCGTCTTCGCCATGCTCGCCATGGGCGGCCTTGCGCTGATGGCTTATTTCCGCGACCGGGGATGGAGCGCGGCGGGCGGGCTGATCGCGGCGTTGGCTTTCGCCTTTGGCGGCTCGGCGGCCTGGCGCATCCAGCATACGGGGCAGGTGATGAGCCTCTCCTGGCTGCCGGTGACCCTGTGGCTGCTGGCGCGCGCGCTCGATCGCCGCTCCGTCGCTTACGGCGCGGGAGCCGGCGCCGTCGCGGCCTTTCTCGTGCTCGGGCGCGATCAGGTGGCCTTTCTGAGCGTGCTGGCGCTCGCGGCCTACGCGCTTTACCGCGTCGCGACGGACGACGCGCGAGCTGTGACCGCCATTGCGCCGCTGCTCGCGGGCGCGGTCGTCGGCGCGGCGATCATCGCCGTCCCGCTCGCCTTCACGCTGGAGCTCGCCGCCAATTCCAACCGGCCGGAGATCGATCTCGACGGCGCCCATAAGGGCTCGCTGCCCCCGGCCTCCTTCTTCACGCTCCTCTCGGCGAATATGTTCGGCACGGATGGGCCGCTCGCCGCCTTTTGGGGGCCGCCGGTCGGCGAGAAGGACCTCTTTCTCGCGCGCAACATGACCGACGTCTATGCCGGCGAGATCACGATCGTCGCCGTCATCGCCGCGCTGGGCCGCCGCTTCCTCGCGGAAAAGGAAGCGCGCTTCTTCGCCGGCGCCCTGATCTTCTTCGCCCTCTATGCGCTCGGCCGCTACACGCCGGTCTTCGCGCTTTTCTATCACATCCCCGGCGTGGACCTCTGGCGGCGCCCCGCGGACGCGACCTTCCTGTTCGGCTTCGCGCTGGCGATTCTCGCGGGCTACGGCTTCACGCTGATCGAGCGCGGGGAAGCGAAGCCGCGCATGCTCTGGCTTGCCGCCGCGATAATGGGCCTTTTCGCGCTCGCCGCCGCCTTTGCGGCGATGAAGGATCATCTCGCTCAGGCGGCCGCCCCGTTGGCGATCAGCGCGGCTTTCGCGGCGGCGGCCGTGGCGCTCGTCATCGCGACCGGCGCCCGAAAGCTGCATGGCGTCGCGCTGCTCGGTTCGCTTGCGCTGCTGGCGACGGTCGACCTCGCCATGAATAACGGCCCCAATGAATCGACCGCGTT
The DNA here is from genome assembly GCF_054106005.1 of Methylocystis sp. S23. Lineage (NCBI taxonomy): Bacteria > Pseudomonadati > Pseudomonadota > Alphaproteobacteria > Hyphomicrobiales > Methylocystaceae > Methylocystis > Methylocystis sp. S23. The sequence continues at coordinate 1,952,584 of NZ_CM134185.1, forward strand.
GCCGCCGGATCGGTTCGACGTGCTTCGGCCCGATTCGAAAGATCCCGTGATCGCCTTTCTGAAGGAGCGGCTGAAGGAGCGCGCCGCGCCCGACCGGCGCGACCGGGTCGAGCTTGCGGCGATCGACTTCCACTGGCCCAACGCCACGCTCGTCCATGGCCTCGATCACGATCTCGGCTACAATCCGATTCGCCTCAGGATTTTGGAGGACGCCACCGGCGCGGGCGATCACCTCGCTCTCCCCGAGCAGCGCGAATTCTCCAGGCTCTACCCCGCCTATCGCTCGCCGCTCTCTGACATGCTGGGCCTGCGCTACGTCGCGACGGGCGCGCCGATCGAGGAAATTGACGCGCATTACAAGCCCGGCGATTTCGACGAGCTGGGGCGGATCGGCAAGGTCCATATTTACGAGAATAAGAGCGCCTTTCCACGCGTGATGGTCGCGACCTGCGCGATGCATGTCGATTTCGCGCGGATGGTCGCGACCGGCGAATGGCCCGAGGCCGACTATCGCGAGACCGTCCTGCTCGAAGAGCCGCCGCTCTGCCACACGCGCAAGGACCTGCCGCTGGATGCGACGCGGGCGCGCATCGTCTCCTACGGCAATACGGAGATCGTGGTGGAGGCACAGGCTCCGCCCGGCGGCGGCTGGCTGATCCTCAACGACGTCTGGCATCCCTGGTGGTTCGCGACGCTCGACGGCGAGGCGGCGGAGATTTTGCGCGCCAATGTCCTCTTCCGCGCCGTGGCGATTCCCGAGGGGCGCCACGAGGCGAAGTTCGCTTTCCGCCCGCTTCGGGGGCTGATCGAGGAGATCGCGCGCGGAAGGTAGGCTGGTGGCACGGGGCTTGCGGCGCGCGTCGCCGTCGAAGGAGCCTCGCCATGCCAATGACCGAAGAAGCGATACAGCCCGGAAAGTGCTACGCCACCGGCGGGTCGGAAAACTACAGGGTGCTGAGCATTACGCGCGGCATCGTCACCTATCAGGTCTGGACGAAGGGTCAGAAGCTCCAGCCCTTGCGCATCAATGCGGGGATGAAGCATTTCGTCGCCGCGGTGACGAAGGAGATCGCCTGCCCGGCGGAGGGGTAGCGCCCTGGAGCCCGCGGCGAAAAAGCGGGAGCCGGCTTTTCGCGAGGCGCGAGGGCGTTGCGATTCCGGATTGCTTCGTCGGCTTCGTCTCCCCGCGATGAAGGCAGCATGGCGATTCGCGGAAAAGCTGGTCCGGCCCCGCTTGGGGCGGCGATTTCAAGCGATCTGCGCATAGATCGCGTCGATTCTCGCGCCGCGGTTCAGCCCCTTGCGGATGGAAATCTCCAGCCCCGAGGCGCGCGCCTCGGTCTCGGCGCGCGCCATGAGGGCCCGCGCCGCCGCCTCGCTTTCGACGAAAGCGAAACCCGTGGGGCCCCAGGAGGTCTGCCCGCCGCCCGTCGCGCCCTCGCGCGTCAGCCGGGCGATCGCCTCCTCCACCTTGGCGCTCGCAAAGCGCCGGCCGCCCTGCCGGGGCGCGAAATAGTCGCCGACGATCTCCTGCATGCGGGCGACCGCCGCGCCGAAGGCGCCGAGGTCCCGCTCGGCCAGAGCCGGGAGCGCCTGCATCAGCACCAGGCGGCAGAGTTCGCCGCTCTCGGCTTCGCTCGACGGCGGCAAGGCGACGAAGGCGTCGCGCTCGTCCGCGCCGTGGAGCCCGACATTCGTCGGGTCGCGCACGAGCAGCACCCGCCACTCGTCCGGAAACTCGGCTTGCGCGACGACCGGCGGGGTCCGCGTCAGCGGGCCCCGTCCGCCATCGACCACGACGCCGCCTTTGACGAAGAGCCCCGCCCCGAGTCCCGAACGGGCGCCGCGCGACATGAGGGCGGCGTCGGCCGCTGGATCATGCGCCAGCCCCTCCAGCCGGCGCAGGGCGGCGGCGATGGCCAGCGCGAGCTGGGTGCCCGAGCCGAAGCCCGAATGGGCCGGGATCGCCTCATGGACGGCCAGCGCATGCCGCGCCTGCGGCGCGAGCGCCGCCTGCGCCTTTTCCAATAGCTGCGCCGCCCGCGCGCTCTCCGGCCCCGAGACGCTGTTCTCGGCGGCCTTCGTCAAAGTCAGCCGCGTCGCCGGCTCGTCGAGCGACAGGCCGAGCCCGCCGAACTTGCGCCCGAGCCCGCCATTCATGTCGAGAAAACCGAGATGCAGCCGCGCCGTCGCCGCAACGCTCACTTGTGCCGGCATGTCGCTCCCTGTGTCGATCGAGCAAGACTTCCCGCCCGTTTAGGCTATATCTGCCTCAGGCGAAAGAAGTCGCGGACGGCGCATCGCCCGGTCCGGCGCGACAAACCTGTCGGGGAGGGAAAATGAGCAAGGAAGAAAAAGCTTTGCCGGAGAGCGAAGTCGTCGCGCGGCTCGCCAAGGAGCTGCCGCACTGGCGTTACGAGAACGGCTGGATCCGCCGCAAATACAAGACCCATGGCTGGAAGGGCACGCTGATGGCGATCAACGCGGTCGGCCATCTCGCCGAGGCCGCCTGGCACCACCCGGATATCGCCGCCTCCTATGCCTGGTTCGAGGTCAAGCTCATGACCCATACGGCGAAAGGCATTACCGACAAGGACTTCGAGCTCGCCAGAAAGATCGAGGAGGTCGTGGCCTGGCGTCCCGGCAAGGAGGGCGGCGCGCTCGAGGGAACGCCGGAGACCGATCAGCGCTTCGCCTATATCAAATATGACTGAGGTCCTGTCCTTCGACCGGGCGGCCATCGCGGCCGCCCGGGATCGTTTCTTCGCCCCCGTCGGCCGTCGGCCGGTCATCATGGGCATCGTCAACGTCACGCCGGACTCCTTTTCCGACGGCGGGCTCTTCGTCTCGAAGGAGGCGGCGCTCGCCCAGGCGAAGAAGCTCGTCGCCGAGGGCGCGGACATTGTCGATGTAGGCGCCGAATCGACCCGGCCCGGTCACACGCCGGCGCCGGCGGAAGAAGAGTGGGCGCGGCTCGCGCCGCTGCTCGCCGACCTGGTGCGCGAGGCGGGCGCTCCAGTCTCGATCGACACCTATAAGGCGGTCACCGCCCGCCGCGCGCTCGCGGCCGGCGTCTCGATCGTCAATGATGTCTGGGGTTTGCAGCGCGATCCCGACATGGCGCCGGCGATCGCCGAGGCGGGGGCGGGGGTGGTCGTCATGCATAATCGCGAGACGGCCGATCCGGAGATCGACATCGTCTCCGACATGCGGCGATTCTTCGAGCGCTCGCTGGAGATCGCCCGCCGCGCGGGCGTGTCGCAGGCCCATATCGCGCTCGACCCCGGCATTGGCTTCGGCAAGAGCAGGCAGCAGAATTACGACGCGCTGCGCGCGACGCCGGAACTCTTGAGCCTTGGTTTTCCATTGCTGATCGGCGTTTCTCGAAAATCCGTCTTCAAGGGGTTGCCGGACGGTCTCCTCGAGGGCCGGCTGGTTGGAACGCTCGCGGCCAATCTGGTCGCCGCCGGCGCGGGCGCGCAGATCTTCCGCGTCCACGACGTCGCCGAGCATCGCGCGGCGTTCGAGGTTTTTTCAGCTTTGCGCGCCGCGCCGGCGAAGGGGTGAGCCATGCGGGTGGGTTTTGGACTGGGCAGCAATATCGGGGACAAGCCGGGCAATATCCGGACGGCGCTGGAGCTGCTGGAATCGCGCGAAATCGCCAAGCTTTCCGCGATTTCGCGCATTTACCGCACGCCGCCATGGGGCGTGCTCGACCAGGGCGATTTCGCCAATGCCTGCGCCATTGGCGACACCTCGCTCTCGCCTTACGAGCTGCTGGCCGCGGTCAAGAAAATCGAGGCCGATATGGGCCGGGCGCCGACGCGCCGCTGGGGGCCGCGCCTGATCGACGTCGACATTCTGTTTCTGGGCGACCACACGCTCGACGACCCCGAATTGACGTTGCCTCATAAGGAGTTGTTCGGGCGCGGCTTTGTCCTTCTGCCGCTCGTGGAGATCGCGCCGGACCTCGTTCTCGACGGCGCGCCGGTCGCGCAAGCGCTGAATTCCGTCGACGCCGCGGGCGTCCGGCCCTGGACGGAAGGTTAAGGCGCCTACCCCCGATGGCTGGTGTTGCCGCACTGCAACATCGCATGCGCCGTCCAGCCGCTTCAGGCCTAGAAAAAGGCTACGAAACCCCGAATAAACAGGGAATATTGCGCTGTCTAACAAAAGCCGCGCGGGAGGCTTTGCGCACCAGATAGGGTGGGGAAAAACCCCACCACTGGGGTTGTTATTACTATTCGATAGACAGTTTTCAGCTATACCAAGGGATATTGATATTATGTTGGTGAGGGGGAATGGTTGGTTCACGCTAGACGGGGTCTGAAGGCATGGCCTGGGAGGCGATGCGGTTAGGCTTTGTTTAGGCGGCGACGTCGGTGTTCGTCCGATAACAACAAGCGGCTTGCTTGGATGTTTGGATCTCTTGGGGGTTTCTGGGGGATTTGGGCATTGAGGGCTGCGTCAAGAAAGGGCGGTAAGGCGTGGGTCGACGTTTTGGAACGTTTCCCGCCTAACGTTTAATCAAACGAGGACGAAGCGGCTCTGTTCTGGGAGGCGGAGCTTTTACCGGTCACGCGCATATCCCTGGGAGCACATAGGAGGAGTTAAATATGAGCTCGACGACTAGCGCTGCTGCTGGCGCAGCTGCTGAGGTAGAGTCCGTAGTCGATCTGCGTGGCATGTGGATTGGCTTGGCTCTGCTGAACGTATTTTATCTGATCGTGCGCATTTACGAGCAGATCTATGGCTGGCGCGCCGGCCTGGATTCGTTTGCGCCGGAGTTCCAGACCTACTGGATGTCGATCCTTTGGACCGAGATTCCGCTGGAGCTGGTTTCGGGCCTTGGCCTTGCGGGCTATCTGTGGAAGACGCGCGACCGCAACGTCGACGCGGTTTCGCCGCGCGAGGAGATGCGCCGCCTGGTTGTCCTGGTTCAGTGGCTGGTGGTTTACGGCATCGCCATTTACTGGGGCGCTTCGTTCTTCACGGAGCAGGACGGCACGTGGCACATGACGGTTATCCGTGACACGGACTTCACGCCGTCGCACATCATCGAGTTCTACATGCGCTACCCGATCTATTCGGTGATCGCGGTCGGCGCTTTCTTCTATGCGAAGACGCGCATTCCGTATTTTGCTCATGGCTACTCGCTGGCGTTCCTGATCGTGGCGATTGGCCCGTTCATGATCATCCCGAACGTTGGCCTGAATGAGTGGGGCCACACCTTCTGGTTCATGGAAGAGCTGTTCGTGGCTCCGCTGCATTGGGGCTTCGTGTTCTTCGGCTGGATGGCGCTTGGCGTGTTCGGCGTGGTTCTGCAGATCCTGATGCGCATCCATGCGCTGATCGGCAAGGACGGCGTCGCCCTCCTGACCGAGTAAGACGGAACAGCCGCTCGCGCCCAAGGGCGCGGGCGGCGGTCTGGGCGCGGGATTTTTTCCAAACGGACATGGGATCGGACGGGTTCTGGCCGCGTGAGGCGACCGGGTAGTCTGGGTCTGTGTTGAAAACCGGGGCGAACCCGGGGTCGTTTGGAGGGAAGGTCGCGGCGCGGCGCGCAACGGCGCCGTGCGAGAGAAAGCCGGGCGGTCGGTTGTTTGCCGGTCGTTTGGGCGCGGGTCCGGGGTCGAAGCGCCTCGGGCCGGCGGCGATAAGAAAGCTCGGGGCCTGGAGGGTTTCCGAGAAACACCAAGGAGAAGAGTGATGTCACAATCGAAAAGCGGGGGGGCGGTCGGTCCGTTCAACTCCGTCGCCGAGGCGGCGGGTTGCGTCGCGACGACGGACTGGATGCTTCTGGTTCTGCTGTTCTTTGCCGTTCTGGGCGGCTATCACGTCCACTTCATGCTGACGGCGGGCGACTGGGACTTCTGGATTGACTGGAAGGATCGTCGTATGTGGCCGACGGTCGTGCCGATTCTGGGCGTGACCTTCTGCGCGGCGTCGCAGGCTTTCTGGTGGGTGAACTTCCGCCTTCCGTTCGGCGCCGTTTTCGCGGCTCTGGGCCTTCTGATTGGCGAGTGGATCAACCGCTACGTGAACTTCTGGGGCTGGACCTATTTCCCGATCAGCCTGGTGTTCCCGTCGGCTCTGATCGTTCCGGCGCTTTGGCTTGACGTGATCCTTCTTCTGTCGGGCTCCTATGTGATCACGGCGGTTGTGGGCTCGCTGGGCTGGGGTCTTTTGTTCTACCCGAACAACTGGCCGGCGATTGCGGCGTTCCACCAGGCGACCGAGCAGCATGGCCAGCTGATGACGCTTGCGGATCTGATCGGCTTCCACTTCGTCCGCACGTCGATGCCGGAATACATCCGCATGGTCGAGCGCGGCACGCTGCGCACCTTCGGTAAGGACGTTGTGCCGGTTGCGGCGTTCTTCTCGGGCTTCGTCTCGATGATGGTGTATTTCCTGTGGTGGTTCATGGGTCGCTGGTATTCCACGACCAAGGTCATCGACACCATCTGATGCGGGCCTGGCCGCGGCTTGGCCGTGGCCGGAACTCGAAGAAAGAGCAACGCGGACGGGCGCGGGTTGGATCGCCGATTTGGCCTGCCGTTCCGCGGATGAAAAAATCGGCTGGCGCGCGAGGCGCCGGCCGGAAGAGGAACCTGGGAGGTTTGTTCATGAAAAAGCTAGTCAAGCTCGCCGCCATTGGCGCGGCGGCTGCTGTGGCGGCGACGCTGGGAGCGGTTGCTCCGGCCTCGGCGCACGGCGAGAAGTCGCAGCAGGCGTTCCTTCGCATGCGCACGCTGAACTGGTATGACGTGCAGTGGTCGAAGACCTCGGTGAACGTCAACGAGGACATGGTCCTGTCCGGCAAGGTTCACGTCTTCTCGGCGTGGCCGCAGGCGGTCGCCAATCCGCGCGTTTCGTTCCTGAACGCCGGCGAGCCCGGCCCGGTTCTGGTCCGCACGGCTCAGTTCATTGGCGAGCAGTTCGCTCCTCGCTCGGTGTCGCTTGAGATCGGCAAGGACTACGCCTTCTCGATCAATCTGCGCGGCCGTCGCGCGGGCCGCTGGCACGTCCACGCCCAGGTCAACGTCGAGGGCGGCGGTCCGATCATCGGCCCCGGCCAGTGGATTGAGATCAAGGGCGACATGAAGGACTTCACCGACCCGGTGACGCTCCTTGACGGCTCGACGGTCGACCTTGAGCATTACGGCATCAGCCGCGTTTATGCGTGGCATCTGCCGTGGCTGGCGGTTGGCGCGGCGTGGATCCTGTTCTGGTTCATCCGGAAGGGCATCATCGCGTCGTATCTGCGGGTGGCGGAAGGCCGTCCGGATGACGTCATTGGCGACGACGACCGCCGCATTGGCGCGATTGTCCTGGCTCTGACGATCCTGGCGACGATTGTCGGCTACGCGGTGACGAACTCGACCTTCCCGCGCACGATCCCGCTTCAGGCCGGCTTGCAGAAGCCGCTGACGCCGATCGAGACGGAAGGCACGGCGGGCGTGGGCAAGGAGCAGGTGACGACCGAGCTGAACGGCGGCGTCTACAAGGTTCCGGGCCGCGAGCTGACGATCAACGTGAAGGTCAAGAACGGCACGTCGCAGCCGGTTCGCCTCGGCGAATATACGGCGGCTGGCCTGCGCTTCCTGAACCCGGCGGTGTTCACGACGAAGCCTGACTTCCCGGATTACCTGCTTGCCGACCGCGGCCTGTCGAACGACGACACGATCGCGCCGGGCGAGTCGAAGGAGATCGTGGTGAAGATCCAGGACGCGCGTTGGGACATTGAGCGTCTGTCGGACCTGGCCTACGACACGGACAGCCAGATCGGCGGCCTGCTGTTCTTCTTCTCGCCGGACGGCAAGCGCTTCGCGGCTGAGATCGGCGGCCCGGTGATTCCGAAGTTCGTCGCCGGCGACATGCCCTAAGCGAACCGAAATCGCTAAATAACGCGCCGGCCGGACGAAAGTCCGGCCGGTCGCTTTTTGAGGGGGCCTCGAATAGCGTTTGAAGCGTGGCGAAACTTAAGGAACGGCGTCCACGGGAGCTTCCGCCGCCAGTTGAACTGGGGCTCACGTGACCTTCGCGCATGCTCCGCCGGATCCGGCGTCTATAATCAATACAAAGGCGCGCTCCGACTCGGCGTTCCGCGCCACAAAGCGTCACGACCAAAGCGTATTGGTCAAAAGTCCAGGCTATTTTTCCGCTCATCCAGCGGCGTCATTCGCGCATGAACCTATCGGTTTGAGACAATGCGCTCGACGCTTCGGCGTAGAGCCCCCGGCGAAACGTAAGAAGGGCCGGCCGCGATTGACGGACGCCCTGACGCGCCGCGGCGAAGACGTCGCGGCGGCCCGCTCACCCGTAAGAGCGGATCAGGCTTCCCACGAGCAGGTTCCAACCGTCGATCAAAATAAAAAAGAGCACTTTCGCCGGAAGCGCGATGGTTGTCGGCGGCAGCATCATCATGCCCATCGACATGGTCAGGACGGAGACGATGATGTCGATGGCGAGGAATGGAACGACGATGAGAAAGCCGATTTCGAAACCGCGGCGCAATTCGGAAATCATGAAGGCCGGAACCAGCACATCGAGCCCGGGGTCCCTTCCGGGCGCCGCGGCGCCGGGCTTTCGCATATCCTCGAAAAGCTTGAGATCCTTGTCCCGCACATGCGTTATCATGAACTGCCGAAAGGGGCCGGTCATCTTTTCAAAGGCCTCGGCCTCGCCGATCTTGCCGTCGACGAGCGGCTTGACGCCCGTTTCCCACGCCTTCTCCCCCGCGGGCGCCATGACGTAAAAGGTCATGAACAAAGAGAGGCTGATCAGAACCAGATTGGCCGGCGTGCTTTGCAGTCCAAGCCCGGCGCGGAGAAAGGAGAGCGCGATCGCGAAACGCGTGAAGCTCGTCGCCATGACGAGCAGGCCCGGGGCCACGGAGAGAAAAGTCAAGGCGCCGACAAGCTGTATCAGCCGGCCGCTCGCGGAGGCTCCGCCCGCCGGCAGCAGCGCGCCGAGATCGAAGGCTTCCGCGCAAAAGCCTGGCGCCGGCGCCAGAACAAGCGCAAGGATCCATAGCCGCTTCATTGAATGACCAGCGCCTCGATGATGAATTCCCGGACATGGCCTTCAGAGCGGGTCGCGGCGCGCTCCTTCAGTTCTTCCTGAAGCCGTCTAAGTCCGTCCGCTCCCTCCATTCCCGAAAGCTCCATTGTCGAGAGAAACGTCGCGACATCCGCTCGCAAGGAAGCCACAAGCGCGTCGACATTCTTCACCTGCGTTGGATCGAAGAGGATCGCGGATTGAAGCCGAAGCAATTGCTTCGAGCCGGAAAGATTCACGACGATCGGCGGAAGCTCGACAAGCCGGAGCGCCTCCGCTTTGCTCGCGGCGGGCGCGGAAGTCTTTCCACGCTCCCCGCCGTACTCCCCGCCATGCGCTTCGTTTGCCGCTTTGCCTTCGTGTTCATCTGCCGCGCCGCCGTTTCGGGAAAGCGGCTGTCCGATCAGGCCCGGCAGAAGACTCGCGCCGAAAAAGCCGCCGCCGCCCGAGCCGATGATCGTCACGATCGCCAGGGGAACAAGCGTCGGAATCACGCCGCGCTTCCCGCCATCCGCCCGCGCCATTGCCCGGATCTCCTAAAAAGGAACGAAAATATCGTAGAGCTGCTGTCCCCAGGCGGGTTGCTGCACCTCGCTGAGGCGTCCCCTGCCGCCATAGGAGACCCGCGCCTCCGCGATCTTGTCGTAGGAAATGGAATTGTCTTTGCTGATGTCGCGCGGGCGCGCGACGCCGGCGACGGTCAGCACGCGCAGCTCGTTATTGACGCGAATTTCCTGGGAGCCATGCAGCACGAGATTGCCGTTCGGCAGAACCGCCGTCACGGCGGCGGCGAGCGTGAACCGAATCTGCTCCGAGCGGTTGATGGTTCCCTGACCCTGCGTTTCGGTCTTCGAATCGATGTCGTTTTGCCAGGCGCCGGTCTGTTTCGTCTCTGAGCCGGGCGGGCCGCCGATCGCGGGAAGGAGATCGACAAGGAAGCTCCATTTCGACCTGATCTTCGCCTCCCGAAAGCGGTCGGTGGCGTTGCCGAGAATCGCGCGATCGTCCATGGAAATCACGATCGTCACGACGTCGCCGACGCTCATCGCCTTCACATCCTTGAACAGATTGACGCGATTTTCGTCGAGGCGCATTCCCGGCCCGAGCGACGCGCCGCGGAGCGGACCCAGCGGCAATTGATCGTCATAGAAATTCAAGCCGCTCCCGACGGGCGTCATGTGAGGCTCGCGCGCGAAGTCGCGCGGATCAGTCCCGCAGCCGCAAAGCAGGAGCGCCGCCGCGCAGACAGGCAAGTGTCGGATCAAGGTTTTTTCCCGCTTGTCTCATGCCGAAGCCCCGCGATCCTTCTCGCGAGCGCGGCGCCTTGCGCGGCCTGCATCTCCCCAAGGATCGCGCTCGACGCTTTCGTCTTCAGTTGCAGCATGAGCGCCGCCGCGACCTCCTCGTCGAGCTGGGCAAGCTGCGCGGCGGCCGCCTCCGGCTTCATGCGTGAATAAAGGCCGACAAGAGCGTCGCTCGTCTTCCGTTCAAAAGCTTCGAAGCGCTCCAGAATGACCCGCAGCTCCTGTTGCTTGGCTTCCAACAAGGACAGCCGGGCTTCGATCTCGCCCTCCAGCGCTGCGAGCTCCTTCCGCCGCCGGTCCAGCCGAACCGCCTCCGCCGAGGCGGCGATGTCGGCGCAAATTTGTCGGGCGTCGTCCCGGAGCCGTGGATCGACTTCCTCGGCGGCCAAAGAGAAGGAGGAGACGGCGCAAAGGCAAAGCGGAATCGGAAAGAACGCCGCGCGCCCGAAAGCGCTCATCATCACGAATCCCTTCGAGTCGCTCGTCATGATGCGACAATCCGCGACGGCGCTTGCGCGTGACTTGCGCCGCGGTCAGCCGCCGCCCAGATTGCCGACAAGCGCGTTCAATTTCGAAACGACGTCTCGGCGGGGCGGCGCATCCGGGGACTGACGCAGGAGATCATAGATCAGCGGCGTGACGCGCACGGCCCGATCGAGCTCCGAATCCGCCCCCGCCTGGTAGCCCCCGAGAAGCCGAAGGTCGCGCGTGTCTTCATATCGCGCGACAAGCCTTCGCGCCCTTGCGATGGTTTCGCGATCCTCGGCGCGCCAGACGCGATCGGCGAGACGGGAGATGGATTTCAAAATGTCGATCGCCGGATAGCGGCCCTGCTCGGCGATCTCGCGCTCAAGCACAATATGGCCGTCGAGCGTGCCTCGGATGCAGTCCGCGACGGGATCGTTATGATTGTCGCCATCGACAAGGACCGAAAACACCGCCGTCATTGCGCCTGCGCCTTCCTCGCCGGGACCCGCCCGTTCCAACAGGCGGGGAATATCGGCGAAGACGCTCGGCGCGAAACCGTTGGCGGCGGGCGGCTCGCCGGCCGAAAGGGCGATTTCGCGCAGCGCATGCGCGTAGCGCGTCACCGAGTCCATGATCAGCAGGACGGATTGTCCTTGGTCGCGAAAAAATTCCGCGATCGACATTGCGCCGAGCGGCGCGAGGCGGCGCATCATCGGACTCTCGTCGCTCGTCGCCACGACGATGACCGCCTTGGCCGCGCTTTCTCCCAATGCCTCGTCGAGAAAGTCGCGCACCTCGCGCCCGCGCTCGCCCACGAGGCAAATGACGATGGCGTCGAAAGCGTCGGAACGCGTGATCATTGCGAGGAGAGTCGATTTTCCGACGCCCGATCCCGCAAAGACGCCGACGCGCTGGCCGAGGCAGAGCGGCGTGAAGGCGTCGATCGCCGCGACGCCGGTCGGCGCGGCCTTGCAAATGCGCGCGCGCGCCATCGGGCCAGCCGGCGCCGCATGCAGCCTGCGCCTTTTGCCGGGCGTCAGCGCGCCGCGATTGTCGATAGGCCGCGCCAGCGCGTCGATCACGCGCCCCTTCCAGCGCTCATGCGGCGCGATTTCGATCGGCCCTTGCAGCGCGACGCGCGCCCCGAGCCCCACGCCGGCGTTTCTCTCGAAGGATTTGATCACCGCGCCGCTTCTGTCGATGCGAATCGCCTGGCCGTGAAAGGCCTGGCCGGATTCCTCGATCCGGACGCAATCGTCGAGCCGCAAGAAAGGCGAAAGCCCCTCCACTCGGAAATGCGACGGAAAGACTTCCGTGACGGCGCCGCTGATGCGCAGCCCTTCGCTCTGAACGGCGAAGCGATCGACCGCTTCGCCCAGTCGCGTCAGCGCATCGGACATTCCGATCAGGCTCCGCCGAGCGTGCGGACGGCGCTGCGTTGCGCGCCGTCCATCATGTCATAGGCGGCCGACGCATTCTCGAAAGCGCGATGCGCCATGATCAGTTTGGCGATCTCGGCGACCGGATTCACATTTGCGCTTTCCAGATGGCCCTGCGCGACTCCGTTCTTCGCGAAATTCACCACGGCGATCGCGGGAATCGACGGAATCACGGCGGAGTTCTCCGCGCGTTTCAGCGTCGCCGACGGCTCGATCTCGAAGAGGCCGATGGCGCCGAATTGGCGGTCGCCTTGATGAATCATGCCGTCGCGATAAATCGTCGGCGAGCCGCCGGCGGGATCGAGCACGATCGGCGAATTGCCCGCGTCGAGCACGGGGAAGCCAAGCAGGGTCTGCACCTCGCCGGTTTCGAGCATGCGCAAACGTCCGTCCCGCGTATAGGCGACGCCTTGCGGCGTTTGAATCGCAAGCCAGGCGTCGCCGATCACGGCGACGTCGAGCGGATTGTCCGTTTTCATGAGCCCGCCCGAGGCGCGGGAAATATAGTCGGCTCCCGCCGAGGCGTAGGCCGTGGGCGTCGCCGACGCCTTGGAAAGAACCGTGTCGAAGCTTACGCCGGTCGCGCGGAAGCCGACCGTCGAGGCGTTGGCGACATTCTCCGCGATGGTCGTGAGGCGCTTGTCGAGCGCGAGCTGCGAGGAGAGCGTAACGGAGAAGGCGGATTGCATGGCGCGCCCCGAAGATGCGACTTTTCCCGCATCATCGGCGGCGAAGCTTGCCTCAAGCCGCCTTCCGCCTCCTCTCTATTTGCCGCCATGAAAAGCGGATTTCTGCACATTGGCGCTGATCGGCTCCTCGAGGAAGAAATCCAGCACGGCCGCATGGGCCGGGTCGACGGAATAGGGCGCCAGATCCGTCACCCCTTCTTCCGCGAGAATGCGCGCGTCGATGAAGAAATTGCCCGTGCAGTCGCGCGAGGGACGCGTCAGAATTGCATGCGCGGCGTCGGCGACGATCTCCGGCTTGCGCGAGCGCTTGATGATTTCCTCGCCGCCGAGGAGATTGCCGACGGCGGCGGTCGCGATGGCGGTTTCCGGCCAGAGCGAATTGACGGCCACGCCGTCGCGCGCCAGCTCCCTGGCGAGGCCGAGCGTGACAAGGCTCATGCCGTATTTCGCCATCGTATAAGCGAGGTTCGGCGCGAACCATTTGGGGTTCATGTCGAGCGGCGGCGACAGAGTCAGAATGTGCGGATTCGACGACTTGCGCAGATGGGGCAGGGTCAGCTTGGCGCAGAGATAGGTTCCGCGCGCATTGACCTGATGCATCAGATCGAAGCGCTTCATTTCGAGCAGATCGACGCCGCGCAGATCGATGGCGCTGGCGTTGTTGATCAAGACGTCGATCCCGCCGAAGGTCGAGACCGTCTGCTCGACCGCCGCGGCGACCTGCTCGTCGAAGCGGATGTCGCAGGGCAGCGCCAGCGCCTTGCCGCCCTCGACCTCGATCTCGGCGGCGGCCGTAAAAATCGTGCCGGGAATTTTCGGATTCTCCGTCACGCTCTTGGCGGCGACGGCGATATTGGCGCCGTCCCGCGCGGCGCGCTTGGCGATCGCGAGGCCGATGCCGCGGCTCGCGCCGGTGATGAAAAGCGTCTTGCCGCGAAGCGATCGAGTCATATCCGCATCCTCTGAAAAACCGACCATCTGACACTTAGCCAATTGCCGCGCGGCGGCAAGCGCGAGCGGCAATCTTGAACAGTTGGCGCCTGACGCCTCGCCTTTACAAGGAGGTCGGCGGTCGCGGGCAAGTTTATGGAGCCTGCGTAAATTTGGCTGGGATTCGCCCGCCCGGCATTCGTCCTTTTATGCCGCGACCTGCGCGGGATAGCCCGCGTCGGTGATGGCTTTTGCGAGCGCCGCCGGGTCTTTCGGCGTCGGCGAGACCTCCACCTTGCCGGTCGCGAGATCGACCTTCACGTCGGCGTCGGGCTCCACGGCCTGCACGGCCTTGGTGACATGCTTCACGCACATGCCGCAGGTCATGTCCTTCACATTGAACGTCGTCATCGTTTCCTCCTTGTTGTCCTGTGTGATCGGCGCGGGCGTCTCATGCGCGGCCGGCGGCAACGGCGCCTCGGCGATCGTCGGCGGCTTGAAGCGGCGCAGGCGCAGCGCATTGGTGAGAACGAAAGTGCTGGAGAGCGCCATGGCGCCGGCGCCGAGCATGGGCGAGAGCTGCATGCCGTTCACCGGATAAAGCGCGCCCGCCGCGACGGGGATGAGCAGGGCGTTATAGCCGAAGGCCCAGAAGAGATTTTGCTTGATGTTCCGCATCGTCGCGCGCGAGAGCGCCAGCGCCGCCGGCGCCTTGGCGAGATCGCCCGACATCAGCACGACGTCGGCGGCTTCGATGGCGATGTCCGTGCCCGTGCCGATCGCTATGCCCGCATCGGCGGCGGCGAGCGCCGGCGCGTCGTTCACGCCGTCGCCGACAAAGGCGATCCTGTTCGTCTCGCGCAGCCGCTTAAGCGTCGCAACCTTGCCGTCGGGCATCACGCCCGCGACGACTTCGTCAATGCCGAGACGGCGCGCAATGGCGTTGGCCGTGCGCGCGTCGTCGCCGGTGATCATCGCCGTCTTCACGCCGATAGCATGCAACGCGTCGATGGCGGGCCGGGTCGTGGGCTTCAATTCGTCGGCGACGCAAAGGATGGCGCGCGCCTCGCCGTCGACGGCCGCATAGAAGGGCGTCTTTCCGTCCTCGGAGAAGGCGGCGGCGTTTTCTTCGAAGGCTGTCGTGTCGACGCCGAGCGCGGCCATATAGCGTTGCGCGCCAATCGCGATCTTGCGCTTGTCGACGACGCCGGCGACGCCCATGCCGGAGACGGATTCGAAATTCGTCACGGGCGCGAGCGCGACGCCGCGATCCTTGGCCGCCGCGACGACGGCGGCCGCGACCGGATGCTCGGATTGCGCCTCGACGCTTGCGACAAGGCGCAGCAGACCCTCTTCATTCTCTCCCGGCGCCGCGACGAGGTCGGTCAATCGCGGCTTGCCGAAAGTGAGCGTTCCCGTCTTGTCGAAGGCGATGAGCGTTACGTCCTGCAACGTCTGCAGCGCCTCGCCCTTGCGAAAGAGCACGCCGAGCTCCGCCGCGCGTCCCGTGCCGGTCATGATGGCGGCGGGCGTCGCGAGGCCCATGGCGCAGGGGCAGGCGATGATGAGCACGGCGACCGCGCTCACCAGCGCATAAGTGAGGCGCGGCTCGGGGCCGACCAGCATCCACACAACGAAAGTAAGCGCCGCGACGGCGAAGACCGCCGGCACGAAGACGGCGGTGACGCGATCGACCATCGCCTGAATGGGCAGCTTCGCGCCCTGCGCCTGCTCCACCATGCGGATGATGCCCGCAAGCGTCGTGTCGGCGCCGACGCGCGTCGCGCGGAAGGAGAAGGCGCCGGCGCCGTTGACCGTCGCGCCGGTGACGGCGACGCCGGCCGATTTCGCGACAGGCGCGGGCTCGCCCGTGACCATGGACTCGTCGACATAGGACGCGCCCGAGGTCACGACGCCGTCGGTCGGGATGCGCTCGCCCGGCCGCACCAGCACGACGTCGCCGACATGAACGTCGTCTATGTCGACATCCACCGTCTCGCCATTGCGCTCGACGCGCGCGGTCCTGGGCTGCAATTTCGCGAGCGCTCGGATCGCCTCGGATGTGCGGCCCTTGGCGCGCGCTTCGAGAAAGCGGCCGAAGAGAATGAGCGTGACGATGACGACGGCCGCTTCGAAATAGACATGCGCCGCGCCTTCCGGGAGGAGATGCGGGAGGAAGGTCGCCACAACGGAATAGAGATAGGCGCTGAGCGTGCCGACCGCGACAAGCGCGTTCATGTCCGGCTGTCCGCGCAGCAGCGCCGGGACGCCTTTCAGAAAGAAGACGAGGCCCGGGCCGAAGAGAACGAGCGTGGCGAAGAGGAAGGAGAATTGGCGGACCATCTCCTCGCCGATCGTCGCCATCGTCCAGTGATGGAAAGCCGGGACGAGATGGCCGCCCATTTCGAAAATGAAGACCGGCGCCGTCAGCGCGGCGGAGAGGATGAGATTGAAGCGCAGCGTCTTCATCTCCGCCTCGCGCCGCGCGCGCTCGCGATCGGTCGCGCCCGCATCCGTCTCGATGCGGCGCGGCTCGTAGCCGGCCGCCGAGATGGAGCGGCGCAGGCGGTCGGCGAGGCCGGGGCCGGAGAGGGCGCGGACGCGCGCCCGTTCGGTCGCGAGATTGACGCTCGCCTCCAGCACGCCGGGAACGGCTTTGAGCGCTTTCTCGACATGCGCCACGCAGGAGGCGCAGGTCATGCCGCCGACGCCGAGCTCGATCGTCTCGACGACAGGATCATAGCCCGCGTCCGAAACCGATTTGACGATCGCTGAAGGATCGGCGCCGGGCGCCAGCGTCACGTCGGCGCGCTCGGTCGCGAGATTGACGCTCGCCGCGCGCACGCCGGGCGTCGCGGCGAGCGCCTTCTCGACATGGGAAACGCAGGAGGCGCAGGTCATGCCGCGCACATTGAAGTCGATCTGCGTTGTTTCGGCGCTCATATCCATCCCTGTATCCATGGGCGAAACACTAAAGCCATCGGCGCGTGCGCGCCATATAGGCCCGGTAGTCGTCTCCGAATCTGGAAAGAAGATGCCGCTCTTCCGGCTCGACGGAGAGCTTCTGCAAGCCGAAGGCGAGAAGCGGCGTCAGAAGGATTATGAAGGGCGAGCCGACAAGCAGTCCGAGCCCCAGCACGACGGCGACATGCGAGACATAGATCGGGTTGCGCGACCAGCGGAATGGGCCATCGGTCGCGAGATGCGCGGCGGCGCGGTGCGGCAGGATCGTCGTCTCGTGGCGCGCGAGGGTCATGGCGCACCAGATGTCGTTGGCGAGCGCCAGCGCGACGATGAGACCGCCGAGAATCCGCGCGCCGGGAAAAGCGGCGAGGCCCGAAAACGCGCCGCCGCTCAGCCGATCGAGCGCAAGCCCAGCGGCGATCGCCAGCGCGATGAGAATCGGCGGCCAGGGGATTCGCGCGGGCGGGACGTTGTCTTCCGGGCGAGGGGACACGGGCGGGACTCCATGGGGGATCGGGCAAAAAATAATAATGAGTAATCGGCGCCCCATACCTCCCCTTTACGGGGAGGTCGGCGGTCGAAGACCGCCGGGTGGGGTTCTCGCCGCCATAACATTGTTGGGCTTGACCCCACCCGACCCCGCTTCGCGGGGCCACCCTCCCCGTAAAGGGGAGGTATTCGCTAACGACCGGCGTTCACGCGATTCCCCTAAGCGGGACTCCGGGCTTAACATTGCGACGCGCGCCTTGTTTTTCAAGCCCGCGGCAAGGGCCCCGCTTCGCTTGACCCTGCTTGGGACGGCCTTTACCAAACCTCGCAAAATCGGAGTGACGGCGTGAGCGCCAATGCTTGAGAGATTTCGGGCCGATCTCGCCGGCCTCGCGGCGCGCGACCGGCTGCGCGCCCTGGCGCCGCGCGCGGGGCTGGACTTCGCGTCGAACGACTATCTGGCGCTGGCGGAATCGCGCGAGCTTTCGGAGGCGGCCGCGGCCGCGCTTACGCGCGGCGTTCCCGTCGGCGCTGGCGGCTCGCGCCTGCTGCGCGGCAATCATCCGGAGCATGAGGCGCTGGAGGAGGAGGCTGCGCGCTTCTTCCGTGCCGAGCGCGCATTGTTCTTCGGCGCCGGATTCGCGGCCAATGAGGCGCTGCTCTCGACGCTGCCGCAGCGCGAGGATTGCATCTTCCATGATGCGCTGATCCACGCCAGCGCGCATGATGGCATGCGCCTCTCTCGCGCGCCGTACGCCGCCTTCGCGCATAATGACGTGAACGCGCTCGAGGATGCGCTTCGCGGCTGGCGGGAGAAGGGCGGCGCCGGCCGCGCCTGGATCGTCGTCGAGAGCCTTTACAGCATGGACGGCGACGTCGCGCCGCTCGACGATCTGATGGAAGCCGCCGCGCGTCACGAGGCTTTCTTGCTTGTCGACGAGGCGCACGCTACCGGCGTCTATGGGCCGGGCGGACGCGGGCTCGCCGCGCGTTTCGAGGGAAGCGAGAACGTCATCACCGTGCATACATGCGGCAAGGCGCTCGGCGTCTCCGGCGCGCTCGTCTGTCTCGCGGCGCCTTTGCAGGATTTTCTCGTCAATCGCTGCCGCAATTTCATCTTCGCGACGGCGCCGTCGCCACTCGTCGCCGCCTGCGTGCGCGCGTCCCTGAAGCTTGTCGAAAGCGCAGAAGAGCGTCGCGCGGCGCTGCGCGCGCGCGTCGCGCTTGCGGGGCGCGAGCTGCAAAGACTCTGCGGTGTCGCGCCCTCGGGCTCGCAGGTGCAGCCCGTCATTGTCGGCGCCGACGCCCGCGCCATGTCGCTCGCGGCGCGGATGCGCGCGCGCGGCTACGACATTCGCGCCATCCGCCCGCCGACCGTGCTTGAGGGAACGGCGCGGCTGCGTCTTTCTCTAACCTTGCATGCGAGCGAGACGCAGATTGCCGGCATGATCGCCGATCTCTCCGACGAGCTGTCGAAGGCCGGGCGATGACGCGCATCTTCGTGATCGCTGGAACCGATACGGGCGTCGGCAAAACCGTCTTCTCCGCCGCGCTCGTCGGCGCGCTGGACGCCTTCTACTGGAAGCCCGTGCAGGCGGGGCTTGAAGGAGAAACGGATTCGCAAGTTGTGGCCCGTCTGTCCGGCGCGGCGCCGGGGCGCGTTCTGCCCGAAGCATGGCGTCTGAGGCTGCCCGCTTCGCCTCACATTTCCGCGCGCGCCGAGGGCGTCGAGATTGATCCGTCGCGACTCGATCCGCCGGCCGTTGACGGTCCGCTCGTCGTCGAGACGGCGGGCGGCGTGATGGTTCCGCTCACCAATGACGCGCTCACGATCGACGTGCTGGCGCGCTGGCGCCTGCCGGTCATTCTCGTCGCGCGCACGGCGCTCGGAACGATCAATCACAGCCTGCTGACGATCGAGGCGCTGCGCCGTCGCGACATTCCCATCCATGGCGTCGCCTTCGTTGGCGATGAAGAAGCGCTCGTGCAGCAGACCATTGCGCGCATAGGCGCGATTAAGGCGCTTGGGCGCCTGCCGCGTATCGAGGCGCTCGATCGCGATACGTTGCGCGACGCCTTCGACGCCGCCTTCTCACTTGCGGACTTCACATGAGCGTCGTCACCGACTCCCCCGTCTGGCGTCCTTTCACGCAGCACGCCTTGCAGCCCGGCGCTTATCAGATCGCCCATGCCGAAGGCGCCTGGCTCACGGCGACGGACGGAACGCGCTTCCTCGACGCCATCTCTTCCTGGTGGGTGATCACCCATGGCCATCGCCGGCCGGAAATCATGGGGGCGATCCGCGAGCAGACGGAGACGCTCGATCAGATCATCTTCGCGGGCTTCACCCATGAGCCGGCGGAGACGCTCGCGCGCCGCCTCGTCGAGATCACCCCGCAGGGGCTCGATTACGTCTTCTATTCCGACAGCGGCTCGACCTCGGTTGAGGTCGCGATCAAAATGGCGCTGGGCTATTGGCGCCATCGCGGCGAGACGCGCGCGCGCATTATTGCGATGGCGTATGGCTATCATGGCGACACGATCGGAACCATGTCGACCGGCGCGCGCTCCGTCTTCAACGCGCCCTATGAGCCGCTGCTCTACGACGTGGCGCGCGTTCCTTTCCCTGAAAAAGGAAAGGAGCAGGAAACGCTCGACGCGCTGGAGGGCTTTTGCCGCGAAGGCGCCGCGGCCTTTGTCGTCGAACCGCTCATTCTCGGCGCCGGGGGGATGCGGATCTATGGCGCAGAAATGCTGCGCGAGATGAAGCGCATTTGCGAACAATATGGCGCGCTCTTCATCGCCGATGAGGTGATGACCGGCTTCGGCCGCACGGGAACGCTCTTCGCCAGCGAGCAGGCGGATGTCGTTCCCGACATCGCCTGCTATTCGAAGGGGCTGACCGGCGGCTCCGTGCCGCTCGCCGTCACCATGTGCAAGCGAGAAATATATGACGCGCATTACGCGCCGGAACGCGCGCGCGCTTTTTTCCACTCCAGCTCCTACACGGCGAACCCGATCGGCTGCGCGGCGGCGCTCGCCAATCTCGACATATGGGAAAAGACCGACGCGCGCGCGCGCGTCGCGAATGTCGCCGCAATGCAGGCCAAGCGCGCGGCGCGTTTTGCGAACGACTCTCGCTTCTCCGACGTGCGCCGTCTCGGCACGATCGTCGCGATGGATCTGAACGTCGCGCAGAGCGGCTATCTCGCGACGATCAGCCTCGATCTCATGCGCTTCTTCAACACGCGCGGCCTGCTGCTGCGGCCGCTCGGGCCGACGATCTATGTGCTGCCGCCCTATTGCGTCACGGGCTCAGAGCTCGATCTCGCTTATGACGCAATCGACGAAGCGGCTGACGCCTTCGTCCGTTAACCCCCTCTCCCCGCATAGGGCGTCTACTGACGCCCTATGCGGGGAGAGGGCCGGGGTGAGGGGCGAGGCCGGCTCACGGAACTCTGTCGCGCCGACGCCATCGCCAAGATGTCTCATGCGGCTTCGCCCCCTCACCCTAACCCTCTCCCCGTTATCACGGGGAGAGGGAATCCCGGGTCATTGCGAGGAGCGAAGCGATCATGCGAAAGCCATGTCACGCGTCCGCTTCATGCGCCAGCGCTACCGGCCGCGCCATGTATTCCTCGCGCAGCGCCCGGCGCAGGATCTTGCCGACATTGGTTTTGGGCAGCGTGTCGCGGAATTCGTAAAAACGCGGCACCTTGTAGCCGGTGAGGCGCTCATGCGCGAATTTGCGCAGCTCTTCCGCCGTCAGGCTCGGATCGCGCCGCACGACGAAGGCCATGGGCGCCTCGCCCGAATGCGCGAAGGGCACGCCGATGACGGCGACTTCCTTCACCTTGGGATTTTCGGCGAGCGCGGCTTCGACCTCATTGGGATAGACGTTGAAGCCCGAGACGAGGATCATGTCCTTCAAGCGATCGACGATCCGGAACATGCCGTCCGGCTCCATGACGGCGATGTCGCCGGTCCGGAAGAAGCCGTCGGGCGTCATCACCTTCGCGGTCTCGTCGGGCCGGCGCCAATAGCCCGGCATGACCTGCGGTCCGCGCACGCAGAGTTCGCCGCGCTCGCCGGCCGGCGCGACGTCGCCATGCTCGTCGCGGAGCGATATTTCGGTCGAGGGCAGCGGATAGCCGATGCCGCCGGTGAATTCGGGAATGTCCGGCCGGTTGACGGTCAGGATCGGCGACGTTTCGGAGAGCCCGTAGCCTTCGACGATCGGTTTGCCGGTGAGCGCCTTCCATTCGCGCGCCACGACTTCCTGCGTCGACATGCCGCCGGAAATGCTCATGACGAGATTGGAGAAGTCCACCTTCTTGATGTCCGGATGGTCCGCGAGCGCGGCGTAAAGCGTGTTGACGCCGGAGAAGATGGTGAAGCGCGACTTTTTCAGCGTGGCGATGAAGCCTTTTAGATCGCGCGGATTGGCGATGAGCAGGCAGCTTCCGCCGGTCTTGACGATCAGCATGCAGCAGGCCGTGAGCCCGAAGATGTGATAGAGCGGCAGCGCCGTCACCATGACAGGGGGGCCCTTCGGTCCGAGATACCATTCGAACCACGCCCAGGTCAGCTCGACGTCCATCGCGACATTACGGTGAAGCAGGACGGCGCCTTTGGCGACGCCGGTCGTGCCGCCCGTATATTGCAGAAAGGCCATATCGTCCGGCGCGACGCTCGGCGGCGAGAAGGGCGCGCGGGCGCCTTGCTTCAGCGCTTGCGCGAAAGAGATCGCGTTCGGCAGCCGATAGGCCGGAACCATCTTCTTCACATGGCGCGAGACGAAATTGACGACATAGCCCTTGAGCCCCATCAGATCGCCCGGCGTCACGACGATCGCGCGCTCGACCTTCATGTTCGGCCAGGCGGTCTCGACCGTCTTGGCGAAATTCTCGAAGACGAAGATGAAGCGCGCGCCGGAATCGTTGATCTGATGCTCGAGCTCGCCGTGCGTATAGAGCGGGTTGACGTTCACCACCACGCCGCCGGCGACGAGCACGCCGAAAATGGCCGCCGGATAGGCGAGCACGTTCGGCGACATGATGGCGACGCGGTCGCCCTTCTGCAGCCCTTGCGACAATAGCCAGGCCGCGATCGAGTCGGCGGCGCGCGCGAGTTCCCGATAGGTCAATCGCGCGCCGAAGCTCTCCAGGGCGGTGCGATCGGCATGGGCCGCGACGCTCGTGCGGAAAATGTCGACGATGGTCTCGGCGGCCGACGCGCCGATCTCCGTGGGAACGCCCTCCGGATAGGAGGCGAGCCATGGCCGGGGGGCGTAAGGATCGAGCGGTTGCTCAGGGCGCGTCATGTCAGCCTCGCGAAAAATAGCATTCTCGGGATTCGAGCTTCGCTTCGAATCGATCTTCAAAATCAAGATAGCGCGTATCTCAAAATTATAACGTGACCGGCGCGCGACGATTGTTTTTGCGTTGCAATGCCGCGCGCAAATCTATGTTGCGTTGCGGGAGACGCCGAAAAGCAGCGCGAAGCCGAAACCAAGCACGAAAAGCGCGGCGAGAAGCTCGGCGGCGCGCGCAAAAAGCATTGTGCGGCGCGCGCCGCCGCCGCTGAAGCGCAGCGCCAGGCCCTTCGCATGGACGGCGATCGCCGCCAGCGCGCCAGTGGTGAGCGCCGTCCCGGCCGACATCGCCATCACGGCGCCGGCGCCGGCCGCGAACAATTCTTGAGACAAGGTGAAGACCAGGACGAGGATCGCGCCCGAGCAGGGACGTAGGCCCGCCGCGACGACCGTCGCCAGCGCGTCGCCCCAGCGGAAGGCGGGGCCCGACAGCGTCGCGGGATCGGGCGCGTGGGCGTGGCCGCAGCCGGGTCCGTGGACGTGACTCGGATCGTCGATGGCTTCGCAGACGTAGCGGCTCGCGCTGTTCGCGCCGGCGGGAGGCGGGGCGCTCAGCGCGGCCGTCAGTCCGCGCCCTTTGATCCAAACGAGCCGCGCGCCGAGCCCGGCGATGGCGAGATAGCTCGCGATCTCGATCGCCTGCGCGGCGCCGGTCATCTGTCCCGCCGTGGCGCTGAAGGCGAGCGCGGCGACGGCGACGAGCGCGATGGCGACGATTCCCTGCAGCAGCGCGGCGAGCGCCGCGAGCAGCAGGCCGCGCTTTAACTGGATTTCATTGGCGACCATATAGGAGGCCAGCACCGCCTTGCCGTGGCCGGGGCCCGCCGCGTGAAAGACGCCATAGGCGAAACTTGCCGCCGCGAGCGCGAAAAAGGCGGAGGGGTCGGTCTTCAGCGCCCTTGCCGCCGCCTGCAACTCGGCGTGAAATTTATTCTGCCAGGAGAGAATAAGGCCCGCGAGCCCCCCCGCCGCGCCCACGGCCTCCCGCCCGCCCACCGCGAAAGGATGGCGCTGGGCGAGCGCCGGCTCGACGGCGAGAATCATGCAGGCCGCGACGGCGGCGATGAGAACAAGCGTCCTCGGCTTCACGGGCAGGCCACGATGGCGCGGGTCGCGAGCTTCACGCCGAAATCGGCGCCGGGAGACATGTTCTGGAAAAAGGCTTCGCTGAGCTTCTGATTGTCGGCGGCGACGAGGGGCGCGGGCTCCATGAGGCTTACCGAGCAGCCGGCGGGCGCGCTTGCGAGCTTCACCGGATCCTTCTTCTCCAGTGCGAAGGAGACGAAATAGGTCGGGTCGTAAACCTGGAAGGAAAAGGGCTTCTTGGCCGTGACGGGCGTCTCGAGCGGCAGGAAGAAGCGAAGCGTCACAATCTTCTTGTCGTTGGCCTCGAGATAGACGTCCTCCGGCGGCTTGAAGGCGGCCTTGGCGTTGTTCTGCCTAGCGTAGGTGAAATAGTCGAATTCCGCGAGCGACTCGACGTTCGTCTTGGCGAGCGGGGCCAGCTCCTCGCGCGTCGGCGGCTTGCCGCCCTTGCCGAGCCCCTGGACCGCGAAAGCGGAATACATCTCGTCGAATTCCCAGGCGTGGCGGACGCCCGTCACCTTTCCGTCGGGGCCGAAGACGACCTCGCTGCGAACCGCAACCCATACGTGCGGATGCGCTTGGGCCGGAGCCGCCCAGGCGAGGGTCAGGAGGACGAAAATCGGCAGGTTGCGGCGGGTCATGGACGGTCCGGCTAAGGCTGGAAATCGGCGAAAACAGGGCGCGGGGCGCCCCGCCCGAAGCCTGTGCATCATACCATATGGGTTCTTGAAAACGTCATTCGCTCTGTCATAAAGTGCAACTACCAAGAGCCGCGCCTTGAGGGGCGCGCCGAGCGGCGTAGCCGCGGGGCGGCGAGCCGGGCGCCCGGCTCGAGACCCGCGGTCGAGCCCGGAATAGGGCTTTCAGTGCTCGTTCCTAGTCGTATTTGCGTTCTGGCGCACGACCCAAGCGCGCATCGCCGTTTCGCGCAGGAGAGTTTTTGAATGGCGGATCACGTCGCCGGCGCCTTGAACTCCGGCTCCGCCTATGGCGAGGCAAAGGCCGCCTACGGCGAGGCAAGCCTCTCGGACCGTTTCGACCTCGCCCGCGACCGCGTGCTCATCACCGGCACGCAAGCCATTGTGCGCCTTCTCCTGATGCAGAGGGAACGCGACCGGCGCGCGGGCCTGAACACGGCCGGCTTCATCACGGGCTATCGCGGCTCGCCGCTCGGCGGCGTTGACGCGCAGATGCACAAGGCGAAGGCCCTTTTCGACGCCAATAACATCCTCTTCATGCCGGGTCTCAACGAGGACCTCGCCGTCACCGCCGTCTGGGGCGCGCAGCAGGCCGAGATGCGCGGCGAAGGCAAATATGACGGCGTCTTCTCCATCTGGTACGGCAAGGGGCCGGGCGTCGACCGCAGCGGCGACGCGCTGCGCCATGTGAATCTCGCCGGCACGTCGAAACATGGCGGCGCGCTCGCGCTGATGGGCGACGACCATACGGCCGAGTCCTCCACCACCGCGCATCAGTCCGAATATCATTTCGTCGACGTGATGATGCCGATCCTCGCGCCCGCCGGCGTGCAGGAGATTCTCGATTACGGCCTTTACGGCTTCGCCATGTCGCGCTTCGCTGGCGTCTGGGTCGGCCTGAAGCTCGTGAAGGACACGGTGGAGTCGACGGCCTCGATCGACGCGTCGCTCGACCGCGTGCAGCCGATCATTCCGTCGGATTTCGTCCTGCCGCCGGGCGGGCTCAATATCCGCCCCGGCGATCCCGTGCTGGCGCAGGAAGAGCGGATGCAGGAGAGCAAGCGCGACGCGATGCTCGCCTTCATCCGCGCCAACCGTCTCAACCGCATCGTCACCTCGGGCGGCGTTGATCCCAAGATCGGAATCATCACCGTCGGCAAATCCTATCTCGACGTGCGTCAGGCGATGGACGACCTCGGCGTGGACGAAGTGCGCGCCAATGATCTCGGCCTGCGCCTCTATAAGATCGCCGCGCCCTGGCCGCTCGAGCCCAAGGGGCTGCACGAATTCGCGCGCGGCCTCGATCTCATCATGGTCGTGGAGGAGAAGCGCTCGCTCATCGAGGTGCAGTTGCGCGAGGAGCTTTACGGCGCCGCGCATCAGCCGGTCTGCATCGGCAAGAAGGACGAGCGCGGCGACTGGCTCTTCCCGGTGAAGGGCGCGCTCGACGCCAACGACATCGCCATCGCCATCGGCCGGCGTCTGTTGAAATATCACGCCTCCGAAGAGCTCGAGGCGCGCGTGCGCCGGCTGGAGCGCCTGCAGGATCGTCGCAAGACGATGACCGACGTCATCCTGCGCGTGCCGCATTTCTGCGCCGGCTGCCCGCATTCGACCTCGACCCACGTGCCGGAGGGCGCGCGCGCCTATACGGGCATTGGCTGCCATTACATGGCGCAATGGATGGGCCGCCGCACCGAGGGCTATACCCATATGGGCGGCGAGGGCGCGAACTGGATCGGCGAGGCGCCCTTCTCGACGCGCAAGCATATGTTCCAGAATCTCGGCGACGGGACCTACAACCACTCCGGCTCGCTCGCCATCCGCTTCGCCGTCGCGGCGGGCGCCAACATCACCTTCAAGATTCTCTATAACGGCGTCGTCGCCATGACCGGCGGCCAGAAGCATGAGGGCGAGCTCACCGTCGAAGCCATTGTGCGTCAGGTCGCGGCCGAGGGCGTGGAGAAGATCGCGCTGGTTTCGGACGAGCCCGGCAAATATCCGCCGACCATCGCCTGGCCGCCCGGCCTCACCATCCATCACCGCAACGTCCTCAATGAGGTGCAGCGCGAATTGTCGGAGACGGAGGGCGTCACCGTCCTCATCTACGACCAGACCTGCGCGACCGAGAAGCGCCGCCTGCGCAAGCGCGGCCTCTTCCCCGATCCCGACGCCCGCATCATCATCAACGAACTGGTGTGCGAAGGCTGCGGCGATTGCGGCACGGCGTCGAACTGCGTCGCCGTGCAGCCGGTGGAGACCGAATTCGGCCGCAAGCGCCGCATCGACCAGTCCGCCTGCAACAAGGACTTCTCCTGCCTCGAGGGCTTCTGCCCGAGCTTCGTGACCGTGCATGGCGCGAAGATGAAGAAGGCGCCGCTGCCGACGAAGGAAGACGCCAGCGGCCAGCCGGCCTTGCCCGAGCCGAAGATCGCGGAGATCGGCCGGACGCCATTCGGCATTCTCGTCGCGGGGCTCGGCGGCACGGGCGTCGTCACCGTCTCCGCCATTCTCGGCATGGCCGCGCATTTGGAGGGCAAGGGCGTCGGCGTCATCGACATGGCCGGCCTCGCCCAGAAGGGCGGCGCCGTCTATTGCCATGTGAAGATCGGCCATACGCCGGCGGACGTTCACGCCATCCGCGTTGCGGCGGGCGAAGCCAATCTCCTGCTCGGCTGCGACCTCGTCGTCGCCGGCGCCCGGCAGGTGCTCGCGACGGTCGAGCAGGGCAAGACGCATGTGCTCGTCAACAGCGCCGAGGTTTTTCCGGGCGACATTGAGCGCAATCCGGATTTCGTGCTGCCGTCGGAAGAGATCAAGCAGGCGATCCGCCGCGCCGGCGGACCGGAGTCGATCTTCATCGACACCACCGCGCTGGCGCAGGCGCTTCTGGGCGACAGCATCGCCGCCAATATCTTCATCCTGGGCTACGCCTGGCAGAAGGGCTATCTGCCGCTTACGGAAGCGTCGATCCTGCGCGCGATCGAGTTGAACGGCGAATCCGTGCCGATGAATCATTCGGCTTTCCTCTGGGGCCGCCGCGCGGCGCATGACCTGAAGAGCGTCGAGGCGGTGGTCGAGGCGCTGCGGCGTCCGACGGAGACGCGCCAGCGCGCCACGACGCTGGAAGACATCATCGAGCGCCGCGCCGCCTATCTCGTCGATTATCAGAACGAGGCCTATTCGGCGCATTACCGCGCGCGCGTCGAGGCTGTCGCGAAACTGGAGAAGACGCGCGCGCCCGGCTCGACCGAGCTGACGGAAGCCGTCGCGCGCTATCTCTTCAAGCTGATGGCGTTCAAGGACGAGTTCGAGGTCTCGCGCCTCTATACGGGCGAGGCCTTCCAGCGCCAGCTCGCGGACACTTTCGAGGGCGATCTGAAGCTCGAGCTGCATCTCGCGCCGCCGATCCCCTTCCTGCAGCGCAAGACCGATTTCGGCGGATCGCGCAAGATCACCTTCGGCCCGTGGATGTTCACGGTGATGAAGGCGCTCGCGAAGCTCAAATGGATTCGCGGCCGCTGGTTCGACATCACGCGGTTCAACAATGACCGCATTGTCGAGCGGCGCCTGCTCGGCGAGTATGAAGCGCTGATCGACGAGTTGCTGACGTCGCTCACGCCGGAGAATCACGCGGCCGCCGTCGCGCTGGCGCGCCTACCGGAAAAGATTCGCGGCTTCGGCCATATCAAGGGGCGCCATGTCGCGGCGGCCGACGCCGAGCGCGAGCGCCTTCTCGCCGAGTTCCGCAACCCGGCCTCCGTGAAGCTCGCGGCGGAGTGAGGCGCTTCGATCTTGTGTAATGATGTGCAAGCCTCTTCACCGTCATTGCGAGGAGCCGAAGGCGACGAAGGGAACCGGGAACTCGCCGGGACCTTAACCCTCACCCTTGCAGGGACCCCCTCCCTAACCCTCCCCCTTGCAGGGGGAGGGAATCGGCGTCTTTCCCTCCCCCTGAAAGGGGGAGGGCCAGGGTGGGGGTTGTCACGCCGACGCATCCTCCTCCTCGCCGGCACCAGCGAAGCCCGCGCGCTTGCCGGGCGCATCGCCGCCGATTCGCGCTTTGACGCCGTCGCCTCTCTCGCCGGCCGCACCAGCGCGCCGGCGCCCCTTGCGCTTCCGACGCGCGTCGGCGGCTTTGGCGGCGTCGAGGGGCTGAAGCGCTATCTTGTCGAAGAACGCATGACCCATGTGATCGACGCGACGCATCCTTTCGCCGCGCAAATATCCGCCAATGCGCAAGCGGCCTGCGGGGCGCTGGGCCTGCCGCTGATCGTCTATGCGCGCGAACCCTGGCGCTCCGCGCCCGGCGACAATTGGATCGAAGTCGCAGACAACGCCGCCGCCGCTCTTGCGCTGGGAGAGTCGCCGCGCCGCGTGTTTCTCACCATCGGCCGGCAGGGCGTCGGCGATTTTTGCGCGGCGCCGCAGCACGCCTATCTCCTGCGCGTCATCGAACCGCCGGAGGCGAGCGAGCTTCCCCCAAATTGCGAGGTCTTCTCCGCGCGCGGCCCCTTTACGCGCGAAGACGAAATCGCGCTCATGCGCGAGAGGCGCATCGACATCGTCGTGAGCAAGAATAGCGGCGGCGCGCTCACCTACGCCAAGATCGAAGCCGCGCGCGCGCTCGGTCTTCCTGTCGCGATGATCACGCCGGCGCGCGCAGGCGTTTCCGTCGTGCACGACCTCGACGCCGTCATGGCGCTGCTCGCGCCATGAGCCGCGCGCTGATGATCCAGGGCACGGGGTCGGATGTCGGCAAGTCGCTCCTTGTCGCCGGCCTCGCGCGCGCCTTTGTCAATCGTGGATTGAGGGTCGCGCCCTTCAAGCCGCAGAACATGTCGAACAACGCCGCCGTGACGACGGATGGCGGCGAGATCGGCCGCGCCCAGGCGCTGCAGGCGCGCGCCGCGCGGCTTGCGCCGACCGTCGACATGAATCCCGTGCTGCTGAAGCCGCAGGGCGCCAATGGTTCGCAGGTCGTGCTGCGCGGCGTTGTCATGGGCCAAGCCAAGGCGCGCGACTATCAAGCCTGGAAGCCGCGCCTCAAGCCCCCCGTGATGGAAAGCTTCGCGCGGCTGAAAGCGCGCAGCGATCTCGTCATCGTGGAAGGCGCCGGCAGCGCGGCGGAGATCAATCTGCGCGCCAATGACATCGCCAATATGGGCTTTGCGCGCGAGGCGGACGCGCCCGTCGTGCTCGTCGGCGACATTGACCGCGGCGGCGTCATCGCGCAGCTCGTCGGCTGCAAGGCCGTGCTCGACGCGGAAGACGCGGCCATGATCGAGGGCTTCATCGTCAACAAATTTCGCGGCGACGCCTCGCTCTTCGACGAAGGCATGCGCTTCGTCGCCGCGCGCACGGGCTGGCGCGCGCTAGGCCTCGTTCCCTATTTCGACGCCGCGTCGCGCCTGCCGGCGGAAGACGCTTTCGGCCTTCGGTCGCAACGCGATACTCAGAAGAAAGGCGTCGTCGTCGCCGTTCCGCTGCTGCCGCATATCGCCAATTTCGACGATCTCGACCCTCTGAAGGCGGAGCCGGGCGTCGATCTTCGGCTCGTCCAACCCGGC
Organism: Methylocystis sp. S23; assembly: GCF_054106005.1. NCBI lineage: Bacteria > Pseudomonadati > Pseudomonadota > Alphaproteobacteria > Hyphomicrobiales > Methylocystaceae > Methylocystis > Methylocystis sp. S23. Next base: position 1,982,655 of record NZ_CM134185.1, read on the forward strand.
GAGCCGTTGCCCGCGGAAGCGGCGCTCGTCATTCTCCCGGGCTCCAAGGCGACCATCGCCGATCTCGCGGCGCTGCGCGCGCAAGGGTGGGACATCGACCTTCTCGCCCATATACGGCGCGGCGGGCGCGTCTTCGGAATCTGCGGCGGCTATCAGATGCTCGGCCGCCTGATCCGCGATCCCCACGGCATGGAGGGCGACGTCGCCGAAGCGCCGGGCCTGGGGCTGCTCGCCATAGAAACGACTTTGACCGAAACGAAGACGCTGACGCGCGTCGCCGGCCGCGCGATCGCCTTCGACGCGCCTTTCCATGGCTATGAGATGCATGTGGGCGAAACTTCGGGGCCGGATTGCGCGCGGCCTGTCCTGCGCTTCGAGGATGGCCGCTTTGACGGCGCCGTCTCGCGCGAGGGCCGCGCCATGGGCGCCTATGTGCACGGGCTTTTCTCCGAGGACGCCTTGCGCGCGGCCTTTCTGCAATCGATCGGCGCCGAGGCGTCGCCACTGCGCTTCGAAGAGTCGATCGACGAAACGCTCGACGCCCTCGCCGCGCATTGCGAGAAGCACATTGATCTCGACGCGCTGCTGGAAATTGCGCGATGACGGCGCGGGCGACAATCGCGCATGGCGGCAGGCTGGACGAGGCGCGCCGTCTCTACCCGAATGCGCCACGGCCCTGGATCGATCTTTCCACGGGGATCAATCCGCATCCCTATCCGCTTCCGGCGGTCGCGCCCGAAATCTGGGCGCGGCTGCCGGATGACGAGGCTTTCGCCGCGCTCGAGACCGCCGCGCGGGGCGCCTATCGCGCGCCGAAGGATGTTGCGATCCTTCCCGGCGCCGGCGCGCAAGCCTTCATTCAACTGCTGCCCCGCATCTTCCTTGCGCGCCGCGTCGGCATATTCGGCTTCACTTACGCCGAGCACGCCGCCTGCTGGTCCGCCGCCGGCGCGAAGGTCGCGACAGCGGAGTCCGTCGCGGAGCTTGCGGACTTCGATGTCGCGGTCGTCGTCAATCCCAACAATCCGGACGGACGCGTCCTCTCGCCGCGCGAGCTGGCGCCGCTCGCGGAGCGGATGACGCGCAAGGGCGGCCTGCTCGTCGTCGACGAATCTTTCGTGGATTTCACGCCGGCGCATAGCGTCGCGCCGCTCCTTTCGGCGATGGACGGCGTGATCGTGCTGCGCTCCTTCGGCAAGGCCTATGGGCTTGCCGGAGCGCGTCTCGGCTTCGCGCTCTGCGCGCCCGCTCGCGCTGAGCGCCTGCGCGCGGCGCTCGGCCCTTGGGCGGTTTCCGGCCCCGCGCTCGCGATCGGCGCCCGCGCCCTTGCCGATGCGCGCTGGCTGCACGCCGCCGCGGCGGCCTCCGCCACGGACGCCGCGCGGCTCGACGGCCTTCTGGAGCGGGCTGGCTTCGGCCTCATGGGCGGAACCGCGCTTTTTCGGCTCGTGCGGCACGACAGGGCGACGGATTGGTTCACAAGGCTGTGCGAGAGCGGCATTCTGGCGCGCGCCTTTCCCGAGCGGCGGGAGTGGCTGCGCTTCGGGCTTCCCGCGGGCGAGGCCGCCTGGGCGAGATTGACGGCCGCATTGGAGATTGCCTGATGGCGGACGACTCGATCTTCGAGCCGTGGCGGGTCGCCGCTGACGAGCTTGGCCCCGCCGAACCCTTCAGCGAAACGGATCGCGCCGCCGTCTATCGCGCGATCTATACCCGGCGAGACGTGCGCAACGAGTTTCTCGGCGACGACGTCCCGCCGGACGTGCTCATGCGCCTCCTGGACGCCGCGCATCACGCGCCCTCGGTCGGCTTCATGCAGCCCTGGAACTTCATCGTGATCCGCGACAAGGCGGCGCGCGGCGCGGTGCATGAAGCCTTTCTGCGCGCCGCCGAGGCGGAAGCGCGGATGCTCGATCCCGCCCGCCGCAATCATTACCGGAATCTCAAGCTCGAAGGCATTCTGAAATCGCCGGTCAATATTTGCGTGACCTGCGACCGCAACCGCCACGGCGCGACCGGGCTCGGCCGCACCCAGCAGCCCAACACCGATCTCCTGAGCGCCGCCTGCGCCGTCCAGAATCTTTGGCTCGCCGCGCGCGCGGAAGGCCTCGGGGTCGGTTGGGTCAGCATCATGCGCGAGACGGATCTGCGGGCGATTCTCGGGATTCCCGAGGAAATCGCCATTGTCGCCTATCTCTGCGTCGGCTTCGTCGAGCGGGCCTATAGGCGTCCGGAGCTCGAAGCCAAGCGCTGGGCGTCGCGCCTGCCGTTGGAAACGCTTGTCTTCGAGGACCGCTGGGGCGCGCCTTGCCCCTTCACAAAGGCGCCTTAAATTTCCGTAACAAATGTTTCCGCGAACCGTCATTGGGGTGTCAACGACATCTTAAGCGTCGGAAATGATGCTGATTGTGTCGTTCGAGGAACGGATGGATAGTCCAATCGCTCCATGTGAGGAGCAGGAGACGCAGACCATGGCGCCGGCGAATTTCGAACGTTTTTTCGATAGAACCTTCCCGATCGCCAACAATACGATTCTGACGGTGACCGAAGTGCCCGATTGCGAAGAGGAGCTTTTGAAGCTCCTGGAGCGCGCCATGCTGCGCGGCTTCGACAATCATGCGCGCCTCACCGAAATCCATCTGCCGATGGAGCGCTTCCCGCATATGGACTCGAAGTTCTGGCATGTGCCGATCGAGGATTGCGGAAAGGCGCAGGTGCTCCGCTTCTTCTTCGAGCATCCCGAGACCGAGGCGCACTGACGCGCTTTTTCCTCACGTCATTGCGAGCGAAGCGAAGCAATCCGGAGCCATGATGGCGCTCCTGGATTGCTTCGCTTCGCTCGCAATGATGAATGAGGCGCGGGCCAAACCTTATTCGGCGCCCACGGCGCGTCCCGCTTCCTCCGACGCCGATTCCGTCTCGGACTTGCGGCGCAATTTGCTCATCAGCAGATAGATCACTGGCGTCGTGTAGAGCGTCAGCGCCTGGCTGAGCAGCAGGCCGCCGATAATGGTGATGCCGAGCGGCCGGCGAAGCTCCGCGCCGATTCCGGAAGCGAAGGCGAGCGGGAGCGCGCCGAAAATCGCCGCGAAAGTCGTCATGATGATCGGGCGGAAACGATCCTTCGCCGCTTCGAGCGCCGCATCATGGATCGACATTCCCTTGTCGCGTTCGGCGTGCAGCGCGAAGTCGACGAGCATGATGCCGTTCTTCTTCACGATGCCGATCAGCAGCAGAATGCCGATGAAGGCGATCACCGTGAATTCGACGCCGAAGAGCTCGAGCGACAGAAGCGCGCCGAGGCCCGCCGAAGGCAGGGTGGAGATGATCGTGATCGGATGGACGAGGCTTTCATAGAGAATGCCGAGAATGATGTAGACCGCAAGGAGCGCCGCGAGGATGAGCGTCGCCATGCCTTTCGCGACCTTGCGGAAGTCGGCGGCGTCGCCCGCGAAGCCGGTATGCAGGCTGCTCGGCGGATTGAGCTCGGCGACCGCCTCCTCGATGGCGGTGGTCGCCGCGTCGAGCGTAGAGCCCGGCGAGACATTGTAGGAAAGCGTGACCGCGGGCAGCACGCCCTGGTGATTGACGACGAGCGGCATGGAGCTGCGCTCGATATGGGCGAGCGCGGTGAGCGGCACCTGCAGCCCGCTGGCGCTCGTGACATAGACGCCCGCAAGGTCGCGAATGTCGCGCTGGCGCGAGGGCGGCGTCTCGAAGATCACCCGATACTGGTTGCGCTGCGTATAGATGATCGTGTCCTGACGCTGCCCGAAAGCGCTGTTGAGCGCCGCGTTGATGGCCGCGATCGGCACGTTCATGCGCGACGCCGCGTTGCGGTCGATGATGACCTGCGCGCGCAGGCCGCCCTGCTCCTTGTCGGAGGTGACGTCGACGAGCTGCGGCAGCGTCTTGAAGCGCGCCAGCAATTTCTCGCGCCATTCCTCGAGCTCCTCGAGCGAGGCGTCCGAAATCGTGAACTGATATTGCGACTTGCTGACGCGTCCGCCGCTTCGCAGATCCTGCGAGGGCACCATGTAGACGCTGACGCCGGGAATTCTGGCGAAGGACGCGCGCAGCCGGGCGATGACCTCCCTGCTCGACGACTGGCGATCGTCGATGGGTTTCAGCGCGACGAAGAGACGTCCCTGATTGCCCGACGAGGTGAGTCCGCCGGAGCCGATGAAGGAGCCCACATTGGCGACGTCCGGATCGGCGAGCAAGGCTTCGTTCACAAGCCGCTGCAACCGGCTCATCTCCTCGAAGGAGACGTCGGGCGCCGCTTCCGTCGTGCCGTTGATGAGGCCGATATCGTCCTGCGGAAGGTTTCCCTTGGGGATGATGCGGTAGAGCTGCACCGTCCCCAGGACCGTCGCGAGAATCACGACGAGCGTGATCCAGGGATGGTCCACGACCGGGCGGAGCGTGCGCGCATAGAAGGACACGACCCGGTCGAGCCCGCCCTCGATCCAATGATCCAGCCTCGTCTTCTCCCTTGATTTTTTCATGGGGAGCCAAGCGCAGATCATCGGCGTCACGGTGAGCGAGACGATTGTCGAGATGAGGATGGCGAAGGCCAGCGTGACGGAGAATTCGCGCAGCAGCCGCCCCATCACGCCTTCCATGAAGAGCAGCGGAATGAACACGGCGACAAGCGACAGGCTGATGGAGACGACCGTGAAGCCGATCTGTCTGGAGCCTTCGAGCGCCGCCTGGATGCGGCTCATGCCCCGTTCCCGATTGGCCTCGATGTTCTCGATCATGACGATGGCGTCGTCCACGACGAAGCCGACCGAAATGGTGAGCGCCATCAGCGAGAGATTGTCGATCGAGAATCCCGCGAGCCACATGGCGGCGCAGGTGCCGACGAGCGAGAGCGGCACGGTGACGCCCGCCGCGATGACCGGCGTCGCGCGCCGCAGAAAGACGAAGACGACCATCATCACCAGCGCGATGGAGATGGCGAGCGTAAGCTGGATGTCGTGGATGCTGGCGCGGATCGTCTGGGTGCGGTCGGCGAGGACGTTGATCTTGACGCCGGAGGGAATCCACTCCTGCAATTGCGGCAGCAGCGCCTTGATGTGGTCGACCGTCTCGACGACATTGGCGGCGGGCTGCTTGGTGACGATGACGATCACCGCCGGCTTGCCGTTGAACCAGCCCGCCGACATGCGGTTGCGCACGCCGCGCTCGACCTTGGCGATGTCGCCCAGCTTGACGATGGCGCCGTTGCGCGAGGCGATGACGATGTTGCGGTAATCCTCCGGCGTCGCGAGCTGGTCCGTCGTGCCGAGCGTGATCTCCTGCGCGCCGCCCGCGAGCGCGCCGACGGCGGAATGGGCGTTGGCGGCGAAGAGCGCCTTGGCCACTTCGTTCACGCCGAGATTCATCGCCGCGAGCCGCGCCGAATCGACCTGCACGCGGATCGCCGGCTGCTCGGCGCCGGCGATGCGCGCCTCGGCGACGCCCGGAACCTGCGAGATGCGCTGCGCGATCACGGAGTCCGTCGCGTCGAAGATGGCGCTGGTCGGCAGCGTGTCGGAGGTCATCGCCAGCACCAGCACCGGCATGGTCGACTGGCTGGCCTTGCGAAAGCTCGGCGCCGTCGGCAGGTCGGTCGGCAGATCGACGAGCGAGGCGTTGATGGCCGCCTGCACGTCGCGCGCCGCGGCGTCGAGGCTCTTATCGATGTCGAATTGCGCGATGATCTGCGTGGAGCCGAGCGAGCTCGTCGAGGTGAGCTCGTTCAAGCCGGCGATGCCGGAGAGGCGCCGCTCCAGCGGCGCGGCGACGGAGGCCGCCATGGTTTCGGGGTCGGCTCCCGGGCGCGACGCGCCGATGCCGACCGCGGGAAAGTCCACGGCCGGCAGGCTGGCGACCGGCAGGAAGAAATAGGCGACCGCTCCGAGGAGAAAGAGCGCCGCCGCGAGCAGCGTCGTCCCGACCGGCCGGCGGACGAAAGGCTCGGAGACGTTCATTCGGCGGCCTCCCGCCGCTGCGGCTCGTTCTCCGGCGCTTGCGGCGAGGCGGCCTCATCCTCCTCCGCCGATAGCGGTTTCAGGAAGCGGCGGCGCAGGCGGTCGACCTGGAGATAGATGACCGGCGTCGTGTAGAGCGTCAGCGCCTGGCTGAGCAGCAGGCCGCCAATGATCGATATGCCGAGCGGAATGCGCAATTCGCTCCCCGCGCCGTGCGCCAGCGCGAGCGGCAGCGCGCCGAAGAGGGCGGCGAGCGTCGTCATCATGATCGGGCGGAAGCGCATATGGGCGGCGCGCACGATGGAGTCGCGCGGCGACAGGCCCTCGTCGCGCTCCGCGTCGAGCGCGAAATCGATCATCATGATCGCGTTCTTCTTCACGATGCCCATCAGCAGCACGACGCCGATGAGCGCCACCAGCGACAGGTCGATGCGGAAGATCATCAGCGCCAGAAGCGCGCCGACGCCGGCCGAGGGCAGGGTGGTGAGCACGGTGAAGGGATGGGCGAAGCTCTCATAGAGCACGCCCAGCACCACATAGATGGCGATGATCGCCGCGAGGATCAGCCAGGGCTCGCTCGCCAGCGACTTGTTGAACTCCGCGGCGTCGGCGCTGAAGACGCCCATGATCGAGGACGGCATGCCGATAGCCTTCTCGGCCTTCGCGATCGCCGTCACGGCGTCGCCGAGCGCCATGTCCCGCTCGAGATCGAAGCTGATCGTCGAGGCGGGAAACTGGTCCTGATGCGCGACCGAGAGCGGCGCGGCCACGTTCTCGATGCGCACGAAAGTGGCGAGCGGCGTCTGCGGGCCGCCGCCGACGGGCGCGACATAGAGCTTCTCCAGCGCCGACATGTCGCGCAGATATTGCGGCGCGGCCTCCAGGATCACGCGATACTGGTTCGACTGCGTGTAGATCGTCGAGATCTGGCGCTGGCCGAAGGCGTCGTTCAGCACATTGTCCACGTCCTGCGCGGAGATGCCGAGGCGGCCCATCTTCTCGCGGTCGATCTTCATCAGCGCGCGGAGGCCGCCGTCCTGGGTCTCGGCGGCGACGTTCTTCAGGCCCGGCGTGCCGCGCAATTCGTCGAGCAGCCGGTTCGACCAGAGCGTCAGCTCGCCCGGATCCGAGGACGTCAGCGTATATTGATATTGCGAGCGGCTTGGCCGCGTCGTGATCTGGATGTCCTGCACGGGCTCGACGAAGAGCGAGACGCCCGCGACCTTCTCGCCGGCCGCCTTCAGCCGGTCGGCGACCGCGTCGGCGCTCGTGTCGCGAACGTCGCGGCCGCGCAGCGTCACGGTGAGGCGGCCGACATTGGTCGTGGCGTTGAGCGGCCCGACGCCGAGCACCGAGGTGACGCCCGTCACTTCCGGGTCCCGGCGGAAGACCTCCGTCACTTTCTGCTGCAAGGATTTCATGCGCTCGAAGGAGGCGTCGGGCGAGGCTTCCAGCACGACGCTGAGCACGCTCGTATCCTGCCGGGGGAGGAAACCCTTGGGGATGTAGACATAGAGGATGACGGTCAATGCGAGCGTCGCCGCGGTCAAAGCGAGCATGAAGCCTTCGCGCTTCAGCGCCCAATCCAGCGAGCGGAAATAAAGCCGGTCGAGCCAAAGGGAGACGATCTCCCAGGTCGAATGCGTCCGCTCGGTCTCGGCGCGCAGCAGCACGGCGCAGAGCATGGGCGTCAGCGTCAGCGAGATGACGGCCGAGATCACGACGGCGATGGAGAGCGTCAGCGCGAATTCGCGGAACATGCGCCCCACAATGCCGGTCATGAACAGCAGCGGGATGAACACGGCGATGAGCGACACGGTCAGCGACACCACGGTGAAGCCGATCTCCCTCGAGCCGTCAAGCGCCGCCTGAAGCGGCCTTTTTCCGTGCTCGATATAGCGCACGATATTCTCGATCATCACGATGGCGTCGTCGACGATGAAGCCCGTGCCGATGGTGAGCGCCATCAGCGAAAGGTTGTCGAGCGAGAAGCCCGCCGCCCACATCACGAAGAAGGTGGCGATGATCGAGAGCGGCAGGCTGACGCCGGCGATGAGCGTCGCGCGCCAGCTGCGCAGAAACATCAGCACCACCGCGACGACGAGGCCCGCCGCGATGAGGAGCGTCAGCTCCACCTCCTCGATCGAGGCGCGGATCGTCTCCGTGCGGTCGTTGACGATGTCGAGCCTCATGCCGGCCGTCAGCTCGGCGCGCAGCTTCGGCAGGGTCTGTTTGACGAGCTCGACGGTTGCGATGATGTTGGCGCCCGGCTGGCGCATCACGTCGAGCACGATCGACTGCTCGCCATTGTGCCAGCCGCCGACGCGGGCGTTCTCCAGCCCGTCGACCACCTTCGCGACGTCGCGCAGCATCACCGGCGCGTTGTTGCGCCAGGCGACGATGACCGTCTCATATTGCTTGGCCTGGAGGATCTGGTCGTTGGCGTCGAGCGTGTAGGACTGGCGCCGGCCTTCCAGCGAGCCCTTGGCGCCGGCGTTGTTGGCGGCGGCGATGGCCTGGCGCAAATCCTCCATGCCGATGCGGTTCGCGGCGAGCCGCGCGAGATCGGCCTCGACGCGGATGGCGGGGCGCACGCCGCCCTGCACCGAGACGCGGCCGACGCCCGAGACCTGCGACAATTGCGGCGCGATCAGCGTGTCGGCGAGATCGGAGAGGTCGCGAAGCGTCGCCGTCTTGGAGCGCAGCGTTAGCGTCATCACCGGCGTGTCGGCCGGGTTCACCTTGGCGTAGACCGGCGGATAGGGCAGATCGCGCGGCAGGGTGGACGCAGCGGAGTTGATCGCCGCCTGCACGTCCTGCGCGGCGGCGTCGATGTCGCGGTCGAGCGCGAATTGCAGCGTGATCTGAGACAGGCCGAAGGAGCTTTGCGACGACATGCCGGCGAGCGACGGGATCTGCCCGAACTGCCGTTCGAGCGAGGCCGTCACCAGCGAGGCGATCGTATCTGGATTCGCGCCCGGAAGCTGCGTCGTGACCTGGATGGTCGGAAAATCGACCTGCGGCAGCGGCGAGATGGAGAGGCGCGCATAGCCGAGCAAGCCGAACAGGAGCACGGCGAAGGCCATGAGCGAGGTCGCCACCGGTCTCTTGATGAAGGGCGCCGAAACATTCATGCCGCTTTACGTCACCTTCCCGGAGAAATATCTCCCCTTGCGCCGCGCTCCCGCCGGCCCGCGCCTTCCCGCTTCGGCGCTTCGGCGGCCGTGGCGGCGGCCGGCTCTTCCGGATTTGTGACGCGCACCTTCGCGCCGTCCGACAGCCGGGAAAATCCGCTCGTCACGAGGGTCGTCCCGGCCTCCAGGCCGGAGGCGACGACGACGATATTCTCGTCCTGCCGGCCCGTCGTGACGCTTTTCATATGGGCGGCGCCGTCCTCGCCGAGAATATACACGAATGCGCCGTTCGGCCCGCGCTGCACCGCAGGGCTTGGCGCGACCACCGCCTTGGGAATGGTGTCGAGCATCAGCCGGACATTGACGAACTGGCCGGGCCAAAGGTTCAGGCTGTCATTCGCGAACACGGATTTCAGCTTCACCGTGCCGGTGAGCTGGTCGATCTGGTTGTCGACCACCTTGAGCTCGCCCGTCTCGATGACCGTGGCGTTGTCGGGCCCGAGCGCCCGCACCTTGGCGGCGCCGCCGGCCTGCGCCTTCTGGACGGCGGGGAGCGCCTGCTGGGGCAGGGTGAAGACGACGTTGATCGGCTTGAGCTGCGTGACGACCACGATGCCGTTCTGGTCGGACGGATGAAGAATATTGCCGACATCCACGAGACGAATGCCGACGCGGCCGTCGATCGGCGAGCGGATCGTCGCGTAGTCGAGCGTGGTCTTCGCATTGTCGATCGCGGCCTGATCGGCCCGCACTTGCGCCTCGAGCTGCGTCACCTGCGCCTTCTGGGTGGCGTATTGCTGGTGAGACAGGAATTTGCCCGCGACGAGCTTCTCGTAGCGCGCGAGGTCGACGCGGGCGTTGGCGAGATTGGCCTCGTCCTGCGCCTTCTTGGCGACGGCCTGATCATATTGCGCCTTGTAGAGGGCGGGATCGATCTCGGCGAGGACGTCCCCCTTCTTGACTTCCTGGCCCTCGGTGAAGGCGAGATGCAGAAGGCGGCCGTCGACCTGCGTCCGGATCGTGACGGTGTTCAAGGCCTGCACCGTGCCGACGGCGTCGACCGTGACCGGCACGTCCTGGATACGCGCGCGCGCCGTCGTCACCGATACCGGCCCGCCGCCTCGGCGACCGCCCGGGCGCTCGTCCTCGGCCGCCGGATTCTCGCCGCCGCCCGAGCCCGGCAGCATGCCGGCGCGATAGGCGCCGCCAAAGGCGAGCGCCAGGGCGAGCGCGCCGAGAGCCATGAGGATACGCCGGTCGGCGCGGATCATGGAAAGATCCCTTTGTCCGCCTCGTAAGCGGCGTTTGCGTGAGCAATTTCGGCGTCTCGCGTGGTGGGGGACCAACCGCCGCCGAGAGCCTGATATAGGCTGGTCGCCGCTTGAAAATAAGAGAGCCGCGCCAGCGCGACCTGATCCTGCGCCTGAAAAAGCGTCGTCTGCGTCGTCGACAGCGTGACGATGTCGATGGTGCCCTCCTGCAGCCGCATCTCGGCGGCCGTCAGCGCCCTCTGGGCCGCCGCGGCCGCGATAATCTGCAGCCTCAAAGCCCGCTCCGTCTCCTTCACGGCGATGAGCGCGTTCTCGGTGTCCAGCAAGGCGGTTAAGATTTGCTTGCGGTAGAGCGCCGCCAGTTCGGCGTAGCGGCCTTTCTGCAGCTCATATTGCCCCTGAAGATTGAAGCCGTCGAAAATCGGCTGCGTCAGATTGACCGCCGCCTGCCAGGCGATCGCCTCCGGACGGATCAGATTTTGCAGCAGCGCGCTCTGCACGCCGTACTGGCCGGTGAGCGTGATCGAGGGGAAGAAGGCGGCGCGGGCCTGCAGAACCGAGAATTCCTGCGAGGCGAGCCGCGCTTCCGCCTCCGCGACGTCGGGACGGCGAAGCAGCACTTCCGACGGCAGGCCGGGGACGACGCGCGGGAAGGCGAGCTTGGTCAGCGATCCCCCTTTCACCTCCTGGCTTTCGGGGGATTGGCCGACGAGCACGGCGAGCTGGTTCTTGGTCTGGCGCAGCGTCTGCTCCAGGGGCGGGATCGCGGCGCGCGCCTGGGCCAGCACCGATTCCTGCTGCGCCGTGTCGAGCGCGCTCGCGACGCCGACCTGGAAGCGCGCCTGGATGGCGCGATTGACGCGGTCGGCGATGGCGACGTTGTTCTGGGCGATGCGCAGCCGGTCCTGCGCGGTGAGAACCTGGAAATAGGCGTTGATGACCGAGGCGACCGTCGAAATCTCCACGGTGTCGCGGTTGAAGCGGCTGGCGTTGGCCAGAAGCCGCGCGGCGTAGGAGGCGTCCTCGTTCTTGCCCCAGAAATCGATTTCGTAGCTTGCGGTCAGGCCGAGCTGGAAGAAGCCGAAATGCCGCGCGCGAAACCCCGTGGTCGAGGTCTGCTGCGAAGAGCCGGTCGCGGTGGAGGCCGGGGTGATGTTGGAGCCCGCCGACGCGACATTGGTGGTGGTCCCCGGCACGCGCTGCGTGCGGGCGATGTCCTGCATCGAGATGCTGGGCCACAGCGCGGCGCTGTTGACGCGGGCCTGCGCGTCCGCCTGCTGGATGCGGGCGACGGCGGCGGCGATGTCGAGATTGTCGCCGACCGCCTGCTCCACGAGCTTCGCCAGCTCCTTGGAGCCGAACCTGACCGCGAAGTCCGGCCCGCGCTGGATTGGTTTCGCGGAAGAGGCCTTGGCTTCGCGGAATTTCTCCGGCGGCGGCGTCGCGAGGTCGGGCTTCTCCCATTCGAGATCGCAGCCGGCCAGGCAGAGCGCCGCTGACAGAAGCGTGGCTCGGCGACTCGCTCGCGCAAGGCAGTGAAATGAGACGCCGGCCCTCAACTGAAGCTCATCTCCATGTGAACGGCGCTGTCCTCTACGATAGGCGCGTCGCCGTCAAGGTAACTCTACAAAAATTGTGGGATTATCTGACCTGGGGCGCCGGAGCGAACACGGAACTCGGCGTGGGACGCGCTGAAGCGATCGGCGCGACGCTCGCCTACCGCACTGCAGCCGTCAAGTTACCTATCGTTAACCTGCGCTGGAGCTTCGATCGCTACTCGCCGGCGGCCGGCTTCGGCGCGGGCTTGGCGGGCGCGGCTTTCGGCGGCGCGGCGGATTTCGGATCGGCCGGCTTGGCCGGCTTCGCGGATTTGGCGTCCTGGCCCGCCGCCGCCTTCGCGGCGGGCGCGCCCTTGTCCGCGCCTTTGTCGGGGGCCTTGGCCGAATCGCCGGCGGGCGCCTTGGCGGCCTTGGAATCGTTCTTGCCCTCGCTCTTGGCGTCGCCTTTCGATTCGGCGGGCGCCGCGGGCTTGGGCGGGCCGGAAATGCGCGTCCAGGTCTCGCTCTGGCAAAGGAAGGCGACGAGGCAGCCCGTCAGCGTGAGCTGATTGGGCGCCTCGTAAGCGATCTTGCCCGTATAGGTCTTGCCGTCCTCGGGATTGAACAGATCGCCCTTCCAGCTATTCGGCCCGGTCTTCGCGGCGTGGCGCAGCACGAGGGGCGGCGGGCTGCCGTCGAGCATGGGCAGCACGCCCTTGGCGCAGAGCTTGCCCTGGCAGTCGAAGAATTCGAGCTTGTCGGTCGGGTGTCCGTCACGCACCCAGACCCCGTAGATTTCGACCGCGGACGCGACCCCCGGGGCGCAGAGGGCGGCGACGATGCTCAGCAATAGTCTCTTCATAACGCCGGACCTCTGATTCGCGGTTGCTGTCATTATAACGCACGCCGCTTAGCGAAAGGCTGAACCCTCGCCGCCGTCAAGTCGCATCCGCGCCGCCATCGGCGGGACGCCTCGGCGGACCTAGAACGGCGGGCACGACGATGAAGGCCGCAAGCAGCGTGAAAAACAGCGAAATGGTGAGGAATTCCCCCATGCTCGCCGTTCCGGGATGGCTCGACAGGAAGAGGCTGCCGAAGGCCGTGCCGGTCGTCAGCGAGCTGAAGAAGATCGCGCGGGTGAGGCTTGAGGCCAGCATGTCGACGACGCCCTTCCGCCAGGCGATGACATAGTAAATGTGAAAGGCGACGCCGACGCCGAACATGAGCGGCAGCGCGATGATATTCGCGAAATTCAACGACACGCCGAGCATTTCCGCCGCCTGAAGGCTCATGATTCCCGCAAGGACCAGCGGGCCGAGCGTGAGCGCAACGTCGATTGGATTGCGCAAGGCTACGGCAAGAATGAGGAAGACCGCCAGAAAGGCGTAAATCCCCGCCTCCAGAAAGGCGCGCGTGACCGTCTTCCCGGCCTCGGAAATGATGACCGGCGCGCCGCTCGACTCCGGCGCGACCGCGAGCATGGCGTCGGCGAAGCGCGTCATGACCTCCAGATCGTTGCTGTCGCCCTTCGGCGTCGTCTCGAGACGAACCTGGCCCTTCGCGGAGATCCAGTCGGAACGCAGCTCCTCCGGCAGGGAGTCGGGCGTCACGCGCTGCGCCTTCAGGGCCTCGCGGATCTGGCCCATGAGCTTCTCAAATCCCGTGAAAGCGGCGGCGCGCGCCTTTTCGCGCGTCTCGGGACTAGCCTTTGCGAGGCTCTCCAGAGCGGCGGCGAAGCGCGTCAGCGGCGGCGAGGGCTTCTTGGCCGCCGCCGCCCGCAGCGATTTGGCCGCGGCGGCGAGCGCCTTCACCGTCTCGGCGTCCGTCGGCGCGCGCCGGGTCTTCGGGTAGAGGGCGTCGCGCAATTCATTCGAGGCGCGCTCGATCAAAGCAAGCTTCTCGTCCTGCTCGGAAGGGATGAGCGAATCGATCGAATCGACGTGATCCACTTCCGGCAGCGCGAGGATTTTCTGCTTCAGGTCGCGGGCGGCGGCGAGAGACGGCGCCAGCGTCTCGATCTTGTTGGGCGCGGTCTTCGGATCCTTGCTCAGATCGAGGAAGGTCGCGACCGACTCCACCGTCTGGTCGCGCAGATTCATCGGATTGGAGTCGAATCGCAGCCGCAGCAGATAGGGCGCGCCGGCCAGCACGATGGCGGCGGTGGCGAGGAGGACGATGGCGCGATGATGCGCGATCCAGTGGTCGACCGCGGCCAGCGAATGGGTCGCGATCGGCATATGCTCCGCCGGCGGATGCAGCAGCTTGATCGCCGCCGGCAGGAAGGTGAGCGTCGCGATATAGGCGATGATCATGCCCAGGCCCGCGATCAATCCGAGCTCCGCGACGCCGAGGAAGCTCGTCGGCAGAAAGCAGAAGAAGCCCGCCAGCAGGGAGACGGCGGCGAGCGTCAGCGAGCCGCCAATGCCGCGCGTCGCGGCGACGAGCGCCCGTTCGAGGTCGCCATGGCCGTGGCGCTCCTCGCGATAGCGGGTGGCGAACTGAATGCCGAAATCGACGCCGAGGCCGATGAACAGCGCCGCGAAGGCGACCGAGATCAGGTTGAAGCGTCCGATGAGCAGCACGCCCATGCCGGAAGTGATGGCGAGGCCCGCGAGCAGCGTCGCCAGAACGGCCAGGATGAGCTTTGGCGAGCGGAGCGCCGCGAAGAGGATGAGCGAGACGATGACGAGCGTGCCGATCGTGTTCAGCGCCATGTTCTCGGAGATGGTCGCGAATTCCTCCGCCGCGAGCGGCACTTCGCCCGTCAGGCGGAGGGTGAAGCCCTTGTCCTTCGTGATTCCGAGCGCCTCGGCGGATTTGCGGATGAAGCTCATGGCGTCGGCGCCGGGCTGCAGCTCGGAAAAGTCGATCACCGGATTGACGAGCACGATGCGGCGCTTCTCGAGCGGCGGACCGGCGGGCGCGGCGTCGGCCCCGCCGCCCGAGAGAAGCTTCTCCCAATCGACCTGGGCGCTGCGCCCGGCGAGCGTCTCCTCGAAGGCGCGGGAGAATTCGTCGAGGCCGGCGAGATACATGGCCGTCGCCCGCTCGCCGCTCGCGGCGCGCTTCTGGCTGGCGACGAGGACGCTCGCCAATCCGCGCAGCGTCGGGTCCTCGGCGAGCGGCGTGAGCACGTCGCGCTGGCCGAGCATCATGCCGACGGTGTGCTGGACCTCCTTCAGGTCGAGATAGAGCAGGCCGTTCTTGACGAAGAAGGCAGGGTCGTCGGGGCGCCAGACCCGCTGCATCAGGGGCTTGCCCTTCAGTTCGGCCGTAAGCCGAGCGGCCGCGTCGTCCGCGGCTTCGCCCGTCGCCGCGTCGATGACGACGACGATGGAGTTTTCGAGCTGCGGGAAGGCGCGGTAGAGCGCCATCTGATTTTTCCGCCAAGCCATGTCCGGCGAGAAAAGATTTGTCGTGTCTGTGTCGATGGCGAAACGTTCGACCGTGAGATAAACGCCGCCCCCGGTCAACGCCAAGGTGAGAAGAACCACGGTCCAGGGCCAACGAAGACAGAAGGCCACAAGCTTTTCCAACATTACCGAACCCCGGAGGTGGTTTGAGACGTTTCCCAAAGCGGAACAACCGCTGCAACTTTAGTTCTCTATACGCGCCAGACGCGCGCTCACCAAGGCGCCGCGGGTTGCGGACGCGACCAATTTGCGGCGAAGCGTTAAGGATCAGAGATAACTGAGCCACCAGAGATCGGCGCGCCGCTTCACCCCCGCGAACCAGCGACAGACGGGGTAGAGGCCGATCACGACGACAATCCAGGCGGCGTAGGCCCCGGCGAGCCCGGCTCCGAAATCGGCCGGCGGCGCGCCGGATTTGATGAAGGCGCCAATATCTCCAAGGCGATAGCCCTCGGCATAGGCGAGGGCGAGCGCGCCGGCGACGCCGGCATAGAGGTGGAGGACGTAAAAGAGGAGCGGCGTGCGGCCGAAAATGGCGAGCGCCTGTCCGGCCCGGCCGCCGAGCTTCGCGAGCGCCGGCAAGGCGAGGGACGCGCCGCCGAGCGTGACGAGAAGGTAAAGGAGCGAGGGCGGATATTTCGTGACGTTGAGGAAGGAGAGAAGGGTGAAGACCCCGTCCCGCTGCGCCGACCAGGGGTGCGGGTCGCCGTAGAGATTGCTTGCCCGAAGGAGCGCGAAGAGCGCCAGCGCGCCGATCCCGGCGAGGCGCAGGATCCGGTCGCGCCTCGAAGGCTCGCTCAGGAAGAGCGGCCCGATTCCGTAGCCCAGCGCCACGACGCCGATCCAGGGCAGGGCCGGGTAGTAGATTTCGCCCGGGACGCCGAAGGGGAGCGGCCCCTTTTCATGGAGCAGCCGCCATAATGGCGCGAGAGCCCCGAGGTCGGCCGCGCGGATTCCGTCCAGAAGATTGTGGCCGGCGACGATGGCCGCGCCGGCCGCGAGGACGAGGCGCTGCGGCAGCCGAGAGAGCAGGGAGAGGGCGAGAAGGCCGCAGCCGATCGCCCACAGCGTGCCGAGCTCGATCCGTCCCGGCCCGCCCCAGACCGGGCTGATGACGACGATGTCGAGCAGGACGAGCCAGAGGCCGCGGGTCGCGAGAAAGAGGGAGAGCGCCTTCGGGTCCCGCCGGCGCGCGCCGTAGAGATAGGCGCCGACGCCCGCGAGCAAGGCGAAGGTCGGCGCGCAAAAATGGGTGACGAAGCGGGTGACGAACAGAAACGGATAGGTGCGGTCGAGATCCGTGGCGCTGAATCTTATCGTATCGGCGTCGAAGAAGTCCCGCATATGGTCCAGCGCCATGATGACCATGACGAGGCCGCGCAGCCGGTCGATCTCCGGCAGGCGCGGATCGTCGGCGAGCGCCACGCCCGGCGGCGCCCTCATCCGAGCGCCGCCAGTCCGGGGAACAATTCGAGAAGCCAGAAGGACATTTCCTGCACGCCGCCGGTCAGGAAGGCGACGCCGGTGAGGATCAGCAGCGCGCCGACGATCTTCTCCACCTTTCCGAAATGCTTGCGGAAGCGGGCGACGAAGGCGAGGAAGCGGCCGAGCGCGAGGCCGGCGCCGATAAAGGGCAGGCCGAGTCCCAGAGAGTAGGTCGCAAGCAGCGCCGCGCCGCGCGCCACGGTGTCCTGCGTTCCCGCCACGGCGAGGATCGCTGCGAGGATCGGCCCGATGCAGGGCGTCCAGCCGAAGGCGAAGGCGAGGCCCATGACGTAGGAGCCGAAGAGCCCCATGGGCTTCGAAATTTCGGCCCGCTTCTCGCGATAGAGCAGACCGACCTTGAGGAGGCCCACGAAGTGCAGCCCCATCAGGATGATGACGGCGCCCGCGACCCAGGACAGGATGTGCAGATTGGCGCGAATGACCGCGCCGAAGGCGCTCGCGGTCGCGCCGAGCGCGACGAAGACGGTCGTGAAGCCCAGAACGAAGAGGACGGCGGAGAGGAGGACGTCGCGCCGCGCCTGCGAGCGCGTCTCCATCTCGAGGTCCTCCATGGAGACGCCGGCCAGATAGGTCAGATAGGGGGGCACCAGCGGCAGGACGCAGGGCGAGAGAAAGGAGAGTAGGCCCGCCGCCGCCGCCGCGGGAAAAGTGACGTCCGCCGCCATGATAGACCTCGTTGGAATGGCTCGCCCCTATCTGCCACAGCCGGAGCGGCCGCGCAAAGTCCGAGCATTAATCCGGCCCGGCCGCGTCCAAGGTCTGGTTAACCCTACATGAGGAATTCTGTGCAAGTCTCGCTCCGGTAAACAGAGTGGCTTGGGGCGCATGTCACTGGAGACCGTTCTTGACACCGGCGCGTTTGAACGCATTCACGGGCCGACGGTAAGGGTCGATCTCGAGGCCTCGCTCCTTTTGCCGGGGGGCCGGGAGCACGCCTGCCGAATCGTCGAGGCCTCGACCGGGGAAATGGCGTTCGCGACGCCGCTCGAGCCCCGCTATGGCGACCATGTCGTCGTTTATGTCAGCGAGCTCGGCCGCCTGGAGGGCGATGTCGAGCGCCAGACGGAAAGCGGCTTCGCCATCACGCTCGATTTGCCCGAGCGCCGCCGCCGCCGGCTCGCCGGTCAGCTCATATGGTTCGCGAACCGGGAAAACTGCGCCTTGTCGGAGGCCCGCCGCCACAAGCGCTTCGTTCCGCGGATGCCGTGGACATATGTGCGCATGCCCGACGGCAAGGAAAGGGTCGTGCAGATCAACGACGTTTCGCTAACCGGGGTGAGCGTCGACGCCGCCGACAAAGTCGCCGTCGGCGACCGCCTCGCCTTCGGCGTCAAGGCGGCGGTGGTGCGGCGCGTCTTCAAGGGCGGCTTCGTCGCCGAATTCGAGGAGCCTTTCGCCGAGGGCGAAATATCGGAGACGACCCGTCTGTAGACGCTGGCGCCGGCCGGCGGAGCTGTGGCCCGAAAGCCACATTCCCGATAATTGAGGCTCTTGGTCGGGCCCGGCCGGTTGCGCCCGCCCCGCCGGCTTGCGATAGCTTCCGCTAAAGATTGTCTCAGTCTTTGCTTTTTCCGTTCCAGCCGGACGACGAGACTCCGGGGGCGCATCCCATGCGTAGAATCGCGGTTTCCTTCTCCCTGCTCTGCGCGCTGTCGCTGCCCGCCTTCGCCGAGCAGGCGATCGGCAACGCCGCGTCGGTCGAGAGAGACGTGCAGGGCGTGGCGGACGGCCGCAGCGCGCGCCTCTCGACGGGCGACGCGGTCTATTTCGACGAGGTGGTGACGACCGGCGCGGAAAGCCGCGCCAAGCTCGCTTTTGTCGATCGCACGACGATGCAGATGGGTCCTTCATCCAGGGTGAAGCTGGACAGCTTCGTCTATTCCGGAGGCTCGGGCGTCGGCTTCAACGCCGCCAGGGGCGCCTTCCGCTTCGTGTCCGCCTCCGGCGGGCACAAGCCCTATGAGGTCAAGACGCCGACGGCGACGATCGGCGTGCGCGGCACGATCTTCGCCGCCCGCGTGCTGTCGGGCGGCCGCACCGACGCGGTCCTCTATTCCGGCGCGATCGAGGTCTGCGACACGGCGGGCGTCTGCCGCATATTGGACAAGCCCTGCACCTTCGTCACCGTCACCGGCGCCGGGATCACCGAGCCGAGGACGATCGGCAAGAACGACTGGAGCTTCGACAAGGCCTGCAAGGGCGCGCCGCCGCCATCCGATCCGGCTGCGCCGCCGCCCGGCGCGCCCGTCCCGCCGCCTCCCGGCGGGGGCGAGCCCCCGATCAATTGGGGCGGCCCGACCATCGGCGTCACGCTCGGCCCGACGATCGGCGACGGCAGCTTCGCGGATCCGGTGCCGATGAACGGCGCGGCCTTCGCGGGCGGCCTCAAGCTCGGCTACATGCTGCCGCTCTGGGTCAATATCGTCGGCGGCTTCGAAACGGATTTCCAATATCGCAGCGAGATCGGCGGCTCGACGAACAGCCATGGAACGACCTCCGGCTCGCGCCCGGGCTATATCGGCACGGCGCGCGTGAAGCTCGGCTACGCCTTCGACCGCTTCCTCGTCTATGGTACGGGCGGCTTCGCCTATGGCCATATCGTCGCGCCCAAGACTTTCTCGGGCCCGAACGTGCTCGGCCCGGCCTATTCCTTCGGGACGAGCGTCAACAATCCCTTCCTTCCGGGCTGGACCGTGGGCGCGGGCGTCAGCTACGCGCTGACGCGCAACATCTCGGTCAACGCCGAATATCTCTACATCAAGCTGGCGCACGACTACCCGCTCTATAATACGAGCGCGGCGCTCTATTCCGTGCCGGTCTGCAATATCAGCGGGATGCACAGCATCCGCTTCGGCGCGAATCTGAGCTTCTCGCCGGCCGATATTTTGCCGGCGGGCGCGGCGAGGTAAGTCCGCGGCGCTCTAAAATCTCTCCGCCCGATAGGGGGCGGGATCGGCGAACGGGGTTTCGCCCGTCATCATCTCGGCGAGGAGGCGCCCGGAGACCGGCCCGAGGGTCAGGCCGTGATGGGCGTGGCCGAAATCGAACCACAGGCCTTTATGGCGCGGGGCGGGGCCGAGCACGGGGAGCATATCCGGCAAGCAGGGCCGCGCGCCCTTCCAGGGCGCGGGGTCGAGCGCCGCGCCGAGGGGGAAAAGCTTGCGGGCGATGGGTTCGCAAAGCTCGATCTGCACGGGCGTCGGCGGCGCGTCGCGCGGCGCGAATTCCGCGCCGCTGGTGAGCCTGACGCCCTTGTCCATGGGCGCGAGCAGATAGCCATTGTCTGCGTCGAGGATCGGATGGTTGAGCGTCGCGCCCGGCCCCGGCGCGTAGTGCATGTGATAGCCGCGCTTGAAGCCGAAAGGCATTTCATAGCCGTAGCGGCGGAAAATCAGGTCCGACCAGGGGCCGAGCGCGACAATTGCGTCGCGCGCGGCGATGCGCGCGCCATCAGACCCCGCGACGCTCCAGCGCCCGTCCGGCTCTTGTTCGAGGCTCAGCGCGTCGCCGTGAACAAAGCGCCCGCTGCGGGAGAGGAAGAGATCGGCATAGGCCTTGGCGAGCGCGCCGGGATCGCGGACCGAGGCGGTGTCGAGATAATGCGCGGCGCCTGCGACGGGGGCGAGGAAGGGCTCTCGCGCGGCGACGCCGGCGGCGTCGAGAATGTCGATATGGAGGCCGTATTCCCGCAGCTTCTTTGCATCCGCGACGCCATGAGCGAGCGTCTGGTCCGTTCGGAAGAGCTTGATCCAGCCCGTGCGGCGGATGAGCGATTCGGCGCCCGCCTGCCGAATGAGCGCCTCATGCTCGATCAGGCTGCGTTCGATCAGCGGGCGGCGCCCCGCAATGCTTCGCGCCACGCGCTCGGGCGAGCTTTCGCGCCAATAGCGCATGAGCCACGGGCCGACCGAAGGCAGGGCGGCGACATGATAATGCGCCTCGGGCAGAAGGTTCAGCGCATATTTGACGAGCCGCGCCGGGTCGCGCGGGAAGAGATAGGGGAAGATGGACGAGCGCTCGATCAGGCCGGCATTGCCGAAGCTCGTCTCGAGCCCCGCGCCACGGCGGTCGACCATGACGACGTCGCGGCCCCGCGCCTGAAGGTGCAAGGCCGCCGAGACGCCGACCATGCCGGCGCCGAGAACGATGACATCCGCCGTCCGCATCCTGCCTCCTCGCGCCGCTCTTCATATGGCCGCGCCCGCCGCATGTCAGCATGACAATGCAAAGCGCGTGCAATGGCCGCAGGCGCGGATGCGCGGCTCAACCGAAGACCGAGGCGAGATAATAGGCCGCGCCCGCCGCAAGTCCGCCGACAAAGAGGGTCTGGGCGCCCGATTTCAGCGGATCGGCGCCGGTGAGCCTGCCCTTCACCGCGCCGAACACGAGGAGCGCGAGGCCGGTGAGGAGCGCCGAGTGTATGAGCGCCCGGCCGACATCCGCTTCGAGCATGTAGGGCGCGAGCGGGATCAGCCCGCCGACGAAATAGGCCGCCGCGATGGTCGCCGCGCTGACCGGCGCGCGCCTTGGATCGGGCTTCTCCAGCCCGAGCTCGAAGCGCATCATGAAGTCGACCCAGCGCTTCTTGTCGGCCGAGATCGCGGCGACGACGGAATCGACCTCGGGCTTGCCGAGCCCGTATTCGGCGAAAATCTCCCGCAGCTCCTTGCGCTCCTGCTCGGGGAGCTTCTCGACCTCGGCATATTCGCGCCGCTCCTCGGACTGGAAGTGCTCATGGTCGCTCCTCGCCGCGAGATAGCCGCCGAGACCCATGGCGGTCGCGCCCGCGACGATCTCGGCGAGACCCGCCGTCACCACGAGACGGGTCGAGGCGACGGCGGCGGTGATGCCGGCGGCGAGCGCGAAAGGAACGGTCAGTCCGTCCGCCATGCCGATCACGATGTCGCGGACGATTTCAGAGTTCATGAAGTGCCGCTCGACATGCTCGCTTCCGGCCGCCTTCGGACGTCTTAACCGTTCATTTTCCATTCGAAGCCCCCTCGCACGCCGCCGCGCTTGCGGCGGCCATGTTAGCGGGCGGCGGAGGCGATGGATATGAACGGATTTCTTTCCCTGTCCAGCAGGCCGACAGGGCGAAGGTTTCCTCATCCTGAGGAGCGAGCGAGGCTCGCCTCTCGAAGGACGAGGAAACCTTCATTTTTCATAATCTGGAACTCGCCCTCGTGCTTCGAGACGCCGCCTTCGGCGGCTGCTCAGCATGAGGGCGAGGATGATCGTTCTTCACCCGATCGCCCAGCTCCGTTCAGCTTTTGCGCTTTCCGCCTCGCTGTGCTAGCGCGACCCCTCCCTAGAGTCTGAAGACCCGAGACCGCCCATGATCCCCCGTTATTCCCGGCCCGAGATGACGTCCATCTGGGAGCCGCAGACGCGCTTCCGCATCTGGTTCGAGATCGAGGCCTATGCCTGCGACGCTTTGGCGGAGCTTGGCGTCATCCCCAAGGAGAGCGCTAAAAATATTTGGGACAAGGCCGATTTCGTGCAGTTCGACGTCGCCCGCATCGACGAGATCGAGCGCGTAACGAAGCACGACGTCATCGCCTTCCTGACGCATCTCGCGGAATTCATCGGCCCGGATTCGCGCTTCGTGCATCAGGGCATGACGTCGTCCGACGTGCTCGACACCTGCCTCGCCGTGCAGCTCTCCCGCGCCGCCGATCTGCTCATCGCCGATGTCGACGCGCTGCTCGCGGCCATCAAGAAGCGCGCCTTCGAGCACAAATTCACGCCGACCATCGGCCGCTCGCACGGCATTCACGCCGAGCCCGTGACCTTCGGCCTCAAAATGGCGCAGGCCTATGCGGAGTTCACGCGCGCGCGCGAGCGTCTCGTGCAGGCCCGCAAGGAGGTCGCGACCTGCGCCATCTCCGGCGCCGTCGGCACTTTCGCCAATATCGATCCGCGCGTCGAGGAATATGTCGCGCATAAAATGGGACTCGTCCCCGAGCCCGTTTCGACGCAGGTCATTCCGCGCGACCGCCACGCCGCCTTCTTCGCGACGCTCGGCGTCGTCGCGTCCTCCGTCGAGCGGCTCGCCATCGAGGTGCGCCATTTGCAGCGCACGGAAGTGCTGGAGGCGGAGGAATATTTCTCGGCGGGGCAGAAGGGCTCCTCCGCCATGCCGCATAAGCGCAATCCGGTGCTCACCGAAAACCTCACCGGCCTTGCGCGCCTCGTGCGCGGCATGGCGATCCCGGCGATGGAGAATGTCGCGCTCTGGCACGAGCGCGACATTTCGCACTCCTCCGTCGAACGCATGATCGGACCCGACGCGACCGTGACGCTCGATTTCGCGCTGGCGCGGCTGACCGGCGTCATCGACAATCTCGTCGTCTATCCCGAGAACATGCAGAAGAATTTGGACAAGCTCGGCGGGCTCGTCCATTCGCAGCGCGTGCTGCTGGCGCTGACGCAGAAGGGCGTGTCGCGCGAGGACGCCTACGCCATGGTGCAGCGTAACGCCATGCCGGTCTGGCAGAGGGCGTCCGAAGGACGCGCGTCGCAAGGGAATAATCTGGAGGGCGAGTTCCGCGCGCTGCTCGGGCAGGACAAGGACGTGAGCGCGAAATTGTCGCCGGCGGAATTGGACGAGCTCTTCGATCTTTCGTACCACTTCAAGCATGTGGACACGATCTTCCGCCGCGTCTTTGGAGAAGGCTGATCAGTCGGTCGGCGGAGGAAACTGCTTCCGCCGCCAGCCATATCGCTGCGTCAATGTGGCGTTGGCGTCGATCTCGCTGTAGCCGAGCGTCAATTCCCTAGCGAAGGCGATGAGCGCGGCGGTGAAGAGCGCCATCGCCGCGACGAAAAGCACGCCCGCGCCATATTCGTGACGGAGATGAAGCGACGCGGCGGCGAAGCCGAGGATCACGAGAAGGCTGGTGACGACGCAGCTCGCCACGCCCCAATAGATCGAACGGTGCATCAGCGTGGCGCGCCGCTTCAGGATCGGCAGTTCGGCCTTGTGACGCGCCTGCATGTCCTCGTCGGCGATCGTCGCCAGCTCCCGGGACCGGTCTATGATGCGGTCGAGCCGCGAGACCAGCACGGAAAGGAGCTGCGCCTCGGCCGCGAGCAGAAAGGCGGGGCCCGTGACCTGCGAGATCACGTTTGCGAGCTGTTCGATCGAAGGCGCCTGGAGTTCGCCGAGCATGAGGGCCTCGCTTGGAGAGAAGCGGCCCATGATACACCGGCTCCAGCGCTCGGGATATTTTCCGGCGCGACTGGTCCGACAGGCATTTCTCTTCCAAAGCGCCGGCTAAAGCCTTAAACAGCGCTCCCATGATCTGGCTCGTTTTCGCCCTTCTCACCGGCGCCGCCGTCATGGCCGTCCTCCTGCCGCTCGCCATGCGCGGCGAGGCGAAGGACGCCGCCGCGGCGGAT
The DNA here is from genome assembly GCF_054106005.1 of Methylocystis sp. S23. NCBI lineage: Bacteria > Pseudomonadati > Pseudomonadota > Alphaproteobacteria > Hyphomicrobiales > Methylocystaceae > Methylocystis > Methylocystis sp. S23. The sequence goes on from NZ_CM134185.1 coordinate 2,006,896, forward strand.
ATCGCCTTCTTCGAGGAGCAGATCGCCGAGATCGAGCGCGAGCGCGCCGAGGGCCGGCTCGATCCGGCGGAGGCCGAGGCCGCCAGGACCGAGGCCGCCCGCCGCCTGTTGCGCGCGGAAGCCGCGCCCAAGGCGCGGGCGCGGGGCTCCCGCAAGGCGGCGGTCGCCGCCGCGCTCGCCGCGACGGTCGCCGTTCCGCTCATCGCCGTTCCGCTCTATCTGAAGCTCGGCAATCGCGAGATGCCGGACATGCCGCTGACCGCGCGGCTCGAGTCCGCGCCGGGCAGGGGCGACCTCGCCGGCGCCGTCGCCCGGATCGAGCAGCATTTGCGCGAGCATCCGGAGGACGGCCGCGGCTTCGAGGTCGTGGCGCCCTATTATCTGCGCGCCGGCCGGGGCGAGGAGGCGATCGACGCCTACGCCAAGGCCTTGGCGCTCCTCGGCGCGACGGCCGAGCGCCACGCCAATCTCGGCCAGGCGCGCATGATCGTCGGCGAGGGCAAGGTGACGGCGGCGGCCAGGAAGGATTTCGAGGCGGCGCTCGCCCTCGACGCCAATAATGTGATGGCCGCCTATTATCTCGGGCTCGGCGCCCAGCAGGACGGCGAGAAGGACAAGGCGATCGAGATATTCTCGAAGCTGGAGGCCGACGCGCCGGCGGACGCCGCCTATCTGCCCTCGGTCCGGCGCCGGCTCGCCGAATTGCGCGGCGAGGGCGCGCCGGGATCGCCGATCGCGCGGCCGCCGGCCGAACCGGGCCCCGTCGCGCAAGGTCCGGCGAGCGAGCAGGGCAAGGCCATCGCCGCCATGCCGGCGGAGCAGCGCGCGGCGACGATCCGGGGCATGGTCGACAAGCTCGCCGCGCGGCTTGAAAACAAGGGCGACGACGTCGAAGGCTGGCTGCGGCTCATCCGCGCCTATAGCGTCCTTTCGGAGCCCGAAAAGGCGAAGAAGGCCGTGGAGGGCGCCCGCAAGGCGCTCGCGGGCAAGGACGCCGAGGTCGCGCGCATCGAGGCGCTGGCGAAGGAATTGAACATTGGGGGGTGACATCCCCACACCCTCCCCTTGAGGGGGAGGGTCGCCTTGCGAAGCAAGGCGGGGTGGGGCGAGCGCCCGAGACTTGGGCGGCTGCTCCACCCCCACCCGGCCGCCTTTCGGGCCGACCCCCCCTCAAGGGGGAGGTGGGGGCGACCGGCGACAAAGTGCGATGGAAACGACATGACGCGCAAAGGCAAGAGACTCACTCTCATCATCGGGGCGCTGGCCGCGCTCGGCGTCGCCGCCGGCCTCGTGCTGTTCGCCCTGCGCGACAATATCGTCTTCTTCTACACGCCGTCGGAACTGACGCAGAAGCAGGTCGCGCCGGGCGCGCGGCTGCGCATCGGCGGACTCGTGAAGGAAGGCAGCGTCGTCAAGAGCGGCAAGGACGTGACCTTCGCCGTCACCGACAAGACGAAGGATCTCGACGTGGCCTATACGGGGCTGCTGCCCGATCTCTTCCGCGAGGGGCAGGGGGTCGTCGTCGACGGCGTGCTGCAGACGGACGGCAAGTTCAAGGCCGACAGCGTCCTCGCCAAGCATGACGAGCGCTATATGCCCAAGGACGTCGCGGACAAGCTGAAAGCGCAGGGCGTCTGGCAGGGAGAGACGAAGTGACGGTTCCCGTCATTGCGAGGAGCGCAAGCGACGAAGCAATCCAGGGGCGTCGTCGTGACGCTGGATTGCTTCGCTTCGCTCGCAATGACGGAGCTGAAGAGGTGGGCATATGATCGTCGAAACCGGACATTACGCGCTCGTTCTCGCTTTTGCTCTGGCGCTGATGCAATTCGCCATACCGCTCGCCGGCGCGCGGATGAGCGATGTGGCGCTGATGCGCGTGGCGCGGCCCACGGCTATCGCGCAGTTCCTCTTCGTCGCCTTCTCCTATGGCGCGCTGACCTATGCGCATGTCGTCTCCGACTTCTCGCTCGTCAACGTCATCGAGAATTCGCACTCGCTGAAGCCCTTCGTCTACAAGATCTCCGGCGTGTGGGGGAATCACGAAGGCTCCATGCTTTTATGGGTGCTGGTGCTCTCGCTCTGCGGCGCGCTGATCGCGATCTTTTCTTCCGCCATGCCCGACAAGCTTCGCGCCGACGCGCTGTCCGTTCAGGGCCTGCTCGGCGCCGCCTTCCTGCTGTTCATTCTCCTGACGTCCAATCCCTTCGCGCGCGTCGACCAGCCGCCATGGGAAGGCCGCGACCTCAATCCGATCCTCCAGGACCCCGGCCTCGCGATCCATCCGCCGCTGCTTTATCTCGGCTATGTCGGCTTCTCGATCGTCTTCTCCTTCGCGGCCGCCGCGCTCATCGGCGGACGCATCGACGCCGCCTGGGCGCGCTTCGCGCGGCCCTGGACGCTCTTCGCCTGGATCGCGCTGACGCTCGGCATCGCCATGGGCTCCTACTGGGCCTATTACACGCTGGGCTGGGGCGGCTTCTGGTTCTGGGACCCCGTGGAGAACGCGTCCCTCATGCCCTGGATCGCCGGCACGGCGCTCCTCCACAGCGCGGCGGTGATGGAGAAGCGCGAGGCCCTGAAGGTCTGGACGATCTTCCTTTCCATCCTCGCCTTCTCGCTCTCTTTGCTCGGCACTTTCCTGGTGCGTTCGGGCGTGCTGACTTCCGTCCACGCCTTTGCGAGCGATCCCGAACGCGGCGTGTTTATTCTGGCCATTCTCGTCTTCTTCATCGGCGGCGCGCTGGCGCTCTTCGCCGCGCGGGCGGGGTCGCTGCCCGTGGGCGGATTGTTCAGCCCGATCTCGCGCGAGGGCGCGCTGGTCGTGAACAATCTGCTGCTCTCGGCGAGCTGCGCGACGGTCGTCATCGGCACGCTCTACCCGCTCGCGCTCGAGGCGCTGACGGGCGAGAAGATTTCGGTCGGCGCGCCCTTCTTCAACACGGTGCTGATCCCCATCGCCCTGCCGCTCGCTCTGCTCATGCCCGTCGGCCAGATGCTCGTCTGGAAGCGCGGCGATCTGCCGGCGGCCTTGCAGCGCCTGCGCGTGGCCTTCGCGGCCGGCGTGCTGGCGGCTGCGGTTCTCGGCGCCTGGTACGGGACGCCCTTTCTGTCCATCGTCACGGCGGGCGTTGCGGTCTATCTCGTCATTGGCGGCGTCAGCGACATCGCCCAGCGCGCCGCCTTCCGCGCTTCCTCGACCGGCGCCGTCTTCTCGCGTCTTCGTGGCCTGCCGCTCTCCGCCTGGGGCACGTCGATCGCCCATGCCGGCATGGGCCTCACTTTTCTCGGCCTCGCGGCGACCGGCTGGGGCGTCGAGAGCATCGTCGCGATGAAGCCGGGCGACTATTACGAGGTCGGCCCCTATAAGCTCGGCATCGAGGAGATCGCGCCGCGCAACGGGCCGAACTATTCCGAAATCTACGCCGTGATGGATGTGCGTTCGGGCGGCGAGACGATCGCGAAGATCGAGCCCGCCAAGCGCTACTATCAGGCCCGCAAGATGCAGCGCTCCGAGGCCGGCATCGTGACGCTGGGCCTCGGGCAGGTCTACGCCGCCATCGGCGAGTCGCATTCGGACGGGACGATCGACGCGCGTCTTTATTGGAAGCCCTTCGTGACGCTGATCTGGATCGGCGCGCTGGTCATGGCCTTTGGCGGCGGGCTCTCCCTTGCGGATCGCCGGCTGCGGATCGGCGTGGCGCGGCGGGCGCAGGCGGCGGCCCTGCCGGAGGCGGCGGAATGAGAGATTTCCCTGTCATCGTAAGCGGCGCTGAGGCGCCCCCCGCCCTTTATCCCTCCCCGCAAGGGGGAGGGAGGCGGCTCACGCCTCATATTCCGACCCTTTTCCGCCGATCACGGTTGGCGCCGCTTCATCCCTCCCCCGCGAAGCGCGGGGAGGGATGGGGGCGGCTCGGCCGCGACAGTCTTGGTCTTGACGCCCACAAGCTCGTCATCTCGAACCGAGGCAAGGCAGGGTTGGGGGCGCTGGCCCTGGCGGCGATGTTGCTCATTATCCCCGCTCACGCCGTCACGCCCGGCGAGATGCTGCCCGATCCCGCCATGGAGGCGCGCGCCCGCGCCATCACCGGCGAATTGCGCTGCCTCGTCTGCCAGAACCAGTCGGTCGACGATTCCGACGCCTCGCTCGCCAGGGATCTGCGCGTCCTTGTGCGCGAGAAGCTCAAGGAAGGCATGAGCGACGCGCAGGTGAAGGAATATGTGCATTCGCGCTACGGCGATTTCGTCCTGCTGCGGCCGCCGGTGAAGCCGGGCACGATCCTGCTTTGGACGGCGCCGCTCATCGCGCTCCTCGCCGGCGGCCTGGCCGTCTGGTCGGCCGCGCGTCGCCGGCGCGCGCCCGCTGGTCCTTCCCCTCTCACGGCGGAGGAGCATGAGCGTCTGAAGGCGCTTGGCGTCGAGTCCGACAAGGACTGACGGCAGCCCCTATCCAATTCCCCCGCGCTGCAATATAGGGGGCGGGAGCGATCTTGAGCCGCCCGCGCGGCGTCACGAAAGAGCGGACCATGGCCGAACATTCCACGCCCCATTTCCACAATACGCCCGGCGTCGCCCAGATTCGCGTGGGGGCGAAGGAATTCATGTGCATCGGCGCGCTGCCGCCCTTCGACCATCCGCATGTCTATATCGACATGGGCGCCGACGATCAGGCCGTCTGTCCCTATTGCTCGACGCTCTATGTCTACGACGCCTCGCTCCATGGCGGCGCCGATCCGGCGGAATGCGTCTATCAGGCTGAAGAGCCGGCTTGAGCCGATCGGCAAGACGATCAAGAATTTTTAAATTCCGTTGACTCGGGGAGCGGGACGGGTCATATGTCGCGTGTCGCATGACACGCGACGGCGTTCCCATTTTAGAAAGGAGTAAGCGGCCATGAAGGGAGTGGTATGATAAAGTCATTCAAAAACAAATATTTGGAGGAATTCTTTCAGACCGGAAAGTCAGCAAAAATAGCCAAAGAGTTCCACGAGCGGCTTGTTCGGAGGTTAGACGCGCTCGAAGCAGCAAGAAAGCCAAGCGATACGCGCATTCCAGGGTTCGATTTTCATCCGTTGAACGGATTTAATCCTCCCCGGTATTCGGTTCATGTAAATGGCCCGTGGTGCGTTACTTTTGAATTCGATGGCCAGGACGCGTCGCAAGTGGACTTTGAACAATATCACTGATTTTTCGAGGAGCGCCTTTGGCGCTCCTTTCCCGCTAAATGGCGCCAACGAGACGAGAAATGACTGAAGTTTTTGTAACGAGGCGAGGTGAGCGAGAACCGACCCATCCGGGCGCGATCCTTCGCGATGACGTCTTGCCTGCCCTCAACGTCACTGTCACTGACCTAGCCAAGATGCTGGATGTCGGACGCCAGCAACTGCACCGAATTCTCTCTGGCGAGTCGAGCATATCTCCGGAAATGGCTCTGAAGCTGGGCAAACTTTTTGGAAATGGGCCTGAAATTTGGATCAATATGCAGGTTGCCGTCGACCTTTGGCGTGCTCGAAAGGCTTTGGGGGCGCGACTGGAATCTATCAAAGAAATCCAGCCTTGCGCCTAGCCGCCTTTCTACCGGTCCTCGTCATCAACGATTTTGAGCAGAGGGCGTGAGCGCCCCCATCGTCATTGCGGGCGCCGGCATTGGCGGGCTCGCCGCCGCGCTCGCCCTCGCCCGCGCGGGGAAGCGCGCGCTGGTTCTGGAGCGCGCCGCGAAAATCGAGGAGGTCGGGGCGGGGCTGCAAATCGCGCCCAATGCCGGGCGGGTTCTCGCCGGGCTCGGGCTCGAAGGCGCGCTATCCGCCGTGGCGCTGGAGCCTCGGGCGATCAATATTCGCCGCGGACGCGACGGCGCCGTTCTGGCGCGGCTCGATCTTTCCGACTCCCGCAGCCGCTGGGGCGCGCCTTTCCGGGTTTTCCATCGCGCCGATCTTCAACAGGCTCTGTTGCAGGCGGCGCTTGCGGAACCCGCGATCGAGATCCGCACGAGCGCCCGGGTCGGCGATTTCGAGGACCGCGCCGGATTCGTGACGCTTCGGGTCCATGGCGAGGCCGGAGTCGAGGAAATCGAGGCCTCGGGCCTCGTCGGCGCGGACGGCCAGCGTTCCGCCGTGCGCGGCCATCTTTTCCGCACTGAGCGCGACGCGCCCTTCTATTCGGGCCTCACGGCCTGGCGCGCCCTCGTGCCGGCCGAGCGCGCGCCGGCGGCGCTGCGGGCGCATGAAAGCAATCTCTGGATGCTGCCCGGCGCGCATGTCGTGCATTATCCGCTGCGCGACGGCGACGTCGTCAATGTGGTCGTCATCGTCTCCGAGGAGCCGCGCGGCGAGGACGGCGCGGCGATCCTGTCGCTCGAGGGGCCGGAGCTCGCCCGCGCGCTCGAATCCAGGCGGCCGGGCGCGGATCTTCTGGCGCTCATCGCGGCGGGGGCGTCCTGGCGGCATTGGCCCCTTTTCGCCCGCCCGCCGCTGTCGAGCTGGAGCCGGGGCGCGGTCACGCTGCTCGGCGACGCCGCCCATCCCATGCCGCCCTTCCTCGCGCAGGGAGCGGCCCAGGCCGTCGAGGACGCGGAGGCGCTCGGGCGCGCCTTTCTGAAGCTCGGCGCGACAACGGAGTCGGCCTTCGCGGCCTATGAAGCGAGCCGAATCGTTCGCGCCTCCCGGATCGTGCGCGCCTCGCGACGGCAGGGCCGCTATTTCCACCTGGCGGGGCCGGCGGCGACGGCGCGGGACCTCGCCATCCGGACGCTCGGCGGGCGCGGCATGCTGGCCCGCAACGCATGGCTTTACCGATAGGGCGTCGTGGCGCGGGAGCCACAATCGCCAACATGCTGACGTTTTAGCCTGGCAGAGAGTGGCCAGACGGGCGAGGGGTTGTTAAAGAACTGTCAAGAAACGTGTCGCGAGGGTCGTCTTCGTTGCGAATCAGCGCTTTGAAAATTCTGTTTCTGGCCGCCGCGGCCGTGCTTCGGGGACTGGCCCCGGGCGCGGCGGCGGATCTGATTCCCCCGCCCAAGACGGACGCAAAGGGCTGGATCGTCACGGTCAGCGTCATCGGCGCGGTCTCGCCGAGCTTTCCGGGCTCCGGCCAGGTGCGGCCCTATCCCTTTCCGGCGGTCGCCATCCGCCGGGTCGGCGAGGCGGAAACCTTCTCGACGCCGGACGAAGGCTTCGGCTTCCCGCTTTTCGATTACGGCGGCGTGCGCGCCGGGCCGGTCGCGAATTTCGTCTTCCAGCGGGGACAGCGCGACGGCCTTTTCGGACTGCGCCGCGTCGGTCTGACTCACGAAGTCGGGGGCTTCGTCGAGGTCAATCCCTTCGACCATTTCCGCATGCGCGCGGAGATGCGCCAGGGCGTCGACGGCCATGAGGGCTTCGTCGCCGCCTTCTACGCCGACGCCTATGAGACGGTGGGCCGGTTCCGCTTCTCGGTCGGGCCGCGCATCAATTTCGGCGACAATAATTACGCCAACGCCTATTTCTCGGTCTCGCCCTTCGAGGCGCTCGTGAACGGGCGGCTCCTGCCTTACACGGCGACCGGCGGTTTCACTGCGGCCGGCGGCATGGCGACGATCCGCTACAATGTCACCGAGGCCGCCGCCGTCTCCATCTATGGCGGCGGCCAGCGCCTGCTCGGCAGCGTGGGTTCGAGCCCGATCCCGAATCTCATCGGCTCGCGCAACCAGTTCAACGCCGGCCTGGCCCTGTCCTATTCCTTCGTCGTCGCCGATCCGCTGCAATATCTTCCGGCGCCCTTGAAGCCGTAGCGCGAGTCTAATGGCGGCCCGCCGGCCGCCTGCGCTCACTCTAACTTACTGACGATACGCGATCTGCCGGTCGTAGGATCGGCTCCGCCAACGTCGCCGCGGCGCTTTCGCCGCGCTTCCGCCACAAAAATTACGGGCCGGGCCGGGCGTTAACCTCTCTGCGCCGACGCCGTTTACGATTGGCGGCGCCAAGTCGAGCTGAGCGCGCCACGGAGGCGTCGTCGAGCGGGGGGAGCGATATTTACATCTTTTAAAATCAGCCATTTATGCTGCTTCTTCAAATTTTATCGGTTCCGGTTCCAGAAAATTATACTTACCCGTCTGACGTATAAATCTAAACGCGTTCGCGTAAAATGCGGCGGAAATACTTTCAAGGACGGCAAAATAAGAAACCTATTCTCGTCTCAGCAAAGGGGAGACGGGAAATGGTCGGCATTATCGGCAAGGCGATTGTGGCTCTCGGACTTGCGGGCGGGGGTCTGCTGGCGGTCGCCGCGACGAGTTTCGCGGGTCCCGACGCGTCGAGCTACGCCGCGACCGGCGCCGAGACGAGCGTTCCCTATGGCTGGGTCGACTTCTGCCAGCGCAACCGCGCCGAATGCGACGACGACGCGCGCATCCCGGCCGACATTCAGCTCGACGCCGCCGCCTTCGACAAGATTTCGCGCGTCAACCTCTGGGTGAACAAGCATATCGAGCCCATCGCCGACACCGATCACTGGGGCGCGATCGACCAGTGGGATTATCCGACGGACGGAAGGGGCGATTGCGAGGACTATGCGCTGCTCAAGCGCCGCCTCTTGATCGAGCAGGGCTTCCCGCGCGAGGCGCTGCTGCTGACCGTGGTGAAGGAGAAAAACGGCGACGGCCATTCCGTCCTCACGGTCCGCACGAATCGCGGCGAGTTCGTTCTCGACAATCTCGCCGATCTGGTGAAGCCCTGGAAGAAGACGCCCTATCGCTTCGTGAAGCGCCAGTCGCAGCACAATCAGAATATCTGGGTCGCGCTCGGGGAGCCCACCGCCGCCCCGGCCTATGTGTCGAACAAGTGATGCGGTTTCCGCCGGTTCAGGATTGCTTCGTCGGCGAGGCCTTCGCGCAATGACCGCCGCATGTGGGGCGGTTCGGCCAACGGCGCTTAACAATTGTGGCGCCGCCGCGCGAGGAAGGAGTTCCGCCCGGCGCGCCGGCGCCTCGCGGAGGGCTGCGTTACACATTTGATTTTGGGTGGGTTTGCTCATCGGCGACGCGGCGGCGCCGCTCGCCGGGGCTCCTTGCCGTAAACCATAAGTTAAGGCGATCTTAACGCGCATCTTGGCAAACCGGCCACAATCGTAAAAGATTTCTTAACGGTCGGTTGGCGGTTAGGGTTTCGTTAAATGCATCTCGCGCGTCGCGTTGTGAAGGGTCTCGCTCTCGCTTTGGCCGCTCTGGGCCTGTCGGCCTTTCCGGCGTCGGCCGGGGCGAGGCTGCCGGCCTCGACCTTCTCCCCCCTCGGTCCCGAGACGAGCGTTCCCTTTGGCTGGGTGGATTTCTGCCAGCGCTATGGCGGCGAATGCGACGACGCGGCCGGCGCGCCGCGGACGATCGAGCTGACGGCGGCGGCGCTGCGCAAGATCGAGGGCGTCAACGCGCTCGTCAACAACAAGATCGAGCCGGTCTCCGACGCCGAGCACGCCGGCGCGCCCGACGCCTGGGACTATCCCACGGACGGCAAGGGCGATTGCGAGGATTATGCGTTGCTGAAGCGCCGCGTCCTGATGGAGGCCGGCTTCCCGCGCGCCGCCCTGTTGCTCGCCGTGGTGAAGGACGAGCATGGCGACGGCCATGCGGTGCTGATGGCGCGCACCGATCGCGGCGATTTCGTCCTTGACAATCTCGCCGACGAGGTGAAGCCCTGGGGCAAGACTTCCTATCGCTTCGTGAAGCGCCAGTCGCAGGAAAACCAGAATGTGTGGGTGGCGATCGGCGCGCCGACCGCCGCGCCGATGTATGTGGCGAAGTGAGAGGTCAGGGCGCGATCTCGACGAGCCCCTTCAGATATCGTCGCCCGTTTTCCACATAATGCCGCGCCGATTCGAGGAACTTCTCCCGCGAGTCGTCCCCGAGCGGCCGGATAACCTTCGCCGGCGAGCCGACGATGAGGGAATCGTCCGGGAATTCCTTGCCTTCCGTCACCAGCGCATTGGCGCCGACGAGGCAGTTCCGGCCGATCTTCGCGCCGTTCAGGATCGTCGCGCCCATGCCGATGAGCGCGCCGTCGCCGATCGCGCAGCCATGCAGAACCACATTATGGCCGATGGTGCAGTCGGCGCCGATCGTCAGCGGATAGCCCATGTCGGTATGCAGGACGCTGTTGTCCTGGATATTGGTCCGCGCGCCGATGACGATCCATTCATTGTCGCCGCGCAGCACGCAGTTGAACCAGACATTGGCGTCCTCCCGCAGCTCGACGCGGCCGACGAGATGCGCGCCGGGGGCCACGAAATAGCGGCCTTCGGGGGGCAGGCGCGGCGCAATTCCATCGAGCGTGTAGAGCGGCATTCGGTTTCTCCTCGGACTGAGATTGGCGCGACATTGCCATTTCCCGCCGCGCGCGGAAAGCGGTCGCCTTTTGCGGCGAACGGCCAAGGCCGGGTTCGGCGCAAAAGTCAAAAATAGTGTATAAACAGTTGCGGGCGCATCGCCCTTAGCCGTTGGGCGGGCAATCGCCGGATATTCCGGCCCCTGACTGGGCGAATCGGAGGATGGGATCTGAACGGCGGCTTGCGTGACCGGATGCGGATAGCCGGCGTCTTCGCGATAAAGGTCTTCGCGCGCGGCGCGGCGACGCCCTATCACGTGGTGAAATCCATGGCGATCGCGCCGCCCGAGCGGCTCCGCATCGCGCCGCCCGACATTCGCACGGCCGATCCGACCGTCGCGGACGAGATTTACGCCGGCTATTTCTCTTTCGCGGGCAAGACCCTGCAGAGCTACGGGGCCTCGCCCTTCTCGCTCACGCCGCCCTCGCCCGCCTGGCGGCGGGCGCTGGCCGGCTTTTCCTGGCTGAGACATTTGCGCGCGGCCGACAAGACGCTGGCGCAGGCCAATGCGCGGGCGCTCGTCGGCGACTTTCTCGCGCTGAAAAGGCTGCCCCATGACGATCCCGCCATGGAGCCGGCGGTCGTGGCGCGGCGCCTCCTGTCCTTCTTCGCGCAGTCGCCCGTTCTGCTCGACGGCGCCGACGCCGAATTCTACGACGCCTTCATGCTGTCGCTCGCCCAGAGCGCGCGGCTCATCTGGCGGGCGCTCGCCACGGGCCAGGCGCAGGGGGCCGACCGGGCGCTCTGCGCCATCGCGCTCGCCGAATTCGCGGTCTGCGCCGACACCGGCCGCAAGATCGCGCCGCAAGTGTCGCGCGCCCTGTCGGCGGAGCTCGACCGCCAGATTTTGAGCGACGGCGGCCATGTCAGCCGCAATCCGCAGGTCGCCGTTGATCTGCTGCTCGATCTCCTGCCCTTGCGCCAGGTGCTCGCGGCGCGGGGCCTGCAGACGCCCGCCTCCATGCTGCGCGCCGTGGATCGCATGATGCCGACGCTGCGCATGCTGCAGCATGGCGACGGCTCTCTCGCCCTTTTCAACGGCATGGGCGCGACCGAGCTCGATCGCGTCGCGAGCGTGCTCGCCAATGAGGATACGCGCGGCGCCGCGCCGCTGAAGGCCCCCTATGTGGGCTATCAGCGGCTCGAGGCGGGGGACGCCGTCGTCCTCGTCGAGGCCGGCGGGCCGCCGCCTTTCGAGTTTTCCGCCGCCGCCCATGCCGGCTTTCTCTCTTTCGAATATTCGCTGGGGATCGAGCGGGTCGTCGTCAATTGCGGGGCGCCCGCGCCGCCCCATGACGATCTGCGGGAGCTGGCGCGCGCGACGGCGGCCCATTCGACGCTCGTCATCGACGACCGCTCCTCGGCGCGCATCGCCAGGAAGGATGTCGGCCGCTGGCGCGCCGAACGCATCGTCGAAGGTCCGGGCCATGTCTCGGCGACGCGCGTCGAGGCGCAGGGCGCGACGACGCTCTCTCTCTCGCATGACGGCTACGCCAGGGCTTTCGGCTTGATCCATGCGCGCGAGCTGATCCTCGCCGCGGACGGGACGGCGCTCGCCGGACGCGATCGGCTGCTGCCCGCGGAGGACGGCGGCGCGGGACCCGCGGGGCTCGATTTCGCCGTGCGGTTTCACCTCCATCCCCGCATAAGGGCCGTCGAGCTGGGGGAAGCGATCGAGCTGCAGCTATCGAGCGGCGCGACGGTGATTTTCGAAGCCGAGGACGCCTGGCCGCAGATCGAGGAAAGCATATTTTTCGCCGCGCCCGCCGGCGCCCGCAAATGCGCCCAGATCGTGCTGCGCGGAAAGGCCGCGCCGGGAGTCGAGCTGCGTTGGAGCTTTCAGAGGGGTTGAGCGGTTCCACGCCCAAGGGATGTGTGATAAGCGCGGCGCAAATTTCCCTTTGGAGGACTTCAGCCCATGCCGGTGGATCAGCGTAAGGTCGCGCGCGCCCTTCTCTCCGTCTCGGACAAGACGGGCCTTGTCGAATTTGCGCGCGCGCTGGCCGGCCATGGCGTGGAGCTCGTCTCGACCGGCGGCACGCGCAAGGCGCTCGGCGACGCCGGCCTCGCGGTGAAGGACATTGCCGACCTCACGCATTTCCCCGAGATGATGGACGGCCGCCTGAAGACGCTGCATCCCAAGGTGCATGGCGGCCTGCTGGCGATCCGCGAGAATCCCGAACATGAGGCGGCGATGCTCGCCCATGACATCCGGCCGATCGACCTTCTCGTCGTCAATCTCTATCCTTTCGAGGCGACGCTCGCCAAGGGCGCGCCTTTCGAGGAATGCGTCGAGAATATCGACATTGGCGGGCCGGCCATGATCCGCGCCGCCTCCAAGAACCATGACGACGTCGCCGTCGTCGTCGATCCTTCCGATTACGCCGCCTTGGCGGACGAGATCGCCGCGACCGGCGGCGCCACGCTGCTCGCCACGCGCCGGCGTCTCGCGCAGAAGGCCTTTGCGCGCACGGCGGCCTATGACGCGGCGATCTCCAATTGGCTGGCCGCGGAGCTCGGCGAAGCCGCGCCGCCCGTCCGCGCTTTCGGCGGCCGGCTGTCGGAGCCCATGCGCTACGGGGAAAACCCGCATCAGGCGGCGGGCTTCTATCTCACGGGCGAGGCGCGGCCCGGCGTCGCCACGGCGCGGCAGGCCCAGGGCAAGCAGCTTTCCTACAATAATGTCAACGACACGGACTCCGCCTTCGAATGCGTCGCGGAATTCGATCCCGCCCGCACGGCCGCCGTCGTCATCGTCAAGCACGCCAATCCTTGCGGCGTCGCGGAAGGCGCCTCGCTGGAGGAGGCTTACCTCAAGGCGCTGCGCTGCGATCCGGTCTCGGCCTTTGGCGGCGTCGTCGCGCTCAATCGCAAGCTCGACGCGGCGGCCGCGCGCGAGATCGTGAAGATCTTCACCGAGGTCATCATCGCGCCCGAGGCGGAGGACGAGGCGATCGAGATCGTCGGCGCGAAGAAGAATCTGCGCCTGCTGTTGACCGGAGGGCTCCCCGATCCCCGCGCGCGCGGCGTAACCTTCCGCAGCGTCGCGGGCGGCTTTCTCGCGCAGACGCGCGACAGCGCCGTCGTCGACGACATGGAACTGAAGGTGGTGACGAAGCGCGCGCCGAGCGGGCGGGAGCTCGCCGATTTGAAGTTCGCCTATCGCGTCGTCAAGCACGTCAAGTCCAACGCCATCGTCTATGCGAGGGACCTCGCGACGGTGGGCGTTGGCGCGGGGCAGATGTCGCGCGTCGATTCCTCGCGCGCCGCCGCTCACAAGGCGGGCGAGGCGGCGCAGCTCGCGGGGCTCGCGGAGAGCCTCGCCAAGGGATCGGTCGTCGCTTCCGACGCCTTCTTCCCCTTCGCCGACGGTCTGCTCGCGGCGGCGGCGGCGGGCGCGACCGCGATCATTCAGCCGGGCGGCTCGGTGAAGGACAATGAGGTGGTCGCGGCGGCGGACGCGCAGGGGCTCGCCATGGTCTTCACCGGCGTGCGCCATTTCCGGCATTAGGCCGCCCGGGGCGCGCTCGCCAAAAACCGGTTTCCCCTTTTTCGCCGCGCGATCTATGGTGATTTTTCCACCATAGGTTTCACGGAGCTCAGCATGCGTCGCGCCTTTACGCTTTCCCTCGGCCTCGCCACGGCTCTTGCGCTTCTCTCCGGCGATGCGCTTGCGAAATCGCGCAAGCCGGCGCCCGCCCAGCCGCAAGCCGCCGAGAGCGACGATTTTCCGATCCCCTTGCCGAAGAATCTCACTTCCAACAAGGATTGGCTGGACGACGGCGCCGGCGATCCGGCCTCGGGCACGCTGCAGCCCAACGCGCAGGCGAACGACAATTACTTCCTCCAGCAGCAGCAATTCTGGAGAAACGACCCGACGCGCTACACCGAAGCGGGCGAGCTTTTCGACAATCGTTAATTCGTCACTGCGAGCGAAGCGAAGCAATCCAGAGCCACATCACGGCCTGTATTGCTTCGTCGCTTCGCTCCCCGCAATGACGATGGCGGGCGGCGGCCTTAGTCGCCGCATCCCATGCGCCGCTCCTCCGCGACGATATCGCGCACGGCGGCGCGCTGGCGCGCCGAAAGCGGCACGTCGTTGACGTCGTCATAGCTGCATCCGGCATTGCCGAAAACGCGGATGGCGCGCGCCGTCTTGAAGCAATAGCCGCCGTCCTTGTAAATCTGATTGCGCTCCATCCAGAGGCCCCGGCAGGAAGCCTGCGCCGCAACAGGCGCCAGAGCGGCGCCGCTTATGGCGGCGGCGAGCGCATATGCGAAAATCTTGTTCGTCATTTCTTCCTCCCCAGTCTTGCATTCCGCGGTTTGCGGGCGGAATGGGCCAAGTCTTAAAACGTCTCGGCCCCCCGTCAATCGCCGCGCGTCAGTCGCATACGCGAACCCGGCGGAAGCCGACGACATCGCCCCAATGATTGTAGACCGGGCGGCGGCTCGGATAGCAATCATGATAAATGACATGGTGCTCGCTATAGCCGCCCATCCCGCCGGCGGCCATCGCGCCGACCGCAAAGGCGCCCATGCCGATCGCGGCGGCGGCGCCGTCGCTGACCCAGGCGGCGGCCGGGGCGGTGGTGGAAACGATCGTGGCGCTCGACAGGCCGGCGACCAGAATGGCGGTGGCGATCTTCCTGGACATGACGCTCTCCTCTTGCTTGCGTTTCGCAACTTCGTTTTGCGATGAGAGAAGGCTACGGCCGTTTCACGGGAACGTTGGTGCGGTGGCGCACGTGGCGCGCAAAATCGAGGATGAAAGCGCGACGGCCGCAATTTCAGATGGAGTCGCGCGGCGCCGAAGCGGGATTTAGGCTTCGCTCTGCGCCAGAAGCTTCTGCTGGCGGTCGGTGGCGAGCGCGTCGATGATTTCGTCGAGCTCGCCTTCCATCACGCGGTCGAGCTTGTAGAGCGTCAGATTGATGCGATGGTCGGTCACGCGCCCTTGTGGGAAATTATAGGTGCGGATGCGCTCCGAGCGGTCGCCCGAGCCCACCTGGCTCTTGCGGTCGGCGGAGCGCTCCTTGTCGAGGCGCTGGCGCTCGGCGTCGTAGAGGCGCGAACGCAGAACGTTCATCGCCTTCGCCTTGTTGCGGTGCTGCGATCGCTCCTCCTGCATCATCACGACGATGCCGGAGGGAATATGCGTGATGCGGATCGCCGACTCCGTCTTGTTGACGTGCTGGCCGCCGGCGCCCTGCGAGCGCATGGTGTCGATCTGCAGATCCTTCTCGTCGATCGTCACGTCGACTTCCTCGGCCTGCGGCAGCACCGCGACCGTCGCCGCCGAGGTATGGATGCGGCCTTGCGTTTCCGTCGCCGGCACGCGCTGAACGCGATGGACTCCGGATTCGAATTTCAGTTTGCCGTAAACCCCGCGGCCGGCGATCTCCGCGACGATCTCCTTGAAGCCGCCGAGCGCGCCGGGGCTTTCCGAAACGAGCTCCACGCGCCAGCCCTGGAGCGCCGCATATTTCTGATAGGCGCGGAAGAGGTCGCCCGCGAAAAGCGCCGCCTCGTCGCCGCCCGTTCCGGCGCGCACTTCGAGAATGACGCCCTTTTCGTCCGCCTCGTCCTTCGGCAGCAGCGCGAGCTGCAAGGCCTTCTCGGCCTTTTCCAGCCGCTCGCGCGCCTCGTCGGCTTCCGCCTCGGCGAGATCGCGCATCTCTTTGTCCAGCGACGCGTCGGCGAGCATGGCGGCGAGGTCTTTCGCCTCGCGCTCGGCCGCGCGATAGGCGCGGATCGACTCCACCACCTCGTCGAGCGCCGCGCGCTCGCGCGAGAGCGCGACAAAGGCCTGCCCGTCCGCGCCGCTCGCGAGCTTTTCGCCGATTTCCTCATAGCGGCGCAGAATGAGATCGAGCTTGTCTTGTGCGAACATGCGGGTTTCGGTCTTGCGGAAAAGGAAGCCGGAGGAAAGAGGCGCCGCTACAGCGGAATATTGCGCGACAGCGCATATTCGCGCAGCTTGTCGCGCACGGAAGGCGCGCCGTCGTCGGCGGCGAGCACCGTCGCCAGAAAGACCTGCGCCTCGTCGAGATCGAGCCCCAGGATCATCGATTTCACCGGGCCGATCGCGGCCGGCGACATGGAGAGGGAGCGATAGCCGATGGCGAGCAGAGCGAGCGCCTCGATCGGCCGCCCGCCCATCTCGCCGCACAGCGTCACCGGCGTTCCGGCGCGGCGGCCGGCCTCGGCGACGCGCTCCAGCGCGCGCAGCACCGGCGGCGAGAGATTGTCGTAGCGCTTCGAGACGCGCGTATTATCGCGGTCCGCCGCGTACATGTACTGCACGAGGTCGTTGGAGCCGACGGACAGGAAATCGGCGCGCGCGGCGATGAGGTCGAGCTCCCACAAAAGCGAGGGCACCTCCACCATGGCGCCGAGCTTCAGCAATTCCGGCTCGGGATAGCCGTGGCGGCGGATATGCTCCAATTCGCGCAGCGCGATCGCTTTCGCCGCCTCGAATTCCGCGACATTGGCGATCATCGGGAACATGATGCGCAATTCGCGCCCGGCGCCGGCCTTCAGCATGGCGCGCAACTGCATGCGCAGCAGGCCCGGCCTGTCGAGCCCGATGCGGATGGCGCGCCAGCCCAGCGCCGGATTTTCCTCGTCGATCTTCGCCATATAGGGGAGGATCTTGTCGGAGCCGATGTCGAGCGTTCGGAAGGTGACCGGCCGGTTGGGCACCGCGTCCATCACGCCCTTATAGAAACGATACTGCTCGTCCATGCGCGGAAAACGCGGCGCGAGCATGAATTGCAGCTCGGTGCGGAACAGGCCGATCGACTGCGCGCCCGTGTCGTGCACATGCGGCACGTCGATGGCGAGGCCGGCGTTCATATGCAGGGAGATTTTGACGCCGTCCCTGGTGACGGCGTCCACGTCGCGCAGCTTGGCGTATTGCTCCTGCCGCCGCGCGCGCAGCCGGGCCTTCTCGGCATAGGCGCTCTGCACGTCGGCCTGCGGACGCACATGCACCTCGCCGGTCGAGCCGTCGATGATGATCGGGTCGCCGGTCTCGACGACGTCGATGACGCCCGCCACGAGGCCGACGGTCGCAATGCCGAGCGCGCGCGCGACGATGGCGACATGGCTCGACGGGCCGCCTTCCTCCAGCACCAGGCCGCGCAGCCGCGCGCGGTCGTAATCGAGCAGCGCCGCCGGGCCCATGGTGCGCGCCACGATGATGGCGTTTTCGGGCACGCTGTCGCGGTCGGCGACATAGCTCTGGCCGGTGAGCTGGTGCAGAAGGCGGTTGGCGATGTCGTCGAGATCGTGGAGGCGGTCGCGCAGATAGGGGTCGGTCTGGCGCTGCATGCGCGCCCGGGCGTCGCTCTGCACGCGCTCCACCGCCGCTTCCGCCGTCAGGCCCGACTTCACCGCCTCGCGCAGGCGGCGCACCCAGCCCTGGTCATAGGCGACCATGCGGACCGTCTCCAGCACGTCGCGATGCTCGCCCGCGCCGATCCGGTCGCCATGGGCGACGAGCTCGTCAATCGAGGCGCGCATGGCGTCGACCGCCTGCTCCAGGCGGGTCAGCTCGCGGGAGAGGTCTTCGGCCACGAGCTGCTTCACGACCACGCGCGGCTCGTGCAGCAGGACATGGCCGAGGCCGACCCCCTCGCACATGGGGGCGCCCTTCAGCGAGGCGGGCCGGTAGAGGGCGAGGTCGCGCGGGTCCTCGATCGCCTGCAACTCGCCGGAAGCGATGAGCTCCGCGAGCAGCATGGCGGTCGTTTGAAGCGCCTCGACCTCTTCCTCGGAATAGACGCGGCGAACCTTGTTCTGAACGACGAGGACGCCGAGGGTCGAGCCGCCGCGCAGGATCGGCACGCCGAGGAAGGAATGATAGGCGTCCTCGCCCGTTTCCGGCTTATAGGCGAAGGCGGGGTGGTCCTGGGCCTCGGAGAGGGCGAGCGGCTCGGCGCTGCGGGCGATGAGGCCGACAAGGCCCTCGCCGGCGTGCATGGTCGTCTGGTGGACGGCCTCGCGATTCAGGCCCTCCGTGGCGTAGAGCTCGAGGCGCTGGTCGGCGCGCAGGACGTAGACCGAGCAGACCTCTGCGACCATGTTCGCGGCGATCTGCACCACGATCTTGTCGAGACGCGTCTGCGCGCTCACCGGCTCCGCGCTGATCTCGCGCAGCCGGCGCAGCAGAAGGCGGGGGCCGCCAAGGGCGCTACGCATCCGTTCCATTCCCATCCACAGCGCGACGCCCGCGGCGGGCCGTCGCGAAAAATAGCCGTTCACCCTTTTTGGAAATCCGCGCGCGCCGCGCTGCTGACGTCCTAAGCGTATATTGGCGGGCGCCCTTATCCGCAAGCGCGGCCGAACTCCCCTCGCAAGGAGCATACCGCTATTTTCGTCCGGTTTGAATCGGCTTGCGGATCGGCGCCGGAGGCTCTACTGATTTTATGAGAACCTTCAATGCTTGCGGCGTAGTCGGAGACGAGGCGTCGGCTTCGCCCCCGAAGGTTCGCGGCTTCCGTGCGGCCGGACAGCCGCAAGTTGCATTTTTTGGCCCAGCAATTGTCGCGCCGTGGCCGCGATCAGAGAATAGGGAACAGGCGCTCGCGGGGTCGAGCGTCTGCTGGCAGGCCTGCAGCCGAGAAGAGAATGTGCGTCTCCAAAAGCTTCTGATCGCCCTATTTGCCCTCCTGGTCTCGACCGCCGCGGCGCTCGCCGTGGAATCGGTCCGCGTTCCCAAAGGCGCGCGGGCCATCGACCTCACCCATGTGGTGGAAAAGCACTATTCGCAGAGCGACCGCCTCCAGGTCTCCACCGCGCCGGGCTCCGACGGCATTGTGCGCCGCATCGAAGTCGGCGCCCGCGAGGCGGGCAGCCGCCCGAACTGGATCGTCTTCGCGCTGACGAACGACACGGACGAGCAGATCGAGCGCCTCATCGTCGCGCCGCATTTCCGTCTGCAGGGCTCGGGCGTCATCTGGCCGGATCTGGGCTCCACCCGCATCTCCGCCATCACCGCGAGCCAGGGCTTCCCGCCCGAGGCCGAGGATTCGGCCGACGCCGACGTCTTCCGCCTGACGCTCGACCCCGGCACCACCATCACCTATGTCGCCGAGTTGCGCACGCCGAACCTTCCCCAGCTCTATCTCTGGGAGCCCGAGGCCTATAAGGACAAGGTGACGAGCCTCACGCTCTACAAGGGCATCGTCATCGGCATCGCCGGCCTGCTCGCGCTCTTCCTCACCATCGTCTTCGTGGTGAAAGGGGCGGTGATCTTCCCCGCGGCGGCGGCGCTGGCCTGGGCGGTGCTCGCCTATGTCTGCATCGATTTCGGCTTCTGGGACAAGATTTTCGGCTCCGGGGCGGACGCCGACCGCATCTGGCGCGCCGGCGCCGAGACAGTGCTGTCGGCGACGCTGGTCGTCTTTCTCTTCGCCTATCTCAATCTCAATCGCTGGCATGTGCGCGCCTGGCATGTCGCGGCGCTGTGGCTCCTGATCCTGCTCGACCTCGTCGGCCTTGCGGTCTTCGACGCGCCGGTCGCGGCGGGCGTCGCGCGCATCTCGCTCGCGACCGTCGCCGTCGTGGGCTTCGTGCTGGTCCTCTATCTCGCCTCGCACGGCTTCGACCGCGCGATCATGCTGATTCCGACCTGGTTCCTGCTCGTCGTCTGGGTGGCGACGGCGGGCTTCGCGGTCGCCGGCTGGATGACGAACGACCTCGTCTCGCCGGCGCTTGTCGGCGGCCTGGTGCTCATCGTCATGCTGATCGGCTTCACGGTGATGCAGAACGCCTTCGCGACAGGCGGACTCTCCCATGGCGCGATCAGCGACGTGGAGCGCAAGGCGCTGGCCATGACCGGCGCCAATGAGATCGTCTTCGACTGGGACGTGCCTTCCGACCACATCTATGTGAGCCCGGAGATCGAGGCGGCGCTCGGCCTTGACCGTGGCGGGCTTGAAGGCGCGGCGTCTTCCTGGCTCGATCTGCTGCATCCTTTCGAGCAGGACCGCTATCGCGCCTGCCTCGACGCGCTGCTGGAGCAGCGCCGGGGCCGAATCAATCAGGAGTTCCGGCTCCGCGCGGCGGACGGCCATTATCTCTGCTACCGCCTGCGCGCGCGGCCCGTCGTGGGGCCGGATGGCGAGGTGATCCGCGTCGTCGGCACGCTCACCGACGTCACCGACGAGCGCAATGCGCAGGAGCGCCTGCTGCACGACGCCGTGCATGACAATCTGACGGGCCTGCCCAATCGCGAGCTGTTCTTCGACCGTCTGGAGGCGGCGCTCGTCTTCGCGCGCATGGAGAAGGACGTGCGCCCGACGGTGCTCGTCATCGACATCGACCGATTCAAGCAGATCAACGAGCAGGTCGGCATCGCCATGGGCGACAGCATCCTGCTCACCGTGGCGCACCGCCTCACGCGTCTGTTGCAGCCGCAGGACACGCTGGCGCGGCTCAATGGCGACACATTCGCGATCATCCTCGCCTCCGAGACCCACGCCGACCACGTCATCAATCTCGCCGATTCCGTCCGACGTTCGCTCGCGACGCCGGTGCGCTTCACGGATCGGGAGATCGCGCTTTTCGCCTCGATCGGCATCGCGCTCTACGACCAGCAGATGCATCCCGGCGCGGAGGACATGGTGGAGGATGCGGAGATCGCCATGCGCTACGCCAAGCGCACGGGCGGCAACCGCATCGAGGTCTTCCGTCCGTCGATGCGCGCGCAGCGCTCGGATCGCCTGACGCTGGAAGCCGATATGCGCCGGGCGCTGGAGCGCGGCGAGGTGAAGGTCTTCTTCCAGCCGATCGTGCGTCTCGAAGACCGCACCATCGCTGGTTTCGAGGCGCTTTTGCGCTGGGACCATCCACGCCTGGGCCGGCTCGAGCCCGCGCAATTCATCCCCATCGCCGAGCAGACCGGCCTCATCATCGATTTCGGCCTGCTGGCTTTGGAGCGCACGGCGCGAGAGCTCGCCGCCTGGCAGCGCGCGCTCGCCGTCGATCCGCCGATCTTCGCCTCGGTGAACGTCTCCTCGCGGCAATTGCTGCGTCACGATCTGCTGCGCGACGTGAAGAGCGTGCTGCTGCGCCATGACGTGACGAAAGGCAGCCTCAAGCTGGAGCTGACCGAGAGCCTCGTGATGGAGAATCCGGAATACGCCGCGCAGATGCTGACCCGCATCAAGGAGCTCGGCGCGGGCCTCTCGCTCGATGATTTCGGCACGGGCTATTCCTCGCTCGCCTATTTGCAGCGCTTCCCTTTCGACACGATCAAGATCGACCGCTCTTTCGTCAAACAGAGCGGCAAGGGCGCGCGTCCCGTCATTCTTCGCTCCATCGTCGCGCTGGCGCAGGATCTCGGCATGGACGTGGTCGCGGAGGGCGCGGAGACCGAGGCCGATGCGATCGAGCTTTATCAGCTCGGCTGCGGCTACGCGCAGGGCTACGCCTTCGGGCGCCCGATCAGCGCGCAGGAAGCGCGCCGGCTCGTGGGCGCGGCGCCGGAGGCGGCGGCTTAAACGCAGACGATGCGATTCTAAAGGTTTAGAGCGCGCTCCAGGCGAAAACCGGTTCCCACTTTTCGCGAACCGCGCTCTATGCCTCGCGAAGACGCGCGGAAAGAGATAGGCTGCGCGCGAAAGCTTCGTTTTCCACCGTCATTGCGAGCGAAGCCATCCAAAGGTTCGTGAATTCGGCCTCGCCCCTCACCCTAACCCTCTCCCCGTTGTCACGGGGAGAGGGGATGAACCAGTCTCCCTCTCCCCGCCTGCGGGGGGAGGGTTGGGGTGAGGGGCGGGCGACCGTATGAAACTTGGGCTGGATTGCTTCGCTCACAATGACGGCTCCGAGCCGCATTGCACATGACCAGGAAACCCGTTCCGCATTCCACTCCCGTCGACAAGCTGTCGCCCGCCGAGGCCCGCGCCGAACATGCCCGGCTCGCGGAGGACATTGCGCGCTATGACCGCGCCTATTACCAGGAAGACGCGCCGCTCGTTCCCGACGCGGAATATGACGCGGCGCGTCTTCGCTACGAGGCGCTGGAGAAGGCCTTTCCCGAACTCGTCACCGCGGAATCGCTGACGAAGAAGGTCGGCGCCAGGCCCTCCGAAAAATTCGCCAAGGTGAAGCATGCCGTGCCGATGCTCTCGCTCGGCAATGTGTTTTCGGATGAGGAGGTTTGCGACTTCGTCGCCCGGGTGCGCCGTTTCCTGAATCGTTCAGAAGGCGAGATACTCTTCACCGCCGAGCCCAAAATCGACGGGCTTTCCTGCTCCCTGCGTTACGAAAGCGGCCATCTCGTACAGGCGGCGACGCGCGGCGACGGCTATGAGGGCGAGGACGTCACGGCCAATATCCGCACGCTGAAGGAGGTCCCGCATCGCCTGCACGACGGCGCGCCGGAGGTGCTGGAAGTGCGCGGCGAGGTCTATATGACGCATGCCGACTTCACCGCCTTGAACGAGCGCCAGAAGGCCGCCGGCAGGCAGGTCTTCGCCAATCCGCGCAACGCCGCGGCGGGGTCGCTGCGCCAGCTCGATTCGAAGATCACCGCCGCGCGGCCGCTTCATTTCTTCGCCTATGGATGGGGCGAGGTCAGCGCGCCGCCGGCCAAGACGCAATGGGGCGTGCTGGAGGCCTTCAAACGCTATGGCCTGCGCGTCAATCCGCGCACGCGGCTCTGTTCGAGCGTCGAAGAGATGCTCGCGCATTATCATGCGGTCGAAACGGATCGCGCGACGCTCGGCTATGACATTGACGGCGTCGTCTACAAGGTGGACGACATCGCGCTGCAGGAGCGCCTCGGCTTCGTCTCGCGCGCCCCGCGCTGGGCGGTCGCGCATAAATTCCCGGCCGAGCGCGCCATGACCATTCTGCGCGGCATCGAGATTCAGGTTGGCCGCACCGGATCGCTGACGCCCGTCGCGCGGCTGGAGCCGGTGACGGTCGGCGGCGTCGTGGTGTCGAACGCGACGCTGCACAATGAGGACGAGATCGCGCGCAAGGACGTCCGCATTGGCGACACGGTCGTCGTGCAGCGCGCGGGCGACGTCATTCCGCAGATTGTGGAAGTGGTGCGCGAGCGGCGCCCGCCTGATGCGAAGCCTTATGAATTCCCGCATGTCTGCCCGCGTTGCGGCTCGGCGGCCTTGCGCGAGATCGACGAGAAGACCGGAACGGCCGATGTCGTGCGCCGCTGCACGGGCTCGCTCGTCTGCCCCGCGCAGGCGGTGGAGCGGCTGAAGCATTTCGCCTCGCGCAACGCCTTCGACATTGAGGGCTTGGGCGACAAGCAGATCGAATATTTCTTCAAGGAGGGCCTGATCAGAACGCCTTCCGACATTTTCACGCTCGAAGCGCACGACCGCGCGAGCCTCGCGAAAATCAAGAATCGCGAGGGTTTCGGCGAGACTTCCGTGCGCAATCTCTTCGCGGCGATCGAGGCGCGGCGGACAATCCCCGTCAATCGCTTTCTCTATGCGCTCGGCATCCGCCATATTGGCGAGACCAACGCCCGCCGCCTCGCGCGCCATTTCGGGGATTTCGAATCGTTACGCGAGACGGCGCGCGAGGCCGCGCCGGGCACGGAAGCGCGCGCGCGCATCGACTGCATTGATGGCGTCGGGCCGGTGGTGGCGGAGGCGCTGCATGATTTCTTCGCCGAGCCGCATAATGAGAAGGAAATCGACGCGCTGCTCGAGCAGGTGACGCTGGAGCCCATGCCGGAAGTTGCGTCATCCTCGCCCGTCGCCGGCAAGACGGTGGTCTTTACTGGTTCGCTGGAGCGTCTCACGCGCGACGAGGCGAAGGCGCAGGCCGAGCGCTTCGGCGCGAAAGTGGCGGCGTCGGTTTCAAAGAAGACGGACCTTGTCGTGGCCGGTCCGGGCGCGGGGTCCAAGCTCGCCAAGGCGCAGGAGCTTGGGATCGAGGTGATTAGCGAGGATGAGTGGTTTGTGCGGACGGGGCAGGGGTAACGGCCGAGGCGGCCTCGTCCTTCGAGACGCGCGCTTTGCGCGCTCCTCAGGATGAGGCCTAACTATTGCCTGCAAAAAGAAGCCCTCATGCTGAGGAGCCTGCGAAGCAGGCGTCTCGAAGCACGAGGGGCGTCAGCACAATCGGAGGCCTTCTTCTTACACCGCCTTCGACCCCGGCGTATCGCCCTTCTGATAGGCCGTGCCGAACACATAGTCCCACCAGATGGCGTGCACGCCGAAGCCCTTCTCCGCGTCGCGGAAATGGTGGAGCATGTGCAGGCGCTTCACCCATCTGCCGAAGTCGGAGGTCGGCTGGCCGTGATGCGTCCAGTAATGCACGCAATCATAGATCACATAGCCGGCCATGAAGCCCGCAAGCACCGGCCAGGCGAAGCTCCCCCCGAAGATGAGGCGGATGATCGAGAGCGCGATCAGCATGATCGGCGCCGAGAGCAGCGGCGGCATCACAAGGCGCAGCGGGTCGTTCGGATAGATGTGATGCACGCCGTGGATCAGGAATTGGAAGCGCGGGCCCAATCCGAAAGGCAGCGGGAACACGGTATGGAAGAGATAGCGGTGGCCGAAATATTCCGTGAGCGTCCAGCCCAGATAGCCGATGGCGAGGCCGAGCAGCAGCAGGCCGAGGCCGACTTCGGACAGTGAATAGAAGGCCAGGCCCAGAATGATCGGCGTATAGACGACAACCGGCGTGAGGTGATGCACGCGCGAGAGCTTGTCGAGAAGATCGCTCTCGAAAAGGCGCGGCGAGGCGTCGAGCGTTTCGGCTTTTTCCTGCGTCATGGGCTTACTCCGCCGCCGCCGGGACGGAGGCGGCGCCGGCCGCCTGCGTCACATTCTCCGACCGCGTGCCGAGCGAATAGGCCGGGTCGAAGACGAAGGTGACGAGCAGCGCGAACCAGGAACGGTGGCAGCGCAGATCGTCATAGAATTCCGGCGCCATGGCTTTCAGATCGGGCAGGCGCGTCCACGGGATTTCGTGAAAATCGTGGTGCTCGTTGTGATAGCCGATATTGAGCGCGACCTTGTTGAGCGGCCCGTAATAGTCGAACGTGCCCTGATCGGGCGCGAAGGCGAAATGCTCCTGAAGCCAGCGCGCGCTCAAAGGATGCAGGCCCCCGACCGAAAACCAGAAGGAGAAGAAGAGATAGAGCAGGGCGTTCGGGCCGAAGGCCCATAGCATGAAGAGATCGAAGGCGACGATCACGGCGATGTTGATATAGGTCCATTTGCCCATGATCGGCACCGTGCCCTTCAGCCGCGACAGGCGCGCGAGCTGGATGGCGGGGAAGGCGAAGAGCCACGCGGCCTTGCGCCATGTGCTGTTACCGACCCACTCGACTTCCCACCGGCTTGGAATGTCGGCGTCGTAATCATAGGCCGAGAGATGCGAGTGGTGCTTGATATGGTAGCAGCGGAAGCCCATCGCGGTGGGGAAGGCGTTGGGCAGATCGGCGAGGATCGCCGTCCATTTATTGGCGAGCGGACTGTCGAAGACGCAATTGTGGATCGCGTCGTGAATGATGACGAAATTGGCGTGATTGGCGAAGGCGCCGACGCAGATGGCGAGGATGAGCGACAGCTGCCAGTAGGAGAGGCCGAGATAGCCCATAAGGGCGGCGATGAGGAATTGTCCGACGAAGATTCCGGCGGTGATCTTGAAGGTCACCGGGTCCTTGCCGAAAAGATCGCGCACCTGCGGATATTTTTCGAGGATCAGCCGGCGGCGCTCGACATGCGAGCGGTCGGCGCCCTGGGCGGTGACCGAAATGCCGTTCATGGCCTTTGCTTCCTTCCGGTTTGAACCAGGGTGATCGAGTTATGGCGCTCTGGGGTCGTTGGCCCAATGCCTCCCCTTTACGGGGAGGTCGGCGGCCGTAAGGCCGCCGGGTGGGGTCTCCGCCGCAGCGGCGCGGCTTTACCCCACCCGACCCCGCTTACGCGGGGCCACCCTCCCCGTAAAGGGGAGGGATTGGATCACGCCCAGCATTCACCCGATTGCCTCAAGCTTGCACTCAACGAAAACGCTTCTCGTAAATGCGGTGAACCTTGTCGACCCTGCCGCCGAACATCTCGATGGGCTTGCGCATCGCCAGATTGTCCTCGAGCACCCAGCCGGCTTCGAGCTGCTTGATCGAGGCGCTGGCGCCGCGGCGGCGCATTTCCTCGATCATGGCGAGAAGGATGGCGCCGCCCGTGGCGCTGTTTTGCAGCGCCTTGCGCGTGCCGAGCAGGACGATGCGCGCGGCGTTGAATTTGTGGCCGCGCATGCGCGAAATGAGCTTCGGCAGGCCGAAGGGGAAAAGCCGGCCGTCGAAGTCAGAGACGATTTCGAAGAGGTTGGGCAGCGCGATGACGAAGCTCTGCGGCTTGCCGTCGAGCTCCACCACGATGCCGAATTCGGGCGGCATGACGAGTTTCAGCGCGTCGGCGGTCGAATCGAATTCCGCCTTGGTGAAGGGGACGAAGCCCCAATTGCCGCTCCAGCCGTCGTTGAACAGCTCCTCCATCAGCGCCGTCTCGCCGGTCTTGAGCGCGGCCATGTTCAGCGGACGCAGCTTGAGGCGGTCGCGCCATTCCTTGCGGTTGGAGATGCGCGGCTTCTCGGAAAGGTCCTGCTCCGTGATGTCGTAGCGATAGGAGATGAGGTCCTTCGCCTTTTCGTAGCCCAGCGCCTCCAGACGCCGCGAGAGATAGGGCGGATGCCAGGGCATGAAGATCATGGGCGTCGCCTCGAAGCCCTCGACCAGCATGCCGCATTCGCCGTTGATCGTCGGCGAGAAGGGGCCGTTGACGCGCGTCGCGCCCTTGGCCCTCAGCCATTCCTCGGCGGCCTCGGTCAGGGCGCGCACGACCTCCAGGTCGTCCACGGCGTCGAGCGCGCCGAACTGCGCGGGGCTCGCGCCGACGGGCGTGATGTCCTTGTAGACATGCGCGGAAATGCGGCCGACCCATTCGCCGTCGCGCCGGGCGAGGAATTTCCGGTCCTCGACCAGTTTGTAATGCGGGTTGAGCATATGGGCGAAAAGCGTCCAGCGCTCGATGTCGAGCGGCGGCGCGAAGCCGGGCGCGCCCTTGTAGAGAAGGCGCGGCAGCTTGCAGAAGGTCGTAAAGCGCGAGAGCCCTGCGACCGGTACGATCTCGATTCGCGCCATGCTCAAATCCTTAAGCCTCCGGAGGGGCCACGCGAAAGCGTCATGATGACGCGGCCAGTTCTACTGAGCCATTCGTTCCGGCTCCGTCATTGCGAGGAGCGTAAGCGACGAAGCAATGACGGCCGGCGTCCGCTCTTGCGAAAAAATCACGCGGCGGCGCCGGCCATGGCGGCGGCCACGATGCGCTGCGCTTCCTCCGGCACGGGCGGCATGTCCCGCAGCGCCCGTATGACGCCGCGTATCTCCGCCTCCGTATGGTTCGCCGAGAAGAAGAAGCGCAGGCGGGGGCCGTCTTTCGGCACGCCGATCCGCACGACGGGCGGCACGTAAAAGCCCTTTTCGAGCAGATGCCGCGCGGCCCACATGGTCTCGAGGTCGCTTTCGAAGAGGATCGGCACGACGCCGCGTCCGATGGCCGGGCCGGTCGAGAAGCCGTTCTCATGCGCCACCTGCCGGAACAGCTCCGCGTTCTGCGCGAGCTTGCCGATGCGCCAGGTTTCTTCCTGCATGAGGGCGAGCGCGGCGCGCGCCGCCGCGAGGACGACGGGAGAAAAGCCGACGCTATAGACGAAGCCCGGCAGGGTGAAGCGGAACCAGTCGATCACCTGCTTCCTGGCGCAGATATAGCCGCCGCAGGAGGCGAGGCTCTTCGACAGCGTGCCGATGATGAGGTCGATACGCTGGGGATCGACGCCCTGATGCTCGGCGAGGCCGCGCCCCGTCGCGCCCAGAACGCCCAGCGAATGGGCCTCGTCGACCATCAGCCAGATCTTGTATTTGTCCTTGATTTCATAGAGCCGTGGCAGGTCGGCCGTGTCGCCGTCCATGCTGTAGACGCCTTCGACCACGACGAGGACGTTGCGATATTCCTCGCGGTGCCGGGCGAGCAGATGGTCGAGATGGTCCATGTCGTTATGGCGGAACTTGATGACATGGGCCGGCGCGCCCTCGGCGCCGTAGACGATGCTGTTATGCGCGAGCTCGTCGATGAAGATGGCGTCGCGCTTGCCGTTCATCAGATAGGAAATGGTCGTGACGTTCGAGAGATAGCCGGAGACGAGCGCCAGCGCGCTCTCCATGCCGATGAATTTGGCGATCTCCGCCTCGAATTGCTTATGCGTCGTGCGCTCGCCGCCCACGAGGCGCGACGCCAGCGCGCCGACGCCGAGCCCGTCGACCTCGCGCTTCGCCTCCTCGCGGATGCGCGGATGATTGGCGAGGCCGAGATAGTCGTAATTGGCGAAGCTGACGAAATGCGTTCCCTGCGCCTCGAAATCCGCCTTGAGCTTGTCGATCTGGGCGAAGAAGGGGTTGCTGAATTCGAGAAGGGCGTTGCCGGCGAAGCGGAATCTCCGCGAGGCGTAGTCTGGGAGGCTTCTGTGTCTCGTCACTGAACTCGCTGTCCCTGAATGCCGGGCGCGCCGCGCGCACTTGGTTTCACGACGAATCAAGGCGCCGCGATCGGACGCCCGAAATTGATCGCGTCCCTTATCACCCCAAGCCCCGGCGCGCCAGTGCGCCCGCCCGCCAGGCAGCCGTCGGGGGGAGCGGGGCCTCGCCTATGGCGCTCGAGGCCGGCTTTCTTTATTGGCTCATCCCATGGAAGAGACACCGCATCGGCCGCATGCCGACCGCCATTCCCCCCTGCGTCTGCGGGTGGAGAATCTCGCCGTGGCGCGCGGCGGCCGGCCCGTGCTGCAGGACGTGAGCTTTACTGTCGCCGGCGGCGAGGCGCTGGTCGTCACGGGCCGCAACGGCGTCGGCAAGTCGACGCTTTTGCGCGCCATCGCCGGCTTGCTGCCGCGCCTCGGGGGGACGGTGGCGCTGGAGGGCGCGGGCGAAGAGGCGGAGCTGCCACAGCAGGCGCATTACCTCGCCCATGCCGACGGCATGAAGGCGGCGCTCGCCGTCGAGGAGAATCTCGATTTCTGGTCCCGCTATCTGGCGCGGGAAGCCGACGGACGAAGCCGCTCCATCGGGGAGGCGCTGGCCGTCGTCGGCCTTTCCCATGCGCTGCGCGCGCCTTTCGGGGCGCTTTCCGCCGGCCAGAAGCGCCGGGCGGCGCTCGCAAGGCTTCTCGTCGCTTTCCGGCCGGTCTGGCTCCTCGACGAGCCCATGACGGCGCTGGACAAGGCCTCGCGCGAAAAATTCGCCGCCGCCATGCGCGACCATTGCGCGCTGGGCGGAATCATCGTCGCCGCGACCCATGAGTCGCTCGGGCTGGAGGAAGCGGGAGAGTTGGCCCTGGGAGGCGTGAAATGAGTTCGCCGATGGGCGCGCTTTTCCTGCGCGAATGGCGCATCGCCCGCCGCGTCGGCGGCTCCGGCGCGATGGGCGTCGTGTTCTTCCTCACCCTCGTGACCATCGTGCCTTTCGCGGTCGGTCCCGATCCGAATCTCCTGTCGCGCATCGGCCCGGCGATACTGTGGATCGCGGCGCTGCTCGCGAGCTTGCTCGCCTTCGACCGGCTGTTTCAAGCCGACGCCGAAGACGGCTCGCTCGACCTCCTACATCTCTCCGAGACGCCGCTGGAACTGGCGGTGCTCGTCAAATGCGCGGCCCATTGGGCGGCGACCGGCCTGCCGCTCATCGTCGCCGCGCCCTTTCTCGGGCTCATGCTGCAACAGGAGACGATGTCGCTTCTCGGCGTCGTCGCGACGCTTTTCGTCGGCACGCCGGCCTTGACGCTGATCGGCGCCATCGGCGCGGCGGCGACGGTGACGGTGCGGCGCGGCGGGCTGCTGATGGCGCTGCTCGTCCTGCCGCTGACGATCCCCGTGCTGATCTTCGGCGTCTCGGCCTCGGAAGCGGCGACGGGCGGGACCGTGCCCTTCCTGTCGCCCTTCTCGATCCTCTGCGCCATCACGCTCGCCGCATTGGCGCTATGCCCCTTCGCGGCGGCGGCGGCGCTGCGGCATTTGGGGGAGTGAGGGGGGCGCCTCGTCACGGCGAGAAATGAAAGCGACGAGGTGGTCCGGGAGTTGTGGCGTCGCGCGAGTCGTCTGAGATGCGTGTGGTCGCCTGCCCCTCACCCCGATTCTCTCCCCGCATAGAGCGTCTTTCGACGCCCTATGCGGGGAGAGGGAGGACCGCGCATTCCGTCGCCCCGCTTGCGGGGAGAGGGTTAGGGTGAGGGGCAGGCCGCAGTCACGAATCTATGGATCGCGGCGCTTCGCTCGCACTGATGGAAAGCGGCGCGGACTTTCCCATGCCGCTTTCACTCTCCCGCCCACGCCGGCCTGCGCTTTTCCAGAAACGCGGCCACGCCCTCCTTCGCGTCGTCGGCCAGCATGTTCTCCACCATGACCGCGCCCGCCAGCTCGTAAGCTTCCGCAAGCGGCTTCTCGCGCTGGGCGTAGAAGGCTTGTTTGCCGAAGCGGATCGCCTGTGGCGACTTGCGCGCGATCTCCTCCGCCAGCGCCTGCGCGCCCGCGCGGGCGCCGTCCGCCGAGATGCGGTTGACGAGGCCGATGCGCAGGGCCGCCTCGGCGCCGATCGGGACGCCCGTCAGCAGCATCTCCATCGCATGTTTGCGTGCGACGTTCCGTGAGAGCGCCACGGCCGGCGTCGAGCAGAAGAGGCCGATATCGACGCCCGGCGTGCAGAAGCGCGCGCGGGGGCCGGCGACGGCGAGATCGCAGCTCGCGACGAGCTGACAGCCGGCGGCGGTCGCCATCTCGTCCACCGCGGCGATGACGGGGACGGGCAGGCTCACGATCCGCCGCATCGCCGCCGAGCAGGCGCGCATCGTCTCCTCGAAGAAGGCGCGCCCAAGATCCGCGTCGTTGCGATGGGCCGTCAGCTCTTTGAGATCATGGCCGGCGCAGAAGGCCAGTCCCTCGGCCTGCAAGATGACGACGCGGATGTCCTCGCGCGCCGCCAGCCGATCCAGTTCGTCGGAAAGGGCGGCGAGCATGGCCAGCGACAGCGCGTTGCGCGCGGCCGGGCTGTTCAGGGTCAGCGTGGCGACGCGGTCCGAGTCGGAGGCGATGACGGGCGGGATGGCGGCGGGCGTCATAGAGTGAATATATCGCGAATGCGGCCGGGAACGCTTCCCCGGCCGCCAATTTCCTTCGCTCAGTAGAGCCCGCCCGTCCCTGTGCCGACCCGCTGGTCGACGTCGTGCTGGGTGTTGAGCTGCCGGGGACCGTCGCCGCCGCCGCCGCCGGAATAGGATTCGGGCGGCGCCGTGCCGGGCTTGAAGGCCCAGAGCTCGCCGCCATTGGCGCGCAGGCCGCTGCCCGGATTCACCGAGATCAGCTTGATGCCCGGCGGCACGCGGAAAGGCGTGTCGGGCTTGTCCTTCAGCGCGGCCGTCATGAAGTCGCGGAAGATCGGCGCGGCGAAGAGCGCGGCCTGGGCGTGGCTGCCCATGGAGCGCGGCCGGTCGTAGCCGATATAGACGCCGACGCAGAGATCCGGCGAAAAGCCGACGAACCAGAGGTCCTTGGCGTCGTTGGTCGTGCCCGTCTTGCCGGCGAGGTGCTTGCCCACCGATTTGATGGAGACGCCCGTGCCGCGCTGGATCACATGCTCCATGATGGAGGTGATCTGATAGGCGGTGAGCGGGTCGAGCACCTGCTCGCGCTTGTCGATCAGCTTGGGCTCGTTCTGATTGTCCCATTTCGCCAGGTCGCAACCCAGGCACTGGCGCTCGTCATGGCGGAAGATGGTCTTGCCCCAGCGGTCCTGCACGCGGTCGATCAGCGTCGGCTTGATGCGCTTGCCGCCATTCGCCAGCATGGAGTAGCCCGTGACCATCTTGAGCAAGGTCGTCTCGCCCGCGCCGAGCGAGAGCGAGAGATAGGGGCCCATATCGTCATAGACGCCGAAGCGCTTGGCGTATTCCGCGATGAGCGGCATGCCGACATCCTTGGCGAGGCGCACCGTCATCATGTTCTTGGAGTGCACGACGCCGTGATCCAGCGGATGCGCGCCCGTGCCGTGGCCGCCCTCGAAGTTTTCGGGCGTCCAGTAGCTGCCGTCCGCCTGCTGGATCGAGATCGGCTCGTCGAGGATGGAGGAGGACGGCGTATAGCCGTTGTCCAGCGCGGTGGCGTAGACGAAGGGCTTGAAGGAGGAGCCCGGCTGGCGCAGCGCCTGCGTTGCGCGGTTGAACTCCGACTGGTCGAAGGAGAAGCCGCCGACCATGGAGAAAACGCGGCCCGTATAGGGGTCCATCGCCACCATGGCGCCGGAGATGTCCGGAATCTGGCGCAGGCGGAAGCGGCCCGGATTGCCGGCCAGGGGCTCGACATAGATCACGTCGCCGGCGGTGAGCGCGCTGCGCGGGCTGCGGCCCGTCCAGCGCATGCCCTCGGCCGTGAGCAGGCCCGTCTCGCGCTCGCGCTCGACCTCGCCCGAGGCCTCGCGGCCGGGTTGCAGGCCGATGCGGGCGCCGGCCTCGCTCACGTCGAGAACGACGGCGAGACGCCAGGGCTTGATGTCGCCGAGCGCGGGAATATTGGCGAGCGGCGCGCCCCAGTCGGACGAGACGTCGATATGGTTCATGGCGCCGCGGAAGCCATGCGCCTCGTCGAAGCGCACCAGGCCGTCGGCCAGCGCCTTGCGCGTCCAGGCCTGCATCTTCGGATCGAGCGTCGTGCGGACCGACAGGCCGCCTTCATAGAGGCCCTTCTCCTTGTAGCGATCGAGCAGCTCGCGGCGCACCTCCTCGGCGAAATAGCCGGCGACGTAAGTGTTGGGCGAGAGCGCGCGCGGCGTGACGCCGAGCGGCTCGGCCTTGGCCTTTTCCGCCTCCTCATGCGTCACGACGCCGTCCGCCTCCATGCGGTCGATGACGTAGTTGCGGCGCTCGATGGCGCGCTCGCGATGCTGGAAGGGATGATAATTGTTCGGGCCTTTGGGCAGCGCCGCGAGATAGGCGGCCTCGGCGAGCGTCAGCTCGTTGACCGATTTGTTGAAATAGTTGAGCGCGGCGGCGGCGACGCCGTAATTGCCGAGGCCGAGATAGATCTCGTTGAGATAGAGCTCGAGGATGCGTTCCTTGGAATAGGCCGCCTCAATGCGGAAGGAGATCAGCGCCTCGCGGATCTTGCGGTCGATCGAGCGTTCGTTGCCGACGAGGAAGTTCTTGGCGACCTGCTGGGTGATGGTCGAGGCGCCCTGAACATGGCGGCCGCCCTGCGCGAGCACCATCAGCGCGCGGGTCACGCCCTCCGGATCGATGCCGTTATGCGTATAGAAGTTCTTGTCTTCCGCCGAGATGAAGGCCTGCTTCACCAGCGCGGGGATGGCGGCGCTCGGCAGGAAAAGGCGGCGCTCGCGGGAATATTCGGCGAGGATCGAGCCGTCATTGGCGTGGAGGCGCGTGGTGACGGGGGGCTCGTAGTTTCGAAGCTGCGCCGTGTCCGGCAGGTCTTTCGAATAATAGAAGACCAGCGCCGCGACCGCGACGGCGCCGATCAGGAAGACGATCGTGCCGGTTGCGAACACAAAGCCTAGAAACCTTGCGAGAAGTCGCATGAAACTCTTCCTCTCAGCGGGCGGGGAGGGCCCGTGGCTCGTCGCCTCGATCTATATGGCGCCGGCTCGCTCCGTTTCGCCAGGGAGCGGTCGGCCCGCGTCTGCGCGCCAAGACGCCGCCGGGTCGCCACGCGCTTGATTGCTTTTTTCCGGATGGGTCCAACTCGAAACGGAATACGCCCGAATTCGCCGATGGGCGCGGCTCTGCCTTAGCATCGCCCGCGCTCGCCAACCAGTGGCTTTTGGCCTATCGCCGCTCGCCGCCATAAAGGCCCGGCGCGGCGCGCCTTCGCTTCAAGTCGGAGATCGCGGGCCTCGCCCCATCTCCATAGCCACGTTAAATAATGCGATTTTGTGTTTTATTGTGGGCGTGGGGGCTGGCCCGGCGCGCGGGCCTCTCGCAGCCTGGCCGCGAAAAAGGCTTCGATCGCCTCGGCCGTCTTGCCGGCGGCGCGGTCGCGCCAATCGGGCGAAGTGAGGCGCGCCAGGTCCTTCTCGCTGGAGAGATAGCCGAGCTCCAGCAAAACCGACGGCATGTCATAGGATTTGAGCACGACGAAGCCGGCCGAGCGGGCCGGATTCTTGTTGAGGCTGCCGGCCTCCTTCCAGCGCGAGATCAGCGTCTGCGAAAACTGGGCGCTGAAGGCGCGGGTCTCGCGCTGGGTAAGCTCGAAGAGGATGTCGCCGACCTGCTCGACGTCTTCCTTCCTGTCGAGGCCCGCCGCCTGATCCGCGAGATTTTCCTTCTCGGCGATCCGGGCGGCTTCGGCGTCGGACGCCTTGTTCGAGACGGTGTAGACCGTCGCGCCTTCGACATGGCCTTCCGCCAATGTGTCCGCATGGATCGACAGGAAGAGCGCCGCATTGTTCTGATGGGCGACGCGGACCCGCTCGCTCAGCGGCAGGAAGACGTCCTCGCCGCGCGTGAGGACGGCCTTCAGCCTCCCGCCCGCCTCCACCTTGGCCGCCAGGGTCCGGGCGAATTCGAAGACGATGGCCTTCTCCTGCTCGCCATGCTTGCCGGTCGCGCCCATATCGACCCCGCCATGACCGGGATCGATGACGACGACCGGCTTGTCGGAGGCCACGGGCGCCGGCGCGGCGGCGGCCGGGGCCGGCTCAGCCTTCGCGATCGCGGCGGCGCTTTCCGCCGCCGCGGCGTTGAAATGGGCTTCCGACGTCGGCGCGATCTCCACGACGAGTCGGGCGCCGTCGCCCGTCGCTTCGCACTCGGCCCGCACGATCCGGGCCGGCGCCGAGAGATCGACGACGACGCGCGAACGACCGGGCGCGAACTGACCGTAACGATATGATTTGATGAGCTTCGAGCCCGCCGGCGCGCGACCCTCGCGGGGGTCGATCCGGAAGGCGACCTCGGGAAGGTCCACAAGGACGCGGGCGGGATTGGCCACCACATGGGCCGCGGGCTTCACCGCGCCCGTCAACTCGAAGACGAGCCGCGAATGGTCCGGGAGCGTCTCGACGCGGCTCGCGACGGCGGAGACCGCCGCGGGCTCGGCCGCGCGGACGGCCACGCTCACAGCCAAAGCCGACCCAGCCAAGGCCAGCCCGGAAATGAGCGCGCCGGCCGCCCGGCGCGGTCCGGGGCGCGAAATCCGACGGAAGAAAGGCTGCGGCATGGCCAAGGTCTCGCGAAATCGCGTCAATGCGCGTCGATGTTATAAACTATTTTGTAAGCGCGTCTCTTAAGGGAACGTTAGCTTCCACACACGCGTCGGCCGGATTTTGTTCCCGCTGCACTTTTGGCGCGAAACGCCGCAGCGGCCGCGCTTGCGCGTTTCGCGGGCGCCCGCTATGAAGGACCTGCGCTCTGTGGGAGTCCGCTGGCGCAGCCCGAAGGCGCAAGCGCGCCTTGCCGATCGGGCCAGCGAACTTCCAGGATGGGCTGACGTCTTCCGTCATGCGCGGCCTCAGGGCCGGTATGGCGCATACTCGCCGCCTCCGGGCGTCGCGAAAGGTTTTTTGACGATCTCATGGCCGGGACCATGATATGCGCAGCAGCGAAGGTTCGCCTCGCCCGGTTCGTCCGCGCGATGCGGCCGCGCTCACTTCGCGCGCCTCCTGGTTCCTTCCTCGGCGGCCGCGACGCTGACAATGGTCGCGCCTTCGATCGTCATCTTATTCCGCTGGCCGTCTCAAGACCCGACCTCAACGGGCGTGGGGCGGCCGGCTCAGGCGATCTGTCCGCCGGCGGTCGCGCCGGCCAGTGCGTTCGAGGCCCCAGGCCTTTCCCCCTATCACCGACAACTTGCGTTCGCGCTTTCGCGCGGCGCCGAACAGCGGTCGCCGCGTCCCTGACGGGATGGCGGCGCGCCCCGCCGGCCGCCGCGCGCGCGACGCCCCAAAGAGTCCCCCATGGCCAACAAAATGCTCATCGACGCCTCCCACCCGGAGGAAACCCGGGTGGTGGTGCTACGCGGTAACCGCGTTCAGGAATTCGACTTCGAGGCCGCCGACAAGAAACCGCTTCGCGGCAATATCTATCTCGCCAAGGTCACGCGCGTGGAGCCCTCGCTCCAGGCCGCTTTTGTCGATTACGGCGGCAACCGGCACGGTTTCCTGGCCTTCGCCGAAATTCATCCGGACTACTATCAGATTCCCGTGGCCGACCGTCAGGCGCTGCTCGAGGAAGAGAGCCGCGCCCATCGCGAGCACGAGGAGGAGGAGCACCGCCCGCATGGCGGCGGCGGCCGGCGCCGCTCGCGCCGCCGTCAGCATGAAGGGGCCGAGAAGCGCGCCATGGCCGACGAGGCCGTGGTCAGCGAGCCCATTGACGTCGAGGCCCTGATCGAGGCCGCCGACGAGGGCGTTTCGGCCGGGCATGTCGAGGAGGAAGCGATCGCCGAGCGCGCCGTCGAGGCCGCGCCGGAAGCGCCCGCCACGGAAGCCGCCGCGCCGGCCGGCGCCGAGGCCGAAGCCGGGGATGACGCCGCGCCGGCGGCCGAGGAGCCGCATCACACCATTTCCGTCGATCCGTCGGGCTTCGGCTCCGTCGAGGAGGGCGCGGCCGAGGAGTTTTCGGAAGAGGCGCCGGCTCCCGACCATGAGCTGAAGGCGCGCCGCCAGGACGAGCGCGACGAAGAGCGCGAGCGCGCCCGCGAAGAGGCGGCCGAGGAAGGCCCCGAGGCCGTAGAGGAAGGCGAGGAAGAGGAGGCCGTCGAGGCCCGCGCCCCCTCTCATGAGGACTCGCCTGACGAGGATCACGACGACGAGGAGCATGACGAGGAAGAGCATGTCGAGCACATTGGCGGCGACGCCATGGACGAGGCGCCCTTCCGCGTGGTGCGTCCGCGCCGCCAGTACAAGATCCAGGAAGTGATCAAGCGCCGCCAGGTGCTGCTCGTCCAGGTCGTGAAGGAGGAGCGCGGCAATAAGGGCGCCGCGCTCACCACCTATCTTTCGCTCGCCGGCCGCTATTCCGTGCTGATGCCCAACACGGCGCGCGGCGGCGGCATCTCCCGCAAGATCACCGACGGCGCCGACCGCAAGCGCCTCAAGGAAATCGTCCACGATCTCGAAGTGCCGGAGGGGATGGGCGTCATTCTGCGCACCGCCGGCGCGACGCGCACCAAGGCCGAGGTCAAGCGCGATTTCGAATATTTGCTGCGGCTCTGGGAGAGCGTGCGCGAGCTGACGCTGCGCTCCTCGGCGCCGACCCTCGTCTATGAGGAAGGCTCGCTCATCAAGCGCGCCATTCGCGACCTTTACGGCCGCGACGTCGAGGAGATCGTCGTCTCCGGCGAGGACGCCTATCGCGAGGCCAAGGACTTCATGCGCATGCTCATGCCGAGCCATGCGAAGAACGTGAAGCAGCATCGCGAGCCCGCGCCGATCTTCGCGGAAGCGGGGGTCGAGGCGCAGCTCGACGCGATGTTCTCCAATCACGTCACGCTGAAGTCCGGCGGCTATCTGGTCATCAACCAGACCGAGGCGCTGGTCGCGATCGACGTGAATTCGGGCCGCTCGACCCGCGAGCATAATATCGAAGACACGGCGTTGCGCACCAATCTCGAGGCGGCGGATGAAGTCGCCCGCCAGCTCCGCCTGCGCGACCTCGCCGGCCTCATCGTCGTCGATTTCATCGACATGGAGGAAAGCCGCAACAACCGCGCCGTCGAGCGGCGGCTCAAGGACGCGCTCAAGAACGACCGCGCCCGCATCCAGGTCGGCCGCATCTCGCATTTCGGCCTTCTGGAAATGTCGCGCCAGCGCATCCGCGCCGGCGTCGTCGAAGGCTCGACCGTGCCCTGTCCGCATTGCGCGGGCGCCGGCCATGTGCGCTCCACCGCCTCCATCGCTTTGCATGTGCTGCGCGTGCTGGAGGAGGCGCTGCTCAAGAGCGCGTCGCATGACGTGACGCTGCGCACCCGCGCCGTGGTCGCCCTCTACATCCTCAACCAGAAGCGCGCGCATCTGCAGGCGCTGGAGAACCGCTTCGGCGTCCACATCACCGTCGCCGCCGACGACACGCTGACCGGGGCGAATTATCACGCGCTGGAGCGCGGCGAACTCGCCTCCGGCCCGCGCGTCTCCACGGCGCCGGCCCCGCTGCGCGTCGATTCGGTCCGCGCCGAGCCTCTGGAGGAAGAGAGCCCCGAGGAGCTGCTCGCCGAGGATGAGATCGCCGATGGCGGCGAGGAGGAGGAGGCGAGCGCCGGCGGCCGCCGCGAGCCGCGCCGCTTCAATGGCGGCGAGGAAGGCGAGGACGGCGCGCCGCGCTCGCGCCGCCGCCGCCGCCGCCGGGGCCGTGGCGGCGGTCAGAACGGCAATGGCGAGCTGATGGCGCCCGAGGCGGAGCAGCCCTCCGACGAAGGCCTCGCCGTTATGGCGGCGATCGAGGGGCAGCCCGCGCCTCGCGAGCCGCGCGTCGGCCGAGGCCGCGGCCCGGGCCGCTGGCGCCGTTCCGCGCCGCTTCCTGATGAGTTCCGCGACCCTTCCGCGCTCTTCCCGGCCGACGAAGGCGCGCAGGAACTCGAAGGCTTGGTTTCGCCGCGCGAGGCGCATATGCCGGACTTCGCGCCTGACGCCGAAGGCCCCGCCGTCGAGACGGCCGCGCCGGAGACGCCGATCGTCAGCCAGGCGCCGACGCCGGAGGAGGCCGAAACGGTAGCGGCGGCTCCGCCCGCCGCTGTCGAAGCGGAAGCGCCGAGCGCCGAGCCGACCGAGGCCGAGCCGGCGGCGGCGGAGGCCGCGCCCGAACCGGCCGCCATCGAGCCGGTCGAGTCCGGGCGGGCGCCCGCGCGCAAGCCGACCGAAGTGGTCATCACCCAGGCCGATCCGACCGCGCCGAAGAAGGGCGGCTGGTGGCAAAAGGTGCGCACGCCCTTCGGCCAGTAGGAGAGATCAGCGCCGGGGCTGGGCCGACAGCCATGCCCCGAGCCGCGCGGCCCCTTCCGCGACATCCGCCTCCGCGCCCGCATAGGAAAGGCGGATCGTCGTCGCGCCGCGCCTCGGATCGAAATCGAGGCCGGGAGTCGCCGC
Source organism: Methylocystis sp. S23 (assembly GCF_054106005.1). Lineage (NCBI taxonomy): Bacteria > Pseudomonadati > Pseudomonadota > Alphaproteobacteria > Hyphomicrobiales > Methylocystaceae > Methylocystis > Methylocystis sp. S23. The sequence continues at coordinate 2,046,374 of NZ_CM134185.1, forward strand.
GACTCCGGCCTCGTTGAGCAGGCGTTTGCAGAAATCCATCGAGTCGGCCGTGAAGGCCGAGATATCGGCATAGATGTAGAAGGCGCCGTCGGGCGGCGCGAATCTATCGAGCCCCATGGCCGGCAGGCGCTCGAGCAGCAGCGCGCGGCTGCGCGCATAGCCGGCGCGGATTTCCTCCAGCTCTTCCGTCGCGTCGAACGCCGCGAGCGCCGCGCGTTGCGAGATGGTCGGCGCGCAGATCGCGAGCGACTGCTGCAGGCGCTCCAGCGGACGCATGAGCGATTCCGGCGCGACGAGCCAGCCGAGCCGCCAGCCGGTCATGGCGTAATATTTGGAAAAGGAGTTCACGACGATGGCGTTTTGCGTGAAGCGCAAAGCCGTTTCGGCCGGGGCGCCATATTCGAGCCCGTGATAGATCTCATCCGAGACGAAGGCGATCCCGGCCGCGTCGCAGAAGGCGCAGATGCGCGCGAGCTCTTCCTTCTCGATCACCGCTCCGGTCGGATTCGCCGGGCTCATGAACAAGGCGCCGTCGAGTTTCTTCTCGCGATGGGCGGCTTCCAGCATGGCGGCGGTGGGCGCAAAGCGCGTCTCCGGCCCGACTTCGAGTGGAACGGCCTCGATCCCCAGCGACGAGAGAATATTGGCGTAGGCCGGATAGCCCGGCGCCGTGACGGCGATGCGGGCGCCGGCGTCGAAGGCGGCGAGAAGCGCCAGCGTGAAGCCGCCGGAGGAGCCGGTCGTGACGATGATCCGGTCGGGCGGGAGCGCCACATCATGACGGGCGGCGTAGTGCGCGGCGATTCTTTCGCGCAGGCGCAGATCGCCCATCGCCTCGCCATAGCCGAGTCTCCCCTCCCGCAACGCCGCTTCCGCCGCCACCCGCACGAGCCGGGGGGCGGGCGCGCCTGGCTCGCCGAGCTCCATATGTACGATATGCCGCCCGGCGCGCTCCAGCGCCCTGGCCTCGCGCAAAGCGTCCATCGCCATGAAGGGGGCGACGGCGGAGCGATCGGAGGGATGCAGAGGGGGCATTACGCGGCTTCCGGACTGGTAAGATTCAAGCGTTATCACGATAGTCTGTAATGCAGCCGCGTATGCGGCGCGAGTTTCTTCCGGGTCTGCGAGAAAGCCTTTCCGCATGTATGAAATGGGCACGGCCGAACTGATCCAGCGGCTCTTCGTCGCCCTGGCGATCGGCCTGCTCATCGGGCTCGAGCGCGGCTGGCGCACGCGCGAGGAGCAGGAGGGCGAGCGGGCCGCCGGCCTGCGCACCCACGGGCTCGCGGCGCTGCTCGGCGGCGTCTGGGGCGCCGTCGCCATGCAATTCGCGCATGACGGCGGGGCCGTCGCGCTCGGCGCGGCCTTCCTCCTTTTCGGCGCCTTGATCGGCCTCTTCCGCTATCGCGAGACGATCCACAACCAGACCTTCGGGGCGACGACGCTCATCGGCGTGCTGCTGGCTTTCGCGCTCGGCGCCTTCGCGGTCGTGGGCGACCGGCTGGCCGCCGCCGCCGCGGCCGTCGCCACGACCGCGCTTCTGGCGCTCAAGACCCTGCTGCACGGATGGGTGCAGCGGCTCACCTGGATCGAGCTGCGCTCCGCGCTCGCGCTCCTCGCCATGAGCTTCATCCTGTTGCCCGTGCTTCCCGATGAGGCGATCGACCGCTGGGGCGCGGTCAATCCGCACGATCTTTGGCTGATGACCGTGCTGATCGGCGTCATTTCCTTCGCCGGCTATATCGCCGTGCGGCTCGTGGGCTACCGGCGCGGCGTCGCGGTCGCGGGCATGGCGGGCGGGCTCGCATCCTCCACCGCCGCGACGGCGGCGTTGTCGCGCATCGCCGGCGAGCATCCCGAGCAGGTCAATGTGCTCGCGGCCGGCGCGATCTTCGCGAATGCGATGATGGCGCCGCGCGTGCTCGCCATTCTGAGCTTCGTGAACCCCGAATTCGGCCTGCGCCTCGCGGCGCCGCTCGTCGCGGTCGGCCTCGTCTATTTCCTCGCCGGCGGCGCGCTGATGCGGATCGGCGCCATGGATGACGAAAGCGAGCGCAATCCGCTCACGATCGGCAATCCGCTCGATTTGCCGGCGGTGCTGAAATTCGGCGCGCTGCTCGCCGCCGTGATGATCCTGTCCAAGATCGTCACCAAATTCGGGGGCAGCTCCGGCGCCTATGCGCTCGCGCTCATTTCCGGCGTCGCCGACGTCGACGCCATCTCGCTCACCATGGCGAGTCAGGGCGTGGGGGAGATCGGGGCCGGCGCCGCGGCGCTCTCGGTCCTGCTGGCGATCTTCTCGAACACGGTCGTGAAGGTGGGGATCGCCTGGGCGGTCGGCGGCTTCGCCATGGGGCGGCGCGTCGGCGCGACCTCCGCGCTCGCGCTGGCGGCGGGTCTCGCCGCCATGGCCTTCGCTCCGCCTCCGCCCGGCCTATAAGGCGCGCTCGTCGAGCGCGACGGATTTCACGAGAGCGAAAACCTCCGAGCCCCGCGCGAGCGCGAGTTCGTCGAGGGCCAGCCGCGTGACGGCGGAGACGAGCCGGTCGCCGCCGGCGAGATCGAGCGTGACGAAGGCGAGCGCGTTGCTGTTGACGTCGATCTTGGCGACGCGGCCCCGGAGAATGGTGCGCATGCTCGTATCCGTCGGCGGCGACTTCGCCAGAACGACGTCGGTCGCCTTGATGGCGATGCGCGCTTCTCTGGTATCGGCGAGGCGGGCGGTCACGAGAATTTCGCCGGCCGGATGCGCGAGCCGGGTGACGCCGTATGACTCGTCCACGGCGTCGACGCGCGCCACGAGGGAGTTCGTCAGGCCGAAGCGCCCGCCTTCGATGAGGCGGCTCGCGCCCGGCAGAACGTCGAGCGGCGCGCCCTGCGCGACGACGCGCCCCTTGTCGATGATCAGCGTCTCATCCGCGAGCCGCGCGATCTCTTCCGCCGAATGCGAGACGAGCACCATGGGCGTCTTGAACTCGTCGCGCAGCCTTTCGATGAGGCTCATGATCTCCTGACGGCGAGCGTGATCGAGCGACGCCATGGGCTCGTCCATCAGCAGCAGGCGGGGCGAGGCCAGAAGCGCCCGGGCGAGGCCGACGCGCTGGCGCTCGCCGCCGGAGAGGGTCGCCGGCCGGCGCTCGAGCAGATGGCCGACGCCGAGCGTCTCGACGATCGCGTCGAAGGGCGCGGTCCTTTCGGCCTTGGGCGTAAAGAATCGGCCGAAAAGAATGTTCGTCCTCACCGAGAGATGCGGGAAGAGTAGGGCGTCCTGGAACACGACGCCGACGCGCCGCTTCTCGGGCGGCGCGAATTTATGCGAGGCCGTGTCGACCAGCGTGACGCCGTCGACGACGATTCGTCCGCTGTCCGGGCGGATCACGCCGGCGATGAGGTGGGCGAGCGTCGATTTGCCGGCGCCGGAAGGTCCGTGAAAGGCGAGCACGCGCGCGTCGCTCTCAAAGGCGCAGGCAAGCCGGAAGCCGCTTCGGTCGAGGCGGACGTCGAGCGAGATCATCGCGCGTTCATTCTGGACTGGAGCGCTTCCGACGCCACGAGCGCCGCGACGGCGATCGCCGCCGATATGGCTGCGAGCCGAAAGGCCGAGGCGTCGCCATCGGGGGTCTGCAGCAGCGCGTAGATGGCGGCGGGGACGGTGCGCGTTTCGCCGGGAATGCTGGAGACGAAGGTGATCGTCGCCCCGAACTCGCCCAGCGCCTTGGCGAAACCGAGAATCGCGCCGACCAGCACGCCGTTTCCGGCGAGCGGCAGATCGATCAACGCGAAAGCCCAGAGCCGGTTGGCTCCGAGCGAGCGGGCGGCCGTGGAGAGTCGCGGATCGACGCTTTCGAAGGCGAGACGCACCGGCCGGACCATGAGGGGAAAGCTCATCACGGCGGCGGCGAGCGCCGCGCCGGTCCAGCGGAAGGCGAAGACGATTCCCAGATGCTCGTCGAGAAAGGCGCCGAAGGGGCCGCGCCGGCCAAAGAGCAGCAGGAGCGCGAAGCCGGTGACGACCGGCGGCATGACGAGCGGGAGATGGACGACCGCGTTGAGCGCGGTGCGGCCTGGAAAGCGCCAGCGCGCCAGCGCATAGCCGACGAGGACGGCGAGGGGCAGCGCGAAGAAGGTGGCGGCCGTCGCGACCTTGAGGCTCAGGAAGATCGCAGTGAGATCGTCGGCCGAAAGGTCGAGCACGGGTCGCGACGCCTCAAAAGAAAAAGCAAGCCTGAAGGCGCGCGATCCGGTCGTCCTCCCGACCGCGCGCCTTCAGGCTCGCAAGAATCATGTCAGACCGCGGCGGAAATCCAGCGCGACAATTCGCCCTTGGGCGCGGCGCCGACCTTCTGCGCGGCGGCCTTGCCGTCCTTGAAGATGATCAGCGTCGGAATCGACCGGATGCCGAGCTTGCTCGCGACGGTGGGGTTTTCGTCGATATTGAGCTTCACGACCTTGACCTTGCCCTTCAGCTCCGCGGCGATCTCCTCCAGCGCGGGGGCGATCATGCGGCAGGGTCCGCACCACTCGGCCCAGAAATCGACGACCACGGGTTCGGCGGATTTCAGCACTTCCTGCTCGAAAGTGGCGTCGGTAATTTTTTGCGTAGACATTGCGGGCCTTTCGTTGCGGGCCGTTTGGCGAATTCGGTCAGGAACGTAGGAATGCGGGGCGCGCCCGTCAAGCAGCGGCCTTCCGGCGTCAGCTCGGCCATGGGCTGATCGGGCTAGAGGGATTTTCTATAATGCCCCCTTAAACACAAAGAGCGGGGACGGCCGCGCCGAACCCCACTCTTTGGCACCCTGTCCTTTAACCGGATTGAACGCCTGGCTCCGAAGTCTTTTGCGCTCCGATAACCGCTCGCCGCCGCTCGTTCATCGAGCTAATCGCGAGCCGCGTTCCCTCCGGCGTCCTCCCCGACTTGGACCGTTGCTGGGAATTGAAAGGCTAAACGCTTTAAACGCTTAGGCTTACCCAACCAACTTGGCGAGGGGACATTATGCCAAAATAAAAGGGCTGTCACTCGAAATTGTGCACTCTGTCGAAATTTCGAGTCGGGCGCCCTGCATTTGGGCATTACTTCCCGCTAAGTCGTTTCAAATCGGCACGAAAGAGAAAGGCGCGTCTCAATGCCGCGTCTCCTAGAAGTTGTAGCCTGCAAGGCGCCTACAACGGGATGTTGTCGTGCTTCTTCCAGGGATTCTCCAGCTCCTTGTGACGGAGCAGCGCCAGCGCGCGCGCGATTCGCTTGCGCGTCGAATGCGGCATGATCACCTCGTCGATATATCCGCGCTCGGCGGCGACGAAGGGCGAGAGGAAGCGGTCCTCATATTCCTTGGTGCGCTGCGCGATCTTCTCCGGATCGCCTAGATCGGCGCGGAAGATGATCTCGACGGCGCCCTTGGCGCCCATGACGGCGATCTGCGCCGACGGCCAGGCGTAATTGACGTCGCCGCGCAGATGCTTGGAGGACATGACGTCATAGGCGCCGCCAAAAGCCTTGCGCGTGATGACGGTGACCTTCGGAACAGTCGCCTCCGCATAGGCGAAGAGCAGCTTCGCGCCATGCTTGATGAGTCCGCCATATTCCTGCGCCGTGCCGGGCAGGAAGCCCGGGACGTCGACGAAGGTGACGATCGGAATGTTGAAGCAGTCGCAGAAGCGCACGAAGCGCGCGGCCTTCTTCGAGGCGTCGATGTCGAGCACGCCCGCGAGCACCATGGGCTGATTGGCGACGAAGCCGACCGTGCGCCCCTCGATGCGGCCGAAGCCGACGACGATGTTCTTGGCGTGGGCCTCCTGGATCTCGAAGAAGTCGCCCTCGTCCACGACCTTGGTGATCAGTTCCTTGATGTCGTACGGCTTGTTGGGATTGTCCGGGACGATCGTGTCGAGCGACATGTCGAGACGGTCGACATCGTCGAAGCTCGGCCACTCGGGAGGCGTCTCCGTGTTGTTGGCCGGCAGGAAGTCGATGAGGCGGCGCATCTGCAACAGCGCCTCGACGTCGTTGTCATAGCCGCGGTCGGCGATCGAGCTTTTGGTCGTATGCACCGAGGCGCCGCCCAGCTCTTCCGCCGTCACCGTTTCGTTGGTGACGGTCTTCACGACGTCGGGACCCGTGACGAACATGTAGCTCGTGTCGCGCACCATGAAGATGAAGTCGGTCATGGACGGCGAATAGACGTCGCCGCCGGCGCAGGGGCCCATGATGACGGAAATCTGCGGGATGACGCCCGAGGCCAGCACGTTGCGCTGGAACACCTCGCCATAGCCCCCGAGCGCCGCGACGCCCTCCTGGATGCGCGCGCCGCCGGCGTCGAAAATGCCGATGATGGGCGCGCGGTTCTTGAGCGCCATGTCCTGCAGCTTGATGATCTTCTGGGCGTGCGTCTCGGAAAGCGAGCCGCCGAAGACGGTGAAGTCCTTCGCGAAGACGAAGACCGCGCGGCCATTGACCGTGCCCCAGCCGGTGACGACGCCGTCGCCCGAGGTCTTCTCGCCCTGGTCCATGCCGAAATCCGTGCAGCGATGCGTCACGAACATATCGAATTCTTCGAACGAGCCCTGGTCGAGCAGCAGGTCGATGCGCTCGCGCGCCGTCAGCTTGCCGCGGGCGTGCTGCGCTTCGATGCGCTTGTGGCCGCCGCCGAGGCGCGCCGAGGCGCGGCGCTGTTCGAGCCCGTCGAGAATATGTTTCATGTCAGCCCTACTTCTTGTCTTTCGTTATGTTTTTCGGCGTGGCGGCGCGCGAGATCAGAGCTTGCGCGACCCGAGCCGCCAGCGCGCAATGTCCGCGCCGGACAGCATATAAAGCTGATCGGGCGAGGTGCGCTCGGCGAGATTGACGAGGTCCGGGCTCACGCCCATGCCGCTCGCATAGCGCGCGAGCATGGCGCGCATGCCGCCGTCATCGTAATTGCGCTCGCGGACGAGGCCTTCCGAAAAGTCGAAGCTCGTCGAATAGTTGAACATGCGATGGATGCCGACCCGGCTCTGCGGCGGGATGACCCGCTTCTTCCCGCCCATCAGCGCATAGACGCAGGCCGAGTAGCATCGGCCCGACACGAGCGACATGGCGTCGGACGACCGCTCCGCCGCCGGACGCGCCACGATCACCGCCATGCCCAGCCGGCGCATGGCCTGCCCGAGCTCCATGGAGGCGACGACCTTGCCGCCGGGCGAATCGAGCAGCACGATGCCGTGCAGATTGCCGCCGCCGACGCTCTGCCGGACGAAGCTCAAAAATGCGTCGGGCGTGCCTTCCGCGATCTCGCCCTGGGCGGCGATCACCTGCGGGCAGCGCGCGCCGCAATTGCCGCCATTGAGGCCCACGACCCGGAAGCTCATCTCCTCGGACCGGGCGGCGCTTAAGGAGAGAAAGGCCTGCGCGACGAGGGCGAGCGCTGCAAGAGCCAGGGTCCTCAGTTTCCGCATGGTCGCCCGCACCTCGTGAATCTCCGCCGGACCCAGCCTAACTCCCAAAACGCGAGCGGCAAAGGACTTTCGCACTGCGCCGCGACACGCCGGTTCGCGGCGGGACGCCCCGGACGGTCGCCGGAAAAACCGTCGAGGATCCGTGTGCAGGCGGAAATGATTCGGTCGGAAATCGCCATTTCCCACTTCGCGAGCGCCGCCGGGCGGTTGCTTCTCGGACGCCGAGTTAAGGGGGCTCGGGCGCCGCGTCAAGCCGCCGCCGGATTGGCGGTCGCGCCAGGCGCCCGATCCCCCCGCCCCGGCGGGAACAAGACCGCTGGCCAGCCGTTCGGGGAGACCGGTGCAGAGGAGAGCGGCCATGGCGCCCATCGCCCCGACGACGCTTCGCCGCGACGAGGTTCGTTCCGCGATCACGCGCGCGCTCGCCGGCGCGAGCGAATCTCTCCCGCCGCCCGAAAAGGCCGAGGAGTTCGGCCGGCGTTTCGGCCGTTACGGCGATGCGCGCGTCGTGCTGCTCGGCGAGGCGACTCACGGCACGTCTGAATTCTACTGGGCGCGCGCGGCCATCACCCGCGAGCTGGTGACGCGGCACGGCTTCGGCGTTGTCGCCGTCGAAGCCGACTGGCCGGACGCCGCGCGCATTGACCGCTATGTCCGCCATCAGGCCCCCATGGCCGGGGCAAGCGAGGCTTTCGCGCGCTTTCCGACATGGATGTGGCGCAATGTCGAGGTCATGGCGTTTCTGGATTGGCTGCGCGACCACAACGCCCACGAGCCGCCGGCGCGCCGGGTCTCCTTCCATGGCCTCGACGTCTACAGCCTCGGCGCCTCGATCGACGCTGTCGTCGACTATCTCGACCAGGTGGACCCCCGCGCCGCCGGGGTCGCCCGCCAGCGCTACGCCTGCCTGACTCCCTGGCAGGACGAGCCGGCCGATTACGGCCGGGCCGTGCTGCGTGGCTGGCAAAAGCCCTGCGAGGACGAGGCGGCCCGGCAACTCGTCGAGCTCTTGTCCCGGCGCCTCGATTACATGAAGGCGGACGGAGAAGCCTTTTTCGACGCGGCGCAGAATGCGCGCATCGTCCGGGCCGCGGAGCAATATTACAGGCTCATGTTTCGCGGGGCGCGGGAGTCGTGGAATCTGCGCGACCGGCACATGTTCGACACGCTCCAGGCGCTCCTCGCGCATCGCGGGCCGGAGACGAAGGCCGTCGTCTGGGCGCATAATTCCCATGTCGGCGATGCGGGGGCGACCGCCATGGGATGGGCGGGGGAATTCAACATTGGCGAGCTTTGTCGCGCCTCCTTCGGCGACGACGCCGTTCTGATCGGCATGGGCACGGATCGCGGGACGGTCGCCGCGGCCAGCGACTGGGGCGCGCCGATGGAGGTGAAGAGCGTGCGGCCCGCGCGCGAGGACAGCTACGAATGCGCCTTCCGCAAGACCGGCCGCGCCCGCGCTTTGGCGGACTGGCGGCGCCGCCGCGATCCAGCGCTCGCCGACGCCTTGAGCGAACCCATGCTGGAGCGCGCCATCGGCGTGGTCTATCGCCCCGACAGCGAATTGCTGAGCCATTACTTCGAGGCCGTTCTCGCCGAGCAGTTCGACGCCTATCTCTGGATCGAGGAGACGAGGGCCGTGACGCCGCTCCCCGCCGCCCGCCCGCAAGGCGCGCCCGAGACCTATCCCTTCGGACTATAGGGGCGCTCCCGGAGCGCGTCCGTCCGCCAGTCGCGGGCGCGCTCGGACTCATATTGATCGAGCATTTCGTCGAGCTCTTCCAGATGAAGGCGCAGACGGGAAATGGTCGCCGCCGTCGTGTCGACCCAGCCATGGCCGCGGTCTTCGGCATGTCTCATCCGGCCGGATTCGAGCGAGGCCGCCAGTTTTCTCACCCTCTGCCGCTCCTGGCGGCACCATTCCACGATCTCGATCAGCGCGCTCATCGGCTTCTCCCGGACCTTGACGCGCAACTTCATCTTGCGCGCGCCGCCGGCAATTCAACCATTCGCCGCCGGCGTGGTTGGAACAGGAAAAGCTTGGTGGGCGGTGAGAGGATCGAACTCCCGACATTCTCGGTGTAAACGAGATGCTCTACCAGCTGAGCTAACCGCCCGCGCCGCCTTCCAGGAGGAAGCGGCGGGCACGGTTTTAGAGAGGGCGGGAACGGGAGGCAAGCGCTCCGGGACGCCAAAAAACGGTACGGCCGCCGGAGACGTCCGACGGCCGCGCCCGGGACCGGATGTCCGGCGCTACTTGGCCTTGTTGAGCGCGGCCTTCAGCGTCTGGCCGGGCTTGAAGCGGGCGCTCTTGGAGGCGGGAATCTTGATCTCCTCGCCCGTGGCGGGGTTGCGGCCCTTGCCGGCGGCGCGCTTCTTGACCGAGAAAGTGCCGAAGCCGACGAGACGCACCTCGTCGCCCTTCTTGAGCGCCTTGGTGATGCCGTCAATGATCGCGTCGATCGCAGCGGCCGCGGCGGCCTTCGAGCATTCCGTCTCGTTCGCGACGTGCTCGACCAGTTCCAATTTGTTCATGGTCTTATCCTTCATTTTAGCGCGCTGCGAGGCCGACGGCGTCCGCGCGCGGGCGGCGGCCTCGAATCGTCGGCGTGTAGCGAAGCGGAGTGTTGAGTCCGAATCGCTGGAAAGGCAAGGGATTGGAGCTGGCGCCCGCTAGAAAATGCCGGAAAACCGGGCGAATCAGGCGCTGCGCTGCGGGAAACCTGAGAAAATGTGGCCTTTATCGGAGGCGCCGCAGGTTGATGCGACAAAAAAAGCCCCGTCCGGGGGACGGGGCTTCATATTCAAAGCGGCGGGCGATCAGTGCGCGCGTACGCCCGCGTCGTCTTCCGCCAGGGCCGCCGCGCGCTTGGAGAGCGCCGTCGCGTCCTCTTCCCAGACGATCGGAGTCGGCTGGGAGACGAGGGCGTGCTGCAGCACTTCCTCCATGCGAGCCACGGGAACGATTTCGAGCCCGTTCTTCACCGCGTCCGGGATTTCCGCCAAATCCTTGGCGTTCTCCTCGGGGATCAGCACCTTCTTGATGCCGCCGCGCAGCGCCGCGAGCAGCTTCTCCTTCAGGCCGCCGATCGGCAGCACGCGGCCGCGCAGCGTGATCTCGCCGGTCATGGCGATGTCGCGGCGCACCGGAATGCCGGTGATGATCGAGACGATGGCGGTGGCCATCGCCACGCCCGCCGAGGGGCCGTCCTTGGGCGTCGCGCCTTCCGGCACGTGCACATGGATGTCGCGGCGGTCGAAGAGCGGCGGCTCGACGCCGAAATCCACCGCGCGCGAGCGGACGTAAGACGCCGCCGCCGAGATCGACTCCTTCATCACGTCGCGCAGATTGCCGGTGACGGTCATCTTGCCCTTGCCGGGCATCATCACGCCTTCAATGGTCAGAAGCTCGCCGCCGACCTCGGTCCAGGCGAGGCCCGTGACGACGCCCACCTGATCCTCGAGCTCCGCCTGGCCGTAGCGAAATTTCGGCACGCCCAGATAGTCGGCGATGTTTTCCGCCGTGACGACGATCTTCTGCGTCTTCTTGAGCAGAATCTCCTTCACCGCCTTGCGCGCGAGGTTGGAGACTTCGCGCTCGAGATTGCGCACGCCCGCCTCCCGCGTATAGCGGCGGATGAGCTCCATCAAGCCGTCTTCCGTGACCATCCACTCTTCCGGCGCGAGGCCGTGCTTGTGGACGGCGCTGGGGATCAGATGCTTGCGGGCGATCTCCAGCTTCTCGGCCTCGGTATAGCCGGCGATGCGGATGATCTCCATGCGGTCCATCAGCGGCGCTGGGATGTTCAGCGTGTTCGCCGTCGTCACGAACATCACATTCGACAGGTCGTAATCGACCTCGAGGTAATGGTCGTTGAAGGTCTGGTTCTGCTCGGGGTCCAGCACTTCGAGCAGCGCCGAGGACGGATCGCCGCGGAAGTCCATGCCCATCTTGTCGATCTCGTCGAGCAGGAAGAGCGGGTTGGACGTCTTGGCCTTGCGCATCGACTGGATGATCTTGCCGGGCATCGAGCCGATATAGGTGCGGCGGTGGCCGCGAATCTCCGCCTCGTCCCGCACGCCGCCGAGCGACATGCGGACGAATTCGCGTCCCGTGGCCTTGGCGATCGACTTGCCGAGCGAGGTCTTGCCGACGCCGGGCGGGCCGACGAGGCAGAGGATCGGGCCGGTCAGCTTGTTGGCGCGGCTCTGCACCGCGAGATATTCAAGGATGCGCTCCTTGACCTTCTCCAGGCCGAAATGCTCGGCGTCGAGCACGTCCTGCGCCTGCTGGAGGTCGCGCTTCACCTTTGAGCGCTTGCCCCACGGGATCGACAGGATCCAGTCCAGATAGTTGCGCACGACGGTCGCTTCCGCCGACATGGGCGACATCTGGCGCAGCTTCTTGAATTCGGCGGTCGCCTTGTCGCGCGCCTCCTTCGAGAGCTTGGTGCTCTTGATGCGCTCCTCGAGCTCGGCGAGATCGTCCTTGCCGTCCTCGTCGCCCAGCTCCTTCTGGATCGCCTTCATCTGCTCGTTGAGATAGTACTCGCGCTGGGTCTTCTCCATCTGCCGCTTGACGCGCGTGCGGATGCGCTTCTCGACCTGGAGGACCGAGATCTCGCTTTCCATCAGAGAGAGGCACTTCTCCAGCCGCCTGGAGACGCTGAGCGTCTCCAGAACGTCCTGCTTGTCGGCGATCTTGACCGAGAGATGCGAGGCGACCGTGTCGGCGAGCTTCGAGAAATCCTCGATCTGCGTCACCGCGCCCACGATCTCGGAGGAAACGCGCTTGTTGAGCTTCACATAGCTCTCGAACTCGGAGATCACCGAGCGGCCGAGCGCCTCGACCTCGACCGGATTGCCCGGATCGTCGGCAAGCCCTTCGGCGTCCGCCTCGTAGAAATCATCGGCGCGCGAGTAATTGCGCACGGCGGCGCGGGCCACGCCCTCGACGAGCACCTTCACCGTGCCGTCGGGCAGCTTCAGAAGCTGCAGGACGGAGGCGAGCGTGCCGATGGGATAGATGGCGTCGGTCGCCGGATCGTCGTCGCCGGCGTTCTTCTGCGTCGCGAGCAGGATCAGGCGATCGCTCTTGGTCACCTCCTCGAGCGCGCGGATGGATTTCTCGCGCGCGACGAAAAGCGGGACGATCATATGAGGAAACACGACGATGTCGCGCAGGGGAAGGACGGGGTAGCTTTCGATGGCTCCCGGCGTTATGGCGTCGCGCTTTTCATTGCTCATCTTCGTGTCCTGCTTTCGTTTGCGCATCCCGCCCGGCGGCAATGCGAAGAAATGCGAGCGAACGAGTATCAGTCGGAACTAGCAAGACTTAGGCCGTGCAACCCGGCCGGCGCTCTTGAGCCAGACTTTGGCCGCGAGACGCTCGCTCAAGCGCCTTCACGCCATAGGAGCTGCGGCGTCGAATGCCCGCACGGCCCCGGTAACGCAGGAAATGGGATACGCAAACGGTCGATTCAAGGACGATATGAAAGACCCCGGGGGGGCTTTCCCCGGGGCGCCGCGCAAACATAAGCGACGGCGCGCGCTTTAAGCGCTAGCGCCGCTTTTCTCGCTGCGCTCCGCGTAGATATACAGCGGTCGCGCTTTGCCTTCAACGACTTCCGGACCGATGACCACCTGCTCCACGCCCTCGAGGCCCGGCAGATCGAACATGGTGTCGAGCAGAATGCCCTCCATGATCGAGCGCAGGCCGCGCGCGCCCGTATGGCGCTCGATGGCCTTGCGGGCGACCGAGGTGAGCGCCTCGTCCTGGAAGGTCAGCTCGACATTCTCCATCTCGAAGAGGCGCTGATACTGCTTGACCAGCGCATTCTTGGGCTCGGTGAGAATCTTCTTGAGCGCGTCCTCGTCGAGATCCTCGAGCGTCGCGATGACCGGCAGGCGGCCGACAAATTCGGGGATGAGGCCGAATTTCAGCAGGTCTTCCGGCTGCACCTGGCGGAAGATGTCGCCGGTGCGGCGCTCGTCGGGCGATTGCACCGTCGCGCCGAAGCCGATGGAGGTGCTGCGGCCCCGCGCGGAAATGATCTTCTCGAGGCCGGCGAAGGCGCCGCCGCAGATGAAGAGGATATTGGTCGTGTCGACCTGCAGGAACTCCTGCTGCGGATGCTTGCGCCCGCCCTGCGGCGGCACCGAGGCGACGGTGCCTTCCATGATCTTGAGCAGCGCCTGCTGGACGCCCTCGCCCGACACGTCGCGGGTGATGGAGGGATTGTCGCTTTTACGCGAGATTTTGTCGATTTCGTCGACATAGACGATGCCGCGCTGGGCGCGCTCAACATTGTAGTCGGAGGCCTGCAGCAGCTTGAGGATGATGTTCTCGACATCCTCGCCGACATAGCCCGCTTCGGTGAGCGTCGTGGCGTCGGCCATGGTGAAGGGCACGTCGAGGATGCGGGCGAGCGTCTGCGCCAGCATTGTCTTGCCGACGCCGGTCGGGCCGATCAGCAGGATATTGGACTTGGCGAGCTCCACATCGCCATGCTTGGTGGCGTGGTTGAGGCGCTTGTAATGATTATGGACCGCGACCGAGAGGACGCGCTTCGCCTGCGCCTGGCCGATCACATAATCGTCCAGAACCTTGCAGATCTCGCGGGGCGTCGGAATGCCGTCGCGCTGCTTGACCAGCGAGGACTTGTTCTCCTCGCGGATGATGTCCATGCAGAGCTCGACGCATTCGTCGCAGATGAAGACAGTCGGCCCGGCGATGAGCTTGCGGACTTCATGCTGGCTCTTGCCGCAAAACGAGCAGTAAAGCGTATTCTTGGAATCGCCGCCGCCGACCTTGCTCATGATTTTCTCCTGATGAATCAACTCGCCGCGCGAATCGATCCAAACATATGATCTAACGGCCCTGGCCTAACAAAAGGTGGAGAGGGTCGCCTTGCGTCTCTCCCCCTCTCGAGGGTCAGGCCTCTGGCGCATACCCGGCGCCCGTCCAACCGCGCGGGCCGCTCGCTCCTCCGCGCGGCTCCACTTTATTTTAGGCGCGCCGGGATTTGCAACCTTGTCACAATCGGAGAGGTTAGCAAGATCGGCGCCCTGGCCCTGGCGGCGCGGGGCCCGGCCGGGGCGGGCCCGGCCGGGCGGAGCCGTAAGACCTTTTATGTCAGGATCTTAGGGACCCTGTTGAGCCTCAGCCGGAAGGCGTCGGGCATGCCGCTGCCGAGCAGGGGCCGGAGATACAGGCGGAAGGCGTCCGTCACGTCCGTGCCGCAGGGGCTGATGAACTCGTCGGGCATCACTTTTGTTTTGGCGGCGATCTGTTCAAGTGGGGTGAGCTGGTAGTCGACCGAATAAAAGCCCGTGCGGTGGATGGTCACGGAGCCGTCGCGGTCGCCCCACAGCGCATATTGCACCGCCTTTTCGCCGACCTCGCGGGCCTCGCGCTGGTCGACGTCGGAGACGCAGCCGACGAAGCTCCTCTGCACATAGCCGAAAGTGTCGGCGCGGACGCGCTTGAAGCCCAGCCGCTTCTTGACGAGCTCGGTCAGCTCGTCGGCCAGGCCGCCGCCGCCGAGATGCACATTGCCATGGGCGTCGCGCTCCACCTGCTTGGCGAGCCTCTCGGCGACCGGCGCATGGTTCTCGTCGCAGACGCCCTCGGATACGGCGACGACGCAGCGGCCATGTTTGTCCATGGTCGCCTTCACGTCGGCGAGGAACTTGTCGACGACGAAGGCGCGCTCCGGGACGTAGATGAGATGCGGGCCGTCGTCGGGAAATTTCTTGCCCAGCGCCGAGGCGGCGGTGAGGAAGCCGGCGTGGCGGCCCATCACGACGGCGATATAGACGCCCGGCAGCGCCCAATTGTCGAGATTGGCGCCCGCGAAGGCCTGCGCCACCCAGCGCGCGGCGGAAGGGAATCCCGGCGTGTGGTCGTTAACCATCAGATCGTTGTCGATGGTTTTCGGAATATGAATCGCGCGCAGAGGATAGCCGGCGTTCCGGGCTTCCTCGGAGACGATGCGGACCGTGTCCGACGAATCATTGCCGCCGATATAGAAGAAGCAGCCGACGCCATGCGCGCGCAGAACCTTGAAAATTTCCTGGCAATATTTCAGGTCCGGCTTGTCGCGGGTGGAGCCCAGCGCGGAAGAGGGCGTGTTCGCGACCATTTCGAGATTATGCGTGGTCTCCTGCGTCAGATCGACGAAATCCTCGTTGACGATGCCGCGCACGCCGTGGAAGGCGCCGTAAATGCGCTCGACCTCGCGAAACTTGCGCGACTCGAGCACCGCTCCGACGAGGGACTGGTTGATGACGGCGGTCGGACCGCCGCCCTGCGCGACGACGACTTTGGAGAAATCAATGGACGACACGCGAGGCTCCTGTCCAAGTTCTGCTGACTTCGCATCCCGCGATCAAGGCGGGCGGGCGGCTCTGGCCCGGCGCGACCGTGACGGCCTTCTCCCGAGGGGGGAACGGCCCTGGCCGCGCGCGACACTCTTATTATCAATAGCGCAAAATTTCTATAAGACTGGAACGCGGGGCGGGCGCGACCGCCCTTCTACCCGGTGGGCCGATGGATCGTCAGACGGAGCTTCTCAAGCATATTTCGAAGGAGGCGCGGGGAATTGAGATCGGCCCCTATTTTTCGCCATTGGCGCCCAAGCGGGAGGGCTACAATTGCCTGTCGCTCGACGTCTTCGATACGGAGACCCTCACGCATCGGGCGACGATGGACCCCAGCGTGCCGCAGGAAAAGGTCGATCACATCGAGGCGGTCGATCTCGTCGGCAGCGCGGTGACGATCGACGCCCTCTGCCAGGCGAGCGGCGTCGAACTTGGGTTCGACTATATCGTCTCGTCACATAATTTCGAGCATCTGCCCAATCCGGTCGCCTTTCTGCAGGCTTGCGGGCGCGTCCTCAAAAAGGGCGGCTATCTGTCGATGGCGCTGCCGGACAAGCGCGCCTGTTTCGATTTTTTTCGGCCTCGCACCAGCCTCTCCGCCTGGATCGACGCCTTTTTCGAAAGGCGCGAGCGGCCAACCCATGCGCAGATCTTCGACCAGGACGGGCTCATCGCCAATGCGGCGATCGGCGGCAGGTCGGCGATCACCTTTTTCCTCGATGAAGACGTCGAGCGGATTTCCGTCTCGCCGACGCTGCACGAGGCCTTCGCGGCCTGGAAACAGAAGCGCGAGACCAATGACGCCGCCTATTACGACGTTCACTGCTGGGCGTTCACGCCGAGCAGCTTCCGCGCGCTGCTTTCCGATCTTTTCTTCCTCGGCCTCTCGCCTTTCGCGGTCGAGGAGGTGACCGACACGGCGGCCGCCGAATTCTACGCGCATTTGCGCCATGTCGGCTACAAGACCTTCTCGCCGGAGGAGACCCGCGCATATTATGCCGCAAGGCAGCAAATGCTGCGCGACGCGGTCAGCGAAGAGTCGAGCGTCGCGTCGAGCGGTCGCCAGCTCGACGTCTTCGAGCATGTGCGCGCGCGCTATCGCCGGATCGGATGGAACGCGCCGATCGTCGCGGCGCGGGGGCTCCGGCTATTGTTGCAGAGCCGGAACGTCGCCTTGGCCCGGCAATATTTCGCGATCTGCAATTCCGTTTTCTTCGACGCCGGCTTCTATGCGCGAATCTATGGCGGCGTCGGCGACGCCGCCACGCATTACCTGCTGGACGGCGCGCGCCAAAGCTTCGATCCGGGACCCTTTTTCTCCACCGCCCAATATATGGAACGAAATCCCGACGTCGCCGCGAGCGGCATGAATCCGCTCGCGCATTATGAGCTCTTCGGCCGCTCGGAAGGCCGCAGGCCGGCGCTGCGCTGAGCGGGCGCGCCGCGGCAAAATGGCGGCTGCTTTCTCCAAAGACATGGCTTACGCTTGGGCGCGGCGTTCTTCCGGGTGGGCGCATGTCTGTCGAAATCGAGCGCAAATATCTCGTCGTCGGCGATTCGTGGCGAGGCCTCTCCCACAAGCGCGAAAAAATAATCGACGGCCTCGTCGCCGCGTCGGAAGGGCGCAAAGCGCGCGTCCGACTCTATGAGGACCGGGCGACGCTCGCCGTCAAAGGCGCCAGGGAAGGTCCGGCGCGGGCGGAATTCGAATATGAGATCCCCATGGCGGACGCGGCTGAGATGATCGGCAAGCTCTGCGGCGACAAGGTCGTCGTCAAGACGCGCCATTCCGTCGATTACATGGGTCTCGTCTGGCAAATCGATGAATATGACGGCGCGCTGGCCGGCGTGATTGTCGCGGAAGTCGAACTGACGCACGAAAAAGAATTCGTGCCGTTGCCGGACTGGGCGGGCCGCGAAATCACGGATGATCCCGCCTATCGCAAAATCAATCTCCTGAATGCGCGGCTCGCGCAGTCGCGCATTTCCGGTCCGCCGGCCCTTCAGCCGCCCATGCGCCTCGGCGTCTGACGCCGGCTTCGTTTGATTCACTCGCAATGTCGCCGCGAAGCGATGGGAGCGGAAACCGTAATCAAAAGCGCAAAAAAAAGGACCGCTGCCGAGCAGCGGTCCAAGTCGGGGGAGAACGCTCAAGGAGTGAGCGAAAATCTCAAAGAAGGCAGTCCGCGTTCACATTCAACCCTGCGGAGCGCGATTGTCGCCGACTGCGACGACAGGCCGCATGCCGGCGGCCATGGGCCCGCAAGCGGAAGAGCTCGATCGGGATGGCGGAAAAATCAGCGGCTGCTTTGCACAAGCCGCTGATCGGACGCCGATTACACCAACTGTCCGTGACAGTGCTTGTATTTCTTGCCGGAGCCGCAGGGGCAGGGCTCGTTGCGGCCGACCTTGCCCCAGCTATTGGGATCGGCCGGATCGCGCTCCGGCGCCGGAGCCAGCGCCTGCGGCGAGAAATCCGCCGCGGCGAGGCGCGCGTTCAAATCCTCCAGCGCGGTCATTTCCACGCTGACGCCGCCCGAGAGCGGGACGGGGTTCGGATGCGACATTTCCATCGGCGGCAGTTCCGGCGGCGCCGAGGGCGGCGCCTCGAAGCTGACCTCGACCCGCATGAGCTGCGCGGTCACCGCCTCGTCCCAACGGGTCATCAGGCTGCGGAAGAGCTCCAGCGCCTCGGACTTGTATTCGTTGAGCGGATCGCGCTGCGCCATGCCGCGCCAGCCGATGACCTGGCGCAGATGGTCGAGCGCGACGAGATGCTCGCGCCATAGCGTGTCGAGCGATTGCAGCACGACCTGCTTCTCGATCATGCGCATCAGCGGCGCGCTGTTCTTCTCGACGCGCTCTTCATAGGATTTGTCGGCCGCCTCGAGCAGGCGCTCCTTGATCTCCTCGTCGGCGATGCCTTCTTCCTTCGCCCAATCCGCGACAGGCTCGTCGAGATTGAGCTTGGCGCGCACATCCTCGGCGAGGCCCTCGACATCCCAGGCCTCGGCATAGGCGTCGGCGGGGATGTGCAGCGAAACGAGGTTTTCGACGACCTCCGCGCGCATGTCGGAGGCCTGCTCCTCCACGCTCTCCTCCGCCATGATCTCGCGCCGGCGCTCGAAGATGACCTTGCGCTGGTCGTTCATGACGTTGTCGAACTTCAGGATGTTCTTGCGGATGTCGAAATTGCGCGCCTCGACCTTGTGCTGCGCCTTCTCGATCGCCTTGTTGATCCAGGGATGGACGATCGCCTCCCCCTCCTGCAGGCCGAGCTTCACCAGCATGCCGTCCATGCGCTCGGAGCCAAAAATGCGCATGAGGTCGTCCTGCAGCGACAGGAAGAATTTCGAGCGGCCGGGATCGCCCTGGCGGCCGGAGCGGCCGCGCAGCTGATTGTCGATGCGCCGGCTCTCATGGCGTTCCGTGCCGATGATGTAGAGGCCGCCCGCCGCCAGCGCCTTCTCCTTGAAGGCCGCGACTTCCTCGCGGATTTCCGCTTCCCTGGCTTCGCGCGCCGCGCCTTCGAGGTCGGCGCATTCATGCGCGACGCGCATCTCGACATTGCCGCCGAGCTGAATGTCCGTGCCGCGGCCCGCCATATTGGTCGCGATGGTGATCGCGCCCGGCACGCCGGCCTCCGCGACGATATAGGCTTCCTGCTCATGGAAGCGCGCGTTGAGCACGGCGAACATCCTGGAAGGCTCGCCCGAGCGCGCGGCCTCGTAAAGCTTCGACAATCCCTTGGGATCGGCGAAGTCGATCATCTTGTAGCCCTGCTGGACCAGAAATTCCGCGAGCTGCTCCGACTTCTCGATCGAGGTCGTGCCGACGAGCAGCGGCTGCATGCGGGAATTGGCGTCCTTGACCTCTTCCAGGATCGCGCCGAGCTTCTCCTTCGCGGTGCGATAGACTTCGTCGTCGTCGTCGCGGCGCTGAACCGGGCGGTTGGTCGGGATTTCGACGACGTCGAGCTTGTAGATCTCGGCGAATTCGTTCGCTTCCGTCGCCGCCGTGCCGGTCATGCCCGCAAGCTTGTCATAGAGGCGGAAATAATTCTGGAAGGTGATCGAGGCGAGCGTCACATTCTCGGGCTGGACCTGCACGCGTTCCTTGGCCTCGAGCGCCTGATGCAGGCCTTCCGAATAGCGGCGGCCCGGCATCATGCGGCCGGTGAATTCGTCGATGATGACCACCTCGCCCTTGCGGACGATATAATCCTTGTCCTTCTGGAAGAGCTTGTGGGCGCGCAGCGCCTGATTGACGTGATGAACGAGCGTGACGTTGTGCGCCTCATAAAGGGCGCCGTCGGTGAGCGCGCCCGCCTCGGTCAGCAGCTCCTCCATATGCTCATTGCCGGCGTCGGTGAGGCTGATCGAGCGCTGCTTCTCGTCGAGATCGTAGTCTTCCGCCTTCAGCTTCGGGATCAGGCGGTCGATCGTGTTGTAGAGATCCGACTTGTCGTCGATGGCGCCGGAGATGATGAGCGGCGTGCGCGCCTCGTCGATCAGGATCGAGTCCACTTCGTCGACGATCGCGAAATTATGGCCCCGCTGAACCATCTGCGCGAATTCATATTTCATATTGTCGCGCAGATAGTCGAAGCCGAATTCGTTGTTGGTGCCGTAGGTGATGTCGGCGGCGTAGGCGGCGGCGCGCTCTTCGTCCGAAATGTCATGGACGACGCAGCCCACGCTCATGCCGAGAAAGCGGTAGATCTGGCCCATCCACTCGCTGTCGCGCTTGGCCAGATAGTCGTTCACCGTGACGACATGCACGCCCTTGCCGGCGAGCGCGTTGAGATAGACCGCGAGCGTCGCGACGAGCGTCTTGCCTTCGCCCGTGCGCATCTCGGCGATGGCGCCCTCATGCAGCACCATGCCGCCGATGAGCTGCACGTCGAAATGGCGCTGGCCCAGCGTGCGCTTGGCCGCCTCGCGGACGGTGGCGAAAGCGGGGACGAGGAGGTCGTCGAGCGTCTTGCCGTTTGCGAACTGCTCGCGAAACTCGACCGTGCGGTTGCGCAACTCCTCGTCGGAGAGCGCCGCGACCTGCGGCTCCAGCGCATTGATCGCCTTGACCTTCGGCGCATAGGTCTTGAGGCGGCGGTCGTTTGCCGTGCCGAAAATCTTCTTGGCGAGGGCGCCGAGCATTCCCGCGAACCTTTCTGATGGCGCGCCGCCGCCGCGCGGGCGCCGGTGTCGGCGGGCGGGGCGGAGCGTCGCAATGTCTTGGAAAGCAACCGCTTGTGACGGTGACCGGGACTCCGGGCGTCAGGGCCGACGCGGCATTTCCGCCGGAGAGATAAGAGGGCGGGGAACCCTTGTCAATGTAAGGGTTGCCTTGGAAAGCCGGGGTTGAAAGCGCGGGAAGATAATGCGCCGGACCGGTGGCAGCTTGACCGTATAGTCGCATTCGGCGATATTTTGCGATATTATCGTTAGGTTTCGGATGAAAACGCTTATATTTACGGTTGCGGCCGCCAAGGATCTCGATGCGCTTCCAACTCAGGCGCGGGAGGAGATCGTTGAGGCGCTATCCCGTTTGGCTATCGATGGGAGCGGCGATGTGAAGAAGCTCTCCGGCCGCGAAGGCTATCGATTGCGGGTCGGCGCCTATCAGGTCCTGTTCACCCAGGACATAACGACGATTCTCGCAATCTATGTTGGGCGCAGACAGACAAAGACCTATTCCAGGAGCTGATATGAGCAAGGTTCAGATCATCCGCACGCCGGAAGGCGAGGAACTGGTCGTCCTGCCGCGCGCCGATTACGAGGCG
The DNA here is from genome assembly GCF_054106005.1 of Methylocystis sp. S23. Taxonomy (NCBI): domain Bacteria; kingdom Pseudomonadati; phylum Pseudomonadota; class Alphaproteobacteria; order Hyphomicrobiales; family Methylocystaceae; genus Methylocystis; species Methylocystis sp. S23. The sequence goes on from NZ_CM134185.1 coordinate 2,067,969, forward strand.
CTGGTCGCCGAGGCCGGCGCCGCCGCCGATGAGGAAAACGCCGAGGATGTCGCCATCTTCGACCGGCGCGTCGCCGAGCTTGTCGAGAAACAGCATGAGGTCTTGCCTGGGGAAGTGAGCGCGCGTCTGCTGAGAGGCGCGACGCTCATTCGGGCGCTTCGCGAATGGCGGGGCGTCCGCCAGCAAGAGCTGGCCGCGCGCGCGGGGCTTGGGCAAGGCTATTTGAGCGACATCGAAAGAGGTCGGACGCAGGGATCCCCGAAGGCGCGGGAAAATATTGCGCGTGCGCTCGACGTCCCGGTCGAATGGCTGTTGCGTTAGGGCGTAGCAACCAATTATGGCGCCTCGGTAATCCCCCGGAACGGCTTCGGCATCCGCCCGCTCTTCAAGAGCCGCGAGAAAATCTGCAACCCCCCAGGCTCATTGCCGTTGGGATGCACCAGCACGATCGATCCCGCCCTCGGCGGCGGTCCCAGCGCCAGCCACGAATCCGCCCCGAGCGCCACGAGATGGCGCTCCTTCAGCTTCTCGAGCAGCGCGCCGTCCGCCACAAGGCCGGGAAAGCGGAAGAAGATGGATGGGGTCTCGCCTTGGGCGATCAAAATTTTCTCCGTCTCGAAAATCTCGCGGTCGAGATCGACGCCGGGGCGCAGCATGTAATTCTGCGAATCCTTCAGCCCCGCCACATAAGGGTGCGAATAGGAGTGGCCGGCCCAGGCGATGTCCAGCGCGCCCGAGCGGGCCTTCTCCTGAAGCCAGGCGAAATCCTGCGCGTGATGGGCGATCCAGGCGCCGGAGACGGCGAGCGTCAGCGGCGTTCCCGGTCCCTGCGCCGCGACCTCCTCGATGAAGGCGCGGTCGAGCGGCTTGTGGCTCGGGCAGAGATCGCCGGTGACGAAGGCCCCGGCGCCCTTGCCGTGAATGAGCCCGGCATTGGCGAGCGCCGGCGGTCGGTCTGGATCGGCGGGCGGGCGCACCGTCCGCATGAAGCGCGTCTCGGCCTGTTCCTCGCCGCTGGTCTCCGCGCAGCGCCAGCAGGAGGCGCGCTCGAGCGAGGTTTTGAGCGTCTGCGGATCGACGGTGAGCAGCAGCTTCTCGCCGTCGACGCTCATGCGGCGCGTGGCGAGGCGCGTCTCGCCGTCTTTCGCGCAGCTCTCGAAGACCGCCGCATAGTCATGAACCCGCGCGCCCGCCTGCGGCGCAATCGCCGCCGGGCCGCAATCTTCCTGCGCGCGCGCCGTTGCGGCGGCCGCGAGGCTTGCGCAGAATAGGATGAATGGAAGAGCGGGTTTCACGGGGCGCGATGTTTAGCAGAAACACTCCGATTGAGAAGCTTGCTATCGAGGCGGCGGGCGCGGAATCGCCCGAGGTCGCGGCGCGTCTCGGCGCGGAGATCGCCGCGCGCTTCGGGCCCCGCGAGGAAACCCCGCTTTCCTTCGCGCTTCGCGACGAAAGCGGCGCGCTGATCGGCGGGCTCAATGGCGTCACTCATTGGCGCTGGCTTTATATAAGGCATTTGTGGGTGGCGGAGACGCATCGCGGGCAGGGACTCGCCCGGCGGCTCATGGACGCCGCCGAAAGCGCCGCGCGCGCGGTCGGCGCGGTCGGCGCCTATATCGACACTTTCGATCCGCGCGTGGCGGCTTTTTACGAGCGGCTGGGCTATGCGCGCTATGGAGAGATTGCCGATTTTCCTCCTGGGGGTCGGCGAATTTATCTGAGCAAACGGCTCGCGAGTTGAATCCCGCTCGCGAGAAAGGGTGGCCCCTGCGTAAGCAGGGGTTGGGTGAGGGCGCCCTCATCCGTCACGCCTTCGGCGCGACACCTTCTCCCGCACGCGGGAGAAGGGAGAGATCACAGGCGAGGAAGCGTCGATGCCCCAACCCATGAAAGCCATGGTCCTGCGGTCTCCCAAGACGCCGCTTGTGATGGCGGAGCGTCCGCTCCCCGCGCCCGGCCCGGGCGAGCTGCGTCTGCGCGTCGAGGCCTGCGGCGTCTGCCGCACCGATCTTCACGTCGTCGACGGCGAACTCACGCGGCCGAAGCTCCCTATCATTCCCGGCCACGAAATCGTCGGCCGGGTCGAGGCGGCGGGCGCGGGCGTCACGGGCTTCGCGCCGGGGAGCCGCGTCGGCGTCCCCTGGCTCGGCCATACATGCGGCCATTGTCCCTATTGCGCCAGCGCGCGCGAGAATCTCTGCGACGACCCGCTCTTCACCGGCTATACGCGCGACGGCGGCTACGCCACCCACGCCATCGCTGACGCGTCTTACAGTTTCCCGCTGCCGGAAAGCGGCGATCCCGCGACTCTCGCGCCGCTGCTCTGCGCGGGGCTCATCGGCTGGCGCACGCTGAAGATGGCGGGACCGGCGCAGATCATGGGCATTTACGGCTTTGGCGCCGCAGCGCATATCATCGCGCAGGTCGCGATCCTGCAAGGCAAGCGCGTTCACGCCTTTGTGCGGCCGGGCGACGCGGCGGCGGCGGAATTCGCTTTGTCGCTTGGCGCCGCGAGCGCGCAAGGCTCGGATGCGCCGGCGCCGGAAAAGCTCGACGCGGCGCTGATCTTCGCGCCCGTCGGCGCCCTCGTCCCGCGCGCGCTCGCGGCCGTGAAGAAGGGCGGCGCCGTCGTCTGCGGCGGCATCCATATGAGCGACATTCCGAGCTTTCCCTATTTGCTCTTGTGGGAAGAGCGTCGTCTCCTCTCCGTCGCCAATCTCACGCGCGAGGATGCGCGGGAGTTCCTGTCTCTCGCGCCGAGCCTGCCGCTCAAGATGCACGCGACGCCTTATCCTTTGGCGCAGGCGAATGAGGCGCTGAGCGATCTGCGCGACGGGCGCTTGCAGGGCGCCGCGGTGCTTCTTCCCTGAGCCGCGAGCCTCGAAGATTTTTTGATCCGTCGCGAACATTCCGCGCTCTTGCGCGTTTTGACGAGCGCGGTTCGAGGAAAGCGTTCATTCGCGATCCAGGGACAGCCGCCGACGGCCCGTTCCTGTTCGCAGGGGCGGGCCGTAAATCTTTATGAAGGCTCTCGATGGAAGGCGGGCGGCAGCGCCGCGCCGATTTCCTTGACGATCTCATTGAGACCCCCGCCGGCGTCGACGTGCGCCCAGGCGATCTCGCCCGTCTCCTTCATGAGTTGCGCTCGCAGCACTTCGGGCGTCGCGTCGGAAACGTCATTTGCGCGCTTGCCGACGCGGGCGATTCTCTGCGCGAGATCGACGTCGAGCCAGACGCCGAAGAAGGGCGCGCCGGCCTCTCGCGCCGCGGCCTCTATCGATGCGCGATCCGCCGGCCGGTCGAAGACGGCGTCGACGATCACGGGCCATCCGATTTTGGCGACGCGCTCGGCAGCGTTGAACATGTCGCGATAGACCCTTTCGGAAATCTCGTTGCGATAGGCTTCCGGCGGCAGGCGAGCCGTGGGCGGGGCGCCGAACATTCTTTTGCGGATTCGGTCGCTGTTGAGAATGCGCGCGCCCGGCGCTGGCGGAAAAACCGGCGCGAGCGCGGCGGCGACGCTCGATTTGCCCGAGCCGCTAAATCCCCCAATGGCGACGACGACGCCCCAGGCCGGCTCGAGCAGCGCGCGCGAGAGATCGAAATAGCCGCGCGAGATCTCCGCGCGCCCCTGCGACGCCTCGACATGCGCGCGGATGGCCGCGCGCAGCGACATGAAGAAGGGAAGCAGCGGCAAGCCTTCTTCCTCATTCTCAAGGCGCGCGTCGAGATAGCGGTTGAGCGCCGCATTGGCGAGATCGGGAAGCCCCACGCGCCAGAGATCCATCAGCAGAAAGGCGAGGTCGTAGAGAACGTCGATCGTCGAAATCTCGTCGGAAAATTCGAGACAATCGAAGGGCGTCGGCTCGCCTTCGAACAGGCAGACATTGCGCAGATTGAGATCGCCGTGGCAGCCGCGCACGTCGCCATGCGCGCGCCTCGCCTCGATAAGCGGGGCATGCGCGCCGAGCCAGCGATGAAGGTCGGCGAGATGCGCCTCGATCTCCTTCGCGGGCGCGGGCGCCGCTTCACGAAAGCTCGCTTCCATGCCGTCGATGATCTTGCGCATCGCGGGCGCGCCGCCTTGCGTGCGGACGGGCGCCGCCGCGTCATGCGCCTCGGCGACGCGGCGGGCGAGCCGCTCGATCATGTCTTTCGTCAGGCGGCCGTCGCGCGCCATGCGGTCGAAAAGCGCGTCGTCGGGAAAGCGGCGCATCTCGACGACGGCTTCGACGAAATCGCCGGCGCCGTCGAGCGCCAGGCGCCCATCCGCTTCTCGCGTGACGCGCCTCACGCCGAGATAGAGCGCCGGCGCGAAGCGCCGATTGAGCGCGATCTCGCGCTCGCACATCCGCAGACGCAAATCGGCCGTCGAGAAGTCGAGATAGGGCAAGCGCACCGGGCGCTTGATCTTGAAGACTCGGTCGCTCCCGAGGAGCACGGTCGAAATATGCGTGTCGACCCTCTCGGCGGCGCCAAGGAGGCCGGCGAGAAAGGCGACGATCTCGGCTTGGGGATCGGAGGTCATCGTGGCGCTCGCAATGTTCAGTCTTCGAAGCGTTCGAAAAAGGCCGTCTTGGCGAGATGGGCGAGAATGGCGTAGCCGACGATGAAGCACGCGATCGCCGGCCAATAGCTCAGCGGCAAGGGCGTGAAGCCGAAGATCGGCGCGAGCGGCGAATAGGGCAGCGCCGCCCCGATCAGGCAGACGATAATCGTCGTCAGCAGCAGCGGGCCGCTCGCCCGGCTTTGGAGAAAGGGAATTTTCCGCGTGCGGATGATGTGAACGATGAGCGTCTGCGTGAAAAGCGACTCGACGAACCAGCCGGTCTGGAAGAGCGACGGCTTGTCCCAGGCCCCGTAGACCGTGATCAGCAGAATGAAGGTCGCATAGTCGAAGATGGAGCTGACCGGCCCCACATACAGCATGAACCTCGCAATGCCGCCAATGTCCCATTTGCGCGGGCTTGCGAGAAATTCTTCATCGACATTGTCCGTCGGGATCGCCGTTTGCGACAAGTCGTAAAGCAGGTTGTTCGTCAGAATCTGGATCGGCGTCATGGGCAGGAAGGGGAGAAAGACGCTCGCGCCGAGCACGCTGAACATGTTGCCGAAATTGGAGCTCGCGCCCATGCGGACATATTTGAGGATATTCGCGAAGACCTTGCGGCCCTCGATCACGCCGTCGTTCAGAACGGCGAGGCTTTTCTCCAGCAGGATGATGTCGGCCGATTCGCGCGCAATGTCGACGGCGGTGTCGACCGAAATGCCGACATCCCCGGCCTTGAGCGCCGGGCCGTCATTGACGCCATCGCCGAGATAGCCAACGACATGGCCGTTCTTTCGCAGCGCCCCGACGACGCGCGCCTTTTGCGGCGGCGACAGCTTCGCGAAGACCGTGACGTTCGAAACGCGCGCCGCAAGCGCCGTGTCATTCATCGCGTCTATATCGGCTCCAAGAACAAGTTCGTTGATTTCGAGGCCCACGTCGCGGCAGACCTTGCGGGTGACGATGTCATTGTCGCCGGTAAGAATCTTGACCGAGACGCCGGCTTTCCGCAAATCTGCGATAGCGCGGGCGGCGCTGTCCTTCGGCGGATCGAGAAAGGCGATATAGCCGAGAAGGATCAGCTCTCTTTCGTCTGCGGGAGCATAGACGCTTTGGTCGTGCGCGACACGCTTATAAGCCACCGCGATGACGCGGAAGCCGTCGGCGTTCAACAGGGCGGTTTCCCGCTTCGCGGTTTCAAGATGGGAGGGGTCGAGCGCTCCTTCGGCGTCGGCTGCTTCGAAGCGAGTCGCTGCTGCGAAGATTTCCTCGACGGCGCCCTTGCAGATGAGCAAGCGTTCGCCGTCGTCGCGCTCGACGATCACGGATAGGCGCCGGCGCTGGAAATCGAAGGGAATTTCGTCGATTTTCTGGAAGCTGTGCTGCGGCGCCAGCCTTTCCTCGATCTCCGCGTGCTTGAGCACCGCAACGTCCAGCAGGTTGCGAAGGCCCGACTGGAAATGGCTGTTGAGATAGGCGAATTCCAGAACGCGCTCCGAGTCTTCGCCGTAAATGTCGAGATGGCGCTTGAGGATGATGCGGTCCTGCGTCAGCGTGCCGGTCTTGTCCGTGCAGAGCACGTCCATGGCGCCGAAATTCTGGATGGCGTTGAGGCGCTTGACGATGACCTTCTCCCGCGAAATGGCCATGGCGCCCTTTGCGAGATTGACCGTGACGATCATCGGCAGCATCTCCGGCGTGAGGCCGACCGCGACCGAAACCGCAAAGAGAAAGGCGCCGAGCCAGTCGCCCTTGAAATAGCCGTTGACGAAGAAGACGAGCGGCGCCATCGCCGCCATGAAGCTGATCATGAGCCAGGTGAAACGCCGCACGCTCTCGTCGAAGGCGGTCGAGGGCTCCGCCTCGGCGATCCTGTCGGCGATGGCGCCGAAGAAGGTGCGCGAGCCGGTAAAGAGGACGAGCGCCTCGCCATAGCCGCTCACGACGTTCGAGCCCATGAAGGCGAGGTTCTCCGCCTCCAAAGGCTCGTCCGCCCGGTCGAGGGAGCGGGCGAATTTCTCCACCGGCATGGACTCGCCCGTGAGCGCCGATTGATTGACGAAAAGATCCTTCGTCGCGATCAGCCGGACGTCGGCGGGAACCATATCGCCGGCGGTCAGGCGAATGACATCGCCGGGCACGATCCTGTCGAGCGAGGTCTCCACGAAAGGATCTTCGGCCGCGCCCGGCCGGCGGACGGAGGCGTGGGTGCGCACCATGGCGCGCAATTTGGCGGCGGCGGCGTTTGAGCGATGCTCCTGCACGAAGGCGAGCAGCACGCTGAGCGCGACCATCGCGGAAATGACGATGGCCGCGCGCCGGTCGCTCAGCGCCCAGGACGCGCCCGCGAGCGCAAGCAGAAGACCGTTGAGCGGATTGAAGACATGGCGCGCCAATTCGCGCAGAACGCCCGCGCCGGCGTCCTGCGCCACGCGGTTGGGTCCGTAGCGCTTGAGGCGCGCCGCGGCCTGCGTTTCATCGAGCCCGGCAGGCGAGGAGCCGAGCGCGCGATAAAGCGCGTCGAGATCGCTCATGACGGCCTTGCGCAGCGCTGCGCGGATCGAGTCGTCCTCCCCGGCGACGCTGAAATTCATCGGCCTGCCTGCTTTCCGATTCATGATCGCGTAACCGCGCGACATTAAGATACAGCACCTTTTCCGTGACGAAAGCCCAGCCATGAGCGCTCAGCCGATTTCCCTCGACGAGGCCGCCGATCGCAAGGCGCCGGATCTTCGCGAGATCGTCGCGCGGCTGGATTATGATCCGGATTTCAACTGGGCCTGGGACAATTATAAGCGGACGATCGTCGAGATCGCGCAGCGAAAAGGGTTAACGCGGCATCTCGAAATTGGCGGGGGACGCGATCCCTTGTTCCTGCCGCCGGAGGTCGCGGCCCATGGCTTCAGCGTGACCCTCAACGATATTTCCAAATGACGATGCGCATCGTCGTCGTCGCGGATCACGCGCATATCAATGGCGGCCTCGCCAAGGTCGCGATCGACAGCGCCAAGGGCTTTGCGCGGCGCGGCTATCGCGTCGACTTTTTCGCAGCCGTCGGGCCGATCGAGCCGAGCCTCGAAGAAGCGGGGGTGACGGTCACGCTGCTCGGTCAGCCGGACGTTCAGTCGACGGCGTCTCTCGCGCGTTTCGGCGCGCAATGGCTCTGGAACGGCGCGGCGGCGCGGGCGCTGTCCGCGCTTCTCGCCTCCTGCGACCCGGCTGACGCCATCGTGCATATGCATGGCTGGGCGAAGGCGCTCTCTCCGTCGATCGGCCGGGCGCTGGTGGGGGCGGGACTGCCGGTCGTGCATACGCTGCACGAATATTATCTCGCATGCCCCAATGGCGGATTCTACGACTACGGCGCGGCGCGCAATTGCGATTACAAGGCCATGTCGCTTGGCTGCGTCGCGCATGATTGCGATTCGCGCGGCTATCACCGCAAGCTGATGCGCGTCGGGCGCCATGCGCTGATGCGCTATGGCGGCGGCCTCTACGACACGGCGCGCCATCTCATCACCATCTCGAAGCTGCAGCGCGCCGCCATCGCGCCCTATATGCCGAAGGACGCGACCTTCTACGAGGTCGGCAATCCGATCGACGTGGCGGATTGCGGTCCGAAAGGCGATCATGCGCCGGGCGACTTTGTTTTTGTCGGGCGTCTTTCGGCCGAGAAGGGGCCGCGCTACTTCGCGCAAGGCGCCCGGCTCGCGGGGGTTGCGCCCGTCTTCGTCGGCGACGGGCCGGAGCGCGCGGCGCTGGAGAAGGAATTTCCGGAGGCGCAATTTCTGGGCTGGCGAAATCCCGCCAATGTGAGGGAGACTCTGCGCGCCGCGCGCGCGCTGGTTTTCCCGTCCGTCTGGTACGAGGGACAGCCGCTCACGGTCTATGAGTCGCTCGCGCTCGGCACGCCCGTCGTCGTGAGCGACATATGCGCCGGACGCGAGGCGGTGTCCGACGGCGAGACCGGCTTCTGGTTCAGATGCGCCGACGCGCAGTCGCTTGCGGAGGCGATTGCGCGGCTGAAGGACGATGATCTCGCGCGGCGCATGTCGCAGGCGGCCTATGCGCGCTACTGGGCCGATCCGCTGACGCTCGACCGTCATCTCGACGCCGTCGCGGCGGTTTATGAAAGGGCGCGCGCCGATTGGCGCAGGGCGCCGAACGCCGCGGCGCGCGCGGCGGCGTTCTCGTAGGCCGATATGAAGATCGTCGTCGCCATCGCCACGACCGGGCGTCCCGAAATCGTGAGCGCCAGCCTTCAACGATTTGCGCGGCTAAAGCGCCAGCCCGACCGTCTCCTCGTCATCGGCGCCGCGCCAGAGGATGCGCCCAGCGCGCCCCACGCCGCGGAGTTTCACGTTGCGCGCGCGCGGGGCTTGCCGATCCAGCGCAATCTCGCGCTCGATCTGGTCGGAAGCGACGCGGACGTCATGGTCTTCGTCGACGACGACTACTTTCCCGCTCCGGGCTTCGTCGAGGGCGTCGAACGCTTATTCGCGGAAAACCCCGACATTGTCGCTTGTTCCGGCGCGCTTATCGCGGACGGAATCAATCGCGGAGGCGTCAGCGTCGATCTGGCCGACCGTTTGATTTCCTGCTTCGTGTCGGAGCGGCCGCCTTACGTCTTCGACGCGACGGGGACCTATGGCTGCAACATGGCCTTTCGGCTCGCCGCCGCGCCGCATCTGCGCTTCGACGAAAACCTGCCGCTCTACGCCTGGCTGGAGGACACCGATTTCTCCGCGCAATATGCGCGCGTCGGGCGCGTCGTGCAAACGAACCATTTCCTCGGCGTTCATCTCGGCGTCATGTCGGGCCGCACCTCGGGCGTCAGGCTCGGCTATTCGCAGATCGCCAATCCGCTCTATCTCGTCCGCAAGGGCACGGTCACGCCAGGCTTCGCGCTTAATCTCGCGCTTCGCAACATGATCGCCAATTTCGTGAAATCGGCGCGCCCGGAGCCCCATATCGATCGTTTCGGCCGCTTGCGCGGCAATCTCGTCGCGCTCGCCGACGCGGCGCGTGGGCGATCTCATCCGCGCCGCGCGCTGGAGCTTTGAGCGCTACTGCAATTGCGGCTGGCGCAGCCGCGCCATGATCCTGGGGCCGACGAGGCTGCGAACGCCGGCAACGTCGAAAGCGTAGACGACGGCGCCATAGACGGCGACGCCCGCTCCCACCTGCAGGAGCATGGTGAGAATTCCGGGTTGCCACAGGCGCATGGGCGCGCCGATGGCGAGCATGGCGCCTGTCGCGACGGTCGCGCCGAGAATGTCGCGGAGGCGGGGCCACATGGGCTCGAGCAGGAAAAGCATGGCGACGAGCGCAATGAGGCCGCTCATGGTCGAGATCGACTGCGCATAGGCGAAGCGCGTCGCATCCGGCGTCGCGGGCAGCAGCAGGACAGCGAGCGCATTGGCGGCGGAGGCGACAAGCGCCGCGACGATGAGCGGCATGAGCTTGTGCGCGAGCTGGAAGGCGGTGTTGACGCCGTAGTTCATCATTGCGAAGCCGAAGAGCGCCGGAGCCATCAGCGCGAAATAATGGGCGAAGGGGCCGCGGAAATTCTCCGGCACGAAGAGCGCCTCGAAGCTCGGCAGGATCAGCCAGCAGCCGGCGACGGCGGGCGTGACGACGGCGAAGACGACGCCGAGATTGCGCGAGATCTGCGCCCGCGCGGCGCCGGCGCCGGCGGTCTTCTCCGTATGGACGGCGAGCTGGAAGAGGATGACGTCGACGGCGGAGCCGATCGCGCCGACAATGCGGATGCCGGTCTCGAAGGCGAGAGAGAGCTGGCCCACATCGGCGAAGCCATGCTGTTGTGAGAGCAGCGTGCGGTTGATGAGCGGAATGCTCTGATAAAGCACGGCGGCGATGATGATCGGCAGGCCATAGGCGAGGAAGCGTCGGGCGAGCGCGCGCTCGGCGACGCGAAAGCCGGCATTGGGGTCGACAAGCTCGCCGCGCGCGACGAGGAGGCATCCGGCGACGGACGCCATCATCCCGACGAGCGCCACATTGGCGGAATGGAAGAGAAAGGCGCCGCCCACTGTGAGCGTGAAGGCGAGCGCGTTCTTGGCGATCACCAGCGCGCCATAGGCCTTGTCGTGGAAGCGCGCGCGAATGAGCGCCGTCGCCGTATCGAAAAGCGCGTTGGCGATGGAGACGCCCACCGCGAGCGCCGCGAGATCGCGGCTGAGCGGCAAATCGAGGCGCAGCGCCCAGAGCAGAAAAGCGGCGAGAATCACGAGCGCGGCGAGCGCCGCGAAGGCGGCGTCGAGCGTCGCGCGGATCTGCGGACGTTCGAGACGGTCGCGCTCGGAGTAGAAACGCGTCGCCGCGAGGCGGAGCCAGTCGAAGACGAGCGTCTGCACGACGACGGCGACGGAGAGGGCCAGCACGAAGCGGCCATATTCCGCGGGGCCGAGAAATCTCGCGACGAGCAGGCTGACGACGAAATTGAGCAGGCTGTTCAGGATGAAGGGAATCATCATCCACATGGCGGCGCGCCCTCCCGGCCGCGATTTCGGCGCGTTCTCAAAGCTGGAACCTCAGGCCCACGAGATAGACATTCGCCGTGTAGTCGGCGTTGGGGAAAGAAGTGTCGAGAAGCTCGTAGCGATAGCCGCCGCGCAGCGAGACGGTGCGCGTGACCTTATAGTCGAGCGCCACGCCGACCGAGCCGCCCCGTTCCTGGACATCCGCCCCTTGATAATTGTTGTTGAAATAATTTCCCGTGACCGTGACGTTTAAATTTCGCAGGAGATCGTGCGAAAGCGTGGCCGTCACCGAGCGCGTCAGCACGCCGCTGGCGTTGGCGAGCGTCGTTTCGTTCATCGAGGTCGAGCCGCGCAGCGTCAGCGTCGTCAGCGCGGAGGGGGTGTAGATGAGCGCCGCGTCGATGACCGGGCCGCGCAGCGGAACGAGGCGCGGATCGTCATAGTCGCGCCGGCCATAGCCGCCCGAAACCTCGCCCTTCACCATCTCGGTGACGTTGAACTGCGCGCCGCCGCGGACGATGTAGCCGGTGCTGTCGCGATAGAATCCGTTGAAGTCCGTCGGCGAGTCGTGCACGCGCGCGTCGAAGGTCCCTTCGACGAAGGGCTTCAGGTCCGGCGTCGCCTCATAGGATGTCCGCAGGAGCCCGCCAAAGCCATTATAGCTCGTCGCGGCCAGATTGAGCGTCGAGCCGTCGGAATATTGCGCGTCCTGGTACCAGACGCGGTCGTAAGTCCCGCGCAGCTCGACGCCGATGCGGCCGAATTTCTGCGATACGCCCGCCTGCGTCCCGACGCCCAGGACGATGGGCCGGTTCACGACGTAAATGTTCGACTGGCCGGGCTGGATCGCCGGCGCGCCGGGACGCTGCGTGTCGAGGAGCAGGCGGCCGCGAAGATCGAGCGCCGTATCCTGCGTCACGTCGTAGCGAGCGGCCATCGTCCCCGACGCGTCCGGCCGGCTCGCCGCCGGATAATCGAAATATTCCGAATAGCCGCCGCGCAATTCGCCTTCGAGGCGGTGGCGCGCCCAGTTCGACTTGACCTTCACGCCGCCCTCTCCGCGAAAGAAGAACGAGCCGCGCGGATTGTAGGTCGGCGCGAGACGATTGGGGTTGTCGTCATAGCCGCCGTCGGTCTGGACATAGGGGAAGATCAGCGTCGAGCCGACGGGAACGCCAAGCGGATCATAGGGGTTCAACTCAACCTTCGGCTTTGGCTTCGCCTTGATCGGCGGCTCGACCGCGACCGTTACGGGCGGCGGCGGGACGGGCGGGAGCGGCGCGTTGGGCTGCGCGGTCGGGCGCAGCCGCAGGCGCTGTCTGGCGACATAGGAGGTCTTGTAGGGCTCGAGCGCCGGCAGAGCGTTCCGCGGCGAGAAAGACGGCGGATAAAGCGGGCGCGGCGGCGGATAGGGCCGCGGCAGCTTTTCCCTTTTCACGGGCGCTCCGTAATTGGCCGAGGTCGAAACGCGCGGCTCCTTCTCGGCGATCGGGCCGCGCATCAGCAAAGCCGGCTCGGCGGGAATGGCGAGGTCGAGCGGCTGCGCGGGCCGGCCTCTGGAGCCCGGCGGCGCCAGCGCGGGCGAGGTCGCCGCCTTCCTGGCGCCGCGCGCCGGCTGCTTGCCGCTTTCTCCAGGATCGGACAAGGCCTGGCCCGCGGCCTGCGTCGCCGCGAGCGCCGCCCATGCGGCGCAGAGCGCGGCCAGCGCGACGCGGCTTCCCAAGCTTCCCGACGGCGCCATTTTCCCTCGCCCATGCGCCCTCGCCCGCGTGGAAGGGCGGGAGGCGCGTCGGCCTAGGGTTAGGGCCTTATGGTTAACGGGAGCTTATCGGGCCTCTCACTCCATGCCGAGCGCGGAGAGGTAAAGCCCTAAAATTTCTTCCTCTTCCTGCCGCTTATGCTTGTCTTGCCGACGCAGCGAAACGATCTTGCGGAGGATCTTCGGATCAAAGCCCGTGCCCTTGGCTTCGCCGTAGACGTCCTTGATGTCGTCGGCGATGGCGCGCTTCTCCTCCTCGAGCTTTTCGATTCGCTCGATGAAGGCGCGCAGATGGCCGCCGTCGACGGCGTCGTTGTTCATGGCGTTTTCCCGCGAGAGGTGGAGGGCGCGCGAAGCTTTGTCCGCCGGCCGTCTTCCGCGAGGCTTGCGACAGCTTCGCGGCCTCGTCAAGGCGGGGGCGCGCATAATCCCCACAATCCGCAATTCGCGCGTTCCGGCCCGGGACTGCGTCCGGCCGCCTGTTCCCCGCGGGCGCGCGGCCGCCGCGAGGGGCGTCTTGAAACCGGCCCCGCAGCGTCCGACATTGCGAGACGCGCGCGGTCGGCGCGCGGAGGACGACGACATGAGCGATCGCGATTTTCGCGGCGATTATTCCAGGCGCGCGCCGGAGCTGCGCGCGGCGCCGCCGCCTTATATCCCGCCCCAGGCGCTGGAGGGCGTGCGCACCCGCCGCGTCATGGCGGTGGGCCTCGACCTCATTCTGGTGACGGGCCTGTCGGTGACGCTGTTCTTCGGCCTCTTCATCCTGAGCTTCGGCATGTCGGCCATCCTGCTGCCGCCGCTCTTTCCGATCGTCGCCTTCTTCTATAACGGCCTGACGGTCTCCGGCTGGCGCATGGCGACGCCCGGCATGGCCTTCATGGATCTCGAAATGCGCACCATGCAGGGCGAGCCCGTCCCCTTCCTGCAGGCGGCGGTCCATGCGGTCCTGTTCTACGTGACCTGGATGTTTCCGCCGCTGCTGCTCGTCTCCTTCGTCACGAGCGACAAACGCTGCCTGCACGACATGCTGGCGGATGTCATCGTCCTGAGGCGGTCGGCTTGATTTCCGGATTGGCGCAAAGCCGCTTCTCGCCCTATTGTCAGGTCATTCAGGGACCGAGACGAGCGTGACCAAAGAGCCTCGCGACGCGCCGCAATTCTATCTCACCTCGCCGGCTCCGTGCCCCTATCTGCCCGGGCGCGCGGAACGCAAGGTGTTCACCCACCTCATCGGCCTGCGGGCGCCCGCGCTCAACGACACTTTGACGCAATCCGGCTTCCGCCGTTCGCAGACCATCGCTTATCGGCCGGCCTGCGAGCATTGCCGGGCCTGCGTGTCGGTGCGGGTGAGGATCGAGGAATTCGCGCCGGACCGCACGCAGCGCCGGCTGCTGCGCCGTAACGCCGACATTGCGGGGGAGGGCCGCCCGGCGCGCGCGACGCCCGAGCAATATGCGCTCTTCCGGCGCTATGTCGGCGCCCGTCACGCCGATGGCGGCATGGCCGATATGAACATGGTCGACTATCAGATGATGATCGAGGACAGCCATGTCGACACGCGGCTGATCGAATATCGCCTTGCGCCCGACTCGCCGGGCGGGGACGCCGACCGCCTCGTCGCCTGCTGCCTCACCGACCGGCTCGCGGACGGCCTGTCCATGGTCTATTCCTTCTACGAGCCCGATTTCGAGCCCCGCTCGCTCGGCTCCTTCATGATCCTCGACCACATGCGGCGCGCGCGCGGCGCCGGCCTGCCGCATCTCTATCTCGGCTATTGGGTCGAGGGCTCGCGCAAGATGGACTACAAGGCGCGCTTCCTGCCGCAGGAGCGGCTGGGGCCGGAGGGCTGGATGCGGATCGGCTAAACGGCTTTCATGTTTCGAGCGTCGCTTTGACGAAACTTTCGGGATCCGCGCAGAACTCGCGCAGCAGCTTGAAATGCGCGGTCTCGCGCAGCGCGATCGGCCGCCCCGGTCGAGGCCGAGCAGCGTCGCGCCCCCATTCTCGATCCGCCCCGAATCGATCCAAACGCGCTTGAGATAAGGCGCCTTCAAACGAATGTCGCGCGGAGAGCGTATTGAATCCGCCTCTTGCTCGACCAAAAGAACTTGCGCCGCGAGGCTTTAGCCGAACCAAGCCGCGCCGCGCCGGCGAATTGAGCTTCCAGGCCACAAAATCGCCGCCTATTCGCGCCTTGTTAACCCAGAAGCTGCACATGATGTAAACCCTCAGCCGGCGCAGCCTCGGGCGTGCGCCTGAGCGAATGTTTTCCCTCCGCGGCCGCGGAATCCACTGCGACTGGAGCGAACGTTGCAAAAACTAGCGATCCTTCCGCTTTCTCTTGGCCTTGCATTCGGCGCGGTTCACGCCGCGCGCGCTGAGACGGGGCAGGCCGAATGGGCTCAGAGCTACGACGCCGCCGCGCGCCTGACCGTCTCGCGCTCGACGACCCCCATCCTCTCGGAAGCCACGGTCGCCGCGACCGAGCAGGCGATCGAGCGCTATCGCGAGATTGTGAATAATGGCGGCTGGCCGCAGGTGCCGGGCCAGCAATTGCGGCTCGGCTCCAACGGGCCCGCCGTGTCGGCGCTGCGCCGGCGTCTGATCGTCTCCGGCGACATCGGGCCGGAGACCGGCACGAGCCCCGTCTTCGATTCCTATGTCGAGGCGGCGGTGCGCCGCTTTCAGGCCCGCCACGGCGTCATCGAGACCGGGGTCGTCAATCAGCAGACGCTCACGGCGCTGAACGTGCCGGCGGAGACGCGCCTGCGCCAGCTCGAGACCAATCTCGTGCGCCTGCGCAGCTTCTCGCATGATCTCGGCGCTCGCTACGTCACCGCGAATATTCCCGCGGCGCAAGTCGAGACGGTGGAGAACGGGCAGGTCGTCAGCCATCACATTGCGGGCGTCGGCAAGATCGACCGCCAGTCGCCGGTGATGCAGACCAAGGCCTATCAGGTCAATTTCAACCCGTTCTGGACGGTGCCCGCCTCGGTCATCCGCAAGGATCTCATCCCCAAGATGCAGGCGGACCCGAACTATCTGCGCGACAACCACATCCGCGTCTACAATAAGGAAGGCCAGGAGCTGCAGCCAGAGCAGATCAACTGGCGCTCGCTCGACGCGCTGAACTACAAATTCCGGCAGGACATTGGCGGCGACTTCAACTCGCTCGGCGTCGTGCGCATCGACATCGCCAATCCTTACGGCGTCTATATGCACGACACGCCCGCCAAGGGCGTCTTCGGCGACGACTTCCGCTTCGTCTCCTCGGGCTGCATCCGCTTGCAGAACGTTCGCGACTATGTCGCCTTCCTGCTGCGGGAGACGCCCGGCTGGGACCGCGACGCGATCGACCGCGCCATCGCCTCGGGCGAACGCCTCGACGTGAAGATCAATCCGGCCGTGCCGGTCTATTGGGTCTATATCACCGCCTGGGGCACGCCGGACGGCGTCACCCAGTTCCGCGAGGACATGTATCAGCGCGACGGACTCACGGCGTCGCGCGCCGAGCCGGCCGATTACTCGCAAATGCCGGTGACTCAGGCGGCGGCGCCGCAGGCGCAGGGACAACGGTCGCTGCGCAGCGAGCCCCTGCTGCCGCGCGACGAACAGTAAAGCATGATTGCTGGGATCGAACCTGGGCTCTCCTGGCGACGCTCCGGCTCCCTCATGGCGCGATGACGGAGCCGGCGCGCTCTCTATGTTTTTAGCGTCTCGCCGTCATTTGCGAGGAGCAAAGCGACGAAGCAATCCAGGGCCGTCATAGCCGCCCTCGGAAGGCGTCGCCTTGCTCATAATGGCGCAAGGTCACCGCGTGATGAGCCGCGCGCCGCGATGATAGGTGAAATAGGCCGCGATCCAGCTTACGGCGACCAGAATCCGGCTACGCAAATTCACCAGAAAATACACATGGGCGACGCTCCAGAAGAGCCAGCCGGGAAATCCCGTCAGTTCGAGGCGTCCAAGCTTTACGATGGCCGCCTTGCGCCCGATGGCGGCAAGACTGCCATGGTCGCGGTAGCGAAACGGCTTTCGCGGCTTTTGCCCGCGCAGGCGCCGCCGGATCGCGCGGCCGGCGTACCAGCCCATCTGCTTGGCGGAGGCCGCGAGCGCGGGAACCGGCGTTCCGTCCGGCCCTTTGACGAGGGCCAGATCGCCGACGACATAGATGTCGGGCAGGCCGGGAGCCGTCAGCTCCGGGGTCACCTCGATGCGGCCGGTCTTGTCCGCATTCACGCCGAGCCAATTGGCGCCGGGCGAGGCGCGCACGCCCGCCGCCCAGAGGATGGCGCCCGCCGAAATATTCGCGCCGCCGGCGACGACCCTGTCGTCATGGACTTCTTCGACGGCCGTATGCGTCCGCACCTCCACGCCCATGCGCCCGAGCGCGCGCCGCGCATAATCGGAGAGCCGCTCCGGGAAGGCCGGCAGAATGCGCGGCCCCGCCTCAAGAAGCAGGATGCGCGCGTGGCGGGGATCGGCCCGGTGGAATTCCGGGGGCAAGGCGCCGCGCGCGAGCTCCGCAATGGCGCCGGCGAGCTCCACCCCCGTCGGCCCGCCGCCGATAATGACGAAGGTGAGGAGCCGCGCGCGCTCCTCCATATCCGCGCTCGCTTCGGCCCGCTCGAAGGCGAGCAGCAGCTTGTTGCGGATGAGCGCCGCGTCCTCGACGGATTTGAGCCCCGGCGCGGCCCTGGCCCAGCCTTCATGCCCGAAATAGGAATGCGTCGCCCCCGTGGCGACGACGAGAAAATCATAGGCGATGTCGCCTATGCGCGTTTTCACGACCTTGCGGGCCCGGTCGACGCCTTCCACGGCGAGCATCAGCACCGTCACGTCGTCGCGCCCGCGCAGGACATAGCGGATGGGCCAAGCGACATCGGCCGAGGCGAGGGCGGCGGTCGCGACCTGGTAGAGCAAGGGCTGAAAACAGTGATGGTTCCTCTCGTCGAGCAGCAGGATGTTCGCGCCGCCGCCGGCGAGACCCTGGGCCGCCGCGACGCCGGCGAAGCCGCCGCCGATGATGACGACGCGAGGCGCTCGGTCTGGCGCATGCATGGGCCGGCTCCCGGATGTGGATCCGGGAACAGCTAGCCCTCGAAATTACATTGGAAAGGGACGCCCCCTCCGCGCTTCGGCGCGGCGACGGAATTTACTGCTGCGCCGCCTTCCAGGTGCCGCCGCACATATCGGTGGAGGAAGACCAGGCGCCCGAGCCCTTGCCGCCTTTCAGCGTGCCGTGGAAACGGGCGATATGCTCGCCGGCGCCGGTGAAGCGCGCGACGATATTGCCGCCGTCGTCCACATAGCCCCACGACTCGACCGAGGCGCCCTCGGCCGAGGAAATCTTATTGTCCGCAATCTGGAGCGTCGTCGGGATGAGCGAAGGGCAATTCCCCACGCTCGTCGTCGCCTCCACGGCCCAGGCGCCGTTCGGATCGCGGGCGGGCGCCGCGCTCTCCGCCTCTTTCGGTTGCGCCTGGCGCGCATGCCCCACCTTCGCCAGCGCGCCGCTCGCCGCGAAAGACGCCAGAATGGCGATTGCCCATAACCTCATTTGGCCTCCTCCAACGCCCGCTGAAGAACGTCGTACATATCGCATCCGACAAAAATAAATCCGGTTACGCCCGCATCGCGGAGCTTTTGCTCCAGATCGCCGGGACGGCCGGCGGAAAATAGCGTCGCGCCCGCGCCCTTCAACACGGCGGCCGCCGGCTCCGCTGCGTCCGCGTAGACTTTATCTGACGAGCACAGGCAAGCGAGTTTCGCGCCAGAGGCCTTGAAGGCCGCGGCCATGTCGGCGGCCGACTCCGTCTCCGGGCCGAAAATCGCTTCCACGCCGCCGGCTTCGAAGAAATTCTTGGCGTAGTTGGCGCGGGCGGTGAAGGCCGCGATCGCGCCGAGCGTGGCGAGGAAGACCTTTGGGCGGGCGCCCGTCTTTTGGGCATGGGCGTCCGACTCGTCGCGCAGCCGCTCGAAGGGTTCGGAGAGGCGACGCGGCGCGAGCGGCGCGGTCTTCACGGCGCCGGCGGGCGCCTCGGCCGACTGGCGCGCCGCGTCGAAGGGGGTCACGATATCGAGCGGCTGCTCGTGAATGTCGGGAAATTCATTGGCGCCGATAACCTTTTCCTTCGCGCGCGCGACCTTTTTGGCGCGCTCGCCGGCGGTCGCCGCCACCCGTCCTTGAAAGCCGCCCTTTTCGAGCGACGCCGGAAGGCCGCCCTCGGCCTCGATTTCCTGGAAAGAAGCCCAGGCGCGCTCGCAGAGCGCTTCGGTCAGCGCCTCGAAGCCCCCGGCGCCGTTCGTCGGGTCGTCGACCACATCGATATGCGACTCGTCCTGCAGCACGAGCTGCGTGTCGCGGGCGAGGCGGCGCGCGAAGCCGTCCGCCGCGCCGAGCGCCTGGGTGAAGGGCAGCACGGTGATCGTATCGGCGCCGCCGATGGCGGCCGAGAAGGCCGCGAGCGTCCCGCGCAGAATGTTGTTCCACGGATCGCGCCGCGACATGATGCGCCAGGCGGTCTCGGCGAAAATCAGAACGGGCTTGGGCGCGAGGCCGCAGGCCTCCTCCACGCGCGCCCAGAGGCGGCGCGCCGCGCGGAACTTGGCGACGCCCATGAACTCGTCGGCGTCCGCCGCGAAGCGCAACGCAATGAGCGACCGGGCGGTCTCGATGTCCACGCCATTGTCGGTCAGCGCGCGAAGATAGGCGACGGCGGCCGCAAGCGCGAAGGCGAGCTCCTGCGTCTCGGAGCCGCCCGCGGCGTGGATCACGCGGGCGTCGGCGACGACCGCGCCATTGGCGAAGCCCGCCTTGGCGACGGTCCCGGCCGACGCGGCGAAAGCCTTGGATTCCAGCGCCCAGGGCGCCGGCGCGAAGCCGTGGAGCGCCTGAAGGCCGAGCGGATCGAGGCCGAGGGAAATGCGGGTGATCGACGGCTCGATATGGCGGCTGTCGACATATCGCATGATGGCGCTCGCGGCGTTCGGCGCGCGCGGCGAGGCCTCGACGAGAACCGGAACGCCGTAATCGAGACGGATATTTTCGAGGAGAGGGGCGATCGTCTCGTCGCCGTCGCTCGTCAGACCCGCGCCATAGGAGCCCTGCGAGCCGGCGAAGACGATGTGCAGGCCGTCCGCGCCGCCTTCGAGATCCTCGAGGGCGAGCTTGTTGGCGGCGTCGGCGTCGGCGAGATCGACGCGGCCGAGGATCGACCAGCGGCCGGGCGTGCGGCGCAGGGCGCGCGGCGCATCCGCCTCGGCGCGGGAGTAAAGCGGGGCGACGGCGACGCCGTCATAGGTCTTGGAGACGAGGGAATCGAAGGAGCCGCCCTTCAGCGCCTTATCGACGAGCTTGCGCCACTGCTCCTCGGTCGGCTGTGGAAAAACCCCGGCGATCGCTGTCTCATTGGCGCTCATTTGGTGCTGACCCCTCATGTTTTGCGGGGCCTTTTGCCAGAAAGCGCCCTCTTGGGGAAGCGGGCCCATGCGGCGGCATGGTTGAGCCGGGCTTTATTTTCGCGTCCAAAACCCGTAACCAAGGCGCGCCGTCCATTCGAGGCTGGCGCGCGCCGCCGCGCCCTGCGTCAATGCGCCGCGCGGCGGCGCCCGCTCCTTCTCGGGACGGCGGAGACCCTTAAGGGAGGGATTTCGTGACAGATCATCCTCAGGACATTGCCGCGCTCAAGGAAGAGATCATCGAAGTGATTGCGTCGGAGGGCATGGTCGACCGCTCCAAGGTGACGCCCGACGCCACGATCGAGAGCCTCGACCTGAAATCGGTCGATATCGTCATGATCCTGACGGCGCTCGAGGAGAAGTTCAACGTCTATATCCCGATGGACGGTTCGCTTCAGGAAGCGAAGACGGTCGAAAGCCTTATCGACGCGATCGCCGACCATATCCAGAAAGAGCGCGAGAACCAGTAAATGGCGGCTTCGCTGCGGGGCGACGGAGGGCGTCGCGTCGTCGTCTCCGGCATGGGCGCCGTCTGCGCCTCCGGCGTCGGCGCGCGCAAGCTATGGGAGGCGGCGCGCGACGGCGTCGCTCAAATTCGCGAGCTGAAGACCCAGCGGCCTTATGACGGCCGCATCAGGATCGCCGCCCAGGTCCCGGATTTCGATCCGGCGGCCTATATCGAGCCCGGCGTCCTTCCCTTCTGCGATCCCTTCACGCAATTCGCCGTCGTCGCGGCCGACGAGGCGATGGCGCAGGCGGGCTTCGGCCGCAAGGACCTCGCCGGGCCGCGCACCGCCGTCATCATGGGCACCGGCATTGGCGGCATGACGACGATCGAGGACGGCATCTACCGCTATTATGTCGAGAAGACGCGGCCCGAGACGTTGAGCGTGCCCAAGCTCATCCCGAGCGCCATGCCGACGACGCTCGGCGCGCGTTTTTCCGCGCTGGGCCCCACTTTCGCCGTCGGCAGCGCCTGTTCCTCGGCGAGCCAGTCGGTCGGGATCGGCATGCAGATGATCCGCTCCGGCATGGTGGACAAGGCCATTGTCGGCGGCGCGGAGGCCTGCGTCATCAACGCCACCATCCGCGCCTGGGAGGGCTTGCGCGTGATGACCCCGAATTTCTGCCGGCCCTTCTCCATGGGGCGCAATGGCATGTCGCTTGGCGAGGGCGCCGCCGTCTTCGTTCTGGAGACGGCCGAGTCCGCCCGCATGAGGGGACATGAGCCTTTATGCGAGCTTGCGGGCTATGGCACGACCAGCGACGCCAAGGACCCCGTGCGGCCCGATCTGGACGGCGCCTCCAATTGCATCGCGCAGGCGCTGAACGACGCCAGCCTCGCGCCGACCGACATTCATTACGTCAACGCCCATGGCACGGCGACGCACGCCAACGACATCACCGAGTCGGAAGCGATCCTGCGCGTCTTCGGCGATTACGGGCGCGAGGTTCCGGTCTCCTCTACCAAGCCCATCCATGGCCATGCGCTCGGCGCATCCGGCGGGCTGGAGCTTGCCATCACGATCGACGCGCTGCGCGCGCAAATCGCGCCGCCGACCATCAACTTCCTTGAGTTCGACCCGCGCTGTCCGATCGACGCGGTGCCCAATGTCGCCCGACCCCACAGGATCGAGGCCGCCATGTCCAACTCCTTCGCCTTCGGCGGCGTCAACGCCGTGCTGATCGTCCGCCATGCCGATTGACGCGCCCCAGAGCCTCGGCCCTTTCCGCCTGCGCGTCGATCCGGCGCGGGCGGCCGCCTATTCGCGCGAGACGGGCGGCGACGCCGCGAGCGTGCCGCTGTCCTTCCCGGCCGTCTGGCTGACCGATCCCACGCTCTTCGATTCCGTGCGAAGCCTCTGCGCGGCGCTCGACGTCGTGCCCGTGCATGAGTCGCAGAGCTTCTCCTATGAGACGCCGCTCGTCGCCGGCGACAGCTATGACGTGAACGTCGCCATGCGGCGCGAGGAGACGCCGCCGCGCCTGATCGTCGACGCCACGATCCGCGCCCTCGACGGGGCGACGGTCGCGCGGAGCGAGACCATGCTGCGTCTCGTGCCGCGCGCGGGCTTCGGGGCGGCGTCATGAGCGAACCCATCAAGGTCGGCGACAAGCTGCCGGAGACGATCATCGGCCCCTTCGACGCGCAGGCGCTCGCGCGCTATGCGGAGGTCTCCGGCGACGACAATCCGCTTCATCTCGACGACGCGCTCGCCGCCAGGATCGGGCTTTCAGCGCCGCCGGTGCATGGGATGAAGCTGCTCGCCTCCTTCGAGCCGATGCTGAAGAGCTGGCGTCCTGACCTCTTCCTTGTCGGTCTCGCCGCCAAATTCATCCAGCCGATCCTGCGGGGCGAGACGGTGACGCTCTCCGGCCGCGTGCTGCGCGCTTCCGAGACGGAGATCTTCGTCCGCCTCTTCGCGCATGGCGCCGCGCGCACGCCGGGGATCATCGGCGAGGCGACGCTGCGGCGGGAGATGGAAAGATGAGGCGGGTTTTTCAGTCTTCGTCGATAGCGGCCTCGCCCCTCACCCAGCCTCTCCCCGCAAGCGGGGAGAGGAGCGAGATTCGGGCCTTCATCGACAAAGCGGCTCGCGAGTCACGCCCCCTCTCCCCGCATCGCGGGGAGAGGGTTGGGGTGAGGGGCGAGGCCGCGAGCACGAATGGAATGCGCCCCTCCCGCCCAAAGCCGCGTGGGAGCTTTCCGTGACCCAACGCCTTCTCATCACCGGCGCCTCCTCCGGCATCGGCCGGGCGCTCGCCGTCGCCTATGCCGGGGATGGGGCAAGTCTCTGTCTTCTCGGCCGCGATGAGGCGCGGCTCGACGCCACGGCGGAAGCCTGCCGCGCCGCCGGGGCCTGCGAGGTCGAGACGCGCGTCGCCGACGTTCGCGACCGCGAAGTCATGGCGGCGATCGTCGCGGCGGCCCATGCGTCGCGGCCGATCGACATTCTCGTCGCCAACGCCGGCGTCGCGACGGGGCTGTCGCCGGGGCAGATCGCCGAGACGCCGGACGCCGTACGCGCGGCCGTGGCGATCAACGTCATGGGCGTCTTCAACACAGTCGAGCCGATCATCGCGCCGATGTGCGCGCGCAAGCGCGGCGAGATCGCCATTGTCGGCTCGATGGCGGGCGTGCGCGCGCTCCCCCATTCGCCGGCTTATTGCGCGACGAAGGCCAGCGTTCACATGTGGGCCGATTGCCTGCGCGGCCAGCTCGCCGCCTATGGCGTGCATGTCGCGCTGATCGTGCCGGGTTACGTGCAGACGCCGATGTCGGCGCGCACCATCGTGAAGACGCCCCTGTCGATGAGCGCCGAATCCTGGCAACCCGGCAAGATTTCCGATGAGGAGGCTGCGCGGATCATCAAGCGCGGCCTCGACCGTCGCCGCGACGTCATCGCCTTTCCGCTGTATATGTATTGGGCGCTGCGCTTCTTCTCTTTCCTGCCGGCGGCGCTTGTCGACGGCGTGATGCGGCGCTTTCCCGCCGAAGTGCCGGAGACCGTGGAGCGCGGCCAATGACGGGCGGCGCGCAACTCGGACCGCGCGCCTTCAGGCGCGCCGCTGTTCGCGGGGCGACCCTGAAGGCGCGCGGTCGGCGTGATGATTGACGCGCTGAGCTGGATCGCCGCCGGCTATTGGCTCACCGTCACGGCGCTGCTGCTCCTGTCCAGCGCCGCCACCGTCCTGCAGCCCTATATCGCCGGGCGGCGCGCGCGGCGGCGCGACCAGCCGCCGGTCTCCATCGTCCTGCCGGTGAAGCTGCTGGAGGCGGATTTCGAGCGCACGCAGGAATCCGCTCTCGCGCAGGACTATCCGCGCTTCGACGTCACGGCTTCCGCCGTCGACGTCGACTCCCCCGCCGCGCGCAAGATGCGCGAGCTCTTCGCGCGCCATCCGACTATTCCGTCCCGCCTTCTCGCCTCGACCGCCCGCTTCGCCGCGAGCCCCAAGGTCGACAATCTTTACGCGCCCTTCATGCAGGCGGAAAACGACGTGATCCTGATGAAGGACGCCAATGTCCTTCTGGAGCCCGACGCGCTCGCCGAGCATCTGCGCCAGCTCGGCGACGATGTCGGCCTCGTCTGCGCCATTCCCTATTGCGCCGGGCTCGAAAATTTCGCCGCGCATGTCGAGGCGGCGATCATCAACGGGCCCCACGCCCGCATATTGTTTCTGGCCTCCTGCCTGGGGCAGGGGCACGGCGTCGGCAAGATCATGCTCTTTCGCCGGTCCGATTTTCTGCGCGCGGGCGGGTTCGACGCCATTTCGCACACGGTGGGCGAGGACAATGCGCTCGCCAAGGCCATGCGGCGAATCGGTCAACGTCCTGTTTTTTCTCACCGGCCCGTCCGTCAGGAGCTCGGCGCCCGCAGTTTCCACGATGTTTATCAACGACAATTGCGCTGGAGCGTGATTCGCCGCAACGACGAGCTGCTTTCCTTCCTGGCGGAGCCGATTTGCCAAGCCTTTCCGGCGCTTGTGGCAGGCGCCCTCGCCGCGCCGCGTATCGGAATGACGCCCCTTGCGGGCCTCGCCGCGACCTTCGGCCTCTGGTTCGCGCTCGAGACATTGCTTTCCATGGCCAAAGGATGGCAGTTATCCTACGCGGCGCCTGCGGTTTTCATTGTCCGCGAGGCTGTGATGCTTGCGGTCTGGGTGAACGCCTGGATGACCGACCGGGTGGTCTGGGCGAAGGATAAAGTTCACGCGCGCGTCGCGGCGCAGAAGGCGCCTCCCGCGCATGAAGAAGGATAACCTTTTGCTGCTCGGACTCTTTCTGTTTCTCGTCGACGCCGCCGCCTATCTCTGCGCCGCGATCCTCGTCGCCATCGGGCTCGGCTATCTCGTCGTCATCGGGCGCTTCCTCTACGACTGGGCGCGCGGCGCGCGCGATCCGGAGGCGCCGTCGCTTCCCGACGCCGACCTGCCGCATGTGCTGCTGCAGATTCCGGTCTTCAACGAGCCGCTCGTGACCGAACAGTCGCTGCGCTGCGTCGCGCAGCTCGACTGGCCGAAGGACAAGCTCCGCATCCAGCTTCTCGACGACTCGACCGACGAGACGAGCGTGCGCGCCGAGCGGGTGGCCGAAGAGCTGCGCGCCCATGGGACGGTCATCGACCATGTCCGCCGCGCCGATCGCTCCGGCTTTAAGGCCGGCGCCTGCGCCCATGGCCTGAGACTGACGGACGAGCCCTTCATCGCCATGCTGGACGCGGATTTCCGTCCGCCGCCCGATTGGCTCAAGCGCACCGTGCCGCTATTCCTCACGGACCCCCGCGCCGGCTTCGTGCAGTCGCGCTGCGAGTTCCAGAACTATGAGACGAACTGGCTCACCCGCGCCCAGGGCCTCATCCAGGACGGTCACTATATGGTCGAGCAGCGCTCGCGCGCGCTCGCCGGCTGGCTTTTCCAGTTCAACGGCACGGGCGGAATCTGGCGCCGCGCCACGGTCGAGGACGCCGGCGGCTGGTCCGATTATTCGCTCTGCGAGGATCTCGATCTCACCGTCCGCGCCGAGCTCAAGGGCTGGCATGGCCTCTTCGTGTCCGAACCGCCGATCCCCGGCCAGGTGCCGGACGGCATTCGCGACTTCCGCCGCCAGCAGCGCCGATGGTCCAACGGCTTCGTGCAGGTGGCGCAGAAGACCATCCTGCCGATCTGGGAGGCCCCCTGGCCGCTCGTGAAGCGCGTGATGGCGATCTCCCTCATCGCCCATCAAATCTTCTTCCCGGCGGCGGCGATCGGCCTCATCGCCTTCGCGCTCGGCGCGTTCCTGCACGGCTCGCTCGCGCCCTATTCCGGGCTGCTGGAGCTGATCCTGGTCATGACCCTGATGGTGGCGCTCGGCGTCACGCTCGCGCCCTATCTGGCGCTCAGGCGCGGCACAGTGGTCGATTACGCGAAGACCGTCGGCTCGGTGCCGCCGCTTTTCATCTATCTCGCCTTCGCCAATGGCGCGAAGATTTTGCAGACGATCCGCGGCCGCAAATCGACCTTCAAGCGCACGCCCAAGCAGGAAACCGCGGCGGCCGAGGCGGCGCCCGCGGATGCGGAGGCGGAATAAGGCGGAGCCCAAAGGGCGTTTTTCGACGCCCTTTGGGGGAGAGGGCGCGCGCGCGTCACTCCAGATGCGCGGGCGCCTCGAAGGCCTCCTTGTCGGTAATCACCGTCAGCGTCGCGTCGGCGCTTTTGGGCGTGGCGCCCGTCGAAAACAGCGTCAGCGAGAATTCCGCGCCCTCGCGCCTGCTCTCGATGAAGAGCGGCTCCTGAACCTCCGCGAAAACGTCCTGCGCCTTGCCGGGGCCCGTCACGCTGAGCCGCCAGCCTTCGCCATTCTTCTTCAGGGAGAACCGCTTCCCGGCCTCGGCCGCGCTGATCCTCGCCGGCACGCGCTTCTCCGCGCCGGCGATCGCCGCGGCGAAGGGCGAGGCGCCCGCCTGGGGCAAGGCGAGGGAAAGATCGGCCTTGGCGGGCAGGCAGATTTTCCCGCAGGCCGCGTAATCGAGCTTCATATCGAGCGTCACAGGCGTCTTGGGGTCCTTCGGCGTCACCTTGAGCGGGAAGATCACCGTCTCGTCATAGCCGGCGACGACCGTGCCCGCTTCATCGATATGCTTGGGCGCGGGGAAGGCGGTCTCGACCGTGGCGACATTGGTCGATTTCGAGAAATCGAAGATCGGGGGCGAACCCGCTTCGCCCGGCTGGCGCCAATAGGTGACGGTATGGGGATCGAGGCGGATCTCGACCCCGGCCCGATAGGCGCCGCCTTGCATCGGGCCGGCGGAGAGCAGCCGGACGGACGAGACGCTCCCCTTGGCCGGCGCGGTTGCGAAGCCGGCGTCGGCGGCGGGCGCGGGTGACTGGGTCAGCGAGACGATCAGGGCGGCGGTCGAGGCGGCAAGGGCGCGCGTCTTCGGCTTGGTCGTTATCATTGGCTTGATTTCTGGGCGGTTGAAGCGCCCGTTGGATCCACGCCGCTTGTTAAGGGGACGATGGGGGCGTAGCATGACCCTATGAGCGTGCGGCGATCAAAGCAAGTTTCCGAGCGGCCCTTGGGGAGCGGCGCCCGCAATTCCGGGCGGCGCTATCTCGACGGGCAATTGCTCGTCGCCATGCCCGGCATGGCCGATGAGCGCTTCGCGCGCTCGGTCATCTATCTCTGCGCGCATTCGGAAGAAGGCGCCATGGGCATCGTCGTCAACCAGCCGGCGCGGGTGAAGAACTTTCCCGATCTGCTCGTGCAGTTGCAGGTGATCGCGCCGCAGGAGCGCATCAGCCTGCCGCGCGGCGCCGAGGAGATACAGGTGCTCTCCGGCGGGCCGGTGCAGACCGATCGCGGCTTCGTGCTGCATTCGCCGGATTTCTTCCTGGATAATTCGACGCTGCCCATCGACGACGGCGTCTCGCTCACCGCGACGATCGACATTCTGCGCGCCATCGCCGCCGGAGAAGGGCCGCATCACGCGCTGCTCGCCTTGGGATATGCGGGCTGGGACGCGGGACAGCTCGAGGACGAGATCCAGCGGAACGGCTGGCTGCATTGCCCCGCCGATCCGGAACTGCTCTTCGATCGCGATCTCGGCGGTAAATATACGCGCGCATTGCGATCGATGGGCATCGATCTGGAGCGGCTCTCGTCCAGCGCGGGGCATGCCTAACAGCGCTCGTCATTGCGAGGAGCGTCAGCGACGAAGCAATCCAGAAGCCGTGACGTGGCGCTGGATTGCTTCGCTCCGCTCGCAATGACGGCTTCCGGCGTCAGTGCGGGGGCTGCGCGACGAAGCAATCCGGAGTCGTGACGTGGCGCTCGCAAGGACGAGCGGCTGCGGCCGCTGCTAGGGCGCCGGATTGCTGTGGAGTTGGTGGATCTCGTCGATCCGCGCCTCGATCTCCGGCGTGATCTTCAAATCGATCGAATCCAAATCCGTCTTCAACTGCGCCATGGTCGTCGCGCCGATAATGTTCGACGTGACGAAGGGGCGCGACGTCACATAGGCGATGGCGAGCTGCGACGGGTCCGCGCCGAGCGCCGTCGCGAGCGCTAGATAGGCGTCGATCGCCGTCTCGACGCCCGGCTTCTCATAGCGCTGGGCGCGCTCGAACAGCGTCGTGCGGGCGCCGGGCGGACGCGCGCCGCGCTGATATTTGCCGGTGAGATAGCCCTGCGCGAGCGGCGAATAGGCCAGCAGCCCGACGGCGTCGCGCTCGGCGAATTCGGCGAGGCCCGTCTCGAAGGTCCGGTTGATGAGATTGTAGGCGTTCTGGATGGAGACGACGCGCGGGCCGTGGCCCAGCTCCGCGGCGCGCAGGAAGCGGGCGACGCCCCAGGGCGTCTCGTTGGAGAGGCCGACATGGCGGACCTTGCCGGCCTTCACCAGATCGCTCAGCGCGTCGAGCGTTTCCTCGATGGGGACTTCGGCGCGTTTCGAGGGCCGGCGATAGATCGTGCCGCCCGCGCCCCAGAGCGGCAGCGAACGGTCGGGCCAGTGCAATTGGTAGAGATCGACATAATCGGTCTGCAGCCGCTTCAGCGAGCCCTCGATGGCGTAATGGATATTCCTGCGGTCGAGGACCGTGCCGGCGCCGTCCTCGCGCAGCCAGCGCGCCTCGCCGCGCCCCGCGACCTTCGTCGCGATGATCATCTTGTCGCGGTTCTTCCGCCTGGCGAGCCAGGAGCCGATGATGCGCTCGGTCGAGCCCTGGGTCTCGGGGCGCGGCGGGATGGAATAGATTTCCGCCGTGTCGATGAAATTCACGCCGCGCGAGACGGCGTAGTCGAGCTGCTCATGGCCCTCGGCCTCCGTATTCTGCTGGCCCCAGGTCATGGAGCCCAGACAGATGGCGGAGACGGAGAGGTCGGTGAGGCCGAGCTTTCGGTATTCCATGGGCGGCCTCGTCCTTTCAGCCTGGCTTATCGCAGGAATTCGCTCGACTGCAGATCGAAGCGCAATTCGAAACTCTGGAGTTGGGTGAAAATAGGGAGGAGCCAGGCCTTCAGCGCCGCGCGCACGACGATCGACATGGAGGCGGGCGGGTTCTGCAGGAAGGCCGAGAGAGAAAGATCGAAATCGTCGAGCGACCGCGCAATGGCGCTTTCGAGCCGCGGGATGACGAGCTTGCCGCGCGAGGGATAGCGGGAGAGGAATTGCAGCGCGTCCGGCCCCAGCGGGGCGGCGCCCTCATTGTGGATGACGGTCATCCACAGATCCGGCCAGGTCGTGTTCAGCATCCGCGCATTGCTGGCGGCCGTCTGCGAGCTGTCCGATTGATAGAGGATGATCGGCTCGACCCCGGCGCGGCGCGCCTCCTCGAGAAAGCCGATCTCGGCGATGGTCGCGAAGAGCTGGTCGAAGGACCGGCTCCACACATCGACGACCTTGGGCGTGTCGTCGGCCAGGAGGAGCCGGTCGAAGAGGGAAATCTGTCCCTTGACGTCGCAAATGTCGACGACTTGCGACAGGCCGGGAAAACGCAGGGCGTAGCAGGGCTCGCGCGAATCCGTGTCGAAGCCTTCGACCGGCACGCCGCGCGAGAGATAATAGTCGGTCAGGAGCCGCGCCGCGGTGGTCACGCCAGTGCGGGAGTGCGGCGAGCAGATGAAGAAGACGAGGGTGCGGCGGCTCATTTATTCCTCGCGGGCGAGGGCGGCGCCGCCCTCGCCTTAACGCCCCTTGCCTGCGCCGTTGATGAGGTCGAGGAGGCCGACCCGCTCGAATTCGTCGGCGACCCGGGCAAGCCAGGTGCGGACATAACCGCGCAGGACGAAGGAATGCTCCGCCGGCTCGCCCTCCGCCGTCTGATTGGCGATGAAGGTCGAGTAGGGCGTGCCCGCCAGCTCCACCTGCTCATAGGCCAGTTCGCCGAGCTTCGGGATGGTGATCTCGCCCGTCGTGTTCACGTCCTCGAAATATTTCGCGTGAGTCTGCGGGTCCCACTCGAAGAACGTCGTATCGTTCACATGGTTCTTCACCATGAAATAATTGGCGTCCGTCATATAGGGCGCAATCTCGGCGATCTCCTCGAGCGAGGCGATGGACGGGCCGATGACATGCAGCAGGATGAAGCGGAACTCGCCCGCCTTCACCGCGTCGAAGAAGCCGATCTCGTCGAGCGCCTCGAGGGCGGGGCTCAAGCCGCCGGCGCGCACGTCGATGACGCTCACCCTGGCCTGGGACGCGTTCAGCGTGTCGATGATCTTCATCTGGTCGGCGGTCGACGTCAGATCGACGATCATCGTTTCCTCGGGATGGAAACGGTAGAGCGTGCCCCGCGGCGTCTCCGTGTCGAAGGCGCGGGCCTGGATATTGTTGAGGGAGATGAAGTCGAGAACGGCTCGCGCAATTGTCGTCTTCCCGACGCCCCCCTTATCGGCGCCGACGACAATGACCGTTGGTTTCATAATGGCTCCTGAAGATTGCGGCGGCGCGGGGGCGATTTCCCTGACCTCGCGACGCGGTTCCGGCTCCCGCTTCGGAGACGGCGTTTCCTTCGTGGTTTTGATCGGCCTTTTTACCATGCGGTCTCCTATGGCGCTTGCGCGCCGCCGTTCCGATTGGTCACCCGATTCTTAACAAACATAGATTATGGGCGCTTGTCATGTCCCAGCTGCGAATTTGAGCTCGCAGGATTTTCACAACTTCATAGAGTGAAAAGCGGAATAAAGCATTTTTTGGAGGTGAATTGACTTCCGGGCGATTTAGAGTATCTACCCGTTCGAAATACAGAACGCCACCGCGTCGCGACGCGGACGCCCCTGAATGAAACGAGCGCATGAGTATTGCATTGGACATTGTCGTCGACCCGCCCGCCACGCCGTCGGAGCCTGAGACGCCCTTCCTGCGCGTCGAAGACCGCAACGGCGTCGTTCATGAGCTCGTGGCTGTCGAAGGATGGCGGCTGATGGAAATATTGCGCGACTATGGCATTGGCATGGAGAACACATGCGGCGGCGCGCTCGCCTGCGCGGAGTGCCATGTCGTGCTCGACGCCAAATCAGCCGCCCGCGTCCCGCCGCCGCGCGAGGATGAGCTGGAGAAACTCGACGAATTGCCTATGCTCTACGAAAATTCCCGCCTGTCCTGCCAGATCGTCTGGTCGGACGAGATGAGCGGCCTCTCGCTCAAACTGGCGCAGGAGACGTGATGCCGGCGCTCAAGCACCCGCAGATCCTGCTCGCCTCCGATCTCGCCGACGGCGAGGTGATGTTCCTGGGACAACAGGGCTGGGAGCGCGACCATCGGCGCGCGCGCGTCGCGCGCGATAAGGAAGAGGCCGGCGCGCTGGAGGCTTTCGGCAAGGCCGAGATCGCCGCCAACCGCGTCGTCGACGTCTATCTCGCCGATGTGGAAGTTGGCGCGGACGGCGTTCCGACGCCGCTGCATTATCGCGAAAAGATGCGCATCAAGGGGCCGAGCGTGCGCCGCGATCTCGGCAAGCAGGCGCGAGGAGCCGCGTAAATGACCGCTCACGATCCCAGTCTGGCGCGGCCCAACGCCCCGACGACGACCTATCGCTACGACGAATATGACGCGGCCTTCGTGAAGGAGCGCGTCGCGGAGTTTCGCGAGCAGGTGCGCCGGCGCCTCGAAGGGTCGCTGACGGAGGAAGAGTTCCGCCCCTTCCGCCTGATGAACGGCCTCTATCTTCAGCTTCACGCTTACATGCTGCGCGTCGCCATTCCCTATGGCACGCTCACGGCGCGGCAGATGCGCCGCCTCGCCGACATCGCCGACAAATATGACCGCGGCTACGGCCATTTCACGACGCGGCAGAACCTTCAATATAATTGGCCGAAGCTCGTCGACACGCCCGACATTCTCGAGGCGCTGGCCGAGGTCGAGATGCACGCCATCCAGACCTCCGGCAACTGCATCCGCAACGTCACGGCCGACCATTTTTCCGGCGTCGCGCCGGACGAGATCGAGGATCCGCGCGCTACGGCGGAGTTCCTGCGCCAATGGTCGAGCTTCCATCCGGAGTTCTCGTTCCTCCCGCGCAAATTCAAGATCGCGGTGACGGGCGCCGACCATGATCGCGCGGCGATCATGGTTCACGATGTCGGCCTGGCGATCGTGAAGAACGATGCGGGCGAGATCGGCTATCGGGTGGTCG
This sequence comes from Methylocystis sp. S23, assembly GCF_054106005.1. Classification (NCBI taxonomy): domain Bacteria; kingdom Pseudomonadati; phylum Pseudomonadota; class Alphaproteobacteria; order Hyphomicrobiales; family Methylocystaceae; genus Methylocystis; species Methylocystis sp. S23. The sequence continues at coordinate 2,100,364 of NZ_CM134185.1, forward strand.
TCGGCGGCGGCCTCGGCCGCTCGCCCTTCGTCGGCAAGGTCATTCGCGACTATGCGCCGCGCGCCGATCTCCTTGCTTATCTCGAAGCGATCATGCGCGTGTACAACCGCTTCGGCCGCCGCGACAACAAATACAAGGCGCGCATCAAGATCCTCGTTCACGAAAAGGGGATCGACGAGGTGCGCGCCGCCGTCGAGGCGGAATTCGCCTCGATGGACCGCTCGGTCTTCTCTTACGATCCGGCCGAGTTCGAGCGCATCGCGGCCTTCTTCGCGCCGCCGCCCTATGACGCCCTGCCGGCGGAATCCGCGAAGCTGCGGACCGAGCGCGTCGCGCATCCGGCCTTCGGCAATTTCGTGGACGTCAACGCCGCGCCCCACAAGGTTCCGGGATACGCCATCGTCACCGTCTCGCTGAAGCCCATTGGCGGCATTCCCGGCGACGCCACGTCGCAGCAGATGCGCGTTCTCGCCGACGCCAGCGAGCGCTTCGGCTTCGGCGAATTGCGCGTCAGCCATGAGCAGAACGTCATTCTGCCGCATGTGAAGCAGGACGATCTCTTCGATCTCTGGAAGACGCTCGACGCCGCCGGCCTCGCCACCGCGAACGCCGGCCTCGTCTCGGACATCATCTCCTGCCCGGGCCTCGATTACTGCTCGCTCGCCACGGCGCGCTCCATTCCCATCGCGCAGGCGATCTCCAAGCGCTTCTCGGACCTCTCGCGCCAGCGCCGCATCGGCAAGCTGGGCGTCAAGATTTCCGGCTGCATCAACGCCTGCGGCCATCATCATGTCGGCGCGATCGGCATTCTGGGCCTCGAAAAGAAAGGCCAGGAATCCTATCAGATCACGCTTGGCGGCGATCCGACCTTCTCGGCGCATGTCGGCGAGATACTGGGTCCGGGCGTGACGGCGGAGCAGGCGCCGGACGTGATCGAGCACATTGTCGACTTCTATCTGGCCGAGCGCCAGGAGGGCGAGACCTTCATCGAAACATGGCGGCGCATCGGCCACGCCCGCTTCAAGGACGTGCTGCGTCGGGAGGGCGAAGATGGCGCTGATATCTGACGGCCGCTTCATCGAAGACGGCTGGCGCCGCCTCGCGGAGGAAGAGGCTTTGCCGAAGAGCGGCAAGGTCGTGGTGTCGCTCGCGCGTCTGGAGCACGCGCTCGCCCATCTTCCCGAGGGCGTCTCCCTGGGCGTGAATATTCCGAACACGACCGAGCCCTCCGCGCTCGCCTCGGCGCTGCCGCGTCTCCGACTCGTCGAGATCGCCTTTCCGGCTTTCGCCGACGGTCGCGGCTTTTCGCTCGCGGGCCTGATCCGTCGCGCGGGGTTCGATGGCGAGCTGCGCGCGAGCGGGCGCATTCTCGCCGATCAATACGCCCATGCGCTCGGCTGCGGCTTCGACACGATCGAGATTCCCGACGATCTCGCCGAGCGGCAGGACGAAGCGCAGTGGCAAGCGGCCCGCGCGGCTTATTCCCGCACCTATCAGCGCGGCTATGTCGCGGCGGGCTCCATCCTCGACGCGCGGCGAAAGGCGGCGGGGAAATGACGGCTTCCATCGCTGACATTCTCGCGCCCCGCCTTGCGCCGCTCGATCTCGATCATCGCCTGCGGCTCGTGCGCGAATTCATCCCCGGCCGCATCGTCTTCACGACGAGCTTCGGCGTCGAGGATCAGTTCATCACGCATTCGATCTTCACGCAGGAACTCGACATCGACGTCGCGACGATCGACACGGGCCGGCTCTTTCCCGAGACCTATGCGCTGTGGGAGGAGACCGAGGCCCGCTACGCGCGCCGCATCCGCGCCGCCTATCCGCAGGCCGCGCCGCTGGAGGCGCTCGTGGAAGAGCAGGGCGTCAACGGCTTTTATAAATCCGTCGAGGCGCGCAAGGCGTGCTGCCATGTGCGCAAGGTCGAGCCGCTGTCGCGCCTGCTCGACGGCGTCTCGGGCTGGATCACGGGCCTGCGCGCCGACCAATCCGCGGCGCGCGCCGACGCGCCGCTCATCGCTTTCGACGCCGGACGCAAGGTGCTCAAGATCAACCCCGTCATCGACTATACGCGCGACGCCATCGTGGACGCGACGCAGGAATTTTCGATTCCCGTGAACGCGCTGCACGCCAAGGGCTTCCTCTCCATCGGCTGCGCGCCCTGCACGCGCGCCATAGAGCCCGGCGAGGACGAACGCGCCGGCCGCTGGTGGTGGGAGCAGGACGACAAGAAGGAATGCGGCCTGCATGTCGGCGAGGACGGCGTTCTCCGCCGCGGCCCCGCGCCTTCCAAGCCCGCCTCTCCGGAGGTGTTTGGATGAGCGCGCTTCCGACACGTTCGCTCGGCCATCTCGATCGTCTCGAAGCCGAGAGCATCCACATCATGCGCGAGGCTGTCGCGGAATGCGAAAAGCCGGTGATGCTGTTCTCGATCGGCAAGGATTCCATGGCGATGCTGCATGTCGCCCGGAAGGCCTTCTATCCGTCCAAGCCGCCCTTTCCGCTGCTCCATGTCAATACGACATGGAAGTTCCGCGAGATGATCGAGTTTCGCGACAGGATCGTCAAGGAATGGGGGCTGGAGCTCATCGAATATATCAATCCCAAAGGGATTGAGATGGACATCAATCCCTTCGTCCATGGCTCGAAGCTGCACACCGAGATCATGAAGACGGAGGCGCTGAAGCAGGCGCTCGACAAATACAAGTTTGACGCGGCCTTCGGCGGCGCGCGCCGCGACGAGGAGAAGTCGCGCGCCAAGGAGCGCGTGCTCTCCTTCCGCACGGCGCAGCATCGCTGGGACCCCAAGAACCAGCGCCCCGAATTCTGGCGCCTCTACAACACCCGCAAGGCGCCAGGCGAAAGCCTGCGCATCTTCCCCATGTCCAATTGGACGGAGGCCGACATCTGGGATTACGTCGCGCGCGAGAACATCCCCGTCGTGCCGCTCTATTTCGCCAAGGAGCGCCCCGTCGTGCGGCGCAGCGGCACGCTGATTATGGTCGACGACGACCGGATGCGCCTTGAGCCGGGCGAGACGATCGAGCGCAAGATGGTGCGCTTCCGCACGCTCGGCTGCTATCCGCTCACGGGCGGCATTGAGAGCGAGGCCGAGACGCTCGACGAGATCATCACCGAGATGCGCGAGAGCCGCTCCTCCGAGCGGCAGGGCCGCCTGATCGACCATGACGGGTCCAGCTCCATGGAGCAGAAGAAGCAGGAAGGGTATTTCTGATGCAGAGCGCCGAGGTTCTCGACGCGCCCGCGCCGGTCGCCATGCGTCACGCCGCCGACAAGCCGCTTCTGCGTTTCATCACCTGCGGCTCGGTCGATGACGGCAAATCCACGCTGATCGGCCGTCTGCTCTATGACGCCGATCTCGCGCCGGACGATCTCATCGCCGCGCTCGAAGCCGATTCCAGGAAGCACGGCACGCAGGGCGACGATCTCGATTTCGCGCTGCTCGTCGACGGCCTCGCCGCCGAGCGCGAGCAGGGCATCACCATCGACGTCGCCTATCGCTATTTCGCGACGGACAAGCGCAAATTCATCGTCGCCGACACGCCCGGCCACGAGCAATATACGCGCAATATGGCGGTCGGCGCCTCGACGGCCGATCTCGCCATCCTGCTCGTCGACGCGCGCAAGGGCATCCTGCCGCAGACGCGCCGCCACAGCGTCATCACCTCGATGTTCGGCGTGCGCCATGTCGTGGTCGCGGTGAACAAGATGGACCTCGTCGGCTATAGCGAGGACGTCTTTCGCAAGATCGAGGCGGATTTCCGGGAATTCGCGAAGCATCTGCGCTTTGCTTCCATCTATGTCCTGCCGCTCGTCGCCAAGGACGGCGACAATCTCGTGCATGACGGCGCCGCCAACATGCCCTGGCATGACGGCCCGCCTCTGCTGACCTATCTCGAAGGCGTCGCGGTCGAGGATGTGATGCGCATCGCGCCCTTCCGCATGCCGGTGCAATGGGTCAATCGTCCGAACCTCGATTTCCGGGGCTTTTCGGGCTTCATCAGCGGCGGCAATATCCGCCCGGGCGACATTGTCCGCATCCTGCCCTCGGGCCGAGACACGCGCGTCTCGCGCGTCGTCACCTATGACGGCGATCTGGAAAGCGCCGTCTCCGGCCAGTCCGTGACGATCACGCTCGCGGAGGAAATCGACTGCTCGCGCGGCGATCTTCTCTCCTCGCCCGTGTCTCCCGCGAAAGTCGGCGACCGGCTCGACGCGAAAATTCTCTGGCTCGTGCGGGAGCCGCTCGCCACCGGCAAGAGCTATCTGCTGAAGATCGGGACAAGGACGACGCCCGCGAATGTGAGCGAGGTCGAGTCCCGCATCGAGATCGAATCCGGACTTGCCGCGCCGATCGCGGCGGGCGAAACGCTCGCCTTCAACGAGATCGGCGAGGCGAAACTTTCGCTCGAGACCGTCGTCGCCTGCGATCCCTATGTCGAGAACCGCGAGACGGGCGGCTTCATCCTCATCGACCGCATCACTAATGAGACCGTGGCGGTCGGCATGGTGAAAGCGGTCGCGGCCTCCGAGCGCCGCGCCGAGGCGCCGCTGGCCGACCTCAGCTACGCCTCGATGGAAGGGGTCGAGATCGAGCGGGAGAGCTATCGGCCGAGCCGCCAGCGCAGCCTCGCCAAGGCCTTCTCCTGGCTTGCGCCGGCGAGCGTCTCCACCTTCGCGATCGTCAACGCCTTCGTCCATGACGTCTCGCTCGCGGCGGAGATCACCGGCGTCGAAATGATCGCGATCTTCGCGCTCTATTATTTTCACGAGCGCTTCTGGACCCGCTACACCTACGGGCTGGAGGAGAAGAAGGAACTGCCGGCGCGGGGCGTCGATCCGGGAATCTGAGCGGCCGCCCTCAATGCGCCTCGTCCCAATTCTTCGCCGCGCGCGCGTCGACATGCAGCGGCACGCTCATCTGCACGGCGGGGAGCGGCGCGTGCTCCATCACGCGGCGCGCCACCGCGATCGTCGCTTGCGCCTCGCTCTCCGGCGCCTCGAACACAAGCTCGTCATGCACCTGCAGCAGCATTTGCGCTTTCAGGCCCGCATCTTCCAGCGCTTCATCCATCCGCACCATGGCGCGGCGGATGATGTCGGCGGCCGCTCCTTGAATCGGCGCATTGATCGCGGCGCGTTCGTAAAAGGCGCGGTCGGACGGGTTCGCCGACGACATGCGCGGGAAATGCAGCGAGCGGCCGAAAATGGTCGTCACGCATAATTTCTCGCGCACCGTTTTTTTCGTCGCGTCCATATAGTCGCGAATGCCGGGAAAGCGCTCGAAATATTTCTTGATATAGGCGCTCGCCTCCTCGCGCGGGATGGAGAGCTGATTGGCGAGGCCGAAGGCGGAAATGCCGTAGATGATGCCGAAATTTATCGCCTTGGCGCGGCGGCGCACTTCCGGCGGCATGTCCTTTACAGGCACGCCAAACATCTCGGACGCCGTCATGGCGTGAATGTCGACCCCGTCCGCGAAGGCCTTCTTCAATTGCGGTATGTCGGCGATATGCGCGAGCAGCCGCAATTCGATCTGCGAATAGTCCGCCGAGATCAGCACATGGCCGGGCGCCGCGATGAAAGCCTTGCGGATCTTGCGTCCCGCCTCGTTGCGCACGGGGATATTCTGCAAATTCGGCTCCGACGAAGACAAACGCCCCGTCGTCGTCGCCGCGAGCGAATAGCAGGTATGGACTCGGCCCGTCTCCTTGTTCACGAAGCCGGGCAGGGCGTCGGCATAGGTGCTTTTGAGCTTCGAGAGCTGGCGCCAGTCGAGGATGCGGCGCGCAAATTCATTGCCCTCGGCCGCAAGATCCTCGAGCACGCTGGCGGAGGTCGACCAGGCGCCGGTCGCTGTCTTCTTCGCGCCGGGGAGGCCCATCTTGCCGAAGAGAATGTCGCCCAACTGTTTGGGCGAGCCGAGATTGAAGCTCTCGCCCGCCAGCTCGAAAATATCCGCTTCGAAACGCGCCATGTCCTGCGCGAATTCGCCGGAGAGCCGCGAAAGCATTTGGCGGTCGATGGCGACGCCGCGCCGCTCCATGCGCGCCAGCGTCTCGACCATGGGACGCTCCAGCGTCTCGTAAACGGCGGTCTTATGTTCGGCGGGCAGGCGCGGCGCCAGCGCGCGCCACAGGCGCAGCGACACGTCGGCGTCCTCGGCGGCGTATTCCGTCGCCCTGTCGAGCGCCACGCGCGCGAAGCCGATGAAATTGCGGCCCGTTCCCGCAACCTGCGCGAAGGTGATGTTCTCGTGGGCGAGATGCTTCTTCGCCAGCTCGTCGAGGCCGTGATTGTTGCGCCCCGTATCGAGCGCGTAGGAGATCAGCATCGTGTCCTCGATCGGCGCGACGGCGACGCCGTAGCGCGAGAGCACGAGCAGATCATATTTCATATTCTGCGCGACCTTCAGGACGGCGTCGTCCTCGAAAAGCGGCTTGAGTTTCCCGATTGCGGTTTCAAGCGGGATTTGCCCCGCGACGAGATCGGCGCCGCCGAAAAGGTCGTCATGCCCGCCTTCGCGATGGCCGACGGGAATATAGCAGGCGCGGCCCGGTCCGAGCGCGAGCGACACGCCGACGAGCTCGCAACTCATCGGGTCGAGCGAGGTCGTCTCCGTGTCGAGCGCGACAAGGCCGGCTTCGAACGCGTCGGCGATCCATTGGTCGAGCCGCTCGACCGACATGACCGTCTCATAGGTCGAGCGGTCGATTTTCGAGGCGAGGGCCTCGGCCTTTCGCGCGGCGGCGAGCGATGAAGGGGCGTAGCCGTCTGCGAAAGGCTTGTGGGCCGCCGGCTCCTTCCGTTCTGCCGGCTTCGGAGCCGCCGCATGATCGACCTCGCCATTGCGCGCGCGCCAGCCCGCTGCGCCGACGAAATGCGGATCGGGCTCGATCTCGTGGATGTCCACGCCATAAAGCTCGCCGACGCGGCGTGTGATGGTCGTGAACTCCATCGCCTGCAGGAAGGCGACGAGCTTCGCCGCGTCGGGCTGATGAAGGCCCAAATCCTCGAGCTTCGTCTCCACCGGGGCGTCGCGCACCAGCTCCACGAGCTTTCTGGACAGGCGGATCAGCTTCACCGCCTCCGGGTCCGTCAGCGCCTCGCGGCGCTTGGGCTGTTTGATGCCGGGCGCCTTCTCCAAAAGCGTGTCGAGATCGCCATATTCGTTGATGAGCTGGGCGGCGGTTTTGACGCCGACGCCCTTGGCGCCGGGCACATTGTCGGTCGAGTCGCCCGCGAGCGCCTGCACGTCCACGACCTTGTCGGGCGTGACGCCGAAATAGTCGACGACCTCCGCTTCCTTTATCAGCCGCTCCTCGCGCGCGCCCTTTGCTCCCGCCGTTCCCGACGCCGGGTCGTACATCGTCACGCCGGGGCCGACGAGTTGCATCAGATCCTTGTCGGCGGAGACGATGAGCACGTCCGCGCCCTTCTCGCGCGCCTGTGCGGCGTAGGTCGCGATGAGGTCGTCGGCCTCATAGACGTCCTGCTCGATCGGCGTGAGGCCGAAGGCGCGCACGGCGGCGCGCATGAGCGGAAACTGCGGAACGAGGTCTTCCGGCGGCTCGGAACGATGCGCCTTGTAGTCGGGGTAGATTTCCTTGCGGAAGGAATTCTCGCTCTTGTCGAAAATGATGGCGAGATGGGTCGGCGTCATGCCGGCCGCGCCCTCGCGCACGAATTGGAGAAGCTTCGTGCAGAAGAGGCGAACGGCGCCGGTCGGCAGGCGGTCCGAGCGATAATTGTATTTCGCGTCCTGCCGGATCGACTGGAAATAGGCGCGGAAGACGAAGGACGAGCCGTCGACAAGGAAGACGTGAGAGCCGGGGCCGACGGGTTTGTGCGTGAGGGTCATGGCCGCATTGTAGCGCCGACTTGCCGCGTCGTCTTCCGTCATTGCTTCGCTCCGCGCGCAATGGCGGCAATCGACTGGGCCGTTCCCGGCCGGCTCCGACCGGGCATGCGAGGCCCTTTCCCGTCATTGCGAGGAGCGCAAGCGACGAAGCAATCCAGGGGCGACGCCGCGGCTCTGGATTGCTTCGCTCCGCTCGCAATGACGGTCATGGTTCGGGAGGGTAGCGGTCCGCAGCCTTGATGAAGGCCACGGACTTTCCCTCCCCCTTGCGGGGAGGGCAGGGTGGGGGAGCCCCAATCACGATCTAGATCGTCGACCCCCACCCTTGGTCCCTCCCCGCAAGGGGGAGGGAAACGTGGCTCGCGCTGTGTATGAAGGCGACGACCGCGCAAGCGGGCGAGCGTTTACCCCAGCCGCGCCAGCGCCGCCGTCAACTTCTCGATCCGCGCCAGCGCTTCTTCGCGACGCTCCTTATGCTCCTCGATCACTTCCTCGTCCGCCTTGGCGAGGAAGCCGGGATTGCCGAGCTTGGCGTCGACCTTCTTCACCTCGCCCTCGAGCTTGCCGATTTCCTTGGCCAGGCGCGCCTTCTCGGCGGAAAGGTCAATGACCCCTTCGAGCGGGATCGCGGCCACGCCGCCGCGAACGATGATCTGCGCCGAGGATTTCGGCGCGGCGTCGGCGAAGCCGATCTTCGACTGGCGCGCGAGCTTGCGGATCGTCTCCTCCCAGCGCGTCGCGCGGGCCTGCAACGCCGCGTCGGCGCCGATGAGCAGAAGCTCCGTCTCGGTGTTGAGATTCATCTCGGCGCGCAAGGAGCGAATCTCCGAGATGAGATCGACCACCCAGCCGATTTCGCTTTCGGCCTCGGCGTCTTCAAGGCCCTCCAGCGACGGCCATTGCGCCAGGACGAGCAGGCTTTCCCGCGCGGGCCCTTCCGCGCCCTTGATCGCCCACAGCTCCTCGGTGATGAAGGGCATGAAGGGATGCAGCAGCGCATAGATCTGGTCGAGCGCGAAGGCGGTCGTCGCGCGCGTCTCTTCTTTCTCGGGGCCGTCGGCGCCGGTCAGGAGCGGCTTCGACAGCTCCACATACCAGTCGCAGAAGACGTTCCAGACGAAGCGATAGGCGGCGCCGGCGGCGTCGTTGAAACGATAGGCGTCGATCGCGGCGGAGACCTCGCGCGCCGTGCGCGCCGCTTCGCCGACGATCCAGCGATTGAGCGTGATCCTGTTGGCGCGCGGGTCATAGCCCGAAACGCGCGCGCAGCCGTTCATCTCGGCGAAGCGCGAGGCGTTCCACAGCTTCGTCGCGAAGTTGCGATAGCCTTCGACGCGCTGCGTCGAGAGCTTGATGTCGCGCCCCTGCGCCGCCATCGCCGCGAGCGTGAAGCGCAGCGCGTCCGCGCCATATTCGTCGATGAGATGCAGCGGGTCGATGACGTTGCCCTTGGATTTCGACATCTTCGCGCCCTTCTCGTCGCGGACGAGGGCGTGGATATAGACGTCGCGGAAGGGAATCTCCTTCCTGAAATGCAGGCCCATCATCATCATGCGGGCGACCCAGAAGAAGATGATGTCGAAGCCCGTGACGAGGACATTGGTCGGATAGAAGCGCGCGAGCTCCGGCGTTTCGTCCGGCCAGCCAAGCGTGGAGAAGGGCCAGAGCGCGGAGGAGAACCAAGTGTCGAGCACGTCCTCGTCGCGCGTGAGCGCCACATCCGCGCCGGTGCGCGAGCGCGCCGCGACATGCGCGGCTTCTTCCGTCTCCTCGACATAGACATTGCCGTCGGCGTCATACCAGGCGGGGATGCGATGGCCCCACCAGAGCTGGCGCGAGACGCACCAGGGCTGGATGTTTTCGAGCCAGTCGAAATAGGTCTTTTCCCAATTCTTCGGCACGAAGGCCGTAGCGCCCTCGCGCACGGCGGCGAGCGCCGGCTGCGCGAGCGTCTTGGCGTCGACATACCATTGGTCGGTCAGGCGCGGCTCCAGCACCGCCTGCGAGCGGTCGCCATGCGGAACCATGTGCCTGTGCTCGTCGATCCCGTCGAGCAGGCCTTTCGCCTCCATCATCTCGACGACGAGCTTGCGCGCGGCGGAACGGTCATGGCCGTCGAGCGCCGCGACGGTCGCCGCGAGCTCCTCGGACGGCTCGACGCCCTCGTGGAATTCGGCGTTGGCGCCGAGCGCCATGCGCGCCTGCGCGTCGAGCACGTTGATGAGGCGCAGGCCGTGGCGCTTGCCGACCTCGAAATCGTTGAAGTCGTGCGCCGGCGTGATCTTCACCGCGCCCGTGCCTTTTTCGGGGTCTGAATATTCGTCCGCGACGACCGGGATCAAACGTCCGACGAGCGGCAGGCGCAGCTTCTTGCCGACGAGCGACTTGTAGCGCTCGTCTTCCGGATGCACGGCCACCGCCGTGTCGCCGAGCATGGTCTCCGGGCGCGTCGTCGCGACGACGACATATTCGCCGGTCTCTTTCCCGGCATTGTCCACAACCGGATATTTGAAGCGCCAGAGATGGCCCTTCACTTCCTGCTGCAGCACTTCGAGATCGGAGATCGCCGTGTGCAGCACGGGATCCCAATTGACGAGGCGCTTGTCCTTATAGAGCAGCCCGTCGCGATAGAGCTGCACGAAGACCTTGGCGACGGCGCGGGACAGGCCGTCATCAAGCGTGAAGCGCTCGCGCGACCAGTCGCAGGAGGCGCCGAGCCGCTTCAACTGCTCGACGATCTTGCCGCCGGACTCGGCCTTCCAGGCCCAGACGCGCTCGAGGAACTTCTCGCGGCCCATCTCGCGGCGGCCGGGCTCCTGATGTTCCATGAGCTGCCGCTCGACCACCATCTGCGTGGCGATGCCCGCATGGTCCGTGCCCGGCTGCCACAACACGTCGAGGCCCTTCATGCGGTGGTAGCGCACGAGAATGTCCTGCAGCGTGTTGTTAAGCGCATGGCCCATATGCAGGCTGCCGGTGACGTTTGGCGGCGGAATGACGATGGAATAGGGCGCGGCTGACGCGCGTTCGGGCCGGCCGGCGCGGAAGGCCTGGGCGCCTTCCCAGACATCGCGGATGCGGGACTCGATGGACGCGGGATCGAAGGTTTTTTCCATGGCGGGCCATACTCCCTCTCCCCGCGCGCGGGGAGAGGGTAGGGGTGAGGGGCAAAGCCCAACGAAAATCTGTCTTATAGAGCGGAAGCTATCGCAGGCGCTTGTATTGACGCCTCGCCCCTCACCCTAACCCTCTCCCCGCTGTGCGGGGAGAGGGAACTAGCTTACGCCAGCGCCTTCAGCGCGCTCTTGCCGGCATAGATCGCGGCGTCGCCCAGCTCTTCCTCGATGCGGATGAGCTGGTTGTATTTGGCGGTGCGGTCGGAGCGGGCGAGCGAGCCGGTCTTGATCTGGCCGCAGTTCAGCGCGACGGCGAGATCGGCGATCGTCGAATCTTCCGTTTCGCCGGAGCGGTGCGACATGACGCTGGTGTAGCCCGCGCGGTGCGCCATATCGACCGCCGAAATGGTCTCGGTGAGCGAGCCGATCTGATTGACCTTCACGAGAATCGAATTGGCGACGCCGCCCTTGATCCCTTGCGACAGGCGATCGACATTGGTGACGAAAACGTCGTCGCCGACGAGCTGCGTCTTCTTGCCGATGGCGTCGGTGAGCTTCTTCCATCCTTCCCAATCGTCTTCGGCCATGCCGTCCTCGATCGAGACGATCGGATAGCTTTCGGCCAGCTTCGCGAGATAGGCGACCTGCTCGTCGATCGAGCGGGTCACGCCCTCGCCTTCATAGACATATTTGCCGTCCTTGAAGAATTCGGTCGCGGCGCAGTCCGACGCGAGATGCACGTCGACGCCCGGCTTGAAGCCCGCGTCCTCGATCGCCTTCATGATGAAGTCGAGCGCGGCTTCGGCGGAGGGAAGGTTCGGCGCGAAGCCGCCCTCGTCGCCGACCGAGGTCGAAAGCCCGGCCTTCTTCAGCGCGCTCTTCAGCGTGTGGAATATCTCCGCGCCCCAGCGAACGCCGTCGCGCACGCTCTCCGCGCCCGTCGGCATGATCATGAATTCCTGAAAGTCGATGGGGTTGTCCGCATGGACGCCGCCATTGACGATGTTCATCATCGGCGTGGGCAGGACGCGCGCCTGCGTGCCGCCGACATAGCGGTAGAGCGGAAGGGCGGCGGCTTCGGCGGCCGCCTTGGCGACGGCGAGCGAGACGCCGAGAATGGCGTTGGCGCCGAGCCGGCTCTTGTTCGGCGTGCCGTCGAGCCGGATCATCGCCTGATCGATGCCGACCTGATCCTCGGCGTCGAGGCCGAGCAGGGCGCCGGCGATCTCGTCATTCACATTGTCGACGGCCTGCAGCACGCCCTTGCCGAGATAGCGGCTCTTGTCGCCGTCGCGCTTCTCCACAGCCTCATGCGCGCCCGTCGAGGCGCCGGAGGGAACGGCGGCGCGGCCCGAAGACCCATCCTCGAGCGTCACATCGACCTCGACGGTCGGATTCCCGCGCGAGTCGAGAATTTCACGGGCGTGGATGTCGATGATCTCGGTCATATAGGGGCCTCTTTATGATGCGGCGCGGAGCAGCGCCGCCTTTTAGCCTTATTAGGCGGCGCGGAAAAGCCTGACGGGACGGATTAGCGCGGCTTTCCCTCCGGCGCGCCGGGAAAGCCCGCGGCATCCCGGCAAAGGCCCGGCGCCGAAAGCGGTTGACTGGCGCTCAGGGGCCGCTAACTTGAGCTTTATCAAAGAAAAACGCGAGACGACGGTCGGTTTTCAAGCCTTCTTGCGAACAGCAAAGCGCAGAAAAGCCCCGCGCGGCCTCGCCAATACTGGAAAGCGGGAGAGAAACATGGCGTTCGACAGGAGAAAGCTCGCGCTCGCCGCCGCCGCGCTTGCGTTCTGGGGCCCGGCCGTGGGGCCCGGCGCGTGGGCGCAGACCGCGGAGCATGTCGCGGCGGTCAAGGCGGCGATGGACAAATCGCCGGTCCGCGCCGGGAGCTGCGCGCCCGTTTCGGAGGATTTCCTCGGCTGGCCCGCGGCGCTGGCGCAGCGCTGCGAATATCCCCAGGGCGTCGCCTATATTCTCGACGTGGCGCCCGAGACCATGGCGAAATGGATCGAGACCGGCTGCAACGCCCATATGTCGGGCGTCGCGGCGTGCTTCGACCGCATGGTGAAATGCGCCGTCGAGAAGTCGAGCGCGACCTTCGTCATCGGCGGCAATCTGGCGGCCGAGCGCAAGGGCGCGGTCACCAACATGTTCTTCCGCAACGGCGTCGTCATCGCCACGCCGCATAACGGCAAGCCTGACGCCGTCCCTGTCGCCGAACAGGAGAAGCTCGCCAAAACGCCGGAGAGCGCGGTCGAGGCGATGCAGGGCGGGGGCGCGGTGGCCTTCTGGCATACGATGCCTTTCCAGTTCGCGGTCAAGGCCATCGATCTCGGCGTGCCGGCGGAGATGAACACGCCCGACCGGCGGCAGAAATGGCTGGAGATCATCCGCGCCGAAATGCAGGCGGCGCTCAAGGCCGACGGCAACCGCTTTCTCTCCGGCTGGATGACGGCGCATCCGATCACGCTGCGCACCGGCGAATGCGCCGACGACCGGGACCCGTAGGCGCGTTTCGCCGCGCCCGTCCTTGCGAGGCGCGCAAGCGACGAAGCAATCCAGGGGCGGCGCGGCGGCTCTGAATTGCTTCGCTCCGCTCGCAATGACGAAAGGGGGGCTGAGCGCCCGCTTGACGGCCGGGGCGGGGCGTTATCTTTAAGCCCTCATGACCAAGACCCATGAAGGCGCGCTGCTTCTCGGCGCAAAGGCGTTGCTGCCCGCTTCGCCGGACGAGGCCGAGCTCGACCTCGTGCCCAATCCGCACAGGGACGCGGCCTATCTCGTCCGCTTCACCGCCCCGGAATTCACTTCCCTCTGCCCGGTGACCGGCCAGCCGGATTTCGCGCATGTCGTCATCGACTATGTTCCGGGCGAATGGCTGGTGGAGTCCAAATCGCTCAAGCTCTATCTCGGGAGCTTCCGCAATCATGGCGCCTTTCATGAGGACTGCACCATGCGCATCGCCCGCGACCTCGTCGCGGCCATGAAGCCGAAATGGCTGCGCATCGGCGGCTACTGGTATCCGCGCGGCGGAATCCCGATCGACGTCTTCTGGCAGACGGGACCCGCGCCCGAGGGGTTGTGGCTGCCGGATCAGGGCGTTCCGCCCTATCGCGGGCGCGGGTGATCGGACGACCCCTGGATGCGGCGCTGGGATTTCGGAGCGGGACGGATGCCGGCGGAAGCGAGAATTGCGGCCTGGCGGCTGATCGCGCCGTCGCTGCTCGTCACGGCCTTTCGCGACAAGGAGACGATTCACGCGCAGGGAGACGAGCTCGCCGGGCTGTTTTGCCTGCTGAGCGGCGCCGTAAAGCTTTCGCATGTCACTGATCAGGGCCGCCAGCTCACAATCGCCGTGCTGGGGCCGGAAAGCCTGTTCGGCGGCGTTTCGCCCGGGAAAACCTCGAATTGCGCCGCGACCGCGATCGGCGAGGCCCGCGTCGTCAGGCTGGCGCCGGCGGAGGTCGCGCGCCTTGTCAGCGAGGATCCGCCTTTCGCGGCCTTTCTGAGCGCCGGGCTCGAGACGGCGCGAGAGCGGGCGGAGCGCAAATTGATCGACCGCGAAACGAAGACGGTCGAAGTCCGGATCGTCGAGACGCTTTACGAACTGGCGCTCATGTTCGGCGCGCCCTGCGCGCATGGCTATTCCCTGGATATCCCGCTCACCCAGCAGGATATTGCCGATCTCGTCCATGCGGCCCGCCCCGTCGTGGCCAAGATCATGGGCGCCTTGCGACGCCGCGGCGCGCTCGATTACCGGCGCGATATGATATGCGTCAACCACGCCGCCCTCCGGTCGGTCGCGGGCGGGAAGCCGCCGGCTCTGTAACCGGGATGACAGACGGGAAGAGCGGGAGGCCCTAGCGTTTCACGTCGTCCGCTCCAATCCGAGAGGGAGAGAGATCATGAAACGCATCACGCCGCTTGCGCATGGCTATCTGGACTATCTTACGGTGGTTCTGTTTCTGGCTGCGCCGATCGTTCTCGGCTTCGGCGGCGCGCCGGCCATGCTCGCCTGGCTGCTCGCCGCCGTGCATCTCGCCATGACGCTCGTCACGGATTTCCCGCTTGGGCTCATTCGCCGGCTGCCCTTCCCGATTCATGGCTGGGTGGAGAGGATCGTCGGCCCGGCTCTCCTGGCCGTGGCGTTCCTCCCCGAATTTCGCGGCGTCGAGCCCGCTTTCGCCTTCTTCGCGGCCATGGGTCTCGTCATCATCGCGGTCGGCTGGCTGACCGATTATTCGGACGCGCCGGGGCCGGCCCTGGCCCAAACCCGCTGAAGGCGTTCGCTTAGCCTGCTTCGTCCCGCCCGCGCGGGACGCTTCTTTTGGCCAGCCGGTCGAACGCCGACAGCTCCGCCGCCATCGCCTCCAGCTCCCGCAGCGGAATCTGCGTTTCTCTGTCGGAGACGGCGGCGTCAGGGTTGGGATGGGTCTCGACAAAGAGCGCCGCCACGCCGGCCGCCACGGCCGCGCGCGCCAGCGTGGCCGCAAAACGGCGCTCGCCGCCCGACGACGCGCCGAGTCCGCCCGGCTGCTGCACGGCGTGGGTCGCGTCGAAGATCACCGGCGCGCCGGTCTCGGCGAGAATGGGGAGCGCCCGCATGTCGACGACGAGGGCGTTGTAGCCGAAGCTCGTCCCGCGCTCGGTGACGAGCGCGCCGCCAGCGCCCGCCGCCCGGGCTTTCGCGACGGCGTGCGCCATGTCCCAGGGCGCGAGAAACTGCCCCTTCTTGATGTTCACGGGGCGGCCCGTGCGCGCCGCCGCGACGATGAGGTCCGTCTGCCGGCAGAGAAAGGCGGGTATTTGCAGCAGGTCCGCGATCTCGGCCACGGGCGCGCATTGCCAGCTCTCATGCACGTCCGTCGTAACGGGCAGGCCGGTCGTTTCCTTGATTTCCGCCAAGATCCGAAGGCCGGTCTCCATGCCGATCCCCCGTTGCGACGCGCCGCTCGTGCGGTTGGCCTTGTCGAAGGACGCCTTGAAGACGGCGCCGATCCCGAGGCGGTCGGAAATTCGCGCCAGCTCCGCGGCGACTTCCAGCGCCATTTCGCGGCTTTCGAGCGCGCAGGGGCCGGCGATCAGCGCCAAGGGCCGTTCATTGCCGAGGGCGACGGCGCGCGGTCCACTTCCGACGGCGACGACGCTCACGTCCTCTTATCCCGCTTTTTGACGAGCCGCGCGACCTCGGCGCGCAGGGCGGGCAGGATTTCGGACTCGAACCAGGGATTTTTCTTCAACCAGCCCGTGTTGCGCCAGGAGGGGTGCGGCAGGGGGAAGATCAGCGGCCGTGCGCTTTGGAATTCCCGCCAGCGGGCGACCGTCTCGGAGACGCTTGCGCCCTTTCGCAGATCATGGCCGAGCCGCGCGAAATGATAATCCTGCGCGTAGCGGCCGATGGCGAGCACGGTTTCGATCCGCGGCAGCGCCTCGAAGAGCTTGTCGTGCCAGAGCTTGCGGCATTCGGGGCGGGGCGGAAGATCGCCGCCGGCGGCGTCATTGCCGGGAAAACAGAAGCCCATGGGCGCAATGGCGATGCGGGAAACGTCGTAGAAGGTGTCGCGATCGACGCCCATCCAGTCGCGCAGCCTCTCCCCGGAGGGGTCGTTGAAGGGGATGCCCGTCTGATTGACGAGATTGCCCGGCGCCTGGCTCGCGACGAGGAGCCGCGCGGTCGGCGATACGCGGAGCACCGGGCGCGGTTCATGCGGCAGGGGCGCGGGCGCCTCGGCGCAATGGCGGCAGGCGCGGATGCGAGCCGCAAGCGCCTCCAGCCTTTTCGCCGCGTCGCCCACCATCAGGCCGCCATGCTGGGCCGGGCGCCCATGGCCTCCCGCCAGCGGGAGAGATGAGGCAGCTCCGCCGGAATCTCGATTCGCGCCAGCCTGGTCAGCTCCAGCGCCACGAAGGCGGTGATGTCGGCGATCGTGAAGGCGTCTCCGGCCACGAATTCGCGCCCCGACAATTCTCCGTCCAGAAAGCGCATCGCCGCGACCGCGCGCGGGCGCTGGCTTTCCGCGAATTCGGGAAATTGCGGGTTCTCCAGCACGGCGAGCCTCGGATGGCTGTGGCGGAAGGCGAAGGCGACCGGCATGAAGAGGGAAAATTCCATCCGCCGCTGCCACATCTCCACGAAGGCCCGCTCGCGGCCGTCACGCCCGAGAAGCGGCGGCTCGGGATGAAGATATTCGATATAGCGGCAGATCGCCACGGTCTCCGTGAGCGCGGCGCCGTCGTCGAGAACGAGCGCCGGAACCGCGCGCATGGGGTTAATGCGCGCATAATCCGGCTGCATATGCTCCAGCGCCATCAGGTCGACGCCGCGCGTCGGGACGGCGACGCCCTTCTCGGCGAGAAAAATACGCACGCGCCTCGGATTCGGCGCGAGCGGCGAGTCGTAGAGAATCATGCCTTTCCTCTTGGTCGGAGAACGTAAATATGGTCCAAATCGTGGCGATTTGTGAGTGGGCTGTTAATGTTTCCTGGCGATTATCGCGGTCGTCCGTTTCAGTTGTGTTCCGCCTTGCGCGCGTGTGAAGAATGAGTGAAATCACCGCTGAAATGATCGAGCGTGGCCGCGGCCTCGATCCGCAGACGGCGACGCAGAAGCGTCGCCTCGGCGCCCGGGTGCGCCAGGCGCGCGAACGCTTGACGACATCCGACACGGGACATCGCGGCGCCGATCTCGAATTGCTGCGCGCCTATGCCGACGCGCGGGTCAATTCCGCGGTCTCGGCGGTGGCGCTCATCTTGATGATGTCGTTCCTGGCGCTCTACTGGCTGCCGGCCCAAAGGGTCATCATCTGGCTCGTGCTCGCCTTTTCGAGCCTCATCCTCTGCTACGGAACGGCCAAGAATCTTCAGGCCCTCGACGACGCGAAAGTGACGGTCAAGCAATGGCGCACGAAATTCGTCGGCGCCGAGCTGGCGCATGGGGTCGTCTGGGCCGGCGTCGCGGCGATGCTGCTCAACGCGACGGATCCCAATGCGCGCACGCTCGTCATCGTGATGCTGCTGCTGTCGTCGGCCTACAACGCCATGATTGCGGCGACCGTGCCGGCGGCGGTCTACGCGGCCATCGCGCCCGGCTCGCTGACGGCGATCGGATATATCGCCTTCGTCAATCGCGGCGGCGACGCCTTCATTGCGCTGCTCGCGACGATCGTGGCGACGCAGGTGTTCGTTTACGTCCTGGCCAGGCGCTTCCACCAGCTCGCCTCGGAAAGCCTGTTCTTCCGCGCGGAGAAAAGCGAGCTGATCGCGGAGCTGGAGCAGGCGAACGCCAATATGGACGAAGCGCGCCGGCGCGCGGAGGAGGCCAATCTCGCCAAATCGCGCTTCCTCGCCACCATGAGCCATGAGCTGCGGACGCCGCTCAACGCGATTCTCGGCTTTTCGGAGGTGCTGAAGGGCGAGCTTTTCGGTCCGCACGCCAATCCGGCCTATCGCGATTATTCGAACGACATTCATTCGAGCGGCCAGCATCTGCTGATGCTCATCAATGAGATTCTCGATCTGTCGCGCGTCGAGGCGGGCCGCTACGAGCTGAAGGAAGAGAGCGTGTCGCTCGTCAATATCGCGCAGGAATGCCGGCACCTTTTGACGATCCGCGCGCAGAAGCGCGACATCAAGCTCATCGAATCCGTGGAGCCCAGTCTGCCGCGCATCTGGGCGGACGAGCGCGCCGTGCGTCAGGTGATCCTCAACCTTCTCACCAACGCCATCAAATTCACGCCGCAGGGCGGCCAGGTGACGTTGAAGGTGGGATGGACCAGCACGGGCGGCCAATATATCGCCATCAAGGACACGGGCCCCGGCATTCCGGAAGAGGAAATCGCCGTGGTGATGTCGTCTTTCGGCCGCGGCGCGCTGGCGCAGAAGAACGCGGACGAAGGCACGGGCCTCGGCCTGCCCATCGTCAAGGGCCTCGTCGAGCTGCATGGCGGTCAGTTCATGCTGAAATCGAAGGTGCGCGAGGGCACGGACGCCATCGTCATCTTCCCGCCGCAGCGCGTGATGAACGCTCTGCCGAAATTCGACACGCCGTCCCAGCAGCAGGCCGCCCGCCGTCCCGCCGCCTAGCTAGGGCGCCTTCCTCGACGGCGCCGGAGCGCATTCTCCTCGCGACGGTTTCCCATTCGCGGAATGCGCTCGAAGCGCTCCGTAAATTGGCGCAAAGGGGCGCTTACCCCTGGGGCCGATGGCCGTGCGACGCATGACCGCCCTTGCGGCCGGCGGTCGCGGCGAGCGTCCGGTCGCGGAAGAAGCTGCGGTCCTTCGCCGCGACGTTCTGTCCGCCCTTGCGCCCCGCTTCCGCCGCCAAGTCGTGATTCTGGGAGAAGCTGCGTTTTTCGGCGGGCACCGATCTTCCGCCCTTGCGGGCGATCTCCAGATGCTTCTCGTGATCCATCGACGCAAAGCCCTTATAGCTGGACTGTCCCATCTTCGCCTCCTTGGCGGTTGCTGAACAGTTCGTAAACTGTGCCCGGCTGGGGCTGCGGCAACGCCAATCGCGGCAAATCTTCCCTCGCAAGGGCTCGCGCGGAAGCTTGCGCTGTGGCTCCGGCTTGGGATTCGCCTGCGGATACAATGAGCTTCAAAACATTGGCCCGCGGGAAAGAGCGCTCGGGAACCACGCACAAATTTCGTGCATGTCGCGGCCTGAGCCTGGCGCCTGTCGTTCCGGCGGCGCCGACGATGAATGTCGAGCGCGCGTCCATGACGCGCAGCGCGCGCTTGAAGGCTTCGGGCGCGGACGTAGAATGAGGCCGGCGACGCCCCTCATCCGCGCAATCGCCTTCCGGAAAGCGACCCGCCATGGCCTCCGATCAAGATCAATTCGAGCGCGGATCGGCGCTTGTTCTCTTCTCGGGCGGACAGGATTCGACGACCTGTCTCGCCTGGGCGCTCTCGCGATTCGGGCGCGTCGAGACGGTCGGCTTCGATTATAAGCAGCGCCATCGCGTCGAACTCGATAGGCGGGCTTCGTTGCGCGACGGGCTCGCCCGCCTGTCGCCGCAATGGCGCGAAAGGCTCGGCGACGACCATACCGTCTCGATCGAAGCGCTCGGCGCCATTTCCGATACGGCCCTGACGCGCAATGTCGAGATCGCCTTGCGCGAGGATGGTCTGCCCACGACCTTCGTGCCGGGACGCAATCTGCTTTTCCTCACCTTCGCGGCGGCCCTCGCCTATCGGCGCGGCGTCGCCGATCTTGTCGGCGGCATGTGCGAGACGGATTATTCCGGCTATCCCGACTGCCGGCACGAAACGATCCGCGCATTGAGCCGGGCGCTGACGCTGGGCATGGCGATGGATCTCGAAATCCATACGCCGCTGATGTGGATCGACAAGGCGGCGACCTGGAAGCTCGCGCGGGAGCTCGGCGGCGACGCGCTCGTGTCGCTCATCGTCGAGGAGACCCACACCTGCTATCTCGGCGCGCGCGGCAAGCGCTTCGACTGGGGCTATGGCTGCGGCGAATGCCCGGCCTGCCAGCTCCGCGCGGCGGGGTGGGAGAAATTCGTGGCGGCGGCGGCCTGAGCGGCCGAGGCCCGCGCCCACCGCGCAGGGGGCTCGTCCTTCCCGAACGCCGCCCGGCGCTCTTGACCGCGCCAGGGCATGTAATATTATAACGCGAGTGTTATAACATTACATATCAGGAGGCGCTTATGGGCTGGGGGATTGACGTCAAGGCGCGTTGGGGAACCGTCGTCTTTTTTGCGGGGACGCTGGGCCTGATCGCGCCCGCCGCCGCCCAACAATCCCTCCCCACGATCGAGGTCGGCGCCGCGAGCCCGATCAAACGGCGTCCCGCCCCTGGGGTCGAACAGGCGCGCGCGCCCTCCGCCGCGCCGGCTCGCTCCGCGGCGGCCTCGCCGGTCGGGCCGTCCGCCCCGGCGCCGGCCGCCGCCGCGCCGCGCGGCGTGCTGGCGATCGCGCCGGATCAGTTCGCCGCCGTGACCGTCGTGACGAATGAGGAGCTCCGGGCCTCGACCGGAACGACTCTCGGCGACGTTCTTTTTGCCAGGCCCGGGATCACGAGCTCGAGCTTCGCGCCCGGCGCGGCGAGCCGTCCCATCGTGCGGGGCCTCGATAATTACCGCGTCCGGATTCAGGAGAACGGCGTCGGGGCGAGCGGCGTCTCGGAGATGGGCGAGGACCATGGCGCGCCGCTCGATCCGCTCGTCGCGAGCCAAGTGGAGGTGGTGCGCGGACCCGCGACGCTTCGCTGGGGCTCGCAGGCGATCGGCGGCGTCGTCAACGTCGCCAACAACCGCATCCCCGAGGCGCCGCCCTGCGCCGCGGACTCCGTCTTTCGCGATAGGGGCTGCGCAAAGATCGAGACTCGCGCGGCGATCGCGACGGTCGACAATCTGCTCGAAGACGCGACTCTGCTCGACGCGGGGCGCGGAAACTTCCTCGTTCACGCCGACATTCATGGCCGGCGCGCCAGCGATTATCGCATCCCCGGCTATCCCTATCTCTTCCCGCCGGAGCCGCCGCCTTATGTCGCCGGCCGCCAGCCCAATTCGTCGAACCGCTCGGGCGGCGCGTCGCTCGGCGCGAGCTATCTCCTGCCGAGCGGCGGCTTTGTCGGCTTCGCGGTCACGCGGTATGACAGCCGATATCGCATTCCGGGCATAGAGCCGACGGAAACGAACACCCGCATCGAGATGCGCCAGACGCGCGTCTCCGGCAAGGGCGAATTCCGCATTCAGTCGGCCTATGTCGACACGATCCGCTTCTGGGCGGGCTTGACCGATTACAAGCATCGCGAACTTGCCAATGAAGACGGATTCGACGGCGTTCAGCAAATTTTCACCAACAAGGATCTGGAGGTTCGGGTCGAAACGCAGCTCATGCCGATCGCGCTGCCTTTCGGGACGCTGACTAGCGCCGTCGGCGTGCAGGGAACGCATCAGTTCCTCACCTCTCCGGGTCTGGAAGGCGGACTCTACGATCCGAACCGCACGAAGGCGGTCGCAGGCTATCTCTTCAACGAGCTGAAGCTCGCCGACGCGCTGAAGATGCAGCTCGCCGGCCGCATCGAGCATGCGCAGGCGACGGGCTCCTTGCCCGACTTCCTCGTCGATCCGGCGACGCCGATCGCGCGAAATCGCCGCTTCGCCCCGGCGAGCGGCGCCCTCGGCCTTCTCTACGACCTGCCTTACGATCTGGTCGCGAGCCTCTCCGCGCAATATGTCGAGCGCGCGCCGCGCGCGCCGGAGCTGCTTTCGCGCGGCGTCCATGAGGCGACCGGAACCTTCGACGTCGGCAATCCGAATCTCGGCGTCGAAAAGGCGAAGACGCTCGAACTCGGCCTGCGCCGCGCGACGGGACCGTTCCGCTTCGAGGCCGCGCTTTACGTCACGCGCTTCGATGGCTTCATCTTCCGCAATCTTGCGGGGCCCGTCTGCGAGGCCGATTTCGCCAGTTGCGCGATCGGCGGGGAGGGCGATCTGCGCCTCGCGGTCTATTCCCAGCGCAACGCCGTCTTCCGCGGCGCGGAGTTCCAGAGCCAGCTCGACGTCGCGCCGCTCCTGGGCGGGACGCTCGGCGTGGAAAATCAGTTCGACGTCGTGCGGGCGAGCTTCACGAGCGGCGGCGACGTCCCCCGCATTCCGCCCGCGCGGCTCGGCGGCGGCCTCTATTGGCGCGACGCCAATTGGCTGGCGCGGGCCAATCTGCTGCACGCCTTCGCGCAGAACGACGTCGCCTTGACCGGCGAAACGCCCACCAAGGGGTATAATCTCCTGCGGGCGGAAGTAAGCTATCGGGCGCCGCTTGCGCCGGACGGCGCCTGGGGCAAGGAGATGACGGTCGGACTCGTCGGCGACAATCTGCTGAATGACGACATTCGCAACAGCGTCTCTTTCCGCAAGAACGAGACGCTGCTGCCGGGAGCAAATCTGAGGTTTTTCGCCAATGTCCTCTTCTGAGCGGGCGGTTTCGACTTGATCGGCGGCGCAAAATTTGGCATATGCGCGGCCAACGAGGCGCTGGGCGTTATCCCGGCCAGTGTTCTGTTGCCGAGGATAGACCGATGAAAGTCCGCAATTCTCTGAAATCCCTGCGTTCGCGCCACCGCGCCAACCAGATCGTGCGCCGCAAGGGCCGCGTCTACGTCATCAACAAGGTCCAGAAGCGCTATAAGGCGCGCCAGGGCTGAGCCGCCGGGGCCGCGCGCCCCGAGCGACCGAGTTTTTGAAAAAAAGCCGCGACCGTCGAGCGTCGCGGCTTTTTCCTTGTCCGGTTGGATTAAGTATTTTCATCGGATGCGCCCGCCGCGCCGGGTCAATTGCGGCATCGGCCATAGCCGAAAGGCCAAATTCCGTCCCCTCCGGCTTCCCGAATATTCTTGCTTTCGGACCCACTGGAAGCCGCCGAACGGCGCCCGGGCGAGACGCCGCGGCGAAAGGGGAAAGCTTGCGATGAACAATCATCTCCGTGCCCCCGTTCACGCGTCGTCGGACACGGCCGCGGCCTTTGCGCGTCTCGCGCAATGGTCCGGCCATGCGCAGGCCGAGCCTCAAAGGCCGCCGCCGCTGCCGGAATGGACTCTCGACCAGATCGGCGCGGAGGACGAGGAGATCAAGAATCGCTGCATCGATCTCGTCCAGAAGATCGAGGAGCTGACGCAGGTGCGGGAGCGCTTCGTCGAGATCTCCAATTGGATCGGCCATATCCTCTCCGCCCGAGAGGCGACCAATGCGGCGCTGGTCGAGCGCGGCATGATGGCCGCGATGGTCGAGGGCGCGCTCGCCGACGCGAAGGAGGAGAACCG
Source organism: Methylocystis sp. S23 (assembly GCF_054106005.1). Classification (NCBI taxonomy): domain Bacteria; kingdom Pseudomonadati; phylum Pseudomonadota; class Alphaproteobacteria; order Hyphomicrobiales; family Methylocystaceae; genus Methylocystis; species Methylocystis sp. S23. The sequence goes on from NZ_CM134185.1 coordinate 2,124,155, forward strand.
CACGCTTTACGAGGGGCGGGAGGAGGCGCGGGCGGAGAACAGCCTGCTCCAGTCCGAAAACGAACGCCTTCGCGCCATCCTGCATCTCAATGAGGGCCGCATCGAAAAGCTCGAAGCGGATCTGCGCGACGCCCAGAATATCGGCGCGCAATTCCATGACGTCTACGAGGCCGAGCGCGCCCAGGCCTATCATTTGCGCGGCGAGGTCGAGGACCTGCAAGGCGCCGTCGCCAAGAACGACGCGCTCGTCGCGGAGCTTCAGCGCGACCTTGCGGCCGCGCAGGACGAAACCGTCTTCATGCGCCAGCGCGCCGAAATGCTGCAGGCCAATCTCGCGGATGCGCAGGCGGCGTGGCGGGCGGAGAAGGAGGACGACCGCCGGCGGCTCGCCGGGTTTGAGGCCAGGCTGCGGGAGCAGACCACCCGCGCCCAGGCCGCCGAGGGCCTTCTCGCCGAGGCGCGAAGCGCGTTGCAGGAGAAGTCGGAGCAATGCCGCCTGGGCGAGCGCCAGGCGGCCGAGATGGAGCAGAAGCTGCTGCGGCTCTCCGAACATTCGGAGTCGATCGCGGCCGAGGCCGCGCAGGTGAAGGAAAAGCTCGAATCGCGCGGCCGCGCTCACGCAAGGCTGGGCAAGCGCGCGCGGGCCTTGATCCGCGCCATGCGCGATCTCGCCTCGCGGCTGGAGAAGGCCGAGCAGAAGGCGGCGCTCGCCGGCGAGCGGCTGAACGCCGAGACGAGCCGCTTCGCCGACCAGAAGGCGCAGTTCGAACAATCGATCCGCGATCTCGCCGAGCAATTGGAGAAGGAGCGCGCCGCGAGCCAGGTGACGGCCGGCGCGTTGGAGGCGGCGCGGCAGCAGCGTCTACAGCCGCGCGAGGAGGAGCAGCCCCGCGAGGAAGGCGCCAAGCTCATCGACATTCTGGCGCGCGCCGAAATGGCCCATCTCGCGGCGGAGGCGGCGGCCGAACGGGCGGCCCCGCCGTCTCAGGCGCCCATCAGGGCCTGAATATGGGCCGAGACGCTGCGGCTCAGGCCCTCTAGGTCGTAGCCGCCTTCGAGCAGCGAGACGATCCTGCCGCGGCATTTCCGGTCCGCGACGTCCATCAGGCGCTTGGTCGCCTCGCCGAAATCCTTCTCGGTGAGCCGCAGGCCGCCGAGCGGGTCGCGCTCATGCGCGTCGAAGCCGGCGGAGACGAGGATGAGGTCCGGGCTGAAATCGCGCAGCCGGGGCAGGATGCGGTCGAGGAGCGCTTCCTGGAAGGCGTCTCCCGTCGAGCCCGCGAGCAAAGGGCAGTTCACGATGGTTCCGTGCTCGCCGGTCTCGTTATAGCCGCCCGTGCCGGGATAGAAGGGCGCCTGATGGGTGGAGCAGAACAAGACGTTTTTCTCGGACCAGAAGATGTCCTGCGTGCCGTTGCCGTGATGGACGTCGAAATCCACGATGGCGATTCGCTCCGCCCCATGCGCCGCCAGGGCGTGCCGCGCCGCGACGGCGACATTGTTGACGAAGCAGAAACCCATCGGATTGCGCGCGCCCGCATGGTGCCCCGGCGGGCGCGCGGCGACGAAGGCCGTGTCCGCGGCGCCGGTCATGACCTCGTCCACGGCCGCGACGGCGGCGCCGGCGGCGCGCCAGACGGCTGCGACCGTTTTCGGGCACATCACCGTGTCGCTGTCGAGCGCGGCGTAGCCTTCGCGGGGCTGCGCCTCCTCCAGCGCGTCGAGATAAGCCTGCGGATGCACGCGCAGCAAGGCCTCGAGCGGCGCGCTCGGCGCGTCGACGCGCACAAGGGATTGAAAGCGCTCCGCCTCGAGTCCGCGTTCAATGGCGCGCAGGCGATCGGGCCGCTCGGGATGGCCCGGGCCCATTTCGTGGTCGAGACCGCTCGCATGCGTGAAAAGAAGGGTTTTCACCAGACCGCCGCTTTGCGGGTCGCCGCTTGCGCGGCCCGCATTCCATTTCCGCCGTTTTCTGGCCCATGTCTATGAAAAATGAAAGACGTCAAGCGCCTTGCGCGCGCAATGCCGGTTTTTTGCGCGCGGCGACTCCGTGGCGCCCTGGCAACACCGGGAGAATATTGGCCCTTACGTGACGCTGAGGCGGATTGTCTCGGGCAAGTTCGTGGTAAGCCTTTTTCAAGAACCGGGTCTTGCGGCGGAAAGGAGCGTTGTAATGTATTCAAAGCTTTTATTTGTGACAGCGCTATCCGCGCTCGCCCTTGCGGGCTGCTACAGCGGAACCCCCCTGCCTGATCCGAAGCTCTCCGGCCGCGACGCGGAGTTCATGGCGCTCGCGCCCAAGGCTCAGATCGGCGCCGAATTTGACCGCTATCTCGTCGACTACAAGTCGGAGGAGCCCGTCGGCACGATCATCGTCGATAGCCGGGCGCATTTCCTCTATTACGTCATGCCGGGCGGCAAGGCGGTGCGTTACGGCGTCGCCACGGGCCAGGACGCCATGGGCTGGACTGGCCGCGCCTATGTCGGCGCGATGCAGGAATGGCCGCGCTGGATTCCGCCGAAGGACATGCTGGAGCGCTGGCCGCATCTGCAGCCGACCGCCGACGCCGGCGGCTTGCCGGGCGGCCCCGACAATCCGCTCGGCTCGCGCGCCCTCTATCTCTACCAGAACGGCAAGGACACGCTTTACCGCATTCACGGCACCAATGAGCCGGAGAAGATCGGCCAGGGCGTTTCGTCGGGCTGCATCCGCATGCGCGACATCGACGCCATCGACCTCTACAACCGCGTGAAGGTCGGCACGAAGGTCGTGGTCATCTAAGCCTTTCGCGGCCCGTTTTCGAGGAGCCCCTTTCCCGGCGCGGGAGAGGGGCTCTTTCTTTTGCGCGCCTGCTCGGCTCGCGCTTTTTCGCCGCGTTCCCGTCGCCCGACGTGCGGCGTCGCACCGCCGCGCCCGCCTTGTCCTCCTAATGTCGCGACAGTCGCCAATGGGCGGCGAAGACGAAAAAGGGAGGTTCCTATGAAACAGACGGCTGGTCTTGGCGTTTTCCTCGCGGTCGCCATTGTCCTTGCGCTCGAACTGGCCGGGGCTGGCGCTTATGCGGTGACGAGCGCGCATGCCGATCCGGGCGACGTCTGCTTTGGCTATGCGATCTGCCGCTGAGCGCCGCTTTGCGCTTCCGCCAGGAACGAGAATGGATGATCGGCGTTAACTAGGCCAGGGGCGGCCTGGCCGCGCGTTGGGCGGCAGCGCTCGCCGACCCCTTCATATTCCAGCGCACGCTTATTTCGAGGCGCGGATGGGTGGGAGGAAACGATGAGCAAAGCCGCATTGTTTGGATTGATGCTTTTCCTGCTGGCGGCGAGCTTCGCCAGCGCGTCGTCCGTCTTCAAATCCAGCGCCGAGGCCGAGGCGGATTTCTGCTTCGGCTACGCCATCTGCGAATAGGTCAGACGGGACGTTTCCGCCTCGCAAATTCGCGAAGCCGCGCGATTTTCCGCGTCAGTTCGGCGCCATCCCCGCCGATGTGGCGCCCCGCATAGGCGCGGATCTCGCGGATGAGCGCGACGAGCCGGGCCTTATAGGGCTTCACCAGCAGGGAGGCCCAGGCGCGAATATCGAGGACGATGACGTAAATGCGCCCGAACCACTGCATTTGCAGGAGCTTGTCGCGGCAGATGTCGAACAGGAAGGCCTCGACGCCGAGGGTCAGCGCTTTCGCCGCGAAGATGAAGATCGCGCCGAGCAGGAAATGTCCCCGCGCGAAAAGCGCGAGCGCCGCCACTTTGAACGGCAGCACGCCGATCACGGGGACGGCGAAAAGCGCGAGCGCCGTCAGCGGCGACGATTTCGCCACCACCGCTTCGAGCCGGCGCTCCAGCCTCTCCAGTCCCAAGGCTCGTTCGAGCCGGCGCAGCCATTCCTTGACATTGTCCCATAGCCAGCTCTCGACCAGGAAGATGAGCGCGAGCGTGAACCAGAAGGCGCGGGCGAGGCGCGGCTTCAGCGCGCCGATCAGCGCTTTCACTCTTTCCATCCGGGCGTTCCTTCTCTGCGGCCCTCGCGGGAATGTAATCGCTTGATCGGCAAGACCCAAGGTCCCGGCCTCCAGCCGGGCGATCGCGTGAAGGCTTCCTCATGCTGAGGAGCCGCCAAAGGCGGCGTCTCGAAGGACGAGGAAACCTTCATTTCCCGAAATCTGGAACTCGCCCTCGTGCTTCGAGACGGCTCCTGCTGAGCCTCCTCAGCATGAGGGCGAGGATGGCGGGCGGCCGTCGTCGCCCGGCTTTCAGCCGGGCCTCAGATATGGATCGCCCGCTTGGCGACGGCGAGCGCCGCTTCCTTCATCGCCTCCGACATGGTGGGATGAGCGTGGCACGTGCGCGCCAGATCCTCGGATGAGCCTGAAAACTCCATCAGCACGGCGGCCTCGGCGATCAGCTCCCCCGCGCCGGCGCCGAGAATATGCACGCCCAGCACGCGGTCCGTCCGGGCGTCGGCGATGAACTTCACGAAGCCCTCGGTCTCGCGCATGGACCTCGCGCGGCCATTGGCCGAGAAGGGGAATTTGCCGATGGCGACGTCGAGGCCCTTCGCCTTGGCTTCCTCCTCGGTGATCCCCACCGAAGCGACTTCGGGCGAAGTGTAGACGACGCCGGGAATGACGTTGTAATTCACATGTCCCGCCTGCCCGGCCAGTATTTCCGCGACCGCGACGCCTTCGTCCTCGGCCTTATGGGCGAGCATCGGCCCGCGCACGACGTCGCCGATCGCGTAAACGCCGGGAAGGCTGGTCGCGAAATGATCGTCAATGACGACGCGGCCGCGCTCGAGCGCGACGCCCGCCTCCTCGAGCCCGAGCCCCTGCGCATATGGAATGCGCCCCGTCGCGATGAGCGCGACATCGGCCGCAACGGCGTCAGAGGTCGCGCCGTCGATGGAGGAATAGGAGACGACGACGCCGTCGCCCTTCCGCGTCACGCCGGTGACCTTGGACGAAAGCTTGAAGGCGAAGCCCTGCTTTTCGAGAAGCTTCTGGAAGCGGGTCGCAACTTCGAGATCGAAGCCCGGCAGCACGCGGTCGAGATATTCGATCGCCGTCACCTCGGCGCCGAGGCGGCGCCAGACCGAGCCGAGCTCGAGCCCGATCACGCCCGCGCCGATGACGACGAGCCTTTGCGGAACCTTCTCCAAAGCGAGCGCGCCGGTCGACGAGACGACGATCTTCTCGTCGATCGGGATTTCCGCGCCGGACGCGTCGCGCAGCGGCGCCACGGCGGAGCCAGTGGCGATGACCACGTTCTTCGTCTCGATGGTCTGGATCGCGCCGTCCGCGCCGGTCACGTCGACCTTGCCGGCGCCTGCGAGGCGTCCGATTCCGCGATAGGCGTCGACCTTGTTTTTCTTCAGGAGAAAGGCCACGCCATTGACGTTCGCGCCGACAGTGTCGGCCTTGTGCTTCATCATCGCTTTGAGATCGAGCTTCGGCGGCTCGACGATCACGCCGAGCGGCGCGAGGCCGTGTCCGGCCTCCTCGAACATATGAGAGGCGTGAAGCAAGGCCTTGGAGGGAATGCAGCCGACATTCAGGCAGGTCCCGCCATAGGTCGCGTCCTTCTCGACGATGGCGGTTTTCAGGCCCAATTGCGCGGCGCGGATCGCGCAGACATAGCCGCCCGGTCCGCTGCCAATCACCACGAGATCATAAGTCATGAATGCCGCTCTTCAAGAAAGGCGCCGCAACCGCTCCATCAGCGGAAAGCGCTTCTTCAGCCCGCCGCCCAGACGAAGATCGCAACGGCCAGCACGCCAATGCCCGTGAGGCCGATTTCGAGCTTGCCCCAAAGATCGATCACCTGCCGCGCGTCATGCGCGGCGTCGGCGGCGATGAGGCCGAGTATGCGATTGTTGAGCGGCACGATCGCCCAATAGGTGTAGGGCCATGACGCCAGAATGACCAGCGCGCCCAGCGCCCAGCGCACGTCGTTCAGCTCGCGATAGGCGATGAAGCCGAATAATGCGGCAATGGCCGCCAATCCCGCGAGCACGATGAAGCCGCGATGGTCGGAGGGCTCCCATTCCTTGATGAGCGCGTCGTCGCCGAGCGCCAGCCGCGCGGGCTGCTCGACATAATTGACGTAGAGAGACGCGCCGGTGAACGCGCCGGCGGCGGCAAGAGCAAGCGAGCCGATGATCATTGTCTATTTCCTGCTGGGTGAAAATCATTCCCTCTCCCCGCTCGCGGGGAGAGGGCCAGGGTGAGGGGCGAAGCCGTTCCCCGATAGCCGGGCGTTCGGCGGCGGTGAGCGCAACGAGCTTTGTCCCTGTCGCCTTGCCCCTCACTCCAACTCTCTCCCCGCTTGCGGGGAGAGGGAGAAAAGGGTCACGCCGACTCGATTGCTTCCTCGTCGCAAACGACGCGGGCGCTGGCTTCGGCCTCGGCGGCGACGTCGACCTTGAGAGATCTGACCGCCGCTTCCTCGCGCGCTTTGTCGGTGAAATGATCGAAGAACATCTTCATCGTGCGGTCGATGCCATGCGGATTGATGCGTCTTGTATCGTCCCGGTAGAAGCGTCCGGCGTTGGGCGAGACGTTCACGAGGTCGTAGGACGGGAAATAGGCGATGTTCGGCCTTGCGCGCGTGACTTCGTCGGCGGCGGCGCGCAGGATCGATTTCACCGCCGTGTTGGACACGACGACATGGCGGTCCTCATAGGTCGCGATGATGCCCACGGGAGACACGCTGAGCACGATGCGAACCTTGGGATTGACCGCGCGTATCCGGTCGACGGCGGCGAGGAAGTCGCGAACGACCTCGCTTACCGTCATGTTGTAGAACTCATAAACGTCGGGATCCCACGTCCCGCCGGCGACGCCGGGCGCGAGCTGCAGAATTGCGCCGTCCGGCTTGTGGCGCCATGTCTCCGTGTGGCCGAAGGTGAAGACGAAGACGTCCATCGTCTCGATCATATGGCGCACGGCGGCGAGATGCTTCTCGCGATCGGCCCGCATTTCTTCGACGGTCTCATAGCCTTCGGGCTCGATGCGCGGGCGGAAGGCGTCGACGAAGCGGCCGTCCTCGGGGCGGTTCCAGTAATCGAGCGCGGGCGTGAATTCGCCATAGGCGCGCTCGATGAGCTGACGGAACTGCGCCGTCGTGTACAAATTGCCGTAGCGGCAGGAATACATGGAGTAGTTGCGGCGCAGCGCTTCCGCGGCGGTCATGCCCTCCGGCGGCTTTTCGGCGAGATAATAGGTGTAGCCGCTCGTCTGGAGGCGATGCGCGATCTCCTGTGCGAAGCAGCTTCCGGCCGTCGCCACGCGGTCGTCGCGCGCGATCTTGAAGGGCGTCGAGATCAGCGGATCGATGGCGAAAGGCGGCAGTCCGGTCACAGCCTTGCGCCAGAAACGATGGTCGGGTAGGGAGCTATAGGGGTTGTCCGCCAAGGGCAAACTCCTCGTCGATGAGAATCGATCGTCGCAAACGGACTTCTGCAGCGCTCTTGGCGCGCCGTCGCTTGTGTGCGGACCATAGACGCGGCGCCGCCGCTTGTCACCAGCCCGAGGCCGGACGACATGTCGCGCCGCGGCCAAACCGGTGAATGCCCCTATGTTTTCCCAGATCGACAAGCAGATTCTGAAGTCGTGGCGCCAATATGCGGTCGAGCCGCGCCTGGCGAGGCTCACGGGGCGGACGCTGCGCAGCACGGGTCCGCGCATCGCGGTGCTCGGCAATTGTCAGGCTTTCGGCTTGGCCTACGCCATGAAGGTCATGGATCCGAGCACCACGGTCGATCACTTCTCGGCGATCGGGCGCTCGCGCGTCGCCAATATGGATATGCTGGTCAAGACGCTGGACACCTACGATTACGTCTTCACGCATGATTTTCTCGCCGGCCATGTGCGCGGCGGCGGCGACTCCGAGGAATTGCTGCGCCGCCTGCCCAGAAAGGCGATCAAGACGCCGGCCGTCACTTTCGCGGCCTTCCATCCCGATCTCATCTACATCCAGGACAAATCCGAGCCGCTGCACGGCTTCATCTTCGGCCCGCTCGGTCCCTATCATTCCGCGGTCGGCCTCTTCTGCTATCGCGCCGGACTCACGCTGGAGGAGACGCGCGCGGCCTTCAACGAAAATGTCTTCCAGGCGCTCGGCTATCTCGATCTGTGGAACGAAGCCGCGACCGGCTTCCTCGAGAACGCCAGGCTCTACGGCGTCGATTTCTCGACCGATCTCATGAACTGGTCGCGGCGCGGCGTCTTCATGTACAGCATCGTGCATCCGAAAAGCTTCGTGCTCTTCGACATTGCGCGGCGCATGTGGGAAAAGGCCGGGCTGAAGCCGCCGCAGACGGATTTCGGCTATTACGAAATTCACGATCTCGCGCGCGCCGAGATTTTCCCGGTCTATCCGGCGGTCGCCAAGGTTTTCGGCGCGCAGGGCGGCTATCTCTTCAAGCTGCAGAACCACCATCTCGCCCATTCGGTCGGCGATTTTCTGACGCTGCCCCAATATCTCCAATCGTCCTTCAAGACCTTTGAGAAGACGGGCGCGGAACATCTCGCCAATCCGCGCGTCGACGCCTGGCTCGCCGATGAGAGCACGAAGAATTTTGTGATCAAGCTCGCGCGCGAGAATTTGAAGGCGGGGCTGGCGCCGACGTTGTAAGCGGCGTCGCGCGTCATGCCGGTTCGGATTTGCGCGCGCTCCGTCATTGCAAGGAGCGAAGCGACGAAGCAATCCAGAGCGATATCGCGGCCCCTGGATTGCTTCGTCGCTTCGCCTCCTCGCAATGACTCCGTGAGCGTCGTCGCGAAGCGATGGCGTTACGCCTCCACCTTCTCCATTTCCCGCGTGAAGGCGACGATGCGCGGCGCGATGTCGCGGCGGAAGCGCGAGCCGTTGAAGACGCCGTAATGGCCGACGCCCTCCTGCAGGTGATGCGCCTTGCGGGCGGGGGGAATGCCGGAGCACAGATCCTGCGCGGCGATCGTCTGGCCGACGCCGGAAATGTCGTCCTTCTCGCCCTCGACCGTGAGCAGCGCCGTGCGCCGAATCTTCTTCAGGTCGATCAATTCGCCGCGATGGCGCAGCAGGCCCAGCGGCACTTCGTGCCGGATGAAGACGCGCTCGACGGTTTGCAGGTAGAATTCCGCCGTCAAATCCATCACCGCGAGATATTCGTCGTAGAAATCGCGATGTTTCTCGGCGGAGTCGCCGTCGCCTTCGACCAGATGGTTGAACATCTCCATATGCGCCGTGACATGGCGCTCAATATTCATGGCCATGAATCCGGAAAGCTGCAGGAACCCCGGATAGACGTCGCGGCCCATGCCGGCATGCGGGAAGGGCACGGTATGGATGCAATGGCGGCGGAACCATTCGATGCCGCGCTTTTCCGCGAGCTTGTTCACCGCCGTCGGATTGACGCGCGTGTCGATCGGCCCGCCCATCAGGATCATCGAATCCGGCGCGGCCGGATCGTCCGCGGCTTCCATCGCGGCGATCGCGCAAATGAGCGGCACCGAGGCTTGGCAGACGCCCAGCGTATGGACGGGGATTCCATCCTGCGCGAGATGTTTCAGCATCTCCTCGAGATAATCGATATAGTCGTCGAGATCGAAGGACCCCTCGATCAGCGGCACGGTGCGCGCGTCCGCCCAGTCGGTGATGTAGACGTCGTGGCTCGGCAGAAAGGCTTCGACCGTTCCACGCAGAAGCGTCGCGTAATGGCCCGACATGGGGGCGACGATCAGGAGCTTCGATTGCCTCGGGGCGTCGTCTCCGAATTGCCGCTTGAAGCGCAGGAGGCTGCAGAAAGGCTTGATCCAGACAATCTCTTCGACGACCTCGACCTCGGCGCCGTCGACTTTTGTGGAGTCGAGGCCGAAGACGGGCTTGCCGTAGCGGCGCGTCATGCGCTCGAAGAGCTCGGCGGAGGCGGCGATGCTGCGGCCGAGCGAGGTGTGATAGAGCGGGTTGAGCGGGCTCTTGATCGTATGCAGCAGCGCGTCGGTGGCCGCGCGCGCGGGCGCGAAGGCCAGATGCAGCATTTCGTATACATGGTACGACATACGGTCCATAATCACGCTTCTCCCGACACCCCTGGCCACTCCCCGATGTTGCGCTGCACAATTCCCATCTAAAATATTTGATATCCAGAAAAATGAAAGGGCAAGCTCAACCCCGCCCCAAGGAGAACGGGGGTCTTTGGATTGTGGTTGAAAATCAACCTATCTAGCGCTTCCAAGCGCGCCGGCGAGCACCATAAGCCAAAGCCCGGCCGCCGCGCATCTGTAAATTGTCAGGGCGCGGCCAATGTCTTCGGCGGTCGCCTCCCGCGTCCCTCCGCCGAGCGTCGCCCCGTCGACCCGCCTTCCCCGATAAGCGCGCGGCCCGCCGAGCGCAAGCCGGAGCGCGCCGGCCATCGCCGCCTCCGGCCAGCCGGCATTGGGCGAGGCGTGCCTGCTTGCGTCGCGCAGGGTCGTCTCGACGGCCTCGCGCGCCTCGGCGCCGGCCGCCCAGGCCGCCGCGACGATCAGCCCGGCCGCGAGACGCGCCGGGACGAGATTGAGAAGGTCGTCGAATCGCGCCGCCGCCCAGCCGAAAGCGAGATGGCGCTCGGATTTGTGGCCGATCATGCTGTCGGCGGTGTTCGCCGCCTTGTAGAGCAGGGCGCCCGGAAGGCCGAAGGCGGCGAGAAAAAGCGCCGGCGCCACGACGCCGTCCGAGAAATTCTCGGCGAGGCTCTCGATCGCCGCGCGCGCGACGCCGGCCTCGTCAAGCTGCGTCACGTCGCGGCCGACGATCCTGGCCACTTCGCGGCGGCCGTCTTCGAGCGAGACCGACAGGCCCCGCGCCACGGCGGCGACATGGTCGTGAAGGCTTCTTTGGGCGATGAGCGTCGAGCCGAGGAGGGCGAGCGCGAGCGCGCCGAAGAGCAGGGCGCGCGCGAGGCTTTCCGCAAGCATTCCCGCGACGAGCGCGGTCGCGAGCAGCGCGGCGAGCGCGGCGGCGCCCTTGGCCCGGCGAAGCGCGAAGGAGTCGGTTTCAAGATTAAGGCGCTTGTCCAGCGTCGAGATCAGCGCGCCGAACCAGGTGACCGGATGGCCGACAGCTTGAAAAAGCCGGTCCGGATAGCCGGCGCCCGCTTCGATCGCGAGCGCGAGGAGGGCGACCGCGAAGGACATGGGCGGTCATTGCGATCCAGAGGCGGCCATTGCCCCTCTGGATGGCTTCGCGCTTTTGCGAAGTCGGGCATGCCCGACTTCGAGAAAAATGCTCGCAATGACGATTCTGCGCGTCAATCCGTCACCGTCCGAACAGCCCGGTGATCGAGGCCTTCGCCAGCGCATTGGCGTTGATCGTGAAGCCGGCGATGGCGGTGCGGCCATGGGCGGCGTCGCCGAGCTTCTCGATCTTCAGCGCATAGACGGTGAAGATATAGCGATGCGGCGCGCCGGGCGGCGGGCAGGGGCCGCCATAGGATTGGTCGCCGAAATCATTCTCGAGCTGATGGGCGCCGGCTGGCAGATTCTTGCCAGAGGCGTCGCCCGCGCCCCGTTTGAGGCCGCGCACATCGGGCGGAATGTCGACGACGAGCCAGTGCCAGAAGCCGGCGCCGCCGGTCGGCGCGTCAGGGTCGTGCGCCAGCACGGCGAAGCTCTTCGCGCCCGCCGGCGGGTCGCTCCATATGAGTTCCGGCGAGAGATTCTCTCCCGTGCAGCCAAAGGAGTCGTAGACATGCTTCATGTCGATTCTGCCGCCCTCGGCGATGTCGGGGCTTCTGAGCGTGAAAGCCGACGCGCCGCCGGCCTCCGCCGCCGAGAGCGCCGCGAAGGCGTAGAAGGATGAAAGGCTGCGCTTCATGGGCCAAGCTCCCTGCTTCCTGAATCCGGCGCCCCTTGTAGCGGATCGTTGGGTCCCTGTCGCGCCGGGTGCTAAAGGAGGCGCATGACGGAAGCGTCCAAAGATCGACCGTTGCGCCGGGGCTGGACCACCGGCGCCTGCGCCACGGCGGCGGCGCGCGCGGCCTTCGAGGCGCTCGTCGCCGACGGGCCGCCGCCCGATCCGGTGGAGATCGCGCTGCCCTCGGGCCGGCGGGTTTCTTTCGCGCTGGCGGAATGCGAAAGACGCGAGGATTTCGCGCGCGCGGGCGTGGTGAAGGATGCGGGCGACGATCCCGACGTGACGCATGGCGCGCTGATCCGAGCGACCGTTCGCCGCGCGGCGCCGGGCGCCGGCGTGACCTTCAAGGCGGGCGAAGGCGTGGGGATCGTCACGCGGCCGGGCCTGCCCTTGCCGCCCGGCGAGCCCGCCATCAATCCCGCGCCCCGCCGGATGATGCGCCAGACGATCGAGGAGGCGGCGCGCAAGCTCGGCGTTGGCGCGGACGCCGAGATCGAGATTTCCGTTCCCGGCGGCGAGGAGATGGCGAAGCATACGCTCAACGGCCGGCTCGGCATTGTCGGCGGCCTGTCGATCCTGGGCACGACGGGAATCGTCACGCCTTTCTCCTGCGCCGCCTGGATCGACAGCATTCATCGCGGCGTCGACGTCGCGCGCGCGAGCGGTCTGACGCACCTTGCGGGAACGACGGGCTCGACCTCGGAAGCCGCCGTGCGAAAGCTCCACGATCTGCCGGAGGCGGCGCTGATCGAAATGGGCGACTTTGTCGGCGGGTTTCTCAAATATCTGCGCGCCCATCCGGTCCGCCGCGTCACCATTGGCGGCGGCTTCGCCAAGATGACGAAGCTCGCCCAGGGGCGGCTGGATCTGCATTCGGGGCGCTCGAGCATCGATTTCGCGCGTCTCGCGGAGACCGCGCGCGGCGCCGGGGCGGATGATGAAACCGTCGCCCGCGTGAAGCATGCGAATAGCGCGCTCGACGCTTTGCTGATCGCGCGCGCGGAAGGCGTCGATCTCGCCGCGCCCGTCGCGCGCGGCGCGTGGGAGACGGCGGCTAGGGCGCTCGGCCCCGCCGATACTGCGCTGGAGATCATCGTCTTCGACAGGGAAGGACGGTTGCTGGCGCAAGCGCCTTTCGGAAAGGCCGCCGATGAATAGGCGTCAACCGTCCTTGCGAGCGAAGCGAAGCAATCCAGTGGCGGCCAACGCGACTGTGGATTGCTTCGTCGCTTGCGCGCCTCGCAAGGACGGGGTTCGCCTGGGACGCAGAGGCCGCGCATGATCGAGAACCCGCATCTCACCTTCATCCTCGGCGGCGCGCGGTCGGGCAAGAGCGCCTATGGCGAAGGGCTGATCATGACGCATCCGGGCCCGTGGTTCTATATCGCCACGGCGCAGGCTTTCGACGACGAGATGCGCGAACGCATCGCGGCGCATCAGGCGCGGCGCGGCGGCGATTGGCGCACCATCGAGGCGCCGCAACGCTTGCCCGAGGCGGCGCGCGACGCGCCGCCGGACGCGCCGCTGATGATCGATTGCCTGGCGATCTGGCTCTCGAACAGAATGTTTGCGGAAGCCGATCTCGTGGCGGACCGAGCGGCGCTGGTCGCGGCGCTGCGATCGCGCAAGGCGCCGACCGTGGTCGTGTCGCCGGAAGTCGGCTTGTCGATCGTTCCCGAAAACGCGCTCGCCCGCGCCTTTCGCGACGCCGCCGGCCTGCTGCATCAGGAGGTCGCGAAGATCGCCGCGCATGTGGCGCTGGTGGTGGCCGGCTATCCGGTAAAGGTGAAATGAGGCGTCTCATTCCCTCTCCCCGCGCGCGGGGAGAGGGTCAGGGTGAGGGGCAAGGCCTCATCGGCCGCCTCTGTTGTGTCCGGTAAATAACCGGCGATTGCTAACTCGGCTTCGCCCCTCACCCCAGCCCTCTCCCCGCTTGCGGGGCTACCGCATTCACACATCTTGGTTGCATGTGGCCTGGGCGTCTGATTCCATTTGAAGGAATCGGAGGGACGGACGATGGACGGACGGACGCTGGGTCGCTTTGGCGACGCGCGACTGGAAAAAGGGGGGCCTTTCTGCTTTCCCGGCTGGTGGCGGAGGGCGGCGGGGGCATACGCATTCGTCGGCTCGGCGGCGACCGGGCCGGTGAGATTAAGATCACGCGCTTTCTTCGCAATCGGGCGGTGACCGGCGCGGAGATGTTCGCCACGGCGGCCGCGCGCGCGTCGGCGCGTTGCGCCGGGCGCGCGGTCCTGGCGATACAGGACACGACGGTCGTCAAGTCCGAGGGCGGCGGCGGGCTCTATCTGCATCCGACCCTCGTCGTCGACGCCGAGGACGGTTCGATCGTGGGTCTGGCGCACGCGCAGTTCCTTGAACGCGCGACGGGACGCAAGGCGGATCGGCGTCAGCGGCCGATCGAGGACAAGGAAAGCCGGCGCTGGCTGGAGGGCGCGGCGGCGGCGGCGAAAGTTTGCGCTTTGGCGCGCGAGGTCACGGTCGTGGCCGATCGCGAGAGCGATATTTATTCCGCCTTCGCGCGGCGCCCGCCGGGAGTTCACCTCCTCGTGCGCGCCGCGCAGGACCGCGCGCTGGAGGATGGCGAGCGGCTGTTTGCGCGCCTGGATGCGCTGGAGGAGGCCGGGCGGGCGACGCTGTCGCTTCCGGCGAGGCCCGGACGGCCGGCGCGCGAAGCGACACTGGCCGTCCGGCATGGGCGCTTTGATCTCGCGCGGCCCCGGAACGGCGCGGCCCAGAACGACCCCTCGACGATCGCGGTCCATCTCGTCGACGTGCGCGAGATCGACCCGCCCCCAGGCGAAAACGTCCATTGGCGTCTGATCACGACGCGCCCCGTCGACCGCCTCGCGCAAGCGCTCGAGGTCGTCGATCTGTATCGACGCCGTTGGGCGATCGAGCAGTTGTTCCGCACGATGAAGACCGGCGGCTTCGACATCGAGGCCGTGCGGATGGAAGACGACGCGCCGCGCCAGACCCTGGCGGCCGCGACGTTGATCGCGGCCGTGACGATCCAACAACTCGTCCACGCCCGGGACGGCGGCGATCCGCAACGTCTGCGCCCGCTCCTCGACGCCTTCGAGCCCAAGGACCAACCGCTGCTGGAAGCCTATTGCGCCACCCTCGAAGGCAAGACGCAGCGTCAGAAGAACCCACATCCGCGAGGGTCCCTGGCCTATGCGTCCTGGGTGCTCGCCCGCCTCGGCGGCTGGACCGGCTATTACGGAAAACCCGGCCCCGTCGTCATGCTCGCCGGATGGCTCAAATTCCAGCACGGAAAATACGCCATCGCCGTCACCCAACCAACGCCGCCGCTAACCAACACAGATGTGTGAATCTGCTAGGCTTGCGGGGAGAGGGGGAAGGGCGCGCCGCTCTTGCTTGAAAAGGCCGCTCACGCTCCCGCCGCTTTCAGCCCCTTCTCCAGATCGGCGATGATGTCGTCGATATGCTCCAGCCCGATGCAGAGGCGCACATAGCCGGGCGTGACGCCGCTCGCGAGCTGCGACTCTTCGGAGAGCTGCGAATGCGTGGTCGTCGCGGGATGGATGGCGAGGCTGCGCGCGTCGCCGATATTGGCGACGTGGTGGAACATCTCCAGCGCGTCGATGAAGCGGCGTCCCGCCTCCGCGCCGCCCTTCAGCTCGAAGCCAAGCAGCGCGCCGTAGCCGCCCTTGAGATATTTATCGGCGCGCTTCCGCGCTTCGCCGGTTTGATGCGAGGGATAGATCACCTTCGTCACCTCGCCGCGGCTCGCGAGGAAATCGGCGGCCTTCTGCGCATTGGCGACATGGCGCTCCATGCGCAGCGTCACCGTCTCGACGCCCTGCAATGTGAGGAAGGCGTTGAAAGGCGAGGGCGAGGAGCCGAGATCGCGCAGCAATGTCGTGCGCGCCTTGATGATATAGGCGATGGGCCCCAGGGGCTTGACCGCCTCGACCCACACGGCGCCGTGATAGCTCGGGTCCGGCGTGTTGAGCGCCGGCTGGCGCGCGGGAAATTTTTCCCAGTCGAAATTGCCGCCGTCGATAATGGCGCCGCCGATCGAGGTCCCGTGGCCGCCAATATATTTCGTCGTCGAATAGACGACGATCGCCGCGCCGTGGTCGAGCGGGCGCGCGATGATCGGCGCCGCCGTATTATCGACGATGAGCGGAATTCCGTATTCGCGGCCGATCGCCGCGATCTCGTCGATGGGGAAGACCGTCAGCTTGGGATTGGGCAGGGTCTCGCCGTAAAAGGCGCGCGTGCGGTCGTCAATGGCGCGGCGGAAATTCTCCGGGTCGGCCGGATCGACGAAGCGCACCTCGACGCCCTGGTCCTTCAGCGTATTGGCGAAGAGATTCCAGGTGCCGCCATAGAGATCGGTGGAGGAGACGATATTGTCCCCGACCTTGGCGAGGTTCTGAACCGCGAAGGCCGAGGCCGCCTGTCCCGAGGAAAGCGCGAGCGCCGCGACGCCGCCGTCGAGCGCCGCGAGACGCTGTTCGAGAACGTCCGTCGTCGGATTGCCGATGCGCGTATAGATCGGCCCAAGCTCCTTCAAGGCGAAGAGATTGGCCGCGTGCTCGGTGTCGCGGAACTGGAACGACGTGGACTGATAGATCGGAACGGCGACGGCGCCGGTCGTCGGATCGGCGCGCCAGCCGGCATGGAGCGCAAGCGTTTCCGGATGTTTCGTTTCAATAGCCATGTTCGTTTCCTCCCGCGAAGCTGAGTAAACGAAAAGCGCGCGCGAGGCGATATTTTCTTGCCGGAGAAGCCCGCCCTCCCATCTAGCGCTTTACGGATTCACTCGGGGCGAGGGCAGGAGTCACCGTCATGAAGAAGCTGTTGATTGGCGCCTTGTTGCTGTCGGCGGGCGCCATCGCGCCCGCGCTCGCGCAGGACCGGGCGCAGGACCAGGGCGATCCCAATCCGCCTCGAATGGAGGGCCAGCCGCCCCGGGAGATCAAGCCGGCGCTGAACGAGGAAACAGAACAGGCGCCGCCGCCTTCCGCCGCCGCGGAAGACATCGGCCATACGTCGGGGCCGGCCGCCGGCACCAATGTGATTCCGCCGACGGTGGTGCAGAAGGAAAACCCCGCGGCGCAGGAGCACGCCTCTCCCGCGGGGGTCTCCGGTCCCAGCGGCACGGCGGCCGGCGCGCCGGGCATCGAGGCGAAGCCAGGCACCCAGGCGGGACGCGAATGGCTTCCGCCGGAGGAGATCCAGCGCAGGAAGCCGTCCATGTAAGCGTCAGGATTTGCCCGCGCCGCCTTGCTGGAAAAATGCGCGGTCGACGATGGCGGCGACGAAATGCTGCGCGAGATTATAGAGGATGACGGGAAGCAGCACGCCGGCGTGGTTCGGCATCGCGGTTGAGGCGAGTGACAGCCCCGCCCCATTGTTGTTCATGCCGAGCGCGAAGGTCAGCGACGCCGTCTCCTCCCCGTCGGCGCCGCTGGCGCGCGCGCAAAGCCAGCCGGCGGCGAAGGCGGTCACGCACAGGAAGAGAATGACCGCCAGCATGAGCGCCAGAAAGTCCATGTCGGGATTGCCCGCGACCTCGGGCAGCGAGAGCGAGGCGTTCGAATAGTTGAGCAGAACGACCATCGCATAGTTCGACAATTTGAGGTAAGGCCTGGCGCGCGCCCACGCCGCCTCGCTGATCAGGCGACCCGCCGAGACGCCCAGCACGGACGGCGCAAGCACCCACATGCCGAGAAAGCTCATCGACCCGCTCGCGGCCAGCTCGTGAAGGTCTTCGCTATAGTCGCCGGTCGTCATGCCGGCGACGGCGTGAAGGACGGCCGGCGTGAGCAGGGGGCTGAGCGCCGTCGTCGTCAGCACGAGGCCGACGCTCAGCGACATGTTGCCGTTCGCCGATTGCGCCCAGGCCGTCGACGCCCCGGCGATCGGCATGGCGGCGACAAAGGCGAGACCCGTGAGGATTTGCTGCGTCTCGTCATTATTGTGCCACCGGCCCAGCAGGAAGCTCGCCGCAAGGATGAACGTCAGCGGCACGAGAAAATTGCCGAGCGCGCCGACCGCCAGCACGGCGGGCGTGCGGGCGAGCGTTCGGATTTCCCGGGCGTTGGTCCCGAGGCCCGCATTGAAGAGCAGCAGGAACAACATCAGGGTCGTCGCCGTCGCCGTCACATGCCGGTCGCCGTCGCCGACGTCGAGGAGGCGGGTCTTCTGCAAGGCGATTCCCGCGGCGGGCGCGAGCGCCGCGGCCGCATAGGACGCGACGACGATCCAGATGAAGTAGCGATGGACGAGGTGCGCGAAGCGGTCGAGGCCGCGACCGGAGTGGCTCATGCTCGAGACTCGAATCTGTCGGGAGTTGCGATCCTGGTTTCTAACCGCCGGCGCGGTGCGCGCATGCGATCGCGAAGGCGTATTCCAGCGCCGTATCCGCCAGCGCCTCGAAGCGCCCCGAGGCGCCGGCATGGCCCGCGCCCATATGGGTATGGAGCAGCGCCGGCCCGCCGCCGGTCATAGTCGCGCGCAGCTTCGCCATCCATTTCAAGGGCTCCCAATAGGTCACGCGCGGATCGGTCACGCCGGCGATGGAAAGGATCGGCGGATAATTCTGCGCGCGCACATTGTCGTAGGGCGAGTAGGCGGCGATGCGGTCATAGACCTCCGCGTCCGCGATCGGATCGCCCCATTCGAGCCATTCGGGCGGCGTGAGCGGCAGGTCGTCGCGCAGCATCGTATTCAGCACGTCGACGAAGGGCACGCCGGCGATGACGCCCGCGAAAAGCTGCGGCGCTTCGTTCAGAACGGCGCCCATCAGCATGCCGCCGGCCGAACCGCCCTGCGCGACGACGGCGCCCTCGCGCGTATAGCCGGCCGCGATCAGATGGCGCGCGCAGGCGATGAAATCGGAGAATGTATTCGTCTTCTTCTCGAGCTTGCCGGACTCGTACCAGGCCCAGCCCTTGTCGGTTCCGCCGCGTATATGGGCGAGCGCATAGACGAAGCCGCGATCGACCAGCGACAAGGCGTCCTCGTCGAAATCCGCGGCGAGCGAATGGCCATAGGCGCCGTAGCCGTAGAGCAGCAGCGGCGCGCCCGCGCCGCCCGGCGCGAAATCGGCGCGATGCAGCAGCGTGACCGGGATGCGCTCGCCATCGTCGGCGGCCGCATAGAGCCGGCGCGTGACGTAGTTCCTCGGATCATGGCCCGAAGGAATCTCCTGCCGCTTACGGAGCGTGCGGGTGCGCGCGCCCATGTCGTAGTCGTAGGTTTCCTCCGGCGTCGTCATGGAGGCGTAGACGAAGCGCAGCGTGTCCGTGTCGAATTCGAGGCCTGAATCCAGCCCCAGCGCATAGGCCTCCTCCTCGAAGGCGATGGCGTGATCCTCATTGGTCGCGAGATCGCGCACGATGACGCTCGGCAGCGAATTCTCGCGTACCGCCCAGACGAGATAGCGCGCATAGACCGTGAAGGCGACGATCATCGCGCCGGCCCTATGCGGCGCGACGTCCCGCCAATTGGCGCGCCCGGGCGCGGCGAGCGGCGCGACGGAAAGGCGGAAATCGTCGGCGCCGTCGGCATTGTTGTGGATGTAAAGCAGATCGCCATGCGGCTCCACGTCGTAGCGCAATCTGGGCTCGCGCTTTGCGACGAGGCGCGGCGCGGAATTGGCGTCGCGCAGATCGACGAGCCAGCATTCGGAGGCGTCATGGCCGCGAATGGCGACAATCGCGAAGCGCCGGCAACGGCTCTCCTCCAAGCTCACGAACCAGGCGCCGTCTTTCTCCTCGACGATCAGCCGGTCGGTCGCCGGATCGGCGCCGACCTCATGGCGGCGGACCTGCGCGGTGCGATGGTTTTCGTCCACGCGGACGTAAAGGAACGACTTGGAGTCGGCGCTCCAGACGACGGAGCCGTCCGTGTCCCTCACAATGTCGGATCGGTCGATCCCGTCAGCGAAAGCGCGCGTGCGGATGGCGTAGAGCTCGGAGCCCATATCGTCGACGCTCCAGGCGAGCTGGGCGTGGTCCGGCGAATGCGCCGTCTCGCCAATGTCAAAGAAATCGCAACCCTTCGCCAGCGCCTCCCCGTCGAGCAGCACGGTCTCCGGGCCGCCGCCGCGCGGCGTGCGGCAATAGAGCGGATGCTCGGCGCCGTCGCGAAAACGGCCGTAATAGGCATAGGACCCGTCATTGTCCGGAACGTCCGCATCGTCCTCCTTGATGCGGCCGCGCAGCTCCCTGACGAGGGTCTCGCGCAGTTCCTTCAGCGGCGCGACGACCCTGGCGCAATAATCATTCTCGGCCTTCACCAGTTTGGCGATGTCTTTCGGCAGCGCCTTTGGATCGCGCAGCACGTCGCGCCAATTCTCGGCGGCGAGCCAGGCGTAAGGGTCGTCGAGCGCGCGGCCATGGGTGACTTTCCGCGACGGGCGCCGCTCCGCGACGGGCGGCGTCGCGGACAGATCAAATTGCGCCCTTTTGCTTTTCCTCGGCTCGACCATCTTCCGTCCTTGCGCCCTCGCGCGTCCCTCCGCGCCGCAAACCGCGTCATTCGCGCAAGCTCCCGGCAAGATTTGAGCCGTTAGCCTTAAAGCCCGACAGAGCGGCTTTGCGAGTGGGAATTCGCCATGACCTACATGAATCTGGACGTCGAATGCAATGAGCCGGCGGGCCCGCGCGGGACCGGCCGCCCTTCGAAAGGCCCGAAATCATACGGCGTCATGCCGGCCCATGTCTTTTTGCGCCTGTTCCTCTCGGCTTTCGCCGCGATTCTCACGGTTCGCCGGTGGAAGGAAACGTCGCGGGCGTTTCCCGGATCGGCCGGTCGTCGCCGAGACATTTTCACCAAAATGTCATAGTCTCGCCCCGGCCGCCGCGCGCAAGACGACGGCCGAGGGAGAGTCGTGAAGCCGCGCGGCCGGCTTCTGCAACGAAAAAGAGACGTTATGTTGAAGAGCATCAAGATTGTTTTCGCCGCCGGCGCTTGCGCCGCGCTGCTTGTCGGCGTTTCCGCTCATGCGGAGACCGTGTGGAAGCCGCCGGCGGAAATCGCGCCGAAGGCCGCCGAAACGGGCGCCGCCGCCGCTCCGACCGCCGAGACCGCCGCTCCCGCCGCGGCCCCGGCCACCCCGGTCTCCAAGGCCGACAAGGAAAAGAGCTGCAGCGAGCAGGCCGCCGCCAAGGCCCTGAAGGGCAAAGCGAAGAAGCAGTTCAAGGCCGAGTGCCTGAAGTCGTGACGTAAAAACGCCGGCCTCAAGCGACGCTCGGCCGGCGTTTTTCTCTTCCTTTTCGGCGCGTCAGTAGACGCGCTCGATGCAGAAATCCACCACTTCGAGCAGCGCGTTCTTCCAGGGCGAGGCCGGGAAGATCTCCATCGCGTCGCGCGCGATCGCGCCGTAATGGGCGGCCCGCTCGATCGTGTCGTCGAGCGCCTTGTGCTTCTTCATCAGGCCGCAGGCGGTCTCGACGTCGCCGTCCTTGATCTCGCCCTTTTCCAGCGTGCGGCGCCAGAATTCGCGCTCCTTGTCCGTGCCGCGGCGGAAAGCCAGCACCACGGGGAGCGTGATCTTGCCCTCGCGGAAATCGTCGCCGACATTCTTGCCGAGCTTGGCGGAGGAGCCGCCATAGTCCAGCGCGTCGTCGATGAGCTGGAAGGCGACGCCGAGATTCATGCCGTAGCTGCGCGCGGCGGCCTCGTCCGCCTTGGGCTTGCCGGCGAGCATGACGCCGACCTCGGCCGCGGCCGCGAAAAGCTCGGCGGTCTTGCGGCGGATGACGCCCATATAGGCGTCCTCGGTGGTCGTCGTGTCCTTGGCGGCGTTGAGCTGGAGGATCTCGCCCTCGGCGATCACCGCGGCGGCCTGCGATACGACGGTGAGCGGCGGGATCATGCCCGGCTCGACCATCATCTTGAAGGCGTGGCCGAGCAGGAAGTCGCCGACGAGCACGCAGGTCTGGTTGCCCCAGAGCATGCGGGCGGCGATCTTGCCGCGGCGCATGTTCGACTCGTCCACCACGTCGTCATGCAGCAGCGTGGCCGTGTGCATGAATTCGATGCCGGCGGCGAATTTGAGGTGGCCGTCGCCCTTGTAGCCGCACATGCCGGCGGTGGCGAGCACGAGCATGGGCCGCAGGCGCTTGCCGCCCGCCGAGATCAGATGGTTCGCGACCTCGGGGATCGTGGTGACGTCCGAGCCGGTGCGCTGGATGATGAGCTGATTGGTGCGCTCGAGGTCCGGGCGGATCAGTTCGAGAAGGCTGTCGAGGCCCGCGGCTTTCTTCTCTTCGAGCGGAATGACTATACCCACGGGCCCCCCTACGGCCTAAACTTTTAACGGCCGGGAATTTACGTCCTTGCGCACTTACCGGCAAGTCGCAGCCCGGGCAAGGCGCCGGCGGGACCTTTTTTGACGAGCGCAGGCCTAATTCAAAGGCTCCCGCGCCGACGCGGCGATGGCGCGGGCGAGCCTCTCGCTCTGCTCGGCGACGCGCGTCGCAAGCAAGGCGAGCCGTCGCGCCGAGTCGTCCTCCGCGCCGGCGCAGAAATCGCCGATGGCGAATTCGAGTCCCCGGCAGCAGAGCGCCAATTCGCCGAGCCTTCTGCCGAGCTCCGCCTCTTCGACGAGGCCGTCGTCTTTAACTTTGCCATAGAGGCGGATCGTCATGGCGAACCTGTGATTTCGAGGGTTTGGCCCCAAGCGCCGCGACTTCTTGCCACGGCGGCGCCAAGCGCAGGGTTAAGCGAAAGGTTAAAATCTTATTCGATCGCGGAAGATTTCCGTTCGCGCGCCGCGAAAGCGCCGGCGCGCCGGGGGCCGCGCCGAGAGCGGGGCGGGCCGGCAAAAATTTTGCGATTGTGGAAAAAAGGGCGACATGGGACTTTCCGGGCGATGAGCGGCGACGAGGCGGACGGTTTTCTCGGCGGGCGGCTGCGCCTCAAACAGGGACGGGGCCATCGCGCCGGCCATGACGCGACGCTGCTCGCGGCCCTCACGCCGCCGGACCAGACGGGGCTGATCCTCGATATCGGCGCCGGGGCGGGGGCGGTCGGGTTGATGGCGGCCGCGCTGGCGCCGGGCGCGGCCGTGGGCCTTGTCGAGATCGACCCCGAGAGCTGCGCGCTGGCGCGGGAGAATGTCGCGCTGAACGGGCTCTCGGCGCGGGTCGCCGTGCATGAGGCGGACGTGACCTCGGCCAAGTCCCGCCGCGCCTCCGGGCTTGCCGATGAAAGGGCCGCCCTGGTGCTCACCAACCCGCCCTTTTACGAAGAAGGCCGGGTGCGCGTGACGCCTGACCGGGCCAGGGCCCGCGCCCATGTCGCCGCTGTTCCTCTCGCCGAATGGGTGCGCGGCGCGCTTGCTTTGCTCGCCCCCGGCGGAACCTTCGCCATGATCCATCGCGCCGACGCTCTGTACGAGTGCCTCGCGGCGGCGCGGGGGCGGCTCGGCGGCGTGACGGTGCAGCCGGTCTATTCGAAGCCCGGCGCGCCCGCGGCGCGGATATTGGTCACGGGAGTGAAGGGCTCGAAAGCGCCGACGGCGGTGCTGGAGGGGCGGGTGGCGTGAGCGCGCGGGACGTGGAAGCTGACCGCACGGCGCCCGTCTGGCGCGGGATGCGGCGGGACGATCTCGCGGATGTCTGCCGCGTCGCCGGAAGCGTCCATCCGGACTTGCCGGAGCGGCGGGAGGTTTTCGAGGAGAAATTCCGTCTGTTTCCCGCCGGCTGTTTTGCGCTGGAGCTGAACGGCGCGCTCGCCGGCTACGGCATCTCCCATCCCTGGAAGCTCTATGAGATTCCGCCGCTCGACGCCTTTCTGAAAAGGCTGCCCTCGCCGCCGGATTGCCTCTACTTGCACGATGTCGCGGCGACGCCCGCCGCGCGGGGATACGGAGCCGCGGCGCGATTGATTCGGCGTTTGAGCGGGGTCGCCCGAAAGGAGGGCCTCGCTTGCTTCGCACTGGCCTCTGTCGGCGGGACAGACGGCTTCTGGCGCGGAATGGGCTTCGAAGCCGTCTCCGAGGACAGGCTTGCCGGGAAGCTGGAAAGTTACGGGCCGGGCGCCCTCTACATGATTAAGGAGATCGGATGCGGGCGCGCCGATTCCTCGGACGATGCGTCCGGATAGAGAAAGCGCCCTCGATCACGCTGCGATAGGGGATCGCGCAGCGTGACCCGGCGGATTCGAGAAGGGCTTCGCCTCTACTCCACGATGCTCGCGCGGATGATGAGCTTGGCGCCTTCGCATTCGACATAGCCGACGAGGCCGCGGCTCTGGGCGCCGCCGCTTGCCGGCGGATGGCCCTTCCAGACGCAGCCCTTCTTGCCGTCGGTGCGGTCCGTGAGGGCGATGGTGTAATTGGCGCCTTCGGCCTCGCCTTCGAATTTATAGGTGAGCGGGGCGCCGTTGCCCATTTGCATGGAGGCTTCGCCGCTGACCTTGCTTCCTTCGGTCTTGACGGTCCAGGAGCCCTGGGCGCCCTTGATGCCGCCGGTATTCTCCTCGGTCACGAGCCAGGTCGCCGCCGAAGCGGGGACGCTCGTCGCCAGCAGCGCGGCGACGGCCAAAGCGGACTTATGCATGGTCTCCTCCCTATGTCTTTATCGCGACCACCTTGGCGGCCGTCACACATCTAGGCAAGCGGGTCCCTGACGGCAATCGTGCGGCGCGGAAGCCTCAAGGTAAACTCGCTGCCGCGCCCGGGCCCCTTGCTCTTCGCCTCGATCTTTCCGCCATGCATGTCCACGAGGCGGCGCGCCAGCGCGAGGCCGACGCCGAGACCGCGCTGGGCGGCGACGTCGCCGGGGCCGGCTTGCGTGAACATTTCGAAGATCGAGCCGAGCATTTCCGGCGGAATCCCCTGCCCATTGTCGCGCACGGTCACGACGGCCTCGTCGTCCTCCCGCCGCGCCGCCAGCTCGATCCGGCCGCCATGGTCGGTATAGCGCGCGGCGTTGTTGAGCAGATTGGCGAGGACTTGCGTCAGGCGGACGGGATCGCCGAAGACCGTCAGCGGCGCGGCCGGAAGGTCCGTCACGAGCGTATGGCCCTTGGCGTCGAAAGCTGGTTGCGTCAGCTCCACCGCATGGGCGAGCAATTGGAGGAGATCGACCTCCCTGCGCTCCAATGAAATCTTTCCGTGGCTGATGCGCGTCATGTCGAGGAGGTCGTTCACGAGGCGCGAGAGGTGGTCGACCTGCCGTCGCGCCATCTCCAGGACGGCGCGCATCTTCTCGTCCGCCGCGCGGCCGCTCGTCCCCGTCATGCGCCCAAGCACGTTGATGGCGTTGCTAATCGGCGTCAGCGGGTTGCGCAATTCATGCGCGAGCATCGCCAGAAATTCCGATTTCCGCCGATCGGCTTCCCGCAGCGCGCTTTCCATCTCCTTGCGCTCGGTGATGTCGTAGACCGCCCCCATGGCGCGGACCGCCTTGCCCTTTGCGTCGAACTGCGCTTCGCCCCTCGACTTCACCCAGCGAAGCGCGCCGTCATTGGCGCGCAGGATACGGAAGTCCAGATCGATCGCTCCTTTTCCGGCGAGCGCCGATCTGGTCGATTCCTCGACCTTGGCGCGGTCCTCCGGATGCACGCGCGCGACGAAATCCTCGTAGGTCAGCGGCCCTCCTCTCGTCAGCCCGTAGATCTGATACCATTCGTCGTTGAGATAGGTGCGGTTGAGCTCGATCTCCCAATCCCAAATGCCGATCTGTCCCGCCGATTGCGCGAGGCGCTGGCGCGCCAGCGCCTTCTTGAGCGCCTCCTCCACATGCTTGCGCGGCGTGATGTCGTCGCAGAAGATGATGACGCCCCCGATCGCGCCGTCGGCGTCGCGCCAGGGGCGCGTCTCCCATTTCAGCCAGATCGTCGAGCCGTCGGCGCGTTCGAAACGATCTTCGCTTTGGTGGATCGTCTCGCCGGCGAGGGCGCGGCGATGCACTTCCTTCCAACGCTCGGGAATTTCCGGGAAAACCTCGTAATGCGAACGGCCGAGGGCGATGCTTTCGATTCTGTGATTGACGAGCCAGTGATGGCTGAAGGCGAGGTAGCGCATTTCGCGGTCGAACATCGCGGCGCCAATGGGCGCGTCTTCGATGAAGAGCCTCAACTCGGCCAAATGCATGAGATCGCCTCTCCGAGCCAGGCGCCGGCGCCGCGGGGCGCTCATTTACGCGGGGCGCGCTCCGGAGGCCAGCAAAATCCCGGAGCGCGCGGCGAAAAAGCGCGAAGCGGCCTTCCGCCAGGCGCGCTCCGACTTTGGGTTCGGTCGCGTTTTCCGCGATCGAACCAAAGCGCCGGCGCTAACGGCCGATCGTGATGCGCGCGCCCTCGCGTCTCACCATGCCGTAAAGCTCGGCGGCGTGGCCCGGCGACAGCCGCACGCAGCCATGAGAGACCGGACGGCCGAGCGCGCGCGTCGCATAAGTGCCATGGATGGCGTAGCCGCCGGAGAAGAAAATCGAATGCGGCATGGGCGCGTTGTCATATTTGCTGGAATAATGCATGCGCTGCAGCCCGCGCGCGGAGAAGCTTCCTCGCGGCGTCCGGTAGCCCGGCCGCGCCGTCGAGACCGGCCAGCTATAGCTGCCGCTCGACGAGGCCACATGCATGCGCTGGCGCGAGAGATCGATGTGAACGCGCACGGTCGCGTCCGCGGGCGCCGCCGCGAAGAAGGCGAGAGGCAAGAGAAGACGCCACAGCCGCCGCATATCAACCTCCCGCGCGCCCGATTGATCGCTGGGACGCATGGAGAGATATGCGTCTCCTTCCTGCGCGGTCGAGCGCGCCTTTGGGCTAAAATCGGAGGTTTTCGATAAAACGAGGACGCCGCCGGAAGGTTGGCTTCGAAGAGCCGCGCGCAGGCGCGGCTTACATTCGCGCGACCACGACCAGCCGCTTCACCTCGCCGCGCTTATAGGCGTTCAGGAAAGCCTGATAGTCGCGAAAGGAAACGCAGCCATTGGAGTCGCCGTTCGGGCCCAGCATATAGGTATGGGCGAGAAGGCCGGCGCGGCCATAGACGTTGCCGCTGATCGGCGTGAGGCGCAGGGCCTCGACGCCGTGGAACAGCGCTTCGCGGGGCGAGAGCGTGTAGACGCTGGGGGGCGTCGGGCCCTTCATGCGGATATGCGCGAAGCGCGGATCGTCGAGATGCTCGCGCAGGCCCGAATGCGCCTCCAGGCGCGTGCCGTCCGGCATGTAAACCGTGTGGGCCGAGATGTCGTAGACCGCCGTGCCGTCGCCGGCGCGCGAGGCGGGGCCGGTCGTGACCGATTGCGCGGGCGCGGCCGGCGCGACGGCGCTGGTCAGGCCGCTGAAGAGCCCGCCGCTGGCCGGCTCCTGCGGCGCATAGGCCATGGCCTGCTGCATGGGCGCCGGCTGCTGGCGACGGGCGTTGCGTCCCGTCGGCGCGGGCTGCGGCTGCGCGGCCTGCTGTTGCTGCCCGGCGCCGGCGCCGCCGAAGATCTTCTCGAAGAAGCTGCGATTGTCGCCCGGGACCGGCGCCTGGGCGGGCGGCGCGGGAAGCGCGGCCTCGCGCATCGGGACGGGCTCCGCCGTCCGGCTGGCGAGATTTTTCAGCTCGGCCGGGCGGCGCGGCGGCAGCGGGACGTCGGCTTCGGGATAGGCGGGCGCCGCTTCGGCGACGGTCTCCGGCTGCTGCGGGGCCGGCGCGGCGGGTTCGACTTTGGCGTCGAGCGCGGCGGCCTGCCGGGCGGGCTCCGTTTCGGGCGGCGCGGCGGCGGCGGTGCGGGCCCACGGACCGAGACCGACCACCATCGGGCCGTAAGGATTGACCGCCGGCGCCGGCTGCGGCGCGGCGGCGATCGACGGCGCGGGTGAAACCCGAGGACGGAAGCCGTGCCAGCAGGCGAGCAAGCTCAGGGAAAGCGAACCCGCGCCCAGCACCGTATAGGCGAGGAGCCGGCCGCGATCGCGAGACAAGAAGCCATGTAGCGTGTTGGTGTTCTTCACGATCCGCCCCCGAGTGATCTTTGCGTTGCGCCTTTCGACCGCGATCGGGGGCATGGTGAGCGAATCAATGCTCCGATCCGTCGTTTCGGGCGCGCAAGAACGCCGCAGCAACACTCTGGAAAAGCATCGCGGCCTTGCTTGGGCTGGATTTAGGCGAAATCCTGGCTGTGAGCGGGCGCTTCGATGGACGGCCAAGAGGCCGTCCGATCATGAAAAACGATTTGTAACAGTATGTTACATATGGGCGACGACGGCAAGGCGCCGGATTTCGCCGCGCTTATAGGCGTTCAGGAAGGCGTTGTAGTCGCGGAAGGACACGCAGCCATTCGAGTCGCCATTGGGGCCGAGCATGTAAGTATGGGCGAGGAGGCCGGCGCGATGGTAGATCGCGCCGCCGCCGCCGACCGGATTGAGCCGCAGCGCCTCGACCCCGTGGAACAAGGCCTCGCGCGGCGTCAGCTCATAGAGATGCGGCGGGGTGGGGCCGCGCATCCGCAGATGGACGTAGCGCGGATCGTCGAGATGCTCGCGCAGGCCGGAATGGGCCTCGAGCCGCGTGCCGTCCGGCATGTAAACCGTGCGGGCGGAAATGTCGTAGACGGCCGTGTAGCGGTCGTAGCGCGCGGCGGGATTCGCCGGCGCGACGGCGCTGCGCAGACCGCCGAAAAGCCCGCCTGCGTCATTGGTCGAGGCATAGGCCATTTCGCGGCGGCTCGTCGCTTGCGGCGCGGCGGCCTGGGGCGCGCCGCCGAAGAGCCTTTCAAAGAAGCCGCGATGGTCGGCGGGCGCCGCCGGCACGATGGTCGTGCGCGCGGCCGGGGCGTCCTGCCGCGCGATCTGGCGCGGGGCGGGCAAAGGCGCCGGCGGGACCGGCTCGGCGGGGACCGGGGCCGCCGCCGTCTCATGGCGCTGCTCCCTGGGCGCCTCGGGCTTCAGCGCGACGGAAAGCTCGGCCGGCCGGCGCGGGGGCATGGGGACATCCGCATAGACGGGCGCGGATTCGGCGAGCGTCGTCCGCCATTCGGCGGGCCGCATCGGGGGCAGGGGCGCCAGGGCGGTCCTGTCGCCGCCTCTCCCGGCGGGCGCGGACGCCGCCGCCTCGGCCTGCGCCACGAAGACATTGTATGGTTTCGCGCATGCGCCGCGCGGCGCGAAGGCGCCCGGCGCATGCGGGCCGATATCCGAGAGATAGGAGCCGCGCAGGCCGATCCCGCCGGCGCTCGGCGCGGCTTCGGCCGCCTCCGGAGCCGGGTCGACCGCGCTCTGCGGGAAGAGAAGGCCGGCGGCGAGCACGCTGGTGAGCAGCGCGCCGAGCGCCGGAACGATCCGGCGGACGCCGCGAGGCGCGAAAACGCGAGGATACGAGACCATGTTACGCATGGCTCGACGCTAGCGCCGGGGAGCTTTAGGATTGGTTTACGGGGGATTTATCGAAAAGCGCGTTTTTTCGTCGATTTCGAGGATCGTGAAGAAATTCTGAACCCGGATTTCGGCCATGCCCGCCTCCCGGCCGATCCGGCCGCGAGCGCCGCCCCCCGGGGGTCTTGCGGGTCTTTGGGGAGTCTTGGGCGGGGCCGGGAAAGCGGCATTGACGGGCGGCGGCGGCGCCCCTAACCGTTGCGCGACGCCGCTTCACCGGACAAACGCATGATCTCGCTCCGCCCCGCCGATTCCTTCCAGGACCTCATCCTCACCCTGCAGAATTACTGGGCGGCGCAGGGCTGCGTCATTTTGCAGCCCTATGACATGGAGATGGGCGCGGGCACCTTCCATCCGGCGACGACCTTGCGCGCGCTCGGCCCCAAGGCGTGGCGCGCCGCCTATGCGCAGCCCTGCCGGCGTCCCAAGGACGGGCGCTATGGCGAGAATCCCAACCGCCTGCAGCACTACTACCAGTTCCAGGTGATCCTGAAGCCCTCGCCGGCCAATCTGCAGGATCTCTATCTCGCTTCGCTCGCGGCGATCGGGATCGATCCGAAGCTGCACGACATCCGCTTCGTCGAGGACGATTGGGAGAGCCCGACCCTCGGCGCCTGGGGGCTCGGCTGGGAATGCTGGTGCGACGGCATGGAGGTCTCGCAATTCACCTATTTTCAACAGGTCGCGGGCTTCGAATGCGCGCCCGTCGCGGGCGAGCTGACCTACGGCCTTGAGCGCCTCGCCTGCTATCTGCAGGGCGTCGACAGCATCATGGAGCTGAACTTCAACGGCCGGGTCGGGACGGAGAAGGTGACCTATGGCGACGTCTTCCTTCAGGCCGAGCAGGAATATTCGCGCCATAATTTCGAAGCCGCGGACACGGCGAAGCTCTTCGAGGACTTCAAGGACGCGGAGGCGGAATGCCGGCGCCTGCTCGATTTCGGCGCGGGCTCGGGCGACGAGATGCATCGCATGGCGCTGCCGGCTTACGACCAGTGCATCAAGGCGAGCCACGCCTTCAACCTGCTCGACGCGCGCGGCGTCATCTCCGTCACCGAGCGCCAGAGCTATATTCTGCGCGTGCGGGAGCTGGCCAAGGCCTGCGGCGCCGCCTGGCTGAAGACGGCCGGCGGCGGCGCGAACGCCTGAGGCTCCTCGACCTCAGGCGAGAATGTCGAGCGTCTCGTCCGCCTCGCGTATATCGACCGGCGTCGGGCCGAGATAGTCCCCGTCGATCTGCGCCGCGCCGCCGCGCAACGTCGCCCTGCGCACCGCGAGCTTGCGGATGCGCCCGGCCGCGTCGAGCCGGCCGCTTGCGAAATAGCGGACGAGGGCGAGCGTCGCGCCGAGCGAAATCTCGGTCAGCGCGACGAGGCTCAAGCCCGGCCGCGTCACATCCGCCGCGGCGTCGATGACGAAGCGCCCGCCGTAATATTTCGATTTGGCGACCACGACGCATTTCGCCCGCAGCGTCCCGGCGTCGGTCTCCGCCTCTATGTCCGGAAAATCGCCGCGCGCGAGAATTTTCGCGGCGGCGATGGCGTAGGCGAAGCGCCCGAGCGCCTTCTTGAGCCCGAGATCGACCGATTGAACGACCGCCGCGTCGAGGCCGGCTGAGGCCATCAGCACGAAGGGCCGGCCATTGGCGAGGCCGACATGGAGCGGCTTCGTCCCGCCGCGCGCGAAAATCTCGGCGAGCGCCGCGCTCTCCTCGGGGAGACCGAGCTCCTGGGTCAGCACGTTGACCGTGCCTTGCGGAATGACGCCGAGCGCCGGACGCGGGGCGGGCCGGGCGAGAAGGCCGCGCACCGCCTCGTTGATCGAGCCGTCGCCGCCCGCGACGAGCAGCGCGTCGGCGCGCGTCGCTTCCGCGAGGCGGCGGATATGGCCCTGCCGGACGGCGTCCTCGACGACGACGCGGCGGCCGCGCGCCGCAAGCTCCGCCGCGACGGCGGAGGCGAGACGCCGGCATTCGCCGCCCGCGTCGGGATTGACCACGATGATAAAGCTTTCGGCCGGCGCGCGACCGGCTTCAGGCGGCTCGCGCCGTTCGGCGTTGGCAATCAACTCGCTGCGCTCCATTCTCCCGGGCCTCGCCTCGCAGGAGCGGGCGACTCTCCGCTTATCCCCAGGGGAAGGAGCTGAAAACCGGAAATTCGCGCCTTTGGGCGCCCAAAGATGAGGCTTTTTGTGCAAGATTACAAAAAACATGTTGACTCATGCGAATAAATGTCGCAGTCGCGCTCCGCTGTGTTCCAGCTTGAAACAGGGGGCGGCTCCCCCATCTGTAAGGTTCAATGGTTGCGTTCCAGTTTCGTCATGCGCGTTGGCGCACATTCTTGAGATGCGGCGCCGGGCATAAGGATGGGCGAGACGGGTAACCGTCTTGCGTCGCAAGCTCTCGCGACGCGGCGCGCGCCCGTCGGGGCTTTGTCCAGGAACCCGGGGCTCTGGCGGGCGCGCCTTGACTTTGTGCTGTGTTTGTTCTAAACATGTTCTAGTTTCGCTCCCTGGCAGGGTCGTCATGCAACGCTACACTTTCTCGGCTTCCTCTCTGCGCCGCGCCGGAAGGGCGCTGGCGACCCGCGGGCAGGAACTCGACTCGCTTGCGGGCTCGGATTCGCTGCGCGGCCGTTTCTTCTCCTGGCGCGGAGTCACGGGCCGCCGCTATGTCTGTTCCGTTTTCCAGCGCGGAGAAGAGGGTTTCGTTTCGGATGTCGAGAATGGCGCAATCATCGGCGTGGCGCGGGACGGGGCGGCGCTGCGGCCGGTCTGCTTGTTCTCCGCCGGCGAGGGCCGTCGCGCGCCCGCGCTTCGCGAATTGGCCCAGGAGCTCGGCGTCGCTGAATGGCATGTTCACTTTTGCCCGGACGCCGCAGCGATCCGCGATCTTGCGGGATCGCTGCTGAACTGAGCTTTGCGTGGCGTTGCGTCTGTTGCGTGCGTCCTTTGTTCTTCGAGGCGTTGCGTGAGCGTCGGTTCCGCTTGGCGTGAAGGGTGAAGCGTTCGCGCATTGCGAGTCTTTTAGCGGCCGGGGCTTGCCCCGGCCTTTTTTTGTTCCGGCGCGGCGCGGCAGGAGCTTTTGTCGAGGCGCCGCACGATCTCCGCCAACTCGGCGTCGTGAATGTCGAGCTGGAGGAGGTGCTCGTAGGTATTGCGGACATAAGCGGGATTGTCGCCATTGATCCCGACCCCCTCCGCGACAAGCCGCGTCATCTCGTCAAAGGGCAGGCGACCCGCATATTGGCAATGGCTGCGATCGACGACATAGGCCAGAGCGTTGACGCAGCCGCCCTCCGCGAAGCGGACGCCGATCGTCTTTTCGAGATAGACCGAGGTCACGAGCTCCCGCTCGCGCAGATAGCAGATCGTCTTCTCGCGATTCCTCGCGGCGACGCGGAAGGCCACGCCCTGGCAGGAGCCGCCCTTGTCGAGGCCGAGAACGAGCCCCGGCCGCTCCGGCGTGCCGCGATGCACATGGGAAAAGATGCAGAGCGAGCGGTGATAGCCATGGATCCAGGCGAGCGCGCTTTCGGCGTAATCGAAGCCCGGCCGCCACATTAGCGAGCCATAGCCGAAAACCCAGAGATCCTCGTCGCAGCAGGAAGCCGTCGCCAACAATCTATCCCTCGACTAGCGGCCTTTGGAGCGCGCCGGTTGAAAGCCGGCTATTGTGAAAAACGCGCTCTGAACCTTGAAATCCATCGCGTTTTCCGTGATCGGGCGATTCCGCCCGATATCGGCGCGACCTCGCGGCGATTCACCCCGCCGGCCCGCATTTTTTCGGGCGCGCCCGTGCATTGCAACAGGAAAAAGACGGCGCCGGGGGCGCGCCCGAAAACGCGGCGGCCTTCCGATAGGCCGCGCTCCCGGCGCCTGTCGTTCTTCCCACAACATATTGCGGGGGCTTCCTTGCATTCGTCATTCTTTTGTGGCGCATTTTTATGTCATGAAATTCGAGCGCCTGCGGCTTCTGGGCTTTAAAAGCTTCTGCGAACCGACCGACTTCCTGATCCAGCCGGGGCTCACCGGCGTGGTCGGGCCGAATGGCTGCGGCAAGTCCAATCTCGTCGAGGCCCTGCGCTGGGTGATGGGCGAGAATTCCTACAAGAACATGCGCGCGTCCGGCATGGACGACGTGATCTTCTCCGGCGGCGGCTCGCGCGCGGCGCGCAATTTCGCGGAAGTCGGCCTTGTTCTGGACAATTCCGCGCGTCTCGCGCCCGCGGCCTTCAACGACGCCGATTCGATCGAGGTCACGCGCCGAATCGAGCGCGAGCAAGGCTCGACCTATCGCGTCAACGGCAAGGAAGTCCGCGCGCGCGACGTGCAGCTTCTCTTCGCCGACGCCGCCACCGGCGCCCGCTCGCCCTCGCTGGTGCGGCAGGGGCAGATCGGCGAGATCATTTCGGCCAAGCCCCAGGCGCGCCGCCGCATTCTGGAGGACGCCGCCGGCGTCGCGGGCCTCCATACCCGCCGTCACGAGGCCGAGCTGCGGCTCAATGCGGCTTCCGAAAATCTTACGCGCCTTGAGGACGTTCTGAAACAGGTCGAGAGCCAGGGCGACAGTCTGCGCCGCCAGGCTCGGCAGGCCGCGCGCTATCGCGAGCTCGCTGGCAGGATCCGCCAGAACGAGGCGCTGGTCGCGCTCGTCTCCTACCAGATCGCCTCCGACAGCCTGCGCGACGCCGCGCAAAAGCTCGAAGCCGACATCGCCAATGTGCAGGCCCGCACGCTGGCGCAGGCCGAGGCCGCGAAGCTGCAGGCCATCGCCGCCCATGAGCTGCCGAAGCTGCGCGAGAAGGAGGCCGAGGCCGGGGCAGCCATGCACCGCCTCGTCGCCGCGCGCCAGGCGCTGGAGGCCGACGAGGAGCGCGCCAGGCGGCGCATTTCCGAGCTGGCGCGCCAGATCGAGCAGTTCATGCGCGATTTCGAACGCGAGCGCGCCTTGATCGAGGACGCCGCGCAGGTCGCCGAACGGCTGGAGGAGGAGCGCGCCGAGCTCATCGGCGCCGATTCGTCCGACGGCGAACGCGAGGCCGAGGCGAAAGAGCGCCTCGCCGGGATCGAGGCGGCGCTGGCCGAGGCCGAATCGCAGCTTTCCGACGCGCAGCAGCAGCTTGCCGGCGTCAACGCCCGCCGCGGCGCGCTCGAATCGGCGTTGCGCGACGAGACCGGCCGCGTCGCCCGATTCGAGGCGGAACTCACCCGGCTCGATACGGAATTCGCGCTGATCGCAGGCCAGGGCGGCGGCGCCGAGGAGGCCGCCCGCCTCGCCGAAGCTTTCGAAATGGCGGCCGAAGAGGCGCGCGCGGCGGACGAGGCCGCGCAAATGGCGGAAGAGGTCCAGCGCGACGCGCGCGAGGCCGAATCGGCCGCGCGCCAGCCGGTGGAGCAGGCGGCGCTGAGGGCCCAGCGGCTGGAGACCGAGGTCCGAACGCTCGAAAACCTGCTTCAGTCCGCCTCGGGCGGGCTCTGGGCGCCGGTCGTCGAGAGCATGACGGTCGAGAAGGGTTACGAGACCGCGCTCGGCGCCGCGCTGGGCGACGATCTCGACGCCTCGGCCGAAACCTCCGCCCCCGCCCATTGGGCGCTGACCTCCGGCGCCGGCGATCCGCCGCTGCCGCCCGGCGTGCGCGCGCTCGGCGAGATGGTCGAGGCGCCGCCGGCGCTGCGCCGCCGCCTCGCCCAGATCGGCGTGGCGCTGCGCGTCGAGGGCGAAAATCTGCGCAAGCTCCTGAAGCCCGGCCAGCGGCTCGTCTCCAAGGAGGGCGATCTGTGGCGTTGGGACGGCTTCACCCAGGCCGCCGAAGCGCCGACCCCCGCCGCCCGCCGCCTTGCGGAGAAAAACCGCCTCGCCGATTTGCGCGCCGAGGCGGCGTTAGCCCGCGCCCAGGCCGACGCCCTCGCCGAGGAGCAGGAGGCCGCACGCGAGGCGACGCGGCTCGCCGCCATGGCCGACGCCCAGGCGCGCGACGCCCAGCGGCGCGCCCGCGCCCGGCTGGAGGAGGCCCGCGAGCGCCACAACGCCGCCGAGCGCCGTCTCGCCCAGATCGGCCAGCGCCTTTCCGCGCTGGAGGCCGCCAAGGCCCAGACGCTGGCGAATCGCGACGAGGCCGCGCAGAAGCGCGACAATCTCGCCGCCGAGCTCGACGCGCTGGAGGAGCCGGCCTTCCTCGCCGGGGCGCTGGAAAGCCTGCGCGCCCGCGCCATGGTCGAGCGCGCCCAGGCGAGCGAGGCCCGCGCGGCGCTCACGAGCCTGCGCAACGAGGCCAACGCCCGCGCCGCCCGAGTCAACGCGATTCTCCGCGAGATCGCCTCCTGGGCGGAACGCCGCGACCGCGCCCAGGACCGGCTCGGCGAGCTGGAGGAGCGTCTCGAATCGGCGCGCGAGGAGCAGGAGCGCCTCGCCGAATCGCCCGACGCCTTCCTGGACCAGCGCCGCGCGCTGATGAACGCCCTGGCGGACGCCGAGGCCGCCCGCAGCGACGCCGCCGATGAACGCGCCCGCGCCGAGACGCGCCTCGCCGAAGCCGACCGCGCCGCCCGCGCCGCGCTTGACGCCATGAGCGCCGCCCGCGAGGAAAAAGCCCGCAGCGAGGCGCAATTGGAGGCGGCGAAGCAGCGCGCCGCCGATATTGAGCGCGCCATCCTGCACGATCTCGAAACGACCCCGGCCGCGCTCGCCAATCTTGCGGGCGTGAAGGCGGGCGACGAGCTTCCGGAGATCGCCGAGATCGAGAAGCGGTTAGAGGCCCTGCGCGCCGATCGCGAGCGCCTCGGCGCCGTCAATCTGCGCGCCGAGGACGAACTCGCCGAAGTCGACGCACAGCGCGATAAAATGATCGCCGAGCGCGACGACCTCGCCGAGGCGATCAAGAAGCTGCGCGCCGCCATAGCGAGCCTCAACAAGGAGGGCCGCGAGCGCCTGCTCGCCGCCTTCGACAAGGTCAACGCCCATTTCAAGGAGCTGTTCACGCTTCTCTTCGACGGCGGCTCGGCGGAGCTGCAGCTCGTGGAAAGCGACGATCCGCTGGAGGCGGGTCTCGACATTCTCGCCCGTCCGCCGGGCAAGAAGCCCGCGGCGATGTCGCTGCTCTCGGGCGGCGAGCAGGCGCTCACCGCCATGTCGCTGATCTTCGCGGTGTTCCTCACCAACCCTTCGCCGATCTGCGTGCTCGACGAGGTCGACGCGCCGCTCGACGACTACAATGTCGAGCGCTTCTGCGACCTGATCGACGAAATGCGCAAGAAGACCGACACGCGCTTCGTGACGATCACCCATAATCCGATCACCATGGCCCGCATGGACCGGCTCTTCGGGGTGACCCAGGCCGAGCGCGGCATTTCGCAGCTCGTCTCGGTCGATCTGGAGCAGGCGGAGAAATTTGCGCTGGCGAGTTGACGAGGCGAAACGCGGTCTTTGGACAGTGTCTCAGTTTGAGTTTCGACTCGCCAGCCAAAGGCGCCGTAAATCCTTCAGGTCAGGCTAACCATGTCCAGCGATTTCGCGACCGCGCTCGAAGTCGGTGACCGGGAAGCCGTTCGCCGTGCTCCGAAAGCTGATTTCCACATCCATGGAATCGGGGGCGGCGATCGGGCATTTCTACGTGAGAGGACCGGTGTCGATATAGCCCCCGTGGACCGGGTGCTCGGCTCAATGGCCGAGATGCACGCCTTCGCGGACGAGAAGTTCTCAGCCCTCTTCGCTGGCGCCGCGGGTCGCGCCCTGGCGCTCGAAGCGACCTTTGTTCAAGCGCGGAAGGATGGCGTCACGCGCCTCGAAGTGGGCGAGGATGTGTGGAGCATAACTCTCTACGAGGGCTCCGCTCAGGCGGTCTGGAGAACTCTACAAGAGGCTCATCGGGCTGGCGGACCGGACATCGATTGGGTTCCACAACTCGGCATCTCACGGCCACTGCGGCATCGCAGCTATCGAACGCTGGGCGACTCCCCTTCTCGAGCTTGGGGTGTTCGAGACGCTTGACCTGTCCGGCGATGAGGCGGCGCAGCCGATAGAGGCGTTCGTCCCAATCTACCGCAAAGCGCGTGCGGCGGGCCTCCGCCTCAAGGCGCATGTCGGCGAATGGGGGACGGCGGATCCTCGAACGGATCAAAAAGCGCCGTCGTCCGGCAATCTATCTGATTGAAAGCGTTTTTTGCGGCGGCGAAAATTTCGAGGACGCTTTCGAATAATCGAATCTCCAACGCCGCGACGATGCAAAGGAGGCTTCCGCCCTTCGCAAATGCACAAAGTTTCAGCCCGCGCGAATCGCCGCAATCGGACTTTTTACTTCGAAAACAATCTATTTGCGCAAACGGCCGCCGCCTTGACTTCGCCGTGGCCCGTCAATATGTTGCGCCCGGCTCGAAAGGGCTTGGCCGCGAGGCCGGGTTTTTTCGGTCAAGCCGCCCCCAAAAGCATAAGACAATCCCCCGAACAAGCCGTCCCGGCCATCGTTCATTTTGCGCGCCCCTCCCGGCGCGACGGAGAGAGCCGATGAACGAGGACGACAAGCGGGACGCCGAACAGGACGCGCTCAATGCGCGGCTCGAGAAGCTCGACGCGGCGCTCAAGCAGCGCGAGGAAGAGCGACTCGCCAAGGAGGCGCCGCCGCCCGAGCGATTGGGGCTGTCGAAGGCGCTGAGCGTCGGGCTCAACGCTTTTGCCGAATTTGCGGGCGCGGTGCTGGTCGGCGGGCTCATCGGCTGGAAGGCGGATGAATGGCTCGGCACCAAGCCCTGGCTGATGATCGTGCTTCTCGGTCTCGGCATAGCGGCCGGCTTTTGGAACATCTATCGCGTCGCGAAGCCCAAGGCTTGAGCGGGCGCGATCGGAACGAGACCTAGGGCGCATTTTGCGCCGTCAATCGAGGGCCGGGCGGAGACGCCCGGGCAGGGACGATGAGCAACGAAGCAGCGGCCGCGCCGAATCCGATCGAACAATTCGAACTGCACCGCTACTTCCCGCACGAGATCGCGGGCTTCGAGACCTCCTTCACCAACGCCTCGCTTTACATGCTGCTCGCGGCGCTCGGCGTCGTGCTGCTGATGGTCGTCGCGACCTCGCGCAAGGCGATCGTGCCCGGCCGCTTCCAGGCGCTCGCGGAAATGCTCTACGAATTCGTCGCCAATACGGTGCGCCAGACGGCCGGCAAGGAAGGGATGAAGTTCTTCCCCTTCGTCTTCTCGCTTTTCTCCTTCATACTCATCTCCAATCTGATCGGCCTCATCCCCTACACCTTCTCGGTGACGAGCCAGATCGTCGTGACCGGCGCCTTCGCGCTTTTCGTCATTCTGCTGGTGACCGCCTACGGCTTCTACCGGAACGGCTTCGGCTTCCTGAACCTCTTCGTGCCGCATGGCGTGCCGCTGCCCGTGCTGGTGATCCTCGTGCCGATCGAGATCATCTCCTTCCTGTCGCGCCCCGTGTCGCTCTCCATTCGTCTTTTCGCCAACATCCTCGCGGGCCATGTGACGCTCGCGGTGTTCGGCGGCTTCGTCGTGCTGCTGCTCGCGGCCGGCGGCGTCTATCAGGCGCTGGCGCCGATTCCGCTGCTCGCCATCGTCGCGCTCTATGCGCTGGAGCTGCTCGTGGCCTTCTTGCAGGCCTTCGTCTTCAGCGTCCTCACTTGCGTCTATCTCAACGACGCGATTCATCCGGGCCACTGATAAACATCCAACAATAAACGTCGCCCAAACAAGCAGGAGAGTCCTATGGCTACTGAAATGCAACTGGTTGGCGCGGGTCTCGCCGCCATCGGCACCGGCGCCGCGGCGATCGGCGTCGGCCTCATCTTCGGCAACTTCGTCAACGGCGCCCTGCGCAATCCGTCGGCGGCCGCCTCCCAGTTCACCAACGCGATCATCGGCGCGGCGCTCGCCGAAGGCTTAGGGATTTTCGCCTTCGTCATCGCGCTGCTGCTGTATCTGAAGGCCTGAGCCTTTCCTGAGATTTCGCAAGGCGCGCGCTTCATGCCGCGCCTTGCGCCGCACGCCCCGTAGAGGCGCTTCGCGTTTGAAAACCGCGCGCCGCGTCGAAGATTTTGGATCATGTCCATGGCGATCATCTCTTCCGCCCAGGCCGCCTCCGCGCAAGCCGCCGAGGCCGAGCAGGAAACTCCCGCGACGCATGAGTCCGTGGGCGCGCCGGGCGGCGAAGCCCATCACGAAGGCGTCTTCCCGCCCTTCCAGACCGAGAATTTCGCGCCGCAGCTCGTTTGGCTCGCTTTGATCTTCGGCTTCCTCTACATTCTCATGTCGCGCCTTGCGCTGCCGCGCGTCGGCGGCATCATCGAGAACCGCGAACAGAAGATCGCCGCCGATCTCGACGCCTCGCGCGAGATGCAGGCCAAGGCCCAGGCCGCCGCCGCCGCCAATGACGAGAATCTGCGCCTGCGCCGCGAAGAGGCGCAGACGATCGGCCGCGAGGCCCAGCAGAAGATCGCCGACACGGCGAGCGCTCAGCGCGCCCGCGCCGAGGCGGACGCCGCCGAGAAGATCCGCGCCGCCGAGGCGCGCATCGCAAGCGCCAAGGCCTCCGCTCTCGCCAATGTCGAGGCGATCGCGCTCGACGCGGCCGCGTCGATCGTCGAGAAGCTGACCGGCGCTCCGGCGGATCGGGCGAAGCTCGCCGCCGAATATAAATCCGTGAACTGAGGAGACGCGTTCCATGCAATTCGACGCGGAATTCTACGTCGCCGTCGGCTTCACGATCTTCCTGCTCGTGCTGCTCTGGGCCGGCGCCCATTCAAAATTCGCCGCGCTGATCGATGCGCGCATCAACCGCATCAAGAGCGAGCTCGCCGAGGCCGAGCGCCTGCGCGCCGAGGCCGAGTCGCTCCTCGCCTCCTTCGAGAAGAAGCGCGAGGAAGCCGAGGCGGAGGCCAAGGCCATCGTCGCACAGGCCAAGGAAGAAGCCGAGCTCATCGCCGCCGAAGGCAAGCGCCGCCTCGACGAATTCATGGCGCGCAGCGTGAAGCAGGTCGAGCAGAAGATCGCCCAGGCCGAGGCGCAGGCCGCCGCCGAAGTGCGCGCCGCCGCCGCCGACGCGGCCGTGAAGGTCGCCGAGCGCGTTCTGAGCAAGGGCGTCGCCGGCAAGGACTTCGTCGCGGCCGGCATCAACGAGGTGAAGTCGCTCGCGGAGCGCGCGCGCTACGTCTCGAACTGAACGCAGCGAAAAAGAAAAACTATTGAGGGGCCGCGCGCGTCAGCGCCGGCCCTTCTTCTTTTTGGCGACCGGGTCCGCCGCGCCTTCGGTGAAGCCGATGAGGATTTCATATTCTTCCTGGGCCTTCGCGGCCGAGGGAACCGTGATCGGATCCGGGAGCAGACGGAAGTCGGCCCGCGCGGCGCCGGAAGGAATGGTCGCGCTTACGCGGTAGTTCTTCGTCGTGACGATCGAATCGTCCTTGGTGCGGCGCAGGGCCACGCGGATCGTCCCGCCGAAAGCGCCGGGCGCGCCCGTGGGGCCGAGCATGGCGTCGCCCTCGACGCCGACCTTGACGGTCAAATTGGCGCCGTCGACGATGCATTCGCGCGCGGTCGTTTTGATCGACACCTGGTGATGCACATTGGCCGCGTCGGCGCCGGCCGGCGAACGGATCATTTGCGCGCCGTCCTCGATCACGATGACGGGACAATCCGTCGTGGCGCCGGGCGTCTGCGGCGCGCTTTGCCCGCCCCCAAGCATTTCCGGCACGCCGACCTTCGGGAATTCGAAAGCGGCGGCGTCTTGCGCGGCGAGACCCGCGGCGAGGGCGAGAATCGCCCAACCTGCATAAGCTGTCTTCATCTAAGCGAACGCGCTCCTTCAGGGGAGTTTCGAATAGCCTTCCTTGAAGCCTTGAAGAGTGAGCGGCAGGCCGATCCCTTCCTCGGGCACCTGATGAATGATGAAGGTCGCCGTCTTGCCGCTCTTCAACTGATCGATCAGCTTGTCGTCCATCACGACTTCAGCGACGCAACCGGTTGGCAGACATTTGACAAAGCCGGCGCGTCCGATGTCCGTTTCGTCGATTTTCAAACCAAGGCCGTTCGGAAGCAGCACGCCGAGGGGCGCGATCACGCGCAGCAGACGGCTTTTGCCGTCGCTCGTTTTCAAAACGATGACGACGAGATTGACGTTGCTCTTGTCCTCGGCGACGACGCTCTGGATCAGCGCGCACTGTTCCGCGGAGGCGCCGGCGGGCGTTTCGCAACGGATTTCCCAATCGCCATATTTCGACTTCACGACGCCTTGCGCCGGAGCGTCCCCGGCGGCCGCCATTGCGAGAAGGGAGCCGGCGACGCCCGCGACGAGTTGTCGCAACGGGACGAAGGATGTCGCAGCACGCAAAGACTTCATGATCGCTCCAGCGGCGGACGCGCCTCCATGCGTCGACTTTGCCGGCAAAAACAGGCCGCATCGCGGCGGCGCGCCGCGCGGGAGAGGCCGCTGTTGCCTAGCAAATGGGCCCGGACTGTCAAGACGCGAGGCGCGCGCGACGGCGTCCGGGAAATCGCGGCCGCAACCGCGCGGGCGCCCGTCGGGCGCGACTTTTTGTCAGCCAAAATAGGGCGACGCAGCAATTGCGCGGGGCCAGCGTTTGTGGTTGAACCGGGCCATGTCGGGCGAAAGCTCTCGGCGGCGGAAGCGCGTCCGAAATTTGCATAAAAACCAGACTGACTGACGAGAAGGTGCGAAAGGCGACCTGCATGTCCACGGGCAATCGAAACTACCTTTCTGGCCGAGCGCTTGCGGCGGCAGTCGCGCTACCGGTCGTCCTCTTTGCCGGCTTCGCCTACGCCCAGGTGGAGGGGCAGCCGACTCCCGGCGGCATCGGCCTGCCGGCGACGGTCACCGAGGTCGGTCGCGAGACCCAGGCGTTCTACAACGCCCTCCTGCTCCCGATCATCACCTTCATTGCGCTGTCCGTTCTGGGCCTGTTGCTCTACGTCTCCTGGCGCTACAACGAGCAATCCAACCCCGTTCCGTCGAAACTGACGCACCATACGGGCCTCGAGATCGTCTGGACCCTGGTTCCGATCCTCATCCTCGTCGCCATCGCCATCCCCTCCTTCCGCATTCTCGCCCATCAGGTCGATATTCCGGAATCGAAGATCACGATCAAGGTCACGGGCAATCAGTGGTACTGGTCCTACAAATATCCCGAGGATCAGGGCGGCGGCTTCGGCTTCGACCAGCTCATGAAGCCGGAGAACGAGCTGAAGGAAGGCGAGCCGCGCCTCCTCGCCGTCGACAATGAGGCCTATGTTCCGATCAACGAGGTGGTGAAGCTGCAGATCACCGCCAATGACGTGATCCATTCCTTCGTCATCCCGGCCTTCGGCGTCCGTATGGACGCGGTCCCGGGCCGCCTGAACGAAACCTGGTTCCGGGCCGAGAAGGAAGGCGTCTATTACGGCCAGTGCTCCAAGATCTGCGGCAAGGACCACGCCTTCATGCCGATGGCGATTCGCGTCGTGAGCCGCGAGAAATATGACGAGTGGCTGGCCGAGTCGAAGAAGAAGTTCGCCGCCGCCGAGTCTCCGACGCGCCTCGCTTCGAGCGAACAGGCTCGCTGAAACCGACGCAAGACAACATAAGACATCGAGGAAAAAACGATGGCGAGTTCGACTGCCGGAGCGCATGACCACCCCAGGGGGCTGCGCCGCTTTCTCTTCTCCACGAACCACAAGGACATCGGCACGCTCTACCTGATCCTCGCCGTCATCGGCGGTCTGGTCGGTCTGCTGATGTCCATCGCGATCCGCGCCGAGCTCATGTATCCGGGCATCGGCGTGTTTCCCGGTCTCGCGCAGTTGATCAACCACGCCGATCCGTCGATGGGCCTCGACGCCGGCAAGAACCTCTACAACGTCTTCATCACCGCACATGGCGTGCTCATGATCTTCTTCATGGTCATGCCCGCGCTGATGGGCGGTTTCGCCAACTGGTTCGTGCCGATCATGATTGGCGCGCCGGACATGGCCTTCCCGCGCCTCAACAATATTTCCTTCTGGTT
This sequence comes from Methylocystis sp. S23, assembly GCF_054106005.1. NCBI lineage: Bacteria > Pseudomonadati > Pseudomonadota > Alphaproteobacteria > Hyphomicrobiales > Methylocystaceae > Methylocystis > Methylocystis sp. S23. The sequence goes on from NZ_CM134185.1 coordinate 2,167,405, forward strand.
CCTCGCCGTCTCGCTGATCCTTCTGGTCCTGTCGATGTTCGTCGAGGGCGCGCCGGGCATGATGGGCTTTGGCGGCGGCTGGGTGTTCTATCCGCCGCTTTCCTCGAATATCGGCCATCCCGGCCCGGCGATGGATTTCGTCATCCTGTCGCTGCATCTCGCCGGCGCCTCGTCGATCCTCGGCTCGATCAACTTCATCACGACGATCTTCAACATGCGCGCTCCGGGCATGACGCTGCATAAGATGCCGCTCTTCGCCTGGGCCATGCTGGTGACGGCCTTCCTGCTGGTGCTGACGCTTCCGGTCCTCGCCGGCGCGATCACCATGCTGCTGACGGACCGCAATTTCGGCACCATGTTCTATGATCCGGCCGGCGGCGGCGACCCGCTGCTGTTCCAGCATCTGTTCTGGTTCTTCGGCCATCCGGAAGTCTATGTGCTGATCCTGCCGGCCTTCGGCCTCATCAGCCACATCGTGTCGACCTTCTCCAAGAAGCCGGTCTTCGGCTATCTCGGCATGGCCTACGCCATGGTCGCGATCGGCTTCCTCGGCTGCATCGTGTGGGCGCACCACATGTATACGGTCGGCCTGTCGCTGAACGCGCAGCGCTACTTCGTCTTCGCCACCATGGTCATCGCGGTGCCGACCGGCATCAAGATCTTCTCCTGGATCGCGACGATGTGGGGCGGCTCGATCTCGTTCCGCGCGCCGATGGTCTGGGCGATCGGCTTCATCTTCGTGTTCACCATGGGCGGCGTCACCGGCGTCGTTCTGGCGAACGCCTCGGCGGACCGCCAGCTCCACGAAACCTATTTCGTGGTGGCGCATTTCCACTACACGATGTCGCTCGGCGCGGTGTTCGCCGTCTTCGCGGGCTTCTATTACTGGTTCCCGAAGATGACGGGCTATCTCTACAACGAGACGCTGTCGAAGTTTCACTTCATCGTGCTCTTCATCGGCATCAACCTGACCTTCTTCCCGCAGCATTTCCTTGGCCTCGCCGGCATGCCGCGCCGCTATATCGACTATCCGGACGCTTTCGCGCTCTGGAACTATATCTCGTCGATCGGCGCCTTCATTGGCGGCCTCTCCATGCTGATCTTCTTCTATGCGGTCGTCGAGGCCTTCCTGAAGAAGCGTGAAGCGGGCGCGAATCCGTGGGGCGTGGGCGCCACGACGCTGGAATGGACGCTGCCTTCGCCGCCGCCCTTCCATCAGTTCGAAGTGCTGCCGCGCATCTCCGGACCCGGCCACCAGTAACCCGACATGGGCCGGCGCGCGTCCTTCTCGCGCCGGCCTCCCTCAGCGTATTTCGCGGTCTCGCCGCGTATTTGTCCCTTCGAGGCAACCCAGCGATGAGCGACGCTTCCTATCTCGACGACGCCAACGCCCCTCACATTCCCGTGGCGGCGCCGTCGGATTATTTCCGTCTGCTCAAGCCGCGCGTCATGTCGCTCGTCGTGCTGACGGCGCTCGCGGGCGTTCTGCTGGCGCCGGTTCCGCCGCATCCGCTCATCGCCTTTACGGCTTTGCTTGCCATCGCCGTCGGCGCCGGCGCCGCCGGCGCCCTCAATATGTGGTACGACGCGGATATTGACGCGATCATGGCGCGCACGGCGCAGCGTCCCATTCCGGCCGGCCGCATGGAGCCGGAGTCGGCGCTGGCCTTCGGCCTCGTTCTGTCGATGCTCTCAGTGTTCACGCTGGGCTTCGCCACCAACTGGCTCGCGGCCGCGCTGCTCGCCTTCACCATCTTCTTCTATGTCGCCATCTATACGATGTGGCTGAAGCGCGCGACGCCCCTGAACATCGTCATTGGCGGCGCGGCGGGCGCGCTCCCGCCCATGGTCGGCTATGCGGCGGCGACCGGCGAGGTCGGCCTCGCCAGCATCGTTCTCTTCGCAATCATCTTCGTCTGGACGCCGCCGCATTTCTGGGCGCTCGCGCTCATGAAGCATGACGATTACGCGCGCGCCGGCATTCCGATGATGCCCAATGTGTTCGGCCCCGATCGCACGCGCCTTGAGATCCTCGCTTATTCGACCCTGCTCGCGCCCCTCGGCGCGACCCCTTGGCTCATGGGTTTTGCGTCGCCGGCCTATGGCGCCGTCTCGGTCGTTTCGGGCGCCTATCTGCTCTGGCTCGCCCTGCAGGTCTACCGCAAGCGCGAAGGCGATTCGGCCCGCAGAGCTTCGCTGAGGCTGTTCCTTTTCTCGATTTCCTATCTCTTCCTGCTGTTCCTCGTCATCGTCGGCGAGCGCGCGCTACATCTCGCCGGCGTCGTCTAAGGGGAGGTGAGATGAGCATCGAACAACAAGACAAGGCTGCGCCGCAGAACGGCGTCGTGCTGACGCCCGAGCAGGAGAAAAGCCGCCGCGCCCGCAACATCGCCATCGGAATCATGGTCGCCCTTCTGGCCGTGCTGTTCTATGCCGTCACGCTCGTAAAGCTCGGCGGCGCCGTCGCCAACCGGCAGATCTGACATGACCGAGCCCGCCCGCCAGACCAATAAGAGCCCCCGCGCCATCGCCGCGGCGCTCATTGCCGGCTCGGTGGGCATGCTCGGCCTGTCCTTCGCCTCCGCGCCGCTCTACCGCGCCTTCTGCGCCGCGACCGGCTTCGGCGGCACGCCGCAGATCGCCAAGGCGAATGCGGCCAGGCAGGGAGAGCGCCGCCTCGCCGTGCGCTTCGACGCGAATGTGGCGCGCGACCTGCCTTGGCGCTTCGAGCCGGAAGTCCCGAAAATCTCCTTGCGCACGGGCGAAACGGCGACCGTCTATTACAAGGTCGTCAACAATGCCGGCGAGGAGACGAGCGGGCAGGCGGCCTATAATGTGAGCCCCGATCAGGCGGGCGCCTTCTTCGTGAAGGTTGCGTGCTTCTGCTTCGACGAGCAGCGCCTCGGCCCGCATGAGACGGCCGAATGGCCCGTCGTCTTCTATCTCGATCCGGCGCTCGAAAAAGACGAAGCGATGCGCCGCGTCGAGGAGATCACGCTTTCCTATTCCTTCTATCCGACCAAGACGCCGGCGAAAGCCAAGACCAGCGACGCGGCCGGGCAGAAGCCCAAGTCCTGACCCCCGGCGGCGCCGGGGGCGCATAAACCTGGAACACGCCGGGCGACCGGCGAATGACGAGGAAAATAGATATGGCCGACGGACACGCGAAACCCCAACACGACTATCATCTCGTCGATCCGAGTCCGTGGCCGATCGCCGGCGCCTTCGCCACGCTCTTCACCGCCATCGGGGCCATCATGTGGATGGCGCAGCACAAGGGCGCGCCGATCCTTGGCCAGACCTGGGGCGGCACGCTGTTCTTCGCCGGCCTCGCCGCGATTCTCGGCGTCATGTACGCCTGGTGGAGCGATGTCGTCCGCGAGGCGCAGGTCGAGGGCCATCATACGCCGGTCGTGCAGTTGCATCACCGCTACGGCATGATCCTCTTCATCCTCTCCGAGGTGATGTTCTTCGTCGCCTGGTTCTGGGCTTTCTTCAACTCGTCCATCTTCCCGGACGATGTCTGGCAGACGACCCGCACCGAGCTCTTCCAGGGCGTCTGGCCGCCCAAGGGCATGGAAGTGCTGAGCCCCTGGAAGCTGCCGCTCCTCAACACCATCATCCTGCTCACTTCCGGCGCGACGCTCACCTGGGCGCATCACGGCCTGCTGCACGGCAATCGCGATCAGCTCAAGAAGGGCCTGATCGCGACGATCGGCCTGGGCCTCTTCTTCACCCTGGTGCAGGGCTATGAATACGCCCATGCGCCTTTCGCCTTCTCCTTCGACCCCGCGCATCCGGCGGCCACGAATTACGGCTCGACCTTCTTCATGGCGACCGGTTTCCACGGCTTCCACGTCATCGTCGGCACGATCTTCCTGATCGTCTGCCTCATCCGCGCCTATCGGGGCCATTTCAAGCCGGACCAGCATCTCGGCTTCGAATTCGCGGCCTGGTACTGGCACTTCGTCGACGTGGTCTGGCTGTTCCTCTTCTGCTGCATATATGTGTGGGGGAACTGGGGCGGCACGATGGAGTAGGCGCGCGGCGCGTCCCGCGCGCCCCGCCCCCTCTCCGAATACCGACGGTCACGGCGCGCCGTGGCCGTTTTGTTATGAAAAGCGAGCTTGAAGATGGCGGAAGAGCAGATTTACCCTCCGGCGCGAGTCTATATTGACGGTTTGCTCGGCAGGTGCCCGCGCTGCAGCAAGGGCCATATGATCCGCGGCCTGCTGAACGTGGCGCCGAAATGCGAGGTTTGCGGCCTCGATTTCTCTTTCGCCGACACGGGCGACGGCCCCGCCATTTTCGTCATGACCATCGCCGGCTTCATCATTGTCGGCCTCGCCTGGTATATCGAGGTCGTCTATCAGCCGCCTTACTGGGTCCACGCCCTCATCTTCCTGCCTTTCTCGGCGCTGGTCTGCATCGGCCTGCTGCGGCCGGCCAAGGGGCTGCTGATCGCCCTGCAATATTTCAACAAGGCGGAAGAGGGCCGGCGCGAATCATGAGGCGCGCCGCGCGGGCGCTGCTGTGGCCGGGGATCGCGACGGCGCTCGCCTTCGCGCTGCTCGTTTCGCTCGGCTCCTGGCAGATGCGGCGCCTCGGCGAGAAGGAGAGCCTCATCGCCCGCGTCGAGACGCGCGCCCATCTCGCCCCGGCGGCGCTTCCGGCGCGCGATCAATGGGCCGCGCTGACGCCGGAAAATTACGAATTCACCCATGCGCGCGCCTCCGGCCGCTATCTCGAAGGCCGCGACGCGCTGATTTTCATGAAGCCGCCGGAAGGCTTCGGCCGCGAGCCGGGCTATATGGTGGTCACGCCCTTCGAGCTCTCCTCGGGGGGCGCGGTTCTCGTCGAGCGCGGCTTTGTTCCGGCCTCGCGGGCGGAGGACGCCGCCGGCCGCGCGCCGCCTTCGGGCGAGATCGAAATTTCCGGCCTCCTGCGCGCGCCGCAGACGCGCAACATGTTCACCCCCGCCGACACGCCGGAGCGCCGCATCTGGTTTACGCGCGACCCCGGCGCCATGGCCGCGGCGCTGGGCCTTGCCGGCTCGGCGCCCTTCACCCTCGCGCTCGAGGAGCCTGCCGCCGCCGGGCCGAACGGCTTTCCGCGCCGCGTCGCGGCCATCCCCGAATTCGTCAACAACCACCTCTCCTACGCCTTCACCTGGTACTCGCTCGCCGCCGCGCTGCTCGTGGTTTTCGCGCTCTATGCGCGCGGAAGGCTCGCCCGCGGCGCCTGAGCGGTCGCCGAGAGCGCCTTGCGGCGGCGGCGAATATGTTATGAAAGGAAGTGGCGCGCTTCCCTCGCGCCTCCTGCCTGACGGATTCAAAATTGCGCTATCTTTCGACGCGCGGCGAGGCCGCGCAGCTCGCCTTCGACGACGTTCTGCTCGCCGGCCTCGCGACCGACGGCGGCCTCTACGCGCCTTTCGCCTATCCCCATGTCGCGCCGAAAGACATCGCGGCGCTCGCCGGCGCGCCTTACGCCGAGGCGGCCGCGCGGCTCATCGCTCCTTTCCTGACCGACGAGGGCGCCCGCGCGGCGCTGCGCGAACAGACCGAGTCCGCTTATTCGACCTTCCGGCACCGCGCCATCGCGCCGCTGACGCAGATCGGCGACAATCTCTTCGTGCTCGAACTGTTCCACGGCCCGACTCTCGCCTTCAAGGATCTGGCGATGCAGCTTCTCGGCCGCATGATGAACGACGTGCTGGAGAAGCGGAATTTGCGCGCCACCATCGTCGGCGCGACATCGGGCGATACGGGCGCGGCGGCGATCGAGGCCTTTCGAGGCCTTCCGCGCGTCGACGTCTTCATCCTCTATCCGCATGGCCGGGTCTCGGACGTGCAGCGCAAGCAGATGACGACGGTCGCCGACGACAATATCCACGCAATCGCCCTGCAGGGGACGTTCGACGATGCGCAAAACATTCTGAAGCGGCTTTTCCGCAATCAGTCGTTCCGCGAGCGCGTCGGCCTCGCCGGCGTCAATTCGATCAACTGGGCGCGCGTGGTCGCGCAGACGGTCTATTATTTCACGAGCGGCGTCGCGCTCGGCGCGCCGCATCGTCATCTGTCCTACGCTGTGCCGACCGGCAATTTCGGCGACGTGCTCGCGGGCTATATCGCCAAGCATATGGGCCTGACGGTCGAGCGCCTCATCGTCGCGACCAACGCCAACGACATTCTCGCCCGTGCGCTGGCGACGGGCCGCTACGAGCCGCGCGGCGTGACGCCCACGCAGTCGCCGTCCATGGATATTCAGGTGTCGTCCAATTTCGAGCGCCTGCTGTTCGACGCGACGGGTCGCGATCACGCCGCCGTGCGCGCCGCCTTCGCCTCGCTCGACCAATCCGGGGCTTTCGAGATTCCCGCGGCCGCGCTTTCGGCGATCCGCGCCGAATTCGACGCCCTGTCGGTCGGCGAAGCCGAGACCACGGACGAGATCGCGCGCGCCTGGCGCGAGGCGGGCTATGTGCTCGATCCGCATACGGCGACCGGCGTGCGGGCCGCGCGCGCGCGGCTCGCGCAGGATCCGGCGACGCCCGTCGTCGCGCTCTCGACCGCTCATCCGGCGAAATTTCCCGAGGCGATCGAGCGCGCCATCGGGCATCGGCCGCGTCTGCCCGACGCGATCGCGGCGCGGCTTGAAGGGACGGAGCGATTTACCATTCTCGAAAATGACGAGGCGCGCGTGGCCGCGTTCATCTCAGAGCGCGCGCGCGCGGCCAAGGCATGACGGCGAGTTTCAGCATGGCTCTCTTTGGCGTCATCGGCCGACGCGACATGCCCATTCGGGGCGACGGCGTCTATCTGCGTCCCTCCGAGATGCGCGACTATGTCGAATGGTCGACGCTGCGCGAGAGAAGCCGCGCCTTTCTCACGCCCTGGGAGCCGATCTGGCCGGTCGACGACCTCACCCGCGCGAGCTTCCGCTATCGCGTGCGCCGCCATGCGGAGGAGATGGCGCGCGACGAGGCCTATTCCTTCTTCATCTTCCGCGAGGAGGACGACGCGCTGGTCGGCGGCCTGTCCTTCGGCCATGTGCGGCGCGGCGTCTCGCAGGCGGCGACGCTCGGCTATTGGATGGGCGAGCCCTATGCCGGCAAGGGCCATATGACCCGGGCCGTGCGCGCGGCCTGCGCCTATATTTTCGAAAAGCAGGGCCTGCATCGCATCGAGGCCGCCTGCCTGCCCAATAACGAGCCCTCGCGGCGGCTTCTGGAGCGCGTCGGCTTCAGGCAGGAAGGCTATGCGCGGGCCTATCTCAACATCAACGGCGAATGGCGCGACCATCTGCTGTTCGCGCTCCTGGAGACCGACCCGATCCCGCCCGGCAAGCCCGGCTGAAGCCGCCGTTGACCATGCTGAAAGGTCGCTGCTGAGCCTCGGCGAGACTTCGCGTAAATTTGCGCGGGTTCGTGAAGCAGGAAGTCGCCGTGACCATTGATGACGTTGAAAAATTGCTCGTCGGCGGCGCCGACGTCGCGCGGCTCGGCCTCGAAGAGACGGCGCGGCTGATGCTCGATCTCGCGAAACGGCCGGCGCGGGAGCGGGGACCCTATTACCTGTCCTCCGTTAACGGCGAAGTGCTGGCGCGCCGCTTCTTCGACAGGGAGTTTGCGGCGCTCGTCGATTGCGCGGATTTGATCGCGGCCGACGGCCAGCCGCTCGTCGCGGCGTCGAAAATCCTTTCGAAAAAGCCGCTGCCGGAGCGCGTCGCCACGACCGACCTGTATCCGATCGTCGCCCGCATGGCGCAGGAGACGGGCGCGACCTTCTATCTGCTCGGCGCCAGCGAGGAAGTGAATCGCGCGACCTATGAGAACACGCTGCGCATGGCGCCGGGCGTGAAAATCCTCGGCCGCTCGCATGGCTATCTGAAGGGCGCCGAGCTGGCGGCGAAGCTGGAGGAGATCAATGCGCTCGCGCCGGACATTCTCTGGCTCGCCATGGGCGTGCCGCTGGAGCAGCAATTCGTGCGCGACCATGCGCGCCGGCTCAAGAATGTGAAGATGATCAAGACCTCGGGCGGGCTCTTCGATTTCATCGCCGGCGCCAAGAAACGCGCGCCGCAATGGATGCAGAACGCCGGGCTCGAATGGGCGTTTCGTTTGGGGTTGGAGCCGAGGCGCCTGTTGAAGCGCTATCTGACGACCAATCCGGTCGCGGCGTTTCTGCTGCTGACTCAGACGCGGTGATTCATCCGTCATTGCGAGCGAAGCGAAGCAATCCAGAGCCGTGATGGGGCGCTGGATTGCTTCGCTTCGCTCGCAATGACGGCGGACGGACTGAAACTATTTCTCCAAACGTCCCGCCAGCTTCCCCCACAGCGCATTGCCTGCGAGGAAGACGTAATCGAGCCTCGCGCTCGTCACGCGTTGGGCGCCCTTGGCGATCAGCCAATCGGCCAGCGCCGCCACCTGGCTCGTCGGACAGGCGAAGATCGCGGTTTCGCCATTGCGATCGCGCAGGACGGCGCCGAATTTCGTCAGCGCCTCCTGCAAGCCTTCCTCGTTCAAAAGCGCGGCCGCGCGCACCTCGCGCGTCGTGCGCGCCACTTCTTCCGCGGCGATGCGCGAGAGGATGACGCGGGCGGCTTCGCGCGCGGTCTCGCTCCAGCGTGCGCCGAGCGAGGCGACGAGATTGGCCTGCGAGCGCAGGATCACGCCGTCGTCGAGCACTTTGAGCGCATTGGCGGCGAGCGTCGCGCCGGTCGTGGTGATGTCGACGATGAGGTCGGCGGAGCCGGCGGCCGGCGCGCCTTCGGTGGCGCCGGAGCTTTCCACGATGCGATAGTCGCCGACGCCATGCTGCGCGAAAAAGCGGCGCGTCGTGTTGATGTATTTCGTCGCGACGCGCAGGCCGCGGCCATGTCTGGCGCGGAAGCCCTCGGCGATGTCGGCGAGATCGGCCATGACGCGCACGTCGATCCAGGCCTGCGGCGCGGCGACGACGACATTGGCGTGGCCGAAGCCGAGCGGGGCGAGCAACTCCACCTTGCGCTCCGGATCGGCGATCTCCTCGCGCAGGAGGTCTTCGCCGGTGACGCCGAAATGCACGTCGCCGCGCGCCAGACGGCCGGTGATTTCGGACGCCGACAAATAGGCGATCTCGGCGCCTTCGAGGCCGGCGATGGCGCCGCGATAGTCGCGCGCGCCGCGTCCCTGCGTCAGCTCGAGCCCGGCGCGGGCGAAAAAGGCGTTGGCGTTTTCCTGAAGGCGGCCCTTGGAGGGCGTCGCCACGATGAGTTTCTGCGTCATGCCGCGACTCCCGCGCGCGCGGCGCTGTCCAGGCGGTCGATCCAGATGGCGGCGCCGACGGCGGGAATGTCCGCCTCGGCGCCGAGCGTCTTCAGCAGGCGGTCGTAACGCCCGCCGCCGATGACGGGCTCGCTTTCGGCGGCATGGCGCGCCTCGAAGACGAAGCCCGAATAATAATCGAGATGGCGGGCGAAGCTCGCGGAAAAGGCCATGCTGTCGAGATCGAGGCCGCGCGCGGCGATGAAGCTCGCGCGCGTGTCGAAGGAATCGAGCGCCGCCGTCAGGTCGAGCTTCGCGTCTTCGGCGAGCTTGCGCAAAGCGGCGGAGGCGATGTCGGGCGCGCCCTCGATCGCGAAGAAGGCTTCCGCCAAAGCGCGCTTCTCGGAGGAAACGCCCACGCCTTCGGCGAGCGTCGCCTGATCCAGGAAGCGCTCGGCGATCTCGGCCGCGCTGCGGCCGCCCACCGCCGCGATGCCGGCGATGGAGAGAAGATCTTCCACGAGCCGGCGCGCATCGGCCGGATCGGCCTTGGTCAGCGCCGCGAGGACGCCCGCCTGCTCGGCGCCGTTGCGCCGCGGCGGCGTGAAAATATCGGCGACGGACTGGCCGCGCGCATGTCCCGTCTCGACGCGCCGGCGCCATGCCGGGGGCAGGTCGAGGCCGTCGAGAAAGGCCGCGACGAGACCGGCGTCGCCGATGCGCACGGAAAGGCCCCTGGCGCCGGCGGCCCGAGCGGCGTCGAGCGCCGCGCCGAGAATCTCGGCGTCCGCCGCCTCGCGATCGTCGCGTCCGAAGCTTTCAATTCCCGCCTGCAGGAATTCGCCGTCGCCGGCGGCGCCGTGCAGCGGGGCGCGGAAGATCGAGCCGCCATAGGCGAAGGAGGCGGCGGCGCCCGCCTGCGCGGAGGCGAGATAGTCGAGGCAGACGGGGATCGTATATTCGGGCCGCAGGCAAAGCTCCGCGCCCGAGGCGTCGCTCGTCAGATAGAGATGGCCGCGAAAATCCTCGCCGGAGCGGTCGAGAAAGACGCCCGCCGGCTGCAGCAGCTTCGGCTCGTGGCGCGCAAAACCCGCTTGCTCGAAATGCGCGAGAAGGACCGCAAGTCGGTCCGTGGCCTGACGGGTCTGTGATGTGGCGGCGGTCACGCGCAATTTTCCTTCCCGATTTTGCGCTTTCTTTAGCAACTGCCCCGCCGCGGCGCACCCGCTTTCGGCGCGAAAGGTGAACGCCGGCCGCCCTTTTTCGCGCCCGCAAAAGAAGAGCCGCGGCGCCGGCCGCGGCTCGATCGGTCTTCAATGCGCGACGGCGGACCGTCAGCGCCGGTGCTCCCAGCCCCGGCGCGCGGCCTCCGAATGGCGCTTGGGATCGCCGTGCCAGCCGCGCTGCTCCTGGCCGCCGCCGCGTCCCATGGCGCCCCGGCTCTCGTCGCGGCGGCCCGCCTCGTCCCGGCTCGCGCCGCGCTCGGATTCGCGCGCCCGCGCGCCGCGCATTTCGCGGCCTTGCCGCTCCTGCCAGCCGCGGCCTTCCTCCTCGCGGCCGCCGCTGCCGCGCGCCGCGCGCCGCTCGTCATAATAGCCGCGCTCGTCGCGTTCCGCCGCCTCCTCGTCCCAATCCGCGCCTTCCTCACGGCCTTCCCACGCGCCCCGGCTCTCCGGGGCCGCGCGCCCCCGCCGCATCTCGCGCCCTCGGCCACGGGCGCCGGCGCGGCCGGGCGGCTCGGTCCAGATTTCTTCCTCCTGGGCGAGCTGAATATGCAGCGCCTTGGGCTGCGGCAGCAGCAGCTCCTCGGAAAATTCGTCCATCAGCTCCTCGCGCCGCGTCATCATGCGCTGGCCGAGCCTGTCCGTGTCCACGCCGCCTTCGAGCGCCTTGGCGAATATGCTGTCCGCGTTCTTTTCCTCCTCCTGTATGTGGTGGCGGATATATTCCGCGAGCACCATCACCTTGGCGTCGAAGAAGGGATCGTTCTGGGGCGCGCCCATCGCGATCTCGGCGATCAATATCTTCGCCGTGTCGTGCTCCACCTGCGCTTCGTCGAGCAACGGGTCGTCCACATGCTCGCGGCAGGCCGGGTAGAAAATCTCCTCCTCCAACTCGGCGTGAATGGTCAGCTCCAGGCAGATCTGCTGCGCGATCTTCGATTTCTCGGCGCGCCGCTTCGCTTGCTCATATCGATCGAACAGCTCCTCGACCCGCCTGTGATCCGCCTTCAGCATCTCGATGGCGTCCGCCTTCCGCTTGCCGCCATTGGCGCTCGGCTTCTCCTGCGCGCTCTTTGCGGGAATGTTTTCGTCGTCCCGCTCGTCCATTTGCCTCGCCATTGGGATCCCTCGACGCTCAAGCCAGCAACGCCCCGCTCAGCCGCATGAAGCGGGTAACGCGGGGCCTGCTTGGCCTGTTCCAAAGGGCTGCCGAAGCTGTTTTGAGAGCCGTCACCTCCCGGGCAGCTTCTCCAGCAATTGCTCCAGAGGCTCGGAGCTGACGGCTTTCGGCGGAGAATAGGGTTCCTCCACCGCCGCGACGAGCGCGATGGCGACCACGGCCGCCGCCGCGAAAAGGGCTTGGGCGAGGAGCTGCGGCCGCGCCCGGTCGAGATGCACGGCGGCGAGGCTCGCCTGGGTGATGAAGGCGATGAGGATGATCGCCGCCCATTTGCGGTCGTCGGGATAGGCGCCGGCGATGGCGAGCCGCTGCTCGCGCGCCGAGCGCAGTTTCATCACCGTATCGATCAGGGCGCGCTGGAAGGCGGGCTCGATCCTGGCGCTGCTCGCGGCGCGGGTCAGCGTATTGAGCGCCGCCTCGGCCTCGGGCGATTCCTCGCCGTTTTCCATCGCCTTCCATTCGAGCCCGACGACGGCCTCCACATAGCCGCGAACGGCGCGCGGAAGATCGCTGGCGTCGCCGCCGTGATTTTCGCCCAGGGCGGAAAGCGTCGCCAATTGCTCGCGCTCCATCGCGATCTCGCGATAGGCGCGCCGATTGGCGTCCCAGACATCCTGCGAGAGAAAGGTCATCAAGAGGCCGAAGAGCGTGGCCGGCACGCCGACGAAGGGCGGGGCGACGCCCTTCCAGCTCGCCATCATGGGCGCCAGCGGCGAGGCGAAGGTGAGCCAGCAGAGAAACAGCGCGAAGAGGGCGAAGGCGCCGCCGAGCGTCAGCGCCATCATCTCCGTCGACTGCGTCATCCAGAAATGAAGAATCTCGATGTGAACGAGCACGCCCGCCTCTCCGCAAATCATTCTCGGCCGCCGGCATAGGACATGAAGCGGCAGCCGCGCCAGCGCTTTCTCGGGCTCGCGGAGAGCGGTCGGGGCGACGGGCGGCGATCCACGCCTCAGGCAGGAGGCCTTCGTCCGATTTCCCCTAGCGGGCGCCCCTTGCGTCGGCGCCGATCCTCTGCCACATAGGGGCCGGGAGGTTGGCGTTGGACGTTTCACTCGCCAACCGGGTCAGATCCGGAAGGAAGCAGCCCTAACGAGCTTGAGCGGGTCTTCGTCCAGCCTCCTACCGTGGTTTTTTGGGGAGTCCGGCGCATGAGCGAGGCGTCCTACCGCGGGTCCTGCCAATGTCAGGCCGTCATCTTCGACGTGACGCTCGACCTCGATCACACCATCACCTGCAACTGCTCGCGCTGCCAGCGCCTCGGCTCCGTCCTGAGCTTCGCGCCGGCCGAGAAGTTTCGGCTTGCGCAAGGCGAGGACTCGCTGACGGAATATCTCTTCAACGCGAAGAAGATCCGCCACCAGTTCTGCAAGGCGTGCGGGATCGAGCCTTTCGCCTATGGCGCGCGCCCGGACGGGACGCCGATCGTCGCCGTGAACGTCAACTGCCTCGAAGGCGTCGATCCGCGCGCGCTGAAATCGACGCATTACGACGGGCGGAGCCTTTGAGTTTCCGCCGCGCCGCGGTGGAAATGGCGCGCGCGAGCCTTTAGAATCCTCCCATGGACGACGGCCTGTTCAACAATCCTCCAGGCGGCGGCGCGCCGGCCGCCTATCGCGTTCTCGCGCGCAAATACCGCCCTTCGAGCTTCGCTGATCTCATCGGCCAGGAGCCGATGGTGCGCACGCTCGAAAACGCCTTCGATCTCGGCCGCATCCATCAGGCCTATCTGCTGACCGGCGTGCGCGGCGTCGGCAAGACGACGACCGCCCGCATCCTCGCCCGCGCCTTCAATTACGAGGCGCCTTCGAAGGGGGTCGACAAGCCGACGATCCACATGGCGGAGCTCGGCGTCCATTGCCAGGCCATCATCGATTCCCGTCACGTCGACGTGCTGGAGATGGACGCGGCGTCGCATACCGGCATCGACGACATTCGCGAGATCATCGACAACGCCCGCTACCGCCCGGTGATGGCGCGCACCAAGGTCTATATCATCGACGAGGTGCACATGCTCTCCAAGGCCGCCTTCAACGGCCTCCTGAAGACGCTGGAGGAGCCGCCGGAGCATGTGAAGTTCATCTTTGCGACGACCGAGATCGACAAGGTGCCGGTGACGGTCCGCTCGCGCTGCCAGCGCTTCGACCTGCGCCGCATCGACCCGGGGCTGCTTGCGGAGCATCTGCGCATGATTTGCGAGAAGGAAGGCGTCGGGATCGAGCCTGAGGCGCTCGCCATGATCGCGCGCGCGGCGGAAGGCTCGGTGCGCGACTCTCTCTCGCTGCTGGATCAGGCGATCGCCTATGGCTCGGCGCATGGCGCGGACGGCGCGATCCGCGCCGACGATCTGCGCCTCATGCTCGGCGTCGCGGACAAGTCGCGCGTGATCGATCTTTTCGAGGCGGCGATGGCGGGCGACGTCGCCAAGGCCATTGCGCTGCTCGAGGACCAGTATAATGGCGGCGCCGATCCGGCGCAGGCGCTCTTGGAGATGGCGGAATTCACCCATCTCGCGACGCGCCTGAAGCTCGCGCCCGAGACCGCGCAATCCGCCGCCTTGACGCCGGAGGAGCAGCGGCGCGGCGGCGAGGCCGCCCGGCGTCTGTCCGTTCCCGCGCTCACCCGCGCCTGGCAGATTCTGATGAAGGGCGTCGAGGAGCTGCGCGGCTCGCAGCGGCCCTTGCAGGCGGCCGACATGGTGCTGGTGCGGCTCGCCTACGCCGCCGACATGCCGACGCCGGCCGAGGCGCTGAAGCAATTGGGCCTTGGCGCGCCCGGCGGGGGGGCGCCCGGCGCGGCGGCTCCCGCGAGCCCGTCGCGCGGCGCGCCCGTCGCGGTCGCGGCCGCCTCGCCGGCAATGCGCGGGCCGGCCGCCAGGCCCGCTGTCGCGCAGCCGGCGCCGGCGGCTCCGGGCGCGGCCATTGCGAGCTTCGAGGCGCTCGTGGCGATGGCGGAGGAGAAGCGTGAAATCCGCTTGAAGATCGCGCTCGAATCCGACGTGCGGCTGGTGCGCTTCGAGCAAGGGCGAATCGAATTCGAGCTCGCGCCCGGCGGCTCGCGCGATCTCGCCTCCGCGCTGACGCAGAAATTGCAGCTATGGACGAATGAACGCTGGATGGTGTCGATCGTCGCCTCCGGCGGCGCGCCGTCGCTGAAGGAAAAGCGCGAGCAGAGGGAGCGCGAGGAGCGTTCGGGGCTCGAGGCCGATCCGGTCGTGGCGAGCGTGCTCGCGCATTTCCCCGGCGCGCAGATCGTCGCCGTCCGCAGCCGGGAAGCCGCGCGAACCGACGCGGAAGAGGCGCCCGAGGCGCAATATGACGACATGCCGCCCGACGAGGATTGAGGAGAAGCGTCGATGATGGATTTCATGGGCCTGATGAAGCAGGCGCAGCAGATGCAGGCTAAGATGGCCGAAGCGCAGCTCGAGCTCGAAAACACCGAGGTTGAGGGCGAGGCGGGGGGCGGCCTCGTCAAGGTGAAGCTCTCCGCCAAGGGCGCGATGAAGTCGATCTTCATCGATCCGAGCCTGGCGAAGCCGGAAGAGAAGGAAATATTGGAGGACCTCATCCTCACCGCCCATATGCAGGCGCGCGCCAAGGCCGATGAGATCACAGCGGAGAAGATGAAGGCGATGACCGGCGGTCTGCAATTGCCGCCGGGCCTCAAGCTGCCATTCTGATTCCCCCTCTCCCCGCTTGCGGGGAGAGGGTCAGGGTGAGGGGCAGGGGGTTCGGCGAACCTATCGAGATCGATGAGCGGAAAATCCCGGACGCTGGCGGTTGTGGCCTCGCCCCTCACCCCAGCCCTCTCCCCGCAAGCGGGGAGAGGGGGTTTTGGCGCCGCGCGTGAAGCGAGAACTTATGGCCGAACGCGTCGCTGGTCCTGAAATCGAACGTCTCGTGCAATTGCTCGCGCGATTGCCGGGTCTCGGGCCGCGCTCGGCGCGCCGCGCCGTGCTGCATCTCATCCGCAAGCGCGAGGAACTGCTCGGGCCGCTCGCCGACGCCATGAACGTCGCGCGGGAGAAGATCGTCGCCTGTTCCGTCTGCGGCAATATCGACACGAGCGATCCCTGCGCCGTCTGCCGCGACGCGCGGCGCGATCCGTCGATCCTCGTCGTGGTGGAGACCGTCGCCGATTTGTGGGCGCTGGAGCGCGCGGGCCTTCTCAACGCCCGCTATCACGTTCTGGGCGGCGTTCTGTCGCCGCTCGACGGCGTGGGGCCGGAGGACCTGACCATTGCGAGCCTGATCGAGCGCGTGCGGGCCGGCGAGATCGCCGAGATCGTGCTCGCGGTCAACGCTACGGTCGACGGCCAGACGACCGCGCATTACATTGCGGATTTATTGGCGCCGACGGGCGTGAAGGTGACGCGCCTCGCCCATGGCGTGCCGGTGGGCGGCGAGCTTGATTATCTCGACGAGGGCACGCTGGCCGCGGCGCTGGCGCGGCGCACGGCGTTTTAATTCTCAGCTATGGCGGGGAGCGAAGCGACGAAGCGAGCGGGGGCGTCATCGCCGCGCTGGATTGCTTCGCTTCGCTCGCAATGACGAATTACGCCGTTCGTCGCGTCATTGCGAGGAGGCGAGGCCGACGAAGCAATCCAGCGCCGCAATAGCCGTTCCCGGATTGCTTTCAATCATCTTGCTGGCGAAGCGCCCGGGCGGAAGCCGCATCATTTCCCGGCCGGCGTATGCGCCGCGATGATCTTGCCGAGATCGTCGACGCTGATCTCGCCCGTATATTTGTCGCCATTGACGAAGAAGGTCGGCGTCGAGTTCACGCCGAATTTCTCATTGGCGCGGGTGCGGACGGCGTTAATCTTTTCATAGAGCGCCTTGTCCTTCAGGACCGCGTCGAACTTGTCCTGCCCCAGGCCCGCCTGCTTGAGCACATTGGCGAGGCCGTCGAGGGGATTGTCGACAAAGGCCCAATTCTTCTGCTGCGCGAAGAGAAGATCGACGACGGCGTCGCGCTTGTCGCCGAGCTCGCGCGCGAGCATGAAGGCGGCGAAGGCCAGCGGATCCAGCGGGAACTCGCGCAGGATGAACTTCGCCTTGCCCGTATCGACATAGTTCTTCTTCAGCGCCGGATAGACGTCCTTGTGGAAGGCCGCGCAATGGCTGCAGGTCATCGAGGCGTATTCCACGATCGTCACCGGCGCGTTGGCGTCGCCCTCGACAATGTCGGGGAGCGCGTTCGGCGCCATCAGCTCTTCGACCGGAACCTTGCCCGCCGAAGTCTTCTCCGCGGCGAGGGCCGGGCTGGCGGCGAGGACGAGCGCGCCGGCGAAGGCGAAAAAGCGTCGGCGGGAAAAAGCGAAAATCGGGAAGGACATGGAGCGGCCCATTTCTGTCTTGAACGGCGGAGCGAACATAATCGCTCCGCCGACGCTGGCAAATGCTTTCGACGCGGGGCGGCGCTATTTCCGCTTTGCGGGAAAGCCGTGGGTCGGCTGGACGAAATAATAGATCAGCGCGATGACCGCGACGACCGCTCCGGCCCAGAAGACGACGTCGCCGATCTGGAGATCCTGCGCGCTGAAGCTTGCAAGGCTGACGACCAGGCTCCCGATGGCGAACCACAGCGGCTTCTGGCTGCGCTCCCGAGGCTGCGGCTTTTTGTTCGTGGATTGAGACATTTCTCCCCCTGTTCTTTTCGGGCGATCATAGCCCGTCTTCCCCTCTCGGCGGAAGCCGGCGGCGTCTCAGTTTGAATTTCCGTCTCCGAACCACACACGCCATGGCTGCGCTTGGAGAGCAGATGATGGAAGCGAGCGTAAGGAAGTTCTTTGAGCGATACGAGAGCCTCTTCAATCAGTCGCTTGGCGGCGATATGCGCATGGACGAGGTCGCGGCGCTATATGCGTCCGAGTTCATAGCGGCCTCGCCTGCCGGGGTGACGGCCGGAAAGAACGACGATCAGCTCAAGCGGCTCATGGCGCAAGGCTATGCGCGCTATCGGGCGATGGGGACGAAGGAAGCGCGAATACGCAATATTCGCCTCTCCGCCATAGATGACCGTCATTGCGTCGCCCATGTCGCCTGGACGGCGACCTATGCCCGCAAGGATCAGCCGGACGCGGCGATAGATTTCGACGTTCATTACTTCGTCCAGACGCTGGAGGGGGAGCCGAAGGTCTTCGGCTGGGTGACGGGCGACGAACAGGCGCTTCTAAGGAAGCACGGCGTCATCTGACGTCCGCCTTCCACGCTTGGCGGCGATTTAAGCCGAGACACAATCCGGAAGCCGGGGCGTTTCTGGTCCGCTCGCGCGGCCGGTTCGCGGCGCCGCTGGACCTTAGCGTTGCGCGCCGGGCCTCCTAGACTCCTCGCGCTTCGCCCCGAGGGGATGGTTCGATGACGCGCCGTGATATCGCTTTGGCCGCCGCGCCGGCTCTGCTCTCCGCGCTGGTCATAAGCCTTGTCGGCGCGTTGGGGATCGCGGCCCGGCAGCCCTGGCTTTTTCCAAGCCTCGGTCCGACGGTTTTCCTGCTGACGGCGAATGCGGCCGATCCCGCCGCCCGCCCCTGGAACATTCTCGTCGGCCACGCGATCGGCGCATGTGCGGGCTTCGGCGCCTTGTTTTTCTGCGGCGCGCAGGAGACGCCCTCCGTCTTCGCCGCCGACGCCGTCTCGATCAGCCGCGCCGCCGCGACGGGGCTCGCCGTCGGCGCGACCATGCTGCTGCAAAGCAGAGCCGGCGCAATGCATCCGCCGGCCGCCGCAACGACGATGCTGATCACGCTCGGGGGCATGAAGCCCGCCTGGAGCACGATCGTTGCGATCGCCGTCGGCGTCATGCTGGCGGCGGGGCTGGGCTACGCCGCCAGGGCGGCGCTGGGCGGCTCCCCGAACGCGGAAGAATAGGCGAGCGTGCGCTATGAGCCGCTGAACCAGTTATAGCCCTTATCTTCCCAATAGCCGCCCGGATAATCGTTCGTGACGAAGATCTCGGCGACAAATTTGGGGTTCTTGAAGCCGAGCTTCGTCGGAACTCGAATCTTGACCGGATAGCCGTATTTGGTCTCGTCGGGTTTGCCGGGAAAATCCAGAACGAGCAGCGTCTGCGGATGCAGGGCGGTGGGCATGTCGATGCTCGTCCAATATTTGTCCGCGCATTGGAAGCCGACATATTTGGCGGTCAGATCGGCTCCGACGCGCTCGAGAAACGTTCTGAAAGGCGCGCCGGCCCATTTGCCGATCGCGCTCCACCCCTCGACGCAGACCTGGCGCGTGATCTGGCTCGCCTGCGGAAGGGTTCGAAGCTCGTCGAGCGTCCAGCTGCGCTTGTCCGCGATCCGCCCGGACAAAGCCAGCCGGTAGGACGCGCCGTCGATCTTCGGCGCGAGCGCCTCCTCGTAATAGGCGTTGAACGGGAACGGCGTCGTCAGCTCGTCCTCCGAATAGGCGCGGGCCAGCTTGTTTGGGTCGAACAAGGCGGCCTGAACCCGATCGTTCCAGCGCGACATCGCCCAAAGAACGCGGTCGATCGCGTCTTCATCCCTCAGCGTGCAGCCGGAAAGGAGCGACAAGGCGCCGAGCGAAAGCCCTTGCTTCAGAAACAGCCGCCGTTCGATCCGTTCCAGCCGCGGCTGGAAATCCGCCAGCGACACGCGGCGCGACTCTCTGAATTTTCTCATCCGCCGCGCAGCCTTTCCGGCCGGTCCATGGTCAGCCGCCCCGTAAACATGGATTTGACGGCGTCCTTGACGATGAAGGCCATGGCGACATGCGCGAACAAAAACGCCGCGAGGACCGCCATGCCGTAGAAATGGATGTGGCGCGCCGCCTCATAGCCGCCGAGGAACTCCGACAAGTCCTGGAATTGAACCGGCTTCCACAAAGCGAGGCCCGACAGGACGAGAAGGACGACGTCTCCTATCGCCACGACATATAGAAGGCGCTGGACGAGATTATATTCGCCGGTTCCATGGATCAGCGGACGCCTTATCGCGCGCTTGAAGCCGTGGCGGCTCGCGATCGCGCCGACATTCAGAAGCCGGCGGGCGAAATGACCTGAGAAAACGCCATAAAGCAGATAGGCGAGACCATTGGCGACGAGCAGCCACATCGCGGCGAAGTGCCATGCGAGCGCCCCGGCGAGCCACCCGCCAAGCGTTATTTCCGGCGGAAACAGAAACGGGTAGAGAGGCGAGGCGTTGTAGATCCTCATGCCGCTTATCAGCAGCACGATGGCGGCGAAAGCGTTGATCCAATGGGCAATCCGCACGAAGAGCGGATGAATGATCCGCTCTCCTCGCCCGGACGCCTTCTGTTCGATCCGCCGCAGCAACTTTCGACCCCATTTCGCCGCCGAATATATTAGCGGCCGCCGCCCCGTGAGGAAGGCCTTCGCCAAAATATCCCGATAGGCGGCCAATGTCCGGTCGCGCGCGCCCGCGAGCGAAAAAATCCGCGTGAGCCGGCGCAAAGCGACATTCTCGCTGCCGCGTCGGCGATGGCAAAAACGGGCTCCCGGAGGAGCCCGCCAATGCCGTGGAACCACGGTCGCGATCAGCGCGAATAGAACTCGATGACGAGGTTCGGCTCCATCTGGACCGGGTAGGGCACTTCCGTCGCGTGCGGAACGCGGGAAAGCTTGGCGGTCATTTTGGAGTGATCGACGTCGTAATATTCCGGCACGTCGCGCTCGGCGAGCGCCACGGATTCGAGAACCGTCACGGCCTGCTTCGAGGATTCCTTCACCTCGATCACGTCGCCGATCCTTACGAGATAGGACGGAATGTTGACGCGCTTGCCATTGACGCGGATATGGCCGTGATTGACGAACTGGCGCGCGGCGAAGACCGTTGGCACGAATTTGGCGCGATAGACGATCGCGTCGAGGCGGCGCTCCAGCAGGCCGATCAGATTGTCGCCCGAATCGCCCTTCATGCGGATCGCTTCGGCGTAATATTTGCGGAACTGCTTCTCGGAAATATTGCCGTAATAGCCCTTGAGCTTTTGCTTCGCCTTGAGCTGCGTGCCGTAGTCGGAGAGCTTGCCCTTGCGGCGCTGGCCGTGCTGGCCGGGGCCGTATTCGCGGCGGTTCACGGGGCTCTTCGGGCGGCCCCAGATGTTCTGGCCCAGGCGGCGGTCGAGCTTGTATTTGGCTTCTGCGCGCTTCGTCACTTTACTTTCGTCCTCTCATGGTCGCGTTTTGCGCGCGAGAGGCGAAAAGACGAAAAGCGCCCGGAGCGCTCTTGCCCGGGCGTCGTCCAGATCCGCGTCTCTCGCACGCGCCCGGCGGGGCCGGGGCGTTGGGAACGCGCCCTCCTCTGCCGGAAAATCCGGCCGACAGGCGTCCATTGGAACGCCACGGGTGCTCGCCCGTCGCGGGCGCCGCCGCGTCAGGCTGGAGGGGAGCTAAAGGAAGCCGCTCCCCAAGTCAAGGATGGCGAGGCCGATTCACGGCCAGTCGAAGGGCAGGCCCTCATTATAGGGAACGACGATGTCCGTCGGCGGGCGCTGCGGGAGCGTCTCCTGCATGTACCAGCTGCGCTGATTGGCCTCGATCGGGTCCTGATTGTAGAAGGTCTGCTGCAGCATGTAGCGGTTGGTGCTGCCGACGGGGACCTTCGTGCCCGGATCGAGCCAGCTCTGCGTGGCGCCCGGGACGCCGGGGGCCAGCCGGACCGAGCGGTTGAAGGGCTCGTCCCTGTTATGGGAAATCGAATAACCGGCGGGCTGGCGGCCGCGCGACTTGGCGAGCGCGTCTCCGCCCGCGGCCATCGCGACCAGGCAGGCGAGGCCCACCGACATTCTAAGACCCTTGCGCATCTCCATCCTCTCAGGCTCGACGCTTCATACGCATCATATAGGATCGTTCGGCAAAAGCGAGACGAGGCTTCCCTCCGGTTCAGTTTTTCGCGGCGTCAAGGTGAAGGGGAGCCGAACGCGCGACGGCGGGCGCCTTCTTGCCATGCGCCGCCGGCTTGGCGCGCGCCGCCTTTTGGGGAATCGCGGCGGTGAGGTCGTCGCGCGAGACATTGGCGCAGCCCTTGCCGCGGCCGAGCTCCGCATTGAGGAGGAAGTCGTTGAGCGCCCTGTTGTCGCCCCCGGCCGAATAATTCAGCTTGTCGAGGAGGCAGGAGAAGGCGACGCGGTCGATCGGCTTGGTCGCGGCCCCGCAGGCGATGCCGGCGATTTCGAGCGGGATTTTGGTCTCGACCATGCGCGCGGCGAGGCAGGCGCGCTCGCTCGCCTCCACGCCCTCGCCGCCCGGCTGGGCGAGGCGGATGTCGGCGGCCTCGAAGGCGCCGAAGCGGGTCGTCAGCGTCGCGCGCTGGCCGATCTTCGCGACATTGAGGCCCGCCGCCTGGGCGTGGTTCTTCATATCCAGAAAGAAATCCGCATTTGTGGTTTTGGGATCGAGATCGGGATGGATGTCGACGCGCAGGAAGGGCGCGCCCATCGCGAACTGGCCGGCCGTGAGACGGTCGACGCGCGGTCCGCCATCCTTGGCGTCGCCCACCGCGACGACCTTCTTCTCATGCTCGAATTCGGGCGCGTCGATGTCGAGCGCGGCGGCGGAGGGCTTGCCGCCCAGCGCGGATTCGAGCTCCGTGCTCGCCTTGGCGGCGATTTTCGCCGGCGCCTCGACGCCCGCGCCGGTCTCCGCGATGACGGGCGCCTGCGCCGGATGGCGGACCAGAAGCGCGGCCGCCGCGAGAATGACCGAGGCGCCGAGACCCATCCCCGAGGCGGCCTTCACGCCCGCCGGCCGCGCCCGGAGCGGGCCTGAGGGTGATTCGTCATATTCACGGTCGAAAGAGGTCGCACTCATCACGCTACTCCGGCGGCTTCGGCAAGCAAGGTCTGGATCGCGCCGCGATTGGGCGGAACCGCCCAAACAGGGAAACGCGATCAATTCCCAAGTTTGGAGCGCGCGTCTCGCGAAAAGCCGGCTTCCGCCTTTTTCGCCGCGCGCTCTGGATGGGAGGAGTCTCGCCGGGCGTTATGGAGTTAGGGTTAACAATGCGCCTACATGTTGCGTCATGGTGAACGAGAGGTAAAAGCCTTCGTTAGGGCGGATATTAAAAATACAAACCGCAGTCTAGCTCCTGTCGGGCGGTCCAATGTCTCGCGCCATCGTTGTATGACGATGAGCCGATAGAGAATAGTCGATCCCATGTTTCTCTGAATCTAAGCAATTTTATTTCATTCTCGTTGGCTTTACCTTGAAATATGCTTTCATGGAAGGCCGCTTGGAGAACCGTTGGGCCGGTCAAATGGAAGACGTTTCCAGGCTTTTTCTCCAATACATTTTGAGTCGCAATTTCCATCGCTCTTTGAATGGTGGCCGATCCCGGCCGGCACCCTATCAAGCTGTTGATTAGAAAGTCGGTTGGATCAGGAAAGTCATCTTTCGGGAAATGCTCGATCAGAATAAGATCGAAATTCAATAGCTCTCTCAGGAAAGGGACTCGAGGAAATAGCTTGAGGTCAACCCAAAAGCCGCCCTGAACCGACAATAATGCAAGGCGCGCCAAATCGGCCTGCATAGCGGGCAGCCGACAAAGGCGGATTGCGCGCCCCGTGTCCTCCAAGCCGTTGGACCGACAAAATTCCAGGACTTCACTCAGCTTCCAGCACTTGTACGCAAAACCTTCGTGCATGTCTCGCCAGAGCGCGCATTGGGGCTCAACATCGGCAGGAACCGGAAGCAGAGGGTACGCTTCGAAAGGCGAAATCCAAAGTTGATGGATTTGGGCGGGGATCACTTCGAGAACTCCAGGGATTTTCCGATCCGTGGGCAGCATGCAATCGTTGGGTGCAGAAGCCACTAGATTGTTCATTATAAATAAGGTATTGAGGCCGCCAGTCAATCAGGAGTCTGAGAATGGCGGGTCGCAACCTCCAAATTTTCAATGCTGATTATCCAACCATGAGTGGTTACAGGGCTGAAACTGGCCAGGGTTATTTTTTTGATCGTAAGAATGGCGAGGAGCGCTTTTCAGAGGAAATGCTTGGTCATCTCCGGCAGCTTAATAAAATTATTATCGAGACGGGCAATAAGTTTGAAGGCAGTAATTTTTACTGGCACCAGACTCTTATTGAGGAAAATCTCCTTCCCTTGCCAGCACTCGCCCCTGCGCGCAGGAATTTCTGGCGCGTAACGCGATATAAGAAATCTGTTTTCGAAATCGGGTTCAATGCCGGCCATACGGCTCTTTTGGTGCTTATGTCCAATCCTGACTGCACATATTTAGGGGTAGACATCTGTTTGAATCCATATGTCGAAGAGTGTGCGGCCTATCTGGCTTCCCAATTCCCGGGTCGCTTTAAGCTTGTAAGAGGCGATTCAAGAGAGGTGCTGCCGAGATTGATTAATAGCAATTCGCGCGGCTCATTTGATTTGCTTCACGTCGATGGCGGACATGAAGTGAATATCTGTCGCACTGACCTGTTTAATACACTGCTCCTGGCTGGCGACTCTGCGTCTCATCTCATTCTCGATGATGTGGATTGCGAATGGATATTTGATGCTTATTGCGAGATGATTCTCAGAGGTTATGTAAAGCCCGAAAACCTATGCGGTGATTGGGAGGACATGAACCGGCATTTTCTTGCGTTGATATTAAAACGTTCTTGACAGACGCGCGCCTCGTTCCGCCGCTCTCTATCTCTTGCTCGCGCAGAGATAATTGAAGCCCGCCCCGTTGGCTTGCGTGACGAACGTCACGCGAAAGTGAGTTTTTTCTGTCGTGCTGACAAAGTAGCCGCTCGCGGCGGCGGCCGGATTCGTTGGGGTCAAAACGCAAAAGACCGCATTGGGAAATGCTGTCGCAAATTCAATTGTGCAGCCGGCCGCGCGTGCGCCGGTCCTAAATTGTCCCGCTGCGGGCGTCGAATCGGAGTGGGGCGGGGGCGCCGCGCTCCCGCAATCGCGTAGGGTTGGCGCGGCGCCGACGGTCAGGAATCGACGCGCATAGGCGTCGCCTTCGCGCGTCAACCCGGCCGCCTCCGCCTCGGTTTTCGCATCGACCCAGGACATGCCATTTGCGTGAAAGCGTAGGCCGAGGGAGGATTCGCCGGCGGCGCCGTCATTGCGGATGAAGGCGCCGCGCGCCCCGTAGGTGTCGTTGGTCCAACGGATTTCGTGATGCGGCGCCAATTCGACGGCGACGGCTCCCGGATTGACGAAAACGGCCGGCGTCGCCTCGGCGCTCGTCGTCGCGGGCGACGAGAGCTCAATGCGATTCCCCTTGGTAAAGACCGCGGTGACCATTGCGCCCCGCGGGGAAACTCGCGATTGAACGATTTGGCCCGCGACGACGCCCAAGGATTGAGGCGAAGCGGGAAGCGTGACGACCCTGCCGCCGGCCGTCGCGCTTATCGTCGTCGAAACGTTTCGGGCGCCGTTCGAGCCCGCCAGCGAGGCGCTGCCGAAAATGAGGCCGCGCAGCGCCTGGCCGCCGAAATTGGGCGCGGCGATCAAGGCGGAAGAGGGCCAGAAGTCGCGCGTCGGGTTGGAGCCGCCGCCAGGGTCGAGCTGCAGATGGGCCTGCCATCCGGCGTTGTTCACCTGAAACGGGTTGATGGTGGGCGGGAAGCCGGCGTAATTCGGCATGGCGATTTCGTGGCCGACCGCATTGGCGCCGGCGGCCGTTCTCGCAACTTCCGAGTAAAGACATTCCGCATAGGCGTATTGCCCTACGCCCGGAACGTCGGAGATTTGAAAGCACCCATAGCCGGACGACACGTGATACTTGCCCGCGCCGCCGGAATAATCGCTGGCCTTTCCGATCGTGACGACGCCATAGCCGCCTTTTGGCTGCCCGATCAGCACCTGTGCGTCGCGCGGCAGGTAATTGATGGCGAAGTCCTGATAGGGCGAAGGCAGGTCCGCGTTCTTAAGATCGGCTTCGTCCGGCAGATCGATCGCCCAGCCGAACCGCGCCTTGCCGCGGCCTTGCAAATATTGGACGACCGGCGGGGGCTCTTCGTCTCTCGCGCGGCCCTGAGGCGCCGGGGCTTGGTCGGGGGATCGTTCGGGATCCAACGCCAGCGCCATCTGCGCCAAAAGCGCGAGCGCGACGAGCGCCGCCGGTCCGATCCGCTTCGCATTCATTGCCGACCTCGCGACAGTTGGGAACCGCCGCGAGCGTAACGCGGAACCGGGGCTTTTCCGCGCCGCTCCGCAAAAAGCCCGCGCCTTTCGGCGCGGGCCCTTTCATTCTTAGGGGCGAAAAGGCGCGAGACCTTACTCCTCCTTCTTGCCCTTCTTCGGCCCCTCTTCGCGAGCCTTCAGGGCCGCGCCGAGGATGTCGCCGAGCGAGGCGCCCGAATCGGCGGAGCCGTATTGGGCGATCGCCTCCTTCTCCTCGGCGACTTCCAGCGCCTTGATCGAGACGGCGATCTTGCGCGCCTTGCGGTCGAAGAGGGTGACGCGGGCGTCGACCTTCTCGCCGACGGCGAAGCGCTCGGGGCGCTGGTCGGCGCGGTCGCGGGCAAGCTCGCTGCGCTTGATGAAGGTCGTCAGATCGGTGCCGGCGATCTTGACGTCGACGCCGGAATCCTTGACCTCGATCACCTCGCAGGTGACCACGGCGCCCTTGCGGACATCGCCGCCCTCCTCGCCGCCGCCCACGGAAGCGAAGGGATCGCCCGCGAGCTGCTTGACGCCGAGCGAGATGCGCTCCTTCTCGACGTCGACGTCGAGAACCTGAGCGTTGATCACGTCGCCCTTCTTATATTCCTCGATGACCTGCTCGCCCGGACGGTTCCAGTCGAGATCGGAAAGGTGGACCATGCCGTCCACATCGCCGTCGAGGCCGATGAAGAGGCCGAACTCGGTCTTGTTCTTGACCTCGCCCGAGACGGCCGAGCCGACGGGATGCTTCTCGGCGAAGGCTTCCCACGGATTCTGCAGCGTCTGCTTGAGGCCCAGCGAAATGCGGCGCTTGACCGGATCGACCTCGAGCACTTGAACGTCGACTTCCTGGCTCGTCGAGACGATCTTGCCGGGATGGACGTTCTTCTTGGTCCAGCTCATCTCGGAGACGTGGACGAGGCCCTCAATGCCGGGCTCCAGCTCGACGAAGGCGCCGTAGTCGGTGATGTTGGTCACGCGGCCATGGAACTTCGCGCCGATCGGATATTTGGCCTCGATGCCCTGCCACGGATCCTCGAGCAGCTGCTTCATGCCGAGCGAGATGCGGTGCGTCTCGTGATTGATCTTGATGATCTTCACCTTGACGGTCTGACCGATGGTCAGCACCTCGGACGGATGGTTGACGCGCCGCCAGGCGATGTCGGTGACATGCAGCAGGCCGTCAATGCCGCCGAGATCCACGAAGGCGCCGTAATCCGTGATGTTCTTCACGACGCCGTCGATCACCTGCCCCTCTTCGAGATTGGCGACGATCTCGTGACGCTGCTCGGCGCGGCTCTCCTCCAGCACCGTGCGGCGCGAGACGACGATATTGCCGCGGCGGCGGTCCATCTTCAAGATATGGAAAGGCTGCGGCACGTTCATCAGCGGCGCGACGTCGCGGATCGGACGAATGTCCACCTGCGAGCGCGGCAGGAAGGCCACGGCGCCGTCGAGGTCGACGGTAAAGCCGCCCTTGACCTGATTGAAGATGACGCCCTCGACCTTCTCATTGGTCTCGAAGGCCTTTTCGAGCTTGACCCAGCTCTCCTCGCGTCTGGCCTTGTCGCGCGAGATGACGGCTTCGCCCAGCGCGTTCTCGACGCGCTCGAGATAGACCTCGACCTCCTCGCCGATCTTCGGCGCCGGGTCGCGGCCATAGCCGGTGAATTCCTTGAGGGGCACGCGGCCTTCGGTCTTCAGACCGATGTCGATGACGGCGACGTCCTTCTCGATGGCGACGACGCGCCCCTTGATGACGGAACCTTCGAAAGCCTCGTTATCGCCGTAGCTCTGCTCCAGCAGAGCGGCAAAATCTTCGCGCGTCGGCGCGCGATCGGTCGTGGCGGACATTCTTTCTCCTGGGGGCCCCGGTCGGGGCGGCGCCGGCTTGCGGTTGGCGTTGCGGTCGGCTCCCGGCGATCGGAACGTCCCGGCGCCTGCGGCGCAAGATTGGGACGAAAAGTTCGTAACCGAACTGGCCGGCGCGGCCCGATGGACGGAAACCAGTGATTTGCGCGTCGAGCGAAAGGCTTGGCGCGCGGCTGCTATGTAACAGCGGTCGGTCCCAGCGGCAAGCGCGGCGGGGGCGCCTTTGTTGCTGCGGCGCCCAAGATAGACTATTGCGTCGCAGCAATGATTTCGCTTCGGCGCCAGCCCCATCCCGCCGGCGGGCCCGTTCGCCATATGGCCAAAATCCTGCTAGCGAAAGCGGCGCCCGATGATAATCTCATCAACTGAACCGCGTTTCGCGGAGGCGCCGTTGCGATCAGGGGAGCAATGAAAATGAAAGCACGCGTGATTTCCGGAGCCGCCCTCGCGGCCGCCGCGATTTCCCTCGCTCTCGCCGCGACGCCGGCCGCGGCCAAGCATAAGGCGCGCACGACCAAGGCGACGGCCGAAAAGCACAATTGCGGCGGCAAGAATGGCTGCCCCGCCAAGGCCGGAGAGGAAAAGGCCGCCGCGCCGGCCGGGACCGCCGCGCCGTCGGCTTCGCCCGCTCCCGCCGGCGACAAGCCCGCCGAGGCGAAGTAACCCGCTTCGGCGCGCCTTTCGGACGGTTTGAAAAGGCGCGCCGTCTTCCGCCCCGCTTGGGGCGTTTTGCAGAGGAGAAGTATATGAAGACCAAGATCGTTTCGGGTTCGGCCCTGGCCGCCGCCGCCGTCGGCCTGGCGCTGAGCGGCGCGATCGTCGCCCCTGCGGCCGCTCATGGCGCGCATGTGTGCAAGATGGCCAAGGGCCAGTGCGGCGGCAAGAGCGCCTGCATGACCAAGACCGGCGTCTGCAAGCATAATGTCGGCAAGAGCAAGGCCGCCTGCCGCCATGGCTGCCATCACAAGGCTTCCTGCCACCACAGCAAGGGCGCCTGCAACATGAAGAGCAAGTGCCACAGCCGGTAACATTGCGGCGCGGCCTTCGGCGCGCGCCCGGTATCGCCCCGCAAGGGATCTTTCAGGGGAGAAGCATATGAAGACCAAGGTCGTTTCCGGCTCGGCGCTCGCCGCAGCCGCCATTGCGCTCGCTTTGAACGGCGCCGCCGTCGCTCCGGCCCATGCGCATGCTTCCGCCACGCATGCGAAGGCGCATTGCGGAGCGAAGGGCTCCTGCCGCCACAAGGTCAAGTGCCACCATAAGTCGCAATGCCATCACCATAAAGGGCATTGCAATATGAAGAGCATGTGTCACACCAAGTAAAAGCGATGCGCCGGCTCCCGCTCGGGGTCCGGCGCAAATATCCGGGCAGGGAATTTTTAGAATGCAGAAGCCCGCGCCGCTCGGCTACGGTCTTGGCCTCCGCCCCATCTATTTCGACGAGATCATGTCGACCCGCCCGCCGGTCGACTGGTTTGAGATCATCTCCGAAAATTACATGGTCTCGGGCGGCAAGCCGCTCTCCATGCTGGACGCCGTCCGCGCCGATTATCCGGTCGTCATGCATGGCGTCTCCATGTCCCTCGCCTCGACCGATCCGCTGGATTTCGACTATCTCGCGCAGCTCAAGGCGTTGATCGAGCGCGTCGCGCCGGCCTGGGTCTCGGATCATGTCGCTTGGACGGGCGTGCATGGCCTCACGCTCCACGATCTTCTGCCGATTCCCTATACGTGCGAGTCGCTCGCCCATATCGTCGAGCGCATCTGTCGCGTGCAGGACTATCTCAAGCGCCGGCTCGTCGTGGAAAACGCCTCGACTTACGTCTCCTTCTCCGCCTCGGAGATGAGCGAGCAGGAATTCGTGAAGGAGATGGCCGAGCGCGCCGATTGCCTGCTGCTGCTCGACGTCAACAATGTCTTCGTGTCGAGCTTCAATCATGGCTTCGATCCGGTCGCCTTCATCGACGCCGTTCCGGTCGAGCGCGTCGTGCAGTTCCACATGGCCGGACATACCAATCACGAGACGCATCGCGTGGACACCCACGACCAGCCGGTTTGCGAGGAGGTCTGGGCGCTCTATGAACATGCGCGGCGCCGCTTCGGCGACGTTTCGGCCATGATCGAGCGCGACGACAATTTCCCGCCCTTCTCGGAGCTGCTCGACGAATTGCAGCGCATGCGCGACATCGATGTGCGCATCGCCGCCGGGCATTCCCTGAGCGCCGCATGAATCTCGCCAAGTTCCAATCCCTTTTTCAGGCCCGCATCCTGGCCGGACCGGGCGAAGCGGACGCGCCGCTGCTCGCGGCGCTGCGCGAATCGGAACGCGGCGCGACGCGCGAGGAGCTGCTGCGCGTCTATCAGACCGGTTATCGCGTCCGGCTGGAGAGCTTCCTTTACGAGGATCATTCGGGGCTGCGCACGCTTCTCGGCGACGAGGATTTCGAGACGCTGGTTCGCGACTTCGTGGAGGCCAACCCGCCCAAGAACCGCAATGCGCGCTGGTACACGACGGGACTGCCGGACTATATGGCGGCGACCGCGCCATGGCGCGACGACCGCCGCGCCCTGTCGATGGCGCTGTTCGAGCGGGCGATGATCGACGCCTTCGATGCGCCGAATGTCGAGCCGCTGAGCATAAAGGCGCTTGCGGGCTTTGCGCCCGGGGAGTCGCCGCGCCTCGTCTTCGACTTTCATCCGAGCCTCATCCTGCTCGAGCTCTCCGCCGGCGCCGTGGCGGCCTATCAGGCGTCCGGCGAGGAGGATGAAGCGGAGAAGGGCGGCGGAGAGGAAGAAACCGCTCAAGCCGGCGAGGCGCCCGAGCCGGAAGGCGTCGAGGCCCTCGCGCCGGACGCGACCGAGACCGTCGTGGTCTGGCGCTGCAATGAGGAAACCGCGTTTCGCGAGCTCGAGGGCGATGAATATGTCGCCCTGAGCGAAGCCAAAGCCGGCCGCGCCTTCGGCGATATTTGCCAGATGGCCGCTTTCCAGCAATCCGGCGAGATCGCGCCAGAGCGGCTCGCGCAGTTCCTCGCGAGCTGGTTCGAGGACGGCATGGTCGTCGGCGTTTCCCTGCGCGATTGAAGGGGCTACAAATCCTACGCTTTTACTGTAATTAACGGTCTCGGGCGATCCGCCCTCCAAGCAGAGGCGCTTTGCGTGACCGAAACGAGCAGGCCGGCCCCGGTGAACGACGCCGGCGTTCTGATGCAGGCGGAAGCATGGCGGCGGGCGGGCAGGGGCGTCGGCGTCGCAACCGTGGTGGAGACGTTCGGTTCGGCGCCGAGGCCGGTCGGTTCGCATCTCGTCGTCGAGGAGAGCGGCCTGTTCTGCGGGTCGGTCTCCGCGGGCTGCGTCGAGGGCGACGTGATCGCGGCGGCGCTCGACGCCGTCGCCGACGGCGCGCCGCGCTTTCTCGAATTCGGCGTCGCCGACGAAACCGCCTGGCGCGCGGGTCTTTCTTGCGGCGGCCGCATCGCCGTCCATGTCGAGCGGCTGGACGCGGATCGCCTCGAACTGCTTGCGCGCGTGAACGCGGAATGCGCCGCGCGCCGCGCCTGCGCTCTGGCGACGCCGATCGATGGCGGCGACGCGCGCCTTTACCTTGCCGGCGCGGCGAGCGAAACGCCTGAGATCGACCGGCAATTGCGCATCGGCAAGAGCGGCCTCGTCACGCAGGGCGGAAGGCGGCTATTCGTGAACTGCTACCGGCCGGGCCCGCGCCTCATTATTGTCGGCGCCG
The DNA here is from genome assembly GCF_054106005.1 of Methylocystis sp. S23. Lineage (NCBI taxonomy): Bacteria > Pseudomonadati > Pseudomonadota > Alphaproteobacteria > Hyphomicrobiales > Methylocystaceae > Methylocystis > Methylocystis sp. S23. Next base: position 2,198,766 of record NZ_CM134185.1, read on the forward strand.
TCCATGTCGCCCAGGCGCTCGCGCCCATGGCGACGCTCGCCGGGCTCGACGTGATCGTCGTCGATCCGCGCGGCGCCTATGGCGCGGAGGCGCGCTTCCCGAATGCGCGGCTCGATTCGCGTTGGCCGGACGAGGCGCTTCCCTCGATCGGACTCGACGCCTTCACGGCGGTCGCGGTTCTCACCCACGATCCCAGGATCGACGATCCCGCCCTGCTGCTCGCGCTCGACGCCCCTTGCTTCTATGTCGGGGCGCTCGGGTCTCGCGCGACCCATGCGCGGCGCGTCGAGCGGCTGAAGGCGAGCGGCGTTCCGCTTCAGGCCTTGGAGCGCCTGCGCGCGCCGATCGGTCTCGACATCGCCGCCCTCGGCCCGGCGGAAATTGCGGTGTCGATTCTCGCCGAGCTGATTCGCGCGCGCGAACAGAAGCCGTTGCGAAGCCTCATCCCGCAAGCCGCGCCCGCCTTCGCAAGCTGCGACGCGCGCGGATGAGCGCCGGGATCGCCGCCGTCATTCTTGCCGCGGGGCGCGGCGCGCGATTTGGCGCCGAGCGGAACAAGCTTCTCGCAAGGATCGACGGTCAGCCTCTTGTGCGGCGCGTTGCGCTGGCGGCGCTGGCTTCGCGCGCGAAGAAGACCATCGTCGTCGCCGGACATGCGCGCGGCGCGATCGAGGCGGCGCTCGCCGGTTTGCCTGTCCGCTTCGCCTATAATCCGGATTTCGCGAGCGGCCTCGCCTCCTCGCTGCGCGCCGGGCTTGCAACCGCAATCGAGGCCGACGGCGCGCTTGTGCTGCTCGGCGACATGCCGGGCGTGTCGCCTCTCGTGATCGACGCGCTGATCGCGGCCTTCGAGAGGTCGCCGGGCGCCGCCGCCGTCGTTCCGACATGCGGCGGCCGGCGCGGCAATCCCGTGCTGCTCGCCCGCGCGATCTTTCCGCGGATCGCCATGCTCGGAGGCGACGAGGGCGCGCGCAAGCTGCTGCGCTCGATCGAGGGCGTCGTCGAGCTTCCGCTCGAGGACGACGCCGTCCTGGCGGATGTCGACACGCCCGCCGATCTCGCGCGGCTTACACGAAGCCGATATTCGCATCCTTGAGCGGAATGGAGCGGATGCGCTTGCCCGTCGCCGCGAAATAGGCGTTGAGCACGGCGGGCGCCGCGACGCAGATCGTCGGCTCGCCGACGCCGCCCCAGAAGCCGCCGCTCGGCATGACGATGCATTCCACCTGCGGCATGTCCTTGATGCGCATCGACTCGTAGCTGTCGAAATTCTCCTGTTCGACGCGTCCGTTCTTGATGGTGATCCCGCCATGGAAGAGCGCGGAAAGGCCATAGACGAAGGAGCCCGCGATCTGCCGCTCGATCTGCGCCGGATTCACGGCGTAGCCCGGGTCGGTGGCGGCGACGATGCGGCGGATCTTGATCTTGCCGTCGGGCGCGACCGAGATCTCCGCCGCCGCGGCGACATAGCTGCCATAGCCCATGAAGACCGCGACGCCCCGATGCGCGCCTTCGGGCGCGGGCTTCTCCCAACCTACGCGTTCGGCGACCGCGTTCAGAACGCCGAGATGCTTGGGATGGTTCGCCATCAGCTTGCGGCGGAAGGCGACCGGGTCTTCGCCCGCCGCATGAGCGAGCTCGTCGACGAAGCATTCGAGATAGATCGCGTTCTGATTGATGTTCACGCCGCGCCACCATCCGGGCGGAACGGGCGGATTGCGCATGGAATGCTCGATCAGAAGATTGGGGACGTCGTAGCCGATCTGCGCGTCGCCGGTGGTCACGAGGCCTTGGAAGACGGCCGGATCGAGGCCGTTCTTCACCATTTGCGGCCGCACGACCGAGAAGATCGACTGGCCGGAAATGCGCATATGCAACGCCGTCAGCTTGTTGTCGGCGTCGAAGGCGCCGGTGAGCTTGCACTGCGTGACCGGGTGATATTTGCCCTGCGTCATGTCCTCTTCGCGCGACCATAGAAGCTTCACCGGCGCGCCGGGAATCTGCTTGGCGACAAGCACGGCCTGCGTCACATAGTCGGTGAATCCGCGGCGCCCGAAGCCGCCGCCGAGCATCACCTTATGCACGTCGCATTTCTCGCGCGGCAGGCCCGAGGCGGCGGCGACGGCGTCCAAGGCCGCCTCGCCATTCTGCGTGCCGGTCCAGACTTCGCATCTCTCGCTTGTGTAAAGCGCCGTCGCGTTCAAGGGCTCCATCGCCGCATGGTTCTGGTGCGGATAGCTGTAGACCGCCTCGACGATCTTGGGCGCGGAGGCGATGGCCGCATGGGCGTTGCCGTTCTGATTGCCCGTGACGGCGGGCTGCGAATCGCTCAAGCCCTCCGCCAGCCATTTGGCCGTCTCCGCGCTGGAGGAATTGGCGTTCGGCCCTTCGGCCCACACGATCGGCAAGGCGTCGAGCGCGGTCTTGGCGCGCCACCAGCTATCGGCGACGACGGCGACCGCATTGTCGCCGACCCGCACCACCTTCTTTACGCCTTTGAACGTCGCGATCTTGCTTTCGTCATAGCTTGCGAGCTTGCCGCCGAAGACGGGGCAGGCCTTGATCGCCGCATGGAGCATGCCGGGCAGCGTCACGTCGACGCCATAGATCATCTTGCCCGTCGTCTTGTCGGCCGTGTCGAGGCGCTTGAGGCCCTTGCCGGCGATCTTCCAGTCCCTCGGATCCTTCAGCGCGACATCCGCCGGGGGAGCGAGTCTCGCGGCGGCTTCGGCGACCTTGCCGTAAGTCGTCGAGCGGCCGGAGGCGGCGTGGGTGATGACGCTCCTTTCGGCCTTGCACTCGCTCGCGGGCGCCTTCCATTCATTGGCGGCGGCCTGGATCAGCATCTGCCGCGCGACGGCGCCGCCCTTGCGCACATAATCGTGCGAGTTGCGGATGCCTCGGCTGCCGCCCGTGGAGAAATCGCCCCAGACGCGATTGCGCGCCGCGCTCTCGCCGGGCGTCGGATATTCCGTCGTGACCTTCGACCAGTCGCAGTCAAGCTCTTCAGCCACGAGCTGCGCAAGGCCCGTCAGCGTGCCCTGGCCCATCTCCGAACGCGCAATGCGAATGACCACCGTATCGTCGGGCTTCACGACGACCCAGGCGTTGACCTCCGGCGCCGCTTGCGCCGCCTTGGCGCCCTCGGGGCCGAAAGGAATGTCGAAGCCCAGCGCGAAGCCGCCAAACGCCGCGCCGCCAATGACGAAGTCCCGTCGGCCGATCTCGATCCCTTGCTTCATGTCGATCGCCTTCATGCGCTGGCGGCGGCGTGGATCGCCGCGCGCACCTGCTGGAACGTGCCGCAGCGACAGATATTGGAGATGGCGGCGTCGATCTGCGCGTCCGTCGGATGCGGCGTCTCTTTCAGCAGCGCCGCGACCGCCATGATCATGCCGCTCTGGCAATAGCCGCATTGCGGCGCGTCGAGATCGATCCAGGCCTGCTGCACGCGATGAAGCGCGCCATTTTCGGCGAGGCCCTCGATCGTCGTGATCTTCTTGCCGGCCGCGTCGGCGACCGTCACGCTGCAGGATCGCACGGCCTGCCCGTCAATATGGACCGTGCAGGCGCCGCACTGGCCGACGCCGCAGCCATATTTCGTTCCCGTCAGGCCGAGATTCTCGCGGATCGCCCAGAGGAGCGGCGTGTCCGGCTCGACGTCGGCGTCGACTGTTTTTCCATTGACGAAAAGAATCGTCATGCGCTTCCTCTCCCGCCGCGCGGTCTGTTTGGCCTTCTATATAATCCTACCGGATTAGAAGGGTTAAGCCAAGCCATTCGTGTCGCCTGAGCGCTTATCTAGCGCGCCTGCGTCAATGCGCGAGCGGCGCCGCTTTTTCATGGCGGCGAAAGAATCGCGCGGCGCAATGAAGGGAATGCGAGGGTTTGATTGCGAATCACCCTGCAAATCGTTAGCAATTTGCATTGTTGGCGCCGGCGCGCGGGATTTTGCGGGCCGATTGCGACGAGGAGAGCATTCATATGGCCAAGGCAAGAACCACCAAGGCTGCCGCGACCACGAAGGTCAGCAGGGCCGAAGCGCCCGCCATTCGTCCGGTCAAGGAAACCATGACGAAGTCGGCGCTGATCAATTACATCGCCGAGCAGAACGAGCTGCCCCGCAAGACGGCGGCCGCCGTCTACGCCACGCTGGAAGGCGTGTTCCTGGGCTCGGTCCATCCCAGGGGCGTCGGCGAATTCACCCTGCCTGGCCTGTTGAAAGTCACGCTGCGCAAGGTTCCGGCGCGCAAGGCGGGCACGCTCGTGCGCAATCCTGCGACCGGCGAGATGGTGAAGGCGGCGGCGAAGCCCGCCAGCGTGCGCGTGAAGATCCGCGCGCTCTCGAAGCTGAAATCCGCGGCGACGAAGTAAGGCGTTTTCTGCGACACGCGTCGGTCCGCGCCGCGCGGGCCGGCCTGCGGGCCCGCTTATGCCGGGGTAGAGCCCTGTCATGCGGCCGGTTCGCGCGTTCTCCGGCGAAAGGCGATTTGCGCGACAGCGCGGTTTATCGTCGCTTGGCGTTCATATTCGGGGTACAGTGTCGGCGCCGTCCGATTACGCCAGACGAATAAGCAATGCCGGAAGCAACCAGCCGCGCCGTTCCCGAGCGCCGCGTCGTCAATGTCGAGGGACTTGGCGCCCTGATCGAGGCCTTGCGCCGCGGCGGGCGCCGCGTCATCGCCCCGACGGTCTCCGACGACGCCATCGTCTATGACGACATCGACGGGCGCGACGATCTTCCGCAGGGCGTCACCGACGAGCAGGAGGCGGGGCGCTACAAGCTCGCGCCGCGCGGCGACGGCGCGCTCTTCGGCTACGCCGTCGGTCCCCAGTCATGGAAGAAGTTCCTGCACAAGCCGCTGCTGCGTCTGTGGCGCGCCGAGCGCAAGGGCGGCGAGGTCACGGTCGAGGCAGAAGCGCCCGAGCCGCAGGACTTCGCCTTTCTCGGCGTGCGCGCCTGCGAATTGAACGCCATCGCCATCCAGGACAGGGTGCTGATGGGCGGCGATTATGTCGATCCACATTACAAGGCGCGACGCGACGGCGCCTTCATCGTCGCGCTGAATTGCGGCAAGGCGGGCGGGACCTGCTTTTGCGTCTCCATGAAGGCCGGCCCGAAGGTCGAAAAAGGCTTCGACCTCGCGCTGACGGAGCTGGTTTCGGAAAGCGCGCATGAATTTCTCGTCGAGGCCGGCTCGAGCGCCGGCGCTGGCCTCCTCTCCGAATTGCCGGGCCGGCCCGCGACGGCGGAAGACCTCGACGCCGCGGAGAGCGTCGTCGCGCATACGGCCGCGTCGATGGGCCGGCGCATGCCGGACGACGACGTTCCCGCGCTTTTGATGCGCAATCTCCAGCATCCGCGCTGGGACGAAGTGGCGCAGCGCTGCCTGTCCTGCGCCAATTGCACCATGGTCTGCCCGACCTGCTTCTGCACCTCGGTCGAGGAGCATAGCGATCTCGCGGGCGTCGAATCGTCGCGCACGCGCCGCTGGGACTCATGCTTCACCCTGGATTATTCCTACATCCATGGCGGGTCGGTGCGGCCGAGCGTATCCTCGCGCTATCGCCAGTGGATGACGCACAAGCTTTCGACCTGGCATGAACAGTTCGGCACGCCGGGCTGCGTCGGTTGCGGCCGCTGCATCACCTGGTGTCCGGTCGGCATCGACATTACGGAGGAGACGCGAGCGATCAGCGAGGAGGAGAAAGCGCGAGGAGGCCTCGATGGAAAATCTTGAGCGCATCCTCTCGCAACACCCCTTCTTCGCCGGGCTCAACGATTCATTCATCAAGCTCGCCTGCGGCTGCGCCAGCAATGTCCGGTTCGAGGCGGGACAATATGCGTTCCACGAAGGCGAGGCGGCCGATCATTTCTATCTCATCCGGGAGGGCCGCATGGCCTTGCAGGTCTCGGCGCCCGGCCGCGGCGCCGCCACCTTTCTCACGCTCGGGCCGGGAGAAGTTTTCGGCGTCAATTGGCTCGTGCCGCCCTATCGCTGGGTCTATGACGCCAAGGCGCTCGATCTGACGCGCGCCGTCGCCATGGATGCGAAGTGCCTGCGCAACAAATGCGAGGCGGACCACGATTTGGGCTATGACATCATGAAGCGTCTCATGCCGGTGCTCATCGAGCGCCTGCACACGACGCGGCTGCAATTCCTCGACCTTTACGGCTCCCATGTCTGAAACGGCGGATCTTTTCCGACCGGTCGCGGCGGAGCCCATGGTTCCCCGCGTCGCCTATGTGCGGCGGCGGCGCCATGACGCGCCGGACGTCTGGACGCTCGAGCTCGAAATGGCCGACGGCGCCCGCTTCGAATATGCGCCCGGCCAGTTCAACATGCTCACCGCTTTCGGCGTGGGCGAGGCGGCGATCAGCGTCAGCGGCGATCCCGCTTCCGGTCCGCTCGTCCATACGATCCGGGCTGTCGGCCCGGTCTCGCGCGCGCTTACGCAGCTCGGCCCCGGCGATCCGATCGGCGTGCGCGGTCCTTTCGGCGTCGGCTGGCCGATGGCGCGGGCGGAAGGCAAGGATGTCGTGGTCGTCGCCGGCGGTCTCGGCCTCGCGCCGCTGCGTCCCGCCCTCTATCGCCTGCTCGCCGAGCGCACGCGCTTCGGCAAGGTCACGCTGCTGTTCGGCGCGCGCCGTCCGGAGGACATTTTGTTCCGCCGCGAGGTCGAAGGCTGGCGCGGCCGCTTCGATATCGACGTCGAAGTGACGGTCGATTACGCCGCTTCGGAATGGCATGGCCATGTCGGGGTGGTGACGACGCTGATCTCGCGCCTCGACGCCGACCCCGCGAAGAGCGTCGCAATGGTCTGCGGACCGGAGGTGATGATGCGCTTTGTCGCCCTGTCCCTTATCGACAAGGGCCTCGCGGCGGACGCGGTCTATCTCTCGATGGAGCGCAACATGAAATGCGCCATCGGCCATTGCGGCCATTGCCAGCTCGGGCCGACCTTCGTCTGCCGCGACGGACCGGTTTTCACTTATGCGCGGCTGAAGCCGCTCCTCGCCGTCAAGGAGCTTTAGCGATGGAGCGCAGGAAGCCGCGCCTCGCCGTCTGGAAATTCGCGTCCTGCGACGGCTGCCAGTTGAGCCTCCTCGATTGCGAGGATGAGCTTCTTGCGATCGCGGGGGCGATCGACATCGCCTATTTCCCCGAGGCGACGCGCGGCGAAGCGAAGGGCGTCTATGATCTCTCGCTCGTGGAAGGCTCGGTCTCCACGCCGCATGACGCGGAGCGCATCCACGAAATACGCCGCCGCTCGAAGAAGCTCATCACCATCGGCGCCTGCGCGACCTCGGGCGGCGTTCAGGCTCTGCGCAATTTCGCGGATGTGCGCGAATATGCGGCCATCGTTTACGCGCATCCGGAATATATCGAGACCCTCGCAACGTCGACGGCGATTTCCGACCACGTGCCGGTCGATTTCGAATTGCGCGGATGCCCGATCAGCAAGGCTCAGCTCGTCGACGTCGTCTCGGCCTTCCTTTCGGGCCGTCGCCCGAACACGCCCGCGCATAGCGTCTGCATCGAATGCAAGCTGAAGGGCAATGTCTGCGTCATGGTTGCGAAGGCGACGCCATGCCTCGGTCCCGTGACGCATGCGGGCTGCGGCGCTCTTTGTCCTTCCTATGATCGCGGCTGCTATGGCTGCTTCGGCCCCAAGGAGACCCCGAACGCGCCGTCGCTCAGCGGCTGGCTCGCCGGGATGGGCATGGACGCGAAGGCGCTGGAGCGCGTCTATCGCACCTTCAACGCCAATGCCGAACCCTTCCGCACGGAGAGCGAGCGCCATGTCGACCAAGACAATAAAGGTTGATCTTCTCGCGCGCGTGGAAGGCGAGGGCGCGCTGAAGGTCGTCGTGCGCGACGGCAAGGTGCGGCGCGCCGAGTTCAACATTTTCGAGCCGCCGCGCTTTTTCGAAGCTTTTCTGCGCGGCCGGCCTTTCGCCGAGACGCCCGACATCGTCGCGCGGATCTGCGGCATCTGTCCCGTCGCCTACCAGATGAGCGCGGTGCATGCGCTCGAGAGCCTGCTCGGCGCGACGGTCGACGGACCGCTGCGCGAGTTGCGGCGGCTGCTCTATTGCGGCGAATGGATCGAGTCGCATGTGCTGCACATCTACATGCTGCACGCGCCGGATTTTCTCGGCTATGACGGCGGCGTCCAGATGGCGCGCGACCATGGCGACGCCGTGAGGCGCGGGCTGCAGTTGAAGAAAGCGGGCAATGAGATTCTCCAACTGCTGGGCGGGCGGGAAATCCATCCCGTCAATGTCCGGGTCGGCGGCTTTCACCGCGCCCCGCGCCGCCGCGAACTGGCGCCGCTGGCCGAGAAGCTGAAATGGGCGCGCGAAGCCGCGCTGGAGACGGCGCGCTGGGTCGCGACCTTCGATTTTCCTCAGCGCGAGCGCGACTATAATTTCGTCACGCTCAAGCATCCCGCGGAATATCCCTTCAATGAGGGCCGCATCGTCTCCAATCGTGGGCTCGACATTGCGGCGTTGGAATATGACGCGCATTTCGAGGAGAGTCATGTCGCGCACTCGACGGCGCTGCACTCGCATCTGAAGGATGGCGGCGGCGCCTATCTCACCGGACCCCTCGCGCGCTTCAATTTGTGTTTTGATCAGCTCTCGCCCCTGGCGCAAGCAACCGCGCGGGAGATCGGGCTCGGCGAAAGCTGCCGCAATCCCTATCGCAGCATCATGGTCCGAGCGATCGAGGCGCTTTACGCCTGCGACGAGGCGTTGCGCGTCATCGAGAATTACGAAGAGCCGGAGAAGCCCTTCGTCCCGGCCGCGCCGCGCGCAGGGGTGGGCTACGCCGCGACCGAGGCGCCGCGCGGCATGCTCTATCATCGCTATCGGATCGACGACGAAGGGACGATCACGGACGCCCGGATCGTGCCGCCGACGTCCCAGAATCAGGCCTGTCTCGAGGAAGATCTGATCGACTTCATCGGCGGCTTTCTCGACCTGCCGGATGAGCAACTACAGTACCGCGCCGAACAGACGGTGCGCAATTACGATCCCTGCATCTCCTGCGCGACGCATTTCCTCAAACTCGAAATGGACCGGGGATGACATTCAATGCCGCGCCGTTGCGAGCCGAGGACGGATGAACGACGGAGTCAAATGGTATGACGATCGTCGTCATTGGCGTAGGCAATCCCGACAGAGCCGATGACGGCGCCGGTAGGGCGGCGGCGCGGCGGCTGCGCGCCCTGGGGATGGAGAAAGCCGCGATTGTCGAGTGCGACGGCGAGGCCACGGCTGTGCTGGCGCATCTCGAAAGCGCAAGCGCGGCGATCCTGATCGACGCCTGCCTTTCGGGCGCGGCGTCGGGAACGGTTCGCCGCTTCGACGTCGCCGAAACGCCTTTGCCGACCGGAGCCTTCGCTTCGTCGTCGCATGGCTTCGGTCTGTCCGAGGCGATCGAGCTGGCGAGAGCGCTCGGGACTTTGCCGCCGCGCTGCGTCGTCTATGCGATCGAGGGCGAACGCTTCGATGTCGGCGCGTCGTTGTCCGAAAGCGTGTCGACTATGATCGACCATGTGGCTCGGGAGATCCGAGCGGAAGTCGCGAAGCTCGATTAACGCGCGGCCCGCAATCGCTCCGCCGCGCTTTCCGGCGTGATGTCGCGTTGGGGCGCGCCGAGCAATTCGAAGCCCACCATGAATTTGCGGATCGTGGCCGAACGCAGGAGCGGCGGATAGAAATGGCCGTGGAAATGCCAATGCGGATGCGCGCCGCCGTCGCTTGGCCGCTGATGGAAGCCCATGGAATAGGGGAAGGGCGTCGAAAAGAGATTGTCGTAGCGGCGCGTGACCTGGCTTAATATATCGGCGAGGGCGCGCATATCGCTTTCATTGAATGCGTCGAGCGCGCCAAGATGGCGGCGCGGCAGCAGCATGGTTTCGAACGGCCAGGTCGCCCAGAAGGGCGTGAGCGCGACAAAGCCGTCATTCTCGCAGACGATGCGCTCGCCCTGGCGAAGTTCGAGCGTCAGATAGTCGCATAGCAGGCATGACTGCCGCTGAGCCGCATAGTCGCGCTGCCGGAAGGATTCCTTTACCAGCTCGTTCGGCTCTCCATGCGTCGCCCAGATCTGGCAATGCGGATGCGGATTGCTCGCGCCCATCATGGCGCCGCGATTTTCGAAGATCTGCACGGCCCCAACGAGCGGATCGGCGTCGAGGCGCATGAATTCCTCCCGCCACAGCGCGACGACCTTCGCAATATCCTCCACGCGCATTTGCGACAAAGCGAGATTGTGCCGCGGTGAGAAGCAGACGACGCGGCAACGGCCCGGTTCGCCCTTCGCGACGATCAAGCCTCCTTCGTCTATTTCTTCTTGCGGCGCGTCGGCGACGAGCGCGGCGAAATCATTGTCGAAGGCGAAGACGCTTTCATAAGCGGGATTGCGCTCGCCATTGGCGCGGAGATTCCCCGGACAGAGATAGCAGCCCGGATCGTAGGACAGCGCCGCCGTCTCGCTCTTGGCCTCCGTCTGGCCCTGCCAGGGCCGGCTGGTGCGATGCGGAGAGACGAGCACCCACTCGCCTGTCAAGGCGTTGAGGCGGCGATGGGAGTCTTGTTGCAGATTGAGCATGTCAAAGAACCGCCGGCCCGGCTCCGGGGCCAGGGTAGCAGGAAAAGATCATGGGCTTGAGACCCGTCTCCCTTTCATAGGCGGGCCCGACGCTCTCGGCAAAGCGCGCCGCCGCTTCCGCATCGACAAGGCTCACCGCGCAGCCGCCGAAGCCGCCGCCCGTCATGCGCGCGCCATAGACGCCGGGCGCCGCGCGCGATAGCGCGACCATGAGGTCCAGTTCCGGGCAGCTCACCTCGTAATCATCGCGCAGGCTCTCATGGGAGGCGTTCATCAGGCGTCCTGCTTTCGCGAAATCTCCCGCTTCCAGCGCCGCGACGGCTTTCAGCACGCGGGCGTTTTCGGTGACGACGTGCCGGGCGCGCTTCAAAATCGTTTCGGGCAAGCGCGCGGCATGCGCTTCGAGCTGGGCGGCGCTCACGTCGCGTAGCGCGCGCACGCCGCCGATCACATCGGCGAGCAGGGCGACGGCCGTCTCGCAATCCTGGCGCCGCAAATTATATTCGCTGCCGGCGAGGCGGTGATGCACCATGGTGTCGCAGACGAGGATCCGCAGCTTTGGATCGAGACGGATGGGTCGCGCCTCGAGACTGCGGCAATCGAGCAGCAAGGCGCAGCCTTCGACGCCGTGGCAGGAGATGAACTGATCCATGACGCCGCACCGCATGCCGACGAACTCGTTCTCGGCGCGCTGGCAGAGCTTGGCGAGTTCGAGGCGATCGACTTTAGCGCCGGCGGCGCTGAGCAGCGCATAGCCGACCGACGCCTCGAGCGCGGCCGAGGCCGACAGGCCCGAGCCCATCGGCAGGACGCTCATGACGAGCATATCGGCGCCCGCCAGACGATGGCCGGCTCGCTCGAGCTCCAGCGCGACGCCGAGAACGTAATCGCTCCAGTCGCCGCGAGGATGCCGCGCTTGATCGATATTCGCGTGGAAATCCTCGCTCAGATTCACGGAGTGAACCTGGATCACCCGGTCCTCGCGCGGCGCGATCGCGACATAGGTCGCAAGCTCGAGCGCGGCTGGAAGCACGAAGCCGTCATTATAGTCCGTATGTTCGCCGATCAAATTCACGCGTCCCGGCGCGCGAAACAGTCGCGGCGCGCGGCCGAAGCGGGTTTCGAAGAGATGCGGCAAGTCCTTGGGGTCGAGCATTGGCGTCCGGTCGGCTGACGGCAGCTTAGCTTTCATTTTACGAAAATCTCATGTCGCGCTGAAGGCCGGCGGTGAAATTCTCTGGCCTTCTTACGTAGTTTCGCGTAGGGAATTTCATGTCGCACGGATCGCAATATTCGTTATCCAGCATCATCTTCATTTCGACCCTGTGAAGCGGGCCGGATTTCCGGCCGGGGACGACGTCGGTGACGAAAGCGCGTATCAGCCTCGATGGCGTGTGGGAGTTCCAATATCTCGGCAATGGCGCGTCGGCGTTCGCCGGGAAGAGGAGCGTCGATGTTCCGAGTCCCTGGCAGGCTCAGTTTCCTGATCTGAGCATGCGAGGCGGGGTCGCGCTCTATCGCCGGAGCGTCGACGTGCCCGCCGACTGGCTGGAGCGCCGCGTCTTCCTCCATTTCGGCGCCGTCTTTCATATAGCGCATGTCTTCGTGAATGGCGCCTTGGTCGGCAGCCATGTCGGCGGCTTTCTGCCGTTTCATTTCGACGTGACCGACCGCCTCGCGGGCGGACGCGCGGAGATCGAGGTTCGCGTCGAAAGTCCGACGGACGATCCTTCGGAATTTCCGCACACGCCCTTCGCCGAAATGCCGTTCGGCAAGCAGAGCTGGTACGGTCCGCTCTCTGGCGTCTGGCAGTCGGTCTATCTTGAGCGCAATGCCGCCGACCGCCTGACGGGGCTGCGCATCGGCGCGGATCTCGATAGCGGCGACGTCTCGGCGCAGTTGAAATTCGAGCGTGCGTTCTGCGGTCGCACCGAGGCCGTCGTCGAAGTGCTGTGCGCGCAGGGCGCGCGCGTCGCCGTGGCGCAAGCGGAGCTCGCCGTCGGCGCGGAACATGCGACCTTGCGCGCGCATGTCGCCGAGCCGCAGGCCTGGTCGCCCGACGCGCCCAATCTCTATTCGCTACGCGTGACGCTGATGCGCGACGGCGAGATCGTCGACGAAGGCGAGACGAATTTCGGATTCCGCAAGATCGAGACGCGCGACGGCAAGCTCTATCTCAACGGAAAGCCCTTCTATCTGCGCGCGGCGCTGGATCAGGACTACTATCCCGACACGATCTGCACGCCGCCCACGCTCGAATTCATCGAGGACCGCTTCCGCAAGGCGAAGGCGCTCGGACTCAACGCGTTGCGCTGCCACATCAAGGCGCCGGACCCGCGCTACTACGACGCCGCGGATCGGCTGGGCCTGCTGATCTGGGCGGAGCTGCCGAATGGCGGCTATTCGACGGAGCGCTCGCGCGAGCGCAAGGAGACGACTCTCAAGGGCATCATCGACCGCGATGGCAATCATCCGTCGATTTTCTGCTGGACGCTCATCAACGAGAATTGGGGCGTCGATCTCGTGCACGACGCCAAGCACCGCGCCTGGCTGCGTCGACTCTATCTATGGCTCAAGGCCTATGATCCGACGCGCCTCGTCGTCGATAATTCGCCGCTCGCGCCGAGCTTCCATGTGCAGAGCGATCTCGCGGATTATCATTTCTACGCGGCTATTCCGGACAGCCGGCTTGATTGGGATCGTTTCGTCGATGCGCTGGCCGATCGCGGCGACTGGCTGTTCAGCCCGGAGGGCGACGCGGTGACGACGGGCGAGGAGCCCTTGCTGTGCTCGGAGTTCGGCAATTGGGGCCTGCCCGATCCCGAGAAGCTCAAAGACGCGAATGGCCGCGAGCCCTGGTGGTTCGAGACGGGCCATGACTGGGGCGAAGGCGTCATGTATCCGCATGGCGTGCAGAATCGTTTCCACGACTGGAGTCTCGACCGCGTCTTCGGCAGCTTCGAGGGTTTCGTCGAGGCCACGCAGTGGCAGCAGTTTCGCGCGCTGAAATATGAGATCGAGGCGATGCGCCGGCGCGGCGAGATTGCAGGCTATGTCGTCACCGAGCTGACCGACTGCCATTGGGAGTCGAACGGCCTTCTCGACATGCGGTCCAATCCGCGCGCCTTTCACGACGTCTTTCGCACGATCAACGCCGACACCGTAATCGCGCCGCGTCTCGAACGCGCGTCCTACTGGTCGGGCGAGACGCTGCAGCTCCCGCTGCGCATCGCCCATGGCGGCGGCGAGGCGCTGGAGGCGGGCGCGCTCGAAATCCTGTCGGATTGGCCGCAGACGATGCCGACGCCGCGCATTGAGGCGGGCTCGGTCGCGGATCTCGGAGTCACGCCGCTGCAATTGCCGGAGGTCGATCGGCCGTCCATGCGGCGGATCTCCTTCCATCTGCGCGCGGCCGACGGCCGCGTCCTCGCGCGCAACGAGATCGAATTCGCGATTCACCCGGCGCGTTCGCAATGCGCCGGTTATGCGGTTTGGTCGCCCGAGCCGGATGTGCGCGTGCGCCTTCAGGCGCTCGGCTATCGCCTTGCGGCGAGCATTCGCGAGGCGGATATCGTCATCGCGCTGCGCAACACGCCCGATCTTGCCGCCTATGTGCGCGGCGGCGGACGCGCGGTTCTGCTGCCGGACGAGGAAGGGACTCTGACGCCTTTCTTTCCGCATTGGCAGAATGTGAAAGTGCTCGCGCGGGACGGCACGCTGTGGCGCGGCGATTGGGCTTCGTCCTTCGCCTGGCTGCGTCGGCGCGGCCCCTTCCGCGCCCTGCCGGGCGGGCCGATGATCGACCAGACCTTCGACCGCGTGATTCCGACCCATGTGATCTCGGGCTGCAATCTGCTCGACTTCCATGCGCGCGTGCACGCGGCCCTGGCCGTGGGGTGGATTCACAAGCCTGTCGGTCTTGCGGTCGAGCGCAATTATGGCGAGGGCCATATCGTCATTTCGACCTTCCGGATGATGCGCGATCCGCCCGGCGCGGATCCGACGGCGACGGCGCTCTTCGACGCGCTGATCGCCGCGGCGGGCGCAAATCTTTCGGTTCCGGCGCTGCAGCCGGCGAAGCTCGAATCGGCCTAGCTTAGGCCGCGTCCGAATGGCGCGGCCCCGCGTCCCGCACGTCCTTATCGACGGAGGGCGCGAAAGCGCGGAAATTTTCGCGGAACATATCGACGAGGCGCGCCGCGGCGTCGGCGTAGCGCGCGGGCGAGGACCAGGTGGCGGCGGGGTCGAGCATGCCCGGCTCGACGCCGGGCGCCGCGAGCGGGGTCTCGAAGCCTAAGAAAGGATCGCGGCGATAGCCGGCCCGGGCGAGCGATCCATCGAGCGCGGCGCGCAGCAGCGCGCGCGTCACATGAATCGGCATGCGGCTCCCTTCGCCATAGGAGCCGCCCGTCCATCCCGTATTGACGAGCCAGCAATCGGCGCCGTGCGCGCCGATGCGCTCGCGCAGCAAATGGCCATATTCCGAAGGGCGCCGGGGCATGAAGGGCGCGCCGAAGCAGGTGGAGAAGACGGCCTGCGGCGCGCGCACGCCGTTCTCGGTCCCCGCGACGCGCGCGGTGTAGCCGGAGAGGAAATGATACATGGCCTGCGCCGGATCGAGCCTCGCGATCGGCGGCAGCACGCCGAAAGCGTCGCAGGTCAGCATGACGATGTTTCGGGGATGGCTCGCGCGGCCTTCCGTCGACGCGTTCGAGATGAAATCGAGCGGATAGGCGATGCGCGTATTCTCCGTCCTTGAGTCGTCGTCGAAATCGACGCGCCGCGTCGCGGGATCGAAGCCGACATTTTCGAGCACGACCCCGAAGCGGTTGGACGCGGCGTGAATCTCCGGCTCGTGCTCGGCCGACAATCGGATCGCCTTGGCGTAGCAGCCGCCTTCGAAATTGAAGACGCCGTTCTCGTCCCAGCCATGTTCGTCATCGCCGATGAGCATGCGCCCGGCGTCGGCGGAAAGCGTGGTTTTCCCCGTGCCGGAGAGGCCGAAGAAGACCGCCGCGCCGCTCGCGTGATCATTCGCGGCGCAATGCATCGGCAGCACGCCCTTTGCAGGCATCAGGAAATTCAGGAAGGTGAAAACCGCCTTCTTGATCTCGCCGGCGTAGCGCGTGCCGCCGATGAGCGCAACGCGGCGCGTGAAGTCGAGCGCGATGACGGTTTGCGACCGGCATCCATGGCGCTCGGGATCGGCGCGGAAGGAAGGCAGAGCGAGGATGGTGAGGTCCGGCGCCCGCGCACTCGGCGCAAGGGGCCGGATCAGCAGATTGCGGATGAAAAGCGCGTGCCAGGCGAATTCGCTGTAGACGCGAATGTCGAGGCGCCGCCTGGGATCCGCGCAGGCCTGCAAATTTTGCGCGAAAATGTCGAGGCCGCGCGCATGCGCCGCCATATCCGCGTAAAGACGGGAAAAATGTTCGGGCGACATGGACTGATTATTGTCCCACCAGACGGCTTCGTCGGTGAGCGCGTCGCGCACGATGAATTTGTCGGCGGGCGACCGCCCGGTATGCGGCGCCGTTTCGACAATGAGCGCGCCGCTGCGCGCGATCAGCCCTTCCTTGCGCCTCAGGGCTTCTTCATAAAGGCGCGGCGCTTCGAGATCATGGAAAGCGGGCTGCAATTGGTGGAGGGAGAAGACGTCAATCGCGCGATCCGCCGTTACCCTCGACTGCGCCGTCATGTATCTCCGCCCCCTGCAAGGATCGTCACCTTGCAAAAAACGTCGTCTTGCAATCGGATGTTCCACCGCGGACCTTGCATTGGCGCGGCGGCGCGATCTGGAGACGGGGATCCATGACCGAAAGCATCGGCGACTATCTTATCAGGCGCATTGGCGAGGAGGGCGTCGGCCATGTGTTCGGCGTGCCCGGCGACTATTGCCTCGCCTTCTTCTCCTTGCTGGAAAAGAGTCAGCTCAAGGTCGTCAACGCCTGCGACGAGCAGGGCGCCGGCTTCGCGGCCGACGCCTATGCGCGCCTCAACGGCCTCGGCGTCGTCGCGCTCACTTATTGCGTCGGCGGGCTGAAGGCGGCGAACGCCATCGCTCAGGCCTATGCCGAGCGGTCTCCCGTCATCCTTGTCAGCGGCGCCCCCGGCGCGCGCGAGCAGCAGCGCAATCCGCTGCTGCATCACCGCGTCCGGGACTTCGATACGCAGCTCAAGGTCTTCCGCGAGCTCACCGTCGGCGCGACCGTGCTCGACGATCCCGCGACGGCCGCGAGCGAGATCGACCGCATGATCGCGCTCGCGCGACGCCACAGCCGGCCGGTCTATATCGAGCTGCCGCGCGATATGACGCTCGCGCCGATCGCGTCCGCCGCGCCGCGTCCGCTGCCGCCGGAGACGAGCGACGCCGAAGCGCTCGCTTGCGCTGTCGCTGAGGCCGTCGAAAAAATGGGGCAGGCCAAGCATCCCGTCATTCTCGCCGGCGAGGAGCTGCATCGCTTCCGCCTGCAGGCGCATCTCGCCGCGCTCGTGGAGCGCACGGGCTTTCCGGTCGCCGCGACCATCATGGGCAAGTCGGTCTTTCCGGAGTCGCACCCCGCCTATATGGGCGTCTATGAGGGAGCGATGGGGCGGGAGGAGCTGCGTGATTATGTCGAGCGCAGCGATTGCCTCGTTCTGCTCGGCGCGATGATGACCGACATCAATCTCGGCATCTATACCGCCAATATTGACCGCCGTTTCGCCATCTACGCCGCCAAGGACCGTGTGGCGATCGGGCTGCACGCCTATGACGACGTGCGCATGGAGGACTTCATCGCGGCGCTCGCCGCGCAAGGCTGGCGAAAGCGCGCCGTCGCGCCCTATCGGCATCCGGCGCATCCGGGGCGCTTCGAGCCGGGCGACCGGAAGATGACGGTTGACGCGCTGTTCCGGCAGATCAACGCCTTTCTGGAACGCGACATGATCGTCATCGCCGATCCGGGCGACGCGCTGCTCGGCGCCTCCGATCTTTTCATCAGCGACGGGGCGCATTTCATGGCGTCCGCCTATTACACGTCGCTCGGCTTCGCGGTTCCGGCGTCGATCGGGGCCAAGGCCGCCGCGCCGCGGCTCAGGCCGCTCGTGCTCGTCGGGGACGGCGCCTTTCAGATGACGGGGATGGAGATTTCCACCGCCGCCCGATTCGCGATGAACCCGATCGTCATCCTTTTCGACAATGACGGCTACGGCACGGAGCGGCCAATGCTCGACGGCGCTTTCAACGACGTTAAGCGCTGGGAATATGCGGAGCTGGCGCGGGTGATCGGCGGCGGGTTGGGCGTCAAGGTCGCCACCGAGCGGGAGATGGCGGCCGCTCTGGCCAAGGCGCGCGCCAATGAGTCCGGCTGGTCGCTGATCCAGGTCATGCTCGATCGCGAGGACAGATCGCCGGCCTTGCGCCGCCTCACGGCCAAGCTCGGCGAGCGCGTTCGAGCGAAGGGCTGAACGGCCGAAATTGAGGTTGACAGGGGCGGCGCGAGCAACGCATATGCCGCTACCGATTGGCCGCCGACGGCGCGCCAGCTCTCGCGCAAATTGCGAGACGGATGGGGGAATGTCCCGAGCGGCAAAGGGGGCGGACTGTAAATCCGCTGGCTAAGCCTTCGTAGGTTCGAGTCCTACTTCCCCCACCACTTTGTTTTCCTTACACTTTCTGGAATTGGGCAGGCCGCATATGGCCAATATTCACGCGCCTTCTATTGCGATCAAGCGAACTCCAAAGAGCTTGGCGACTCCGCGCAACAAGAATGCGACATGGGAAGGGCCTGAACGCCCTCGCTTTCCATCCCGCTCGGCCGACGCTGCGGCCAGTTCGGCCGGATGTCGCTCGGGCGCCCGCCGCTGCGACTTGAATCAGCGCGGGTAAAGTATGGAGACGTGATTTTCCGGCTCTGGGACGTCGTTCAAGAGGCGCTCGGCAACGTCGGCAACACGAAGCCAAACGGCGTGGCCCTCCAGATCGTTCGAATATCTCAGCGACTCTGCATGCTCTCGCGCAACGGCTGGGGCGCGACGTTTATGCCGCTTCCTGAGCGCTCGGGCATGTATCTCGACGGCCTGTTCCAGTGAGATTTCCATTTTTCGTCTCGGAGATCGCCCCCTCCGCACCGGCGTCGATGCTACCGGCGGGGCGACGGAAACTCAATCAGGCCGGCAAACTCACGTGGATGTCCGTGAGCGCGCGCAGCGTTCGCGACTTGGCGATTGCGCCGCATAAACACAAATGAAGATTCCGAAAGCCGCCAATTCCTCGAAGGTGGGCCATGCAAAACCTTGGGCATCGCAGGCAAGTCCTGTTTGTCTCGATTGGAGTGGCGCTTGTCGTTCTGATCTTTCTCAGCACATGGGGCTTCGTCAACCTGCTGAATTAGGCGGAGGTAGAGCGCGCCGCTTGGGATCGACCCGGAAGCGCCGCCCCGATGCTGTGACGCGCCGGCCGCAGACGGCCCATAATGGAGGCCTTGGCGGGGCCGGTGGAGGGCGTCGGTCGAGACGGCGCATCAAGCCGGCGATCGAAAGCTAAAATTCCGCCCCGCCGTTACATCCACGGTGGGGCGTTGCTTATTTCGAGGGAGGGGATCCTCACGCTTTCTTGAGGAACTCCGTCCTCAAGACAAGGTCCTTGATCTTGTCAGCGCGGCATTCGACCTCTGCTGGATCGCTGGTCAGGCGGATATTCTTAATCAACGTTCCGCGCTTTAGGACCGTGGAAGTCCCCTTCACCTTCAGGTCTTTTATCAGCGTCACGGAATCGCCGTCCTTCAATTCCGTTCCGTTGCTATCTCTAACAGTCTCAGTCATTTTTCACTCCAATGGCTTGCCCGACCTTTACATGGCGGCGCTTCGACAGCATGTGCTGAGGAAGAAAAACAAAACGCCCCGCGCTTACATCCGGCGTCGGGGTCGTTTCTCGTGACCGGAAGATCGACGACTCGAGATAGCCTAACCTCCGCGGCGCAAGATCTTTCCGGCCAGCTTCTGGGCGGTGACGTCGACCGCGACTCCGATCATCCGCATCGGCCGTCCTCGCGAATCGCGCTCCACGCGTCCTCGCTCGCAATACCAGGCTGTCGATCCATCGGAATTAATGACGCGGATTTCGCTTTCGAAGCGTCCCTCAGGGTCCGCCAGGGCTTCCTCGATATCGGCCCGGAATTTCTCCCGGTCGTCATGATGGACCGCTTTAAGCACCGCTTCGAAATGACCGTGGGCGCCGCTATCGGCGAGCTCCAGCTTGTCCGGATCGAAGCGGCGCACCCTGTCCTCGACGATGTCCCAGTCGAAGCAGACCATATTGCCCGCGTTGAGGGCGAGTTGCAGGCGCGTTTCGTTCCGGCGCGCGCGGGTCATGAAGGCCGCATATCTTTCGGAGGCGCGCCGGCTCGACTTCCGCGTGTCGTGTCCGGAAATAGTGTAGCGGCGAACGCCGAGCTCGTCGGAATAGGTCAAAAGAGACGCCGGTACCGGCTCGCCTGGGTGATTTTCTTTAAATGCGGCGAGCTCGGCGAGAGCGGCCGCGCGATGTTTGCATCTGGGACGAGCCATCTCACCACATTGGCCATCACACGCCCGAACAGCGGTCCGGAGCGCTCCGCCGGTTGGCGGGATCCTAGGCGTCAATTAGCGAATTCGTTCTTTTCGAACAATGGCCTAGCAGGTCCAAGAAGACAAGTCTCGTAACGTGATTTCGCGCGCGGCGCGCCAAAGAAGGCGATCGCCCCCGCTTGTTCCCCCGCGTCAACGCTTACTTCTTCTGATCGGCGTCGGTCTTCTGGCGCAAACGCGCGCCGCCGGGGGCGAATTTATCGGCCGGCGGCGCGGCCGGCGCGGCGAAGCCCGCGAGATTGGCCGGCCGAGCCGGCGGCAGCAGCACGCTCGGCTCGGCGGCGCGCGCGGCCGAGCGTACGGCCGTGATCGGCGCGCCGAGGACGGACCGAGCCGAGGCGCGGGCGGCCGGCGTCGTTCCGGTCAGCGTATTGAAATTGGAGCGGTCGAGACGGGCCGGCACCAGGTCGGCCTTCCGAGCCGGCTTGGACTCGTCCTCGTCCGGCTGCGGCGCCGCGGTCCGAACCCCGCCATGCGGCGCATAAGCGAGCGCGGCGTCGTCCTTGCCCTGCTGTTCCTCGGGCGGGCTGACCATATGAGCGATCGCATGAGAGGCGGCGCCGGTTTGCGGCCGTTCGGGGGGCGTCGGGGCCTCCGGCTCCGGGATGGCGGCGGCGACCAGCGACGAGGGCCTGCGCGGCGGCGTGGGCGCCTTGACAAAGCGGCGGGGCGCGTCAGCCTCCTCCGCGCCGCTGTCCTGGGCGTCGGCGGAAGCGCGCGGATCCTGGGCGGCGCCGGGCTCGGCGCTCGCGGTTTCGACGGGCTTTTCGTCGATCGGCGTGGGCTTTTCGAGAGAAGCCGGGCGTCCCGGCGGGGGCAGGGGCACGCGGGCGTATTTTGGCCGCCTGCCTTCCTCCTGCGGCACCTCGGCGCCGTCGTCCACAGGCGGGGCGGCCGTCTGCGGCCCGCGGGCGGAGGGCGGCGAGACGGCGACGGCGCCCGTCGCCGTCATCGCGGTCTCGCCGCGGGGAAGGTCGGCCTCGGCGCGGGCGATCTGGTTGCGGGCGCGCCGGCTCGTGGGCTGTTCGACCGTCGCGCCTTCCTCGGCGCCGCCTTCGTAATCGACCTGCGCCTGGCGCGCATTGCGTGGCGCCAGCGCCGCCCATTGCTTGCGGGTGCTGGGCGGCGGCGCCGCCATCTCGGCGTCCTCGTCCTCTCCGCCGCCCATGCCGAAGAGCGCGGCGAAGAAGCCGCCGAAAGTCCGGCGGGGCGCGGTCACATAGGCGCCGTTGCCGCGCGCCTCGATCTCTGCTCTCGCCTCCTCATAGCCCGGCAGCGGCTGGCCGTTCGTCGGCAGATGGACGGTCTTGCCGTCGGGGAAGAGCCGAACGAGCTGCTCGTAGCTCATGCGCGGCCAGGAGCGCACATTGCCGACGTCGAGATGGACGAAAGGGGTATTGGCGTTCGGATAGTAGCCGACGCCGCCGCGCTGCATGCGCATGCCGATCTCGCGAATATTGGACATCGGCATGCCGGGCATGGTCGTGTCCATCGCCTTGCCGAGCATGTGCTGGGAGTATTTCGCCACGGCGCGCGACCGGGCGCGGAGCATGGCGTTCGTTTCCGGCGAGCGATAGGCGGAGACGACGTTGACGACCTGGTTGCCCGCGCCGGCGGCGCGATAGGCCTCCCAGACCACGTCGAAGAGGCGGGGGTCCATATTGGTGGGTTCGTCGCGCCGCCAATCGCGCAGGAACCAGTTCAACTGCTGGAGGACGCGGCTGTCATATTGGCCGTTGACGAGATAGGTCGCGGCGATGTCCTCGCCGGTATGCGCATGGTGCAGGTAGATGGTGCGCGTGTCGCCATTGGCGATGGCGGTTTCCGTGACGCTGGGCGTCAGGAACGCTAAGCAGATGGCGAAAAAGCCCGATGCGAGCGAGAGCGGCGAGGCGGATTTGCGTTGGTCGCTGTCGCGAGGCGTCGTCAAGAGGATCGCTTCCCCGTCTGGCTCGGAGCCGTCTTACGAGGCGAGTCCGAGACTTTGCTCCATCCCTTGCCCTCGAGCCGGCGGAGAACCCGCTCGGGGACGCCCCCCTTGCGCGGGAAGCACGATATTTTGCGGCGTCAGCCGTTGCGTCGGCGCAGGGAAGAAGCAATCTGCGACAGATTTATGTCCGCTGACCTCCAAAGGCTGGCCCGCCAGCCTGAACTTCCCCTCGCGCCCTGAGGGTTAGGGTAACATCGTGGCGAAAAATAGCCCTGGGCCTGACCGGGCGGGAGCCGTCAGCGCGTTTCGGCGTGGACGAATCTCGCGCTCAGGATCGGCTGCGCGCCCGGGATCATCGCGATACCCGGCGCCGCGTCGCTCGCGGAAAACGCCTCGGAGGGCGGGCGTCGGGGCGGGAGGGGCACGTCCGCCACGTTCGCGCGCGGCAGGCCGATCGTCGGTTCGGAGCGCGCAACGGCGTCCGAGGTGACGCGCGGGTCCGAAAGGCGCGAGCGGTCCGCCACGGCCACGCGGATCGAGCCTCTCGGCTGCTCCTCGGAGCTGGAAAAGGCGCCGGCGACGGCGGTCTGGACCTTGCGGGCGATGTCGCTCCAGGAGCCGGAAGCGGCGGCCGCGGCGGGGGGCGGGCTGGCGCTGGCGATCGCCGTCGGCGGCGCCTGCCGTTGCTTGTGGCTCGCGATCAGCACCGGATTGTCGCCATCGCAATTGCGCATGCCGAGCGCGATCAATTCGCGGCCGCTCAAAATCCGATATTCGCGCGTCAGATAGCCGAGCCTCGCCTGCACGGCCGCCGGATAGGAGGCGAAGAGCTTGGTCGAGATCCCGAGGTCGACCTCCCTGGTGACGGCGTTATACGCTTGATGAAACTTCACCTGCGCGTCGGGATAGACGCAGACATTGGGCAGGCTCAGCGCGAGCGTGCAGGCCGAGCGGCATTCATGCAGGCGGACCTCGCGATTTTCGCGGCGATATTGTTCGGTCGCGGCTTCATAGTCGGTGACCAGCCCGCCCACGTCCTTATAGACGATGACGGGCGCCGGAGCCGGCGGCGGCGAAAGATAGCCCAAGACGCACCTCTACGCTATTCGGACGCAACGCGCGGTGAACGAATGTTTCACCATGTCGTGGTGAACAAATCTTAAAGAGCGGAATCAGCTCTTTATGCCCACGCGGAGGCCCGGCGAAGGCCGTTCTTGCAGAACATTGCGGCGAAAATGGAATAAGGCGGCCGGGCGTCCGCCTGTCCTCAACGACATCTCGCCGGTCGGCTCCACAATCGCAGAAGTTTCGACCAAACGGCGGAAGTTCTGCTTGTGGAGGTGGCGGCCGGCGATCGCCTCGACTGTCCGTTGAAGTTCCGTAAGGGTGAAGGCCGCCGGCATCAACTCGAAGATCACCGGCCGATACTTCATTTTGGCGCGCAGCCGGCCCATGGCCGTGGCCAATATGCGGCGGTGGTCGTGCCGCATGGGGACGCCCAGCGGATCGAGCCGGCCGCGCTTCGCCGCCGCCTCCCTGCCGTCGCGCAGCGCCTCCTCCAGAAGGCCGGCTTCGTAAAGAAGCTCGTATTTTTCGAGGACGTTTTCCTCATTGAAGCCACGCGCCCCGAAAAGGAGGTCCACGCGCTGCCGGCGCGAAAGTCCTGCGGAGGAAACGGCGTCGGGCGCTTCCTGCACCCAGGCGGCGAGTCCCGGCGCGATCGTCGTCTCGATGATGTCGGGCCGGCCCTTGCGCCAATCCTCCCAGGGGAAGAAATCATGCCAACTGCGCCATGCGCCGATGGCGGGGCGGTGGCTTTCGTCGCCGATGCGCGTCAGGGCGAGATAGCCGACCGAGACCACATGTGGATCACGGTCGCCGGCGCGGGCGTGGCGGCCCCGATCGCCGAATGTGTAGAGCTGCTCGACATAGCCGAGCGGCGCGCCGGTCTGCTCCGAGACCCAGGCGCGCAGGCCGATCTCGAAAGTGCGGTGGCGGACCGGGTCGAACGGGCCCGAGGGCAGGGCGGCGACGGCGTCGTCGGCGCGCGTCGTCAGGATCAGCGGCTCGTCCTCGCGGACGGCGACGATCGCCGCGGTAAGGCCGATCTCGACCGGCGGCGACATCGTCTGACTGGCTGGCTCCACGAGCGTCGCGGTCAGGCGAGTTCGAGCGCGAAGGGCGCCCCCTCGAAGCAGTCGGTTCCGCGGCCGATGGCGGCGATGGCCGCGACCATCCGGCCCTCCCGGCCGAGGCGTCGGTCCGCCAGCGCGACAAGGCGCCGGTTGGGAGTGGCGGTCGGCGAGATGCGGCGCAATTCCTGGGCGAGCTCGAATTCGCAGCGATGCGGCGCGAGCGCGCAGGCCGCGACATAGGCCGCGGCGGGCGAGCGGCTCACGCCCGCATAACAATGAATGACCAGGGGATCCGCCTGGTCCCATTCCTCGATGAAGGAGAGCAGCCGGTCGACATGCTCCTCGCCCGGCAGGACGTGACCGTCCGTCGGCGCCTCTATGTCGGATACGGCGATGCGCAAATGACGCTCGCGGGCGATCTCGCAGGGACGCACCAGCGAGGCTCCGGCGGTCAGAATCGTAACGAGCGAGCGCGCGCCGCTCGCTCGCACGGTGTCCACCACCTTCGTCATGGAACAGACGTAAAGTCGCCCGTTCGACATCGGAACCCTCTCGGTCTTCCGCTAAAAGCGGTCGATCTCATGAAAGCGGGCCAGGAACCGCGCCTGTGTCTCCTCGACGGCGGCGGGCGCGATCTCGTCCGTCAGCGCCTGCGGCGAGATCGCAGGACGGCCGAAGATGCGCTCCGCCTCGCTCCGTGTAAAGCCGGCAAGCGACACGGCCTCGAAAAAAGCCGCCGCCCGATCGGCCTGTTTCGCCAGCCTGGCCATGGCGGGCGCGGGCGTCGCCGGCAGGGAGAAACGTAGCAATATGGCTCCCAGGATACGGCTTTCCACGGCTTTATAGGCGTCGCCAATCACCGCCTTGAAGGGGGAGATCATGTCTCCGATCACATATTCCGGGGCGTCGTGCAGCAGCATGAAGAGCCGCTCCGCCCGGCCGATCGCAGGCTCCATCTCCGCCGCGATCCTCTCGACGAGCAGGCTGTGCTGGGCGACGGAGAAGATGTGCGGCCCGATCGTCTGGCCGTTCCAGCGGGCGACGCGGGCGAGGCCGTGGGCGATGTCTTCTATCTCTATGTCGAGCGGAGAGGGATCGAGGAGGTCGAGCCGCCGGCCGGACAACATCCTTTGCCACGCCCGGGGCGGGGCGTCCTTGGCGGCGCGCTTCCTGGCGGCGGGCTTTTCGGCGGGAGCGTCGGCCATCTCGGTTCTCGGCTCTCAGACCTTCGTCCGCACATGGCAATCGATCAGATGGTCGTTCACCATCCCGACCGCCTGCATGAAGGCGTAAACAATGGTCGGGCCGCAGAATTTGAAGCCCTTCGCCTTCAAATCCTTGGAAAGGCGTTCGGAAATGGCGGACTGCGTCGGAATGTCGGCGATCCGCCTCGGCAGGTTGTCGATCGGCTCCCCGTCGACGAAGCCCCATAGATAATTGGAGAAGCCTTGCGCCGCCTCGATCTCCAGCCAGGCCCGCGCGGAGAAGACGGCGCCTTCGATTTTGGCGCGGTTGCGCACGATGCCGCCGTTTTGCATCAATTCGTGCAAGCGCCGATCGTCGAAACAGGCCATCTCGGCCGGATCGAAGCCGGCGAAGGCGGCCCGGAACGCTTCCCTTTTGCGGAGAATGGTGATCCAGGACAGGCCGGCCTGGAAGCCGTCGAGGATTAGTTTCTCGAACAGCGCGCGCGAATCGCGCTCCGGCCTTCCCCATTCCGTATCGTGATAGGCGACGTAGAGCGGGTCGCGCCCCGGCCAGGGGCAGCGCGGAAGGCCGTCCTCGCGCTCGATAACGCAATCCCCCCAGCTCTTGGGTTGTTCGCGGGCGGGCGGCAAGCGGTGCTTCTCCATGGTTGCGGCGCGGCGATGACGTTTGGGCCTTATCGCGCGTTCAGATTGCGTTCACAACCTCGTTGGGACTATCGTTGCGCCGCCGCAGACACGTTGCCGCAGCCATATGGCGCGCCCTGTGCTTATGCGCCGTCGAAAGTCGCTGCCGAAAGTCCACGCGGCTTCCATAAGGGGAGATTTATATGGTGATCCGTCTCGTTGTTTCCCGCGCTGCGGCAGGCCTTGTCGTCATGGGCCTCGGCGTGGCCGTTTCGGGCGAAGCCTTCGCCCAGGCCAATGTGCTGAAGGAATGCGGATCTCGTTATCAGGCCAAGAAGGCCGCCAATGAACTCGCCGGCCAGAGCTGGCAGGACTTTTTGAAGGATTGCCGCGCGAGCCTCGCCGAGCCGGCGAAGCCGGCCGAAGCAGCCCCGGCCCCCGCCGAGACGGCCAAGCCCGCCGAGCCCGCCGAATCGGCAAAGCCCGCCGAGACCGCCGCGCCGGAGCCCGCCAAGCCCGCGGAAACCGCCAAGCCCGCCGAGCCGGCGAAGCCCGCCGAGGCCGCCAAGCCCGCCGCCGACTCGAAGGCCCTCACTCAGGCGCGTCAGAAAAAATGCGCCGCCGAGTGGAAGGAGAAGAAGGCCGAGCTGCTCAAGGCCGACAAGAAGCTGACCTGGCCGAAATATTGGAGCGCCTGCAACAAGCGCCTCAAGGAAGCCGGCGAATAAGCCGGAATTGATCAGATTTGCGTGCGTCCGGCGAAGCCTCGCCGGACGCTTCTTTTTAAGCGCATCCATCTTGCCCGTCGCTTGGCTTCGTGTCACAGGACTGCAAAAATAGGCGTCTCTCGGAGGTGGGCGTGGATAAAGGCGAATTGCGAAAGCTGCAGGCGTTCCTGCGCCGCTCCTTCGGCAATGACGACATTCGCGTCGCTCTCGATCCGAAGAATGTCGAGAACGCCTCGGTGCATCTTGGCGAGCGCAAGATCGCGACGATCTCTGTCGACGACGAGGACGGGGATCGCTCATTCGCCTTCGAGATGAAGATTCCGGTCGGGCGCGAGGTGCTGCAATCCTATTTGCGCAAGCTCTTCGAGAACGACAAGCTGACGATCGTCGCGCGCGGCCGCAAGGTCGACTCTGTCGAGCTCAACGCCGACGGCGAGTTTCTCGGTGTCATTTCCGCCGACGACGCCAAGCTCTCGAGCTTCACCTTGCAGATCGCGATCCTGGATTTCGATCTCGAAGAAGAGTGATCAGCGCTTCTTCCTGAGCGCGCGCGTCGCCGTCATTTTCGCGATCAGCGCATGCGCGCCGGCGTAAAGCGTTTCCCAATGCTCGAGCAGCGCGGGCGGATAGCGCAATTCGACATCGAGTCCGCCTTCGCGAAACATCGATATGCAAGCCTCGCCGGTCGCGCCGGCTTCCGACTTCGGGCAGCGCGCGAAAAAGTCCCGGCCGTCCGGCGGCGCGACAAGCAGGTCCTCCAAATCATAGGGCGAGCCCTGCTCGAAGCGCCGCAGGACCAGACCGCTTGGACCTTCGAGCGTTTCGGGAGTCAGAAAGCGCGCATAGAGCTTCGCCGGACGCTCTCTCGGATCGAGCCCCTCGTCCTTGGGAGTGAGGGTCATCGCGACGGCGGGAAACGCGGCGCGGTCTTTCGCCGCGATCGGCTTGAAGCCCGGATAGGAGACGATGAAGCTCAGCCGGTCGGCCAAGCCGCCGGCGCCGGTCGCGTCGTCCCGCGCATAAGCGCGCGCATACGCGAATTTGGCTCCCGCCAGTTCAGCCCGAACCAGGGCCTCGGGCGCTTCGTCCCGCGCCACGAAGAGAAAAGCTGTTCCGGCGGCGAGGATCGTCGCCAGCAAGGCGAAGGCGATGAGCGGCTTCATCCCGGGCGTCCCGCCGTCGCCTGTCGCTTCAACTTGCGATCCGCCACTCGCCATTCTCGCGGCAGGCCTGACCCTTCGCTTCCTGGGGGCGGCCGTTGACGAAGATCTTATGCGTATAATCGCGGCATGGGCCGTTCTCCGCGCTGGGCGTCACGAAGCCGTAGGAGCCCTTCTCGCCGCGCCAGCTTTTGCGCGCGCCGGAGGAGACGGCCTCCTGCTGCGCGGCGATCGCCGCGGCGCGGTCCTTTTCGGTGAGCGACAGGCCGAAGGCGCCGCCGATCACGCCGGGCGCGGGCGGCGGCGGGGCCACGACGGCCGGCGCGGCGGCCGCTGCCGGCGGCTCGGAGGTCGAGCTGCAGGCGCCGAGGCCGGAAGCCGAAAAAAGGAGGCTCATCGCTAAGGTCGCTTTCGCGCGCATCGTCGACAAATCCTTTCTCCCGAAATCTCCCAATCGGCCCCCTCATGCAGGATCGGGGCGCGGCTGTCAAAATCCAGGCAGCCGCAACGCGGCCCGCAGGCCGCCGGCGGGACTGTCGTCCAGTTCCAGCGCGCCGCCATAGGCTGCGGCGAGATCGGCGACGATGGAGAGGCCAAGTCCCGAGCCCGGCTTGGTTTCGTCCAGCCGGCGCCCGCGCTCCGTCGCTTGCGCGCGCAGATGCGGCGCGAGGCCGGGGCCGTCGTCGTCGATGATCACGATGAGCGCGCTGCGGCCCGCGCCGCCGGCGGACGATTCGACGCGGACGGCGATCGAAACCCCGGCGTTGGCCCATTTCCCGGCATTGTCGAGGAGATTGCCGATCATCTCCTCGAGGTCCTGCCTCTCGCCGAGGAAGCGGGCTTCTTGCCCCATTTCGCTCGAAAAGGCCACGCCGCGGTCGCCATAAATCTTGGTGAAGGCGCGCAGCAATCCCTCGACGCAGGGCGCGACGGGCGTCGCCGCCCCCAGCGCGCCGCCGCGCGCCGCCGCGCGGGCGCGGTCGAGATAGAAGGAAATCTGGTCGCGCATGATGCGCGCCTGTTCGCTCACCTTATCGGCGAGCGGCGAGGGCGCCGCGCCCGCTTCGTTCACCATGACGCTCAGCGGCGTCTTCAGCGCGTGGGCGAGATTGCCGACCTGCGTGCGCGCGCGCTCCAGAATGTCGCGATTGGCCCCGATCAGGAGATTGAGTTCGTCCGCGAGCGGCGCGATTTCGCTCGGATAGGCGCCGCCGATCCGATCGCGCGCGCCGCGACGGATGGACACGAGCTCATCCTGGAGCTGCCGCAGGGGGCGCAGGCCGAAGCGCACCTGGAAGGCGGCGACGATGGCGAGCGCGATGGCGAGCGCCGCGAAGGCGACGATCAGCTCGAAGCGGAAGCGCGCGATGTGCTCTTCCATCTCCTCCGTGCTCGCCGCGACCTGAACGAGATAAATCCCCGTGTCGCCGACGTCGATCACCCGCTCCACGATGCGCAGCCGGCGGCCGTCGGGGCCGACGGCGTAGCCGCGCCGCGAGCCGCCGATCCCGGCCGGCACGCCGAGATCCGAAAGCTTGGGAAGACGTTCGGCGAAGAGTGAGCGCGACGCCTTGATGTCATGCGCGGCGTCGTCCATCCGTGTGATCTGCCAATACCAGCCGGAGCCCGGCAGCTCGAATTGCGGATCGCCGAGCTGACCCGGTCCGGTGCGGCCCTCCTGGCCTGATTCTGAAACGTCCGCGACGATGGCGCGCAGATAGACGTCGAGTCGCCGCTCGAAAATCTCTTCCGCTTCCTTGCGGTAATAGGCGGTGAAAAACGCGCTCGCGACGAGCAGGACGATCGCGCTCAGCGCCGCCGCCGTCAAAAAAAGGCGCGTCGCGATCGAACGGGTCGTGAAGCTCGGCAGGCGCATGATCTATCGCTTTCCGCCGCTCTCCTCCACGGAAGGCGAGGCCATGTAGCCGAGGCCGCGAACGGTGTGGATCAGATCGACGCCGAGCTTCTTGCGCAGACGGCCGACGAAAACCTCGATCGTATTCGAATCGCGGTCGAAATCCTGGTCGTAGATGTGCTCGATGATCTCGCCGCGCGACACGACGCGGCCGCTATGATGCATCAGATAGGCGAGCAAGCGATATTCATGCGACGTCAGCTTCACGGGAGCCCCGTCGACGACGACGCGGCCCGCCTTGGTGTCGAGCCGCACGGGGCCGCAGACGATCTCATTGGTCGCATGTCCCGCGGCGCGGCGCAGCAGCGCGCGGATGCGCGCGAGAACTTCCTCCATGTGAAAGGGTTTGGACACATAATCGTCGGCGCCGGCGTCGAAGCCCTGCACCTTCTCGCTCCAGCGGTCCCGCGCGGTGAGAATCAGGACCGGCATGACGCGTCCGTTCGCGCGCCACTCCTCCAGAATCGTGATGCCGTCCTTTTTGGGCAGGCCGATGTCGAGCACGACAGCGTCATAGGCCTCGGTCTCTCCCAGAAAATGTCCCTCTTCGCCGTCGAAGGCGCGGTCCACCGCGTAGCCCGATTGTTCGAGCGCCTGTGCGATCTGGCGGTTCAAATCCTTATCGTCCTCGACGACGAGCAGCCGCACCTCATTCCCTCCTAAGCGAAACGCAGCTTTGTCTCTCAATTATCCTTGCGGCCAGAATGCGGCCTGCCGGTCGCCGCGTCGAACATAAGTTTGACGATACGACCGTCGGGCCGCAGCAAGGTGATCTCGTAGATATATGATTCGTCAAGGCGGCAGAGCCGGGCGCCCAGCGCCTCTCCGCCATGTTCGCGCGCCGCCGCCTGCATGCAGGCGAAGGGATCGGTGAGCTTGTGCGCTTCGATTTTTTCGCGGGTTTGAGCGGTGGAGAAACATTGGCGATGAGGCGGCCCGCGTTCCGCCATTCGTTCGACCGCCTCTTCCGCGCGCGCGCAGCCGAACGCCGCCGTGATCGCGGCGGCGGCCAGAGCGCTGCGAATCCTGAGGACGATCGTCATTTATTCTCCTGCTTCATCCTTCCCCTGGGGCCATGAACGGCGCCTGAACGCGCCCGCGAGCGTCCGGGCGCGATCATGGCCGCCTTCCGAGGCCGAGGCAAATCTATCGGGAGAGGCGCATGAGCTTCGAGATTTCGCCCGGAGGCGTCGTCGTGAAGACACGCATCAGCGCCATCAGCGCCGCTGCGGCGACGGCGACCGCGCCGGCTTTGGGATCGTCGAGAAAGGCGATCCAGTCGGTCGAGGCGAGCGCGCCGAAGATCGCCATGAGAGCGGCGGCAAGATAGGTTCGATATCCGTTCATTGAGGGCTCCCGAATTGCCTCAGGCCTGCGGCTGCGTCGGATCGGAGGCGGCGAGCGCGCCTCTTAGCTGGTCGGCGGTGGCGTGGAGTTCGGCGGCGATCTGCTCCACCGCCGCCGCATCGGCGGCTTCGACGCGGGCGTAAGCGAGGTCATGGGTCAGATATTGAATACGCTCGACGGCGGCGACCACGGTCGCGCGCACGTCGTTGAAGGCGGCGGCGAGATTGTCGATTGCTGACATTTTTTCTCCTTAGCTTGTGATGAATGCCGATCAGCGGCGCGCGACGGCCTGGAAATGCATCGGGTCGATGTCGCCATTGGCGCCGCGCCAGACGAGACCGCAATCCTGGAAGCATTTCGCCGCTTCGCGCGGGATGAAGCCCGGCCGCCACTTGGAGCGGAAGGGATTGTGTTGCGGGTCGATGTCGATGGCGGCGCCGAAACTATGCGTCGACCAGGACCTGCTTGAACCGCGCTTGAGCCGCACCGTCAGCGACCCGCCGGTCAAATGCAGACGGTGCGCTTCGATATCTTTCTGCGTTCCGTAGAGCTTTTTGATCGAGAGCAGCGCTTCGCCGAAGGCGTCGCGGCATTTCCTGTGAAAGCGCAGCCTGGTCGCGGGCGGGCCCCAGGAGTAGCGCATCTCGTATGGCGGAATGAGATCCACGATGTGTTCGCGCTCCCAAATTGGATTGATCGAGCTGTGCAGCACGGGATCGCCATAGAAATTGATCAGCTCGGCGGGTTTGTGTTCATTGGGCCATTGCATGGAAGGTTTCCTTTCGGGCGCGTATGCGCCCTCGCCCGCGCAAAAGCGCGTGCGTCGGTTGAAGACAAGGCTTGATTGGACGAGGCGAAGACGGCCGCGTCGGCGGGTTAGCGCCGCGCGTTGGTCTCAACGGGGATGGGACTCTGGCCGTGCGCAAGAGCGGGCGACGGCGCGTTGCCGTCGGCGAGCCATTCCTGGTATTCGCGCCAGTCGGCGTTGGCGGGGTCCGCCGGAATAATGGCGCCGTCGGCGTCGCGCCGCACATGGCTTTCCACGATCCGCCCCGACGTCGCGCCCCTCAAGAGTGAATATCCGGTCATTTCAGATCTCCGCGGTCGCGACGTATCGCAGCGCCGCCCAATTGAGCGCGTTAGCGGACAGGATGACGTCGATCTGCAGCGTTTGCTCGTCAATGCATAATACTGTCCCTGCCAGGATGTTCTCGTCTCCGCCCATATTGGCGGATGTCGAGAACTTGTTCGGAGAGCCCGTGTAATAGGACGCAAAGGACACGGTCGGAACCGCCCGCATGGGGGATGGGAGATTTACGGAGCCGCCGATATAGCTGCCCGGCGTAAACAAGTAGATTTTCCCCGCGGCATAATAGCGTTTGCAAAGGGACAGCTCGACGCCGGGCGGCCGCCGCTCGAAAGCGGTCTCGAATGCGCCGGGCTCCAATTGCGGCCGCAAGACCGATGGCGCGGATCATTTCGCCAAGCCCCGCGACCGGCTTCACCACCTCGAAAGTGAATTGCGGAATGCGATTTCCGAATGGCGCGAGCGCCAGATCGTCGAACACGATATAGGCGAGGCCGCGATAGGCGGGGACATTTTCCGCGCCCTCCTTGGCGATGATGAGCGGATCGGCTTCCTGATCCTGCGTTCCCTTATAGATGTGGATCGGCAGCGTCGTCATGTCGAGCTCCGCGCCGTCGGCCCAGATGCGCCTCACGAAGGCGATCGGTCCCTCGCAAAGGCCGATCGCGAAATTGGCGGAATAGACATAGGTGAAATTGACCCTTTGCTGGTCGCCGCCGCCATTGCCCTTGCCGTTGCGGGGCGCCGCCTCGAAAGCGACATTGACGCGTTCGAGAAAGCGGGTCGCCCAGATCATCTGTCCGCCGAGACGCGCGCGCCCATAGACGCGCGGAACGCCGGCGCCTTCGGTCGACATGACGCCGTCCATGGATTTGAGGCGCGGGCCGACGCCATAACGCGGCGAGGCATGCGGCTGCAGCGCCTGGTCGATCAGCCCGCCGCCCAATCCGCCGAGTAGTCGGCCGACGACTCCGCCGATCGGGCCGCCGATCGCGCCGCCGACGACGGAACCGACGGTCTGAAGAACGAGCGTCGCCATGCAGAGTCTCTTCTATTGCGGGATAGCGTCAGTCGATGACGCCGGGAAAGATGAAGGCGGCGACGATGCGCTTGCGCCAATGCGCGCCGATGGGAACTTCCGCCACGCAAGCGCCGCTATGGGCGTGAACCATATGCGTGCGCGAGGTCGCGACGCCGAGATGCTTTGCGGGCGAGTGATCGCGAAAGCGAAAGGCCAGCACGTCGCCTTCGCGAAAATCCATGATGGGAACGGGTTCGAAATGCCTTTGCGCGGCGTCGAGAAGGATCTCCCGGCCCAGCGTCTCGCACCAGTCCGGCGTATAGGGCGGCGCCGCTTCGGGCTCCTCGCCGATCAGGTCGCGCCAGACGCCGCGCACCAGGCCGAGGCAATCGCAGCCGACATGAAGGAGCGAGGCTTGATGCAGATAGGGCGTGCCGATCCAGCGGCGCGCCGACGAGACGATTTCCGCTCGCCGGATCATCGGAAGAAGCTTCCGCCGTCCATCGCGCTCGCCAGCGAATTCGGATAGGCGACGACGCGGTCATTGCCGGGCATGTGCGGAAAGCCGCGGAAGTTGACGATATTGTCGAACTTGTTCCGGCAGGTTGAAGGCGACTTGTCGCAGCCGGCGGTCAGCAAGGCCATGTCGGCCGCCGCGACGGCTCTGGCCGGCGGCGTCCAGAAGGCGATCGTGGCGCGAAGGCCTTCCTGCCGGTGCGTCTTGATCGTCAGGCGCGCGCCGTCATTGGCGCCGCTCAGGAAGGCGAGCGCGCCGCCCGCGAAGAAGCCCGTCTCGAAAGGAGCCGCGAGATCGAGCGTCAGCAGGCCGCCCGCAAAGGCGATGACGGCGCCCGCCGCATGAAAAGCCGGGTCGCGGAGATCGACGCCGCAGCGCGCATCGCCAAGATCGGCGGCGCAGCCGCGCTGGAAGGCGCGGCCCTGCTGCTGGTCGAAGACATGGGCGCTGGAGCGCAGCTCCGCCTTGAAGACAGTCTCGCCGCGCCTGATTTCGCCGATATTGGCGACATCGAGCAAAGCGCGATCCTCCA
Source organism: Methylocystis sp. S23 (assembly GCF_054106005.1). Lineage (NCBI taxonomy): Bacteria > Pseudomonadati > Pseudomonadota > Alphaproteobacteria > Hyphomicrobiales > Methylocystaceae > Methylocystis > Methylocystis sp. S23. Next base: position 2,233,204 of record NZ_CM134185.1, read on the forward strand.
CATGGCTCCAATCGACGAGCCAGGTTTCGACGGCGGCGCCGTCATAGAGGCCGTTGAGCAAGTCGCTCTCGAGCAGCCCCTCGTCGGCGAAGGCGCCCGACGCCTCGGCGCCGCCGATGGAGAGGCCGAGCGCCGATTCGATCTGCGAGGCGGAGAGGCCCGTATTGGCGCGGAAGATGACGTCGTTGAAGGCGAGATCGCGGTCATGATCCGTAAAGCCCATGACGACGCCGTCCCGCCGGGCCAATCGCCAGCATTGGCAAAAGGTCGTCGCCCGGGCGTCGAGCTTCGCCTGCATGGCTGCGGAGAATTTTCGCATCGACTCTCCTCAAAGAACGATTTCTATCAAAGGAATTCTCGGGATCGCGCCGGCCTCGAAGGCCTGCATGTCGATTTCGAGAAAATCCGTGTCGAAGCGCACCGGCACGTCGAAGTGATAGCCGGCCGTGACAGAGGCGCCCGCCGGCGGGATGTGGCCGGTCGCGAAAGTGACGACGCCCGTCGTCGTATCGACATGGAATTGCGCCGCCGTCTTCTCCGCGCCGTTCACCGCCACGCGAACGCTGCCGGCGACCGGCTTTGCGATTGTCCGCGCATAGGCGGAAAAGGCGCCGCCATAGGTTTTCGTAAGCTGAAAGGCCGCGCGCGCGCCGTCCGCCGTTCCGAGCGTCTGATCCGTCGGCGCTGGTGAAGCTCCTGGCGCGCAGGAGGCGAAATCGGCGCGGTCGCGCCAGCGAAACCCGTAAAGCCTTCCGCGACGCTCCTCGAAGAAGTCGATCGCCTGCGCGAGCTGCGCAAGTGTCTTCACGCCATAGCCGGCCTCGTAGCGCCGGCGCGAATGCGCCCAGCGGGCGTTGCGCGACTCGCGGTTTGAGCCGAGCGTCACGATCTCCGTGCGCCGCTCCGGACCCCCGCGTCCGTGAAGCGAAACGTCGAGGGGAAAGCGAATTTCGTGGAAGTCGCTCATGGCGGCCTCAAAGATTTCGCTGGCCGCGCACGACGACGCGCGCCAGGGCGGCGGCGATCTGCGCCTCCGATCGCCGGAAGCTGTCGAGATCTTGAGCCGCGATATTGACGGTGACGGCCACAGGCCGCGCTTCGGCGCCCTGCGAGACCACTCCGAGACGCCCGTCCGGCCCGCGCGCGAGCGGCATCACCGCTTCCGCGCCGCGTTCGCCCATCAGGCCAACGGCGCCGCCATTGGCGAAATAAGCGGGACTCGCGATGACTCCGCCATCGGCGAAAGGCGTGACGGGTTGATTGGCGCCGAAGGCGTTCGCAAAAACGCCGCCCAATCCCGAGACGAGGCCCTCGGTCAAGCTGCGGGTCGCGTCGCGCAAGGCGAGACGCGCAAGGGACTGCGACAAGGCCGCGAGCGTCTCGTTGAAGCCTTTCCCGCTCGACGACGCCGCGCCGAAGCCGTTCAGCAGCGTGCGCGTCGCCTTCTCGCCGGATGCGCTGATCTGGTCGAGAAGCTGCTTCATCGATGCGAGATCGTGCATGGCGAGCGTCGCCGACGCGCTCGGCGGGCCGAATATGTCCGGGGAATTATCCATCTTGCCCTCTATCCGGGAAATCGCGCATCAGCGCATCGAGCGCCGCGCGAGACGGGGCGCCGCAAGCGCGCCCATAGACGCCTTCCGCCGCCGCTTGCAGCTCGCGCGGCGTCATCGACCAGAAATCTCCTGGGGCCAGCCGCAGGACGCCCAGGCCAAAGGCCATGGCGCGCGAAAAGGGAAAGGGCGCGCGCGGGGAGGGCGGGCGCGCCTCTGCTTCGCTTTTCGCTTTCAGGCGTCCTGCGGCGTCGGAGGGTTTGCGGCCTGCGTCTCCGGCGCGTCGCCGAAGGTCGCGGCGAGGAGGTTCGCCGCGATCCGCACATAGCCTGCAAGGCCTCCCGATGCTTTCATGCGTGAAACGTCTTCATCCGTGAGCGCATGTCCGGCGCCGCGCAATCCGCAGCCGATAATGCGTAGAATGTCGCGCGCCGAGAGCCGGTTCGCCTCGAAACGCTCGGTCAACGCCACGAGATCGGCGGCGCCCATGCCGCTTTCGAGCTCCGCGAGCGCCCCGAGCGTGAGGCAGAGCGTGTAGGTCTTGCCGTCGAGCAGCGCCTCGACTTCCCCGCGTCTTCCGTTCGCCATGTCAGATCGCCGTGAATGAGAGCGCGCCCGCGGAGTCGAGCGAGATGTCGAAGGTGACTTCGGCGGCGTGCTCGCCGCGATAGTCGAGATTGGAAATCTGAAACGGGCCTTGAAGAACGCCGAGGCCCGGAATGACGATCTGCCAATCGCGGAGAAGTCCGTCGAAAAAGATCTGGCGCAGCAGCGCGTCGGAGGCCTGATCCTTGAAAATGCCGGTTCCCGAGACGCTGGCGCGCCGCACGCCGGCGCCGCCGAGCAGCTCGCGCCAGCGTCCAGCGGATTCGGCGTCCGTCACGTCGACCGTATCGGCGTTGAGCGCGATGCGGCGCGTGCGCAGGCCGCCAATGGTGACGAAGGCGCTCGCGCCGTCGCTGATCTTGAGCAGGAGGTCCTTGCCTTTTTGGGCGGGCATTTGCGTCTTCCTCTACAGAAGCTCGGTTGTCGCGCGAAAAAGAATCGCGACGCGGGCGAAGCGCCCGCTTTGGTCGCGCCGCGTCTCCAGGGAGACGAAGCGAAGATCGATCAGCGCATGGCCGTCGAGCGCCAGCGGCGCCTCGTCGAGACGGTCGACGACGCGCTGCGCGATGGCGAGCGCGGCGCCGAGGCCGCGTTGCGTGGCGACGATGGCGAGCGTCAGGAACTGCTCGGCGCCGCGCGACGCTTGCGTGGACCAGTCCCGCATTTGCGTCTCGGCGAAAAGCGCATAAGGCGGCTCGGCGCCGCGCGGCGCTTCGTCAAAGACCTTGGCGCCGCCGAGCGCGGCGACAAGCGTCGGATCCGCGAGGAGATGCGACCGAATCGCCTTGCGAAGCGAGATGACCGGGGACGCGCTCATAAGGAGCTTCTCATGAGATTTCCTCGCACAGGCAGCGAAGGAAGCGGCGCGTCTCGTCCCGATCCTCGACGCTTCTTATAAGGAGCGTTCGTCCGCGAAAGAGGATGCGCATCTGGCTTGCGACGTCGGCGCGCCAGCGGATCGTTACGGCGAAGCGTCGCGCTTGTTCGAGACGCTGTTCGACAAATTGCTCGCCCGAGCCGAGCGTTTCGATCCGCGCCCAGGCTTGCGCGAGCGGCGCGTAGCTTCGATCGGCGCCGCCAATGTTGTCCGGCGCGTCGACCGGCGCCTCGATCGTCACGCGCTGTCGCAGCGCGCCGATCGTCGGATGCGGGCTCATATGAGCCGCTCCCGACGAAAAGGCGCGGCGAGCTGCGCGACGGATTTGGGCAGCGCGTCATCCGCATCGTCGCCTCGTCTTTCGCGCCAATGCGCGGCAAGGATGAGGATGGCGCGGCGCAGCGGCTCGGGCGTCTGGCTCGCGAGCGAGCCATAGCCGGCGATGAAATCGATTTCGATTCCGTCCGCGCTCCTTCCGGGAGCCTGCGGCGCGGTCTTGAAGATCACGCGTCCGCATTCATTCCCGGCGGGCGCGCGATAGGTTGCGGCCGGTACGATCTGCGGGACGTCGTTTGCGTCATAGCGGCGGATGGCGGAAACCGTCTGAAACGGGGCGAAGGGAATCGCGAACGACATTCCCGTAAAGACGGCTCCCGGCCACGCGTCGAGAACCAGTCGCCAGCTCTGCGTGACGAAGAAGCGGCGGGTATGGGCTTCGAGCGTCAGGCGCGCCGAGACGATCAGCGCCTGAATGAGCTGGTCTTCGTCTCCGCCATCCTCGCGCAGCCATGTTTTCGCTTCCGCGAGCGAGACGGGCTCGATGGCGGGCGCGCCGATGAGCATGGGTCGCATGCCGGCTCCTGTTCGAGAGGAAAGAGAAGTCCGCGGCGTCGCCGCCTCGGACCAGGCGGCGGTCAGGAGACGCCGAATTTCAGCAGCTTGATCGCCTCGAAATTCTGCACGCCGCCGCCGACGCGCTTCGTGGTGTAGAAGAGCACATAGGGTTTGGCGGAATAGGGGTCGCGCAGAATGCGAATGCCGACGCGGTCGACGACGACATAGCCGCGCTCGAAATCGCCGAAGGCGATGGAGAAGCTGTCGGCGCCGGGGTCGGGCATGTCCTCCACCTCGACCACCGGGAAATTCATCAACGACGCCGAACCGTCGACCGTGACGGGCGGCGCCCAGATATAATCGCCCGTCGTCGTCTTGAACTGCCGCACCAGAGATTGCGCGCGGCGTCCCATCACGAATTTGCCGTTCTGGCGATAGCCGGCGCGTAGCGCGTAGACGAGATTGAAGAGCGCGTCGGACGGATTGGTCGCCGCGAAGGCGCCGGAGACGCCGGTCGCCACATAGCCGATATCGCCCCATGTCCAGCTTGCGTCCGCGACGGTCGGATAGGCGAGAAAGCCCTTGGGCTTGTTGGCGCCGTCGCCATTGACGAAGGCCGCGCCTTCCTGTTCGGCGAAGGCGACCTGCACTTCGTCGGCGACCCACTGCTCGATGTCGACGACCGCGTCGTCGAGTAGCGCCTGCGTCGCCGCCGGCATGGCGTAGAGCTCCATGGCGGGAAAGGTCATGTCGACGATCTGCTGATTGGCGGTCTGCGGACGCGGATCGGTTTCAGCGACCCAGCCGGCGGCTGGACCGTTCGTCGAAAAGGCGCGGCGCAGCGACTGCGTCGAAATTTCGCGCACGCTGGCGACGGCGCGTATCGGCGAGAATTTCGCAAGGCGCCGCAGGATTTCCCGCTCCGCCGGAACCGGCACGAGATAGCCGCCGTCGGGGCCAGAGCCGCGCGACATCGCCTTGGCTTCGAGCGCCTTCAGGCCGCCCGCCTCGCCGGAACGCATATAATGGTCGAACGCGGATTTGTGCTCGCGGACGCTCCGATCCTCCGCCTGAGCGTTTCCGCCGATGCGCGGGCGGGAGAGGTCGAGCGCCAGCCTGTCGAGCCGGTTCTTCGTTTCGTCCAGCGTCTGGTCGATGCGCGCGAGCTTTTCCTCCGTGACGGCGTCGGCGCCCATGCGCGTCTCGAGCTGAGCGAGGCGTTCGTCGTTCGCCTCCTTGAAGGCGGAAAAGGCGCGGTTGAGGTCGGCGACGATTTCGTCGCCGGCGGATTTCATTTCAAGCGATGACATCAGGGGCCTCGTAAGGGCGCGTCCCCATCCGCGCCGATTGCCGGCGCGGGAGGTTTTTGCGCTGAGGGAAAGCCGTCGGAAATACTTCTCCACGCCGGACGGCGCGGCGTGGATCGCGGATCGCCTTTTGAGCGCGTTCATGCTCCGCCGTCATTGCGAGGCGGCGCGGCCGCCGAAGCAATCCAGAACCGGGAGCGGCCCCTGGATTGCTTCGCTTCGCTCGCAATGACGGCGGAGAATGCGATCAATTCGCGTGACGAAAGGGCGCTGGGCGGACGTTACAAAGTCGCTCGCGCGCGCAAGCTTTGGAGTTTGAGCTGGAAGCGCAGCGCGGCTTCCTGCGCCTTCCGGCGCAAAAGGCGGGATTCGCGCATGCGCGGCGCCCGGTCGCGCTTGACGGCCGAGACGCGGGCGTCGGCCAGCATGGGAAAAGTCACGATGGAAATCTCCCAGAGATCGATTTCGAGAAGGCGGCGAAGCCCGCTTGCCTTCTCGGTCGTCGCGCGCTTCGTGCGAAAGCCGATGGACAGGCCGTCGACGGCGCCGGAGCCAAGCAGCGACAGCGCCTCGCGCCCGCGCGCGACGGAGAGATCGAGCTGGCCCGCGACTTTCAGGCCCTTCGCGTCTTCGACGATCGACGTCCAGATTCCGATTGGCTCGGCGGCGTCGTGCTGCCAAAGCATCTTCACGCCGGAGGCGCGGCGTCTGGCGAGAGATCGCGCGAAGGCGCCTGCGATCACAATGTCGCCGCCGCCATCCGCGACGCCGAAAAGAGAGGCGTAGCCTTCGATGATCCCCGCCGGGCTCACGCGCGACAGCGGCAGCTCCGCGCGCTTGGTTTCACGCGGCGCCATCAGGCTTTCTCCGGGGAGACCGCACTTCGCGCATGCATCCGCGCGAGCACATGAACGAAGGTCTTGAAGATTTCGGCGTGATCGTCTGGCCGCCGGGACGGGCGCCGGCGGCCGCGCTTCTGAAAGGGCAGGCGGAATTTTCTGTGCGTCATGGATCGCTCCCACAGCGGCGGTTAAATCGCGCGAGTTCGCGAACGAAGGCGTCGAGACGCCGGGTCGCCTCGCTGACCTCGCGCATGGCGAGATGCGCCTGCGCCGTCGCGACGCAGGCCCAAAGAAAGAGCGCGAGATGGGCGAGATCGCCGCGCTCGAGAATGGCGTTGAGAATGTCGGTCATTTACTCGTCCATCGAAGCGGTCGACGCGCGGCCGTCAGGGAGGCGGAGCCACGCCGTAATTGTTGTCCCTCGCGCCGCCTTTGCCGAAAGTCGCGTCCTTTGGCGCCGGGCCGTAGCCCACGGCCTCGCGCCGCTCGTCGAGCGTGAGGAAGCTCGCTTTGCCGACGCGCTCCCATTCGCTGGCGCGCTCGGCCGCGAGCGCTTCGAGGCGATCGGCGTTGTAGTCGAAACGGAACTCGCCGAAGCCCGGCCGCAGCCAGGCCTGGAAGCTCTTCTGCAGGCGGGCGACGAGCGGCAGCACGGTCTGGCGCCAGAAGGCGCGATTGGCTTCGCCGTAATTGGCGAATGTATTGTCGCCCGGCAGGCCAAGAAGAAGCGGCGGCACGCCGAAGGCGAGGGCGATCTCGCGCGCGGCGCCGGCTTTCGATTCCGCGAAATCCATGTCTTTCGGCGAAAGCGACAGCGCCTTCCAGTCGAGCCCGCCTTCGAGCAGCAGAGGGCGGCCGGCGTTCTCCGCGCCGGAAAAATTCTCTTCGAGCTCCTGCTTCAGGCGGTCGAATTGCGCGTCCGTGAGATGCGCGCCCTCCGGCCCCGCATAGACCAGCGCGCCGGAAGGCCGCGCGGAATTGTCGAGCAGCGCCTTATTCCAGAAGCTCGCGGCGTTGTGCGTGTCGAGCGCCACCTGCGCGGCGGCGAGCGGCGCGAAGCCATAGTAATCGTCGAGAGGATTGAAGAGCTTGATATGCAGGATCGGCTCGATCTTTTCGCCGCGCATCTCGTAGCGCGCCTCTTCGCCCATGGCGCGATAGACGAAGGCGGCGGGCCAGCCGTTGCGGCCGGGCTCCACGCTCATGCGGTCGGGGCGCAGCGCGTAGAGCTCGCGCGGCTCGCCCTCGAGCGAAACCGACTCGACATAGGCGTTGCCGTAAAGCAGCAGATTGGCGCAGAGCGCTTCGATGAAGGAGACGCTCGTGTCGAGCGGATTGGGGCGCTCGATCAGCGCGAGCAGCGGATGGTCGGGCGTCTCCTCGCCGCCCTCATAGACGAGCCAGGGAACGGAAGCGGCGGCCTCCGCGACCATGCGCACGCAGCGATGGCAGACGGCGTTGCGCTCATAGCCTTCGCGCGTCAGGGCGACGCTGTTGCGCGACGTCCAATGCGCGCCGCGGAGCGAATGCATGGCGAGGAGTTTCGCCGCCCGCGAGGCCTTTGCTTCGCGCGCGGGCGCATGCGCGCCGAGAAGGCGCGAGAAAAATGAGGGCATGATCTGTCTCTGAAAAGGGCTCGCGCGCTTCCCGCCGCCGCTCGCGGGGGAGGCTGCGCTTCAGTCGGCGATTTGCGGCATGTTTCGAAGTCGGGCGCGCCCGGTCTGGGATGAGTGTGAAGCAGTCGAGAGCCAATCGCGGCCCCTGGATTGCTTCGTCGCTTGCGCCCCTCGCAATGACGCGGATGCGGCGCGCGTCGTCATTGCGAGCGAAGCGAAGCAATCCAGGGCGGCCCTAGCGGACGCCGGATCGATTCGTCGGCTTCGCCGCCTCGCAATGACGCGGCTACACCCGTCGCATGCGCGGCTCCGCTGGCCTCGGGGTCAAGGCCAGCGCCGTGATCGCCCAAACCATCGCGTCGAGACGATCCGGCGAGCGTCCCGACGACAATCCGTCGAGTCCGAAATCGCACATCTCGTCTTCGAGCGCGGGCAAGGCTCCCAAATGTTTCACACGGCCCTGCTCATAGAGCTGGGCGACCGGCGCCGCGCGAAGATATTTGCCGCGCGTCGCTCGAACCATGGCGACGGGCGCGGACGGATCCGCTTCGTTCAGAACGGAGCGCACCATCTCGCCGCCCTGGTTCACCTCGGCGACGAGCGCGTCGGCGGAAAGCTTGTGATAGAGCGCGATCGCCGTTCGCGCCCATTGGGCGGGACGCGCCGCTTCGAGCGTCGCATCGTCGAGCACGTAGACGATCCCCGCTTCCGCCATGCCCGCCGCGACGATCCCACAATTATCCGCGCGTCTGCCCGAGCTCGCCGGCGGATCGACGGCGACGACGATGCGCGCGAGCGGCGGCGCCTGCGTCGCGCGCTGCGCCTCGATCATGTCGCGCGTCCATAGCGCGTCCTTGCGCTCCTCGATCATCTCGCCGTCGAGCTCCTGGCGCCCGAGCCGCGTGCCGGCATATTGAGCGATCACGCTTTCGAGGAAGGAGGGCGCGAGATTGGCGGCGTTTTCGCGGGTCAGGGCGCGCGTCAGCGCCGTCGCCGGATGCGCGATCAGCTCCTTCAGCAGCGGCGTGGGCCGCGGCGTCGTGGTCACGAGCTGTCGCGGCCAGTCGCCGAGGCGCAGGCCGAATTGCAGCATGTCCCATGTCTCCCTGGCGTAGCGCCATTTGGCGAGCTCGTCGCACCAGGCGGCGTGAAATTGCGGACCGCGCAGACTCTCGGGGTCCTCCGCCGAGAAGGCTTGCGCGACGGCGCCCGTGTCCCACAAAAGGCGGCGGCGCGAGCTTTCCCAGCGCGGACGATCGCGCCGGCCGTGCGCGGCCAGCAGGCCGGAGACGCCTTCGATCATCACCTCGCGCACATCCGCGGCCGTCTCGCCGACAAGCGCGATGCGCCCGATCGGGCTTGCGGTGAATTGTGGGCGGCCGAGCGCGAGGCCCTTCACCCATTCGGCGCCGGCGCGGGTCTTGCCGGCGCCGCGCCCGCCGAGAATAAGCCATTGCCGCCAGGGCAGGCCGTTCGCCGCCATGCCCGGCGGCCATTGATCCTTGCGCGCGATAAATTCCCAATCGGCGAGAAGCCGCGCCAGCTCCCGCGCCGAAAAGCCCTCGATCAGCTCATCCAGCCGCCCCGCCGCCGCGCAGCCGCTCGAGCCGTCAAGCAAGCTCCGCGCGGAGTTCGGCCAGTTCGCGGGGCGGCTCGTCGCTTCCGTCGTCATCGGCGCCCGTCGCGTCCTCTTTGGTTTCGTCGGCTTCGCGCCGCATGCGCTTCAGTTCGGCGAGCGTCTTCACCAGCGTCGCCAAGGTGCGGGCGCTCGCCTCGATCGTCTTCGGCGCCTGCTTGCTCAGCGCCGCCTCGGCGCGGGCGAATTCACGCTCGACCGCGTCTTCGAGCCGCGCGATGAGCGGGCCGGCGTCCAGAGGCTTCTTGACCGACGGCGCGGGCTCTTCGTTCTGCTTGCGCTTGCAGGCAGGAGCGCGAATCGGCCAGCCATTAATGTCGCGAAAGGTCCGGAACTCGCGTTCGGTCATTCGAAGCAGGGCCGCGATCTCCGCGATCCGCGCGCCCCCGTCGTAAAGCAGTTTCGCCTGCGCGATGGTCGCGCGCGTCGGCGGAGATGATTTTTTCTGCATGGCTTGCCGCTCCGTCCTTTTCCTGCGCGTGAGGAGGAAAAGGCGGCGCGCCTGATCATTGAGGTGAAACGAGCTCCGCCGTCCAAACGCAATTGTGGAGCATGCGCCTTGTCTACCGGAGCAGCGTGCGGCTGTCAAGGAATTAATTCCGACATCAAGTGAAAAAAAACCTAAACGCTTCCGCGCGGCGATCGCGTGTTCCCGCGGCCGCTTTCCTTTTTGCCGCGATACGCGCTAATTCCGCGGGGCGAGCATTTGAAAGCGGGGCCATCAGGAAATGAACGTGCTTCTCATCGGATCGGGCGGGCGCGAGCACGCCATGGCCAATGCGCTGGCGAAAAGCCCGCTCCTGACCCGGCTCTATATCGCGCCCGGCAATCCGGGGACCGCGCGCGTCGGCGAGAATGTCGATCTCGACGCCGGCGATCACGGCGCCGTCTTGCGCTTCTGCCGCGATATGGGAATTGCGCTCGTGGCGGTGGGGCCGGAGCAACCGCTCATCGGCGGCCTGGTGGACGCGCTGGCGCGCGCGGAGATCCTCGCCTTCGGCCCGTCGCGGGCGGCCGCCCAGCTCGAAGGCTCAAAGGGCTTCACCAAGGATCTCTGCCGCGAATATGGCGTCCCCACCGCCGCCTATGGGCGCTTTTCGGACAAGGACGGCGCGCTCGCCTATCTGCGGGAGAAGGGCGCGCCGATCGTCGTGAAGGCCGACGGACTCGCGGCGGGCAAGGGCGTCGTCGTCGCCGCCACGCTGGAGGAGGCCGAGCGCGCGGTCCAGGCCATGTTCGCCGGCCTCTTCGGTCAGTCCGGCGCCGAGGTGGTGATCGAAGAATTTCTCGAAGGAGAGGAGGCGTCCTTCTTCGCGATCTGCGACGGAACCCGCGCCGTTCCCTTCGCGACGGCGCAGGACCATAAGCGGGTCGGCGACGGCGATGCGGGACCGAATACCGGCGGCATGGGCGCCTATTCGCCGGCCTCCGTCGTAACGCCTGCGATCGAGTCTCGCGTGATGGCGGAGATCATCGAGCCGACCATGCGGGCCATGCGGGAGAAGGGGACGCCCTTCAAGGGCGTTCTCTATGCCGGGCTGATGCTCACGAGGGACGGGCCCAAGCTCATCGAATACAATAACCGCTTCGGCGATCCGGAAGCGCAGGCCATCCTGCCGCGTCTCGAAGACGATCTGCTGGCCGTCATGCTCGGGGCCGCGCGCGGCGCGCTCGCCGAGGCGCGGCCCCGCTTCTCAAACCGCAAGGCGCTGACGGTGGTGCTCGCCGCCAAGGGCTATCCCGGCGCGCCGCTCACGGGTTCGGAGATCAAGGGCGTCGAGAAGGCCGAGGCGATGGCGGATGTCGCCGTCACCCATGCCGGCACGCGCGCGGACGGTTCGCGCCTGCTGGCGGCCGGCGGCCGCGTTCTGAACGTCACCGCGATTGCGGACAGCGTCGCCGAGGCGCAGACGAAAGCCTATGCGGCGGTCGACGCGATCGATTGGCCGGGGGGCTTCTGCCGCCGCGACATCGGCTGGCGCGAGGTCGCGCGGGAGCGGGAGAAGGGTTAGCCCGCGGCGCCTGCGCTCAGGCCAGCGCCGCCCTTTGCAGCGCAACGAGATCGGCGACGCCTTTTTGCGCGAGCGCGAGCATCGCGGAAAGTTCGTCGGGAGAGAAGACCGCGACTTCCGCCGTCGCCTGGATCTCGACGAGACCGCCCGCGCCGGTGATGACGAAATTGGCGTCCGTCTGCGCGGTGGAGTCCTCGGCGTAGTCGAGGTCGATCACCGGGGTTCCGTTGAAAATGCCGCAGGAGACGGCCGCCACATGGTCGCGCAGCGGATTCTCCTTGATGATCGAGCGCGAGCGCATCCATTCGAAACAATCGCGCAGCGCGAGCCAGGCGCCGGTGATCGACGCCGTGCGCGTGCCGCCATCCGCCTGGATCACGTCGCAGTCGAGCACGATCTGCCGCTCGCCGATCGCCGGCAGATTCGTCACGGCGCGCAGCGAGCGGCCGATGAGGCGCTGGATTTCCTGCGTGCGGCCGGAGAGCTTGCCCGCCGAGGACTCCCGGCGCGTTCGCGTATGCGTCGCGCGCGGCAGCATGGAATATTCCGCCGTCACCCAACCCCGTCCCTGGCCGCGCAGCCATGGCGGCGGCTTGTCTTCGAGCGATGCGGCGCACAAGACATGCGTATTGCCGAATTTCACGAGGCACGAGCCTTCGGCGTAGCGGGCGACGCCGCGCTCGAAGCTGACCGGGCGCATCTCGTCGGGCGTACGCTTGCTGGGACGCATTCTCTTGGCTCCTGCGGAAGACGAATGCGCTTCTAGCGTGGTTTGCGGGTGCGGGAAAGCCTCGAGCCGATCTGTTTGATCTATGGCTCCCGCGTTTTACCATTGCCGCTTCTTGCCGTGCGATCGCGCAGGCCAGGGCGGCGACGGCCAAGGACGCATTAATCGCTCTGGCTAACGGCGGCGGGCCGTCTTTATCCATGCGTCTTGCGCAATGAAGAACATGGTGGGAGCATGACCTGACGGGGCCGCGCATAAGGCTCCGCTACATAGGGAGGATAGAATGGGCGAAACGACCTTCTCCCACGAAGCGAGAGCGCGCGGGCCGCGCCTGATCGCGCTTGCCGGTCCCTTCCAATGCGGAAAGACCACTCTTCTCGAAGCGATCCTGGCGCATGCGGGCGCCATCCCGAAACAGAGCTCGGTCGTCGACGGCGCGAGCGTCGGCGACGCCAGCCCCGAGGCGCGCGCTCACAAGATGAGCGTCGAGGCGAATGTCGCGACCGTCGATTATATGGGCGATCGCTACACCTTCATCGATCTTCCCGGCTCCGTCGAATTCGCCCATGAGGCCAGGAACATTCTTCCCGCCGTCGACGCGGCGGTGGTGGTCTGCGAGGCCGACGAGCGCAAGATTCCCGCGCTGCAATTGACGCTGCGCCAGCTCGAGGAGCTCGGCGTTCCGCATCTTCTGTTCCTGAACAAGATCGACGCGACGACCATCGACGTGCGCCATGCGCTGAGCATTCTGCAGCCTGCGTCGCGCACGCCGCTTCTCCTGCGCCAGATACCGATCTGGAACAACGGCGTCGCGGTCGGCTTCATCGATCTCGCGCTGGAGCGCGCCTTCGTCTATCGCGAGCACGCGCCTTCCGAGGTGATCGAGATTCCGCAGGGCGAGGCGGCGCTGGAAAAGGAGGCCCGCTACTCCATGCTGGAGCGCCTCGCCGATTACGACGACGGTTTGATGGAAGAGCTGATCTCGGACATTGAACCGCCGCGCGATCAGGTCTTCGATGATCTCACGAAAGAGCTGCGCGCGGGGCTCGTCGCGCCGGTCTTCATCGGCTCGGCGGAGCGCGGCGCCGGCGTCACGCGTCTCTTGAAGGCGTTGCGTCATGAGGGGCCGGGCGTCGCCGAGACGCGGGCGCGTCTCGGCCTTTCCGAAAGCGGGCCGCCATTGGCGCGCATTCTGCGCACCATCCACACCTCGCATGGCGGCAAGCTCTCCGTCGCGCGCGTCCTGCGCGGCGCCGTCGCCGACGGGCAGACGGTCGTCTCGGCGCATGGCGAGGATCGCGTCTCCGGCCTGTCGCGCCTGATGGGCGCGAGCGTCTCCAAGGCGAGCGAGGCCAAGGAAGGCGACGTTGTCGCGCTCGGCCGGCTTGAACATGCGCATACGGGCGACACGGTCGTCGCCGACGGCAAGGCCGACGGCGGCAAGCTCGTCACGCGCGCGCCCATTCCCGATCCTGTCCATGCGCTGGCGCTCGCCGTGAAGGACCGCAAGGATGAGATGCGGCTTGCGGCGGCCATGGCGAAACTGGTCGACGAGGACCCTTCGCTCGTCTTCGTGCATGATCAGGAGATGTCGCAGATCAAGCTTTACGGCCAGGGCGAGATGCATTTGCGCGTCGCCCTGGAGCGGCTGCAGTCGCGCTTCGGCGTCGCGGTCGACATATCCAGGCCGACCGTCGCCTATCGCGAAACGATCCGGCGCAAGGTGACCGTGCGCGGGCGCCATAAGAAGCAGTCGGGCGGGCACGGCCAGTTCGGCGATGTGGTGCTGGAGGTCGCGCCGCGCGGCCGCGGCGAGGGCTTCGCCTTCGCCGAGCGCGTGCATGGCGGCGCGGTGCCCAAGCAATATTTCTCATCCGTCGAGGCCGGCTGCCAGGATGCGATGACGCACGGACCGCTCGGCTTCCCCGTGGTGGACGTCGAGGCCGTGCTCACCGACGGCTCCTATCATACGGTCGACTCTTCCGACATGGCCTTCCGCACGGCCGCGCGCATCGGCATGAGCGAGGCGCTGGGCAAAGCGGAGCCGATCCTGCTCGAGCCCGTGCTCGCCGTCGACATCTTCGTGCCGAGCGAAGCGATGTCGCGCGCGACGGGGCTCGTCTCGGGCCGACGCGGGCAGATCATGGGCTTTGGTCCGCGCGAAGGCTGGGAAGGCTGGGACAAGCTCGAGGCGCTGATTCCGGAAGCCGAGATGGACAATCTCATCGTCGAGCTGCGCTCGGCGACGGCGGGCGCGGGCTTCTTCCAGGCGCGCTTCGATCATCTCGCCGAGGTCGCCGGCAAGCAGGCGCGCGACATTGTCGCGGCGCATGCGGGCCAGCCTGCGAGACTCGCGGTATAGGCTTATTATGCGGGGAAGCATCTGCCGAAGGCGAGGAGAAGCCTCGGATCGCCGCGCAGCTTTATGCGGCGGCTGAGGAGCGCCCAGGGCAGGCTTGTTTCCTTGCGCAGGAATCGTATCCAGGTCTCGCCGTCCGCCGTGACGGCGAGATCGGATTCGCCGACGAGCCCCTCATTCATACTGAGTTTTCCATCGGCGATGACGACCGTCGCCTGCCGGCGGCGCGCGCCTGTGAAGGTGAAATGATAGACGGCGCGGAGGCCGGCCGACTGGTTGCGCTGGAAAAAATTGCGCAGCGCGCCGAGGAAATTGTCGACATTGGTCGGCCGCCGCGCCGCGCCGACATATTTGATCCGCTTGTGCGGAAAGCGGCGCGCGACATATTCCGCCGCGTCCGAGCCCTTCGTCACATAGATCGTCTCCGTCTTCTTCTGAAGCGGATCGACGACGGCGCGCAGGAAATTCTTCTTGTCGCTCGCATAGGCGCCGATCACGTCCTCGCCGGCGGGACAGACCGCCATGCAATAGGCGGCCTTGTAGTTCGGGCCGAAGGAAAGGCTCTGCCACATGGAAATGGTTTCGGAATCGGAGAATTTCTTGCGATAGGCGCGCGCATCCCTCGCGTCCGCGACGGTCTCGATGAAATCGGCGAATCCGCCCATGAACTCCCGATAATTATGCGTATAGCAGGCGCCGAAATCGAAATAGCCGTCCGGCGCGATGGCGCCTGTGGGGCAGGCGGCGACGCAGAGCTTGCATTCGAGGCAGGGATTGACGTCCAGCGGCGCGCTTTCATTCGCAATGTCGAGATCGACGGCGATCGTCCCGAGAAGGATGAAATTGCCGAATTTGGGATGGATCACATTGCGGTGAAGGCCGATATGGCCAAGGCCCGCCGCGACGGCGACGGGCTTGTGCGAGATGATCCACATCTTGCCCGGCCAATTGTCGGCCTCCATCGGGAAGCCGACCGGCGGATAGCCCGCGCGAACGCCGCGCGCCTCGAGCGCGCTTACAATGGCGCGCGCGATTTCGCCGCAATCATCATGCGCGTGATGAAATTCGAGATTGGCGAAGGAGCGCGCCGGGCTGCGGATATTCTCGCGGTTCATCTTCGCCACGAAGGCGATGAGCGTGCGCGCGAAGGGGAAGGCTTTGAGAATGTCGGCGCGCTGATCGTCGAGCGCCGGATTGTCGATCGCGACGAAACCCATATCGTCGGCGCCGGCGGCAAGAGCAATGTCGCGCAGGCCTTGTTCGTCCAATCGCGCGGAAGCCGCGCTCGCAAGTGCAATCATTGCATATACCCCTTTTTTGACGAGCAGACATGCGTCATCCATTCTCTCCGGCTTTGGCGGTCGCCTTCATCAGTTCCCGCAACTCGGAGAGAAGCCTTTGCAGCCGCTCGGCGCCGAATTGCGTTTCGACGGCCTCTTGCGCCTCGCGCCAAAGCGGCATCGCGTTGGCGAGCGTCGATTCGCCGAAAGGCGTCAGCGTCACCTTGCGGGTGCGCCGGTCTTCGCCGGGTTTCACCTTCACGAGCCCGCGTTTCTGCATGATGGCGAGATTGCGGGCCAGCGCGCTGCGATCCATGACGAAGGCGTCGGCCAGCTTGCTAACTGTCGCGCCGCCGGTGAGCGAACAGGCGACGAGCAGCGAATATTGCGTGGGCTCGAGCCCCGTCGCCGCCATGAACTGCCCGTATAGCTTCGTCACCGCGCGGCTCGCGCGCCGCACATTGGCGGCGGCGCAATTCCGCGCGCAGGCTTTGACGTCGGCGGGGTTGAGTTCAGCCATAAAAGATGTATATGCCCCTTAATCGCCGTCGTCAAATGTGCGGGCTGTCACAGCGCTTTTTGCGCGCGCCGGCTAATCGATGTGATCTGGTTGATCTTGGAGCCGTCTCAAATTGTCGGAGCGGAAAATGCGCATGTTCGTATTTCTCGTGGCTGTCCTTTTCGCCACTTCATTGAGCTTCTACTCAAGCGCCGATAATTCGCGCGGTCTTTCGCTCGACGGGACGGCGCAGCAGGAGGCGGGCGTTTCCCGCTGCGCCAAGAGAATCGCGATCGGAAACGAGACGGCCTGCCTGATGCAGAAGCGCAAGGGCCGGGCATGATTTTACGCGGGGCGATCGCATGAAGGCTTCCTCGTGCTGAAGAGCCGCCGGAGGCGGCGCCTCGAAGGATGAGGAAGCCTTCCTTTTCCGCAATCTCGAGCTCGCCCTCGCGCTTCGAGAGACGGCTTCTGCGGAGCCTCCTCAGCATGAGGGCGAGGAGTGTCGTCATTCACACGCCGCGCCGCGCCACTTTTTCATGGCGACGTGGACGGGCGTGAACAGAGCGAGCGGCAGTCCAATCATCATCAGCGCGAGCCATGCCCAGCCGGGCATCCATGTCTGCGGCGCCGCGTCGCTCGGCCCGAAGACGTAATCGACGTTCACAGGCGTGAGTCCCGCATCGGGCCTCGGGCCGGGCAGGAAAAAATAGGAGATGAGCATCAGCCCCCAGGCCAGCACGGTCCATGAAGGGAGCGCGCGGCGGTCGTAGCCGAGCCGCCAGACGAGATAGACGAGCAGGAAGGGCAGCCAGCCGTGGAAGAGCGACAGCCCGCGCAACAGAAGCGGCGTCGCCTCGTTGAACATGTAGTCGGTCATGCCGGTGAGACGGACGCCCGCGAGATTCAACCCGAAATCCGCGACCCAGAGGATTTGCGGCGCGAGAATGCCGACGGTCGGCATGGAGACGAAGAGCGGACTCTCCAGCCATAAGCCGACAAGCGTCAGGAGCAGCGCCATGTCGCAGAAATAAAGGAAGTTGGTCGGCCCGTAATTCGCCCAGTAGACGGGGATCAGGACCGCCATGAAGACGGTGTAGGCAAGCTTGAGCGGCAAGGGGACGCTGCGGGACAAGGGACGCCTCCAGCTCTATGAACGTTATTCATGAACTTTGTTCTAGGCTATCCCGGCGCCTTTGTCGAGGCCCGCTTCGTCCGCCGACGCGTGGCGAACAGCCCTCACGGGGTCACGACGACGGTGGCGCCGACGGCGACCCGATCATAGAGATCGACAATGTCTTCGTTCAGCATGCGGATGCAGCCATAGGACGCGGCGGAGCCGATCGAGGCGCGCATCTTTTGCGTGGTGCCATGAATGGCCACCTGGCCCTGGCTCAGCGTCATGGCGCGGGCGCCCATCGGATTGTTCGGCGCGCCGCCGGGGATCACCTCGGGCAGTTCCGGATGATCGTGCTTGACGTCTTCCGGGGGCGTCCAGTCGGGCAAGACATATTTGGCGTCGATCCGGACGACGCCGGACCATTCCTTGCCGGCCTTCGGGACCGCCACCTTGTATTCGATGGCGTCGTCCTGATCGACGATCAGGTAGAGCCGGCGCTCATGCTCGCTGACGAGGATGGAGCCCGGCGCCAGATCGGAATGGTAATGCACGAAGGCGCGCGCGGCGGCGGCTTGCGGGGCAAGGACCGCGCCGGCAAGGGCGGCGGCGAAGAAGATGGAGCCGAGTTTCTTGGCGGTGAAAGCAGGGCGTTTCATTGTTGCGCTCCGATATTCGATGTTTCGTTGAGCGCGTTTTAGGAAAGTCCGGCTCCCAGTTCCGTGTGACGGCGCACGGGAGAAAATTGAGCAGGCGTTCTTCGGTCGGTCCAAGCGGCCTCATGCGGCTGGCCTGACGGGCTGGCGAAGGATGGTCCTGAGTTTCGCCGGCGCGGTCTTGCGCGCGTCGCTCAAATAAATCTCGTGATGCCTGCCGGCGAATGTCAGCTTCCGCGACGGCATGACGTCGTCATGCAAATGCGCCAGCGTCGGCCCTTCATCGTCGTAACTGCCGATGTGCAGGATCTGCAATGACGGGCCTTCGTCATATGTTTCGAGGCGCAAGCTGTCGGGCGGCGCGCCGAGCTTCTTTTTGGTCTTTTCGACGGCTGTTTTGAACATGACCCGATCGACGAAATCCGGCGCCATGATCATCATCGTCCAGCGCCAGCTCTCCTTGCGGCGTGCGACGAAATCTTGCGGCTCGTCGGCCCACCACAGACCTTCGAGCGGCGGTACGACATAGTCTTTTTGCAGCGTCTCTTTCGCGGCGAATTTCATCGCGTAGCTGACGGAGAACAGCCACTCGATCGCGTTTTTATAGGCCGGCGCGGCATTGGGATCGCCCGCGCCGTCGACCATGACGAATTGCATCGCCGGAACCTCGACGAGCGTGAAGTCCCTGCGCGATGCGCTGTAAAATTCGGAAAGGGCTTTCTTGAAATCGGTCTTGGTCATAGGGCGGCCTTTCATTAAGCCCGACGCAACGATGTCCAGTCGTGGAAAGCCGCGCGGCTGTCAACCGGCGTCGCCGTCATGAATTGCGCGTCAGCGCCATGATGGCGTCAGTTATCACGGCGACGTTGCCGTGTCCGCCTTGAGCTTTGACGATGCAAACCGCCGCTCCGCCAAACATGAAATCAACCCGGGTATGCGGAAGCAGTCACTCGAATTGACGGACTTTTTGGAGGACGTTCATTCGCGGCCCTCATTGCTTCGCTTCGCTCGCAATGACGGCGGAAAACATCAACAAAAAGGCCAGCAATTCGAGAGACGGAAACTATTAGCAAGAGTAATGCTTACGCCATGAATGCGAAAATCGGCCCAACAGAAAACAAGACGGCCGGCGCGAGGCCGGCCGTCTCAGCATTCCGAACGCCGTAAGGCGCCGACTTAAACCAGATACTGGCCGCCATTGATGGTCAGCGTCGAGCCGGTGATGAAGCCGGCGTCGTCCGCCGCCAGGAACACGACGGCGCGCGCGATCTCCTCCGGTTCGCCGAGGCGGCCGACGGCGATATAGGGGAGGATGTGCTTATCGAGCACGTCCTGCGGAACGGCCTTCACCATTTCCGTGGCGATATAGCCCGGCGCGATGGCGTTGACGGTGATGCCCTTGGAGGCCGACTCCTGCGCCAGCGCCTTCACGAAGCCGATGTCGCCGGCCTTGGAGGCGGAGTAGTTGGTCTGGCCGGCCTGGCCCTTCTGGCCGTTGATCGACGAGATGACGATGATGCGCCCAAACCCGCGATCGCGCATGCCGTTGATGACCGGACGCGTGACGTTAAAGAGCGAGTTCAAATTGGTGTTGATCACCGCCTGCCACTGCGCCAGCTCCATCTTGTGGAACAGGCGGTCCTTGGTGATGCCGGCATTGTTGACGAGCACCTCGACCGGGCCGAGATCCTTCTCGATGGCCGCGACGCCGGCGGCGCAGGCGTCGTAATCCGAAACGTCGAACTTATAGACCGGAATGCCGGTCTCGGCCTTGAACTTGTTGGCGGCCTCGTCATTGCCGGCATAGGTCGCGGCGACATTGTAGCCGGCGGCCTTCAGCGCCTTGGAAATCGCCTCGCCGATGCCGCGGGTGCCGCCCGTGACGACTGCAACTCTTGCCATTTGGTGTTCTCCTTAAAGATCTGTGTGAATGGGCGGGGCGTCCCTTCTCCCGCTCGCGGGGAGAGGGCCAGGGCGAGGGGCGGGCCGCCATGACGGCGCCGGATCGTCCGTCGGCGAATGCGATCAGCGCGGCGAACGCCGCCTTGCCCCTCACCCCAACCCTCTCCCCGTTTCACGGGGAGAGGGGGAGCGATTACCGCTCGACGGTCAGCGCGATGCCCATGCCGCCGCCGATGCAGAGCGTGGCGAGGCCCTTCTTGGCGTCGCGGCGGGCCATCTCGTGGAGCAGCGTGGTGAGCACGCGCGCCCCCGAGGCGCCGATCGGATGGCCGATGGCGATGGCGCCGCCATTCACGTTCACAATGTCGGTGTTCCAGCCCAGTTCCTTGTTGACGGCGATGGCCTGGGCCGCGAAGGCCTCGTTCGCCTCGACGAGGTCGAGGTCGGAAACCTTCCAGCCCGCCTTTTCCAGCGCCTTGCGCGAGGCCGGGATCGGACCCGAGCCCATCACGGTCGGATCGACGCCGGCCGTCGCCCAGGAGGCGATGCGGGCGAGAGGCGTCAGGCCGCGCTTGGCCGCTTCCGCGGCGGACATGACGACGAGCGCCGCGGCGCCGTCATTGATGCCGGAAGCGTTGGCGGCCGTCACCGTGCCGTCCTTGCTGAAGGCGGGCTTCAGCTTCGCCACGCCGTCTAGGGTGACGCCATGCTTGATATATTCGTCGGCGTCGACGACCACGTCGCCCTTGCGGGTCGAGATGGTGTAGGGGACGATCTCGTCCTTGAACCTGCCGGCCTTCTGCGCGGCCTCGGCCTTGTTCTGCGAGGCGACGGCGAAGGCGTCCTGCTCCTCGCGGGTGATCTGCCACTTCTTGGCGACGTTCTCGGCCGTAATGCCCATGTGATAGTTGTTGAAGGCGTCGGTGAGGCCGTCCATGATCATCGTGTCGATGAACTTGACGTCGCCCATCTTGGTGCCGGCGCGCATATGCGAGGCGTGGGTCGAAAGCGACATGGACTCCTGGCCGCCCGCGACGACGATCTGGGCGTCTCCGGCCTGGATCTGCTGAGCGGCGAGCGCCACGGCGCGCAGGCCCGAGCCGCAGACCTGGTTGACCCCGAAAGCGGTGGCGCTGTCCGGCACGCCCGCCTTGATCGCGGCCTGGCGGGCGGGGTTCTGGCCCTGGGCGGCGCCGAGCACCTGGCCGAGAATGACTTCGCAGACTTCCTTGGAATCGACCTTGGCGCGCTCGAGGGCGGCCTTGACAGCAGCAGCGCCGAGCTCGTGGGCCGGAACCGTGGCAAAGGCTCCGTTGAACGATCCGACGGCGGTGCGCGCCGCGGAAACGATCACGATATCGGTCGTCATATCTGTCTCCCTTTAAGATTGGTCGGGCCCTCAAGCCCCGCATAGCGCCCGGCCGGGGCGGATGTGGTTGAGCACTTCGCGCTTGCGTTCGTCAAGCCGCGGCCCGTTTTGCACGGAATTGAGGGGGAGCGAAAGGCTTCGCCAAGGAAAATATTGCCGCAGGCGCCAAAATGCGTCTATCGTCAATCGGCTGGGCTTGACCTTTTTTTAGGCTGCCCATGCGGCGAGGGGAGCATTGTCAGGCGTATGGCGACCGAGAAGAAACCGACCACCATCAAGAAATACGCCAACCGTCGCTTGTACGACACGGGAACAAGCACTTACGTGACCCTCGAAGACCTCGCCGCCATGGTGAAGCGGGGCGAGGATTTCGTCGTCTGCGACGCCAAGACGGGTGAGGACATCACCCGCCCCGTGCTCACCCAGATCATCTTCGAGCAGGAGGGCAAGGACGGCCAGAGCCTGCTGCCCATCGCCTTCCTGCGACAGCTCATCCGCTTCTATGGCGACTCGATGCAGATGCTCGTGCCGAGCTATCTGGAGTTCTCGATCGACAAGCTCACCAAGGAACAGCAGAAGTTCCGGGACCAGTTCACCTCGGCGCTCCCCGCGGGCCCCTTTGCCGAACCGACCCGCGCCGCCTTCCAGGCGATGGAGGAGCAGGCCCGCAAGAACATGGCCGTGTTCCGCCAGGCGCTCACCATGTTCAACCCTTTCGGCCTGCCGACCGAGGGCGTGACGGGCACGACCGGGCCGTCGCTGGACGAGCATGAGGGCGCGGCGCCCGCCAAGGAGGGCGGCGACGTGGCCGAGCTGAAGCGACAGTTGGATGAGCTGAACAAGCGGATCGATAATTTGTCGAAGCAGGGGTGAGAGTAAGCGGTCAGTCGTCGTTTATAAGTCGTCCGGCCATTTTTGAGCGGTGTGGATGATCGTCAAAATTTCCACGTCGCTCTTTTTCACCCGATAGGCGACAATATAGGGGAGGTCCACGAGCGGAAGTTCGCGCGTGCCTTTCACTCGGCCTGTCCGGCCCATCTCGGGATAGTCTGCGAGCGCCGCCCCCGCAGAAGTGATCCGAGCCGCCACGCGGGACGCCGCCTGAGGATTGTCCTTCGAGATATATTCGCCAATCTGCTCGAGTCGTCTAAGGGCGCGCCTAGTCCAACGAACGGCCCGCAAGCTCATGATTTGCGCGCGGCGAACTTATCGAAAACGCGTTTGATCTCCTCAGGCGTCGCAAAATCGCCGGCTTCGGCCTCTGCGACCCCCGCCTCAATTTCGCGAATGCGCCACTCTTCAAGCCTAACGAAGTCTTCAATCGCCTGCGCCGCAACAGAGGCTGGCGAGCGGTCGAGCTTCCTGGCTAGAAGGTCGAGCTTGCTCAGGGTCTCATCGGGCAGTTGGACTGTGTAAGAAGTCATCGGGGCGCATTCCTCGGGAACAATATTCCCCTGCGGCTTTAGTCCGTCAATCTCCCATCACGTATTGAACCTGAAATGCATCACGTCGCCGTCCGCGACCACATACTCCTTCCCTTCCAGCCTTAGCCGTCCGGCGTCGCGCGCGCCCGCTTCGCCCTTATTGGCGACGTAGTCGTCATAGGCGATCGTTTCGGCGCGGATGAATCCCTTCTCGAAATCCGTATGGATCACGCCTGCCGCCGCCGGGGCGCGGGTGCCCTTCTCGATCGTCCAGGCGCGGGCCTCCTTCGGTCCGACGGTGAAATAGGTGATGAGGCGCAGCAGGTCGTAGCCGGCGCGGATGACGCGGTTGAGGCCGGGCTCGGTCAGGCCCACGGCCTCCAGAAAATCCTTCTGCTCCTCGGGCGGCATCACGGCGATCTCGCTCTCGATCTTCGCCGACACCACGACGGCGGCCGCGCCCTCTTCCCTGGCCCGCGCCGCGACCTTGGCCGAATTGCCATTGCCTTCGGCCGCCGACTCCTCCTCCACATTGCAGACATAGAGAACCGGCTTGGACGACAGGAGCCCCAGCCCTTCGAAGGCCTTGCGCTCCTCCTCAGAGACCTTCGCCATGCGGGCGGGCTTGCCTTCGCGTAGCGGCGCGAGGCAGCGGTTCATGAGGTCGACCTGTTCCTTGGCTTCCTTGTCGCCGCCCTTGGCCTTCTTTTCGAGCGCGACGACGCGCTTTTCCAGGCTTTCGAGGTCGGCGAGCATCAGCTCGGTTTCGATCGTCTCGATGTCTCGGATCGGATCGACGCCGCACTCGACATGGGTCACGTCGCCATCCTCGAAGCAGCGCACGACATGGGCGATGGCGTCGCATTCGCGGATATTGGCCAGAAACTGGTTGCCGAGGCCCTCGCCCTTGGAAGCGCCGCGCACGAGGCCGGCAATGTCCACGAAGGTGAGCTGCGTCGGGATGATCTGCTTGGAGCCGGCGATCTCGGACAATTTATCGAGGCGCGGATCCGGCACGGCCACGGCGCCGACATTGGGCTCGATGGTGCAGAAGGGATAATTTGCGGCCTGCGCCGCCGCGGTCTGCGTGAGCGCGTTGAAGAGGGTCGATTTGCCGACATTCGGCAGACCGACAATGCCGCATTTGAAGCCCATATCCGTCCCGCTTGTCTGGAGAGTTTTCCGTTGGCGCGGGGTATGCGGGGCGGCGGCGCAAAAGGCAAGGGGCGCCGAGGCGCCCCCGCATTTTCTCTTTGGTCCGGGCGGCCGTCAGAGGCTCTTCAGATATTCCAGCAGCGCCTTTTTCTGAGGCTCGGTCAGTTGCGCGCCGAAATTGTGGCCGCAGCGGCTATTGGCCGAGGCGTCCCCATTTCCGCCGCAGGCGGCGGTGGTCTTGTAGACGAAATTGAATTTCGTCTGATCCGCGGCGAGGCCGACATTTTCCATGTCATAGGCCGGACCGACCTGGAAGCTCGCCGGTCGCTGAGCCGGCGGCTTCAGCAGATCGGCCAAAGTGGGGACGGAGCCGTTGTGGAGATAGGGCGCGGTCGCCCAGACGCCCTTCAGCACGCGCGACTCATAGGCGGGCGAAGGCGGCGTGTCCTTCCGGTAGAGGGCCTTCAGGCTCTCCTCCATCACGCTGATGAAATTTCCCTTGAGCACGTCGAGCGTTTCAGCCGAATCCTGGCCCGCCCGGTTTTTCAGACATTCCTGCACGATCGGATCGAACAGAAGCAGATTCCTGAACTGAATCGGGGCGCGGATGATCGACTGAAAGACCGCCGTGCTCAGAATATTGAAGATCGCGTCTTCGTCCTTCAGCTTGTTGGTGAAAGGCGGCAGCGGGATGAGTTCTCCCTCGAGGACGCCGGTCTTGGCGCGGCGCCCGAGCACTTGATATTCCGCGCCGTCCGTCTTCACGTCCTGAATGGGCGTGGCCCATGTCTCCCCGGGCTTCGCGCAGAGGCGCGGCGGATCGACTTTCGTGTTCACCTCATGGCAATTCGGTCCGCAGCCGCCCTTCTGCTCGGACCAGTTGAAAATCTCGGCGCCTTGCTTCACCAGATCGGGGTCGAGCTTGCCGGGCCATTTCGGCGGCTCGAGCTTTGTGATCAAAGTCTCGAGCCGCATAAGGCCGGGGAAATTGAGCGACGAGCCTTCGAGATAGCGGACGCCGCCGATAATGGGCAGCTTGTCGGGCTTGAACACGCCGAAGACGCCATAGACCTCGCCGACATTGCGCGCCAGGCCGAGAATGTCGTCACCATTCTTCGCGAAGCCCGGCCATTGGGTCATGTACTGCCGGGCCGCATTCCAGACGAAGGGATAGCGCACCGGCGCGTCCGCCGCCTGGATGTTCTCCTCGATGATGCGTTTCCCGGCGCCGCCAATATCGAGGCCGGCGACGCGGTTGAAGATCATCGAAACGGCGTCGGCGCGGCCCGGCCCCCATTCCAGGCCCAGCGGCCGCGGCTTGTCCTTCGGATGCAGCGCGAGCCGGAAGATCGTATGGAAGGGTTCGAACCACGCCTTGAACTCCCCCCGCAGCCTGTCCCGATCCGCCTGCGAGGCGCCGGCCCCGAGCACGCCGGAGGAAAATGCGGCGAAGGCCGCCTCGTCCGTCGCGACCTTGTCGAAGGCGGCGTCCATATCGTCGAAGAGGCGCTGGAAATCGACGAGCGCCGGCCCGCCGTCAATGCGCATCGGCGCGCCGTCGATCTCGATCTGTCGCGTATGGCAGGCCGAGCAGGTCATGCTCAGATAGGGTTTGTCGCCATAGGGCGCGGACAGAAACCCGACGGGGAGGCCCGGCGTGGGGCTGGCGGGATTGGGCAGGTAGCCGTAACGCCCGAAGCCGTCGTCGAGAAAGCCCGACCCGTCGGCGCGCTTCAGCGCCTTGATCCAATCCAGCGGGACGATGCGGGCTCCCTGGTCGAGGCTGTAGAAATCGTTCCGCTCCGCGAGCGTCCATCCCTGATCGGCGAATTTCACTTGCGCGGCGGCTGGAGCGGCCGCTCCCAGCGCGATCAGCGAAACCGCGCCGAGCCAGGCGCATGCCGACATGATGACGCTTTTATTTTTCAACATGGCGTTCTCTCCCAATGAATCGCGAATATGCCGCTGTAAGAGATCACAAGAAAGCATCGACCGCAATTGGAGTTAAGCGGCGTCGCGCCATTGTTTGCGCATTGGCGATCGATCGAATTTTAAGTTGATTCTCGCCGCGACGCGGTCGAAAAGCGGAGGAAAGACGCAAGCGCGCGAACGGCGGCGGCTTCAGAGGCGGCTGGAAAATGGCGATTGAAAGAATGACGAAGACCGCGCGCTTTCTCGGCGCGGGATTGATTGCGAGCGCGCTGATAGGCGCCGGCTCATCGCTGGCCCAGAACGCGCCGGCGCCCGCCGCCCCAGCTCCGGCGGTCCCGGCTCCCGCGGCGCCCGCATCCCCGGAACCGTCGGCGCCCGCGGCCGACGCCGGCGTTCCCGCGCCGAAGCCGAAACCCAAGCCCCGCCCGCCGGCGCCGCCGCGCGAGACGGCGCTCTCCGACGATCCGACGCCGGTGCTGCAGCCCGAGACTTTCTTCACCACCTCCAAGGCCTCGGAGCGCTATGCGCAGATCGTCGATCTCGGCGGCTGGCCGACGGTGGGCGTCTCGCTGCGTCCCGGCGCGAAAGGGCCTGCGGTCGCGGCGCTGCGGCGCCGTCTCGCGGCGGAGGACGACGCGCTTTCCGACACGCGCAAGCAGAGCTGGGACCCCGAGCTCGCCGCCGCCGTAAAGCGCTTTCAGTTCCGCATGGGCCTTAAACAGACCGGCGTCGTCGCCGGCGCCACGCTGCGCGCGCTCGACGTGCCGGCGAATGTGCGCTTCCAGCAGCTCGCCTCCAGCGCGCAGCGCCTCGCTGGCCTCGATTTCCCTTTCGGCGACCGCTACATCGTCGTCAACATTCCCTCGACGGCGGTCGACGCCGTGGAGAACGACCGCGTCGTGCGCCGCTATGTCGCGATCGTCGGCGACCCCGAGCATCATTCGCCGGAGGTGCAGGCGAAGGTCGTGGCGGTGAACATCAACCCCACCTGGACCGTGCCGATCTCGATCATCAAGAACGAGATCGCGCCGCATATGCTGAAGGACGCCGGCTATCTCGCGCGTCAGCGCATTCGCGTGCTGAACAACAAGGGCGAGGAGGTCGATCCGCGCTCGATCAACTGGGCGAGCGAGAAGGCGGCGAACTACACGCTGCGCCAGGATTCCGGCGCGGGCAATTCGCTCGGCTCGATCCGCATCTCCATGCCCAATCCTCATTCGGTCTATATGCACGACACGCCGTCGCGAAATCTGTTCGCGAACGATTACCGCTTTCTCTCGCATGGCTGCGTGCGCGTGCAGGGCGTGGTCGATCTCGCCGCCTGGATCCTCGACGGCGCCAGCGGGCCGTCGGTCGCGAAGGAGCAGATCAACGCCAAGATCGCGTCGGGGGAGCGCGAGGAGGTGAAGCTCGCGCGCCCCGTGCCGGTCGTGTGGGTCTATATGACCGGCTGGGCGTCGGCGGACGGGACGGTGCATTTCCGGGACGACGTCTATCATCTCGACGAGGTGGGAGGAGATGCGGGGCAATAGACGCCTTCGCATTTGAGCCACAGTTGAGGGCATGTTTCTCGAAGCCGGATGAGCCCGACTTCGCGCAGCCCGGGGCCGGCGCGCGGCGGCTCCGGATTGCTTCGTCGACCGCGCCTCCTCGCAAGGGCGGCGGGCTTCCGCCTGCGACGCGGGCAATGACTAATCGCTCCGCTCTCTCGCGCTTTCGTGCCATCTTCGCAGCAAGACATGCGACAGCGCCGCGAGCGCGCCGTAAATCGCAAGCCCCGCCATCGAGATCAGCGCCAGCGCCGCGAACATGCGGGGAATGTCCAGCCGGAAGCCCGCCTCCACGATGCGATAGGCGAGGCCGGCTCCCTGGCCCGAGGCGCCCGCCGCCAGTTCCGCGACGATCGCGCCGATGAGCGACAGGCCGCCGCCGATGCGCAAGCCGGCCAAAAACTGCGGCAGCGCCGCCGGCAGGCGCAGATAGATCAGCTTCTGCCAGGCCGAGGCGCGATAGAGATCGAAGAGATCGCGCAGCGCATGGTCGACAGAGGCGAGGCCGAGCGCGGCGTTGGACAAGATCGGAAAGAAGGCGACGAGGAAGGCGCAGACGAGCACCGCATTGTCGGGCTGCATGTAAACGAGCAGCAGCGGCGCGATGGCGATGACCGGCGTCACCTGCAAAATCACGGCGAAAGGCAGCAACGCCCGCTCCAGCCATTTCGATTGCGCGAGCAGCAGAGCGAGCGCGACGCCGCAGACGGTCGCAATCGCGAGCGCTTTCAGCGTCACGCCAAGCGTGACGAGGAGGGAAGAGAAGAGAAGCGCGCGATCCTCGATCAGCTTCGCAAAAATCACGCTGGGCGCCGGAAGCACATAAGGCGGGATCGCCTTCCAGGCGACGATCCATTCCCATGCCCCGAGCGCGGCGGCGAAGACGGCGAGGGGGATTGCGGCGTCGCGCAGCTTCGTCACGCGGCTTCTCCCGTCGCTTTGCGCAATGCGAGCGAGGCGCGGCGGCAAATGTCGGAGAAGGCGGCGCTCATGCGGAAATCCGCGTCGCGCGGAAGCCCGGAGTCGGTCTCGATTTCTTCGACGATTCGGCCGCGCGGCCTCGACATGACGACAATGCGCGTCGAGAGAAAGGCGCTCTCGAAGATGGAATGCGTGACGAAGACGATGGTCGCGCCGAGATCGCGTTTCAGCGCCACGAGGTCGTCATTGAGCTTGAAGCGCGTCACTTCGTCGAGCGCGGCGAAGGGCTCGTCCATCAGAATGAGCGACGGCCTGGTGACGAGCGCGCGGGCGATGGAACAGCGCATCTTCATGCCGCCCGACAGCTCGCGGGGCAGGGCGGCCGCGAAATCCGCGAGGCCGACGCGCGCCAGCGCCTCCATGACGCGCGGGCCGGCCTCGGCGCGGCTCGCGCCCGCGAGGCGCAGCGGCAGATAGACATTGTCGAAGACGCTCGCCCAGGGAAGCAGCGTCGCATCCTGCATGACGACGCCGAGATTCTTCCGCGCCAGCGGATCGGCCCATGTGATGGCGCCGACGCTCGGCCTCGCGAGGCCCGCAATGAGCCGCAGCACGGTGGATTTGCCGCAACCCGACGGCCCGAGGAGCGTCAGCGTCTCGCCCTCGCGCACGTCGAGATCGAGGCTTGAGAGCGCGGTGACGCCATTGGGGAAGGTCTTGGAGACGCCGTGGAGAGAGACGAGGGCGGCCATGCGTCGCTCTCCTCGTCATTGCGAGCGAAGCGAAGCAATCCAGAGCCCCATTACGGCTCCGGATTGCTGCGTCGCCGCGTTCCTCGCAATGACGGCGTCGATCACCGGCGCAGCTCCATTCCCACCTTCCTGCCGATGAAGCGCAGCGTATAGCCCTTCTTGTAATCGAGGTCCGAGGGCGCGAGTCCCGCTTTCGCCATCTTGTCGAAGAAGCTCTTCATGCGCGCATCGGTCATCGCGCCGACGCCCAGCATGAGCGAGTCGCCGGAATCGACGACGCCGCGCTCTTTCATCTTCGCGATCGAAAAAGCGATCTGGCCGTCCGTCATTTCCGGATTGTCGCGTTTGATCGCGGCGTTGGCGGCGGCGTTGTCGCCATAGACGTAATTGTACCAGCCGATGATCGAGGCGTCGACGAAGCGTTGCACGAAATCGGCTCTCCGCTCGATCGTCTCCGCCCGCGTTTCGATCGTCGTCGAATAGCTGTCATAGCCATAATCGGCGAGCAAAAAGACATTCGGCGAGAAGCCGCCTTTCGTCTCGATCGCGTAGGGCTCGGAGGTCAGAATGCCTTCCTGCACGGATTTCTTATCTGCAAGGAAAGGCGCGGCGTTGAAGCCGTAGGGCTTCGCCTTCTCGTCCTTGAAGCCATAGGCCTGCTTCAGCCATTGCCAGACAGAGGCGCGAAAGTCGCTGGCGATGAAAACGGTGGCCTTCGGCAAATCCTCGAAACGGTCGAGCCCTTCGCCGGGATGGGACATGAAGATCGCCGGCTCGATCTGGAACATGCTCGCGACGGCGACGATGGGCACGTTCGCCCGCACGGACTCGAACATCTGGAGCGTGTTCGCGCCCATGGCGAAATCCACGCGCCCGGCGGCGAGCAGCAGTCGGGCGTTGATTTGCGGGCCGCCCTGCAGGATCGTCACGTCGAGCCCGTAGCGGGCGTATGTGCCGTCCGCGACCGCCTGATAGAAGCCGCCATGCTCGGCCTGCGCGCGCCAGTTCGTCGCGAAGGTCGCCTTGTCCAGCGCGTATGCGGGCAGGGCGGCGGCGAGGGTGAGGAAAGCGATAAGAACACGAAGAAACATGCAGCGCGCGCTCCCTTCAGGCGCGCGCAGCATACACGAAATTCCGGGCTAGATGCCGCTCGATTTCGAAGAGAAGTGAAACTTCTCCGCCAGCATCGGGGGCGCCGCCGGCGCGCCGCCGCCGATCGCGCGCCAGGTGCGCTCCGTCTTCCCGAAGGCGACGACGCGGCCGAAAAGCTCGCCGAGGCGCTGGTTGAAGCGCATATTGCGCACGGGCGCCGTCACGCGGCCGTTTTCGATCAGAAAGTTGCCGTCGCGCGTGAGGCCGGTGAGCAGCAAGCTCTTCGGCTCCACCATATTCTCGTACCAGATGCGCGTGACGAGCACGCCGCGCTTCACCGACCGGATCATGTCTTCGAGCGAGGCGTCGCCACCCTCCATGATGAAATTGCGCGCGAAGGGGATCGGCTCGGCGTCGGTCTTCCGCGCCCATGAGCGCGACCGGTAGAGCGTCGAGACGACGCCTTTGTCGATGAAGGCGCGCGCGCGATGCGGTACGCCTTCCCAGCCGACGCCGCTTTCGGGCGCCAGCGGATCGGCGGGATCGACGCGGATGGTCAGCTTCTCGTCGAAGAGCTTCTCGCCGACCATCGCGCCGCCGCCCGGCCGCGCATAGAAACTGCGTCCCTCGTCGGCGGCGCGCGCGTCCATGGCTCTCAGCGCCCAGAAGGCGAGCTCCGCTACGGCGACGGGTTCGAGGATGACCGTATAATCGCCGGGCTCGAGATCCATGGGCGCGACGTCATGGGCCGCCTTCTCGCAGGCGCGCCGCGCAATGGCGTCGGCGTCGAGCCGCGCGCCGAAATATTCATGCGCGCCGGCCCAGCCGGACCATGTGTCGGTCCTGTTGCGCGCCGTGGCGGAGAGGTCGATCTCGCTTCGACGCTCATAGGAGAAAAGGCCGTTGCTGGTCGCGAGCGTCTCGAAGCGCCGCGCGCTCGACGCGCAGCCGAAGGTATCGACGCCTCTGCGCGCGCCCTCCGCGATCACGCGCGCCGCTTGCGCCGCGAGCGCCTCAAGCCTCAGCGAGGCGGCGTTGTCGTCATAGCGCGCGGAGGCGTCATATTGCTGGGGCCCGAGCGGCGCGACATAGTCGGGATCGACCGGCAGCATGCGCGCGATCTCCTCCGAACGCGCCCGCGCCGCGTCGAGCGCGGCTTCGTCGAGGCTCGTCGTCGTCGCCGAGCCGACGCGTCCGCCGATATGGGACGAGACGCGCGCCGTCGCTTCCGACGTGGCGATATTCGTCGTCGCGCCGCCGCGCGCGAAGCGCAGGCCGTAATCGTCGCCGCCCTCGATCTTCACCACGCAGGCGTCGGCGCCGGATCGCGCGATGATCCTGTCGGCGATGGATTTGGCGTCGTCGGAGGAGAAGAACATTCTATGCGCCGCCGCCCGTGTTCAGCACGCGCGCCTTGCGGAAGCGCGCCGGCGGGGCGCCGTGCGAGACGGGCGCGACCTGCACCGGCTCCGCCTTGCCGCAGGTGAAGGTGCCGTCCAGATGATATGTGCTCGCGTCGCCCAGCCCGTCGAGCGAATTCCAGAAAGGAATCGTGCGGCCCTGATAGGCGCCGTCGCGCAGCATCTCGCCGAGCCTGCCCTTCTTGATCTCGTAGAAGAGCTGGCCGCCGAACTGGAAATTGTCGCGCTGCTGGTCGATGCTCCAGCTCCCCGCGCCGACGATGTAGACGCCGTCTTCAACGCCGCTCACAAGGTCGTCGAGCGAGCATTTGTCGGGGTTGGGCGCGAGCGAGATGTTCGGCATGCGCTGAATCGGGAAGGAGGTCGGGCTGTCCGCATAGGCGCAGCCATTCGAGGCGGAGAGGCCGATATAATGCGCCTGTCCCAGCGCCATCTGGAAGTTTTTGAGGACGCCGCTCTCGACGATCTTGAATTCCGCCGAGGCCGCCGGCGCCCCGTCGTCGTCAAAGCCGATGGTCGCCAGCGCGCCGGGTTGCGAACGGTCGGCGACGATGGTCATCAGCTCCGAGCCGAAGCGCAAATTGTTCAGCATGGCGGGCTTCACGAAGCTGGTGCCGGCGAAATTCGCCTCCCAGCCCAGCACGCGGTCGAGCTCGGTCGAATGGCCGACGGTCTCGTGAATCGTCAGCCAGAGATTGGTCGGATCGATGACGAGGTCGTAATCGCCGGCGGCGACGGGCTTCGCCGCGAGCTTTTCGCGCGCCTGCCGTCCGGCGCGCGCGGCTTCCTCGAGAAGACCGGCGTCCGTCACATATTCCCAGCCGGCGCCGCGGGCGGGGGTGAGGCTGTCGCGCGACGCCATGCGCCCGGCGGCGCGATCGATCGCCGTCGCCGTGAAGCTCGGATGCACGCGCGTGCGCGTCTGCCGGATCCGGGCGCCGAAACTATTCGCGAAAAGCCGCTCCTCCCGCGCAAGCGACAGCGAGGCGGCGCAGAAATCCGCGCCGTTGTCGCGCGCGGCGGCCGCGATGGCGAGAAGAAGATCGGCCTTGTCGCGCGCCGGAATCGCGAAAGGATCGACGCCCATGGGCATGATCCATTCGGCCTCATGGGCGGGAAGCCGCTCCAGGGCGATGGGCCGCCCCTGGATCGGCCGAACGGCGCGCGCGTTTTCGAGCGCCCGCTCCACGCCCGCGCGCACGCTCGCCGCGTCGAGGCGCCGCGCGCCGTAGAAGCCCCAGGAGCCGTCGAGCAGCACGCGCAGGCCGAAGCCGCGCGTCGAGCGTTCATCGAAATGCTCGAGCCGTTCATCCTTGGCGCAGGAATATTCTCGAAGCGTCTCGCCGAGGCGAATGTCGACATAGCTCGCGCCGCCGCGTTTCGCCTTCTCGATTGCAAGGCTGGCCAAGTCGTTGAGCAGGATGCGGTCCAGCGCGAAGCGATCGTCGGTTGCGGCGGCGGCAAGGCGTTCTGGCGAGTCCAAAAGGGGCGCGAAATGAGGCGCCACGGAAGCTTCTCCCTAGAGTCAGCGGCGAAATAGCTGAATCGACCGCCGAGCGCCCCCTCTCCCCGCAGGCGGGGAGAGGGGCGGCGCCATTGGCGCGCTTAATTTTGCCGCGTCGGACAATTTGAGCGCTTCGGAGCCGTTTGGCAAATCGGGCGCCAAAGTTGTCGCGGCCAGGCTTTCCGCCCGCCATCCGCAGGCCGCCAGCGCCTCGAGCATATGGGCCGGCGCCGGGGCCTCGGCCTTCACCGGCTCCTTGCTCTCCCGCATCGGAATGACGACTGCGCGCGCATGGAGATGCAGCGGCGGCGAATCCTCGCGCTTTCCGCTCCCGTAAATGGGATCGCCCAGGATCGGCCATCCCATCGCTTGCGCATGGACGCGAATCTGGTGGGTTCGGCCCGTATGCGGCGTGAATTCGATGAAGCTCAGCGCGGCCTCGGGCGAGCGGCCCAGCACGCGCCAGCTCGTGCGCGAGGGCAGACCCATCGGATCGGGCCGCATCCACCAGCCGCGCGCGGCGTCGAGGCGGCCGAGCGCCAGGTCGATCTCGCCCGCCTCGGCGTCCGGGCCGCCTTCCACCACGGCCCAATAGGTCTTGGAGACGTCCCCCGACTTGAAGAGCTTGCCGAGCCGCTCCAGCGCCTTGCGGTGACGGCCGAGCACGAGGCAGCCGGAGGTGTCCTTGTCGAGCCGATGGGCCAGCGCCGGCGCGCGCGGCAGGCCGAAGCGGAGCTGGTCGAAGGCGTCCTCGAGGCTCGGGCCGCCCTTGGGGCCGCGATGCACCGGAACGCCCGCCGGCTTGTCGATGACGAGCATGAGCCCGTCGCGATGGAGGAGGCGGGAAAGGAGGTCCATCTGGCGCTTATAGCTTATTTGCGCCGGCTCGCGGTCGAGGCGAGGGAAAGGGCGCCGCCGACGAAGGCGCCGTATTTGTGCAGATGCTCGTCCGTCAAATGGACGCCGTCCAATCTGTAATATTCCTCGTGGCCCTCGAACTTGTCGATGAAATCGTCGAATTCGAGGATGTGCGTCTCGGGATGGTCGCGCCACAGCGCGACGCGATAGACGTCGTTCACCTGGAAATCGCAGCCGTCATAGAAGCACCGCAGGATGTTGCGCTTCATGCGGCTGAAGAGATTGGGCGGCTTGAACCAGCGCTCATTGACGCGCGGTATGGCGACGACCTCGACATCGTCGGCGTCGGAGAAATAGTCGACGAGCTTCCTCGTATATTCGACATAGGCCGAAGCGCCGACATGCTGGATCTCGTCATTGACGCCGTTCATCACGAGAACCTTGTTCGGCGTCTTTCCCTCGTAAAGGGAATAGAGCCTGTATTTGGGGAATTTTTCGCGCAGCTCCGTATAGAGCAGCCTCGAATTGCGGCCGTTGAAGCCGATGCTGCAGGCTTGGACGCCCCGTCCCCCCAATCTCGCCGACACGGCCTTCGGCAATTCCGGAAAGAGCTTGCCGTCGGACGCCCAGGATTCGCCGATGACGAGGACCCGGAAATCGTCCGGCCCGCTATTGATCTGCGAGCAGACGATCGAGGGCTCGTCCGTGCGTTTCAGGGTAAGGAGCGTCAGGCCCGTCGTCACGAAGAGGACGAAGAAGGCGCGCCGCATATGCGGCAGCAGGATTGCAAATCCTTGCGAAATCAAAGCGACGGCCCGATTGCCTCTTTGGCGCCGTCACCGCGGCGGCGCCTGGCCGTCTCCTTATCAGCAATGAGGCGCCGCGGCCATGCCGCGGCTCGGCGGCGTTCGGGATCGCTCAGGCGATCGCCGGCTCCATGAACGGCTCGCGGACCACGCGCCGGCTCGAAACCCAGGCCGCGCGCAATCTCCCGATCGGCCGGTCGAACAGGACCCAGATCAGGTAAGAGGCGGCGAGGATCAGAAGGAGCGCTTCCGCGCAGAGAAGGACGCGGTCGAGATAGCCGCCGTCGCCCGTGTGCAGCGCGCCGATGACGGACCAGTGCAGCAAATAGAAGATGTAGGACATGTCGCCGATCATGCGGTCGGTCGCGCCCGTCCTCTGTTGCGTGGTGTAGATCGCCCAGGGCGTCATCAGCATGGCGATCAGGAGATTGGTCTTGGCGCCGAAGGCGAGCAGGGCCCCCTGCGTCTCGCCCAGCGCCATGTCCTTGACGAAGAAAAGGCTCCACAGAAACAGCAGCGCCAATGTCGCATAGAGCGAGCCATAGGCGAGGCGGCGGCTCGGAATGAGCTTATGGCTCGCGGCGGCGACGCCCAGCCCGAAGAAGAGGAGAAAGGGCGCGACCGTCGTCGCGCCGCCCAGCGCCTGAGACAGGATCGAAATCAGCACGCAGCCGAGCAGGACGTAAACATTCCGCGACACGAGGAAGACGAATAGCGGCGCGATAAGATAGAATTGCATCTCCATGTCCAGCGACCAGCCGGGCGCATTGGCCTGGAAGGGCAGGGAATTATAGCCCAGGATCATGACGTTCGAGAAAAGCTGGCGCAACAGGCCGCCGACCTCCTCGGGCGCGGCGCCGCGCCAGAACAACAACGCCCAGGAGATCGCCGAGCACAGCGCGAAGACGGGCGCGACGCGCCAGAAGCGCGAAACCAGGAAGGTGGCGTAGGCGGCGGTCGTCTTCGAATAGGTGTTCGACCACATGGTCGCGACCCAGTAGCCGCTGAGCACGAAGAAGATTAGCACGGCCGACATGCCGAGATTGAACATGGTCGTATGGTGCGCGAAGACCGCGAAGGCCAGAGTCATTCTCAGCGCGCCCGGCGAGGCCAGTTTGTCGGCGGCGACCATTTCTGCTCCGAGGCGCGGCGCGAGAGCGCGGCGAAAGAAGTGGAACCCGTTTTTCGCCAAGGGCGCGGCGCGGTCCGGACCAGCGGCGCCATAGGACGAAAACGCCTCATGTTACGGCGGCGGGCGGCGGAAAAAGCCGTGTCAATCTGACGCGCGGCAATTTGGGCGCGCGGCGTCCGCGCATGCACATGAAGCGCAAGCGAATCAGGCGCGTCCCGTTTCGCGTCGTCCCGCGAGATGTTAAGAGGGCGGCATGGTCATCGCCTCTCCCACCGCGAAGCTCCGCGTCGAAATCGGTTTCGGCGTCGCGAATCTCCTCATCGACAACGGCTCCAAGCGCAACGCCTTCGATCTCGACATGTGGCGGGCGCTGCCGCCGCTTTTCGCGGCGATCGACGCCGCCCCGGAGGTCCGGGTCGCCGTCATCTCGGGCGCGCCGGGCCTGCCCTTCTGTTCGGGCGCCGATATTTCGGAATTCTCCACCGTGCGCGCGACGAGCGCGGGCGGACGCGCTTATGAAGAGGCCAATGTCGAGGCCTTCCAGGCCATCTCCGCCTGCTCCAAGCCGACGATCGCGGCCATTTCCGGCTTCTGCATGGGCGGCGGAATGGGCATTGCTTCCGCCTGCGATCTGCGCGTCGCGCAGGAGGGCGCGGTCTTCGGCATACCCGCCGCGCGGCTCGGCGTCGGCTACCCGCCTTCCGCCATGCGCTTCGTCGTGGCGGCGGTCGGCGCGCAGCGGGCCATGGAGATGTTCTACACGGCGCGCCGGGTCACCGCGAAGGAGGCGCTCGAGATCGGCTTCCTCTCCCGCATTTTCGAGCTGGAGAGCTTCGAGGGCGGCGTCGACGACCTCGCCGAGACCATCGCCGCCAACGCGCCGCTCACCCTGCGCGCCGCCAAGGCCGCGATCCGCGCCGCCGCGCAGCTCCCCGGCGCGCCGGCGCGGGAAGAATGCGAGGCGCTCGCCCAAGCCTGCTTCGACAGCGCCGACTATCTGGAGGGGCGGGCCGCGTTCCTCGAAAAGCGCGCGCCGAAATTCAAGGGCGAATAGGCTCTCCCCCGCCCGGCGGCCCGGGGAGAGCGAGCCGGCGCGCGCCCCGTCACGCCCCGGGGATGACTCCGATGCGCTGCAGGAACCAGAATGAGCCGGCGAGCGCGATCAGCCCGGAGAGGACATAGACCAGCTTCTCGCTGCGCGCGCCGCCCGCCGCCCTGTCGATCGCGAAGAGGATCGGCATCACGGCGAAGACGATGGCGATCTGGCCCGCTTCGACGCCGATATTGAAGGCCGCGAGCGCCGGCACGACGCCGCCCTGCGGCACGCCCATCTCGGTCAACGCCGAGGCGAAGCCGAAGCCGTGGATGAAGCCGAAGAGGAAAGTGTTGCGCCAGCGATTGTCGACGTTGCGGGAGAAATAGTTCTCGACCGCGACGAAGACGATTGAGGCCGCGATGAGCGCCTCGGTCAGCGTCGAGGGCAGGGTGAAGATGTTGAGCGCGGCGAGCGACAGCGTGATCGAATGCGAAATGGTGAAGGCGGTGACGATCTTCACCACCGGCCAGACGCGCGTCGCCCAGAGGATGAGCGCGAAGAGGAAGCAGAGGTGATCGTAGCCCGTGACGATATGCTCGACGCCCGCCTCGAAGAATTTCCCCATGAGCTGGGCCGTCGTCTCCATGGGCTGGGCGAGATCGAGCGGCGGGTTTTGCGGATAGAGCATGGTCTCGCCGGCGTTCTCGCCGAGCAGGGTGACGAGATGCTTGCCCTTGGAGCCCTGCGCCGCGAGGAGCCTGGTCGCGTCGTAGAAAACCTTGCCGGCGGCGCCCGAGCAATCGAAGCGCATGACGATCAGGGCGCTGTCCTGGTTCGTCGGATCTTCGCCCGCCTTCTCGACCTTGGCCATGCAGGCGCGGCCGGTCTCGTCGCGCATGGCGACGCGCCTGGCGACGAATTTGCCGATCTCTTCCTCCAGCACGCCGGGGGGCGAGAGGTCGACGCCCGCGCGGTCGTCCATCGTCTCCTGAAACATGCGCTCGAGGTCCGTGGCCAGAAAGCCGACGTCCACGAGATAGATTCGGTTCGCCTGCGGCGCGATCTTGCCCGTCGAAATGTCGGGCGTGTGCGCCTGTGCGGGCGCGGCGAGGGCGAGCCCCGCGCAGAACGTCAGAAAGGCGGCCAGTCTCCTCCACAACCCGGTCATCGTCGGCGTTTCCTTTTGTTTTGGTTGGCGCGCACCATGCCAAAGGCCGGGAGGGCGGACAAGATCAAGCAGGCCTGATTCTCTGGCGAGAGCTTGTCGCTGCGGGGGGTATGATGTATTGCGCGAAGCTTCACACGAACGCCGGCCCACGGCGTCTAAGGGAGCGCGCGTTCATGTTTTCGAGATTGGCGGTTCTTTCAGCGTGCCTCGTCGCGGCTTTGAGCCTTTCGGCGCCGGCGGCCGCGCATACCGCGGACATTTCCAGCGCCCGCGTCGCGCCCGAGGGCGAGGGCAGATATCGCGTGGACGTCGGCGTGCTCGGCACGGATATCGAGCGCATGTTTCAGGAGACGCAATCCGAGCGCGACGGCGTCGACCTCTCGCCGCCCGGCGCGCTGGAGGCGGAGATCGGGAAATTCATCCAGCGCCGCGTCGAGCTGCGCAATGAAGCCGGCGTCGCCTGCAAGAGCCGCGTGGGGTCCGTCGGCGAAGACCCGACCAATCCATATGACGCCAAGATCGTCATGCATTTCGACTGCGCGGAGGCGCCGGGGCGGATTTTCTACCATCCCGAAAAGCTCCTGAAGGCGCAGGGCGCGCGCGGCAAGCATCTCTTCAGCGTCGGCGACAAGAAAGAGAACGAGCAGCTTACCGAGGCGCAAAAGCGCGGCGCCGAGCCCGCGCCGGGTCAGGTCATGCTTTTTCCCGGCGACGATCCCGTCGATCTGTCCAAGCCCTTGCTCTCGCCCTGGGAGCTCGCGCCCAAATTCTTCGCCGCCGGCGTCGAGCACATCATGACCGGCTACGATCATCTGTGTTTCCTTCTCGCCGTGGTGCTTTGGGCGACGCGCGTCTGGCCCGTCGTGAAGATCGTCACCGCCTTCACCATTTCGCATTCGATCACGCTGTCGCTCGCGGCCCTGCAGCTCGTCAATCTGCCGAGCTTCTGAGTCGAGATCGCCATAGCCCTGTCGATCATCTATGTCGCGGTCGAGAATTTCTTCACGCGCAAGACGGACGGCCGATGGCGCGACACTTTCGCCTTCGGCTTCATCCATGGATTCGGCTTTGCGAGCGGTCTGATCGAACTGGGCGTTCCGCAGCGCGCCATCGCGCCGGCGCTCGCGAGCTTCAATCTCGGCGTCGAAGCGGGCCAGATCGGCGTGGTTCTCGTGGTCCTGCCCTTGCTCATCGGCTCCGACAGGCTGCTCAACAAGGGCGAGCGCAGCCCGCGCCTCGTCTATGCCTGCTCGGCCGTCATCGCCGCCTTCGGGACGTACTGGCTGCTGGTTCGCCTGGGCATTGTAAAATAACGCCGTCGCTGCTAGTTGCTCTGGGGTTCAGAAGCCGGAGCAACAGCATTGCAGCGCGTGACGGTGACGATCGACGACGAGCTGATGTCGGCGCTCGACCGCTATATGGAGGCGGGCGGCCATCAGAACCGGTCCGAGGCCGTGCGCGACCTCGTTCGCGCAGGGCTCCTCAAGCAGCCAAAGGCCGACGACGGCGCGCGCAATTGCGTCGCCGCCCTCGTCTATGTCTACGATCACGAAACGCGGCAGCTCTCCAAGAAGCTCGTTCACGATCACCACAGCCACGCCGATCTCTCCATCGCGACCCTGCATGTGCATCTCGACGAAGCGACCTGTCTCGAGGTCTCGCTCCTCAAGGGCCCGAAATCGGAGGTGGAGCATTTCGCGAGCCACCTCATCGGCGAGCGCGGCGTGCGCTATGGCCAGCTCGTGGTGGTGCCGGCGGAGCCGGAGGAAGCGGGAAGGGAATTCGGCCAGGACCTGCACGGCCACGCGCATCATCACGGTTAACGGCCTTTTAACGCTCTGTTGCAAAAAAGTTACGTCGACCTCAATTCGTTTACCTCGGATTGACAGCGCCGCTTACGCGTAAGACAAATTTGAAAAAACATCACAAGTCTTGCGGGAGCGCCCTATGAGCCGTCGTCACCTCGCCACCGTATCCTTATGCGCGATCGGCGTGGCCATCTGGAATTCGCAGGCGCTGGCGCAGTTCACCTCTCTGCCGACGATCGTCGTGGGCGGACAGTCCCAACGCCATACGGCCGCGCCGGCCGCGCCTTCTCCGGCGCGCGCCGCATCCGCTCCCGCGCGCGTTTCGCGCGCGCCGACACGATCCACGCCCATCCTCCAGACGGCGCCGCAACCGGTCCAGCCGTCGGGACCCAAGCCGCCGCCGATCACCGCGTCGAGCGAAAAATTCTTCACGGGGGCGGAAGTCACCGCCTATCCCTATTCGCGCCCCAGCGAGTCGCTTGAGATCGTTCCCGGACTGATCGTCACCCAGCATTCCGGCGACGGCAAAGCGAACCAGTATTTCCTGCGCGGCTTCAATCTCGATCACGGCACCGATCTCGCGATCTATCTCGACGGCATGCCGCTCAACATGCGCACGCATGGCCACGGACAGGGCTATGCGGACACCAATATGCTGATCCCGGAGCTGCTCTCATACGTCCTCGCCCGCAAGGGACCCTATGACGCGCAGGACGGCGACTTCGGTTCCGCAGGCTCGGTCTACATTCAATATGTCAACAAGATCGACAAGGGCTATTTCGGGCTGACCGGCGGCAGCTTCGGCTATGGCCGCGCCTTCGCGATCCAGCCTTATAAGGATTTCGCCGGCGGCTCGGCCTATGGCGCGGTCGAGCTCAACTACTATAACGGTCCCTGGGAGCGCGGCGACAATCTGCGCAAGTTCAACAGCGTGCTGCGTTGGTCGCGCGGCACGGAAGAGGACGGCGCGGCCGTCACCTTCATGGGTTACGTCAATAAATGGTATTCGACGGACCAGATTCCCGAGCGCGCCGTCTATGGCGGCGTGAAATCGCTCTGGGGAACTCTGGACGCTACGGATGGCGGCGCCACCTCGCGATTCTCGCTTTCCGGGCGATGGAGCCAGGTGGACGGCAATCAGTTCTCGCGCGTCGAGGGCTACGCCGTTCGGCAGACGCTCGAACTCTACAACAACTTCACTTATTTTCTGACGCATCAGGATCTGGGCGATCAGTTCCGGCAATTCGACTATCGCACCTATTTCGGCGTCAACGCCCAGCACGGGATCAATTGGAACAGCTTCGGCCTGCCGATCACGACCCGCGTCGGCTTCCAGAGCCGCTACGACGACATTCGCGTCGGCCTGCAGGAAAGCGTGCGCCGGCAGATGTACAGCACCATCAACAATAATTACGTCGGCGAGGGCAGCATCGGCGTCTGGACCGACACCACCGTCGCCTGGACCCCCTGGCTGAAGACGGTGGGCGGCGTCCGCTTCGACTATTACAACGCCAACGTCTCGAACGTGCAGTCGCTCTACGACGCGCCGAAGGTCTTCGACAGCAACGGCCTGCCGGCTTTCGTCTGGGCGGGGCCGTTCAATCAGGGAACGAAGGGCGCCTCCATCGTGAGCCCCAAGGCGTCGATCATCGTCGGGCCTTTCTACAAGACCGAGCTTTTCTTCAATTATGGCGAGGGCTTCCATTCCACCGACGCGCGCGGAACGGTCATTCGCTACGAGACGACGGCGCTGGGCGACGACGACTTTTTCGCCGGCGTCGCGCGCATCCCGCTGCTGGTGAAGTCGCGCGGCGCGGAGATCGGCGCGCGCACCAAATTCGTCGAGGGGCTCGACTCGAGCATCAGCTTCTTCTGGCTCAATCTCGATTCCGAAAACCAGTTCGTCGGAGACGCGGGCACGACGGAGTTCGGCCGTCCGACCCGCCGCTACGGCATCGAAATCGCCAATCACTACAAGCCGACGTCGTGGCTCATGTTCGACGGCGACGTGTCGCTGGTGCACGCCCGCTTCCGCGGCGTCGACCAGCAAGCCTGGCTCGGCTATCTCGACCTGGTCACGCCTGAGGCGCTGCCCTACGGATCCTATCTCGGCAACGCGCCGGGCAACTATCTCTTCAACGCGCCGTCGATCGTCGCCATGGGCGGCATGGAGATCGGCGAGGCGACGGGCTGGTTCGGCGGTCTGAAATACCGGTATTTCGGCACGCGCCCGTTGACTCCCGACGGCTATTTCCAGTCTCCCGCCACGGGCACGGTCAATGCGCGCCTCGGCTATCGCTGGGCCGACGGCTGGCGCGTGCAGCTCGACGCTTTCAACATCTTCAATTCGCGGTCCGACCAGATCACCTATGCCTATGGCTCGCTGCTCCCGACGGACGCGCTCTATCAGCAATGCGTCGGCGGCGTCGCGCCCGCGGCGGTCTGCGGCGTCGGCGTGATGGACCGGCACTTCAAGCCGGTCGAGCCGCCGGCGGTGCGCATCAGCGTCGGCGGTCCGCTGAATCTCGACGGCGGGCCCATTACGACCCTGCCGGACGCGAAAGAGCCTTTCGGGGCGCTTTTCAATTGATCCCGAAGGGGGCGGCGCGGACCGCCCCTTTTTTTATTCGGAAGGGCGGTGCTAGAACCGCTTTATGCGCTTCTCCCCCTCCTTCCTCGATGACATCCGGGCGCGGGTGCCGGTTTCCGAGGTCGTGCGTCAGAAGGTGAAGCTCAAGAAGCAGGGCCGCGAGTGGCGCGGCCTCTCGCCCTTCAACGCCGAGAAGACGCCCTCTTTCTACGTCAACGACCAGAAGGGCTTCTTCCACGATTTCTCCTCCGGCAAGCATGGCGACGGCTTCACTTTTCTGATGGAGACGGAAGGCATCACCTTCCCCGAAGCGGTCGAGCGGCTCGCGACCCTCGCCGGCCTGCCCATGCCGGTCGAGACCAAGGAGCAGCGCGAGGAGGAGGAGCGCCGCGCGACGCTCGGCGACGCGCTGGAATGGGCGGCGGAGTTTTTCGCCAAGCAGCTCGCAAGCCCCGTCGGGCGCGAGGCCCGGGCCTATCTGGACCGCCGGCAGGTCTCCGCCGCTTGTCGCGAGACGTTCCGGCTGGGCTACGCGCCGCCCGAGCGCCACGCCCTGCGCGACCATCTCGCCGCCAAAGGCGTGACGGTCGAGACCATGATCGAAGCGGGGCTGCTGATCCATGGCGAGGACATCCCGGTCCCCTATGACCGCTTCCGCAACCGCGTCATGTTCCCGATCTGCGACCGGTCGGGCAGGGTCGTCGCCTTTGGCGGCCGCGCCATGGAGGCGGACGCCCAGGCGAAATATCTCAACTCCCCCGAGACGCCGCTCTTTCACAAGGGCGCGACGCTTTACAACCTCCATAACGCCCGCAAGGCCGCCCATGACGCCGGAACGGTGATCGCGGTCGAGGGCTATATGGACGTCATCGCCCTCACGGCGGCGGGCTTTCCCCAGGCCGTGGCGCCGCTCGGCACGGCGCTGACGCCCGAGCAGTGCGGCCTGCTATGGCGCATGGCGGAGGAGCCGGTTCTCTGCTTCGACGGCGACAAGGCGGGGCTCAAGGCGGCTTTCCGCGCCGTCGACACGGCCCTGCCGTTGATCGGTCCGGCAAAGACGCTGCGCTTCGTGCTGCTGCCGGACGGCCATGACCCTGACGAATTGCTGCGGGCCGGCGGCCCCGGCGCCGTGAAGCAGGCGCTGGAGCAGACTCTGCCGCTCGTCGATCTCCTGTGGATGCGCGAGACGCAACGCGCGGTTCTCGACACGCCGGAACGGCGCGCCGGGCTGGAGCGGCGCCTGCGTGAAATCGCCGCGCATATCGGCGACGAGACGCTGCGGCGCTATTATGCCCAGGAATTGAGCGACCGCCTCGCCCGGCTCCTGGGCCGCGGGCCCGCGCCGCCGGGCCGGGGCCGCGACTTCGTGCCCCGCAAGCGCGGCGCCTTCCGCCCCGGCGGCCCCGAGGCCGGGCCGGTGCGCATCAGTCCGGCGCTGGCCAATTCGCCCCTGTTCCGGGGCGTGAAGCCGCCCATTGCGCCTCGCGACGCATTGATTCTCCTCATTCTTTTAAACCATCCGGACGTGCTCGCCGCACAGGTCGAGGAAGTGGCGGCGCTGGAATTCGCGTCAAGCGAAGCCTCGGCCTTGCGCGACGCGCTCATTCGCTGGACCGAGGCGGGCGGGGGCGAGCGCGCCGAACTCGTCCAGGCGATGGCGGAGGCGGGCCTCGGCGCCGCAGCCTCCCGGCTCGAGGGCATGGTCGCTCATGCGGCGCTTTGGAGCGTCCGCCCCGAGGCCGCGCCCGCCGACGCGGCGGAGAGCCTGCGTCAGGCTTTAGTCTTGCATCGCCGCTGCTGGGAGTTAAATAAGGAACTCCGCGTGGTCGAAGCCCGTTTGGCGGAGAATTCCAGCGAGCAAGATTTAGCGCGGCTAAGGGATATTCAAACGAAGCTGTCCGCGCTAGATGGCGCAGAGGCCGCCCTGGAGGGCTTTGGGGCTTCTTCCGGGCGTTCTACGCGTTCGCTTTGACTTTCTGGACTTACCGCGCAATTTGAGTGTGGTTAGCGGGGCGTTAAGACCCGGCGGGGAATGTTGGACGAGAATCGGCGCGGCTTTCGGTCCGCGCCGAAAATGGGGGAGCCGGGTGGCTGTCTCCGGACGACTGTCGACAAATGCGAGGCCCGGTCTAGCAGCCCCGTGAGGCGCCGCGCCGGGGACCGTGTGGAGCTGTGTATGGCGAAGAAAGACGAAGACAAGGTCGACAATGAAGGCGCTGCGACGGTGGACGCCGCGGACGGCCCGCTTCTCGATCTCAACGACGCCGCCGTCAAGCG
The DNA here is from genome assembly GCF_054106005.1 of Methylocystis sp. S23. Lineage (NCBI taxonomy): Bacteria > Pseudomonadati > Pseudomonadota > Alphaproteobacteria > Hyphomicrobiales > Methylocystaceae > Methylocystis > Methylocystis sp. S23. The sequence goes on from NZ_CM134185.1 coordinate 2,277,822, forward strand.
GATGATCAAGCTCGCCAAAAAGCGCGGCTTCGTCACCTATGCCGAATTGAACGCCGTATTGCCCTCCGAGGAGGTCTCCTCCGACCAGATCGAGGATGTCTACGCCATGCTCTCCGAGATGGGCATCACCGTCTCCGAGGGCGACGATCCGGATGACGTCGAGGAGGAGCAGAGCGCGGAGGAGGAGGAGGCCGAGGGCGGCGAGCTCGTCGAGAGCCCCCGTTCGACCGCCGTCGCGACGCGCGCGTCCGAGCCCGCGGACCGCACCGACGATCCGGTGCGCATGTATCTTCGTGAAATGGGCTCCGTCGAGCTGCTGTCGCGCGAGGGCGAAATCGCCATCGCCAAGCGCATCGAGGCCGGCCGCGAGGCGATGATCGCCGGTCTCTGCGAGAGCCCGCTGACCTTCCAGGCCATTATCATCTGGCGCGAGGAGCTCGAAGCCGGAAAGGTCCTGCTGCGCGACATCATCGATCTCGAGGCGACCTATGCCGGGCCGGACGGCAAGGCGGCGGCCAAGACGGCCTCGGAAGAGGGCGCGGAAATGGCTCCGGCCACCGCGCCGCGCACGCCTCCCGCCGGCATCGCCGAAGGCGCTGCCCCCGAGGAGACCTTCGAGGAGGAAGACGACATGGAGAATTCCGTGTCGCTTTCCGCCATGGAGGCGGAGCTCAAGCCGAAGGTGCTCGAGACCTTCGCCCGCGTCGCGGACGCCTATAAGAAGCTGCGCCGCCTCCAGGACCAGAATGTCGAGAACAAGCTCAGAAACGAGACGCTGACGCCCGCTCAGGAGCGCAAATACAAGCAGCTCAAGAAAGAGATCGTCGCCGACGTCAAGTCGCTTTCGCTGAACCAGAACCGCATCGAGGCGCTGGTCGAGCAGCTCTACGACATCAACAAGCGCCTGATCGGCTATGAGACGAAGCTCTTGCGTCTCGCCGACAGCCATGGCGTCGCGCGCGAGGACTTCATCGACAAGTTCCACGGCTCCGAGCTCGACCCCAAATGGGTGATGCGCGTCGCGCAGCTTCGCTCCAGGGGCTGGAAGGAATTCGTCGCGGAGGAGAAGGACCGCATCAAGGATCTGCGCGCCGAGATCCACGCGCTCGCGACCGAAACGGGCTTGGAGATTTCCGAGTTCCGCAAGATCGTGCACATGGTGCAGAAGGGCGAGCGGGAAGCGCGTCAGGCGAAGAAGGAAATGGTCGAGGCGAATCTGCGCCTCGTCATCTCCATCGCCAAGAAATACACCAATCGCGGTCTGCAATTCCTCGATCTCATTCAGGAAGGCAATATCGGCCTGATGAAGGCGGTCGATAAGTTCGAATATCGCCGCGGCTATAAATTCTCGACCTACGCGACCTGGTGGATCCGGCAGGCGATCACGCGCTCGATCGCCGATCAGGCGCGCACGATCCGCATTCCCGTGCACATGATCGAGACGATCAACAAGATCGTGCGCACCTCGCGCCAGATGCTGCATGAGATCGGCCGCGAGCCGACGCCGGAGGAGCTTGCCGAGAAGCTCGCCATGCCGCTCGAAAAAGTGCGCAAGGTGCTCAAGATCGCCAAGGAGCCGATCTCGCTCGAGACGCCGATCGGCGACGAGGAGGATTCGCATCTCGGCGATTTCATCGAGGACAAGAACGCCGTGCTGCCGATCGAGGCGGCGATCCAGTCGAATCTGCGCGAGACGACGACCCGCGTGCTCGCCTCGCTGACCCCGCGCGAGGAGCGCGTTCTGCGCATGCGCTTCGGCATCGGCATGAACACCGACCACACGCTCGAAGAGGTCGGCCAGCAATTCTCGGTGACCCGCGAACGCATCCGCCAGATCGAGGCGAAGGCGTTGAGGAAGCTGAAGCATCCGTCGCGGAGCCGGAAGCTCAGGAGCTTCCTGGACAATTGATCCCGCGCCGTCGCGCGGGATAATGTTAGGGTCGCGATGAACACGCATTTGAGACCCGATAATCTTCCGCTGGTCACACAGGCCGCCGACGGCATGCCTCGGCGGTGCTTCAGCGTGGCCGAGATTGAGGAGATGGTCCGCGTCGGCATTTTAGACGAGGATGAGCGCTTCGAACTTATCGGCGGCGAGGTGGTCCCGATGTCGCCGAAGGGCGCAAGGCACGAATGGATCAAGATTGAACTGAATCGCTTTTTCCAGCGCGCGGCGCCCGACAATTTGGCCGTTGCGCCGGAGACGACGTTGCGTCTCGACAGCCACACTTTTCTTGAACCCGACTTTTGCGTCTTCCGGCGCGGCTTGGATTTGGCGGCGCTCGACGGCGCCGCGGTTTTGCTCGCCGTCGAAGTGGCGGATTCGAGCCTGAACTACGACAAGGGCCGCAAGATCGGCGTTTATGCCGCATACGGCGTCCGCGAAGTCTGGGTCATCGACGCGAAGCGCGCGACGACATGGATTCATCGCAAATTGGGCGCGCAGGGCTATGCGGAAGTTGTCGAGCATCCAACGGAGACGCGCGTCACGCCGATGCTGGCCCCGGAACTTGCGGTAAGATTGACCGACCTCGGCGTTGAGCCGGCTGCGAGCTAGGCGCGGTCGATCCGCGACGCTTCCTTCGTCTCCGGCATCGTCGCGTATACGATCAGCGACACGAAGATCGCCGCGCTCGCATACCAATAGAACCAGCTCTCGACGCCCTGCGACTTGAACCACAGCGCCACATATTCCGCTGAGCCGCCGAAGACGGACACCGTCGCCGCATAGGGGAGCGCCACGCCGGTCACGCGGATGGCGGCGGGGAAGAGCTCCGCTTTCACGACCGCGTTGATCGACGTGTAAAGCGCGACGATGAGCCAGGCGGCGCAGACCAGCGTGAAGGCGGTCCAGGCGTCGCGCGCCTGCTCGATCGCCGACAGCAGCGGGACCGTGAAGAGCGTCCCAAGCAGGCCGAAGGCGATCAGCATCGGGCGACGGCCGATGCGATCGGACAGCGCGCCATAGAGCGGTTGCAGGATCAGCGCGAAAAGCAGGGAGCCCGCCGAAATCCACGTCGTCTGCGACGCGGTCAGCCCCGCCGAGAGCTTCAGGAATTTCTGCATGTAGGTCGTATAGACATAGAAGGCGACGGTGCCGCCCAATGTCAGCCCCACGACCGTCGCGGTCTCGCTTTTGTGGTCGAGAAGGGCGCGGAGCGCGCCGCGCCGCGCTTCCTTCATCGATTCCCGGAAGGCGGTCGTCTCCGCGAGATCGCGGCGCATGATCAGCGCGACGACGGCGAGCAGGGCGCCGATCGCGAAGGGTATGCGCCAGCCCCAGTCGCGAAGCGACTTGTCGTCGAGCAACAGATTTTGCAGCGCGAGCAGCACGACGAGCGCGAGGAGCTGTCCCGCGATCATCGTCACATATTGGAAGCTCGAATAGAATCCGCGACGCTCCGGCGTCGCGGTCTCGGCGAGATAGGTCGCGCTCGACCCGTATTCGCCGCCGAGACTCGCGCCCTGCACAAGGCGCGCGAATAGCAACAGAGCGGGCGCTGCCGCGCCGATTGTCGAATAGGTCGGGACAAGCGCGATGATGAGCGACCCCGCGCACATCAGCAGCACGGAAAGCATCAGCGCCGCGCGGCGGCCCCGGCCATCGCCGATGCGCCCGAGGGCGTAGGCGCCGATGGGGCGCATGAAGAAGCCGAGCGCGAAAACGCCCGAGGCCGACAGCATCTGCGCCACCGGGTCGTCGCCAGGGAAGAAAGCGTCGGCGAAATAGAGCGAGAAGGCCGAGTAGACGTAGAAATCGTACCATTCGACGAGATTGCCGATCGAGCCCACGAGAATGGCGCGGATGCGCGCCTTGTCGTCGAGGCCGATTTTAGGCGCGTGGAGCATCAGACGAACTGGCTCGAAATGTTCACCATCAAGGCGATGATCGTGGTGTTGAAGAAAAAGGCGACGACGCCATGAAGGAGCGAGATGGCGCGCATCGTGGAAGAGCAGGTTTCGACATCCGCCGTCTGCATCGCGACGCCGATGACGAAGGAATAATACATGAAGTCGAGATATTGCGGATTATCCGTGTTCGGAAAATGCAGCCCGCCGCGCGCCTGCGGCGGTTGAAACGGCTCCCGCTCTTCCTCCGTGTAATATTCATGCGCGTAATGGAAGCCGAAGGAGAGATGCAGCAGCGTCCAGGAATTGAAGACCGTGATAAAGGTCAGGCCGAGACCGATCGCCTTTTCCCAGCCATGCGCGTCCTTGACGTCGCCGAGCTGCATCACGATCGCGGCGAAGGAGGCGATCGTGGCGCCTGTCGTCAGCAGCAGAATTGCGGCGCGGCCTTCATCGAGACGCTTGGCGCCGGCGCGGATCGATTCATGCGTCGCGTCCGCATGCAGGATCGCGGCGAGCACGAAATAGAAGAGAACGGCTCCGTTCCAGGCGATGAGCGCGCGCGGCGCGGGATACATGCCGGCGGGCAGAAACCAGGCGATGGCGGCTCCCAACGCGATGCTGGCGAGAAGTTGCGGACGCGCCTGCAGGATTCGAAGGGGCGCGAGGACGCGCCAGCGTTCCGTTCTCGCTGCGCGCTCGTCGCTCATATCTCCTCCTGGATCGCTCCGCGTTTAGGGGAAACGCCTAAAACGCAGACAACGCGCGCCTCACGTGAAAAGCCGGCTTCTGCTTTTTCGCATCGCGCTCTAGCTCCGTCGCGCCGCGACGAAGCGCGCCGCTTCGGCGAGGACGCCGGTCTTTTCGCCGAGCCCTGTATCGAGCAACGCGGCCGTCGCCTCCTGAACGAGCGCCTCACAGCGCGCCTTGGCGCCGTCGAGACCGAGAAGGCCGACGAGCGTCGCCTTGCCGCGCTCCGCGTCCTTGCCGGCCCGCTTGCCGAGCGCGGCCGTGTCGCCCTCGGCGTCGAGAATGTCGTCGGCGACCTGGAAGGCGGCGCCGAGCGCCTTGCCGTAGCGCTGCAAGGCGGCGGCCTGCGCCGGCGCCGCGCCGCCAAGGACGCCGCCGGCCTCGACCGCGAAGCGCAGCAGAGCGCCGGTCTTCATCGCCTGCATTTGCAGAGTCTCGTCGATCGTCAGCGGCGTCGCGGCGGTTTCCGCCGCGAGATCGAGCGCCTGTCCGCCGACCATGCCGCCGAGACCCGCGGCGCGGGCGAGGGCGAGCACGAGCGCGGCGCGCAGATTGCCGTCCGGATGCGTCGCCGGGTCGGCGACGACGTCGAAAGCATAGGTGAGAAGCCCGTCGCCGGAGAGGATGGCGGTCGCCTCGTCGAAGGCCCTGTGCGCCGTGGGCCGGCCGCGCCGCAAATCGTCGTCGTCCATCGCCGGCAGATCGTCATGGACGAGGGAATAGCAATGGATCATCTCCAGCGCACAGGCGGTGCGGATCGCGCTCTCGCCCTCGACGCCGAACAGGCGCGCGCTTTCGATGACGAGAAAGGGCCGCAGCCGCTTGCCGCCGCCGAGCGCCGAGTAGCGCATCGCCTCAAGCAGCCGCGCGGGACGGATAATCTCGCCCGGAAGGGCGGTCGCGGCGAGCAGGGCGTCGAGCGCGGATTCCGTCGCGTCGGCGGCCGCGTCCAGGCGGCGGCGAAATTCCTCGGCGCGGGCGGCGGCGACCATCGGCGATTCCCCTCATAAGCGTTGCACGCGTCGCTGCTAGCAAATTTGGCCCCGGAGCCCAAGGCCCGCCAAGCAAAGGCCGGCCGGATCTCCGCCGCTGCGCGCAAAGGCAAAATATACGCGGTGACGGCGAAGTTGCGGCGGCTTCACGGCGCTCGCTCCCGCCAAACTTTCCGCCTGTTGTATTTTTACGACAGCGACCGGCGGAGGCGTTCTTTAGACTTGGCCGGCGCCAGAGGGGCAATCTGGCGCGTATCCTCGCGCCGCCTCGTCGGAAGATCGTGACGGCGGCGCGGCGGGTTCCGGGCGTTGCGTGAGAAGACGATGCGAGGCCGCCCGCGTGGGGCCCGAGCGCGTCATCACCCCGAAAGGAGACAATTATGAAGAAAGTTCTGCTGCTGACGACGGCGATCGCTTGCGCGGCGCCGTTGGCTGGCTGCAATTCGCCCGGCGAGCGCGCCGCCGGCGGCGCCGTGATCGGCGGTCTTGGCGGCGCGGGCATTGGCGCGCTGGCCTCGGGCGGACGCGCTGGCGGCACGTTGGCGGGCGCCGCCATCGGCGCGGCGTCCGGCGCCGTCGTGGGCGCCGCCACGGCCCCGCCGCAGCGCTGCGCCAAATGGGGCTGGGATTATTACGGCAACCGCGCCTGCGTCGCCTATTACAATTGACCGCGAGCGCCTCGGAAGGAGGCGCGGCGGTCGTCTGACGCGTAAGAGGGTTCCTCAGGCTGAGAGCCTGCGAAGCAGGCGTCTCGAAACAGGAGGGGCCGGCGCGGCTTTGTCAGCCGTCTGAGGCCGCGAAACGCCGCGGCCTCTTTTTATCCGTTGGGCCAGAGGAAGCCCGAGAGGCCCGGAATCGGATCCGTCATCACGCGAAGCTTTTCCTTGCCGATGACGAGTTCCGCGCCGCCGAAAATTTCATGGGCCAGCCGCTTCAATTGGTCTGCGGACAGACCGAGCGCGGTCAGATCGGAGGTGAGCGCCAGCATGTCGCCCCTGGAGCCGCCCATCATGCCGCCGACGCCGCCCAATACGCCGCCCAGCAGGCTCTTCTTGCGCGGCGCCGCCGCCGCGTCGGCGATGGCCTGCCGTGAGCCGGGAATCCTGTCGATCAGTTCGTCGGCGGGCCCGGGGTGGCGTTTCAGAAGGAAGCCGAAGACATGTCCGACCGCGAGGCGCGCCACGGCGGGGCTTGTCCCGACCGATTGGGCGATATGAGCAATCCACTGATCCACATGCACCTCCGAGCGGGAAAGCGTAGCGCTTTGTCGCGCATTGCGCCGGTCAGGGCAACTGCGCCGTAAACGGGCGCTCACGCCGCGCCGATCTCGATGCGTCCGTTGCGGGCCGAGGCCGTCAGCATGCCGGGGGTGGAATAGGCGGCGCCGCAACGCGCGTCGCGGTCGACGACGATGAGCCCGCCCGAGCCCTGCACCTTGCGTTCGAGATAGGCGATCGCCGCCTTGGCGGCCTCCTCCGCCGCCATGCCTTGGCTTTCGGCGTAGAAGGCGGCCATGCGCGCGAGCGTGGTGCGGAGGAATTGCTCTCCTACGCCGGTGCAGGAAACGGCGCAGGAGGCGTTGTCGGCGTAGACGCCGGCGCCGATCACGGGCGAATCGCCGACGCGCCCGCTCATCTGGTTGACGAGCCCGCCCGTGGAGGTCGCCGCGGCGAGATCGCCCGCGCGGTCGCGCGCCACGGCTCCGACGGTGCCGAGCTTGCCATGCGCGGCCGGCGCGTGATCGAGAGTCGTCTCATGGCGCGCCCTGGCGCGGGCGAGTTGGGCGAGCCGGTCGGGCGTGACGAAGTAGCTTTCATCCTCGAAGTCGAGCCCATATTCCCGCCCGAGCCGCTCGGCCCCGGAGCCGATCATGAACACATGGGGCGTCTTCTCCATCACGGTCCGCGCTAGAAGCACCGGATTGCGCACGCCTCGCACGCCGGCGACGGCCCCCGCCGAGAGGTTGCGCCCGTCCATGATGGAAGCGTCGCAAAAGGCGGCGCCCTCGGCGTTCAGAACCGCGCCGCGGCCGGCATTGTAGAGGGGATCGTCTTCGAGCATGGAGACGCAGCGCGCGACGACGTCGAGCGCGCCCGCGCCGTCGGCAAGCATGCCGGCGCCCGCCTCGACGATGCGCCGCAGAGAAGCGGCGAAGCGCTCCGGCGCGCGGATCGCGCCCGCGCCGCCATGGATCATCAGAGAGAAAGTCATCAGGGGCCTCGCAGGGGGACGATTGCCTGGGTGGGCATAGTCGACGGGAGCCTTTTTTCTTCAACCTGACCCGGGCGCGCCCGGGTAAATTTATCCGCGATAGCGCGCGGAGAGCGCCGGATTTTTACGCAATTGGAAATCCTGTTCCGTAAGACGGCGATCTGCTTTGGCGAAGCCGCGCTCTGCGCGGTCAGATGGAGTTGACGCGCCCGTGGCTCAGATTGCTCGCTTTCCCGCCTTTGTCGTCCTCTTCGGCGCCTTGCTCGGGGCGCCGCCCGCTTCCGCGCTCGTCAGCCGCGCTTTCGTCTCGGGCTCCGGCGTGGATTCCGCCTCCTGCGGCGCGGCGACGGCGCCCTGCAGGACCCTCCAATATGTGCATGACGGCATCATCAATCCGGGCGGCGAGATCGTGATCGCGGGCGCGGGCGAATATGGCCCGCTGAAGATCGCCAAGGCGCTGACCGTCGTCAATCAGGGCGCGGGCGTCGCGAGCCTGACGCAGCCGGCGCCGAACGCCAACGCCATCTGGATCAACGCCGCCGCCTCCGACGTGATCGTCTTGAAAGGCCTCGAAATCGAAGGGGCCTGGGCGGCCGTGACCGGGGTCTATATGCAGTCCGCCGGCTCGCTGCAGATGATCGACTGCGTCATCCGCCGGTTCAAATCTAACGGCGTCTACGCCACGCCGCCGAACTGGGGAAAAATCCTCATGTCGCATGTCTCCGTGTCGGACATTGGCGGCAATGGCGTGACGATCCTTCCGGCGGGCGGCTTCGCCGGCTCCTTCCAGAACATTCGCTTAACCAATCTTCAAAATGGCTTCGAGCTCTCCGGGAAAAATGCGGCGGCGGGCAGCCCGATCTACGGGGTCGTGACGGACAGCGTCGCGACGGGGACGTCGAACGGCTTTCTGTCGACCTCGGCGCCCGGCGCGCCGACGCCGACGCTCAATCTCGTCGGCGTGCGCGTCAACGGCAATGGGATCGGCGTGATTTCCAATCGCGGCAATGTGCGGCTGTCCAATTCGACCGTCGCCGGGAACGGAACGGGCGTGTCGATCTCGGCCAGCGCCGTCTATTCGAACAAGACCAACAGCATTGTCGACAACGGCGCGAACGTCGTCGGCGGAACGATCAAGGCCACGGCGCCGGACTGACGCCGGCCGGAAACGCCGCGTCCGAAACGCCCCGCCGACCGGCGGGGCGTTTCCTTCATCTACCGACAGGGGCGGCACCAGCAGCGATAGGGTCCGCAAGCCCTGACAAATCCGGGCGGGCACCAACGCCCCCAGCCCTGGCAGGCGGCCTTCTCGATCGGCGTGTAGCTCTGTCTCCCGGGAAGCAGGTCGATCGTGTGCGCATTGGCGGGGAGCGGAAGCGATCCCGCCAGCAAGGCAAATTGGATGATGCAAATCGTCAGCAGCTTTCTCATTGGCTTCTCTCCCAAGCGGCAAACGCCGCGGCGAAGACGATAGCCCAGCACGGGCGCCATCTCCAGACGCGCGCATTCCGCCTGTTGTCAAAGCCTTAATTTTCTTGATGGAAAGAGGATTTGAGGCGCGATCGGTTAAGGAATTGCAGCGCAAGCTCGCCGTCCCGCCCGGCCGATAGGCCTTACCGCAATAGCCGGGAGTCGCGGCCGCCGCGATTGCGCAGCGAAGCGATGCTCGTGCGATCGAGAATGAGCGCGATCGATTCCCGCACGTCCAGCATGATGTCGCGTATCGCGCAGGCGTCCTCGTCCGGACAATCCGCGCAGCGCTGATAGGCGGTGCGGCTCGCGCAGGCGATCGGCGCGAGCGGGCCGTCGAGGATGCGGATGATCTGGCCGACGGTGACCTTCTCGGCCGGGCGGGCGAGCTGATAGCCGCCGCCCTTGCCCTTGCGGCTGTTGAGAATCCCCGCATTGCGCAATTCCACCAGAATCGCGTCCAGGAACTTCCTGGGGATGTTGTTCGCCGCCGCGATGTCGCCGGCAAGGCATTTGTCGTCCGCCGCGGCGAGATGAATCAGCGCCTTCAGACCATACTTTGCTTTGTTCGAGAGCATGTCTCTCTCGAGGCCCGAGCGCGGCCTCCCGGCGCCTATCCAGACGAGAACGTCCCGCGCAGGCGCGCCGCCGGACGAGACACGAGCTATCATATGGGAAGAGGCGGCGAAAGCCGAAGTCTTCAGCTCAAGGCGGGCATGCGCCGGGATGCGGCGCTTACTGATTCACCACGGCGACGACCTTGCGCGTCGCCGGATCGACGACGGCGACGCGCTGGCCGGCGACCACGAATTTATAGCCGCGCAGGGCCGGCAGCCGCGCCACGAGCCGGCGCGGAAAAATCGCGAGATGGGCCTGGGGCGGGGCCTGCGCTCCAATCTCCGCGTTGAAGCCGGGGCTGTCGAGACGCGCCGAGCGCCAATTGGCGACCGTCGCATAGGCTTGGCGCGCCTGCGCCTGCGACAGGCCCAGCGGCGCCGGCCCGCTCCGGTTGCGATCGCTCGCGGCGGCGGAAGCCTGGTCGCGCCCCAACGCCGGCGCGGGTCGGGCGATCGTTACGCTTTGCCCCTGCATCGATCGCGGCGGCGTTAGCGGGCTCGCCGCTCGGCTCTGTCTCGCCTGAAGCGCTTCCGAGCCGAGCCTGGGCGCCTCGCGCCGATGCGACGCGGGGAGCAGGCCGCCGAGCAGATAGATCGCGACGGCGAAGGCGGCGAGCTGGCCGGCGATGACCCGGAACTGCAGGCGGCCGGCCTGTTCCTCCCATTGCTCCGGCGGTTTCTCCGCCAGCATCGCCTGGCGGGTTTGCGCCGCCCGCCGCGCGGCCTTCTTGTCCATCGCCGTCGCGGCGACATAGGCGATGAGCGCGTCGCGCGAGGCCTGTTCGCCCGGCCTGACGGCCAGCCCGTCGAAAATCAGATTGTCCTCCATGGAGCGCAACAGAACCTTGCGCCGCATGAGCTCGCGAACGGCGTCGACAATCTCCTGATAGGTCTCGCCGAGCGCGCCGAGCTCGTCGATGACGAGCGTGTCGCCCGGGGCCAGATTGTCGTGCAGGCGGAGGAGTCTCGCGCGGCCCTGAATCGGGCGGCGCAGGATCGCCTGGTCGATCGCGACGCCCGCCGCCTCGGCGTCCTTCCATGCGGCGACGGCCTGCGTCGATCCCCGGTCGCCGTAAAGATATGTCGTCACGACGGCTCGCCGCTATTTCGCTTCCGTTCCCGGCTTGCGCGGGGGCCGGATGACGGGCATGGAATCCGGATCGGGCGCGGGCGGCGGCTTCTCGATGGGCGCGTCGATTCCGGGCTTCGGCTCGAGCACGCCCTTTTGCCGGTCGAGCTTCTCGCTCAGCGTCTCGTCGGATTTCGTTTCGCCGCCTTGGGATTCCGGCGGCGGCTTTTGCGTCTCGGCGGCGCGCCCGGCCGCCGGCGCGAAGATCATCATTGAGACGGCCAGGCCGATCGAACCAAAAAGACGCGCGCGCATCCCGCTCTCCTCGCCATCGCGTTGAGGCGTGAGCTATCGCCAAAGGTCGGCAAGGCAAGCGCGGGCGGCCGGTCGTTGTGGCCCTCGTGAAAAATATTCAAAAGAGACGCGCCGCGCGGCCGCCGGCTTGAACGCCGCGCAGCGCCTTTCGAAGCCGCGCTCAGGCCGCCGGCTGCGGCGTCTGCGTCTTTCGCGCGGGACGCCGTCTCGAGCGCTTTCTTCCCTGCGGCGGCTGTCGCGGCTGCGTCACCGTGGCGTCGGCGGGCGGCGCGTCGGCGGGCGTCTCGGGCCGGAGCTCGCGATAGCGGCGTCTCGCCGACTCGATGAGCTCCAATCCGCTGTAGCCGTCGAGCGGATGGATGGCGAGCCCCGCCGGCAGCGACGGCGCGTCGGCGTCCAGCATGTCGCGCCGCCGCGCCGCCGCCGTCAGCCTCGATGCGATGGTCTCCAGATCCTTGCGGCCGGCGAGAAGGCAGATAACGACAAGGATCTGCGTGCGGTTCAAAATGGCGACATTGTCCGTCGTCCTCAACGCGCGGCGGAAGTCCTGCGCGAGAGATGCGATCAGCGCGTCGGCCGCCTGCGCTCCCTGCTCCTTTTCAATCGCCGAGAGCGCGGGAAATTCCCAGTAGATAAGGCCGACCGTGCGGCTCAGGCGCACGGAGGCGGCGGCGGCCGTTTCGATTTCCTCGGCGAGAACCGGCAGGCCGCCGGATGACGAGAACGGATTTTGCGGGAGCGTTCTCGGCACAATGTCGTATTGGCCGGGGGCGGGCTTCCAGCGGCCGCCCATGCCGCTCGGATCGTCCGCAGGCTCCTCGCCCGACTCGTTGTCGGCGCGGCTCAGCAGATAATAAAGGCCGGCCAAAACCGTGAGCGCCCCTGCGACGATTCGCAGATAGGAGAAGAGATCGGCGTCTTGCGGCATGTCTCCATCCTCCGCGGCGGCAGCTAGTTGATGAAACGTGGCTTGATGGAGTTCCGGCTCGGCCGGCCACTGCCCTTCGGCCGGCGGCTTGAGGTTGGCTTCCAGTCTTTCCAGAGAACCGATTCGCGGCTGCCAATTATGCGACAGAATGCGGCGCATCTCATCCCGATTCAGGCACGGGCCGCCGCGCATCGTCGCCGCGACGAGCGAAAGGACATGGAGCGTCGCCGGATAATAATGCTGGTTCTCGGAGACGCGGTAGAAACTGTCAGGGTAGCGCGCGCCCTGGCAACTGCAGCGCAGCAGCGCGGCGACCGCCTGATAGCCGGGCTCGGCGAGAGTCTGGCCCGCGCCGGCGGCGACTTGCGGCCCCATGATCGCCGGCCCCTTTTGCCAGGCGGCGTCGAAGACGCGCAGCCGGTCGGGCGTGACCGCGTCGGCCCAGTAGAGATAGAGCGGGATGCGCAAGGCGTCATAGCCGAAGCGTTCCTCGAAGCCCTGCGCCGGCGCCACCGTCGATTTCGCGAGCGACAGCCAGTCGGGCGGCAGTTTCGATTGGCCGAACTGCGCGCGGCCGAGGAGGTCCAGGCCGCTCTGCATCAAGGCGTTCCAGTCGAAGGTCGGCTCGACCTGCGCCAGGCGGTAGAAGGCCGGGAAGATCCAGTAGGAGAGATTGACCACGGGCCCGTCGGGGCGCTCCTTGGGTCCGAAGCCTTCCGCCGCGGGCATGAGCACGGGGCTGAAGCCGCGCGTCGGCTTGACGAGCTTGGCGACGATGTCCTTGGTCATGGCCCGCGCGGCGGCGAGATAGCTCGGATCGCTCCAGAAATCGGCGGCTTCCGCGAGCGCCCAGGCGATCAGAAGGTCGCCGTCGCTGGCGTTGTGCCGGTCCTGCTCGGCGCGCGATCCGCCGGTCCAGCGCCAGACGGCGAGATTGTCGCTGCGGATGTGAAGATTGAGCGTCGTCCAGGCGAGGATGCGGTCGAAGGTCGGTCGGTCGGCCGCCGCCGTGGCGAGCAACAGGCCGTAGCCTTGTCCCTCGCTATGGCTGAAAGCGCGATTGCCCGTATCGACCACGCGCCCGGCGTCGGTGACGAAGCGCCGTCGCCAGGCTTCCCAGACGGGGCTTCCCCGCAACATGCCGCCGATCGCGACCAGATCGGATTTCGCCATGGCCGCCGCGTCGTCGAAGCCGGCGGCGGCGGGGCCGGCCGGGAACGACGCAAGAAGAATGACGAAGCAAACGCCAATAGCTCGGATATTCATTTAAATTTCTCTAGAATTCGAGCGATCGGATTTGCGCTGATAAGCTTCTCTTTCCTGCTCGGAGCGGAGATTATTACTCATGAGTTAGAAGAATAATCGAAAAGCTGTAAAAACCCATTTCGAGAGCAATTAGATTTTTCTGAATTGGAATCTGTTCATCGCGTGGCGATTGTTTCTTCGTCTGTCGACGCCCTTTCCTGGCGGCCTTCCCCGTTTTCGCCGCCTTTGCGACGCACAAAAACGGATAGGGGCGTCACGCCGCGCGCGGTCGCGGCGCGATCAAGGTGACGGAGTCCAATGTCGCGCAGGCGGAACACACTTCTTCCCATCCTTTTCGGCGTGTCGCTGCTTTCCGGCGTGAAGGCGGCGGTCGGCCAGTATTACGATCCGCCCGCGCCGGGCGATGCCTATTACGGCTATGACCGGGGCCTCGCCGGCGTCCCTTATGACGAGGGGGATCCCTATGGCGGCTTCGACCGGCCGAGGCGCGCGCATCCGCGCAGGGGCTTTTCGCCGGAAGCGCTGGATGACGGCGGCTACGCGCCGGACGCCGCCCCGGGCCGCGCCTCTCCCGCGCAGCGGCGACCGGCGCGTCTCGCCGCCCTGCCGCCGGACGCGGATCCGGCCTATTCCACGGCGTTCGATTTCGACGATCAGGTCGACCCCGGAGTCTCGACGCGGGAACTTGTGGACGATCCCACCGGCAGGCCGGCCGGGACGATCACGATCGACGCCAGGGCGCGCAAGCTCTATCTCTCGATTGGCGGGGGGCAGGCCTATGAATATGGCGTCGGCGTCGGACGCGAGGGCTTCGCCTGGAAGGGAGAGGCGCAGGTCGGACGCAAGGCCTTTTGGCCCGGCTGGACCCCGCCGAGGGAAATGCTGCTGCGCCGCCCCGACCTGCCCGACCATATGGATGGCGGATTGGAAAACCCGCTCGGGGCGCGGGCGCTTTATCTCTTCAAGGGGAAGACCGACACGATGTTCCGTATCCACGGCACCAATGAGCCGGATACGATCGGACAGGCCGTGTCGTCGGGCTGCATCCGCATGCTCAATGCGGATGTGATCGATCTCTATCGCCGCGTGGCGAAGGGAACGCGCGTCGTCGTCCGATAAGGCGGTCCGTTAACGGCCCTGCGCTTCAAGCGCGTCGACAAGCGCGACGAAGCGCTCGGGAACGGGCTCGCGCAGCATGGTCTGGTAAAAGTCGCGCAGCTCGCGGCCGATGCGATCGTCGCCCTCGTTCTTGCGGCGGGCGGCAAGAAGCGTCGCCGCCTGATCGCCGCGCAGCGGCGCGCCGCCGGCGGCGTTCTTCCCGGATCGTCTCAGCAGCGCGGAGCCCGCAAGATCGTCATAGGTTTTGCGCGCGCCATGCGCCGGCGCGCCCCTGGAGCCGCCAAGGTCGCTGGGGCTGTACAAGGATCCGGATTCCAAACGGTTCATGGGCGCCTCGATTCCCTTGCGAGGGCGTTTCCACGGAAAGCGGAAACAGGCGCTCGCGCGGCATTTGAGCAAAATTGAAAAGGATTAATTAACGGTAAACTTCCCTAGGCCTTGGCTTTTTGGGATTTGACATCCGCCTCGGGCTCGGCCTCAATTTTGACTGGCGGATCGCGCTGCGGAATCGTCTAATCGCGGTAAACGTGATCCGTTCCGAAGTTTGGAGCGCGGTTTCCGCTTTTCGCCGCGCGCGAACGTCACGCCGTCGGCCCGGAGGAAGAAATTGCTTCTTTTCTTGTGTTCATTGCCGCTTTGGCTCGGCGCCTTCCTCACCGTCATTCTCCCGACCGCTCTGGCGATGCTCGGGCCGATCGCGGTCAGAAAGCGCTACCCGCTCTCCGTTCTCGTCAAGAACAACGAGATCGCGGGATTCAAGTTCGCCACCGTCGGCGTCATCTACGCGGTCATCCTCGCCTTCGCGATCGTCGCCGTTTGGGACAAGTTCAACGAGGCGGAGGCGCTCGTTCTCAGGGAGGCCGGCGCCGCGGCGACGCTTTACCGCATCTCGGCCGGCGAGGAGCCGAACGCCCGCGCGACGCGCTCCGCGCTCGATAATTACTTGACCGCCGTCATCGAGGACGACTGGCTGCAAATGGCGGTTTCGAGGGAGGGGCGCGAGGCCGCGAAGGCGCTCGACCGGCTCTATTCGGCGGCGATGCTGCTGGGCGAAGGAAAGTCCGCGGGGGTGAGCGTCGAGATCATGACGGAGCTCGCCAATATTACGGAGGCGCGGAGAGGGCGCCTGCATCACGCCATGGGCGTCGTTCCGCCGGCGCTTTGGCTGATGCTCGTCTTCGGCGCGCTGCTGACGATCGGCTTCACTTATTTCTTCGGTCTCGAAAACCTCAAATCGCAGGCGACGATGACGGGCGGCTTGGCGTCGATCGTCTTTCTCGGGCTTTTCGTGATCGTCTCCTACGACCATCCCTTCACGGGAGAAGTCTTCGTCGAGCCTCACCCGATCAAGGCGGTGTTGGAGGATTTCAGGTTGGAGGAGGCGGTCAGCGCGGCGCAAAGGCGATGACGCGCGTCGGCGCGCCGGAGCCTTGAGCGATTTTCATCGGCATGGCGACGACCAGGGCGCCCGTGGCGGGAAGCTGGTCGAGATTGGTCAAATTTTCGAGCCCCGGCACATTCGCCGCGCCGATCGCGCGATGAACGAGAAAGTCGTGCGACGGCCCGATGTCGACGCTCGCCGTGTCGACGCCGATCAGCGAGACATGCCGCTCGGCGACGAGCAGGGCGGCCGCTTCGGGCCCGAATGAGGGGAAGTGCAGATTGTCGGTTCTTCCGGGCGCGTCGTCGCCGAGATAGGCCTTGCGGTCCGGCCAGCGCGCGCTCCAGCCCGTGCGCAGCAGAACGATCGCGCCGTCCGGGATGCGGCCGTTCTTTTCCTCCCAGCCGGCGATGTCGGCGAGGGTGAGCGCGTAGTCGGGATCTTTCGCCGCCTTTTCGGCGATGTCGATGACGATGGCGGGGCGGATGAGCCGGTCCAGCGGAATGTCGGAATTGGTCCAGCGGCTCTCCGCGAAATGCATCGGCGCGTCGATATGGGTGCCGCCATGCTCGGGCGAGCAGAAGGCGTTCGAATAGTAGAAAAATCCGCCTTTCGTCAGACCCTTGTGCTCTTGCTTGAGCTGAAAGCCGGTGGGCTCCGTCGGCCAATAGATCGTGTGGGCGTCGTAAGCATGGCTGAGATCGACGACCTTGGATGAGGAGAGGTCGATGGTCTGCGCGCGCGCGCCGCATATGCAGATCAGGGCGAGCGCGAGCGCCCAGGGCGTTCCGATAAGCAGGCGCCGCATCGATGTCCTCCTCGACAGCGCGCCGATGGCCGGCGCGTCGGAGGCGAGATTGCCCGGTCCCTGGCGTTTTGCCAATGGCGGCGCGGGGCGATCAACCGGAAAGGCTGCGCCCCGCGGCTCCAAACAAGGGGCGGCGCGCGGCGATTATTTTTCTTGCCGGTCGCCGTCGCCTTGAATGATCACGGCGCGGCTGTTCGTCCCGCGCTGCCTGACGATGACGTAGCCGGGTCCCGATTTGACGTCGAATTGCGGCGACTTCTCGCCCGGCGTCGTCTGAATGACGGTCGCCGTGTTCTGCCCGCCATCGGATTCGGCGACGATCGTGACCCCGGCCGCATGCGCTCGCTCCGCGGGCGCGATCAGGCTCGCCAAAAGAGGAAGCAAGATCATTTGACCTCCTTTTCCAGTTGCGCTGGACGTCACTGGCCAGAGAAGAAGGGCGGCAGCGGCGAGCTGATCTGCACGAGATTGGCGCGCAGGCTGTAGCCCGTCTGAGACAGGCCCGCATTGTTGATCCCGCCGATCTGCGTCACGTTGAAGACGGCGATCGGGCTTCGTTGAATGGCGGTGAGATTGTTGTTGGCGCCCAGCTGCACGCCGGCGATGACGTCGATCACGGGCGACTGATAATGGTAGATATAGGCGATGCCGGGCGCTTGCGCGTGGGCCTGCGCGACGCCGACGCTTATGAGAACGGGCAATATCCAGTATTTCATCGCGCGACTCCTCGTGTCCTTCGCATCGCGTGGATTTGTCGGATGTGATCGCGGCCATCCGGCGAAGGCCGCGATCCTTCTTTTTTCAGCGCGTCGAAATGGTCTCTCGAAAGCTTAGTAGTTCAGGCCGCCCAGAACCTGCGTCTGCAGGATCACGGCGTTGTTGGCGCCGATCGCGCGGCCCGAGAGATTGTTGATATTCTGAGTCACGTTCGCGACCGGCGCGTGATTGATCGCGATGTCGCGGGCGCGCGGAGCGATGACGAAAGCGGGCTCCTGGGAGATGACGGCGTCGTTGAGGCCCGTGGCGTGGCCGCGCAGATTGCTGACGTTCTGGTCGAGATTCACCGTCGGCGACCAGTTGAAGGCGAAGCCGCCGCCATGCCCGCCGGCAAAGGCGAAGCCGCTCGTCAGGACAAGAAAAGCAGGGGCGAGGAGCAGTTTCTTCATGAGTAGATCCTCCGTATTTTTACGGTTTCCGCAGAAGCTTTACTTGCAAGCTTCGAGAAAGAACTTAGGTCCGCGGCGCGAGCGCCGATAGGCGCCATTTTGGCGCAAATCAAACACAAGTCGGCCCGATTGCTTTACCCGAAAGAACGAACTTTATGCTTCGGGGAGGGGCGTCGGCGCCAGAATGGCCATCTTCCCTGGCCGCACGGCATGGCTGAAGCTTGGATACGTAGTTATACTTATGCCTACGTACTTATCCCTAGATAGACTGTTGCCGAATGGCATCATTCCGGAATTGATTGCCGAACGAATTGCGACGCTATAGTTTATTTTATGGAATTGTTTGTTTGCGGGGGAATATTATCCCGGGAGTTCATTCTAATCGGGCTTGAAGACTTTGGCTGGACAGAAGTTTTGTGCCGGGAAACGGGATTTGGCCCATCGCGCGCGCTGGCTCGCCGTCTCCGTCCTGAGCGTCGCCGCGACGACGGTCGAGGCTCAGCAAGTATTGAATCCGACCGTGCTCGAACCCTCGGCCAAGCCCCCGCCGGCGCGGACGCTCAGCACCGCCGTGTCGCGCCGTCGCGGCCTGGAGGCGCCGCCGGGCGCCGACAAGAAATTCGTGACGGTGCGCGCCGTGGCGATCGCCGGCGCCTTTCCCGAGCTCGCCGAGGAAAACGCCGCCTTTGCGCGGCAAGTGGAGGGCAGGAGGCTCAGCCTCGCCGAGATTTATCGGGCGGCCGGCGAATTGCAGGCCGCCTATTCGAAAGCCTTCCCCCTCGCCATCCTCTCGGCGCCGCGGCCGGATTTCGCCGACGGCGTCGTCCGGCTGGAGGCGATCGACGGCGTCATCGAAAAGATCCAGATTTCCGGCGTTCCGGAGGCGACGCAGCAACTCGTGCGCGCGCGTCTCGAGCCGCTGCTCGGGCAACGTCATCTGACGGCCGATGAATATCAGCGCCGCACGAGGCTGGTCGGCACGATCGCCGGCGTCGGCGGCCAGGCCTCGACCGCTCCGGGCGGCGGCGTCGACGGCTATGTGTTGAATGTGGAGGTCAATGAGAAGCGCATCGCCGCCTCTTCCGCGATCACGAACCGATTGCCCAAGGAGTTCGGGACCTGGGAGCTCTCGCAATCCGTCGCGCTCTTGAACGCGCTGGGCTTTGGCGAGCAGATCTCCGTCAGCGCCCTGTCGAGCACGGATGTCGACCGTTTCTTCGACGGAACCGGAAAGAGCCAGGCCTATATGGCCGAGGTCGTCGCGCCGGTCGGGTTCGACGGCCTGACGGTGGGCGCCGATTATCTGTCGGCGCGCTCGCGCGCCGCGCCGCTATTCACATCCCTCACGCCGAATCTGATCGACGCCGGCGAGCGGCTCACCGGCAGGTTCGACCGCGTCAGGGCGCGCGTCGGCTATCCGCTGTTTCTCACCGGCAATCTGACGACGCTCGTCCAGACGATCGTCGAGCATATCAATAACCGCAATCGCTATGAGCCCTATCCGCTCGGTTTCGTCGATCCGACCTTGTACGGGTTCTCCTACCCTGTCAGCGACGTCGCCCGCGACCGCTATACGGTCGCCCGATTCTCGGCCGAAGGGAAATATCGCGTTCCGTGGCTCGACAACGCCTATCTGTCGGGCCTCGTCGCCTATGGGCGCGGGCTCGGCGGCCGGCTCGACAGCGCCGATTATGTCTTCGGGCCGCCGCTGTCCCGCTTTGGCGCGAGCCCTGTCTTCAACCGCCTCAACCTCAAGGGCCGGTTGGACGTCGGCCTGCCGGAGCAATTCATCGTCACGGCGATCGGGCGCTTCCAGACAAGCTTCGGCGAGCCGCTCGTCCTGCCGGAGAACTTCCTGCTCGACGGTCCCGAGGGCGTCTCCGGCTACGCCTCCGGCACGCTCAATGTCGACAGGGGCGTTACGGCGCGCGCCGAGCTGTCGCGGCCCTTCGTGCTGCAGCTTCTCGACTATAATCACATCGTCGCGCCTTACATTTTCGGCGCGTGGGGCGAGGGCGTGCGCGAAATCCCGGCCCCCAGCCCGCTTCGGCGGCTCCGGGCCGAGACCTTCGGCGGCGGCGTGCGGGCCGACACCAATTTCACCGGCTCTCCCTACGGCGAATCGCTCGCGATCGAATTCGGCCGCGATTACTCCAATATTCCGTTTCGCGAGACGGGCTATCGCACCAATGTGAGCTTCAACATGCGTTACGCGGGCAATCCCCTGGCCCCGGACGCGACGCCGGTCTCGACGGCCGGCGTGCTGAAGAAGGGGCCGCCGGCGGCGCCGGCGCCGACGCTTTGGCAGGGGTTCTATGCGGGCCTCAATGTGGGCTACTCATGGGATCCGCTGCCGCTCATCGCCACCTCCGGCGCCCCCCTTACGGCGGGGATCGACAGTCTGTTCCCGCCGGGCTTCGAGGCGGATCCGCCCTATTGGGCCGCGTCGCTCGCCGGCGCGAAGGGCCGGTCGCTCGCCGCGGGCGGCGGCTTCGTCGGCGGCGGCCAGGCGGGCTACAACATCCAAGCGGGCGGCTTCGTCTTCGGCCTCGAAACCGATATTCAGGGCGCGAACGCCCGGACGCGGCACGGGCTGTGGAACGGCAGCTACGCCTATCTGCCGGCGATCCCGGATGTTGATTTCGTCTACTCCACCGTGAACCACACGAAGAATGTCGATTGGCTCGGCACGGCGCGCGGACGCGTGGGCTATCTCGTCGCGCCGACCTTGCTCGGCTATGCGACGGGCGGCCTCGCTTATGGCGACGCGCGGGCGAGCTCCTTCGTCCGGCAAAACTGGGCGCTTGGCGGACCCCTCGGCGCCTTGCTTCAGTCGTCGGGATCGACAGGCGGCTTTTCGGGTCTTCTCGCCGGCTGGACGATCGGCGGGGGGCTCGAATGGATGTTCGCGCCCGGCGCCAGCGTGAAGGCCGAGTATCTGCATTACGACCTCGGGAGCGTGACCTATGGTTTGACGCCGCTGACGACGCTCTTCGCCGGCATTGGAAGCAACGTCGTCG
Source organism: Methylocystis sp. S23 (assembly GCF_054106005.1). Taxonomy (NCBI): domain Bacteria; kingdom Pseudomonadati; phylum Pseudomonadota; class Alphaproteobacteria; order Hyphomicrobiales; family Methylocystaceae; genus Methylocystis; species Methylocystis sp. S23. Next base: position 2,298,783 of record NZ_CM134185.1, read on the forward strand.
CGCCCGTCGCGCAGACGCAATTCAGGGGGGACATCGCCCGCCTCGGCCTGAATTATCACTTCGGCCAATCCGGCTTCGCCGAATCGTCCCTGATCAAGCCGGCCGCTTTCGCTTCCGGCTTCTATGCGGGCCTCAACTCCGGCTATTCGTGGGATTCGTCTCCCAATGTCGCGACCGCTGCGATTCCCGCCGGAACGGGACTCGATCAGGCGCTGCTCAGCACGTTCGGGCCCGCCGCGGCGGCGAGCGCGGCCGGAGTCGCGAGAACCCCCGCCAGCGGAGCCTTTGGCGGCGGCCAGACGGGCTATAATTACCGCCTCGACCGCTATGTCGCGGGCGTCGAAGCCGATCTGCAGGGGGCGGCCATGAGCGGGCGCGGCGGCTATGCCGGCGTCGCGCCGGGAACGATCGCGGGCGCGCCGCTCGCGGCCTCGGCCTCGTCGGCGCAGATCGAGAAGACGCTCGACTGGTTCGGCACTCTGCGCCTTCGCGGCGGCTATCTCGTGACGCCCTCAATCCTCGCCTATGGAACGGGCGGCTTCGCCTATGGCGGCGCGACGCTGGAGAATCGGGTGGCGAATCTCACCGACGCGGGGGCCATCAATCTCCAGTCGATGAGCTCGATCGGCGCCTTGTCGACCGGCCGCGTCGGCTGGACGGTGGGCGGCGGCCTCGAATGGAAATTCGCGCCCGCCATGAGCCTGAAGGCGGAATATCTTCATTACGACCTCGGGCGCGTCCAATATGGCTCGGGCGCCGTCGCCACCTCGCTGTTCGCGGCCTTCACCAACACCGCCCTGCTGACGAGCGCGACGCGTTTTTCGGGCGAGATGGCGCGGCTCGGCTTCAATTATCACTTCGAGCCCGCCGAAGCGCTGCCGCTCCTCGGGGAATAGGGCGCGCAAAAGCAGAAAGGCCGCGGCGCCGGCGGGCGCCGCGGCCTTTCCGCTGAATGCGCTTTATGCGCAGTAAGGCGATCCGTCGTCGTCGCGCCGGTCGGAATCGCCGCGCACCATCTCGGCGATCTTGATGACGGCCTCGGTGCGGTTGCGCACCTGCAGCTTGCGCATGACGTTGCGAATATGCACCTTCACGCTGCTCTCGCTCATATTGAGCTCATAGGCGATCACCTTGTTGGATTTGCCCTTGAGCAAAGCGCGCACGACGTCGTTCTCGCGCGCCGTGAAATCGATCTTCGTCTCGCGGCGCAAGGAGGCCGGCGCATCGTCCTGCCGCGTCTCCATCAGAATATTGGGCGGCACGAACACGCCGCCGACGAGCACCAGCTTGATCGCTCGCGCGACGACCTCGAGCGGCGTGTCGCTCGGAATATATCCCTTGGCGCCGGAGCGGAGGCTGCTCGTGATCTGGGCCCGGCTCTCATTGTCCGAGAAGACGATGACCGGGACGTCCTTTTCCCAATGGGACAATTCCTGCATGAGCTCCGAATGCTCGCCCGCCATCTCCTTGTCGACGCCGCCGAGAATGATCACGCAGGCGGAAGCGCCGGCGGGATCCTGGGTCCATGTCCCCACATCCGCATAGGTCAGGATCGGGAGGTCGAGCTTCTTCTGGAGGCACAGGGCTAGGCACTCCCGGATGAGCGCTCTGGATTCGATGATGACCACGGAAGGCGAGAAGGACCCTGGCAAATGGGGCGTGGAGAAAATTTCGTCTCGCACACAGATTTCGTCTTGAGCTTCTCCAATCATCGCTACCCCCTACGCAAACGCATATGCAACGCGTGATCATGAACGCCCCTTGATTTTTAGCTGTATTTGCTGCAAATGCAAGACAAAATCGCTTCTCAAGCCAAGTCCAAGAGGTTTATTCAGGCTGAACAATAGTAAATACCCAAAAATTCTAGAGCGTTGCTGCTAAATTATGTGCGGTTAATACTTAAATCGAAAGTTTATTCTGAGAGCCGCGCGGCGGGGAGTCCCGCCGCGCGGTTTTGATTACCAATAATAGCGGCGCGGACCCCAATAGCGCGGCCCGTAAAACGGCCGTGGGCCATAGAACCGCGCATAGGGACGGTAGCCGCCCCACTGGCCGCCCGCGCGGCAGCCGCCCCAGGGCCCGCGATGCCCGTAGGGACCGCAGCCGCCCCAGACGGGGACGATCATGCCCTGCTCGAGCTGGGGCGCGGGAACCGGCATTGCCGCCTGGGCGGCGTCGAAGGCGAGCGGCAGGCCGAAAAAGGCGCCGAAAGCGGCGCCTCGGATCAAAAATTTCGACATCATGGCGACCATTTCCTCATCTGCTCCCGGGCCGGCGGGACGCCGCGCCCTAAGGAAGTTCGCCGCCGCGCCTTCCGGGCGGCGACAAGACCGATTCCCTCGGCCCCGATCATCATAACGCGCGAGCGCGACCGTCGGCGCAAGCCGGCGAGAGGAGCTGTCCGGATGGTGAATTTCAGAACGCCGGCAAGTATTTCCCGCGAGCGGCGCGTCGATTCGCCGATCGCCGTCGCGTGGGGCCTTGCGGGCGCGGCCGCGCGCTTTTCCATGCTATTTTGAGGCGCGATCTGGCCGGGGGCGTCGATGATCATTTCCAGCGTCGGAGATTACCGCGAGGCGGCGCGGCGCAGGCTGCCGCGCTTCCTCTTCGACTATATTGACGGCGGGGCCTATGGGGAGGAGACGCTGCGCGCCAATATTGCCGACCTCGCAGCCGTCCGGCTGCGGCAGCGCGTGCTGAGAAGCGTCGCAAAGCTCGACGTTTCCGCCGAATGGTTCGGCGAGCGGGCCGCGCTTCCCGTCATTTTGGGGCCTGTCGGCCTGACGGGAATGTTCGCGCGGCGCGGCGAGGTTCAGGCCGCTTCCGCCGCGGCGACAATGGGCGTCCCCTATGTCCTCTCCACCGTGTCCATCTGCTCGATCGAGGAAGTCGCGTCGCAATGCGCGCGGCCGATCTGGTTCCAGCTCTATGTGCTGAAGGATCGCGGCTTCATGCGCCATGTCCTGGAGCGCGCGCGGGAGGCGGGCGTCCGCACGCTCGTCTTCACCGTCGATCTGCCGACGCCCGGCGCGCGCTACCGCGACGCCCATTCCGGCATGTCGGGCCCCTATGCGCGCGAGCGCCGCATTCTGCAGGCGATGACGCGGCCCGGCTGGGCCTATGACGTCGGGCTGCGCGGACGCCCGCATGTTCTCGGCAACGTCTCCGACTATCTCGGCAGGGCGGTGAGCCTGACAGATTATATCGGCTGGCTGTCGGCCAATATGGACCCCTCGATCGGTTGGTCGGACATCGAATGGATTCGTGATTTCTGGAAAGGTTCGCTTGTCGTCAAGGGCGTTCTCGACGCGGAGGATGCGCGCGACGCCGTCCGCTTGGGCGCCGACGGCGTCGTCGTTTCGAACCATGGCGGCCGCCAGCTCGACGGCGTCCTGTCGACAGCCAGGGCCTTGCCCGCGATCGCCGACGCGGTGGGAGCCGATCTAGTCGTCTTCGCGGATTCCGGCGTTCGATCCGGCCTCGACGCGCTGCGTATGCTGGCCTTGGGCGCGCGGGGCGTCCTTCTCGGCCGCGCGGCGGCCTTCGCCCTTGCGGCGGACGGGCAGGCGGGCGTCGAGCGGATGCTGCGCATGCTTCAAGACGAATTGCGCGTCGCGATGACGCTGACCGGCCTGTCCTCCGTTTCGAAAGCCGGCAAGGATATGCTCGTCTAAAACGATGGGCGCGCGTCGCGCGGCTCTGGATTGCTTCGCTTCGCTCGCAATGACGTGGCGCGCGGGGTTCCGTCTTTGCGCCAGCCGGCGCTGCGGGCGACCGAAATGTCCGATAGAGTGGCCCGGAGAGGCGATGTCCGCAAAGGATATTTTAATGCCGGACGGGACGGATTCAAACCCATGTTTCACGCCCGCGAAGATTTGCTGATGCAGGGGAGCAAATCGCCTCCGCGTTTTCTGATCTGCGCCGCGGCCGGCGATGGCGGCTCGACCCTCGTCGACCGGGTTGACGCGCGGCGGAAGATCGCGAGCGGGCAGGCCGAACCTTGCGCTTCCGCGCGAACCCCTGAATTCGTGGTCTCCGACGCGCCCGAGCGCCTTATGGCGCAGGGGACATCCATCGCCGATCGCGTCATCATCGTGGTCGACTCCCGAGGCTTGACGGCGCGGGCGCGGCGACACGCCTTCATCGTCTCCCTATTCGGCATTCGCCACATACTGCTCGCCGTCAACAAGATCGATCTGGTGGATTTCAGCGAGCGCGCATTCGAACGGATTGTCGCCGATTATGCCGCCTACGCCTCGGGGCTGGGCTTCGCTTCGATGAGCGCGATCCCAATCTCCGCGCTTCACGGGGACAATATCGCGACCCGGTCGGCGAATACGCCCTGGTACGGCGGTTCGGCGCTGCTCGATCATCTCGGGACCGCCGGGCCGCATCACGGCGATGTCGGCAAGCCGTTCCGATTCGCCGCGCGGCCCGCCGATCGACCGAACCTGGAGTTCAGCGGATATGTGGCGTCCGGGAGGGTTGCGGTCGGCGACAGAGTTGTGGCGGCCATATCCGGGCGGCAAGCGACCGTCGCGCGCATCGTCAGGGAGGGTGGCGAGCTCCCATTCGCCGTGGCGGGACAGGCGGCGACGCTCGTTCTCGACGAGGAAATCGACGTCTCCGGCGGCGACCTTCTCGCCGAGCCGTCGGCGCGCCCTCATGTCGCCGACCAATTTCAGGCCCATCTCGTTTGGTTCGGCGATGACGAGCTAATTCCGGGCCGCGCCTATCTGATGCGAACGGCGGCGGACAGCGTCGGCGCGACGGTCACGACTCTGAAATATGGCGTCGCCGTGACGAGCTTCTCGCGCGAAGCCGCCAAGACGCTACGGACGAATGCGATCGGGGTGTGCAATCTTTCGACCCGACGCCCGATCGCCTTTGACGGGCGCGCCGAGAATTGCGCCACGGCCGGTTTCCTGCTGATCGACCGCCTTTCCAACGCCACGGTCGGAGCCGGGATGATCGATTTCCCGCTTCGCCGTGCGGGCAACATCCACTGGCAGGCGCTGACGATCGACAAGGCGGCGCGCGCCGCCCAGAAAGGCCAGGCCCCGACCGTGCTGTGGTTCACGGGCCTTTCCGGCTCCGGCAAGTCCACTATCGCGAACTTCCTCGAAAAGGCGTTGCACGCCAAGGGCAGGCACACCTTTCTGCTCGACGGCGACAATGTGCGTCACGGCCTCAATCGCGACCTCGGATTCACGGACGCCGATCGGGTGGAAAACGTCCGGCGGGTGGCGGAGGTCGCCAAACTGATGAGCGATGCGGGGCTCATCGTTCTCGTATCGCTGATCTCGCCTTTCCGGTCGGAGCGGCGGATGGCCCGCGAGATGACGCCCGACGGCGAGTTCATCGAGATTTTCATCGATACGCCGATCGAGGAATGCGCCAGGCGCGACCCGAAAGGACTTTACAAGCGCGCAATGTCCGGAAAGATTCATAACTTCACCGGCGTTTCGTCGCCCTATGAGCCGCCGGAAGCGCCGGAAATCCATCTCCAGACGGTCGGGCGCGATCCGCTCGAGCTGGCGCAGAAAATCGTCGCCTATCTCGAATCGAGAACGGCTTCGTAAGCCGAGCGCCATGCGCAAGCATCCGCCGGCGCGCGATAGCCCAGCAGTCGCGTCGACGCAAAGGTAAATCTAAGGTACGGATTTTCGGTTGAGGAAAGTAGGAAGCAAACCGTGCAGTTTGATGAGATTGCTTGGTGGAGCCAGACGGAATCGAACCGACGACCTCTTCAATGCCATTGAAGCGCTCTCCCAACTGAGCTATGGCCCCATCATTCAAGCCGCCTCTTGGGGGAGGCTTCGGCCGGCGCGCGGCGTCGACGGGCGCTGTATAGTTCAGCCGGGCTCGGGCTGCAAGCCCGGCGCGCGATTTTATGTCGAAAACGTCACAGGACGCGGAGCGCGCCGCGAAAGCTGGAAGCCGGTTTTTCGCAAGACGCGCGCAGCCTGAAATCGAGGGCGATGCCGCCACAGCGGGCGCCAGTCGCAGCGCGATCTAGGCGGCGGCGGCCGTGACCCGGTTGCGGCCCGAGGATTTCGAGGCGTAGAGCGCCTTGTCGGCGCGCCGCAGAAGCGCGTCCGCATTGGCGTCCGTTCCCCGCTCGGCGAGGCCGATAGAGGTGGTGACGGGAATCGTGCGCGTCGCCTTCGTGTCGATGGGGAATTTTTCGCCCTCGACGGCGGCGCGAACACGCTCCGCCACGCGTTCGGCGATGGTAAGCGGCGTATCGGGCATGACCACGACGAATTCCTCGCCGCCGAGGCGGCAGACGAGATCGGCGCCGCGCAGCACGCGCTTGATTCGCTGGGCGAAGGTCTTGAGCACCTCGTCGCCGGCGTCGTGGCCATAGGTGTCGTTGACCGATTTGAAATGGTCGATGTCGAGAATCATCAGCGACAGCGGCCGGCCCTTATGCGCCGCCTGGTCGAGCGCATTGGCGAGATGCGTCTCGAGGAAGCGGCGGTTGTTGAGGCCGGTCAGCGCATCGACCACGGCGAGCTCGATCGTCGCCTGGACGTTCTCGCGCAGGCTGTCCGTATAGCGCTTGCGGCGCAATTGGGTGCGCACGCGGGCGACCAGCTCGTTACGGTCGATGGGCCGCATGATGTAGTCGTTCACGCCGAGATCCAGCCCGCGCAGAACGCGGTTCCGGTCCTCGATGTCGGCGAGGAGCAGGATCGGTATGGACCGCGTGCGCTCGAGCGAGCGGAGCTGGCTGCACAGACGCAGCGCGTCGAAATCGGCGAGGTTGAGGCTGACGACGACGAGCTCGTAATTGTTCTCCGCGGCGCGGAACAGCGCCTCCTGCGGATATTGCTCGATCTCGATGTCGTGATAGTCGCGCAGCGCCGCGACGATGCGGTCGGAGGAGCCGGGGCGATCCTCGACGAGAAGGACGCGGCCGCGTTCGCCGTCATTCGCCTCCCGCGAGGCGAGGCCGAGATTGGCGGAAGTGTTGGCGCGGGCCCGCAATTCGTCCAGCATGATCTTGAGGCGCGTCAGCGACCGCACGCGGGCGATGAGCGCCATCTCGTCGACGGGCTTGGTGAGAAAATCGTCGGCGCCGCAGTCCAGGCCGCGAACGCGGTCGGCCGGCTGATCGAGCGCGGTGACCATCACGACCGGCAGATGCATGGTGGCGGGATCGGCCTTGAGGCGCGTGCAGACCTCGAAGCCGTCCATGCCCGGCATCATGACGTCGAGCAGGACGATGTCGCAGCGCCCGTCGCGGCAGACTTCCAGCGCCTCGGGGCCGTTCGTCACCGAGACGACGTCGAAATATTCAGCGGAAAGACGCGCCTCCAACAATTTGATGTTGGGCAGCAGATCGTCAACGATGAGGACGCGGGCGGTCATGTGGCTGACGTCTCCTACTTCTTTTCCGCAAGGAAAGAATTCACCGTCTCGAGAAACTTCGCCACGGAGATGGGCTTCGAGAGATAGGCCTCGCAGCCGCCCTGGCGGATTTTCTCCTCGTCGCCCTTCATGGCGAAGGCGGTGATGGCGATAACGGGAATGGCCTTCAAATCGTCGTCGTCCTTCAGCCAGCGCGTCACTTCCAGTCCGCTGACCTCGGGCAGTTGAATGTCCATCAGGATCAGATCCGGCCGATGGTCCCGCGCGAGCGAAATCGCCTCCACGCCGCTCTTGGTGCGGAGCGTCGCATGGCCGTTCGCCTCCAACAGATCGTTGAAGAGCTTCATATTGAGTTCGTTATCCTCTACGATGAGGACCGTCTTTTTCATGGGGGCAAACTCTAGAGACTCGGCGGGCTTTGACGCGGCAAGAGGATCAAAGGGGGAGCCGTTTCGAAGATCGATAGCATGGGAAGATTAATGAAAATCAGTCGCGATTCGTACACGCGCGGCCGCGCCGAGGCCGAGGAGCCGGCCGCGACCGAGCTCGCCTTGCGGGCGCTCGCCTTTCTCTCGCTCGATGAGAACCGGCTCGCGCATTTTATCGCTTTGACGGGGCTGGATTGCGGCGAGGTTCGCGCCCTCCTGGGCGACCCTGGTTTTCATTTGGCGGTTCTCGATCATCTCGCGGGCGATGAATCTCTTCTTCTCGAATTCGCCGCGGCGGAGTCGCTGCCGCCCGACTCCGTGGGACGCGCCCGACGCGCGCTCGGCGGCGGCGAAGATCAAGCGCCAGGGCCGAGATAGCTCGTCCCTGGCTTTGCGCGCCGCAGGACCGGCGCGCCGCCCTCGCGTTCCGAGAGCACTGTAAATAGATCGTTAAGTCCCCGCGGCGAGCGCATCGGCGCCGGCCCTGGCGACCATGCCGTCCTCAAAGGACTGCACGCCCGAAACGCCGATCGCGCCGACGACCTGTCCTTCATGCACGAGCGGCAGCCCGCCTTCCACCGGCGTGACATGCGGCAGGCCGAGCAGCGCCACGCGCCCGCCGGCGACGGTCTCCTCGAGCGCTTTGGTGGGGCGCTTGAACAGCGCCGCCGCGCGCGCCTTCGCCTGGGCGATTTCGCAGGAGGCGGGCTGCGCGCCGTCGAGGCGCTCCAGATAGACGATGAGGCCAGCGTCGTCGACGATGGCGATCACCACGCTCCAGCCGTTGCGTTCGGCTTCCTGCGCGGCGGCGGCGGCCACGCGCTTGGCGTCGGCGCGCGTGAGAACGAATTTCATCTTCATCGCTTCTCCTTGTTTTTCCAGCGGCCGGACCGCGCGGACTTGCGCCCGTTCGACGCCTCGATTAGGGAAATTTCGCGGGGCCCGAGCGGAAATCCCATAGCGGGACGGCCAGCGCAACGCCGCACAGGGCGGAACGACGCGCAAGGGGGCGGGAGAGAAAATGCTCATCATGCCTGCGCCGGAGCCGGAAATTCTCGCGCGCCGCGACGAGCTCGTCGCCCGGCTGCGGGACATCCTGCCGGCTCCGAACCTCATCGTCGACGAGACCGCGCGGCGCGCTTACGAATGCGACGCCTTCACCATGTATCGCGCGCTGCCGCTCCTCGTCGCGCTGCCGGAGACCGTCGCGCAGGTGAGCGCCATTCTCGCGCTCGCCGCGGAGATGAACGTCAAGATCGTGCCGCGCGGCGCCGGCACGTCGCTTTCCGGCGGCTCCATGCCGCTCGAGGACGGCATTCTGCTGGGGATGTCGAAATTCAACCGCATCCTCGAAATCGACTACGAGAACCGCTGCGCGCGCGTGCAGCCCGGCGTGCAGAACCTCGCCATTTCCAAGGCGGTCGAGGGCAGGGGCTTCTATTACGCGCCCGACCCGTCGTCGCAGATCGCCTGCTCGATCGGCGGCAATGTCGCGGAGAACGCGGGCGGCGTGCATTGCCTGAGATATGGTCTGACGACGAACAACATTCTCGGCCTCGAAGTCGTGCTGATGGGCGGCGAGGTCATCCGCCTCGGCGGCAAGCATCTCGACAGCGAGGCTTACGATCTGCTCGGTCTGATGACGGGCTCCGAAGGGCTTCTCGGCGTCGTCACGGAAGTCACCGTGCGCATCCTGCAAAAGCCCGCCGTGGCGCGTGGCCTTCTTGTTGGCTTTCCGAGCGTCGCCGCCGGCGCGCGCTTCGTCGGCGCGGTGATCGCGCGCGGAATCATTCCCGGCGGCATGGAGATGATGGACAAAAAGACCATCCACGCGGTCGAGCGCTTCCAGCCCTGCGGCTATCCGCTCGATGCGGAGGCCGTCGTCATCGTAGAACTCGACGGCACGCAGGCGGAGGTGGATCATCTCGTCGGCCTCGTGGAAGGGATCGCGCGCGAGGAAGGCGCGACGACCACGAAGATTTCGCACAGCGAGGCCGAGCGCCTGCAATTCTGGGCGGGCCGCAAGAACGCCTTCCCGGCGGTCTCCTGCATCAAGCCGGATTATCTCTGCATGGACGGCACCATTCCGCGCGCCCGCCTGCCGGAGGTGCTCGAAGGCATGGACGAGATCGCCAGGCGCGAGGGCCTCCAGGTCGCCAATGTCTTTCACGCCGGCGACGGAAATCTGCATCCGCTGATCTTGTATGACGCGTCGATCGAAGGCGACATCGCGCGCGCGGAGCGGGTCGGCTTCGACATTTTGCGCCTCTGCGTTTCCGTCGGCGGGGTGCTCACGGGGGAGCATGGCGTCGGCGTGGAGAAGCGCGATCTGATGGGCGAGATGTTCAGCGAGACGGATCTGGAGCAGCAATTGCGCGTGAAATGCGCCTTCGATTCCTTAAACCGTCTCAATCCCGGCAAGGTCTTCCCGACGCTGCATCGCTGCGCCGAATTCGGCATGATGCATGTCTCAGGCGGCGAGACGCCCTTTCCCGATCTGCCGCGATTCTGATGGACGCGGCTCTCGCCATTCTGGAGATTCGCGACGCCGCCGATGCGGCCGAGGCGCTGCGCGGCGCCAATGCGCGCAAGACGCCTTTCGCCATTGCCGGCGCGGGAACGAAGAAGCGCCTCGGCCGCCACGCGCCGCAGCCGCAGGAATTGTCGACGCGCGCGCTTACGGGCGTGACGCTCTATGAGCCGGAAGAGCTCGTGCTGTCGGCCCGCGCCGGAACGCCGCTGCGGGAAATTGAAGAGCTGCTCGACGCGCATCGTCAGCAGCTCGCTTTCGAGCCCATGGATTATGCGCCGCTCCTCGGCGGCGCCACGAAAAGCGCGACGATCGGCGGCGTCGTCGCCGTGAACGCCTCGGGGCCGCGCCGCATCAAGGCCGGCGCCGCACGCGACCATCTGCTCGGCTTTCATTGCGTCACCGGGCGCGGCGAGATCGTGAAGTCGGGCGGCCGCGTGATGAAGAACGTCACCGGCTACGATCTCTCCAAGCTCGTCTGCGGCTCATACGGCACGCTCGCATTGCTGACAGATGTAACGCTGAAGGTGCTGCCCAGGGCGGAGACCGAGCAGACCCTCATGGTTCTGGGTCTCGACGAAGCGCAAAGTCTCGCCGTTCTGCGGCGCGCCTCGGGCGCGCCGCACGAAGTCTCGTGCTTCGCCATGCTCCCTTCCGGCGCGGCGCCGCTTGGCCTCGGCGCGAATGCGGCGCTGCTGCGCATCGAAGGACCGGAGATTTCGGTGGCGACAAGGCGCGACGCGCTTATGAGCGAGCTTGGCGAAAGCGGCGCGGATTTCGGGACGCTGCCGCCGCCCGAGTCCGCCGTCTTATGGGCGTCGCTGCGCGACGCCGCGCCGATCGCCGCTTACGCCGGTCAGGTCTGGCGCGTTTCCGTCGCGCCGACCGAGGGTTTCAGAGTGACGGAAGCGCTGCGCCGCGCGGGCGCGCCGATTCTCGCGCACTTCTATGATTGGGCGGGCGGGCTCGTCTGGCTGTGTCTCGACTCGGCGCCGGACGCGCACGCCGGGACCGTGCGCGCCGCCATTGACGCGCATGGCGGGCACGCCACCCTCATTCGCGCTTCCGACGACGCGCGCGCGCGCGTCGATGTCTTCCATCCGCAACCGGCGCCGCTCGCGGCGCTCACGAAGCGGGTGAAGGAAAGCTTCGATCCCGCGCATATTCTGGAGCGCGGCCGCATGCGCGAGGCCTTTTGAGATGCAGACGCATTTCTCGCTCGCCGCGCTCGCGGACCCGGACATGGCGCAATCGGAGAAGATCCTGCGCGCCTGCGTGCATTGCGGCTTCTGCACGGCGACCTGCCCGACCTATCTGCTGACCGGCGACGAGCTCGACAGCCCGCGCGGACGCATCTATCTCATCAAGGAGATGCTGGAGAATGAGCGTCCGGCCGACGCGCGCACGGCGCGCCACATCGATCGCTGCCTCTCCTGCCTTTCCTGCATGACGACCTGTCCGTCGAGCGTGCATTATATGCATCTCGTCGATCATGCGCGCGCGCATATCGAGAAGACATATAAGCGGCCTTTGCAGGATAGGGCGCTGCGCGCCTTGCTTGCTTTCGCGCTGCCGCGCCCGGCCGTATTCCGGCAAGCGTTGCGCGCCGTCAAAATCCTCGCGCCTTTCGCGGGATTTCTGCCCCAACGCCTTCGCGCGCTTTTTATTCTCGCGCCGAAGACGCTGCCGGCCCCTTCCGAGATCGACCGGCCGCAGGTCTTTCCGGCGCAAGGCGCGCGCAAGATGCGCGTCGCTTTGCTGAACGGCTGCGCGCAGACCGTGCTGGACACGCGCATCAATGAAGCGACCGTGCGTCTGCTGACGCGTCACGGCGTCGAGGTGGTCGTCGCCGAGGGCGCCGGCTGTTGCGGCGCGCTTCCGCATCATCTGGGCCAGGTGGATCAATCCCACGCTTTCGCCCGGCGCAATATCGAGGCCTGGACGCGCGAAATTGACACGGGCGGCCTCGACCATATCGTCGTCAACACATCCGGCTGCGGGACGAGCGTCAAGGATTACGGCTTCATGTTCCGCAACGACGCCGCGCTGGCGGATAAAGCCGCGCGCATTTCGGCGCTGGCCTGCGACGTGAGCGAGCTTGTCGAGAAGCTCGATTTGCAAACAAGTTCGGCGCCGCGTCTCAAAATCGCCTATCACTCGGCCTGTTCGCTTCAGCACGGCCAGAAGATTACGCGCCAGCCGGTCGAAGCGCTGACGCGCGCCGGCTTCGAGGTCGTCGCCGCGCCGGAGGGGCATATCTGTTGCGGCTCGGCCGGAACCTACAACCTTCTGCAATCGGAGCTGGCGGACCAGCTTCGCGCGCGCAAGGTTGCGAATATCGAAAGCGTCGCGCCCGATGTGATCGCCGCCGGCAATCTCGGCTGCATCGTGCAGATCGGGGCGGGAACCGCAGTTCCGATCATGCACACGGTCGAGCTTCTGGACTGGGCGACGGGCGGGCCGAAGCCGGAGCGGATAAAGGGCTGAATCCGTGCTATAGGACGGAGAAAGGTTACATATGCCGCTACTCGGCTCCCTGCATGCGAAACGTTCAGAGCTCGTCGCCGCCGCGCGGCGGCACGGCGCGTCCAACATCAGGCTTTTCGGTTCGGTCGTTCGCCGTGAAGACACTCCGACTAGCGACGTCGACATTCTCATCGATCTCGCCGAGGACCGGGGCTTCGGCGACTACCTCGCACTCGCGGAGGAGCTTGAGGCTTTGACGGGCCGCAGGGTTGATCTCGTCACTTCTCTGGGCGTCAGCCCGTTTCTCAAACCGATTATCGACCGGGAAGCGCTCGCCTTGTGAAAACCGACAGCGTCTATCTCGCGCATATTGCGGACAGCATTCGGGCGATCGAGAGCAGGGCAATTGGGTGAACGCTGGCGTGAGCTAATCCCTCCCCTTCACGGGGAGGGTGGCCCCGCGAAGCGGGGTCGGGTGGGGTAACGCTCCATCAATGTAATGGCGGCGCGAACCCCACCCGGCGGTCTTCGACCGCCGACCTCCCCGTAAAGGGGAGGTATTGGGCGCCAACAGTTCAAGCTTATTGTTTACGCGATTTCGGATCCGTCATTGCGAGGAGCGTAAGCGACGAAGCAATCCAGCGGCCTCTACGCGGCGCTGGATTGCTTCGCTTCGCTCGCAATGACGGGGGAATTACCTCAAGAAGCCCACAATATCCTTCACCGCGTTCATATTCTCGCGGGCGATGGCGCGGGCGCGTTCGGAGCCGTCGCGCAGCACCGTGTCGACATAACCCTCATCCTCGCGGATGCGGCGCAATTCGCCGGTGATCGGCGACAGCTTCGCGACGGCGAGATCGACGAGCGCGTTCTTGAAGGTGGAGAAGTTCGCGCCGCCAAACTCGGCCAGCACGTCCGCCTTGGCGCGTCCGGAGAGCGCGGCGAAGATGCCGACGAGATTGTCCGCCTCGGGCCGGCCCTCGAGGCCCTTTTCCTCGGAGGGCAGGGGCTCGGGATCGGTCTTGGCCTTTTTCACCTTCTGCGCGATTTGATCGGCGTCGTCGGAGAGATTGATGCGCGAATAATCGGAGGCGTCCGATTTCGACATTTTCTTCGTGCCGTCGCGCAGACTCATCACGCGCGTCGCGGGGCCGGAAATCAGCGGCTCGGGCAGCGGGAAGAAAGCGCCGCCGAAGCCGTTGCGCTCGATCGACGCGCCGAAGTCGTTGTTGAACTTCTGCGCAATGTCGCGCGCAAGCTCGAGATGCTGCTTCTGGTCGTCGCCGACCGGCACATGCGTCGCGCGATAGATGAGAATGTCGGCGGCCATCAGCACCGGATAGTCGAGAAGGCCCATGGAGGCGTTCTCGCGGTCCTTGCCGGCCTTGTCCTTGAACTGCGTCATGCGGTTCAGCCAGCCGATGCGCGCGACGCAATTCAGCACCCAGGCGAGTTCCGCGTGCTCGGCGACCTGGCTCTGGTTGAAGACGATGTTCTTCTTCGGATCGATGCCGCAGGCGAGGAAGGCCGCCGCGATCTCGCGCGTATTGTTGCGCAGCTCGAGCGGGTCCTGGGGCACGGTGATGGCGTGCAGGTCGACGACGCAATAAAGGCACTCGAAGGCCTTCTGCAATTCGACGAATTTGACGATGGCGCCGAGATAATTGCCGAGATGCAGATTGCCGGTCGACTGCACGCCGGAAAAGACGCGCTGCGGAAAGTTGGACATGGGATCGCCGTCGCGGGTTGAGGACTTTGGCGGCGGTTATGACAATGCGCGGCCTTCGGCGCAAGTGCGGGGATGTCCCTCTCCCGCAAGCGGGAGAGGGAGGGCGCCTGTTTACAGAATAAACCGGCTCAAATCCCGGTTCTTTGCGAGATCGCCGATATGCTTCTCGACATATTCCCCGTCGATGACGACCGTCTCGCCCGCGCGGTCGGAGGCCGAGAAGCTGATCTCGTCGAGCACGCGCTCCATCACCGTTTGCAGGCGGCGCGCGCCGATATTCTCGACCGAAGTGTTGACCGCCACGGCGACCTTGGCGACGGCGTCGACGGCGGAGGGCGCGAATTCCAGCGTCACGCCTTCCGTCCCCATCAGCGCCACATATTGCTTGGTGAGGCAGGCTTCCGTCTCGGTGAGAATACGGCGGAAATCCTCCTCGTTGAGCGAGGCCAGCTCCACGCGGATCGGCAGGCGGCCCTGCAATTCGGGCAGCAGATCCGAGGGCTTGGCGACATGGAAGGCGCCCGACGCGATGAAGAGCACATGGTCGGTCTTCACCGGCCCGTGCTTGGTCGCGACCGTCGTGCCTTCGATGAGCGGCAGCAGGTCGCGCTGCACGCCCTCGCGCGAGACGTCGGCGCCGCCGCGGCCCTCGCGCGCGCAGATCTTGTCCATCTCGTCGATGAAGACGATGCCGTTATTCTCGACTTCGTGGATCGCTTCGCGGACGCTCGCCTCCTGGTCGATGAGCTTGTCGCTCTCCTCCGCGACGAGCGGTCCATGCGCCTCGTTCACGGTGAGCCGACGCGGCTTGCCGCGCTGCATCTTGCCGAAAATATCGCCGAGGGAGAAGGCCGACACGGAGCCGCCGCCGGGCATGTTCGGCAGTTCGAACATCGGCATGGCGCCGCCCGACTGCTGCAATTCGACCTCGATCTCCTTATCGCCCAGCTCGCCGTCGCGCAGACGCTTGCGGAAGGTCTCGCGCGTCGCGGGCGAGGAGGCGGGGCCCACAAGCGCGTCGAGGACGCGCTCTTCGGCCGCCTTCTCGGCGCGGGCCTGAACGTCCTTGCGGCGTCTCTCCTTGACCATCACGAGCGCGACCTCGATCAGGTCGCGGACGATCTGCTCCACGTCGCGGCCGACATAGCCGACCTCGGTGAATTTCGTCGCCTCGATCTTGAGGAAGGGCGCGTTGGCGAGCTTGGCGAGGCGCCGCGCGATCTCCGTCTTGCCGCAGCCCGTCGGGCCGATCATGAGAATGTTCTTGGGCATCACCTCTTCGCGCATCTGCCCTTCGAGTTGCAGGCGGCGCCAGCGGTTGCGCAGCGCGATCGCGACGGCGCGCTTGGCTTCATGCTGCCCGACAATGTAGCGGTCGAGCTCGGAAACGATCTCGCGCGGCGAGAAATCGGCCATCAGATTTTCTCCACCACGATGTTGTGGTTCGTATAGACGCAGATGTCGGCGGCGATGTTCATCGCGCGGCGGGCGATGGTCTCGGCGTCGGCCGGCGTGTCGATCAGGGCGCGGCCGGCGGCGAGCGCGTAATTGCCGCCCGAGCCGATGGCCGCGACGGCGCCGCCCTCGGTCGCCTCCGGCTCCAGCACGTCGCCGGAGCCCGTCAGCACGAGCCCCACCTGCCTGTCCGCGACCAGCATCATCGCCTCCAGCCGGCGCAGATAGCGGTCCATGCGCCAGTCCTTGGCGAGCTCCACGCAGGCGCGCATGAGCTGTCCGGGATATTGCTCGAGCTTGGATTCGAGCCGCTCGAAAAGCGTGAAGGCGTCGGCGGTGGCGCCCGCGAAGCCGGCAATGACGTCGCCCTTGCCGAGGCGGCGCACCTTTTTGGCGTTGCCCTTCATGATGGTTTGGCCGAGGCTCACCTGGCCGTCGCCGGCGATGACGGTCTCGCCCTGCTTTTTCACCAATATGATGGTCGTCGCATGCATGAGGGGCGACTTCGCGCCTTCGCTTTCCATTCTTGCCTTCCCGCGCAATATGTCTCGCGGATGTAGGGGCTTGAGGCGGCTTGAGCAAGGGCGGGGCGGGGACCTGCTCGGCGTCGTGCATTCTTATCGCGGCGCGGCCCCCACCCGAGATGGCGATCGTCCCCCTCTCCCCGCTTGCGGGGAGAGGGTCGGGGTGAGGGGCAAGACTGCGGCATGCGCCGAGATTTCGATGGCCGCATTCCTGATGCGAGAAGCCTTCTCGCGCGTCAATCATTTGCGGCGTCGCCGGCCCCGCGCCTTCGGCGTGACCCTCCCTGGGAAGGGACGGCGGTTCCGCGCCCCTTTGTCGCGGCTGCGCTTCGGCCCCGCGCCTCTTCAACTCCGGGCGTCCGCTCCCATATCGTTTCCGAAGGCCGCCGAAAGGGGCTGGAAAAATCAGACGCAGGGCGCGCCGCTCGCAAGAGGGCATGCCTCGAAGGTCACGAGGGGAAAGATGAATTTCGAGAAATATACCGAACGCGCGCGCGGATTCGTGCAGAGCGCGCAAAGCCTCGCCACGCGCGAGGGCCATCAGCAATTCACGCCCGAGCATATTCTGAAGGTTTTGCTCGACGACGAGCAGGGGCTTTCCGCCGGTCTCATCGACCGCGCGGGCGGGCGTTCGCGCGAGGCGCTGGCGAAGACCGAGGCCGCGCTGGCCAAGCTCCCAAAGGTCGGCGGCGCCGGCGCCGGGCAGCTTTATCTCGCGCCCGCGACGGCGCGGCTTTTCGCCAATGCCGAGAAGATCGCGCAGAAGGCAGGCGATTCCTACGTCACCGTCGAGCGCCTGCTGCTGGCGCTGGCGATGGAGAAGGACACCGAGGCCGCGAAGATCCTGCGCGACGCGGGCGTGACGCCGCAGACGCTGAACGCCGCGATCGAGGATCTGCGCAAGGGCCGCACGGCCGATACGGCTTCGGCCGAGAACCAGTATGACGCGCTCAAGAAATACGCCCGCGACCTCACCGAAGCGGCGCGCGAGGGCAAGCTCGATCCGGTGATCGGCCGCGACGAAGAGATTCGCCGCACCGTGCAGGTGCTGTCGCGCCGCACGAAGAACAATCCCGTGCTGATCGGCGAGCCCGGCGTCGGCAAGACGGCGATCGTCGAAGGGCTTGCGCTGCGCATCGTCAATGGCGACGTGCCGGAATCGTTGGAGGATAAAAAGCTGCTCGCGCTCGACATGGGCGCGCTCATCGCCGGCGCGAAATATCGCGGCGAGTTCGAGGAGCGCCTCAAGGCCGTGCTTAACGAGATCACGGCCGCCGAGGGCAGGATCATCCTCTTCATCGACGAAATGCACACGCTGGTCGGCGCCGGCAAGGCGGACGGCGCGATGGACGCGTCCAACCTGCTGAAGCCCGCGCTTGCGCGCGGCGAGCTGCATTGCGTCGGCGCGACCACGCTCGACGAATATCGCAAGCATGTGGAGAAGGACGCGGCGCTGGCCCGTCGCTTCCAGCCCGTCTTCGTCGACGAGCCGACGGTCGAGGACACGATCTCGATTCTGCGCGGGCTGAAAGAAAAATACGAGATGCATCACGGCGTGCGCATCACGGATAGCGCGATCGTGGCGGCGGCGACTTTGTCCAACCGCTACATCTCCGACCGTTTCCTGCCCGACAAGGCGATCGACCTTGTGGACGAAGCCTCGTCGCGCCTGCGCATGCAGATCGACTCCAAGCCCGAGGAGCTTGACGAGCTCGACCGCCGCATCATCCAGCTCAAGATCGAGCAGGAGGCCCTGAAGAAGGAGACCGATCCGGCGTCGAAGGATCGGCTCGCGAAGTTAGAGGGCGAGCTTGCCGATCTCGAAGAGAAATCGGCGTCGCTCACCGCGCGCTGGAAGGCGGAGAAGGACAAGCTCGGCAGCGCCCAGAAGCTCAAGGAGCAGTTGGAGCATGCGCGCAACGAACTCGCCCAGGCGCAGCGCCGCGGCGAATATCAGCGCGCGGGCGAATTGACCTATGGCGTCATCCCGGACCTCGAGAAGAAGCTCGCGGAAACCGAGGCGGCCGAGGGCAAGGGCGCGCTGATCGAGGAGGCCGTGACGGCGAACGACATTGCACAGGTGGTGTCGCGCTGGACGGGCGTGCCGGTCGACAAGATGCTGGAGGGCGAACGCGAGAAGCTTCTCCATATGGAGGAGGAGCTCGCGAAGCGCGTCGTCGGGCAGCGCGAGGCGGTGGAGGCGGTCTCGACCGCCGTGCGCCGCGCCCGCGCCGGCTTGCAGGACCCGAACCGGCCCATCGGCAGCTTCATCTTCCTCGGCCCGACCGGCGTCGGCAAGACGGAGCTCACCAAGGCGCTCGCGAACTTCCTCTTCGACGACGAGACCGCGATGGTGCGCCTCGACATGTCCGAATATATGGAGAAGCACTCGGTCGCCCGCCTCATCGGCGCGCCGCCCGGCTATGTCGGCTATGAGGAAGGCGGCGCGCTGACGGAAGCGGTTCGCCGCCGGCCCTATCAGGTCGTGCTCTTCGACGAGATCGAGAAGGCGCATCCGGACGTGTTCAATGTGCTGCTGCAGGTGCTCGACGACGGGCGCCTGACGGACGGCCAGGGCCGTACGGTCGACTTCAAGAACACGCTCATCATCATGACGTCGAATCTCGGCGCCGAATTCCTGGTGATGCAGAAGGAGGGCGAGGATTCGACCGCGGTCCATGACGAGGTGATGTCGGTGGTGCGTTCGCATTTCCGTCCCGAGTTCCTGAACCGCGTCGACGAGATCATCCTGTTCCACCGCCTGCGGCGCGAGGATATGGGCGCGATCGTCGACATCCAGGCGAAGCGTCTCCAGAAGCTCCTGGAGGATCGCAAGATCACGCTGCATCTGGACGGCAAGGCGCGCGACTGGCTCGCGGCGAAAGGCTACGATCCGGCTTACGGCGCGCGTCCCTTGAAGCGCGTCTTGCAGAAGGAGTTGCAGGATACGCTGGCCGAGCGGCTGCTCGCCGGCGAGATCGTGGACGGCGCGACGGTGGAGATCTCCGCCGAGGGCGCCGCGCTGACGATCGACGGCAAGCCGACGCATGGACCGGCAAAGCCGGTGCTGCGGACGGTGGGAAACGCGTAAGCGTTCGGGGCGGATCGACACAGCGCGCCGCCACATCCCTCCCCTTTACGGTCCCGCAAGGGGAGGGATTAAGCCCGAAGGCTCTCGCTTTCTGTTTCCCCCTGCGGGGAGAGTTTCCGACTATTCCATCGTCATTGCGAGCGGAGCGAAGCAATCCAGGAGCCGCGCCACGGCTCTGGATTGCTTCGTCGCTTTCGCTCCTCGCAATGACGTTGGATGTTGCTCCCTCTCCCCGCGTCGCCTAGCAGATTCACACATCTGTGTTGGTTAGCGGCGGCGTTGGTTGGGTGACGGCGATGGCGTATTTTCCGTGCTGGAATTTGAGCCATCCGGCGAGCATGACGACGGGGCCGGGTTTTCCGTAATAGCCGGTCCAGCCGCCGAGGCGGGCGAGCACCCAGGACGCATAGGCCAGGGACCCTCGCGGATGTGGGTTCTTCTGACGCTGCGTCTTGCCTTCGAGGGTGGCGCAATAGGCTTCCAGCAGCGGTTGGTCCTTGGGCTCGAAGGCGTCGAGGAGCGGGCGCAGACGTTGCGGGTCGCCGCCGTCCCGGGCGTGGACGAGTTGTTGGATCGTCACGGCCGCGATCAACGTCGCGGCCGCCAGGGTCTGGCGCGGCGCGTCGTCTTCCATCCGCACGGCCTCGATGTCGAAGCCGCCGGTCTTCATCGTGCGGAACAACTGCTCGATCGCCCAACGGCGTCGATACAGATCGACGACCTCGAGCGCTTGCGCGAGGCGGTCGACGGGGCGCGTCGTGATCAGACGCCAATGGACGTTTTCGCCTGGGGGCGGGTCGATCTCGCGCACGTCGACGAGATGGACCGCGATCGTCGAGGGGTCGTTCTGGGCCGCGCCGTTCCGGGGCCGCGCGAGATCAAAGCGCCCATGCCGGACGGCCAGTGTCGCTTCGCGCGCCGGCCGTCCGGGCCTCGCCGGAAGCGACAGCGTCGCCCGCCCGGCCTCCTCCAGCGCATCCAGGCGCGCAAACAGCCGCTCGCCATCCTCCAGCGCGCGGTCCTGCGCGGCGCGCACGAGGAGGTGAACTCCCGGCGGGCGCCGCGCGAAGGCGGAATAAATATCGCTCTCGCGATCGGCCACGACCGTGACCTCGCGCGCCAAAGCGCAAACTTTCGCCGCCGCCGCCGCGCCCTCCAGCCAGCGCCGGCTTTCCTTGTCCTCGATCGGCCGCTGACGCCGATCCGCCTTGCGTCCCGTCGCGCGTTCAAGGAACTGCGCGTGCGCCAGACCCACGATCGAACCGTCCTCGGCGTCGACGACGAGGGTCGGATGCAGATAGAGCCCGCCGCCGCCCTCGGACTTGACGACCGTCGTGTCCTGTATCGCCAGGACCGCGCGCCCGGCGCAACGCGCCGACGCGCGCGCGGCCGCCGTGGCGAACATCTCCGCGCCGGTCACCGCCCGATTGCGAAGAAAGCGCGTGATCTTAATCTCACCGGCCCGGTCGCCGCCGAGCCGACGAATGCGTATGCCCCCGCCGCCCTCCGCCACCAGCCGGGAAAGCAGAAAGGCCCCCTTTTCCAGTCGCGCGTCGCCAAAGCGACCCAGCGTCCGTCCGTCCATCGTCCGTCCCTCCGATTCCTTCAAATGGAATCAGACGCCCAGGCCACATGCAACCAAGATGTGTGAATGCGGTAGCCCCGCGTCGCGGGGAGAGGGCTGGGGTGAGGGGCAAAGCTCAGCGAATTGCCGGATCGTTCAAGCGGACGCTTCGCCCTCGCCCTCGCTTCGCTCGGCCTCTCCCCGCAGGCGGGGAGAGGTTTACAGCTTCCGCAGCGCCACTTCCTCGATCCGGTGATCCGCGCCTTTCGTCAAAATCAGGCTCGCGCGCGGCCGCGTCGGCGCGATGTTCTGGCGCAGATTTTCGAGATTGATGCGCGTCCAGATATCCTTCGCGACGCGCACCGTCTCCTCGTCGGAGAGATCGGCGTATTTGCGAAAGTAAGAGCGCGGGTCGCGGAAGGCCGTTTCGCGCAGGCGCAGGAACCTCTCGACATACCAGCGCTCCAGTATCTCCTCGCTCGCGTCGAGATAGACCGAGAAGTCGAAGAAGTCCGAAACGAAGGGAATTTCCTTCGGCTGTCGCGAGGGGCGCGCGGCGAGGACGTTGACGCCTTCCACGATGAGAATGTCGGGACCGTCGACGCATGTCGTCTCGCCGGGCAGCACGTCGTAGACGAGATGCGAATAGACCGGCGCGCAGACATGGCGCTGCCCCGCTTTGACGGCCGAGAGAAAACGCAGCAGCGCGCGGTTGTCGTAGCTTTCGGGAAAGCCCTTCTTCTCCATCAGGCCCTCGCGTTCGAGCACGGCGTTGGGGAGAAGAAATCCATCCGTCGTGATGAGCTCGACTTTCGGCGTATTGGGCCAGCGCGACAGCATCGCCTTGAGGATGCGCGCCGTCGTGGACTTGCCCACCGCCACCGAGCCCGCGACGCCGATAATGTAAGGCACCTTGCCGTCCTCGGCGCCCAGAAAGCGCTGCGTCGCCTTGAACAGGCCTTGCGTCGCCGCGACGTAAAGCGCGAGCAGGCGCGACAGCGGCAGATAGATTTCGATCACTTCCTCGAGCGAGATCGGATCGCCCACGGATTTGAGCCGCGTCAGATCCTCGAGCGTCAGCGTCAGCGGCGTGTCGGCGCGCAGGCTCGCCCATTCGGCGCGCGTGAAACGGCGATAGGGCGAGATCAAGCCGTTTTCTCGCGGACCGGGTTCGATCACTGTGGCGCTCCGCGTGCGGCCTTCTCCGCAAGGCCGGATTGCGCGGTGCGGCGGCCAAGCTCGGCGACGACGTCGGCGAGCGCCACGTCGCTTGCTTCGAGCAGCACCAGCAGATGATAGAGCACGTCGGCGGCTTCGCTTGTGAGCGCCTTTTTGTCGCCCGCCATCGCGGCGATGACGGCCTCGAACGCCTCCTCGCCGAACTTCTTCGAAATGCGCGGCACGCCTGCGTCGAAGAGCTGCCTGGTGTAGGAATTCGAAGCGCTGTCGCCGCGGCGCGATTTGACGAGCGCGGCGAGGTCGTCAAGGGTGAAGGTCATCGGCGGGCTCCATGCTTCGCCCATGACGATTCCCACCCCGACCCTCCCCCTTTCAGGGGGAGGCGCCGCGGATCGATGTGTTCGTTCCCTCTCCCTGAAAGGGGGAGGGTCAGGGAGGGGGTCCCCTGCGAATCGACAACTATCATCCCACCTTCTCCAAACCATCCAACCGCATCGGCAGGCCCGCCGCCGCCATATGGCGCTTCGCCTGCGGAATCGTATATTCGCCGAAATGGAAGATCGACGCGGCGAGGACGGCCGTGGCGTGGCCTTCGCGAATGCCGGCGACGAGGTGATCGAGATTGCCCACGCCGCCCGAGGCGATGACCGGCGCCCTCACGGCGTCGGCCACGGCGCGCGTGAGCGCGATGTCGAAGCCGGTCTTGGCCCCGTCGCGATCCATGGAGGTGAGCAAGATTTCCCCGGCGCCCAGCGCCGTCACCTCGCGGGCGTATTCCACGGCGTCGATGCCGGTCGGCCGGCGCCCGCCATGGGTGAAGATCTCCCATTTGCCGGGCCCGACCTGCTTCGCGTCGATGGCGACCACGATGCATTGCGCGCCGAACTTCTCCGCCGCCTCGCGCACGAATTGCCGGTTCGACACGGCGGCCGTGTTGATCGACGCCTTGTCGGCGCCGGCGAGCAGCAGATTGCGAATGTCGTCCAGCGTGCGCACGCCGCCGCCGACGGTGAGCGGCATGAAGCAGGCCTCCGCCGTGCGCCGCACGACATCGAGCAGAATGCCGCGATTTTCGTGGCTCGCGGTGATGTCGAGAAAGCACAATTCGTCGGCGCCGGCGGCGTCATAGGCGATGGCGCATTCGACGGGATCGCCGGCGTCGCGCAGATCGACGAAATTGACGCCCTTGACGACGCGGCCTTCCTTCACGTCGAGGCAGGGAATGACGCGGGCTTTGAGCATCAGTCTACCTCGGAACCAGCAATCTGCGTCGCGATCCCCATACCTCCCCTTTACGGGGAGGTCGGCGGCCGCCGGCCGCCGGGTGGGGTTCTGGCGGCGATAGCGATAGTCGGGGCCTTACCCCACCCGACCCCGCCTTACGGCGGGGCCACCCTCCCCGTAAAGGGGAGGGATTTGCTCGCGACCAGCATTCGTGCAGTTGGCTTGCCGCCGGTTTCATTTCGCCCGCGCCTTCCTGATCAGCGCCAGCGCCTCCCTGGGATCGAGCCGCCCATCATAAAGCGCGCGCCCGGTAATGGCGCCGGCGAGCCTGGCGCAGTCGGGCTGCACGAGACGCTCGATGTCGGCGAGCGAGGCAAGGCCGCCGGAGGCGATGACGGGGATGGTCAGCGCATTTGCGAGCGCCAGGGTCTGCTCGATGTTCAGCCCGGTGAGAATTCCGTCGCGCGAGATGTCCGTGTAGATGATGGCGGCGACGCCCGCGTCCTCGAAGCTCTTGCCCAGATCGAGCGCCGACATGCGCGTTGTGCGCGCCCAGCCGTCGACGGCGACCATGCCGTCCTTGGCGTCGATCCCGACCGCCACGCGGCCCGGATAGACCCGCGCGGCCTCGCGCACGAAGGACGGGTCCTTCACCGCCGCCGTGCCGATGATGACGCGCGCGACGCCCTTCTCCAGCCAGCCGGAGAGCGTTCGCATGTCGCGAATGCCGCCGCCGAGCTGTACCGGAATCGTCAGCGCGCCGAGGATCGCCTCCACGGCGCCGGCGTTGCGCGGCGCGCCGGCGAAGGCGCCGTCGAGATCGACCACATGCAGATATTCGAAGCCCTGGCGCTCGAAGGCGCGGGCCTGTTCGGCGGGATCGTCGTTGAAGACCGTGGCGCGGTCCATATCGCCTTGCGCGAGACGGACGCACTGGCCTTCCTTCAGATCGATCGCGGGAAAGAGAATCACGGACGCCACCTCAGGAAATTGGCGATGAGCGCGAGGCCGAGCCTCTGGCTCTTTTCGGGATGGAACTGGACGCCGACGAGATTGTCGCGCGCGACGGACGCCGTGAGCGGCGCGCCGTAATCGGTCGTCGCGAGCACATGGGCGGGCTCGGACGGCGTCAGATGATAGGAGTGGACGAAATAGGCGTGCAGGCCGTTCTCGCCCGTGGGAACGCCCGAGAAGACTGGATGCGCGCGCGTGAGCGCGAGCGTGTTCCAGCCCATATGCGGGATTTTGAACGACGGGCCTTTCGGCTGAATGGCGACGACATCGCCGCCGATCCAGTCGAGGCCGGGCGTCTCGCCATGCTCCAGCCCGCGCGCCGCCATGAGCTGCATGCCGACGCAAATGCCGAGGAAGGGCCGGCCGCGCGCGATCACGGCTTCCTGAAGCGCGTCATAGAGGCCGGGGAGGGCGAGCAGGCCGCCGCGGCAATCGGCGAAGGCGCCGACGCCCGGCAGCACGATGCGATCGGCGCCGCGCACCGCTTCCGGATCGTTCGTCACTTTGATCGCGCCGCCGAGGGCCGCTTCACGCGCGGCGCGCTCGAAGGCCTTCTGCGCCGAGTGCAGATTGCCGGAGCCGTAATCGATGATGACCGTCGTCAAGCGCCGCTCTCCGCGGGAATCGTTTCGGGGGAGGCCGCGCGCAGGCGGCCGAAATAGACCTCCTCGGCTTCGTCCTCATTGTCGGCGATCACCACATCGCCTTCGACATAGCCGCGCCGCTGCAAGGACCATGCGAGAAGCCGGTCGCCCTCGAAGCCGAGGATCAGCGCGGCGGCGACGCCGAGAAGCGACATGGCGTCCCGCGGCATTTTGAGCAGCGCCCCCGAGCCGCCGATCAGGACGAGCAGAAGCGTCCAGCCGATCGCCGGAAGCCAGGCGCGCTTCCACAGGAGCCAGAAAGGGCCGAAGAGGAAAGCCGGCGTCGAAAATCCGTCACGCAGGAACCGGATCTTCTCGGGCTCGGACGTCCCGGCGGGCGGCAGATGAACGGTGAAAACAGCCACGGGCTTTCCCTCCTCGACTGGACGCTTCCCGCCGGCCGCCGGTCAGGCGGTCAGCGTGCCCTTGGTGGAGGGCGCCTCGCCCTGGACGCGGCGCGGATCGATCGCCACCGCCTTGCCGAAGGCGCGGGCGAAACCCTTGAAGGCGCTTTCGGCGATATGATGGCTGTTGACGCCCTTGAGGCTGTCTATGTGCAGCCCGATGCGGGCCTGGACCGCGAAGGCCTGGAAGAATTCGCGCATCAGCTCCGTGTCGAATTCGCCGATGCGCTCGGACGGAAAATTCACCTCATAGACGAGAAAGGGGCGCCCCGACACATCCACGACGACGCGGGTCAGCGCCTCGTCGAGCGGCACATGGGCGTCGCCATAGCGGGCGATTCCCTTCCGGTCGCCGAGCGCCTCGTCCACCGCCCGGCCGAGAGCGAGGCCGACATCCTCCACCGTGTGGTGACCGTCTATGTGCAGATCGCCCTTCGCCAGCACCGTCAGGTCGAGCGGCGCATGGCGGGCGATCTGATCGAGCATATGGTCGAAAAAGCCGATTCCCGTCGAAATGTCGGATTTGCCCGCGCCATCGAGATCGACGGCGACGGCGATCGCTGTTTCCTTGGTGTTGCGCTCGATTCTGGCGCTACGCATCGAGAAAGGGCCTTCCGAAAGGCGGCGCCGAACATGCGTCGGCCGCGCGCCGCCAGCTTGTAGCAATTTCGCGGCGCCCGCGCCACCCGTGCAAGGGAGCGTTCTCGGTCGATTCAGGCTGCTGGCCGTTTGGCCAGGGCGCGCCTATGATCGCATCCAAGGTCCGGCAACAGGACGAATTGGGGGGATCGTATGAGACCAGCGCCTTTCGCCATGCCCGTCATTCTGTTCAGCCTCGCGGCCGTCGCCGGCGCGCCCGAGGAGGACTATATCGCGGCGCGGGACGCGGCGATCGCCAAGATCAAGAAGATCGAGGCGAAGACGCCCGGAGCCGATACGAGCAAGATGAGCGGGAAGGCGCTCGCCGATCTGGAGAAGCGCCTCCAGGCGATCATCGGCGATCTCGAGATCAAGCCCTATCCGGCGAAAGGCAAGATCGCGCTCGGCTCCCTTTCCGACAATGAGGTGGGCGGCGGCGGTCTCGACGCGCTGCGCTTCGCCAAGGGCGAGGACGGCCCGCAGGTCTATGTGACGACGGACGGCCTCGCGACGAAATGGATCGCCAAGCCCGAGGAGTGGTGGACGAAGAAAAGCAAGACGCCGCCCTCGATCGACGAGGCGCTGGCGAATGACGAATTCTACACCTATGCGATCAGCGAGGACGCCGCCCTCACCAAGACCGCCGACCTGCCGATCGCGAAGCCGGAAGGGGCGCGCTTCGCCGTCGCGCTGCTCGGCGGCTGGGCGCAGGACATCGGCCCCAACCCCAATCAGGAGATTGTCGTCGCGGTTCGCCGGGACGGGAAGGTCTATATCGCGACGCAGAGCGCGGAAAAGTTCAAGCTCATTTCCGCCTGCGAGGCGGTGTGGCGGGAAGCCGAGCAGAAGGCCGAGGCCATTTTGAAGAAATATGAGGCCGGCGGCGCGAAGGACGAGAAGCTCTTCAATTCCTCCACGGCGGAGCAGGAGAAAGGCGACCGGGACTATCGCGCCTGCAATATGGAGCGCGCGCCGAAGGAAGCCTTCTTCCCGGCGCTGGTGAAGGAGGCGCAGGAGATCGCGGATCGTTTTGGCGGGAAGTGAGGGCGCCGCCAATCCGCGGATCTGAGCGTGGCCGAGGCGCGCGCCTTGACAATCGCGCCGCTCTCGCCGCCTTGAGGCTCCGACGAATCGCCGTTTGGAGCCCGCCATGCGCCTCGCCCGCCTCTACCGCTACCCCGTCAAGGGTCTCTCGCCGGAGCCGCTCGACTCGGCCGATCTCCCGACCGGCGGCTATTTTCCCTGCGACCGGCTCTTCGCGCTGGAGAACGGCCCCTCGGGCTTCGAGGCCGCCGCGCCGGAGCATCAGCCCAAGATCAAATTCCTGATGCTCATGAAGAACGCCGCACTGGCGGGGCTCGTGACGCGCTATGACGAATCCTCGGGCGCGCTGTCGGTCTCCAGGGACGGTCGGGAGGTCGCCAGGGGCGATCTGCGGACCAGCGCGGGCCGGGCGGCCATCGAGGCCTTTCTGAGCGGCTTCGTCGGCGAGCCGGAGGTGCGCGGCCCGGTGCGGCTGCTCGAAGCCCCGACCGGCTTCCGCTTCACCGATTCGAAAGCCGGCTTCGTCTCGCTCGTCAATCTCGCGAGCTGCGCCGAGATCGGGAAGGCGCAGGGCGCCGAGGTCGATCCGCTGCGCTTTCGCGGCAATCTCTATGTCGAGGGCGCGGCCGCCTGGGCGGAGGCGTCCTGGCCGGGGCGCAGATTGCGAATCGGCGGCGCCACCCTGGAAGTGCTGAAGATGACCGATCGCTGCGCGGCGACGGGCGTCGAGCCGGGGACGGGCAGGCGCGACATGGATTTGGTGCAGACGCTGCGCATGAATTTCGGCCATATCGACTGCGGCGTCTATGCGCGCATCGAAAAGGGCGGGCGCGTCGCCATCGGCGACGCAATGAGCCTCGTCTGAACGAAAGAGCCGCCCGAAGGCGGCTCTCCCGCCGTCATGCGGCGTCAGAACCGGTCCGGCTCGATAGGCAGCTCGCTCGGCTGCGGGGCGGCTTCCTCGCGGGTCTCGCCGGCCGATTCCTCGAGCTGCGGACGCGGGCGGCGGCGGCGGCGCGAGCTCAAGTGGAAGTTCACGCCCTCATGCTCGCGCGCCGGCTGGCGCTCGGCGGCCGGGGCGAAGCCCGCCTCGGGCGCTTCCGTCTCCGCGACGACCGGTCGGGCCGGGGGCGCGGTGATGAAGGAAGGCAGGCCGGGCGCCGGCTCGTCATTCGCCTCCGGCCCCGGACGCTGGAAGCGGCGGTCGCGATTGCGCTCGAACCGGCGCGGCTCGCCCTCATTGCCGCGCTCGCGGAAGGGCGGGCGCTCGGGACGCGGCGGACGCTCGCCGCGCTCCATCCGCTCGGGCCGATCCATCCTTTCCTGGCGCTCGCCGCGCATCTCGCCGATGGGGCGCTCCTCATAGGGCTGCGGCTGGGGCTGCGGCTGCGTGAAATGCGGCTGCGGCGGCTGCTGCGGCATGAAGGGCTGCGGCTGCGCCTGATAGACCGTCGGCGGCAAGCGCTCGGAGAGCGGCGCGAAACGGTCGGGCAGGGCGGCGAAATCGTCGTCGTCCTCCATCTCGGCCTCCGCCTCCATCTGCGGGCGGCCGAAGCCGTTCGCCTGCTGCTGGGCGACCTGGGCGGCGGCGATCAGCCGGAAATAATGCTCGGCGTGCTGCAACAGGCTCTCGGCCATGATCGTGTCGCCGGAGGACTGCGCGTCGCGCGCAAGCTGCAGATATTTCTCGGCAATATGCTGGGCGGTGCCGCGGATTTTGACGTCCGGGCCGTTCGATTCATAGGAGCGGGTCAGCGGGTTGGGGCCTTTTCGGCCGCTGCGCCCCCGCATTCTCTTGTTTTGTCCTGGTCTCATCCACTCCCCCGAAAGCTTCGCGCGCCTCGCGCGTGAAAGACTCAAAACCGGCGGGTCGACGCCGCGCCGATCTTCCCGTTGAAAGAGATCGTCAGGCCTGCGGCCATCCGCCGCGCGCGCAAAACGATCGTTGGTGAGGCGCCTGGCCGCGCCCGCGTTCAAGTCTCCGGTCCTGTCGCTTGCCGCTGCGCGATCCTATCCGGCGCATTGACGACCGGCGCCCCTCGGAGCGGTCGTTTCATGACGAATCTGGCGGACTTCGACAGTCGCGCATCTTCAAAGGATGCACGCCGCGACGGTCGACGTGGCCTTACTCCACCTGGATCATGCAGCTTACACGCCAGCCTTTGCCGGCCTGTCCTGGGCGACCCGCTCGCGAGGCGGACCCGGAAATTGTCGAGATCCCCATCTCGATTTCGTCTAGCTGATATAGGTCGGACTATAGAGGCTGCACCCCCCTCAGCCAAGTGCGGCGTTGCGCGGGGTCTCCGAAAACCCCGTACTGTAGCCAATATGTCACGAACGCGGCGGCGCCTGGCGCGCGGCGACCGCCCGGTCGCGCCCGCCCGCGTCGCGGCCCACGCGCGCGACGCTGAATCCCTTGTCGCCGAGGAGCGCGGCGACGCTGACCGCCTGATCCGAGCCGACCTCGAAAGCGACAATTCCGTCGCATTTCAGCAGGCGCGGCAGATCAGCGACAATTTCGCGATAGCAGTCGAGCCCGTCCGTTCCGCCGTCGAGCGCGAGCGCGGGATCGTAGAGCCGCACCTCCGGATCGAGCGCGGGAATCGCCGCGGCCCGCACATAGGGCGGATTGGAGACGATGACGTCGTAAGGGCCCGCCAGCGACTCGCCCCAGCGGCCGCGCACGACGCGGGCGCGATTGGCGAGGCCGCAGCGCGCGAGATTCGTCGCCGTCGCGGCGCAGGCGTCGGGCGAGAGATCGACCGCGACGCCCCGCGCGCGGGGCAATTCGCTGAGCAGCGCGCAGACGACGGCGCCCGAGCCGCTGCCGAGATCGAGAAGGTCGAGCGGCGCGTCGCGCTTCTCGATCAGCGCCAGGGCCGTCTCGACCAGCGTCTCCGTATCCGCGCGCGGATCGAGCACATTGGGCGCGACGACGAGATCGAGCGTCCAGAAGCCGCGCTCGCCCAGGATGCGCGACACGGGCTCGCGCGCGGCGCGTCTTGCGGCGTAATGCGACAGGCGGTCCGCCTCCTCGTCCGAGAGCGGCGCCTGCGGCGACATTGCGAGCTGCAGGCGCGTGAGCCCGGCGGCGGCGCGCAGAAGCGCGCGGGCGTCCTCCTGCGCCTCGCCGGGCTCGACTCCGCTTTCGGCGAGATAGGCCGCGACCTCGGCGATCGCCTGCGCGCGCGAGGTCGGCGCCTCGGGCCCGGCAGGGCGGGTTGCGGGGTCGCCGCCCACTTGCGCTCACCCGCCCTTTGCAAGGAGAGCGGAAAGGCGCTTGGCGAAGGCGGCGGGATCGACCGGCCGCTCGCCGTCCGCGACGCGGGCGAGGTCGAGCAGCAGATGCATCCCGTCCGCCGCGCCGTCGCGGCCCCTGTCGCGCAGGCTCGCCAGCAGCGCGGCGACGGCGGGGTGCTTGGCGTTGATCTCGAGCACCGGCTTGCCGAGGAGCCCCTTCTGCCCGCTCTCCTCGAGAATGCGCGCGAGCTGCCGATCGAGCCCCTTGTCGGAGGCGACGAGACAGGCGGCGCTTTCCGTCAGACGCGTCGAAACGCGCGCGTCTTCGATCGAATCGGCGAGCGTCTCCTTCAGCGCGGCGATAAGATCGCCGACATCCGCCGCGGGCGGCGCTTCGTCCTTCGCCCCTTCCGCAAGCGGAACGAGGTCGATGTCGGCCGCGCCCTGCGTGACGGATTTGAAGGGCTTGCCCTCATAGCCCAGCGCGCTCGTCACCCAGAAGGCGTCGACCGCGTCGTCGAGCAGAAGAACCTCGACGCCCCGCGCGCGAAAGCCTTCGAGCTGCGGGCTCGCGGCCAGGCGCTTCGCGTCGTCGCCGGTAATGTAATAGATCGCGGTCTGGTTCTCGCGCAGATCGGCGACGTAATCCTTCAGCGTGCGCGTCTTGCCTTCGGACTTCGTCGAGGCGAAGCGCGCGATGGCGAAGAGATCGTCGCGCCGGCTCGGATCCTCGTGCAGGCCCTCCTTCAGCACGGCGCCGAAATTCTCCCAGACGCCCGCGAATTTCTCGGGCTCGTTCTCGGCGAGCTTCCTGAGCTCCTGAAGAATGCGCGTCGCCACGGCCTTGCCGATCGAGGCGACGACCGGGCTCTTCTGCGCCATCTCGCGCGAGACGTTGAGCGGAATGTCGGCGCTGTCGACCACGAGGCGCACAAAGCGCAGAAAGGCGGGGAGCAGCTCCACGTCGCGCGAGATGAGCACGCGGCGCACATAGAGCTTGGACTTGCCCTTGCGGGACGGCTCGAAGAGATCGAAGGGCCGGGCGCCCGGGACGAAAGCGAGAACCGTATATTCCGTGCGGCCTTCCGCGCGCCAATGCGCAATCAGGGCCGGCTCGTCGAAGGCGCCCGACAATTGGCGGTAGAAATCCGTATATTGCTCTTGCGTGATCTCGGATTTGGGCCTCGTCCACAGCGCCACGCCGTCGGCGATGCGGCGCGGCTCCTGGCCCGGCGCCTCGACGAGATCGATCGGCGTCGAGACGGCGCCCGAATGCTCGCGCACGACGCTCTCGATGCGCCAGGGCTCCAGAAACTCGTCGCTGTCGGCGTTGAGATGCAGCGTCACGCGCGCGCCGATTTGCGGCGCGTCTTCGAGCGCGAGCGGCGCGATGGAATAGGTTCCCTTGCCTTGCGAGGCCCATAGCCAGGCCTGGTCTTCTCCGGCGCGTCGCGTCGCGACCTCGACGAGGTCGGCGACCATGAAGACCGAGTAGAAGCCGACGCCGAAGCGCCCGATGAGCGAGGAGCCTTCGCCTTCGCTTTCCCTGCCGAGCTTCTCGAGGAAAGCGCGCGTGCCGGAATTGGCGATGGCGCCGAGCGCGCCGATGAGCTCGTCGCGCGACATGCCCACGCCGTTGTCGGCGATCGTGAGCCGGCGATTCTCCTTGTCGAGCGTGATCGTGACGAGCGGCGCGCGCGCCTCGGCGGCGAGCCTTTCGTTGGAGAGCGATTCGTAGCGAAGCTTCTCGCAGGCGTCGGCGGCGTTGGAGATCAGCTCGCGCAGGAAGACTTCGCGCTCCGAATAGACGGAGTGCGCCATCAATTCGAGAAGCTGCGCGACATCCGCTTGGAAGCCGAACTGCTGCGGCGCTTCGGCGGCGACGGCGTCGTGGGTCATGTGGTCTCCGAAATGCAGTCACGCTCCGCCTTGGGAGCGTCTGATTAAAAAGGGAAACAAGGCGGCCTTGCGGCCACGCTCCCTCAGTTCGTCATCGACGCGAAAATTGCAAGGCGGGCCGCTCAAAAGACAGGGTCGGCGCGGGATTGCTCCCGGCCGACCCGTCCATCGCCGCGGCCTTTATCGACTTGCGAACACGCGATCCCGGGGGGCTGGGGGGCTGACGAAAACCGGAAAAGCGTGCGAAAGCCGGTCGCGGCAATGAGGACAAATATTGGCCTACGCGTTTGACGTGCAAGGGGCTCAATGCAGGCGAAAATGTGAATTTTGCTTACGGCGGCTTCGGTTAAGGCGCGCGCCGCCGCAAGATGTCGCGCATATGACAAGAGAAGGCTTGCCCTCGCGCCGCCATCGCGCAAACATGACAGAAATTTGGAGGTGACGCATGGCGGAGTCGGAGACGACAGAGCCCAGCCGATCCAGGCCCGCCCTGACTGTCGTGGCAGGCTCCGGTCGACCGGGGCAGGATCAGCACAGGGGGCGGGGAGAAAGCCGCGCGGCGGCGCCGGTTTCCTTCGACCGGCGGGAGCTCAACGCGCTTTTCAATCTCTACGGGGCGAAGGTGGCCTCGGGCGAATGGCGCGATTACGCCCTTGATTTCACGCCCGCCAGGGCCGTGTTCTCCGTTTTCCGGCGGACGAGCGAAGCGCCGCTCTATCGGATCGAGAAGAACCCCGAGCTTGCCCGCAAGCAGGGAGAATACGCCGTGATCGCGGCGGGCGGCCTCGTCATGCGCCGCGGGCATGACCTCTCGCGCGTGCTGCGCGTGCTCGACAGGGGGCTGAGCCTCGTGGGCGCCGAATAAACGGCAAGAAGCCCCGCCGAAGCGGGGCTTCGCCGGCGAACCTCCGGCAGGCGTCTCGAAGCGTCAGGGCGCCGAGCCCCGCCGAAGCGGGGCCGCCGGCCGGAAGTCCAGTCTATTCGCTGCGCTGGTTGCCGAGCAGGAACATCAGCGACTGGAACATGTTGATGAAGTCGAGATAGAGCGACAGCGCGCCGAAGACGCTCATCTTCTGCGTGGCCTCATAGCCGGCGCCTTCATAATACATGTCCTTGATGTTCTGAGTGTCCCAGGCGGTCAGGCCCGAGAAGATCAGAACCGACAGGATCGAAAGCGCGAACTGAAGGCCGGTCGACTGCAGGAACAGATTGACGAGGCCGGCGATCAGAAGACCCCAGACGCCCATCACGAGGAAGGAGCCGAAGGCCGAAAGGTCGCGCTTCGTCATGTAGCCGTAGAGGCTGAGGCCGCCGAAAGCCGCCGCGGTGATGAAGAAGACGCGGGCGACCGACGCGCCGGTGAAGACGAGCAGGATCCACGACATGGACAGGCCCATCACCGCCGAGAAGGCGAGGAACAGGTTGCGGGCCGTCGCCGCCGACATCGCATTCGCGCGCGCGCCGATGAAAAAGACGAAGGCGAGCGGCGAGAACATGATGATCCAGCGCAGCGGCGTCGTGTAGATCATCGAGCCGAAGGGGGACAGCGCCACCAGCTTGCCGCCGACGAATTGCGGATTGGCGAGCATGAAGACGCCAAGCGCGACGAGACCCGTCACGGCGAGGCCGAGCGTCATGTAGTTGTAGACGCCGAGCATATAGCTGCGCAGGCCCTCGTCGATCTCGGCCGTGGTCGACCGGGCGACCCCGCGGCCGTAGCCGAAGCTCGTGTTGCGGTCGTAATGAGACATAGCGATCCTCTCGATCTCCAAGGCCGGCGCGCGGCGTTCCGCCCTCGCCCGTGGCCTCAACCATTATGGCTCCCTGCAATATGGCTTGGCCCGGATGGCGAGGCAATATGCGAACGGATGAACTCTTGTTAAGATGGCGCCAGGCTTAAAGGAGCGTTCCCGCCGCCCCGGCGTGAGCGGCGCCGCCCGGTTTTTCGCGGCGAGCCTTCGCACCTGCACAATCGACAGGGCCGGAGCCTCCTGCGGCCTTGCGCGCCCGCCGGCCGGTCCTTCCCGGCCGCTCGCGGCGAGGGCGGCCCCCTGTCGCCGTTGATGTTGCAAAGCAGTATAGATGACCGATTGTCGCACCCTTGCTCATGTAAAGGAATGCGATAACATCGGAGAAACGGCGTCGCCCGACCCTCCGGGAGCGGTGGGGAATTGCGCGGCGCAAGCGAGAAATTCCTGAGCGTCGCGTGTCCTTGCCGCACGGAGACCAGGAGGAGAAGATGAGTGACGACGCCTCGACTTCGTTTCACACAATCATGAAGCCGCTGAAGCTTCTTGCCGCCGCGGGCTGCCTCGCCTTCGCGGCTTTTTCGGCTGCGCCCGCGCAGGCGCATGGCCGGCTCGGCGCCGCCGAAGGCCGCTGCCGCCTCTTCATCGGGCCGGACATCATGAACTTCACGGGCTATCTGCCCGAGGCCTCGAAGAATGAGTTCTGCGAGGACATTCCCTCCACCGGCCCCATGATCATGGTGCTCGACGCGGAGCAGGACGAGCTTCGCGACATGAAGATCGAGCTCCGCATCGTCAAGGATGTGGGCGGCGAGGACAAGGAGAACGAAAATCTCGAGGCGGTGACGGTGGCCTATCAGCCGCCCAAGAGCTATCCGACCGGAACGGTGAATTTCGAGCACACCTTCAAGGAAGGCGGCTATTTCGTCGGCATCGTGACCGTGACGGGCGATCACGGCGAGCGCTGGGTGTCGCGCTTTCCCTTCTCGGTCGACCGCACCTTCATGCGCGATCTGCCGGTCTATGTGACCCTGGGCCTCGGCGTCGTCGCGGCCTTCCTCATCTATCTCGTGCATCGCCGGCGCAACCCGCCGCCGCAGACCACGACGGCCGCGACGGCCTTCAAGACCCCGCCGACGCCGCCGGACGCCGAAGCGGAAGATGTCGGGCCGCCGCCGGCCGAGACGGGCGAGGCGAGCGCTTCCGAGGGGGCGAAGGAAGAAGATTCCGCGTCCAAGCCGGGCGACGATCACGACGACGCCGACAAATACAAGACCGCCGCCGAATAGGGCCTTCCCCGTCCGGCGGGCGATCAGACCGCCGGCGACGCCGCGCCCCTCGCGCCAAACGGCTATGCCTCATCCGCGAGCGAAGCTCGCGTCTCGAAGGACGAGGCCCGCTTTGGAGATTTGCCGGCGCGAGCTCGGCCGCCGCCCGGGGCGGCGGCCTCTTGCTTATTCGCCACCGTCGATCTGCCGGCCGATGATGGCGATGGCGCGCTCATAGACGGAGGCCGCGTTCCAGGCCTGGATCGCCGCGAAATTGGGCTCGCCCGGCTGATAGCCCGCGCCCGCCTGCCAGCCATGGGCGTGCAGGAAGTTGGCCGTGGACATGAGCGCCGCCTGGGCGTTATCGAGATTGCCGACGCCATATTGCAGAATGTTTTTCGGGAGGAACTGCGTCTGCCCGATCTCGCCATGCATGGAGCCCCGCGCATTGGGCGACAGCCGGCCATGGTCGATCAATTGCAGCGCGGCGTAGAGCTGGTCGCTGAAATATTCCGACCGGCGGCAATCATAGGCGAGCGTCGCCACGGCCGAGAGCGCGTGCTGATTGCCGTGAACGGCGCCGAAGCCGGTTTCCATGCCCCAGATGGCGAGGAGCGGCCCCGGCGGCACGCCGTAGCGGCTCTCGATCGACTGGAAGAGGCCGGCCATCGACCGCTTGAGCTGGCGCCCCTTGGCGACGATGGCGGAGGCGCCGCGCTTCTGCATGAAGCCCTCGAGCGACAAGTGGAAGCTCTTCTGCCCGCGATCGGCGCCGATCGTGGCCGAGTTGTAATGCGTGTTCAGCAGCGCGTCGACGCCCGCCGAGCCGACGCGCCCGCGCGCTTCCTCGGCGAATTCCTGCTTCCAGGCCTCGAATCCGCCGGCCCCGTTGCCGCAGCGCGCGGCTTGGGCCGGCGCGGCGCCGGCAAGCGCCGCAACAATAAGCGCCGCCGCGCCGGCGACTGGGAATTTCTGCATCGGCTGCTCCTGGGGTTTTTCCGAGACGCCGCGAGCCTAACCAATTTTGATCCGGCGGCAAACGCCGCCCGGGCGAAGGCGGCGTGTTCGTATGTTGTTCTTGCGCGCGCCGCGCCTCGATATTACCATGGCTCCGTTTCAGCTGGCGACGTTTTGGAGCGTAAACCTATGGCGGTTCGGGTGGCGACGGTCGCTTTCGAAGGCGTGGACGCGCGGCCCGTCGACGTTCAGGTCCAGATTTCCCCGGGATCGGTCGTCTTCAACGTGGTGGGGCTGGGAGACAAGGCCGTCGCCGAATCGCGGGAGCGCGTGCGCGCGGCCCTCATCGCCTCCGGCCTCGCGCTGCCGGCCAAGCGCATCACCGTCAATCTCGCGCCCGCCGACATGCCCAAGGAGGGCAGTCATTACGACCTTCCCATCGCGCTCGGCGTGATGGCGGCGATCGGGGCCATCCCCTCGGACGCGCTGGAGGGATTTGTGGCGCTCGGCGAGCTTGCGCTCGACGGGACGCTGACGCCCGTGACCGGCGCCTTGCCCGCCGCCATGGCGGCGAACGCCCGCGGGCAGGGGCTCATCTGCCCCAGGGAATGCGGACCCGAGGCGGCCTGGGCCTCGCGCGAGATGGAGGTGCTGGCGCCGCGCTCGCTCATCCAGCTCGTCAACCACATCAAGGGAACCCAGGCTCTGGCGCGGCCCGAGCCGGCGGTGCGGGCGCCGGCGGCGGATTTGCCGGACCTCGCCGACATTAAGGGGCAGGAGAGCGCCAAGCGCGCGCTGGAGATCGCGGCGGCGGGCGGCCATAATCTGCTGATGAGCGGGCCGCCCGGCGCCGGCAAGTCCATGCTCGCCGCGCGGCTCCCCTCCATCTTGCCGCCTTTGACGCCGCGCGAGCTGCTGGAAGTCTCCATGATCCATTCGGTCGCCGGCCAGATCGCGGGCGGCGCGCTCACCAACCGGCGGCCCTTCCGCGCCCCGCACCATTCCGCCTCCATGGCGGCGCTCGTCGGCGGCGGGACCCACGCCAGGCCCGGGGAGATCTCGCTCGCCCATAACGGCGTGCTGTTTCTCGACGAGCTGCCGGAGTTTCAGCCGCAGGTTCTGGACAGCCTGCGCCAGCCGCTCGAAACCGGGGAGGTCGCCGTCTCGCGCGCCAATCACCGGGCCGTCTATCCGGCGCGCTTCCAGCTCGTCGCGGCGATGAACCCATGCCGCTGCGGCCACGCCCTCGATCCGGGCTTCGCCTGCCGCCGCCAGCCCAATGAGCGCTGCGCCGCGCAATATCAGGCGCGGCTCTCCGGCCCGCTGCTCGACCGTTTCGATCTGCAGATCGAGGTTCCGGCCGTCACCGCCGCCGACCTGGTCTTGCCGCCGCCCGCCGAGGGCTCGCGCGAGGTCGCGGCCCGGGTCGCCCGCGCCCGCGCCCTGCAGCGCGCCCGCTATGAGTCCCTGGAGCTTCCGGGCGTCGCCGCCAACGCCGCCGCGCCGGCCTCGGTCATCGAGCGCGTGGCGCGGCTCGACGGGCCGGGGACCGCGCTCATCCGCGAGGCCTCGGACCGGTTCGCGCTCAGCGCGCGCGGCTTCCACCGTGTATTGAAGCTCGCCCGCACCATCGCCGATCTGGACGGCGCGGAGGAGATATCGCGCCCGCATCTCGCCGAGGCGCTCTCCTATCGCGCCGGGCTTTCGGCGGGGCGCGCGGCCGCGTGAGGCTCGCTGCGGGGAAAGCTTTATCAATCGGCCTGGGGCATGATTCGTGCGCGAGGAGCCTGCGGGGGAGCCTGATCGATGAGCGCTTGGGAAATCACCCTCATTGCCGCGCAGCTTGTCGTCCTGCTGCTGGCGGCGTCGATCTTCTTCGCCCTGCACAAGGGACGGCGCGGCGCGGCCGAGACGGAGCTGGAGCGCCTGCGCGACGAAATCTGGGAGCTGCGGGCGGCGGCCGACGCGCGCGACAAGGCGGAGGCGGCGAGCCTCGCCAAGTCGCGCTTCCTCGCGACGGTCAGCCACGAGATTCGCACGCCGCTCAACGGCGTCATGGGCCTCGCGCAGCTTCTCGCCATGACGCGGCTCGACGCCGAGCAGGCGAGCTATGTCGAGGCCATCAACGATTCGAGCCGCTCGCTCGCGCAGCTCATCGACGACATTCTCGACTTCTCCAAGATCGAGGCCGGCAAGCTCGAATTGCGGCGCGAGACCTTCGCGCTCGCGCCGCTCGTCGAGGGCGTCGTCGAATTGCTGGCGCCGCGCGCCTTCGCCAAGGGATTGGAGATCGCCAGCTTCATCGCGTCCGACGCTCGCGGCGAGATCGAAAGCGATCCCTCGCGGCTGCGGCAGGCGCTCGTCAATCTCCTGGGCAACGCAATCAATTTCACCGAAAGCGGCGGCGTGGGCCTGCGGGTCTTCCGGAACGCGGGCGCCCTGCGTTTCGAGGTGCGCGACACCGGTCCCGGCGTGCCGCCCGCCGCGCGCGACGCGATCTTCGAGGAATTCGAGCAGGGCGACGCCTCGGCGACGCGCCGCCATGGCGGCACCGGCCTCGGCCTCGCCATTTCGCGCCGTCTCGTCTCGCTCATGGGCGGCGCCCTGACCCTGGCCGAGACATCGGAAAAAGGTTCGACATTCGCCTTCACTTTGCCGGCGCCGCCGGCGCCGGACGCATCGGCGCGCCCGCTTGCCGGCGCGACCGTCCTCGTCGTCGGCGCGAGCCGCTTCGAGGCGCCCTATCTCGCCGAAGGCCTGCGCGCGGCGGGCGCCGAGGCGGCCGTCGCCGGGAATGAAGCGGACGCAATCGCGCGCCTCGGGCGGGATGGCGCGCTTGACGCCCTCATCGTCGATTGCGCGCTTGGCGAGCGGATCACCGCGCGGCTGGCGGCGGCGGCGCGGGCGGCGGGCCTGCGGCGGCTCTTCCTGCTGTTCTCGCCACTGGAGCGGCGCGCCTTCGGCGAGGCCGCGATGCGGGACTTCGACGGATGGCTGGTGAAGCCCGTGCGCGGCGCCTCCCTCGTCGCGCGGCTGTCGCAGGAGCGCGCGGACGCGCCGAAGCCCCTCCCGGCGGAGCCGGCGCGCGCGCTGGCGGGACTGAGGGCGCTCGTGGCCGAGGACAATGACGTCAACGCCCTCATTCTCACGCGCCATCTCGGCAAGCTCGGCGCCGACGCCGCCCGCGCCCGCAACGGCGCCGAGGCGGTCGCGATGGCGGCGGCGCAGGCCTATGACGTCATCGTGATGGACCTTTTCATGCCCGAGCTCGACGGGCGGGCGGCGACGCGCAGCATAAGAGAGGCCGAGGCGCAAGCGCGAACGCCCCGAACGCCCATTCTCGCCTTGACCGCGAGCGCGCAGGAGGAGGACGAACGCGCGGCGCGCGCGGCGGGCGTGGACGCCTTTCTGACGAAGCCCGTCGATTTCGCCGACCTCGCCGCCGCGATCGAGGAGCTGCGTCTCGCGCCGCGCGCGATCGAGCGGCGCGGCGCCGCGACTCAGGCGCCGGCCGGCGCGATGGTCCCGAAGCGGCCGGAGCGATAATCCTCGAAAGCCTGTTTCAGCTCCGCCGCATCGTTCATCACGAACGGCCCTTCCTGCGCGACAGGCTCGTCAATGGGCTCTCCGCTCAGGAGCAGCAGCTTCGCGTCGCCCTGCGCGGTGAAAATAACGTCGCCGCCATGGCGCTCGAAGACGATCGTTTCGCCGGACCGCGCATGGCCCTCGCCATTGACGACGACCGGCCCGTCGAGAACGGCCACGACGAGATTATGTCCCTCGGGCAGATCGAAGGCGGCCGTCTTGCCCGCGTCGATGCGCACGTCCCAGATATTCATGGGCGTTGCGGTCCGCGCCGGGCCCATGGCGCCGGCGAATTCTCCGGCGATCACCCGCACGAGCCCGCCGTCATTGCGCAGTTCGACGCGGGGAATGGCGTCGTCGAGCAGCGTCTGGTAGCGGGGCGCCGTCATCTTCAGCCGCGCCGGCAGATTGACCCAGAGCTGCGCGATCTCCAGCCGTCCGCCGCGCTTCGCGAAGGCGTCGGAATGGCGCTCCTCATGCAGCACGCCGGCGCCCGCCGTCATCCACTGCACGTCGCCGGGGCCGATGATTCCGCCCGCGCCGGTCGAATCGCGATGCGCCACTTCTCCGTCATAGACGATGGTGACGGTCTCGAAGCCGCGATGCGGATGCTGGCCGACGCCGCGCCCATGGTCGGATGGCGGAAAATCGACAGGCCCGGCATGATCCAGGAGGATGAAGGGGCTCACGCTCTCGCCGCGCCCGGCGTAGGAAAAAAGGCTGCGCACGGGGAATCCGTCGCCCACCCAATGCACGGTTTCCGGCGCGGGATAGACGCCGAGGATCTTTCTCATGACGGCGCCCTCCTTGGCGCAACTTCGTTCAACCTTATCTGTGGCCCTTTGCGCCTCGTTCAATCAGCGGGCGGCCGTCTCGCCTTGACGGCGGACGCCGAAGCGCCAACAAGGCGTTTAAGGATGAAAGGATTATTGGATGGACTGGATCATCTTGTTGATCGGCAGCGTCTGCGAGGTCGGCTGGCTCGTGGGCATGAAATACGCCGACGGCTTCACGCGCTTCTGGCCGACGGTCGTCATGCTGTTTTTCATGATCGCGAGCGTCGGCTGCCTCGGTATCGCGGTGAAGACGATCCCCGCCGGCACGGCCTATGCGGTCTGGACGGGCGGCAGCATCGCCGCCGTGGCGATCGTCGGCGTGCTGCTCTTCGGAGAGCCCGCTACGCCGATGAGACTGGCGTCCTTCGTCCTGATCGTGGCCGGGATGGTGGGCTTGCGATTGAGCGGCGTGAACTAGCGGCTTCCGTCACTCGAAATGCCGGCCTTTTTTGCTGACGCGTTCCGTCATTGCGAGCGAAGCGAAGCAATCCAGCGCCGCAATGACGCTCTGGATTGCTTCGCTTCGCTCGCAATGACGGGAGGAGAATGGCGCAGGCTGCTAGAAATAGCTCTCCAGCGTCCCTCTTCTCCGCACGTCCAGCGTCGCGCAATGGAAGGCGCCGCCGAAGGCCGCGTAATGCAGGAAGGGAACGGGGATCGGTTCATAGCCCCATTTCTCGACCTGCCGCATCATGTTGACGTGATGCGGATCGACGATCATGCGCTTCTCGTCGACCATCAGAATGTTCATGCTCAGCCATTTGCCGCACATGGAGGTGATCTTGAGGATGCGGTCCTCGATCGGCGTCGGCTCCGGCGCGACGAGAATGTCCCATTTCTTGAGAATGTCGGGCAGTTCGTCCGGAACGATATATTCCGGATTGATGAGAAGGCGGCCTGGCCCCAGCGGCAGGATCGTCGTGTCGATATGCATGGGATTGGGGCAGCGGCTCTTGATCTCGTGGATGCGATAGCCGTCGCCGAGATGCCGGCGCAGCCAGTCTACGCCCATCTGGTTCGTGACGTTGGAGCGCGTAACGAAAATGTCGCGGCCGCAACGGAAGAAGTCGGCGGCGTCGAAGACCGGCTCGAATTCGGTGAGAA
Organism: Methylocystis sp. S23; assembly: GCF_054106005.1. Taxonomy (NCBI): domain Bacteria; kingdom Pseudomonadati; phylum Pseudomonadota; class Alphaproteobacteria; order Hyphomicrobiales; family Methylocystaceae; genus Methylocystis; species Methylocystis sp. S23. Next base: position 2,340,732 of record NZ_CM134185.1, read on the forward strand.
TATAGCGGATCGGCTCGCCCTTCTCGGGGAGCGTGAAGTTCGGATCGAAAAGCTCGTCCGTGAGCTGGGGCTTCGGGGCCGAGGTCCAGCGCGCGCCGCGGCGGAAATAATCCTTCAGGATCGGCCGATAGGAATGAGTCTCGAAATAGCGGCAAGGCCAGGCCATGGGCGTTTCGAGAATTTCGTCGCCGATGACGAGCATGGAGTCGCGCGGGCAGGAATTGCAGAAGCCGCGCGAGGACCAATAGGGCGTCGAGAATTTGGCCTTATGGTTGAAGGGCTCGGGACGGGTCACCGTGACGCCGAGCCGCTCCAGCACCCTGATGAAATTGTCGAGCTCCTCCTGCGCCGGCTCGACCATGAATTTTGGGAATCGGAAGCCGGCGGCGAGCGCCTGCGCCCGCGCCGCCATGCCGGGTATGTTGCAGGTTACGACGGGATGGTCGGAGGGAATCGTCGAACCTTCCAGCCGGCCGACGATGATTTCCTCCAGCGGGTCCCACTCATTATGGGAACTGACCGGGCGTTCGGCCGCGACAGCGTCAGACAATGGCGCATGAACGTTCATCCAATAAGCCCTCACGTTTCCTGATAATTTATAATTCCGGCAGCCCTGTTCCGGCTGCTTCGCGGCTGAATATGTCGCATGAACGGCGTCTGTCCAACGCTCTTGCAATTTCTCCCCGTTTGGCCCATAAGCCGCGCTTCCGAACCGCCCGGCCAGTAGATGGGCTGCCGTGGCGGTTCTTTTCGCTCGCGCGAAACGCGTCCTCAAGGGTCCGTCGGGCCGGACGCGTCAAGAATCAAGAGGGCGAAGGCCCAGGAGAGCAAAATGCCCAAGCTGAAGACGAAGTCCGGCGCCAAGAAGCGCTTCAAGATCACCGGGACCGGCAAGGTGGTCTACGCCCAGCAGGGCAAGCGCCACGGCATGATCAAGCGCACGAACAAGCAGATCAGAAATCTGCGCGGGACCAATGTCCTGTTCAAGACCGACGGCGACAACATCAAGAAATACTTCCTGCCGAACGGCTGACGCCCCGCAACATAAGCAGAATTCTGAAGGAGTTTCGTCATGGCTCGCGTGAAACGGGGCGTTACGTCCCACGCCAAGCACAAGAAGACGCTGAAGGCCGCCAAGGGCTTTTACGGCCGCCGCAAGAACACGATCCGCACCGCCAAGGCCGCGGTCGATCGCTCGATGCAATATGCGACGCGCGACCGCAAGGCCAAGAAGCGCGCCTTCCGCGCCCTGTGGATCCAGCGCCTCAACGCCGCCGTGCGCGAGCATGGCCTGACCTATTCGCGCTTCATCGACGGCCTCGCCAAGGCCGGCGTCGGCGTCGACCGCAAGGTCCTGTCTCAGCTCGCCATCGAGCAGCCCGAGGCTTTCGCCGCCATCGTGGCCCAAGCCAAGGCGGCGCTGCCGCAGGCCGCCTAATTCTCTGAATAGGCTTGTATTTCAAGGAGCGCTCGCCGGCCGACGGCGCGCGCTCTTTTGATTTATTCCAATTTCGCCGGATCAAACGAACGGTTCGGAATGTTGCTCCTGTCAGAGAGGGCAGACAGGAGTAAGGCTCATGAAAGGCAAGTCTAGAGGCGGCGCTGTCGCCGCCGCCCTGAACAAACTGCTGGAAGCCATTCGCGAGTCGCTGCCGGGTCAAGCGCCCGTGCTGCGTCCGATCCCCATCCGCCGCCCGGCCGTCCCGCCGCGCAGCGATTAGGGATATGATTTTCCGCCATCCTCCCGCCTGCGCCGGCCGTTCCGATCTTTCGCCTTAGCGGCGAAGCCCAAATGGACGCATGCCGGCGCAGGCGCTTTCACGAACCCGTCGACCGCCATTCCGGGCTGACAGGCGCCCGATCCATGCGCGCATGACGCATCTCCGCCCGAAAGCGGGGGCGAGAACGCGCCGCTTCAAGCAAAATGAGAGAGAGCCGCGCGGATTGCGGAAGGCCTCGCCGCGCGCGTCGGCGGGCGATAAGTTGGCCTGCGCGAAGAATCGACAGCGGAAAATTTCTCCGCGGATTGTATGATTGGTTCTGTTTTCCTTGACGAAGGCGGCGCATGTCGCGCTCTCGATTTGCGGTCCGGAGATTGCCGCCATGACAAATGCGTATGATCTCATCGTGATTGGCGGCGGTCCCGGCGGCTATGTCGCGGCGATTCGCGCCGCGCAGCTCGGATTGAGGACGGCTGTCGTCGAGCGCGAGCATCTCGGCGGCGTTTGCCTCAATTGGGGCTGCATTCCGACAAAGGCGCTATTGCGCTCCGCCGAAGTCTATCGCCTCGCGAAGGACGGCGCCCGCTATGGCGTCGCCGGCGCGGCGCCGGGCTTCGACGCGGCGCGCATCGTCGCGCGTTCGCGCGAGGCGGCGGGGCGGCTCAACGCCGGCGTCGGCTTTCTGCTCAAGAAGAACAAGATCGACGTGATCTGGGGCGAGGCGACGATCGCGGGCAAAGGCGAGGTGAAGGTCGGCGCGCCGACCAGGCCGCCGGTGACGCCGCAACTGCCCGCGCCGAAAAACACGCTCGGCGAAGGCGTCTATCAGGCTAAACATATCATCATCGCCACCGGCGCCCGCCCGCGCGCGCTGCCGGGCTTGGAGCCGGACGGCCGCCTCGTCTGGACTTATTTCGAGGCGCTGAAGCCGGAGCGCTTTCCGAAATCCCTGCTCGTCGTCGGCGCCGGCGCGATCGGCGTGGAGTTCGCGTCCTTCTTCCGCGCCTTCGGGGCGGAGGTGACGCTGGTCGAGGCGCTGCCCCAGATTCTCGCGGCGGAGGACGCCGAGATCGCCGCCTTCGCGCGCAAGAGCTTCGAGAAGCAGGGCGTCGTCGTGAAGACGGCGACGACCGTCGCGGCGCTCGAGAAGAAAGCCGACAGCGTCGTCGTGACTCTCAAGGGCGCCGACGGCGCGAGCGAGACCCTGGAGGCGGAGCGCGCGCTTTCGGCCGCGGGCGTCGTCGCCAATGTCGAGAATCTCGGCCTCGAGGCGCTCGGCGTCGCGATCGAGAAGGGCGTGATCAGGACGGACGGACTCGGGCGCACCAATGTGCCGGGGCTCTACGCCATTGGCGACGTCGCCGGCGGGCCAATGCTCGCGCACAAGGCCGAGCATGAAGGCGTCTCCTGCGTGGAGGCGATCGCCGGCCTCGACGCGCATCCGCTCGACAAATCGCTCGTGCCGGGCTGCACCTATTGCCATCCGCAGGTGGCGTCGGTCGGCTTGACGGAAGAAAAGGCGAAGGCGGCGGGCTACGACATTCGCGTCGGCCGCTTTCCCTATCTCGGCAATGGCAAGGCCATCGCGCTCGGCGAGCCGGAGGGGCTCGTCAAGACCGTCTTCGACAAAAAGACCGGACGCCTTCTGGGCGCGCATCTCGTGGGGGCCGAGGCGACGGAGCTGATCCAGGGATTCGTCATCGCCATGAATCTGGAGACGACGGAGGAAGAGCTGATGCGCGTGGTGTTCCCGCATCCGACCTTGTCGGAGACGATGCATGAAAGCGTGCTGGACGCCTATGGCCGGGCAATTCACATCTAGATCGCCCGGCGTTTGGGCGGTCCCGCCCGGGCGCGGCGCGATCTGGCCTTTCCGGTTCCGTTTCCTCGCGCCGGCGAGCGGCGGGCGCGGCGTCCGACCGCCTTTCCCGCGCCGCTCGAGCCCTGTATTGTCCCGCCCGTCGCCAGGAAAGCGGGAAATGACCGAGAAAGTCGCGATCTGTCTCATCGGGCCGAAGAAGGGCGGCAAGTCCTCGCTTCTCGCCTCCCTCGCCGATTGCGTGGCGCAAAGCGCCTTTGGCTATTCCCCGCGCCTGCGTCCCGCCTTGCAGCCCATCGCCCCGGCGGAGTTCAACGCCGCGCCGGATACGCGCCGCGCCGATCTGCTGACGATCGAGCAGGGCGATTATGAGCGCTTGAAGCGCGATTTCTCGGAGGGCGGCGTCGCGACGGACACGCTCAACACCTATGAATATTATTTCCGCCTCTCCGTGAACGGCGAGGCGCCGCCGGAGGTCGTCACGCGCGGCCCGTGGCTCCTGGAGATCATCGACTCGGCCGGCGAGATCGCCGTGCCGCCGGACGGCGCCGAGGTCGCGATCCTCAACGACGTCAAGGCCAAGCTCGCGCATCAGATGCTCGAATCGGAAGCGCTCGTCATGGTGCTGCCGCTGGTGCGGCTCGACGATTCCGCCTGGACCGGGACGCTTGCGCGCCTCATCGACCGGCTGGCGCTGGCGCGGGAGAAGAAGCTCAAGCGCGTGGTCGTGGTCTTCTCGCAATATGAGCGGCTCTTCACGCGGCTGGGGCCTAGCGCCTTCACCTATGCCTGCGACCCCGCGGTCGCGTTGCATGCGCTGCGCAAATCGCTGCGCGCCGCGCCGTGGCTCGACCGCCTGCGCGCGCTGGAGCCGGGCGGCGTCTCGGTGCGCTATACGGTCTGCTCCGCTTACGGCTTCGTGAAGCGCTTCCAGAACCCGAATATGGACCCGCATCAGCCGGGCGAGCGGCGCTTCCGCCGCGCCGGGCTCGAAGGCGCCCGCGCCTATAGCGAATATTGGCGCCCCTTCCTCACCGCCGAGCCCATTCTCTACGCCGCCCTCGGGCTCGACAGCGCCTTCACCTTCTCCCACGCGCAACTCGACGCCAGAATTGAAGAATTTTCGTCCGCATCAATTCTTGCTTAATGCAACCCTCCTATTTCTAGTTAATCGCGTATCGTTTCGTGAGGGCACCGTCTATGGCGATGGGCGCGCCGGCAGGCGAAGAGTCGAGCATCATTTCTTTCCACCGCCTGCATTACGGCAAGCTCGGCGAGGGCGAGGAACGGCGCGTCCCGGCCTCCGCGGGCTACGCCGTCACGCGCCGCAGCCGCGGGCTCGGCCAGGAGTGGGACCCTTATCTCTCGCCGCTGCGGCTGATGGGGCTGCGCCGTTTCGAGCCCGACGCCATCGACATTGACGCGCGGGCGGCCGGCTGTCTCGTCGCGCGCGCGGTCGGCGACTCCATGGTCTTCATGCGCGCGCGATTCCGGCCGGAGGACGGCGAGCGCGGCTTCGGGCGGCTGCATCAGCAGGCGGCGATTTGGGTCGGCGCGGGAGAGACGTTCCGGGGAAGTCCCGCCGCCATTTTCTCCGTCGCGGCGCAGGAATTGCGCGCGCTGCCGGACCTCGCCGACGAGAGCGAAGCCGCTCGCCTCAACGACGCGCCGCTGCGGTGGCGCGTGGCGCGCCCCGATCCGGAAGGCGTGCGACGCGTAGTGGAGCGCGCGGCCTGGGCCGTTCCCATGCTCGAATTGCTCCTCGACGGCGCCGATACGGGGGAGGACGCGCTGCGCGACTTCGGCGCGCATGATTTCGCGAGCGAGGCGTCGTTCCTCGCCGCCGTGGGTCTGACATTGCAGATTCTGCCGCAGGCTTATCCGCGCTGGCGCGACATCAGCGTCGTCAGCGGTCTTTCGCATCCGCTGCCGGGACTTTGCCTGCGCTATGTGCCGTCCTGGGGGCGCGCAAGAGCGGCGGCGTGATCGGCGCCGCTCCGTTTTCCGCCGAGCGCCGATGCGTCGCGGCCCTTGCCGCCGCGGCGTTCCAAGAGGCTGTCTCTCAGCTCAACGATTTATTCAGCTTTTCGTCGTAGAGCGCGCGGCGAAAAAAGCGAAAGCCGGCTTTTCGCGATAATTGCGCCCTAAACTTTGGAATCGATCACGTTTTCTGCGACGAAGCGATCTTGGCCCTAATAGGCCGATCCAGTCTCGGATTTCCGAAAGAGCGCGGTGCGTCGATGAAGAAAATTGCCACGCAATTGCGGCGCGACGCCGTCATCGACGCGCAGTTTGAAACGATCGCCCGCAACATACCCGGTCTCTATTTCACCGTATCCGTCTTCGTCTGCTTTCTCGTCTTCTTCCTGAAGGACCTGGCGCCGCCGGCTCTCCTCGCCTTCTGGGCGGGCGCGCTGATTTGCGGCGCGGCGTATCGCACGCATTGCTGGCTGAAGCTGCGTGCGCGCGGCGCGGATCTGACGTCGGCGGACAAGCGCCGGGAGCTCGAGCGAACCGTCCGCGTCGCCCTGCTGACATGCGTCTGTCTCTGCGGAATCGCGGTCATCGTCGCGCGCGCGGAGAGTCTGACGCTTCAGGGCGTGGCGATGATGCTCATCTGGAGCGCGGGAGTCGGCGCGGCTTTCAATGTCGCGGTGCTGCCGCAGGCCGCGGGCGGCGTGCTGCTGATCGCGACGGCGGCGACGGCGGCGGTCTTCTTCCATTCGGGCGACAAGCTGCTGATGGCGTCGATACCCGCTCTGTTCACGCTGGCCGCGGCCATATGGGATTTGCTGGCGAAGACCTATGCGGGCTTCGCGGCCCTCGTGCAATCGAATGTCGAGAACGCGTCCCTGCGGCAGGAGGCGGTCGACATGGCCACGACCGACTCGCTCACTTCGCTGCCGAACCGCCGCGCCTTCGATGAGCGCCTGCGGGAGTGGTCGGCTTCGAACCGTCGTTTCGCGGTGGCGATGATCGATCTCGACGGCTTCAAGCCCGTGAACGACCTTCACGGCCACATGGTCGGCGATCTTTTCCTGATCGAGGCGGCGAGACGGCTGAGCGCGCGCGTCGAGGGCGCGGGCTTGCTCGCGCGCATGGGCGGGGACGAGTTCGCGCTCCTGATCGAGGCCTTTCAAACGCAGGAGGACGTCGTGGGCGTCGCGCGGAGGCTCCTCGACAACCTCGTCGCGCCTTTTTCCTACGGGAGCGTCGCGAGCCACATGTCCTGCTCCTGCGGCGTCGCGCTGCGTTACGAGGGGGAGGATGCGCGGCGCCTTCTGGAGCGCGCCGACATGGCGCTCTACGAGGCCAAGGCGAAGGCGCGCGGGGGAATCGTCGTCTTCAGCGACGAGCTGGAGCGCGTCGCCCTGCGGCGCATGATCGTCGCGCATGATTTGCGCGCGGCGATCGAAAATGAGGAATTCCACGTCGTGTTTCAGCCGATCGTCGATTTGCGCACCGGCGCGCTTTCGGGCTTCGAGGCCCTCGCGCGATGGCGCCATCCGACGCTCGGCCTTGTGCCCCCGGACGTCTTCATCCCCCTGGCGGAAAAGACCGGCCTGATCGCGCCCTTGTCGGGGTCGCTGCTGCGCCTCGCCGCCGCGGCGGCGCGCGGCTGGCCGAGCCGCTTGATGCTGTCCTTCAATCTGTCGGCGGCGCAAATGGATCAGCCGGGAACGGCGCTGACGATCCTCTCGATCATCGAGGATTGCGGCTTGCCGCCCTCCCGGCTGGAGATCGAATTGACGGAAACGGCCGTGCTCGCCGACCTCGCCACGGCGACGCGCACGATCGGCGGACTCGCCGCGGCGGGCATTCATATCTCGCTCGACGATTTCGGCGCCGGCTACTCCTCCTTCGGCCAGCTCTGCGATCTGGCGATGGACAAGGTCAAGATCGACAAGAGCTTCGTCGACCGCATGGTCGCGGAGAAGCGCGCGGCGAGCATTGTCGGCGCGATCATCGCCATGTGCGAGGGCCTGAACATGCAATGCATCGCCGAGGGCATCGAGACGCAAGCGCAGCTTGAAGCGCTGACGGCGCTCGGCTGCCATAAGGGGCAGGGCTATCTGATCTCGCCGCCTCTGCCGGAGAGCGAATTGGCGGGCTTCATCGCGCGGGACGCCAGAAAGGTCGCTTGAGAGCCGGGCGCTTGGCTCATCCGGCCTGTCCGGCGCCTTGCTCCGTCGTCGCGGGCTCCGGCGCCAGATAGCGTTCGAGCGCCGTGGGCCGGCGCCGGCGCGCATTTGCGAGCGTCATGTCGCCGTAATAGGCGCGCGGGCCGCCGCCCGCGGCCGAACCTTCCAGCGCGTAACGCGCGGCGCGTAGCGCGCGCGGCTTCAACGCCGCGAAGAGGCGCGACTCCACCTGCGAGATGGTGACGTTGTCGACGACATAGGCGCCCTTGCGTTCGACATGGGCGATTTCGTCGCGCACGAGACGGTTGAGAATCGCGACGAGATTGTCGCGCACATTTTGCGCGAGCGGCAGCAGCGCCGGGTCCTGCGGATCGATCTCGCTCATATCGCCATGCACGGGCTTCGCCACGCGGAGCATGGCCTTCATGGCGCGGATCTCGACCGGCTCCTCCTCGTCGTCGGTCAGATCCATCGGCGTCATGAACTGGCGGCGCTCGCGCGCCTCGAGGCCGCGTTTGAAGATCTCGGACAGGAACTTCATGATGAAGAGGAAGGCGTCCTGCGCCATGGCCACGCAGATCGCCATTGTCGAATCCGGCGTGAAGCTCCAGAAGGCCTCGCGCGCCAGCTCGAACTTATTGCGCTCGGTGGAATGCGCGCGCAGATAGGCGTCGCTTTTCTTCAACAATTCGCGCACGTCGTCCTCGGAGAGGCCGACCGCCTTGCCGGCGACTACGCAGGCGTCGACGAGGCCCTTCGCCTCGTTGAAGCCGTTGGCGGCGGCCGATTTGTCCGAGGCGGGCGCGTTGCGGATCCTGACGACGACGGCGTTCAATTCGTCGCGCAGCCCCGTCTCCAGGCCGCATTTCCTGTCGAAGGCCGCGCGGGCGGCGATCACCTCGTCGCGCGCGGAAAGCAGGTCGCGCGCCTCGCCCTGCGGCTCGCAGGCGAAGTCGCGGGCGACGGAAGCGGGCAGGGCGTCGGACTGGCGCGCGGCGGTGAGAATGGGTTCGCAAAGCGGCTTCGCCTCGCGGACCTTCGTCCATGTGGGCTCGACGCGGAGCTGATCGCGCAAGGCGACGAGGTCGCGCAAGGCCGCGTCGAGATCGAGCGCGGCTTCGGCCTTGGGAATCGGCTTCTTCGCGGCCGTCGCGGCGAGCTCGGCCCGCTGCTTCAGCGCGATCGCCTGCGCGGAGAGGGCTTCGCGCTTCCTGAGCGCGCCAGCGCGGTCGCTGGTGGGGCCGGCGAGCGTTTGGCGGATCATGGCCGCGCGGCGGCTCGCCTCCTCCGCCTTGGCGCGATGGCCGCGGCAATTGGGCCCGCAGACGGCCCCCTTATTGTCGAGTCCGTGTTCGGCGTCGACCGCGAGCTGCTCTTCCTGCCGCGCCGTCGCCGCGAGCGCGGCGATCTCATCCTGCTTGGCTTTGATGACGGCGTCGAAATCCGCGACGTTGCGCTCCAAAGCCGCGATCTCGGCCTGCGCCTCGTCATATTGGCGGCCGGCCGCGCGGGCGCTTTCCAGTTCCGCCGCCGCCTGCTGGGCGGCCCTGGCGAGGACCGCCTGTTGAGCCTCCTGGCTCTTGCGAATGGCTTCGCGCAAAGCCGGGCCGGCCGTGCGGGCCGTATCGATCAGCCCGTCGAGCGAATCGAGATAGGCCTTGAAGGCGGGATTGGCCGCGATCCTGGCGGAGGCCGCCTCATAGGCCGCATTGATCTGCTTCGTCGCCGGCAGCACGACGTCGGCGGCAAGCTCCATGGGCTGCAGCTCGGCGACGATCCGGCGCGAGCTGAGCTTGAAGATGTTGTTGTAGTAATAGGTGAAGGAGAAGAAGGCCGAGATCGAGAAAACGAAGAGAAACACCGCCGCCGTGACGAGCGTCTTCATCACCATGCGCTCGCGCGCCATGCGGCGGCGGGCGATCAGCGCCGCGAGGTCGGCGCCGAGCGACCAGGAGGTCGAGGCCAGCATCACGAGCACGGCCGTCGTCGCGACCAGCGTGCCCGCTATGCCGACGAGGTCGCCCTGCTCCTTCTGCATGATGTCGATCATGCCGGAGGAGGTCGTGTAGAAGACCCAGGCGAGGACGGGCAGCGTCACCGCCATGCCGACGCGGCCGAGGTCGATGTCGCCCGCCCAGAAGCGCTTCAGCCGCGCGAAAAGGGCTCCCGCGGGAGCGAAACGGCGGGGCGCGGGGGCCTCCGAGGCCCGTGCAGGCGGCGTCGCGACGGTCATCTAAGATCGCTCCTCTGGTCTGGCTCCGCCGGCAGCTTCACGCTTGATGCGATGGAAATGAGACCTATTTTCGCCTTTTCGCAAGCCGCAATCGGGAACCCGGGCGCCAAGCGCCCTCCCCGGCCCCTGGAAGGCCGGGTTTTCCTCCCGCGCCATTCGTGTTAGACGGCCGTTTCGGCGCGACGCTCGCGGCTGGACGCGCGCCGGCGCCTCTGTCACGCGGCCCCTTGAAGGTCGCGCACCATAGCAGGAACACGCCGTGTCCATACCTTTTCGTTACGTCGCGAAGATCGGAACCTATCTCGTCAAGCAACATCTTCTGGGCCGCAAGCGCTACCCTCTCGTCTTGATGCTGGAGCCGCTCTTCCGCTGTAACCTCGCCTGCGCCGGCTGCGGAAAGATCGACTATCCCGACCATATTCTGAACAAGCGCCTCTCCGTCGAGGAATGCCTCGCCTCGGTCGACGAATGCGGCGCGCCGGTCGTCGTCATCGCGGGCGGCGAGCCGCTGCTGCACAAGGATCTGCCGCAGATCGTCGAGGGCATCGCCAAGCGCGGGAAGTTCGCGATCGTCTGCACCAACGCGCTTCTGCTCGCCAAGAAGATCGACCAGTACAAGCCCAGCCCCTATTTCACCTGGTCGATCCATCTCGACGGCGACAAGGAGATGCACGACCGCGCCGTGAGCCAGGACGGCGTCTACGAGCGCGCGGTGGAGGCGATCAAGCTCGCCAAATCCAAGGGTTTCCGCGTCACGACGAACAGCACCTTCTTCGCCGACGCCGATCCGGCGCGCGTCGCGAAGTTCCTCGACGACACGACGGCGCTCGGCGTCGACGGCATGACGGTGTCGCCCGGCTACGCCTATGAGCGCGCGCCGGACCAGACGCATTTCCTGAACCGCCACAAGACCAAGGAGCTGTTCCGCGCCATTCTGCGCCGCGGCCGCGGCGGCCGGGCCTGGCAGTTCCAGCAGTCCGGCCTGTTCATGAATTTCCTTGCGGGCAATGAGAGCTATCATTGCACGCCCTGGGGCAATCCGCTGCGCACCGTCTTCGGCTGGCAGCGCCCCTGCTACCTGCTCGGCGAAGGTTATGTGCCGACCTTCAAGCAGTTGATGGAAGAGACGAATTGGGACGCCTACGGCGTCGGCAACTACGAGAAATGCGCCGACTGCATGGTCCATTGCGGCTTCGAGCCGACGGCGGTCGCCGACACGGTGAAGCGCCCTTGGAAAGCGGCCTTGGTGGCGCTCTTCGGCGTGCGCACGGAAGGCGGAATGGCGCCGGACATCTCGCTCGAGAATCAGCGCCCGGCCGAATATGTCTATGACGAGAATATCGCCAAGCTCTCAGAGATCCGCGAGCACGAGGCGAAGCAGCGGGCCGAGCAGCGGTCCACAGCGGCTTAAGGAGACGAAGGCCGCGCGGGAATCGAGCCCCGCGAGGATCAGCCCGCCGATTTGATGCGGCGCGCGAATGAGCTCGCGCGCCACTATTTTTCCGTCGATGTCGCCCTTCGGGGTCAGCGCCTTGGCGGCGAGCGGCGGCAAAGCGCGGGCGGCCGGGTCGCTGACGGCGCGCAGCACGGCGAAGGGGATGTTCCGCTCGCGGGCGAAGTCGGCGGCGAGATGGGACTCCATATCGACGGCGCGGGCTTGAGCCGTTTCGCGCAGGAAGGTCTTGTCCGCGCGGTCCATGGCCGGCGCGTCGACCCCGACGATCGCGCCCGCGACCGTCTTGCAGTTCCTGGCGGCGACGCCTTCGGCGAGCGCTTCGGAAAGGCGGCCATGCGTCGCGTGGCGGGCGTCTCCCGAGACCACCGTGTCGGCCACGACGACGTCGCCCGGCCGCAGCGCGTAATCCAGCGCCCCGGCGAGGCCGAAGCTCACGACGGCGGAGAAGCGTCTTTCCTTGAGCCGCTCCAGCTCCGCGCGCAGGCGCGCGACATTGGCCCCGCTGCAAAGGGGAACGACGCCCTCGCCCATGACGCAGGCGGCCTCGCGCCTCATGCCCGTGACGACGAGAACGGGACCGGAGACGGAGACCCTCGCCGCCTCTCTGCGGTGGCTTTGAACGAGCGTCATAGCGCCTCCCTGTTCGTGACTTCCCTTACCTCCGATGTTTCGAAGGGCGAAGTCAACGGTAAGCAGGGAGGCGGGCGATTATTTGCCTGCGCTAGAGGCGAGCCGCCTCCCTCTCCCCCGCGGCGGGGAGAGAGTCGGGGTGAGGGGCTAGGCGGCAATAGACGCGCTTGGGCGAGACGAATTATCTTGCGCGCCGACCGTCGAAAGATCGCTCCTGCGGCTTCGCCCCTCGCCCCAACCCTCTCCCCGCGCGGCGGGGAGAGGGAGCGCGCGGCAAATCTCTCGCAGATGCAAGGGGGTCAGCACGGAAGTCCGCCGCCGGTTGCGGACGCGGAATGTCCGGCCGGTTCACATGCTCGGCCGGTAATCCTCCGCGCCCCAATGCAGCAGCCCTTTCGCCCGCGCGGGCCCCATCGCCCCGTCGGCGACGCCGTAATGGCGCGCCAGGCGGTCGAGGGCGATTTTCAGCACCACTTTGCCCGAGCGCGCCGGCCAGCCGCGTTCGCTTTCGACGATCTCCAGCCCCTTGAGATAGCCGCAGACGTCGGTGAGCAGGCCGGCGAGGTCCGGCCCCACGGCCTCGAAGGCGCGGGCGAGGCGGCGGCGCGCGTCCATGGCGATCTCGGTCACGGCGACGCCAGCGTCGGCGCCGCGCCGCGAGGAGGCGATGGAGGCGTCCCAATTGGCGGTGACGCGCTGGAGGATCTGCGCCCGCTCCACATCGCGGCGGAAGCGCTCGCCCGCCTCGATCTGCGCCGGGGACAGGAAGGGCTTGCCGTCCGTTCCCTTACGGCGGGCGAGCCAGGCGAGGGGGCTCTCCGCCTCATTGACCAGCGCCGGTCTCGCGCCCTTTTCCGGCGCGCGCTTCTCGAAGGCGCCGTGCTGGACGCGGAAGGGATCGAGCTCCGGCTCGCGCGCCGCCGCGCGCCGCAGGAAGGCGCGGCCGGGTTCGGTTATGCGCAGGCGCCGGCCGACCTCCTCTTGGACCCATTCCGCGAGGCCCCGCGACAGCGCGGCTTCGGCGGCGGCCGCGGGCAGACGCGCGCGCACCACTGTGACGCCGTTGCGGGGCGCGCGGACCACGATCCTGTCGTTATCGAGATCGCTCGGCGCGGCGCGGGCGCCGGCCTCGTTCAGCGCCTCCATCAGCCGGCGAAGCAGGCGCGCCGTTTCGCCATCTTCCTTTTGAACGGCCCGGCTCATCGCGCCGATCCTTCCATCTCGGAAAGGAGCGCGCAAATCATGTCGCGCTGCGCGGCGACGGCGCGCTCCAGACGCGCGGCCCAGCGTTCGACGCGTGGCTCGTCGCGCAGATCCTCAATCACCGCGCAGGCGTGACGCACCGTGGCGCGGTCGCGCGCGAAGGCGCGGGCGCAGGCCGAGAGGCTCGCGCCGAGCGCGACATGGTGGAGATAGACGGCAAGCTGGCGCGCGCGGGCGACCGGGGCGCGGGAGCGCGACGGCGCGGCGAGGGCCGATACGGGAAGCCGCGCGACGGCCGCCGCCACGGCGAGGCTGAGCCCGTCAATGATGATGAAGCGTCCGGGACTTGCGCAGGAAAGGGACATGAGCGCCTCTGGCTGGAGTGAACGCCAAAGGCTATGACGGAAAAAAATCCTATTCAGGCGGAAAAAATTCTATCCTCAGGGCCGCGGCCGCGCTCATCCTCCCGCCCAGGAGGATCGAGCCATGTCCCTGCTTCCCGATTATCCCTCAAAGGGCCGCGCTTTCGAGCGGCTGAAGGCCGCCGCCCGGCCCGCGCTCGTCTCCGCGCTCGACGCGGGTCTTGCGGGCTATGACCGCCGCGACGCCTTATCGCGCTTTCACCGCCTGTCGCGCGAGACCATTGAGAGCGAGACGGCGGAAGCTGCGCGCGCCGTGCTGCGCGAGATCGAGCGCGCGCTGCGGGCCGAGCGCGCCCGCAGCGGCCATTGGACATATGACCTCAACCGCCATATCGCGCTTCTCGTGGCCTACCGAGCGGAAACGGCGCGGCTTGCGCGGCTCGGCGAAGCGCGTGCGTAAGCGCCTTTCACGACGGCGCGCTTTGGCATAAATTCCGGCGTCGGTTTTGCCGCGCCAAAGGCTATTGAATGCTGATCGAGAGAGTTCTGGCTCTTGCCGCCGCCGCCGTCGTGGCGATCTGCCTCGGCGTCGGGCTGATCATGATGTCGTTCGCGCCGGCCAAGCCGGGCGGCGGTCCGCTCGCCGCCTTTACGGCGCCGATCGACAACGGAGCCGCGCGCCAGATGGTGGAGACCGCCATCGCGCAGACGCCGGAATATGCGCGCTACTTTGCGCGCCTGCGCGAGACCTTCACGCAGGACTACGAGGCGACGCTCAATGAATTCGCGGCGCGCCTCGCGGAAATGCGGATGGAGCAGAGCGTCGACTATTATCTTTCCGAGGCCGTCCGGCGTCTGCGCCAGACGCGCGGCGGCCTCGCGGCCAAGGCGGAGCCCGAGGCCATGTCGAAAGTCTTCGCCAAGCAGCTCGAAGTGCTCCAGGCGGTGGCGCGCGAGGACAAGAAGATGTGCGTCGCCTTTCTCTACGGCGCGACCAATCTCGACTTTCAGCGCTTCGCCGCCGCCCGGCGCCCGCTCGTCGCCGATATGGCGACCGCCAATCTCGACGCCATGGTGAGCGGCCAGACGAAGAACATCGCTCGCGCGCAGCCGAGCGAAGCCGATTTCAAGACGCTGGAGACGGCCCTTCAGGCGCGCGGCCTGGGCAAGGTGGAGATCGACGCGCTGCTCGACGGCAAGATGCCCGACCCGCCGCTCGACGACGCGAAAATGTGCGCCGCGGGGCAGACCTATCTCGAAGTGCTGCGCACGCTGCCCGAGGCGTCGCGCACCCGGATTTACGGGCTGGCGCTGGAGTTGATGGCGAAGTCATAGGCGCATTCCTAAAGCGCCGCCGTCATTGCGAGGAGCGTAAGCGACGAAGCAATCCAGTGCGTCAATGCAGCCCTGGATTGCTTCGCTTCGCTCGCAATGACGGACGCGCGGGCAGGAGGACGCCCGCCGCGCGTCTATCGCTCGTCTTCGACTTCCTCGCAGCGGAAAGGCCCGCGCCAGCGCGCATAGCGCCAGGGCGTGAGCGCGCTTGCTTTCGAATTCAACGACTCCGGGACGGGATCGAAGCCTTCCCCGCCGCCTGGGCGGCAACGGCAGATGCGGGCGAAGCCCATCCAGCCGCCGGCCCACAGGCCGTGACGCGCAATGGCCTCGTCCGCATATTCCGAGCAGGTCGGGGCGTAGCGGCAGCTTCGTCCGGCAAAGGCCGAGAAGGTGACGCGGTAGAGCAGGATCAGCGCGCGGGCCGCGCGGGCGGGAAGGCCGGGCGGCATGGAAAGAAAGGACGGCACGCCGCCCAATCTATGTCCTTCCAACGTAAATCTGAAGTCCCAAGCGTCATTTGCCGAGCATGAACGATGCGGTTAGCCTGCGCCGGCATGCGTTCCGAACGAAAGCGCTCCTCATGTTCGACCCCGCCCATCTCGCCTCGCTTCTCCAGCAATATGGCTATGGGGCGGTGGCGTTCGTCGTGATGCTGGAAAGCGCCGGCGCCCCGCTGCCGGGCGAGACCGTCCTCGTCGCGGCGTCGATCTATGCCGGCCGCTCGCATGCGCTCTCGATCGAAGGCGTCGTCCTCGCGGCGGCGGCGGGCGCGATCCTCGGCGACAATGCCGGCTATTGGATCGGCCGCGAATTCGGCGCCCCGCTGCTTTACCGCTACGGCCCGCGCATCGGAATCACGCCCGAAAAGATTCAGATCGGACAATATTTCTTTCGGCGCTTTGGCGGCTATGTGGTTTTCATCGGCCGATTCATCGCCTTGCTGCGGATGCTGGCGGCGGTTCTCGCCGGCATGAATCGATTGCCGCCATTGACCTTCTTTTTCTTCAACGCGGCGGGCGCGCTCGTCTGGGCGCATCTCTTCGGCTACGGCGCCTATGCGCTCGGCGCGGAGATTGAGAAGGTGAAAGGTCCGGTGGGGATCGCCGGCGCCTTGATCGCCTTGCTCGGTCTCGTCGCGGGCTGGCGCTATTACAAGACGCATGAGGATGCGCTGATCCGGCGCGCGCAGGAGGAATTGGCGAAAAAGCCGATGAACTAAAGGGCGGAACAAAAGGCCGCCCGTTTCCGGGCGGCCTCCTAATCGTTGGCGCTTTCTCCTGTGTCATACGGTTTCCGCCTGATCACTTGGTTCGCGCGCCCCGTCATTGCGAGCCGAAGGCGAAGCAATCCAGAGCGTCGCCGCAGCTCCTGACGGCCGCACGGCGAATGAATCAAGCGGAACCGGCGTCACTCCGCCGGCGGCAGGGCCGGGGCGGGCTCCGCCCCTTCCGCGCGCTGCGTGATGATGAGATCGTCGCGACCGCTGGCGATGGAGCGGAACTTCGCCATCGCCGCGCCCGTGCCGGCCGGGATGAGGCGGCCGACAATGACGTTCTCCTTGAGGCCGACCAGCGGGTCGATCTTGCCGTTGACGGCGGCCTCGGTGAGGACGCGCGTCGTCTCCTGGAAGGAGGCGGCGGAGAAGAAGGACCGCGTCTGCAGCGACGCCTTGGTGATGCCGAGCAGCACCGGCGTGCCATGCGCAGGCTTGCCGCCATTCTCGATCGCCTTGGCGTTGGCCTCGTCGAGCTCGACGTGATCCACCTGCTCGCCTTCGAGGAAGCCGGTGTCGCCCGGATCGACGATGTCGATCTTCTGCAGCATCTGGCGCACGATCACTTCGATGTGCTTGTCGTTGATGTTCACGCCCTGCAGTCGGTAGACCTCCTGGATCTCGTTGACGAGATAGGCCGCAAGCTCCTCCACGCCCTTGATCGCCAGAATGTCGTGCGGCGCCGGATTGCCGTCGACGATATAGTCGCCCTTCTCGACGACGTCGCCGTCCTGAAGGTGAATATGCTTGCCCTTCGGGATCAGATATTCGACCGGCTCGGCGCCCTCCTCGCTCGGAATGATCGAGAGGCGCTGCTTGTTCTTGTAGTCGCGGCCGAACTGCACCGTGCCCGAGATTTCGGCGATGATCGCATGGTCCTTCGGACGGCGCGCCTCGAAGAGCTCGGCGACGCGGGGCAGACCGCCGGTGATGTCGCGGGTCTTGGCGCTTTCCACCGAAATACGCGCGACGATGTCGCCGGCCTTCACCGTGCCGCCGGGCTCGACCGCGATGATCGAGTCGACGGGCAGCAGGTAGCGGGCGTCGCCGCCGCGCTGCAGCTTGCAGATCTTGCCGTCCGGACCCTTGATGACGATCGAGGGCTTGAGGCTCGCCGAGCGCAGATTGAGGCGATAATCCATGACCATGCGCTTGGCGATGCCGGTCGATTCGTCGACCGTCTCCGACATGGACTGGCCTTCGACGAGATCCTCGAAGCCGATCACGCCGTCCACCTCGCTGATGATGGGACGCGTATAGGGGTCCCATTCCGCGATGCGCTGGCCGCGCTTGATCGCGTCGCCCTCGTCGACCTTCAGCTTGGCGCCGTATTGGATGCGGTTCACCGCGCGCTCGGCGCCGTCGGGGCCGAGGATCACCACGGCGACGTTGCGCGCCATGACGATCAGATCGCCGTCCGAGTTGCGGGCCACATGCCGGTTGCGGATGTGGACCGAGCCCTCGAAATTCGACTCGATGAAGGACTGGTCCGCGAGCTGCGCCGCGCCGCCGATGTGGAAGGTGCGCATGGTGAGCTGCGTGCCCGGCTCGCCGATCGACTGCGCCGCGATGACGCCCACGGCCTCGCCCATATTGACAGGCGTGCCGCGCGCGAGGTCGCGGCCATAGCACTTGGCGCAGACGCCGTTCTTGGCCTCGCAGGTGAGGACCGAACGGATCTTCACCTCCTGAATGCCGGCGGCGTTGATCGGCTCGATATGCCACTCCTGGATCATCTCGCCGGCCGGCACGATGACCTTGCCGTCCTGCGACTTGAGATCCTCCGCGGCCGTGCGGCCGAGAATGCGCGTCGCGAGCGAGGCGACGACCTGGCCGGCGTCGATGATCGCGCGCATGCGGATGCCGCTCGTCGAGCCGCAATCGGTGGACGAGATGATGGAATCCTGCGCGACGTCGACGAGACGGCGCGTGAGATAGCCCGAATTCGCGGTCTTCAACGCCGTGTCCGCGAGGCCCTTGCGGGCGCCGTGGGTGGAGTTGAAATATTCGAGAACGGTCAGGCCTTCCTTGAAGTTCGAGATGATCGGGCTCTCGATGATCTCGCCCGAGGGCTTGGCCATCAGGCCGCGCATCGCCGCGAGCTGCTTCATCTGCTGCGGCGAGCCGCGCGCGCCCGAATGCGACATCATGTAGATCGAGTTGATCGGCTTATCGCGGCCGTGCTCGTCCTTGCGCACCGCGGAGATGCGCTGCATCATCTCCTCGGCGAGCTTGTCCGTGCACTTCATCCAGGCGTCGACGACCTTGTTGTATTTCTCGCCCTGCGTGATCAGGCCGTCATTGTACTGCTGCTCATATTCCTTCGCGGCGGCGCGCGTCTCGGAGACGATCTTCTCCTTCGTCTCGGGAACGACCATGTCGTCCTTGCCGAAGGAGATGCCGGCCTTGAAGGCTTCGCGGAAGCCCGTCGCCATGATGCGGTCGCAGAAAATGACCGTCTCCTTCTGACCGCAATTGCGGTAGACGGTGTCGATCATGTTCGAGATTTCCTTCTTGGTCATCAGCTTGTTGACGACGTCGAAGGGAATCTTCGTGTGCCGGGGCAGGAGCTGGCCGAGGATCATGCGGCCCGGCGTCGTGTCGAAGATCTTCGACACGCGCTTGCCGTTCGCGTCCCAGGTCCAGCCGCGGCCCTTGATCCTGGTGTGCAGCGTGATGGCCTTGGCCGCGAGCGCGTGCTCGATCTCGCCCTGATTGGCGAAGCACATGCCCTGGCCCGGCTCGCCGTCGCGCTCCAGCGTCAGATAATAGAGGCCGAGAACGATGTCCTGCGACGGCACGATGATCGGTTGGCCATTGGCCGGGTGCAGGATGTTGTTCGTCGACATCATCAGCACGCGCGCTTCAAGCTGCGCTTCGAGCGACAGCGGCACATGCACGGCCATCTGGTCGCCGTCGAAATCGGCGTTGAAGGCCGCGCAGACGAGCGGATGCAACTGGATCGCCTTGCCCTCGATCAGCACCGGCTCGAAGGCCTGAATGCCGAGGCGGTGCAGGGTTGGGGCGCGGTTCAACAGAACCGGATGCTCGCGAATGACCTCGTCGAGAATGTCCCAGACCTCGGGCTTCTCCTTTTCGACGAGCTTCTTCGCCTGCTTGACGGTCGCCGAATAGCCCTTCGCGTCGAGGCGCGAATAGATGAAGGGCTTGAACAGTTCGAGCGCCATCTTCTTCGGCAGGCCGCATTGATGCAGCTTCAGCTCCGGGCCGACGACGATGACGGAGCGGCCCGAATAGTCGACGCGTTTGCCGAGCAGGTTCTGGCGGAAGCGGCCCTGCTTGCCCTTGAGCATGTCGGCGAGCGACTTCAGCGGACGCTTATTGGCGCCCGTGATGACGCGGCCGCGGCGGCCATTGTCGAACAATGCGTCGACGGCCTCCTGAAGCATGCGCTTCTCGTTGCGGATGATGATGTCCGGCGCGCGCAGCTCGATCAGCCGCTTGAGGCGGTTGTTGCGGTTGATGACGCGGCGGTAGAGATCGTTGAGGTCCGACGTCGCGAAGCGGCCGCCGTCGAGCGGCACGAGCGGACGCAGATCCGGCGGGATGACCGGGATTTCCTTCAGGATCATCCATTCCGGGCGGTTGCCGGACTGGATGAAGGCCTCGATGATCTTCAGGCGCTTGGCGAGCTTCTTGGGCTTGAGCTCGGTCTTCGCCTCGGCGATCTCCTGGCGCAGGCTGGCGGCGATGCCTTCGAGGTCCATCGACTCGAGCAGGCGGCGGATCGCCTCCGCGCCGATCATGGCCGTGAAGGTGTCCTGGCCATATTCGTCCTGCGCCGTCAGATACTCCTCTTCCGAGAGGAGCTGGCGTTCTTTCAGCGGCGTGAGGCCCGGATCGATGACGATATAGGACTCGAAATAGAGGATGCGCTCGAGGTCCTTCAGCGTCATGTCGAGCAGAAGGCCGATGCGCGAGGGCAGCGACTTCAGGAACCAGATATGCGCGACGGGCGCCGCGAGCGAGATATGGCCCATGCGGTCGCGACGGACGCGCGCGAGCGTGACTTCGACGCCGCATTTCTCGCAGATGACGCCCTTGTATTTCATGCGCTTGTACTTGCCGCACAAGCATTCATAGTCCTTGATCGGCCCGAAGATGCGCGCGCAGAACAGGCCGTCGCGCTCGGGCTTGAAGGTGCGGTAGTTGATCGTCTCGGGCTTCTTGATCTCGCCGAAGGACCAGGAGAGGATCTTCTCCGGGCTCGCGATCGAAATCTGAATCTGGTCGAAGGCCTGCGTCGCCACGACCGGATTGAAGAGATTCATGACCTCTTGCTGATTCATGGTCTTCTCCTGTGACGCGGGGGCGGAGGAGCCGCGCGACCTGCGTCGTAAAATCTCAAAACGAGGCGACGGCCGTCATTGCGAGCGCAGCGACGCAATCCAGAGCCGCGATGTGGTTCTGGATTGCTTCGTCGCTACGCTCCTCGCAATGACGGGCGACAGTCGCATGGACTATTCCGCAGCCTCCGCGGGCGGCGCAATCTCTTCCTCTTCCGGCGTCGCGTTGGTCAGCTCGACATTGAGCGCCAGCGATCGCATTTCCTTGATGAGCACGTTGAAGCTCTCGGGAATGCCGGACTCGAAAGTGTCGTCGCCGCGCACGATCGACTCATAGACCTTGGTGCGGCCGGCGACGTCGTCCGATTTCACGGTCAGCATTTCCTGCAGCGTGTAGGCGGCGCCATAGGCTTCGAGCGCCCAGACCTCCATCTCGCCGAAACGCTGGCCGCCGAACTGCGCCTTGCCGCCCAGCGGCTGCTGGGTGACGAGCGAGTAGGGGCCGATCGAGCGCGCATGGATCTTGTCGTCGACGAGGTGGTGGAGCTTCAGCATATAGATGTAGCCCACGGTCACCTTACGGTCGAAGGCCTCGCCCGTCCGGCCGTCGAAGAGCGTCACCTGGCCCGACGGGTCATGGCCCGCCTTGGTCAGCATGTCGACAATGTCCTTCTCGCGCGCGCCGTCGAAGACCGGCGTCGCGATCGGCACGCCGCGCCGCAGATCCCTCGTGGTCTCTAGCAGCAGGCCGTCGTCGAGCCTGTCGATCTCCTCGTCCTTGCCATAGACGTCGGTTAGCGCGCCGCGCAGGATCGAGGCGTCCCTCGACTTCATATAGGCGTTGACGGCCTTGCCCACCTGCTTGCCGAGGCCCGCGCAGGCCCAGCCGAGATGCGTCTCGAGAATCTGGCCGACATTCATGCGCGACGGCACGCCGAGCGGGTTCAGCACGATGTCCACGGGCGTGCCGTCCTCGAGGAAAGGCATGTCCTCCTGCGGCACGATGCGCGAGACGACGCCCTTATTGCCGTGGCGGCCGGCCATCTTGTCGCCGGGCTGGATCTTGCGCTTCACCGCGACGAAGACCTTGACCATCTTCATCACGCCGGGCGGCAGCTCGTCGCCGCGCTGCAGCTTCTCGACCTTGTCGAGGAAGCGGTTTTCGAGGCCCTTCTTCGACTCGTCGTACTGCTTGCGGACGGCCTCGATCGCGGCCATCAGCTCGTCGTCCTCGATGACGAAGGTCCACCATTGCGAGCGGGGATATTCGTCGAGGATCGCCTGAGTGAGCGCCTGATCCTTCTTGAAGCTCTTCGGGCCGGCGATCGCCTTCCTGCCGATCAGCGTCTCGCCGAGACGGGCGTAGACGTTGCGGTCGAGAATGGCGAGTTCGTCGTCGCGGTCCTTGGCGAGACGCTCGATCTCCTCGCGCTCGATCGCCTGCGCGCGCTCGTCCTTCTCGACGCCGTGGCGGTTGAAGACGCGCACCTCGACAATGGTGCCCTGAACGCCCGGCGGCACGCGCAGCGAAGTGTCGCGCACGTCGGAGGCCTTCTCGCCGAAGATCGCGCGCAGCAGCTTTTCTTCCGGCGTCATCGGGCTCTCGCCCTTGGGCGTGATCTTGCCGACGAGAATGTCGCCCGCCTGCACTTCGGCGCCGATATAGACGATGCCCGCTTCGTCGAGATTCTTCAGCGTCTCTTCCGAGACGTTGGGAATGTCGCGGGTGATCTCTTCGGGACCGAGCTTCGTGTCGCGCGCCATCACCTCGAATTCGTCGATATGGATCGACGTGAACACGTCCTCCTTCACGATGCGCTCGTTCAAAAGGATCGAGTCTTCGAAATTATAGCCGTTCCACGGCATGAAGGCGACGAGCACATTGCGGCCGAGCGCGAGGTCGCCGAGATCCGTCGACGGGCCGTCGGCGATGATGTCGCCCTTCTTGACGATGTCGCCGACGCGCACGAGCGGCTTCTGATTGATGCAGGTCGACTGGTTCGAGCGCTGGAACTTCATCAGCCGGTAGATGTCGACGCCGGGCTTGGCCGGGTCGAGCTCTTCCGTGGCGCGGATGACGATACGCGTCGCGTCGATCTGGTCGACGACGCCGGTGCGGCGCGCGGAGATGGCGGCGCCGGAGTCGGCGGCGACGACGGCCTCCATGCCCGTGCCGACGAGCGGCGCGTCGGCCTTCACCAGCGGCACGGCCTGACGCTGCATGTTCGAGCCCATGAGCGCGCGGTTGGCGTCGTCATTCTCGAGGAAGGGGATGAGCGCCGCGGCGACCGAGACGAGCTGCTTGGGCGACACGTCCATCGCGTCGACTTTTTCACGCGGAACAAGCATCACGTCGCCGGCGTGACGGCAGAGCACGAGGTCTTCCGTCAGATTGCCGTCGGCGTCGACCGGCGCATTGGCCTGGGCGACGTGATATTTCGCCTCTTCCATGGCGGAGAGATAGGCGACCTCGTTCGTCACCTTGCCGTCGCGCACGCGGCGGTAGGGCGCTTCGATGAAGCCGTATTTGTTGACGCGCGCGAAGGTCGCGAGCGAGTTGATGAGGCCGATATTCGGACCTTCCGGCGTCTCGATCGGGCAGATGCGGCCGTAATGCGTGGGGTGTACGTCGCGCACTTCGAAGCCGGCGCGCTCGCGCGTGAGGCCGCCCGGCCCCAGCGCCGAGAGACGACGCTTATGCGTGATCTCCGAGAGCGGGTTGGTCTGGTCCATGAATTGCGAGAGCTGCGACGAGCCGAAGAATTCGCGCACGGCGGCGGCGGCGGGCTTCGCGTTGATCAGGTCCTGCGGCATGACCGTGTCGATGTCGACCGAGGACATGCGCTCCTTG
Organism: Methylocystis sp. S23; assembly: GCF_054106005.1. Classification (NCBI taxonomy): domain Bacteria; kingdom Pseudomonadati; phylum Pseudomonadota; class Alphaproteobacteria; order Hyphomicrobiales; family Methylocystaceae; genus Methylocystis; species Methylocystis sp. S23. The sequence goes on from NZ_CM134185.1 coordinate 2,364,067, forward strand.
ATGGCGCGCTCCATGCGCAGCAGGCCGAGGCGATACTGGTTCTCCATCAACTCGCCGACCGAGCGGACGCGGCGGTTGCCGAGATGGTCGATGTCGTCGATCTCGCCGCGGCCGTCGCGCAGATCCACGAGCGCCTTCACTACCGCGAGAATGTCCTCGCGGCGCAGCGTGCGCGTTGTGTCGGGCGCGTCGAGGTCGAGGCGCATGTTCATCTTCACGCGTCCGACGGCCGAGAGGTCGTAGCGCTCGGCGTCGAAGAACAGCGAATGGAACATGGCTTCCGCCGTGTCCATGGTCGGCGGCTCGCCCGGACGCATGACGCGGTAGATGTCGAACAGCGCTTCCTCGCGGTTCGAATTCTTGTCGACCGCGAGCGTGTTGCGGATATAGGGGCCGACATTGATATGGTCGATGTCGAGGATCGGCAGCTCGTCGAAGCCCTTTTCGAGCAGGAGCGGCAGCGTCTTCGCCGTAATTTCGTCGCCGGCTTCGGCGAAGATTTCGCCCGTGCCCGGATCGTAGAGATCCTGCGCGAGATACTGGCCGTAAAGATCTTCGGACGAGACGCGGATCGCCTTCACGCCCTTTTCGGCGAGCTGGCGCGCGGCGCGCACGGCGAGCTTCTTGCCGGCTTCGAGAATGACCTGGCCGGTGTCGGCGTCGATCATGTCGGCGACGGCCTTCACGCCCTTCATGCGCTCGGCGTCGAAAGGCATGCGCCAGTTCTCGCCGTCGGCCGTATAGGTGATGGTCTTGTAGAAGGTCGAAAGAATCTCTTCGCCGTCGAGGCCGAGCGCGAACAGCAGCGACGTCACCGGAATCTTGCGGCGGCGATCAATGCGCGCATACACAATGTCCTTGGCGTCGAACTCGATGTCGAGCCAGGAGCCGCGATAGGGAATGATGCGGGCCGCGAAGAGCAGCTTGCCGGAGGAGTGGCTCTTGCCCTTGTCGTGGTCGAAGAACACGCCCGGCGAGCGGTGCATCTGCGAGACGATGACGCGCTCGGTGCCGTTGACGATGAAGGTGCCGTTCGACGTCATGAAGGGCATGTCGCCCATATAGACGTCCTGCTCCTTGATGTCCTTGACCGACTTCGCCTGCGTGTCGGGATCGACATCGAACACGATGAGGCGCAGCGTCACCTTCAGCGGGGCGGCGAAGGTCATGCCGCGCTGGCGGCATTCGTCGACGTCATATTTCGGCTGCTCGAACTCGTAGCGGACGAATTCGAGAAGCGCGACGCCGGAGAAATCGGAAATCGGGAAGACGGATTTGAAGACGGACTGCAGACCCTCTTCGGGGCGCCCGCCCTTGGGCTCGTCGACAAGCAGGAACTGATCGTAGGAGGCCTTCTGCACTTCGATCAGATTGGGCATCGCCGCGGCTTCCCGGATGTGACCGAAGAATTTGCGGGTGCGCTTGCGACCGGTGAACTTGCGGGCCGACGTCTGAGCCATGTCGCTTTTCGAGCCTCTTCTTTGAAGCGAATAGCGAATAGCGAGCAGCGAGTAGAAAGGACTCTATTCGCCATTCGCCATTCGCTATTCGCTGTCTCCTTCAAACTCAAAGGCTCTCTCCCCGCGTGCGGGGAGAGAGAATGCGTGACGTTTGCCGCTTACTTGAGCTCGACCTTGGCGCCGACCTTCTCGAGGGTCGCCTTGATCTTCTCGGCCTCTTCCTTCGAAGCGCCTTCCTTGACGGGCTTCGGAGCGCCTTCGACCAGGTCCTTGGCTTCCTTCAGGCCGAGGCCGGTGATCGCGCGGACCTCCTTGATGACCTCAATCTTCTTGTCGCCGGCGGCGGCCAGGATCACGTTGAACTCGGTCTTCTCCTCGACGGCCGGAGCGGCGGCTCCGCCGGCGGCCGGAGCGGCGGCGACGGCCACCGCGGCGGCGGCGGAAACGCCCCACTTCTCTTCGAGGAGCTTGGCGAGCTCAGCCGCCTCGAGGACGGTGAGAGCCGAGAGGTCTTCGACGATCTTTTCGAGATTAGCCATTTATGTGCGTCCTTTGAATTTGGTTCAGTCTGGTAGGCGTGCCTCTTAGGCCGCGTCTTTCCTGGCGTAGGCGCCGAACACGCGCGCGAGCTTGGCGGCAGGCGCGGTCGAGAGCTGGGCGATCTTGGTCGCGGGCGCATTGATGAGGCCCACGAGCTTGGCGCGCAGTTCGTCGAGAGACGGCATGGTCGCAAGCGACTTGACGCCGTCGGAGTTCAGCAGCGTGGCCCCCATGGCGCCGCCCAAAATCACGAACTTGTCGTGATCCTTGGCGAAGGCCACGGCGACCTTCGGCGCCGCCACCGGATCGTCCGAATAGGCGATCAGGGTCGGCCCCTTGAGCAAGGGGCTGAAATTGGCGACGCTCGAGCCATCCAGAGCGATCTTGGCGAGGCGGTTCTTTGCGACCTGAACGGAGGCGCCCTCTTCGCGAGCCCGCTTGCGCAGGGCCTGCATCTGGGCGACCGTCAAGCCGGAGTAATGCGCCACGACCACCGAGCCGGCCTTCGAAAAGACCTGCTGGAGCGCCGCAACGGCTTCCTTTTTCTCCGCTCTATCCACGGTTGCTCTCTTCTAACAGGCGGGAAATCCCGCCGGTTGCGACATGCCGCCCGCGGGAAGCAGGCGGCGCCGTAGATCCTGTCCCCAGCGCTCCTCGCTCAAGAGCGAAGGCCCTGGTTGAAGGGGCGCGAACCAAATTCGAAGGACGTCGGCATGGAGCCGCCGGCCAAAAAATTCCGGTTTCCCCGTCTGTGCAGGCCGCCTCCGGACGACAGATTTCTCATGTCGTCCCTCGGCCGATTGAGCCGTTCGGGGCTGTGAATAACCCTTCGCGCGCGCCGGCAGTCTCGGACAGGACATGGCCGGACGGGACGCGAGGGCATAACCCCCGGGTCCGCCGGCCTATCCACCGCCATTCCCCTAAGCCGTTGACAAAGCCTTGGTTCAGGCGGAAGCTCCAAATTAGAAAACGGGGCTACGGGTGAAAGACGAGCCCCGGAACGGCCTATTTAATGGGCCTGCGCCCGTTTGCCAAGAGGTAAATTCCTTAGCTTGGTTCGGCTTCGTCCCTCGCTATGTCAGGATCGCCGTTCTTCCAAACGGATTCCCCGCCTTTTCGCATGGACAAATTCATCCATGCGCCCTTGCATAAATTCCAGCGTTTCGAGCCGAATTCCCGGGATTGGAAATATGTCGCTCACCGGCGACCGGGCGTGAACTCCATTCTCACGCGTCCGCCACGGGCGTGGGCGCCGCCCCGGCCATCGCCATGAGCGGCGGCCGTCCGGCGCGCGGCGCCGCTCTTGCCGCCGCCGCTTCCCTTCTCGCCCTCGCTCGCGACGCCCGGATAGGTCGCGCCGCGCTGGCCGCGCATGGGACCGAAGGAGGCGAGGCAGAGATTATAGGCGTTCGCCTCCTTGATCGCTTCGCAATCGTCAATGGTCCGGGGAGCGGCCGCGGCGGGGGCGGCGAAAAGGAAAGCGGCGAACAACCAAGCGAATCCGTCATTGCGAGGAGCGCAGCGACGACGCAATCCAGCAGCGGCGCCGCTGCTCTGGATTGCTTCGCTCCGCTCGCAATGACGGACAAGCGGTCGCAAGTTCGCGAGCCTCACCGCAGCTCCGCCCCGCATTTCCTCTCCGCCTCCGCCACGATCTTCTGCGCCACGGCGTCGATCTCGGCGTCGGTGAGCGTCTTCTCGCGCGGCTGCAAAGTGACGGCGACGCCGATGGACTTCTTCCCCTCCGGCACGCCGACGCCTTCATAGACGTCGAAGACGTCGACATTCGTAATGAGCGACTTGTCCGCGCCCGCGACGGCCTTCACGAGATCGCCGGCCTTCGCCGCGCGATCGACGAGGAAGGCGAAGTCGCGCGAGAGCGGCTGAAGGTCTGAAAGCTCCAGCTTCGGCTTGATCCTGGTGGGCTTCGCCTTGGGCGCCGGCAGAAGGTCGAGCAGGATCTCGAAAGCGGCGATCGGCCCTTCCACGTCGAGCGCCTTCAGCGCGCGCGGATGCAATTCGCCGAAATGGCCGATGACGGCCTTGGGGCCGAATTGCAGCGTCGCGGAGCGGCCGGGATGGAACCAGGCGGGGCCGCCCGGCGCGACCTGCAGGCCGCCCGTCGCGACGCCGAGCGCGTCGAGCAGCGCCATGACGTCGGCCTTGGCCTCGAAAGCGCCGGCGCGGCGCGGCGCGGCCGACCAATGGCGGCCCGCGCCCGCAAGGCCGCGTCGAATGCCGGCGGCGGCGAGGCGCTGGCCTTTTTCGGTGGGGTCGACGAAGATTTGGCCGACTTCGAAAAGGTCCTGGTCGCCCAATCCCCGCGCGGCGTTGCGATGGGCTGCGGCCACGAGGCCCGGCAGCAGGCTCGGCCGCATGTCGGAAAGGTCGCTCGCAATGGGGTTGGCGAGCTTCAGCCCCGCCGAGCCGCCGCCGAAGGCCTCGGCCTGTTCCCCGGAGATGAAGGACCAGGTGACGGCCTCGACGAGGCCCTGAGACGCCAGCGCGCGGCGGGCGTTGCGGGCGCGCTTCTGCATCGGCGTCAGCACCGGGGCCGCGACGCCTTCCGCGCGGGGCAGGGGCGTCGAGGGCACATTGTCGACGCCGAGAATGCGGACGATCTCCTCGACAATGTCCGCCTTGCCCTCTATGTCCGGGCGCCAGGTGGGCGCGGCGATCTTCGCGCGGTCCTCGCCCGCCTTCTCGACCGTGAAGCCAAGACGCTCGAGAATGGCTGTCGCCTCGGCTTGCGAGACGTCGACGCCCGCGAGACGCTGCGTCTCGCTCCAGGGGAAATCGACGACCTTCGTCTCGCGCGGGACGGCGCCGGCGATGAAAAGCTCCGACGGTTCGCCGCCGCATAAATCGAGCACGAGCTGCGTCGCGAATTCGATCCCCGGCAGCGCGAAGGCCGGATCGACGCCGCGTTCGAAACGATAGCGGGCGTCGGTGACGATGCCAAGCTTGCGGCCGGTGTGGGCGATATTTTGCGGATCCCACAGCGCGGTCTCGATCAGCACGTCGGTCGTGTCGTCATTGCAGCCCGAAACCTCGCCGCCCATGACGCCCGCGATGGATTCGACGCCATTCTCATCGCAAATGACGACCATGGTCTCGTCGAGCTCATGCGTCTTGCCGTCGAGCGCGAGCAGCGCCTCGCCTTTCTTCGCCTTTCGAACGGCGAGAGAGCCCTTCACCTTCTTCGCGTCGAAGACATGCAGCGGGCGCGCGCGGTCGAAGGTCAAATAATTGGTGATGTCGACGAGCGCGTTGATCGGACGCAGGCCGATTTCGCGCAGACGCTTTTGCAGCCAGATCGGGCTTGGCCCGTTCTTCACGCCCCGCACGAGGCGCAGGCCGAAGAAGGGCGCGAGATGCTTCTCGTCTTCCGCGAAATCCAGCGTCACGCAGACAGGGCAGGGGAATTTGCCCTCGACGGGGAGAATGTCCTTCTCCTTCAGCACGCCGAGTCCCGCCGCGGCGAGATCGCGCGCGATTCCATGGACGCCGGCGGCGTCGGGGCGGTTCGGCGTGAGATTGATCTCGATGACCGGATCGTCGAGCCCCGCCCATTGCGCATAGACGGCGCCGACCGGCGCATCCTCGGGCAATTCGATGATGCCGTCGCTTTCCGTCGCGAGCTCCAGCTCCTCGAAGGAGCACAACATGCCGAGCGACTCGACGCCGCGAATGACGCCCTTGCCGAGCGTGATCTTCTTGCCGGGGATGTAGGTTCCCGGCGCGGAGAAGACGCTCTTCAGTCCCGCGCGCGCATTGGGCGCGCCGCAAACGACCTGAACGAGTTCGGGAGCGCCCGTATCGACCTTGCAGACGCGCAGCCGGTCGGCGTTCGGGTGCTGCGTCGCCTCGACGATCTGCGCGACAGTGAAATCCTTGAGCTGCGCGGCGGGGTCGTGCACATGCTCGACTTCGAGGCCGATGCGCGTGAGCGTCTCGACGATGTCGGCGAGTGCGGCGGCAGTGTCGAGATGCTCTTTGAGCCAGGAGAGGGTGAGTTTCATGAGCGGTTCTTGAAGAGGAGTGTGACGGCCAAAGCTTTGCGATCTTCCCTGCTCAGGCCTTCAAGAAGCGTGATGGCCAGCTTCGCGGAGGCGAGATGCTGCGCGCAGGTTTTCGCTGTGTAGAGATTGCGCATCGGAAGGTAGTCGGAGCGATGGCGTTCGCTCTGTAACTGAGCGATCAGGATGCCGAGCTGCTTGAGTTGCATATCCGCATTCAGCGGCGGGCCGTTAAAGACGCTTTTCAACGATCCGTGCTCCAATGCTCGATAAACTCTTTCGAACTCGTAAGAGCTCGTCCTGACGCCGCCAAGCATTTCGCGCGCGCACATTTCCGCGATCGCATGAAAGACCGCGTAATAGGCTGTGCTCACGGCCCTCCGTTTAAACGTCGCGTTTTTTGCTCCGTTCTTTGCGGTTTCATCCGCCAAGCGCAGCAGCGATTGCACCATGGTCATGACGCTTGCTGTCGCCCTGGTTCCTGATCGTCTTCCTCCTCGTCGAGTTGTTCGGAAGACACCTCAATATCTAGAAATACGTAGCGATCGTCGCCGAGGCGATGGAGTTCGTCTTGGATCGCGGTATTGGCCGCCAATCTCAGCCGTGCGTCTTCGACAGGGATTTCCGAGACTGCAGTGACGCGCACGATTTCTTCTCCGTCGAAATCCTGTTCGGATTCCACCCGGCAATCGACGATCTTGCTCGACGCCAACTGGCTCTTGAGCACGTTTTCGGCAATTTTTTGGATTTCGGAGTTCTGCATCATGCGTCTCTCCCTTTTTCACCCGCTCAACCCGCCCGCAAGCGTCGGGAAATCCAGCGGCCTAAAGCCGTAATGCGCCAGCCAGCGCGTGTCGGCGTCGAAGAAGGCGCGCAGGTCCGACATGCCGTATTTCAGCATGGCGAGGCGGTCGATGCCGACGCCGAAAGCGAAGCCCTGATAGACGTCGGGGTCGTGGCCGCAATTCTTCAGCACGTTCGGATGCACCATGCCGCAGCCCAGAATCTCCATCCAGTCCTCGCCCTCGCCGAAGCGTATTTCGCCGCCCTGGCGCCGGCACTGGACGTCGACTTCCATCGACGGCTCGGTGAAGGGGAAGAAGGAGGGGCGGAAGCGCAGCTTCACGCCCTTCACCTCGAAGAAGCTCTTGAGGAATTCCTCCAGCACCCACTTCAGATGACCCATATGCGTCGACTGGTCGATGACCAGGCCCTCGATCTGATGGAACATCGGCGTATGCGTCTGATCGAAGTCGCAGCGATAGACGCGGCCGGGGCAGATCACGCGGATCGGCGGCTGCTGCGAGAGCATGGTGCGCACCTGCACGGGGCTCGTATGCGTGCGCAGCAGCTTCTTCTCGCCCGCTTCCGGCGCAAGGAAGAAAGTGTCCTGCATCTCGCGCGCCGGATGCCCCTCCGGGAAGTTCAACTTCGTGAAATTATAGTCGTCGCTCTCTATGTCTGGCCCTTCCGCCACGGCGAAGCCCATATCGGCGAAGATGACGGCGAGCTCGTCCATCACCTGCGAAATGGGGTGAATGCGGCCGCGCTCCAGCGGGCTCGTCGCGGCGGGGAGCGTCACGTCGAGCGTCTCGGATTTGAGACGCGCCTCCAGCGCCGCTTCGGCCAGCTCGGCGCGGCGGGAGGCGAGCGCCTCGGTCGCCTTGTCCTTCAAGGCATTGATCTTGGCGCCTTCGGTCTTGCGTTCTTCGGGCGACATTTTGCCCAGCGCCGAAAGCAGCGCCGAAATCGCGCCCTTCTTGCCCAGCGCGGCGAGGCGCACCGCCTCGAGCGCCGGTTCGTCCTGAGCCTCGGCGATCTGGCGCAGCGTGTCTTCTTCGAGTTTCGCGATGTCGGTCATGTCGGCGTCTGTGAAGGGCGGGATCCTTCTCCCTCCTGTTTCGAGACGGCTCCTTCGAAGCCTCCTCAGCATGAGGGAGACGGGCGGTATCGTTCCCTCATGCTGAGGAGCCCGCGACAGCGGGCGTCTCGAAGCGCGAGGGAACGAAAAGCTTCCGCCGGGAAATCTTTCGGTCGGCGGCGTTTCTGCCATGCGCGGGGGCGTCTTGTCGAGGCGGCTACGCCGTCGGGCGGGGCCGGTGGGCGAAAAGCTGCGCCAGCGCCGAGGAGGCGACGCGCGACGCCACATCGTCGGCCCGGCTCGTCAGCACGATGGGGACGCGGGCGCCCAGCACGACGCCGGCCGTGTCCGCCCCGGCGAGGAAGACGAGCTGCTTGGCGAGAATATTGCCGGATTCGAGGTCCGGGGCGACGAGAATGTCCGGGTCGCCCGCCACCTCGGAGACGATATGCTTGGCCTCCGCCGCTTCGCGGGAAATGGCGTTGTCGAATGCAAGCGGCCCATCGAGCAAAGCCCCGGCGATCTGGCCGCGGTCGGCCATCTTGCAGAGCGCCGCGGCCTCGACTGTGGAGGGAATCTTGGCCTCGACCGTTTCGACCGCCGACAGCACCGCCGCCTTCGGCCGCGCGATCCCGATGGCGTGGGCGAGGTCGACCGCGTTGCGGACGATGTCGCGCTTGATGTCGAGCGTCGGCGCGATGTTGATCGCCGCGTCGGTGACGAACAGCAGCTTATGATAGGTCGGGGCGTCGATCACGAAGACATGGCTGATGCGCCGGTCGGTGCGCAGTCCCGTGCCCTCGCGGACCACGGCGGCCATCAGCTCGTCCGTATGCAGCGCGCCCTTCATGATCGCATGGACCTTGCCGCGCCGGGCCAGCTCCACGGCCTGGTCCGCCGCCGCATGGCTGTGGGGCGCCTCGACCACGTCGACATCCTCGAGCGAGACCCCGGCCTCGCGCGCGGCGGCCTCGATCTTCTTGCAGGGGCCGATGAGGGTGGGGACGATCAGCCCCTTGTCGCGCGCGGCGAGCGCCCCTTCCAGCGACGGGCGGTCGCAAGGATGCGCGACGCCCATCCGTATCGGCGGCAAGGCGCGCGCGCGGTCGATGAGCGCGTGGAGCAAGGCGCCGCGCGGACGGGAAAAGACGGCCGACCAGGGCGGAGAGGCTGTCTTTTTCTGGCTCTCGTTCATCGAACGCCTTGCCTTCCAGTCAAGTCACGGGATCGCGCGCGATCCGCTCGGCGAAGAATTTCGCGGCGCGCGTATAGGAATTGTCGTTGTCGCCCCGAAAGTCGAAGCCCTGATGATAGATAAGCTCGCCGGACGACGCGCGTGTGATGGAGACGCCCATGCTTAGAATGAGCGTGCTCACCTTGTTGACGAGCCCGGTCATGACGAGATCGGCGCCGGCCTTGCGGCCGAGATCCCCGATGCAATTGCAGGTGCGCAAAAAGGTCTGCGCCCCGATCCGGTCGAGATCGCCCTGGATCGGCGCGCGGTCGACGATCTCATAGACGCCGCGCGCCGCCAGACCCGAAGCAATCGCGTCGCGCGCGGCGGCGAGCCGGCGGGCATGGTCGGCGCGCTGATCGCCCGGCTCCTGGGAAGTGTCGACGATCTCGAAATCGAGAATAAGAAGACGCCTGCCGCTCCCGCCGCCGGCCATCGCCATTTCAGCTTTCGAATTGGCGGCGAAAAAAAGCGACGCCGCAGCGGCGATCAGGCGGCGCCGATCCAACGTCATCCCTTGGCTCCATATTTATGCAAATGCGCGCCATGCGCCGAGAGCCAGGTTTCGGCGTGGTCCGTATCGGGACACAAACGGCGCGCCAGCGACCAGAAGCGCGGCGAATGGTCGAGATGGACGAGATGCGCCACCTCATGCGCCGCAAGATAGTCGAGAACGAAAGGCGGCGCCATGATCAGCCGCCAGGAGAAATTGAGCGAGCCGGACGAGGAGCAGGAGCCCCAGCGGCTCACCGGATCGCGCAGGCCGACGCCGCGCGGCGGAAGGCCCAGCGCCGATGTGTGGCGCGCGACGGCGTTTTCGAGATCGCGCCGCGCCTCGCGCTTGAAATGGTCCTGCACGCGCCGATGCACATGCTCGGACTGTCCGGCGACGCAGAGCGCGATGCGCGTCTCGACGTCCTCCCGCTCTTCCGTCCATACCGTGCCGCGCCTTTGCGGCAGATGGATCAGCGCATGATCGACCCCGCGCAGCGGAATGACGGAGCCATGCGCGAAAGGGATCGTCGCCGGCAGGCGATTGAGCCGCGCCGCGATCCAGGCCGCGTGACGTTCGGCGAAGGCGCGCGCGTCGCGCAGCGAGGCGCGGCTCGGCATGGTGAGAACGGCGTCGCGCGCCGCGAAGCGGACGCGCAAGGTGAATCGTCGCGCGGCGGGCGCGCGGCGCAAGGCGACGACGATCGTCTCGCCAGCGTGCTCGAGAGTGATGAGAGACGAACCGTTGCGGCCGGGTCCGTCACGCAGGAGTCGAAGCATGCGGGCATGCTAACGAAAGGCGCCGCGAGTCGCGAGTTCGAAAAACGCAAGGCGCGCAAAAAAATCGCTTGCCTACGTTTGCGCGCCGCGTCGCCCTAAAGATAACGCGCGAGCTCCTTGGCCGCTTCTTCCGGTTTGCGGCCGACATTGAAGGAGGTCACGAAGCGGCCGTTCTTGTCCATCAGATAGACGACGGTCGTGTGATCCACGGCGTAATCTTCTTCCTTGCCGGGCGCGCGCTTCGAATAGATGCGGTAGCTGCGCAGCATCGGCTCGAGCTGCGCGCGCGGGCCGGTGACTCCGATGATGCGGGAGTCGAAGCTGGCGAGATAGTCCTTCAGCACGTCCGCCGTGTCGCGCTCGGGATCGACCGTCACGAACAGGCCGCCAATATTCGCGTCGGGACCGAGCGCGCGCATGATCTCCGACATTTCGAAGAGCGTCGTATGGCAGACGTCGGGGCAATGGGTGTAGCCGAAGAAGATCAGGAACGGCTTGCCGAGCAGGTCCTTTTCGCTCACCTGCCGGCCGGCGTGCGAGGTGAGTTGGAACGGGCCGCCAATGGCCGAGGCCGGCGGCGCCGGCGGCGTGTTGCTCGTCATCGCGACGAAGACGCCGAAGATCAGCGCGAAGGCCGCGCCGGCGCCGATGAGCAGCGTCCTCGATACGGCGGGACCCTTCGGCGCGTTCTTCTCGCCGCGCCGCGCCGCCCTGCCGTTGCCTTTCACCGACCCTCTGGACATGTTTAGCTTTCCTGCTTGCTGTTTCGCGCGGTTCCCGTCGCGGGGCGCTTCGGCTAGTCGACGAGAATGATGTGGGCGTTGCCGCACAGATCGACGTCGCCGGCGTCCTTGAAGTCCTCGAAGGCCCAGCGCGCCTGATACAGGCATCCGTCTCCGCCGGACAGCGGAAGGCTTGCGCTCGCGCCCGCGGCGAGCGGCTTCTCCAGCTTGCCGACGACGGTCTCGGGCGTCCTGTCGCTCGCGGGCGACACGATCTCGAAATCGAGCAGCGCCACAAGGCGTTTGTTCTCCAGATCGACGGCGGCTGCAAGCTTGAGCGGCATGGGACGCGGCTCAGCCGCCCCGCCGACGGGCGTCCCCGCGCCCAGGGCCAACATGCCGATGACTGCCAGAACTGCCCGCATATCCTTCCCCTCGCGCCGGAACTTATCCCGGTCCGCTTGTTTCGCCAAGGCGCGGACGCCGGCGGGCGCCGGCGCCGGCTCCTGCGCGGATGCGGCGCGGGCGGGAATGATGTAGCCTCGCAAGGGTCCCTGATTCCGACAAAGGGCGCAGCAAGAGCCGATCGATGAGCGAAAGCCCCAACGCCGTTCCTGGAAAGATTCTCGTCGGCGCCACGCATGACGGCGCGCGCGCCTATCGCTATCTCACTCTGTCGCTCGGCAACCGCCATGGCCTGATCTCCGGCGCGACCGGCGGCGGCAAGACCGTGTCGCTGCAAGTGCTGGCGGAAGGCTTCTCCAATGCGGGCGCGGCGGTCTTTCTCGCCGATGTGAAGGGGGACCTGGCCGGGCTCTCTCAAGCGGGGGACGCCAAGCCCGCCTTCGTCAAGCGCGCGAAGGAAATCGGACTCGATTACCAGGCGGATCGCTTTCCCGTCGTTTTCTGGGACGTGTTCGGCGAGCAGGGCCATATGGTGCGCGCCACGGTGTCGGAAATGGGGCCGCTGCTCATTGCGCGCCTGCTCGATCTGAACGACACGCAGGAAGGCGTGCTCAACATCGTGTTCAAGATCGCGGATGAGCGGCAGCTTTTGCTGCTCGATCTTAAGGACCTTCGCGCCGCGCTAACTCATGTCGCGGAAAACGCCGCCGAATACAAAGTCAAATACGGCAATATCGCGCCCGCCAGCGTCGGCGCCATTCAGCGTCAGCTCCTGGTGCTGGAGACGCAAGGGGGCGACAAATTCTTCGGCGAGCCGCAGCTCGACATCATGGATTTCATCCGCACGGATCGGGACGGGCGCGGCGTCGTCAACATTCTCGCCGCCGAAAAGCTCATGCGATCCCCGAAGCTTTACGCGACGTTCCTCTTATGGCTTCTCTCGGAGCTGTTCGAGACGCTGCCCGAGGTCGGCGACCTCGACAAGCCGAAGCTCGTCTTCTTTTTCGACGAGGCGCATCTTCTCTTCAACGATGCGCCCAAGGCGCTGCTCTCGGCCATCGAGCAGGTCGTGCGCCTCATCCGCTCGAAGGGCGTCGGCGTTTACTTTGTCACGCAAAATCCACTCGATGTGCCGGACACGGTGCTCGGCCAGCTCGGCAACCGCATCCAGCACGCCTTGCGCGCCTTCACGCCGCGCGATCAGAAGGCGGTTCGCGCGGCGGCCGAGACCTTTCGCAAGAACCCGTCCTTCGACACGGCGGACGCGATCATGCATCTTGCGGTGGGCGAGGCGCTCGTCTCCATGCTCGGCGACAAGGGCGCGCCGGAAATGGTCGACCGCGTGCTGATCGCGCCGCCGTCGGCCCGCGTCGGCCCGATAACGCCGCAAGAGCGCGCTGCGGCGATGGCGGATAGCAAGTTCGCCGGAAAATACGACCAGGCCGTGGACCGCGATTCCGCCTTCGAAACCTTGCAGGGCGGCGGACCCGGCAAAAGCGGCGGCGTGCTCGGCGGCGTCATTGGCGGGGTGCTCGGCGCGCTGTTCGGCTCCGCCAAAGGCAAGCGCCTGTCGCCCGCCGAAGCCGCCATGCGCTCCGCCGTGCAGAGCGCCGCGCGCGAGGCGGGCACGCGCATCGCCAAGGAGATCCTGCGCGGCGTGCTCGGCACGATGAGTAAATAAGAACCTGACGCAAGAGCGGGGAAGGCGCGTCCGCTCCGCTTCCGTCATCCAATCATTACGGAATCTTAATCCCGACTTTAGCGACTTGTCACGCGGGAGTCATTTTCCCGCCCGGACTTTCCGGCCTATACTACCCTAGTTGCGATCGGCGAGTAGCGCGATCGACCATTGCGGGCCCGCCGACGCCCGGGAGCCCGCCAGGAGGGACGCAATATGGCGAATTCCTTGCCTATCGTCGCGGAAGGCGGCCTTGCCCGCTACCTCGCCGAAATTCGTCGTTTCCCCATGCTGGAGCCGCAGCAGGAGTACATGCTCGCCAAGCGTTGGCGCGAGCATGAAGACCCCAAGGCCGCCCAGCAGCTCGTCACCTCGCATCTGCGCCTAGTCGCGAAGATCGCTATGGGCTATCGCGGCTACGGCCTGCCGATCGGCGAAATCATCTCGGAGGGCAATGTCGGCCTGATGCAGGCCGTCAAGCGTTTCGAGCCCGACCGCGGCTTCCGTCTCGCCACTTATGCGATGTGGTGGATCCGCGCCTCGATTCAAGAATATATCCTGCGCTCCTGGTCGCTCGTGAAAATGGGCACCACCGCGAGCCAGAAGAAGCTTTTCTTCAACCTGCGCAAGGCCAAGAGCCGCATCTCCGCTTTCGAGGAAGGCGACCTCAGGCCCGAGAATGTCGAGAAGATCGCGACGCGCCTCGGCGTCTCCCAGCAGGACGTGATCGAGATGAACCGCCGCATGAGCGGCGACGCCTCGCTCAACGCGCCGCTGCGCGAGGAAGGCGAGGGCGAGTGGCAGGATTGGCTCGTCGACGAGAGCGACGACCAGGAGCGCATTCTCGCCGCGCAGGAGGAGAACAATAACCGTCTCACGGCCCTGCGCGGCGCGCTGGACGTGCTGAACCCCCGCGAACGCCGCATCTTCGAGGCCCGCCGCCTCGCCGACGATCCGGTGACGCTGGAGCGGCTCTCCGAGGAGTTCGGCGTCTCCCGCGAGCGCGTGCGCCAGATCGAGGTCCGCGCCTTCGAGAAGGTGCAGGCCGCGGTGAGGAGCGGCGTGGCGCAAATGGAGCACGCGGCGGCGGCGGTTTAATCCCCTCTCCCCGCAGGCGGGGAGAGGGTTAAGGTGAGGGGCAAGGCGATCGTAGCTCTCCTGGCGTAGGTCGCGGCTAATGACCGAGCTTCCTCGCCTCGGCTCGCCCCTCACCCCAGCCCTCTCCCCGTGAAACGGGGAGAGGGGGCCTTATTCGCAAATCGCCTTCAGCGCCTTCCACTCCTCCACGCTCAGCAGCGGGGCCGCCGTCTCGCTTTTGTTTGCCCTCGCGAGCCGGGCCAGCCGGTCCTCGCTCAGCGGGTGGTCCTGGAGGATGCTCAGGGGACCGCCCTCATTCTCGCCCGTGATCCGAATCAGCAATTCGCCCATGGGCTTGGCCGGCCGGCCGAGCGCGGCCATGGTCTGCGCTGCGAAGGCGTCCGCCTGGGTTTCGTTCTCACGCGAATGGGCGGCGTTGAGGATCGAATTGCCGACGACGACCATGGCCGCGCCGCCGCTGACGTCGCCGAAGACGAGGCCGACCAGAAGCGCCGTGCCGCCTGTCGCGATGATGCGGCGCAGATGGTCTCTATGCTCCAAATGGCCGAGCTCATGGGCGAGGACGCCGGCGATCTCGTCTTGCGACTGGGCCTTGTCCAGAAGGCCCGATAGCAGATAGACCTTGCCGCCCGGCAAGGCGAAGGCGTTCGGCGTCTTCGAGGAGATCGCCTCGATCGTCGCCGGCAGGCGCAGATGCGAGGCCTCCTGCAGCCGCTGCGAGATTTTCCTCAGGGCCGCGGCGCCCGCGGGCGCGGCGCAGCTCTTGCCGGAAAAGCTCTTGCGCACCTCTTCGTCGGCGCTCTCGCCGAGCTTTTTCTCCCACGCATCCGGGATGACCGGCGCGATGATCCCCGCCATGCGCGGCACGCCGCCCCAGAGGAAGGCGCCGAACAAGGCCGCCGCCGCGAGGCCATAGGCGAGCCGTTTGCGCCCTTCCGGATTGGGCGGCGCTTTCTCGCCAGCGAGCAGCGGGCAGTGGCGCTCGACCTCCGCCTGAGTCGCCGGGTCGTCGATCTCGAGCCAGGCGCCCTTTGGCGCGCCGAGCGCCCTGATCCGCATGACGCCGCCCGGCGGCGGCAGGCGGCGCACTTCCGCGTAGGGCCAGGCGGCGAGCAGGGCGCCGTCCTCCATAATCTCCAGCGCGGGGCCGAAGACGAGCCCGACCGCGCGGCGCTTCCCGGCGCGGCCGTCGAAATAGCAGGCGCCGCCGCTCGGGCTCTCTTGCCCCGTCATGACCTTCTCCCCCTGCGCCCGCAGCGCCTTGTCACTCGAATTGACGGGCTGTTCGGAGGACGTTCATTCTCCTGCCGCGGCCCTGGGATTGCTTCGCTTCGCTCGCAAAGACGGCGGAAAACATGAGCGGGAAGGCCGGCAATTGGAGTGACGCAAACTAGTAGCATTACGAGCGCCCAAGACAAGGCGCCGCGCTATATGGGACGTCGAGCGGGACCAAGGAGATTTCATCCATGTCGCATTGGCTGATCGCCGGCGCGAGCCGGGGCATTGGACTGGAGCTGGCGCGCCAGCTCGCGGCGCGCGGCGAGCGCGTGACGGCGAGCGTGCGGAGCGATCGGGGCCGCGCCGCGCTCGAGGCGGCGCTCGCGCCGACGGGGAGCAAGGGGCGCGTGCTGGTTTTCGACACGCGCGACGAACGGCAAATCCGGGCCGCGGCGGCCGAGGTGACGGAACCGGTCGACGCGTTGATCGCCAATGCCGGCGCCTATGGGCCGGAGCGCCAGAGCGCGCTCGACATGGATTTCGGCGGCGTGCTCGATCTTTTCAACGTCAACGCGCTCGGGCCGCTGCGCGTCGCCCAGGCCTTTCTGCCGCTGGTGCGGCGGGGCGAACGGCCGCGCATCGCGATGATGTCGAGCGTGCTCGGCTCCATGTCGCTGGAAGGGACGTTCAATGTAGGCTATCGCGCCTCGAAAGCCGCGTTGAACAAGTTCACGCAATGCCTCGCCGACGATCTGAAGCCGGAAGGGATCGCCGTCGTCACCCTGCATCCGGGCTGGGTGCGCACCGATATGGGCGGGCCGAACGCCACGCTCTCCGTCGAGGAAAGCGCCAGGGGCATTCTTCGCGTCGTGGAGGAGCTTACGCTTTCCGGCACGCGGCGATATCTCGACTATCTCGGCAATGAAATCGACTGGTGAGCCAAGGGGCGGGTGAACAACAATCTCGGACGCTGGCGCCCCTACCTCCCCTTTACGGGGAGGTCGGCGGTCGAAGACCGCCGGGTGGGGTTCGCGCCACCATAACATTGATGGGGGCTTTACCCCACCCGACCCCGCCATAGCCCGTCTGTAAGACGGGCGTCTTCCAGACGCCCTTTGGCGGGGCCACCCTCCCCGTAAAGGGGAGGGATTCGCTAACGCCCAGCGTTTTTCAAACCGTTTGTTAATGAACCGGCCCGTCCGGAATTTCATAGTGAAAAATCATTGAGCGCGCGCCGTCGCCAGCGCCGCCTTTGCGCGCGCTTCCAGGGCCTCGGCGGCTTCTTTCGTCAATCGGCCGCGCGGCGTTGCGACATCCAGCGTTTCGACGACATGGGCGGGGCGCGGCGAGAGCAGGAAGATCCGATCCGCGAGCGCGATGGCCTCTTCAAGGTCATGCGTGACGATCAGCGTCGTGATGCGCTTTTCCTCGATGAGCGCGGCGATCCGGTCGCGCAGGTCGCGCGCCAGCGCGGCGTCGAGCGAGACGAGCGGCTCGTCGAGCAGCAGCAGATCGGGCTTTACGGCCAGCGCGCGGGCGAGCGAGACCCGGCGCGCGAGGCCGAGCGACAATTCGCCGGGGAAATGCGCGGCGTGTTCGGCGAGCGACAATTCGGCGAGGAGCGCCGCGATCTCCTTCTCGCTCGCTTCCGGCGCGGCGATGCGGATATTGTCGGCGACGCTGCGCCAGGGCAGGAGGCGCGGCTCCTGAAAGACCATGCCGAGCCGCCCATGGGCCGGCAGATGGATATGGCCGGCATAATCCCGGTCGAGTCCCGCGATCAGTTTGAGCAGGGTCGTCTTGCCGCAGCCGGACGGGCCGACGACGGCGCCCGCCTGTCCAAAGGGCAGCGTCAGGCGCAGATTTTCGAGCGCGCGCAGCGGCCGCCCGTCGGCGCGATGATGGTCCTTATGCGCGATCGCGACGTCCAGGGGCGCCGCGCCGCCAGCGGGCGAGGTGTCGTTCAAGGGGCTGCACCAGAAATGTCTCGACGCCGAGCATGAGGGCGACGAAGGGAAGGGCGTAGGCGAAGAGCAGCTTCATGTCGAATTGCTGGAACGCCATATTGATCTCGAAGCCGACGCCATTGGAGCGGCCGAGCAGCTCCACGACGAGGACGATCTTCCAGACGAGCGACAGTCCCGAGCGCGTCGCCGCCGCGAAATAGGGCGCGAGCTGCGGTAGAACCACATGCCTCGCGCGCGCCGCCCGCGAGAGGCGGAACGCCTCCGCCATTTCCTCCAGTTGCGGATCGAGCGCGCGGGCGCCTTCGCGGATCACGACGACGGCGTTGGGCAGCTTGTTGAGCGCCACGGCGCCGATGGCGGCGGCTTCCGTCAGTCCCGCCCAGACATAGGCGAGCACGATGACGACGAGCGCGGGGAGATTGAGGAGAAAGACGAGCCAGGGATCGAGCAGCCGGTCGGCGATCCTGTTGCGTCCCATGAGATAGCCGATCGCCGCGCCAAGGCTCATGGCGAGCGCGAAGGAGGCGGCGACGCGCGCGAGCGTGACGGCGAGATTGGAGAAGAGCGCGCCGGAACGGGCTTCCTCCATGATCGTCTCGAAGACGGGGAGCGGCCCCGGCAGGCGGCGCGGCTCGGAAAACCATGCGGCGGCCTGCCAAAGACCGATAAGCGCCGCGAGCGAGACGAGACGGATCAACGCCCGGGGGCTCCGCCGGCTTTGTAAAAGGTTCCGGGATCGAGCGTCTTGCCGGGGCCGACGAGCTTCTCGCCGCCGATCTTCGCCAGCGCCTTGTAGAGCGCCGCCGCGTCGGCCTCTTCTTCCGCGACGCCGCGCGTCGGAACGCCCGCGACATAGCGCTTGCGGTAGATGTCGAGCGTCGCGGCGTCCTTCGGACCGATGCGTTGCGCCGCCGCCGCCCAGGCCTTGTCGTCGGAGGCGATGAGCGACTTGGCTTTCGCCGTCATGGCGAAGAAGCGCGACAGCGCATCGCGGTTCTTCGCCGCGAAGCCTTCGTCGAAGACATAGCCCGTGACGACGGCGTTCCCCTTGGCGCCGAGCGTCCTTTCGACATCGGCGATCTCGATGGCGCGGGTAAAGCCCTTGCCTTCGAGGTCGGCGGCGAAATTCCAGAATTCCAGCGCCGCGTCGAGCTCGCCCTGTAAAGCCTTCTCGGCGATGAGCGGGGGCGCGCCGTAGAGGATGGTCGCGCGCTTTTCGAGATCGACGCCCTGTTTCAGCGCGACGGCCTTGAGGAGCAGCCAGCTCTTGTCGAGCGGTCCGCCCGCGACGCCGAGCTTCTTGCCGGCGAGGTCCTTCACGCCCTTGATCGACGCGTCTCTGGTCATCACGGCGCCGACGCCGGTGGAATAGGGATAAAGCGTGAGCTTTGCGCCCTGCGCGCGTTCGCGCGCGACCCACAGCCAGTCCGAGACGACGATGTCGGCGCTTCCGCCCTGAATGGCGATCTTGCCGGCTTCGGGCGAGGCGAGCTCCGTCACCTCGAGCTCGAGCCCCGCATCCTTATCGAGGCCGAAGGCCTTGACGACCGCCATCTCCCAGCCGGTCGTGCCCGTCTTCTGCAAGGCGAGGCGCAGCTTCTCGGCGCGTGTGGGCGTGGCGAAAAGGAGAGCGGCGGCAAGAAGGGCGAAGCGGCGTTTCATCATCTTCCCTGCGATATTTTTGAACGAATCGATCGGGCCGCGCGCTCCCTCTCCCCGCTTGCGGGGCTAGCAGATTCACACATCTGTGTTGGTTAGCGGCGGCGTTGGTTGGGTGACGGCGATGGCGTATTTTCCGTGCTGGAATTTGAGCCATCCGGCGAGCATGACGACGGGGCCGGGTTTTCCGTAATAGCCGGTCCAGCCGCCGAGGCGGGCGAGCACCCAGGACGCATAGGCCAGGGACCCTCGCGGATGTGGGTTCTTCTGACGCTGCGTCTTGCCTTCGAGGGTGGCGCAATAGGCTTCCAGCAGCGGTTGGTCCTTGGGCTCGAAGGCGTCGAGGAGCGGGCGCAGACGTTGCGGGTCGCCGCCGTCCCGGGCGTGGACGAGTTGTTGGATCGTCACGGCCGCGATCAACGTCGCGGCCGCCAGGGTCTGGCGCGGCGCGTCGTCTTCCATCCGCACGGCCTCGATGTCGAAGCCGCCGGTCTTCATCGTGCGGAACAACTGCTCGATCGCCCAACGGCGTCGATACAGATCGACGACCTCGAGCGCTTGCGCGAGGCGGTCGACGGGGCGCGTCGTGATCAGACGCCAATGGACGTTTTCGCCTGGGGGCGGGTCGATCTCGCGCACGTCGACGAGATGGACCGCGATCGTCGAGGGGTCGTTCTGGGCCGCGCCGTTCCGGGGCCGCGCGAGATCAAAGCGCCCATGCCGGACGGCCAGTGTCGCTTCGCGCGCCGGCCGTCCGGGCCTCGCCGGAAGCGACAGCGTCGCCCGCCCGGCCTCCTCCAGCGCATCCAGGCGCGCAAACAGTCGCTCGCCATCCTCCAGCGCGCGGTCCTGCGCGGCGCGCACGAGGAGGTGAACTCCCGGCGGGCGCCGCGCGAAGGCGGAATAAATATCGCTCTCGCGATCGGCCACGACCGTGACCTCGCGCGCCAAAGCGCAAACTTTCGCCGCCGCCGCCGCGCCTCCAGCCAGCGCCGGCTTTCCTTGTCCTCGATCGGCCGCTGACGCCGATCCGCCTTGCGTCCCGTCGCGCGTTCAAGGAACTGCGCGTGCGCCAGACCCACGATCGAACCGTCCTCGGCGTCGACGACGAGGGTCGGATGCAGATAGAGCCCGCCGCCGCCCCCGGACTTGACGACCGTCGTGTCCTGTATCGCCAGGACCGCGCGCCCGGCGCAACGCGCCGACGCGCGCGCGGCCGCCGTGGCGAACATCTCCGCGCCGGTCACCGCCCGATTGCGAAGAAAGCGCGTGATCTTAATCTCACCGGCCCGGTCGCCG
Organism: Methylocystis sp. S23; assembly: GCF_054106005.1. Classification (NCBI taxonomy): domain Bacteria; kingdom Pseudomonadati; phylum Pseudomonadota; class Alphaproteobacteria; order Hyphomicrobiales; family Methylocystaceae; genus Methylocystis; species Methylocystis sp. S23. The sequence continues at coordinate 2,384,499 of NZ_CM134185.1, forward strand.
CCGAGCCGACGAATGCGTATGCCCCCGCCGCCCTCCGCCACCAGCCGGGAAAGCAGAAAGGCCCCCTTTTTCCAGTCGCGCGTCGCCAAAGCGACCCAGCGTCCGTCCGTCCATCGTCCGTCCCTCCGATTCCTTCAAATGGAATCAGACGCCCAGGCCACATGCAACCAAGATGTGTGAATGCGGTAGGCTTGCGGGGAGAGGGTCGGGGCGAGGGGCGAGGCAAAAGCGCCGATCTTTCACGAAGGCCATGATTTGCTGGCATGATCGACAAAGTTCGTTGTGGACCCCTTGCCCCTCTCCCCGCGAGCGGGGAAAGGGTGAGGGCGCCGTTGGCGCGATTATTTCGTCGCGTCGTCTTACCGCAGGACGCCCTGCCCGTCGATTGCGGGAAAATATCCCGTCAGGCGCTCGCGCGCCGCGCCAGCGCCGCTTCATAGACCGCGAGCGTCTCGGCCACATGCCGCTCCAGGGTCGCGGGCGCCGCCCAATAGGAATCATAGGCTCGGCGGGACATTTCGGAAATCACCGCGTCATTCTTCGCCTCGCGGATCGCCGAGGCGAGAGAGTCCGCGTCGCCGCTCTCGAACCACAGGCCCGTGACGCCGTCCTCGACCGCTTCCCGCGCGGCGCAGCCATTGGCGACGATCGCCGGCGTGCCCACCGCCTTGGCCTCCAGCGCCGTGAGGCCGAACGTCTCGTGCCAAAGAGAGGGAAAGACCAGCGCGCGCGCCGCCCGCATGGCTTCGCGCGCCTGCGCCGGCGATTTCCAGCCCAGCAGCCGCGCCTGCGGAAAGCGCGTCCGCAACTCCGCCGATATCGGGCCGTCGCCGACGAAGACGGGCGTGACTCCCGCCCGTTTCGCCGCTTCTGCAAAAAGGAAGGCGCCCTTTTCGGGGGAGAGGCGTCCGACGAAAAGGAAGTCGCCGCTTCGCGGGTCTTCCTTATGGCCGAGCGGCTCCGCCTCGACAGGGTTGGTCACGCGGTGGATCGTCGCGCGCTCGGGCAGGCAGGCGGCGAGCGCTTTCTCCTGGAGATCGGAAAGAAGCAGAATGTCCGAGAAGGTTTCCGCGAGATGCGCGACATGCTGCGCGACGAACATGCGGGCGTTGCGCCACAGCTTGAAGGGATAGTTGCGCGAGTCGCAATTCGTCGCCCAGCAGGCGAGCGACATCGGCTCCAGCGGACAGACTTTGCTCTGCTGGAAATTATAGAATCCGCCATTCGGGCAATGCAAAAAGAATTCGTGCATCGTATAGACGGCCGGCAGTTCCGCCGCCTGTATGGGCCTGGCGATCGCCGCCGACAGCGCCTTAGCCCAGCCATGCACATGGACGACGGTGCGGTCGTAGGAGAGTTCGTCGAGAGTCCTTCCCAAAACGGCCGCCGCCCGCCCGTTCCAGACGCCCTGGCGGGCGGCGGCGAGCCGGGAGGGATTGCCCAATATGTCAGGCTGGCCGAGGCAGACGACCTCGACGCCCGCCGTCGCAAGACGCTCGTCAACCGGGCCGCAGGCCGCAAAGAACACGACGCGCGCCCCCGCCGTCTTGAGGCCGATCGCGCTTTCAATGGCCACTTTGGATTGTCCGCCGCTGACATAGGCGTGATCGACGCAGATGACGACGGTGAGCTGGGACATGGTCGCTCCGAAGCGGGAAGCGGACAGTATAAATGCGGCTGCTTGCGGGCCGGTAAACCAAGCCGGCGGCAAGCCGTTTTTCGGAAAGCTTTTTTAAGCTTTGGCGCGCATTCTCGGCCTGTCTGCAATTTGTGGCTGTTCTGTTTTCCTGGTCGGGTCGGGTCGCCGTCAGGCCGGGGGGTTGGTTGGGGGGCGCCGTCGGGCGGAGCAGGCGGGCCGGGCGAGCGCGACGATCGCGACGCATCGTTTTTCGCAGGCTCGAAATGTCCGAATTCCACTGCGGCGGCTGCGAGAGGCCGTCTATGCTCGGATTGCGCGCCCTACAGCACGACGTGCTCGAAGGCATTGCGCGCGACCTGCCGGTGCGGGCCGTCATGAACCGGCTGTGTCTCCAGGCGGAGCGCCTCGCGCCCGACGTCGTGTGCTCCATTCTGTCCGTCGACGCCCAAGGGCGCCTGAAGCCACTGGCGGCGCCGAGCCTGCCGCAGAATTTTTCCGCCGCGATCGACGGCTTGCGGGTCGGGCCGCATATGGGCTCCTGCGGGACCGCCGCCTATCTCGGCGAATCCGTCGAGGTCGTCGACATCGCGACCGACCCGCTCTGGTCGAGGTTCAAGGATCTGGCCCTGCCGCTGGGCCTGCGCGCCTGCTGGTCCTCGCCGATCTATGCGTCGGACGGACGCGTCGTCGGAACTTTCGCTTTCTATTACCGCTCCTGTCGGGGTCCGAGCAATATCGAGCGCACCATCGTCGAGGCCTGCGTCAATCTTTGCGCCATCGCGCTGGAGCAGGAAGAGCGCAAGGAAAGCATTCAGCGGCTCGCTTATTTCGACGGCCTTACCGGCGTCGCCAACCGCTCCGCTTTCGAGCAGCACGCGAATCTCGCGCTCGCGGCCGCCGCCCGGGGCGGGACAAACGTCGCCATTCTCTGGATCGATCTCGACAATTTCAAAAGCGTCAACGACACGCTCGGCCATCAGGCGGGGGACGTGCTGCTCAAGACCGTTTCGCAGCGTCTTGGCGCGGTTCTGAAATCCGGCGAGTTTCTCGCGCGCATGGGCGGAGACGAATTCGTCGTCCTGCAATCGCCGGCGTCGAGCCGCGCGGACATACAGGCGCTCGCGCGGCGGCTGAGCGCGGCGACCAACCAGCCGGTCGAGCTCAACGGGGCCATGACGACGGTCGGCGCGAGCATCGGAATTTCCCGCGCGCCACAGGACGGCTTCGATCTGACGCAGTTGATGAAGAAGGCCGATCTCGCCCTCTATGAGGCAAAGGGGCAGATCGCCGGGAGCTTCAGCTTCTTCAGCCGCGACATGGAGGCGAAGATGGCCTCGCGCTGGCAGATGGAGCAGGAGCTGGGACACGCGCTTGAGCGGGGTGAGTTCGAGCTTCATTTCCAGCCGATCGTCGATCTCGCCGCGCTGGAGGTTTCCGGCTTCGAGGCGCTGCTGCGCTGGCGCCGCCCGGGATATGGACTCCTCAGTCCGTCGCATTTCCTTCCCGCCGCGGAAAAGGCGGGGCTCATTCGCGAGATCGGCGACTGGGCGCTGCGCGAGGCCTGTCTGCTCGGGGCGACTCTGCCGGCGCGGATTCGCATCGCCGTGAATCTTTCGTCGACGCAGCTCGTCAAGCCGGGCTTCGCGCTCGACGTGGCGGCCGCCATCGCCGCCTGCGACTTCTCGCCCTCGCGGCTGGAGCTGGAGATCACGGAATCCGTGTTGCTTCTGGAAAACGACGCGACTCAAAGCTGTCTGGGCGATCTGCGCCAGCTCGGCGTCTCCATCGCGCTTGACGATTTCGGCACGGGCTATTCGGCGCTTTCCCATCTGCGCGCCTTTCCGGTCGATCGGATCAAGATCGACCGCTCCTTCGTTCAGGAGGTGGACGCCCGGCGCGAGACGGCCTCCATCATCCGCGCCATTATCGGGCTCGCGGGCGAGCTCGGCGTCAGGACGACGGCGGAAGGCATTGAGACGCAGTCTCAGCTTCGGATGCTGCACAGCTTCGGCTGCAACGAGATCCAGGGCTATCTGATCAGCCGGCCCAGGCCGCTTTCGGCCTTCCAGGGGATTTCACGCGCCTCGGGCGCAAGCGCGCCGGCGGCGAAGGCCGGCTGACGGGAAGGCGCGCGACAAGGCGCTGGAGGCGAAGGAAGCCTATGAGGACGCGCTGCGCCGGAAGTTCTTCGGCTTCTGACGCCCTCGCGCGCTCGGGCTCGAATCACGCTAATATCGGCCCATGGCCACGAAACCTGATCTTTTCGGCGGCGCGCCCCGCAAGGCGCCCGCGCCCAGACCCGCAGCAAAAGCCGCTCCGGCCGAATATTCCGCCGCCTCCATCGAGGTGCTGGAGGGGCTGGAGCCCGTCCGCCGGCGCCCCGGAATGTATATTGGCGGCACGGACGAGGCGGCGATGCACCACCTCTTCGCCGAGGTGCTGGACAACGCCATGGACGAGGCCGTCGCCGGCCACGCCACCTTCATTGAGGTGACGCTGGAGGCCGGCGGCTGGCTGACGGTCACAGATAATGGCCGCGGCATTCCCGTCGGCCCGCATCCCAAGATGAAGGACAAGTCCGCGCTGGAGGTCGTGATGACCGTCCTGCACGCCGGCGGCAAATTCGACAGCGGCGCTTATCAGACGTCGGGCGGCCTGCACGGCGTCGGCGTCTCGGTCGTGAACGCGCTTTCCGAGAAGGTCGAGGTCGAGGTCGCGATCGAGCAGCAGCTCTATCGCATGGAATTTTCGCGCGGCCTGCCGCTCGGCAAGCTGCAGAAGCTCGGCAGGATCAATAATCGCCGCGGCACGCGCGTCCGCTTCAAGCCCGATCCGCAGATCTTCGGCGAGAACGCGCATTGGAAGCCGGCGCGCCTTTTCCGCATGTCGCGCTCCAAGGCCTATCTTTTCGGCGGCGTCGAAATACGCTGGCGCTGCGATCCCTCGCTGATCGAGCCGGGCTCGGACGTTCCGGTTGAGGCGGTGCTGCGCTTCCCCGGCGGCCTGAAGGATTATCTCGCCCGCGAGATCCACGGCAAGGAGCTCGTCACCGACCAGCCCTTCATCGGCAAGGTGACGCGCGAGGGCGGCCACGGCTCGCTCGAATGGGCCGTATCCTGGCTCGCGGAGGATGACGGCTTCATCCATTCCTACTGCAACACGATCCCGACCCCCGACGGCGGCACGCATGAAGCGGGGTTCCGCAATGCGCTGCTGAAGGCGTTGAAGGATCACGCCGAACGCATCAATCAGTCGAAGCGCGCCAGGGACGTGACGGGCGACGACGTGATGGGCCAGGCCGCCGCGATGATCTCCGTCTTCATTCGCGAGCCGGAATTCCAGGGCCAGAACAAGTCCCGCCTCATGACGGTCGAAGCGTCGCGCGTCGTCGAGCAGACGGTGCGCGACGCCTTCGACCATTGGCTCGCCGCCGCGCCGACTCAGGCCAACAAGCTGCTCGAATTCGCCATTGCGCGCGCGGAAGAGAGATTGCGCCGCCGCGCCGAAAAGGACATCGCCCGCAAGACGGCGACGCGCAAATTGCGCCTGCCGGGCAAGCTCGTCGACTGCACCAATAATTCGGCGCAAGGCTCCGAGCTTTTCATCGTCGAGGGCGACTCGGCCGGCGGCTCGGCGAAGGAGGCGCGCAATCGCACGACGCAGGCCATTCTGCCCCTGCGGGGCAAGATACTGAACGTCGCCTCCGCGACGAAGGACAAGCTCCTCGCCAATCAGCAGCTCGCCGATCTCACGCAGGCGCTGGGCTGCGGCCTCGGCGCCCATTATCGCGAGGAGGAGCTGCGCTATGAGAAGGTGATCGTGATGACGGACGCCGACGTCGACGGCGCCCATATCGCGTCGCTTCTCATCACCTTCTTCTATCGCCAGATGCCGCGCCTCATCGAGAAGGGCCATCTCTATCTGGCGCAGCCGCCGCTCTACAAGCTCACCCAGGGACCGAAGACGGTTTACGCGCGCGACGACGATCATCGCGAGGATCTGATCAGGACCGTCCTGACCGGCAAGGGCAAGGTGGAGGTCAACCGCTTCAAGGGCCTGGGCGAAATGAGCGCGCAGCAGCTCAAGGAAACGACCATGGACCCCGGCAGGCGCACGCTGCTCAAGGTCGTTCTCGCGGGCGAGGAGCGCGAGGAGGTCGCCGATTGCGTCGAGCGGCTGATGGGCAACAAGCCCGAGGCGCGCTTCGCCTTCATTCAGGAGAAGGCGGCGTTCGCGACCGATCTTCTGGACGTTTGACGCGCCGTCATTGCGAGGAGCGGAGCGACGAAGCAAATCCAGGGGCCGCATTGGGGCTCTGGATTGCTTCGCTTCGCTCGCAATGACGGAGATCCCGAGAGGGAGGGAGAGTGTATGGAGCGCGCTCCATGCGAAAAATCGGTTCCCACTTTTTCGCGAGCCGCGCTCTAGGCTGTGTGGACAGTTATCTGAGCCATAGGACGATTGCGGCGAGGGTTACGACCGCTCGATAGTTTCGGGCGGTTTTTTCGAAGCGGGTTGCAACGCGGCGGAACTGCTTGAGTTTTGAGAAGCAGCATTCGACGAGATGGCGCTGAGTATAAAGATGCTTGTCGAGCGGATATTTGAGCGCACGTGACGGGTTGTTTGGGATGACGGCAAGCGCGCCCTTCGCGGCGATGGCTTGGCGCAAATAATTGGCGTCATAGGCGGTATCGGCCATGACGACCTCTGCGGGCAGTCCCTCGATCAACGCCACGGCTTGCGGGGCGTCGCCCTTCTGACCGGCGGTCAGCGTGAACCGTCAGGACATCCCAAGCCGCGAACGGCCAGATGTATCTTGGTGCTCAGGCCGCCGCGCGAACGCCCGATCGCCTGATCTTCAGGCCCCCTTTTTCGCCCCGGCAGCGTGCTGATGCGCCCGGACGATCGTGGAGTCGACGATCAGATATTCGAAGTCAGAATCGTCAGACATCGCCTCGAAAACCCGATGCCAGACCCCTTGGCGCTCCATCGACTGAAGCGCCGAAACACACTGTTCCACTCCCCAAACGCTTCCGGAAGATCGCGCCAGGGGGAACCCGTGCGCACGATCCACAGCACGCCCTCCACAAACATCCGGTTGTCGCGGCCGGTCGAGCCCTTCTGGTCAGGCCGGCCAATGATCAGCGGAGCCATCCGCTCCCACGCCGTGTCCGTCAAAACCAATCGATCCATCACACCCAAGGCCGCCTCCCCAAAAGAACTCTTGAATCTGATTTGCGACCAAATGGGAATCCCTTAGAGTCCACAGGACCTAGGACGGATCGACATTCAGCGTAACCAGAGAATGGCTGCGGCGAGGAAAGCGAAGCCGGCGAAGTGGATGGTTCGACGTTCGTAGCGGGTGGCGAAGCGTCGGAAGTGCTTGAGGCGGTTGAAGCATCGCTCGATGCGATTGCGCTGCTTGTAGGCGATGGCGTCATGCGGGATGATGATCTTGCGGGTGCGATTTGAAGGGATCACGGCTTCGCGCCGATATCGGCGATGATGGCGCGCAAGGCATTGCTGTCATAGGCTTTGTCGGCCAGCACGGCATTGCCTGTCTGTCCTTCGAGCAGGGCGGGAGCCTGGGTGACGTCGCCCACCTGGCCGGCAGTGACGATGAGGCGCAGTGGTCGGCCCAGTGTGTCGGCGAGCATGTGGATTTTGGTGGTCAGTCCCCTCGGGAACGCCCCAGCGCCTGATTCTTGGCCCCCTTTTCCGCTCGCCGCCTGCTGATGTGCGCGGACGATGGTGCTGTCGAGCATCAGATACTTGTTGTCCCGGTCCGCGGTCAGCGCCTCGAACACGCGCTCCCATATCCCCGCATGGCACCAGCGGCTGAAGCGGCGATGCACCGTCTTCCATTTGCCATAGCGATCGGGCAGGTCGCGCCAGTGCGCGCCCGACCGCAGAACCCACAGACATCCGTTCACAAACAATCGGTTATCCGAGCCAGTGCGTCCCGGATCACTCGCCTTGCCCGGCAGCAACGGCGCAATCCGCGCCCATTGTGCCTCGCTCAACTCATATCGCTTAACGCCCATCATTGGCCTCCGCTCAAATCGCGGAACCCTATGAATCAGCACTTACGCCGTTTGGGAATCCTGAATGTCGATCCGTCCTAGGCTGTGTGGACAGTTATCTGAGCCATAGGACGATTGCGGCGAGGGTTACGACCGCTCGATAGTTTCGGGCGGTTTTTTCGAAGCGGGTTGCAACGCGGCGGAACTGCTTGAGTTTTGAGAAGCAGCATTCGACGAGATGGCGCTGAGTATAAAGATGCTTGTCGAGCGGATATTTGAGCGCACGTGACGGGTTGTTTGGGATGACGGCAAGCGCGCCCTTCGCGGCGATGGCTTGGCGCAAATAATTGGCGTCATAGGCGGTATCGGCCATGACGACCTCTGCGGGCAGTCCCTCGATCAACGCCACGGCTTGCGGGGCGTCGCCCTTCTGACCGGCGGTCAGCGTGAACCGTCAGGACATCCCAAGCCGCGAACGGCCAGATGTATCTTGGTGCTCAGGCCGCCGCGCGAACGCCCGATCGCCTGATCTTCAGGCCCCCTTTTTCGCCCCGGCAGCGTGCTGATGCGCCCGGACGATCGTGGAGTCGACGATCAGATATTCGAAGTCAGAATCGTCAGACATCGCCTCGAAAACCCGATGCCAGACCCCCTTGGCGCTCCATCGACTGAAGCGCCGAAACACACTGTTCCACTCCCCAAACGCTTCCGGAAGATCGCGCCAGGGGGAACCCGTGCGCACGATCCACAGCACGCCCTCCACAAACATCCGGTTGTCGCGGCCGGTCGAGCCCTTCTGGTCAGGCCGGCCAATGATCAGCGGAGCCATCCGCTCCCACGCCGTGTCCGTCAAAACCAATCGATCCATCACACCCAAGGCCGCCTCCCCAAAAGAACTCTTGAATCTGATTTGCGACCAAATGGGAATCCCTTAGAGTCCACAGGACCTAGGCGCTCGCGCGCTCGGCTGTCCGGGCGTATAATGGGGCGTCCCAGCAAAGGTGATGCGTGAGCGACATGGACGCTTTCTTCGACGCAGGCGAGGCGCGCGCCGTCCCCTCGGGTTGCGATGCGATCAAGGACCAGGCCTATGCGCTCGAGCGCATGCAGCTCGCGCTCGACGCCGGCCGCACCGGCGTCTGGGACTGGAATCTCGTCACCGGCGAGGTGCATCTCGACGCGCGCGTGCGGCAATTATGGAGTCTGCCCGACGGCGTCGAGCCCGGCTTCGACGTGTTCCGCAGCGCCATTCATCCGCAGGACCGGCGCCGCAGCAAGGAGGCCGTCGGCCTCGCGCTCGACCCGACCTATGAGGGCGATTACGAGATCGAATATCGCGTCATCGGCGTGAAGGATCAGGTCGAACGATGGGTGTCGATCCGCGGCCGCACCTTTTTCGAGAAAGGGCGGGCGGTGCGCATTCTCGGCACGGCGCGCGACATCACCGAGCGCAAGATGCGCGAGCAGCATGTGCGCGTATTGCTGCGCGAATTGGTGCATCGTTCCAAGAACCTACTTGCGGTCGTGCAGGCCATGTCGCGCCAGACGGCGGCGGGCGCGCCTTCCGTGCAGGAATTCCAGCGCAAGTTCAGCGCGCGCCTGCAGGCGCTCTCCATGGCGCATGACCTTCTCGTTTCGCAGGACTGGCGCGGCGCCTCCATGCACGATCTCGTGCGCGCGCAAATGGCCTATTGCCTCGACGTGACGCGCGACAGCGTCTGCGAGCACGCCGCGATCGACGGGCCGAGGATCATGCTGAAGCCCGAGGCCGCGCAGAATATCGGCCTCGCGCTGCACGAGCTTGCGACCAACGCGCTGAGCTACGGCGCCTTGTCGCGGCCGGAAGGGAGCATCTCGCTTAAATGGGGTTTAGAGGAGGGCAGGCTGAATATCGAATGGCGCGAGAGCGGCGGCCCGGCCCTCGCCACGCCGCCCAAGGAGGGCTTCGGCCATAAGGTCGTGAAGCGGCTCGTCGCGCAGGCTCTCGACGGCGAGGCCACGCTGAGCTTTCCGCCCGACGGGCTGATCTGGACGCTCTCGATTCCCGCAAGCTTCGCGATGACGCGGGAGTAAGCGTCAAACGGCTTCGAGATCGGCGCAGTAGGCCTGGCGATCCTCCATTGTCTGTTTGGCGTAGAGCATGGCGAAGGAAGCGATGGCGTCGTCGAAAGCCTCGCCCTTGCCCATATAGCCCGCGATCACGGCCGGCTGCGAGGAGCGCGCATGCGCCCGGGCGAGCGCGCCGCCGCATAGCGCGACGTAACGCGGAAAGGCTTCATCCTTCAAAAGCTCGGCGATGCCGCTCAGGCGCCGCGTCTTGAGATGGCGCATATAGAAGCGGCCTTGCGCGTCGTCGCCGTCCGCGGCCGCGAGGAACAGATCCGTCGCCGCCTGCATGACGCGCTGTCCGGAGGCGACGCGCTTGCCCGGGGCGCCCCGCCATCGCGCGACCCCGAAGCGCTCCAGCGCCGATATCTGCGCCGCCTTGATCTGCAAAGCGAGCGGCTCGTCGTCCTCCGACATGTAAAGGGCGACGGCGCAGAAGACGCCGACGCTGCCGACGCCGACCGCCTTGAAAGCCGTGTCGCACAGGCGGTAGCGCGTAAAGAGCTTCGAGACGGGCTCCTGGAGGCCTTCATGCACGAGGCGCTCGAGGAGGCGCGGCAGGTCGATGCGGGCCTCGTCGTCGGACATGGAGTCGAGATGGCGCAGCTTCGGCGGCTTGTCGACGAAGCGCCAGCAGCCGGCGCGCGTCTTCTCAATCTTCGGCAGGCCGTCGGTCCTGTCCTCGGGGCCCTTGCCCTGATAGATCGCCGCGCTCAGCTTCTCATGCAGCACGCGGTCGCGCAGCGTCTCGACGACATCCCTCAGATGGACGCGCACATTCCAGATCTCATAGGGCGACATCACGGCGAGCTGCAGCATCCGCGCGCGATAGGCCTTTACCGCGCGTCGCGCGAAATCGCGCGCCTCGCCGCGCGCGTAATCCATATCGAGCGCGGCGACCGCGACGCTCGTCGCAAGGCGGCGCAGATCATAGACAATGTCGACGTCGGGAAGCGTCTCGTCGAAATCATTGACGTCGAAGAGAACATTCCCTTCCGGCGACGCATAGGCGCCGAAATTCATCAGATGGCAGTCGCCGCAGGCCTGCGCCTTCACGCCCGGCGCGATCTGCCGGGAAAGATCGAAGGCCATCACGTCCGCCGCGCCGCGCAGAAAAGCGAAGGGCGACTCCGTCATCAGCTCGCGACGCAGCGGGCGTAGCGACTTCAGCCGCGCGCCGACCGTTTCCCGGATGACGGCGAGCGGCGCGCGATCGGCGGGCGGCGCATAGTCCGCGAGCGCTTCGCGCGGCGCGGCTTCGCGCAGGCTCTTGCCGAATGCGTAGCGCTCCCGGCGGTTCAACCCGCCATCATCGGAACGGCCGCCATTATGTCTGTCGATCGTCGCCATGAGGAGGATAGTACTACCGGAGCGCGTCCATGCAATGACACGAAAATCCGTTCTATCCGAGCAGATCGATCAGCGGCGCGATGAGCGGGGCGTCGGCCGGGGGCATGTCGTATTTGCGCAAATCGCGCGCGCGCGCCCATTTCACCGCTTGCCCCTCGGCCGGCGTGACGACGCCCTCCCATTTGCGGCAGACATAGAGCGGCATGAGGAGATGAAACTCCTCATAGGCATGGCTCGCGAATGTGAGCGGCGCGAGGCAGGGCGCCTTGACGGCGATCGAAAGCTCCTCGGCGAGCTCGCGGATCAGCGCGTCCTCCGGCCGCTCGCCGGGATCGAGCTTGCCGCCCGGAAATTCCCACAGCCCCGCGAGCTGCTTGCCCGCCGGGCGTTGCGCGATGAGGACGCGATTGTCTGCGTCGACAAGCGCGCAGGCGACGACGAGGAGGAGCTTCATGCGGGCCTTTATTTGCCGGAGACGACTACCTCAACCGGCCTGGTTTCCCCGCCGGCGACGGTCACTTCCTCATATATCAGGCCGCCCTCGGAGAGAAATTTGTTCTCCGGCTTCCAGATGATTTGGGTGGAGACGTAGTAGCGTCCCGGCGGGACATTGGCGAATTCGAAGCGCCCGGTCGCGCCCGCCTTGGTCAGGCGCTGATGCGCGAGATAATCCGGGTCGGGATCGTTCTTCGGGATCGACGAAGCGGGTGCGAATTTGGCGCCGTGGAAATATTCGTCGAGCCGCGCCTTGGCGTAGCGCGTCGCCGGAATGAGGCGCACGACCTCGCCCGCCGCATAACGCACATTCACCGCGCCGGTCCTGTCCGGCAGGAAGGCGTGTCCCCTGATCGTCGTCGTCCCGGGCTTGTCGATGAAGGCGGCCTCGGACGGATCGAACCGCGCTTGCGAGGCGGGCTGCGCGGAGTTGCAGGCGAGAAGGAGGAAAGGAAGGAGAAGTGGGAAAAGGCGCGGGGAAAACATATGCGCGACGCTCCGGGACGATCTGCAATCGCGGCAGAGTTCCAGCTTGGTCGGCGAAACGCAAGGGCGGCGGAAATTGTTAGAAACCTGAACGCGTTGGAGAAGCCGCGCGATTCCCGCGATCGCGAGGAGCGACGCGGCGAAGCCCTCCGGGACGGCGGCGCGGCCCTGGATTGCGTCGCTTTGCTCGCAATGACGGTCTGCTCGCGTCCCCGCTTGCGAGGGGATCGTGGCGCTCGCGATCAGCTTCGGTAATCGCCGTTGATCGCGACATATTCCTTGGTGAGATCGCAGGTCCAGACAGTCGCGGCGCCGGCGCCGAGGCCGAGATCGACATTGATGACGATCTCCTGCCGCTTCATGATCTGCGAGACTTCCTGTTCGTTATAATCCGGATCGCGCAGGCCCTTGAAGGCCACGCGCACGCCGCCGAACCAGATGGCGAGCTTGTCGCGCTCGGCATATTCGCCGGATTTGCCGACGGCCATGACGATGCGGCCCCAATTGGCGTCCTCGCCGGCGATGGCGGTTTTCACCAACGGCGAGTTGGCGATGGAGAGCGCGATTTTCTTCGCGGCCTTGGCGCTCTCGGCGCCCGTCACCGTCACTTCGACGAATTTGCGCGCGCCTTCGCCGTCCTTCACCACCTGATGGGCGAGATCGAGCAGCACGGCGTCGAGCGCCTTCTTGAATTCCGCGAGGCGTTTGTCGGTCGCTTTTTCGATCTTCGGCGCGCCGCGCTTCCTCGCCGCGCCGGTCGCGAAGAGCAGCAGCGTGTCCGAGGTCGAAGTGTCGCTGTCGACCGTGATGGCGTTGAAGGAGCCTTGCACCGATTTGGCGAGCATCGCCTGCAGGGCCTCGGCGGCGATGGCCGCGTCGGTGAAGACGAAGGAGAGCATGGTGGCCATGTCGGGCGCGATCATGCCGGCCCCCTTGGCCATGCCGCTGATCGTCACCTCCACGCCGCCGATCGTCGCCTTGCGCGTCGCGAGCTTGGGGAAGGTGTCGGTCGTCATGATGGCGCGGGCGGCCTCGGCCCATGCGTCGGCCCGCGCCTCCTGGGCGAGCTTCTCCAGCACGCCCTCGAATTTCGTCGCGTCCAGCGGCTCGCCGATCACGCCGGTCGAGGCGATGAAGATCTGCCGGTCGCTTGCGCCCGTCGCCGCGGCGGCGATCCTGGCGGAGAGCTTCACGGCGTCGGCGCCCGCCTTGCCGGTGAAGGCGTTGGCGTTGCCCGAATTGACGAGGAGCGCCTTGGCCTTGCCGCCCTTGAGCTTCGCCCGGCACCAATCGACCGGCGCCGAGGGGCATTTGGACTTTGTGAAGACGCCTGCGACCGTCGCGCCTTCCTCCATGACGGCGAGCATGACGTCCGTGCGGCCGGCATAGCGGACGCCCGCGGCTCCCGCCGCGAAGCGCACGCCGTCGAGCGGCGGGATCTCTGGAACGGTTGCCGGCGCGAGCGGAGAGAGGGGCGCGTCATGGGCCATCTGAATCACCCTTGCTGATGAACAAGCGAGGGTTTGGCGGCGCCGCGCGACGGCGTCAAGACGGCTAGGCGCCTTTTGGCTCCGACCCCGGACGGCTCGACTAGACGATGTGGAAAATAAGCGCGCCGGCACCCTCTCCCCGCTTGCGGGAGAAAGCGGGGTGAGGGGCAAGCAATCACCGCGAACCGTATCGATTACGCCGGCAAATTCGAGGCTCCGCGAGATTGGCGCCGCTGCCTCGCCCTCGCCCCAACCCTCTCCCCGCTTGCGGGGAGAGGGGGCGCGATTGATCGACTTAGTTGACTTACTTCTTCTCGGCGGGCTTCGCGGCCGGCGCGGGCTTGGCGTCCTTGCCCGCATCAGCCGGCTGGTCGCTGCGCTCGATCTGGGCGCCTTCGCGCAGCTTCAGCACCAGCTCGCTCTGGGCCTTCTGCACGACATAGCGGGCAACCTGATCCTTGACCTGATCCAGCGGCGGGAAGACCTTCGGGCGCGTCTCGTCGAGCTTGATGACATGCCAGCCGAACTGGGTTTTCACCGGCTCGGAGAGCTCGCCCGGCTTCAGCTTGGAGGCCGCCTCGCCGAATTCCGGCACCATGCGGTCCTTGGTGAACCAGCCGAGATCGCCGCCCTTCGAGCCCGGGTCCTTCGACACTTCGCCGGCGACCTTGGCGAAATCCTCGCCGCCCTTCACGCGCGCCAGCGCCTTCTTGGCTTCGTCCTCGGTCGGCACGAGGATGTGGTGGGCGTGAAATTCCGTCTCCGGCTTCTGGTTCTTCGCCGCCTCGTCATAGGTCGCCTTGATGGCGGCGTCGGTCGCGGCCGCCTTGGCGACATTGCCGAGCAGCGTCTCCATCAGCGCCTTGTCGCGCAGATAGGCCATCTTCCTGGCGAAGTCCGGCGTCTCGGCGAGCTTGTCGGCCTGCGCCTTCTGAACGACGAGTTGCTCATCGACCAGGAAGTCGAGAATATAGCTCTCGCGCGCCTTGCCTTCGAGCTGGCGCGGAATGCCGGGGCCAAGGTCTTCCATGGCGAGCTTGACGTCCTCGTCCGTGATCTCGACGCCGTTCACCTTGGCGAGAACCTTCGCCTGCGCGGGGGCGGCGGCGGCCATCAGGGCGACGAGGCCGATCGTCCCGATCGCGGCGCGGGTCATGGAACGCGCATAGTTGCGGGCATTAGACATGATATGCTCCAGAGAAAGAGGCAAACCGCCCCGGAAAACCGCCGCCACGGCCGGCGCGAAAGGTTCCTGCGTGACGAATGGGGCGTATCTATGCCGGAGGCGCGGTTCCTGACAACTCCCTGCCGCCGGACAATTCCGCGCCTTTGACCGGCCCGAGCGCCGCCACGAAGATCTCGCGGGTCTTTTTCTCGGTCTCGGCCAGGAGCGCCTCGAGATGCGAGAGATCCGGCGAGTCGCCGATCTGAAGCAGCATCTCGGCGAGGCCGCGCGGCGCCTCAAGGGGGCGGAAGGCGCCGTCAATGGCGAGCCGCAGGAGCTGCATGAGGCCCTGGTAGAGGCGGTAGGCGTCGAGCAGCGCCTCGGCCGCGCCGGGGTCGAGCGGGCCGGCGTCGCGCAGCTTCCGCAGGGCGTCGGGCGTCGTCGTGGAAAAGATTTCCGGGCGCTCTCCGCCATGGAGCAGCATCAGATATTGGGCCAGGAACTCGATGTCGATCAGCCCGCCCGCGACCTGCTTCACCTCCCAGGGATTGGCCGAGCCCTTCTCCTTCTCGATCAGCCTGCGCATGGCGAGCGCGTCGGTCTTCAGCTTTTCGGGGTTGCGCGGCAGCATCATCGCGTCGCGGATGGCTTGCTCCACGCGCGCTCCGAAATCGGCCGGCCCCGCGATCACGCGGGCGCGGGTCAGCGCCATATGCTCCCAGGTCCAGGCCTCTTCGGCCTGATAGAGCTCGAAGGATTTGAGGCTCGACGCGATCGGCCCTTTGTTCCCCGAAGGCCGCAGGCGAAAGTCGGTTTCGTAGAGCGCGCCTTCGGCGGTCTGCGCCGAAAGCGCCGTGATGAGGCGCTGGGTGAGGCGGGCGTAATATTGCCCGGTTGAGAGCGAACGCTCGCCGCCTGCGGACTCCGCCATCGGATCGGCGTCGTAGAGCAGCATGAGGTCGAGGTCGGAGGCCGCCGTCATCTCGCGGCCGCCGAGCTTGCCCATGGCGACCACCGCCGCCGCGCCGCCGTCTATGCGGCCGTGAACCTTCTCGAACGCCCCGCAGACCTGCTCGAAGAGCGCCGCGATGAGGGTCTCCGCGAGGCGCGTATAGGCGACGCCGGCCTGGGCGACCGAAACGGACCCCGTGAGCACGCGCACGCCGACGAGAAACTTCTGCTCCTGGCCGAAAATCCGGGCGCGGTCCAGCATGTCTTCGTACGACCGCGCCTCGGCGAATTGCGCGGCGACGCGTTCGCGCAGATCGGCCTCGCTCGGCATGGTGGTGAAGAAGGCCGGCTCCATCAGCGCGTCGAGCACATGCGGCCGCTTGGAGATGGTGGCGGAAAGCTTCGGCGCCGCCCCGGTGATCGCGGCGAGGAGATTGAGCAGGCGCGGCTGCGAGACGAGAAGCGAGAAGAGCTGCACGCCCGCCGGCAGCTTCTGGATGAGCTTGTCGAAAGCGAGGAAGGCCTGATCGGCGTTGTCCGTCGCGGCCAGCGCTTCGAGCAAAGCGGGCGTCAGCTCGGTGAGGCGCTCGCGCGCCACGGTCGAGCGCGTCGCGGCGTAGCGGCCGAAATGCCAGCCGCGAATGGTCGCCGTGACCATCTTCGGGTCCTTGTAGCCCATCTTAGCGAGCGTCTCGATCGTGCCCGGATCGTCGTCGTCGCCGGTGAAGACGAGATTGCCGCCCGTGGAGGAAAGCTCCGGCGCGCTTTCGAAAAGGCGCGCATAATGGCCCTGCACGCGGTCGAGCCGGTTCAGCAGCGCCTCGGCGAAGTCGTCATAGCCGCCAAAGCCCATCATGCGGGCGATGTTCTCGACGCCCTCCCTCGTGTCGGGCAGCGTGTGCTTTTGCTCGTCGGCGACCATCTGGATGCGATGCTCGACGTCGCGCAGGAAGAGATAGGCCTCGGCGAGATCGTCGCGCGCCTGCGCCTCGAGCCAGCCGCTTTCGACGAGCTGGTCGAGCATGGGCAGCGTCGCGCGCCCGCGCAGGCGCTTGTCGCGCCCGCCGGTGATGAGCTGCTGCGTCTGCGTGAAGAACTCGATCTCGCGAATGCCGCCGCGGCCCAGTTTGATGTTGTGGCCGATGACGGCGATCTTGCCGTGGCCCTTATGCGCGTGAATCTGCCGCTTGATCGAATGCACGTCGGCAATGGCCGCGAAGTCGAAATATTTGCGCCAGACAAAGGGCGCGAGCTCCTTGAGGAATTCCTCGCCCGCATAAATATCGCCCGCGACGGGCCGCGCCTTTATGTAAGCCGCGCGCTCCCAGTTCTGGCCCATGCTTTCATAGTAGCTGAGCGCGGCTTCGAGCGGGATGGCGATGGGCGTCGCGCCGGGGTCGGGGCGCAGGCGCAGATCGGCGCGGAACACATAGCCGTCCGCCGTGCGGTCGCTCATGATCTTCACGATGCGCTTTGTCAGCTTCACGAAAAGATCGACGTCCTCCAGCCGGTCGACGACGCGCGCGCGGGAGCGGTCGAAAAAGACGATCAGATCGATGTCGGAGGAATAATTCAGTTCATAGGCGCCGCCCTTGCCCATGCCGAGAAAGATCCAGCCCGAGCCGCGCTCGGGATCGCGCTGGTCGGCAAGTTCGAGCTTTCCCGCGTGCTGCGCCTGACGAAGCGTGAAGCGGATGGCGGCGGAAAGCGTCGCGTCGGCGACGCGGGTGAGCGCCTCCGTCGCCTGCAGCGTCTCCCACGCTTTTGACAGGTCCGCGAGGGCGATGACGAGCGCCGCCTCCTGCTTGACGAGGCGCAGCCGCCGCATGAGGTCGGCCTCGTCGTCATCGGTTTCGACGGCGTTCGTCTCGTCGATCAGCGCGTCGATGCGCGCCTGCGGATCGGCTGCGAGCGCCTGCGCGAGCCTCGCCGGGTTTCGCGCGGCGAGATCGGTCAAATAGGGCGAGGAGCCGAAAACGCCGAAAAGCAGATCGCGCGCCTTGGGATGCTCGGCGAGGAAAGCCGAAAGGGCGCCGGACGCGTCCTTTTCGAGCACGCGGTCGAGCGCCTTTTGGGCTTTGTCGGCGTCGGCGGGGGCGATGATGACTTTCGCCCGCGAGAGCAGGGCGTCGGCGTCGAGCGTCAAAGGCGTGTCCTCTTCCCAAATACGCGCTGGCCGCCCCCTCTCCCCGCAAGCGGGGAGAGGGCTGGGGTGAGGGGCGGGGCCATTGTGACAATGCCGCGGTTTGCCTCAAACAAGCGACAACAACATAGTTCGTCGTTGCCGCTCGCCCCTCACCCTAACCCTCTCCCCGCTCGCGGGGAGAGGGGATGCGCCGGCTCGCCGTCTGATGCGGCCTTTGCGTCCCGGTATAATCCGGCTATGCCCGCAAATCAGCCCCGGGGGTCAAGGAAGCCGGAATGTCGAAGAAGGAACTCGCCGCTCATTTGTCCCGCATCGCCGAGGCCCTGGAGCGTCTCGCCCCGCCCGCGCCGCCGCCGCCGGATTTCTCTGCGGCCGAGGCTTTCGTCTGGCGCGCGGCGGGGTCGGTATTTCATCCCGTAGCGAAGGTCAATCGCGTCGATCTCTCGCTGCTCGAAGGGATCAGCCTCCAGCGCGACATTCTCTATTCGAATACGGCGCGCTTCGCGAAAGGGCTGCCGGCCAACAACGCGCTGCTCTGGGGCGCGCGCGGCATGGGCAAGTCCTCGCTCGTCAAGGCCGTTCACGGCGCGCTCGCGAGAGAGGGGCGCCTGAAGCTCGTCGAAATTCACCGCGAGGACATAGAGGCGCTGCCGGACCTTCTCGGCGCGCTCTCGGGCCAGCCGTTTCAGTTCATCGTCTTCTGCGACGACCTTTCCTTCGACGGGCCGGAGACGAGCTACAAGGCGCTGAAAACGGCGCTGGAAGGCGGCGTCGAGGGGCGGCCGGGGAATGTGCTGTTCTACGCGACCTCCAACCGGCGCCATCTGATGCCGCGCGACATGATGGAGAATGAGAGCGTCCAGGCCATTCACGGCAAGGAGGCGGTGGAGGAGAAGGTTTCGCTCTCCGATCGCTTCGGCCTGTGGATCGGCTTCCATAATTGCAGCCAGGACGACTATCTCGCCATGGTGTTCGGCTACGCCCGCCATTACGGGCTCGACGCGCCGGAGACCGACATCCGCGCCCAGGCGCTCGAATGGGCCATGACGCGCGGCGCGCGCTCGGGCCGCGTCGCCTGGCAATTCGTGACGGACCTGGCGGGACGATTGGGGAAAGCGCTTTAGCGCTCAGATATAAAGTGGCGCTGGCGCCCCTCGTGCTTCGAGACGCCCGCTTAGCGGGCTCCTCAGCATGAGGGGCTTTTTATTCTGCGTCAAACACTTAGGCCTCATGCTGAGGAGCTCGCGTCTCGAAGGAGAGGCCTAAGTGCTTTGGCGCAGAAGAAGGAGCGTCATACCGTTCCGCCTGATTGCCTGGCTACGGCGCTCCTTCCGTCATTGCGAGCGAAGCGAAGCAATCCAGAGCTGCAATGACGCTCCTGGATTGCTTCGTCGCTTACGCTCCTCGCAATGACGGGTTCAGGCGCGCCTCACAGCCCCGCATGCGCCATTTCCACCTGCGGCCGCCGGGTTTCGGTGTCGCCGAACTTCGCGCGATAGACGACGAAATTCTCCATCACGCGCTGCACATAGTTGCGCGTCTCGGTAATGGGGATGCGCTCGATCCAGTCGATCGGATCGACATTGGCCTTACGTGGATCGCCATAGGCGTCGATCCACTGCTTAACCCGCCCGCCGCCGGCGTTATAGGCCGCGAAGGTGAGGAGATAGGCGCCCTTATATTCGCCGAGCAATATGCCGAGATGCGCCGCCCCTAATTTGGCGTTGAAGGACGGCTCGCTCAGCATGCGCGAGAGATCGAAGGCGACGCCGTGCTGATAGGCCGTGTGGCGCGCGGTGGAGGCGATCATCTGCATCAGCCCCATGGCGCCGGCGGAAGAGACGGCCTTGGGATCGAAGGCGCTTTCCTGCCGCGCAATGGCGTAGACGACGGAGCGCGAGGCCGAGTTCGGCAGCGCCTCGAAATCCGGAACGCCATAGGAGGGAAAGGCGACGTCGTCGAGCGGAACGCCGCGATAGGAGGCGCTCTTGCCGAAGACGAGAGAGAGCTTGGCGTCGCGCTGGTTCGAGATGACCTCGCCCAGCGCCGCGACCTGCTTCGCCTCGGCCATGTTCTTGGCCGCGTCGAGAGCGAGCGGCGCGGCGATCTCCTTGTCGCCGGTCGCGAGCAGCAGCTCAACGACCTGCACGGCCTCGTGGCGCTCCTCCGCCCTCGCCGGCGCGGGGGCGGGGCGCAGCGGGCGATCCTCGGCGCCGAGCTTGGCGCTGGCGAGCTGGCCGTAGAAGGTCGTCGAATGGGCGGCGGCCTGGCGGTAGAAATCGCGGGCGCGCGCATCGTCTTCCGCGGTGTCAAAGGCCTCGGCCGCGCGGCCCCGCCAATAGCGCGCGCGAGACTTTTGCAGAGGCGTCTCCGCCGCCTGATCCAGCGCCGCGAAATGCCGCGCGGCGCGCGCGGGGTCGTCCAGGAAGCGCAATGCGATCCAGCCGGCCTGGAATTCCGCCTCCACCTTGTTGCTGGTCGAGCGGGCGTTGTGCTGGGCGGCGACGATATAGGCCGTGTCGGCGTCGCCAATGTCCAGCAGCTTGCGCGACGCCTGGCGGCGCTCCGCCCACCACGCGTCGCCGTCGATCACCTTGCTTGGATCGGTCGGCGCCTTGCGCAGCAGGGCGCCGGCCTCGGCGAATTTCTTGGCGTTGTTCAGCGCGCGCACGCGCGAGAAGAGCAGGCCCGGATCGTTTTGCAGGGAGGGCGGCACGGCGGCGAAGAGGCGGTCGCCGCCCGCGCCGGCATTGGCCGCCGCGCGGGCGCGGGCGAGCAGGACCACGTCCTTGCCCGCGAGCTCGGCGGCGCGCAGCGCCGGCCCGTTCTTGCCTGAATAGAGCAGCCGGTCGGCCCGGTATTTGTGATCCGCGGGGACGAGCAGCTCGCCCAGCTCCTTGAGGAACTGATTCTCGAAGCCCTGCGGGAAATCGTCCTCGCGCCAGGCGTCGCGCGCATAGAAGGCGGCGGTGTCGAAATCGCCTTCGCGCGCCAGCGCCTTGGCGATCGCATATTTGCCGTAGGGCGTGGCGGGCGGGCCGTTCTCGAACCAGGCTTTCGCGACCTTGTCGGGTTGATGCTCGCCGACGAGCGCCTCCTCGGCGCGCCTGCGCAGCCAATCGGCGGCCGGCCAATCGGGATGCGCCTCGAGAAAGGCCGCGATCCGCCGGAAGCCGGCCTCGCGCGGATGCAGCTTCAGGCCGGCCCAATGCGCGGCCGTCTGGGCGAGACCGGTTCGGAGATTGGCCGCCGCCGCGTCCGCGGCGGCGAAATCGGCGCTCTTGAAGGCGGCGAGCGCCTGATAGAAGGCTTCCGAATCCTCGCCGAGAATCTTGGCGGCGTCGAGCGGATCGCGCGTCGCGCCGCGCAGCCAGCCTTCCGGCGGGGCGTAATTGGCGAGCGGAGTGACGGCGCCCTCCTCCGGAGAGAAGAGCGACGCCTGGGGCGGATGCGCCGCCTCGGCGCGCGGCGGCTCGCCGGTGACGAATCCGCGCACCGCCTCTTCGAGATTGCCGACGCGCGTGCGCCATGCGCCGAGGCTGAAAGGAACATGCGGAACCCAGCGCGCCGCGTCGCGCGTGATGGCGTCGCGCTCCCCCACCGTGCCAAAACCCGTGAAAGCGGGGGCGACGAGCGCAATGGCCGTGGCCGTGGCCAGAACCTTGAGGCGGATTGAAACGCGGGGAGGCAACATCATCGGCTTTGTTCCGTCGTTGCGTAGAAGCTGCTCTCTATTCGTTTACGAATCGTCAACCAAAAGCGGCGGCCGGCGCTCAAGCAAGGCCGCGGGCGCTTCGTTTCCGTCTCGGCGGCTTTCCCGCGCCCGCATGAGCGGTCACGCGACGGGAAAGCGCGCTAAGTGGGGCTTTTCTCGCAAGCGCCCAGCGGCTATGAAGGACGCTTCCATCATACGGGCGCGAATACGGCGGCTGTGAGGCGCGGGGAAGTTCCTGATTCTATGAGCAAAAAGCCGATTTTTCATGGGTCGATCACCGCACTGGTCACGCCTTTCGCCAATGGCGAGGTCGATTTCGAGGCGCTGCGCGCCCTGATCGACTGGCAGATCGAGCAGGGCACGCATGGGCTTGTGCCGGTCGGCACGACGGGCGAGAGCCCGACGCTCTCTCATGAGGAGCATGGCCGCGTCATCACCGAGACGGTCCGCGCCGCGAGGGGCCGCGTGCCGGTCATCGCCGGCGCCGGCTCCAACAATACGCGCGAGGCGATCGCCATCGCCGGCCATGCCGAGCGCGCCGGCGCCGACGGCCTGCTGATCGTGACGCCCTATTACAACAAGCCCAATCAGGAAGGGCTTTATCTGCATTTCAAGGCGATCAACGACGCCGTGTCGATCCCGATCGTCATCTACAATATTCCGCCGCGCTCGGTGATCGACATGAGCGTCGACACGATGAAGCGGCTCTCGGAACTCAAGAACATCGTCGGCGTGAAAGACGCGACCGGGAATATCGGTCGCATCTCGCTTCAGCGCGAGGCGATGGGTCCGGATTTCATCCAGCTCTCGGGCGACGACCTCACGGCGCTCGCCTGCATGGCCGCCGGGGCGCATGGCTGCATTTCCGTCGTCTCCAACATCGCGCCGCGCCTCTGCGCCGATCTGCAGAACGCCTGCCTCGCCGGCGACTACGCCAGGGCGCTGGAGATTCAGGACAGGCTCGCGCCGCTTCATGTCGCGACCTTCCTTGAGGCCGGCGTGACGGGCGCCAAATACGGTCTGTCGCTGCTCGGCAAGGTGCGCGAGGAGGTGCGCCTGCCGCTCGTCCCGTCAACTCAGGCGACGAAGGACCGCATCCGCGCCGCGATGATCCACGCCGGCGCGCTCGCCGGTTGAGCGATGTTGTTTCCTCTCTCCGCATAGGCGTTGGAAGGCGCGCGTCTTTCGACGGGCTATGTGGGGAGAGGGTGAGGGGCGAGGGCGTCCACGCGCGGTGAAGAGGTGCAGGCTGTCGTCTCGCGGGTCGAGCCGGCGGCGTCGCCTCTCACCCCGACCCTCTCCCCGCTTGCGGGGAGAGGGAGAGTCGCTTGGCGACCAAGCAGGAGCCGAATTTCAAGGTCGTCGCCGACAACCGCAAGGCGCGCTTCAATTATGAAGTGGGCGAAGCCTTCGAGGCCGGCATCGCGCTGACCGGCACGGAGGTGAAATCGCTGCGCACCGGCAAGGCGACGATCGCCGAGAGCTACGCCCATGTCGACCGGCATGGCGAAGCCTGGCTCGTGAACGCCAATATTCCGGAATATCTCGCCGGAAACCGCTTCAACCACGAGCCGAAGCGCCCGCGCAAATTGCTGCTGAAATCGCGCGAGCTCGCCAAGCTCTCCCAGGCGGTGGAGCGCGAGGGCATGACCATCGTGCCGCTCAAACTCTATTTCAACGCGAAGGGCAGGGCGAAATTGCAGATCGCGCTCGCGCGCGGCAAGAAGATCCACGACAAGCGCGAGGTCGAGAAGAAGCGCGACTGGAGCCGCGAAAAAGGCCGGCTCATGCGCGAGAAGGGGTGAGCGGAAACGAAAAAGCCCGGCGCGCGGCCGGGCTCTCGAAAATGCTGTTCCCGCGAGGATTAATCCTCGTCGTCCTCATGGCCGGCCGGAGCCGGGGCCGGCATCGGGCGCGGACGCTCCTGATAGCGCTCCATGCGCGCGGCGCGCTCGCCGGGGTCGCGGCCGATCTTGCCGACGAGGTGGATGAGGTCGATGAACTCGTCCGCCTGGCGGCGCAGCTCGTCGGCGATCATCGGCGGCTGCGTGGTGATCGTCGAGATCACGGAGACGCGCACGCCCTTGCGCTGCACGGCCTCGACCAGCGAGCGGAAGTCGCCGTCGCCCGAGAAGAGCACCATATGGTCGATATGCTCGGCCATCTCCATCGCGTCGACCGCGAGCTCGATGTCCATATTGCCCTTGACCTTGCGGCGGCCAAGGCTGTCGACGAACTCCTTCGTCGGCTTCGTCACCACGGCGTAGCCATTATAGTCCAGCCAATCGATCAGGGGGCGGATCGAGGAATATTCCTGATCCTCGATCAGCGCGGTATAGTAAAAGGCGCGGATCAGGCGGCCCTTGCCCTGGAATTCGCGTAGCAGACGTTTATAGTCAATATCGAATCCCAGCGATTTGGCGGTCGCGTAAAGGTTTGCGCCGTCAATGAATAACGCAATTCGTTCGATATCTGCCATTTCTTTCTCGCGTCCGGGTTGTGTGTGATGACGATCTTTTTTCTCTAGCCGTCGTTCATCCGCCATACGACAGCGGGGTTGTTGCTATGATCGCTGGCCACAATCTTGTTGCTACCTGCTCGGCTTCGGACCCATTTCCAAAAAATCAGTTCGAAATTCTGGAAGAGGTGATGTCGATAACGCCGATGCAACTCGAGAGTATGGCATGGGCGGCTTGTCGAAACCAGGACGCCGAAGCGTCACGACCGATAAATTGCGCCGATAAGCCGCGAGGTCAAGACCATCCTATGGGTTACATGCATAAAACATTGCCAAAAATCCAGAAAAAGCGTTTATCCTCCCTCGCGCTCGCGGCTGGCGCGGGAGTAAAAACGACGCAGCGCCGTTGATTAGCAACCGGATCTAGTGTAGCAGCGACCTTCCCCCACTTCAAGTAGGAGCCGTAGAGAGATGGCGCGCGTCACCGTCGAAGACTGCATCGACAAGATCGAGAACCGCTTCGATCTGGTTCTGCTCGCGGCGCATCGGGCGCGGCTGATCTCCTCCGGCCAGCCGATTCTCGTCGACCGCGACCGCGACAAGAACCCGGTCGTCGCCTTGCGTGAAATCGCCGAAACCCAGCTTTCGCCGGAAGATCTGTCGGAAGACTTCATCCACTCGCTGCAGCGTCATGTGGAGGTCGACGAACCCGAGGCGGAGGCCGCGCCGGCCCTGACGCCCGCCGCCGCCGGCGATTTCGACGGCGATCAACAGTTCGACCGCATGACGGAAGAGGATTTGCTGCGCGGCCTGGAAGGCCTCGTTCCGCCGGCCGAGGTCGAAGAGGACGGCGAGTAAGGCGCTTCCGGTTTGCGCCGGGGCAAGCGGGCGAACGATAATCCCGATGGTGGCGGCCCGATATTCGCCCTTTACGGGGGAGTCGGCCCGGCATTCGCCCGATTGCGCTGCGATTCGCGCCGTCTCGGCTGGAGACGGCGGTGAAGCTGCGCTAAACTCCACGCAAGATTTCAGTCGCGTGGCGAAGCCACGCCGCACCGCCCCGGCTCTCGCGCATGATGCGTCAATACGAGCTCGTCGAGCGCGTTCGGAAATATAACCCGAACGTCGACGAGGACTTGCTGAACCGCGCCTATGTCTACGCCATGAAGGCGCATGGCCAGCAGACCCGCGCCTCCGGCGACCCCTATTTCTCCCATCCGCTCGAAGTCGCCGCGATCCTCACCGATCTCAAGCTTGACGACGCCACCATCGTCGCGGCCGTGCTGCACGACACGATCGAGGACACGGAGACGACGCGCGAGGAGATCGACCGTCTCTTCGGACCGCAGATCGGCAAGCTCGTCGACGGGTTGACCAAGATCGAAAAGCTCGACCTCGTCTCCAAGCAGGCGCGGCAGGGCGAGAATTTCCGCAAGCTTCTGCTCGCCGTCGCCGACGACGTCCGCGTTCTCCTGGTGAAGCTCGCCGACCGCCTCCACAATATGCGCACGCTGCATTTCGTGCCGCAGGAGAAACGGGCGCGCATCTCGCAGGAGACGCTCGACATCTACGCGCCGCTCGCGGGCCGCATGGGCATGCAGCGCCTGCGCGAGGAGCTGGAGGCGCTGGCGTTCCGCCATCTGATGCCGGAGGCGCATCACGCGATCGAGCAGCGCCTGCACGAATTGCGCACGAAGAACGGCCGAATCATCAAGCGGATCGAGGAGGAGCTCGCCAAGGAGTTCTTCGAGCGCGGCATCGAGGCCGCGGTCACGGGCCGCCAGAAGACGGCCTATTCGGTCTGGCGCAAGATGGAGCGCAAATCCATCTCCTTCGAGCAGCTCTCCGACATTTTCGGCTTCCGCATCATCGTCGGAACCGTCGAGGACTGCTATCGCGCGCTCGGCGTCGTTCACATGAAATGGCCCAATGTTCCGGGCCGTTTCAAGGACTATGTCTCGACGCCCAAGCAGAACGACTATCGCTCGATCCATACGACGGTCATCGGTCCGGGCCATCAGCGCGTCGAGCTGCAGATCCGCACCGCCGAGATGCACGAGATCGCGCGTTTCGGCATCGCCGCCCACGCGCTCTACAAGGACGCCACGGGCGAAGAGGGGCGCGAGGATCTCGCCAGGGAAAGCCGCGCCTTCCGCTGGCTGCAGGAGACGCTGGATCTCCTCGCCCATGGCGACAGTCCCGAGGAGTTTCTCGAGCATACGCGGCTCGAGCTGTTCCAGGACCAGGTCTTCTGCTTCACGCCCAAGGGCGGGCTCATCGCGCTGCCGCGCGGCGCGACGCCGATCGACTTCGCTTATGCGGTGCACACCAAGCTCGGCGACTCGGCGGTCGGCGCCAAGATCAATGGCCGCGTCGCGCCGGTGCTGTCCCAGCTACAGAATGGCGACGAGGTGGAGATCATCCGCGCCGAGGGCCATGCGCCGCCGCCCGCCTGGGAGGCGGCGGTGGTCACCGGCAAGGCGCGCGCCGCCATCCGCCGCGCGACGCGCGAGGCCGTGCGCCAGCAATATGCGGGGCTCGGCCGCCAGATCGTGGAGCGCGCCTTCGAGCGCGCCGGCCGGGTATTTTCGGACGAGCGGCTGAAGGCGGCGCTGACGCGTCTCGCGCGCCACTCGATCGAGGACGTGCTCGCGGCGGTGGGGCGCGGCGAGATTTATTCCGGAGACGTGGTGAAGGCGGTCCATCCGGATTTCACCGAGGAGCGGAAGGCGCCGCAAGCGCCGCCGGCCCCCGGCGAGCCGGGCTGGTTCGGCGTGAAGGCCAACGCCAATGTCGTCTTCAAGGCTCCCGGCGGCGCCGGAGAGGCGGATGCGGGCGCCATTCCGATCCGCGGCCTGCGCGGCGACGCCCCGGTGCGCTTCGCGCCCGAGGGCGGGGCCGTGCCGGGCGACCGCATCGTCGGCATTTTCACGCCGGGCGAGGGCATCACCATCTATCCGATCCAGTCGCCGTCGCTCACCGCCTTTGACGACCAGCCCGAGCGCTGGCTCGACGTGCGCTGGGACATCGATCCCGAAAACCGCGCCTTCTTCCCGGCGCGAATCGTCGCCACCGCCATCAACGAGCCGGGCTCGCTCGGCGCGCTGGCGACGCTCATCGGCGAGACCGGCGCCAATATCGACAACATCACCTTCCGCGCCCATTCGCCGGACTTCCGCGAAATGACCTTCGACCTCGAAGTCGCGGACCTCAAGCATCTCACCGACGTGCTGGCGA
Source organism: Methylocystis sp. S23 (assembly GCF_054106005.1). Taxonomy (NCBI): domain Bacteria; kingdom Pseudomonadati; phylum Pseudomonadota; class Alphaproteobacteria; order Hyphomicrobiales; family Methylocystaceae; genus Methylocystis; species Methylocystis sp. S23. The sequence goes on from NZ_CM134185.1 coordinate 2,411,760, forward strand.
AGCTGCGCGCGAGCCCGCTGGTGAGCAAGGTGGAGCGGGTGATCGGGTGAGGGGGCGCCGAGGCCGCGCCTTACTTGAGCGGCAGATATATCTCGGTCAGATGGCGATGCTCGGGCGTATCGTGGTCGAGATTCAGATAGTGGAAATAAACCGGGAAGTCCCGCAATTCTTCGCCGGACGCCGGCAGCCAGCGCCGATAGAGCGCATAGACGCTCTCGCTGATCCGATCGCGCGAGCCGACATGAACCATCATGGCGCAGCGGCCGCCGGGAATCGTCTTCGTAACGATCCCTTCCGGATTGGCGGGCGCCGGCTCCTTGACCGAACCGCAAATATCGAAGCGAAAATCCTCGGGCGGCGTCGTATTGGGGTCGTTATGGGGAACGCCGTACGTCTCGCATTCCGTGATGGGGGACAGTCCGGCCGACTTTCTCCAGGAGATGAAGCGCTGAACGGAATCGTTGAGCAAAGCGGGCGAGCCGCGGTGTTCGAGCGCCGCGACCAATAGCGGTTCGACATCGACAATTTTCACGTCCATCACACAGGTCCTTTCACGGGGCGGCAGGGAAATTCGGCAGCGTTCGCTCCAGGACGCCCAATCGGGCTTCTTTCGGAACGCGCTCGGCGTTTGGCCGAAGGCGGCCTTGAAGGCGCGGGAAAAGGATTCCGGATTTTCAAAGCCGGAGTCCAAGCCGATGTCGATAATCGGCGCGTTCGGATTGAACGCCAGCCGATAGGAGGCCCTCTTGAGCCTGACGAGCTGAATGTAGCGGGAAAGGCTGATCCCGCAATATTCAGAAAACTGTCGGTGAAAATGGCATTTCGAAAAGCTCGCGACATTGCTCAGTAATTCGACCGAGAGTTTTTCGTCGAGATGCTTGTCGATATAATCCAGAACGCGGTTGAATCGTCGCGCATAGTTGGTTTCTCTGTGGCTGGTCTCGAACTCCATGTTTTCAGAGTATCAAAGGCCGGGCTCGACTTCTTGACCGAAATTGCTCTTCGATCCGGCGTCGCGGCCGCGCGCCCCAATGACAAGCACGGCCTCCCCGCGCTATGAAGGCGCATGATTGCCACTCCCCTCCGCCTCGGCGTCAATGTCGATCACGTCGCCACCATCCGCAACGCGCGCGGCGGGCCGCGCCCGGACCCTGTCCGCGCGGCGCTGCTCGCCATCGAGGCGGGCGCCGACGGAATCACCGCGCATCTGCGCGAGGATCGCCGCCACATCACCGACGCGGACATGGCGCGGCTGAAGGCGTCGATCACGAAGCCCCTGAACTTCGAAATGGCCGCGACCGGGCAGATGCTGGACATCGCGCTGGCCACCGGCCCGCACGCCGTCTGCCTGGTGCCCGAAAAGCGCACGGAGCGCACGACCGAGGGCGGGCTCGACGTGGTCGGCGGCCATGATTACCTCGCGCCCTATGTCGATCAACTTGCGCGCGGCGGCGTTCGCGTCTCGCTCTTCATCGAGCCTTCGACGGACGCGATCGACGCCGCCGTCTCGATCAAGGCCCCGGTCGTGGAGCTGCATACGGGCGCCTGGTGCCATGCGGTGGAGATCGGCGACAAGGCCCTGGCCGAGCGGGAGTTCGAGCGGGTGAGGAAGGCCGCCGCTTATGCGGGCGAATGCGGGCTCGAAGTCCATGCCGGCCACGGCCTCGATTGCGATACGGCGCGGCGGGTCTCGGCGCTGCCGCAAGTGGCCGAGCTCAATATCGGGCATTTCCTCGTCGGCGAGGCGGTCTTTGTGGGCTTGGCCGAGGCCATCCGCCAGATGCGCGAGGCGATGGATGAGGGGCGCGCCTTTTCATCCGGCCCGCGCTGAGGGCCGGATGAGGGCGGCCCCGGCCGGCCGGCGCGCGGGCTCGCCCCCACAGGCGCTTCCCACACCCGCCGCAGTTCTCATCGCGCCTAGGGCGTGCTAAGCGGGGCGCGGGCGGACGCCGCCGCCCCAATCGTCAAGGAGCACCGGCTTGAGCAGGAACGTCCCGATGGCCCAGAAACAGGAAGAAGGCGGGATTCTGGAGACCATCAAGGTCATCATCCAGGCCCTGGCCATTGCGCTCGTCATCCGCACGCTGCTGTTTCAGCCCTTCAACATTCCCTCGGGATCGATGATTCCGACGCTGCTCATCGGCGACTATGTCTTCGTCTCGAAATACGCCTATGGCTATTCGAACTATTCCATGCCTTTCGGCCCCAACGTCTTTTCGGGCCGCGTCCTGTCCTCGCCGCCCAAGCGCGGCGACGTCGTCGTGTTCAAGCTGCCGCGCGACAACGAGACGGACTATATCAAGCGCGTAATCGGCCTGCCGGGCGACCGCATTCAGATGATCGAGGGCCGGCTCTATATCAACGGCGTCGTCGCGCCGCGCGAGCCGATCGAGAAGGCCCGGACGGAGAATCGGGAGGGCGACGAAGTCCCGGTCGCGACCTATCGGGAGACGCTGCCGGGCGATGGAAACCATCCGGGCGTCGAGCATACGATCATCGAGATCGAGGGCGACCACGGCGTCAACGACAATACCGAACTCTTCGTCGTGCCGCCGGATCATTACTTCATGATGGGCGACAACCGCGACAATTCGACGGACTCGCGCATCTCGCCGGAGCTTGGGGGCGTCGGCTATGTGCCCTTCGTCAATCTCGTCGGCCGCGCCGAGATCATCTTCTTCTCGGTGAAGAAGGATGAATCGGCGCTCGCCTTCTGGCGCTGGCCCTGGTCGGTGCGCTGGAGCCGCCTGTTCAAGCCGGCGCATTGAGCGAGCCCGAATGGCGCGGGTGAAGCCTGATCTTGCGGCGCTCGAGGCGCGCATCGGGCACGACTTTTCGGACAAGGCGCTGCTGCGCTGGGCGCTGACCCATGTCAGCGCCGCCGCGCAGCGGCCGGATTCCTATGAGCGGCTGGAATTTCTCGGCGACCGCGTGCTCGGCCTCGCGGTCGCGCATATGATCTATGAGACCTTCCCGGACGACAGCGAGGGCGAGCTTTCTCGCCGCCTCGCCGCGCTGGTGCGCAAGGAGACCTGCGCCGAAGTGGCGGAGCTTTGGGGCGTCGGCCCGCATATCCGGCTCGGCGACGGCGAGGCGCAGACCGGCGGGCGCAAGAAGCGCGCGATTCTCGGCGATATTTGCGAGGCGATCATCGGGGCGACGTTTCTCGATGGAGGGGCGCCGGCCGCCGAAGCCGTGGTGCGCGCCGCCTTCGGCCCCAAAATGCATGAGGCGGGACGGAGCCGGCGCGACGCCAAGACGGCGTTGCAGGAATGGGCGCAGGCCCGCCGTCTCGCCCCGCCGCGCTACCGGATGGTGGCGAGGAGCGGTCCCGACCACGCGCCGTCCTTCGAGCTGGCGGTGGAGATCGAGGGTTTTGAACCGGCGATCGGGGCGGGAAGCTCCAAACGCGCGGCGGAACAGGCGGCGGCGGCGGCCTTCATGGCGCGCGAGGGGGTGGAAGAAGAACCTCAATCCCCTGTCCCCGCGAAGCGGGGAGAGGGTTAGGGTGAGGGGCAAGGCGGCCCTATGCTCCTGGCTTATTGATCTGCGGCTGGGAAACCGAGCTTCCTCGCATCGGCCTGCCCCTCACCCCAGCCCTCTCCCCGCAGGCGGGGAGAGGGGCTGCCCGGGCGATCGGCGTCGCGCTACCGGCTGGCGCGCAATGGATCGGGGCGGCGTCATGGCGCGCCAGGGAGTGACGGAAGACAATCCCCTGTCCCCGCGAAGCGGGGAGAGGGTTAGGGTGAGGGGCAAGGCGGCCCTATGCTCCTGGCTTATTGATCTGCGGCTGGGAAACCGAGCTTCCTCGCATCGGCCTGCCCCTCACCCCAGCCCTCTCCCCGCAGGCGGGGAGAGGGGGCGCTGTTAAAATGGAGAACTGGTGAGCGATACGCACGCTATGGAACAGGAAACGCGCTGCGGCTTCGCGGCGCTGGTCGGCGCGCCCAACGCCGGCAAGTCGACGCTGCTCAACCAGCTCGTGGGCGCCAAGGTGTCGATCGTCTCGCGCAAGGCGCAGACGACGCGCGCGCTGGTGCGCGGCATCGCCATAGATGAGCCGGCGCAGATCGTGCTCGTCGATACGCCAGGCATCTTCAAGCCCAAACGGAGGCTCGATCGCGCCATGGTGGCGAGCGCGCTGTCGGGGGCCGCCGACGCGGACGTCGTGGCGCTGCTCGTCGACGCACGAAAGGGGCTCGACGAGGAGGTCGAGGCGATCCTGAATCGCCTCGCGGAGGTCAAGGCGTCGAAGATTCTCGTGCTGAACAAGGTTGACGTCGTCGCGCGCGAGAAGCTGCTCGGGCTCACGGCGAGGCTCAACGCGGCGGAGAAGTTCGAGGAGACCTTCATGGTCTCGGCGCTTACCGGCGACGGCGTCGGCGACCTGCTTCATGCGCTGGGCAAGCGCATGAAACCCGGCCCCTGGCTCTATCCGGAGGACCAGCTCTCCGACGCGCCGCTGCGCCTGCTCGCCGCCGAAATCACCCGCGAGCAGATATATGAGCGCCTGCACGACGAGTTGCCCTATCAATCGACCGTCGAAACGGAGAGCTGGACGAATCAGAAGGACGGCTCGGCGCGCATCGAGCAGACGATCTATGTCGCCCGCGAGGGCCAGAAGAAGATCGTCATCGGCGAAGGCGGCAAGACCATCAAGGCCATCGGCGCGGCGGCGCGGCGCGAAATCGCTGAGGCCGCGGAGCAGGACGTGCATCTTTTTCTGTTCGTGAAAGTGCGCGAGAACTGGGCGGAGGACCCCGAACGCTACCGCGAGATGCGGCTCGAATTCCCGAAAGGCGAGTAGTATGGACGGCGTTCGATTCGCGAGGCCGACATGTCCAAGCAGAGACTCACCGTTTATCGCTATCTCACGGGTCCCGACGACGCCGCCTTCTGCCATCGCGTGACCGAGGCGCTGAGCCGGGGCTGGACGCTCTATGGCGGGCCGACGCTTGCTTTCGACTCCGCCCAGGGCCGCGTGATCTGCGGGCAGGCCGTCACGAAGGAAATCGAGGGCGTGGAATACAGCCCGGAGATGAAGCTCTCGGAGCAGTGATCGCTCCCCCTCTCTGGGCGATCGGGTGAAGGACGACCAACCTCGCCCTCATGCTGAGAGCCGCCGAAGGCGGCGTCTCGAAGCATGAGGAGGCTCCGCAGGAGCCGTCTCGAAGCACGAGGGCGAGCGCCAGCTTTCGGGAAATGAAGGTTCCCTCGTCCTTCGAGACGCCGCCTCCGGCGGCTCCTCAGCATGAGGGAACCTTCGCCCGTTCGCCCTCTCCCCGCTTGCGGGGAGAGGGATTAGATTGTCGGTGCTGAAGAAAGCCGCTCATGGAATGGCGGGACGAAGGCCTTGTCATCGGCGCCAGAACGCACGGCGAGACATCCGTCATTCTGGAGCTGATGACGCGCGCCCATGGCCGTCATCTCGGCGTCGTGCGCGGCGGGCGGTCCAGGGCGATGCGGGCGGCGCTGCAGCCGGGCAATCTCGTGACGGCAAGCTGGCGCGCGCGCCTTGAGGACCATATGGGCGCCTTCGCGGTCGAGCCGCTCGCCTCGCGGGCGGCGCGCTATCTCGACCGCGGCGCGGCGCTGCATGGCGTCGCCACCCTCGTCGCGCTTTTGCGGCTGCTGCCGGAGCGCGATCCCCATGCTGAATTGTTCGAAGCCGCCGACGCCATCGCTTCGGCCCTGGAGACCGCGGACGGCGCCGCGCCGATGATGGCGCGCTTCGAGCTGGCGCTGCTCGGCGCGCTCGGCTTCGGGCTCGATCTGGAGCGCTGCGCGCTGACGGGGACGCGGGAGGACCTTGCTTTCGTCTCGCCCAAATCCGGCCGGGCGGTGAATCGCGCCGCCGCGGCGCCATGGCGCGAGCGGCTGCTGCCTTTCCCGCGCTTCCTCCAGCAGGAGGACGGGGCGGCCTCCGCGGAGGAAATCGCCGCGGCTTTCCGGCTGACCGGCTATTTCCTCGCCCGCGACGTCTTCGCCCCGCGCGGCGGCGCCATGCCGATGTCGCGGGAGCTCTATCTCAATGCGATTATGTGACGACGGTCAGCGCAGCTCGTCGCAGATCACGCGCGATTCATGATTCGTCACGCCATAGCCCTCATCCGTATCGACGAGGATTTCGCGGCAGACCGCCTGCATCGCATTGTCGTTGCGCGCTTCCTCCTGCGCGCCGGCCGGATGGCGGCGCTGCGCGCGGACGGAATCATTCGCCGCGATCTGCGCGCTTTCGACCGCCTCGGCGGCGCCCGCCGCAATGAGCGCCACGCCGAGAACCGCGAATACTCTGAGGATTGACGTCATGTGCGGAAACCACAGAAATGCAAGAGGAAAGCGCCTCGGGAGCGGAGCGGGGCCGGCGCTATGCTCCCTTTCTAGGAAGGGCGGCAAAGCGTCGCAAGCTCTAATTTGCAACATTATCGCCTAAAAAATGAAAATCCCGTTGAGAGGCGGATTTAACGCAACGGGTAACGTTTTCATGAGCGCTTGCGCGCGCGGCCCCGCGCCAATAGGACGAAGGCCGGCGGAACAAATGGGAACAGATTGAATGGCGCAGAAAGGCGGCCCGGCGGGCAAGGGCAAGGACGGCGGCGGCGAAAGCGTCGTAACGCCGGTCGATCTCCGCGAGGCGCTGGAGGAACGCTATCTTCGCTATGCGCTCTCGACCATCACCGACCGCGCGCTGCCCGACGCGCGCGATGGGCTGAAGCCGGTGCATCGCCGAATCCTCTACGGCATGCATGTGCTGCGCCTCGATCCCGGCGCGCCGTTCAAGAAATGCGCGAAGATCGTCGGCGACGTGATGGGCTCCTATCACCCGCATGGCGACCAGGCGATTTACGACGCCCTGGTGCGCCTCGCGCAGGATTTCTCCTCGCGTTATCCGCTCGTCGACGGACAGGGCAATTTCGGCAATATCGACGGCGATTCGGCCGCCGCCTACCGCTACACCGAAGCGCGCATGACGGCGGTCGCGCGCGCTTTGCTCGAGGGCATCGACGAAGACGCGATCGACTTCAAGCCGAATTATTCCGGCGAGGAGAAGGAGCCGGTCGTTCTTCCTTCCGCCCTGCCCAATATGCTGGCGAATGGCGCCCAGGGCATCGCGGTCGGCATGGCGACGTCGATCCCGCCCCATAATCTCGCCGAGCTTTGCGACGCCGCGCTCTATCTCATCTCGCATCGCGCCGCGACGAGCGAGCAATTGCTCACTTTCGTTCAGGGGCCGGATTTCCCCACCGGCGGCATTATCGTCGACAGGCGCGAGGAGATTGTCGAGACCTATCGCACCGGGCGCGGCTCCTTCCGCGTGCGCGCCCGCTGGACCAGGGAAGAGCTGCCGCGCGGCGGCTGGGTCGCCGTCGTCACCGAGATTCCTTATGGCGTGCAGAAGTCGCGCCTTATCGAGAAACTCGCCGAGTTGATTTCGGAGCGCAAGCTGCCGCTCGTCGCCGACGTGCGGGATGAATCCGCCGAGGATGTGCGCATCGTCTTCGAACCGCGCGCGCGCAATGTCGATCCCGCGCTGATGATGGAGACGCTCTTCAAGCTCTCCGAGCTCGAAACGCGCTTCGGCATGAACATGAACGTGCTGGTCGACGGCGTGACGCCGCGCGTCGTTTCGTTGGACGAGGCGCTGCGTCAATGGCTCGACCATCGGCGCAACGTGCTTCAGCGCCGTTCGCGCCATCGCCTCGCCGCCATCCTGCGCCGCATCGAGCAACTGGAAGGCATGATCGTCGTCTTCCTCAATCTCGACGAGGTGATCCGCATCATCCGCGAGGAGGACGACGCGAAGGGCGAGCTGAAGAAGGCCTTCAAGCTCACCGACCTTCAGGTCGATTACATTCTCGATACGCGGCTGCGCGCGCTGCGCAAGCTCGAGGAGATGGAGCTGCGCCGCGAGCTCGACGACCTCACCAAAGAGCGCGCCGAGATCGAGAGCCTGCTGGGCGATGAAGGCAAGCAGTGGAAGACGATCGCGGGGCAGGTTCGCGAGCTGAAGAAGCTCTACGGGCCGCAGACGCCCGTCGGCAAGCGGCGCACGACTTTCGAGGACGCGCCGGCGGCGGTCGATCTCGACCTCGCGGAGGCGATGATCGAGCGCGAGCCGATCACTGTCGTCGTCTCGAAAAAGGGCTGGATCCGCGCGCTGAAGGGCCATGTGCAGGATCTGTCGTCCTTACAGTTCAAGGGCGACGACGAATTGGACACGAGCTTCTTCGCGCAGACGACGACCAAGATTCTCGTCCTGGCGACGAACGGCAAGGCCTTCACGCTCGACGCTTCGAAGCTCCCCGGCGGGCGCGGCCATGGCGAGCCGATCCGTCTTTACGCCGACATCGACGAAGGCGCGGACGTCGCCCGCGTGCTGCCGCATACGCCCGGCGCGTCGCTGCTGCTGATCGGCGACGACGCCCGCGGCTTCGTCGTGGCGCAGGACGATCTGTTGTCCTCGACCAAGAAAGGCCGCGCCGTTCTCACGGTCGAGCCGCCCGCGAAATTGAAGTTGGCGACGGAAGCGGCGGGCGACCATGTGGCGATCATCGGCGAGAACCGCAAGCTCCTCGTCTTCCCGCTGGAGGAAGCCCCGCGCATGGCGCGCGGCAAGGGCGTGCGCATGCAGCGCTACAAGGATGGCGGCGTCGCGGACGCGAAGGTCTTCGCGCTCGCCGACGGGCTGAGCTGGACGGATTCGGCGGGGCGCGTGTTCAACGTCGCGGCGGCGGAGCTCAGCGAATGGATGGGCCACCGCGCCGAGGCGGGAAGGCTGCCGCCGCGCGGATTCCCGAAGAATAACCGGTTCGGGTGACTCGGGTGCGCGCTCTGGCGCGCCTTGGCTTGGTGGCAAACCCTCGAGGCGGCCTCGTCCTTCGAGACGCTTGCTATGCAAGCTCCTCAGGATGAGGCCTAGGTTTTTTCACGCAGATGAAGAAGCCCCTCATGCTGAGGAGCCCGCGCAGCGGGCGTCTCGAAGCGCGAGGGGCGTCAGCAATGCGTTCGCCAGCAAAAGATCAAATAAAAATGCCCGCCAGGGAGAACCCGGGCGGGCAAGTCTTCACACCAACACGCGGAGAAGAGGAAGCAAGCCGCGTGGAGCCGATGTCAGCTTAGAGCGTCGCGCCAAGCTGGAATTTCGGGATGACCGGACCGCCGACTTCCACCTTCTCCCGCTTGCCCGACGGGCTGAACAGGAAGAGGAGGCCGCCGAACTGGCTGTCCGTGTCGTAGGCGAGGTCGGACAGGCGCTCGACGTCGAAGCGCGCATCCTGCACCGTGATGACGAGGCTCCTGGTCTCGCCCGGCGCGATCGGGGTCGGGTCGTTCACGGAGAGGCCGCGATCCGCCAGCAGATAGTCCGGGAATTCGGGACGGCTCGCGAACACGTCCGGATTGAGGAAGCGCAGGCCCGCGGTCGTGAACTCGCCAATGCGCAGCGGCTCCTGACCCTTGTTCGTGATCTGAACGTTCATCGTCAGCTCGCGGCCCGGCACCTTATAGGAGCCGCCGGAGTAATGCAGCGAAACCGTCTCCTGACGCGAACCCTCGATGAAGGGAATACCGGTCAGGAGGCCCGCCTGCATGGGCAGCGTGCGCGGGAATTCGCGGTTGGCGTTGGCGTAGAAGATCAGCAGCGCGAGCATCGAGACCGCGAGCCAGATGGCGCCGAACCGCTTGTCTCCGCCCGTGATGATCTCATGGCGCTTGCCGGCCGCGACCTGCCAGCCGCGAACGATGATGCCCTTTTGCAGGAACCAGTACAGGATCCAGACGAGGGCCGCCGCCATCCAGACGAAGTGATAGGCGTACGTCCAGTTGATGCCGTAGGTTTCGAGATCGATGGTCGAGCCGTCGAGGAGCGTCACCGGATTGGTGAAGTCCTTCATGTCGCCCTTGATCTCGACCCACTGGCCGGGGCCGACGATGGGGCCGCCGTCCTTCACATTGATCTGGACATGCACATGGTAGCGCCCCGGACGGCGCGCCTTCAGCACGATCTTGTATTCATAGTCGTAGCCGACATCCATCGAGAAGGTGCGCGGCACGGGCACCTCGCCGACGGAGGCGCTCTTGCGGATCAGGACCGGGCCCGGCTCGCCGACATTGAGGAAGGCCTCCTGCGGCTTCGCGACGGCCTGCGGCCAGCCCGAAAAGACGTGGACCTTGCCGGTGAGCTCCATTTCTTCATTGACGTTCAAAGTCGTCTTGGACCATTTCACGTCGTACCAGTTCAGCGTGCGCATCCGCAGGAAGGCCTGCTGCGAGCGTTCGCCATGGGCGGCGGCCGGCGTTGCGGAAAGCGTCAGCATCGCGACGGCGGCGGCGAAGCCGACTGCGCATGCTCCCGCGATTTTCTGGAAAATTGGCCGTTTCATCGAATTGGGACTCCCTTGTTTTTCCTGGCGCCGGGGCGGCGTCGCCCCGGCTTTTTGTCGCGTTGCGCCGTGCTTAGACGTCCTCGTTCTCGATATAGGCCGTGGTCGAGAACCATCCGCCGACCTTCCACCAGAGGAAGTAGATCAGCATCGAGATGAAGCCGGAGAAGAAGGCCGCGACGGGAACGACGTCCTTGCCGAAGGTGCGCAGCGTGCCGCGCTCGATCATGCGGATATATTCAGGCGTGCCGGTGCGGACGTAGTTGAAGCCGATGAGGTCCGCGAGGGTGAGCAGCACGCCGTCCACCTCGGTCGCCTGGTGATACTGCGCGAGGACCGGCCAGTTGCTCGGATAGAACAGCAGGCCCCAGCCCATCGCGCCGACGACCGCCGTCACCACCCAACTGCCGGAGAGAAGCAGCACGACGTCGAGCCAGAAGCCCATCGGAATCAGCGCCGAGGGGAAGACCAGATTGATCGGGAAAAAGGTCCAGCCCCAGAAATTGTCGTAGCGGTTGATCCACTCGCCGACGAGCAGCGCGAAGACGGCGAGCGTCGCGCCGAAAGGCAGGCGGAATTTTTGCCAGAAGAAAGACTGGGCGGCCGCGGCGAAGCACATGGCGACGATCGGCGCCACGGTCGGCCACATGCGCCGGTCCTTGAAGTCGATCCAGAAATCCCAGTCGCCGGCGAGCAACATGTAGTGGATGTGGAAGGAGCCGAGCAGCACCAGGAAGAGGATGAGAAGCAGGATCCAGTCGGTCAGCTTCACGCAGCCGATGAATTCTTCTTTCGAGGCCCATGCCCCGCCTGCGGCTGGAGCCGTTTCGTTCGTTATCGACATAAGCTAGCTCTCCTTGATTTTCCTCCCGGCGGTTCGCCGGGCGTTTTTGTTTCGGCTTTCGCGTCGCGCTTCGGCGGGGCCGGAAGCGGCCGCTCTCGATACAGAGGGAGGGAGATCGGAGCGGCCGCCTCTCTTTCGATCCCGCGGCGCCCTGGGAGCGTGCGCGCGCTTCGCCGAAAGCTCTTCGCGTCAGATCGCGAGGACGTCCTTTTCGAATTCCTTGCTGAGCTCGATCACGCGATGCAGGATCTGCAAGACGGTGCCGAACATTGCGAGGCCGAACCAGCCGAAGAAGACGAAGCCCCAATGCAGCGGCGCGGTGAACAGCTCTTCCATGAACCAGAAGGTGTGGCCCCATTCGTTCAGGCCGACATTCGGGAAGATCATGAAGGGGCCGGCGAAGAACAGCAGGAAGGCCAGCGAAATCCGGTTCGCGAATTGCGGAATGCGCGTGCGGCCATACATGAAGGCGCCCCAGCCCGCGATGATGTAGATCGGATAGCTGAGATAGAACTCCAGTATGTGGCTCGGCGTGAAGTCCGTGTCGCGGATGACGGTCTGGTGCCAGGTGCCGTCCTGCTCGGTGAAGTAGCTCGCGCCCCAATAGACGGTGAAAGCGTAGACCAGCAGCCAACCGATCAGCGTGATCAGACGGCGCATTTCCTCGCGCGGCGCGACGGCGTTGATGTTGCGGTCGCGCGTCTTCCAGAGATAGCCGCCAATGGCGCAGAAGGCGATGAACTCGAGCGGCAGCTCGGTCCACATGATGTTGAGCCAGTAGGTCTGGAACTCGGGCGCAAAAGAATCGAGCCCCGCCTTCCATCCGAAATACTGCTCATAAATGCGTATGCCGACGTAAAAAGTCCCAAGCGCCGCCATGGCGAGATAAGCAGGACGGTAATTAACGATAGAGCCCGCAGACTCCCTCGCCGCCGTCCCGGCTTTTTCTGTCGTCAGAGACATTCCTCTCCTCCAGTCATTGAAAATTGGTCGCAAGGATCCCCAAATCTTCCTTCTCGTCATTCTAATTCCGACTGACGTCTGTCGAGATTCGTGGTCCCTTCCGGTTTATCAGGCATAGATTTCCTGCTTTCCGAGCTTTTATACCCGTGTGGAGAGCAGTCCTGATGGCTTGAGAAGCTAGCATAAGGATCAATGTCGCCGTCAATTGACCATGAACAAGCTTATATGCGGCAATTGCGCGCATTGTATTGAATTGTCTCATGTTAAATGTAGCATAAGATGAGAAAATCACAGATACGTATTTTATTATGAGACGGATATCAGTATTTCATGCAATGTATTATATATTGATACGAGTATATGGCGACGTTCTGTCGCATATAATATGAGTTGCTTTGACGTCTGCTCTATCGATTATGTGTCCGCGATCGCTGGTCAGCGCCAACAAAGGGAGACGCCAAACCATGAAGACTTTTCACTCGGTCAACGAACTCGGCTGGGTCGCATTCTGGATCGGCTTCATCATTTTCCTGTTCGCCATCTTCATTCCGACGGTGAATCGCATGCTGAATCTCTGAGCCTCGCCTCCGTTTTTTCTGCAACGCATCTCGCCCCGGCTTGCGACGAGCCGGGGCGTTTTTGCGATGCGTCAATTCGTGCGTCTTCGGTCCTCTGAAGCGACAAATGCGGCGGCGGGATGAGTCCTATGCGACACTTTGAAGCAGACGGTGTATTTAATTGTCTCACTGCACGAAAATAGATTCCTTTCACTTGAAGCTCTCGACCTTTCAAACGCGAACTCATTGAAACCTCTCAAGCAGCAACTTTGAATCGACTGGCGCGTCAGTGAGACAAAGTCATGGACATCCGCGCGGGGGCGCAAGAGGCGCTGAAAAATGGAACATTCCCTTATCTTTGTATTTATGAGAAAAAAGGTTGTATCGCCCGCGCGACGAGCCCATCGGAACGCTTCGTCCGGCGCGCGCAACGGGTTTCGCCAAGCGTCCAGTCGCAGTGAAAAATCCAAGTAAATCTAAGAAAAATAAAAATAAAGCTCACGACATGGAAGGTAAGAACGAACAACAGAACGTCGGTCCGCTTCAGAGGCGGGAAGACGCAATGCGTCACCTATTGGCCGAGGCGAATGGCGCTCCGACCAAAACGATTATCGAAAAACTGAAGAACGGGCTCGGCGTTTCACGCGCCACCGCCTATCGGATGGTGAAATCTTTTCGCACTTGCGGCGCCATCTCGCCGGCTTCCCGCTCGGTGGGCCGCCCCAAGGGCGCGCGGAGCCTCGATCCGCAGCGCGAGCAGATCATCGAAACGGAGCTGGCCAAATTCGTCGCGGAAGTCGAGCGGCCGCCATTCAGCGTGCTGGTCCACGAGATCACGAAACGCTGTAGAGAGAGATCGCTGCGCGCGCCCAATTGGCGGACGATTCGCGCGCGGTTGCGCGATATCGACGAACGCGCCAAGGGGCCGGAGCGTCGCCAGTAGGACGGCGGCGATGAAATCCGCTCTCTCGCCGGCAGGCGCCGCCATATTCCAAGCCGCCGCGACGGCGGCCCAGTTTGCTGACAAACCTCCGAGGCGGCCTCGCCCTTCGAGACGCGAGCTTCGCTCGCTCCTCAGGACGAGGCCTAATTATTTGCGCAGACGCAGAAGCGCCTCATGCTGAGGAGCCTGCGCAGCAGGCGTCTCGAAGCACGAGGGGCGTCGCTCGCTCCTTAGGAGGGCCTAATTGTTTGCGCAGACGCAGAAGCCCCCATGCCAAGGAGCCTGCGCAAGCCGGGCTTGCGATTTGTCGGCAGTCTGACCGCCGGGACGGCGGCGCGCGGTCAACTCGGCTTCGCGAAATTCGGAATCCTGAACCCGAGCTTCCCCTGCCGCCATAGCGTGAAAGCCGCGCCGCCGGCGGCGAGGGCGAATATGCCGAAGCCGACATAGAGATAGAATTCCTCGTCGGTCATGAGGCCGACGGAGAAGGGGTGGCGGCCCTCATAGCTCTTCGCGCCATTGTCGCTGACGAGCTTGGCGTAGAGCACGTAATAGCCGGGCTCCTTGAAGTTCTGGTCGAAATTGACCATGCCGTTGGGAAATTTCTGAACCGGCAGGCGGGAGACGGCGTCGGCGTCCGGGTCCGGCTGGGCCTCCGGCCCCTTGGCGCGCAGGATGCGAATGTCCCATTTCATGTCGCGCAGCTCATTGTCGGCGGCGTCGAGCACGATGACCGAAGGGCCGGCGTCGGGCAGGGCCACGCATTCCCGGTCGATGTTCTTCTTCGGCTGCATGGCGACGAATTTCATCGACTTTTCGCCGAGCGCGACGGGGCATTCGGGGTCGTAATAATGCCAGCCGGCGGCTTGCGCATGCGTCGAGAGACACGCGGCGGCCAGAATGGAGAGCGCCGCGCCGAATAGAATCTTTCTCACTTTACAACCCCATCCTCGTGCTCATCTCCGCATCTAATACAGCCAGCATCTGATCCATGGCCAGCGCCGGTTCGGCGCATTTCGAATCGCCCACGATCCGCGCCGGCACGCCCGCCACGGTCTTGTTGGCCGGAACGGACTCGAGCACGACCGAGCCGGCGGCGATCATGGCGCAGCGTCCGATCTCGATATTGCCCAGAACCTTGGCGCCGGCGCCGATCAATACGCCGCGACGCACTTTCGGGTGGCGGTCGCTGCGCGACTTGCCCGTGCCGCCGAGCGTCACGCCGTGCAGCATGGAGACGTCGTCCTCGATCACGCTCGTCGCGCCGATGACGACGCCGGTCGCGTGATCGACGAAGACGCCTTTCCCGATGACGGCGGCGGGGTGAATGTCGGCCTGGAAAATCTGCGAGGAGAGGCTCTGCAGCGTCAGCGCGAAGTCGCTGCGGCCGTTTTTCCACAGCCAATGCGCCAGCCGGTAGGTCTGCAGGGCGTGGAAGCCTTTGAAATAGAGGGCGGGCTCCAGTACCCGCGTGCAGGCCGGGTCGCGCTCCACCACGGCCAGGAGATCGGCGCGAAAGGCGTCGATTATCGCGGGCTCGCGCGCAAGGCAGGCGTCGAAGGCCTGGCGGATCGCGGCATAAGGCGCCTCCGGCCGGTCGAGGCGCTGGGCGACGCGGTGGGCGACGACTCCCGCCACGGTCTCCTGCGCCATGATCGCCGGATAGATGAAGCCGCCGAGCTCCGGCTCGCGGCGCAACACGTCTTCCGCCTCCAGCCGCAAGCGGGCCAGAAGCGGGTCGAATTCAATAACGTTCGCGGCTTCCTTCCGCGTGTCGGCGGCCATGGGGGCTTCCTCCTGGAGAGCTATATAGCGCCTCGGCCACGCCCGCGCATCACGGGCGCGCCGCCAGGAATTCGAGCACGGCCTGCTTGTAGATCCGATCGCCGACGGCGCGGTTATGGTCGCGGCCGGGGATGTCGACGATGCGGACATTCGGGAACAGCGGCTCGAGCGGCGAGGGATCGCCGGCCACGTCGTCGCGCGTGCCGACGCAGATCAGGACCGGGCAGGCGATATTGGAGAGCAGGGCGGGATCAAGCGCCTTGCGCGCGCCGCGCACGCAGGCGGCCAGCGCCCTGAGGTCGCTGCGCGTCGATTCGGCGAAGCCGCGAAAGATCTTGAGCATCGAATTCTCGATGTCCTCAATTCGCTCGGCCTCCATCGCCTCGGCAAGACCGCTGGGCAATCCGGCGTCCTGGATGAGATACTGCCCGATGCCGCCGAGAATGAGCGAGCGCACGCGATCCGGCTTGGCCAGCGTCAGCACCGTCGCGATCCGGGCGCCGAGCGAATAGCCCATGACGTCGGCGCGGGCGATCGAGAGATGGTCCATCAGATTCGCGACGTCGCTCGCCATCAGGTCGAGCGCATATTGCGCCGGATCGTAAAGCTTCTGGGATTTGCCGTGCCCGCGATTGTCGAGGACGACGACGCGGCGGCCATCCTCGGTCAGCGTCTTGACCCATTGGGTAAACATCCAGTTTACGGCATGGGTCGAGGCGAAGCCGTGGACAAGGAGGATCGGCTCTTGCCGGTCTTCGCTGAGAGGCTCGAAGTCCGAATAGGCAATCTCGACGTTGTTCGAGACGAAAGTTTCCATCGCAAATCCTGTGTGACAGTCCCTACTTAAAGGCTCGCACAGGCTGTGCAAGCGTCAGGCCGCCAAAAATCGCCCGCAAAGATAACAGGCCTTGCCATTCGCTTCGCTTGTCGCTAAACGGTCGCATGTCGCGACGCGGCGGCCCCTCGACGGGCTGCGAAGCGCGCGCCGGGCGCCCGTAGCTCAGCTGGATAGAGCACCAGACTACGAATCTGGGGGTCAGAGGTTCGAATCCTTTCGGGCGCGCCATTTCCCCGAATTATTGGAATTGGTTAGCGCTGACCGGTCGACGAGTTTTAAGACGACGGGGAAGGACGGCGACTAAGACGGCGCGATCCTGCGCAGCGCCGCGATCGCCTCCGCCGGGTCGAAGCGCAGGATTTCGGCGATCGCAATCAGCTCGACCACATCAACGCGGCGCTGGCCGCTCTCCAGCCGCGCGACGAAGGACTGATACTCGCCCAGCCGCTCCGCTAGCTGCGTCTGCGTCACGCCCGCCTCCTCGCGCTTGCGGATGAGGAAGGCGATCAGGGCGTCGTGCCGTGCTGTGCCTAACGTCTTGGCCAATCAAACCCCGCGGAAAAGCGGGCTTCAATAATCTGTTTTTCAGATTATCTTAAAACCAGATAAATTCTGCGAGGCGGCTTCCGCATGGAGACGGCCAAGACGATCCTGTTCTGGGCGCTGCTCGCCGTCGCGGTCGCGCCGGCGGTCCTCGGCGTCGGCTGGGGAATCGCGGAGCACGAAATTCTTTCCCGACGCATCCCGCGAGAGCATATCGAGCGCATGGCCGCGAAGATCGCCGCTCGCCATCCCGAGGGGAGTGGATCATTTTCCAAATGCGGGCGGCGCAACTATCTTTCTTGGCGCCCATGCAGGGTTTTCTGAATGAGGATCGATATGGCGGCGCTCAGGCGACTTTCAGACATTCGCGTTCCGGCGCCCAAGCCGGACCGGCCCTATGAGATTTTGCTCTTCGGCCGGCGCTTCGCTTTCGTCGGCCTCAAGCGTCTTCTGGGCGCGGCGGATATCGACAAGGCGGGCGACCGTCTGGCGGGGCTCGCGGCCAAGAGCGAGGTCGAGCGCGAGGCGGCGCGCGCGATTCTTTCCGCACTGACTCTGCAGGAGATTTACGACTCGCCGCTCGTCAATGACGACGGCCGCGTGGATGAGGTGATGCGGGTCGCCTACGACATTGATCGCGAGATCTTCGAGCAAAGCGCGCATCTGACGGTGGGCGCGGCGAAGGACGTCATACTCGACCGTACGGAAGCCGACGTCGCGCGTCTCGGACGCGGGCTCACGGCGGCGATGGTCGCGGCGATCGCCAAGATCATGGACGTGCACGAGCTCATCCATGCGAGCCGCAAGCTTACTTGCGCCGCCACGGCCCGCACCACGGTCGGTCTGCCCGGCGCGCTGTCGTCGCGCCTTCAGCCCAACCATCCGACAGACGATCTCTCGGCCGTCGCGCTGCTCGTCTATACCGGCTTAAGCCTCGGCGCGGGCGACGCGTTGATCGGGATCAACCCCGCGCTCGACACGATCGAGAATACGACGACGCTTCTCCGCCATATCGACCGGCTGCGCCGCCGCACGGGCGCGCCGACGCAGATCTGCGTTCTCTCCCATATCCGCACGCAGCTCGCCTGCCTGGAGAATGGCGCGCCGGTGGAGATTCTGTTCCAGAGCCTCGCCGGCACGCAGCGCACCCTCGTCGAGGAATTCGACTGTGGCGTCGATCTGCTCGACCGCGCCTATCGCGTCATGGAAGCGCGCGGCGCGTTGAGCGGGACGGCCCGGCAGTTCATGTATTTCGAGACAGGCCAGGGCAGCGAGTTGAGCTATGGCAAGCATGACGGGATCGACATGACGACCGCGGAAGCGCTCTGCTACACGCTGGCGCGGCGCTATGATCCGTTCATGGTCAATAATGTCACAGGCTTCATCGGCCCGGAGACGCATCGCAGCGACATGGAGATGATCCTGTCGAATTTGCAGGATCATTTCATGGGCAAGCTGATCGGCCTGCCCATGGGCATGGCGCCCTGCTACACGCTCCATTCCGAGATCACGATGGAAGGCCAGCAGATCGCCGCCGAATTGCTGACGGCGGCGGGCGCGAATTATTTCATGGACGTCTATCTCGGCGTCGATCGCATGCTCGCCTATTTCGACACTTCCTCGCATGACGACCAAACGCTACGCGAGATTTTTTCGCGCGAGCCTGCGCCGGAATTTACCGAATGGGCGATCGCGCGCGGCGTCTTCGAAAGGGACGAGGCCGGGCGCTTGCGGCGCGGCGCGAATTGGGGCGATCCGCGCATCTTCTGCGAATCCGACGCGGAGCTCCAGGAGCTGCGCGCCAAGCTGCCGATCGCCTATGGCTGGGAGAATGCGGGGCCGCGGCCCTCCAACGCCGTCTCGCGAAAGACGCGCGCCAATCTGGCGCTGGCTCGCGAGGCGATCTATGCGGAACTCTCGCCGCAAAGGCTCGGGCCCACGCCGATGCGCGCGGTTCGCACGCGCGCGGGGACGAAGGCCGAGCATCTCGGCGATCCGGAGCTGGGGTCGCTTCTTGATCTCGATTCCTTGCGAGACCTGAAGCCCGACGGCGCCGACGTGCAGATCCTCGTCTCGGACGGTCTGAGCGCCGAGGCCGTCCATCACAACGTTCCGACGCTTCTGCCGGCTTTGCTGGCGGCGCTGTCGCGGCGGGGCCTGAGCGTGGGGACGCCGCTTCTCGCGCCCAATGGACGCGTCAAGCTCGCCGAGTCCGTCGGCGACGCGCTACAGGCGAAGATCGTCGTCACGCTGATCGGCGAACGGCCCGGCGGCGACGCCATGTCGTCGCGCAGCATGTCCGCCTATCTCGCCTTTCGGGCCTCGGAAGCGGAGACCGAAACAGCCTCGCGCAACGCCGCGAGCCGCTACGAATATACGGTGATCTCCAATATCTATGAGAAGGGCGCGCCGCCGGAGCAGGCGGCGGCGGCGATCGCGGAGCGCGTGGCGCAAATGCTGGCGCACAAAGCCGGCGGAAACCGCCTCGAACGCCTCTTGCAGCAGGCGTGCGCTCAGCGCTTGATCCGCGAATAATAGCGCGCGATCGCTCTTATTTCCGCGTCCGACATCGCGTCGCCCATCAGCGCCATCGTGTCGTGGCGCCGTTTCCCGGAGCGAAACGCCTGTAGCCGGCTCACGAGGAAGCGCTCGCTCTTGCCGGCGATCGAGGGCGTTTGATCGGGCGCGGCGGAAAGGCCGCGCACGCCATGGCAAGTGTCGCAATTCATCTTCAGCCCGTCGAGGCGTCGCGCCGGAATTTCGCCGGCTGCGGCGCCGAAAGCCGCAACCGCGAGGAAAAGTGTGAAAAAGGTTGCTTTCATATGTTTTCCGGCCTGCGCTTCATTGCGTCGCTCCCGGCGTCTTGAAGTCGGGCATACCTGCTATGGCGGCGCTGGATCGCCGCGTCGGCAAGGCCTCCTCGCAATGATTGGAACGGACCAAAGGGAATTGGCGCCGTTCCCGTCCTCGGATCACGCTTGGGCAAAGCCGCGTTGGCGCAGAAGCGGCTCGACCGTGGGCATTCGGCCGCGAAAGGCCACATAGGCGTCGGCCGCGTCCTGCCGCCCGCCGGCCGCATAGATGAAGC
This sequence comes from Methylocystis sp. S23, assembly GCF_054106005.1. Lineage (NCBI taxonomy): Bacteria > Pseudomonadati > Pseudomonadota > Alphaproteobacteria > Hyphomicrobiales > Methylocystaceae > Methylocystis > Methylocystis sp. S23. The sequence goes on from NZ_CM134185.1 coordinate 2,431,703, forward strand.
GCTTGAGCCTTTCCGCGATGTCGGGCGCAAAGGGGTCGCCTGCCTCCTTGAAGGCCTCGAAAGCGTCGGCGTCGAGCGCCTCCGCCCATAAATAGCTATAGTAGCCGGCCGAATAGCCGTCGCCGGAGAAGATGTGGCTGAAATGCGGAAGGCGATGCCGCATGACGATCTCCCGCGGCATGGAGAGCCGGGACAGACATTCCCGCTCGAAGGCCTCGGCGTCGACGTCCGACGCGTCTCGCGCATGGATGTCGAGATCGACATAGGCCGAGGCGCAGAATTCGACCGTCGCGAAACCCTGGTTGAAATGGCGCGACGCGACGATGCGTTCGAGAAGGTCGTCGGGCATGGGTTCGCCCGTTTCGGCGTGCAGCGCGAATTCCTTCAGCACCGCCGGCTCCAGCAGCCAGTGTTCAAAAAGCTGCGAGGGCAGCTCGACGAAATCGCGCGCGACATTGGTTCCCGCGACGAGCGGATAGGTCACGTCGGACAACATGCCATGCAGGCCGTGGCCGAATTCGTGGAACAGGGTGCGCGCGTCGTCGAGACTGAGCAGAGTGGGCGCGCCGTCGGCGCCCTTGGTGAAGTTCATCACGTTGACGATGATTGGCCGCAACTCGCCATCGAGCTTATGCTGCGCGCGGAAGTCGGACATCCAGGCGCCGCTGCGCTTTGACGGCCGCGCGAAATAATCGGCGAGGAAGAGGGCGACATGCGCGCCGTCCTTGTCGAGAGCCTCGAAGGCGCGCACATCGGGATGATAGAGATCCACGCCCGTCTGCTCGACGAAGCGCAGGCCGAAGAGCTTTTCGGCGACATGGAAGGCCGCCGCCATCACTTTTTCGAGCTGGAAATAGGGACGCAGCGACGCCTGATCGAGATCGTAGAGGCTCTTGCGCACGCGTTCGGCATAGTAGCGCCAGTCATGGGCGGCGACGGCGAAATTCGCGCCTTCCCGGTCGACGAGCGCCTGTATCTGCGCGCGCTCCTCGGCGGCGCGGGCGAGCGCGGGCGTCCAGACGCGATCCAGGAGATCGCGAACCGCGGCGGGCGTCTTCGCCATCGTGTCGTCGAGCTTGTAGTCGGCGAAGGTTTCATAGCCCAAAAGCCTGGCGCGCTGCTCGCGCAGGCCGAGGATTTCGCGGATGAGGGCGCCATTGTCGGTCTCGCCGCCATTCTCGCCGCGGTTCGCCCAGGCGCGGAAAACGATCTCGCGCAGATCGCGCCGCCCGGAGGATTGCAGGAAGATTTCCGCGCTGGAGCGCGCGAGCGTCACGGCAAATTTTCCCGGCGCGCCGCGTTCATTCGCTATGCGCGCGGCGGCGGCGCGAAAGTCGTCGGAAAGTCCGTCGAGGTCGCCTTCCTCAAGGAGCAGAAGCCAGGACGATTCATCGGCGAGCACATTCTGCGAGAAGCGCGTGGAGAGGCCCGCGAGGCGCTCCAGGATGGCCGCCATTCGCCGCTTGTCTTCCTCGTTCAGCCTGGCGCCGGCGCGAATGAAGTTCTTGTAGGCCAGCTCCAGGACGCGCTTCTGCTCCGGCGTAAGGCCGAGACGGTCGCGCGCCGCGTAAAGCGTCTCGACGCGGCGGAAGAGCTCCGGGTTCATCGAGATGTCGCTCGAATGGCGGGAGAGCGCGGCGGCCATGTCGCGCTCGATTTCCTGCATCTCGGCGTTCGTGTCGGTCGCCGTGAGGTTCCAGAAGACGGAGCCCACATCGGTCAGGAGGCTTCCCGCGCGCTCGAGCGCCTCGATCGTGTTCGTAAAATCCGGCTCGGCGGGATTGCCGGCGATGGCGTCGATCTCCGCCCGATGCCGCGCCAGCGCCGTCTCGAAGGCGGGACGGAAATGTTCCGCTCGAATTTCGCCAAAACGCGGCAGGCCGAAAGGCGCCGCCCAGGGCGCGGTCAATGGGTTCGACATCCGCATCCTCACTTGCCGTTCGTCTCTCCTTGCCGGCGGCGGGGCCGCGGGCGAGCGCCGGGCAGAATAGCGGCTTTTTGCGCCGTCCGACATCGGGCATCATGCCGCCGCTTCGTCATTGCCTCGTTTCGGATGGAATTGGCGCATGAACGCATTCGGACCCCTTCTCGTCCTCATGGCGCTCCTGATCGGAGCCGGCGCGCGATCCGAGCCCGCCCGCTCCACCGTCCCCATGACCCTCACGATGGCCGACTATGGCGGCGGGCGGATTTATCTTCCGGTCCGCTTCGGAAACATGATGGGGACGATGCGCCTCGATACGGGCGCCTCGACGACGCGCGTCGCCCTGGCGCCCTGGAACAGGGATCTGCCCGTGGTCGGGCAGAGCGATTCGACGGGCGCCTCGGGCCGCACGGTCCGCTGCGACGACGTCGAGGCGAAGAATATCGAGCTGAAGGCGTCGGAGGGCGCGGGGATCGCGCGCGCGAAATACGAGGTCACGCGCTGCGCCGCCAGTGACGGCGATGACTTGCTCGGCCTCGACTTCTTCAAGGGCGCGCGCTTCACGCTGGATTTCGGCAAGCGGGAAATGGTCTTTTTTGGCGACGCGCCCGCGCATGCGACGCCGTTCCGCCTCCTCGGCCCCGATCAGCGCCTCGTCGGCGTCGCCTTCAAGGTCGGCGATGTGGCCGCGGCCGGCCTTTTCGATACGGGCGCGGAAATATCGGCCGTCGATCAGAAATTCGTCGACGCGCATAAGAAGCTGTTCGCCCCGGCGAAGCTCAAGGGCAAGGCGCGCGAGGCGGGCGGCGCGGCTTTCGCGCCTAAACTATACAAGATCAAGGCGCTTGACCTGGGGCAGGGCCGCATCCTGCGCGGCGTCTATGCGCTCGCCTATGATTTCGGCGCGCTCCGGCAGGCGCTGGGGAGCCAGGCGCCGTTCATTCTGGGCTATAATTTCCTAAGCCAATTCGATTGGACGCTGGATTTCACCGCGCCCAAATCGCCCGCATGGGACGCCCGGCTCAAATAATCTCGCACGATTTCGCGCCGCGCTCTTTATCGCGGAGCGAAGCATGGCATAAGGGCGCGCAACATTCCTCCCTTCAGCCTGTTCGAGACATGATCCGCGTCGAAAACATCAGCAAGCAGAACGGCTCGCAAATCCTTTACATCGAGGCCTCCGCCACGCTCCTGAAAGGCGAGAAGGTCGGGCTCGTCGGCCCCAACGGCGCCGGCAAATCCACGCTCTTCCGGATGATGATCGGGCGGGAGCCGCCGGACGAGGGTCAGATCTCGGTCGACCGGGGCGTGACCATCGGCTATTTCGATCAGGACGTCGGCGAAATGTCCGGCCGCAGCGCCGTGAGCGAGGTCATGGACGGCGCCTGCCCGGTGAGCGAGGTCGCCGCTGAGCTGAGGGAGCTGGAGGCCGCCATGGCGGACCCCGGCCAGGCCGACGACATGGACGCGATCATCGCGCGCTATGGCGAGGCGCAGGCCCGCTTCGAGGAGCTTGACGGCTATGCGCTGGAGGGGCGGGCGCGAGAGGTTCTCGCCGGGCTGAACTTCACGCAGGAGATGATGGACGGCGACGTCGGCGCGCTTTCGGGCGGCTGGAAGATGCGCGTCGCCTTGGCGCGCATCCTGCTCATGCGTCCCGACGTCATGCTGCTCGACGAGCCGAGCAACCATCTCGACATTGAAAGCCTCATCTGGCTCGAGGAATTTTTGAAAGCCCATGACGGCGCGCTGCTCATGACCTCGCATGACCGCGAGTTCATGAACCGCGTCGTCTCGAAAATCATCGAGATCGACGGCGGCTCGCTCACGACCTATTCGGGCGATTACGAATTCTACGAAGCGCAGCGCGCGCAGAACGAGAAGCAGCAGCAGGCGCAATATGAGCGCCAGCAGGCGATGCTCGCCAAGGAGATCAAGTTCATCGAGCGCTTCAAGGCGCGCGCCTCGCACGCCGCGCAGGTGCAGAGCCGCGTGAAGAAGCTCGACAAGATCGAGAAGGTGGAGCCGCCGCGGCGCCGGCAGTCGATCCTGTTCGAGTTCCGCCCGGCGCCCCGTTCGGGAGACGATGTCGCGACGCTCAAGAACATTTGCAAGAGCTATGGCGGTCGCGCCGTCTATGACGGTCTCGACTTCGCCGTGCGCCGCAGGGAGCGCTGGTGCGTGATGGGCGTGAACGGCGCGGGCAAGTCGACGCTGCTCAAGCTCGTCGCCGGCGCGGCGCGGCCGGACGACGGCGCCGTGACCATCGGCGCCAGCGTGAAGATGGGCTATTTCGCGCAGCACGCCATGGATCTTCTCGACGGCGACCGCACGGTGTTCGAGACGCTGGAGGACGCTTTTCCGCAGGCGGGGCAGGGGTCGCTGCGCACGCTCGCGGGCTGCTTCGGCTTTTCGGGCGACGACGCCGAAAAGAAATGCCGCGTGCTGTCGGGCGGCGAGAAAGCCCGCCTCGTAATGGCGAAGATGCTTTACGATCCGCCAAACTTCCTCGTGCTCGACGAGCCGACGAATCACCTCGATTTGACAACGAAAGAGATGCTCATCCAGGCCCTCGGCGATTACGAGGGCGCCATGCTCTTCGTCTCGCACGACCGCCGCTTCCTCGCCGCCCTGTCCAACCGCGTGCTGGAGCTGACGCCGGCGGGCGTGCATAAATATGAGGGCGGCTATACGGAATATGTCGCCCGCACCGGCCATGAGGCGCCGGGGCTGCATGAATGAGCGGGGCGCTCATAATCTCAGCCCGTCCGCCCGCCCGCCTTCGTAAAGGACAAGATCGGGCCGCCCAGGCGGATTCCGGACGCCGCGCCGCGCATGGTCGCGGATCTGCAAGGGCGCCGCGCGCTCGTCGCTTGCCTGAAGCACGCGCAGCGAATGCAGGCGCAGCGCCGGCGCCTGCCTCCGTCCGAGCCATTGCGGGCAGTCGGCGGGCGCCAGCGAGCCGAGCATGAGCGAATGCGTCTTGCCGAAATGGCGGAGCGGCAGAAGCAGCAATTCAATGTCGAGCGCGTCGGATTCATGCGCGCCGCCTCTTGCGCCGGCGACGATCGGCTCGACTCCTTCCAAGACCGCGCCGAGAGCCGATCCGACCTTGCCGCGATCGCCCGCCTCCCACAAATCGAGAAACGATCTGCCCTTCTGTTCCGCCAGCCAATAGGCGTTGATCCGCGTGCCGCACATTTTCAGCGGGAACAGGCGCGGCCGGTCGATCTGAATGGTGAAGACATTGGCGAGCAGGCAGCGAATCGCGACAAAGTCGAGGTCATTGTAATCCGGCGCGAGCCGCGCGCCTTTCAAGCGACTCCAATAGGCGTAAAGCTCCCGCGATATCGACTGCTTCATTTGCGCTCCTGCCCGGGCGTCCCATGTCGCCGCGCGCGCATATGCGGGCTCCGCCCCGGGGAGGCGGAAGCGCGGCTTCAATGGTTATCAAACCGTTATTCGGATGCCCGAAGGAGTAGAGTAAACTCGTGCTCAAAGAATTAGCGCGAACGTTAGAATTGTTTGCTTTGACAGCCTTTCGGCAGCGTTTGGCGCTGAAATTCACGCTATATTTCAAAGACATGCCGTGGGTTGCCGGGGCTTGGCGGCGTTTCGAGCGTCAACATGTTTCGGTTGTGGAAAGGCGCCGATTTTCAGGAGGCGCAGAAAATATCGTGCAGCAGCGCGATCATGCGCCGCACCCGCTCGTCGGTGAGCGAATAATAGATCGTGCGCGATTCGCGCCGCGTCTTGACGAGATCGTCCTGGCGCAGCCGCGCGAGGTGCTGGGAGAGAGACGATTGGCTCAGGCCGACCGCATTTTGCAGCTCCGTCACGCAGGCTTCGCCCTTGAGCAATTCGCACAGGACCATCAGCCTGTGCGCATTGGCCAGCGCTTTGAGGAACTGCTCCGCTTCCTGCGTCTTGGGAATCAGGTCTTGCAACGCTCCGGCGACCTTGGCGGAAGCCGCCCGACGAGAAGGGCTCTGCGTCATGGGCGTCGGGGCGATCGCCGGGGGCAATGAAAACCTTCCATTTTCTTTCGAACGCCTGGGCTCTATGCGACGTTTCCGTTTTATCGCGGCCAATTGCTTTAGTCAACTATATCTATAGAATATCGGGGCGTTTCGGTTGGCGCCTCTCGCCGCGTTTCGCGGCCGGTCCGCTCGCCGCGCCAGAGGGCGGCGTAGGTTTCGCCTCGCGCGAGGAGCCGCTCATGCGTTCCGCGCTCGACGATGCGGCCTGCGTCCATCACGAAAATCCGGTCGCAGTCGACGACCGAGTGGAGGCGATGGGTGACGAGAATGATCGTGCGGCGCCGCTTCAGTCCGTGGAGCGTTTCGATCAGCATTTGCTCATTCTGTGGATCGAGCGCGCTTGTCGGCTCATCCAGCACGACAAAGGGCGCTTCGCTCAGAAGCGCCCGCGCGATCGCGAGCCGCTGACGCTGGCCGCCCGAAAGATTGGCGCCGCCCTCGCTCAAAACCGTGTCGTATCCGTTCGGCAGCGCGGCGACGAAATCCGCCGCGCCGGCGAGCGCGGCCGCCGCCGCCACCTCCTGGCGCGTCGCCGAGGGGCGGCCATAGGCGACATTCTCGGCGACGCTCGCGGGCAGCATGAAACTGTCCTGCGTCACGAAAGCGAAATGCGCGCGCAGATCCTTCAGCCGCACGTCCCTTATGTCGACGCCGTCGAGCCGCACGGTCCCTTTGCAGGGATCGTGAAAGCGCAGCATCAATTTGAGCAGCGAGCTCTTTCCGGTTCCGCTCGGGCCGACAAAGGCCGCCATTTCTCCCCGACCGACGCTCGCGTCGACATCGGAGAGGACGAGTCGGCCCGGCTCATAGCCGAAGGAAACGCAGTCGAAGGCGAGGCGGCGCGGGCGCGGAGGCAAGGCCCGCGCCTCCGGCTTGTCCTTGATCGCCTCCGGGGAGTCGAGCACGAAGAAGACGCGCCGCGCCGCCGCCTCGAAGGTTCGGATCTTGGAGAAGAACTCGGCGAGCCATTTCAGCGGGTCCCATAGCTTGCGCAGATAATCCATGAAAATGATGAGCGCGCCCACCGTCATCCCGTTCGCGACGGGCGCGATGAACTGATCGCGATAGACGAGCCACCCGCCATAGCCGAGGATGATGGCGGCGCCGATCGAAAGGATGACGTCGCGCGCGAGCGGATAAAGCTGCTCTTGCCAATTGAGGCGCAGCAGCCCCGTTACGCTGCGCGCCACCGCTTCCTCGAAGCGGCGAAACTCAAAGGGCTCGCGGCGGAAGGCTTGCGACAGCGGCACGCGGACCATCGCCTGCTGAATCTGCGCCGTGAGGTCCGCGTCGATCTGTTTCGATTCCAGCGCGCGCTGATGAATCCGCACGCCGAAGCGCCAGTTGCTCCACAGGATGAGCGGCGCGACGGAATAGGCGGCGAAGGTCAGTCCCGCGTTCCGCCACAACATGATCCACGTCATCACGGTGAGAGTCACGGCGGCGACCGAGGTGCCGATCATGATGTCGACAATGCCCCAGGGGCCGAAAGCGTCGGTCGTCAGCCGATAGATGGAATCGCCCTGCGGCCGCGACTGATGATAGGCGAGATCGAGGCGCTGGAGCTTGCCGAAGAGATCGGCGCGCACGCGCGTCGTGCCCCGGTAGTTGAGGTGGTAGTTGATCATCATGCGCGCCATCCAGGCCGAGTAGCCGACGATCTGAAGGCCGAGTCCGATCAGGACGAGACCCAGGATTTGGCCCGGCTTGTCCGCCGGCAGCACGGCGAGGAAATAGCCGTGCAGCCAGCCGCCGTTCGGCTCATGCGTCAGGACGGAGTCGACAAGGATCGCGAGCGGCCATGCCTCCAGAAGGCCGACGGCGACGGAGACTCCGATGAGCGCGACAAGCGTCGCAATCCAGGGCCAGTCGGGCGAAAAATAGGAGAAAGCGCGTTCATAGACCGTGCGCTTCGCCGCGGCGCGCAGCCGATCGTCGGTTTGGCTCATGCCCCTTCAACGCGCGGCGGCCGAAAAAGGTCTGGCCGACAGCTCGTCGAACATGCTGGCGGGAGTTGAAAAACGGCGTCCATCGCAAGCGGCGCAAAAATCTTCGGCGCATGAACGCCCATATACGTATTCGTACTTACTTCCCATGCTCGACGGGCAACCGATCTAGCGCTGATCTTCGATAGTTTGGGCGATTGCGACCGGCGTTTCATCTTCTGGAGCGCCGGCGCCGCGACACTCAGACGACGGGTTGCTCGGCAGGACGAAGCGCTGGCCGGCAAGCGCCCCTCGAAGTCCGGAACACGCGCATGGGCGTTCGTTTCGGCAGGGGACGAAAGAGCCCCCGAACTTCCAGCGCAGCATTGGCAACGGGAGGTCACAATGGCCCGCACGCACGGCACGGAACACGAAAAAGGAACCGAAAAGCAGAAAGGCACGATGACGGTGCAGGAGGCCGGCAAGATGGGCGGCGAAATCCGCAAGGAGGAGCTCGGCCCGGAAGGCTATTCCGAGATCGGCAAGATGGGCGGCGAGGTCCGCAAGGAGCAGCTCGGCCATGAGGGCTACTCCGAAATGGGCAAGAAGGGCGGCGAGGCGCGCAAGGAGCAGCTCGGGCCCGAGGGCTATTCGGAGCTCGGCAAGATGGGCGGCGAGGCGCGCAAGGAGCAGCTCGGGCCCGAAGGCTATTCCGAACTCGGCCATAAGGGCGGCCAGCGCGTGAAGCAGCTCATCGAGGAAGGCAAGCGCGCCGAATCCGAGGAAGGCGAAGGCGCGGGCGAGCAGCAGGAAGAGCGCGGCGAATCCGGCGGACGCAGCAAGCCGCGCCACTGAGGAAAAAACGAATGGCTCAGCGGCAAACCGGACATGAGCCGCGGAAGCCCGCCGAAAAAGGAAAAATGACCGTCCAGGAGGCGGGTCATCTCGGCGGCGAGAAAGGCGGCCACAAGGGCGGCCAGCGCGTCAGGGAGCTTGTTGAAGAAGGCAAGCAGACCGAAGCGGGCGGTGCCAAGAAGGGTGGCGCGAGCAAGCCGCGCCACTGACCTGAAAGGAGGAGCGCATGGCGCAGAAGCAGACCGAGCAGGAAAAGCAGCCGCCCGTCCACGGGCAGATGACCGTCGAGGAAGCGGGGCGCCTGGGCGGTCATAAGGGCGGCCAGCGCGTCAAGCGGCTGGTGGAGGAAGGCAAGCGCGCCGAGCGCGAGGACGCCGGCGAAGACATCGACAATTCAGAAGAGGAAGACGGCGAAGCCTGACCGATGGTTTCGCCGTGACGGCGAAAGGAAAGCACATGCCGCAGAAGCAGACAGGATCGCAGGGCGGCGGAAAGTCGGGCGCCAAGAGTCCGATGACCGTCAAGGAAGCCGGCAAGATGGGCGGCGATATCCGCAAGGAAGAGCTCGGCCCCGAGGGCTATTCGGAGCTCGGCCACAAAGGCGGGCAGCGCGTGAAGGAGCTCATCGAGGAAGGAAAGCGCTCGGAAGGCGGCTCCGCCGGCAAAGGCAAGAAGCACTGACCGGAGGACCGTCATGCCTCGAACGACCGAAAACACGGGCGAAGGCCGCGGCAGCGGCCATAAGGGCCCCGCCAAGGGCTTCGCCTTCGGCGTGGCGTCGGTGACGCAGGCGCTGCACGGCGCAAGCTTCCCGATCTCCAAGGAGGACCTGATCCGCGAACACGGCAGGGAGGAGGTTCACTGGACCAAGGATAGTTCCGCGCGTCTCGGTGACATTCTCAGGGACGTGGATCAGGACGAGTTCCTCTCCGTCGCCGACGTCGCTTCGGCCGTTTCCGAAGCGCATCGGGAAGAGGGCGAGAGCGAAGAATAGCGCTCCCGCTCCCAAACCGTCGGCCAGAGGGGGGTCGGCGGGTTTCTATGGGTCGTCTGCGTTTGTTCGAGCTGCGGCCATGGGGCAAGCGTCGCGATCTTCCGGCGCTCCTTCGGCGCAAGGCGATTCTTTGCGTCGCATCTGCGCCATTGTGAGATCGCGCGCGGTTAAGGCGACCGCCAGGATGGAGTTTCGGGCCTGACCGCCAGAATCATCGCGGCCCGACGAGGTTTCCTTGTCAGTCTCGTTCATGTCGGCGCCCAGGCTACGAGGCGGCTTTTCTCGCCCCGCGAGCCGCTCAGCCGTCGGGGGCCGTCTCTTGTCGCGGACAGCTCCGCTATTGCGCAGCCGGCGTCGGGGATTGAGGAGCAGCCGGACCTTTCGGCGGAGCGGCCGCGTTCTCCGCCGATTCCGGCGCCGCGGCGGGCTTTGCCTCATTGGCGGATTTCCAGCGCGCCATGGCTTCGGCGTCATCGGCCTTCTTCGCATCCGGCGCTTCGACAGAGGCTTCCACCGTCACCTTGCCGGCTTTCTCAAAGACGAGCTCCAATTCGACGCTCTCGCCAACGGCGAGACGCTCGCCGGCCTGGTGCAGCGAGACATAGGGCCGGCCCGGCTCCATCAGCACCGTCGCATGAGAAGGAATGACCACGCCGTGCGGCACGATGATTCGAGCGGGATCGGCGTGGATCACGGCTTTGCGGAATCGGGGCGTCCGGACAGCGACGAGCTTGTCCGGCATATCGCCGTCATTGTGCACGGAGAGAAAGAGATTTGCATCCTTTTCGTCGCCCGCGCGCAACCACGGGCTTTCGATTTTCAACCGACCTGCCGCGTAATCTCGCGCAAACGCGCTTGGCGCGGACGACCACGCCGCACACGCAGCAAACAGACATGACGACAAAAATCGTTCGATTTTCAGGCGATCGGGCATGTATCGCTTCCTCCTCGAAAAAGGTGGGCGTCGAATCAATATATCGCACTACGATTAAAAATAAATCGTGGCACGATCATGTTCGAATGCTGGCGAACGGACGCGCCCGCCTTCGCGCCGCACGACGCGAAGGCGGGCGCGCAATTCGCGGATTGACCGGGAAAGCAGGGCGCCGCATGATGATTCGAAGCTGCGCCCGCCCAGAGTCGGGGGCGGCTTGGGCCCCGGAGGAATTGTGACCACATCGGCGCGAGCGCGCGTCTTCCATCCGGAGGCTTCGGAGGATCCGCCAAGCCGGCAGGAGCTCGAAGCCCTAGCGAATTTTCGCCACGCCTTGAGGAGGTTCCTTGCCTTCAGCGAGGCGGCCGCCGCCGAAGTTGGCCTCACCATGCAATGGTATCAGGCGTTGCTGGTCGTGAAGACCTATCGGGGCGGAGACCATATCAGCGTCGGCGAGCTCGCCGAGCAACTGATGATCCGTGACCATAGCGCCGCCGAGCTGGTGTCCCGGCTGGCGCAGGCGAAGCTCGTCCGGCGCGTGACCGACCCTGCGGACCGGCGCCGTTCGCTGATCGTGATGACTCCTATGGGAAACCGGCGGTTGGACAGGCTCGCCGTCGTCCATCTGAACAAGCTCAGGGAGAATAAGGGCGCCTTTCTCAGCCTCTTCGACGTCGAGACGGAGCGGCGCGGCGCCGCCTGCCGAAACGACGAGGGCGATGGCCGGCCGGCGGCGGCGATTGCGCCCGCGCCTTCACGGCGCTAAAACGCGCTCCTTCACTCAGCCCAAGCGACTTACGCCGATCCGTGTCGGCGATTGAGCGCGACAGGAGCGTCATATGGTTGCCGTTACCTTCCCCGACGGGGCTTCCCGTCGGTTCGAGCCCGGCGTCACGGGCTTCGACATCGCCAAGAGCATCTCCCCCTCTCTCGCCAAGCGCAGCGTCGCCATGACGGTCGACGGCGCGCTGGTCGATCTGCTGACGCCCCTCGACAAGGACGCGAAGATCGAATTCGTCTCGCGCGACGATCCGCGCGCGCTGGAATTGATCCGCCACGACGCCGCCCATGTGCTGGCGGAAGCCGTGCAGGAGCTTTATCCGGGCACGCAGGTGACCATCGGGCCGGTCATCGAGAACGGCTTCTATTACGATTTTCAACGCTCCGAGCCCTTTACGCTCGAAGACCTGCCGGTCATCGAGAAGAAGATGAAGGAGATCGTGGCGCGCGACGCCAAGATCACGCGCGAGGTGTGGAGCCGCGAGGACGCCAAGGCCTGGTTCATCGCCAAGGGCGAGACCTTCAAGGGCGAGCTGATCGACAGCATCAAGTCGGACGAGCCGCTCAGCATCTACCGGCAGGGTCAGTGGCTCGACCTCTGCCGCGGCCCGCATATGCCGTCGGTCGGCAAGGTCGGCACGGCCTTCAAGCTGATGAAGGTCGCGGGCGCCTATTGGCGCGGCGACTCGACGAAGCCCATGCTCTCGCGCATCTACGGCACCGCCTGGGCGACGCAGGAGGAGCTCGACGCTTATCTGCACCGGCTCGAGGAAGCCGAGCGCCGCGACCATCGCCGGCTGGGGCGCGAGATGGACCTCTTCCATTTCCAGGAGGAAGGCCCCGGCGCGATCTTCTGGCATCCGAAAGGCTGGACGCTGTTCCAGACGCTCGTGTCTTACATGCGCCGCAAGCAGAAGGCAGCCGGTTACACGGAGGTGAACACGCCGCAGGTGCTCGACCGCGCGCTGTGGGAGACCTCGGGCCATTGGCAGACGTACCGCGAAAACATGTTCGTCACCAAGACCGAGGACGAGCGCGTCTTCGCGATCAAGCCGATGAACTGCCCCGGCCATGTGCAGATCTTCAAGAACGGGCTGAAGTCCTATCGCGATCTGCCGGTGAAGATCGCCGAGTTCGGCATTGTGCATCGCTACGAGCCCTCGGGCGCGCTGCACGGCATGATGCGCGTGCGCGCCTTCACGCAGGACGACGCGCATATTTTCTGCTCCGAGGACCAGATCATGGAGGAGGCGCTGAAGATCAACGACCTCATCCTGACGATCTATCGCGACTTCGGCTTCGACGACGTCGTGGTGAAGCTCTCGACGCGCCCCGAGAAGCGCGTCGGCTCGGACGAAGCCTGGGACAAGGCGGAAGCCGCGCTCGGCCGCGTGCTCGACGAGCTGGCGAAGCGCGGTCTGAAGACGAGCGTTCAGGAAGGCGAGGGCGCCTTCTACGGGCCGAAGCTCGAATATACGCTGCGCGACGCCATCGGCCGCGAATGGCAATGCGGCACGACGCAGGTCGACTTCAACCTGCCGGTGCGTTTCGGCGCCTTCTATATCGGCGCGGACAGCGAGAAGAAGACGCCGGTGATGATTCACCGCGCCATGTTCGGCTCGCTCGAGCGCTTCACCGGCATATTGATCGAGCATTACGCGGGCCATCTGCCGCTTTGGCTCTCGCCCCTGCAGATCGTGGTCTGCACGATTACGCAGGAAGCCGACGACTACGCCTATGAGGTCGCGGCGGCCGCGCGCAAGCTCGGGCTCAATGTCGACGTCGATTCGCGCAACGAGAAGATCACCTACAAGGTGCGCGAACATTCGCTCGCCAAGGTCCCGGCGCTTCTCGTCGCGGGCAGGAAGGAGGCGGCCGAACGCACCATCTCCATCCGCCGCCTCGGCTCGCAGCAGCAGACGCAGATGGGAATCGACGAAGCGCTGAAGACGCTCGCGGAAGAGGCGACGCCGCCGGACGTGCGGGGTTAGGCGACCGCCGTCATTGCGAGGAGCGAAGCGACGAAGCAATCCAGGGGCCGTGATGCGGCTCTGGATTGCTTCGCTTCGCTCGCAATGACGGACGTACGGATAGAGGCCCGAGCGGCGCCGTATCCCTTCTCCCGCGAAGCGGGGGAAGGTGGCGCGACGCGCCGGATGGGGGCGCGAGCGAAGCGAGCTTAAAGCGCCAAAAGCGCCAGCGCCGTTGCGGGCGCGCAATTCGCCGCTGCGGCGCGCAGCTCTTCCGGCGCGGCGACGAATTCCGCAAAGTCGCGATAGGCGCGTCCCTGTGAAACCGCAAGCCGCCGCACGAGGATGCGGCCGACGCCGGCGCCGACGAAGGGCGCGTCGGCGGCAATCGCGTCGCGCGAGGCGAGCAGCGCCATCTGATCTTCGATGAGGCGCATCTGCGCGCGAGCGATATGGGCCGCGAGCGCATAAGCCTGGGGATCGGAGAAATCTCCGCCGTCGCGTCCCACGAGACGCGCGAGTCTGGCGCGGGAGGCGGCGACGGTCTTGGGTCGCCCATCCGCCGTCGGCGAGAGGTCGGCGGCGCTCTCGCCCTCGCATAAATCGCCGAGCGTGCGGCGCACATCCGCCATGGAGGCGAAGGCCTCGTTGACGAGCGGCGTCCAGTGTCCCCCGATCGGCGCGAAGCGCGCATAGGCTTGCGGGGCGCCGCGCGAAAAGCCGGCATAAGCGAGCTCGCCGCAAGCGAGCCGCCCGGCGTCCGTCTCCCCCCGCGCAGCGATGCGGCCGTCGCGAATCGGGACGAGGTCGGTCGTCGTCGAGCCCATGTCGATGAAAAGCGCGTCGCTGCAATGCTGCGCCACAAGCTCGGCGCTGGCGCGCCAATTGGCCGAAGCGACGGCTTCGGCGGCTTCAGCAATCTCGCTGCGCGCGACAAATCCCCGCGCGCCTGCATAGAAGAGTATATCGTCCGCGCCGATCTCGCGCGCGGCGATGGCCGCGACTGAAACCACGCCCCTCGCGCGATCTTCGAAAGCGTCCGATAATTCGGCCGTCATGGCGATGCGATGGCGCGTCGCGGGGCCAAGCTCTGCAAGCGTTTCGCGAATCGGCGCTTCGAGATGCGCGAGGCCGAGATGCGGCGCGCAGGCGCGCTGCGTCACGGCGACGAGTCGCCCGTTCTCAGCGCGCGCCGCCTTTACATGCGCGCCGCCAATGTCCCAGCCAATGATCGCAGTCATGCGAACGCCTCGCTCCGCCCCTCCCCATGAAATCATAACGGTCCCGACCGTCATTGCGAGCGAAGCGAGCAATCCAGAGCCACATCTCGGCTCTGGATTGCTTCGTCGCTTACGCTCCTCGCAATGACGGATGAGGGCGCGCGCCTCTGCCCCCTGACGCCTGCGGCGTTCGAGGCGCTAGCCAGTCACGCAAAAAAGAAAAAAGGGGAGCCGTTGGGCTCCCCTCCATAAACTTGGCCTACGCCCGAACTCAGTTCGGGGCGAAGGGGTGCTTGGCCTCGTTGCGCTTGGCGACGACCTCGGCGGCCTTGGGCTCGCCGGCGATGGCGCGGGCGATGGCTTCCTTCGTGGCCTGATAGTTGTAGTCCTGGATCTTCTTGTCGTCGTTGGCGTCCCAGTG
Organism: Methylocystis sp. S23; assembly: GCF_054106005.1. NCBI lineage: Bacteria > Pseudomonadati > Pseudomonadota > Alphaproteobacteria > Hyphomicrobiales > Methylocystaceae > Methylocystis > Methylocystis sp. S23. Next base: position 2,446,766 of record NZ_CM134185.1, read on the forward strand.
GATGAACACGCCGACGGAGATGAAGAGGTCGTCCGCCTCGTCGACCGGGATCACGCCCTCGGCGACCGAGTCGGCGACGGCCTTGGCGACGCCGTGCTGGGCCGGGCCGAACATCTGGACGGCCTGCTTGGCGCCCTTGATGGTGACCTTGTTGAAGAGGATCGTGTTGGGCTTGCAGAGCAGGTTCGGGGCGACGACCGCGAGCAGGGTCGTGAAGCCGTCCTTGTTGTTGACGAGCGCGTTCGCGAAAGCGAGCTCGGCGGCCGAGCCGCGCGGGCCCAGGATCAGGTCGATGTGAGCGACTTCATTGCCCTCGCCGACGAGCGACTCGCCCACCAGCATCTTGTTGATCTTCGCCATTATGCGTTTCCTTTCGAAGAAACCTACGCCCCGCCGCAGCGGCGGACGTTCCGTGAAGGCGCCATGCGCAAAATTGCGCCGGCCTTGAGAAGCGCCGCGGGCCTTCCGCGGCGCGCACTCAACCAGTTTCGCGCGCCTTTGCCAAGAGCCATCGGTCCCGCGTGGCGCGCCAAATCAAACGAGCTGACGCGCCAGGGCGAAAGCGTGGCGGAAATCGAGGCAGAGCGGCTTGTCGGAGGTGGCCATCTGCTTGAAGAGGCCTGATTCCGCGCCGTATTTGACATTGCCGATGGCGAGCGCGCCGATGCCGAGCGCGCCATGCTCCGAGATGACGACGCCATTGTCGTGCAGGCCGCAACCCTCGACGCCCAGCGGCGGCACGGCGTTGACGTCGGCGGCGATGAGCAGGTTCTTGGCGGCGTTGAGATCGTCCTTCGAGAGAACCTGAACGCCCGCGCGGGCGCAGCATAGCGCGACCTCGTGATCGAGCAGCAGGTTGCGCACCATTTCCGGGGAGCTGCCGTCGGCCGGCGCCACCTTGATGTTGAAGCGCTTCGACATCTCTTCGGCCAGCTTGGCGACGCGCTCCAGGCCGCTATAGCCGACGATCGTGACCTCCGCGCCTTCCAGCGCCGCGATGACCGCGGAGGAATAGCCGACGACGCCCGTCGCGCCGTAAATGACGATCTTGGCGCCCTTCAGCTCGCGCTGCTTCTTGTCCTTCAGCACTTTCTCGGTGCAGGCGACCATGGCGCCGGCCGTGGTGAAGGAGCCGTAGGGATCGGCGAAGAGCGAGATTTCGAAGGGCTTGAGCAGCGCCTTCTTCGCCGCCTCCATCATGTCGAGCGCGAGCACCGCGTCGCGGCCCGCGAAGAAGACGCCGGTCCTCAGCGCGGCGGAAGGCGCGCGGGAGAACATCGCGTCCTGCACGAGCGCCGTGACTTCGTCGAGCGTCACATTGGTGTAGGGAATCGCCGCGTCGTAGCCGGCGTCGAGGGCCATGTTCACGTCGAAGGGGCTCATATGCTTCAACGTGCTGAGCATATGGAGAATTGCTTTGGCCATTGGAAATCCCCAACCTTTGTCATTCTGGCCGGCGCCGCCGGCGAAGGGCGGGCGCGGCGGGAGGACAGGCTCCGGCGGCTCTGTCGATTTTCGATGATTCCGGGCAAAAAGAACGGCGCGGGCGCGCCCGGCCCCGCCCGGAGCGACGATGAGGCTTAGAGCCCAGAACGCCGCCAATGTCCAGAGGCGAATGCGCCGCGGCGGGGGCTTTCCCCATGGCGCGCGCGGCCCCGACCGGTTGACGCTCGCCGGGCTTTGCACTTATAAGGCCGGCGAACAGGGCTCGGCGCGGGAGCGGCGGGCCTTTTGTGGCGTTTCCACCCATCCGCTGGCGGCTGCGGGCGCAAAGGCCCCGCCCGGCGCGTGGATTGTCTAAAACGGTTCGAAAGGAAGTTCCATGTCCCGGCGTTGCGAGCTGACCGGCAAGGGCGTGCAGACGGGCAATCTCGTCAGCCACTCCAATCGCAAGACGCGCACGCGTTTCCTGCCCAATCTCGTCAATGTGACGCTCGCCTCCGAGGCGCTGGCCCGTTCGGTGCGCCTGCGCATCTCGGCCGCGGCGCTGCGTTCGGTCGAGCATCGCGGCGGCCTCGACGCCTTCCTGGCCAAGGCGCGCGACGAGGAGCTGTCGCAGGGCGCCCGCGCTCTGAAGCGCGAGATCGAGAAGAAGCAGGCCGGCGCGACCGCCTGACGACGTAGGATCGTTCCGGTCCGGCGCGGCCCCGTCGCCTCGAAGGCGTCGGGGCTTTTGTCGTTCGAGGAGCTCCCTGCGGCGGGCTAGGCGGAAGGCCGCGGCTTCGCCTGTATATGGCGCGTCTACGCCCGAGCGGCCCGCGACCCTCGCACGCGTCCTTTTCCTCCCGCCTGTTCGTCGGCGCGCCGCTCCTTAGCTATCCAATCGGCGGATGGCGAGGAGCGCGCGATGACGCATTTCATGTTCAGCACAGGCATTGAGAATAGTTGCCCCAGGATCGCGCATGGGCGCAAACGCTTCGACGAGATGGAGCTTTGCGGCCATTACCGGCGCTGGCGCGAGGATTTCGATCTCGTTCAGGAGCTCGGCGTCAAGACGCTGCGCTATGGCGTGCCGCTATGCAGGACCTGGCTCGGCCCGGGCCGCTACGATTGGGAATTCTCCGACCTCGCCTTTGGCGATCTGCACGCTCGCGGAATCATTCCCATCGCCGATCTCTGCCATTTCGGCGTGCCGGATTGGATCGGCGATTTCCAGAACGCGGACTTCCCGGCGCTCTTCGCCGGCTACGCCCAGGATTTCGCCGCGCGCTTTCCTTTCGTGCAGCTCTATACGCCCGTCAACGAGATGTATATCTGCGCGACCTTCTCCGCCGCCTATGGCTGGTGGAACGAGCAACTCGCGACAGACCGCGGCTTCGTCACCGCGCTCAAACATGTGGTGAGGGCGAATGTCCTCGCCATGCATGCGATTCTCGCCGTGCGGCCGGACGCGATCTTCGTGCAGAGCGAATCGACCGAATATTTCCACGCCGAAAATCCGCGCGCCATCGAGCCGGCCGAGAAGCTCAATGAGAGGCGGTTTCTGTCGCTCGATCTCAATTACGGCCGGTGCGTCAATTCGGAAATGTTCCGCTTCCTGATGGATAACGGAATGAGCCCCGAGGAATATGACTTCTTCATGCGGAAGCACCTCAAGAGCCATTGCATCATGGGGAACGACTATTACTGGCGCAACGAGCATAATGTGACCGCGGAGGGGCGGACGTCCTCGTCCGGCGAGATCTTCGGCTACAATGAGATCACGCGCCAATATTACGAACGCTACCGCTTGCCGGTGATGCACACGGAGACCAACACCTGTGAAGGCCCCAGCGGCGACGAGGCGGTGCGCTGGCTGCGCAAGGAATGGGCGAATGTGCTGCGCGTGAGAAACAGCGGCGTGCCGATCGTCGGCTTCACCTGGTATTCGCTGACCGATCAGATCGACTGGGAGATCGAGCTGCGGGAGGCGTGCGGCAAGGTATGGCCGGTCGGCCTTTACGATCTCGATCGCAAGCCTCGCGCGGTCGGCAAGGCTTACAGGCAGCTCATCCAGGACTGGCGCGACGTGCTGCCGGCGCAAAGCGTCTGCCTCACCGTGCCGCTCGCGCCCTATCGTCCGGGCGCAACGGGCGCGGCCGCTCGGCGCGTGGCGACGGAGCGGACGGAAAGTCAGGTGAGTTCGGCCTGAGGCGTCGGGGCCGAAGACCGCAACCGCCGCGCGCTTCACGCCGTTGCGGATCTCGTAAGCGCCGTCTTCCCGTACATAACCCGCCGGCGGGCTTGCGCCGAACCGCCGCGTGAATCAAACTGCTCGTGACGTCTGAGTGATATTCTGAACCGGGAGCCGCTATGGAGCCGTCGGACATCGTCGCGGCGTTGATCGACAATGACGGCGTCTTGCCGGTCGACGCGCTCCGCGCCGCCGCGGCGCGCCGATCCGAGGTCGCGCCTCTTCTCATCGCCGAAATCGAGCGCGCCGCCCAGGCGCCGGCGGGGGAGCTCGCAACGTTCCACTCCGTGTTTTTCGGCTGGTTTCTTCTGGCGGAATGGCGGGAGACGGCGGCCTATCGCCCCGTGCTCCGTTTGCTGCGCCGGCCGCATGATGATCTGGAAAAGTTTTTCGGCGACGCCATCACAGAGGCGGCGCAGCGCGTCATTATCAGCCTGTTCGACGGCGACCCGCAGCCGCTCTTCGATTTCGCTCTCGACAAAGAGGCGGACCCTTACGCGCGTGACGCCGCATTCGGCGCTCTCGCGGCGCTCGCCGTGGATGGAAAATTTCCTCGTGAGCGGCTCGCTCAGTTCCTGCGCGACTGCTTCGACCGGCTCGAACCGCGCGACGATAGCGAAGAGTCTTACGTATGGGTGGGATGGTCGGAGGCGGTCGCGGCGCTCGGGCTCGTCGATATGGTGCCGCTGGCGAGAGAGGCTTTCGCCAAGGGTTGGATCGACGAGGGCCTTATGGGATTCGAGGATTTCGAGGCGGATCTCGCTCATGCCGTCGCAAACCCCGAATCGCCATTTCATTCCTTCAGCGGCGCTAACGAGCCCTGGGACGACACGATCGCGGAACTGTCCGAGTGGCATTACTATTCCGAAGCGGGGCGTTTGGAGCGAGAAAGCGAAAACCAAGGCGCGTCGTCCGCCTTGGACGGCCTTGACTGGAACGCCGTAACGCAAGGGACGCATTTCAATCCGTTCAAGGATGTCGGCCGCAACGATCCCTGTCCCTGCGGCAGCGGGAAGAAATACAAGAAGTGCTGCCTCGCGTGAGCGACGCCAGCGCCGGTTGATTCGTTCGCCGTGCGCCCGTCATTGCGAGGAGGAGGCTTTGCCGACGAAGCAATCCAGCATCACGGGAGCGGCGTCTGGATTGCTTCGCCTTCGGCTCGCAATGACGCGGAAAGCGGCCCTATGTCCCGCTCTTCGCAAAATGCGCGGCGATCTTTTTCATCACCATGTCCCAGGCTTCGCGCTCGGCGTCCCCCGCCGTCTTGTCGATCGCGATCTTGAGATAGGCGATCTCGCTTTCGATCTTCTCGCGCGTCAGCCGGTCGAGGCGCGTGGCGAGGATGGCGGCTTCCAGCACGGCGGCGCGCGCGCGGTTCATGCCGAGGAACGGACGGTGCGACTCCGTGCGCCGCACATGGCAAAAGAAGCGCGGGCGAATCTCGTCTTCCTCGACGCGCGAGATTTCCAGCTCCGCATGCGCGAGCGCGCAGGAGAGGCGCGGCGGCCAGTCCTCAATGCCGGTCAAGGGAAAGTCGCGCTCGCCCATGACGAGGGACGCAAAGACGCGGGCGTCGTCCGTGAAGCTCGCCGTGAGCTTCCGGCCGCGTTCGAGATTAAAGAGCGTCTTGGACGGGCGGAAAGGCGCGGCGATCCAGAAATCGACTTCTTCGATCAGTCCCAGCGGCGCGACATGCGGACGCCCTTCCGGCGACAGCGTCGTGACGACGCATTCATGAATCAGAGGCATTTCCTTTTCCCTCGCCCGCCTTGCGCATGGTGTGCCCCATTTCCTTGAAGCGGGTCGCATCTTCTTCGTTCACATCCGTCGCCACGCCGAAGTCGAGCGGCTCGTCCTGTCGGTAGCGCTTGCCGAGCCTGTAGGCGAGCTCGGCCTTCATCAGCTCCGCGCCGAGATAGAAGGCGTGCGCGCCGTCATGCTCCACGTTCAGATGCGGAAAGAGCGACATGGCGTCCCGCTCGATATGGTGGAAATGCTTGGCGAAGACATGCACGCCGTCGCGGGTGACGTCGATGCGGAAATTGGCGTCGCGCAATTCCCGCGCAAGCTCGGCGATCTCCTCGGGCGTCGTCGCATAGGGGCGCCTGTCGTGCACTTGCAGAAGCGCGTCGCTGTAGCCTTTGGGAAGCGCGCGGTCGGCGCGCGCGGCATACATCAGGCGGCGCGCCGCGTCGTGCTCCTGCAGCGTGCGGCGCGTATGCGGGCTCACCTGCACCGTCAGAAGATGACGGATGTTCAGCTCCGAGCAGATTCCGAGCATGGCTGCGGTGACGCCTGCCGAATCCGCGTCGGTGAGTTCCGTCAGATTGCCGGTGCCCATCATGATCTCGGCCTCCGGCTCGCGCGCGCGTATTTCCACATAGCGCGCGATCGACGCCGCGAAGCCGAAATGGATGGGGTCGAGAATGGGGTCGAGAATGAAGCCGATGCCGCGCTTTCTCGCGATCTGCGCGGCCCGCTGCAATGAGTCGAGATCGCCATGCGGGCGCGGCACCAGGATTGGCGTGAGGGGCGAGCCGTCCGGCAGGATGGAAAGCGTTTCTTCGTCAAGGCTGAGCAGATGATCGGCGCCGGCGTTCGCCGCGCGCGTCAGCTCCACGACATTGGCCGAGTCGACCGAGACTTTCAGCCCCTGCGCCTTCAGCGCCGCGATCGTCTCCTCCATATGGTCGAAAGGCGTGTCGGGCAGGCATCCGAGGTCGATGACGTCGGCGCCGTTGCGCGCAAGCTCCTGCGCCTTGGCGACGGTCTCGGCGACGCTCATCTTCGAGGCGTCGACGATTTCCGCGAAGATGCGCATGTCATGGCGCGAAAGGTCCGGCTTGACGCCGCCGCGGCCGAGATAGACGGGGAGGTCGGCGATCTCCTCGGGTCCGCGCTCGAAGGGCGCGCCGAACTCTTGCGTCAGCGCGTCGAGGTCCGCGCGGCAGCGCCCTGGCAGGATGACGCGGTCGGCGTCGAGCGGACGCGGCAGGCGGCGCTGAATGATCTCCTGCGTCATGAGCGCGGCGACCTTCACCCCGATGTCGTGAATGCGCCAGCCGCGCGCCGCCTCGCCGAAGCCCGCGATCATCCGCTCCAGACGCGGATAGGCGAGATGGCCGGTGAGGAAGAGAAGGCGTTCGCTCATGCCTGTGCTTTCCTGGCGAGGTCGTTGCGCGATTGCGGCCTACGCGTCTTTTCAGCCGGAGCGGGGACCCCCTCCCTGGCCCTCCCCCTTTCAGGGGGAGGGAATGCTGGCGGCGCTTTTACTCCCTTCCCCTGAAAGGGGGAGGGCCGGGGTGGGGGTCCAACCCGCTTAACCCTGCTCCGCCAGCTCCCGTTTGCGCCGCTCCACCGCCTCCACCAAGGCGGCGAGGCTCTCCACTACCTGCGTGGCCTCGAAGGATTTCAGCCGGTCAGTGTTCTCCAGATCGATGCGGCGCGGATAGACCATGACCATGCCCTTGGGCGCGCGCGTCTCCAATTCCGGCGCGGTGTCGCAGGCGAAGACGATGGTGGGCACGCGGCATTTGCCCGCCTGGGCGAAGACGTTCGTCGCGAGATTGTCGGAGATGCCGACGACGGCCTTCGCGACCGTGTTGGACGTCGCGGGCGCCACGACCAGCGTGTGATAGACGTTGTAATAGAAATTGCCGACCGGCGCGGCGCTCGCCGTCGTGTCCTTGAAGATGCGGATCGTGGCCGGCAGTTCGAGATCGTGCTTGTACATGCGCACGACTTCCGCCGCCGCCTTGCTGACGAAGAGGTCGCAATGGTCGAGCGAGCGGATCATTTCAAGGCATTCGGTGAAGAAATGCCCCGAGCCGGTGAGCGCCCATCCCCAGCGCGGCGTGACGACGTCTTTCTTTTTTGTCATGAAGCGATCTTCTGTGTTTGGGAGGCGACAGGCGCGCCGGGCGGCGCGCCGCCGGCGAGACGCGCGCCCGCATCGGAGAGCGCGCGCGGGCCGGCGACGTAGACGGGCGTCCCACCGACATAGGCGGGAAAGGCCGGATCGACAATGCCCGCTGAGGCGAGGGTTTCCAAAGCAGAATCGGCGCCGATGTCGGCGCTCTTGACCAGGAGCAAGGCGTCGGCGCCGCACTCGCGCGCGAGCCAGGCGGCGAGGCTGTCGGAAGTGACGTCCCAGCCCGGCGCAATGTCGCGCGCGGCGCCGACCATCGTCGAGGCGCGCCACAGCGCGATACGGCGCTCGGCGTGGATGGCGTCGATCTCCTCGCGCGTTTTTGCAAGGTCGAGGCCGTGCAGGCTCGACAGCGCCAGCGCATATTGCTCCATGGCGAGCACGGCCATGGCGTGCGCGGCGTCGTCCGAATAACGCAGCTTCGGCTGCGCGACGCGGACGGCGTCGGCGAAGGGGCCGCCGCCGGAGACCAATGTGAGCCGATGCGGCCATCGCTTCAACGCGTCAATCCAGCGCGCGAGATTGGGCGAGTCGTGGAGACTGCCGCCGATCTTGACGACGAGGAGAGGCGCGCGCGTCATCATGTCAGCTCGGCGTCGCGCGGCGCGAGTCGGCATGGCGCTCGCGGCGGATCTTCACGCCGACGGCGCCGGGCGCGACGTCGAGCTTCTCCACCTGCACCGTCACGGAGCGCACGCGCTCATGCAGCAGCACGCTCTCCGCGAGGCGCTCGGCGATCGTCTCGACCATGGCGATGTGACCGCCCGAGAGGATCATTTTGATCGCGTCCATGATGACGTCATAGGAGAAGACGGCGCGCATGTCGTCGGAGACCTCGACGCGGCTGACCTCGGCGTCCACGTTAAAGCGCACGCGCTGCGTATGGCCATATTCATGGGCGTAGGCGCCGACTTCCATCGGCACGACATAGTCGTGCAGGAACACGCAATCCGTGTCATTGGCGCCCGGCGGCTCGATGAAGCCGCGCGCGATGAGCGACCATTCCGCCGCCATCTCCTCGACCAGGTCGCGGCGCGTCGGGATGAGGTCGCGGATGAGCGCGACGGCGGGGGCGGAAAGCGCGCTTTTGCGGTCGCCATGGGCGCAGAGCGCGCCGCGAAAGCCGATGACGTCGGCGCCGGTGACGAGCAGGCGCGGCACGTCGGGCGGCTCCAGCGCGCCGGCGAGGCCCGCGGCGAGACGCAGCTCCCGGCAGCGCTCAGTGAATTCGGAGAGCGCGCCGACGGTCATGATGTCGATGAGGCGGCCATTCTCCTTATGCGCCGTATCGAGCATGGCTCCGTGGAAGCCGGCCCTGGCGAGAGCGGGCAGGCGAGAAAAATCGGGCCGCAGATCGGCGAAGAGCACGGCGACGAGCTTGACGCGCTCGGCGAGCGGCGCGAGGGCGGCGATCATCTCGTCGGCGTCGGGCGTCAGCGGCAGGCTGAACTTGACATATTCGACGCCTGTCCGGATCGCGTCCTCGAAGGCGCGGCGGGCGTGGGCCACGTCATGCGGCAGATCGACCACGGCGCTGACCGGCCGCCGGCCGTTCACCGCGGCGACGATTTCGCCGACCTGCGCCAGCGGCAGCGCGCCGAGCGCCCCGCGCACGGGGTCTTTGCAATCGACGATGTCGGCGCCATAGGCGAGGGCGGTCTCCGCCTCTTCGCGCGACTGAACGCTGGCCAACATCAGGGTCATTTATTCGGGCTCCAGAGAAAATGGCCAGTAGCTCCCTCTCCCGCTTGCGGGAGAGGGTGGCCCCTGCGCCGGCAGGGGTCGGGTGAGAGCCCTCATCCGTCACGGCTTCGCCGCGACACCTTCTCCCGCAAGCGGGAGAAGGGAGGGTCCGCCCGCGCGGCGGACCCTCCATATACGCTCTCGCCACTTCTGTGAATTGCGGTTGGGCTACTCGATTTGCGACCCATTCGCCGAGAGCACCGCCGCCGCGAGATAGAGCGAGCCGGCGATCAAGACGCGCGGCGGCTCTTCGAAGCGGCGCGAGGCGAGGATTTGCAGCGCTTCCTCGACGCTGTCGGCGGCGGCCGTCGAGGGAATGCCCTCGGCCCTCGCCAGCGCCGCCACGTCCTCGGGCGGCCAGCTCTTATGCTCGCCCTCGACCGGCACGGCGACGACCTCGCGCGCGAGACCGGCGAAATGCCTGAGCAGGGCGCGCACGTCCTTGGTCGTCTGCGCGCCGCAGATCAAGGCGAGCGGGCGCGGGGAGCGGTCGTGAAACTCCGCCATGGCCTCCGCGAGCACGCGGCCGCCATCCTCATTATGCCCGCCGTCGAGCCAGATCTCGGCATTGGCCGGCGCGAGCTCGACGATGGCGCCGCGCAGCAGGCGTTGCAGGCGGGCGGGCCATTCGGCGCGGGTCAGGCCCGCCTCAATGGCGCCCGCCGGAATTTCCGGCGCGACGGCGCGCAGCGCGGCGATGGCGTTCGCCGCGTTCTGGTGCTGGTGGCGTCCCAAAAGGCGAGGGAGGGGCAGGTCCAGGAGCCCGCGTTCATCCTCGAAGACGAGCCTTCCGTTTTCCTCGCGCACATGGAAATCCTGGCCGGCGACGAAAAGCGGCGCGCCGACGCGGCGGGCCTCGCGCGCCAGAACCCGCTCCGCCGCCTCCGACTGGAAGCCGATAATGGCCGGCGCGCCGCGCTTGAAGATACCGGCCTTCTCATAGGCGATCTTCTCGACCGTATCGCCGAGGAACTCCATATGGTCGAGCGAGACGGAAGTGACGATCGTCGCCTTGGGGTTGTTGATGACGTTTGTCGAATCGTAGCGCCCGCCGAGGCCCGTTTCGAGCAGCAGCCAATCGGCCGGATTGTCGGCGAAGAGCGAGAAGGCGGCGGCCGTCGTCACTTCGAAGAAGGTGATGGGCTGGCCGCCATTCGCCTCTTCGCAGCGCTCCAGAACGGCGTTGAGGCGGTCGTCGTCGACGAGCTTGCCGCCGCCCTCGGCGCCGAGCCGGATGCGCTCGTTGAAGCGCAGGAGATGGGGCGAAGTATAGACATGCGCGCGCTGGCCCGCCGCCTCCAGCATGGCGCGCAGGAAGGCGATGGTAGAGCCCTTGCCGTTGGTGCCGGCGACATGGATCGTCGGCGGCAGGCGCAGATCCGGACGGCCGAGCGCCTCCAGCAGCCGCTCGGTGCGGCCGAGCGACAGATCGATCTTCTTGGGGTGGAGCGTGAGCAGTCGCGACAGGATCGCGTCATGCTGATCCATGGCGGCCGCGCCTTTCCTTCAGAGGTCAGGCGGCCTGGCGCGGCGGCGCCTTGGTCAGAAGGCCGCACAGGCGCGCGAGCGTCTCGCGCATCTCGTGACGCGGCGCCACCATGTCGACCATGCCGTGGTCGCGCAGATATTCCGCGCGCTGAAACCCTTCCGGGAGCTTCTCGCGTATGGTCTGCTCGATGACGCGGGCGCCGGCGAAGCCGATAATGGCGCCGGGCTCTGCGATCTGCACGTCGCCCAGCATGGCGTAGGAGGCGGTGACGCCGCCCGTCGTCGGATTGGTGAGCACGACGATATAGGGGAGGCGCGCGTCGCGCAGGCGCTGCACGGCGATGGTCGTGCGCGGCATCTGCATCAGCGAGAACATGCCCTCCTGCATGCGCGCCCCGCCCGACGCCGTGAAGATGATGAAAGGCGTCCGCTTGGCGAGCGCATGTTCGGCGCCCGCGACGATGGCTTCGCCCGCCGCCATGCCGAGCGATCCGCCGAGAAACTCGAAATCCTGCACGGCCACCGTGACCTGCGAGCCGTCGAGCTTGCCGGTGGCGAGCGTCACCGCGTCCTGCGCGCCGGTCTTGAGGCGATATTCCTTGAGCTTGTCCACATAGCGCTTGATGTCGCGGAACTTCAAGGGATCGAGCGGCGCCTCCGGCGTCGGCAGCAACTCCAATTCGCCATTGTCGAAGAGGTTCGTCAGCCGCACGTCGACCGGGCAGCGCATGTGATAGCCCGAGCTCGGCACGACATAGAGATTGGCCTCGATGTCCTTGTGGAAGACGAGCTGGCCGCTCTCGGGGCATTTCACCCAAAGATTTTCAGGCGCCTCGCGCTTGATGAGAGCTTTGATCTTCGGCGGAACGACGTTGGAATACCAGTTCATGCCCAAAGCCTCGTGAGCCAGGAAAACGCGCCGCCACTCTTGGCGCCGGCCGCCGGACCGCGCGCCCCGCGCACGCCCGCCGCAATGCTGGAGACGAGCGACGTCACCGCCTCGACGCTCCTTTCGGTCGCCTTGCCGCCTTCATCCAGCGAAGCCTTCAAGGCCTCGACCAGCGCCGAGCCGACCACGACGCCATCGGCGTTGCGGGCGATCTCGGCGGCGTTCTGGGCGTTCTTCACGCCGAAGCCCACTGCGATCGGCAGTCTGGTGTGCCCCTTGATTCGCCTTACAGCCTCGCTGACGCCCGCGTAATCGGCGAGCGCCGCGCCCGTGATGCCCGTCAGAGAGACATAATAGACGAAGCCCGAGGTGTTTTCGAGAACCTTCGGCAGACGCCTGTCGTCCGTCGTGGGGGTGGCCAGGCGAATAAAATTCAGCCCCGCGTCGCGGGCCGGGACGCAAAGCTCCTGGTCCTCTTCCGGCGGCAGGTCGACGACGATCAGCCCGTCCACGCCGGCGGCCTTCGCGTCGGCGAGAAACCGCTCCACGCCGTAGACATAGATAGGGTTGTAGTAGCCCATCAGCACGATGGGCGTCTCATTGTCCCGCGCGCGGAAGTCGGCGACGAGCTTCAGGGTCCCTTTGAGCGTCATGCCGGCCTTCAGCGCCCTGAGGCCCGCGGCCTGGATCGCCGGGCCGTCGGCCATCGGATCGGTAAAGGGCATGCCGAGCTCGATGACGTCGGCGCCCGCCGCCGGCAGCGCCTGGAGAATTTCGAGCGAGGTCACGGGGCCGGGATCGCCGGCCATCACGAAGGTCACGAGGGCGGCGCGTCCCTCGGCGGCGAGGGCGGCGAAACGGTCGTCGATACGGGTTGACATGCGTGCGGCGATCTCTTGAATTTCTCCTTCTCCCGCATCGGGAGAAGGCGTCGCGCCGAGGCGCGGCGGATGAGGCCCTCGCCCGACCCCGCTGACGCGGGGGCGACCCTATCCCGCGAGCGGAAGAGGGGAGGACGCCCGTGCTGATTATTCTCCTGTCCGCCTCCCGTCCACCCCCTCCGGCGCCGCCGATCGTCGCTTCCCCGCCGATTTACGCGGACTGACCCGATGCTGTTCAATTTCACCTTGCGCCCCCTCGATCAGGCGACGCCCTGGGGCGGCCCCGAAAAGCCGAGCCTGCACTGGTTCGGACTCACCGAGGGCGAATATTGGATCGAGGCGGGCGAGGCGACGATCTTCGAATATTCCGACGCCGCGCTCAGGCGCTTCGGCGGGAGCCGGCATTGCGATTATTACGTCGTCCGCCTCCACGAGGATTTATTGGCGATCCTGCCCCAGGCGCTGGATCCGGCGCCGCGCGATCTGAGATATTATCTCAAGGCGCTGCTGCGCGCCTATGACCGCGCCGGCGCGGCGCCGGAATTCGCCCGGCGCCTGGAGCGGCTCCGCGAGGCCGGGCCGGATGACGCGGCTTTGGAGGACGCCGTGGACCGGGCGGTCCATGGCCTGGGGTCGCGCGAGTTTTGCGCGTCCTATCTGACGGCGGGACCGGCGGTCGCCATATGGTCCGACGACGATCTCGCCCATATCGCCTGGAACACGGACAATCGTTCGATCGAGGGCGTGCCGGCCTGGTCGGCGCGCTCGGGCGAGTTCAGCCTGCCGCGCGAGACGCTTGCTCGCGAAGTGGCGGACTTCCACGACCGTCTGATGGCGGCGATGGAGGCGCGCGTCGACGCCGTGCGGAAAGGCGCGCTCGCGCCGGGGATCGCGATCGACCTCGACGAGCTCGCGCGCGAGCAGGAAAAGCGCCGGCGGGAAATCGAGAGGGCGCTGCGCCCGCCTGAACCGCCCACGGATTGGGAGGCGGTCCGCGAAGCCGTCCGCTTCGTCGAAGCGAGGACGATCTGACCTAAATCGTCACCTGCGCCCCCAATTCCACCACGCGATCGGACGGTATCGCGAAGAAGTCGGTCGCGTTCGCGGCCTGCTTGGTGAGCGCCACATAGAGCTTGTCCTGCCATGGCGGCATCTCGGACGAGGGGCTCTCCTTCACGGTGCGGCGGCCCAGGAAGAAGCTCGTGGTCATGATGTCGTATTTGTAGCCCGCCTTTCGCATCAGCGCGAGGGCGGCGGGCACGCGCGGGCTTTCCATGAAGCCGTAATGCAGAATCGCAAGGTCGAAATCGTCCGAGAGCTTCGTCAATTCGTACCGCTGCTCGACCGGCACGCGCGGACGGTTTTCCGCGCGCACGCAGAGGATCAGCACCCGCTTGTGCAGCACGTAATTGTGCTTGATGTTGTGCATCAGCGCCGTCGGCGCGATGTTGGGATCATTGGTCAGAAAGATCGCCGTGCCGGGCGCGCGCATCGGCTTCGACTTCTCGAGCATGGGAATGAGCTCGCCGATGGGGATCGAATCGCGGCGCGTCTTCTCGGTGAGAAGACGCGTGCCGCGCACCCAGGTCCACATCACGATCATCGCGCAGGCGCCGAGCGCCAGCGGCGCCCAGCCGCCATCGACGACCTTCATGAGATTCGCCACGAGGAAGGCGACGTCGACCGTGAGGAAGGACGCGATGACGAGCGCGCAGAGCCAGAGAGGCCATTTCCAGTCGTAGCGAACGACAATGAAGGCGAGCATCGTCGTCACCACCATCGTGCCGGTGACGGCGATGCCATAGGCCGAGGCGAGCGCCGAGGAGCTGCGGAAAACGATGACGAGCAGCAGCACGCCGAGCAGCAGCAGGCGGTTCACGCGCGCAATGTAGATCTGCCCCTCCTGCATTTCGGAGGTGTGGGTGATTTCGAGACGCGGCAAAAGGCCAAGCTGGATCGCTTGGCGGACGATGGAGAAGGCGCCGGTGATCACCGCCTGGCTGGCGATGACGGTGGCGGCGGTCGAGAGCAGCACGAGCGGCAGCAGCGCCCAATCCGGCGCGAGCAGGAAGAAGGGATTGCCGATCGCCTCGGGCCGCGACAGGATCAGAGCGCCCTGGCCGAGATAGTTCAGGAGCAGGGCCGGCAATACGAATCCGAGCCACGCCGCCTGGATCGGGAAACGCCCGAAATGACCCATATCGGCATAGAGCGCCTCCGCGCCCGTCACGCCGAGAAAGACGGAGCCGAGGATCGCAAATCCAAGCCAGCCATTAGTGAAAAGAAAGCTCAGGCCCTGTCGCGGATCGAAGGCCCAGAGAACTTGCGGCGCGTCGCCGATATGCATCGCGCCGAGCCCGCCAATGGTCGTGAAGAAGGCGACCATGACAGGTCCAAAGAAGCTCGCGACCCGCGCCGTGCCGTGGCTCTGCACCCAGAACAGGGTGATGAGAATCGTGAGGGCGATCGGCAGAACATAGTCGCCGAGATGGTGGGTCACGAGCTCGAGACCCTCGACGGCGGAGAGCACGGAGATGGCGGGCGTGATGATGGCGTCGCCAGAAAAAAGCGCCGCTCCGGCGACGCCCAGGAGAAAGATTGCGAGCGAGCGGCCCCCGACCGAGGACTCGGCCAAGGCCATCAGCGACAATGTGCCGCCTTCGCCGCGATTGTCCGCATGCATCAGGAAGACGACATATTTGAGCGTGACCGTGACGATCAGCGCCAGAATAAGGAGCGATATGGCTCCGATCACAGCTTCCTCGGTCAGCGCGTCCGCCTTCACGCTGTGCGAGAGCGACTCTCGCAGCGCATAAAGCGGGCTCGTGCCGATATCGCCATAGACGACGCCGATCGAACCGAGGATCATCGCGGCGGTCGAATGCTTCGCGTGAGCCTCCGCCGTTTCCGGAGGCTCGCCGGCGCCGACTTGCACATGCTTGGTCATAAGCCGTCTCCGAAAACGCCGTATCAGATGGTCACCTGCGCGCCGAGTTCGACAACCCGGTCGGAAGGAATCGAGAAGAAGTCGGTGGCGTTCGCCGCTTGCTTGGTTAACGCGACATAGAGCTTGTCCTGCCACGCCGGCATTTCGGAGGCCGGGCTTTCCTTGATGGTGCGGCGGCCAAGGAAGAAGCTCGTTGTCATGATGTCATATTTGAAACCAGCCTTGCGCATGGCGGCGAGCGCGGCGGGCACGCGCGGGCTTTCCATGAAGCCGTAATGCAGGATCGCGCTCGAGAAGTCGTCGGACAGCCTCTCGATCTCGAAGCGCTTCTCCGGCGCGACGCGCGGCCGATTTTCCGTGCGCACGCAGATGATCAGCACGCGTTCGTGCAGCACCTTGTTGTGCTTGAGATTGTGCATGAGCGCGGTGGGCGCGACCTTGGGGTCGCTCGTCAGGAAGATCGCCGTGCCGGGAACGCGCGTCGGCTTCGATTTCTGCATCATGGCGATGAGCTCCATGACCGGAATCGAATCGCGATGCGTCTTCTCGGCCAGGAGGCGCGTGCCGCGCACCCAGGTCCACATCACGATCATCACGCAGGCGCCGAGCGCCAGCGGCGCCCAGCCGCCCTCGACGATCTTGAGCATGTTCGCCGCCAGGAAGGTGAATTCCACGATGAGGAAGGAGGCCGCGAAAAGGATGGCGAGCCAGAGCGGCCAGCCCCATTTGCGCCAGGCGACGATGAAGAGCAGCGAGGTCGAGAGAACCATCGTGCCGGTCACGGCGATGCCATAGGCGGAGGCGAGCGCCGACGAGCTCTTGAAGGCGACGACGAGGAGGAGCACGCCGATGAGCAGCAGCCGGTTGATGCGGCCGATATAGATCTGCCCTTCGAGCGTCGCCGAGGTATGGGTGATTTCGAGGCGCGGCAGCAGGCCGAGCTGGATCGCCTGGCGGGCGAGCGAGAAGGCTCCGGTGATGACGGCCTGCGCCGCGATGGTCGTGGCGAGCGTCGAGAGAATGACGAGCGGCAGCAGCAGCCAGTCGGGCGCCATCAGAAAGAAGGGATTGCCCACCGCTTCCGGCTGCGACAGGACAAGCGCGCCCTGACCGAGATAGTTCAGAAGCAGCGCCGGCAGGACGAAGCCGATCCAGGCGAGCTGGATGGGGAAGCGGCCGAAATGGCCCATATCGGCGTAAAGCGCCTCGACGCCCGTCACCGCGAGAAAGACCGAGCCGAGCACGGTGAAGCCGAGCCAGCCATTATCCAGCAGAAACATGACGCCGCGCCGCGGATCGAAGGCCTGCAGCACCTGCGGCGCGTCGGGGATATGCGCCGCGCCGAGCACGCCGAGCGTGAGGAAGAAAGCGATCATGATCGGGCCGAAGAAGGCCGCGACGCGCGCCGTGCCGTGGCTCTGCACCCAGAACAGCGTCACGAGGATGAAGATCGTGATCGGCATCACATATTCGCTGAAGCGATGCGTGACGAGCTCCAGGCCCTCAATGGCCGAAAGCACCGAGATCGCCGGCGTGATGATCGCCTCGCCCGCAAAGAGCGCCGCGCCGCCGACGCCGAGCAGAAAGGCGATCCTCGTCTGACGGCCGAGCGCCGTCTGCGCCAGCGCCATCAGCGAGAGAATGCCGCCTTCGCCGCGGTTGTCGGCGCGCATCACGAAGAAAATATATTTGATCGTGACCGTGAAAATCAGCGCGAAGATCAGAAGCGAGATCGAGCCGATGACGCCTTCCTCGGACAGCCGGTCGGCCTGCACCTGATGCGCGAGCGATTCGCGCAGCGCATAAAGCGGACTCGTGCCGATGTCGCCATAGACGACGCCGATGCAGCCGACGACGAGGGCGGCGAGCCCGCCCTTGCCATGCCCGTGCTCCTGCCCATGATGCGCGGACCCCTGTTCCCGGGGCGGCGCGGAGGTTTGCGGCTCCGCGCCCGTTTGCTGCGTCATGAAGCATTCCTTTTGGAAAGACAGCCTGGCGCGCAAGGCGGCGCGCGACGGGCGGGGGGCGCTGGCTCGACCACGACCTTCGGGGCAAACACGAACTCGGCCCTCTCCTGCGCGAAAGGTCTCCCTCCCGCAAACGGCGCCGCGATATACGCCCTTTTGTTGCTGATGAGAAGGCCAAGTTTTGCGCCCCGAAAGGCGGCGCCGACGCTTGCGGCGCCGCCTCGCCGCGCGCAACCTGCAAAGGCGCGCATTTGCTCGCGGAAGAGGATGGCTCGATGACGCAGGACAGGAATGACAAAGGTTTCGCCGGCGCGGCCGGATCGGTGGCGATCCATGTGATCCGAACCGATGCGGAGGGTTTGGAGACCGGGCTCGTCGCGCTGCCGAGCGGCGCGCCCGCCTATTATGCAAGGCCGGAGCATGGCGGGAATCTGCCGGTCGTTCTGGTGGCGCAGGAAATCTTCGGGCTGCATGAGCATATTCGCGACGTCGTGCGGCGCCTGGCGAAGCTCGGGCTTTTCGCCGTCGCGCCGGATTATCTCATTCGTTATGGCGATCCGATGGCCGCCCCCGACATTGACGCGATCCGCGCCATCGTCGCCAGGGCGCCGGATGTCGAGACCATGGGCGTCTTCGACGAGGCGCTGGCTTTCGTCGAGGGCAGGGGCGGCGACGTCACGCATGCGGCGATCGTCGGCTTTTGCTGGGGCGGGCGCATCGCCTGGCTCTACGCGGCGCATAATCCGCGCCTCGCCGCCTGCGTCCCCTGGTATGGCCGCCTCGACGGCCCCCGCACGCGGGAGCAGCCGCGCTGGCCGATCGACGTGGCCTTCGAAATCAAGGTTCAGACGCTCGGACTCTATGGCGGAGACGATCCGAGCATTCCCTATGATCTCATCCTGACGATGAAGGACAAGCTCGCCGCCGCCGGCGCCCCCGCCGATATCATCATCTACGACAAGGCGCCGCACGGTTTTTTCGCGGATTACCGGCCGAGCTATCGCGAGAAGGAGGCCCATGACGCCTGGGGGCGGATGGTCGCCTTTCTACGCGCGCAGGGCGTCGGCTAGATGCGGCGCTCTCTCGCGCGATCCTCTCGGGGGCGGCGCGCGCTAAAAATCGCTCGCCAGCCCTTTCACTTCCCAGTCTCCGTAGCGCGTGGGATCGAGCCCGCCCCGGCCGCCGCGCTCCTCGGGCTGGGCCTCGGCCGCGGCCGCCATTTTGCGCGCCTCGGCCTCGGCTAAGGCGCGCATCGCCGCGGGAGATAAATTGCGCTTTGATTCAGCGGGCTTGACTTCTTCCGCCGCTTCCTTGGCCTTGGACATGGCTGTTTCCGGAGCTTTCCTCGCCGCCGCGCATCCCCTTGTGCTATGATTCGCGTCATGCGGGGACATGTGGAGACGGCCGTTTGAGCGATAGTAGATCATTTCCCGGGCGGTCGAAACCGGCGCGGCAATCCGCAAGGCAGGGCTTCGTGCCCGCGGAGGCGGCGCGCGAGGCGGAGGCCGCCAGGATCCCGGGCCTTCCCGCGCGCCTCGCCGCCGCCGCCATCATCGGCGACGTGGTGCAAGGCGGCCATCGTCTCGATGAATGTTTTTCTCCGCAAGCCGTGCCGAACCGGCTCACCGGCCTCGATCCGCGCGACGTGGCGCTGACGCGGTCCATCGCCACCGTGGCGCTGCGCCGGCTCGGCCTCATCCGCCACGCTTTGGGCGAGCTTCTCGAAAAGGGCCTGCCGCGCCAGGCCGGCCGGCTCGAATACACGCTCGCCGCCGCCGCCGCGCAATTGCTTTTTCTCGACGCGGCGGATCACGCGGCGATCGACCTCGCCGTGCGCGCCGCCAAGCTCGAACCCAAGACCGGCGCCTATTCCGGCATGGTCAACGGCGTGCTGCGCAACCTTGCGCGGCGGCGCGACGAATTCCTGGAGATCGCCGCAAGCGGCGAATATGACGCGCCGCCCTGGCTCGCCCAGCGCTGGCGCAAGGCCTATGGCGACGAGGCCGCGCGCGCCATTGTCGCCATGCATATGCGGGAGCCGCCGCTCGACGTTTCGGTGAAGTCCGATGCGCGGGACTGGGCGGAAAAGCTTGACGGCCTTGTCCTGCCGACGGAATCGGTGCGCGTCAGGTCGCGCGCGCCGGTGACGGAGTTGCCGGGATATAAGGACGGCGAATGGTGGGTGCAGGACGCCGCCGCGGCGCTGCCCGCGCGACTCCTCGCGACGAAGCCCGATGAGCGCGTGCTCGACATGTGCGCGGCGCCGGGCGGCAAGACCGCGCAGCTCGCGCTCACGCGCGCCCATGTCGTGGCGCTCGATCGCTCCGCCGAGCGCCTGAAGCTTCTCGCCGCAAATCTCTCTCGCCTCGATTTGCGCGCCGACGTCGCGGTGGGCGACGCCACCGGCTATCAGGCGCAGCCCTTCGACGCCATTCTCATCGACGCGCCATGCTCCGCGACGGGCACGGCGCGCCGCCACCCCGACGTGCCCTGGACCAAGAAGCCCGGCGACATCGAAACGCTCGCCGCGCTGCAGGCCAGGATGCTCGCCCGCGCCGCGCTGCTGACGAAAGCGGGCGGGCGCATCGTCTACTGCACCTGCTCGCTGGAGCCGGAAGAAGGCGAGCAGCAGATCGCCGCCTTCCTGCGCCGCAACCCCGATTTCCGCCGCGAGCCGGTGACGGCGGCGGAGGGCGTTCCGGCGGAGTTCGTCAACCGCGACGGCGATCTGCGCACGCTGCCCTGTTTCTGGCCGAATGAGGATGCGCGGCTTGCGGGGATAGACGGGTTTTTCGCGGCGAGATTGGTCAGGGGGGCGTAGCGAAAGGCGCAACGGGGCTCCATGCGGGCAAGGCCCCGCGCGATTTGCGATATTCGGTTATTTCTTTCGGTTTTGAATTCTGTCGGGAGCGACGCAGATGTCCACGCCTGCTCGAACGCTCGGGAAGAAGCTGCACGGGGAGCTGTCTCGATTGCTCGCCAACGGCGATTGTCCGCTCGACGCTCCGCTCGATGCGCGAATGTTCCAGGACGCCTTGGCGTATTGGGAGCGGGAGCCTGTTTTTCTGGACCGGAATGGATGCGTCGCCGCCAAGAGGGATTGTCCCGCCGTAAGGGCCCATTGCGTCGGCCGCTGCCACCTGGATTACTGGATCGAACATCAGGAAATGGCTGGCGAGGCGATGCGGAGCGTCGCGATGCGATTCGATGACGCCGACCGGGCCGAGCTCTATTTTCAGATCGGCAGGCTGCACGACATCGACTATCTGCGCTACCCTCATGACGCCGCCCGGCCGTCCGACGCCCGTCACCCGGCGCCGCTGGTCGGCTATCTTGCGAGTCGGTCGTTTTCCATTCCCGGCTGCATCGCGATCCTGGAACATGCTCCCTAACGGGTTCCTGCCCGAGCGCGGCGCTTTCGAGAAATGGCTTTCCCGCCTTGAACGATTGAAGCCTTGCGCGGCCCGCATCGACGCCCAGTTGACCGCCGCCGTCTCACGGGGGCCTCCCCGGGCCCGCGTCTATTTAAATGCGCTGATCGCGAAATGGCGGGCAACTTTGTGCGCGAAGTGATCCGGTTTCCGCCTGATCGCTCGCGACGTCATTGCAAGGAGCGAAGCGACGAAGCAATCCAGGGGCAGCGATATGGCTCTGGATCGCCTTGTCGCTTCGCTCCTCGCAACAAAGGCGCGCGCTACGCGGCGAACGGCGCAAACGCCGCCGCCACATCCAGATAAACCTGTCGCTTGAACGGCACGATCAGGTCGGGAAGCTTCGAAAGCTTTTCCCAGCGCCAATCGTCGAATTCCGGCTTGTGCCTGCCGCCGGCCGGCGCGTGGATGTCGATCTCGCTGTCCTTGCCGAGAAAACGCAGAGCGAACCAGCGTTGCGTCTGGCCGACATATTTCCCGCTCCAGCGTTTCTTGGCCTCGGGCGGCAGGTCGTAGGAGAGCCAGAGCGGCGCCTCGGCGAGGAATTCCACGCTCTTGACGTTCGTTTCCTCGTAAAGCTCGCGCAGCGCGGCCTCGAAAGGCGTCTCGCCTTCGTCTATGCCGCCTTGCGGCATCTGCCACAGATGCGGGTCCGAGACGAGGTCGAAATCGCCTTTCGATTTGCGGCGGCCGACAAAGACGAGGCCCTGCGCATTGATGAGCGCGACGCCGACGCAGGGGCGGTAGCGGCTGTCGGGCATGATCATCGGCCGCGCCCCGCATCCGCCGCGGTCGAGCCGCGCGGCGCCAGCGCCGAGGAGACCGGCGCAAGCGCGAAGCCGCGCCGCTCCAGATCGCGCGCGAAACGCGCGATGCGCGCGATTGTCGCGGGCGTGGCGTTGGCGAAGCCGATGGCCACTCCCTTATCGCGCGCGAGCGTCTCGAGCTGCGCCAGCGCCGCGTCGATGGATTGCGGCGTATTGCGCTGGTCGATGATCACGTCGACCTTGCCGTGCGGCAGGGAAAGCTTCGGCGCCAGCTTGCCGGCGAGCGACTGCGGCGAGGCGCCGTCGTCGAGGAAAAAGAGCCCGCGCTGCGCGATCTCGCCCAAGGCGCCATACATTCCCGACTCATCCGCCATGAAGCGCCCGCCGAGATAATTCATCACGCCGGAATAACCCGTGAAGCGGCTCATCAGCCATTGCAGATCGTCGACGCCGCCGTCCTGAGCGCCGGTGACGAGCGTATGCGGGCCTGGATTGTTCTGTGGATAGTCGAAGGGCTCCATCGGCGCCTGCAGCAGCGCCTCATGCCCGCGAGCCCGCGCTTGCGCGACGAGCCGGTCGAGATCCGCTCCATAGGGCGCGAAGGCGAGCGTCACGCCTTCGGGGAGCTGGTCGACGGCGTCGAGCGAGGATTGCGGATTGAGCCCCACGCCGCCGACGACGAGCGCGATGCGCGGCGCGCCGGGCTTGATCGTCGGCCCGGTGACGAAGGGGCGGGAATAGACGTCCATCGGCCGCGCGCCGTCGGCGCCGATCCTCGGCAGCAGGCCGTAGCGGCCCTTCTCGACCACGCGGCGGTCGGGCGCCGGCGCGAGCTTCACGCCCGAGGGCGGGTCGATGCGGATGATGCGGGCGGCGGAGCCCTCCCCGCCGCGGCGCGTCACCTTCACGCCGGAGAGCTGCTCGATCTCGCTGACGCCGATATCGGCGCCGGGGAGGCCTTGATCCGCCGCGGCGAGCGTCTGCTGCTGGGGCGGCGGAACGGGGGCGGGCTCCGGGGGCCTCGCCGGCTCAATCGTCGCGACGGCGTAGGGTTCGCCGCCGAAAGGATCGCGCGGCGCCAAATAAAGCGCGGCCGCCCCCGCCGCGGCGAGCGCACCGGCGGCAAGGATGAACGGCCGGCGGAAAGCTTGTCTTGCGGCGGGCCTCGGCGTCTCGCTTCCGAGGGGTTCGTTCAATTCGTCGGTCATCGGGGCGCGGGCGCTGGGGGTCGGGGCGTCAAAAGCTTGACGAATCACGTATGGGCATTGTGACGGTTGCAGCGGCGCCAGTCGAGCGGAAAGCCGCCGATGGACATATTTGAATTAGGGAGGGTTTACGTGAGATAGAAATACGGACTATCTTCGTCGGATTGAGCCGTATACCTGTTTTAAGATCGGAAACATCCGCGCAATGAATCGGAAGCCGGTGGCAATACCCAAAAAGATACAGAATAATTTCTCTCATTCCACATGCGTCGGGGACGACAAACCCTTGGCGGCAATAGAGTATTGGGAAGACTACTACTCGAAGCGCCCTGCGAATGCGGAACCGAGCCAATTTGCGCGGTTCATCGCGTCTCGTTTTCCGGATCGCAAAAACATCGTGGATGTCGGCTGCGGCAATGGCCGAGATTCATTTTTTTTCGCCTCGTCAGGATTCGAGGTGCTCGGCGTCGACGCTTCCGCGACAGCAATCCGAATATGTGAAAACAGGAGACATATGTCTGCTGGCAAATGCAGCTTTCATATGCTCGACGTCGGTCGGGAAAATCTCAGAGACATACTTGTCTCGCGTCAATTTGACCCCGCCCAAACCCTGATCTACGCGCGCTTTTTTCTGCACGCCATTTCGGAACGATCAGAGCATGCGTTTCTCGCCTCGGTTGCGCCCGTCATTGGAAGCGGCGCTCGATTGTGCGTGGAATTCAGGACGGCGGAAGATGCAAGTCTTTTCAAGGTAGAGAAGGCTCATTACCGTCGATTTATCGATCCTCAGCTTTTCCTGGCTAAGTGCGAGGATTTCCGCATGCAGTCGGAATTCTTCTGCGTTGGGAAAGGGCTTGCTCCTTATGGAGCGGAAGACCCTGAGATTGCGCGAATGGTCCTCAAGGGCGAATATCATGTTTAACCCGGTGCGACGGAAATTCAACCGAGAGAACTTTATTGTTGTCAATGAGGCCCTGAAAGCGGTTGCGCCTTTTCCGTTCTTTGGAACGCTGCTTGGATTAACGCGCGACGGAGATATTATCAGGAATGACGATGACGTCGACTTCTACGTCAATGTTCGGTTTAGAGAAGCCGTCATTGAATTAGTAAGAGGCGCCGGTTTTGATGTTCAGATGGGCGCTTTTCCTAATGAGACGAAATTCTTTTTGCAAGCGACTCGTGTGATTGATGGCGTAAATACATATGTGGATTTTTATCTTTACGAAAATTTTGAAGACTTGCCGTGGATCATCGACCGTTGGAATTTCGGGGCCCGTCCCTCCGATGAGGGTCTACATATTTTTGTAGAAAAGGAGTTGCTTTTTCCGCTCGTCAAGAAAAAATTCTTTGGAATCGATGTATTTTTTCCGATAAACCCGGAAGGATGTTGTGAATTTATCTATGGAAGCAATTGGAAGGCTAAATTATCGAAACATAAGGGCGATTATAAAGTAATCATACATGATCACAAGCCTGTTGTGGCCCGGAAAGGCGACATAATATTTTCATTGCTGAGTCAAAAGCAGTCGAATGAAGCTGAGATTGCGGAGCTGCGCGCGAAACTGAATTCATGCGCGACCGAGCGGGAGGCTTTGGCGGCGCAAGTCGATGAGATCGCAATCGAACGGCAGCGCCTCCTCGACGAATGCAGCCAGTTAACGGCGGAGCGCGACAGCTATTCCGGACAGCTGCAGGACGCGATCAATCAACGGGATGTCGCGCTTGCACAATTGTCGGACCGCTCTGGCGGGCTGTCACAACTGGGCGCGCAATACGCCGTTGAGCGCGAGGAGCGCCAGCGGCTTGCCGCGCAATGTGAGCAACTCGCATCGGAGCGGGACCAGTTGGCGTCGAGGTGCGAACGACTAGCGGGTGAAAGCCTCGATCGCCTCAAGGCCCTCCCCGATGGGCTTGGCCGACCCGATCTCGATGGCGCCGCCAGCGCCCCCCAAGCTGACGAGCTCCCCCCGGGATCCGGCCATGCAGGAGAAGAAGCCGAGGCGGCGGTTGCAAAGCGCGAATCGGATTCGTAGCGCCGCAAGCACGCCGTCCGCCTCGCAGGCGAACTGCGCGGGGCTCGAGTCGAACGTCGCGCCTTATGCGCCGTTGAAGACCCCGTCCGCCTCCATCAGCTCCAGCAGCATGCCCTCGCGCAGGCCGCGGTCCGCGATTCGGGTGCGGGCGGCGGGGAAGGTCTCGCGGATCGCCTCGAAAATGGCGCAGCCCGCCAGGACGAGGTCGGCGCGCTGCGGTCCGATGCAGCCATTGGCGACGCGCGCCTCGAAATCCATGCCGCGCAGCCGCTCGATCGCCTTTGTGGCCTCGGCGTCCGTCATCCATAGCCCGTCGACCCGCCAGCGGTCGTAGCGCTCAAGTCCAAGATGCACGCCCGCAAGAGTCGTGACGGTGCCGGAAGTGCCGAGGAGGTGGAATCGCGAGCAGCGGCGGATTTCCGCCGTCTCCTTCACGAAGCCCTCGAGCGCGTCGAGAGCGTGTTGCTTCATCGCGGCGAAGGTCTTGGCGTCCACCACGCGGCCGCCGAAATGCTCGGCGAGGGTAACGACTCCGAGCTCCAGCGAGGTCCAGCTATGGAGCTCGCGGGCGTCCGCCGCGCGCGTGAGCCAGACGAGCTCGGTGGAGCCGCCGCCAATGTCGAAGAGCAGCACGCTCGCCGCCTGCGGATCGGCGAGCGATCCGCAACCGCGCGCGGCGAAGCGGGCCTCGGTCTCGCGGTCGATGACCTCCAGCTCCAGGCCGGTGCGTTCGCGGACGCGGCCGACGAACTCCTCGCCATTGGCGGCGCCGCGGCATGCCTGGGTGGCGACGAGTCGGGCGCGGGTGACGCCGCGCGCCTCCATCTTGTCGCGGCAGATTTCCAGCGCCGCGATGGTGCGCTCGATCGCGGCCTCGCTGATGCGGCCGGCGCGGCCGAGCCCTTCGCCGAGCCGCACGATTCGTGAGAAGGCGTCGACGATGCGCAGGAAATCCGAATTGCGCCGGCGGGCGCGCCGCTCCGGCCGGGCGATGAGCAGGCGGCAATTATTCGTGCCGAGGTCGAGCGCGGCGTAAGTGTGCCCGTTTCCATAGGAGGCGTGTCCGGCCGAGCCCGCCGCTCCCGCCGCTATGGCGGCCCGAGCGCCCGCTGCGCGCCCGGCCGCCGTCATTGTCTCCAGACCTGGCCCCGAATGTGGGGGCCGATCGGTCCCTGCCAAGTTCGTGCTCCCGCGATATCCGCCGCGTTTTCGCCGCTCGCGCGATCCCATTCGCGTTAAACGTCTTACATGCAGGATTGCGGACGCGCCCGCAAGTGGCGCGCGAACGGCCGCGAGCGGGGCCTTGCGCGCAGCGGAAGGATTCGATGCGCGGCGAGGCGGTTGACAGCGCGCTCCGCTCTCTCTAGATCACGTCCCGCCGCCGCGGCGACGCGCCGCCGGCCCGTTGGGGGATAGTTCAACGGTAGAACAGCGGACTCTGACTCCGTTAATCTTGGTTCGAATCCAGGTCCCCCAGCCACGTGATTTTCTTGATATTTTTGCCGTTATCGGGGCTCACGCCGACCTTGTTTCATGGGCATCGGCCTGCAATCGTTGATCTCCAACGATTCCCAAACAGCCTCGGCGACTCCATGACATGAGTGCAACATGGCGCCGCGTCACCAGTCCAGGCTTGGCGCGTTATAGCGCAAACCGTTGGCGAACATCTCGGCCTGGGCGCTCTGGCTTGCGCTCAGGCCGCAATTACTTCGGGCGGCGCGATCAGTTCCTCAATCCGCCCACAGGGCCTAGCCTCCCTAATAAACGCCTTGGCGAATAGATCGCTGTCTTGGCGCGGCGCGGCCGAATCGACGCTCAAATCGCTGGGACCGACGCAGTTCGTGACGCTCGGCGAGATGCTCCCGACGCAATCGGCGATACTCGGCGCGATGTTGACGCCTCAACTCGCGATTTGTAAGGGGGCGGCCAATCGAAGCTTGGGCGACCAGCCCGTCAGCATTGGAAATTTCGACTGCGATCGGAGACGCAAACGTAGGAGCTGCCGCCACGATTGGCTCATAGCCAAAGAGCAATGACGCGCTGATCACCATTCCGGCGAGTTTAGACTTAACCATACGCAATCCTCCCTCTCGCAGACTCGCCCCGGCATGGTGTTAGCCCGGCACGGTGTTATAGAGCCGCGAATTGCCCGGGCCAGACGCAGCGGGATTGCCGGTAACGCATCAAGGTGAGATCGCGGCGCAGTCGTAGCGGGCGTTCACCGCCGCCTCTCAGGAAAGACGCTGCTCGGCGCTGCGGCTCATGCGCTGGATGGCCGCATGCTTACCGCAAATGCATCTGTTGCTATGACGAAAAAAGCCCGGCAAAGGCCGGGCCAAGGTTCGGGAGGAATGTTGTCGACGCCAGCATAATGCGTGCGGGCGCCATTGCATATGCGGCAGCTTGCCATGCGCGCGGATGTCGCAGGCTTCATTGGCGCGGCGCCGCTTTGCGACGCTATGCGCTACCCGCCCTATCAGGCCGGCGCCGATGGAGGCATGAAGGTCACGCGGTTTCTGTTCGAAAACTCAAAGCTTGTCCGCACGGTTGAGCGTGAGAGCGAATCCTGGTTCGCCGCGAAGGATGTCTGCGATGCGCGGGGGCGGGCGAAGGCCGCGCTTAGGAAGCTCGACGAAGACGAGAAATGACCCTCGCTTTAACCGAGGGTCATTCTGGGGGGCGGGGCGGCCTGCGCCTGACAATCGAGCCAAACGAGGCGAGCGCGGCGAAAAATGAGCGCGCGCCCTCATGCGGAAGCGAACTGAGCGTTCCCCTGATCTTGGGTGTGATCCATATGGACAATAGGCAGCACCTGGAGAGCGCCATGGAACAACAAATTACGCTCGCTCTGAGCCGAACCGACGCTGAAATTCTTCTCAGAAGCCTGAAGCGCCGCAGTGAGAGGCTCTGCGACATCAGGCAAGAGCTCTGCGGTCCCGAACCTTCCGACGAACTCGAGCGGGAAGAGGCGGCTTTTTTTGAAGAGGAAAACGCCGTCGTCGAACGCGCGATCGAGGCGTTACGAAACGTCTTAGAGCCTCTGCCGAACAACAGCGGAGAATGGAGCGGGCAGGAGCTTGAGGAGCTTAAGCGGCTTGCGGCTGACCGGATGCCGGCCGGCGAAATTAGCGAAAAGCTGGGCCGAACGGAGAGTTCGGTCAAATATAAGGCCGGGGACCGCAACATCTCTCTCAAGCAGATGCCGAAGAGCCCCGCAAGCTGAAGCGATGGCCCAATGAGGGCGTCGGGGGGCGTCACTCGGCGGCCGTCCTCTCGCTCTATGCGCGCGCAAGCTACGATCGGCAAGGCTGATCTTGAGGCTTGGCCATGCGAGCGCCTCTCGCTCGCTATTTCTTCAAACCGATGCGCATGACCGCCGCGCGCGCCGGCTTCAAGCTGCGTCGCCGCCGAGCGCGCGCTCCTGGAAGCCTGGCCGAGCGCCTTTAGGCGTAGCTGCGCTGCGTTTCCTCGAATTCGGACAGTTCGGCCAGGAAGGCCGCGTTTTCGGGAGTCAGGCTATCGGGAAGCTCTGAGCGCCAAACAGCCGAAATGTAATTCTCGACCGTGATCGGCGCTCCGTCTTTGATCAACTGCTGAAGGATTTTGTCTTGCTCGAAGTAGCGCCAGGCTGGATTGGTAGGCATTGTCGGCCCTTTCCACGAGAAAAGCGGACCGCTGCAGCCGGCTACGCTGATTATGACAAAGACCCGGGGCTTGTTTTATGCAGGCCGTCGCGCTTGGCGTATCTCTGTCTTTTTATACCGATAACAGATGTTAGCGTATTGATCTATTGTGGGATTTGCTTAGCCGGAGCTGGCGAGGGGGCGTCGGGCAGCTATGCTGCTTCGCAGGGCGTCGCCTCAGATCGGTCGCCTTTGGCTCGTCACTCACGGCCGCTCTCCAACGTCGAGAAGGCTCCGGCGCCCGCTGGGTTCGAGCGCGCGACGACGCGCGGGAGAAGCGCTGACTTCGTAGAAGCGGAGAGCGTAAGGCCTGTTTCTTTACCTTCTGCGTTCCCACCCGCTCACGGTGAGACCTTGGCATTGTACTATGCTCAAGGTTATGCCGAACATATTGTTTAGCTTATGATTTAAAATGCCAAGACACAGTCAATATTGTTATGTTTTAGTCGTGCTATATGTACAACACGATTAGTATTTGTGATCAGTTTGTCTTTCGTTATGTTGCGTTCCTCCATCGACTCGGGACAGATGTGTCTGCTTGTGGGCTGCTTCGACGCATGTCTGCCCACAAGACTGAAGCGGGTATCGGAACAACTTGACCATAAGGATTTGGACATGAGGACATCTCTTTCCTCGATCGCCCTGGCGGCGGCTCTCGCCGCCGGCTCGGCGCAGGCCGCGGATCTTCCCTCGCGCAAGGAGCCGCCGCCTGTCGCTCCCCCGCCGCCGGTGCTGACCTGGAACGGCTTCTATGTGGGTCTCAATCTCGGCGGCGGCTGGCAGGACCGTTCGTCCTCCAATGTCTGGAACAACGCCTTGCTCTGGGCGAATCCGGCCCTCTTCCCGGGCGGCGCGTTTCCGGTCTGGGGTTGGGGCGGAAACAATGGCGGCGGCGGGTCGGGCGGCGTCGTGGGCGGCGGCCAAATCGGCTATAATTTCCAGTTCTCGCCCTGGCTCGTGATCGGCGCCGAGACCGACTTCCAAGGGACCAGCATTGGCGGCGGCGGCGGCGGAAACTGGTGGGGCGGGGGCGTCGATCTCGCGCGCATCAACTGGTTCGGCACCGTTCGCGGACGTCTCGGCGTCACCTTCCCGGGCTGGTCGAGCGTGCTGCTCTACGGAACCGGCGGCTTCGCCTATGGCGAGGTTCAGCGGAACTTCTGGTGGAACCAGAACAGCGCGGTTCAAACGGGCTGGACCGCTGGCGGCGGCGCCGAGTGGATGTTCATGCCCAACTGGTCGGCCAAAGTGGAATATCTCTACACGGACATCAGCGGCGCCAACCAGAACTTGTGGTGGAATCCGGGCTTTGGTCTCAACAACGTCAACAATCACACCCGCTTCCATACGGTGCGCGCGGGCGTGAACTGGCACTTCAACTTGTTTGGCGGCGGCTCCACCGCGCCGGTGCTTGCGCGCTACTGATCAGGGTTCCGAACCGCAACGAAAAGCCCGGCCTTTCGCCGGGCTTTTCACATTGTCAGTCTCAGGGTTGACCGCGACCGCGCGCTCATCCGATTGGCCCCGGCCGTAGCCACTCTTTCGTCTGGGCGCTTTGTTCCAGCGCGCCCCACGAGATCCCGGCGGCGAGTCCGGTCAGGACGATGAGAACGATGCGCGCGCTGCGCAGAAGCCCAAAGGAACTCATAGCAGAGGCTCCCAAGCTTAAAACCATCCCCGCATGTGACATGGGCAGGGCCAGAACCGGCGGCAAGAGCGGGACGCGCGGCCTCCCGCCGCGGCAAGCGCTTTGCTAGCAGGCTGGATCGCTCAGGCAATATCCGGCTCGCGCAATGGCTCTCGACTCCCCGCCGCCCGACTTCGGGCAAACCCATCCCGGCCTCGGCCTCCTGCGCATGGCCGCGCTTCTCGCGGAGGCGCCGGACCAGGACGGAGACGCCGACGCCTTGGCGCTCATGTCCCGGCAAGTTGCGGCCGGCGCGCTCGCCGACGCCGCGCCCCGGCGGATATGGGCGGAACTCGCTCGCGGCCTGACGGGCGGCGCGCCGTCCAGAATGATCGCGACGCTGCGGGCGTGCGGCGCGCTCTTCGCGGTTCTGCCCGAGGTCGATTTGCTTTTCGGCGTGCCGCAGATCGCCGAGGGGCAGAACGACGTCGATCTCGGCGCGCATCTCATAAAGGCGCTCGACGAGGCGGCCGCAAGCGGCGCGCCGCTCGCCGTCCGTTTCGCGCTTCTCGTGATGAATGTCGGCAAGTCGGACTCGCCGCGCGAACATCTGCCGGCGCATTACCGACATATCGAGCGCGGGGGACCGCGCGTCGAAGCGATCGCGGCGCGATTCGGCGTCTTGGAGGAATGTCGCGACCTGGCCCTGTTGGCGCTCGCGGAATGCGAGCGGGTCCATCGCGTATCGAAAATGCGCGCCGGTCCCGTCGGGGCGATGCTCGAACGGCTCGGCGCCTTCGACGCGCCGGCGCGCTTTCGTTCATTGATGATGGTGTGCGCCTGCGATTTCCGCGCGCATGAAGGACGCTCGGGGCAAGTCTATCCAAAGGCCGCTATGCTGGAGACTGCCCTTGCGGCATGCGCCGGCGTCGATGCAAAAGCCGATTTGGAGGCGACTCGGCAGGCGCGCGCGGAGGCGATCGCCCGGGCCTTTCGCTCCGAACGCTGGTCGGACGAATTGGCCGGGTAGGGGAGGGAGCCATATCTCACGGCCCGTTGAAATGTACGGCGCCGAGATTTTCGCAATCATAGCCGCCCAGCGTCTCCGCGCGGGCGCGGAAGGCGGCGCCGGCGCAAAATCTGATGAAGGTTTGGAAGGGCGGATCGAAATAGGCCTTTCGCCAGACGAGGAGGTCGAAGCGCTCCACGATGAGCGGCGCGAAGGCGAGCCCGCATTGCCGGGCGACCGCCTCGATCCCCAGCCCGACATCGGCGCGGCCGTTGGCGATCGCCATTGCGAGATCCGTTTCGGTCCGCTCGATCGAATCGACGATGTGGAGATCGGATTTCCGCAGCCCCGCCTGCGAGAGCAGCGCGGCGAGCACCAGCTCGCTTCCCGCCTCGGGCTGGCGGGATTGAAACCTAAGCTGTCCGATATCCGCGAGATCCTTGATCGTGGTGGAGGATGACGGCCGGCACATGAGGCCGCGCCTGCGCTTGGCCCATTCGATCAGCACGACCGGCTCCTGTCCGAAATCGCGCCGCACCGCCTCGACGTTCCATTCCGTGGCGTTCCCGGAGGGGATGTGAAGTCCGGCGGCGAGGCAGGCCCGCGCCTCGAACCGCGCCAGCCCGTCGAGCGCGCCGTCGAGCAAGGCCGCGACGCCGGAACGCGATTCCCGCAACGCCCATTCCAGAAGCGGGTCGTGCCCCCCCGCCATGACGAGCGGCGTCGGTCCCATCTCCGCCGGCGCCGCCTTCGCCGCCTGCTGCAGCGCGCCGCCGCTCGCGGCGATCCATTCCTCGATTTCCTTCCTGGGAAAGAGCAGCTTGCCCGTCACGCGCCGCACCGGAAGCGCCTTGCCGGAGACCAGGTCGTAGACCTTGCGCTCCTTCACCCGCAGCAAGGCCGCCAGTTCCTTGGTCGTGAAATATTCGGACATCCGCCCGCCCTTCTGTTCCGGAGTTCCGTAATTTTTGCATGTAATCACACATTCTGGAAGGCGGCTCCGCCGAAAATAGAGGAAAAGGTAGGCGACACGGCAAGGCGCCGCCCTGATTCCGCGTCATATGCGTGAATTTTACGCATGACTCGAACAATGTCGTAAATTATGCATATACGTGCAAGCTGAGGCATGCCGCTTCAGCCGGCGGCTCGCGTCGCCGCCCTGATCGAGGAAAACCGCCATGTTCAGATTTTTCGGCGTCGCCCTGGCCCTGGCGCTCGCCCTCGCGCCGCCGCCGCTCCGCGCCGAGGCGCCGGCCGCCCCGCCCGCCGCGACGGCGTCGGACCAGACCGTCACCGTCTTTGCGGCGGCCAGCCTCAAAAACGCGCTCGATGCGGCGGCGGCGGCCTTCAAGGCGAAGACGGGGATCGAAACGAAGATCAGCTATGCCGGCTCCATGGCGCTCGCCAAGCAGATCGAGGCCGGCGCGCCGGCGGACGTCTTCTTCTCCGCCGACCAGGCGTCGATGGACTATCTCGCCGCGAAAAGCCTCATCAAGGCCGAGACGCGCTCGGATCTGCTCGGCAATTCTCTCGTCGTCGTCGCGCCTCAATCGTCGAAGACCGGCAAGCTCGCTTTCACCAAGGAGGCCTTCGCGGCGGCTATCGGCTCGGGCAAGGTCGCGACGGGCGATCCGGCTTCCGTGCCGGTCGGCAAATACGCCAAAGCCGCGCTGGAAAAGCTCGATCTCTGGGCGACGATCGAGCCCCATTTCGCCTTCACGGACAATGTGCGCGCCGCGTTGATGTTCGTCGCGCGCGAGGAGGCGCCGCTCGGCGTCGTCTATCTGACCGACGCGAAATCCGAGCCCAAGGTGAAGACCGTCGCGACCTTCCCCGCCAACGCGCATCCGCCAATCGTCTATCCGATCGCCCTGACCACGACGGCCACGGGAGAGAAGCCGGAGAAGTTTCTCGCCTTCCTGAAGAGCAAGGCCGCCAAGCCTATTTTCGTCGAGCAGGGATTCACGATCGTCAAGTAGCTTCGCTATCGGCGCAAGGTAAACCCGATTCGATCGGAGCCGGCAACGTTGTCGGCTCCGGCGAACCCCGCGCCAGGGACATGGCGATCCGCCGCATTTGCCGTTCCGGATCGCGAATAATTCGGCGTTTCGAAGCCATGCAATTTTAAGCCGCCTTGTGCGAGACGCGTTATAGAGAAGCGACGAATTTTAGGGGGTTGTTGATGTTTGACGGGCTCCGCGCGACGAGCGCCGCCTTTATGGTCTTTATTGCGATGATCGGTTCGGCTTCTGTGGCCAGGGCTCAGACGGCGGTCTCCGTCGGCGTGAACGCCGGCGCGAGTCTGGCGACGATTCGGGCGCCCGCCTGGGGGCTGAACACGGCCGTGTGGGACGCCAATCTGCTCGACGCCGCCATACCGGGCCTGCTGTCGCGCGCGGGCGTCGCGGCGCTGCGCTATCCGGGCGGATCGACCTCGGACGTCTACAACTGGCAAACCAATTCCATCGTTCCCGGCCAGGGCAGCTATGCGAATCCGAACAATAATTTCGACGCCTTCATGAGCCTCGCGAGATCGATTGGCGCGGCGCCCATCGTCACGGTGAATTACGGCTCCAATGCAAGCGGAAATGGCGGCGGCGACCCCAATTTGGCCGCGTCCTGGGTGCGCTACGCCAATGTCGCCAAGGGCTACGGCGTCAAATATTGGGAGATCGGCAACGAGGTCTATGGCAACGGCCAATATGGCGCTGCTTGGGAGACGGATCTGCACGCGCAGAAGGATCCCGCGACCTATGGCAGGAACGTCGCGCAATTCGCGAGCGCGATGAAGGCCGTCGATCCGACGATCAAGATCGGCGCGGTGTTGACCGCGCCGGGCCAATGGCCGGACGGCGTCGCGCCGGACTGGAACGCCAATGTGCTGGCGCAATGCGGCTCCGTGATCGATTTCGTGGTCGTGCATTGGTATCCGCAGGAGCCGTGGACCGAATCCGACGCCGGCCTGCTCGCTTCGCCGCAGAATGCGTCGTCCGGAATCGCCTTCATGGCGTCGCGGCTGAAGGCGCTGATCAACCAATATGGCGGCGCGAACGCGTCGAAGATCGAGATCATGGTCACCGAGACGAATTCGGTGTCCTACAATCCCGGCAAGCAGACGCTCAGCATCGTCAATGCGATGTTCATCGCCGACAACATGCTCTCATGGGTGGAGAATGGCGCGACCAGCGTCGACGTCTGGGGCCTGCATAACGGCGCCGTCTGGGGGAATGCGTCGTCCAGCCTTTTCGGCTCGTACAACTACGGCGACTACGGCGTCCTGTCGAACGGGCTGTCGGGCGAGCCAGCCGCCAACACGCCCTTCCCGGCCTATTACGGCATGCAGATGGCGTCGCTTCTCGGGAAAGCGGGCGACACGCTGGTCGCCACCTCGTCGAGCAACAGCCTGTTGACGACTCATGCGGCGCGGCAGGCGAATGGCGGCCTTGCGGTCCTCCTGATCAACAAGGACCGCAACAACGCCATGAACGTCAATGTGTCGCTCTCGGGATTCACGCCCGCCGGAACGGCGACTGTCCATTCCTACACGCCTTCGAGCAACGCCATCGCCTCGAACAATGTCAGCGGCCAGGGAACCAATTTTTCGATCGCCGCGCCGCCCTATTCAATGACCGTGGTGGCGCTTGCGGGAACGTCGACCCCGCCCTCCGCGAGCTTCAATCTGTCCGCCAGCCCGACGAGCCTTTCGGTGACTCAGGGCGCCGCGGGCGCGGCGACGATTTCCGTGACGCCGTCGGGGGGATTCAGCGGCAATGTGGCCTTCTCCGCGACCGGCCTGCCCGCGGGCGTGACGGCGACGTTCAACCCGCCGTCTTCGCCGTCATTGACGACGGTGACGCTCGCCGCCGGCGCCGCCGCATCCGTCGGAGCGAGCGCCTTCACCATCACCGGGACGAGCGGCGCTCTGAGCGCGTCGACGGCCCTCGCTCTCACGGTCAATGCAAGCGCGCCGCCTGGCGGCGGCGGGGGCGGCGGAACCGGGCCGGCGACTTTCACCGGCCGGCGCAACGCCAGCGGCCCGTGGTATTATGAAGACGATCTCGTCCTCTCCGCCGCCGCGCAAATCACGGCGCTCACCGTGACGATCGCCGCGCCGGCCGTCAACGTGACCTATAACGGCGCCTACAACACGTTCGGCGGCCATATCGTTCAGAGCTATGTATCCGGGGCGAGCTTCGTCTATTCCTTCAAGCTCGCGCCAGGCCAGACCATCAATCCCGGCTCCGGAACCTTTGCGGCGCAGATGAACGGCAACGGCGTGCAGCACGACGTTGCGAGCGACTCCTGGACCGCGACCTATGTCGCCGGCGGCGTCACCTATACGCAGTCCGGAAGGTTCTAGCCTCGTCGAGCGGCGATCGGGCGGAATCGCCCGATCGCCGGAACGCGATCGATTTCATGGATCGCGCGCCTGACCCTTACGGCGGCGCAGCTCCGGTTCGACGAGCTCGTATTTGACCAGGAATTTCAGCGCCCGGCTCCAAGATTCATCCGTTTCGCCGCGAAGATCCGTTTGCGAGACATGGAGAAGCTGTCCCGTTCGCGCGTCGCGGATTCGCAATTCGAGATATTGCTCCATCACGCTGATCTTCCGGAAAAACCCGACGAAGGACATGTCCGCGCCGAGCTCGCGCGCCGCATCCGCGTCGCAGCCATTGCATTTGCGGAGCCAGCGTTCGGCGGCCATGACGCTACTCGACCGGCTCACATCGACGATTTCGAAGAGTCCGGATTGTGAAAGCAGATCGCGGGTCAGCTTCGTCATGCGCTGAAGACGCGCGGTTTCGTCCGCGCTCTCTCCGGCGAGCGGGCCGCCGGCGCTGAAGTCGTCCAGCTCGAGATCGAAGACGGCGAGCTTTATCGGTCGCCGGCCCTCGCCCGACATGGACGGCGAAGGCGACGATAAAGCGAACAAAGCGACGATTGCGAATATCCAGATTGAATTGCGGCGCGAGCAGGGGCGTTTCATTTCGTTTCTTCCGTTCTGGCCGGCGGGGCCGAGCGGAAGCAATTTGAAGCCGCGCCCGGCCGCCGCGCTATGGGGCGGCTCCCGATCCAGGCCGGGCAAATCTCCCGCGCGCGATCATCAATCTTCCAGGCTTTCATTGCGCGGCGGGCTGACCGAATTAGTTAGTGCGACGACACGGCGCCTCCGCGTCAACAAGACCGCCGCTTTTCCTCCCGCGTCCAAGCAAGGCCCAAGTCCATGAACGCTTCGGAGCAGGAATACGCCACTGTCGCGCTTCGCCTTGCGATCAATGGCGATCCCTACGAAATAAGCATCCAGCCGTGGACGACGTTGCTCGATCTGTTGCGAAACAGGCTTGGTCTCACGGGGACGAAGAAGGGTTGCGACCATGGCCAGTGCGGGGCATGCACGGTGCTGCTCGACGGGCGGCCGATCAATTCGTGCCTGACCCTCGCGCTCATGTGCGAGAGCCGGAGAGTTCTCACCATCGAAGGCCTCGGCGTCGCCGGAGAACTGCACCGGTTGCAGCAGGCCTTTATCGACCATGACGCCTTTCAGTGCGGCTATTGCACCTCAGGACAGATTTGCTCAGCCGTCGGCCTCTTGAATGAAGGCCGCGCCAGGACGCGCGAGGAGATTCGCGAATTCATGAGCGGCAATCTCTGCCGCTGCGGCGCCTACACCAATATTGTGGACGCGATGATGGAGGTTATCGAGAGCAGGGGGCTTCCATGAATCCCTTCAGCTTCGTGAGGCCCCGAGACGTCGCCGAAGCGGTCCGAGAGGGATCGGCCGTCGGCGCCAAATATATCGCCGGCGGGACCAATCTCGTCGATCTCATGAAGGTCGGCGCCGAGACGCCTGCGAGGCTTGTGGATATTACTCGTCTGCCGCTCGATCTCATAGAGGAGCTCGATGACGGCGGGATGCGCATCGGGGCTCTCCTTCGCAATTCCGACGCGGCGAAAGATGCGCGCATTTGCGAAAGCTATCCTTTGCTTTCAAGCGCTCTGCTCGCGGGAGCCAGCCAACAGCTTCGTAACGCCGCGACCATTGGCGGGAATCTCATGCAACGGACGCGTTGCTATTATTTCTACGATGGAGCGACTTCCTGCAACAAGCGCGAGCCCGGAAGCGGCTGCGGCGCGATCGGCGGCGTTAACCGAATTCATGCGATCCTCGGCGCGAGCGACAAATGCATCGCAACGCATCCTTCCGACATGTGCGTCGCGCTGGCCGCTCTGAACGCGCGCGTGCGCTTGACCGGCCCAAATGGCGACCGCATCGTCGCAATTAGCGATTTCCACCGATTGCCGGGTGAAAATCCCGAACGCGACACGCATATCGCGGCCGGCGAGTTGATCACCGCTGTCGAGCTTCCGGCGGAGTGCTTCACCCGGCACTACAGCTATCTCAAGCTGAGGGATCGGCTATCCTACGCTTTCGCTCTCGTGTCCGTAGCCGCCGCGTTGCGGATTGAGAACGACGCGATCACAGACGCCCGGGTCGCGCTTGGAGGCGTCGCCCACAAGCCTTGGCGAGATCGCGACGCCGAAAAATCTCTCCTGGGCGCGGCGCCGACCGAAGCGGCTTTCGTCGCCGCGGCGAATACGATCCTGCGGGACGCCCGGGGACAGGGCGGCAACGACTTCAAGATCCGCTTAGCCAAACTCGCTATTGTCCGAAGTTTGAAGCAGGCCGCGAACGGGATCCATCAATCGCAGACCGATAAACGAATTGCGTGAGGAAGAACGCCATGTCGCAAATCGGAGCGCCGGTCAGCCGAATCGACGGCAAGCTCAAGGTCTCCGGTCAGGCCCGCTATGCCGGCGACCATGTTTTCGACGGCCTTCTCCATGGCGTTATCGTATCGAGCGGCGTTGCGAAAGGACGCATTCTGTCAATCGATTCCTCCGCCGCGCGAGGCGTCGGCGGCGTCGTCGAGATCGTCACGCACGAAAATCGGCCGAGCATGTCCGCCGGGAACGACGCCTATGGCGACGGAGCGGACTCGCCCGGTTCGCCCTTCCGCCCGCTTTATGACGACAGGATCATGTTCAGCGGACAACCGGTAGCGCTGGTTGTGGCGGAGTCGTTCGAGGCCGCGCGTTTCGCCGCGACCCTGGTGAAGATGGAATACGAAACAGAACCGCACAACACCGACTTCCGCAGGGCCTTGGCCGAGCGTTTCGTCCCCGATGCGAAACGCGAGATCGTTGTCGAACCGAGCAGCCGCGGCGATGCGCGAGCCGCTTTCGCCGGCGCGCCATATAAGGTCCAGGGCGATTACCGCCTTGCGACCGAGCACCACAATCCCATGGAGCCATTCGCGTCCACGGTCGTCTGGGAGGGCGATGGCGGGATCGTTATCCACGACAAGACCCAGGGACCGCAGAACGTCCAGAGCTATATTGCGAGCGTGTTCGAAATTCCCGCAGAGAAAGTGCGCGTTCTGAACCCGTTCGTGGGCGGCGCGTTCGGCGCTGGCCTCAGACCGCAATATCAGGTCGTCCTTGCCGCGCTCGCCGTTATGATGCTCAAGCGCACCGTGCGCGTGACGATGACGCGCCAGCAAATGTTTACTTTCGTTCACCGGCCTCAATGCGAACAGAACATATCGCTCGCCGCGCAGGCCGACGGCAGGCTCGCCGCAATTCTCATGCGTGCGGCCAACGCCACGTCTCGCTTTGAGAACTATATGGAAAACATCGTCAATTGGGGCGCAATCGCATATGCCTGCGAGAATGTCGAGCTCGACGCCGCCATCGCGCCGATGGACACGGCGACGCCCGGCGATATGCGGGCGCCCGGCGCCGCGACGGGCATGAATCTTTTCGAGATCGCCATGGACGAATTGGCCTATGTCGCAAGCATCGATCCTCTCGAATTGCGCATGATCAACTATTCGGACAAGAACGCGATGACCGGCGCGCCGTATACGAGCAAGGCGCTGATGGCCGCCTATAAGGAGGGCGCGGCGCAATTCGGCTGGGCGAGACGCAATCATCAACCCCGCTCGATGCGGGATGGCAAGGAGCTGGTCGGCTGGGGCGTCGCGACCGGGATCTGGGAAGCTCTGATGGTAAAGGCTTCCGCAAGCGCAAAGCTCGACGTCGATGGGCGTTTGGAGGTGGCTTCCGCCACCTCCGACATTGGAACCGGCACTTATACGATTTTAGCGCAGATCGCGGCCGATGCGCTTGGTCTTCCGATCGAGGCGGTCACCGTCAGGCTCGGCGACTCGCGCTTGCCCCAGGCGCCGCTGGAGGGCGGCTCCTTCACCGCCGCATCTGTCGGCGCGGCGGTCCACTTCGCATGCCGGTCGCTTGGCGGGAAGCTCCTGCTCGCCGCCGAGAGGATGGACGGCAAGCCGCTCGGAGAGGCGACATTCGACGATATCGAATTCGTCGAGGGTTCGATCCGCGTCAAGCGGAATCCGTCCCGCGCCCTGTCGATCCGCAGCATCCTCGCGGCGTCTGGATCGGGCTCTATCGAAGCGCGCGGGGAGACGGACGCCCATGACGAACATACAGGCGAGAAGGCGCGGAACACGCATAGCGCCGTGTTCGCCGAGGTCAAAGTTGACGAGGAGCTCGGCCTCGTTCGAGTCACGCGCATCGTTTGCGCGGTGGCGGCTGGACGCATCATCAATCCGAAGACGGCGAGAAGTCAGATCGTCGGCGGGGTCGTCATGGG
Source organism: Methylocystis sp. S23 (assembly GCF_054106005.1). NCBI lineage: Bacteria > Pseudomonadati > Pseudomonadota > Alphaproteobacteria > Hyphomicrobiales > Methylocystaceae > Methylocystis > Methylocystis sp. S23. The sequence continues at coordinate 2,486,720 of NZ_CM134185.1, forward strand.
ATTGGGCATGGCGCTGCACGAAGAAAGCGTTCTTGATGACCGCATTGGACGGTTCATGAATCACGATTTCGCCGGCTATCATGTCCCGACGCATGCCGATATTTTCGATATTGAGACGATTTTCGTCGACGAGCCGGACCCGGAGGTCAGTCCCCTCGGCGTGAAGGGCGTTGGGGAAATCGGAGTGGTCGGGACGGCCGCCGCGATTGCGAACGCGATCTTTCACGCGACGGGGAAGCGCATCCGCGAACTGCCGATCACGATCGACAAGTTGTTGGCCTGAAAAATCGCGAGGCGAGCATACGCGACTCTGAAAGAGAACTGCTGCATTCGCAGCGCGCGGCGAATTCGACAGGCCGCATAGACTCAACTTCTTCGCGATTCCGCTCTAAAGGACAAAGCGTCTATCGGAGCGCGCCAGATGGCCAATCTCGTATCGGATGAGCAGCAGAGCCGGATGCGGGCTCAATCGTTCTGGAGCGCGTTCCGCCATTTGACATTCGCCGCGATCTGGACGGCGACGGTTGTGTCGAACATTGGCTCCTGGATGTATAATGCGGCGTCTGGCTGGCTTATGACGAGCTTGGACGCCAGCCCGCTCACCGTTTCCCTGATACAGGTCGCGTCCAGCCTGCCGATGTTTCTTTTCGCTCTTCCGGCCGGCGCGTTGGCCGATATTCTCGACAAGCGCCGGTTCCTGATCGCCGCGGAAATTTTCCTGACGATCGTCGCGGGAGCGAGCGCGGCGCTTGTGTGGCTCGACCTCATCAATCCGCAGCTTCTATTGTTGTTCACCTTCCTGCTTGGCGTCGGCGCGGCGCTGATGGCGCCGGCCTGGCAATCGATCGTCCCCCAGCTCGTTCCGCGGAACGATCTGCCTTCGGCGGTCGCGGCCAATGGCGTCGGCGTCAATATCAGCCGGGCCATTGGACCCGCATTGGGCGGCCTCATCATCGGCGCCTTCGGGATCGCGGCGCCGTTCTGGATCAACGCGCTGAGCAATTTCGCCGTCATCGGCGCCTTGCTGTGGTGGCGCCCGCCGTCGCGGATCGATCATGCGCTTCCCGCGGAGCGGCTTGTGAGCGCCCTCACGATCGGATTCCGCCATGCGCGCTACAATCCGCATTTGCGCGCCACGCTCGCAAGAGCCGTCTTCTTTTTCTTTTTCGCAAGCGCTTATTGGGCGCTCCTGCCGCTCGTCGCCCGCAACCAGATTGCGAGCGGTCCGGCGCTTTATGGCATGCTCATGGGCGCGATCGGCGCCGGGGCGATCACGGGCGCATTCGCGCTTTCCCGGTTGAAGAGGGTCTTCGGTCCCGACTGGCTCGTCGCGCTCGGCGCTTGCGGCACGGCGGCGACGCTGGTCATGCTTGGCCTTGCGCAGGAACCGTTTCTCGGCCTCGCCGCCTGCGCCCTCGCGGGCTTGTCATGGATCGTCGTCATCGCGACGCTCAATGTTTCGGCCCAGGTCTCCCTGCCGGACTGGGTGCGCGGTCGCGGACTCGCCATGTTCGTGACCGTCTTTTTCGGAGCCATGACCGCGGGCAGCGCGGTCTGGGGCCAGCTTGCCGGAATGTTCAATCTCCCGGCGGCCCACTTCGTCGCGGCGGCGGGCGTCCTAATCGGAATTCCCTTGAGCTGGCGGTGGAAGCTGCAAACCGGCGCGGAGCTCGACCTGACGCCGTCGATGCATTGGCCCGTTCCCGTCATGACCATCGACGCGGAAGCCGATCGAGGGCCAATCCTGGTCACGGTGGAATATCGTATCGACCCGCAAAATCGCGAGGCCTTTCTGGAAGCGATTCAGGAACTCGGCCAAGGACGGCGGCGGGACGGCGCCTATGCCTGGGACGTCTTCGAGGACGTCGCCGAGGAAGGTTTGTTTTTGGAGACATTTCTCGTCGCTTCCTGGCTCGAGCACTTGCGGCAGCATCAGCGCGTCACCAACGCCGACCGGGTCCTTCAGGAAGCGGTCCGTCAATATGGCTCTCAGGGCGAACCCAAAGTCAGGCATTTCATCGCCGCCGCTGCCGCGACTCCGACGCGTCATATGGCTTCCGCGTGATCGCTTCGCGACAATGCGCGCGCGTCCTTGCGAGCCGGAGGCGAAGCAATCCAGGGCCACCCGCGACTGGATTGCGTCGCCGCTTCACTCGTCGCAAGGAGCGCGGCGAATGAATCAAACGGAGCCGGCTCAGTCGAGTCCGCGACGGAACGGCTCACCACGCCAGCTTGAGTTCAGCGCCGAGATAGTCGCTGTCATGTCCGCCGGCGCGGCGAAGGACTTCGCCGGTTTTGAAATGAACGGCTTCAACCGCTGTGGAGAGATTGGCCGTAATCGCCCAGTCCAACCGGATTTGCCCATAGGCGCCGGTCCAGCGCCCGGAGAGCCCGGCCGTGCCGGCGACGGCGGCGCTCGGAAATGTGTAGACGGCGTCGGCGGTGGTCGCCCGCCACTGGAACCCGCTCGCCGTGAGCAAGGTGATTTTGTCGGTCAGCTTCAAAGTGAGCGACGGCTTGAGATAAATGAGATTGGCGTATCCGGTGAAGCCGGCAAGCGTGAAGTAGTAGCCGTTCGGGAAAAGCGGATTGAAGGTTCCGACCTGGCCGTCGCGGCGATGGCGATCGCCGGACGCCGCGTCCGCCTGGACGCCAAACCGCGGCCGCAGCGGCGCATCGGAGAAAGTGTAGCCGAGCCGCCCTCCAAACGCCCAGGCGCGGACGCTCTTGCTTCCGACGCTTCCCGATTGCAGCATCGTCTCGAGATCCCAGTCGAAATCGTTCCGATCGCCCGCGAAGCGCATGTCGAATATGTGACGATGCTCATATCCCGTGGCGTCCAGATAGTTCGCATTCGCATTGACGAGGAGCGAGTAGTAGGCGGACAATTCGTTTTGGCCGAAGACATGTCTTTCGGCGCGCAGCGTATGGAATTGGAGATTGTTTCCCGACCTGTCGTCGAACGGTCTTTCGCGGAAATATTGAACCGGCCGGCTGACGAAGGCGATAAGCCGCCAGGGCTCGGACTCCCAATCGACCCACGCCGCGTCGAAGGCCTGCCTGACATTGGGACCGTCCCGGTTCGAGACGAAGCGCTGCAGGTCGAAGGCGAATTCCTGGCGGCCGGCGCGAGCCTTCAACGTGCCCGCTTTGAACGTGTGGACATATTCCACGAAGGCCAGCCGCAGATCGAGCGGGTTTTGATCCGCCGGACCGAGCACCTTCTTGTCGAAGGCGCGCACATCCTCGATCTGCGTGAAAACGCGCCAATCCTTGTTCAAATGCAGATCGGCGTGAAGCTGGAGCCGCTGCAGCAGATAGCTATCGCTGGGATTGTTCCCGCCAATGCCGAAAGCGGGCGCGTCGGAGACTTCGAAACGTTCCCGCAGCGTGAAGCCGAAGGATAGATAAATATTCGAGTCCGTCGGCGACAAAGGAATATATTTGAGGTCGTCGAAGGGGCCCGTTCGCAGCTTCGGATCGGCGAGCGTCGACCAGTTCTCCTGCCAGCGATTGGACATGATGGAGGGCCGCTTCGGCGTAACTTTCGCGGCGTCGTCGGCTTGCGCCCCGCCCGCGACGGCGAGCAGAACCGAAACCGCCGACAGCGCCCCTCGACGCCACGCCATCGCTTTCGCTCCGTTCGATCTATTTGACGGGCATCGCATGAATCTCGGCAATGTATCCGCCCGGGAACTGGACGATCGCGAATTGGCGGTCATCCAGGACGACCGGCGGAATAAGCAAGGCCGCGCCCGCCAGCTTCGCCTTGTCCAGCGTCGCCGCCAGATCTTTCACCTCATATCCTGTCAGCTCCCGGCCGAAAGGGTAAGGCAGATGTCCGTCGGATACAAAGACGACCATCTTGCCGAAAGCGGAGTCGACATAAATGCGGCGGATGTGGTCGTTCGGCCGGCCGATCAAGGCTCCCGCAGCCTTCCGATCGTCGGAGACGATCTTGCCGCGGGAGAAGCGCAGGAAGCTTTTGACGAAGGCGTCGACGCGGTCGGGAGAAAGATAGACCCTGTTTTCCGGCACGGTCTCGAACGGCGCATAGGAAGGCTTGGCCGTGTGCCAGTAGAGCTGCATATTGACGCCGCCCGGCCATTGGATGACGGCGTCGCGCCCGATCGGATCGGGGAAAGGCGCAACGAGGACGTCCGCTCCGGCCTTGCGCGCCTCCTTTATGGCGGCGTCCAGATCGGTGACGAGATAGCCCGTTCGCTCGGCCCCGAAAGGATAGGGGATGGGCGTCTTGAAGCCGAACAACGAGACCGTGCCGACGGGCGTCTGCAGGAGCTGGGAGGTGGTGCTGCTGGGCGTCGGCGTCACCGTGGCGACGACCTGCCTGGTGCTCGCCCCGCCGAAGGTCGCAAGGAAGCTCGCGGCGAAGCGGTCGACGTCTTCGGGCGCGACATAGACATGGGTCGTGTCATATTGGGGGGCCACGGCCACGGCTGCCGCTGTAGCGGGCCGCGCGACGGGGCGCGCCGCGGCCGGCCCGCCGGCGGACAGCGCCGCGCCCAGCAATCCGACGAGAGCAAATGATCTGACCTGCATCGCCAATTTCCCCACGACCCGGAAAAACGCAGCTTCAATCGGCGCCGCCTGCGGCGCCGAGGCCACGCCGTTAAAGGATTATTGCTTCGCTTGCCGGTCACACGGCCCAGCAGGCGCAGCCGAGAGCGCCCCAGAATGATTTCAGATCGGCGATCGGCGGCTTGCCGGACCACGCCGTCGCATGGCGATGTCCATGAACGGCGCAGGCGTTTTTGCAGCCGCAGGCGGCGGCGAGACGGTTATACAGACGGGCCCCTTCGCTTTTCGGCTTTTCGCCCCAGGCCGCATATCCGCCGAACGTCCGCACCGGGGACCAGTCCGGCATGGCGGGCGGCGGCGCGCTTTCATCGAGCGAGGCGAATTCTCCCGCGCCATAGACGATCCTGCCGCCGACAATGGTGAGGTCGGAGGTCGTATCGGCGATCTCCTCATCCGCACAGGAGAAGAAATCGCGGTCGGGCGTGATCAGGTCGGCGAGCTGCCCGACGGCGATGCGGCCTTTCCTGCCTTCCTCATTCGAGAACCAGGTCACGTTCTCGGTCCACATGCGCAGCGCCGTCTCGCGATCGAGACAATTGCGCTGCGGATAGAGGCGAAGGCCGCCCACCGTCCTGCCGGTGACGAGCCAGGCGAGCGACACCCATGGATTATAGGACGCCACCCGCGTCGCGTCGCTGCCCGCCGAGACGCGCACGCCCTTCTCCAGCATCCGCGCGATCGGCGGCGTCGCCTCGGCGGCGCCGGGGCCATAGCGCTCGACGAAATATTCGCCCTGATAGGCCATGCGGTGCTGAACCGCGACGCCGCCGCCAAGCGCGGCGATACGGTCGATGGATTGATCGGAGATCGTCTCGGCGTGATCGAAGAACCAGTTCAGGCCTTCGAGCGGAATGTCCTGATTCACGCGCTCGAAAACGTCGAGCGCGCGCGAGATCGTCTCGTCATAGGTCGCGTGCAGCCGCCACGGCCAGCGGTTCTCGGCGAGGATGCGCACGACCGCCTCGAGCTCGCCCTCCATCTCCGGCGGCATGTCGGGCCGGGGCTGACGGAAATCCTCGAAATCCGCGGCGGAGAAGACCAGCATCTCGCCGGCGCCGTTATGGCGGAAGTAATCGTCGCCCTGCCTGTATTTGGACGTCTTCGTCCAGTTGAGGAAATCCTCCTTCTCGCCCTTCGGCTTCTGCGTGAACAGATTATAGGCGAGACGGATGGTGAGCAGATTTTCGTCGGCGAGCTTCTGGATGACGGCGTAATCCTCGGGATAATTCTGAAAGCCGCCGCCGGCGTCGATCGCGCCGGTGACGCCGAGCCTGTTTAGTTCGCGCATGAAATGGCGCGTGGAATTCACCTGATAATCGAAGGGCAGCTTCGGTCCCTTGGCGAGCGTCGCGTAGAGGATCGCGGCGTTGGGCTTTGCGAGCAGCAAGCCGGTCGGATCGCCATTCGCGTCGCGCGTGATCTCGCCGCCGGGCGGCTCAGGCGTGTCCTTTGTGTAGCCCACGACGCGCAAGGCGGCGGCGTTGAGAAAGGCGCGGTCGTACAGGTGAAGGATGAACACCGGCGTATCCGGCGCGATGGCGTTCAGCTCGTCGATCGTCGGCAGACGTTTCTCCACGAACTGATGTTCGGTGAAGCCGCCCACGACGCGCACCCATTGCGGCGGCGGCGTGACTGCGACCTGCCGCTTCAGCATGTTCATCGCGTCGGCAAGGCTCCTCACGCCGTCCCAGCGCAATTCCATGTTGAAGTTCAGGCCGCCTCGAATGATGTGCAGATGATTGTCGATGAGGCCGGGGAGGACGCGACGGCCTTTCAGGTTGATGACCTTGGTTTGCGGGCCGGCAAGCGCGGCCACGTCCCTCTCATGACCCACCGCAACGAATTCGCCATCCTTGATTGCGACGGCGCTGGCGGTCGGATTGGCGCGATCGAGCGTCGTAATCAGCCCGCTATGAAGGATGAGATCTGGCGCTGTCATGGGCATTGCTCCTCGGCGGCTCGTTTCGCGGCGGGGCGTCCCGGCAACTGGCCGAAAATATGGTTGACGGCGTGTGATTGCTTGCAGGCCGCGCCGAACGCCGCGCCTGCAAGCGCCTGTCGGCTAACCGGGATGATCTGCTCTCCGACCAGCATGCCGAGGAGGCCGATCAAAGCCGCCACTGGCGGCGCCGGAGAGCGTACCTGGATGAGGTAATAAATGACGCCGACGAGCAGGCCCGCTCCGAAGGAAAGAAGGTAGATTTTCATCCCGGCCTCTTTCGTCGCTGGAAAATCCTCAACCAGGAAATCAGGCGGCAGGCCCCGCCTCCGAGGCGTGTTCGCCGAGGGCCCATTTGGAGAAGCGCACCTGGATGCCGTAGGGCGTCAAATCCTTGAGGCATTCCATGATGCCCTCATATGTGGCCGCCCGCGCCCAATCCTGCTGAAGCTCGAAGACGAACTGAAGCGCGGTCACGGGAATGGCGCCGGCTTGGATCATGCGCTGCATGGCGCGTTCATGCGCCTCGACGCTGGTGTCGCCGCAGGCATCGGCGACGACATATATGGAATAGCCCTCGCTCAACATGTCGAGCGTGGGAAAGTTGACGCAGGCGCTGGTCCAGAGCCCCGCGATCACGATCTTGCGCCGGCCGGCGGCGGCGATCGCCTTGCGAAAATCCGCGTTCAGCCAGGAATTGATCGAGGTCCGGTCGATCACCTCAATGTCCGGAAAGACGCGCTCGGCGACCTCGGGCATGAACGGGCCGGAGAAGCTGTCTTTGGCGACGGTTGTGATAACCGTCGGCACGCTGAACAGCTTCGCGATGCGCGCCAGCATCTGGACGTTGTCGATGATCGTCTTGCGATCGTGACTCTGCACGCCCTGAAACATCGCCGGTTGAAAGTCGATGAGGGCCAGCGCGCAGTTTTCCGGCGTGATCATGGTGTCGGCGTGAGCTATGGCGGCTTCTTTCGGATTGTCGTTGGGCATGGCGGTTTCCCTCGGGTTGGTGCGGCTTGGAAAAGGCATGGTTCGGCGAAGATTTTATTCGACCTCGACGAGAACGAGCTCCGTATCCTCCAGCGCCTTGATTGAAAGCGTCTCCATGTCGCGAATGGCGGCGCCGTCGCGAGCGTTGACGGTTTGGCCTTCGATTTCGACGGAACCGGCCGCGGGCACGAGATAAGCGCGCCTTTCGGCGCCAAGGCGCCGCTCGCACCTTTCGCCCGCCCTCAATGTGGCGCCGAGAACGCGGGCGGGCGCACGCAAGGGCAGCGCGTCCCCGTCGCTGGGAAAGCCAGAGGCGAGAGCGACGAACCGGCCGGCGCGCTTGCCTTTCGGAAAAGGTCTCGTGTCCCATCTCGGCGCGCCGCCGAGCACGGATGGCGTGATCCATATCTGGAAGATTTCGGTCACGCCGCTCTCCAGATTATATTCGCTGTGTCGAATGCCGGAGCCGGCCGACATGACCTGAACGTCTCCGGCTTCGGTGCGTCCGCGATTGCCCAAGCTGTCCTCATGCGTGATGGCTCCCGCCCGGACATAGGTGATGATCTCCATGTCGCGGTGAGGATGGAGAGAAAAACCTTCCTTTGGCGAGATCGTGTCATCGTTCCAGACGCGAAGCGCGCCCCATCCCATCCGGTCGGGATCATGATATCCGCCGAAGGAGAAATGGTGCTTGGTTTGAAGCCAGCCATAACCAGCGCCGCCGAGCGCTTCGAATCTTCTCACTTCGATCATTGAGCGCCTCCGCTCGAGAGCCTTGACATTGAAGCGAAGTTAAGCACCCTCTCAGCCTGCCTAAAACGGGAATGATGGAATTCCTTCCATTCCGAAAACCATATGCAGCGCCTTCCCGACCTTGAAGCATGGGCGATCTTCGCCAAGGTGATCGAAACCGGCTCCTTCGCGAAGGCGGCGGCGGCGCTCGGCATGACTCAGCCCACGGTTTCAAAGGCGATCAGCCGGCTGGAACAGCGCTTGGGCGTGACATTGCTGCATCGCACCTCGCGGCAATTGTCGTTGACGCAAAGCGGGCGGATGGCGCGAGAGCGAGCGATGCGCCTTCTCGCGGAGGGCGAGGCGGCGGAAGCCGAGGCGCTATCCCAGGCGATCGCGCCAAGAGGACTTGTGCGCGTCGCGGCGCCGATGTCCTTTGGGCTTCGATATCTCGGGCCGCTGCTGCCGGCGTTTCTCGACCGTTATCCGGAAGTGGATGTCGAAATCAGCCTGAACGATCAAATTGTCGATTTGGTCGGGGGCGGATTCGATTTCGCCATACGAATAGCGGCGCTCACGGATTCGTCATTCCGCGCCCGTCGCCTGTATCGGGTGCGCCGGCCGCTCGTCGCTTCTCCGGCCTATCTCGCCAAATATGGCCGGCCGGAGCATCCCCGCGATCTCGAACAGCATGTGTGCCTGTTATATGCGAATCTCCCTTCGCCGGAACTCTGGAGGTTCCGTCACGGATCTCTTGGCGAATACGCCGTTTCCGTGAGAGGGCGGCTGAAGGTCAATAATTCCGACGCTCTGGGACCCGCCTTGCTCAAAGGGGTCGGCATGGCGCTTCAGCCGGAATTCATGATTTGGGAGGATGTCGCTGCGGGGAGGCTGATCGAGGTTTTGCCTGATTGGCAAATCGCCGAGATCGCTCTCAACCTCGTGACGCCGCCAGGCGCTCACAGGCCGGCTCGCGTGGCCGCCCTGCTCGATTATTTGTGTGAAAGTCTCGCCAAGGAGCCGTGGGCTCGAAAATTGGACATGGCGACGCCATGACTCTCCAAGGAAGGGTTCGGCTGAGCAGCGCTGGCTTTATTTTCTGCAACGGGCGTCAGCCTGGCTAAATCCGCGTCGTACCGCATATGAATTAGGCGCGACGCCGCCCATTTCGTGATCAGTGCTTCGGCGCGTTCCTTGGGGCCGGGCCATGTTTGCTTATAAATGGCGCGCCACATAATTTGCGGCGTCTGGCCCCTCATTTGCTACCGTGTAACCAAGCGCATTTTGGCCGGCGCTCCCCCGACGAAGGGCCTATTCAGCAAAGCCGCTGTCGTGGAGATCCATCTCGGATCTCCACGTGGCGGCTTTTTGCGTTTCGCGCGCGGCGTCGGGGAGGCCAAGGCTTTCTTCGCGCAACTCTCGAACGGGGCCGATCCATTTCCTTTGTGACGCAACAGGAGCGTAGATGAATCTCCGGGAATTTCGAAAGGCTGGCCATTGGCCGACGCTGCTGGCGGCCTTTCTTTATTTCGACATCAGCTTCATGGCCTGGGTCTCCCTGGGGCCGCTGATGATTTACATCAGCAGGGCATGCAGCTCGCCGTGGAGGACAAGCTCAGCCTCGTCGCCATCCCCGTTCTCGGCGGCGCCTTTTTTCGTGTGCCGCTTGGTCTCGTCGCGGACGCGGTCGGCTCGAAAATCGTCGGCGTCGTGGCGCAGTTGATCGTGATATTGGCCGTCGCGCTCGTCTGCGTTTTCGGATTGGGCAGCCCGCTGGCGATCATGCTGTTCGGCGCGACGCTCGGAGTGGCCGGCGCTTCATTCGCGGTGGCGCTGCCGCAGGTCGGCCGCTGGTACCCGCCACAATATCAGGGCGTCGTCATGGGCATTGCCGGCGCGGGCAATATGGGCGTGGTGCTGGACACGCTTCTCGCGCCCTGGATCGCCGAGACCTTCGGGTGGCGCGCCGTCTACGCCGTGTTGCTCGTCCTCATGGCGCTTGTTCTCCTGATATATGTTTTCGCCGCCAAGGACGCGCCCAGCGCAAAATCGGCGATCGGCCTTTCCGATTACGGCCGGATGCTCCGCGACGTCGACAGCCTTTGGTTCATGTTCTTCTACTTCATAACCTTCGGGGGCTTCGTCGGCCTTGCCTCGGCCTTGCCGCTTTATTTCACCGCGCATTACCACGCCACCGGCGTCGCGGCGGGACTCGTCGTCGCGCTGATCGTGGGTTTCGGTTCGGGCTTTCGGCCCGTTGGCGGCTACATCGCCGACCGCATCGGCGGCATTAAAACGCTTTCATTCCTCTTCGTCGCCGTCGCCGCCTGCTATTTTGCGGTTGCGTTCCTGCCGGAGGGACCGTCGGCCGCGAGCGCGGCGGGCTGGAGCCTGACGCAACTGCCGCCGATCGCCTTCGCGGCGGTCGGGCTTTTCTCGCTTGGCGTTCTGTGTCTGGGAATGGGCAACGGAGCCGTGTTTCAGCTATTGCCGCAACGATTCCGGCGCGAGATCGGCGCGATGACGGGCCTCGTCGGCGCCGCTGGCGGTCTCGGGGGCTTTTTCCTCGCCAAGGCGCTCGCTTTTTCGAAGGGCGCGACGGGCGGCTTCGCCGCGGGCTTCATGTTCTTCGGCTTTCTCGCTTTGCTCGGCCTCTTGGGCCTATTGTTTGTCAAGACTCGTTGGCGCACGACCTGGGGCGCGGTTTCGGGCGCGCAAATCTGAAACTGGCGAGAGCGCATATGCCGAGGCGCCCCGATCACGATCTTAGAGTCGAAGTGGGCTTTGCGACCGAAAAGGGCAGGCGTCCCGACAACCAGGATTACGTCGCCGTCGGCTACGCGCCGCGCGCCTCCAATGCCCTGCAGGGAGTCGTCGCCGCTGTCGCCGATGGTGTGGGAGGACATAAAGGCGGGCGCGCGGCGGCGGAAACCGCCGTGCGCGCTTTCATCGAAGGCTATTATGCGCAGCCGGAGACGCTTGGAGTCATTCGCGCGGCCGCGAGATCGCTCGAAGCGATCAATGGCTGGATCAACGCGCAGGGCCGCGTCGACCCTCTGCTCGAAGGCATGGCGACGACACTCAGCGCGCTCATTTTGAGCCGGCGCTCCGCTTTCATATTGCATGTCGGGGACACTCGCATCTATCGCCTCGGCGACGGCGGCGTGGAGCAACTTACAAAAGACCATGTCGTCGGTCATGGCGACCTCGCTCATGTGCTGCGCCGCGCGGTCGGATTCGAGGATGCGATCCTCTTCGAGCACGCATCCCATGGCCTGACTCTGCATGACCGATTTTTGCTCTGCTCGGACGGCGTCCATGGCGTGCTGAGCCGAACGCGTTTGCAGGACCTGCTCATAGAGCGGCGCTCGCCTCAGGAAACATCCGAAACGATCGTGCAGACGGCGCTCGACGCCGGCAGCAGCGACAATGTCACGGCGTTGGTGCTGGATGTGGTCGACTTGCCGCCGGCGGACGAAGGCGCGCTTTCCCGGGCGGCCGCCGCGCTGAAAATCGGCGAACTGCCCGAGATCGGAGAAGTTGTCGATGATTTTCGAATGGACGGCGTCGTTTCGGAAGGCCGTTATAGCCGGGTGACGCGCGCAACCGACCTGCGAAACGGCAGGACGCTGGTTTTGAAATTCCCGCGTCCCAGCGTCGCGGAGGAGGAGACCTATCGGCTTGCCTTCGTCAGCGAGGCGTGGGTGGCGGCGCGGGTCCGAAGTCCGTTTATCGGGGAGATTATCGAGATCCCGCCCGAGCGCCAGACCCGCCTCTATTCCGCCATGCCGCTTTACGACGGCGAGACGCTCGAGCTGCGGCTGCGTCGCGCGCCCAGGATCGGACTTGCCGAAGGCGCGGCGATCGCGACGCGCCTGGCGCGGGCCGTCGCGACGCTGCATCGCTGCGGCGTCATCCATCGCGACGTGAAGCCGGACAACGTCATACTCCTTCGAGACGGCGGTCTACGGCTGGTCGATCTCGGCGTCTGTCGCGCGCCCCATCTCGAGGATTTACCGGCCAAGGACATACCGGGCACGCCAAGCTACATGGCGCCGGAGCTGTTTCAAGGCGCCGCCGGAGACGAGGCCTCCGACCTCTATGCGCTTGGCGTCACAGTCTATCGGATGTTTGCCGGGGCTTATCCATATGGCGAGGCGGAGCCCTTCAGCAGGCCGCGCCTCGGGAAGCCTCAGGCGCTCGCGGCGAGACGGCCGGATCTGCCGGCCTGGCTCGATGCGGCGATTTTGAAGGCCGTCGCCGTCGATGCGCGGGATCGCTACAAGGACGTTTTGGAATTTGCGTTCGAGATCGAAAATGGCGCGGCGAGAGCGGAGCCGCTGACGATCCGGAAGAAATCGCTCTATGAGCGGAACCCGTTATTATTCTGGCGGCTCTTATGCCTGCTGCTCGCCTTCGCCTTGCTTGGCTCGCTGATTTATCGATGAGCCGGCGCAATCGGCTCGCCGCTCGCGGCGGGAACCGCAAGGCGTTTTAGGATTTCGACCTCCTATTTCAGAGTTTGAATTACCGTGATAGGCTCTCTTTTATGCGCCTGACGAATTTCACGGACTTCGGCCTGAGAGCCTTGATCCTTCTCGCCGACCGGGAAGGAGAGACGCTTTCCGCGGCGGAGATCGCGGATCATTTCCGCCTGTCCCGCCACCACATGGCGAAGGTGCTGCAAGAGCTGACCGCGGCGGGATATCTTGTCGGAATACGCGGGGCGCAGGGAGGCGTTCGACTCGCGCGCGATCCGCGCGACATCCGTATCGGGGATATTGTTCGCACCCTTGATAATCAGGCTCTGGTCGAATGTTTTGGCGCGGAGGGCAGCGACTGCGCGCTTTTGCCGCGCTGCCGGCTCAAGGGAATGCTGGGGCGGGCTCAGCAGGGATTCCTCAGGGAGCTCGATCGCTATACGCTGAGCGATTGCCTCGAAAAACCGCGTTCGCTTCCCGCGCTCGACCTTACCGACTGAGCGCCTGTCGGCGGGAAAGGCCGCTTTCCCGACGCCTTGACTTTCGCCGCGATAAATACGCATTCTAAGTACCGATTTCAGCGCCTTGAACGCCGATCTCCGAGCGACGCAAAAAACGAAAGCAAGGGAGCCGCCATGTTCTGTTATCAATGCGAGCAGACCTACCGGTCGGAAGAAGGAATTGGTTGCGCGAGCGCCAAGGGCATGTGCGGCAAGGACGCCGCGACCGCCGATCTTCAGGATGTCCTACTCCACCTTTGCGAGGGGATCGGCCAATATCTCCACCGCGCGCGAGACCTCGGCGCGACGGACGTCGAAGCCGACCGCTTCATCCTCTTCGCCTTCTTCACCACCTTGACCAATGTTAATTTTCACGCCGCCAAATTCGCGGAGCTGATCCATGAGGCGGCGCGGACGCGCGATCGCGCGAAGGCGCTCTATGAAAACGCGGCGCGCGCCGCCGGCAGGGAGCCCGAGCTTCCTCGAGGCGCCGCTATATTCGTTCCCGCCAGCGACATGAGCGGCCTGCTCGCGCAGGCGGGCGAGGCGGCGATCAAGAAGGACGTCGCGCTGATCGGCGAGGATGTCGTCGGCCTGCGCTCGCTCGTCCTCTATGGGCTCAAGGGCGTTTGCGCCTATGCGCATCACGCCCGCGTTCTCGGCGAGGAGCGCGACGCCATCTACGCCGCCGTGGAGCATGCGCTCGATCTGCTGGCCGGCGAGCCGAAGGAGCTGGGTCCGCTTCTCGACGAGGCGCTGGCGCTGGGTCACGCCAATTTCCTCGCCATGGAGGCGCTCGACGCCGCCAATACCGGCAATTTCGGCGTCCCGGAGCCGACGAATGTTCGCGTGACGCCGGTCAAGGGCAAGGCCATCCTCGTGTCGGGCCATGACCTGAAGGATCTGCACGCGATCCTCGAAGCCGCCAAGGGCAGGGGGATCAACATCTACACGCATGGCGAATTGCTGCCGGCGCATTCCTATCCCAAGCTCAAGGCCTATCCGCATCTCGCCGGCAACTATGGCGGGGCGTGGCAGGATCAGCAGAAGGAATTCGCCGAATTTCCCGGCCCGATCGTCATGACCTCGAATTGCCTCATCGAGCCGCAGCCGCGCTATCGCGGGCGCATCTTCACGGCCGGCCCGGTCGGCTGGGCGGGCGTTCGGCACATTGCCGACGAAGACTTCTCGCAGGTCGTCCAGGCGGCGCTCGCGCTACCAGGCTTCGCCGCCGACGCCGAGGAGGAGCGGATCACGGTGGGCTTTGGCCGCGCGGCGGTGCTCGGCGTCGCCGACAAGGTGATCGACGCGGTGAAGAGCGGCGCCATTCGCCACTTCTTCCTGATCGGCGGCTGCGACGGCGCGGCGTCCGGGCGCAACTATTATTCGGACTTCGCGGACGGGACGCCCGACGACACGGTGATCCTTACGCTCGGCTGCGGCAAATATCGCTTCAACAAGCATGACTTCGGCACGGTCGGCGGGTTGCCGCGGCTCCTCGACATGGGACAATGCAACGACGCCTATTCGGCGCTCGTCGTCGCCACCAAGCTCGCGGAGGCTTTCGGCGTCGGCGTCAACGAATTGCCGCTGTCGCTGATCGTCTCCTGGTTCGAGCAGAAGGCGGCGGCGGTGCTCCTGACGCTGCTCGCGCTCGGCGTGCGCAATGTGCGTCTCGGCCCGACGCTGCCGGCTTTCCTTACGCCGGCGCTGGTCGATGTCCTTGTCGAGAAGTTCGGCGTTCTGCCGATCGGCGACGCCAAGGCCGATATTGACGCCGCGCTTGCCCGCGCGGCCTGATCACGCCAGGGCGGGCGTCCCGGCGAGGGCGCCCGCAGCCCGTCTTTCCGGAATCCCTCCATGTACAAGGTCGAACTTCTCACGCGCGACGGCGCGTCCGTCACATTCGCCGCCGAGCCTTCGGAAACGCTGCTCGACGCGGCCGAACGAGCGAACATCTATCTCCCTTCTTCCTGCCGCGAGGGCGGCTGCGGCGCCTGTCGGGTGACGGCGGCGTCGGGAGATGCGGCGCTCGACTCCTATAGCAGTTCGGCATTGAGCGAGGTCGAGCGCGCGGCGGGAGGCGTTCTTCTCTGTCGCGCCCACGCCCGGAGCGATCTTTCGCTGAAGGCGCCCTTCGATCAGGCGGCGATCGGCTTCGCGCCGACGCCCGAGCGGCGCGCGACGATCGTTGAGACGGCGCCGGCCGGTTCTTCGGCAATGCGGCTGGTCTTGAGATATGACGACGATCCCGAGTTCGGCAGCGCGGCCCAATTCGTCGCGGGGCAGTTCGCGGAACTCGAGATTCCCGGAACGGAAATCAAGCGCTCTTATTCGCTCGCCAACGCGCCGAACTGGGACGGCGCCCTCGAATTCCTCATCCGCCTTCAACCCGACGGCGCCTTTTCCGCCTATCTGAAAGAGCGTGCGGCGATCGGCGACGCTCTTCTCGTCCACGGCCCCAAGGGGCAGTTTACGCTCGACGAGGCGAGCGCGGCGCCGCTTTGCTTCGTCGCCGGCGGCACGGGGCTCGCGCCCGCGCTTTCGATGCTGCGGCAAATGGCGGAATTCGCCGACCCCCGGCCGTGCCGCCTCATCTTTGGCGTCAACAGAACGGAGGAGCTTTTCGCCCTTGAAGCGATCGAGGAACTGAAAGCCGCCCTGCCGCAGCTCAATGTGACGCTCTGCGTCTGGAGGCCGGAGACCGCGTGGGACGGCTTCGCCGGGACGCCCGCCGAGGCGCTCGCCAAAGCCTTGGCGGAGACGCACGAGCGTCCGGATATTTATGTATGCGGGCCGCCCGCGCTGATCGCCGCGACGGAAACGGTCGCGATCGCGGCGGGAATTGCCCAGGAGCGAATCTTCAGCGAGCGTTTCTCTCCAGCGTAAAAATCATGGCGCCGGCAATGCCGGCGCTATCCGCTCATCGGGAAGGCTCATTCCGACGGGGCCATATCGGAGCCATGACTTGCTTCGCCGCGCCGGCGATCAGCGCGCGCTGCGCCGGATCGCCCTTCCAGAGGGTCGACGCCAGGTTTCTAGCCTGCTCGAAGCTGATATGCGCCGGAAGCGGCGGCACTTCGGGGTCCGTTTTGAACTCGAGCACTACCGGCCGGTCGGAATTGAGCGCCTCGTCCCAGGCCGAGCCGACGCTGTCCGGATCGTCGACGAAAATGCCCTTCAGCCCGATGAGTTCGGCGAAGCGATGATAGGGAACGTCCGGGATGTTCTGCGTCGCCTCGAATTTCGGATTTCCCTCCATCACGCGCTGCTCCCAGGTGACTTGGTTCAGATCCTCATTATTGAACACGCAACAGACGAATGTCGGCTTTTCCCATTGCTCCCAATATTTCGAAACGGAGATGAGCTCCGCCATATTGTTCATCTGCATGGCGCCGTCGCCGAGCATCGCCACGACGGGCCGATCCGGATAGGCGAATTTCGCCGCGATCGCATAAGGAACGGCCGCTCCCATGGACGCCAGCCCTCCGGAGAGCGAGCACATCATGCCGCGCCGGATCTTCATGTCGCGCGCGTACCAATTTGCGCATGAGCCGGAATCGCAGGTAACGATCGCGCGATCGGGCAAACGCGGCGACAGCTCCCAGGCGACGCGCTGAGGATTGATCGGGTTGGCCGAGATCATGGCCCGGTCCTCGAGCAGCTCCCACCAGTCCGCGATGTTCTTCTCGATCCTCTCGCGCCAGGAATTGTCCGTCCTTTCTGTCAGGAGCGGCAGCAGGGCGCGCAGCGTTTCGGCCGCGTCGCCGTGAAGATTCGCTTCCGTCGCGAAGCGGAGGCTGAGCATGGAAGGGTCGAGATCGATCTGAACGCCCCGCGCCTGCTTCTCGCGCGGGAGAAACTCCGAATAGGGAAAGCTTGTGCCGACCATCAGCAGCGTATCGCATTCCCTCATCAGATCATGACTGGGCTTCGTGCCGAGAAGACCGATGGAGCCGGTCACGAAGGGCAGATCGTCGGGCAGCGCCGCCTTGCCGAGAAGCGCCTTGGCGACGCCGGCTTTCAGCCGATCCGCGACCGCGACGACCTCGTCGGCCGCATTCATCGCGCCCGCGCCGATCAGCATCGCGACCTTTTTGCCCTCATTGAGAATGTCCGCGGCGCGGCGCAGATCCTGATCTCGGGGAACGACCGTCGGCCGCGAATAGCCGACGCCGGTTTGCACGGCTCCATGCGTTCGCGGCGGATCCTCATAATCCATATCCTGCAGATCGCCGGGAAGGATGAGAACCGTCACGCCGCTCGTCGCCTTCGCAATTCTAATTCCACGGTCGACGAGCATGCGAATTTGCGCGGGCGCTTCCGCCTCCTGAACAAAGGCGGCGACATCGGCGAACATGCGGTCGAGATTGATTTCCTGTTGATAGTGCGCGCCGCGCGCCGTGCGCGGCGCTTGCCCCGCAATCGCCAGGACCGGCATGTGGTCGCATTTGGCGTCGTAAAGGCCCGTCACGAGATGCGCCGCGCCCGGACCGCCGGTGGAAAGGCAAACGCCAAGTTCGCCGGTGAACTTGGCGTGGGCCGAGGCCATGAACGCGGCCATTTCCTCATGCCTGACCTGCACGAATTCGATCTTGCCATTGGCGCGCTGCAACGCGCCGAGCACGCCGTTGACGCCGTCGCCGGGATAGCCAAATATGCGTCGCACGCCCCAGTCATAGAGCCGCTGCACGAGAAAATCGCCGACGGTCGCACTCATAGCGGCCTCGCTCTTCTGTCTGTCCGCAATCGTCAATCAACGAACATATTCGCTTGAAGTTCCTGAGGTCGCCTTTGCGCATTTTCCGAACGCGCAGCGGATTGCGTACGAGAAAAAGGCGGCGCATCGTCTTTCATTTCCGCATCGTTTCTCCAACCGCTTTTTTCGCGGCCACGGTTGGTCGGGCCCGATACACGCCCTAAGTCGACCGTCAGCCTCTGCGAGGCGTCGCTTATATTGAGACCAAGAGGCTGTAGATGCGTGAGTGTTGCCGTCGCGGCGCTTTTCTTTCGCACGCAGTTCGATCGACGCTCCGGCTTCTGTGCGGCGCGATCGCCGCGACAGAGGCCGTCGCGCAGCAGAATCCGGCGCATCAGCCGCTCGCCGCGCTTTATGCCGACGCCAGGAACTGGCCGATGGCTCCCCGCGATTACGCCAATACGCGCTACAGCGCGCTCGATCAGATCAGAACCGACAATGTCGGCCAGCTCAAACTCGCCTGGTCGTTCTCTGTGGGCGCCAATCGCGGCCAGGAGGCGGCGCCTCTCATTATCGATGGGATGATGTATGTCGTATCGCCCTATGACGGCCCGCATCCCAACCAGGTCTATGCGCTCGACGCCGCGACGGGCGAATTGAAATGGTCTTATGCGCCAAGGCCGAATTTGGCGGCGAAGGGAGTCGCCTGTTGTGACGTCGTCAGCCGCGGCCTCGCCTATGACAAGGGCAGGGTTTTCCTCAGCACCCTCGACGACCATACCGTCGCGCTCGACGCCTTGACGGGAAAGGAATTGTGGGTCGCCAAGATCGGCGACGTCAATCTGGGCGAGACGGTCACCATGGCGCCGCTCGCCGTCAAGGGAAAGGTTCTCGTCGGCAATAGCGGCGGCGAGATGGGCGTGCGCGGATGGCTTGCCGCGCTCGACCAGAACACCGGCAAAACCGTCTGGCGCGCCTATTCCACCGGCCCGGACGCGGACGTGCTGATCGGCCCGGAATTCAAGCCCTATTACGACTGGATGAAGGGCAAGGACCTCGGCGTTCGCAGTTGGCCCGCCGATCGTTGGCGCATGGGCGGCGGAACGGTTTGGGGATGGCTCTCCTACGATCCCGATCTCAATCTCGTCTATTATGGCACCGCCAATCCCGGCCCCTGGAACGCGAACCAGCGGGCGGGCGACAATCTTTGGAGCAGCACGATCTTCGCCCGCGACGCGGACACTGGCGCGGCGAAATGGGCCTATCAGGCCAGCCCTCACGATCTCTGGGATCATGACGAAATCAACGAGAACGTTCTGGTCGATCTCGACATCGGGGGCCAGGCGCGCAAGGCGCTGATCCATCCCGGCCGAAACGGCTACATGTATGTCATCGACCGCGCCTCCGGAGAGGTTCTCTCCGCCGACGCCTATGACACGGTGAATGTCTATTCCGGCGTCGATCTGAAGAGCGGCCGCATCGTCCCGGTTGAATCGAAGCAGCCGGCTCTCGAAAAGACGGTCGAAAACATATGTCCGGCGCCGCCGGGCGCGAAGGACTGGCAGCCGACCGCCTGGTCGCCGCGAACCAAGCTTCTCTATGTGCCGCATCAGCATCTTTGCGCCAATTTCAGAACGAGCGAAGTCAGCTATATCGCCGGCACGCCATTCGTCGGCGCCACGGTGGACATGTTCGCGGGGCCCGGCGGCCATCGCGGCGAGTTCATGGCCTGGGACCCTGTCAAACGCGCCAAGGTCTGGTCGGTCACGGAGCCGTTCCCCGTATGGAGCGGAACGCTCGCGACCGCTGGCGATCTTGTATTCTATGGAACGATGGACCGCATGCTCAAGGCGCTGGACGCCAGGACCGGCAAGCTCCTCTGGCAAATGCGCGGCCCCTCCGGCTTCATCGGCCAGCCCGTGACCTATGTCGGAAACGATGGCGCGCAATATGTCGCGATCCTATCCGGCGTCGGCGGTTGGCCGGGCGTCGTCGCAAACGCCGAAATCGATCCGCGCGTGAGGAACGGCGCGCTCGGCTTCACGGGCGCCACGCAAGACCTGCCGCTTTACACCGTCGGCGGCAGCACGCTGCTCGTCTTCTCTCTCGGCGCGGCTGCGCGTCAATAGGAGGCGCGGATGCGGAGCCTTGCGGCGTTTTCGTTGCTGATCGGAGCGGCGGCGCTCGCTCTTTCGCCGGCGACCGCCGCGGAGAACGAGATCAGAATCTGCGCCGATCCGAATAATCTTCCCTTCTCGGACGCGATGGGCGGGGGGTTCGAGAACAAGCTCGCGGCGCTCGTCGCGGCGGAGCTCGGCCGAAGCCTGTCCTATACATGGTGGGCGCAAAGACGCGGCTTCATTCGCAACACGCTGAAGGCCGGCGCCTGCGACATCGTGATGGGCATGCCGACGCATTCCGATCTCGTCGCGACGACGACGCCCTATTACCGCTCGACCTACGTCTTCATTTCCCGCGCGGATCGAGACCTCGACATCGCCTCGCTTTCCGACCCGCGGCTGCGGACGCTGAGGATCGGCGTGCATCTCATTGGCGACGACGGCATGAACACGCCGCCGGCGCATGCGCTTGGCGCGCGCGGCCTGGTCGCCAACGTCGTCGGCTATCCGATCTACGGGGATTACGCGCAGCCCGCGCCGGCGCTCCGCCTGATCGAGGCGGTGGAGACGGGCGCAGTGGATCTTGCGGCTGTCTGGGGGCCTTTCGCCGGATATGAAATGATCCGAGCCGCCACGCCCTTGCGCATCGAGAAAATGCTTGGAACGGACGCCTTCGCGCCTCTGCAATTCGCCTTCGACATCTCCATGGGCGTACGCAAGGGCGACGACGCGCTCAAGCGCCGCCTCGACGAAATCATCTTCCGCAGAAGCGCCGACATTCGTCTCCTGCTCGAGCGCTATGGGGTGCCGATCGTGCAAAACGACTAATGCGGAGGCCAGGCAATGCGCGCGCCATGTTTCCTGACAATGATCGCCGCGCTGCTTCCGCTGCTCGCGCTCGAGACGCATGCGCGTCCGCCCAGGCGTCCTCATGCGCCGCCCGGCCCCGCGCAGCAAGCTCCGCCGCCTCAGGGAGGAGCGCGGCAGCCGGAAGAGAAAGCGCCGTCTCAAGAGAATCCGCCGGACGGCGGGGATCATGCGCTCCCGCGCGTGGGTCTCTACCCCGCAAGCGGCGAAAGCCTGCATGAAACGCCCGTGTCCCGCTTATTCCCCGGCAACGTTTCGGCGGAAACGCGGGTAACGAATCCCGTCGAGGGATCGCCGGAGGCGATCCAACGCGGCATGAGCTATTTCAGCCAGTTCAACTGTGTGGGCTGCCATGCGCCAAATGGCGGCGGCGGCATGGGCCCGGCCTTGAGCAACAGATTTTTCGTTTATGGAGACGATCCCGCAAACATCTATCTCAGCATCTACCAGGGGCGTCCCAATGGGATGCCGGCTTGGGGCGCCATGCTGTCGGAGAATCTCATCTGGGATCTCGTCGCCTATCTCCAGAGCATCAGCAAGGAGCCGATAACAGGCTGGGGAGAAACCGCGTCGCACGACGCTTGGACGATCGAGCAGCATCCAGCGGAATTCTCGCAGACGACGACGCCCTGGAGTCAGACACAGCGGTTCAGTTTTGGCCGCAGCCCGAGCGGGAGGCGCTGATGACCGCTTTCGCGCCTCGGCTGAATTGGGTCCTGGCGCCGATTATCGTCGCGACCGCCGCGCCGCTGGCGCAGGCGGCGCCGACGCCTCCATTGAACTATCTGCAGGCCTTCGGCCGGAAGGCCGAGACAATCGCGTCCTTGACCTGGGCTCTGCTGATCCTGTCGATCGCGGTCGTCGTCATCGTCGCGGCGCTCACTCTCCTTGGCGTCCTCCGCCGACGGACCTCGCTCGTGGCGACCGACGCGCGCAGGGAGCCTGTCGTCCGGCCGACGGGCGGAGTCGCCTGGATTACCATCGGCGTTTCGATATCCACTCTCGCCTTGCTCGGCGGCATGGCGTGGAACGCCTACACGATGGCGGCGGTGAACAAGCCGCCGCGCGATCCCTCGCTGACGATCAAAATTATCGCGCATCAATGGTGGTGGGCGTTTCAATACGAGAGCGGCGCCCCTTCGGATTACTTCGAGACGGCGAATGAGGCGCATGTGCCGGTCGGCGAGCCCGTGCGCATCGAGATCGAATCGGCGGATGTCATTCACTCCTTCTGGGCGCCCGCGCTCGGCGACAAGATTGACGCCATCCCCGGCCAGACCAACAGGACCTGGCTGGAGGCGGGCAAGCCGGGCGTCTATCGCGGTCAATGCTCCGAATATTGCGGCCGCCAGCACGCGCATATGGGGATCGTTATCGTCGCCGACGCGCCGGCGGATTTTCGCGCGTGGCGAGACAAGCAACTCCGCCCCGCCGAACATGCGCACGGCGCGCTTGCGGGCGGAGAGGCCCTTTTCGCCATAAGATGCGGCGCCTGCCATGCGGTGCGAGGCGCCTCGGCTTGGGGAAAGCTCGGCCCGGACCTCACGCATCTCATGAGCCGGAAAGGCCTCGCGGCGAATACGCTGCCGAATACGCCGGCGCATCTCTCGGGCTGGATCGCGGATCCGCAAGGAATCAAGCCCGGCGCGAAGATGCCCGTTCTGGCGATTTCCGGCCAGGAGCTGACCGTGATCCGCAATTATCTTGCAACCTTGAAGTAAGGGGCGCCAATGGCCGTCGCGGACGAAGATCGTCTCCTGGACTTCAAGCGCGTGCAGGCGGCGGCCGTCGTGAAGCGTGATCTCGAACGCATTTGGGAAGGCGAATCCGGGCTTCTCGGATGGTTTTCGACGGTGGATCACAAGGAATATGGCAAGCGCTATATCGTAACCGCCTTCATTTTCCTTCTGCTCGGCGGCGTCGAGGCGCTGGCGATGCGGCTTCAGCTCGCCGGGCCGAACAAGATTCTGTTGACCCCGGAACAATACGACCAGCTTTTCTCGATGCATGGCCTGACCATGATCTTTCTTTACGCGCAGCCCGTTCTCTCGGGCTTCAGCGTGTTTCTCTTTCCGTTGATCCTCGGCGCGCGCGATATGGCGTTTCCGAGACTCAACGCCTTCTCCTACTGGATTTATCTGCTGTCGGGCCTGTTCATCTATGCGGGCTTCGCGATCGGCTACGGCCCGAACGACGGCTGGTTCAATTACGTCCCCTATGCGCTCAAGCAATATAATCCTGGACCCAACATGGATTTTTACGCGCTGGGGATGATCCTCTTCGGCATATCCTCCACCGCCGGCGCCGCGAATTTCGTGGTGACCTTCCTGCGCGCGCGGGCGCCCGGTATGTCGATCAATCGCATCCCGATCCTCGCATGGGGCACCGTGACGACGGCTTTCGGCGTCCTCTTTTCCGTTCCGGCGGTCAGCCTGGCTTTCTTCTTCCTCTGGACCGATCGGCAGTTCGACACGCATTTCTTCGATCAGGCGGGACGCGGGCAGCCGCTTCTATGGCAGCATCTCTTTTGGATCTTCGCGCATCCCTGGGTCTATGTCGTCGTGCTTCCGGCCATGGGCATCGTGTCGGACGCGCTGCCGATCTTCTGCCGGCGCCCGCTCGTCGGCTACACGGTTGTCGTGCTCGCCACGGTCGCGACAATGGTGATGGGCTTCGGCGTCTGGCTGCACCATATGTTCGCGACAGGCATCCCCTATCTCGCGCTCTCTTTTTTCAGCGCGGCCTCCTTCGTCATCACCGTGCCGAGCGCCGTCGCCGTCTTCGCCTGGATCGCCACGATCTGGACCGGCCGCCCGGTGGTGTCGACCGCCTTCCTGTTCTTTGCGGGCTTCATCGTGACGTTTGTGATCGGCGGCGTCTCGGGCGTCATGACGGCGGCGGCGCCGAGCGATCAGCAGCTCACCGACACTTATTTCGTTGTCGCCCACATTCATTACGTGCTCATCGGCATCAATGTGCTCGCCGTCATGGGCGGCCTCTATGTATGGTTCCCGAAGATGACCGGGCGCCTTCTGAGCGAGCGTCTTGGCCGCTGGAATTTCTGGACGACCTTCATCGGCTTCAACCTGGCCTTTCTGCCGATGCATTGGACCGGCCTCGCCGGCATGCCGCGCCGCGTCTACACCTATCCCGAAGAGCTCGGCCTGACCGCCGTCAATCTGGTCACGACCGTCGGCGCCTTCATCCTCGCGGCGGGCGTGCTGTCGCTCCTCGTCAACGTCTTCATAAGCCGCAAGCATGGCGCGCTTTCGGGGCCGGATCCCTGGGGCGGGCCAACGCTCGAATGGACGATTCCATCGCCGCCGCCGGTCTATGACTTCGAGGTCATTCCGGCCGTGGCCAGCCGCCATCCGCTTTGGGAAAAAGGGCTGGAGGAGGCCGCCGGCCGATCTTCGGCGATGCGCGGCCTGCGTCTCGACGAAGGAAAGGAAATGCTGGCGACGACGGCGCTCGACGCGGAGCCGGACGCGATCGTGAAGGCGCCGGATGACTCGATCGCGCCGCTCGTAGCGGCGCTCGCAGCGACTGGAATCTGCACGGGCGCTCTGGTCCTTTCCTGGATCGTGGCGGGGATCAGCGCCGCCGCGCTTCTGGCCGCGCTTCTTGTATGGCTCTGGCCGAGGCGGCGACTGGGCCAAATCGCGGAGGCCCGGCATGTCTGACGCCGTGTTCGATGCGCGAAAGCTGCCTGTCGGCGCCGGCCGCAAGAGCTTCGGCTGGTGGGGCATGATGACCGTCATCATGACGGAGGCGTCGCTCTTCGCCTATCTTCTTTTCTCCTACTACTACTTCGCGGCCCAATACGGTCCTGATTGGATTCCCGAGCCGCCGAAATTCGGATTGTCCGGGCCCAATACGGCCATTCTGCTTCTTAGCAGCGTCTTCGTATGGTGGGGAGAACAGAGCGCGAAGCGCGGCGCGCAAGCGAGATTGTCCGCCGGCCTCGCAATGGGTCTCGTTCTGGGAATCCTTTTCGTCGCCATCCAGATATTCGAGTGGCGAGAGAAGCCCTTCAATCTGTCCGCGACTTCCTACGGCTCGAGCTTTTTCGTCACGACCGGATTCCATATGGCCCATGTCGTGGTCGGAAACCTGATGCTCGCCCTTGTGCTCCTTTGGTCCCTGCTCGGCTATTTCGACAAGGAGAGACATGCGCCGGTCTCGATCGCCGCCGTCTATTGGCACTTCGTCGATCTGGTTTGGCTCACGATCTTCTTCACCTTCTACGTCACCCCCTATCTGGGAGTCGGCTGATGGCCAAGGAACGCATCCTTTCGGCCTATGGCGTCATGCCCCCGGCGCCGCATAGCGAGCGCGTTTCCGCGGCGCTGCTGTTCGGGGCGCTGCTGGCGCCTCCTCTGGCGTGGGGCGTCCAGCTCATCGTCAATTACGGCTTGGCGAGCCATGCCTGCTTCCCGGGAGACATGCCGAGGACATCTTTGGCGCCGGGATGGGAATGGGTGGCGCCGGCGATCATCGCGCTCAACCTGGCTTCTCTCGCCATTGCCGCAGCGGCCTCCGTCGTCTCGCTTTCCATTTGGCGGCGCACGCGCGAAGAGGCGGCCGGAGGACATGCGAGCGCGCTCGATATCGGCCAGGGACGCACGCGCTTCCTCGCGATCTGGGGAATATGGACCGGCGTATGGTTCGCGCTTCAGATTCTCTTCGGCACCATCGCCGCCTTTTGGACGCCGGCATGCGGAAGCTGATTTTCCTTCCGGCCGCCGCCGCGGCCTTCGCCGCGACGCGGCCATGCGCGGCGCTGGCGCATGGCGGAGGCGGCGCGGCGGATACGGACGGGCTGGTTTTGACGATTTTGGCGGCGGGTCTTTTCTACGCGACCGGCGTTGGAAACATCCGCATTCGCGGCGCCTTCGACCGCGTCATCGGCTGGAGGGCCGCCAGCGCTTTCGCCTTGGGCCTGGTCGCGATGTGGGCTGCATTGACTTCGCCGCTCGAGCGGCTGAGCCAAGCTCTTTTCTCGGCTCACATGGCGCAGCATCTGGCGCTCATCATGGTCTGCGCGCCGCTTTTCGTTCTGGGTCGCCCCGCACAGGCCTTTATCTGGGCCTTTCCGCAAGCGCGCCGGCGGCGGCTCTTGCGCGGATGGCGGACCGTCGCCGGGACGCCGATCGGCGCGCTCGTCGCTTCGCCGCCAATGATCTGGCTTCTGTTTCTAGGCCTCTTCGGCTTCTGGCATCTGCCCGGCCCCTATGCTTTCGCGCTTCGCCGCGCGCCGGCGCATATCGCCGAGCATCTCTGCCTGTTGATCAGCGCATATGCGTTCTGGGCCGTCGCCTTCGGCTACGCCGCCGGCGTTTCTCGTGGCGGACGGCTTCTATTCGTTGCGTCCGCCGCTCTTCTCAGCGCCTTGCCCGGCGCGCTCATTTGCATCGCCCCGCGCCCCCTTTATCCGAGCCATGCGGATGCGGCGGCGCGTTTCGGTCTGACGCCGCTCGAGGATCAGCAGCTCGCAGGTCTTGTGATGTGGATTCCCGCCGGCTTTCTCTATCTTGCGGTCATCCTCGGATTGCTGTTTCTCTGGCTCCGCGATGCGGAGCGGCGGCAATGCCCGCGCCGCAGCGTTCCGCTCATCGTCCTTCTGCTGATCGGTGCCGCCCTCTCGGGATGCGGCGAGGAAAGCGCAGGCTCGCGCCGCAGGGCCGCCCTTGCATCGGCGATCCCCGGCGATCCGGCCAAGGGCGCCGATGAGATCAAAAAGGTCGGTTGCGGCTCATGCCACATGATCCCCGGAATCGCCGGAGCCAACGGCCTCGTCGGTCCGCCGCTCGACCATATGGGACGGCGGATTTATATCGCCGGACTGCTCCGCCAGACCCCGGAGAATCTCGCGAGATGGATTCGCGATCCCCAATCCATCGCGCCCGGGAACGCCATGCCAAACATGGGACTCTCCGAAGAACAGGCCCGCAACATCGCGGCCTATCTTTCCAATCTCCGTTAAATTTCTCCCGATCAAGAGCGAGGAGGAAACTCGGCGTCGGGGGTTAGCAGCAGAGCCGGCGTCGTGTCGAGCGCCGCCGCGAATTTCGCGACGATCGTCACCGTGGGATTGCGCACGCCGCGCTCGACGCCCGAAACATAGGTGCGATCGATTTCAGCCTTGTCGGCCAGCGCTTCCTGGCTGAGCCCGATCGCCTGACGGGCCAGCCGCACATTTTTCCCGACGATTTTGCGA
The DNA here is from genome assembly GCF_054106005.1 of Methylocystis sp. S23. Lineage (NCBI taxonomy): Bacteria > Pseudomonadati > Pseudomonadota > Alphaproteobacteria > Hyphomicrobiales > Methylocystaceae > Methylocystis > Methylocystis sp. S23. Next base: position 2,513,870 of record NZ_CM134185.1, read on the forward strand.
ACGTCCTCCATACCGGGCAATGCGCCCGCATGTCGACTTATCGTCCACGGATGATAGTCGACATTTTGGTTTCAAGGGCGCTTTGTAGACGATAGTCATCATGCCGAAGGAGGGCTTCGGCATGGACTGGAAGGAAATCACTTGGTGGATTTGCATGTTTCTTGGCGCGGCGCCCGCTATGGGGGCGTTCCTATGGCATATATGGGAGTTTTACATCCTCACCCGTCGCGTCCCGCGCGAGGAAATCGAGCGCCTCGCCGACGAGATAATGCGCAAGCACGCTAACGATCCCGATTATCGGGCCTATGTCGAAGAATACGCCGCGTGGGACAGGTCCAACGCCTTCGAGCAGGGGAAATGGAGACGCGTTCGCAAGCATATCGCCAAGGTCTGGAATCGAAAGGGTAAGATAGGGCGGCTCCCACCATGATGGCTCATGAAACATTCGACAAAATTTCACGCCTTGAGAACCCTCCGTCAGCTAAGGCGGCAGGCGCCGCCGAGCCCGTGGCGGCGGCGCGCATTCTACTTTTTCCTTGATGAAAAATGGTGGGCGCACAAGGGCTCGAACCTTGGACCCGCTGATTAAGAGTCAGCTGCTCTACCAACTGAGCTATGCGCCCGTCCGGCGGACGCCGTAGCGCCCTCGGAACGGGGGAGCGAATATCAAATGACCGCCCCCCTGTCCAGCGCCGATCCGCGCGAAACGTCAAAATTCTGTCGCGTCGGGGAAAAGGGCTTATCTCCCCGCCGGCCAGCCGTGGATGGCCTTGGCTTTCGTCACGAGATCGGCCCAGGGGCCCTTATAGGCGTTGCCGGCCTCGGCCGTGGGGGCCGCCTGCTTCTCGGCGCAAATCTCCTTCGCGGCCGGCGATTTCGGCCCGTCGACGAAGAAGTAGACGACGTTGAGCTTCAGCGCCGAATACCACTGGTTGAGGATGTCGCCGCGCTTCAGCACATTCGTGCCCCAGCTCGCCTTCTTGCCGTCGGCGGGCGTCGTTCCCGGCTTGAAGCCGTAGCCGAAATCCCCTTCGCCCTTTACGAGGTCGAAGCGGACATAGCAGAGTTCGCCCTTGGGCGGCTCCGGCAGGAAGACCAGCTCGCGCGTGACGATCGCGTCCTGATTATTGTAGCGGACGGTCGTGTCGACAGGAAAATGCCAGACGTCGACCGTCTCGAAACGCCGCAGCAGCGCGGCTTCGTCGGCGTCCTCCGCCGCAGCCGCGGGGCCGGCCCAGGCGGCGGCCGCGGCCAGAAACGCGACGCCCCCTCCAGAAATCCACTTGCCCATTTCATATCCCTTCCAGACGCTCGCGAGCGCCGATCCGTTAGGCAGGTGGGAAGCGTCGGCTTCGCCCGCAACCCCTGCGACAATTGCGCCGCCCGGAGCCGAAGGTCCGTTGCGCGGCATTGAGGCGCCCCGCTTGCGGCGCCGTGGATTTGGGCGTTCCGCGAGGGACTGGCTTTCTTCGATCCTGCTAGGCTTTCCAAGGGCGAAAAAGCAGGCTTTCGCGTCTTCCCTCCCGCGCAAAACCGCGCTAGCAGTTTAAGCGGAGATCCCAGCACGAGATAAATTATGTCGCGAAAGAAAATCGCTCTGGTCGGCGCCGGCAATATCGGCGGAACGCTTGCCCACCTCGCCGGCCTGAAGGAACTCGGCGACATCGTGCTGTTCGACATTGTCGATGGCGTTCCCCAGGGCAAGGCGCTCGACATCGCCCAGTCCTCGCCCGTCTCCGGCTTCGACGCTTATCTTTCCGGCGCGTCCGACTATTCCGCAATCGCCGGGGCTGACGTCGTCGTCGTCACCGCCGGCGTGCCCCGCCAACCGGGCATGAGCCGCGACGATCTCCTCTCCGTCAATCTCGGCGTCGTGGCCAAGGTCGGCGCGGGCGTCAGGCAATATGCGCCGGACGCCTTCGTCATCTGCATCACCAATCCGCTGGACGTCATGGTCTGGGCGCTGCAGAAGGCCTCGGGCCTGCCCACGAACCGCGTCGTCGGCATGGCGGGCGTGCTGGATTCCGCCCGGTTCCGCTATTTCCTCTCGGAGGAGTTCAAGGTCTCGGTCGAGGACGTTTCCGCCTTCGTGCTCGGCGGCCATGGCGACGACATGGTTCCTTCCGTGCGCTACTCGACCGTGGGCGGCGTGCCGCTGCCGGACCTCGTCGCCATGGGTTGGACGACGCAGGCGCGCATCGACGCCATTGTCGAGCGCACCCGAAAGGGCGGCGGCGAGATTGTCGGCCTGCTCAAGACCGGCTCGGCCTATTACGCGCCGGCGGCCTCGGCCATCGCCATGGCGGAGAGCTATCTCAAGGACAAGCGCCGCGTGCTGCCCTGCGCCGCCTATCTCAACGGCGAATATGGCGTGAACGGCCTCTATGTCGGCGTGCCGACGATCATCGGCGCCAATGGCGTGGAGAAGGTGATGGAAATCAAGCTCGACGCCGCCGAACAGGCCATGTTCGACAGATCGGTCAATAGCGTGAGGACGCTGATCGAGGCGGCGAAGGCGCTCAATAAGGATTTCGCCTGAGGCCGAGACGGCCGCGCTTTGAGGTCTGCGTCGCGCATTCTCATCACGGCGCGGCCCCCCACCCTTGATTCCTCTCCGCAAGGGGGAAGGAGGCGGCTCGCGACCGAGAGGGCTGACATGGCCCAGACATGATCCCGAACGGCGCCGCTCCTCCCCCCTCTCCCCGCTTGCGGGGAGAGGGTCGGGGTGAGGGGCGAGGCGACGGCATGCTCACCGAGATTTTCGATAGCGTTCCAGAGCGATACTCTTGTTTCATGATGCGGCTTCGCCCCTCACCCCAGCCCTCTCCCCGCGCGCGGGGAGAGGGGAACACGTCGCGCGCGGGCGACACAACCAACGTCGCCCTCTCCCCGCAAGCGGGGCGAGGGAGCCAGCGGCAATTCCCTCGCCGCCGAAATCCGGCGCGAGGCGTGACAGGAAGCCGGGGCGCCCCGGCCCCGTTCGGCCGAGTGCGTGAAATAAATGCGCGTCGGAGCCAGGACGTCCCGGCTGCGGTCTTTCTGCGCGAGGCGCCTTCTCCGAAAGCCGTTGCGCCCCCGGATGGAAGGCGGCGTTCTTTCGGACACGGCCCTTGGGGGCCGCTTCTTTCCCGCAGGCCTTAAAGCCTCCGGGCGCGTCGCAAGGGTCCTCTATGCAGCGCCGCCCCAGACCGAGAGCTTTTTCCCGTTTCGGTAATCAGTCCCAGCATGCGGTCAGCAGGTTCTGCGGCCAAGCTGTTTCGCGCGAGGGCAATCCCCGCGCCCTCCATGCGTCTGGAGGGAGCCGGCCAGCGGCGCATGGACCCGACGCAAGGCGAGGGTCGCCGCCTTGCGCTTAACCGGCCCCGCCGGCGCCGCCGACCCGACGACGCCCCTGCAAGTTGGCGAGGCGGAGCCAGGATAGCGGAGGTTTGGCGGGTGGGGATAAGTGAGCGCCGTCAGGCGCCCTCAATGGCGAAGCGCGATATGCGCGCACCCCGCGACCTCAGGGCGGATTGGGTGAAGGTTTCCTCAGCATGAGGGCGAGGGATTGTCGCCCGTCACCCGATCGCCCGCCCCGCGACCTCCCGCCCGCTTGACGACGCCGCCCCGCCATGGCCATTAGGCGCCAAGCCGCTACCGCGCTTTCCGCTTGGGAGCGCATTCTTATCGCGAGAGTCTGCGGCTTTCGCGGAATGCCTCCGGGGCGCGCCGTTTTTTGCTTCGAGGAGAGACTTCGGCATGAATATCCATGAATACCAGGCCAAAGCCATTCTGCGCGAGTTCGGCGCGCCCGTCGCCGCTGGCTTTCCGGTCCTGAAGGCCGAAGAGGCCGCCGAGGCCGCCAAGAAGCTCCCCGGCCCGGTCTATGTGGTGAAGGCGCAGATTCACGCCGGCGGCCGCGGCAAGGGCAAGTTCAAGGAAGAGGCGGCCGGCCCGCAGGGCGGCGTCCGCATCGCCAAGTCGATCGAGGAGGCGGAAGGCTTCGCCAGGCAGATGCTCGGCAACACCCTCGTCACGATCCAGACGGGCGAGACCGGCAAGCAGGTCAACCGCCTCTATATCGAGGACGGCGCCGCGATCGACAAGGAATTCTATCTGTCGATGCTGATCGACCGCGCGACCTCGCGCATTTCCTACGTCGTCTCCACGGAAGGCGGCATGGACATTGAGGAAGTCGCCCATTCGACGCCCGAGAAGATCGTCACCTTCTCGGTCGATCCGGCCACCGGCTATCAGCCGCATCACGGCCGCCGCGTCGCCGACGCGCTGAAGCTCAAGGGCGACCTCGCCAAGCAGGCGGGCGCTCTGGCCGAGAAGCTCTACACGGCCTTCGTCGCGAAGGACATGGAGATGCTCGAGATCAACCCGCTGATCACGACCAAGGACGGCCAGCTGCGCTGCCTCGACGCCAAGGTGAGCTTCGAGAACAACGCCCTCTACCGTCATCCGGAGCTCATGGAGCTGCGCGACCTCTCCGAAGAGGACGAGAAGGAGATCGAGGCGTCGAAATACGACCTCGCCTATATCTCGCTCGACGGCAATATCGGCTGCATGGTCAACGGCGCCGGCCTCGCCATGGCGACCATGGACATCATCAAGCTCTACGGCGCCTTCCCGGCCAACTTCCTCGACGTCGGCGGCGGCGCCACGACGGAGAAGGTCACGGCGGCCTTCAAGATCATCACCGCCGACCCGAATGTGAAGGGCATTCTGGTCAACATCTTCGGCGGCATCATGCGCTGCGACACCATCGCGGAAGGCGTGATCGCGGCGGTGAAGGAAGTGGGCCTGCAAGTGCCGCTGGTCGTGCGCCTCGAAGGCACGAATGTCGATCTCGGCAAGAAGATTCTGAGCGAATCGGGCCTGAACGTCATCCCCGCCGACGATCTCGACGACGCCGCGCAGAAGATCGTGAAGGCGATCGGCTGAAGCGCCGAGGCTCATCGAAGCGGTCGGACTGTTGATAAGATTTGCGTGACGCCCCTCGCGTTTCGAGACGCCTGCTGCGATCTCGGGCTCGCCCGAGATCGATCCTTAAATGCGCAAGTCGGGCAAGCCCGACTTGCGCAGGCTCCTCAGCATGAGGGGCTTCTGAATCTGCGCCAAGCGCTTGGGCCTCATCCTGAAGAGCGAGCGAAGCTCGCGTCTCGAAGGACGAGGCAGGTTGATCCGCCGCCGTTTTTATTCAATCTGCGCCGCGGCCATTTGCCGGACGCAAAGATTTTCCGCTTAAGCTGTCCGCTGAACGCTTCCTTCGTCGTTCAGGGGACAGTTCCATGCGCCGTCTCGCCATCGCCGTCTTGATCATTCTTTCTTCCGCCGCCGTCGCCCAGGGCCAGGGACTACAGGATACGAGCGGCCTGTCCTGCGGCCAGTTCAAGAAGGGCAAGGACGGCGCCTGGCGGGCCAAGCGCTGGATGATCCTGCCCTGCGGGGCCGCGCTCTCGCCGGGAACGCCCTTCATCGAGGGCGCCAATCTCTGCGGCAGGGACCTTGCGAGCGAGCTCGACGACGCCTGCGGCGAGTGAGGCGGGCAGGGCGATCGGGTGAACGCTGGCGTGAGCGAATCCTTCCCCTTTACGGCTACCGCATGCATCATCTCGAAAGTCGCCAACGCCGTTATGGCCGGGACGAGCCCGGCCATGACGGCCTCCTGGAGATGTGTGACTCTCTTAGCTTCTTTACGGGGAGCGGCCCCGCCAAAGGGCGTCTGAAAGACGGCCCCACCCGGCGGTCTTTCGACCGCCGACCTCCCCGCAAAGGGGAGGTATGGGGCGGCTAACCGCCTGAGATGATCGTTCGCCCGATTGCCCCGCGGGCAGGGCGTTTCCGCCTTGCCTCGCGGGCGCAAAAGCGCCATCTTTACGCGCGAATCTGGACATTCCGGCCACTCGTCCCGGCGGATCTGCCGCGTCTCGCGCATGGCTGCTCCGCCTCTCGTCTAGGAAAGCGCCTGTGCCTCATCTCGCTCGCCCGCTCGCCACGGTTTCCCGCGTCCTGTTGCGCGGCGGCGTCGCCCTCGCCGCGCTCGGCTGGTGCGCTTTTCCGGAGGCGAGCTATGCGCTGGCGCGGGAAGGGTCGCTTTCCGTGGCGCGGCCCTTCGAGGTCGGCGCGAGCCTGTCCGGCAATTATCTCGCGGCGATCGTCGCCGGCGCCGAGCGCGACACGCTCGCCGCCTCGACCTTCTTTCGCGAGGCGCTGCGCGACGATCCCAACAACCAGGACCTCATCGACCGCGCCTTCGTCGCCGCGCTGGCCAATGGCAACATGCCGGAGGCGGTCTCGCTCGCGCCCCGCGTGATCGCCCATGACAAGGGCAACGGCCTCGCCCGCCTGACCAAGGGCGCGGACTTCATCAAGAATCGCCGCTGGGCGGCCGCCCGCGCCGAGCTCGCCAAGGGCGGCGGCGACCGGCGCCGCGACATCACCTCGACGCTGCTCGTCGCCTGGACCTATGCGGGCGCCAAGGATACGCGCAAGGCGCTCGCGACGCTCGACCAGCTCAATGACGAGGCCTTCATCGTCTTCCGCGACTATCACGCGGCGCTGATCGCCGATCTCGGCGGCGACAAGGCCGAGGCCGAGAAACGCTTCAAATCCGCCTATGCGACGGAGAGAAACACGCTGCGGCTCGTCGACGCCTATGCGCGCTTCCTCGCGACCCGCGGCCAGCGCGACGAGGCGAAGAAGATCTATCAGGGCTTCGACGAGGTGGCTCCCGGCCATCCGATCATCATCGCCGGCGTCGCCGCGCTGGACGAGGGCAAGGCGCTGCCGCCCTTCGTGCGTTCGGCCGACGAGGGCGCGGCGGAGGTTCTTTACGGGCTCGGCGCCGTCGGCGGCCGCCAGGGCGACGAGCTCGCCTCGCTCATCTATCTGCGCCTGGCCCTCGCACTCGCGCCGGAGAACGCGCTGGCCATCATCACGCTGGGCGACGTCTATGAGCGCATGAAGCAGGAGGCGACGGCGATCGACCTCTATGACAGCGTGCCCAAGGAGAGCGCCCTGCGCGTCAACGCCGACGTGCAGGCCGCGCTTCTCCTGGAGACGCTCGGCAAGTCGAAGGAGGCGACCGAGCATCTGTCAGCCGTCGTCGCGGCCAATCCGAAGAATCAGGAGGCGCTCACCGCGCTCGGCAATCTGCAGCGCTCGCGCAAGCTCTTCTCCGACGCGGCGGCGACCTATTCGCGCGTGATCGAGCTGCAGCCCAAGCCCGAAAAAAGCCAGTGGCTGCTCTATTACTATCGCGGCATCGCCAATGAGCGGCGCAAGGACTGGAAGGCGGCGGAGTCCGACCTCAAAAAGGCGCTGGAGCTGAATCCCGACCAGCCGCTGGTGCTCAATTATCTGGGCTATAGCTGGGTCGACCAGGGCGTCAATCTCGACGAAGCCTTCCGGATGCTGCGCCGCGCCGTCGATCTGCGCCAGCGCGACGGCTATGTCGTCGACAGCCTGGGCTGGGCCTATTACAAGCTCGGCCGCTACGACGACGCCGTGCGCGAGCTGGAAAAGGCGATCGACCTCAAGCCGTCCGACCCCGTCATCAACGACCATCTCGGCGACGCCTATTGGCGCGTCGGCCGCAAGCTCGAGGCGCAGTTCCAGTGGAACCACGCGCGCGATCTCAACCCCGATCCGGAAGACCTGCCGAAGATCCTGGACAAGATCAAGAACGGCATGAAGGACCAGCCGGCGGTGGCGGGGAATACGACGCGGACGGGAGGGTAGGGGCGCTCCTCCCGTCATTGCGAGCGAAGCGAAGCAATCCAGAGCCTCATCCGTGCCTGTGGGTTGCTTCGTCGCTTCGCTCCTCGCAATGTGAAGATTGGCGCGAGCGGGGTTAACTTGCCTGCCGATCTTAGCGTAAGTCAGCGCTCGGAGAGTTCGCCCGGGCGCCTCTCCGTCATTGCGAGCGGAGCGAAGCAATCCAGAGCGGCGTCGCGGGGCTGGATTGCTTCGTCGCTTCGCTCCTCGCAATGACGGTCGGCGCGGCCGCGTAACTTGCCGGCGGTGGCCGATGCGCCGTAAATGCGAGCATTAGGGCGGCCTGGCCTGGGCCTATCGCTCCCCCGCCATCTCCATCACAATCGCCCATTCCTCATCCGTCACCGGCTGCACCGACAGGCGCGAATTGTTCACCAGCACCATGTCGGCCAGCCGTGGCTCGGCCTTGATGTCCGCGAGCGTCACGGGCTTCTTCAAAGCCTTCGCCGCCTTCACGTCGACCATGCCGAATTTGCCGGTCTCGTCCGTATGGTCGGGGTAATATTCCTTGATGATCTCGACGACGCCGACGATCGCGCGCTCCTCGTTGGAATGGTAGAAGAAGCCGCGTTCGCCTTTCTTCATCGCCATCAGATGCTTCTTGGCGAGATGGTTGCGCACGCCGTTCCAGAACGTGCCCTTGGCGCCCGCCGCGACCTGCTGCGCCCAGGACCAGGCGGAGGGTTCGCTTTTGAAGAGCCAATGCGCCATCAGAGTTCGGCTCCGACGACGCGTTTCCAGGCGCGCAGCTCCACCCGTTCGAAGAGGCTGGCCTTGGCGTAGGGGTCTTCGCTGAGCAGCTCGCGCGCCTCGGCGAAGTCGGCGCAATCGAGGATGAGCATCGAGCCCACGGGCTTGTCGCCGTCGAGGAAGGGACCGCCGAGCTTCACTTTCGCCGCGCGCCTGTCGAGAAAGGCGAGATGGTCGGCGCGGGTGGCCATGCGAAGATCAACCTGTCCGGGCTTGTCGAAACAAAGGGCGACGAAGAGCAAGGCGGCCTCCTTGAGGAACGGCAATGCGCTTCTTGTCCCAAAGGGCGCGCGCAGGGTCAAGATTGCTTCAGTCGGCTTGCGCCGGTTCGGCGAGCCGCGCCACGCGCTCGCCGAAATCGACGATCGCCTGGCGCAGCGCCGCCACATCGGCGGGCGCCGCCGATTCGCTCGAAAGAGAAGCGGCGCCGGCGCGGCGCTGATTTTCCCGCTCGGCGCGCAAGGCCTCGACGGCGCCGTTCAGCATGGCGTTGTCGGCGCGCGCGGCTTCCAGCCTGTCGGCATGGTCGCGCGCCTCGGCGCGCGCATTGCGCAAGGCGCCTTCGAGATGGTCGACCTCGTTGCGCCGGCGCTCCTGCTCCGCGGCGAGCGCCGCGCGCGCCTCGTCGCGCGCCTTCGCGGCGTCCTGCTTTTCCTCGAGCGCGCGCTGCAGCTTCTCGAAAGTGTGGTTGTAATCCTGGATCAGGCCGGGCACGCGGGCGGCTTCGGTCGCGGCGCGCTCGAGCTTCTCCCTCAGCTCGTCCAGCTCGCGCTGGAGCTGCGTGTTCTGCTCGTGCAGCGCGCCGATCTTCGCCTCATGCGCGACCACGCGGCTGTAATGCGCCTCTTTCTCGCGGCCGAGCTCCTCCTTGTCGGATTCGAGCAGGCGCAGGCGCTCGACGCCGCGATCGGCGCGCTCGGTCATTTCGTGCAAGGCGAGCTCGGTCGAGCGCAGAAGGTCGGTGCGTTCGGCGAGCACTTTCTGCGCCTCGCGCAAGGCGAGCTCCATGTCGCGATTATCGGCCTCGGCCTTCTTCAGCCGCGCCTCCGCTTCGGCGACGCGCGCGGCGTGGCGGCCAATGGCGGCGAGGTCCGTCGCCCTCGCCGCTTTCACCGCCTCCATCTCCTGCTCGAGCCGGCGCTCGCGCACGGCGAATTCCGCGCGCAGCAGATCGCGCTCGGCGACGACCTCCTCCATGGACATGGGCGCGAGCATTTGCAGCCGCCGCATGGAAAGCCGCAGCGCGCGCCGCCAGAAGGCCGGCAAAAACAGAAGCGTGATGAGCCCGGCGACGAGAAAGCCGAGCGCGAAATACATCGCCTGTTCGATCAAGACGCCAACCTCGCGCCGCCACGGGGATTATCGGCGGCAGGCTGCGAGAGTGCCACGTCCGGCGCGCGAAATCAAAAAGCCGCCCGCGCCGCGCGCGCGCCCGTCAGAACGGATTCCACGTCGAATCCGGCGTGAACTTCAGATAGCCGAGCGCGAGGCCGAGCCGGGCGCCGAGGCCCGCGCGCACGGGCATCACCACGACCTCCTCATTGTTCAGCGCGGTGAAGCCGAGGCCGCCGACGAGATAGGCGGAGCCGTTGACGCCCGCGAAGCGGCGATAGATCGCCTCGACCTCGGGCAGGTTATAGACGAGCATCATGGTGCGGGCGCCGTCCGCGCCGGCGTCGAGGCCGATCGAGGGGCCCTGCCAGAAGACGCGCTTCTGTCCGGCGTTGCGCGTGAACATCGCGCCTTCGCCATAGCGCAGGCCGCCGACAAAGGCGCCACCCGCCTCCTGGCCCAGAATATAGGCGTTGGGGCGGCCCCATTGCTTGTTGGCTTTTTCCAATCCTTCCGCGAGCCCGCGCGAGATGGAGCCGAAGAAGCGATGGCCGTTCTCGACAATCTCGCCGCTCGAATAGGTCTCCGGGCGCGACGCGCGCGCGGCGCCGGGCAGGGCGACGCTGGCGGCCGCGGCGGCCGCGAGTCGGATGAGATCGCGACGGGAAGAAAGATGCGGAGCGCTCATGATCGCACGAACTCCAAAACGCAAACTGACGCTTTCACGCTTCGGCCGCGATTGCGGCCGCCGGGCGGCGCCGCCGCGTCATGGTTGCGGCGGCGTTAGCATCTTGCGTAAGAGTCGCGCGGCGTCGTTAAGAAAGCGTTGCCGACGCCGGGTCGCCCCAGGCGATGAACGCGCCATTCTTGTAATGTTGCGCGGCCTTGTTGTAGCGGAACGCCGCGCCGGCGGGATCGAGCACGGCGCCGCCCGCCGCGCGCAGAATGGCGTCGCCCGCCGCCGTGTCCCACTCCATGGTCGGTCCGAAGCGCGGATAGACGTCGGCGCGGCCTTCCGCCACCGCGCAGAATTTGAGCGACGATCCGGCGGAGATGCGATCGACGATGTCAAGCCGCGCGACGAAGGCGGAGGTCTCGGGATCGAGATGGGATTTGGAGACGAGCGCGGTCATGCCCCGCGCGGGAGCCTTGCGCGTGCGCAGCGCGCGCCAGTCCTGCGGCGCGGGAAGGACGCCGCCAGGCCGCGCATCCGCCATGAAGCTCTCGCCGCCGGCGAACCAGGCGCGGCCCATTGCGGGCGCCGAGATCGCCCCGACGACCGGCGTCTCGCCGATGACGAGCGCGAGATTGACGGTGAATTCGGGACTGCGCGCGAGAAACTCCCGCGTGCCGTCGATCGGGTCGATGAGCAGAAAGGCCTCGCCATGTTGCGCGGTCTCGCCGCGCGCCGCCGCCTCTTCGGCGATGATCGGCACGCCGGGAAGAGCGCGCGCCAGCGCCTCGAACAAATATTCCTCCACGCGCTCGTCCGCTTCGGTGACGGGCGACTTGTCGTTCTTGAGCTGGGACGCGATCTGCGGCCGCTCCAGCGTCTCCATCGCCAAAGCGCCCGCGCCGACGACGAGGTCGCCGAAAAGTCGCGCAAGGCTCCGGCGGTCGGAGCCCGCATGTAACGGCGAAGCTTGGCGAGCGTTCATCGATCCGTCCTTTAGGCTTTGTTTACGACCAGCGGCCGCACAATTTGCAATCCGCGCGGCCGCGGTTACTTTTCGCGGAGACGGAATGCAGTGATTCGCATGACGCGTCCGCGGGCTCGCGTTGAATAGCGAAAAACTCCGACGCGCCTTCTAACCAGATCGCGCCCCTCGCGCGCCACCGGGATTGTCTCATGACCCAGTTCTCGCTCGACGCTCTCGATCTCGCGGCCCTGCTGTCGTCGCGGGTCTGCCATGACGTCATCTCTCCCGTCGGCGCGATCGTCAACGGCCTGGAGGTGCTGGAGGAGGAGAAGGACGCGGAAATGCGCGGCCATGCGCTGGCGCTCATCAAGTCCAGCGCCAACGAGGCCTCGGCCCGTCTGCAATTTTGCCGCCTCGCCTTCGGCGCCGCCGGCAGCAAAGGCGCCTCCATCGACACGGGCGACGCGGAGCTCGTCACCCGCCAGCTTCTCGCCGACGAGCGCACGCAGCTCAATTGGAGCGTGCCGCGCGTGCTGATGTCGAAGAACAAGGTGAAGCTGCTGCTCAATCTCTGCCTGCTTGCGGACGCCACGATTCCGCGCGGCGGCGCGATCTCCGTCTCCTCGACGGGCGAGGACGACAAGGTCGCCTTCAAGATCGAGGCGAAGGGAATCAACGCCCGCATCGCCGCGAATATTCCGGCGCTGCTCGCCGGCGAGGCCGAGGACGCCTCGATGGACGCCCGCGCGATCCAGCCTTATTACGCCGGCCTCGTCGCCAAGGCCTGCGATCTCGACGTCACCGTGACGGCCGAGCCGGAGCTGGTGACGATCGAGGCGAGGCCCGCCGAAGCGGCCGCCGGCGCCGTGGCGGACGAGCCGCAAAGCGCGGTCGCCTGAGCCGCGCCAAGCGCCATCAAGCTTAAAGCCTGTAAGATGGGATTTCGCTTCTTTTAACCCATCTTGCTCATAATTCGCGCGGTCGCCGCTTTTGTGGCGAGGGACGCGGCATGGACGATCTGCTTAAAGAATTCTTGCGAGAGGCGTCGGAGCCTATCGACGCGACCTCGGCGGCGCTTTTGCGCTTCGAGAAGGATCAAGCCGATCCCGCCCTTATTGCGCGCCTTTTCCGGCATATCCATACGATCAAGGGCTCGAGCGGCTTTCTGGGCCTGCCGCGCGTCGCGCGCCTCACGCATGCGATCGAGACGCTGATCGGCAGGCTGCGCGACGGCGCCACGGCGACGCCGGCGCAGGCGTCGCTGATTCTCGCCGCGGTCGACCGACTCGATCGGCGATTCTCCAAGCTCTTAAGCCGCTATCGCCGCGACGACGGATTTTTGTCCATTCTCGACGTCGGCGCCATGCCGCGCCGCGTCGCGAAACTGAGCGAAGCCGCGCTTCGAGATGGAAGACCCATCATTGCAAGAAGAGGAGTAAATCCATGAAACAGGTTCTTGTCGTCGACGACTCGGCCGTGATCCGCAAGGTGGCGCGCCGCATTCTCGAAGGCCTGCATTTCCGCACGAGCGAAGCGCCGGATGGCAAGGCCGCGCTCGCCGAATGCGAGAAGGGCATGCCCGACGCCATTCTGCTCGACTGGAACATGCCGGAGATGGACGGCTTCGAATTCCTGTGCGCGCTGCGCAGAATGCCGGGCGGCGCGGCGCCGAAGGTCGTCTTCTGCACGACCGAGAACGAGGTCGGCCATATTGCCCGCGCCATGCACGCCGGCGCGGACGAATATATCATGAAGCCGTTCGATCAGAACATCGTGCGCTCGAAATTCGAGGAAATCGGCCTCGTCTGAGGCCAATCGCCGAGGGAAGGCGCGTTTCGAGTTGCGTCCCTGTTGTTGAGAAGGCGTTTGTGCATGCGTCAGTCGTTCGTCTCGCGGCGGTCCCGTTTCTCCGCCAATGCGTTGCGTTCTTCGTCGAGGAGAGCGGGCGCATGAATTTCATCTTTGCCCGTTTTCGCCGTCAGCTCGCCGCCTTGACCGGAATTGCGCTCGACGCCGACAAGCAATATCTCGCGGAAAGCCGTCTCTCGCCCGTCATGCGTGCGCATGGCCTCGCCGATTTCGCCTCGCTCGCGGACGCTTTCGAGCGTCAGGAGAACCCGGCGTTGACGCGGGACGTGATCGACTCGATGACGACGAACGAAACCCAGTTCTTCCGGGACTGGCCACCGATCTGTCGGCGACGGCGATCGACGCGGCGCGCAAGGGCGGCTACAGCCAGTTCGAGGTTCAGCGCGGCCTCTCGACGAGCCGGCTTCTGCGCTATTTCCACCGCGAGGAGGAAGGTTGGCGCGTCAACGAGCATCTGCGCGCGCGTCGAATTCCGCGACTTCAACCTGCTGTCGGATTATGCCGAGCTCGGCGACTTCGACGTCATCTTCTGCCGCAATGCGCTGATGTATTTCGAGCCCGAGACGAAGCGCGCAGTGCTGGCGCGGTTGAGCCGGGCGCTGAAGGAGGGCGGCTATCTCTTCCTCGGCGCGACGGAGCCGATGAGCGAGCGCAACGCCTTCTTCACGCCGGTCGCGCCCAACGGCGCCTGGCGCCTGCGCCGCCACGCCGCGCCGCAATTGCGGCTCGCCTGAACGCCGGTCCGTCATTGCGAGGAGCGAAGCGACGAAGCAATCCAGGGGCGGGGATGAGGCTCTGGATTGCTTCGCTTCGCTCGCAATGACGGGGGAGGGTTATGATGTGTTGGCCCATGTCGGGCGCCCGCTGCAATTGTCGTTGCCTGAACGCTTGGCCGTCATTGCGAGGAGCGAAGCGACGAAGCAATCCAGGGGCGGGATGAGGCTCTGGATTGCTTCGCTTCGCTCGCAATGACGGGGGAGGGGCTGCGATGTGTTGGCCCATGTCGAGCGCCCGCCGCAATTGTCGTTTGCCTGAACGCCTGGCCGTCATTGCGAGGAGCGAAGCGACGAAGCAATCCAGGGGCGGGGATGAGGCTTTGAATTGTTTCGCCGCGCTCGCACTGACGAGGGGGCGGCGAAAGGAAAAGGCCGCGTCGTGGACGCGGCCTTTTTCGCGGCGAGGGATTTGAGAGTCTTTACGCCGTGATGCGCTCGTCGGCTTCGTTGGGCTCGCGCAGCACATAGCCGCGGCCCCAGACCGTCTCGATATAATTGCGGCCGTCGCTGGCGTTGGCGAGCTTCTTGCGCAGCTTGCAGATGAAGACGTCGATGATCTTGAGCTCCGGCTCGTCCATGCCGCCATAGAGATGATTGAGGAACATCTCCTTGGTGAGCGTCGTGCCCTTGCGCAGCGAAAGCAGCTCGAGCATCTGATATTCCTTGCCGGTCAGATGCACGCGGACGCCGCCCACCTCGACGGTCTTCTGATCGAGATTGACGACGAGATCGCCCGTGGTGATGACCGACTGCGCATGGCCCTTGGAGCGGCGGACGATGGCGTGGATGCGGGCGACGAGCTCGTCCTTGTGGAAAGGCTTGGTGAGATAGTCGTCGGCGCCGAAGCCGAGACCCTTCACCTTGTCCTCGATGCCGGCGAGCCCGGAGAGGATCAGAATCGGCGTCTTCACCTTCGCGACGCGCAGGGTGCGAAGAACTTCATAGCCGGACATGTCGGGGAGGTTCAGATCGAGAAGGATGATGTCGTAGTCATAAAGCTTGCCGAGGTCGATGCCTTCCTCGCCGAGATCCGTCGTGTAGACGTTGAAATTCTCGGATTTAAGCATGAGCTCGATGCTCTGAGCCGTCGCGCTGTCGTCTTCGATCAATAAAACGCGCATGTTGGTTCCCCACCGAGCTCCATCGAATCATCCTAGGACGACGCGCGCCGCATCGGCTCGCATCCTGCGCCGACCATTGCTGGTCCCGCGACTCTTCCCGTCTAGTTTCGACGGTAAGCGGAATTGGTTAATAAACTTTCACTTGCGCCCGCAATGCAGCCCAAAGTCTTAATTCGGGACCGAGCGGGAACGCGGGACGCAACCGAGCGCGCAGGCGGAGAGTCTGCAAAGCGAATCAATCGCCTTTCCTAATCTATACGCTCTTGCGACTCCGGGGCGCAAAGGCAAAAATTTGCAATTCGGGCAAATATCGAACGCGCTCCGGCGCGGCGTCGAAACGCCGGGCCGGAGCGCAGGACCCGCGTCCGGAGCTCAATTCTCGTCCGCCCGCCATTTGGGCAGAAGGATAATGCAATTGGGGTTGAAGCCGGCCTTTTGCAGCACGTCGATCTTGCCGGCGGGCTTGTTCGATTCCAGATCGACGACCGTCACGGAGCCGTCGCTCATGCCCGGGAGATTCAGCAGGCTGTTCTGCACGAAGGCGTAGCGGCGGTCGGGCGAGAAGACGAAGTGATGGGCGCCCTCGGCCGTCGGAATGCTGGCGACGAGTTTCGGCGCGGAGAGGTCGGCAATGTCGAAAATGTTGAGCGCGCCGGGTTTCGCCGTCGTGACATAGAGCCGATCTCCCGCCGCGTCGAACTCCATTTCGAGCGGCACGCTTTGGCCGATGGCGGCGAAATCATAGGCGCGCCTGAAGTCGAAAGTCTTTTCCGAGTCCCGCCACGCGCCGGCCCAGAGCGTCCCGCCATGCATATTGGTGACGAAGACGGTCTGCGGCGCGCGCTTGGGGACGAACGCCGTCTCCACCGGCGCCTCGGCGGCGGGGGCGGGCTTTTCGGAGAGGCGGTGGGTCGCGAGAAGCTTGCCGGTCGAGGCCTCGATAAGGGTGATGGTGTCGCCCGCCTTCGAGAAGTCGGCCGGGTCCACCGTGCTGGTCGCGATCAGAAGATCGAGGCTCTCATTGAGCGTCAGCCCATGCGGGTTCTTGATGAAAGGCCGCGCCGGCTCGCCGGGCTTCGGCTCGGGCGCGGCGATGACGCCGATCGTCCGGTTGGTTTCGGCGTCGCCGATAATGACGTTGCTCGATCCCATGCAGCTCAGGAACCAGCGCTTGCGGTCGCCGGTAAAGACCATGTCCTCGCCGACCTTGCAGTCGGGGACGGGGACGATCTCGGCGTTCTCCGGCAGGCGCGCCATGTCGAAGACCGCGATGGCGCCGCGGCCGAGCGAGGTGACATAGGCTTTTGTCTGGTCGCGGTTGAAATAGATGTGATGCGCCACGAAATCGGCGGGCAGCGGCGCGTCCTTGACGATCTTGTTGAAGTTCGGCGAGGCGGGGTCGATGTCGATGATGGCGATCCCCTCGCGGCGCGGCGACACGCCCGCTTTCGTCTCGTAATTCAGCGCGGCGAGAATCTCGGCCCTGGCGGGGGACCCGGCGAGCGCGGCGACGGCGCAGATCAATGCGGCTGTTTTTCTCATGGCGTTTCCCTCAAGCTTATGAATTAGACCGGTCGTCTAGTTTCTGGTCGTGCGAAAGCGGGTCGGATCACCTCATCTGCTTCTCCTCTCAGGGGAACTAGCGCGCGCCGGGCTGGGAGGCTCACGCGCGGCAATAGAAGAGCAGCGTCTCCTCGATGAAGGCGTGCAGGGGCGCGGCCGAGCGCTCGATCTTCATGCGCAGCATGGCGCCCTGCCAGCCGTCGACGAGGAGGTCCGCCATGGCTCGGGCCTCGCGGTCCTTGCGGACGGCGCCTTCCGACTGGCCGCGGGCCAGTCCCCTGGCGAGAAGGTCGCGGTAGCGGTCGACGGCCTTTTTGAGGGCCTCCCGGGCGGCTGGGCTCGTATCGCCGATCTCGCCCATGAGATTGCCGAGGAGGCACCCGCCCTTGAAGTCGTTGGCCTCGAGCTCCCGCGCGAGATCGCGAAAATAGGCGGCGATGGCCTCCATCCCGTTCTTGCCGGGCTCGGCGAGCCTGTCGCCGAGGCGGCGGAGGAAAGGGGCGAGGTAATGCGCGACGGCCTCGGCCCCGAAGGCCTCCTTGTTCTCGAAATAATAGTAGAAGGACCCCTTCGGCACATTCGCCGCCTTCAGCACGTCGGCGAGGCCGGTGCCATGATATCCCCCCTGCAGCATGAGGGCGACGCCGTGATCGAGCAGGCGCTTTCTGGTTTCGTCGGTCGGGCTGCGATTGGACATGAGGTAATTATTAGACCGGTCGTCTAGTTAGTCAAGTTCGCGATGATTGTCCCGCGCCCCCGGCATGGCCGTCGAAAGGCTGGGCGTGGCGACCCTCAGGGCGATCGGGTGAACGCTGGTGTGAGCGAATCCCTCCCCTTTACGGCTACCGCATGCACACATCTCGAAAGTCGCCGACGCCGTCATGGCCGGGCTTGTCCCGGCCATGACGGCCTCCTGGAGAGGTGTGACTCCCTTGCCCTTTGGCGGGGTCGGGCGGGGTAAAGCCCCACCAACGTCCTGGCGGCGCGAACCCCACCCGTCGGCTTGCAGCCGCCGACCTCCTCGTAAAAGGGAGGTATGGGGCGCCAGTCGTCCGACCCTGTCTTTCACCCGATCGCTCCTTGGCGCCCCCCTAGCCTGTATCCGAGCGCCCGGTTTTCCCGTAAAAAGGAAAGCGGCTCCTTTCGCGAAGACGGGTTGAACATGGATTTTCGCACTCGCCGCGAGCTGCTGGCTCTGGCCTTCGTCGCCGCCGGCCTCGCCGGATGCAACACGACTCAGAGCGCCGTCCAGAATGTCGTGGCCTTCGCCGCGCCGCCGGAGCGGGAGGCCATCGCGCCGCCGCCGCTCGTCGAGCCCGCGCCGGATTCGGTCATCGAGCGCGCGCCGGTCGAGACGCTGCCGCTCGAGCCCCCGTCCAGAAGAAGCGCGTCGCTCGGCCCGGACGCGGTGGAGCCCAGACATAGCGCGATCTACGGGGAGATGCGGGACGGCGAGCATATCGTTCCGGCGGTGAAGCTCAGCCAGATCAGCCCGCAATTTCTGCGCAAGAACGTGGCCTACGCGACCAATGAGCCGCCGGGGACGGTCGTCGTCGATCCGGCGAACCACTTCCTTTATTTCGTCGAGGGCGGCGGCCGGGCGACGCGCTACGGCGTCGGCGTCGGCCGCGAGGGCTTCGTCTGGACGGGCGCCGCCACGATCAAGACCAAGCAGGAATGGCCCGATTGGTATCCGCCGAAAGAGATGATCGAGCGCCGGCCCGATTTGAAGGCCAGGATGGTGAAGCTGCAAAGCGGCGAGGGCATGCATGGCGGGCCGAGCAACCCGCTCGGCGCACGCGCCATGTATCTCTGGCAGGGCGACAAGGACACGCTGTTCCGCATCCACGGCACCAATGAGCCCTGGACCATCGGCCATAGCGAATCCTCAGGCTGCATCCGCATGATCAATCAGGACGCAATCGACCTCTACGACAAGGCCCAGCCCGGCGCGCGGGTCGTGGTGCTTGGCTCGCGGGGCGCGCAGCCGGTGGAGAAGCTGTCGCAGCGGTGAGGGGAACGGCGACCGCCCTAGCCGCCGCCGCGATTTCGCTTTACGCCGCAGGCGGTTGAGGCCCTGCTTTCAGAAGGTTCGGATGGGCGATTTCAAATCAATCGGCAAACGCCCCTCTTTTGCTGACGTCGCGATTACGCAAGCCATCGCCATTGTCGTCTTCGTGATCGTTCCCATCGTGATTACGCTGATGGCTCCGCTATCGACCATCGAGTTCGAAAAATCCGGCGCCGCCATCGACGTTGTGGTGGACAGATATGTCCTGACGTTTGTTCCGTGGCGGACGGCGCGCATTCATGACGTGAAGCGGCTGCGCGTCGATATCACGGACGAAGTTCATTACGCCGACACCGTCGAAAATCGGCGAAGGGGGCGCAAGGGCGTGAGCTATGCGACCGGACAGCTGGCGATCATCGGCGATGGCCCCGAAATTATCGTGCAGGCGGCGCCGGAGTTGGCGAAGGAAGTCTCCGCCAGATTCGACCAGTTCGTGAAAAGCGCGGCGCCCGCGCCGGAGAAGATTTCGGTCTACGCCTCCTGGGGGCTGTCCTATGTCCTCGGCGGCGTGGCGACGTTTCTCTGCGGGTTCTACGTGTTCGGCGCGACGGTCGCTGTGTTCCAGTTTTTATGGAAGTCGGCGCAGCGGTCGCGGCGATGACGCCATGGTCGGAATATTACATAAAGCGACTCAACTACAGATCGGGCTCTTTGATTGGCCGGATGCGGAGCGACCAATCGCCGGAATGGGCTCGCGGCGCTTAAGGATGGACCGCTCGCCAGAGCTTTGCGCCGAGGCGATGGCGGATAAAGGGATGCGAGAGGCGTTTTTCATCCGCCCTATGGCCGAAAACCGCCGTCCCATAACATTGACTTGAGCCGCGGCTTTCTCCTATATGCCTGCCATCGGCGCCGCTCCAAAAGGGGCGGCGAATGCTTTGTGGCGGCCCGTTTGCCGGACGCCGGAGGCGCCGTCCCCTTTCCGGCCCCGGCGCGAGCCGCGGCCAATAATTGAAAAGAGAAGCGATAGCGGCGTTCGCGTCCGCTTCGCGCGCGGAGAAGAACGGTGAAAAGAACTTATCAGCCCTCGAAAATCGTGCGCAAGCGCCGTCACGGCTTCCGCGCCCGCATGGCCACGGTCGGCGGCCGCAACGTGATCGCGGCGCGCCGCGCCCGCGGCCGCAAGCGCCTTTCGGCCTGAGGCGGTCTCCCCGGCGAATCGACGGAAAAGGCGGACGCCCCCATGACGATGGACGCCCCCGCCGAACAGCCGAAGGCCAATAAGAAGCTGGCGCGCCTGCGCCGGCGTCAGGACTTCATGCGCGCGTCGAAGGCCGGCGCGCGATTTTCGGCGCGCCTGTTCACCCTCCAAATGGCGGCGCGCGCGCCCGGGGACGCGGCCGAGACGGCCGACGCCCGTTTCGGCTTCACCGTCACCAAGAAGGTCGCGGGGGCCGTCGGGCGGAACCGCATCCGGCGGCGCTTGAAAGAGGCGCTCCGGCTCAGCGGAGGCCTTGGCGCGCGGCCCGGCCGCGACTACGTGTTTGTCGCCCGGCGGGGGGCGCTCAACGCGCCTTTCGCCGACATCGTCACTCAAATGGCCGAAGGCTTCGCGCGGCTCGACGAGCGCCACGCCGCGAATTCCCGGCGCAAACAACAAGACAGGCCTGCTGCGTCATGAATGAAAATACAAAAAACATGCTCATGGCCGCGGCGCTGTCGCTGATCTTCATCGGGCTGTGGGACTATTTTTACGCTTTTCCAGAGATGGAGCGGCAGAGACAGGCGCAGGTCGAGCAGCAGCGCATGGCGAAGATTCCGAAGCTTGGCGCGCCCGATCAGGCGGGGGCGCCGGCGGCGGCGAAGCCGGTCGCGCTCACCCGCGCCGAGGCGCTGGCGCAGAGCCCGCGCGTCACGATCGACACGCGCTCCCTCGCCGGCTCGATCGCGCTCAAGGGCGGCCGCATCGACGATGTCTCGCTCAAGAATTATCGCCAGACGGTCGATCCGACGAGCCCGATCATCACGCTCCTTTCGCCGGAGAATGCGCCGGACGCCTATTACGCCGAGCTCGGCTATCTGACCGGCGAGACCGAGAACGCCCCCGCGCTGCCGACGACCGAGACGCTCTGGACGGCGGATTCCGACAAGCTCACGCCCGGCAAGCCGGTGACGCTGAGCTGGGACAACGGCCAGGGCCTCGTCTTCAAGCGGGCAATCTCGGTCGACGACGAATATCTCTTCACGATCAAGGAGAGCGTCGAGAACAAGTCCGGCAGGCCGGCGGCGCTCTACACCTTCTCGCGCGTGACGCGCGTCGGCCATCCGCCGTCGGCGGGCTACGCCGCCCTGCATGAAGGCTTTGTCGGCACGATCGGCGACGTCAGCCAGGAAGTGACCTACGACAAGATCGAGAAGGAGCCGAACTTCACCAAGACCTTCAAGGGGGTCGGCGGCTGGGTCGGCTTCACCGACAAATATTGGGGCGCCGTCGTCGCGCCGGAGCAGAACGCGGCTTTCGAGGCGCGCTACATCGCCATGGGCGGCGCGACCAAGACCTATCAGGCCGACACGGTCAGCGAGCCCAGGACCGTCGAGCCCGGCGCGACGGCCGAGACGACAACCTATGTCTTCGCCGGCGCCAAGGAAGTCGATCTGCTCAACGCCTATGCCGCCAATCCGGGCCTGAAGCGCTTCGGCTATCTCATCGACTGGGGCTGGTTCTATTTCATCACCCAGCCGATGTTCAAGCTGATCGACTTTCTCTACAAGCTCTTCGGCAATTTCGGCGTCGCCATTCTGGCGGTCACGGTCATCGTGAAGCTCGCCTTCCTGCCGCTCGCCAACAAGAGCTATCAGTCGATCGCCAAGATGAAGGAGATTCAGCCCAAAATCAAAGAGCTGAAGGAAAAATACGGCGACGACAAGCACGCCTTCAACATGGCGCAGATGGAGCTCTACAAGCGCGAGAAGGTCAATCCCGCGAGCGGATGCCTGCCGGTGCTGCTGCAGATTCCGGTCTTCTTCTCGCTCTACAAGGTGCTCGTGGTCACGATCGAAATGCGCCACGCGCCCTTCTTCGGCTGGATCAAGGACCTTTCGGCTCCGGACCCGACCAACGTCTTCAATCTTTTCGGCCTTCTGCCTTTCGATCCGACCCATGTCGCCTTTTTCGGCCCCTATCTGGCGCTCGGCGTCTGGCCGCTCATCATGGGCGTGACCATGTGGCTGCAGATGAAGATGAATCCGGAGCCGACGGACGAGATCCAGAAGACCATGTTCGCCTGGATGCCGGTGATGTTCACCTTCACCATGGGCAGCTTCGCCTCGGGCCTCATCATCTACTGGTCATGGAACAATCTGCTCTCCATCATCCAGCAGGGCGTCATCATGAAGCGCGCGGGCGTGAAGTTCGAGCTTTGGGACAATCTCCGCAAGTCCTTCGGGCTGGCGTGACGGTCGATAATCGCCGCGGGCGTGATCGTCATTGCGAGGAGCGTAGCGACGAAGCAATTCAGAGCCATGTTGGCGCTCTGGATTGCTTCGCTGCGCTCGCAATGACGGGCGCGACCGAGAGTGCGTTCGAGGCGATCGCATCGCCATGACCGAGCCAGACTTCCTCGAAGACGGCCGGCGCCTTTTCGCCGGCCCCTGCGAATTCATCTTCGCGAGCGCCAAGGCCGGCGACCTGCCGCCGCTCGGGCCGCCGGAAATCGCCTTCGCCGGCCGCTCCAATGTCGGCAAATCCTCGCTCCTCAACGCGCTGACCAACCGCAAGACGCTCGCCCGCGTCTCGCACACGCCCGGCCGCACCCAGCAGCTCAACTTTTTCGCTCTCGGCGGTCAGCCGGGCCCCGAAAGGCTGCGTCTCGTCGACATGCCCGGCTACGGCTATGCGGCCGTGGGCAAGGAGAAGGTCGCGAACTGGGGCGCGCTGATGCGCGATTATCTCAGGGGCCGCGCCTCGCTCGCCCGCGTTTTCGTGCTGATCGACGGTCGGCGCGGCGTGAAGCCCGTCGACGAGGAGATGTTCGATCTGCTCGACCAGTCGGCGGTGTCCTACCAAGTCGTGCTGACCAAGCATGACGAGCTGAAGGCCGCCGAGCGCGCTTCCGTCGCCGCGGCGACGATGGAGGCTCTGGCGAAGCGCCCGGCGGCCTATCCCGAGATCATCTTCACCTCCTCCCATAAGGGAGAGGGGATTCCGGCGCTGCGCGCGGCGGTGGCGCGGCTGCTCGCCGAACGAAACGCTTGAAAGCGACAGAAACTCCGGTCTAGGTGAGGCGACCCTCAAAGCCTGCTTCATCTCGAGGAGCCGCCATAAGCGGCGCCTCACGGACGAGGCAGGCGCCGGCGCCGCCCTCGCGCTTCGAGACGGCGGCTGCCGCCTCGCCATGGGGGCGTGGAAAGAGCCTCTCGCCGCAAGGATTTCCCATGACCGACACCGCCGAAAGCGCGCTCGCCCAAGCCCGCATCCTCATGCAGGCGCTGCCGCATATGCTGCGCTACGACGACGCCATCGTCGTGGTGAAATATGGCGGCCACGCCATGGGCGACGACGAGGTGGCGCGCAATTTCTCGCGCGACATGGTGCTGCTCGAACAGTCCGGCGTGAACCCGGTCGTGGTGCATGGCGGCGGGCCGCAGATCGGCTCCATGCTCAAGCGCCTCGGCGTCGAATCGAGATTCGCCGACGGGCTGCGCGTCACCGACGGCGAGACCATGGGCATCGTCGAGATGGTGCTCGCCGGCTCCATCAACAAGCAGATCGTCGGCTACATAAATTCCGAGGGCGGCCGCGCCATCGGCCTCACCGGCAAGGACGGCCGCATGCTGACCGCCAAGAAGCTCGAGCGCCCCGATGGCGTCGATCTCGGCTATGTGGGCGAGCCCGACAAGGTCGACACCACCGTGCTCGATCAGGTGCTCGGCCGCGAGCTGATCCCGGTGCTGGCGCCGGTGGCGCAGGGTCCCGGCGGCGCGAGCTTCAACGTCAACGCCGATACGTTCGCGGGCGCCATCGCCGGCGCGCTCGGCGCCAAGCGCCTCTTGTTCCTGACCGACGTGCCGGGCGTTCTGGACAAGAACAAGGAGCTGATCCGCGAGCTGAAGGTCGCGGAGATCCCCGGCCTCATCGCCGACGGGACGATCACCGGCGGCATGATCCCCAAGGTCGAGACCTGCATGTACGCCATTGAGCGCGGCGTCGAGGGCGTCGTCATCCTCGACGGACAGTTGCCGCACGCCGTGCTGATCGAGCTGCTGACCGACCACGGCGCCGGCACGCTGATCACGCGGTGAGGCGGAGGCGCGCGCGCCTTATTCCCTCTCCCCGTAAAACGGGGAGAGGGCTAGGGAGGGCGAGGCGACGATGACAGATGCTGGTTGCAGCATAAGAGGGATTGAGCGGCGTTCGTGACCAAAGGCCTTTCCCCTCACCCCAACCCTCTCCCCGCAAGCGGGGAGAGGGGGCTAAGCGCGCGCTTCCGCCAGATCGACACATGGGTGTTCGATCTCGACAACACGCTCTATCCGCAGACCGCCGACCTCTGGCCCAAGATCGACGCGCGCATAACGCTGTTCATGATGCGCCTCTTCGGCCTCGACGCCATTTCGCTTCGCGCGCTGCAAAAGCATTATTATCTGCGCTACGGCACCACGCTGCGCGGGCTGATGATCGAGCATGAGATCGACGCGCATGCCTATCTTGAATATGTGCACGACATCGACCGCTCCTCGCTGGAACATAATCACTCGCTGGCCGAAGCGATCGCCGCGCTGCCCGGCCGCAAGCTGATCCTGACCAATGGCTCGCGCCATCATGCGATCAAGACGGCGAAGCAGCTCGGGATCGATCATCTCTTCGAGGACGTCTTCGACATCATCGCCGCCGATTTCATCGCCAAGCCCGAGGCGGCGGCCTATGAGCGCTTCTTCGAGCGGCTGAAGGTCGAGCCCGCACGCGCGGCGCTCTTCGAGGATATTCCGCGCAATCTCGTCGTGCCGCATCGTCACGGCATGACGACCGTGCTCGTGCTGCCGGGCGCGGGGGAGAATGTCGAGCGCGAGGCCTGGGAGATCGCGCAGGGCAATGAGCCGCATATCGATTTTGTGACGGATGATCTGGTGGGTTTCCTGGAAAAGGTGAGCGATGTCTGTGATCGTTTTTGACGAAGCCAAGCAAAGCGTCGCCCTCCATCCGCCTTACTCGTCATTGCGAGGAGCGTAAGCTCCCAAGCAATCCAGGGGCGCCATCGCGGCTCTGGATTGCTTCGCTCCGCTCGCAATGACGGCGTAGATTTGGAGCTTGACCCCCACTCGCCTCCGCCTCTCGAGGCCGCCCTCCCGGTAAAGCAGAGGAATTTCCTCATTCATTGCGTAGGAGGATGCGCCCGGTTGACTCCCCCCGCCAGACCCCTACAACCCGGCGCAGCCTTCACATTCCACGGGACGTTCATGCCGCACACGGGACTCGAGACCCTCATCGCCGCCGCCTTCGAGGATCGCGCCAATATCAACGCCGAGACGCAGGGCGACATTCGCCGCGCCGTCGACGGCGCGCTGCGTTTGCTGGATTCCGGCAAGCTGCGCGTCGCGGAGAAGATCGAGGGCGAGGAAGGCCCGGATTCCTGGAAGGTGAATCAGTGGCTCAAAAAGGCCGTGCTGCTCTCCTTCCGCCTGAACGACATGTCGGTGATCCCGGGCGGCCCCGGTGGCGCGACGTGGTGGGACAAGGTCCCGTCCAAATTCGTCGGCTGGGGCGCGTCGGAGCACAGCGCCGCCGGCTTCCGCTCCGTGCCCGGCGCCATTGTGCGTCATTCGGCCTATATCGCGCCGGGCGCGATCCTCATGCCGTCCTTCGTCAATCTCGGCGCCTATGTCGATACGGGGACGATGGTCGACACTTGGGTGACGGTCGGCTCCTGCGCGCAGATCGGCAAGAATGTTCATCTCTCCGGCGGCGTCGGCATTGGCGGCGTGCTGGAGCCGCTGCAGGCGAACCCGACCATCATCGAGGATGACTGCTTCATCGGCGCCCGCTCGGAGGTCGTGGAGGGCGTCGTGATCGGCAAGGGCTCGGTGCTCTCCATGGGCGTCTTCATCGGCGCCTCGACCAAGGTCGTCGACCGCGCCACGGGCAAGGTCCATACGGGCTATGTGCCGCCTTATTCTGTCGTCGTCTCGGGGAGCCTGCCCGGCAAGCCGCTGCCGGACGGAACGCCCGGCCCGTCGCTCTATTGCGCGGTGATCGTGAAAACGGTCGACGCGCAGACGCGCTCCAAGACCGGCATTAACGAGCTTTTGAGGGATTGATGGCCGTCGACGCCGAGCGCATCCGCTTCCTTTACCGCACCGAGCAGGGGCGCATCGACCGCGCCACCTGGGCGAAGGGCGCGGGCGCGCTCGCGGCGGCGATCGCGCCTTTCATGCTGGTCTGGATTTTCCTCTCGCCCTATACGGCGCATGATCTCGCCACGGACCCGTTTTTCGCGCCGATGACGGCGGTCGCCTACGCCTTCGTCCTCCTCTACGCCTTCGCGATTCTGCTCGCGGCGGTGAGCTATGTGAACCTCTCCGCCAAACGCTTCCGCGATCTCGGCCGCGAATGGCCGGTGGCCCTCGCGGGCCTCGCGCCGCTCTTCGCGCTGGTTGCGGGCGCGACGCATTGGCTTCAGCCGCGCGTGGCCGAGGTCATGCCGGTCTATTGGGTGTGGGGCGTGGACGCGGCGTTGGCCGGCGTGATCGGCTGGACTGTCTTCGAGCTTGGGTTCCGGGAAAGCCGCGACGTTTGAGCTTGCTTGACAAAGGCCGTCGATGGGCCAATTTTCTTCCATGGCCAGACTCATCCAAATTGACGCGCAGTGGGACGACAATGCCCATGTCTGGATCGCCACCAGCCGAGATGCGCCGGGCTTGGTGGTTGAGGCCGAATCCTGGCAAGCCATGATCGACGAAGCGCGCGCCGTTCTGCCCGAACTATTGGACCTGAATGAAGGGTTCGTTGGCGACGTCTCCTTGACCTTCAAGGCGGAGACGCATCTGGCTCTTGCCGCCGGATAATGGCGGACTTTTATTCGCAGCTTGTGGCGCTGCTGCTCGCGGCGGGTTGCCGGCGGATCAGGCCCGGCAAGGGAAGCCATGAAATCTGGCATAGTCCCGTCGCGGGCCGAAACTTCTCATTGCCGCGCACGACCAAGTCGCGCCATACCGCGAATGAGGTTCTGAAACAGGCCGGTCTGCCGAAGGCTTTCTAACCATGTCGCTCTCTCCCGCCGTCTCCCTCACGCGCGACCTCATCCGCTGCCCTTCCGTCACGCCTGCCGACGCCGGCGCGCTCGATGTCGTCGAACGGACGCTGAAGGCCGTCGGCTTTGAGACTTATCGGCTGCTTTTCACTGAGCTCGGGACGCCGGACGTCGACAATCTCTTCGCCAAGATCGGTTCCGGCGCGCCGCATCTCGTCTTCGCCGGCCATACCGACGTCGTGCCGGCGGGCGACGTCGCGCGATGGCGCTGCGATCCTTTCGAGCCGGAGATTGCACACGGCGTCATCTACGGTCGCGGCGCGAGCGACATGAAGGGCGCCATCGCCGCCTTCATGGCGGCGACGCTCAGCTATATCGAGCGCCACGGCGCGCCGAAAGGATCGCTCTCTTTCCTCATCACCGGCGACGAGGAAGGCCCCTCGATCAACGGCACGGTGAAGATGCTCGACTGGGCGCGCGCGCGGGGCGAGAAATTCAATCACGCCATCGTCGGCGAGCCGACCAACGTCTCGGCGCTCGGCGATACGATCAAGATCGGCCGGCGCGGCTCGCTCAACGGCCGGATCCGCGTCATCGGCAAGCAAGGTCATGTCGCCTATCCGCATCGCGCGGAAAATCCCGTGCCGATCATCGCGCGCGTCGTCGCGGCGCTGTCCGCTTACGAATTCGATCGCGGCACGGCGCATTTTGATCCGACGAATCTCGAAGTCTCCTCGATCGATGTCGGCAATCCGGCGGTGAACGTCATTCCCGCCGAGGCGCGGGCGCAATTCAATGTGCGCTTCAACGACGCCTGGACGCTGGAGACGCTGCGCGCGCGCATCGCGGCGGTCGTGAAGGAAGCGGCGGGCGACGCGAAAGTCGAGCTCGAATTTCTGCCGAGCAACGCCGTGTCGTTCCTCACCCAGCCCGGCGAATTCACCTCGCTCGTGTCGAACGCGGTGAAGGACGTCACCCGCCTGACGCCGGAGCTGTCGACGAGCGGCGGCACATCGGACGCGCGCTTCATCACACGCGACTGCCCCGTGGTGGAGTTCGGCCTGACCAACGAGACAATTCACGCCGTCGACGAGAATGCGCGCGTCGCCGACATCGACGCGTTGGCGGCGGTATATCTGAAGATCCTCGAATCTTATTTCACGCGTTGACTCCCACCGTCATTGCGAGCCGAAGTCGAAGCAATCCAGAGTCTCATCACGGCTCTGGATTGCTTCGCTGCGCTCGCAATGACGGCCGGATAGGGTCGACAATGCTTGCCGCGTCATTGCGAGCCGAAGTCGAAGCAATCCAGCGGCCGCCACGAGCGCTCTGGATTGTTTCGTCGCATTTTTGAAGTCGGGGTCGCGAATGGACCAAACGGCACTGGCGTTACTCCACAGTGACTCGCACTGGCTTCGACATAACCGGCGCCAGCGCCAGTCTGGCTTGTATGCGATGCGCGCCGGGAGTCATGGGCCAGAAAATCGTCTCGTCGGCTTGCGCGACAGCGAAAGGCGCGCCATCCACGACCCAGACGATCTGCGCATCCTTCCCGCCATTGGCGAGCTTCAAGGCCAGCTTGTTGAGATGCGCCGGCTGCTCGGGATTCCGCCACACATGCATATTGTGCTCGGGCGTGGCGATGACGAGCGGACCGTCCGTCACGGCGACCTCGACATGCGCGGGCGATGACGCGACGGCGGGCGCCCCGATCTCTTCCGGCCTCACCCATTCGCGCAATGTCTGCGCGCAGGAAGGTCCCGCATCCGCGCGGCAGAGATCGATCGCGACGCGCTCCGGCGGCGGCGCGAAGGTCTCGGGCGCGATCTCGCCGGGCTTCGCGCCATGCAGCTTCACCATCATCGCATGCGCGAGACGCGCGGCGGAATTGGCGCCGGCGAGGCCGCGCATGCCATTGGCGTCGCCGCGCCCGAGCCAGACGCCGACAATATATTTGTGCGAAAAAGCGAGCGTCCAGGCGTCACGGTAGTTCTGCGACGTGCCGGTCTTCACGGCGACGGCGAAGGGATATTCGAGCGGCCCGTAGCGCGGGAAGGAGGGCAGGCGCGCCTGTGGATCGGCGAGAAAGGACGTGACGAGCCGCGCCGTGTCGAGCGACATGACGCGGCGCGGCGGCGGTCGTTCCTCCTCGCGCGCGAAAGAGAGGCCACGCATCACGCCATCATCGGCGATCGCCGCATAAGCGCGCATCAAATCTTCGAGCCGCGTCGGCAGCGCGCCGATCGCCATGGAAATGCCGAAGCTCTCCGGAGTCGCCTTGAGATCGTGCAGGCCAAGCTCGTGCAGGAAGTTGAAATTGGCGTCGAGCCCCACGCGGCGCAGCAGATTGGTCGCCGGCACATTGCGCGAATTGGCGAGCGCCTGACGCGGCGTCATCGGTCCGAGATAAAGCCCGTCGGCATTGGCGACGCCCGAGGCGCCTTCGGGAACATCGTCGAGAAGATCGGTCGGCTTCAACGCGCCGCGCTCCAATGCGAGCGCATAGACGAAAGGCTTGAGCGTCGAGCCGGGCGAGCGCAGCACGCGCGTGAAATCGAAGGCGCCGGCGCGCGGATCATTGTAATTTGCCGAGCCGACATCCGCGATGACGGCGTTCGTTCCGCGCTCCGCGACCATGATCGCGACCTGTCGCGCGCCGGCGTTGCGGAAGATGGAAAGATAGCGCCGCGCGAGCTGCGCCGCCTCGCGCTCGATCGAAAGATCAATGGTCGCGTGAATGCGTTGATCGTCGGGAGACGCCGAATGCACGCGACCCTCGCGCGCAAGCCGTTCATAGCGCAGCGCGAGATGCAGCGCCTCGGGCCGGCGTTTCCCTTCGAAAGGCTTCATGGCCGCAAGCTCGCGCCGCGCGAATTCCGCCTGGGTCGCGTCGAGCGCTCCTTCTTTCTCGAGCTGTGCAATGGCGTAGCGCGCGCGCGCTTTCGCCAGCCGCAAGCCGCTTTCGCGCGTGACGTTCATGCGCCCCGGCGATTGCGGTATGGCGGCGAGCAAGGCGACCTGCGCCCATGAAAGATCGTCGACCGGCTTGTCGAAATAGAAGCGCGCCGCATGGGCGATTCCGTGACTGCCGAGCCCGTAGGGCGCGAGGCGCAGATAATGCGCGAGCGTCGCCTCGCGGTCGTTGCGCGCGACGATCGCGAGCGCCGTCGCCGCCTCCCAGAATTTATTCGCGTAGCTGCGCGGCCCCGGCGCCTGCATACGCGCGACCTGCATGGCGATGGTGGAGGCGCCTTCCATGCGGCGCCGATGCGCGAGATTGTCCCACAGCGCGCGCAAGACCGCGCGCGCGTCGACGCCGTGATGCGAATGGAAGCGCCTGTCCTCCAGGATCAAGGTCGCGCGCGCGACGCGCTCGGGGATATGCGCCAGCGGCCAATATCCGTAATCGACGCGCCGCTCGCCTTTCGCGTCGCGCGTGGCGTGGCCGATCTGGGTGAGGAAGGCGCCGTTGCGGTCATAGACGATCTGGCTCGCAGGCGGCGCGACGAGATCGGCGCCGCTCGCGGCCTCCTTCATGATGATGGCCCCGCCGCGCAGCGCCGTCGCGAGGACGGCGAGCGCGGCGAGAAGCGTGAACCGGCTCATGGCTGCTTTGCGATCTCGACGCGCGCGCCGGCGCTCTGCCCCCGCACGCCCTTCTTGTACATCGTCTCGACAAGCGCGGGCGGCTGCGTGTAGAAGCCGTCGGTTTGCGCCTTCAGGCGGAAGGCGAAGCGGTAATTGCCTTTCGGCAGCGAGTCGTAGGCGTAGAGCACACGGTCGTCGCCATAAGAGACCCATGTCGGCGCGAGCGTCGGCGCGCTGGAGGGCTGCGCTTCGGCGGGCGCCGTCGCGATATTTGGGTTCAGCGGTTCGTAGCCCGCCGCGAGCGGCAGGGAGATCGCGACATAGGTGCGATCCTCCGGATTGACGACCTCGGCCGTCTCCTCGATCACATCGCCTTGCGTCACACGCAGCACGCCGTCCGCCGTGTCGATCTTCTCCGGCGCCTGTCCGTTCTTCACGCGCCAGCTCTGCCGCGTGATGACGAATCCTTCGCTCTCGGGCTTGGCCTTGGCGCCGGTCTCGACGGGCATGTAGCTCGTTTCGACAAGCGCGACGAGCGGCGCGTTGGAGGCGTTCGTGATTGTCAGCGGCGCGTCCTTGTCGGTCACGTGACGCGCGACGGGATTGTTCGCGTCGATCGTCGTGTTTGAAGGCGCGCCGCCTTGTGCGAAGGCTACGTTGATCGGCGTCACGGGACGGCGCCAGCCTTCCGCCAGCGCTTCGATCGCGCTGGCGTTGGCGTTGGTCGTGCCCCAGCCGTCGCCTTCGCCAAGCCGAAGCAGCGCGTCGCGAAGGACGGGCGCGCGGGGATCGGCAGGCGCCGCAAGCGCGGCCGCGCGCAGCATCTCCGCAAGGCTGCGCGTCTCGGAGGGCAGAATGAGATCGGAGGCGCTTTCGCCTACCTGACCCGCATAGACTTGCGCGCCGCCCCGGCTCGCGAATTTCACGCGGCCCCACATGGTTTCCATCAGCGAGGCGAGAATGCGCTGATCGACATTGGACATTCGGGAAGCGGCGGCGGCCATCTCCGCGACGCTCTCATTGGGCAGGAAATCCGCGCGGCGCGCGAGCTCCGCGACATAGGACTCGTCGAGCCTGCCGCCTTCCGCGAGCGCGGCGAGCGCCGCCGCGCGCTCGCGCATCTCCTCGCCGTTGAGCAGGCGCGAATAGTCGGAGCGCAGCGACAGCTTCAGGATGTTTGCGAGACGCTCCATCAGCGTCTTGTCCACCGCCTCGCCCGCGCGATCGGCTCGCGCCAGGAAGGCGTAGGCCCAGGCGGTGAGCGAGACATTGCCGCGCGCGCGCGGCCAGAAGGCCACGAGCCCGTCGCTATCGACCGATTGCTCGATCTGCGTCGCGGCGTTCTTTACGCTCGACGAGACGCGATCCTGCAAGCCTGCCGCCGAAAGAATGGGCGCGAAACCTTTCAGCGACAGGCTCGCGCGGGCGAGGGCCAATCGCTGCTCGGTGCAGCCGTAAGGGTAATCGACCAGCATATTGAGGCCCGCGACGAGCTTCACGAGCGAGGGATCGGCCGCGACGACGATGTCGCGCGAGAAGGTTTTGGCGCGCGCCGCCTCGCCCGTAGCTGCAAGAGTCTTCGTCTCGCCGGGGGCGATCTCGACGACTTCGTATTTTTTCGTCGGCTCGCGATCGGGCTTCACCGGCAAATCAATCTCCACGGCGTCCTTGGCGCGATCGGCGTCGCGGTCGATGCGGAAATTGAGCTTCACGCTCTCTTCCAGCGACGCCGGCGCCTCGGCGCGCAGATCGACGCGCACGGGCTTGTTTTGCGCCCATTCGATCTTGCGGCTCGCTTCCCCCGCGAGTTTCAGCGCAGGCGCGGCGATCGCGGCCTTGCCGGCGCCGCCGGGGCCTTCCACGACGCGCGCGACGAGGCCGATGTCGAATGCGTCGCCGGGGCGGATGAAGCGCGGCAAAGCGGGCTGCGCCACGAGCTCCTGGCGGATGAGCATTTCGCTCCCCGTCGCGCCGAAGCGATCCGGCCCGCTCACGGCTTTTGCGCGCAGCTTGAAGACGGTGAGCGTATCAGGGAGCGCGACCTTGATCTTCGCGACGCCGTCGTCGCCGACTTTCACGCTCGGCAGATAGATCGGCACGGGCGTGAAATTCTTGCGCACGGAAATATTGTTCTCGGCGCCCCATTCCTGCAGATCGCCGTCGCCGCCCGCGATCTCCTCGAGCGGGATGACGCCGAAAGCCATGTTGCGCGTGTCGCGCGCCGCCATCTTCGTCTCGCGCGCCACGATGAAATCGGGCAGCGGATCGAGCGGGCGCTCCTTGGCGAGCGAAAGCACGGCCTGATCGACCATCCAGAAGGTCGCTTCGCCGGAGACCGGCTTGCCCGCATCGTCGGCGAGCCTCAAGGTCACCTCGACTTCCTGGCCAGGCCGCGCCTTGCCGGGCGCGTCGAGCTTCACATTCACGATGTTCTTGACCGGCGTCACCTCGATCCATTTTGTGGCGGCGATGGTGACGGGCTTGCCCTGGTCGAAATTGGCGGAAGGCTGCGGCGCGCTGTCCTTCAGCCGTCCGCGCATCACGAGGAAGTGAACGGCGAGCTTCGGCGTTTGCTCCTTCTTCACGGGCAGCGCGAAGCGGCCGAAGCCATTGGCGATGTCGATAAAGCTGTAATCATAGACGCCGTTCGGCTGCTCGACGATGGCGAGCGCGCGGGCGTTTTGGAACGGCGATTGGATGACGAGCGTCGCGGTTTCGCCCGGCGCATATTTTTCCTTGTCGGCGGTCACCGTGGCGGAGGAAGCCGGCGGGCGCGCGAAGGTGACGGGCGTGTCGCCGCCGACGAAGAAATCGACGCTCACCTGCTGGCGGCGCTTCAATTTGTCATAGGCTTCGAGCTGCACGACATAGACGCCCGCATCCTTCGTCGCGAGCTCGATCTTCTGCGCCTCCTTCGCGCTCGTCACCTGGCGCTCGACGATCGTCTCGTCCTGCACCTGCGTGACATATTTCGCCGCCCCTTGCGCGAAATCGCTCGCCTGCAGCGTCGAAATCCAGTTACGCTTGATGAGCCGCAGCGTCATCTCGACGCCGGCGATCGTCTCTCCCTTGCCGTCGACGGCGATCAGCTCCGGCGTCACGGCGCCGGGCCTTTCGACGTAACGCGGGGTCTTCACGCCGAGCACGAAGGGCGGCAGCGCGATGACGTTCTGCACATTGCGCACCTCGATCCCGTCATCGCCCGTCACCGTCGCCTCGATGGAGTAGCGGCGCGGCTGCGCGGTCGGCTCGATCGTCGTGTCAAAGGTCATGCGCGCGGCGCCGCCCGCGTCAGTGCGCGCGTCACGCTCCAGAATGGCGGTCGATTTGAACTTGCCGTCGCCGGAGAAGCGCGCGTCGGTCGAGAAGAGGAAGCCTTCGCGGTTCGGCGGCGCGAAGACGTGCGGGAATTGCGCGGCGCGCCATTTGAGCGGCCGATCCGCGGCGAGGCCGCCCGCGAAATAGCGCGCGAGCAGATCGACGTCGAAGGTTCCGTCGAGCGCGACCGTCTGCGGCGCGTTGAGCACGACTTCGAAGGTCGGCAGGCGATAGGCTTCTTTCTTGAAAGAGAACTGGCCGCAGGATGTATCCTGCGCGGCTTCGGCCGCTTCGCCTTCCGAGTCTTCCTCTGCGTTCTGCTCCGGCTTCTTCGCCTTCGGCGCATCGGGCTCGAACTTCACGGAGTAGTCGCCCGTCGCCGGCGTCTGCGCGTCGAATTTGTGATAGAAGCTCCCGCTGGCGTCGAGCTTCACCGGAATGCGCCATTCCTGATTGTTCGGGCCCGTGACGACGAGCGCGCCGCCGGTCTTCGTCAGCTTCAGCGCGCCGCCGCTATAGCTGCGCACATAGCCCTTGATATGCGCCGGCTCCTCCGGCCGATAGATCGGCCGCTCGGAGAAGACGTGGCACAGCGTGCGCGGCTTTTCCGCGCGGGGCGTATCCGCCTCGCTGACCCAGGAGAGCCATTGCGCCTCTGGCTTCGACCACAGCTCTTTCGAATATTCCGACGGCGCGCTGTCGGGATCGATGACGAGCGTGTCGAGGCCCTTGCTCACCACGACGCGGCGCAATTCGCCGTCGCCGCGCTTGCTGGGCGTCCAGGAGAAGAAGCCGTTCGCGTCCGTCGTTCCGGTCCCGAGCGCGACGAATTTGTCGTCCTTCACGCCTTCAACACGGATCTGCGCGCCGCTCACGGGTTGCGCCGTCGCGAGCGAGGTGACGGCGAAGCGCAGGCGCGTCGGCTCCTCGATGGCGGAGAGCGAGAGGTCCGTCACCTGCACGCGCAGCCATTTGCGCTTGTCTTCATCGACGGCGCGCAGACCGACGAGATAGGTTCCCGGCTGCTCGCGGCCGGAGATGCGGGCGAAATCGTCCTTCAGATCGACGCCGAATTTCGCGTCGGAGCCGTTGCGCCTGATCGGGAGATCGACGAGGCGCGAGATGGCGGGCGAGCCGAGAGTCTTTATGCGCTCCTTGATCGCATCGGCTTCGATATTGCCGCTCTCGCTCCAGCGCTTGGGTTCGTTGCCCGGCAAAGGCGGCGCGTCGTCGTCGCTCGTTTCGACGCCTTTTTCCGGGAACGGCCAGAAGTCGCGCGCGAGCGGGTCGATGGCGTGGATGCGGATGTCGGCGCGATCATAGCCGCGCCCGCGCAGCGGCAGAAGCTGCGCGCCGAAGCGCTCGACGACGCCATAGCCCGCGTCCCATTGCAAGGCGGGATTGTCGCGCGTGAAGGCGAAGCGCTGCGTGAAGGCGGAAGCGAGCGGACGCCCGCGCTTGTCCTTCATCGCGCCGGGCGCGATGGAGAGCTCATAGACCGTGTCGGAAAGAAATTTGCCGCTGATCTTGAGATGGCTCGAATCCGTCTCCGCCGTGAGATCGTCGACGGGCGGCGTGACGCGCAGCGCTTCGCGCGCACGTAAAATGTCGAGAGACTCGGGTTCGGCGTTGAGGGTGAGCGTGAGCCGGCGCTTTGCGGTCGGAACATAGCTCGACGCCGCGTCGCCGCCTTCCTCGTCGTCGCTCTCCGGCGCCGGGGCGTCGCCATTCGCCGCGCAGCGCAGCACGCCGCCGAGAGTGTCGTCGCTCCAGCCGCGCCCGCAGGTCGTTTCCGTCACGGCGAAGGGAAGGGCGGTCCGCACGCGCAATTCGTAAGTTTCGTCGTCGAGGCCGGGCTCGTCCGAAAGCTTCAGGCGCAGAACGGCGACGCGGCCGTCGGCGACGCTGTCGCGCAGGCGCAGCACATAGGTCTGCTCGCCGCCGGCGTCCGCGCGTTCGAGCGCGCGAATGTCGTAGGCGGAGGGGCTGAGGATCTGGCCGCCCTGCGGCGATACGCCGGGCGCGGGACGCAGCTCCATTGTGACCAGCCGCGACAGCGCCGCGACGTCGACAGGCTGCGCGAAGGTGAGCGCGATCTGCGTGAGCTCGGGCGTGGGATCGGCGCCCTCGGCGGGATTTGTGGAGGTCGGCGTCGGCAGAAGCGCGACGAGCTTCTGTTCCGCGCTGCCGCTTTTCACCGTAACGCGCGACAGGGGCTTCCAGGGCTCGGCGGGACGGAACTGCAAGGCGCGCGCGCCGATCCATCGCCATTCGCCCGCGGGCTGCGGCGTGATGGCGGCGTATTTCGAGGCCATGTCCTCCGGCCCGCCGGCCTTCGGCCCCGTATCGCCGGGGAAGAAGATGGTGAGCGGATCATAGGCGCGGAGAAAACGATCCGGCGCGATGCGCGCGCCGTCTGCGCGTTGCGCGCGGTCGAAGATGGGCGGCGCTTCGGCGCGCGCGGGCTCGACAAAAGAGAGCGCGGCGCAAAGGCAGAGGAAAAGAGTCTTTTTCATCGCAGCGGCTTTCATGGCTAATCATTTGCTCTTTTTCATGCCGGCCTTGTCGAGGAGGTCGGCGACGATCTCCTCGGGCGGCGTTGCGGGCGGGGGCGACAGGCCGACGATCGCGGCGCGAATGGTCGTCGCGCTGGAATCCGCCGGAACGCGCGCTTCGAGGAAGTAGCGGCCGGGCGCGAGCTTCGCGACCTGACCCACGCCTTCGGCCAGCGTCTTGCCGGCGGCGTCGATGAGGCGCGCGCTCACGCGATCGGGTTCGGCGCGCACGCCAACGCCGATGTCGCTTTCGCGCTTCGTCTCGAAAGAGAAGAGCGCGCTCGCGCCGGGCGCGACGGCGATGGCGTCGTTCACGCCTTCATGCGCCTCGATCACATTCTGCGCGGCGATGTCGAGCGCGCCCGAAAGCGCGCCGTCATGCGGCGCATAGATGTCGAGCGTCGCATCGCCCGCCGCCATGTAGTGGCGGAACTCGACGCCGGCAGGGAATGCAAAAGTCTCGCGGCGGCCGTTCTGCGTGAAGGAGAGCAGCGCCGGCGCGCCGCTCGATGCGGTGAGCATCACGGGCGCGTCGCGCTTGACGGCGAAGCGCATGGCGGGACCTTCGAGCGTCACGCGGCTCGGCAAGTCCGCCGTGCGCGCCGCCGGCTGCGGCCAGGGCGCGGCGCCGCCGCGTTCGATCCAGGCGGCGACGAGGCCGGGCTTGTAGTCGAGCGCGATTTCGCCGGCGCCGTCGAGCGCAAGGTCGCGGCCGTGCAGGATGCGTCCGCTCTGCGAGATGAAAGTCGCATCGGCGCCGACGACGATCAGTCGGTCGTCCTTCTGCGCGTCGACGGGAAGCGAAATCTGCCCGGCGGCGCCGAAGAAGCGCTTGAGCGCGGTCTTCGTCGTCAGCGTCAGGGGCGTGTCCGTCGTTCGCGCGATGCGCGCGGGAAGCGGCGCATTCGTCATGTTGACGAGCAGCGCCCGCCCGCCGGCGCCGTGAAGGACGCGCGAGACGGCGGCGCCGTCGCCGAAGACGGCTCGCTTGTCGATGAAGGCCGCGACTCCGCCCGCGAGATCGAGGGCGAGCGGCGCGTCGGATTTCTCCATGTCGACGGGAAGCGCGCTCATCGGCGGAATAAGGCCCGCAAAGAGCGCGCCGCCGCTGACGGCCGGGAGCGTCGCGACGTCGAACGCGGAAAGCGTCGCGCGCATGGCGGCGGTGCTATCGGCGTTCCACAATTGCGGGGCGGCCTCGTCCGCGAGCGCCAACGCCGCGCCCTGCGCCACGCCCATGCCCTTGCCGGCGTCGATCGCCGGCTGCGCGAAGGTCGAGCGCGCGAGCCATAGGCGCGTCTTGCCGCGCGGCGCGCCGAGCGGCGGAAGATAGGCGCGTTCGGCTTCGCCAATGTCGAGCGCGACCTCCTGCCCAAGCCATTCGAAGGCGGCGACGTTCGCCTTGGCCTTGCAGTCGCGCGTGAGGAGCCACAGCGCCTGCGATTGCGGCGCGAGGACGCCGGCGCGCGCCGGGCGCAGCGGATGACCGGGGGCGGAGCCGGCGGCGATCGCCTCCGACGTCGTCAACTCGATGAGCGCGGCGTCGGGCGCCTCGATCTTGGCGACGCAAAGCTGCGGCGCCACGTCGACGCTGTCGAAGGAGACATCGCCGGCGCGGCGAGCGCGCGGCGCCAGCGCGCGGGCGACGACAGTGACGGGCTCGGCGGCGCCGTCGACGCTCCAGATCGTCGCGCGCCATTCACTTTTATCGTCCGCCGGCCAGGCGAGGACGGGCGCGAGGCCGCGATCGGCGCCGACGACGCGCCAGTCCTTCCCGTCGCGCCGCTCGATGGAGATGGCGGCTTCCGTCGCCGAGCGCGCTGCGACGATAGCGAGCGCGCCAGCGGGCGCCGGCGGCAAGGCGAAACGCTGCGCGCCGCCGCCCGTGAGCGTCGTTTCGCCTGTGAGAGCGAGAGGAACGCCGTCTTTCTCGTCCAAAAGCGCGAGACGCACCTCGACGCCGCTTTCATCTTCTTCCTGACCTTCGTCGGCGCCCGCGCTCTCTTCGGATGACGCGCCTTCGTCGCTGGCGTTCTCCGTCTCCTCGCCCGTCGCATCCGACGCCGAGTCGTCGCTTGGCGCATTGCGCGTCGCGCCGAGCTCTTCCAGCTCCAGCCGATAGGCGCCCGCCGGCAGGCGCCGCGACAGTGCGACGTTCCAGTCATTGGCGCGCGGCTCCAGCCGCTCGACCACGTCGCCCGAGGCGGTTTTCAGCGCGCCGATCGTCTCCTTGTCGCCGAAGGTCGAGAGGTCGACGACGCTCTCTTTGGCGAGATTGAATTCGAGCCGCGCCGGCAATTCGACGCGCTGCGGCGCGCCGGGCTGCAATTGCTTCGACGCCAGCGCGATCTCGTAATCGAGTCGGTCGTCATGCGAGAGACTCCTCGCCTCGACGCGATAATCGCCCGCGGCGAGCTTGC
Source organism: Methylocystis sp. S23 (assembly GCF_054106005.1). Taxonomy (NCBI): domain Bacteria; kingdom Pseudomonadati; phylum Pseudomonadota; class Alphaproteobacteria; order Hyphomicrobiales; family Methylocystaceae; genus Methylocystis; species Methylocystis sp. S23. The sequence continues at coordinate 2,552,823 of NZ_CM134185.1, forward strand.
CTTTGAAGGGACGATCGCCGGCGACCTTGCCGACGCTTTCATTCTCGCCCTTCACAATGTCGCCGATCATGCCTTCGCCGATCGAAAGCTCGACGTCGGAGTCGCCCGCGAGCGTGAAGCGCCAGACGTCGGGCGCGCGCGGGGCGTCCTTCGCCTGCGGCTCGCGCCATTGCAGCTTCTGCGTCTTCTCGAAGGGCAGGGGGTGCGGGCCGTGACCGTTAAGCGCGGCTTCCGCGACGATCGGCTTGACGCGCGCGACCATGCGCGCCTCGACATCTTCCGGGCTCACGACAAGGCGATAGGCGCCGGGCTCGAAATGGCGCGTCTCGCGCTTGAAGGCGCCGGGCGTGGTCAGCGGCCAGCCGTCGGCGTCCTCAAGTCGCGCCCGCCAATCCTGCGTGAGGCTCGCAAGCTCGATGCGATAATCGCCGGCATGCGTGATCTCGATCGGGACGACGGCGCCCTTGCCCGGCGCGAGCGTGGCGCGCGCCTCGCCTTTGTCGGCGATCTTCGCCGTCGGCGTCAGCGTCGCGGGCGAGACGGCGAGGCCGAGATGGCCGTCGGACTCCTTCGCCGAGACGGCGGCGCGATAGGCGCCGGCGCGCAGATAGGCCGTCACCAGCGCGTTATGGCCTGGTCCGTTCGCCTCGCCTTCGCCGAGCTTCGGCGAAACGGCGGCGCCGATGCGCAGCGCGGTCTTCATGCGGCCGAGCGTCTCGATGCGATAGAGCCCGCCCTGCACGACGTCGAATTGCAGATTCTTCGTTTCGTCGCGTTTCAGGTCGAAGAACGCCGGACGGCCGGCGGCGGCGCGCGTTCGGCCCGTATCCTTGCTCTCCGGCTCGGGCGTGGAGACGAGCGTCTCGGGCAGGTGGAGCAGGCCAAGCGCACGCTCCTTTTCGGGCGCCGCGATTTTCGCCGTGACGAGCCGCTGCTCGTTCTCGGTCTTTTCCTCCGCGAAGACGAGCGGGACATCGGCGCCCGAGGCGTCGCGCGCGACGATCCTGCCGTCTTTCGGAACGCGCAAGGGGAGGGTCAACTCCTGGCCGGCCGACTGACGCAAGGCGAGCGGCGCCTTGGCGAGGTCCGCTGGCAGCGCGACAACGCGCGGGCCGATGAGAAGCTCGGGCGCGGCGTTGGCGAGGATGAGATAGGAGCCGTTCGACTCCAGCGCGCGTTCGCCGAAGGAAAGCGAGGCGCGGGAGGGCGCCGGCGTCGGCGCGGGCGCTGAAAGGCCGGGCGGGCCGAGCGTGACGTCCACGACGCCGCCGGCGCCGTTCAGGGGATCCAGCGTCAGGAGATAGAAGCCCGCGGCGAGGTCGTAGCGGGTCGCATCCTTGCCGCCGGCGCGCGGGGCCGCATTGCCGAGCGCGGGCTCGACGGTTGCGCGCAGCTTTACGCCCTTGGCGTCGATCGCGACGGGGCCGTCGCGCGTGGCTTCGAAGAGTAGCGACACGGGGCCGAACAGATTGAACCTGCCGCGCCACGCCTTGCCGGCGCCGATACGCGGGAGGTTGGAGGCGAGCACATTCGTGCGGCCGTCTTTCTCGATGCGCGCGAAGAGCGCGGTGAGCGGCGCCTCGTCGCCGCCTTCGCCGGCGACGTCGACGGAGACGAGATGCGGGCCAGAGGCCTCGAAGGTTTCGCGGTTCGACTGGCGCACGGCGCGCAGGCTGTAGCGCTGTCCCTCATAGCCCGTGATTTCCACCCGAGCGGGCGCGAGGCCGTCGCCGGCGAGCCGCAGGGACGCGACGGGCGCGCGGCTCGCCTTGCCGATAATCGCCACGTCACGCGCCGCCCCGCGCCGCGCCTCCAGCCGCGCCGGCGTCTGTTCCGGCAGTTCGAGCCGGAACGAGTCGTAGCTCGCCGGCGCCTCGTAGCGCGCCGAGCCGAAGGGGCCGATCGCGCCTTCCGCCACGCCCGCCGCGAGAAGCGCGGGTTCGGCGAGGCGCAGCAGGAAGGGTTGCGCGCTCGCGCCGTCCGACCAGGCGAGCTTCTCGCCGCCATAGGCCGTGACGACGTAGCGGCCGGCGGGGAGCTTGCCCTCCAGGCGCAGCCGGTTCATCGAGTGGCCCGGCTTGGTCTCGATCGTCGTACGCTCGAAGGGGAGTTCGACCAGCGCGCCGTCCGCCTGCCAGACGCGCAGGTCCTGCAGCGCGCGGCCGACCGCTTCGAGATAGACGGGATTGTCGTTCCTGACCTCGAGCGCAAAGGAACGTTGCTGCAGGTCGCCGAGCTCGCCGCTCTGTATGGCGCCCGGCGCGAGAAGGGTCCGCGCGGCCTCGACCTCGGCGAAGGGCTCGACGCTCACGCCGGCCTTGCCCTTCGCGTCTTTCACGGCGCCGATGCGCAGCTTGTAGACGCCCTTGTCGAGCAGGGCGTCGATGCGGCCGTCGCGCAGTCCCGCGGCGCCCGACGAGTCGAGCGGCCCGGCGATCATGTCGACAAGCTCGATGCGCGCCCCCGTGGGGCTCTTGGCGCGGATGGAATAGCGGCCGGGCGCCGGGATCGTCAGCAGGCTCGCGCCGTCCTTGTCGAGCGGAACCTCTTTCGGCGCGACGGCGACGGGCGCGGCCCTGGATTTCGTCTCGACGGTCTGATCCCTGGCGAAGGAGCCCGCCGGCGACAGAAGGTAGGCGGCCGCCGCGGTGAAGAAGGAAAAGGCGACGCGCCGTAGGAGGCGCCGATGGGGCGCGAGGGCGGCGCGAGCAGCCGCGTAACGGGAAGGGAGCCGGGTTATCATGCGACCTCCGGAGCGTGCGGCTGTGACGACGCTTGCCTGAGATAAGGAAGGCGAGCGCCCGCGAACAGGCCGGGTTTGAATTCGACGGAACAACTATGGAAAAGAACCGGCCGAGTCATAGATTGAACAATCCGTCCGTCAATCATCGAAGGAGACCCTATATGAGCCGCCGCGCGACGCTCGCCTCCTGCGCGCTGGGAGCGGCGCTGGCCGCTTCTCCCGCGCTGGCGCGACCCGGATGCGTCCATCAGGACGCATTCCTGTTCACCGACCCCACTTATACCGGCAATCTCATCGGCACGATCCCCGCCCCGGCTCCGGTGGAGGTGGTGCGCACGGGGCCCAAATGGAGCATTATTTCCTATGACGGGGAATCGGGATATGTCGCGACGCGGCATCTTTCTCCCGCTTCCGGGGCGCGTTCCGATCCGCCGCCGGGCCGTTACTATGACGCCAGCCGCACGATGCGCCGGGAGATTGATCCGCTGTTCGATTCCCATTGGCTGAATGGCGGGCGGTTCGCGGCGCGCGGCCGCCCGTTCGGCGGCTATTGGAGCGGATCGAACTATTTTGCGGGTTTCCGCCGGTCCTATTGGACGGACCGGGTCAACTGGCGGCGTGAAAGCTATCTCGCGCCGGACGATCCGGCCTGGGCCGCCTGCGGCGCGGGCGCCGCGCCGGGCCGCCGAAGGCGGTAAGAGGCTGTCACGAAGTTGAGACATGGCGTTTTTCTTCTAGACTGCGCCGACGGGTTTCGAATTGCGCCGGCGCACAGTCCGGACGCCATGACCAGGAGACGACATGCGGCGGTTCTTTTGCGCTTTGACGACGGCGTTCGCGCTTCTTGCCTCGATCGACGCCGCAATTTCACAAATCGTCACGCTCCACGAGCCGGTCGATCTGCGGGCGAAGCCGGGCGCGAAACGCGCGATCGTCGTCACGGCTCCCGCCGGCGCCGCGCTCGAAGTGCTGCGCGACGGGCGCGAATGGGCTTCCGTCTCCTTCGACGGCCGGCGCCTTTACGCTTCCGCCGCGCAGCTCGCCAATGCGACGCCGAGCGACCGGCCGGACCCCGATCCGACCTGCGATTACGGCTATCCCTATTCGGGCAGCGGACAGTTCTTCGCGCGTCCGCTCGCGCAACTGCGTCATGGCGAGCCGCTCGGATTCCTTTTCGGCTATCACCGATTCTATCCTTGCTGAACGCAGCCGCTTACATTCTGAAAAGCTGCGACATAAACGCGCGAAGACGCATTTTCGCGCACCGCCCCGCGATCGAAAATTCGAGTGGTCCGCGCCGAAACGCAGGCGGCGCCTAGCGCCGTCCATGTTGCAATTATTTGATCTGTGACAATTGCGCGCAGAAGCCGGCAGGGCCTGGGCTTTTTGATTCCTGTCAAATTCGCTATGTTGTTGCGCTGTACAATGCGCCTGTGTCTCGAGATCGAGCGCAATGAGACTTTGTCACGCTTTCCAGCCCGGACGGCGGTCTCGCATGCGCAAGAAATCGGCGGAAACCTCCAGAGGAAAACATCATGGAGCGTCCCCCTCTCATTGCGAAACAAATGAGCTTCGGCGAGAAGTCGCTGAGCGCCGTTTTCGTCGCCCTGGCGATCGCGACGGCCTTCATCGCGACCAAGGCCTATACGCCGGCTTACGCTTTTCATGCGGCGCTTTTCGCGCTGGGCTCCATCGGCGCCGTCGTCGCGATCTTCCTGCGCTATCGTGCGCGCGACCCGCAGCTTCCGCCCCTCACGATCGACGGGCGGCCCAATTATAATTACGGGCCGATCAAGTTCGCCTCGATCGCCGCGCTGTTCTGGGGCGTCGCGGGCTTCGTCGTCGGCCTCTACATCGCGCTCGAGCTCGCTTATCCGGCGCTCAATCTCGATCTCCCCTGGACCAATTTCGGACGCCTGCGGCCGCTGCACACGTCGGCGGTGATCTTCGCCTTCGGCGGCAATGTGCTGCTCGCGACGTCCTTCTATGTGATGCAACGCACGAGCCGCGCGCGCATCGCCGGCGACCTTGCGCCGTGGTTCGTCGTGCTGGGCTACAACTTTTTCATCCTGATCGCCGGCACCGGCTATCTGCTCGGCGTCACGCGCGGGCATGAATATGCCGAGCCGGAATGGTACGCGATCCTCTGGCTCGTCGTCGTGTGGGTGACCTATCTGCTCGTCTATCTCTTCACGCTGGCGCGCCGGACCGAGCCGCACATCTATGTGGCCAACTGGTTCTATCTCTCCTTCATCGTGACCGTCGCCGTGCTCGTGCTCGGCAACAACGCCGAAATTCCGATCTCCGTCTTCTCGCCAAAGTCCGTGATCGTGTGGGCTGGCGTGCAGGACGCCATGATCCAGTGGTGGTACGGCCACAACGCCGTCGGCTTCTTCCTCACCACCGGCTTCCTCGGCATCATGTATTATTTCATCCCCAAGCGCACCGGGCGGCCGATCTATTCCTACCGGCTCTCCATCGTGCATTTCTGGTCGCTGATCTTCCTCTATATCTGGGCCGGACCGCATCATCTGCATTACACCGCGCTGCCCGACTGGGCGCAGACGCTCGGCATGGTGTTCTCGGTCGTTCTGTGGATGCCCTCATGGGGCGGCATGATCAACGGCCTGATGACGCTGTCGGGCGCGTGGGACAAGCTGCGCACGGACCCCGTGCTGCGCATGCTCGTCGTGTCGGTGGCCTTTTACGGCATGTCGACCTTCGAGGGTCCGCTGATGTCGGTGAAGGCCGTGAACTCGCTCTCCCACTATACCGACTGGGGCATCGGCCATGTGCATTCCGGCTCGCTCGGCTGGGTCGCCTTCGTATCCTTCGGCGCGCTCTATTGCCTGATCCCCTGGGCGTTCAACAAGCGGCTCTATTCGCTGAAGCTCGTGAACTGGCACTTCTGGATCTCGACGATCGGCATCGTTTTCTACATCACCTCGATGTGGGTCGCCGGCATCATGCAGGGCCTCATGTGGCGCGCCTACACGCCGCAGGGCTTCCTCGAATATTCCTTCATCGAGACCACCGAGGCGCTGCATCCCGAATATGTCATCCGCGCCATCGGCGGCGGGCTCTTCGTCATCGGCGCGCTGATCATGGTCTACAATATCTGGCGAACCATCGCCTCGCCCGCCGTCGAGCCGTCGCAAGACGTCGCCGTGTCGCCCATGCCCGCCGAGTGAGGACGAAAGACATGTCGCAATCCTCTCAACATGCGCCCGCCGGGGGCGGGCTTCAGAAGATCCTCGAGACCAACTCGATCCTGCTCATCGTCGGCATTCTGCTGCTGGTGTCGATCGGCGGCGTCGTCGAGATCGTCCCGCTCTTCTATCTGAAGAACACGATCGAGAAGGTGGAGGGCGTGCGTCCCTACTCGCCGCTGGAGCTCGCGGGCTACAACATCTATGTCCGCGAGGGCTGCTACACCTGCCATTCGCAGATGATCCGCCCGCTGCGCGACGAGGTGGAGCGCTATGGCCACTACTCGCTCGCGGCGGAGAGCATGTACGACCATCCCTTCCAATGGGGCTCGAAGCGCACGGGGCCGGACCTCGCGCGCGTCGGCGGCAAATATTCGAACGACTGGCAGCGCGACCATCTGCGCGATCCGCGCGCGGTGGCGCCGCCCTCGATCATGCCGGGCTATCCCTTCCTCTCGCAGACGCCGCTCAAGGCCGAGCATATTGAGGAGCAGATGAAGACGCTGCGCATCGTGGGCGTGCCCTATACGGACGAGCAGATCGAGAACGCCCAGGCAGACCTGCTGGCGCAGGCCTCGCCCGACGCGCCCGGCGGCGCGGACATGCAGAAGCGCTACCCCAACGCCGTCTTCGCCGACTCGCCGTCGAAAGCCGGCGTGACGGAGGAAGACGCCCTCGTCGCCTATCTGCAGCACCTGGGCGTCTCGGTCGACTTCAAGCTCTATGACGACAAGGCCAACATCAGGTGACGCGATGAATGTTCAAGCCGCCGAAGCGGCCTCGGCCTATGAAAGCTGGCGATCCTTCGCCGGCTACTGGGGCCTGATTTTCTTCGGCCTGATCTTCCTGGGCGTCGTCGCTTACGCCTTCTGGCCGTCGCGCCGGAAGCAGTTCGAGCAGGACGCCCAAATCCCTTTCCGAGAGGATGACGACGATGTCTGAGGGCGCGTTTGACAAAGGCAAAGTGAGAGTGGACGACGTCAGCGGCGTGCCGACCACGGGCCATGAGTGGGACGGGATCGAGGAGCTGAACACGCCGCTGCCGCGCTGGTGGGTATGGACCTTCTGGATCACGATTCTGTGGGGCGTCGGCTACACGATCGTCTATCCGGCGTGGCCGACTGCGGGCGGCGGCACGCAGGGCCTCTTCGCCTGGAATTCGCGCATGCAGGTGGCGAACGAGGTCGCCGATCTGCAGACGACGCGCGGTCCGGTGCTCGACAAGATCAATGCGGCGCCGCTCGAAAGCATCGAATCCGATCCCGATCTTCTGGCGGCGGCGCGCATGATCGGCAAGACCGCCTTCGCGACGAATTGCGCCGCCTGCCACGGCGCCGGCGGGCAGGGCGCGAAAGGCTATGCGAACCTCAATGACGACGATTGGATCTGGGGCGGCAAGCTCGCCGACATCAAGCAGACGATCGAGCATGGCGTGCGCTGGGAGGCCGACAAGGCGACCCGCTCCTCCGCCATGCCGGCTTTCGGCCGCGACGGCATATTGACGCCCGAACAGATCTCCGCCGTCGCCGATCACGTGCGCACCTATGCGGAGACGCCGGACTCCGACGCGCCGACGCCGGAAGGCGAGAAGCTCTATGCGGAGAATTGCGCGAGCTGTCACGGCGTCGAAGGCAAGGGCAATCCGGAGATGGGCGCGCCCGCGCTTTACGATCAGGTGTGGCTCTACGGCTCCGACAAGCCCGCCATCGTCGCGCGCATCGCCAATGGCGGCGGCGCCGTGATGCCGGCCTGGAAGGACAGGCTCGACGACACGACGATCAAGGCGCTGACCGTTTATGTGCATTCCCTCGGCGGCGGGCAGTAGGGGAGGACTCTCCTTCTCCCGCGTGCGGGAGAAGGTATCGCGCCGAAGGCGTGACGGATGAGGGCGGCCCTCACCCGACCCCCGCTGACGCGGGGGCCACCCTCCCGCAAGCGGGAGAGGGAGTCGCGCCGATGACGCGGGAAACGGGAAACGAGTTCGACGATGTCCAGCGCTGACGCAGAGCACGCCATCCTCGACGAGCCTTTCGTCGAGGCCGCGCACAAGGTCTACAACAAGAAGGTCGACGGACATTTCCGCCGCATCAAATGGGGCATTCAGTTCGCGACGCTCGCGATCTATTACTTCCTGCCCTTCGTGCGCTGGCATCGCGGTCCCGACGCGCCGAGCCAGGCCGTGCTCGTCGATTTCCCGCATCGGCGCTTCTACTTCTTCTTCATCGAGATCTGGCCGCAGGAAGTCTATTACATCACGGGTCTTCTCATTCTCGCGTCCCTCGCGCTCTTTCTCATGAACGCCGTCGCGGGCCGCATCTGGTGCGGCTATATGTGTCCCCAGACGGTGTGGACCGATTTCTACATGACGACCGAGCGCTGGATCGAGGGCGACGCCCGCGACCGCATCAAGCTCGACGAAGGTCCGTGGACCGCCGCGAAGATCCGCAAGAAAATCGCCAAGCACTTCGTCTGGCTGCTGATCGCGTGGTGGACGGGCGGCGCCTGGGTTCTCTATTTCGCGGACGCGCCGACGCTCGTCTATAATCTTGCGACTTTCCAGCGGGGCGTGAGCGAGGCCTATCTCTGGATCGGCATTCTCACCTTCACGACCTATGTCTTCGCCGGATGGATGCGGGAGAAGCTGTGCCTCCACGCCTGTCCCTGGCCGCGCATTCAGGCGGCGCTGACCGACGAATATGCGCTCAACGTCACCTACCGATACGATCGCGGCGAGCCGCGCATGTCCTTGAAGCAGGCGACCGCCACGCGCGCCGCCGGCCAGCCTTCCGGCGATTGCGTCGATTGCGGGCAGTGCGTCGCGGTCTGTCCGACGGGCGTCGACATTAGAAAGGGCGCGCAGCTCGGCTGCATTCAATGCGGCCTGTGCATCGACGCCTGCGACGCGGTGATGGAGAAGATCCATCGTCCGCCGCGCCTCATCGGCTACGACACGGAGATGAACGTCAAGCGTCGCGAATGCGGCGAGGCCGCGGTCTACAAGCCGTTCCGCATGCGCACGGTTTTCTACGCCGTGCTCATCGTCGCCATTGGCGGCTTCATGTCGATCACGCTCATGACGCGCGGCGACATGCATGTCAGCGTGCTGCATGATCGCAACCCGCTGACCGTGCGCCTGAAGGATGGCGGCGCGCGCAACGGCTACACGATCCGCTTTTCCAACAAGAAGCCGGAGACGCGGCGCTTCGTCGTCGCCGTCGCGGGCCTTTCCGGCGCGCAGACCGAGATTGTGGGCGTCTCGCCTGACGATAAGGGCCAGGAGGTGATCGAGGTCGGGCCGGATCAAACCCGCGAAACGCGCGTTCTGCTGTCAGCCCACGGCGCGGCCGCCAGCAAGGGGCAGACGCCCGTCGTCTTCACCGCGACCGACGCCGAGACAGGCGCGTCGACCGCCGTGAAGGACGTCTTCATCTGGCCGTGAGGGCAAGACATGAGCATGATCATGAGCACGCGCAAACCTCTGCCGGAAACCGAACGCTTCTCCGACTACGAAGCCGGCGGCAAGCCGCTCAACGGCTGGAAGGTGCTGGCGATGATCGTCGGCTTCTTCCTCTTTGTCGGCGCCGTCAACGGCGTCATGATCTACAAGGCGGTGAAGACCTTCTCGGGGGAAGTCACGCCGCATCCTTACGAGCGCGGCCTCGCCTATAACCGAGACATCGCCCGCGCGCGCGAGCAGACGATGCGCGATTGGAAGGTGGGCGTCCGCCTGACGCGCCTGCCGACCGGCGAGACGGAAATTCGCGTCGCCGCGCGAGACGCGGAGGGCGTGGAGATTGCGGGCGTGGAAATGCGCGCCGCGCTCGCCGCCCCGGCGGATCTGTCGAAGGACGTGCAGTTGACGCTCGCCGAGACGGCGCCCGGCCGATTCACGGGCAGGGTCAAGGTCCCGGCGGGCCAGCGCGATCTGGTGCTGACGGCTTTACGCGGGGGCGAGGAAGTGTTTCGCTCGAGGAACAGGATCGAGATTGAATAGAGAGCCGCCAGGGCGACGCTCGAGCCGGGGGCAAAGTTGGCCTGACGCCCCTCGTGCTTCGAGACGCCTGCCCAAGTCGGGCAAGCCCGACTTGGGCAGGCTCCTCAGCATGATTGGCTTCTACATCTGCGCCAAGCGCTTAGGCCTCATCCTGAGGAATGAGCGAAGCTCGCGTCTCGAAGGACGAGGCCGCCCTCGGAGGTTTGTCGGCGAGCCGAGGGCGTCTGGAAGACGCCCGTCAAGCGACGGGCTATGGCGGGTTAGGGTGGGGTAAAGCCCATCTAAAGTCGCTACGGCGAGAACCCCACCCGGCGGCCTTTCGACCGCCGACCTCCCCGTAAAGGGGAGGTATGGGGGCTCCTCCCGCCAGATGGTTATTCGCCGATCGCCGGCGCCAAAAAGGGGGAGCGCATGACCGCCGCTTTCGATTTTGAGTCGCTCGTGACGCGCGGCGAAGACGGCGCTCGACGCTTCGAGGCGGCGGTGGACGGCATGACCTGCGCCGCCTGCATCGGCGAGATCGAGCAGGGCCTCGCCGATCTGCCCGGACTCGACCATGCGCGGGTGAACTACACCAACCGGCGACTCGCGCTCGAATGGCGCGACGAGCGCTTCGATCTTGCGGCGGCTTTCGAGCGCCTGCGCCGCATGGGCTATACGCTGCATCCCTTCGAGCTTGCCGAAAGCGAGCGAGAGGAAATCGAGACCTCGCGCTGGCTGCTGCGTTGCCTCGCCATCGCCGGCTTCGCGGCGATGAACATCATGTTGCTGTCGGTCGGCGTCTGGTTCGGCGTCGACATCGAGCCCTCGACGCGCGACCTCTTCCATGGCGTCTCGGCGCTCATCGCGCTTCCGGCGGCGGCCTTTGCGGGCCAGCCTTTCTTCAGGAGCGCCTTCGCGGCGCTGCGCGGGGGGCGTCTCAATATGGACGTGCCGATCTCGCTCGGCGTGCTGCTCGCGCTCGGCATGTCGGTCTATGAGACGCTGACGCATGCCGAGCACGCTTATTTCGACAGCGCGACCATGCTGCTGTCCTTCCTGCTGCTGGGCCGCTTTCTCGATGACGCCATGCGCCGCAAGACGCGCGCCGTCGCTGCCAATCTCGCCGCGCTGCGCGCGCCGCTCGCCTGCCGCTTGTCCGCCGACGGCGCCGAGACGCTCACGCCGCTCGCCAGGATCGCGCCGGGCGACATTGTGCTCGTGCGGCCCGGCGAGCGCCTGCCGGTCGACGGCGTTGTCGCGACGGGCTCCTCGCAGCTCGACGAGAGCCTCATCACCGGCGAGACGAAGCGGCGCAGCGTCGCCTGCGGCGATCAGGTTTTCGCCGGCAGCCTGAATTACGACGGCGCGCTGACGATCCGCGTCGAAGCGGCCAATGGCGCGACCTTGCTCGACGACATCGAACGCTTGCTGGAAAAGGCGACGAACGCCCGCTCGCGCTATGTGCGCCTCGCCGACCGCGTGTCGCGGCTCTATGCGCCCATGGTGCATCTCGCGGCGCTGTCCACGGCGCTTTTCTGGATGTGGCGCGGCGCGACCCTGCACGACGCGCTCGTCACGGCGATCTGCGTGCTCATCATCACCTGTCCCTGCGCGCTCGCGCTCGCCGTGCCGGCGGTGCAGGTCGTCGCAAGCGGCGCGCTGTTCCGCGCGGGCGTGCTGCTCAACAGCGCCGACGCCATTGAGCGTCTGGCGGAGGCCGACACGATCGTCTTCGACAAGACCGGCACGCTGACCGCGCCCGAGCCGCGCGTCGTGAATATGGCGGAGATCGACTCGCGCGTGATCGATCTCGCGGCTCGGCTCGCCCGCGCAAGCAATCATCCTTTGGCGCGCGCCGTCGCGCAGCAGCGCCCGACTGCGGTGACGCTCGAAGCGCAAGAGGAACATGGCCTCGGGGTCGCGGCGATGATCGACGGCGTCGAAGCGCGGCTCGGTTCGCCGCGCTTCTGCGGGCTCGAAGAACAGGCCGCCAGTCTCGGCGCGCTCGACGCAGATGTGTCGCTCGTCGCCTTCCGCCATGGCGACGCTTTTGCGCTCTTTCAGGTGCGGCAGACCTTGCGCAGCGACGCGGTCGAGACGATTGGCGCGCTCAAGGCGCTCGGCTATTCGATCGAGATTCTCTCCGGCGATCGCGCGGAGGCGGTGGAAGAAATCGCGCAGGCGCTCGGCGTCAAACAATGGTCCGGCGCGCTCAAGCCCGCCGGCAAGGTGGCGCGGCTCGATGCGCTGCGCGCGGCGGGACGCAAGGCGCTGATGGTCGGCGACGGCCTCAACGACGCGCCCGCGCTCTCCTCGGCTTATGTCTCCATCTCGCCCATCGAGGCGACGCAGATCACGCAAGCCGCGGCCGACGCGGTGTTCCTCGGCGAGCGCCTGGCGCCTGTCGTCGCGACGCTGGAGCTCGCGCGCAAGGCGCGCGCGCGGATGCGCGAGAATCTCGCCCTGTCGGTGATCTACAATGTCTTCGCCGTGCCGCTCGCCATGGCGGGATGGCTCACGCCGCTCATCGCGGCGGCGGCGATGTCGGGCTCGTCCGTCCTCGTGACGCTGAACGCGTTGCGGGCGGGGGCGGCGTCCGGGCGCCTCCAGTCCCCTCTCCCGCAAAGCGGGGGAGGGTTAGGGAGGGGGAACGCCAGCGCTACAATGCGGCAGCCTATCGAAGCGCCCCCTCTCCACCTCTCCCCCGCTTCGCGGGAGAGAGAGCGAATTGCCGCTGTCGACGACCTGCGGGATCAAGCGGCGAAACTGGAGGCGGCTGAGTGACCGTCCTTCTTTTCCTCATCCCGCTCGCGCTGCTGCTCGGCCTCGCCGCGCTCGTCGCTTTCATGTGGTCGCTCAAAAGCGGCCAGTTCGACGATCTCGACGGCGCGGCGCATCGCGTGTTGATGGATGACGACGTGGAGGACGACAAGTGAGCTCTCGGATGGAGCGCGGATTTATCGACGCGCTCGCCAAGGACGCATCGGCGGCGCAAGATGAAGACGGCATGCGCGCCGGTCAGATCGTCTGCGCTTGTCCCGCTTCTCTTCCGCGCGCGCAGAGCACCGATAATCGGCTGACGCTTGCGACGGGCTTCGGGCTCGCCGTGCTGGCGCAGGCGCTTGTTCTCACCGTGCTGCCGGAGCAGAGCCGGCTGATGGCGCCGATGGTTGCGCGCGTCGGCTGGCCCTTTGCGCTGCTTCTCGTCGGCGCGGCGCTGGCGAGCTTTCCGGCTGCGCTGCTCGTCGACGGCTTCGGCCGGCGCGCCGCCTTCGGCCTTGGCGCCTCGCTCGGCGCGGCGGGCGGGGCGCTTGCGGCCTTTTCCGTCGCCAAGGCCAATTTCTTCGGCCTTTGTCTCGGCGCCTTCTGGCTCGGGCTGGCGCAGGGCTTTGCGCTGTTTTATCGTCACATCGCCGCGCAGGGCGCGCCGCGCGACGGACTGATCGTGCTGGCGGGCGGCGCGGGCGCCGCGCTGCTGGCGCCGTTCCTCGTCTCGCTTGCCGGGTCGCCCGGCGCGACGCTGCTCGTCGCCTCGGGCCTGCATGTCGGCGGCCTGGCGCTTTCCGTTCGGATGCCGCATATGGTCGCGCGCGCACCGGGCAGGGACGAATGGCGTTTGTCGCGGAGCTTCGCGCTGGCCACCATTGGCGGCGCGTTCGCCTGGCTCGGGATGTCCGCCGGCATGCTGCACGGCCCGCTGACCCTGGCCGTCTGCGCGGCGACGCCCGCCTTCATCGGCGGCGCGATGGGCTGGCATCTCTTGTCGATGTATGGCCCGGCCGCGCTCGCCGCGCGCTTGCCGGGGCTTTTCCCGCCGGCGCCCTCATTGGGGGCCGGCCTCGCCATCCTGCTCGCGGGCTGGGGCGCGGTTCGCCTCGGCGCCTCGGCCGCGAGCGTCGCCATGGGCCTTGTCGCCATAGGGGCCGGCTGGGGCGTGGTCAATGTCGGCGCCCTGCGCCTTCTGCACGAAGGCGCGCGCCCGTCGCGCGCGGCCCTCGCCTTTCACGACCTGTGCCTGCTCGGCGCGGCCGCCGCCGGGGCGCTGATCGTCTGACGCCGGTTCCAGTTGTTTCGCCGTCATTGCTTCGCTCCGCTCGCAATGACGGCGGGAACCACATAGCGAAGCAATCAAGCGGAAACCGTACGACTTATCTGCTCTCTTTCGGGACGGGGATCAGCGAACCCTTGCCTTCCGGCATCGCCGCCGGCAGCAGCTCGAAATTCAGCAATACGACCGGCGTCGTCCCGATATTGCTTGACTCATGCGTCACCCCGCCCGTCTCGGTGAAGCAGTCGCCGGGCTTGTAGATCGTGGTCTTGCCTTCGATCTCATATTTCATTTCGCCGGACTGGATGCAGCGCAGGCCGGGGCCGAGATGGTGGTGGGCGTGCATGTAGCCGCCGGGATCCATGGTCACCTCGGTGACGCGGATGCGATATTTGCCGTTGAGCTCGGAAAGATGGCCGAGATCCAGAAGCTCGGCTTTCACCTTGGCGTGGAAGCCCCTGAGATCGACCCCGTCGGCGCGGGCGGGGCCGGACGGCAGGAGGCAGAGCAGGGCGAGGAAGGCGGCGAGCTTGTCGAGCATGGGGACCCTCTCATATTTTGCGCCACAATAGCCCGGTCGCAGCCTTTGATAAGCGACGTTGTCACTTTCGTCGAAAGACGGGAGCCGGGCATTGTTGATAAAATGGCGCCGACGCCCCTCGCGCTTCGAGACGCCTGCCGCGACGGGGCTTGCCCGAGATCGATCCTTAAATGCGCCGGGCAAGTCCGACTTGCGCAGGCTCCTCAGCGTGAGGGGCTTCTTTCCCGGCGCCAAACAGTTAGGCCTCATCCTGAGGAGCGAGCGAAGCTCGCGGCTCGAAGGATGAGGCCGCCCTCGGAGGTTTGTCGGCAAACTGGGATGTCTGAAAGACGTCCCCGCCCGGCGGTCTTCGCCGACCGGGGAGGCATGGGCGCCGACCCCTCCGGGATTATCGTTCACCCGATACCCTGCCTTGGGGGCCGCCCCCTTCACTCTTAGGCCCCGCTGTCCTAAGAGATGCGCCATGCGCGACACGCCCCAGCCTACCCTCGCCGTCGATGCGCTTGCCGAATTGCGCGGCGAGATCGACCGCATCGATCTCGAAATGCACCGGCTGCTCATGCAGCGCGGCGAGATCATCGACCGGCTGATCGCGGTCAAGCGCGCCCAGGGCGGCGGCTGCGCTTTCCGGCCGGACCGCGAGGCGCAGATGATGCGGGCGCTGGTGGAGCGCCATCGCGGCCTGTTGCCGGTCGACGCGGTCGAGGGCGTCTGGCGCGTCATCGTCTCGACCTTCACCTATGTGCAGGCGAATTATTCCGTCCACGCCGACGATTCGGGCGGCGACGCGCAGATGCGCGACAGCGCGCGCTTCCATTTCGGCTTCACTGTCCCCTACATGCCGCATCATGGCGCCGGGGCGGTGATCGACGCGGTCGCGGCGTCGGGCGGCGACCTCGGCATGTTGCGCGCGACCGGCGCGCTCGCCGACGGCGCCTGGTGGGTGCGGCTCATTGGCGAGGACAGGCCGAAGATCATCGCGCGGCTCCCCTTCGTCGAGCGGCCGGATCATCCGGCCGGACTGCCGGTCTTCATCGTGGCGCGTCCCGCCGCCGACGCCGCGTCGCGCGACATCATGCTCCATGCGATCAACCTCCCGCGCTGGTCGCATTCCATTCCCGCCGTCATTTCAACGCTCGAGGGCGAGATCCTCGCCAGCGCGCCCCATGCCGGCGGCCTGTCGCTGATGGTCGCCGCGCCGGGCCGGACAGCCGCCGAGCGCTTCGCGCAGGAACTGGCCGCGGCGGGCGTGAACGACGCCGGTGTGGAGCCGATCGGAAGCCATGCCGAGCGATACGAACTCAATGAAGCGCGCAGCGGCGTCTTCGCGCCAAGGAGCTGAGAATATGACGCGCCCCGTTCCCCGCCCCGGCGTGCTCGCGATCGACCCCTATGTGCCCGGCAAGAGCGCCGCGCCCGGCGCCGGCCGCGTCTACAAGCTCTCGGCCAATGAAACGCCGCTCGGCCCGTCGCCCGCCGCCGTGCAGGCGCTGCGCGACATGGCGCATGAGATCGCCATCTACCCGGAGGGGTCGTCGCGCAAGCTGCGCGAGGCGATCGGCGCGCGCCAGGGGCTCGATCCGGCGCGCATCATCATGGGCGCGGGCTCGGATAATATTCTGGAGCTGCTGGCGCTCGCTTATATCGGGCCGGGCGACGAAGGGCTTTACAGCCAGTACGGCTTCCTCGAATACAAGATCGTGACGCTCGCGGCCGGCGGCGTTCCGGTGGTCGCGCCGGAGACGAATTACACGGCGAGCGTCGATGCGCTGCTCGATCGGGTGACGGAAAGGACGAAGATCGTCTTTCTGGCGAACCCCAATAATCCGACCGGCAGCTATCTGCCGGCGTCCGAAGTCGCGCGGCTCGCGCAGAACCTGCCGCCGCGGACTCTGCTCGTCATCGACGCGGCCTATGCGGAATATGTGACGAACGCCGACTATGAGGCGGGGGTCGCGCTGGCGGACGCGCAAGAAAACGTCGTGATGACGCGCACTTTTTCGAAGATCTACGGCCTCGCCGGCCTGCGGCTCGGCTGGGGCTATGGCTCCCCGCACGTCATCGACGCGCTCAACCGCATCCGCTCGCCCTTCAATGTCTCGACCGCCGCCTCGGCCGCCGGAATCGCCGCGGTGAACGACGTCGCCCATATAGAGGCGGCCATCGCGCATAATTCGAAATGGCTCCCCTGGCTCGCCGGCGAGATTTCCGCGCTGGGGCTCGACGTGCTGCCGAGCGTCGCGAATTTCATCGCCATCCGCTTCCCCAGCGCGCCCGGCCTCACATCGGCCGACGCCGATCGTTTCCTCACCTCGCGCGGCCTGGTGCTGCGCGCCATCGGCGCTTACGGGATGGGCGAGTTCCTGCGCCTCACCATCGGCCCGCAGGAGGCGAACGAACGCGTCGTCGCCGCGCTTGCCGACTTCATGCAGGACGCGAAAGCCGTCGCGAATGGCTGAGGCGATCTTCAACCGCGTCGCGCTGATCGGCGCGGGCCTCATCGGCTCCTCCATCGCCCGCGCCGCGCGCGAATACGGCGCCGCGCGCGAAATCGCCATTCTCGACGCGTCGCCCGCCGTGATGGCCCGCGTGCGCGAGATCGGCGTCGCGGACGAGGCGAGCGGCGATCCGGCGCAGGCCTTGAAAGGCGCCGATCTCGTCGTGATCTGCACGCCCGTCGGCGTCTGCGGCGCGGTCGCGCGGTCGATTGCGCCGCATCTCGAAGCGGGCGCCATTCTCTCCGATGTCGGCTCGGTGAAGGGCGCGGTCGTCTCGCAGGTCGCGCCTCACGCGCCGGCGCATGTGCATTTCATCCCCGCGCATCCGATCGCGGGCACCGAATTTTCCGGTCCCGACGCGGGTTTCGCGACGCTTTTCCAAAATCGCTGGTGCATTCTCACGCCGCCCGAGAATGCGGACGCCAATGCGGTGCGGAAACTCGCCGACTTCTGGACGCGGATCGGCGCCAAGGTCGAGACGATGAGCGCCGACCATCATGACAAGGTGCTGGCGCTCACCAGCCATCTGCCGCATCTCATCGCTTACAATATTGTCGGGACGGCCGACGATTTCGGCGAGCAGACCCGCTCGGAAGTGATCAAGTTCTCCGCGTCGGGCTTTCGCGACTTCACGCGAATCGCCGCGTCGGACCCGACGATGTGGCGGGACATCTTCCTCAACAATCGCGAAGCGGTGCTCGAAATGCTCGGCCGCTTCAACGAGGATCTGAGCGCGCTTCAGCGCATGATCCGTCGCGGCGACGGCGAGGGCCTCTTCGACTTCTTCACCCGCACGCGCGGCATACGCCGCACGATCGTCGAGCAGGGGCAGGACACCGCCGCGCCGGATTTCGGGCGCCGGGGAGAATCGGCTTAGATTGCGCTCCTTCGCTTCGGAGCGCTTTCTCTGGAGCCGCGCTAAGTTCGCTCCCGCAGCGACAAAATCGCCCTTCAACTAGAACGGGGCCATATGCTAGAATCTTGGCGTTGAGGGCGGCGTTCAAGGTGTGACATGCCGACTGCCCATATTGCCTCGGAGAATTTGCGGGAGCTCGACGCGCTCTCGGCGCTGCTCGCGCGCGAAGGCCTCGTCGTCGAATCCGTTTCCGACGTGACGGCCCTGTTCGCCCGGCGCGATTTCGACGGCGCCGGCTGCATTGTCCTGAACGCTCCCACGGACGATTCCGCCGTCGAATTGACTTCCCGCTTGCGGGAGGAGTCATGCGAGGCTCTGCCCGTCATCGTCCTTTCCCCGCGCGCAGCGGTGTCGCTCGCCGTCGAGGCGATGAAGCGGGGAGCGGCCGACTTCATCGAAAAGCCCGTCGACGAGACGCGCCTGATCCGGGCGGTGCGGGAGGCGCTCGAATTGAGCCATGCGCGCGCCGAGGAGACGCGCCGCAAGCGGGAGCTCGCCGCGCGTTTTCGAACGCTGAGCGCGCGCGAGCGGGACGTGGTCGACGCCGTGCTCGGCGGGCGGGGCAATCGGGAAGTCGCGTCGCAGCTCGGCATCAAGCCGCGCACGGTTGAAACCCATCGTTCCAATGCGATGAGCAAATTGGGCGCGCGCACGCTCCCCGATCTCGTGCGTATCTGGCTCAATCTCGACGCCGGCCGGACGCGTCGAAGCGCGCATCTCGATGCGAGATTCCAACACTCGGAAACGCGCTGCGAAATGACTTTCCGAGGCGATTAGGTAGTTTCCCTCAATTGAGCGGAAAGCCCGCAGAGTCTAGGTTTTCCGCCAGTTTCGCGGCGTCGCCGCGGCGTGGCGTCCAGTGCGTTTCGGGGGAATCAGGCATGACCGAACTCGGTAAATTTGGGATCGCGCTCGCATCGAATGAAATTACCCTCAGCGCGTCTGTGACCCCCATGCATCGGACCTTGCTCGCAAGCTACCGGATGAATGCGCATCGGGGAGAGGATTCCGCGCGCGACCTCATCGTCAACGACCTTCGCAATTTCCTCGATCTCGGCGCGCTGGACCGCGCGACGGACCTCCTCATCGTCCTTGCGCTCTTCATGCGCGAGTCGACGCGCTGCGGCCGCCGCCTGACATTCGCAACCCGGCGTCATCGGGACGCCATCGCGCTCCAGCGCTGGCGCGGCGCGACGCGCGCGCATTACGCCGTCGGCAAGCGGCCCAACGCTCCGGCGAAGGCGCATCCGCCGAATTTGAGGCTCGTCGCGCCCGACGGCCGATGCGAAACGGTCGATGAGGAAGAGCGCGTCTGAAGTCGTTTCAGTTCTTTTTTGCGTCGATGCGCAGCGCGTCGTTGGCGTTTTGCGAAATGAAGCCCTGGAGCCCGCCGGCGAGCTTGGCGAGAAGCCAGGGCAATTGCACGTCGATGCGCACCACTTCCGGCAATACGGTCATCTGAGCCGTTGCGGTCTGGCCGACGGCCGCAACGCGGATCGTCGCGACGTCGCCCGACCACGTCACTTCCGATTTCGCGATCTTATCGACATATTCCCGCTGTAGCGCCGTGATCCGCTCGGCGAGACGCTTTTTGGCCGTCTCTACTCCGAGATTATGCGGAACCGTGATCGTAATCGTGCTCGACATGGCTTGCTCTCCGCTCAACGTGTGATGTAGGCGCCGCCGCCGGCAAAAGAAAGCGCCGGCCGGGCCGGCGCTTTCAACCGCTTTCGTCCGCCGTGGCGGCTTTCGCGCGGCGTGACGGTTAAGCCGTTTGAATTTCATAGTTTTTTCAGCACAGTCTTTGCCGGCCTGCCAGCCGATTCGGGGAGCAAACCCATGGGCTTTCTCAAGAGCGGTTTTCAATTTGGTTCGATTGGTTTCTGCGCCGCGGCGCTTTGCCTCGCCGGCGAGGCGGCGGCGCAAGGCGGCGGGAGCAGCCTTTATACGTCGGCGTCGCGCCTGCCGAATATTCTCATGATCCTCACGGACGACGTGGGCATCGATCAGATTCGCACCATGGGCTATGGCGGCGCGACGGCGCCGCCCACGCCGAACATCGACTCGATCGCCAATGCGGGCGTTCGCTTCCGCGACATGTGGGCGATGCCGGCCTGCTCGACGAGCCGCGGCGTGCTTTATACCGGCCGCTATCCGCTGCGGACGAGCCTCTACGCCGCGCTCGGGCCAGCCGACCTCGCCAACGCCATGATCTCCCCCTGGGAGGAGACGCTGCCCAAGCTGATGCGGCGCGCCGGCTATACGAGCGCGCTCTTCGGCAAGTTCCATGTGGGCCTGCAGGGCAACAATCCCTTCAGGCTCGCCATGCCCAACGCGCTCGGATGGGACTATTTTTCCGGCTGGCTCGACGAGACCGGCGACCCCTCGTCCATCGACACGACCGCCGGCGGCGTCGGCGCGCAGGGCCAATATGTCTGGGGCTATGTGCCCGGCTCCAAGAATGGCGGCGCGGATTTCGGCGCCTGCTATTCGCCCAATATGACCTGCCGGGCGATGAGCGCGGCCTATGGGGACAAGAATCCGCCGGGCCGCGCCTGCCGCGACAGCGGCGGCATTTTCGCGCCCGGTCAAGGCTGCGCGGGGCCGGCGCCGGCCCTCGACTTCTCGACGCTCAGCGCCCATTACGTCTCTCCGCTCGTGATCAATCGCGGCCAGATCGTCGAGCAGCCGCCGAGCACTGATCATCGGGCGCGCACCTACCGAAACATCGAGGCGACCAACGACGCGATCAACTGGATCCGGCAGCAGCAGGGGAGCGGCCGTCCGTGGATGGCGACCCTCGCCGTCGCGACCGTCCACACGCCGCTCCAGGCGCCGCCCATATCGCGCCTGCCGGCGGACGCGCTCGACACGAACGGGCTGGATCCCAGCAATCCGACGACCGGCTTCATTCTCTCCAATCAGATGATCGAGGCGATGGACGCCGACGTCGGACGGCTGCTCACCGAAACGGGGCTCGCGGTCAGGACGGAGGCCGGCGGGCTGCGGCTCCAGCTCGATCTCGCCAACACCATGGTCGTCTATGTCAACGACAATGGCTCGCTCGGCTCGACCGTGAGATGGCCCTTCGACCCGACCCGCGCCAAGGGAACGCCCTATCAGACGGGCGTGTGGACGCCGCTCGCCATTGCGGGGCCGTTGGTCAATCACCCCGGACGCTCGGTGACGTCGATGGTGAACATCGCCGATCTCTACGAGCTTTTCGGCGAGATCGCCGGGCTGAACGTGCATGCCGTCGTGACGCGCAAGCTCGACTCGCGGCCCATGCTCGCTTATCTGCGCAATCCGCAGCAGGCCGAGATACGCGGCTCCAATTTCACCCAGGTGGGGCCCAATGTTCAGGCGAATGGCGGCATGAACGGCCCCTGCCAGTTCGCCAATAGCTGCTCGCAGATTCCCGTCACCAAGAGCGTCTGCGAGGACAATGGCGGCGTCTGGTTCGGGACGGGCGCGACGGGAACCTATGGAGGAAAGTCGATTCCGCCGGCGGGCTTCACTTATTGCTGCCAGGTGCAGATCTGGCTGCATGACAACGGCATGACTCCGACCAAGGTGAATCCGGAAATCGGCGTCGCCCTGCGCAACACGCTCGGCTACAAGCTCGTGCGCAACAGCATGAACGACTATATCGAGGCGACCAATAGCTGCCATCAGAGGACGACCGACGAACTCTATCATGTCGACGAGGCCGTGCCGGTTCCGCAGATCGACACGTCGGACCGGCTGATTTCCAGGCCCTATGACGAGCGGCAAAAGCACATGCACGACGCCCTGTCGAAGGAGCTGGACGCGATCCTGGCTTCGCAGCCCGCCTGTCCCGGCGACGGCAATGGCGACGGCGTGGTGAACCAGCAGGATGTGAGCGACTATTACTGGATGGCGAGCCTCTCCGGCGGCGGCTCGAGCTGGTACGACCTCGACCAGAACGGGCTGACCAATTCGCAGGATCTGGCGATCGTTCAGGGGCATATGGGCGCGGTCTGCGGCGCGGCGGGCGCCGGCGGAACCGCCGCCGCTCCCGGGATCTGGGTGAATGGCGGGGCGACCGCGCCGGTCGCCGCGCCCGCCGTCAGCCAGTCCAGGCCCGCCAACGGTCCCGCCGCGCCAGCCAATTCGCCCGGCGGCGCCTCCGCGCCGACCTCGGCCGGCCCGATGAAGTGATCGGCCAAAGCCGGCTTCCTCGGCCGGTTGCGATCCTCGGCGGCTCCCGAGCCGCCGAGAGGCCGCGCGCAAACGAAAAAGGCCCCGGAAGCGCGGGCGATGCGCCGCGCTTCCGGGCCGATTTGCGTTCCGCCGCGCCGCGGCTCGAGATCAAGCCGCGACGACGGAAAGCCCCGAACGCCTTAGTAGGAGTAATACAGGTCGAACTCGACCGGGTGGGGCGTCATCTCGTAACGCATCAGCTCGGCATATTTCAGGTCGATCCAGGCCTGGATGAAGTCTTCGCTGAAGACGCCGCCATCCAGCAGATAGGCGTGGTCGGCCTTCAGCGAGTCGAGGGCCTCGCGCAGCGAGCCGCAGACGGTCGGAATCGCCTTCAGCTCTTCCGGCGGCAGGTCGTAAAGGTCCTTGTCGGCCGGCGCGCCCGGATCGATCTTGTTCTTGATGCCGTCGAGGCCGGCCATCAGCATGGCCGCGAAGGCGAGATAGGGATTCGCCGTCGGATCGGGGAAGCGAACCTCGATGCGCTTCGCCTTCGGGCTGTTCACGAAGGGGATGCGGCAGGAGGCCGAGCGGTTGCGCGAGGAATAGGCGAGCAGCACCGGCGCCTCATAGCCCGGGACCAGGCGCTTATAGGAGTTGGTCGACGGGTTGGTGAAGGCGTTCAGCGACTTGGCGTGCTTGATGATGCCGCCAATATACCACAGGCACTCCTGCGACAGGCCGGCATATTTGTCGCCCGCGAACACCGGCTTGCCTTCGCTCCAGATCGACTGGTGGACATGCATGCCCGAGCCGTTGTCGCCGAAGACCGGCTTCGGCATGAAGGTCGCCGTCTTGCCGTAGGAATGCGCGACCTGGTGGATCGCATATTTGTAGACCTGCAGGTGATCCGCGACGCGGACCAGCGTGTCGAACTTCAGGCCGAGCTCGTGCTGTGCGGAAGCGACCTCGTGGTGGTGCTTCTCGACCGCGACGCCCATGGCCGCCATGGCGGCGAGCATCTCGGAACGCATGTCCTGCGCCGAGTCGACCGGCGGGACCGGGAAGTAGCCGCCCTTGGTGCGGACGCGGTGGCCGAGATTGCCGCCCTCATAGGCGGTGTCGGAGTTCGACGGCAGCTCCGACGAATCGAGCTGGAAGCCCGTATTGTAGGGGTCGGCGGAGAAGCGCACGTCGTCGAAGACGAAGAATTCGGCTTCGGGACCGAAATAGGCGACGTCGCCAATGCCGAGCGTCTTGATATGCGCCATCGCCTTCTTGGCGATCGAGCGCGGATCGCGCGGATAGGGCTGGCCGGTGGTGGGCTCGACGACGTCGCAGACGATGACCAGCGTCGAAGCGGCGAAGAACGGATCCGTCGTGACGGTGTCGAGGTCGGGGATCAGCAGCATGTCCGACTCGTTGATCGCCTTCCAGCCGGCGATCGAGGAGCCGTCGAACGCAATGCCGTCCGTCAGCGCGTCCTCGTCGACGATCGACACGTCGAAGGTGACATGCTGCCACTTGCCGCGCGGATCGGTGAAGCGGAAGTCGACGTATTTTACGTCGTTGTCCTTGATCTGCTTGATTACGTCCTTGGCCGTTGTCATGTCGATCCTTGCCTCTTCCCTGGTTTTGTTGGCGGCGTTGGTCTTTGGCGTTTCGGCGCGGCGAAACAGTCTCTCGAGGAAGCTCATGATGATGGGCTCGAAAAGCTAGATGGCGTCCACGCCGGTTTCCCCGGTGCGGATTCTGATCGCGCCTTCGACGTTCGAAACAAAAATCTTGCCATCTCCGATGCGGCCGGTTTGGGCGGCCGTTCGAATGGCCTCGACGGCGCGATCCACGGCCTCGTCCGCAAGAACGATCTCGATTTTCACTTTCGGCAGGAAATCAACGACATATTCGGCGCCCCGATAAAGTTCGGTGTGCCCCTTCTGGCGGCCGAAGCCCTTCGCCTCGGTGACGGTGATGCCCTGCAGCCCCGCCGCCTGCAGCGCCTCTTTCACTTCATCGAGTTTGAAAGGCTTGATGATCGCCTCGATTTTCTTCATCGCTTATCCCCGCTGCGCCTAAGCTACCGCCCGCACGCGCGCTTCGCTTCCACCGACGCCGCCGAGCTTCTACCATCTGAGCGATTTCCACGCCATGGCCAATCGGTTGGCGCCGAAATCGCCTTCGGCGCCGCCTTTCCGAACCGGCAGCCTAAAAAATAGGCTGTATATGCCTAATAATTAGGCGCTAATCGACATAGGCGACGACCGGCAGGTCGAGCCGCGCGCCCCATTCCGACCAGGAGCCGTCATAAACCGCCGCCATGGGATGGCCGGCGGCCGCGAAAGCGAGGCTGAGGATGCACGCGGTCATTCCGGAGCCGCAGCTCGCAATGGTCGCCCGCCCGGGATCGACGCCCGCCGCGGCGAAGGCCGCCTCCAGGCCGGTCCTGTCCTTCATCTTTCCGCTCTCGACGACGTTCCCGAAAGGCAGATTATAGGCGCCGGGCATATGGCCGGAACGCAGGCCGGGACGCGGCTCGGCCGCGCGCCCCATGAAGCGCTCGGCGGAGCGCGCATCGACCACCTGCGCCGCGCCGCTGTCGAGCGCGGCGTTCACCTTCGCCCAATCGGCGACGAGCCCGGGATCGAATTTGATCGTGAAGGGGCGCGGCTCCCGGGCGAATTCGCCCGTGCCGAGCGGGCGGCCCTCGGCCGTCCAGGCGGGCAGGCCGCCGGCGAGGATGGAGACCTTCTCGACTCCAAAAACCTTCATCGTCCACCACAGGCGCGGCGCCGAGAAAAGCCCGATGCTGTCATAAATGATCGCGTGCATGCCGTCGCCGAAACGCGCGCGCCGCATCTCCTCGGCGAACGCCTCCGGCGAGGGAAGCATATGCGGCAGGCCGGTCGAATGATCGGCGACGCCGTCAATGTCGAAGAAGACGGCGCCGGGAATATGCCCGGCCTCATATTCCGCGCGCGCATTCCGGTTCGCCGCCGGCATGTGCCAGGAGGCGTCGAATGCGAGAATGTCAGGCGAGGCGAGATTCTCCGAGAGCCATTGGGTGGAGACGAAAAGAGTGGCGGGGTCGATGGCCTGGGGCATTGCGTCTGTTGCTTTCGTCCTTGGGTCTTCGCTCGCGCGTCATGCGGGCGCGCATGACGCCGATTGTCATTGCGACGGCGCGCCGCCGCATTTCCTCCGCGCTCGGCTCGGCGGACAAATGTCGGCGCGATATGTTGCGTTGGCGCGCGCTCCTGTCGCGTCGTCGTTCGCCGTTCAGGCGCTGCTTGCATCCAACGCCGCCACAGTGACAATACGCCGATTCGATTCTCACTGTCTCGGGCTCAAGGTCGTCATGCTCGAAATCCCCGGCAAAGCCTGCGGCGCCTGCTATTTCTGCTGCAAGGTTCTCGAAATCGAGGAGATGAAGAAAACCGCGGGCAAGCTCTGCGCGCATTGCGTGACGACGGGCGGCTGCGGGATCTACGCCACGCGTCCGCAAGTCTGTCGCGACTATCATTGTCAGTGGAAGGAAGATCGCGGCCTGCCCGCGACCATGCGGCCCGACAAGGTGGGAACGCTGCTGATGGACGACCCCGACAGCGACGAGTACCACGCCGTCTGCGACCCGGAAAAGCCGTTTTCCTGGCGCAATCCTCTCATATTCAAGCATCTCGTCGCGGAGGCGAAGGCCGGCCGCATGGTTGTCGCGAAAGCGGGCCTGCGCGCCTGGCGCATTTATGCGGACGGACATTGGCAGGAGTCGGCGTGACGCTTCCTTCCGCGGCGCGCGGCGCAACCAGCATCGGCATGGAGCGGATATGAGTTCGAATTCGACGCGCGCTTCGCCTGCGGTCGGCTCCGCCGTCGCCGCGCTGGCGCTTTGCGCGGCCGGCGGCGTCCGCGCCGAGACGATCAAGGCGCATTACGCGCTGAGCCTGATGGGGCTCTCGATCGGCAGCGCCTACGCCGCAGGCGTTCTCGAGCCGCAGAACTACCGCGTCGACATCACGATGCGCACCTCGGGCCTCGCCAATCTCGTCAACAACACCAAGGGCGCCGCGACCGCGAGCGGCGGTTTGACGCCGGTCGGCCCGTCGCCGACCTCCTACGCCAATACGACGACGAATAGCGAGGAAACGCGCACGGTCCGCATGGCGCTCGCGAGCAACGCCGTCCGCGCCGTCGAAGTGAAGCCGGAGCCCTGGGACGTCGATCAGCGCGTGCCGGTGACCGACGGAAACAAGAAGCGCGTCGTCGATCCCGTGAGCGCGCTCATCATGAGCGTGCCGCAGGGCGAGGATCTTGCCGGGCCCGCGGCCTGCAACCGCACCATCGCGGTTTTCGACGGCGTGACGCGTTTCGACGTGGCGCTCTCCTACGCCGGCGCGCATACGGCGCAGACGCGAGGCTATTCGGGGCCCGTCGCGGT
Organism: Methylocystis sp. S23; assembly: GCF_054106005.1. Lineage (NCBI taxonomy): Bacteria > Pseudomonadati > Pseudomonadota > Alphaproteobacteria > Hyphomicrobiales > Methylocystaceae > Methylocystis > Methylocystis sp. S23. The sequence continues at coordinate 2,579,350 of NZ_CM134185.1, forward strand.
CTGCGCGGCGCGCTACACGCCGATCGCCGGCCACCGTCCCGACAGCCGGTCGACGCGCTACATGGCCGAGAATCGCGACATCAACGTCTGGCTCGCGCCGCTGCCCGAGGCCCATGTCGTCGTGCCGATCCATATCGACATCAAGACGGGCGCGGGCGAGCTCGTCATCGAGGCCTCGGACTTCCAGATCGGCTCCAGGCACGCGGATTCGGCGCGTTAGCGGCGGTTCCGTTCGGATAGGGAAGTTGGCTTTGTAGAAGACCCGCCGAAGAGCGGCAGGCGTTCCTCCCCGTCATTGCGAGCGGAGCGAAGCCATCCAGAGCGGCGATGGCGGCCTCTGGATGGCTTCGGAGCTCACGCTCCTCGCGATGACGGCGGAAATATCGGCGGAAAGGCCGCTCAGTCGATCCGGACTTCCTTCGTCGTCTTCCGGTTGCGGCGGTCGGCCTCATATTCGAGGTAGCGGATTTCCCGCGGCTCGCCGTCGCCCCGCAGGCAGAAGGCCGGGCGCGGCGAGAAGCCGCCGGCCGGGTTCTCGAAGCAATCGGTGAAGCGCAGCTCGCATTGGAACATGGTTTCGGTCGTCGGCGCGGCGCGCGCGGCGACGGCCCGGGCCGTCGCCACCGCCCCCTTGCAGAGCGCGGCGTCGAGCCCCCAGGCCTGGCAATCGGCGACGCTCGACATGTATTTGCCGTCTTCCGAACAGGCGGGCGCCGCACGCCGCGCATAGAAGAAGGAGAATCCGGCGGCCGCCAGCGCGACGAGGGCGACGATAGTTTTCAAGGGCGTATTGGCCATGACCGCTCGCATTGTTAACTGCGCGGACATTAGTCGCCCGCCATGATGCGCGGCAAGCGCAAACTCGGCCGATCGGCGCCGCGCCGCGACAACTCGTCGCCGGAGGGCGCCGCGCCGCATCCCGCATGTCGCTTGACAAGGGTCAGCGACTACAATAGTTCGTTGGCTCACCGCATTTGGGAACCACAGACGACAAGCTGTGGAGCAATTTGGCTCACCGGGCGCGGACAGGGCCGAACAGATATGCGCCCGCCCTTTCGAGGTTCGCGTTCATACGCGATGGGAACATGTCCGCGATGCGATCCTAAATCGTGAATCTGACAAGTCCGTCTCCGACGGCGGACCAGATGGCAGCATGTCGGCTAATGGTTAGAACCGACAGTATAAGTGTGACAGAAGGAGGAGATAATGGGCGCTATTCTCGAACTCACCAGCTATGCGGCGACCCCGGTCGGCATGATCGCGATCATCGTCATCGGCGCGGCTGCTTACTTCGCTGCTCGCTGGATCTTCACGGACTAATTCAGCGCACCCAGCATCCTGTTAGAGGCGCGGCGCGTCGGCCCTTGCCGATGCGACGCGCCTAATTTTTTGGCTCGTTCAAAAGTTGATTCGTCGCCTTGCGGAAGAAGGCTTGCGTCATCCCGCTTCCCGAGTATTCTAGCGCGACGTCCACCACCAACGGGTAGGTGGATCGTCTAAGTCGTTTTCGGCAAACGCCGCCCATGACGGGCGCAGAGACGACGTTATTCAGGTTTTTATGGCTCTCGCGGAAGGCTCGCGCGAGCCTGGAGGAGATGATGGCGCCTACCTCTTCGATTAGGGCCAGCGAAGATCGAATGGATATCGTCCGGGCGACCGGCGAGGGCGAGTCCAAGGCGCGGTCTTGGCCCGAGAATGACGACGGCGCCGCCGCTCGGGCCGCCGGCCGCATCGATGTCGCCATCGCCGACAAGAGCCCGTTGATCCTCGCGGGGCTCGACAAGCTTCTTTCCGACGACAAGCGCTTCAATCTCGTTCTCAAGGTCACGGACGGCGAAGAGTTTCTTGAAGCGGCCCGGCAGCAGAAATTCGCCATCGCGGTCATTGGCTGGCAATTGCCGACGCTGCATGCGCGCGACGTGCTGCGCGCGCTCTCGCGTCAGGTTTCCGCGCCCAAGATCGTCGTCTATAGCGGCACCAACGATCCCGCCGCGCCGGCCGAGACGCTGCAACTCGGCGGCGCCGGCTTCGTCTCCAAGCGCGCTCCGCCGGAGCGCCTGCTTGACGTGCTCGCCGCCGTCGCCGCCGGCGACATGGTCTTTCCCTTCGTCGACATCCGCAAGATGCGCAGCGATCCGCTGGAGAATCTGACGCTGCGCGAAAGAAGCCTCCTGTCGGCGCTGGGCTCGGGCCACACCAACAGCCAGCTCGCCAAGGATTTCGGCGTCTCGATCAACACGATCAAGTTTCACCTGCGCAATCTGTTCGAGAAGCTCGAAGTGCGCAACCGTGCCCAGGCCATCGCGCTCTTTCTCGAGATGAAGCATGGGAGCTGGCCCGGCGGCTCCGGCGGCCGCAGCATGGAGCCGACGACCACGACCAGAGGGCGGCGGCGTTCCGAATAGCGGCGCCCGCCCATCCGCGCCTTAACGCGTGTCGCTATGGCGCCGGAAACAGCGCGTCGGTCTTGCCTGTCAGCCAATAGGCGGCGAGGCCGACCCATTCATGCGCGGCGAATTCCGCGAGCGTGAAATTTCGCGAGGCGTGGCGCGGCAGGCCGAAGCCGTTTCTGAAATCCGCAGTCGTGCGATAGTCGACGGGATAGGCGACGACCTGAAATCCCGCCTTGCGGAAAATGCCGATCGACCGCGGCATGTGCATCGCCGAGGTGACGAGCAGCCAGCGCTCGCCTGGCCGCGGCTTGACGAGGTCGCGCGTGAAAATGGCGTTCTCGAATGTGTTGCGCGATTTGTCCTCATAGAGAATGTCGCCCTGATCGAGGCCGACCTCCCGCCAGAATTTCCGCACCGTGCCCGCCTCGGTATATTGCGAGCCGCGCAACGCCGCCGTGCCGCCGGTGAAGACGATGCGCGCCTTCGGATAGAGGCGCCGCAAGGCGAGGGGGGCGGTGAGGCGCTCGGCGGCGTCGGCAAGCGTGACGCGGCCGAGCGCGCCGCTCAGATTCTCGTCGACGGAGCCGCCGAGCACGACGATTCCGTCCGGCGCCGGCGCGTCATCGGGCGACGGCCGGAAGCGCGCCTCGAGCGGCACGGCGACGAGGCCGGGAAGCGGCGAGAAGCCGAGGATCAACAGCAGCGCGATCCCGCCGCCGGAAAGCGCGCAACCCGCGCGTCGATAGCGCGTGAAAGAGAGAAGAACGCCCAGCGCGCCGATGAAGAGCGCGAGATGGGTGGGCGTGGCGAGGAACTCGAAGATTTTGGAGAGGACGAAGAACATGCGGGCTCGCAGGCTATGGCGGGCGTCGCCCCCTCTCCCGGCATGCGGGGAGAGGGTAGGGGTGAGGGGCGAGCCAAATTACGGACGTCGAAAAAACCAGCATGCGTTAATGCCGCCCTGCCCCTCACCCTAACCCTCTCCCCGTTTCACGGGGAGAGGGAACAGGCTTACATATTCGGATAGTTCGGCCCGCCCGAGCCCTCCGGCGGGACCCAGGTGATGTTTTGCGCCGGGTCCTTGATGTCGCAGGTCTTGCAGTGCACGCAGTTCTGCGCGTTGATCACGAAGCGCGGATCGCGCTTCGTCGCTTCGTCGCCATAGACGACTTCATAGACGCCCGCCGGACAATAGAGCCGCGCCGGCTCGCCATAGATCGGCAGATTCCTCTCGATCGGAATCGACGTGTCGCTCAGCAGCAGATGCACCGGCTGGTCTTCCTCATGATTCGTGTTCGAGACGAAGACCGAGGAGAGCTTGTCGAAGGCGGGCTTCTGCGTGAGCTTTTGATAGACGATCGGCGTCACTTCCGAGAGCGGCTTCAGGCAGGCGTAATCCGGCTTGCCATGCGGCTGCGTGCCGAAGAAGGAGAAGCCGAAGAGCGAATTGGTCCACATGTCGAGCCCGCCGAGCGAGGCGCCGATATAAGTTCCGTATTTCGACCAGAGCGGCTTGACGTTGCGCACCGGCTTCAGATCGCGGCCGATGTCGGAGGCGCGCCAGGCGCCGTCATAAGCGGCCACTTCGTCATGGGCGCGGCCCTCGGCGATCGCCGCCGCGACATGATCGGCGGCGAGGATGCCGGAGAGGATGGCGTTGTGCGAGCCCTTTATGCGCGGGACGTTCATGAAGCCCGCCGCGCAGCCGACGAGCGCGCCGCCGGGGAAGACGAGCTTCGGCACGCTCTGCCAGCCGCCTTCGGTCAGCGCGCGGGCGCCATAGGCGAGGCGCTCGCCGCCTTCCAGCGTCGGCGCGATCATCGGATGGCATTTGAAGCGCTGGAACTCGTCGAAGGGCGAGAGCGTCGGATTCGAATAATTGAGATGCACGACGAAGCCGATCGACACGAGGCCGTCCTCGAAGTGATAGAGGAAGGAGCCGCCGCCCGTGTCGGATTGCAGCGGCCAGCCGAAGGAATGCTGCACCAGGCCGGGCTTGTGCCGCTCCTTCGAAATGCGCCAAAGCTCCTTGAAGCCGATGCCGAATTTCTGCACGTCGCTCGACTTGCACAGATCATATTTCGCGAGAATCTGCTTTGTGAGCGAGCCGCGCGCGCCTTCGGCGAAGAGCGTGTATTTGCCGCGCAGCTCCATGCCGCGCGTAAAGCTGTCCTTCGGCTTGCCGTCGCGGCCGACGCCCATGTCGCCCGTGGCGACGCCCGTCACTTCGCCATTCTCGCCATAGAGAATCTCGGCGCCGGCGAAGCCCGGATAGATTTCGACGCCGAGATTCTCGGCCTCGGAGGCCAGGAAGCGGACGACATTGGCGAGCGAGCCGATGAAGTTGCCGTGATTGTTCATCAGCTTCGGCATCAGGAAATTGGGCAGGCGGACGCCGCCCTTTTCGCCGAGCAGATAGAACTGGTCGTCATGGACCTGGGTCTTGAGCGGCGCATCGTCCCGCTTGCGCCAATCGGGGAGGAGGCGGTCGAGGCCGATCGGATCGATGACCGCGCCGGAAAGAATATGGGCGCCCGGCTCCGAGCCCTTTTCGATGACGACGACGGAAAGGTCGGGCGCGACCTGCTTGAGGCGAATCGCGGCGGCGAGGCCGGCGGCGCCCGCGCCCACGATCACCACGTCATAGTCCATCCCTTCGCGCTCAGGCAATTCCGTGATCTCTTCAGACATTTCCGATCCTTTTTCGCGTCCTCTTCGCACACGCGTCAAAGCACTGTAGCCTTTTTCCCTCCGGCGCGCCAAAACTGGACGCCAAAGCCTTCGGCCGGGCGGCGCCGCGCTTCGGAGACCTGTCCCTTGATGTCCTGCTCCTCCCGGCCTGTCGCCCTTGGGCTTGAGGCCTTCGCCCGCGCCGGCCTTTTCGACTTGCGCTCGGCCGGCTCCGCCGTCGAAAGGTCGCGGGCATGATGCGGCTGGCTCTGATCGTCGCCGCGCTCGCCTTGGCCTTCGCCTGGTTCGGCTTCCGCGAACCGCCCGCCGCATCGGATGCGTTTCTCGGCTATGTCGAGGGCGAGACGCTCTATATCGGTCCCAATGAGGGCGAGCGGCTCGCCTTGCTGCGGGTCTCGGCCGGCTCCGTCGTCAAGGCGGGCGATCCGCTTTTCGCCATGGCCACGCCGCTCCTCAACCGGAGTCGCGATGAGGCGACGGCGCGGATCGGGCAATTGGAGGCGCAGGTCGAGAATTTGCGCGCCGCCATGAACCGGCCGGAGCAGATCGCCGTCCTGCAGGCCGGGCTGGAGCGGGCGGAAGCGGCGCTGGTCCTGTCCCGGAACGACTATCAGCGCCAGCGCAAGCTTTTCTCGGAGGGACATGTCGCGAAAGCCGCGCTCGATCGCGCGGAGATGGCGCTCAAGCGCGACGAGGCGAGCGTGAAGGAGGCGCGCCGGCAGGTGGAGGCGGCGCGCATGTCCGGCCGCTCGCAGGAGATCGAGGCGGCGGAGGCGGCCTTGGGCCAGGCGCGCGCGCAATTGCAGGCGATCGACATCCGCATCTCGCGCCAAAGCGTGAAAGCGCCGGCGAACGGGGTCGTGCAGGACGTGTTCTTCCGCCCCGGCGAGGTGGTGAACGCCGGCCAGCCGGTGGTCGCCTTGCTGCCGCCCGAGAACCGCAAGGTGCGCTTCTATGTGCCGGAGCCGAGGCTCGCAGGCGTGCGCGTCGGCGGGCGGGTCAAGGTCGCCTGCGACGGCTGCCCGGACGATCTCTTCGGCCTCATTTCCTTTGTGGCGAGCCGGCAGGAATATACGCCGCCAGTGATCTTCAGCGATATTGAGCGCGCGAAGCTCGTTTTCAAGGCGGAGGCGCGGCTCGAGGGCAAGGCGCGGGAACTGCCGCTCGGCATGCCGGTTGCGGTGACGCCGATCGAGGCGAGCGGCGAGGCCTCAAGATGAAAGCCGCAGCTTCGTCATTGCGAGGAGCATATGACGGAGTCGGGCATACCCGACTTCGAAAAAAGCGACGGGAGGCGGGTCGCCCATGACGGAGGAAGCCCCGCGCGCGCCCGACATCGCCATCGACGTCAAAGGCCTTACCAAGGTCTTCGGGACCAAGAAGGTCGTGGACAATCTCAGCCTCACCGTCGCGCGCGGACATATTCAAGGCTTTCTCGGCCCCAATGGCAGCGGCAAGACGACGACGATCCGCATGCTTTGCGGGCTCCTCACGCCGGATAGCGGCGAGGGGCGGTGCCTGGGCTTCGACATCCGCAAGGAGCAAGAGAAGATCAAGCGTCATGTCGGCTATATGACGCAGGGCTTTTCGCTCTATCGCGATCTCACCATCCGCGAGAATCTCGAATTCGTCGCGCGCATCTACGGGCTCGAGGCGCCGGAGGAAGCCGCGCAGGCGGCGCTGGAGCGGCTCGGGCTCACGGCGCGCGCCGGCCAGCTTGCGGGCGAACTCTCCGGCGGCTGGAAGCAGAGGCTCGCGCTCGGCGCCTGCATTCTGCCCGGCCCGGCGCTGCTCCTGCTCGACGAGCCGACGGCGGGCGTCGATCCCAAGGCGCGGCGCGACTTCTGGGACGAGATCCATCATCTCGCCAATGAGGGCCTGACCGTCCTCGTCTCGACGCATTACATGGACGAGGCCGAGCGCTGTCACGAGATCGCCTATATTCTCGACGGCAGGCTGCTCGTCTCCGGCACGATCGAGAAGATCGTCGCCAATGCCGGCCTCACCACCTATGTCGTTTCGGGCGAGGGCCTCGACGCGCTCGCGGAAGCGCTCCGGCATGCGCCGGGCGTCGACATGGTGGCGCGCTTCGGCGCCGCTCTGCATGTCGGCGGGCGCGACGCCGCCGCGATGGAGGCGATCGCGCGGCGCCACGCCAGCCCGTCGCAGCGCTGGGCGCATGACGAGGCGACGCTCGAAGACGTCTTCATCGATTTGATGACCCGCAACGGTCGGAGCGGTCAATGACGGATGCGCCGGGACATTCGCCGGTCAGGCCCGCGCGGCGGGGCGCCGCCGCGCAATCCTGGCAGCGGCTCGTCGCCATGTTCGTGAAGGAGTTCATCCAGCTCCGCCGCGACCGTCCGACGCTGGGCATGATCGTCGGCATTCCGCTCATCCAGCTTCTGCTCTTCGGCTACGCCATCAATACCGATCCCAAGCATCTGCCGACCGCGGCGCTCGTCTCCGACGACGGCCCCATGGCGCGCGCAATGATCGGCGCCCTGCGCGCGACCGATTATTTCGACATCAAATATTTCGCCAAGGGAGAGGCTGACGCGGACGAGCTGATCCTCTCCAACAAGGCGCAGTTCGTCATCCAGATCCCGCCCGATTTCTCGCGGCGGCTCGTGCGCGGCGAGCGCCCCTCGGTCCTGATCGTCGCCGACGCCACGGATCCGACCGCGACGGGTGGCGCGGTCGCGGCGGCGCTCGGCGCGGCCAGTCAGGCGCTCGATCGGGAATTGACCGGGCCGCTCGCCACGCTCGCGCAAAATGCGCCGCCTTTCGATTTGCAGGTGCAGCGCCGCTACAACCCCGCGGGCGAGACGCGCCGCAACATCGTGCCGGGCCTTATCGGGACGATCCTGACCATGACGATGCTGATCTACACGGCGCTTTCCGTCACGCGCGAGATCGAGCGCGGGACGATGGAGGCGCTGCTCGCCATGCCGGTGAAGCCCGTCGAGATCATGCTGGGCAAGATCGCGCCCTATATTCTCGTGGGCGCGGTCCAGATGGCGACGATCCTGATCGTCGCGCGCTTTCTCTTCGGCGTGCCGGTCGTCGGCTCGCTTTTCGTGCTCGGGCCGCTGACGCTGCTTTTCATCGTCGCCAATCTGTCATTGGGCTATACGCTCTCCACCGTCGCCGCGAACCAGCTTCAGGCGATCCAGATGACCTTCTTTTTCTTTCTTCCGAGCATATTGCTCTCGGGCTTCCTCTTTCCCTTCTACGGCATGCCGATCTGGGCCCAATATATTGGCGAGGCGCTGCCGCTTACCCATTATCTGCGCATCGTGCGTTCGGTGATGCTCAAAGGATCCGGCTTTCTCGAACTGACGACGGACGCCGGCGCCTTGGCGCTTTTCACGGTCGTCGCCATGAGCGTCGCCGTGATGCGGTTCCGCCAGACGCTGGATTAGGCGCCGTTGACGGCGTGCGGCCAACGCTTAACATCGAGGCAAATGGAGGCAGCCATGTCCGAGCCCGACTCCGATCCGATCACGCGCTTCAACAATATTCTCAAAGTGGCGGCCATCCTCGCGCTGGCGCTGATGAGCTACAATCTCTGGTCTTTTTTCAGCAGCAGCCGCTATCAGGCTCTGTGCGGCGCCTCTTATTGGGAGCTCAGCCGCTCGCAGCTCGACGCCTGCCTGGATCAGAAACGCAGTCTCGAAGACGGAAAATGAGCGCAAGGGCGGCGACCGTGACGAAAGCGCCGTCGCCGCGACGACGCGCCTGGGGCAGGAACCAATAGCGCCTATCGACGTTCAAGAAAGGCATGTCGTCGCAAGTCGAGCGGGCGGTTCGAACCCGCAGACGGGCTTCCGTCCCAGGAGAAGACCCATGTCGCAGCGCGCGATCGCATTTCTTTCACCGGCGCTCGTTTTTCTTTCCGTATCCTCCGTTTTCGCTCAGTCCCTGCCGCCTGACTCCACCTATCGGCCGCTCCCCGCCAAACCTTTCGAGACCGTGAAGGCCGAGGACGAAGCGCATAAGCAGGAAATAACGCGCCAGCAGCAGAGCTTGTTGCAGGAACGCTACGATCTGTCGGACCGGCCCGCGCCTGGCGTGAAAATGTCCGGGGGACGCAAGGCGGTGCAGGCCGGCGTGCGCGTCAAACTTCCCCGGGGCGCCACGTGGGATAGTCTCGCGGCGCTGGCCCCGGAAGAAATTCGTCAGCGAAAGCTGCTGCCCGCCGGTTTCATGCCCCTGCCGCATATTAAGCAGGAGACGGGCGGACAGGTGTTTCCGAAGGAACAAATCGACGAAATCAACCGGCAGGAGAAGCGGGACCTCAAGCGCTTCGACGTCGATTTCGATTTGCCCAGCCAGTTCACGCCCGAGTTTCCTCCGCCGATTTTTCTGACGACCCGCCCTGATCTCGGCGACGTTTCCCGAGGCGAGCTTCTGACCATCAAAAACCACTATAAATTGATGGTCGGGATTCTCACGCCGGTGCAGCTCGAAGGATTGCGCCTGCTATTGACGCCTTTCCCTCAGGAGGAATTCAATCAGACGGAAGACCGCAAGGTCGCCGAGCAATCGCTCGGCGTGACGTGCCTCGACTGTCACTCCAATTTCAACACCAACGCGGCTTTCCACCTGACGCCGGACATACGGCCGCAGGCTTCGCGCTTCCGCCTCGATACGGTCAGCCTCAGAGGCATGTTCAACCAACAGATTCACGGCTCAAAGCGTTCTCTGCGCTCGGTCGAGGATTTTACCGAGTTCGAACAGCGGACCGCCTATTTCAATGGCGACCATGTCAGCGCGCAACGCAAGGGCGTCCATCTGCCCAATCGCGCGGACCAGGTGGCGATGATGGCGCAGATGCAGAATATCATCGATTTTCCGCCTGCGCCGAAACTCGATCCGACAGGCCGTCTCGATCCGGCAAAGGCGACGCAAAAGGAGCTCGCCGGGGAAAAACTGTTTCTGGGCAAAGGCCGCTGCGCTGAATGCCACCTTCCGCAGACGAGCTTCCTCGACAACAATATGCACGATCTGAAGCTCGAGCGCTTTTATGAGCCTCGCCAAACCATCAATGGGCTGGCCGTCGCGCCCGACGGCCCGATCAAGACCTTCACGCTGCGCGGCATAAAGGACACGCCCCCCTATCTGCATGACGGCCGCCTGCCCACGCTCGCGGATACGGTCGAATTTTTCAACCTCGTGCTGGGCGTGAAGCTGACGCAGGAAGAGAAGGACGCGCTCGTAGCCTACATGCTCGCGCTATGATCTGCCCCGTCATTGCGAGCGGAGCGAAGCAATCCAGAGCCGCATCACGGCTCTGGATTGCTTCGTCGCTTGCGCTCCTCGCAATGACGGCGCGGGCGGTTCTGTCGGAGTAGGGAAGCCGCGCTTTGTAGAAGAGCCCGCCGAAGAGCGGCGGCGTTGCTCCCGTCATTGCGAGCGGAGCGAAGCAATCCAGAGCCACATCACGGCCCTGGATTGCTTCGTCGCTTACGCTCCTCGCAATGATGGCGCGGGCGGTTCTGTCAGAACAGGTAAGTCGCGCTCTGTAGAAAGAGCCCGCCGAAGAGCAGCAGGCCGGCGTCCCGGTTCGAGCGAAACAACGCCAGCGCCGTTTCCGGCGGCGCGTCCGCGCGCGTGAGCGAAACCTGCCAGGCGAGATGCGCCGCATAGGCCGCGACGCCCAGCCAGCAGAAAAATCCGCCGCCGATCATGTAAATTGCGAGCGCCGCGCAAAGCGCGGAGCCGGCGTAAAGCGCGCTTACGGCGCGCTTCACCTGCGCGCCGAAGAGGCGCGCCGTGGAGCGCACGCCGGCGATGGCGTCGTCGCGCACATCCTGCAGCGCGTAGATCGTGTCGAAGCCGATCGTCCAGAGAATGCAGCTTGCGTAAAGCAGCAAGGCCGGCGCGGCGAGCGAGCCCGTTATCGCCGTCCAGCCGAGCATTGCGCCATAGGCGAAGGCGAATCCGAGGATCGCCTGCGGCCAGGAGGTGAAGCGCTTGGCGAAGGGATAGACCAGCACGATCAGCGGCGAGAGAAAGCCGAGGGCGATCGTGTAGCCGTTGAAGGAGAGCAGCACGAAGAGGCCGATCAGGCATTGCGCGACGATGAACCACAGCGCCGCGCGCGGGGCGATCCGGCCGCTCGCGAGCGGACGGTTGCGCGTGCGCTCGACCTTCGCGTCGATTTCGCGGTCGACATAGTCGTTATATGTGGAGCCGGCGCCGCGCATCGCGACGGCGCCGATGAAGAAGAGAGTCAGATGCCACGGTTTCGGCCCCTGATGCAGCGCCGCCGAGGCGAGGGCGCTCGATTCCCAGCAGGGGAGGAGCAGCAGCCACCAGCCGATCGGGCGGTCGAGCCGCGCGAGCTGGATATAGGGGCGCAATCCCGCTGGCGCGTGGCGCCAGAGCGGATGGTCCGATTGCGAATCGGGGAGGGCGGCGTCGTCGCCGCGTTCCCGCGCGAGGCTCACAGCGGTCCGGAGGGAAGCTTCGGCGGAGCGCCCATGCCGCCGCCATTCGCCGCCTGCTCGCGCTGCTGCTGCTGCATCTGCTTCATCTTGGCGGCGACGGTGCAAGCCTGGCTTGCGAAATTCTTCGTCTTGGCGCCCGCCTGCCGGAAGCCGTCAATGACATTGTCCGGAATGGCGCACCAGTCCTTGTTCTTGTTCATATAGGCCAGCATCTCGTTCTCGATGCCGACGAGCTTTCTGGCGGCGGGGCAGGCGGCGTTCGGGTCCATCTTGCCCTTGCCGGCCTTGCCCAGGCTGTTGAGCGCCTGGATCTGCGCCATGCGCCGCTCCGTCAGCTTCTGGAAGTCCTCCTGGCAGGACTGCGCATGGGCGACGCCCGCGCCGGCGACGATCGCCGTTAGCGACAGGCCCGCGACGAAGCGCGAGAAAGAGACGGCGCTGATCTTCATAAGGCACGATCCGCTTTCCAATGGGGCTTTTCTGTTAACAGCAGGCTTGCCGCCCACGCAAGTTTTGGCCAACCTGTCCGCGAACACGGCCGCGTCATGACGGCCAAAATGAGGCGGACCCGCGGGTCCCGTCCCGCCAGACTGGGCTTCATCTTGCCACATTACGATTTTTCCGCGCAAAGGCTCTTCGTGGAGGTTGCGCTCGCTCCCGGCCTCGCTTTCGCGCCGCCGCCCGAGTCGCTCAATTATCTCCTCAACGTGCTCCGGCTGCGCGAGGGAGATTCGATCCTCCTCTTCAACGGGCGCGACGGCGAGTTTCTGGCGCATATCGCCGAGACGACGAAGCGCTCGGCGAAATTGCGCGTCGAGAAGCTCCTGCGCGCGCAGACGCCCGCCGCCGATCTCGAATATTGCTTCGCGCCGCTCAAGCAGGCGCGGCTCGATTATATGGCGCAGAAGGCGACGGAGATGGGCGCCGGCCGCCTCGCGCCGGTCATCACGCGCCGGACTCAGGTCCGCCGCGTCAATCCGGCGCGGCTGCGGGCCAACGCCGTCGAGGCGGCCGAGCAGTGCGGCATATTGACCGTGCCGGAGGCGGCCGAGGCGGTGGAGCTGCCCGATTTCCTCGCCCGTTTTCCGGCGGAGCGACTCCTCGTCTTTTGCGACGAGGACGCGCCGATCGCCAATCCGTTGCAGGCGCTGTCGGGCCGACGGGGCAAGGGCGTCAGCCTGCTCGTCGGGCCGGAAGGCGGATTTGACGACGCCGAACGCGCCGCCATCGCGCGCGCGCCCAACGTCGTGACGCTCTCGCTCGGACCGCGCGTGCTCCGCGCCGACACGGCGGCCGTCGCAGCTCTCGCCATATTGCAGGCCACGATTGGAGACTGGAGCCGTAACCCTTTGTAAGGCGTGCTTAACCAGTTCTTTCTCGTTTACCGAAAATAAATCGGATCGTGTTGCTATTCCACAACACCGGATGCGTTCCCGAATATCGGGACACGATCCTGCCACGATGTTTGGGTCTAGTGCCCAAATCGCGGAAACGAGTCGGACGACATGTCGCCGGGGGCGTTTTCGCAAAGGAATTGGGTTCGAGATTTCGGCGCTCCGTGTGGCGCCGCGATCGGAACAGAGGCTGACCGCCACATGATGTTTGCCGATTTCCGTCCCCTCGCCCTGACGGGAGCCGTCGCGTTCGCCGCGTCGCTTTCCGTGTCCGCCGCCAAAGCCGAGACGCCAAACCACTGCGCGCGTTATGGCTCCGATTATGTCGCGGTCGCGGGGTCGAATGGCTGCGTGAAGATCGGCGGTCATGTCCGCGTCGACAACATCGCTCGCGCGCCGGCTGCGCCCATGGGTTATGCGGCGGTCGCCGACGGCGTGCAGCGCACCTCCCATCTCCAGCCGATGGCGCCCTTCGGACTGAACGATCTTTTCCCGCGCTGAATTCAAGGCGGGTTCGCTTTAAAAAAACCGCGCTCGGCGCGGTTTTTTTATGCAAGCAGGCTTATGAGCGGAGCTCGTAATAGGCCACGATTTCCTTTTGCGTCATTGGCCGCTCGCTCTTCGATCCGAAGAAAAATACGCCGCAAGCCGCGTCTTCATTGGCTCGTCCTCTCATGAATCGGTCCAGGAGCCGTATCCAGAAGACCGGGGCGACGAGCGCCGTCGCCAGCGGCCTTCTCACGCCCAAAGCGCGAAAAAAATAAAGAAGCGACCAAACCGTCGCCGTCCCAGCGCCGCCCACCGCGCCCGACTCAATCTCCTCGAAGCGGCGAAACAGCCAGCGATGCCCGCTCAAGGTGAATCTTGTGAAATCATAGGCGGCTTCGTGAACCTGCTGCATGAAGGGCGTGTCGCCATAGACCAGGCCGGACGGCTTCAAGACGCGGTATATCTCGGCGACCACGGCAGGCGGGTCGAGCACGTGCTCCAGCACGGCTTGTATCCAGACGCCATCGAAAACAGCGTCGCGGAAGGGAAGGGAATGTCCGTCGGCAACCAGTTTCGTATGCGGCGAGGCATAAACGTCGGCGCCGATCACTTCGACGTCCGGATCGGAGTATAAGTCCTCCGCGCCGGATCCGATCGCGCCTCCCCCGATGACCAGAATGACGGGGCGCGAGCCGCGTCGTTTCAGGCGCGCCCGGAAGGAGGCGGCTATCCTCTCCGCGACGAGATTCCGGCCGCCAATGACGGCGCCGCCAATGAGCGCCCGCAGATCGCGACCGTTATCGTTGCGGGCGAGCACGGACCCGCTTCCCTGATGATAGGAGGAGCGGTCGAAAACGCTTCGTTCGAAGTCAATGAGAACCCGCTGCCCGTCAGCATTGGGAAAGCCCGTTACTGCGTATGCGCAGGACGCATTGCGGCACTTGATGTTTCCTTCGACCAGTCGAAGCTCGCCCCGGCAACGGGGACATTGGAGCAACCTCAATATTTCTCGCATATACGCTCGCAGGGCGCGACGCTCTCGGGCGTCAGACCGAGCGAAAATAGCGGGCTATGATTATAGGGCAATGCATCTTTGGATATAGGAGGTCCGACGGCCGCCTGAAATTACAGGGGGATCACGCAATCCCTGAAGGCGCCGTCGACCGAGCCGCCCCAGGCGCCGTGATAGAGATCGAGCCGCCGCCGCGCGAGCGTGCGGCCTTCGTCGAGGATCTTATCCAAAGGCGCGAGATAGATCGTCTCGTCCTCGCCCCGCGCGTTTCGATAGGCGCGGCGTTTCAGCCCATCGCGCGCGAGATCGAGAATGTCGCGCCCGATTTCCCGCAGGCTGCGGCCTTCGATCGTCGCGTCGAGCGCGAGGGAAGGAACGTCCTCGCGCAGCTTCTGCCGCGCCGCCGCGTCCCATCCCCGGGTGATCTGGCGCGCCTGATCGAGCGCCGCCGAATCATAGAAGAGGCCGGCGAAAAGCGCGGGCAGGGCGGTCATATGCTCGCGCGGGCCGCCATCGGCGCCGCGCATTTCGAGATAGGTCTTGAGCCGCACCTCCGGGAAGATGGTGGAGAGGTGGTTGGCCCAGTCCGACATGACCGCGCGCTCCCCCGGAAGCTGCGGCAGGCGGCCGTCGAGCAGATCCTTGAAGCTCGCGCCCGCGACGTCGTGATAGACCTCGCCGCGCTTGACGAAATACATCGGCACGTCGAGCGCGTAATTGACATAGCGCTCGAAGCCGAAGCCCTCCTCGAAGGCGAAGGGCAGCATGCCGGTGCGGTCCGCGTCCGTGTCGAGCCAGATATAGGAGCGCTGCGACAGGCGTCCGGTCGGCTTGCCGTCGAGGAAAGGCGAATTGGCGAAGAGGGCGGTGACGAGCGGCTGCAAGGCGAGTCCGACCCGAACCTTCTGGACCATGTCGGCTTCGCTCGTGAAGTCGAGATTGGCCTGGATGGTCGCGGTGCGGAACATCATGTCGAGGCCGCGCGAGCCGACCTTCGGCATATAGCCCGCCATGATCCTGTAACGCTGCTTGGGCATGGCCGGCGTCTCGGCGCGCGACCATTTGGGACTCGCGCCGAGGTCGAGAAACTGGACGCCGAGCGAGTGGGCGACGCCCGCGAGGGCCGAAAGATGCGCGCCAAGCTCCTCGGCCGTGGCGTGGATGTCGATCAGCGGCGCGCCGGAGAGCTCGAACTGGCCGCCCGGCTCGATCGAGATGGCGCCGCCGCCTTCGGTCTGCGCCAGGCCGATCAGCGCGTCCCGGTCCATGATCGGCGCCCAGCCGGTCTCCTCCTCGACGCCTTCGAGGAGGCGGCCGACGCCGCAGCGGCCGTCAATGCAGGAATAGGGAACCGGCGCCAGCGTGTCCGCATAGAACGGGATCTTCTCATGCTCCGTGCCGATGCGCAGCGGCGCGCCGGAGGTCTTGCAACCGGCTGCGAGCCATTCCACGAGCGCGTCCCGGGACGCGATCGGAGTCGTATCTGTTACGTCGCGAGCCATGTTTAGCCAGAATTTTCCATAAGATAGGGTCGGAAAGACCAGAGGCGGGCGCCGGCGGGGCGCGGGATCGCGCGCCGCGCCGCTCAATTTTCCTGCGACGCCGACGCCGCTTCCTCGCGAACGGCGAGGATGGATTGCCGGAAAAGCCGACGGGACGCAAGAGCGCCGCCAAACGGGGACCACGGCGGCGCCCGCCAAGCCTTTCAAAAGCGGCGCCAGATGGAGCCGAAAACGTCGGCGTCGCAATTAAATCTTTAGAGAAGTTTCGGCTTTATCATTCGGCGGTGGAGGATAAATGCGCAGTTCTATTCGCCGATTTCTCGACGACAGGCGCGCCGCGACGGCGGTTGAATACGCCATGATCGCAATCATGGTCTCGGTGCTGATCATCGCGGGCGCGAAATCGACCGGCACGACTCTTTCGATAATGTATTTCGGCAAGCTGATCGGCGCCTTCTGACCGCGAAAGCGGCGAGACTTCCGCGGCCGCGCCGATCATGCGATGGCGGAATTTCAGCGCTTGCCGAGAATCTGGCCCAGAATGGCCTCCAGATCGGACGGCGCCTGCCCGGTCGGACGACCGCCGGCGTTCTGGCCGACCTGCAGCGTCTTCTTGATCTGCTCGATCGCTTCCTGAAGCGAAGCCTGGTCGAGTCCCGGGGGCAGGCCCGCCGGGCCCGAGCCGGCCGGGCCGGCGTCCACGTCGAGGGGGCCGCCGCGATCGAAGCCGCCGCCGGGACCGCGCGGCGCCGTTCCGCCGCCGGGAGGGGCGCGACGGCCGCCGAGCAGAGAGCCCAGAATGCCGCCGAGGAGACCGCCAAGGCCGCCGCCCGCGCCGCCGCGCGGAGCCGGCGTCGGGCCCGGCTGCGGGGCGGGGGCGCCGCCGCCGAGAATTTGTTCGAGGATCGGACCGAGCGCGCCGGAATTGGCGAGTTGCCCGAGAACGCCGCCAAGACCCTTCTCATTGATGGATTTCGTCAGGCCGCTGAGCAGCACCGAGGCCAGGATCGGCAGGAGCTGGCTCAGAATGTCCGCCCGCACGCCGGATTCGCGGGCCGCCGCTTGCAGCACCTGTCCCGTCGCCGTCGGCGAGCCGAAAAGTTCGGAGACGAGGTCCCGTCCGAACTCGACCGAATCGGCGCCTTGGGCGGCGTCGGGATCTTCGAAGAAGGAGTAGCGCGTCGTGGTCGCCAGCGCTCCGACCGTCTTTTCAAAGACCTGCGGCTCCTCGGCGGCGCGGTTCAGGCCGATGGCCAGCGCCGGCGCGAGCGCCTTGATGGCGGCGTCGATCTGCTCGTCGCTGAGGCCGAAGCGCTGCGCGAGATTGGCGACGAGCTGGCCGCCCTGCGCGGACGACAGAATGGACTCGAGATCGGACATTCGCTTCTCTCCCGCTGGAAATGAGGGGAGTTCGCCTCCCGTCTCTTCATCGGTCAAGGATGCTAGCGCAACGCCGGCCGAATCGATAGCCCGTCGCGGCGGAGGGCGCGTGCGCGCAATCGAGGGCGTTTGGGGCCGCTTGACAGACTCCGGCGGCCACGACATTGCTTCCAGCCGATCGACGCCACAAATGGGCGGACGTCCCTTATGGGCGAGACGCCGATACAGCCGCCGGCGAAGCCGCGCGGCGCCAGTGCCGAAGGCGCCCCAATGAATGTTCAGCCCCGCGGCGTCAAGCCGCCGCTCAGGATCCTTCTTTGCTCGCCGCGCGGTTTCTGCGCGGGCGTCGTCCGCGCCATCGACGCGGTCGAAAGGGCGCTCGCAAAATTCGGCCCGCCGGTCTATGTGCGCCATGAGATCGTTCACAATCGCTATGTGGTCGAATCGCTCAAATCCAAGGGCGCGGTCTTCGTCGAGGAGCTCGAGGAGATTCCCCGGACGGACGCGCCGGTGATCTTCTCGGCGCATGGCGTCGCCAAATCCGTCTCGGCGGAGGCGCAGGAGCGCAATCTGCTCGCGATCGACGCGACATGCCCGCTCGTCACCAAGGTGCATCGCGAGGCCGAGATCCACTGGAAGCGCGGGCGCCGCGTGCTGCTCGTCGGCCATTCCGGCCATCCGGAGGTCGTCGGCACCATGGGGCAGTTGCCCGAGGGCGCCGTGGTGCTCGTCGAGTCCGTCGACGACATCAAGAATTTGAGCCTCGAGGACGAGAACAATCTCGCTTATGTGACCCAGACGACGCTTTCGCTCGACGACTCGCAGGAGATCGTCAGCGCGCTGACCAAGCGCTTCCCGGCGATCGTCGGCCCGCACAAGGAAGACATCTGCTACGCGACCACGAACCGCCAGGCGGCGGTTAAGGAAGTCGCGCCGCATGTCGACGCGGTGATCGTCGTGGGCTCGCCCAATTCGTCCAACTCGCAGCGGCTCCGCGAGGTGGCGGAGCGCGCGGGCGCGCCGGCGCAGCTCGTGCAGGGCAAGAGCGAGATCGACTGGTCGCTCTTCGGCAATATCAGCGCGCTCGGCATCACCGCGGGCGCCTCGGCGCCCGAGGTTCTGGTCGAGGAGATCATGGACGCCTTCGCCGAGCGTTACGAGATCGCCGTCGAAACCGTCTCGACCGCGGATGAGAGCGTGTCCTTCCCGCTGCCCAAGGAGCTGCGGGCGATGGCCTGAAGGGGCGTTGCTCTCGGAAAGACGCCCATGGCCGTTTATACCCAGGTCGACGACGCGGAGCTGATCGCTTTTCTCGCGACCTACGACATTGGCGACCTCCTCTCCTGCAAAGGCATTGCGGAGGGGGTCGAGAACTCGAACTATTATCTGCATACGAGCGGCGGCAGCTTCATCCTCACGCTTTACGAGAAGCGCGTCGCCGAGGCCGATCTGCCGTTCTTCCTCGGCCTCATGGAGCATCTCGCGCGGCGCGGCGTCACCTGCCCGCAGCCGGTGCGCAACCGGGCCGGCGCGCCGCTGGGCCGGCTCGCGGGACGGCCCGCCGTGATCGTGACGTTTCTCGACGGCTATTCGGTTCATCACCCGGAAGTCGCCCATTGCGCGGCGCTGGGCGAAGCGCTGGCGCGGCTCCATCTCGCCGGCGCCGATTTCGAGTCGCGCCGCGCCAATGCGCTCTCCGTCGATTCCTGGCGCCCGCTCTTCGCGCCCTCGGCGGCGCGCGCCGACGAGGTGGAGGCGGGGCTGCGCGAGACCGTCGAGACCGAACTCGCTTATCTCGAAAAGCATTGGCCGCGCGATCTGCCGAACGGCGTCATCCACGCCGATCTCTTTCCCGACAACGTCTTCTTTCTCGGCGACCGGATGTCGGGGGTCATCGACTTCTACTTCGCCTGCAATGACGCCTACGCCTACGATCTGGCGATCTGCCTCAACGCCTGGTGCTTCGACGACGCGCATCGCTTCGAGACGGAGAAGGGCGCCGCGCTGCTCGACGCCTATCGGCGCGTGCGGCCGCTGATCCCGGCCGAGCTTGACGCCTTCCCGACGCTCGCGCGCGGCGCGGCGATCCGCTTCCTGCTGACGCGCTATGTCGATTGGCTGAACGTGCCCGTAGGGGCGCTGGTCAAGCCGAAGGACCCGCGCGAATATCTCGCCAAGCTGCGCTTCCACCAGACGGCCGGCGCCCTTTTATGACGAAGCGCGTCTCGATCTGGACCGACGGGGCCTGCTCCGGAAATCCCGGCCCCGGCGGCTGGGGCGCCATTCTGCGCTTCGGCGACCGCGAGAAGGAGCTTACCGGCGGCGAGGCGGCGACCACCAACAACCGCATGGAGCTGACGGCCGCGATCATGGCGCTCGAGGCGCTGACGCGGCCTTGCGCCGTCGATCTCTACACGGACTCGCAATATGTGCGCGGCGGCGTGACGTCATGGATCAAGGGCTGGAAGGCGCGCGGCTGGAAGACGGCGGACCGCAAGCCCGTGAAGAATGAGGAGCTGTGGCGGCGGCTCGAGGCGGCCGAAGCGCGGCACGACGTCGCCTGGCATTGGGTCAAAGGTCATGCCGGCGACGAGATGAACGAACGCGCCGACGCGCTGGCGCGCGCCGGCATGGCGCCTTTTCTTTCCTCTCGCCGATAGCGCCAACGCTTCTTTGGGGGCGGTCCTCCGTCCGACCCGTCGGCCGGAAATCGGAGCGGCGTCGCTTGGACCGCGCGCCCCTTGCAAGCGGCTCCATCGCGCCTATCTCAAACAACAGACCCAGGACTCTCTTCTCTCAGCCTATGGGGCGCGGAGCGACCGCGCCCCTTTTTGCGTTATCGTCTTGACACCCGCGCCCGCCAAGCAACCATGCGCGCAAGATGCGCGTCTTTGCTGATTCTCACCCGAAGGGGGCGGGACGTTCATGCACCAGCCCAAGAAGTGGTGGATCGGAGCGCCGGTCCTGGCGGGGCTCGTTTATGTCGCCGCGCAATCGCTGACGCCGCAGATCGAGGCGGCGCTCAAGGCGAACGTTTCGTCGCGTCTTTCCATCGACCCCGCGCGGATCGCCGTGGCGGGCCGCGACGTGACGATTTCGGGAGCCGCGCCCGGCCTGAAGGAGATGGCGGCCTTGCGCGCTGATTACGGCGTGCGGAAAATCGACGCGGCCGGCGGGGTTTCGCCGGCGGAGCCGTCCATCGCGCCGGCGGCGCCGGAGCCTCCGCCGCCGCCCCGCGAGCCTTATGTTTTCGCCGCGACGCTCGGCGAAAGCCTCGTCGCGCTCGACGGCAAATTGCCGAGCGAGTCGCTGCAAAAGCGGGCCGTCGCGCTCGCGGCCGCCGCCGGCGCGGGCCTTGCGGTCAGCGACGGCACGAAGATCGATGCGGCGGCGCCCCAGGGCGACTACGCCGCGGCGATCGAGACGGCGCTTGACGCGCTGCGGCGTCTTGCGACCGGCAGGGTTTCGCTCGCCGGAAGCAAGCTCGCCATTGAGGGCGAAGGCCGCGAGAATGTGCGCGCCGAGACCCTTGCCGCTGAGATCAAAGCGCGCCTCCCGCAGGGCTTCGAGCTTGCCCGGGCCGATGTCGCGCCGGGACCCGTGTCGCCTTACGTTTTTCAGGCGATGCGCGAAGGCCACAAGACGGTCCTCGCCGGCTTCGTCCCCGACGAGGCCACGCGCAACCGCATTGTCGACAATGCGCGGCGGCGGTTCTTCGATTCGATCGTCGAGGATCGGCTGACCCTCGCAAAGGGCGCGCCCGACAAATTCGCCGAGGCGGCCGGCGCGGGGCTCGCCGCGCTGGCGCGGATGGATAGCGGCAATCTCTTGATCGGCGACGGGAGCATGTCGCTCGCCGGCGCGGCGCGTTACGAGGGCGCGCGGGTCGAGATCGAGAAGACCTTCGAGTCGAGTCTGCCCAAGGGCTTCAAGGGCGAAACGCGCCTTGTCGCGCGCACGCCCGGCGCGCCGCTCGATGCGGCGGGCTGCCGCTCGGCCTTCTCGGAATTGTCGAAGACGCCGATCCGCTTCGAAGCCGACGACGCGATCTCGGACGAGTCGGCCGCGCTTCTCGACGCGCTGACGGTCGCGGCGCTGCGCTGCCGCGCCGTTCCGATCGAGGTCGCGGGGCATACCGACGACCGCGGCGTCGCCGAGCTCAATCGCGATCGCAGCAAGCGCCGCGCGAGTCTCGTCGTCGACCGGTTTTTGAAGGCTGGCGCCGATTCCTTCCATGTCTGGCCGATGGGATATGGCGGCGAGCGACCCATCGCGCCCAATGACGGCGACGACAACCGCGCGCGCAACTGGCGCATCGAATTCAACGTGAAATGACGGCGGGCGAAGGAGAGAATAGATGATCCATCTGCTCACGCTCGGCTGGCCCTGGCTCGCGGCGGCGCTCGCGCTCGGCGCGCTGGTCGGCTTCGTTACCTTCTCGCGGGCGAAGGACGCGATATTCTCCGGCGGCTGGGCCGTCGTCCTCGGCCTTATCGCGCTCGGCGCGGGCGCCGCCGTCTCCTATGCCGAAACGCTCGACGGGCGGGCCGCCGCCGCTTTCGATATCGGCCTCGCGCTCAGTCTCGCTTATGCGGCGGGGCTTCCGCTCGGCGGCTGGATGAAGTCGCTCGGCGGCGTCGAGGTCGAGAGGCCGAGGATCGCGCAAATCGCGCCGCCCGAGCCGATCGGCGTCGCGCGGACGCCCGCCATTGCGCAAGCGTCGCAGCCGGCGGCCGTCGTGACGGCGGCGGCCTCCGAGGCGGTCCTCGCGCCGGCCTCCGTCGCGAAGAAAGCGCCGCCCGGGGTCAAGCCCGAGACTCTCGCAAAGCCTCGCAACGGCGCGCCCGACGATCTCTCGCGCATCAAGGGCGTCGGTCCCAAGAGCCGCGAAAAGCTCTACGCGCTCGGGGTCTTCCATTATGATCAGATCGCGGCGTGGAATCTCGACAACGCCAAATGGATCGGCGCCGCCATCGGCGCGCCGGGCCGCGTCGAGCGGGACAAATGGATACAACAGGCGCGGGCGCTGGCCGGCGCCGGAGCGGAACAGGAATGAATGTGCGTCTTCTCGCGCGCGCCGCTTTCGCCGCGCTGTTTCTCTCGCCGGCCGCGCCGCGCGCGCAGGACATGCTGCAGGGCGTCGATCTTTTGCAGCCCGCTTATTCGCAATCGGAGATGACCCGCGCGGAGGTGGAGGCGGCGGTAAAAGCCGGCAAGGCGGATTTCTCCGGACGGAGCCTCAACGGCCTCGATCTTTCGGGCCTCGATCTTTCGGGCGCCAATTTCCGCGCCGCGCGTCTCAACAAGGCGCGTCTTTCCGGGGCGAAGCTTGACGGCGCCGTTCTCGATCAGGCGTGGCTGCTGCAAGCCGAGCTCACCGGCGCCTCGCTCAGAAACGCCCATGCTTTCGCGGCGCAGATGCAGAAGATGCGCGGCGACGGCGCGGATTTCTCCGGCGCGCGGCTTGCGGGCGACATGTCCGGCGCTTCGCTGCGCGGCGCGAAATTCAACGACGCAAATCTTTCCGCCGACATGAAGAACCAGTCGATGGGGCTGATGCGCGCCGTTCTGCGCTCGGCGATCCTCGAAGGCGCGCAGTTCCGAGGGGCCAATCTCATGAGCGCCGATCTGCGTTTCGCTCATGCGGCGGGCGCCGACTTCTCGCGGGCCAATCTCGCGAATGCGGATGCGTCCGGCGCGGATCTGACCGGCGCGCTCTTCTCGGGCGCGACGGCGAAGGATCTCGATCTCGACTCCGCGCGGATCGACGCGGGCTCGGAACAGGCGCTGGAGCAGGCGCGGCATCTCGACCGCGCCCGCCGTCAATGAGCGATTCGATCCGGATCGGCGTCGATCTCGGCGGCACCAAGATCGAGGCCGTCGCGCTCGGTCGCGACGGCGCCGTTCTCGCGCGCCGCCGCCTGCCGACTCCGGCCCATGATTATCAGGAAATCCTCCGCGCCATCGTCGCGCTCGTCGGCGACATCGAGTCCGAGACGGGGCGCCGCGGCTCGGTCGGCGTCGGCTCGCCGGGCTCGCTCTCGACCCATACCGGCCTGATCAAGGGCTCCAACACGCAGGTCGTGAACGGCAAGCCGCTCGACGCCGATCTCGCGGCGCGTCTCGGCCGCCCCGTGCGCGTCGAGAACGACGCCAATTGCTTCGCCTTGTCGGAGGCGGTCGACGGCGCGGGGCGGGGGGCGCGCGTCCTTTTCGGCGTCATCCTCGGCACGGGCGTCGGCGGCGGCGTCGTGGTGGACGGCAAGGCGATCTCGGGCCGCAATCATGTTGGCGGCGAGTGGGGGCATACGCCGCTGCCCTGGATGACGCGCGAGGAATATCCCGGCGCGCGCTGCTTCTGCGGGCATGACGGGTGCATCGAGACGTTCCTGTGCGGCGCGGGTCTCGCCCGGGAATACCGGCGCCGGACGGGCGCCGAGGCCGGCGGCCCGGACATCGTCGCGCGCGCGGCCAATGGCGAGGCCGGCGCGCTCGCCGCGCTCGACGCCTATCGGGGCCGCCTGTCCCGCGCCCTCGCCATGATCGTCGACATTCTCGATCCGGACGTGATCGTGCTCGGCGGGGGATTGTCGAACATCGCGCCCATTTATGACGGGCTGACCGATCGCGTGGCCGCGCACGCCTTCACCGATGCGCTGGACACGAAAATCCTGCGCAATGTTCACGGCGATTCCGGCGGCGTGCGGGGCGCCGCCTGGTTGTGGCGCGAATGACTAACGCCGATTTGCGAGACGCATGATCTGCGTCTGCGCGGCTTTCGCCGTCAGGCTGAGGCCCTCGAACACGGTTCGGGTCGTCTCGCCATGGAAGAAATGGCCGTCCATGGTCATGAAGGCGGCGAGAAAGCTCGCGATGAAACCTATTCTGGCCATGCCGCTTCGGGCTGCGAACCCCTCCTCATGTGGATCCATGAAGTCATAGCGAAACGGGTTTGCGAGTGTTTTTCCAATTCAATTAAAATCGCGCGCATCGGCGGGAAATGCGCGCGCTCGTTTCCAGCGGCGGCCGGCCGGTGTATGCGAAGGAAGGGCGCTCGGCGCCGCAAGCATGGGACCTCCGCCGATGGGCGCCTCGGGCGATCCGCCTAACGCTAAGAAGCTGGCTTTTCTCTCCTCCGGCACGCCGGAGGCGGAGGAGGCCCGGCAGCGCCTTGCCGAGAAATATGGCGACGTCCCGCCGGAAGAGGCCGACTGCATCGTGGCGCTGGGCGGCGACGGGCTGATGCTGCGCACGCTGCACAACTATATGGATTCCGGCAAGCCCATCTACGGCATGAACCGGGGCTCCGTCGGCTTTCTGATGAACCAGTATCGCGAGACGGGGTTGCGCAAGCGCATCGCCGAGTCCAAGGCCTCGATCATCCACCCGCTGCTGATGAACGCGACCAATGTGCGCGGCGATGAATTCTCCGCTCATGCGATCAACGAAGTGTCGCTGCTGCGCCAGACCTCGCAGGTGGCGAAGCTGCGCATTCTGATCAACGGCCATGAGCGCCTGCCGGAGCTCATCACCGACGGCGTGCTCGTTTCGACTCCGGCGGGCTCGACCGCCTACAACCTCTCCGCCAACGGCCCGATCCTGCCGCTCGACAGCCCGCTAATGGCGCTCACCCCCATCTCCGCCTTCCGCCCCCGCCGCTGGCGCGGCGCGCTGCTGCCGGACGCGGCGAAGATCAGAATCGAAGTGCTGGAGTCGGCAAAGCGGCCCGTGTCGGTGGTGGCCGATCACGATGAATTCCGCGACCTCGCTTTCGTGGATATCGAAATGGACCACGGGACCGATCTCGTGCTGCTGCACGACCCCGGGCACTCTCTGGAAGAGCGGATCTTGCGGGAGCAGTTCGGATATTGAGCGTGATCGCCCGTCTATTTTCCGTCATTGCGAGAAGCGCGGCGACGAAGCAATCCAGGGCCGCGATGTGGCTCTGGATTGCTTCGCTCCGCTCGCAATGACGGTGGTCGTTCCTGTGCGGTCGCGCCTGTTCGCCCCGCTACGCCCGCCCGCATCGGCTCCGCTATTGAGCGCGCTCGCCCGGCTATTTCCCGTCATTGCGAGAAGCGTAGCGACGAAGCAATCCAGGGCCGTGATGTGGCTCTGGATTGCTTCGCTTCGCTCGCAATGACGGCGGGCGCTGGCGTGGGTCGCGCCGCTACGCCGCGGCCTGCATCAGCTCCGCCTCGAAGGCGGCCATGTCGATGATCGGCGCCGTGTCGATCACGATGTGGGTCGCGGGCGCCGAGACGGAGGGCGCTTGCGCCTCCGCCGCCAGACGGGCGGCCTCGGCGCGGGCTTCCTCCAGCGCGGCCTCCATCTCGAAGCGGCGCAGCAGCGCCATCAACCTGTCGAGCTCGCCGCCATTGATCTCCTCGCAGGCCGTGAGCACGCGTTCAATCATCACGAGCGAGAGGCGCGCTTCCCTCTCATGCATATCGCCATATTCGCGCTGCGCTTCGAGCGCGGCGCGGAAGGCGGGCAGGAATTTTTCGGGCAGGCCGGCGCGCTGGTAGAGCGCCGCGAAGCCGGCGCCGCGGAAGTCGCGCACAAGGCCCGCCACCTTGTCCTCGTGCAGGCCCGACAGCTCGACCAGCGCCGCCTCGAAGAGATCGCGATTGTCCGAGAGCAGCGCGCGCAGCGCGAGGCTCGCCGTGAGCTGGCGCGAGGCGCGCAGATGCGCGACGAGTTCGCGCACGCCGTGGCGGCCGTCATGCTCGGCGGCTTCCGCGACGATGATGACATTGGCCTTGTCGCGCTCCTCGCGCGAGAGGCGTTCGGCGCGCTCATTGGCGAGCCAGCCGCAATCGACCACGAAGGCTGACAGCGCGGCGGCGGCCGCATTGACGAGATCGTTGCGCACGGTGGCCGGCAGCCAGGGACGCGAGAGCAGCGCCTCGCGCATCTCGCCATCGTCGCCGAAGCGCTCGATCATGCGGCGCATGGAGAATTCGGGAAGGTCGGCGCCGGGATTGACCGCGAGCGAGATCGCCGTTTCGCGTCCGCCGATCTCCGCAAGGGCCGCGCAGACCCCGGCCGGCACGCGGGCGCGCAGCGCGATGGCGCTTTGCGCGAAGGCGTCGCCGATCGCGGCGCAGTCGATGAGTTCAGCCTCGCTGAGCAGGGGCGAGCGCGACAATATGGGGGTTGCGACGTCGGACTGGTCGCTGGCGAGCGCGGAGACGAGCGCGCGGGGGGCGTCGACGGCGCTGGCGAAATTATCCGAGAGCGCGCGGCGCACCAGCGGCGACGGGTCGTCGAGCAGCGACATCAGCGCGATTTCGGCCGCGCGCCGCTCCTGCGACTCGAGCTCGGAGTAGAGATAAGCGCGCGCCAGCGCGCCGGCGCCTTCCGCGCGCTGCGCCGCATTGGCCGTCTGCGCCCAAGACAGGAAATTACGCACGATCATGGGACGCCTTCGACCTCCGTTAACGCACCGGCTTACGTAACAAGGGGCGCGGGATTCCCGCCGCGGCCGCGTTGGCCGGGCCTTATCCCATCCGGCGCCCGCCCCGCTTACGTAAAAGGATTATGGCGATTTATGGTAAATTCTGACTTAAGGGGGCGCGGCGGCGCTTGGGAAAAGCGGAGCGGCATGCGTTCTTTTCTCGTTCTTTCTCCGCACATGCGCGGATCGTGCGACGCGCCGACGAGCGGCGCCCCGGCGCTGCTCCTGCGCCTGGGAGAAGGCGAGGCGCGCGCGGCGGACAGGATATGGGCGCGCGGCGTCATCGAGCGCGCGCGCGCTTCAAGCGATCGGCCGCGCCTGTTTGTCCAGGTCGCGCCGGCGTCGGACGTCGCGATCGACGCCGACCTCGCCGCGCTCGTCCGTCCCGGGCTCGACGGCGTCTTTCTCGAAGCCTGCGAGGGGCGCGCGCATCTGCAGCGGGTTTCCGCCAAGCTCGCCGTTCACGAGGCGGAGGCGGGGCTTCCGGCGGGGGCGGTCGGGGTCGTCGCGCTCGCGGCGCAGACTCCCGCGTCGGTCTTTGCGCTCGGCGGCTATAAGGGCGCCTCGACGCGGCTGATCGGTCTGGCGATGGATGCGACGCCGCTGCCCGGCGGCGAGGGGGCGCGGCGGATGGCGCGCGGGCTTCTTTTGCTCGCCGCCGCCGCCGCGGGCGCGGCGGCGTTCGACTTTGCGCCCGACCTTGCGGGCGCGGCGCTGGACGCCGCTTGCGCCGCCGCCCGGCGAGAGGGCTTTGCGGGGATGATCGCCCGATCGGCGGCGCAGATGGACGCCGTAGAGCGCGCCTTTCATGGGACGTGATCGACAAAAGGCCACGATCCGCGCCATAGAACTGGCGATGAACAAGAGAACGCTCCGCAAGGCCGGCTCCTCCTTCCTCGTCGCCCTGTTGACGCTGCCGGCGACGCCTGCGCTCGCGCGGCGCGGCCACCCGGCGGCTCCGCAGGCGGGTCCCGCGCAATCGGGCCCGTCCGCTCCGGCCGCTCCCGCCGATACGGAAGGCATGTCGAGCCTGCGCCTTGGCGCGACGCTGGGCGCCGCCGATTCGCAGCCCGTGCGTTCAGGCGTCCTCTGGCGCGTCTTCGAGGAGGCCGCGCAGCCCGACGGCTCCCACAAGCTCGTCGCGCAATCGGACGACGCGACGCCCACTTTCCCGCTGCCGGACGGTTCCTATATCGTGCACGCCGCCTACGGGCTCGCCGGCGCCACGCGCCGCATCGTTCTCGAGGGTCACAACGTCTCGGAGCGGCTGCCGCTCAACGCCGGCGGGCTCAAGCTCGTGGACATGCTCGGCGAGAGCAAGATTCCCGCGCAGCGCCTGTCGATCTCGATCTATGTGCCCGAGCGCGGCAATGCCGAAGCCAAGCTCGTTCTCGCCAACGCCAAGGCGGATGAGGTGATCTGCCTGCCCGAGGGCGCCTATCACATCGTATCGACGCTGCTCGACACCGGGCAGGGCGCGCAGGGCGGCGCCAACGCCACCAATTCGGTGGTCACGGCCGATTTGAAGGTGCCGGCCGGCAAGCTGATCGAGGCGACGCTCAAGCATCACGCCGCCGCCATAACGCTGAAGCTGGTCAAGGCGCCCGGCGGCGAGGCGCTCGCCAACACCAGCTTTTCCGTGCTGACGCCCGGCGGCGACGTCATCCGCGAATTGATCGGCGCCTTTCCCTCGCTCGTTCTGGCGGAGGGCGAATATGTCGCCATCGCCCGCCATGAGGGAAAGACCTATCAGAACACATTCCGCGTCCAGTCCACCAAGGACGCGGATGTCGAGATCCTGATGAAAGACGAGGCGCCTCCGCCGGAGGAGCAGCCGCAATAATCCTGTCGGGAGCCGAAACGAAAAAAAGCCGGCGGGTCGAAACCGCCGGCTTTTTCGCTTGGGAGGCCGCCCGCGGGCGGCCCGATCTTCTTACGCTCAGAGCAGCGAGAAGGGGATGATCACGTCCATGTTGAACATGCCCTGCGAACGGCTCAGGCCGTTGCCCGCGCCATTGACGCCGCGGAAGAAGGGCGTCGTGCCGTTGACGGCCGTATCCCAACGGAATTCCGGACGGATGATCAGGCCGGTGATGATCGGCAGCTTCGGCAGCTCCGGCGTGATCGTCACGCCGGCGGTGAGCGCCAGATAGCTCGTGCCCTGGCCGCCCGGACGGAAGATGCAGGAGTAGCAGGGGAAGCCGTGGAAGGCGTTGACCGCGTCATAGTAGCCGGGGAAGGCGGCGACGAAGAAGTTCTTGTTGTCGCGATAATATTCGACGCGGCCATTGATCTTGAAGATATCGTTGACCTTGTAGGACGCATATTGCGCGACCGCGTAGGAGTCGGCGCCCTGCGGCTTCAGCGGCACGCCGGCGAGGTTGGTGCCGAAGGTTCCGTCGAGCGCCGCGATCGTCGCCGCCGACAGGCCGGTCTGCGAGATCGGGTTGGAGCCGCTTTCGCGGTTATAGGCGATGTCGGTGATGAGCGTGAGATTCTCCGTCACCTTCCAGGTCGTGGTCAGGTTGGTGAAGGTGCGGTTCGCCGTGTTCGGGTCGCAGACGCAGGCCAGCGGCGTGTTCGGCCAGGTGAGCGCCAGGGCGCCCGGGAACGGCGCGAAGGGCAGGAACGGATTGCCGCGCTGGACGGGGTTTTCCGGACCATGGTGGACGATGCCCATGACGGTCAGATTGCCGTCCAGAAGGTTGAGGCCGAAGCCGCCATGGAAGGAGGGCGAGGAGTTGTTGTCGCCCGGCCAGCCCGGGAAGCCCGTGTTCACGCCGGTGGTGACGCCGGTATAGATGTCGAGCCAGTCGCGGACATGGGTCGTGACCATCGCGCCGGTGTGAATGAAGGGCCCGAAATTGAAGATATAGGAATGGCTGTAGAAGAGGTTGTCCTTGGCGTACATGACTTCCGCGCCATTGTACGTCGGGAATTGGCCGACCTTCAGGTCGACGCCGCCCTCGGAGATGAAGCTCGTCCAGGGAAGATGCGCCTGAAGGTTCGCCTCCAGGAAGCCGATCTGGGTGCGGTCCGCGATCGCATATTCGAGGGTGCCGGTATAGTGGTTATACCGCATGTCCTCGCCGATCTGGAGCTGCGCCTTGAAGCCGAAATCGTAATTCGCCGACTTCGGGTCGATCGGGCGCTGCGCGGTGATGACGAAGCCGTTGAAGGTCGGCCAGTTGGCGCGGTCCGTATAAAGATGGCCCCAGTTCAGCTTGTTGAAGGGCTGATTGAAGTTCACGGCGATGCCGCCCTCGACGTAACCGTCGACGGTCAGCGTATCGATCCAGGCCGGCGGCGGCGGCGGGGCCGCAGGCGCTTTCTTGTTGGCGGCGATGTCGGCCGCCATAGCCATATTGGCTGCGAGGGACGCCGCGGTCACGACGGGGAGATAGTACCACTTCATGCCAGGAACTCCATTTGGAGGCGAAACCTGGAAGAATATCAAACTCACGGCCGCGCTCATTCAAGCTCAACTCGGACGCAAATGCCTATTCAGTGAGCAAAACTGGGCTTTTAGCCTATTTGTGTCCGCGGATGTGGCGGTAATGTCACAATTTGGCGAGCCTCCGGTGGTCCTAGATTTCCTCTCTGTTAACCATCCCCGGCGCGAAGGCGGCCCTGAGAGGGAGCGGAGCCTTGACGCCATGAAGGGTTGATTCGCTGAGGTCAGCCCGGCTGGCGCTTGCCCGTCGCCTTCCTTATCCCACCTTGACGAGAGGCGGTCGCGCTCACGACCGCAAAATGGGCGGGAGACAGGAATGTCGGAAAACGGACAAGATAGGGGACAGGATTTCGCCTTGGGGGTGGAATTGGCGGCGCTGGCGGCGGGCGCGCCGCTGCTCGGCCATGTCGGGGGCGAGGCGGCGATCATGGCTCGCATCGGCGGCGAGGTCTTTGTGGTCGGCGCCTTCTGCACGCATTATCACGGGCCGCTGAATGAGGGCTTGATCGTCGGCGAGACGGTTCGCTGTCCCTGGCATCACGCTTGTTTCAGCCTGCGCAGCGGCGAGGCCCTGCGCGCCCCGGCCTTCGACGCGCTCCAGAGATGGCGGGCGGAGCAAGCCGACGGGAAAATCTACGCCCGCGAGAAGATCGAGGCCGCCGAGGCCAAGCCCGCGCCGGCGCGCGCGCCGAGATCGGTCGCCATCGTCGGGGCGGGCGCCGCGGGCTTCGCCGCCGCCCATTCGCTGCGGGCCGAGGGCTATGACGGGGTGATCGAGGTGATCGGCGCCGATGTGGCGCCGCCCTATGACCGGCCGAACCTCTCCAAGGACTATCTCGCGGGAACGGCCCAGCCCGAATGGCTGCCTTTGCGCGATCCCGCCTGGTATCGCGACCATGGCGTGCTGCTGCGCCTTGGGCGGAAGGTCGAATCGCTCGATCCCGTCGCCAAGCGGCTGACGCTCGACGGGGGCGAGGCGATCTCCTTCGACGCGCTGCTGCTCGCAACCGGAGCCGAACCCGTGCGCCTGCCCATTCCGGGCGCGGACCGGCCAAACGTCTTTTACCTTCGCAGCGTCGCCGACGCCGACCGCATCATCGCCGCCAGCGCGGGGGCGAGACGCGCCGCCGTGATCGGCGCGAGCTTCATCGGCCTCGAGGTCGCCGCCTCGCTGCGCGGGCGCGGACTCGAAGTCCATGTCGTCGCGCCGGAGGCCGTTCCAATGGCTCGCATATTGGGGCCCGAGCTCGGCGCCCATGTGAAGAAGCTGCATGAGGATCACGGCGTCGTCTTCCATCTTGAAGATACGGCGACCGAGATCGGGGAGGGAGGCCTCACGCTCGGAAAGGGCGGCGCGCTGCCGGCGGATTTCGTTGTGATCGGAGTCGGCGTGCGGCCCAATCTGGCGCTGGCGGAGTCGGCGGGGCTCGCGACCGACAAGGGCGTGTTGGTCGACGAATATCTCATGACCAGCGCGCCGGACGTCTATGCGGCGGGCGACATCGCCCGCTGGCCGGACAAGATCACGGGGGAAGCCATCCGCGTCGAGCATTGGGTCGTGGCCGAGCGCCAGGGGCAGACGGCGGCGCGCAACATGCTGGGCCGCAAAGAGCGCTTCGACGCCGCGCCCTTCTTCTGGAGCCAGCATTACGATCAGACCATCGCCTATGTCGGCCATGCGCCGGGATGGGATCGCCATGAAATTTCCGGCGATCCGGCGTCGGGCGCCTGCACGGTCGCCTATTACAAGGGGGACCGGAAGCTCGCCGTCGCGACGCTCGGCCGGGACCTCGAAAATTTGAAAGCCGAAGAGGCCTTCGAGAAGGCGATGGACGCGCTGGCGTAAACGAGAAGGGCGCGGGAAGTCCCGCGCCCACGGTTTGTCGACAACCTCCGAGGGCGGCCTCGTCCTTCGAGAGGCGAGCTTCGCCCGCTCCTCAGGATGAGGCCTAAGTGATTGGCGCAGATGTAGAGTCCCCTCATGCTGAGGCCCGATTTGCGCAGCAGGCGTCTCGAAGCGCGAGGGGCGTCAGCCGTCTGAAGGCGCGGGGAAGTCCCGCGCCCGTTGCGTCGCCGTCGATCAGTCGAAGCGGCCGGCGGCGTGGCCGAGCATGGTGTAGACCTTGCCGGCGTCGCCGGTCAGCAGGTCGAGCGCCTTGGAGCCATCCCGGTCGCCGCGGCTCGTCTCGATCAGCAGATCCTCGAAGTGGCGCACATAGTGGTCGACCGTCGCGCGGAACTCCGGATCGATGCGATAGCGGCGGCGGATTTCCTCGAAGGTCTGGTGACCTTGCGCGGTGTAGAGCCGGCGGCCAAAGAGCCCGCCCTTCTCGCCGCGCTGATAGCGGCGCCACAGCTCCGCCACGGCGGCGTTGTCGACCATGCGGGCGATGTCGAGCGTGAGGCTGTCCAGCGCGCCCGCATTCGCCTGGCGGGCGGGACGCGCAGGCCCTTGCGGCGCGGGCTGCATCGCGGGCTTTTGGGGCGCCTCGTCGCGCGAGGCGCGGGCCAGCAGGTCGCTCAGCCAGCCGCCCTGCGCATCGCGCGCGGGCTCGACAATGCGCGGGGCGGGGGCGGGCGGCGGAGGCGGCGCGGCGGCGAGACGCGGCTTCGGCGGCTCGGCGCGCGGGGCCGGCTCGAACGCGCGGCGCGCGACAGGCGGCGCCTGCTCGGCGACGTCATAGACGCGGCCGGAGCGGGCGACGATGTCGGTGAGCTCGTTCAGCGCCTTCACCTGATCGCCCACGACGCGGCGCAGCGCCGCCGCCTGTTCGGCGGTCTCGCGCGGCAGCTCGGTGGCGCCGCGGCGCACCTCCTCGCGGGTCTCTTCCAGCTCGCGATGAATCTCGCGGGAGAGGCCGCGAATTTCCTCGGCCGTCGATTGGAAGCGCGCGCTCGCCTCGTTGAACAGGCGGTTGATCTCCTCATTCGCCTGGGAGAAGGCGGCGCGCAGCGCCTGCTCGGTCTGCGCGCGCTGGCCTTCGGCGGCCGAACGGATATGGGCGAAGCGCGTCTCGACCATATTCGCCGTCTCTTCGGTGGTCGCCGAGAGCGCGCCGCCAATGTCGTAGGAGCGCGTCTCGATCGCGCGGAACGTATCCTCCATACGCTGCGTGAAGCCCGCCAGCACGTCCTCGACCTCGGAGCGCTTGCCCTCGACGAGCGAGACGAGCTTTTCGAGCGTGTGGCGGCGCGCCTCGAAGGCGGCGTCCAGCGCCTGCTGGCTCTGCGCCAGTTGCGCCGCGCTCTGCGCCAGCGTCTGCTGGCGCTCGCCCAGCGCGTCGGCGATGTTGTGCGCATCGCTGACCGTGCCGCTCGCGACGTCGCTGATCTGCCGCACCTGCTCCGAGACGATGCGGATCGCTTCCTGGAAGTCGGCGAGGCGCCTGCCGAGCTCGCGCTCCAGATTGACGAGATTGCCGCCCGTCTTGTCGATGACGGCGTGCAGCGACGTATTGGTCTGGCCGAGCTTGTCGAGCAGCGTCGGCAGCTCCGCGCGGATCTTGTCGTTCATCGCGACGAGCGCGCCGATCGAAGTCTGCGCGCCGGCGTCGAGCGCCTCGGTCAGGGACGCCGTCGACCGGTCGACCGCCTGTGACAGCTCCTCGCGCTTGTCGCCGAGATGGCGGACGATCGCCGCGCCGCGCGTCTCGATCGTCTTGGCGATCAATTCGCCGACGCTGGTGAGCTCGCTCGTCACCGCGCCGCCGCGTTCGCCGAGGGTCGTCTCGATCTGCGCGAGCCGCTCGTCCAGCGCGGTCTGGATCTGTGACAGGCGCGAGTCCAGCGCGCCGCTGATCTCGCCGACGCGCTCCGCGAGCGCCTGGCCGAGATCGCCGGTGCGGGCGTGGAGAGTCGTGTCCAGCTCGCGGCGCGCCTCGGCCAGCGTGTGGTTGATGTCCTGCAGGCGCGCGCTGACCGAGTCGATGACGTTGCGGCCGCGCTCGTCGATCTCCGTCGAGACGGCGCCGAGGCGCTCGACGACATTCTTCTCGAAAAGCTCGATGCGGCCGTCGAGCGTGTCGGCCAGGTCCCTGGCGCGACCCCCGAGCGTGTCGTTGATCTCGGCCGCCTTGGAGTCGAGCGTCCGCGCGATCTCCGTGGAGCGGTTGAGCAGCACGGAGTCGACGTCCTTGAGCTTCTCTTCGAGCGTCTGGACGACCTCGCGGCCGCCTTCGCCCATGACGCGCGCCACTTCGAGCGCGTGACTGGCGAGCGACTCCTGCAGCTTCTGGCCGCCGGCGCCGAGCCCGGCGTCCATGTGCCGCACCAGCGCCTCGATGCGCTCGGCCGCCTCCCGCGTGCGGGCGTCGCTGACATTCTCGAAAGCTTCGATCTTGCTCGACATGACGGCCGCGATGTCGTCGGCGCGCGCGCCGAGCTTTTCGACGAGCCGCTCGCCCTTCTCGCCAATCGTATGGTCGATGGCGTCGAGCTTGGAGCTGACCTCGCCGGCCAGCTTGCCGACCTGCTCGCTCAGACGCGAGAAGGCGGCGACGGTCGTTGCGTCGAGCTCGCTCACCAGCCTGCCGCCGCGCACGGAGATCGCGTCGTCGATGGTCTCGAGACGCGTGTCGATCTCATGCGCGAAGTGGCGCGAATTGTCGCCGATGCGCGCGGCGAACTGGTCGACCTGCTCGGCGAGCTTGTCGACGAAGGCGCCGCCCTGAGCGTTCATCGTCTGATCGATCGACTCGAGCTTTGCGTCGAGCGAGGCATGGAGCTGCTGCGAGCGATCGTCGATGCGCGTGGCGATATGGTCGGCCTGCTCGGCGAGCTTGTCGACGAGCGCGCCGCCATGCACGTTCACCGTCCGGTCGAGCGCGTCCATCTTTGTCTCGAGCTCGGCGGAGAGCTGCTGCGCGCTCGCGCCGATGCGGTCGGCGAATTGATCGGTCTGCGCCGCGATTTGCTCCACGAGCGTCGCGCCGCGCAAGGAAACGGCGTCGTCGAGCGCCGAGAGGCGCGCGTCGACCTCCTGCGCGAAGTGGCGCGAATTGTCGCCGATGCGCGAGACGAAATGATCCGCCTGCGCGGCGAGGCGCTCGACCAGCGCGCCGCCCTGCGTCGCCAGCGTCTGGTCGATGGCGTTGAGGCGGTCGTCGACGCTCGCCACGAATTTTTCCGCCTGCGCGCCGATGCGCGCATCCGCGTCGTCGGTGCGCGCGGCGAGATTCTGCACGAGCTCGCCGCCGCGTCCGCCGATCACCTCTTCGATGACGTCCAGGCGCTGGGCGACGTCGGCGCTGAGCTGCGACGCGTGCTGGGCGACGCGGTCGGCGATGGCCGAGCCGTCGCGCAGCAGCGCGTTTTCGAACTGCCCGAGCTGAGTCCCGAGCGTCGTGGCGATGCGCTCGCCATGCTCCGCGAGCGACACCACGACGTCCTTGCCCTGTTCGAGGACGGCGTTCTCGAAGGCGACGAGGCGCTCGGCGAGGGCTTCGTTCAAACGCTCGCCCTGCGTGGCGATCGCCACCACCGCATCGCCCGCGGTCGTGGCGAAGCGCTCCTGCATCGTCTCGGAATTCTGGGCGAGAGCGGTCGTCGCTTCGGCGACGCTGCGCTGCAGCGTCTCGCGCAAAGCGGCGCCGCTCGTCTCGAATTCCTGCAAGGCGCGCTCGCGCGTCTCCTCCACGGTTTGGGCGACGAGCATGCCGGCGTTTTCGAGCGCGGTCATGCGCTCGCCGAGCAGGTCGTCGACGCGCTTCGCATGTTCCGAAACGAGCGCGGAGACGTTTTCGCTATGGCGGCGGACCGACGCCTCGAAGGCGCCGACGCCGGTGGTGAGCGTCCCGGAAATGCGCGCGCTCTCGTCCTCGATGCGTCGCGCGGTTTCGGCGTTGAGCTGCTTCACCGCGTTCTCGAAAGCCTGCAGGCGCGCGGCGAGATCCTCGCCGGTCGACATCGTCTGGTCGAGGACGCGCTGGGCGATCTCGTCGCCCTGGCGCAGGAAGGTGTCTTCGAAGGCCGCGAGGCCTTGCGCGAAGGCGGCGTTGACCTCTTCGCTCTTGGACGCGACGCGCGCCGCCGCTTCGCCGCCATGCCGGGCGACCGCCTCGGCGAAGGCCGCAAGGCCTTCCGTAACCGCGGCCATCGCCTGCTCGCCATGTTGCGCGACGCGCGATGTGACGGTTTCGCTCTGGCGCAGAATGGCGTCCTCGAAGGAAGCGAGGCCGACCGAAAGATTGTTGAGCGCGCGGTCGCCCTGCTCGGCGACGCGGGCCGTGGCCTCCTCGCTCTTCTTCGCGACGATCTCTTCGAGCGAGGCGATCTGGCGCGTGATCTCATTCGTGGCGCGCTCGCCATGAGTCGAGACGAGATTGGCGACTTCCTCGCCGCCGCGCGCGACGGTCTCCTCGAAAGCCACGATCTGGCGCGAAAGCTCCGCCGTCGCGCGCTCGCCATGCGAGGAGACGAGATTGGCGACGTCCTCGCTGCCGCGCGCGACGGTCTCCTCGAAAGCCGCGATCTGGCGCGAAAGCTCCGCCGTCGCGCGTTCGCCATGCGAGGATACGAGATTGGCGACTTCCTCGCTGCTGCGCGAGACGGTCTCTTCCAGGGCGGCGATCTGGCGCGTGAGCTCGGCCGTCGCGCGCTCGCCATGGGTCGAGACGAGCGCGGCGACTTCTTCGCGGCTGCGCGCGACGGTCTCTTCGAAGGCCGCGATCCGTCCGGAGAGATCCGCGGCCGCGCCGTCGCCATGGCGCGCGACCGCCTCGGCGACGTCCCTGGCGTGGCGGACGACGTTCTCCTCGAAGGCCGCAAGCTGCTCCGCGAGCAGGATGCGCGCGCGCTCGCCTTGTTCCGAGACGCGGTTCGACAGCTCCTCGCCATGTTCGGCGACGGCGCCCTCGAAAGCCGAAAGCTGATCGGAGACGAGCGCGGCGGCGCGCGCGCCCTCGGCGACGACGCGGGCCGCGACGTCGGCGCCGCGCTGGGTGAAGCTTTCCTCGAAGGCGGCGAGGCGGTCGGCGAGGACCGTCGTGGCGCGCTCGCCATGCTCCGCGACGCGGGAGGAGATGTCCGAGCCGTGGCGCGCGACGGCGGCTTCGAACGCCGCGATCTGCTGCAGGATCTCCGAAGAAGCGCGGTCGCCCTGCTCGGAGAGGCGCGCCGCGACGGATTCGCTGCGCTGGAGAACGGCGTCCTCGAAGGAAGCGAGGCCGACCGAAAGATTGTTGAGCGCGCGGTCGCCATGTTCCGCCACGCGCGCCGCGACCTCGTCGCCGCGCCGCGCGACGGCGGTCTCGAAAGCTTCGACATGGCGCGTGAGCTCGCCGGTCGCCCTGGCGCTTTCCTCCGCCACGCGGCTCGCGACCTGCTCGGTATGCGACACGACCGCTTCCTGGAAGGCGGCGAGCTGTTCCGTAAGCGTCGAGGCCGAGCGTTCGCCATGCTCCGCGACGCGCGCGGTCAGCTCGTCTCCCCTCTGCGCGACGGTCGCCTCGAAATTCGCGAGCTGTTCGGCGAAATTCGCGGCGGCGCGCGCGCCATGCTCGGAAACGCGCGCGACGATATCCTCGCTCCGGACGGCCACGGCGGATTCGAAGGCCGCCACCTGCCCGGCGATGTCGCCGGCCGCGCGCTCGCCGGTCTCGGCGACGCGCGACGCGACGGCCTCGGTCTGCGAGAGCATGGCGGTCTCGAAAGCGGCGAGGCGCTCGGCGAGAGTCGTCGTCGCGCGTTCGCTATGCTCCGCGACGCGCGCGCCGATGTCGTCGCTGCGCTGCGCGAGCGCGTCCTCGAAGGCGGCGAGGCGGCTCATGACGGCCGTCGCGGCGAGTTCGGCGTGCTCCGATACGCGCGAGGCGACGTCCTCCGTGCTGCGGGCGAGCGCCTCCTGGAATTCGGCGAGGCGAGAATTGAGCGTGTTGGTCGCGCGATAGCCATGCTCCGTGACGCGCGCCGCGAGTTCGTCGCCCCGCGAGGCGAAGACGTTCTCGAATTCGGCGAGCCGTCCCGTCAGCTCGGCGGAGGTCTTCTCCGTATGCTCGGCGACGCGGACGGCCATCTCGGCGCCCTGGCGGGTGAAGGTTTCCTCGAATATTGCGAGGCCTTCGCTCAGCGCCGCGCTCACGCGGTCGCCATGCTCGGCGACGCGCAGCGCCGCATCGGCGCTGTTCTTCACCACGGCGTCCTCGAAGGCGGCGAGGCGCTCGGCCAGCGTCGTCTCAAGCTGGCCGCCGCGCTCGGTCACGCGGTCGATCATGGCTTCGCCGCGCTTGAACACCATGCGCTCGAAATTATCGAGCCGTTCGGCGAGCGTCTCGTTCACGCGGTCGCTGTGCGAGCCAAGGGCGGAAACGGCGTCGCTCGCGAGATTGGCGAAACGCTGCTGCAGCGTGTCGGCCTGCTCGACGAGAGAAAAGGCCGTTTCGCTCAGGCTGCGCGTGAGCGACTCGTGGATCGCCTTGCCGCGCTCCTCGAATTCCTGATGCGCCCTGAGATTGCTTTCCTCCATGAGGCCCAGGAGGCGCGCTTCGGCGCCGTCAAACGTGCTCCGGGCCTTTGCGACCTGTTCGGCGACGTTCGTCGCCAGCTGGCTCGAAGTTTCGGCGAGGGATTTGTCGAGCGCGCCGCCATGCGTCGAGATGGCTTCGTTGATGACGCCGCCCGTCTCGGCGAGGCGCACGACGAGGCGGTCGCCCTGGCTGCCGATGGAGTCGGCGAAGGTCGACCCGAGCTCCTCGAAGCGCTCGAGGATCGTCGCGCCGCGCATGCCGAAATCGACCGACAGCGCGTCGCCCGCAGCCTGCAGCTTGGCGCCGACCTCGGTCACGCCGTCGGTGAAGCGCCGCGTGACGTCGTCGCTCGCGCCGGCGATCTGCTGCGCGACCGCGTCGCCCGTCTGCGTAAGGACGCCGACGACCCTGTCGCCGTGAGAGGCGAGGGTCGATTCGAAATTGTCGCCCGCTTTCTCCAATGCGAGCTTGATCTCCTCGCCCTTCGTGCCGAGCGACGAGGTGACGCGGGCGCCCGCGTCGCTCACCGCCTCGGCGAGATGGGCGGAGGTCGCGGCGAGCTCTTGCGAGAGCGCGTCGCGCGCGCCGAACAGCGCCGAGCGGGCGTTGTCGGCGTTGACGACGATCGCCTCGCGCTCGCGCGTCAATTCGTCGATGAGCAGGCGGATGCGGCGCTCATTCTCCGTATAGGAGCGTTCGAGATTGGTGACTTCGGTGCGAACGATTACTTCGAGCTCGCCGGCGCGCGACAAAGCGCGCTCGATGCCGTCGCCCATCGACGCCGCCTCGCGGCGGATCGCCTGCGAGAGAGAGACGACCTGTTCCGTGGCGATGGTCTCGGGCTCGATCAGGCGGATCGCGACTTCCGTCATCGAATTGGCGATGAGGCGCATCTCATGCGCGCGCCGCGCCATCAGGCCCGTGATGAAGAGAAATATGGTCGGGCCGACGAGGGCGGCGATGGTCAGTATGGGCTTCGGCGCCAGGAAGGAGCCGTCGGCGTCGAGAATCTCGCCCTGGTGGAAATAGACATAGAGAATCCAGCATACCGCCCACAAGGCGATCGAGGCGAAGGTCATCGCCATGATGCCGCGATTTGGGGCGATCTGCAGCGCGGCGCGCAATTCGCCGACGGTGCGGCGGTCGTCATTGGCGGGCGCGATGGAGGGCGGCATCAGCGGCGGCGGCTTGGGCGTCTCGCGCGCTTCGGCCTTGCGCGACATGGCCTGGCCCATATTGAGGGCCTTTGTCTCGGAATCGGCGGTTGCGGGCGCGGGATCGGCCCAGGACTCCTCGGTCCTGGGCGCGCCGCCCTCCGCCGCCGGGGGGGCGCCGAGGTCGAGCGCCTCCTCGATGGCGGAAAGAGCGGCCGAGGCCGCGTCCTGAATCTTGCCCGATTTCGACATCGCCAAACTCTCCGAGCGGCCACGCGACGCGCCGCACCAATCGCCCCGAAGATGCGGGCGGCCAAAAGATTAACCAAATCTTACAGCCCATGCCTTGCAATTGAAACACGGGCGCGGGGCGTAATCCGAAACTTCGTTAACGCGGGCTTCAGAAGTGCGGG
Organism: Methylocystis sp. S23; assembly: GCF_054106005.1. Taxonomy (NCBI): domain Bacteria; kingdom Pseudomonadati; phylum Pseudomonadota; class Alphaproteobacteria; order Hyphomicrobiales; family Methylocystaceae; genus Methylocystis; species Methylocystis sp. S23. The sequence goes on from NZ_CM134185.1 coordinate 2,619,609, forward strand.
GGATTCTTATCGCGCAACAGGCTCGACGGCGCCCGAGCGCCTGCCACATAACTTTGTAAGCGCGGCGATTTCAAGGGTTGCGAGCCTCGTTGCGCAAGACTGGAGCGGAGAAATGGCGAAGGCCGGGGCTGTTAACCATGCGGGCGATCGGCAAGGTCCGGGCGAAAAGCGGGGCCGGGCGCCTGTTCTCGATCTCGTTCATCTCTCCCAGCAGACCTTTGGCGATCACGCCCTCGAAACGGAGCTTTTGTCGCTTTTCGATCGGCAAGCGGGACAATTCGCGGCGCGGCTCGCCGAGCCCGGGCGCCCTTCCGACATTGTTTCCCGGGCCGATCTCGCGCATACGCTCAAAGGCTCGGCGCGAGCGATCGGCGCGTTCGGTCTCGGCGCGGCGGCCGACGCCTATGAAGCCGCGTTACGGGGCCGCGGGTCGGATGAAGCGGAGCTTCGAGCGGGGCTGATCGCCGCGATCGGCGCGGTCCGCGCCGCGATCGCGGAGCTGCTCGAGCGGGCTTAGCGTCGGCGCGCCCTAAAACGGCCCGATCGGAAAATATTTCAGATAGAGCTCGCCGAAGACGCCGCGCCGGTCGAGCCGCGCGAGGGCGAAATCGAGCGCGCGCCGCAGCGGCTCATTGCCTTTTTTGACCGCGACGCCGACGCCCTCTCCAAAGAAGCGTGGATCGGTGAAGGGCCCGTCCTTGAAGCGACAGCAGCCGCCGGCCTCGGCGCCGTTCAGCCAGAAGGCGAGGCCGATCGCGTCGCCGAAATGGGCGGAGACCTTGCCGTTCTTGAGCGCGTTGCGCGCAAGCCCGGGGGTTTCGAAGGTCACGCGCTCCGCTTTCGGATAGAGGGCCGCGAGAAAGGCCTCGTGGCGCGAGCCCGCCACCACGGCGACCTTGCGGTCGCCGATCGCCTCCGGCGTGGCGGAGGCGAGCGTCGTGTCCGCGAGCATCGCAAAACGGCCGGGCGTCATGAAATAGGGCGCGGAGAAATCGACCTTTCTGCGCGTCTCCGCATTGATGGCGAGCGAGGCGATGACCGCGTCGCCGCTATTGTCGTCGAGCGCCGGGATCAGAAGCTCCCAGCTCCGCCGCTGAATGCTACAGGGCACATCGAGCTCCGCGCAGATGGCGCGGGCGAGATCGACGTTGAAGCCGGCGAGCTGCCCGTCCCCGAGCAGAAAATTGAAGGGCGGAAAATCGTCTTCCGTCAGAAAGCGGATCTGCTTCACGCGCGACAGATCCGGTTTCTGCAACGGGTGATGCGGATCGAAAAAGGACGGCGGCGACGGGGCTTGGGTGGCGGCCGGATCGGCCGCGGCGGCGGCGGTCGTCAGGAGAAGGGCGAAACCGGCGGCGCGGGCGCTCTGATGAAATCGACGCATGGGCGCTCCCGAAGGCTGGACGGGCCGTCAATTCGGTTGTTGCGAAATCGCCGCTTCGGGTGAATAGTCACGTTCGAGCTGCGCATTCCTTCGTCGAGTTTTTAGTTCATGAGCATGGCGCCGGTCGACCCTTTTCCCGTCGATCCTTCCCCTCGTGGGCGCGCGGCGCGCAGCTTTCGTCAGCGCGGCTCGGGTGAATCCCTATCGGCGCGGCGCTCCGCCGATGTCCGTGAGAGCGCGCCGCGCCCGCCGCCGGTTGAAATCGCCTTTCTCGCCAATTACGGCGTTCCCGTCGAGGCGCTGCATTACGCCGCTTCGGTCGCGCGCCGGCAGGGCGTTTCGGCCGACGCCGTGCTGATCGCCGAGGGCGTCGTCGCGGAGGAGATCTTCTACCGCGCGCTCGCCGACCATCTGCGCGTGGATTACCTGGACTCGGACATCGCGCTCGCGCCGGGCGCCTTCGCGACGGCGAGCGCGGGCTATGTGCGGCTGCGAGACGAAAAAGACGGCCTGCGCTGGCTTTTCGCGCCCGCCGGCACGGAAATCTTCCGCCTGATGAGCGTCGCGCGCGCCGCCAAGGGACGGCCGCTCTTTGCGGTGACGACCCGCGCCAGATTTTCGGAAACGCTGCGCGCCGCCTATCCGCCCGAGATCGCCCGCGCCGCAAGCTTTTCGGCCGAGCGCGTCGATCGGGATCTCTGCGTTCGCGGCTCGCTGCGGCGAGGTCCGCTTGCGGTCGCGACGGCGGTTCTGGCCGGCGCGGTCGCCTGCGTCTTCGCGCCTTTCGAACCGGCGCGCCTCGCCGTCGCCTTCGCGCTTGCGGGGGCTTTTCTCGCAAGCGTCCTTCTGCGGCTCGGCGCCTGCGCGGCAAGCTTCGCGCGAGACGAGCCGCCCGGCTGGATCGAGGATGCGCGGCTGCCTGTCTATACGGTGGTGATCGCGCTCTACCGGGAGGCGGCGGTCGCGCGCCAGCTCGCGCGCGCCATCGACCGTTTCGACTATCCGCGCGCCAAGCTCGATGTGAAGTTCGTGGTCGAATGCGACGACGAGGCGACGGCGGCGGCGCTGCGCGCTTCTCCGCCGCGCGCGCCCCATGAGATCGTCGTCGCGCCCGAAGGAGCGCCGCGCACCAAGCCGCGCGCGCTCAACATCGCCATGCCGCTTGCGCGCGGCGCGCTCGTCGCGGTCTATGACGCGGAAGACATTCCCGACGGGCGCCAACTCCGCCGCGCCGCTGCGCTCTTCGCCGCCGCGCCCGAAAGCGTCGCCTGCCTGCAGGCGAGCCTTGTGATCGACAATGGCGCGCTGAACTGGATGACGGGGCTGTTCGCGCTGGAATATGCGGCGCTTTTCGACGTCTACAACAAGGGCCTGGCGGCGCTCGGCCTGCCGATCTTCCTCGGCGGCACGTCGAACCATTTCCGCGGTATTAGGTAGCAAACACACCTGGTAACAATTTCAAGCTCTTATCAGGCTCGGTATTATATTAAGAGCAGGGGGGTGGGCCTATGCCCACCCCCTTTCGCTTTTATTAGCGGCCGCCGCTTCGCTGGTCGGCCGCGCGCCCGCCACAACGTGATCCATCGCTAGCCCGGTCCTCCGCGTGGTCGCACGCAGCGAAGGAAACAGCTGTTGAGGCGAAGAGGCACGCCAGAATGATCGCAATCTTTTTCATTTAATTCTCCTTATGAAAGCAAGCAGCAATGCTTGCGCTCATAAGCTTAGCTACCCCCGCGATCTATGCAAGCTCCGCCGGCTGCGGTCGAGGCGATGCGTGGCGTTAATCCCAGCGCTTCGCCGATCTCCCCAACGCGAGCAATGGCCTAGCCAAATCCACAGCCATTCACCTATGCGTATCATCTTGCTTTTGAATACGTTCTTCTCTCAGACGGAGTTTGTCCACAGGAATGGGGCCCATTCGCCTTTCCCATTTTGGACGAATGGCGCTATGAGTCCAATCAGACGACGAGAACGGGATTCGCGAACTTGCGCGACATTCGGAATGACTTGCGGGAGCGCCTCGCAGCTTTAGACGGCGCTGAACTTGATCAGATGATGAGCTACCAAGCGGAGCGGGAGCGGCTGGATTCCGCTCATAATAGTGCGCTACGCAGCATCGCGGCGGAGCGGGCGGCGCTGAAGCAGCTTCTCTCAATCGAAGACCATCGTGCAAGCGCGCTGCCGCTTTTTACGGCGCGCTCCGCCCCGACAATCCCGCTTGGTGATTTCCTAGTTGCGAAGGTCCGAACCTGCGGCGCGCTCGAAAAAGAAGAGCTTCGCGCCGCCGCAGAAGAGGCGGGCTATCGCGATGGGCGCGCCTTCCACACGACTCTGATGAACATTACCAAGGGAGGTCGATTGCAGCAATATCCTGACGGAAGATATGCGCCGTCAGCGTATGAGGTGTTTGGGCCGCCGATAACCGATGGGGGCGAGATGAACAAAGCCAATTAAAAAGGGCTCAGACGAATGAACGTCTGAGCCCACTTCCGGGGATGGCATAGTGCGGGCTGTCGGCTACCCACCTGTCGGCCCGAGGGTGCAAGTCCCTCCATCTCCACCACTTGGGGACGGTTGGCCGGGCCAGGGAACGATTTGCAGCGTCTCCCCCTGGGGTTCGACTCCCCCCGTCTCCACCGTTTTCCTTACAGGAATCTAGCGATTCCGTCTAGTGCACGGCGTCCTTTTCGGTCGGGCCGTGGTTGAGCAGCACGCCGTCTGCCTCATCTCCATTCACGAAGAGAATGCCGCGTGCCTCCAGAACAGCTTTCATTGCCGCTAGATTATTCCCGATCGGAACGCTCCGGCCTTTTTCAAAATTCCGAACCGTCGAAAGCCCCACGTTCGCGGCTTTCGCCAAGTCGTCTTGCGAAATATCGAGAAATCCGCGAGCTGCGCGGCACTGTGCAGGAGTCATGCGACACAGATAGCGCCATAGGAGAAAAACGTCAAGACGAACGAAAATCGTTATTGACACCTAAAACCATGACGCTTATCGTCATGTCTAACGAAAATCGTTTGACAGACGCAAATGGCTCAGCACTTCCTCCTTTCCACCGCCGCCCGCTCGCTTTCGCTGGCGAAGGTCGCGCGCATGTCGGAGGAAGAAGCCCGCGACGCCTTCCGCCTGATCCGTTGGAGCGCCACGGAAGGCCAGCCGGTTTGCCCGCATTGCGGCTGCATGGCCGTCTATGCCTACAAGTCGCGCCCGATCTTCAAGTGCAAGGGCTGTGAAGGCCAGTTCTCGGTGACGAGCGGGACCATCTTCGCCAGCCGCAAGCTTCCCGTTCGCGACTACCTCTTGGCCATCGCGATCTTCGTCAATGAGGTGAAGGGCAAGAGCGCGCTGGCGCTCTCCCGCGATCTAAACGTGCAATACAAGACGGCCTTCGTCCTCGCCCACAAAATCCGCGAGGCGCTTTCCGCCGAAGTCGAGAATGTCCAGCCGGCCGGCGAGGTCGAGGTTGACGGCTGCTATGTCGGCGGTCATCTCCGCCCCGCCAACTACAAGGAAAACCGCATTGACCGCCGTCTGGCCAAGAACCAGAACGGCAAGCGCCGCGTTGTCGTTGTCATGCGCGAGCGCAAGGGCCGCACGCTCCCCTTCGTCTTCAAGTCAGAGGGCGAAGCTGTCGAGACGATTGCGGAGCGCGTGGCTCCGAACGCCGTCGTTCATGCCGACGAAGCCGCGCATTGGGACAAGCTCCACGCCATCTTCCTGACGAAGCGGATAAACCACCAGTATGCCTATTCGACGGAAGGCGCGTGCACCAATCAGGCCGAGAGCTTCTTCTCCCGCATCCGCCGCGCGGAGATGGGCCATCACCATCATCTGAGCGGCCCCCATCTGAACGCCTACGCCCGCGAGATGGCTTGGCGCGAGGATCACCGCCGCGTCAGCAATGGCGAGCAATATTTGATGGTGACGGCGGCGGCGCTGGCACATCCTGTATCGCGCCAGTGGAAGGGGTATTGGCAGCGCCGTCAAAACGCAGCATAAGGCGTGATTCTTAGCCTGAGCAGAGAGTAATCATGGCAATACAATTTGTCCGCCTCGAAAAGGAAACCGGCAGCTGGGACGGCTTGATTGACGACTGGAAGGCTCAATGCGCCGCATTTGGCGAAGATTTTTGCGCCTACGAAAACGAGCCGATTGGCGTCGTGCGAGCACTGGCTGAGGGACCGCGCCGAAAAGACGCAGCTGCATTCGCGCTCCATGACGGAGTGCGCTACGCGGCAATCTGCCAAGTAAACTGCACATGCCTACCAGGTTTCCCAAGTGAAGTTCTGCGGGTCAGAATGATGTATCTGTCCCCGCATTATGAGTTTGGAGATTACAGCTTAGATGATTACAGCGACCTCCTTATAGAGATCTTCAATGGCGTCATAGGGATTTCCGATTGCGAAATGGCTGCTCGTTATATAAAGTTCCACTTGCGTAGCCCTGCCGATCTTCAGTTTTTCGCGATACTTGGCAGTGCTCTGGACGCAGCCGGAGCCTTCCAGGAAGTTGGAAAGGTTGGCTCGTGGCTCCATATAACAAAAAAAGAAACCCAAGCTTAATGGGTCGCTGATAGGAACCTGAGTGAGGAGAGAAGCAATGTCTGATAAGGCAATTCGGGAGGCTATCGCTTCGGCCGTCAGGAAAGCATTGAACGAAATGGGCCTTGATCGCTTCAAGGAAACTTCGTTCTTTGTTTCCAACGTTACCGTTGCCAAGAAGCCTCAGAAAAAAGCTGCCTAATTTTTTCTACGCGCAGACCGCCCGCGCCAAATGGCGCGGGGCAACCCATTGCAAATTGTTCATCGCGCCGATGGAGTTAGCCGCTCCGTCGCGCTTCAGCGTACGCAATGCTTTACTCACCCGCCGCGTATGCTCAGTGAGCAATTTCCTGTCTCGCGGGTCTTGCTCATTGACCGCCAAAATCTCCAGCGCGATCTCCCGCGTCGTCATGGGCTCTGTAGCGCCCCTGAGCACGTCTAGGATGGCGCGCGTTAGCTCACCCCTGCCAAATAGCACTTGACGCTTCTGGCGCGGCATTGCGGCGTCTAGATCGCCCTGGTAGCCGAGAGTGCCGAGCACGCGGTCCAGCGCCGCCACGTCGTTCTTTATCTCCGCCAGCCGGTCCCGTAGCCGCTCCGCCTCGTTAAAGAGGTCGGCGCGCTTCTTGAGCAAGCCTGAGATGGTGTGTTCGTAGGTTTCGGTTCGGGAGAGGCGGATGGCGTCGGTCATCCCGCCATTCTTGCAAAATCCCCGGAAAACCGGCAGATTCCGCTAGGTGTGCTTGCTACCTAATACCGCATTTCCGGCTCGGCGCGCTGCGCGAGATCGGCTTCTGGGACGCCTACAACGTCACCGAGGACGCCGATCTCGGTCTGCGCCTCGCCCGAGCGGGCTACGGCGTGCGCACATTCGACTCGCATACTTTCGAGGAGGCGCCGGCGGCGTTCCGCGCGCTGGTGAGACAGCGCACGCGCTGGTTCAAGGGCTGGATGCAGACGGCGATCGTCCATTGCCGCCATCCGGCCCGGCTCTTCGCCGATCTCGGCGCGAGGCGCGCGCTTGCCGTCCTCGCCATGTTCGCGGGCGGCGTATTGGGGCCGTTGCTCGGCCCGCTGCTGACGATCCGTCTCGCTTGCGACGCGCTGTTCGGCGCGTTGCTGGCGCCGAGGACGCCTTTCGAAACCGCCTGCAGCGCCTTGTGGTGCTCGGTCGCCGTTTCGGGCGCGGCGGCGCTGATCTGGCCGTTGCTCGTCGGCATGGCGCGGCGCAAGCTCGCCGGGCGCCGCGCGGCGCTGCTCGGCTTGCCGCTTTGGCTTCTCATGCTCAGCTTCGCCTGCTGGCGCGCCTTTTTCGAGCTCTGGCGAAAGCCCTTTCACTGGGAAAAGACCGAGCATGGCCTCACCATGCGCGGCCATTCCGATCCGTAATCAGGCGAACAGCCACTGCTTGAGCATGAAGCCGGCGCTCAACGCCTTGCTGTAATGCTCGTGCAGCACGATATGCGTCATGCCGGCGCGCGGCAGATCGCTTTTCTTCAGGCGGCGGAAGAAGGGGATGAGCACGTCCTCGAAATTCCCGACCGTATATTTGCCGCCATGGCGATCGGAGACGCGCTCCGCCACATTGGTGAAGAGCAGCATCAGCGCCTTGAAGAGGGCCGGATTGGCGATGTTCTCGTCGATGGCGTGCAGGCCCAGCCCGTGGCGGCAGGCGCGCAGATAGGCGTTGAGGACGGCGTAGACTTCCTCGGCCGGCGCGCCGACGAAGGCGCTTTTGATCGAGCGCAGCCCGGCGTTGAAGGTCACGCGGGAGATCATGCCCTTCTTGCGCTCGGCCGGACTGAGAAAGCCGGCGAGCGCGCTGTCCTTGCGCTTATGGAAAAGGTCGAAGACATTGTGCAGCAGCGCCTCCGTCTCCGTCTCGACCTCGGAGAGGCGGCGAATGTCGAGCAGCAATTCGTTGGGCACGGGCCGCTGCTTGGTGTTGATGTCCATGAACAGGCGGCATTCCTGCGCGCGCGTCAGCCGGTTGTAGATCACGACCGGCACGCTCACCGAGGATTTGGCGAGCTTGAAGCCGTAGACGCGATGCTGCCCGTCAATGATGAGAAAAGCCTTGGGATCGTTGCGGAAGGCGAGCGCGCCCGTCTCCTTGTCGAAGGAGAGATGCGCCCGCGTCTGCGCCGAGAGCACGACGGCGCCAGGCACCGTGCCGAAGCCCGCGTCGATATAGCGGGCGATCGATTTGGCGCGGCGCTCGTCGAGAAGGCGCTGAAAGCCGTCGATGGGGTTTTCGGCGCGCGCCTCCACCGTGCAGGTCTGCGCCAGAAGATCGCTCGGCAGCACGAGAGAAAAGAAGCGGTGCTTGCCTTGCGCGACGACGAAGGCCTTCTCGCTGACCGTCTTGATTTTTGACGCTTCCGACCGGCGGTCGGAATATTCGGCGTCGTCGCCGGAGAGGAGGGCGGAGTCGGCGAGATCGCCCATCGTGTCCCGATCCATTCTCGTGATCCCATCGAAGCGCGAACTTGACAGCGTTCGCGAAAGCTGACTCGACGAATCAAAATCGGCACTCCGGCGCAGAGTAGGCAGGAAATAAAGACGAGAACAAGACGGGAAAACGCGAAGCCAAAGCGCAAGGCGCGATCGGGCATGGCCCCGGGCGCTGGTCGATGGGCCTTCCTTTGACGCCCGCCGGGTTGTAATATTTCGGTCAGAGCGGCTCTGCGGGCCGGAGGCGCGCATCGCATGAGGTCGATCATCTCGTCGATCAGACGATGGACAGGACAGCCGCTCTCGCGGCGCTTCAACAGAAGATTTCGTATGAACCGCTACGAACGCACACCGCAGCCGGCCGGCGAGGCCGAGCTGGAATATCTCGACGGCGAATATCGCGTCCGCAAGCCGGGCGCCTATGTGCGCTGCGCCGTCACCGGCGAACCGATCCCGCTCGAGGATCTGCGCTACTGGAACGTCGACCTGCAGGAGCCCTATGCCGGGCCTCACGCCAAGCTGATGAAGCTCGGCCTCAAGAAGCCCGATTGACGCGGGCGCATTGAAGCGCCGCCTCGAGCGCCGCGGAGACGGCGTCCGCCTCCGCGAAGGCGAGACGGATCGGCAGAAACTCGAAGGGCAGGGCGCTTCCGGCCAGGCGCATGGCGTCCTTTTCGGTGGTCACGAGCCGCGCGCCGTGGCGCCGCTGCAGCGCCGCGAGGTCGGCGGCGTCCTTGGCGCTGAAGCGATGGTGATCCGGGAAGCCGCGCGTCGCGACGACCTCCGCTCCAATCATTCTCATGCTCTCGAAAAACTTCTCCGGCCGGCCAATTCCGGCGAAGGCGACGACGCGCGCGCCGCGCAGCCGTCCCGCAATCTCCGGGTCCGGAACGATGCGCGCGTCGAAAACCCGCTTTTTGCATCGGCTCGCCAGCTCTCGCCCGGCCGCGCCCTCGCCGACGACGACGAGCGCATCGGCGGCGGCGAATTGCGCATCGAGCGGCGCGCGCAGGGGGCCGGCGGGAATGCAGCGGCCATTGCCGGCGCCGTGAGCGGCGTCGACGATCAGCAATGAAAGATTAGGGGCGAGCCTTCGGCTGTGGAGGCCGTCGTCCAGCACGAGAACCGTCGCGCCGAGCATGTGCGCGAGTTCGGCGCTTGCGGCGCGGTCCGCGCCGACGATCGTCAATGCGTGACGTGCGAGGAGAAGAGCTTCGTCGCCGGCGGAATCCGCGTCGTGTCGCGCAAGGTCGACGGCGAAAGGCTCCGCGACAACGCTGGGCGCGAGCGAATCCCTCCCCTTTACGGGGAGGGTGGCCCTGCGGAGCAGGGCCGGGTGGGGCAAAAGCTCATTCGGGCGCCCCACCCGGCGGTCTTCGACCGCCGACCTCCCCGTAAAGGGGAGGTATGGGGGGACCATGCCGAAAGCGGGCCGATCTTGCGCACGCCCATAGCCGCGCGTGAGGAGCGCGGGCCTCTCGCCTTGAGCGGCGAGCAATTCCGCGAGCGCGATCGCCGTCGGCGTCTTGCCGTCTCCGCCCGCCGTCAGTCCGCCGACGACGATCGTCGGTAGGACGGCGCGGGGCGGGTCTCCGCGCAGCCGCCGCGCGGCGACGGCGCCGTAAAGCGCGCCCAGCGGCGACAGCAGCCGCGGAACGACCCCGTCCGCCCGCCAGAAGCCGGGCGCGCGCATTCAGCGCTCCGTGATGGCGATCTGCGCGAGGAAGGGCTCCACCGCCGTCATGATGCCGCGCGAGGCGCCGCCGAGCTTTTCCACCGCCTCGGCGCCGGCGCGGCCCATGCGGCGCATGCGCGAAGGCTCGGCGAGCAGATATTGCACGGCGCGCGCGAGCGCGGCTCCGTCGGCGACGCGCGCGGCGGCCTTGGCGGCGGCGAGTTCGCCGTACACTTCGTTGAAATTGTCGATATGCGGCCCGTAGAGCACCGCGCAGCCGAGCTTGGCCGGCTCGATCGGGTTCTGCCCGCCGCCGGGAATGAGCGACTTGCCCATGAAAACGACGCCCACGCTCCGGAAGACGAGGCCGAGCTCGCCGATCGTGTCGGCGACATAGACGCCGATGTCGCGGCGCGGCTCGCCGTCTCGCGCGCGCAAGGCGGCGGGGAGGCCCTTGGCCTGCGCCAGCTCCGCGATCTCGGCGCCGCGCTCGCGATGGCGCGGCACGATGACGGTGAGGAGCGACGGAATCTGCTTTGCGAGCTCGGCATGCGCGTCGAGAATGATCGCCTCCTCGCCCGCATGCGTCGAGACGGCGGCCCAGATCGGGCGGTTGCCCACGGCGCCGTTGAATTCGGCGAGGCGCGCGGCGTCGACCGGCGGCGGCGGCACGTCGAATTTCAGATTGCCCGCAATGCGCACGCAGGGCGCGCCGAGCGCCAGAAAGCGCGCGGCGTTCTCGGAATCCTGCGCCAGGCAGAGATCGATGAGGCTGAACACGCCGCGCGCGAGGCCCGGCGCGCTGCGCCAGCGCTCGGCAGATTTGCGCGAGATGCGGGCGTTGGCGAGCACCAGCGCGATCCCACGGGCGCGGACGCTCGAGACCATGTTCGGCCACAGCTCCGATTCGGCGAAGATGGCGATGTCGGGCCGCCAGTAATCGAGGAAGCGATCGACGAATTTCGGCGCGTCGAGCGGCATGTATTGATGAAAGGAGCCCGCCGGCAGGCGCGCCTGCAGCAGGCGCGCCGAGGACACCGTGCCGCTCGTCACCAGCACTTCGGCGCCGCGCTGGATGAAACGGTCGATCAGCGGCAAGAGCGACACCGTCTCGCCGAGACTCGCGCCATGAAGCCAGACCAGCCGCCCCTCGGGCCGCTCCCGCGAGGCGATTCCCATACGCTCGTCGAGGCGCGCGGGATCTTCCTTGCCCTCGGACGCGCGCCATTTCAACATGGCGCCCGCAAGGGGCGTCGCCGCGATGGTCGCCAATCGATAGAGCTTCAGAAGCGGCATGTTTCCTTGTCGCTCAAGCGGCCGCGCTTCGCTCCGAGGCGGCGCCCGCCGCGACGCGCGACACGGCCGCGCGGGCGGGACGGGTCCATTTATTCTTCTCGAAACCGGCGATTTTTGGAAGGCGTCAAAACGCCCGGCTCAAAGCTTGTCGTGATCGGGATCGAGCAGCTTGTAAAGATGCACGACGAAATAGCGCATATGGGCGTTGTCGACGGTCGATTGCGCCTTCGCCTTCCAGGCGGCGAGCGCGCTGTCATTGTCGGGATAGATGCCGACGATGTCGAGTTTCGCCGGGTCGCGGAAGGCCACGCCGTCGAGCGCCTGGAGTTCGCCGCCGAAGACGAGATGCAGCAGTTGCTTATCCTTCGCGTGCTTTGTCATGACCAGTCAATTCCTTCCGAAACGGCGCGGGCGATGTTGCGGGTCTCCTCGATGAGCGATTTCGGCGCGGCGACCAGCATGCCGCGCTTCGAGGAGCTGCGATTATAGGTGATCTCGCCGCCCTCGACCTCCTCCAGCGCGACGCCGGCCTCGCGCAGGATGACGTCGGCGCCCGCAATGTCCCAATCCCGGGCGTTGGGCGAGGAGATGACGAGATCGTGGCGCCCGGCGGCGATATCCACAAGCCGCAGGGCGAGGGATGGCGTGCGCGGCGCGATGGCGATGTTTTGCGGCAGGGCGGCGATGCGCGAATGCAGCGGGCGCGGCGCGATGGCCAGGGCGCCGGTAAGCGCGGCCCGACTCACCGGCGCGAGGCGCGCGCCATTGAGAAAGGCGCCGAGGCCGCGCGCCGCGGTAAAGGTCTCCCCGCGCGCCGGCGCGTGGACCACGCCCGCGACGGGTCGTCCGCCCTCGACGAGCGCGACGGAGACGGCCCAGCGCTCGTCGCCGCGGGTGAAGGCGTGCGTGCCGTCGATGGGATCGACGATTATCAGGCGCTCCCGGGTCAATCTGTCGTCCGTGTCGGCCGTCTCTTCAGAGAGCCAGCCGGCCTCCGGCGCCAGCCCGCGCATCTTCTCGAAAAGGAAACGGTCGACGGCGAAATCAGCCTCGGTGACGGGAGAGCCGCCGCCCTTGTAGGAGATCGCGGCCGCGGTGCGCGCGCCCGGACGGAAATAGGCCATGGCGATGTCGCCTGCCTCGCGCGCGACCGCTTCGAGGCGCGTCAGGAAGGCAGAGAGGGCGGAGTCGGCAAGCGGCATTGTCCGAAAGCAGTAGGGGACGCGCCGCCCGCCCGCAAGACGTTCGCAGATGCGAAACGCGGACAATTTGAATTTTTCCATTTCCGTCCATTTACCCTGGCGGAGCAATTACCCCGACAAGCCAATGGTTTACGCGCGATTCACCAGGGTTTTTAGCGCTTTCGCCGTCGCCGCCGCGCCAAGATCGTCCGGACAAAAGCGTTCGAGACAGGAGGGGTCCATGTTCGAAGCCAATAATGCGCGCAAGACCGGGGAGGCGCTTCTCGTTCAGCGCGATTGGCGGGCGGATGGCGGCGCGCGCCGGGTGCGCGTCACCCGCAGCGACATCCTGATCTCGCGCCGCTTCAGCGGCGTCGACATGATAATCTCGGTGCCGGTTCCCGCCTATGACGGCGTGGCGCTCGACGTCGTGGAAGGCCGCGACGGCGCGCCCTGCTACCGCCTCTCGCTCGCCCATCGGGACCGCGATCTCGATGTGGTGCTCGCCGAGACGCAGGATAGCGGCGACGCCGCGGCGGACTGGAAATATTGGGCGAGCTGGCTCGGCTTGCCGCGCCTCGCGGCGGAGAATGGCGAGCTCGCCGAGGTCGACGTCGCCGGCGCGCTTCTCGCGGGCCATCCGCGCCGGGGCGCCTCCGCCCTGCGCCGGCGCCGCCCGCGCTTCCTGACGCGCCGCAAGCTCGGCGTCGCCTCCCGCATGACGGAAATCCATGCCGGCGAGCGCGAGATCATCTGCTACGAGTGAAGCGCGGCGTGGTCGCCGTGGCTCTGGCTTGCTTCGCTTCGCTCGGCTATGACGGCGGGTCGGGTGGTCATGACGGCGATTCCCCCTTGCCTCAGCAAGACGTATCGCCGCCTCCGTCATTGCGAGGAGGCGCCGCCGACGAAGCAATCCAGGGCGTCATCACGGCTCTGGATTGCTTCGCTGCGCTCGCAATGACGGTGGATTTAATCCGTGGCGGTTTCGCCTTTTGTCGCTTCGGCGGGCGTCGCCTTCTTTTCCGCCTGGCCCGCGATCGTCACCCGGTCGGAGAAGGCGAAGAGGAAGGTCGAGAGCACGAAGGTCAGATGAATCGCGATATAGTAGTTCAGGTCGCGTTCGTCGGTTTTCGGCACGTCCATGAATACTTCGAGCAACTTGATCGCCGAGATGGCGACGATCGTGCTCAGGACCCTCAATTTGAGCTGCGTGAAGTCTATGCCGCCCATCCAGTCGGGCCAGCCCCTCCGATGCGCGCCGCGTACGCCGGAAATGAAATTCTCATAGACCGAAATCGTCACGATGACCGCGAGCGCGCCTGTCAAGGTGAGGTCGATGAGCCGCAGGAGCTCCAGAATGATGCGATCCTCGGTGCTGGAGCCGATCGAAAGCAGCATCGAAGCGAGATGGCGGCCCGCATTCACCATCAAGGCGAAAATGCCGAGCGTCATCATCACCGAGAAAGGCGCGAGAAGCCACCGTGCGAGAAACAGATAGGTTTCGAAGATGCGCTGGAGCATGGCCGCGTCCGGCGGCCCGCGCCGCTCGCCTAACGATTTAGGAGCGGCGAGAAGAGCGGCAAGCTTTCGTTGCGACGGGCCGGCGCCCTTCCCCCCTCGAGCGCGCGGCGATTGCGCGCCACGCCAGCGTAATCCAGGCGGGAGGAGAGAAAACCTCCGGGTCTTCTTATGAGGAAACGACGCCCTCGAATCCCTTCCGGATCGCCTCTTCCTTCAGCCTGCGGCCGATGAAGACCAGGCGAGATTCGCGCTTCTCGCCGTCCTTCCACTCGCGCTGCAAATCTCCGTCGAGAATCATGTGCACGCCCTGGAAGACGAAGCGGCGCGGCTCGTTCTTGAAGGCGACGATGCCCTTGCAGCGCAGAATGTCGGGCCCTTCCTTTTGCACAAGCTCGTTCAGCCAGGGCACGAAGCGCTCGGGATCGATCTCGCCGGCATGACGCAGCGAGACGGACTGCATCTCCGAGTCGTGGATCGCCTTCAGATGGCCGTGATCATGGCCATGGTCGTGGTCGTGATGGTCGTGGCCGCAATCCGGCCCGCATTCATGGTCGTGATCATGGTGATGGTCATGATGGTCGTGATCATGCGCTTCGGCGGCGAGGAAGTTCGGCTCGATCTTGAGGATGCGGTCGAGATCGAAGGCGTTGCGCTCCAGCACGGCCGCCAGCGGCACGTCGGCCTTCACGGCGCGGTGCAGCGCCGAGTAGGGGTTGATGCCGCGAATGCGCGCCTCGACTTCCTCGAGCGCTTCCGGCGACACGAGATCGGTCTTGTTGAGAATCACGACGTCGGCGAAGGCGATCTGCGTCTTGGCTTCCGGCGCGTCCTTCAGGCGGTCGCTCAGCCATTTCGCGTCGGCCACGGTGACGACCGCGTCGAGCGCCGCGGCGTCCTTCACGTCGGCGTCGACGAAGAAGGTCTGTGCGACGGGCGCCGGATCGGCGAGGCCCGTGGTCTCGACGATGATGGCGTCGAACTTGCCGCGCCGGCGCATGAGCCCCTCGATGATGCGGATGAGATCGCCGCGCACCGTGCAGCAGATGCAGCCATTGTTCATCTCGAAGACTTCCTCGTCCGCGCCGACGACGAGGTCGTTGTCGATGCCGATCTCGCCGAATTCATTGACGATGACGGCGTAGCGGCGGCCATGCCGCTCAGTGAGGATGCGGTTGAGGAGAGTCGTCTTTCCGGCGCCGAGATAGCCGGTGATGACGGTCACGGGGATTTTGTCGGTCATGTGTCTTCGGTTCTCCCCCCTCGGCGCTCTCCCTCCCCGCTCGCGGGGTGAGGGCGAGGGCAAAGGGGCAGGTAATCGTTGAACTACATATGGGTCGGCCCCGAATGCAGCGTTGGCGGCGGCCCCTTGCCCCTCACCCTAACCCTCTCCCCGTTTCACGGGGAGAGGGGACTACGGCGCCAGGGCTTTGGTCAATTCTCTAACATTGTGGCGCATCATGTCGATATAATTCGCGCCGCCCTCCTTGGGCTCGGACAGCGCGTCGGAATAGAGCGTGCCGCCCACCTTGGCGCCCGCTTCGGCCGCGATGCGCTTCGCCAGCCGCGGATCGGAGACATTCTCCAGAAACACCGCGCCGACCTTGTTCCGTTTCACCGCGTCGATGATGCGGGCGATGTCGCGGACGCTGGCCTCGGCCTCGGTCGAGACGCCCTGCGGCGCGATGAACTCCACGCCGTAGCGCGCCGAGAAATAGCCGAAGGCGTCATGGGTCGAGACGACGCGCCGGCGCTCCTTCGGAATGGCGTCGAGCGCCTTGACGATCTCGGCGTCAAGCGCCTCGAGCCGGTCGAGATAGGCGCTCGCGCGGGCCTGATAGGCCTCGGCGCCCTGCGGGTCGGCGGCGGCGAGGGCGTCGCGGATTTCGGCCACATAAATCTTGGCGTTGGCGACGTCCTGCCAGGCGTGGGGGTCCGTCCCTTCCTCGCCGGGCCGCGCCGCGACGCCCTTGCCGAGCGTGACGACCGTCCCCTTGCTTTTGGCGGCGGCGACGAGGCGCTCCAGCCAGCCCTCGAAGCCGAGGCCGTTGATGAAGATCAGCTTGGCTTGCGCGATCTTGCGGCCGTCGGCGGGAGTAGGCTGATAGACATGGGCGTCGCCGTCGGCGCCGACGAGCGTCGTCACGGAAATTCGGTCGCCGCCGACTTCCGTCACGAGATCGCCGATGATGGAGAAGCTCGCGACGACGGGGAGCCTCTCCCCGGCGAGAGCGGGCGCGGCGAGCGCCGCGGCGCCGGTCGCGAGGAATTCGCGGCGTGTCAGCATGACGTCATCCTTCGAGATGCCGGCGCGGCCGCTTGAGGCGCAGCACGCCGCCGGCGCGGCCGAATATGAGCGAGGCGAAATAGCAGAGCCCGGCCGCCAGAATGATGGCGGGGCCGGTCGGCGCGCCGGTCTCGTTGGAAAAGACGAGGCCCGCATAGACGCAAAGCGCGGCGACGCCGGCCGCGAGCGGAAGCGCGACGGAAAGCTCATGCGTCCACAGCCGCGCGGCGGCGGCGGGCAGCATGATGAGGCCCACGGCCATCAGCGTCCCGAGCGCCTGGAAGCCCGCGACGAGATTGAGCACGACGAGGCCGAGGAAGAGAAAGGGGATGAATTCGCCCAGCGGGCTCGTCTGGCGCAGGAAGAGCGGATCGAGCGTATCCATCGCCAGCGCGCGGTAGAAGACGGCGAGCGTGACGAGCGTCAGCGTCGAGACGCCCGCGAGCATGAGCAGCGCGGCGTCGTCGAGTCCGAAGACCGAGCCGAAAAGGACATGCAGGAGGTCGACGCTCGAGCCCTTCAGCGAGACGAGCGTGACGCCGAGCGCGAGCGAGACGAGATAGAAGGCGGCGAGCGAAGCGTCCTCGCGCAATGTCGTGAAGCGCGAGGCGGCGCCCGTGGCGAGGGCGACGACGAGGCCGGCGACGAGGCCGCCAAAGGTCATGGCCGGCAGAGAGAGGCCAGCGACGAGATAGCCGATCGCGGCGCCCGGCAGGACCGCATGGGAGAGCGCGTCGCCCGCGAGCGACATGCGCCGCAAAATGAGAAAGACGCCGAGCGGCGCGCCGGAAATGGCGAGCGCCAGCGAACCGACCAGCGCGCGGCGCATGAATTCATAGTCGACGAAAGGCGCGACGAAGACGTCAGTGAGCATGTTCGGCTTCTTCGTCCCGGAGGCACTCGCGCGCAAGGCGGTCATAGGCCTCGGACATGGCGCGCGCCCGCGCGAGATTTTCGCCGCAGAGCGTCGCGCGCGTCTCGCCCCAGGCGATCGGCTCGCGCGCCAGGAGAAGCGTCTCGGGAAAGGCGCGGCGGGCGAGGTCGAGCTCGTGCAGCACGGCGATAACAGTGCGCCCTTCGCCGCGCCAATGGACGATGAGCCCGAGAAGGTCGTGCGTCGTCGCTTCGTCTATGGCGCCGAAGGGCTCGTCCAGCAGAATCACGCGCTGGTCCTGCACGATGAGGCGCGCGAAGAGCACGCGCTGCATCTGCCCGCCGGACAGCGTATCGATCGGGCGGTCCTCCATGCCGGCCAAGCCGACTCGCTCGAGCGCTTCCCCCGTCCGCGCGCGCTCGGCGGCGTCGAGGCGGCCGAAAAGGCCGATGCGGCGCATGGCGCCCATGGCGACGAAATCGCGCACATTGATCGGGAAGGAGCGGTCGACCTCGACGAGCTGCGGCAGATAAGCGACGTCCTGCGCCGTGGCGCTCGCCCGGTCGATCCGGCCGCCGAGCGGCGGCAACAGGCCGGCCAGCGCCTTAAGGAGCGTGGATTTGCCGGCGCCGTTCGGACCGCAGACGGCGAGCGCCGCGCCCGGCGCGATCTCGCCCTCGAGATGATGGACGGCCGGGCGTCGGTCATAGCCGAGCGTGAGATTGACGAGGCGGATCGGCCCCGGCGCGGCGGCCATGGTCAATGGAGCGCCCAATAGACGCCGGCCCAGAGCGCGGCGAGGAGGATGGAGACTTTGAGAAGCCGGGCGGCCGCCGAGCTTTCCATCAGCGAGGCGGGGACGGGGGCGATCGGGCGAGGGATAAGGATACGGTCATGCGCGCGGCCAACCGCATGGTCATGCGCGTGACGGTGAGCCTCGGTAGTCGCGTCGGTCATACCGGACGTTATAATATAACGCGACGCCAGGGCAAGTCCGCCTTTGCGGCTTGCTTGGAATATGCTGCTTTTTACTACTTTCTTCTCCGGGAAACGCGATGTCCAATATCGAGAAGCTGAGCGTCGCCCTGACCTCTGAACAGGCCGCCGCCATTCGCGCGGCGGTCGAGCGCGGCGAATACGCCATCACGAGCGAGGCCATTCGCGACTGGCGGCAAAAGAGAGAGTGGCGCCGGGAAGACATCCAGCGCCTGCGTCAATTATGGGACGAGGGACTGGCGAGCGGGTCCGCCGGCCCGGTCGACATGGATGCGCTGCGTCGTGAAGCGCGGGAACGGCTGGAAGCGTCGCAGAAGGCCTGAGCGCGCATGCCGGCGGAGAGGGTAGAAATCGTCCGCGTGGCTGATGGAAGGCGCGACCTTTCCGAAATGCTTTAGAGAGGCGATTTTCCACTTCCGCGGCATGGACAGGGCGTGGCGACTCTGCTATTTCCCCCATTCACGGGTCAGGCGCTCCGTCAGCGCCCGGCGACCTATTCCCAATTCGGACAGACTCACGGGAATCAAATCCCGCTGGGCCGCCCCACAGACAGGCAGGATGGCTTCGTGCAAGTTCTCGTTCGCGACAACAATGTCGATCAGGCTCTGAAGGCGCTGAAGAAGAAGATGCAGCGCGAAGGCATCTTCCGCGAGATGAAGCTGCGCGGCCATTACGAGAAGCCGTCCGAGAAGCGGGCCCGCGAGAAGGCCGAGGCCGTGCGCCGCGCCCGCAAGCTCGCCCGCAAGAAGCTGCAGCGCGAGGGCCTGCTCCCGGTGAAGGCCAAGGCCGCCGGCCGCTGATTCTGTCGAATTCCTGCCATATGGAGACGCTTTTTTAACGGCGTCCGGCAAGAAATCGGCTGGGTTCAAGTCGCATCGAGAGGATTTTCAGGCATGGGCTTCCGCCTTGCGGCGACGTCGTTTCGCTTGTCTCCTCCCTCGCTGCGCGATTGGCTCCTGAGCGGCGCGGCCCTGTCCGCGCTGCTGCTCGCAGGCTGCGAGACGGCGAGCGGCATTCGCCCGCCCGGGCGCGGCATCGCCGAGATCACGGACACCGACCCCAAGGCGGCCTCGGCCAATCTCGATTCGCTCACCGAAGTGATCCGGCGCAATCCCAGCAGCGCCGAGGCCTATAATACGCGGGGCGTCGCCTATGCCCGCGTCGGCCGCTTCGGCGAGGCCGTCGCCGACTTCTCCCAGGCGATCAAGATCGACCCCAACAACGCCGCCGCCTACACCAATCGCGCGCTGGCGAGCCGCCAGGCCGGGCAGAACGACGTCGCCCGCGCCGATTTCGACCGCGCCATCCAGGCCAATCCCAATCACGCGCCGGCCTATCTCGGTCGCGCCAATCTGCTGCGCGCGCAGGGCAATCTCGATCAGGCGCTCGATGACCTCAATGCGGCGATCCGGCTCAATCCCGAGAATGCGCAGGCCTTTCATTCGCGCGGCCTGATCCATCAGAAGCGCGGCGACCACGCCCGCGCCGTCACGGATTTCGACAACGCCATCGATCGCGATCCCTTCGCGGCGGCGCCCTATCAGGCGCGCGGCGAAAGCCTTGTGGCGCTCGGCAAATACGACAAGGCCATCGAGGATTTCAACGCCGCGCTCAATGTCGACAATAAGAGCGCGCTCGCTTGGGCGTGGCTCGGCGTCGCCTACGACAAGAGCGGCAACCGGCAGAAGGCGCAGGAATCCTATCAGCGCGCGCTTCAGCTCGATCCGCAGCAGCCGGTCGCCAAGCAGGGCCTGCGCGGCTGAGTCCTTATATCGGGCGGCGCGACCCCCCACCCCAACCTTCCCCCTTTCGGGGGGAGGGAGCAAAGCCGGCAATTTCCGCCCCCTGGGGGAGGGCAGGGAGGGGGTCTTCACCTGAACGACCGAGGACATTGCTGACAGTTTAGACCGGCGGCATGCCTGACGCTTTCCTACGGCTTTTGGCGGTTCGGTTCCAGTGCGCAGCGCAGCCGCGCGCGCGGCGGAGCGAAGCGGTGGAACCGAAGCGCGCGATCGATGACGCCGAGATCGCGGTTGCAGAAACGGACGATATGGCCGCCGGTTTCGAGCTCGGCGACGCCGACCGTTTCTCCTGTCAGGGCCTCTCCGACGAACACATTGTCGCCGCGCCATCGGATCGATCCTTCGGAGCGCACGCGGCGCACTTCGTGATGCGCGTCATACCAGGGCTCCTCGATCCGCGCCGGCAAGGCCCGCCGGGGCGGCCACCAGCGGCTCGCCGGCGTCGTCTGCCCGAGCGCCTCGTACGGGCGCTCCTCGTTGTAGAGGCGGCGGAACAGGTCGAAACGCATCTGCTGCTCCATCCCGTCCGCCGCCGGGGGCTTCGCCGTCTCGTCCTTCAAAGTGCGATGCATGCGTTCGTGACGGCCATTGTCCTGCGGCGACGCCGGCGGGATGAAGCGCGGTTCGACGCCGAGCTTCAAAAGCCACACCGAAAGCCGCGAGAGCCCGCCCGCGCCCGTCGAGCCAAACGGCGCGCCATTGTCGGAGCGCATCGCTTCCGGCAGGCCGACCTCGCTGAAAATGCGCGTCAGCGCGGCCTTCACGCCGTCATGCGTCGGCCGCGTGATGTGGATCCCGACGAGGTAGCGGCTCGCCGTGTCGGAGATCGTCAGCGGGTCGATGCGCGCGCCATCGCGCGTGCGGAACCAGCCCTTGAAATCAATCGCCCATTCGCCGTTCGGGGCGTCCGCGCCCGCGACGATCTCGCCGCGATCGAGCGCGGGCCGACGGCGCGCCTTCGCGTCGATCAGCCCCGCGCGCTTCAAAATGTCGCCGATGGTCGAGGCGGCGGGCCACGCCACGTCCGGCGCGTCAAGCAGGAGACGCGCCCGGATCTTCTTTGGCCCAAAACGCGGAAAGCGGCGACGCAAGGCGAGGATGGACGCGGCCACGTCGGGCGGCGTCGCCTGCGGAGAGCGCCCGGGCGCACGGCTCCTCTCCTCAAACCAGCGCTCCTCGCCGCTCTCACGCCGACGCTTCCAAACGTAGAAGGTCTCCCGGCTGACGCCATAGCGGCGGCACAGATCCGACGCCGTGAAAACCCCCGTATCAAAATCCCGAAACAACGCGATCCGCTCTTCCACGACCCCATGCTCCCTGAAAGGCATCGCTCAAATCTCCCAAATGGAGAAACAAGCCTGACTGTCAGGAATGTCGCTGGTCCAATCTGTCAGCTATCTCGCCGGTTCATACCACCTCGTTGAAGCGTCACTTCTTCCGCTTTTCCTCGTCCCGCCGGTCTTCCCGCCACTGGCGATAGACCTTCACGGCGAAGGCGACGGCGAGCACGAAAGCCGCGCCGCCAACGGAGAGCGTGCGCTCCAGCGTCGCATGGTCGATTCCATGCAGGCGCTCGAGCAGGGCCGGGTCGGACGCGGCCATTTCGCCCGCGACCCAGCCGAGCAGGCCCGCGCCGGCCCAGACCAGAACCGGAAAGCGCTCCAGCACTTTGAGCAGGAAGCCCGCGCCGAACATCACGATCGGCACGGAGAGCGCGAGGCCGAAGACGATGAGCGAGGTCGAGCCGCGCGCCGCCGCCGCAATGGCGAGAACATTATCAAGCGACATCACCGCGTCGGCCATGATGATGGCGATGACGGCGCCGATCAGGTCCGGCTTCGCCTTCACGTCGGAATGCTCGGTCTCGTCGATCAGCAGCTTGACGGCGACGAGCAGCAGGAGGAGCGAGCCGAAGCCCTTGAGATAGGGAATGCTCATCATCTGAACGACGAGCAGCGTGAAGATCACGCGCAGGATCACGCCGCCGAGCGCGCCGAAGAACACGCCCCAGCGCCGTTGCTTCACAGGCAATCCGCGGCAGGCGAGGGCGATGAGGATGGCGTTGTCGCCGGAAAGCAGAATATTGATCCAGATGATTTCGAGGACTTCCCAGCCGACCGCGTATTCCAAGCCCATCTGTCCTTTTCCTGCGCGCCCCTTGCGAGCCGTGGCGCTGCATTAAACCGTTTTCGGCCCCGGCGGAAGCCGCGTTTCGGCCGCATGGCGCCGCGTCCTCCGCGCAGCCCGATGCGCGCGCCTGCGTCGTCTTCAGGGAACATTTGCTGCGAAGATTTGTTCACTGGGCTCAGCGAGCCCGCAGAAAAGGTTCGCGACGCGCTTCAGGAGGCGACGATGGGAATGGCGACGCAAGGCAGCAATCTGATTTCCAGCGAGAACGTCGAAGGCACGGCCGTTTATGACCCGTCCGGCAACAAGATCGGCCAGATCGACCATCTGATGATCGACAAGGTCTCGGGCGTCATTCGCTACGCGATCATGAGCTTTGGCGGCTTCCTGGGCATCGGCGAAGGCGAATATCCGCTGCCTTGGAAGGCGTTCAAATACGACACCAATCTGGGCGGCTATGTGACGAACGTCACCGCCGAGCAGCTCAAGAACGCGCCGGAATTCGACGAGACGAGCTGGTCCAACCGCGATTGGGAAACGCGATTGCATCGGCACTTCGGCTCGGCGCCTTATTGGGAAGAGGGCATGGGCGCTCAGGGTCGCGGAACCGACCAGACCGCCGGATTCTAATTCGCGCGAAGGAAAAGCAGGGCCGAATCCCTCCTCTTTACGGGGAGGGCGCCCTGCGAAGCAGGGTCGGGAGGGGTAAAGCCCAAGCAATATTGCAACGGCGGGAACTTCGCCCGGCGATCTCCCCTAGGTCCTGTGGACTCTAAGGGATTCCCATTTGGTCGCAAATCAGATTCAAGACTTCTTTTGGGGAGGCGGCCTTGGGTGTGATGGATCGATTGGTTTTGACGGACACGGCGTGGGAGCGGATGGCTCCGCTGATCATTGGCCGGCCTGACCAGAAGGGCTCGACCGGCCGCGACAACCGGATGTTTGTGGAGGGCGTGCTGTGGATCGTGCGCACGGGTTCCCCCTGGCGCGATCTTCCGGAAGCGTTTGGGGAGTGGAACAGTGTGTTTCGGCGCTTCAGTCGATGGAGCGCCAAGGGGTCTGGCATCGGGTTTTCGAGGCGATGTCTGACGATTCTGACTTCGAATATCTGATCGTCGACTCCACGATCGTCCGGGCGCATCAGCACGCTGCCGGGGCGAAAAAGGGGGCCTGAAGATCAGGCGATCGGGCGTTCGCGCGGCGGCCTGAGCACCAAGATACATCTGGCCGTTCGCGGCTTGGGATGTCCTGACGGTTCACGCTGACCGCCGGTCAGAAGGGCGACGCCCCGCAAGCCGTGGCGTTGATCGAGGGACTGCCCGCAGAGGTCGTCATGGCCGATACCGCCTATGACGCCAATTATTTGCGCCAAGCCATCGCCGCGAAGGGCGCGCTTGCCGTCATCCCAAACAACCCGTCACGTGCGCTCAAATATCCGCTCGACAAGCATCTTTATACTCAGCGCCATCTCGTCGAATGCTGCTTCTCAAAACTCAAGCAGTTCCGCCGCGTTGCAACCCGCTTCGAAAAACCGCCCGAAACTATCGAGCGGTCGTAACCCTCGCCGCAATCGTCCTATGGCTCAGATAACTGTCCACACAGCCTAAAGGGGAGGCGTCCGATCTCCCGCCTTGCCTCATATTCGGCTTGCCGCATTTTATTCGTATGTGACGACGTTTTCGACGGGTGTCTTGCGATGACGAAGCCCAGGCTTGCGCGATTGGCCATCATTTTCCTCGGCGTCGCGGCGGCGGTTTACGTGCTGGCGGATCGGGCGCGGGCGCCGGCTTCCGAAACGCGGCGGCGCGAGATCGAAGCGACGCTGCGGCGACTCAAGCTGCCGGAAGGTTTCACCATTTCGCTCTACGCCCTGGCGCCGAACGCGAGGACGCTCGCCATCGGCGGCGAGGGCAAGGCGATCTTCGTCGGCACGGACGAGAAGCGCGCTTACGTGATCGCGCCCGGCGCGGAGAAGGCCAAGTCCGTCGATCTTCTGCTGCCCGCCGCCAGCCTCGTCATGCCGCACGGCGTGTGCCTGTCGAAGGACGGCGCGCTGTTTCTCGTCGAACGCAATCGCGTGACGCGAATCGACGATGCGGAGAACAAATGGCGCGACGCCGCGGCGGTCGCCAAGATCATCGTGAAGGCGGGCGATCTCATTCCGCGCGGCGAGGAAAGCAGCGGACATTCCGCGCGCGTCTGCAAGGTCGGCCCCGACGGCAAGCTCTATATCGCGCTCGGCCAGCCGCATAACGTCACGCCGCGCGACAAGCTCGCTCTCTACGAAAAGACCGGCATGGGCGGAATCATCCGGATGAATCCCGATGGTTCCGGGCGCGAGGTCTTCGCGACCGGCATACGCAATTCCGTCGGTCTCGATTTCGACGACCGGGGCCGGTTATGGTTCACCGACAATCAGGTCGACAGCATGGGCGACGACATCCCGCCCGGCGAGATCAACCGCGCCGACAAAGCCGGTCTCAATTTCGGCTTTCCCTGGTATGGCGGCGGCCATGTTCGCACGCGGGAATATGCGAAGGACACGCCGCCGGAGGGCGTGGTCTTTCCGCAGGTGGAGCAAGCCGCGCACGCCGCCGATCTCGGCCTGACCTTCTATCGCGGGACGATGTTTCCCGAGAAATATCGCGGCGGCGTCTTCTCGGCGCAGCATGGATCGTGGGATCGCAGCGTTCCCATCGGCGCCCGCGTGATGTTCACGGCGCTCGGCCCGAACGGAGAGGGCGGAGCGACGACGCCTTTTGTGGAGGGCTGGAACACGGGGCGCGGGAGCTATCTCGGCCGGCCCGTCGACGTCGCCGAGCTCGCCGACGGATCGCTGCTGGTCACGGACGATCAGAACGGCGCGATCTATCGCATCGCCTATCATGACAGGTGAGACGGTTTCCGACTCGGCTTCGCGGCGTTGCTCCCGGCGTCATTGCGAGCCGAAGGCGAAGCAGTCCGAGCGCCGGGATCGCCGCGCCGGCTTCGCCTCCTCGCAATGAGAGACTCGCAAACGAATCAAACGGAGCCGATATCGGAAACGTCACAGCCGGTCGTCCCACCAGACGACGCGGCCGAGCACCTTGACGCGCCTCGCTTCGGACGCCCGCAGGAATTCGGGATCGCAGGCCGGATCCTCGCTCAGCACGATGACGTCGCCATTCGGTTTGAGGCGCAGGCGCTTCACGCGCAACGCGCCGGATTGCTCGAAGACATATATGTCCTTCGGTTCCGGGCCGTCCGTCGAGTCCGAAAGGCGCACGTCGCTTTCGTTGACGAGCAGCAGCGCGCCGTCGCCGAAAAGCGGCCGCATGCTGTCGCCTTGCGCGCGCATGAAAGAGAGCTTCGCGCCAGGCGGGGCGAGCTTGCGCAGCATCCATTGCGGAAAGGCCAGCATCTCGCCAATGGCGACGACGGAGGCCGCGACGCCGGAGCCCGCGGCGACCCGCGCGTCGAGGCTCGGAATGCGACGGAGCTCCAGCCTGGGATCGCCGGCGGCGCCGGGCGCCGTCGCGACGGCGGGGTCGTCCGACAGGCCGAGCAGATAGCTCATCGAGACATTGAGCTTCGTCGAGAGCGCCATGAGCAGCGGCGCCTGCGGCTCGTTTCTTCCCGCACAGGCGCGGCGCAGCGTGTTTTCGGGAATTTCCAATTCCTTCGCCGCTCTCGCAATGGTGCCGAACGGCCCGAGGAGCGCGCGCACGCGCTCCGCGAAATCCCGCAAATGTTCGGGGCGCGGCTCGCTCATTCTGTCAACCATTCATGGTTGACGAGCGGTCGGAATCGGCGTATTTCTACCATTGGTGGTCGATAGCGTGTCCCGGCCGCATCGAGGAAAACCTGGTCGAATCCCTCAAGCGGCCAACATGTTCTGAAGCCTATCCTTTTTGGCGGCCATTCGTCCATGTGGCGGGTGGGCGGCCACGTTTGTCTCTGCTCGATTTTCAGGGAGAAGTATTGGAATGCAGGCTTCCGTCGAGGAGACCGCGATCGCCACATTGAGCGCGGTGATGAACCTCTATGGCGCCGAGGCCTATGGCGAGATCGTCGCGGCCTTTCGCTGCGCGCTGGCGCAGCCCGACGATGAAGCCGTCGCGGCGACGCTCTGCGAAGCGCTGCTCGAAGTCATCCGCAACCGCACCAACGCGCTCACAAGGACGAAATAGGCGTGGGCGAAACAGGCGTGACGGCCAGCGCTCGCCCATCATGTCCCTTGACGCATGCGTCGATCATCCGCCCCGCCTCGACGCCCGGCATGCGTGCGAGGGTGAAATCCGCCGCGCGGGCGCCGCCGCCGCGCTCGGTCAGAAAGCGCAGCGTCTTTCCCATCTGCGCGTCGAGATGACGGGCGAGCGCGCGATCGCCCAGTTCGCGCAATCGCGCCGCGCGTTCCCGGGCGATCTCGCGCGGCGTTTGCGGCATCCGCGCGGCCGGCGTTCCGGGGCGCGGCGAGAAAGGGAAGACATGGAGATGCGTCAGCCCGCATTGCTGGACGAGCGCAAGCGTCCGCGCGAACATGTCTTCCGTCTCGGTGGGAAAGCCGGCGATGAAATCCGCGCCGAAGACGATGTCGGGCCGCGCCTTGCGTAGCGCGGCGCAGAAGCGGATGGCGTCCTCGCGCAAATGGCGCCGCTTCATGCGCTTGAGGATGAGATCGTCGCCGGCCTGCAAGGAAAGATGCAGATGCGGGCATAGGCGCTCTTCCTCCGCGAGCGCGGCGACGAGATCGCCATCCGCCTCGATGCAATCGATGGAGGAGAGGCGGAGCCGCGCAAGCGTGGGCAGCTCGCGCAGCATCAGGCGCACGAGTCCGCCGAGCTTCAATCCGTCGGCGTCGTAGCTCGTGAGATCGACGCCGGTGAGCACGATCTCGTGCTTGCCGCGCTCGACCAGCGCGCGCGCCTGCGCGACCGCCTCTTGCGGCGAAACGGAGCGGGACGCGCCGCGGCCCGCGGGAATGATACAAAAAGTGCAGCGATGATCGCAGCCATTCTGCACGGCGAGAAAACCGCGCGTGCCTTCTTCCGCCGCGCGCGCGCGATTGGGCTGCGCTTCGGCGACGACGCGGGCCACGCCGTCCATGGCCGCGAAGCTTTGCGGATCGATGCGGGCGGCGCAGCCGGCGACGACGATTCTCGACTCCGGCCGCTCGCGATGCAGGCGGCGAATGGCCTGGCGCGCCTGCCGCGTCGCTTCATTGGTGACGGCGCAGGTATTGACGACGACGGCGCCTGGATGCCGGCGCGCCAGCTCCTCGCTATCGACCATGTTCAGCCGGCAGCCGAAGGTGAAAACTTCCGCCTTTTGCGCCGGCTCTCCCACCGCCGGGCTCACGCGGCCGCGCCTTCGAGGATGCTCGAGGTCAGGCGCGTCTCGAATTCGAATTCCACCGGCCCCGTCATCATGACGTGATCGTCGGCGCGCCACTCGATATGGAGGTCGCCGCCTGGCAAGCGCAGACGCGCGCGCCTTTCGGCCAGGCCCGCGCGGGCGGCGGCGACGAGGGTCGCGCAGGCGGCCGAGCCGCAAGCCCTGGTCGCGCCCGCGCCGCGCTCCCAGACGCGCAGCAGAATATCGTCGCGCGCGAAAATTTGCGCGAAGGAGACATTCGTCCGCTCAGGAAAAAGAGGATGACGCTCGATCGTCCGTCCCAGCTCTTCGAGCGGGATAGCCAATGCGTCGTCAACGAAGAAGACGGCGTGCGGATTGCCCATGCCGACGGCCGAAAATTGCGCCGGCGCGCCCTCCACGACCGGCTCCAGCGCCACGGCGCGCGTGTCGGCTTCGCGCGATAGGGGGATCTCGCGCCAGCCGAGGCGCGGGACTCCCATATCGACGGTGAAGACCGTCTCCGCCTCGCGCCGCGTCTCGATCCGGCCGGCGTCGGTCGCGAGCGACAGTCGCTCCTTGCCCTCGCGCGCCAGCGCATAGGCGACGCAGCGCGCGCCATTGCCGCAGGCGCCCGACAGCGTGCCGTCGATATTATAGATGCGCATGAAGACGTCCTCGCCCTTCTCGCGGGGATCGTGCAGCGCCATGAGCTGATCGAATCGCAGCCCGGGCGCCGCCGCGATCGCGCGCGCCTCCTGCGGGGCGAGCACATGGCCCGTTCCGCGCAGGTCGAGCACGAGGATCTCGTTGCCCGCGCCGTTCATGCGGAGGATCGGATGATTTTCGAGCGGATGCGGCATTCGTCTTTCCATTAAGGCGCGCTCGTATATAGAGACTGCGCCGCTTCGGCGCTACTTTGGCCGCGCGCGACGGCTGTCGCAATTGCGCGCCAATCGTCGCTTAGGGAATCGCTTGCCGAATATAGGGACGCACGAGGAATGGACGAGGAACCGGGTCTGATCGACGCCCTGCGAACCCATTGGCGCGCGTTGGCGATATTCACGCTTCTCGTCGCCTCGGCGGCCATTATCGCCGAGCGCCGAATGTTCCCCGGCGCCCCGGCCGATGAGGGCGAGCCCGCGAGGAGCGCTCCGGCTCCCGCCGCGCCCGAGGCCGCCAAGCCGGATGAAAGGAACGAAGCCGCGAAGCCGGCGACGCCGGACGCCGCGCCGTCCGTCATGAGCGAGACGGTCAATGTCGACGCGCGCCCGGCGGCCGTGCTGAAGGGACAGGGGAAGTGGGAGGACGCGGCCAAGACGCTTTCCGAAGCCCTGGCCAAGCTCAACGCCGCCGTGAAAAAGTCGGGCCTGACCGTCAACGGCCGCCCGGTCGCGGTCTTCACCAAGACGGACGATGCGGGCTTTACCTTCGAGGCCATGGCGCCGCTCGCCGCCGCGCCGGAGGGCAAGCCGAAACTCTCCGACGGCGTGGAGATCGGCGCTTCGCCCGCCGGCAAGGCGCTCAAATTCCAGCACCGCGGCGCCTATGACGAGATCGACGCCACCTATGAGGCGATCGCCGCCTATCTCGATGAGAAGGGCCTCGACACCAAGGACCTGATCATCGAAGAATATCTAACTGATTTCAAAGGTGAAGACGCCAATGTCGACGTCGACATCTACGTCTTTCTGAAGTGAGCGGCAAAATGCGGCAAGGGTTCAGCCATTGCTAATATGCCGCGGAATCGGCTAATCGGCGAGACCTGAGCCCATCCGGGCGGGCCACGGGTCGACTCATGAAGCTTTTCCGACTTTTGGGCGTCTGCGCCTTCGCGACTGTCGCTTGTGAGGCCGTCTGGGCCCACGCTCTGGCGCTCAGCTCGACGCCGCGACCCGAGGACGTCGTCAAGAGCGACGATCTCGCGATCCAAATCCGCTTCAACAGCCGGATCGACGCCGAGCGGTCGAGCATGAAGCTCTTCAAGATCGACGGCGAAGCCGTCATCCTCCTCCCCATTCTCGACGCGGGCGGCGCGGACACGCTGAGGGCCAGGGCGACGGGCCTGACCAATGGGCGCTACCGGCTGCATTGGCAGACTCTGAGCCCGGACGGCCACATCACGCAGGGCGACATTCCCTTCGCGGTGAGCCGCTGACATGCAGCTCTTCGTCGATATTTACGGCTTCCTCAGCGTCGTGCTGCGGGGACTCATCCTTGCCGCGCAGAGCGTCACGGCGGGCGGCCTCGCCTTCTTGCTGATGCTGGTCTGGCCGCTCCGGCCGCGGCTCGCCGGCGCGGCCGAGACGCTGGAGCGCCGCGTATTGCGGCTCGTATGCCGCGCGGCCTGCGCGCTCCTTGCGGCGGAGGCGCTCGCCGCCGCCTCGCTCACCGTCATGCTGGCCGGCACGCTGGAAATTCCTGTCCATGAGGCCGCGGGGGCGCGCGCCGTCGCGGTCGATCTCATGGCCGGCGCGCTCGCCGCCGCCATCGCGCTCGCCGCCTGGCGCGCGCAACGCGGCGGCGTCGCCATCCGCTCGGCGGCGCCGGTGCTGTCGGCGCTGCTCCTCGGCGTGCAGGCCGGATCGACCCACGCCGTCAGCCAGCTCGACGGCGCCGCCGCGCTGGCCGCCGCCGAGTTTCTCCATATGCTGGGCGCCGCCGTCTGGATCGGCGGCATCCCCTATTTTCTGATGGCGCTGACCGACGTCCCGGATCCGCGCGCGCGGGCGCGGGTCGCCCGCCGCTTCTCGCATATGTCCGTCGGCGCGGTCGCGGCGCTGCTCCTGGGCGGCGTGCTGATGGCGGTCTTCTATGTCGGGACGCCCCCGGCCCTGTACGGCACGTCTTACGGCGTCATGCTCGGCGCCAAGATCATGCTGCTGCTGGGACTGCTTTTCCTGGGCGGCCTGAATTTCCTGGCCGTACGCAAGCTCGAAAACGAGCCCGCCGGCCCGTTGCTGCGCACGCGCCGCTTCGCCGAGACGGAGATCGGCGTCGGCCTCACCGTGATCTTTTGCGCGGCGTCGCTCGCCTCGCTGCCGCCGGCGCGTGATCTTCAAAACGACCGCGCGAGCTTTGCCGAGATCGTCGACCGGCTCGAGCCGCGCCTGCCCATCCGTCTCGACAGCCCGGATTTCGAGGCGCTCTCCGCCGCGCTGCCGCCGGAAGCCTTGAAGGAGCTGCCGCCCGGCGCCTATCCGCCGCGCTCTCCCGCGGACATCGCCTGGTCGGAATATAACCATCACTGGGCGGGGATCTTCGTTTTCGTCATGGGCGCGATGGCGCTGCTCGAGCGCGCCAGCCGGCGTCTTGCCCCCTATATGCGGCATTGGCCGCTCGTCTTTGTGGGACTCGCCGGCTTCCTCTTCCTGCGCGCGGACGAGACGGTCTGGCCGCTCGGGCGCCTCGGCCTCATCGAGAGCCTGCGCGATCCCGAGATCGCCCAGCACCGTTTGCTGACGCTGCTCATCGTCGCCTTCGGCCTGTTCGAGTGGCGGGTGCGGCTCGGGCGCGTCAAGGCGCGGTGGGCGGCCTATGTCTTCCCCATCAGCGTGGCGACGGCGGCGGCCTTTCTGCTCACCCATTCCCATGCGCTCAGCAATCTCAAGGAAGAGACGCTGATCGAAATCACCCATACGCCCTTGGCGCTCGCGGGCGTGGCGGCGGGCTGGTCGCGCTGGCTGGAGCTGCGGCTCGACGGCGACGCCCGGAAGATCGCGGGCTTCGTCTGGCCGGTCGCCTTCATGGTCGTTGGCCTGTCGCTGGTCTTCTATCGCGAGGCCTGAAGACCAAGGGAGAAGTCTTTCCAGCGCTCCCAAGGCGTGCCGCCGAGGGCCGCCTTGAAGGCTTCGCCGAAACTCTCTCCGCCTTCAAGCGCCCGCATCAGGCGCGAGAAGCCGTCCCGGTCGCTTTTTCGAAGCCAGGCGACGAAAAGCGCCGCCTGCCGATAGGCCATGCGCTGGCGGAAGCTCCTCAGATCGCAGCCTTTGTCGCAAGGGGGCTCCGCGGCGAAGGGAATGGCCATGAAGTTCGACCAGGGCGTCGCGTCGAGAATGACGCCATAGCCCTTTCGTATCGCCTCCGCCGCCTCCCTGTCGCCGACGCTTTCGGCCGCGCCGCCGTCGGAGGCCATGACGGCGAGGCCTTCGGTGAACCATTGCGGCGGCCGCGCCGCGCTGCGCGGACGCCAGCCGAAGAAGTGGACATGCGACAATTCGTGGGTCAGCACGCCGGTCATTCGGTAGATTTCATCCTTGCAGAGGACAGGCGAGAGCATGGCGCGTCCGGCGCGGGAGACGCCGACAATGTCGGGATCGCCCAGGCCGTTGGCGCGGGAATAGGCGTCATATTCGTCATAGACGCCGACGATGGGCGGCTTGCCGAAGGGGCGGCCGTGCCCGGCCTCGATCTTGGCGATGGCGGCGGGCAGGACGGCCGCGACGATTTCCGCGCAGGCCCGGGCCTTCGGCTCGTAATGAATCCGCGAATCGGCCGCGAGAGCAGGCAGATCGACCGGATCGTGCAATTGCGCCAGCAGCGCCGCGCGGAGCTGGGGCCGGATGGTGAAGGACAAGGCGGCGGCGGAGACGAGAACGAGCGCGCCGAGGGCGACGGCTTTCATGACCCTCGAAGCGCTCATTTGATCTTCTCCGAAACTATTCGCCGAGGTTTTGACGCTTCGACATATCCTCTGGGCGATATTCCAATATATCGCCCGGTTGGCAATCGAGCGCCTCGCAGATTTTCTCCAACGTGTCGAAGCGAACGCCTTTCACCTTTCCGGATTTCAGCAGGCTGACATTCTGCTCGGCGATGCCGATCTGCTGGGCGAGGTCGCGCGAGCGCATTTTGCGCCTGGCGAGCATGACGTCGAGATTGACGATGATCGGCATTATACGATCTGGGCGTTGTCGTCGGCGATCTCGGCTGCGGTTTTCTGGATGTGGGCGAGGGCGAGCAGCATGAGGGCGAGGATGATGTGCACGAAGTCCTCGGTTCCGATGAACATGTGTCTGGCCTTCGCCGACTCCGGCAGATGCGCGGCGAGCGTATAGACGACGGCGGAGCGCTCGACGAAATCGGCGACGATCGCCATGAGGCCCGCAATGCCCGTCCGACGCAGCCAAAGGGCGGCTTCCAGCGAGAATACGGCGCCCTTGAGGTAGGTTGAAAAGAGCCGCCAGACGCAGAAGGCGAGCGCGGCGACGAACAGCCACAAGACGAGGCTCATCGCCAGCACCGCATTCCATTGGGCCGCAGACGCGCCCGAAACGTCGAGCCCGAAGAGGCGCATCGTCGTGAGCTCATAGGGCGAGCGCGCCGCCCAGGAGTGATAGAAGCCCCACAGCGTGAGCATGGCGTAGCCGATCGCAAGCGTTCGGATCGCATGGCAAAGCCAGCCTATTTTCGCACGCAAGGCGGCGAAACGGGGGCTTTCCGCGAAAGGAAATGCGGCGGAATGGGTCATTGTGCGTCTCCAAAATGGCTCTAGCGCCGAAGGCGGGATGATCTGGCCGGCTTCGCCATGCCGGCGAGCGACCGCGCCAATATTGACGCATAAAAATTTTAATGCAACACATTAAAAAAATATAGCAGAGGATGAATCAAATCATGCGCAGGACCATGTGGATTTCCGGTCTCTTTTCGGCTGTCGCCCTTGCGGGCTGCAATGGCGCGCCCTTCTCCACGCAATGGAAGTTGCGCAGCTTCGATCTCGGAACAGCGGATGTCGCGCAAATCCGGGTCGCGGTGCGGGCGCCGGACTGGGCGACATTGACGCCCGAAAAGACGATCTTGCTGGCGAAATACGCGTCCGAGGATGGCGGCGCGGGACGAACGCTCGACATCCATCTGCAGCGCGCCGAGCGCGAGCAGGATCGGGACGCGCTGGCGCGTCTCGCGGCGCCGTCGTCGGCGCTTGTCGTCTATGAGGTCGTCCCGCGCGATCTTGCGGCGGTGCGCGCCTTTCAGGCTGAAACGCAAAGCGCCAAGGCCGCCGGCCGTCACGGCAAGGGTGGGGTCGAGATCGGCGGCGAGCTCGCGTGCCGCAAGGACGAGATTCCCGAGGGGCCGGTCGTCCTTGACGCCTATCTCCATGCGTCGGACGAGATCGGCTGGCTGCCCCTCCTGGAGGGATTCGACGTCAAGCCGCAGTTGACGCAAACAAAAAGCTGGGAGGAAATCGCGCGGAGCGTTCCCCGTTGCGAAAAACATGCGAAGCGCGCCTGAAGCGCGCGCCGCTTTGACAAGCCTCCGAGGCGGCCTCGTCCTTCGAGACGCGCGTTGCGCGCGCGCTCCTCGGGATGAGGCCTAACACCGGTTCCGTTTGGCCGTCATTGCGAGCGAAGCGAAGCAATCCAGGGCCGCGGCGACGCTCTGGATTGCTTCGCCTTCGGCTTGCAATGACGGGACGCGCGAACGAAGTGATCAAGCGGAAACCGTATAAGTGTCTCGCGTAGAAGAAGAGCCCCTCATGCTGAGGAGCGCGCGCAAGTCGGGCTTCTTGCCCGACTTGCGCAGGCTTCTCGAAGCACGAGGGGCGTCAACCGGCTTTGTAAGCAGCCTGAGCGCGCCTGAAGGCGCGCGGCCGATTTTTACGCCGCCTTCGCCTTTTCCATCATCTCGACGAAGCGGCGGAAGAGATAATGGCTGTCCTGCGGGCCGGGCGAGGCCTCGGGGTGGTGTTGGACCGAGAAAGCCGGCCGGTCGGTGAGCGCGATGCCGCAATTGGAGCCGTCGAAAAGCGAGCGATGCGTCTCGACGGCGTTTTCCGGCAGGCTGTCGCGATCGACCGCGAAACCGTGATTCATCGAGACGATCTCGACCTTGCCGGTGGTGAAATCCTTCACCGGATGGTTCGCGCCGTGATGGCCCTGCGGCATCTTCCGGGTCTTCGCGCCGACGGCCAGCGCCATCATCTGATGGCCGAGACAAATGCCGAAAGTGGGGACTTTCTTCGCGAGCAGCTCGCGGATCACCGGCGCGGCGTATTTGCCGGTCTCCGCCGGGTCGCCGGGGCCGTTGGAGAGGAAGACGCCGTCGGGCTCGAGCGCCAGAATTTCGGCGCTCGTCGCCGTGGCGGGAGCGACGATCACCTCGCAGCCCTGATCGGCGAGAAGGCGCAGAATATTGCGCTTTACGCCGTAGTCGATCGCGACGACGCGGAATCTCGCCTGCCCGTCGCGCGCGCCGTAACCGGCGCCGAGCTTCCAGGGCGTCTCCTTCCAGTCATAGCGCTCCCTGGCGCCGACGCTCGGCACGAGATCCATGCCGTCGATCCCCGGCCAGCCAGCGGCCTTCGCCTTGAGCGCGGGAATGTCGAACTTGCCCTCGGGCGAATGGGCGATGACGGCGTTCGGCATGCCGCGTTCGCGGATCAGCGCCGTCAGCGCGCGCGTGTCGATCCCGTAGAGCGCGACGACGCCGCGCCTGGCGAGCCAGTCGGTCAGCGTCGTCTCGGCGCGGAAATTGGAAGGCTCGGTCACTTTCTGGCCGAAGATCGCGCCGACGGCGCCGGCGCCATGCGCGAGATCGACGGTCTCGATATCCTCGTCATTCGTCCCGACATTGCCGATATGCGGGAAGGTGAAGGTGACGATCTGCGCGGCGTAGGAGGGGTCCGTCAGGATTTCCTGATAGCCGGTCATGGCGGTGTTGAAGCAGACCTCGCCCACGGCCTCGCCCACGGCGCCGAGGCCGTAGCCCGCGATCGCCTCGCCGCTCGCGAGCACCAGCAGGCCGGTGTGAACGGGTTTGGTCCAGCCATTGTCTTGATCGAGGGTCATGTCCGTTCTATGCCCGTTGCATCGGCCGCCGCCATTGGCGAGGCGCGCCCACCTCCCCCTCGAGGGGGGAGATCGATCGCCGAAGGCGATCGGGAGGGGGTGACGCCATCGCACCAAGAGGCTTCACCCCACCCCGAACCGCTGGCGCGGTTCGACCCTCCCCCTCAAGGGGAAGGTGAGGGAAAGCCTCGTCGATTGATGACGGTCCCCATGCTTTAGACCATTCCGCCGCAAAAAGGGAACCCCATGCGCGAGAAGATCAACCAGGACCTCAAGGACGCCATGAAGGCCCGCGACAGCGCCAAGGTCGACGCGTTGCGGATGATCAACGCGGCCCTCAAGGACAAGGACATCGAGGCGCGCGGCGCGGGCAAGGCGCTGACCGAGGACGACGTGCTGGCGCTGCTGCAGAAGATGATCAAGAGCCGGCAGGAATCGCTCGACATCTATGAGAAGGCCGGCCGCGCCGATCTCGCCGCGAAGGAAAAGGGCGAGATCGCGGTCATCTCCGCCTATCTGCCCCAGCAGCTCTCGGAGGCCGAGGTCGCCGAGGTCGTGAAGGCCGCGGTCGCCGAGACGGGCGCCGCGTCGATCAAGGACATGGGCAAGGTCGTCGCCGCGCTGAAGGCGAAATATACCGGCCGCATGGATTTCGCGAAGGCGAGCGCGGCGGTGAAGGCGGCGCTGAACGCGTGATTTTCCCTCTCCCCGCAGGCGGGAAGAGGGGGCGTCGTCACCCTTTCAGCCAATCCCCGAAGGCGAGCCACCAGGGAGTCGTCGAGACGATGATCCGCATGGGTTGCATGGCCAGGATGAACAGCCCGCCGAAGAGATAGGCGGGATGGACGCGCCGGCGCGAGGCGAAGTCGTAGCCGATGCAGGCGATCACGAAGAGGTCCTGAAGCCCGAAGGAGGCGAGGGGGCCGCCAACCATGAAGACGCCGGGAATGCGGGCGATGGCGGCGTCGAGCATGGCGATGCTGGCGAGCAGCATCAGCCGCTTATGCGTCTCCGGGCGCTTGCGCGTCAGAAAGCCCGCGCCCGCAAGAGTCGCGAAAACGGAGATGCCGAAGAAGGGCAGCACGAGGAAGGACCGCGGGTCGAGGCCCGGCGGCGTGTGATTGGCGCGGATGGCGTGGACCGCCGCCAGCACGCCGAGGACCGCCATGACGATGGCGAGGCCGAAGCCGGCGAATCCGAGCTTGCGATGCAGGTCGGGCCGGTTGTTGGAGATCAACGCCGCCTGGGTGAAGAAGAGCGCATACCAGGCCGCGAAGGCCGCGCCGTGGAGATGCAGCAGCGGCGGAAGCGGCGGGGAATCGGAGAAGAGCTTGAAAAAGAAGGTCGGCCCGAAGCCGATGAAGACGGTCGCCGCCATCGCGACGGCCATGGCGACATAAAAAATCTTGTCCTTGTCGCCGGTGCCGACCGCAAGCGTCGGCGTCGCCAAGCTCATATCCAGCCCTCCAAGCGTCTTAATCGTAACGCTAGGCCAGATAATACAAATTTCGCTTTGCGTCCAAGCCGGGCCGTGCGCTCACCGCCAAAGCGCATAAAAATGATGCGGCGGGCCGCGGCCTTCGCCCATCTCCAGCGCCTCGGCGGCTTCGAGCGCACCCTCCAGCCAGGCTTTGGCGGCCGCGACGGCGTCGATGAGCGGCTCGCCCTTGGCGAGGCCGGCGGCGATGGCGGCGGAAAGCGCGCAGCCCGTGCCATGGGTGTGGCGCGTTTCGATTCGGCGGCCGTGGAAGAGGCGGGTCTCGCCCTCCGCGACGAGCACGTCGACAGGATCGCCCGCGAGATCGCCGCCCGTGACCAGCGCGGCCCGGGCCCCGGCTTCCACGAGGAGCGCCCCCTGAGCGGCCATTTCCTCTACCGCTTTCGCTTGCGGCGTCTCGGTGAGGGCGGCCGCCTCGAGGAGATTGGGCGTGACGAGACGCGCGAGGGGCAGCAGGGTCGCGATCAGCGCCCGCTCCAGCCCGGCGGAGGCGAGGCTCGCGCCTTGGGTGGGCGCGAGCACGGGGTCGAGGACCACATTGCGCGGCGCGCCGCCCAGCGCGCCGGCGACGGCCGCCACGATTTCCGGCGTCGCGACCATGCCGATCTTGACGGCGTCCGGCGGAATGTCGGAGAGGACGGCCGCGATCTGCGCCGCGACAATGTCGGGCGCGAGCGGGTAGGCGGCGGTCACGCCGCGCGTGTTCTGAGCGGTCAGCGCGGTGAGCGCCGCCATGCCGTAGCAGCCTAAGGCGGAAAAGGTCTTCAGATCCGCCTGCGCTCCGGCGCCCCCGGAGGGGTCGGAGCCGGCGATGGAGAGAAGCTTGGGGATTTTCGTCGCGATCTCGCGGCTCCTCTCTCGACTCAGCTATGCAATTCGCGCCCGCCGGGCCAGGCCGGCTCCTTCTTCTCTTCGTAGTCGCGATAGGCCTTTTTGAGGCCGCTCAACACTTCCGCCGAGGTTTCGAACATGGCCTTGAGCTGCGGTTCGTCAACCTTCTCTATATCCTCGCGGAGGCGGTTGATCGTCTCCTGAAGATAGGCGGCCATTTTGTGGACATGCTGGTGGGGATCGTTTTCGGCTTTGTTGGTCATGGATCGACTCGCGCTCGTCGCCGATTGCAACGGATGGCTCTTCAACCCGATAGAAGCGAGGGCGTTCCCTGGCCCGCCTGTGACTTGGTCCTCGCGACCGGACGGCCGCTTACCTGGATTGCGGATCCGGCTCCGCTCGGCGGCGCCAGAATTCGAGCATCAAGGTCGTCGTCGTAAAGGCGAGCGGACCGAGGATCAGGCCGGACGGACCAAAAAGCTGGAGCCCGCCCAGCATGGAGATGAAGGCCGGCGCGGTGTGCAGGCGCAACGTTTCGCCGACGAGGAGCGGGCGCACCAGATTGTCCGCCGACGCAATCACGACGCCGCCCCACAGGCCGAGCGTGATCGCGTCGGCCCAGCGGTCCTCGATCGCGAGATAGATCGTCGCCGGCACCCAGATAACGAATGTGCCCAGCACCGGGACGATCGCCAGCACGCCCATGACGAGGGCCCAGAAGACCGGCGAGGGGAAGTTGAGCCACCAGAATATGAGGCCGCCGAGCGCGCCTTGCAGCGCAGCGACGGCGAGCATGCCGTAGATCATCGCGTAGATCGTGTCGCGCGCCCGCACCATCAGCTTGCCCGTTTCAAGCGGCGAAAAAGGCGACAGGCGCACGATCGCGTCGAGCCCGGCGCGGCGGTCGCGCAGGAAGAAGAACAGCATGTAGAAGGCGAGAAGGACCGTGATGGCCTGTCCGGTCGACTGTCGGAGCACGGCGCCGCCAAGATTGGTGACGAATTCCCCCAAGCGGCCGGCGAGGGCGCGCAGGTCCACCTGGCCGCCGATCCATTTCAGCCACGGATGCGCCTGCAGAAAGGCGCTCCATCTACCGTCCGATATGCTGTTCTGGAGATAGCCGACGCCCGAAAGGGCCTCGTTGATCAACCGTTCCGAGACGAAGAGGAGCGGCCCGACAATGATGACCGCGATGAGAAAAACCGAGATCGCCGCGGCCGCGTTGGCCCCGATGCGCGCTTCGAGCCAGCGATGCGGATCGATGAAGACCACGGCGAGAACGAGGGCCCAAGTGAGGCTTGCGAGATAAGGCTCCGCGATGAGCGCGGTGAGGACGACGAAGATGAAGGTGAAGCCGAGCCGCGCGACGAGGAAGATGTCCACCGGTTGAGGCGGCGCGAAAAGCGCGCCCGCCGGCGCGTTCTCGGACTTCTTCGGTTCCGTCATGGGTCCCCCGTCGCGTCGCGCGTCTCGATAAGCTGGAGCAAGTCACAGATAGCGCGGCGCGCGCAAGGCGCTATAAGACGCAGCCTCGCGTCCGGAGCGGCGCGCGGCTGGAAATGAAAAAGCCGCCCGACAAAGGCGGGCGGCTCGGTTTTTCTGATATGCGGCGGCCTCACTCGCCATTCGCGGCGGCGGCCTCCTTCTCGGCTTTTTCCTTGGCTTCGAGATCCTCGCCCGTCTCCTGGTCGACGGCGCGCATGGAAAGGCGCACCTTGCCGCGATCGTCGAAGCCGAGCAGCTTCACCTTCACGCGGTCGCCTTCCTTCACCACGTCGGTCGTCTTCGCCACGCGCTGCTTGGAGAGCTGCGAGATATGGACGAGGCCGTCCTTGGCGCCGAAGAAGTTTACGAAGGCGCCGAAATCGGCGGTCTTCACGACGGTGCCCTCATAGATCATGCCGACTTCCGGGTCGGAGGCGATGGACTTGATCCAGTTGATCGCGGCCTTGATCGAATTGCCGTCGGAGGAGGCGACCTTCACCGTGCCGTCGTCCTCGATATTGATCTTGGCGCCGGTCTTCTCGACGATCTCGCGGATCACCTTGCCGCCCGAGCCGATGACGTCGCGGATCTTGTCCGTCGGGATCTTCATCGTCTCGATGCGCGGCGCGAACTCGCCGAGCTCGGCGCGCGAGGAAGTGATGGCCTTGGCCATCTCGCCGAGGATATGCAGGCGGCCTTCCTTCGCCTGGCCGAGGGCGACGCGCATGATCTCCTCGGTGATGCCGGCGATCTTGATGTCCATCTGCAGCGAGGTCACGCCGTTCGACGTGCCCGCCACCTTGAAGTCCATGTCGCCGAGATGGTCCTCGTCGCCGAGAATGTCGGAGAGAACCGCGAAGCGGTCGCCTTCGAGGATGAGGCCCATGGCGATGCCGGCGGTCGGCGCCTTGATCGGCACGCCGGCGTCCATCAGCGCGAGCGACGTGCCGCAGACCGTCGCCATCGAGGACGAGCCGTTCGATTCGGTGATCTCGGAGACCACGCGCAGCGTGTAGGGGAACTCGGCCGCCGCCGGCAGCATCGGCCGGATGGCGCGCCAGGCGAGCTTGCCATGGCCGATCTCGCGGCGTCCCGGCGAGCCCATGCGGCCCGTCTCGCCCACCGAGTAGGGCGGGAAATTATAGTGGAGCAGGAAGCGCTCCTTATAGGTGCCCTCGAGCGAGTCGACGAACTGCTCGTCCTCGCCCGTGCCGAGCGTCGCGACGACAAGCGCCTGCGTTTCGCCGCGGGTGAAGAGGGCGGAGCCGTGGGTGCGCGGCAAGACGCCGACCTCGGCGACGATCGGGCGCACGGTCCTCACGTCGCGGCCGTCGATGCGGACGCCCGTGTCGAGAATGTTCCAGCGGACGACCTTGGCCTGCAGCTCCTTGAAGACTTCGGCGACCTCTTCCTTGGTGAACTCCGCCTCGACGCCTTCGGGGAAGATTTCCGCCGTCACCTTGGCCTTCACCGCGTCCACGGCGGCGTAGCGATCCTGCTTGACGGTGATCTTGTACGCCTCGCGCAGCTCGGCCTCGGCGATCTTGGAGACGAGCGCCGCGACCTCCGAGCGATCCGGCGCGACGAGCTCGCGCGGGTCCTTGGCGGCGCGCTCGGCTAGGCGGATGATCGCGTCGAGCACCGGCTGGAAGCCGCGATGGCCAGTCATCACGGCCTCCAGCATGACTTCTTCCGAAAGCTCCTTCGCTTCCGATTCGACCATCAGCACCGCGTCATGCGTGCCGGCGACGACGAGATCGAGGTCGGAGAGCTTCATCTCCTCGATGGTCGGATTGAGCTTGATCTGGCCGTTGACATAGCCGACGCGCGCGCCGCCGATGGGGCCCATGAAGGGAACGCCCGAAAGCGTCAGGGCGGCGGAGGCCGCGACCATGGACAGAATGTCCGGATCGTTCTCGAGATCATGCGACAGCACGGTGACGATCACCTGCGTGTCGTTGCGGTAGCCGTCCGGGAAGAGCGGACGGATGGGGCGATCGATGAGGCGGGAGACGAGCGTCTCGCGCTCCGAAGGACGGCCCTCGCGCTTGAAATAGCCGCCCGGAATGCGGCCGGCGGCGAAGGCCTTCTCCTGATAGTTGACGGTGAGGGGGAAGAAGTCCTGGCCCGGCTTCGGGGCCCTGGCGGAGACGACGGTGGCGAGCACGGTGGTTTCGCCCCAGGTGGCGACGACGGCGCCGTCGGCCTGGCGGGCGACCTTGCCGGTCTCGAGGACGAGCTTGCGGCCGGCCCAGTCGAGTTCTTCGCGATGGATTTGGAACATGTTCGGTCTTCTCCGGGGAACCCGGCGGTTCGCCATGAGCAAGACGGCGAGAGGCTGCGGAAGCGTTGATTCTCGTTATCGTCCACGCAGCGTCCGGCGATCCTGCCATGACGTTTTTTCGCGTCGGGTCTTTCGTTGCGGGCGTCTGAGCGCCCCGTCAAAAAGTGAAAGCGGCGCTTGCGTCGCGCCGCCTTCGTAAGGCTTGCCTAACGGCGAATGCCGAGCCGCTCGATCAGGGTCTTGTAGCGGGCTTCGTCCCGCTTCTTCACATAGTCGAGAAGCTGGCGGCGCTGGGAGACGAGCTTCAGCAGGCCGCGACGCGAGTGATTGTCCTTCACATGCGTCTTGAAGTGCTCGGTGAGGTTGACGATGCGCTCCGTGAGGATCGCGACCTGAACCTCGGGCGAACCCGTGTCGTCGGATTTCGTGGCGTATTCCTTGATGAGCGCCTGCTTGCGCTCGGCCGTGATCGACATCCGTTCTTCCTTATGATTGGGAGTTTTCCGCGAGGAACGGCCAAGGCCGGGATGTCGTCCAGCGAGGTCGCCCCAAAGCGGCGCCGCCCGGCGGGGCCGGGCGTGCGAGGGCCTTATAGC
This sequence comes from Methylocystis sp. S23, assembly GCF_054106005.1. Classification (NCBI taxonomy): domain Bacteria; kingdom Pseudomonadati; phylum Pseudomonadota; class Alphaproteobacteria; order Hyphomicrobiales; family Methylocystaceae; genus Methylocystis; species Methylocystis sp. S23. The sequence continues at coordinate 2,661,557 of NZ_CM134185.1, forward strand.
AGAAATCGCAGGGAAGGATAGGGGCCGTCGCGCGAGAGGAATCGGGCGAACGACAATCTCGGATGGCCAGCGCCCCATACCTCCCCTTTACGGGGAGGTCGGCGGTCGAAGACCGTCGGGCGCTAAGGAGGTCACACTCTCCAGGAGCCGTCATGGCCGGGACGAGCCCGGCCATGACGGCGTTGGTGATAAGCTCACGCCCAGCGTTTGCGCCTCCTCCAGAACCTTCGGGCGCTGTTACGCCCCGGAGAAAATTCCCTCATGTGAGCCGGCGCATTTAGCGCCTGTGTGGCTTTTGGCATTCTATTCTCGCGGTCCCCCGCCGCGAGGAGAGGATCATGAAACGCCTGTTGTTCAGCCTGTCGCTTTGCCTCGTCGCCTTGGCGGCCCGCGCCCAGGACCTTTCCTCCGCCTATACCCGGATCGACATCCGCAAGGACTGCACGCATCGCGCGGGCCGCGCCGAGGAGGATTATGGCGACTGGCGCTGCCGGGGCCATGTGGGCGTTCCCATATGGTTCGGCGCCGGCGACCAGCGCATGTATGTGAGCTTCGGCAAAAAGGCCGCCGACGAGCCGGCGGCGGGCGAGACGCTCGGGCCGTTCAACGATTTCTACGAGGGCGTAATCGAATGGCGGCTCCTGGACGGGAAGCCCTTCGCGACGATCATGCGCTGGAACTACAAGACGCCGGCGGAGATGGACAAGCGTACGACGAGCGGCCGGGCGCTGGTCGTCACGCGGCTGCCGCCCGGCGCGGTCTGCCATGTCGGCTATGTCGATGCGCGCGCCAATCCCAACGCCAACGAACTTGCGCGCGAGATCGCCGATCAGCATGCGAAGAATTTCGTCTGCGGCAAGGACAAGGCGGTCGTCCTCGGCAAGGCGGGGCCGGAATTGAAATAGTCGGTCAGGCGCCTTTGTCGGGCGCGACGATCTCGCCGTCGCCATGCAGCAGGCGGCGCACGAACGCCTCGGCCTCCGGCTTTACGCCGTTCGACGCCAGGCCGGACATGACGCCCGCCGCGACGCCCAGCGTCGCGCCCGCCAGCGCCGAGAGCCCGTAGACCTCGATCTTGCGCGCCGGCCCCGCCATGACGAGCGCGGCCGCAAGGCCCGCCAGGCCGGCGGCGAGCGCCGCGAGCGCCTCTCTGTCGCCCGCGCGATTCCAGAAGGCCAAAGCGAGCGCCGGCGCGACGCAGGCGGCGGAGACGGCGAGCGCGAGCGCGATGAGCCCGCCCGGGGTCACGATCTGCGTGACGCTCGCGGCATAGCTCGCCGTCGCCACGGCGACCAGAGCGAGCCGCGTGATGGCGAGGCGCCGGCTGGTGAGGTCGATCTCGCCGCGCAGGCGATAGAGGGCGTCATGGCCCACGGCCGCGCTGCAGGCCTGCAGGCCCATCGCCGCGAGGGCGAGGCCGAAGGCGACGATGGCCGAGGCGAGAAGGCCGGAAGCCGCCGCGCCGAGATCGGTCGCGCCGGGGAGCGCGCCGAGCAGATAGAAGCCGTCCGCTGGACGCACGTCGACGGGACGCAGCGGCGTTCCCGGCGCGATTTTTTGCGCCGCGCAGGCGCGCTGGGCTTGTGACGGCGTGCGCGCCTTGGCGTCGCAGACGGCGACGAGGCCGCGCCCGCTCGCCGCATAGATCGGCTCCGGCAGGCGCTCGGCCGTCTGGCCGGAGACGGAGGCGGCGAGGCTCATGGCCGAGGCCGCAATCGCGGCGGCGATGAGCAGGGAGAAGACGACGCTCCATCCCAGAGTCGCGACGCCCGAGGCGCGCGCGCCGGCGGCGCTTTCCGTCGTCACGGCGGGGGCGAGGATGGGCGCGAGGGCGCCGACGCCCATCGCCATGGCGAGCGTGGCCCCGATCTCGACCTCGAGCCCCATCGGGTCGGGCATGAGCCGCCAGCCGGCGAGGAGGCCGGCCGCCTCCGGCCAGCCGGGGCCCCCGAGCAGGCCGACGGGCAGCTCCCCCTGAAAGCCGAGCGCGGCGATGGGCCAGCCAAAGCCGAGCAGCGCCACGCCCGCCGCGGCGGCCGCCACCCAGACCGCGCCGCCAAGCCCGCCGGGGCCGGCGATGACAAGGCCCGCCGCCGCCACCGCGAAAGCCGCGAAGGCGCGGCCCGCGCCGGTGAGGTCCACAAGCGCGTCGACCGCCATCTGTCCGCCCGCGACGGCGAGAAGGCCCGAAGCGACGGCGACGGCGGCGATGAGCCCGAAACGGGTCGCTGCGCTGGGGAAGCGCGCGGCGAGAAGCCCCGAAAGCGAGAAGGCGCCCGTCCTGCGCAGCAGAGGCGCGAGGAAAAGCGCCGCGGCCGCGAGGCCGAGAAAGGCGCCGCAGACGACGCCGATTCCCCAGGAGCGGCCGGCGAGCCGCGTCGCGAAAGGCAATAGCAGCGCGACGGCGATGGCGGCGTTGGCGAAGCCGGAATAGGCCGCCGGCACGGCGCGGGCGCCGGCGTAATAGAAGGAGACCCGCATCGAATGCAGGAGGAAGCCGATCGTGGCGAGCGCCAGCAGCGTGAACCAGGGCGGCGCCGCCGCCACGAAACGCTCCGGCGCGCCGATGCGGTCGAGCAGCGCCGTAAAGCCATAGGCGAGCAGAAAGCTCGCCGAGACGAAGGCGATGCGGGCGTCGAGAATGGCGCGGTCGTACAGAAAGGCTTCGCCGGAACGCTCTCGCATGGGGCCTCTTGGGATCGTTGCGCGAGACATTAACGGAGGGCGGGAGAGGGGGGAAGAGAGGAGGGTTCCGCCTCCAGGGCGATCGGGTGAAGGTTTCCTCGTCCTCGAGACGCCGCCTCCGGCGGCTCCTCAGGATGAGGAAACCTTCACCCGATTGTCCTGATTCCGCCCTGTTTCCCCTTTCGCTCCCGGAAGGGCGGCCCGCCATCGACAAGGAGGCGTCCTTTGGTTCATAAGGCCCGTATGCCGTTTCTTCTTATCTCTCCGCCGCCGCGAGGCGCCGCATGAGCGCGTCCGACGCCAAGGGCGTGGGCGTCACCACGACGATCGTCAGCGAAGACGAGGCGGGGATGCGCGTCGACCGCTGGTTCAAGCGGCGCTACCCGGCGCTCGCGCTCTCCCACCTCGCCAAAATCTGCCGCAAGGGCGAGGTGCGCGTCGACGGCGGGCGCGTCGAGACATCGACGCGGCTGAAGGAAGGCCAGAAGGTCCGCGTGCCGCCCTTGAAGATTGAGGCGCCCGCGAGCCCGGCCGTGAAGCGCGCGAGCCCGGAGGACGCCGAGGCCGTCAAGGCCATGACGCTTTTCGAGGACAAGGAGCTGATGGTCCTCAACAAGCCTTACGGACTCGCGACGCAGGGCGGCTCCGGCCAGAATCGGCACATTGACGGCATGCTGGAAGCGCTCGCGAAAGGCGATTCGCGCCCCGTGCTGGTTCATCGGCTCGATCGCGACACCTCCGGCGTGCTGCTGATCGCAAAGTCGCGGCGCATGGCGGCCGATCTCGGCGAGATTTTCCGCTCGCGTCAGGCGAAGAAGATCTATTGGGCGCTCGTCGAGGGCGTGCCCAGGCCCGCGCAGGGCCGGATTTCGCTCTATCTCGCCAAGGGGGCGGGGATGGAGAAGGCCCGGGGAGGCGGCCGGGAGTTGGAGAGGATGCGGGTCGCGAAGCATGGCGACGCCGACGCCCAGCATTCGCTGACCTATTACGCCATCGTCGACAAGGTGGCGCCGAAATGCGCCTGGCTCTCCATGAAGCCGCTCACCGGCCGCACCCATCAGCTCCGCGCCCATGCCGAGGCCATCGGCCATCCGATCTTCGGCGATCCGAAATATGGCCGCCGCCCCGAGGACGACGTTCGCCGCCGCGACCCGCTTCGGGCGATGCCGGAGGGGCTGGAGAAGAAGCTGCATCTTCTGGCGCGCCGCCTCGTCTTGCCGCACCCCAAGGGCGGCGTGCTGGACGTCACCGCCCCGCTGCCGGACCATATGAAGAAGAGTTGGGAGACGTTCGGCTTCGACGTCAAGCAATATGACCCGATCGAGGACGCGCCCGACGAATGAGCGCGCCCGTTGCCTCTCGGGCGTCATGGCCGGGCCTGTCCGGCCGTCCACGCCGGGACGTTTTGGGGATGATCGGCGAGACCGCCGGCGCCGCATCGCGTCGATGCCCGCGACAAGCGCGGGCATGACGTGGGGATGATAGAATGACCAATGAACCCACCGGCTTCGGAGCCGACTTCTTTGTGCCGGAGAGCGAGCGCGATCCCGTCAAGGCCGCGCGCGACCCCGCGCGGCGGCCGCCGAAGCGATTTTATAAGGAAGCGGCCGTCGAAGAGAGCGAGGGCGGCTTCTCCGTCCTGCTCGACGGCCGTCCGGTCAACACCCCCGCCAGGCGCCGGGTCGTCGTCCCCTCGCGGGCGCTCGCCGAGGCCCTCGCGGCGGAATGGGCGGGGCAGGGGGAGACGATCGACCCCGCCGCCATGCCGCTCGCCAGGCTGGTGAACTCGGCGATCGACGGCGTCGCCCAGCGGATGGACGAGGTCGCGGCGGAGCTGGTCAAATATGCGGGCTCCGACATGATCTGCTACCGCGCTGGCGAGCCCGAGAGCCTTGCTGCGGCGCAAAGGGCCGCATGGGATCCGCTCCTCGCCTTTGCGCGCGACAAGCTCGGCGCGAGGCTGATCCTGGCGGAGGGCGTGATGTTCGCGGCCCAGCCGGAGGCGGCCATCCAGGCGCTTGCTTCGGCGATCCGCGCCCAGACGGGCGAGGGGCCGGGCGCGCCGCTGCGGCTCGCATCCCTCCATGTGATGACGTCGCTGACCGGGTCGCTGATTCTCGCTCTCGCCAAGTCGTTGAACGAAATAGATCTTGCGACCGCCTGGGCGGCAGCCCACATTGACGAGGATTTCCAGATGCGGGCCTGGGGCGCCGATGCGGAGGCGCTGGCGCGCCGCGACGCGCGCTTCAAGGAAATGGCGGCGGCGGCCTTTCTCTCCGACTGCGTGGCGGCCAGGCGGCGCGACGCCTGATCATCCGCGATTTTCCGGATGAATCCACGCATAACGCCAGCCCGGCCGTCCTTGTCTCTTGCTTTGCACAAGGGGCTGCGTTACGGAACGCGCGGCCTGGAGCTTTTCCAAGTTTGCAAGCTCCCGCGAAAGCGGCCTTCGCCCCGCCGCAACGTCGGACCGACCGGACACGACCCAATGCCGATGCTGCTCGAACAATATATGCCGTTGGCGATCTTCATGGCGCTCTCCGCCGTCATCGCCGGCGCGCTGCTCGTCGCGCCCTTCCTGCTCGCCTTCAAGGCGCCGGATCCGGAGAAGCTCTCCGCCTATGAGTGCGGCTTCAACCCGTTCAACGATTCGCGCATGAAATTCGACGTGCGCTTCTATCTGGTGTCGCTGCTCTTCATCGTGTTCGACCTGGAAGTGGCCTTCCTCTTCCCCTGGGCCGTGGCCTTCAAGGACGCCGGCGCCTTCGGCTTCTGGTCGATGATGCTGTTCCTCGGCGTGCTGACCGTCGGCTTCGTCTATGAGTGGCGCAAGGGCGCGCTGGAGTGGGATTGATGACGACGCTGATCGCTCCCGAACCCAAGGGCCTGATCGATCCTCGCACCGGCAAGCCGGTCGGCTCGGACGATCCCTTCTTTCTTCAGATCAACGAAGAGCTTGCGGACAAGGGCTTCTTCGTGACCGCGACGGACGACGTCATCAATTGGGCGCGCACCGGCTCGCTCATGTGGATGACCTTCGGCCTCGCCTGCTGCGCGGTCGAGATGATTCAGGCGGCCATGCCGCGCTACGATCTCGAGCGCTTCGGCTTCGCGCCGCGCGCGAGCCCGCGCCAGTCGGACTGCATCATCATCGCCGGCACGCTGACCAACAAGATGGCGCCGGCGCTACGCAAGGTCTATGACCAGATGCCGGAGCCCCGCTACGTCATCTCCATGGGCTCCTGCGCCAATGGCGGCGGCTATTACCACTATTCCTATTCGGTGGTGCGCGGCTGCGACCGCATCATCCCGGTCGACGTCTATGTGCCGGGCTGCCCGCCTTCGGCCGAGGCGCTCGTCTACGGCATGCTGCTCTTGCAGAAGAAGATTCGCCGCACCGGCACGATCGAGCGGTAAGTCATTCCCTCTCCCCGCTTGCGGGGAGAGGGTCAGGGTGAGGGGCAGGGGGTTCTTAGGGGCTAACCGCGAAAGCGGGAAAATTCGGCGGCGCCGATCGTGTCGCTTCGCCCCTCACCCCAGCCCTCTCCCCGCAAGCGGGGAGAGGGGGCGCGGCGACGCGCGTGCTTAGGGGAAAGTGACGAATGACGGCGGAACTCGAAACACTCGGCGCGCGGATCAGCGGCGCGCTTCCCGGCGCGGTGACGGACGTGAAGATCGCCTATGGCGAGCTCACGCTCACCGTCGCGCGTGACCGCTGGATCGAGACGGCGACCTATCTTCGCGACGATCCCGAATGTCTCTTCGTCAATATCGTCGACGTGACGGCGGCGGACTATCCGGAGCGCGAGGCGCGCTTCGAGGTCGTCGCGCATCTCCAGTCGCCCAGGCACAATCGCCGCATCCGCGTCAAGACGCCGGCGGCGGAGGACACGCCGGTCGATTCGCTCGTGCCGCTGTTCCCCGGCGCCGACTGGTACGAGCGCGAGACCTATGATCTCTTCGGCGTGATCTTCGCCGGCCATCCCGACCTGCGCCGCATCATGACCGATTACGGCTTCGACGGGCATCCGCTGCGCAAGGACTTCCCCATGTCCGGCTTCGTCGAGGTGCGCTACGACGACGAGCGCAAGCGCGTCGTCTACGAGCCGGTGCGGCTCCAGCAGGAATACCGCAATTTCGATTTCCTCTCGCCGTGGGAGGGCGTGAAATACGAGCTGCCGGGGGATGAGAAGGCGAGCAAATAGGGCGAATAGCGAGTAGGGAATAGCGAATAGGGAGTTGGCCACGCCGTTGAGTGAGGATCAATTCCTTTCCTATCGCGATCTGAAAGTCTGGCAGGAGGCTATGAGTCTAGCGGTTGCTTGCTATGAATTGACGCGAACATGTCCCAAAGAGGAAATGTACGGAATGACGTCTCAAATCCGCAGGGCGTCCGCGTCGGTGGCGGCAAATATCGCGGAGGGACACGGTCGTGGCACGACGGCCGCGTTTGTCCACTTCTTGAGAACTGCGCAGGGATCGCTCAAAGAGTTGGAAACCCATTTGACGCTCGCCACAAGGGTAGAATTGACGTCACTGGATCGCGTTGAAGCGCTGCTCGCGCAGTGTGATGGAATTGGCCGCATGTTGCGCGCGCTGATGCGTTCGCTGCAACAACGCATCGAGCGGGAGGGAAGAGCGTGAGACACTATTCGCTACTCGCTACTCGCCATTCGCTTATAGCCCATACGGAACAGACGCGATGACAGACCAGTCCGGCCTGCGCAACTTCAACATCAATTTCGGCCCGCAGCATCCGGCGGCGCATGGCGTTTTGCGCCTGATCCTCGAGCTCGACGGCGAGGTCGTCGAGCGCGTCGATCCGCATGTCGGCTTTCTGCATCGCGGCACCGAGAAGCTGATGGAGGCGCGCACCTATCTGCAGAACGTGCCCTATTTCGACCGGCTCGACTATTGCGCGCCGATGAATCAGGAGCACGCCTTCTGTCTCGCGATCGAGCGCCTGCTGGACGTCGAGGTTCCCAGGCGCGGCCAGCTCATCCGCGTGCTCTATGCGGAAATCGGCCGCCTGCTCTCGCATCTTCTGAACGTCACCTCGCAGGCGATGGACGTCGGCGCGCTCACGCCGCCTCTGTGGGGCTATGAGGAACGCGAGAAGCTCATGGTGTTCTATGAGCGCGCCTCGGGCGCGCGCATGCACGCCAATTATTTCCGTCCGGGCGGCGTCGCGCGCGATTTGCCGGACCAGCTCGTCGAGGACATCGGCGCCTTCTGCGATCCCTTCCTCCGCCTCTGCGACGACCTCGAAGGCCTCTTCATCGAGAACCGCATCTTCAAGCAGCGCAATGTCGACATCGGCGTGATTTCCCTGGAGGACGCCTGGAAGTGGGGCTTCTCCGGCGTGATGGTGCGCGGCTCCGGCGCGGCCTGGGACCTGCGCAAGGCGCAGCCTTATGAATGCTACGAGGAGATGGAGTTCGACATCCCCGTCGGAAAGAACGGCGACTGCTACGATCGCGCCGTGATCCGCATGGAGGAGATGCGCCAGTCGACCTACATCATGAAGCAATGCGTCGAGAAGCTGCTGCGCGCCGACGGCCGCGGCCCGGCGCTGACGCCCAATCATAAAATCACCCAGCCCTCGCGCGGGGAGATGAAGCGCTCCATGGAGGCGCTCATCCATCACTTCAAGCTCTTCACCGAGGGCTTCCACGTTCCTGCCGGCGAAGTCTACGCGGCGGTCGAGGCGCCCAAGGGCGAATTCGGCGTCTATCTCGTGTCGGACGGCGGCGACAAGCCCTATCGCTGCAAGATCCGCGCGCCGGGCTTCGCGCATCTGTCGTCCATGGATTTCATGTGCAAGGGCCATATGCTCGCCGACGTCTCGGCGATCCTGGGCTCGCTTGATATCGTCTTCGGGGAGGTCGATCGGTGAGCTTGATCCCCTCTCCAACCCTCCCCTTTGCAAGGGAAGGAAGTCAGACGGCCGTCGCGTTTCTCCCTCCCCCTGCAAGGGGGAGGGCCGGGGTGGGGGTCAGCCTCCGTTCGAATCCGAATCGGGAGGCGAGCATGACGCGCTTCGACCGAACGCGCGCCAAGACGGAGCGCGCTCGCCAATTGCGCCGCGACATGACGGGCGTCGAGAAGAAGCTCTGGAGCCGCTTGACCAATGCGCAGCTTGGCGTTTCGTTTCGCCGGCAACATCCCGTCGGGCCCTATTTCGTCGATTTCTATTGCGCGCCGGCGCGACTGGTCGTCGAACTCGATGGCGATCAGCATGGCTTCGATGCGGAGCTGGCGGCGGATGCGCGCCGCACCGCTTTCCTGTCGAGCAAAGGACTACGCGTCCTTCGGTTCTGGAACAACGAGGTTGTGACCAATATCGACGGCGTCGTAGAGACGATCTGGCTCGCCATTCAACCGCGCGTTTCGAATTCGACCCCCACCCCGACCCTCCCCCTTGCAGGGGGAGGGAGTGAGCCAGTGGATTAAAATCATGTCCGTCCGTCGTCTCGCCGAAAAGCAGCCCGAGAGCTTCGAGTTCACGCAAGAAAACAAGGCGTGGCTCGAGAAGCAGATCGCCAAATATCCCGACGGCCGCCAGGCCTCGGCGGTCGTGCCGGCCCTGTGGCAGGCGCAGAAGCAGAATGACTACTGGCTGCCGCAAAAGGCGATCGAGGCGGTCGCCGAAGCGCTGAACATGCCGAAGATTCGCGTCCTCGAGATCGCGACCTTCTACACCATGTTCAATCTCGAGCCGGTCGGCAAATATTACGTCCAGCTCTGCGGCACGACGCCCTGCATGCTGAGCGGCTCGGACGATCTCATCGAGGTGCTGGAGCGCCGCGTCGGACCCCAGCGCAAGGTCACGGCCGACGGCCTCTTCTCCTGGCTCGAGGTCGAGTGCCTCGGCGCCTGCTGCAACGCGCCCATGGTCCAAATCAACGACGACTATTACGAGGACCTTACGGCCGAGAATTTCGAGAAGCTGCTCGACGATCTCGCCGCCGGCCGTCCCGTGAAGACGGGCTCGCAGAAGGGCCGCGTCTCGTCCGAGCCCGAGGGCGCGTTGACGAGTCTTACGACGCTTTACGGTCAGAAGTAAGCGGAGGGAAGGAACCACATGCTCTCCGACGCAGATCGCATCTTCACGAATCTCTACGGCCTCGGCGACCGCTCGCTCGCCGGCGCCCGCGCGCGCGGCCAGTGGGACAACACCAAGGCGCTGCTCGCCAGGGGCCGCGACAAGATCATCGAGGAAGTGAAGGCCTCGGGCCTGCGCGGGCGCGGCGGCGCCGGCTTCTCGACGGGCCTCAAATGGTCCTTCATGCCGAAGGAAGTCGATCCGAAACGGCCGCATTACCTCGTCATCAACGCCGACGAGTCCGAGCCCGGCACCTGCAAAGACCGCGAGATCATGCGCAACGACCCGCATACGCTGGTCGAAGGCGCGCTGGTCGCATCTTTCGCCATGGGCGCGCATGCCTGCTACATTTATGTGCGCGGTGAATTCATCGCCGAGCGCATCGCGCTGCAGAAGGCCGTCGACGAGGCCTATGAGGCCAACCTCATCGGCAAGAACAATGTCCATGGCTATCCGTTCGACCTTTACGTTCATCACGGCGCCGGAGCTTATATCTGCGGCGAAGAGACGGCGCTGATCGAAAGCCTCGAGGGCAAGAAGGGCATGCCGCGGCTGAAGCCGCCATTCCCCGCGAATGTCGGCCTCTATGGCTGTCCGACGACGGTGAACAACGTCGAATCCATCGCCGTCACGCCGACGATCCTGCGTCGCGGGCCCGGCTGGTTCGCCGGCATCGGCAAGCCAAACAATACGGGCACCAAGCTTTTCTCGATCTCCGGCCATGTCAACCGGCCGTGCAATGTCGAGGAGGCGATGTCCATCCCCTTCCGCGAATTGATCGACGCGCATTGCGGCGGCGTTCGCGGCGGCTGGGACAATCTGCTCGCGGTCATTCCCGGCGGCTCGTCGGTGCGCTGCGTGCCCGCGCATCAGATCATCGACTGCCCCATGGATTTCGACAGCCTCGTCAAGCTCGGCTCGGGCCTCGGGACGGCGGCGGTGATCGTCATGGACAAGTCCACCGACATCATTCGCGCCATTGCTCGCCTCGCTTACTTCTACAAGCATGAGAGCTGCGGCCAGTGCACGCCCTGCCGCGAGGGCACGGGCTGGATGTACCGCGTCGTGCAGCGCATGGTCGAAGGCCGCGCGCATAAGAAAGAGATCGATATGCTCTTCGACGTCTCGAAGCAGATCGAGGGCCACACCATCTGCGCGCTGGGCGACGCGGCGGCCTGGCCGATCCAGGGCCTCATCACCCATTTCCGCGAGACGATCGAGGAGCGCATCGACTCCTATACGGCCAATCCGCATCCCGAGCCCGTGCGCGAGGCGGCGGAATGACCATGAACAAGCGCGTTACGACTTCGGAGAAAGCGAAGTGACCAAGATTCTCGTCGATGGCGTCGAGGTGGACGTTCCGGGAGAGTTCACGCTTCTCCAGGCATGCGAGGAGGCGGGCGCCGAGGTGCCGCGCTTCTGCTATCATGAGCGCCTGTCGATCGCCGGCAATTGCCGCATGTGTCTCGTCGAGGTGAAGGGCGGACCGCCCAAGCCGCAGGCCTCCTGCGCCATGTCGGTGAAGGATCTGCGTCCGGGTCCGAACGGCGCGCCGCCGGAAGTCTTCACCAAATCTCCGATGGTGAAGAAAGCGCGCGAAGGCGTGATGGAGTTCCTGCTCGTCAACCATCCGCTCGACTGCCCGATCTGCGATCAGGGCGGCGAATGCGACCTGCAGGACCAGGCGCTGGCCTTTGGCGGCGACAGCTCGCGCTTCCATGAGAATAAGCGCGCGGTCGAGGACAAATATATCGGCGTCCTCGTCAAGACCGAGATGACCCGCTGCATCCATTGCACGCGCTGCGTCCGCTTCACGGCGGAAGTCGCCGGCACGGGCGAGATGGGCGCCATCGGGCGCGGCGAGGATATGGAGATCACGACCTATCTCGAAAGCGCGATGACCTCGGAGCTTCAGGGCAATGTCGCCGATCTCTGCCCGGTCGGGGCGCTGCTTCCGAAGCCGCAGAGCTTCCGCGCCCGTCCGTGGGAATATCAGAAGACCGAGACGATCGACGTCATGGACGCGCTCGGCTCCGCGATCCGCGTCGACTCGCGCGGCCGCGAGGTCATCCGCATCCTGCCGCGCGTCAACGACGCGGTGAACGAAGAGTGGATTTCGGACAAGACTCGGCAAATCGTCGACGGACTTAAGACGCAGCGCCTCGATCGTCCCTATGTGCGCGAGAACGGCCGCCTGCGGCCGGCCTCCTGGCGCGAGGCCTTCGATCTGATCGCCGCACGGCGCAAGGCCACCGCGCCGGCGCGCACGGGCGCGATCGTCGGCGATCTCGCGGCGGTCGAGGAAATCTTCGCGCTGAAGCTGCTCATGCAGCATATCGGCTCGCCCAATCTCGACTGCCGCCAGGACGGCTCCCGGCTCGATCCGAAATTCGGCCGCGCCTCCTACATCTTCAACTCGACGGTCGCCGGCGTCGAACAGGCCGACGCGCTTCTCATCGTCGGCTCGAATCCGCGCAAGGAGTCGCCGGTCCTCAATGCGCGCATCCGCAAGCGTTGGCTCAAGGGCGACTTCAAGGTTTCGCTTGTCGGCGAGAAGGTCGACCTGACCTATGACTATGACTATCTGGGCGCGGGCGCGGATTCGCTCCTGCATTTCATTCACGAGGCGAAATCCGTCGGCAAGCTGCTCGTGATTGTGGGACAAGGCGCTGTTTCGCGCCCCGACGGCGAGGCCATCCTTGCGCTTTCCGCGCAGGCCGCGCAGAAGCTCGGCGGCGTCGGCGATGGTTGGAACGGTTTTTCGGTGCTGCACACGGCGGCTTCGCGCGTCGGCGCGCTCGATCTCGGCTTCACGCCGGCGCAGGGCGGCCTCGACGCGCAACATATGGCGAAGGCCGGCGCGCTTGACCTTGTCTTCCTGCTCGGCGCGGATGAGATCGCGATCGGGCCGGGCGCCTTCGTCGTCTATATCGGCGCGCATGGCGATCGCGGCGCGCATCGCGCCGACGTGATCCTGCCCGGCGCGGCCTATACCGAGAAATCGGGCCTCTATGTGAATACGGAAGGCCGCGTGCAGCTCGCTTCGCGCGTGGTCTTCCCGCCGGGCGAGGCCCGCGAGGACTGGGCGATCCTACGCGCGCTTTCGGCGGTCGTTGGTCAGGCGCTGCCTTTCGACTCGCTCGGCGAATTGCGCAGGAAGCTTGTGGAGACGCATCCGCATTTCGCGCGCATCGATCAGATCGAGGCCGGGCAGGCGGGCGACGTCGCCAGGCTCGCCAATCATCCGGCGGTCGCGATGAAGGACGCTTTCGTCTCGGCGGTCGGCGATTTCTACCTCACCAATCCGATCGCGCGCGCCTCCGCGGTCATGGCGGAATGCTCGGCCCTTGCGCAGGGCAAGCTGGCCCAAGCGGCGGAATAGGAGCGAAGACGTGAGCGATTGGATGAACGCCATCACCGCTTATCTCGCGGAAAGCCCCGTTCTGCTCGCCATCATCAAGAGCGTCCTGATCGCGGTCGTTCTGCTGATCTATGTGGCCTATGTCATTCTCGCGGACCGCAAGATCTGGGCGGCGGTGCAGCTTCGCCGCGGCCCGAACGTCGTCGGTCCCTGGGGCCTGCTCCAGAGCTTCGCGGACTTCATCAAATTCGCGCTCAAGGAGCCGGTGATCCCCGACACGGCGAATAAGGGTATTTTCCTGTTCGCGCCCTTCATCATGGCGACGCTCTCCATCGCCGCCTGGGCGGTGATCCCGGTCGCGGACGGCTGGGTCGTCGGCGACATCAATGTCGGCATTCTCTACATCTTCGCGCTGTCGTCGCTGGGCGTCTACGGCGTCATCATGGGCGGCTGGGCGTCGAACTCGAAATATCCGTTCCTGTCGGCCCTGCGTTCCGCCGCGCAGATGGTGTCCTATGAAGTCTCGATCGGCTTCGTCATCATCACCGTGCTGCTCTGCGCGGGCTCGCTGAACCTCACCGACATCGTCCGCGCGCAGGACACGCCCTATGGCATGGCGGGCTGGTACTGGCTGCGTCTCTTCCCGATGTTCGTCATCTTCTTCGTCTCGGCGCTCGCCGAGACGAACCGCCCGCCCTTCGACCTCGTCGAAGCGGAGTCCGAGCTCGTCGCGGGCTTCATGATCGAATATTCGGCGACGCCCTACGTTCTGTTCATGCTCGCCGAATATGTGGCGATCGTGACCATGTGCGCGCTGCTGACCATCCTGTTCTTCGGGGGCTGGCTGCCGCCGGTCAATGTCGCGCCCTTCACCTATGTGCCCGGCGTGATCTGGTTCATCCTGAAGGTCAGCTTCTTCTTCTTCTTCTTCGCCATGGTGAAGGCTTTCGTGCCGCGCTACCGGTACGATCAGCTCATGCGTCTCGGCTGGAAAGTGTTCCTGCCGATTTCGCTCGTCATGGTTGTCGTCGTCGCCGCGGCGCTGCAGTTCGGCCCCGGCCTGATCGCGAGCTAAGTCATGAGACTGGACCAAGCCGCCAAATCGCTCTTCCTGTCGGAGTTCGTCAGCGCCTTCTGGCTGTCGATGCGCTACTTCTTCAAGCCGAAGGCCACGATCAACTATCCGCATGAGCGCAATCCGCAATCGCCGCGCTTCCGCGGCGAGCACGCGCTGCGCCGCTATCCGAACGGCGAGGAGCGGTGCATCGCCTGCAAGCTCTGCGAGGCGATCTGCCCGGCGCAGGCCATCACCATCGAGGCCGGGCCGCGCCGGAACGACGGCACCCGCCGCACGACGCGCTACGACATCGACATGGTGAAGTGCATCTATTGCGGCTATTGCCAGGAGGCCTGCCCAGTCGACGCCATCGTCGAGGGGCCGAACCAGGAATTCGCGACGGAAACGCGCGAGGAGCTTTACTACACCAAGGAGCGCCTGCTCGAGAACGGCGCCCGCTGGGAGCGCGAGATCGCGCGCAACATCGCGCTGGATTCGCCCTACCGGTAAGGAACGAATGCGAGCCGCCGCAAGCGGCTCATGATGAGAGGATGAGGCCGTGGCGGCTGTATTTTTCTACCTCTTCGCGACGATCATGATCGCGTCGGCCTGCGTGGTGATCTTCGCCCGCAATCCGGTGCATTCGGTGCTGTTCCTGATCCTCGCCTTCTGCAACGGCGCGGGCCTCTTCCTGCTGACGGGCGCCGAATTTCTCGCGATGCTGCTGATCGTCGTCTATGTCGGCGCGGTGGCGGTGCTCTTCCTCTTCGTCGTCATGATGCTCGACGTCGACTTCGCCGAACTGAAGCAGGGCTTCGCCAAATATCTGCCGATCAGCGCCGCGGTGGGCGTCGTGGTCCTTGCGGAGCTCGGCATGGTCGCGGTCGGCTGGCGGCCGGCGGGCGCCGCCAGGAGCCTGCTCGAGACGCCGATCGCCTCCAACGTCTCCAACACGGCGGCGCTCGGCCAGGTGCTTTACACGAAATATGCGATCTTCTTCCAGACCTCGGCGCTGGTGCTGCTTACCGCCATGATCGGCGCCATCGTTCTGACGCTGCATCACAAGCCCAACGTCAAGCGCCAGAAGATCGAGGAGCAGAACGCGCGCAACGCCAAGAACGTCGTCGAGATCAAGAAGGTTCCGTTCCGGACCGGCGTCTAACGAGGAAAGTCCATGACCATCGGCCTTACGCATTACCTCGTCGTCGCCGCGATCCTGTTCACGCTCGGCGTCGCGGGCATCATCCTCAACCGCAAGAACATCATCGTCATCCTCATGTCGGTCGAGCTGATCCTTCTGTCGGTGAACCTCAACTTCGTCGCCTTCTCGCAGGCGCTCGGCGATCTCGTCGGCCAGGTGTTCGCGCTTTTCGTGCTGACCGTCGCCGCCGCGGAGGCGGCCATCGGCCTCGCGATCCTCGTCGCCTTCTATCGCAACCGCGGCACCATCGCGGTCGAAGACATCAATGAGCTGAAGGGCTGATCAAAAGCGATGATCCAAGCAATCGTCTTCCTGCCGCTGCTCGGCTTCCTGATCGCGGGCGCCTTCGGGCGCAAGATCGGGCCGCGCCCTTCGGAGCTTGTCACGACGGGCCTGCTCTTCGCGTCCGCGGTCCTGTCGTGGATCACCTTCTTCGATGTGGCGCTCGGCCATAATCACGGCTTCGCGCCGGTGCTCGCCAACTGGATGACGGTCGGCGCGCTGAAGGTCGATTGGGCGTTGCGCGTAGATACGCTCACGGCGGTCATGCTCGTCGTGGTCACCACCGTGTCGAGCCTCGTGCATCTCTACTCCATCGGCTATATGCACGAAGACCCATCGCGCCCGCGCTTCTTCGCCTATCTGTCGCTCTTCACCTTCGCCATGCTCATGCTGGTGACGGCCGACAATCTGGTGCAGATGTTCTTCGGCTGGGAAGGCGTCGGTCTCGCTTCCTACCTCCTTATCGGCTTCTGGTACGAGAAGCCGTCGGCCTGCGCCGCCGCCATCAAGGCCTTCGTGGTCAACCGCGTCGGCGATTTCGGCTTCGCGCTCGGCATCTTTCTCATCTTCCAACTGACGCAGTCGCTCACCTTCAACGAAGTCTTCGCCGCCGTTCCGGGCCTTGAGGGCAAGCCGATCCACGTTTTCGGCATGGATGTCGACGCGCTGGAAATCGCGGCCTTCCTGCTCTTCATCGGCGCCATGGGCAAATCCGCGCAGTTCTTCCTGCACACCTGGCTGCCGGATGCGATGGAAGGCCCGACCCCGGTCTCGGCGCTCATTCACGCCGCCACCATGGTGACCGCGGGCGTCTTCATGGTCGCCCGCCTGTCGCCCATCTTCGAGCATGCGCCGCATGCGGCGGCCTTCGTCACGGTCATCGGCGCGGTGACGGCCTTCTTCGCCGCGACGGTCGGTCTGGTGCAGAACGACATCAAGCGCGTCATCGCCTATTCGACCTGTTCGCAGCTCGGCTATATGTTCGTGGCGGAGGGGGTCGGCGCCTATTCGCTCGGCGTGTTCCACCTCTTCACCCACGCCTTCTTCAAGGCGCTGCTCTTTCTGGGCGCCGGCTCGGTCATCCACGCGATGCATCACGAGCAGGACATGCGGAACATGGGCGGGCTGCGGAAGGACATCCCTTTCACCTTCGCCATGATGACCATCGGCACGCTGGCCCTCACCGGCGTCGGCATTCCGCATACCGAGATCGGCTTTGCGGGCTTCTTCTCGAAGGACGGCATCATCGAAGCGGCCTATGCGGCCAGCGCGCATAGCTCCGCGGCCCTGATCGGCTTCATCTCCACGGTTGTGGCCGCCGGCTTCACGTCGTTCTACTCGTGGCGCCTTGTGTTCATGACTTTCTTCGGCGCGCGCAAGGAGCATGGCCACGGCCACGATCAGGCGCATGCCGGGCATGGCCATGACGAGCACGCGCATGACGATCATGGCCCCGGCCATGGCGATCACACGCCGCATGAATCGCCGCTCGTGATGTTGATCCCGCTCGCGGTTCTCGCCCTCGGCGCCATCGGCGCGGGCTATGTCTTCGAGCCGGACTTCGCGGGCCACGCCTATGACGAATTCTGGAAGGGCGCGCTCTTCACCGGCGAGCACAACCACATTCTGCATGCGCGGCACGAGATCCCGGGATGGGTCGGCTTCGCGCCCTTCAGCATGATGGTTCTGGGCTTCCTGCTTTCGCTTTACGTCTATATGCTCAAGCCGGGCCTGGCGCAGAAGCTTGCAGGCGCTTTCCCGCGCCTCTACCAGTTCCTGCTCAATAAATGGTATTTCGACGAGCTCTATGACGCCATCTTCGTGAAGCCCGCCTTCGCGATCGGGCGTCTGTTCTGGAAGGGCGGCGACGGCGCCATCATTGACGGGCTCGGTCCCGACGGCGTGGCCGCGCGCGTCGCGGACGGCGCGAAGATCGCCGTGCGCCTTCAGACGGGCTACATCTACAACTACGCCTTCGCCATGCTGATCGGCGTCGCCGCCATCATCACCTATTACGTCGCTGGAGGGCTGCGCTGATGTTCGGGTTCGGCATTCTTACCGGCCTTACGTTTCTCCCGCTCGTCGGCGCCGCCTTCCTGCTGACGCAGAAGGGCGAGGACGAGGCGACGCTGCGCAACATTCGCTGGGCGTCCTTGCTCACGACGCTCGCGACCTTCGCGCTCTCCCTCTATGTGTGGGCCGGCTTCGATCCGTCGAGCGCCGCCTTCCAGTTCGTGGAGGAGAAGAGCTGGTTCGGCTCGGGCCTGACCTATAAGATGGGCGTCGACGGCTTCTCCATGCCGCTCGTGCTGCTCACCACCTTCGTCATGCCTTTCGCGATCCTCGCCTCCTTCGAGTCGATCACGAAGCGCGTGAGGGAATATTTCATCGCTTTCCTCGTGCTCGAGACGCTGATGGTCGGCGTCTTCTGCGCGCTGGACCTCGTGCTGTTCTATCTCTTCTTCGAGGGCGGCCTCATCCCGATGTTCCTCATCATCGGCATATGGGGCGGCAAGCGGCGCGTCTATGCGAGCTTCAAGTTCTTTCTCTACACGCTCGTCGGCTCGCTTCTGATGCTCATCGCGATCCTCGCAATGTATAATCAGGCGCATACGACCGACATTGCGGTCCTGCTCAAGACCGACTTCCCGAAAGAGATGCAGACCTGGCTGTGGCTGGCCTTCTTCGCCTCCTTCGCGGTGAAGATGCCGATGTGGCCGGTGCATACCTGGCTGCCCGACGCCCATGTCGAGGCGCCGACGGCGGGCTCGGTCATACTGGCGGCGATCCTGCTGAAGATGGGCGGCTACGGCTTCATCCGCTTCTCGCTGCCCATGTTCCCGGACGCTTCGGTCTATTTCGCGCCGCTCGTCTATGCGATGTCGGTCATCGCCATCGTCTACACCTCGCTCGTCGCGCTGGTGCAGGAGGACATCAAGAAGCTCATCGCCTATTCTTCCGTCGCTCACATGGGCTATGTGACGATGGGCCTCTTCACGATGAACCCGCAGGGCGTGCAGGGCGCGATGTTCCAGATGATCTCGCACGGCTTCGTGTCGGGCGCGCTCTTCCTTTGCGTCGGCGTCATCTACGACCGCATGCACACCCGCGAGATCGCGGCCTATGGCGGCCTCGTCAACCGTATGCCGGTCTATGCCTTCGTCTTCATGCTCTTCACCATGGCCAATGTCGGCCTGCCGGGCACGACGGGCTTCATCGGCGAGTTCCTGTCGCTCACGGGCGCCTTCAAGGCCAATAGCTGGGTCGCGCTCATCGCCACGAGCGGCGTGATCTTCTCGGCGGCCTATGCGCTTTATCTCTACCGCCGCGTCGTCTTCGGCGCCCTGGAGAAAGCGAGCCTGAAGGACATTATGGACCTGACGCCGCGCGAAATGGCGATCTTCGCGCCCCTCGTCGCGCTGACGATCTATTACGGCGTGCTGCCGGGTCAGATCCTGACCTCGACGCAGGCTTCGGTCGACAATCTCATCCAATCCCACACGGCCTTTCTCGATGCGGTGAAGCTCGCCGCGGCGGCCCACTGACGGACGGTGGAAATGCCTTTCCTCGCAGAACTCGGACAACACTTTCTTCCCGAGGTCATCCTCGCCATCGGCGTGATGGCGCTGATCCTCATCGGCGCCTTTCGCGGCGAGAGGGGATTCAGCCTCGTCGACGAAATGGCGGTGGGCTTCCTCGGCCTCGCCATTCTCGCCATCGTGCTGTCGAGCAAGCAGGTGGACGTCCCCGTCTTCGAGGGCGCCTATATCGACGACGCCTTCTCGCGCTTCGTCAAGGTCCTGACGCTCATTGGCGCCATGGCGTCGATCCTGCTCTCCGTCGACTGGCTGCAGCGCCACGGGCTCGAGAAATTCGAATATCCGGTGCTCGTGCTGCTCTCGACGCTCGGCATGATGCTGCTGATCTCGGCGGACAATCTCATCGCGCTCTATCTCGGCCTCGAGCTGATGTCGCTCGCGCTCTATGTCATGGCCGCCTTCGCGCGCGACGATGGCCGCGCCTCGGAAGCGGGCCTGAAATATTTCGTCCTCGGCGCGCTGTCCTCGGGCATGATGCTCTACGGTTCGTCGCTGCTCTACGGCTTCGCGGGCACGGTGTCCTTCTCGGGTATCGCCCAGGCCGTCACGGAACAGCCGCCTGTCGGCGTCATCTTCGGCCTCGTCTTCGTCCTTGCGGGCCTCGCCTTCAAAATGTCGGCGGCGCCCTTCCATATGTGGACGCCCGACGTCTATGAAGGCGCGCCGACGCCCGTCACCGCCTTCTTCGCATCGGCCGCCAAGATGGCGGCGGTCGCGATCACGGCGCGCGTCGTCATCACCGCCTTCCCGGCGATCACGACCCAATGGCGGCAGATCGTCGTTTTCCTCGCCATCGCCTCGACGCTGCTCGGCTCCTTCGCCGCCATCGGCCAGAACAACATCAAGCGGCTGATGGCCTATTCGTCGATCGGCCATATGGGCTTCGCCCTCATCGGCCTCGCCGCCGGCAATGAGGCGGGCGTGAAGGGCGTCGTCGTCTATCTCGCCATCTATCTGGTGATGACGCTCGGCTCCTTCGCCGCCATCCTCGCCATGCGCGTCAATGGCCGCAATGTCGAGAATATAGCGGATCTCGCCGGCCTGTCGCGCACCAACGGGCTCATGGCGTTCTTCCTGGCCATGCTGATGTTCTCGCTGGCCGGCATTCCGCCGCTCGCGGGCTTCTTCGCGAAATATTACGTGCTGCTCGCGGCCGTGGATGCCGGCCTCTATCCGCTCGCCGTCGTCGGCGTGCTGGCCTCGGCGGTCGCGGCCTTCTACTATCTGCGCGTCGTCAAGGTCATGTATTTCGACGAGCCGGCGCCGGGCTTCGATCGATCGCCCTTCGCCGTGCGCGCGATCCTCGCCGCCTCGACCATTGCGGTGCTCGGCTTCTGGCTCTATCCGGCGCCGATCATGGATGCGGCGAGCGCCGCGGCCAAGTCTCTGTTCTGATGAGGTGAGCGCGTGCAGTTGGGCAATATTGCGCGCGCTCGCGGCGTTCGCCTTCTAAATCTCGGCGCCGTCGACTCGACCAATGCCGAGGCGCGCCGCCTGATCGAATCCGGCGAGCGCGGCCCGCTCTGGATTGTCGCCGAGCGGCAGACCAGGGGGCGCGGCCGGCTCGGCCGCGAGTGGATCTCGCCCGCCGGCAATCTCTACGCCAGCTTCGTCTTCAGCGATTTCGCGGAGGCGCGGGTCGCCCCCGAACTCGGCTTCGTCGCGGGCGCCGCCGCGATCCGCGCCCTGCGGGCGACGACGAGCGCCAATCTCTTTCAGTTGAAATGGCCGAACGATCTCCTGCTCGACGGCGGCAAGCTCGGCGGCGTGCTTCTCGAATGCGTCAACGCCCAGACCTCGCCTGTCGCGATCGTGGGGATCGGCGTCAACGTCGCGCAGGCGCCGGAAGGCTTGCCTTATCCCACGCGCGCTTTGTCGGATCTCGGCGCGCCCGTCCCGTCGGCGGACGCCGTTTTCGCGCATCTCTCGGACGCGCTGACCGCGACTCTCGATCTTTGGAAAGGCGGAGAGGGCTTTGCGGAGATCCGCGCGGAATGGCTCGCCTCCGCCTCGTCGCTCGGCGAGGATATTCGGGTGGCGATGAGCAATGAAACGCTTGAAGGCCGCTTCGATACGATCGACGCTTCAGGCCGCCTCGTCCTCGAAACGCGCGCGGGCCGCCGCGTCGTCGAGGCGGGCGACGTTCTCATCGGGCCCCGGAAAGCGGAAGGAGCGCGCACATGACGGCGACTCCCGAAGCCGACTTCGTTTTCGCGCCCTTTGGCGGCGTGGGCGAGATCGGCATGAATCTCGCGCTCTATGGCTACGGCCCGGCGCGCGCGCGCAAATGGCTGATGGTGGATTGCGGCCTGGGCTTTCCGGGCGCCGATCTGCCGGGCGTCGACGTGGTCTTTCCCGACATCGCCTTTGTCGAGAAGATCGCCAAGGACCTGGTCGCAATCTGCATCACCCATGCGCATGAGGACCATATCGGCGCGCTGGCGACGCTTTGGCCGAAGCTCAAATGCAAGGTCTATGCGACGCCCTTCGCCGCCGGCCTTCTCGAAGTGCGCCGCCTCAACGAGCCCGGCGCGCCCAATATCGACATCCGCACGGTCAACGCTGGCGCGGTGCTCGACCTCGAACCCTTCACGGTCGAATATATCGCCGTGGCGCATTCGATCCCGGAAGCCAACGCGCTCGCGATCAAGACGCCGCTCGGCACAGTTCTGCATACGGGCGACTGGAAGATCGATCCCCAGCCCGGCGTCGGCAATCGCATCGACGAGGCGCGCCTGCGCGCGCTGGGCGACGAAGGGGTCGACGTCCTCATCTGCGACTCCACCAATATTCTGCGCGAGGGCGACAGCTTCTCCGAAAGCGACGTCGCGCGCGTCCTGAGGCCGCTGATCGCCGAGGCGACGGGACGCGTCCTGGTCACGACCTTCGCCTCCAATGTCGCGCGTCTGCGCGCCATCGCCGAGGCGGCGCAGGCTTGCGGCCGCACAGTGGTGGTCGCCGGCCGCGCCATGGACCGCGTCGTCCAGGTGGCGCGCGATTGCGGCTATCTCGACGGGCTGCCGGGCTTTCACGCGCCGGAAATGCTGCCGGGCCTGCCGCGTGAAAAGGTCGTGGTCATCGCCACCGGCAGCCAGGGCGAGCCGCGGGCGGCGATGATGCGCGCGTCGCAGAACGATCATCCCTCGATCAAGCTCGTCGCGGGCGACAGGGTGATCTTCTCCTCGCGCGCCATCCCCGGCAACCAGCGCGAGGTGCATCGGGTCATCAATAATCTCTGCAATCTGGGCGTCGAGGTGATCACGGATCACGATCACCTCGTCCACTGCTCCGGTCATCCCCGCCGCGGCGAGGTCGCGCAGATGTATGAATGGGTGCGTCCGAGATTCGCGGTTCCGGTTCATGGCGAGGCGCATCACCTCACGCAGCATGTCGCCTTCGCCAGGTCGCGGGGCGTCGAGCATGTGATCTCCGCCCGCGACGGCGATATGGTGCAACTGCTGCCCGGTCCGCCGGCGATCGTCAATCAGGTGCCGCATGGGCGGCTGCTGAAGGATGGCGACGTGGTCATCAGCGAAGATGACGGCGCGGTGCGCGAGCGCAGCAAGCTCTCCTTCGCCGGCGTCATCTCCATCGCGCTCGCCGTCGACAAGAAAGGCGAGCTGGTCGGCGATCCGGACGTGGTCACGGCGGGCGTGCCGAAGAAAGGGAAGTTCGGCGAGGATATGGGCGAGGTCATCGACGAGGCGCTCTTCGCGACCTTTGAGGGCCTGCCGCGCGCCCGCCGTCGCGACGCCGATACGATCTCGACCGCCATCGAGCGCTCGGTGCGCGGCGCGGTGAGCTCGGTCTGGGGCAAGAAGCCCATCGTGCATGTGATGGTGGTGTCGGCGTCGTAGGGGGCGGTCGGCGACTTCTCGTCCATCATGCCCGCGCTTGTCGCGGGCATCCACGCCGGGCTGCTTCTCTCCCGATGGACGAACGCTGATGCGTTCCCTGCCGGCGCTCGCCGCGGTTGACGGGCTGGATGGCCGGGACGAGCCCGGCCATGACGGTTGCATGGCGAAGGCCGAAAGGCCAGTTCGCGATTTTCGCCACAATCGCTAAACTCCTTTGCGCCAACCCGAGTCGCCCATGTCCGCCAAATCCACCTTTTACGAATTCTTCGCCGGCGGCGGCATGGCGCGCGCGGGGCTGGGGGAGGGGTGGACCTGCCTCTTCGCCAATGATGTCGACGCCAAGAAAGCCGAGAGCTATCGCCGCAACTGGGGCGGCGAGGCGCTCCATGTCGGCGACGTCGCCAAGGTCACGACCGCGCAGCTTCCCGGCCGCGCCGATCTCGTCTGGGCTTCCTTCCCATGCCAGGATCTGTCGCTCGCCGGCGCCGGCGCGGGATTGAAGGGCGCGCGTTCGGGAACCTTCTGGCCGTTCTGGGATCTGATGAAGGCGCTGTGCGCCGAAGGTCGGGCGCCGACGATGATCGCGCTCGAAAATGTCTGCGGCGCGCTCACCTCGCATGGCGGCGAGGATTTCACGTCGATCTGCGCCGCCCTGGCGGGCGAGGGCTATAGATTCGGCGCGCTCGTCATCGACGCGGCGCTGTTCCTTCCGCAGTCGCGGCCGCGCTTGTTCATCGTCGCGGTGCGGGAGGACGCGGCGGTTCCGGGCGTTCTTGCGGCGCTCTCCCATCATTGCGAGGAGCGAAGCGACGAAGCAATCCAGAGCCGTAATGTCGCTCTGGATTGCTTCGCTTCGCTCGCAATGACGGGAGGGTCGCCTTTTATTAGCCGCGCCTTGATCGTTGCATATGATCGCTTGCCGGACAGGCTAAAAGCCAATTGGCTCTGGTGGCGTTTGCCTTCGCCGCCCCCGCGCAACGCAACGCTTGCGAATGTCATCGAAGAAGCGCCGCATGGCGTCTGTTGGCATGACGCGGCGAAGACGCAAAGACTCATCGGCCTGATGAGCGATGCGAATCTTGCAAAGATCGAAGAGGCGAAGCGCGCGGGCTGCAGGATGGTGGGCGCGCTCTATCGCCGCACGCGCTATGAGAACGGCAAGAAGGTCCAGCGCGCCGAGGCGCGCTTCGATGGCGTCGCCGGTTGCCTGCGCACGCCCGCCGGCGGCTCCAGCCGACAATTCGTGCTCGTCGTGGAAAAGGGCGAAGTGCGGTCGCGGCTCATATCGGCGCGCGAGACGGCGCGGCTGATGGGATTGCCGGACGATTATATTCTGCCGGAGCGCTACAATGAGGCGTACCATCTGACAGGCGACGGCGTCGTCGCGCCGGCCGTCCGGCACATCGCGGCGCATCTGATCGAGCCGCTGCTGAAGGCTTGCGTCATGCGGGAGGCGGCTTAGCCATATGCGCCTTGCCCGGCAGGTCGAAAGCCCCGCCCAGCGCTCCGCCATCATGCGCGCGGTGAAATCGCGCAATACTTCGCCTGAGCGCGCGGTCCGCGCGCTGCTGCGCGCCTTTGCCCCCGGCTACCGGCTGCATCGCAAGGACGTTCCCGGCAATCCCGACATCGCCTATGTCGGGCGCAAGCAGGCGATCTTCGTGCATGGCTGCTTTTGGCACGGGCATGATTGCGCGCGCGGCGCGCGCACGCCGAAAGCCAACGCGGATTATTGGCGCGCCAAGATCGCGAGGAACGTCGCGCGCGACGCCGCGCATCGCGAACGTCTCGCGGCGCTCGGCTGGCAAGCCCTCACTATTTGGGAGTGTGAGCTGAAAGACAGGGAAGCGCTCGAAAGGAAGCTTCGCGCGTTCCTGGCGTTGTAAATCTAATAACGCCTCGCTCTCAGCGTCATTCTCGGCGCTGCGAAGCGGCGACGGAATCCAGGGAAGCCGCGACATCGCTTATCGTGGCCCTGGATTCCCGATCGGGCCTGCGGCCCGCCGGGAACGACAAGACGCGATCAGTCCTTCGCGCGCTCGACATAGGCGCCGTCTTCCGTCTGGATGACGACGCGCGTGCCGGTCTGGATATGCGGCGGCACCATCACGCGGGCGCCGTTGGAGAGCTTGGCTGGCTTGTAGGAGGACGACGCCGTCTGTCCCTTCACGACCGGCTCGGTCTCGACAATCTCAAGCGTCACGCGCGCCGGGAGCTGGATCGCGACGGCCTGGCCGTTGAACATGGAGAGGATGCATTGCATGCCTTCCTGCAGCCACTGCGCCTGGTCGCCGATCGTGTCCGCCGGGACGGCGACCTGCTCGTAGCTCGCCTGATTCATGAAATGATAGCCGTCGTCGTCATTATAGAGGAAGCTGAAGTCCTGATCCTCGACGAAGGCGCGCTCGACCTGCTCGGTGGTCTTGTAGCGGTCGGAGACCTTCACGCCGTCCGAGAGGCGGCGCATGTCGATCTGAGTCGTCGGCGTGCCCTTGCCGGGAAAAAAGCTTTCGGCGGTGAGCACGACGTAGAGCTGTCCGTCCTCACGCTCAATGATATTGCCCTTGCGAATCGAGCTGGCGATGACTTTCACAGGTTCGGTTCCTTCATTGCCGGCGCGCCGGCTGGCGTTTCATTGCCGGCCTCGGCCGGGCTGGTCTATGAACGGGGGTAAGACCATATTTCGCGCGCGTCGGCAAATCCGTCCCGCGAGGAGGGCACATGACGCGCGCTTCGCCCTGGTGGGCACGGGATGTTTACGCCGACCGCAAGCCTTTTCTCAAGGCGCGCGGCGCGATAATGGCGGCGGCGCGGCGATTTTTCGCGAGCGAGGGATTCACCGAGGTGGAGACCGCCGCGCTCCAGGTGTCGGGCGGCAATGAAACGCATCTTTCCGCCTTTTCCACCGAGCTGATCGGACAAGGCGGCGAGCGGAGCCGCCTCTATCTCCACACCTCGCCGGAATTCGCCTGCAAGAAGCTGCTGGCGGCGGGGGAGGAGCGGATTTTCACGCTGGCGCGCGTCTTTCGGAACCGCGAGCGCTCGGCCCTGCATCACCCCGAATTCACCATGCTCGAATGGTATCGCGCCGGCGAGCCGACGCTGCGCGTCTACGAGGATTGCGCGGGGCTGATTGCGGCGGCGGCGAAAGCGGCGGGGGCGGCCGATTTCTCCTGGCGAGGGCGGACATGCGACCCCTTCGCGGAGCCGGAGATCTTGTCCGTCCGCGAGGCCTTCGCGCGCCATGCGAGCGTCGATCTCGAAGCCCTGCTCGGCGACCGCGAGGGCCTCGCAAAGGCGGCCGCGCGGGACGGGATTCGCGTCGCGGATGACGACACATGGTCGGATCTTTTCAGCAAGCTCCTGTCCGAGAAAATAGAGGGCCGGCTGGGAAGCGAGCGCCCGACGATCCTGACCGATTATCCCGTGAGCGAGGCGGCCCTGGCGCGGGCGCGGGACGACGACCCCCGCTTCGCCGATCGTTTCGAGCTTTACATCTGTGGCGTGGAGGTCGCGAATGGCTTCGCCGAACTGACGGACCCGCAGGAGCAGCGCCGGCGCTTTGAGGCGCAAATGGCGGAAAAAGAGAGGATTTACGGGGAACGCTATCCAATTGACGAGGATTTTCTGGCGGCGCTCGCGCATATGCCGCCGGCTTCCGGCGTCGCGCTCGGCTTCGACCGGCTCGTCATGCTCGCGACAGGGGCCGAGCGGATCGAGCAGGTGCTTTGGACGCCGGTCGCCGCCGATTCTCGCGGCGACCGGGTCTTTCCATAGAATCAGGCGATGGCGGGTTCGATCTGCGTTTTCAAAGGCGTGCCGAAACGCGCTTGCCATGCCGCCTCCAGATCGGAATCCCGATCATAGCCGTAAGGCAGCCGGGCGATGTCGAGGACCTGCCTTGGCGTCGTTCCGCCGATCATCGGCGCGTCGATAGCGACGAAGGCCTGGGGCACGCTGTCATTTCCGGGAAGCCGATCCAGGCTGTATTGCTCGGCCGTCGAATTGTTTAACTGCCAGATGTACCAGAGACGATCGACATTGCCGTGATGCAGGTAGAAGAGCGGATCGAGCGGAGAGGCGCCTCCCGCCATGGCGCCGCCGACCCACATATGGCCGGCGGAATGGGCCGGCCCTTCAATCCCGCGAAGGCGCGTGAAACTGTTCGAATGCAGAACGCCGAGAATTTTGTCCTGCGTCGGCAACGCCGCCTCGGGCCGGTCGTTCCGGGTGTAGCTCCAATGGTCGAATTTGCCGCCGGAATTCGAGCGGCCGCCGAAGAACTCCTTCCAGGGAGAAATGTCGATGGATGTCGAATCCTGACGCGTCCAATCCCAATAGGGAAGAAAAATATTGCTGTTCCGAGATTGCAGCGCAGCCTCCAGCTTGGCCAGAAAATCGCGGTGCCATGGAAGAAAAGCTGGACCGAAGTGAATGCCGTTATAGAAGTTATCCGAATGGAGCTGAGCGTTTTCCTGGATCAGTCCGGCGTCCCAAAGCTTGTTGAGCGCGTCCGCCAGCGTGTCCCGCTCCGACGCGTCGAGCGTCACGAAATTCTTGCGAGGCATATTATTTCTCCCGCTGTGTATCAATATAACTTCTGGCGGCTTCCAGGAGTGTATCCTTCGGCCTGCCGTAAAAGATCTTGTATCCTTCTTCCGTTTTAATGTAAGGAACCGTCGCGCCGTCGATAAGCAGTTCCTGCTTCTGAGATTGGGCGCCTTCCGTCCTTATAAGTCCGATCGTCCTTGCGAAATTTGTTAGGAAGTTACCTTTATTTCTTACTTCTATTTTATATCCACGTCGGGTTTCTTCGGTCATTTTCTTCTCCTCTATCTTTTTAATAAATGTACTTCTTGTGAACCGACTGATGCTAGCACGGTTGTCCGCCTGGGAAAAGCGAAGAGCGATCGGCGAGAAGCGGGGCGCATCGGAGCTGATCGGCGCGGCAGGCAGGCATGAAGCTGTTGCGCGGCTGGTTGCGCCGGATTAATCCGCGAGAATGCACTTCAAATATCTGCGCGAGCCGCTGGGGCGCGCCGACTTCCCTTCCGAAAGCGCCCGGCGCGACCGCGCGCTCGCCAAGGTCGAGGCGCGTTACAGCGTCGCCGTCACTCCGGAAGTCGCCGCGTTGATAGATTCCGGCGACCCTAGCGACCCGATCGCGCGCCAGTTCCTACCGGATGCGCGCGAGCTTTCGACCCTGCCGGCGGAACGCGCCGACCCCATCGGCGACGACGCGCATAGCCCCGTTCCCGGCGTCGTGCATCGCTACCATGACCGCGTCCTGCTGAAGCTTCTCACGGTTTGCCCCGTCTATTGCCGCTTCTGCTTTCGCCGCGAGACGGTGGGGCGCGGGAAGGGCGATCTGCTCGGGGACAGGGAGATCGAGGCGGCGCTCGCCTACATCGCCGCGACCCCGCGGATTTTCGAGGTCATTCTCACCGGCGGCGATCCGCTCATGCTCTCTGCGCGCCGCCTGTCGGCGGTCGCGCGGCGGCTGGCCGCGATCCCGCATGTCTCGGCGCTGCGCGTCCATACGCGCGCGCCGACCGCCGCGCCGGACCTCGTGACGCCCGAGCGGCTCGCCGCGCTGCGCGAGAGCGGCAAGGCGCTTTACGTCGCCTTGCATGTCAACCATCCGCGGGAGCTGTCGGCGGCCGCCCGCGGCGCGATTGCGAGGCTGCGCGAGGCGGGCGCGACTCTGCTCTCGCAGACGGTGCTGCTCGTGGGCGTCAATGACGACGCCGACACGCTCGAACGCCTGATGCGCGATCTCCTGACGCTGCAGGTGAAGCCCTATTATCTGCATCATCCCGACCTCGCGCCCGGCACGAGCCATTTCCGTCCGCGCATCGAGAGGGGGCTGCAAATCCACGCCGAGCTGGCGCGCCGCGTGACCGGCGTCGGCCTCCCAGCCTATGTGCTCGACATACCCGGGGGATTCGGCAAGGTTCCGGTATCTTCCATGGAGCCGGACGGGGCGGGCGGCTGGCGGGTCCGGGACCGCGCCGGCGGCCTGCATCATTACGCGGACGCCCTCTAGAATCGCCCCAAGAATGACGCGATTCGCGGCTTTCTCGCATCTTCGCCCTCAGGAGATTCTCGTTGCGCAGACTGACGCTTCTTATCGTGGCGCTTTTCGTTGCGCTGGCCGGCGCGTTGGCGCGCGCCGACGAGGCGCCGACGACGCTAGAACAAGTCAACGCCCGGCTCGACCGCACCCGCGCCACGCTCGACGAGGCGCATAAGACGCTTGAGGAATCCAATCTCGCCGATGGCGCCCTGCGGCATTTGCGGGAGCGGATGGAGCCGCTGCGCCGCGAGCTGGAAGAGACGATCGACGCCCTGACCCCGCGCCTCGCCGCCATCGAGGCGCGGCTGAAGGAGCTGGCGCCGGCGGAGAAGAAGCCGGAGGAAATCAAGCCCGCCGAGCCGGCCGCACCCGCCGCGCAACCGGCGCCTCCCGCTCAGCCCAAGGCGGCGCCGGCGCCGCCGATCCGTCCGGCCCTCCCGGCGTCGAACGCCAAGGCCGACGCCGCCAGGCCGGCGCAGCCGGCCGCGAGCGAGCCCGTTCCGTCCGCGGAGGCGTCGGCCAGCGCGGAGCTCGTGGAGCAGCGCAAGCTCTTCGACGCCATCGACGCGACGCTCAAGCGCGCGCGCGCCATGCTGCTCGAGACGCGGCAATTGACCGTGGCCGTCGTCGCCCGCCAGCGCGACCTTTTCGCCAAGACCCTTTTCCTGCGCACGAACGGGCTTTTCTCGATCGATCTCTGGCGCGCGGCCGTCGCCGACGCGCCAGCGGCGTTCAGCGCCGCCTCGACCTTTCTTTCCGACCGCGCGGCGAATTTCGTCAGCCGCGTCGCGAGCCGACGCGTCGAATTCATCCTGCTCGTCTCGCTGATCCTGCTTGCCCTTCCGCCCGCCTTCCTCCTGTCGCGGCGCGTGCTGGCGCGCGATCACGGCGGCCGGAAGCCCACGCCGATGCGGCGCGCGGCGGCGGCCGGCTGGACCGCGCTCGTCGCGGCGGCCGTCCCCGTCGCCGGGGCCGCGGCGCTCGGCGCGGCCTTTGACGGCTTCGATCTTCTCGACGCGACGCTGGAGCCGGTCTGGAAGCGGATTTTCGAGGCCGTCGCGCGCGTCTCCTTCGTTTATGGCGCCGCCCGCGCGATCTTCGCGCCGACGCACCCGGACTGGCGCGTGATCGATCCGGGCGACCGGCTGGCGAAACTCTTCGTTCGCCTTGCGACGGCGGCGGCGATCGTCCTTTCGGTCACGCGCCTCGTCGAGCAGATCGAGGAGACGGTGCAGGCGAGCCTCCCGGTCGTCATCGTGACGCGCGGCGTCGGCGTCCTGATCGTCGCGGCGCTGCAATTATGGGCGCTTTTCTCGCTCTCGCCGGAACGGGCGGCGGCGGAAGGGGAGGCGGCCGCGACCGGCAAGGGCCGCGACTGGCTCTTGGTCGCGCGCCTCGTCGGCGGTCTCGGCCTGTTCGCCCTACTCGGCGCCTGCGTCGGCGGCTATGTCACCTTCGCAAATTTCATCATCCTGCAGGCCGGATGGATGGCGGCCGTCGCTTTCCTTCTCTACGTCGTCGTCATTCTCGCGGCCGGCGGCGTCGAGCACGCCTTCTCCGCGGATGGGCTCCTGGGCCGCAGCCTGATCGGCGGACTCGGCGTGAAGCGCGAGCAGCTTGCGCCGATCGGCGTGCTCCTCGCGGGGGTCGTCACGCTCCTCGTCTGGTGCGCCGCCGGCCTATTGGCGCTCGCGCCCTTCGGCTACGAGTCCAACGACATTCTGGCGAACGCCCGCAGCGCCTTCTTCTCCTTCAGGATCGGCGACGTCACGGTCTCGCCCTCGGCCGCCGTCACCGCCATCGGCCTCTTCATCCTCGTGCTGGCGTCGGCGCAAGGCTTGCGGCGCTGGCTCGATACGCGCCTGCTGCCCTTGACGCGGCTGGATGTCGGCCTGCGCAGCTCGATCAACTCGACGCTCGGCTATGCGGGCGCCATCGGCGCCACGCTGACGGCGGCGTCGAGCCTCGGCGTCGGCGTCGAGAAGCTCGCCATCGTCGCCGGCGCCCTCTCCGTCGGCATCGGTTTCGGATTGAAGGACATCATCAATAATTTCGTTTCGGGCCTCATCCTGCTCTGGGAGCGCGCCATCCGCGTCGGCGACTGGGTGGTGATCGGCGACGAGCAGGGCTATGTCCGGCGGATCAATGTGCGCTCCACGGAGATCGAGACCTTCGACCGCGCGACCATGATCGTGCCGAACTCCAATCTCATCACCGGCATTGTGAAAAACTGGCTGCGCGGCGACAGGGTCGGGCGCATCAAGGTGGCGATCGCGCCTCATTCGGGGGTCGATCCCGAGCAGATCCGCGACATCATGTTCGCCACGGCCCGCGCGCAGGAGGGCGTGCTGCGCATTCCCGCGCCGCAGGTCATGTTTCTCGGCATGGAGGCGTCGGGCTTCAAGTTCGAGCTATGGTGCTATGTCGAGGACGTCGAGAAATCCTCGCGCGTGCGCAGCGATCTGCATTTCGACCTGCATCGCCGGCTTTCCGAGGCGGGGATCAGGATGGCCGCGACCGTGGAGCCGCCCAAGACCATTCTGGAGCTCCCCGAGCTCGACAAGCTCGCCGCCGCCGCGGCGGCGAGCGCGCTGGCCATCGAGACGGGAATCGTGCAGCTCGCATCGCCGGACGATTCCTCGGTGGACGGCGAGGCGCCGGCCGAGACGGATAAAGTCGAAGCCTGACGCGCGCGCTAGAGGGGCGCTCCCGAATATCCGGCGGCCGTCATTGCGAGCGAAGCGAAGCAATCCAGAGCCCTATTGACGCTCCTGGATCGCTTCGTCGCTCCGCTCCTTGCAATGACGGCGAAGTCGCCCCTTTAGGATCGTCGCGCCTGTTTCCCCGGCGCGGCGCGCGTGCTAGAGGGGCGCTCCCGAATAGTCGCGGCGTCGACCCGTCATTGCGAGCGAAGCGAAGCAATCCAGAGCCCCAGCGACGCCGCTGGATTGCTTCGCTTCGCTCGCAATGACGGGGAGAGACGCTCCACAGGATCGTTGCAGCTCCCATGTCCGAGGTCGTCACCCGCTTCGCGCCGTCGCCCACCGGCTTTCTGCATATCGGCAGCGCGCGCACGGCGCTGTTCAGTTGGCTCTACGCCAGAAAGCATGGCGGCCGCTTCCTGTTGCGCATCGAGGACACCGACCGGGCCCGTTCGACCGAGGAGGCGATCGAAGCGATTTTCGACGGCATGACCTGGTTGGGACTGCGCTGGGACGGCGAGGCGGTGTTTCAGTTCTCGCGCGCCGCGCGCCACGCCGAGGTGGCGCATGAGCTTCTCGCCAGGGGCATGGCCTATCGCTGCTACGCCACGCCGCAGGAACTGGAGGAGATGCGCGAGAAGGCGCGCGCCGAAAAGCGCCCGCCGCGCTATGACGGCCGCTGGCGCGACCGGGACCCTTCCGAGGCGCCCGCCGGCGCGCCCTATGTCGTGCGCATCAAGGCGCCGGAGACCGGCGAGACGGCGATCGAGGACGCCGTGCAGGGGCGCGTGGTGTTCCCCAACAAGGATCTCGACGACTTCATCCTGCTGCGCTCGGACGGCACGCCCACCTATATGCTCGCCGTCGTCGTCGACGATCACGACATGGGCGTCACGCAGATCATCCGCGGCGACGATCATCTGACCAACGCCGCGCGCCAGAAGCATATCTACGAGGCGATGGGCTGGGAGACGCCGGCCTTCGCGCATATTCCGCTCATTCACGGGCCGGACGGCGCGAAGCTCTCCAAGCGCCATGGCGCGCTCGGCGTCGACGCCTATCGCGCCATGGGCTATCTGCCGCAGGCCCTGCGAAATTATCTCGTGCGACTCGGCTGGAGCCAGGGCGACAAAGAATTCTTCACGCTGCCCGAAATGATCGAGGCTTTCGACCTCGCGCAGGTGCATCGCTCGCCGGCGCGCTTCGACTTCGCGAAGCTCGAGAATATGAACGGGCATTATCTGCGCGATACGCCCGACGACGAGTTGTTTTCAATTCTGATCGACACGCTGCCTTATCTCGAAGGCGGCAAATCGGCGCTGGACGCCCTCGACGAGAAGAAGCGCGCGCAACTGCGCGCCGCGCTGCCCGGCCTCAAGGCGCGCGCAAAGACGCTCAACGAGCTTGTCGACGGCGCGGGATTCCTTTTCGTGCGGCGTCCGCTCCCGCTCGACGAAAAGGCGCGGAAGCTTCTGACTCCGGAGGCCAAGGCGCGTCTCGCCGCGCTGGGGCCGAAACTGGCGGCGCTGCCGGAATGGACCGCCTCCGGGACGGAAGCCGTCGTGCGCGACCTCTCCGTGGAGCTCGGCGTGAAACTCGGCGATCTGGCGCAGCCTTTGCGCGCCGCGCTGACCGGCCGTTCGACCTCGCCGGGCATTTTCGACGTGCTCGAAATTCTCGGGCGCGAAGAAAGTCTCGGGCGCATCGCGGATCAAAGCGCTTGAATTCGCGGAGGGGCGACGCAAAATTAAACGCGGCCTCCCCCCGCGCGGCCTAAGGGCTAAGCAGCGCGCAACGCTTTGAAGCTTGACAGGCTTTGCGGTTGATATAGCCTTTTTGCGCTGCACAAGACGGCCTCCCCGGCCTTTGGGCGCAAAAATTCAAGGCCTGCCAGCGTCGCGTCTCAATCCTATGAGAGCAGTGGGGCGCGCCGGGCGCCGCGTTCGCCGCGCCGGGGCCGATCAACGAGGTGCGCAATGGCCGAAAGCAAGGGTTCTTTCACAATCGGCGGCAAGACCATCGATCTTCCGGTCAAGGAGGGAACGATGGGACCCTCCGTCGTGGACATCCGGCATCTCTATTCGGAGACCGAGATGTTCACCTTCGATCCCGGCTTCACCTCGACGGCCTCCTGCGAGTCCAAGATCACCTTCATCGACGGCGACGAAGGCGTTCTTCTCTATCGCGGCTATCCGATCGAACAGCTCGCCGAGCACGGCGATTTCCTGGAGACCTGCTATCTGCTGCTCTATGGCGAATTGCCGTCCGCGGCGGAGAAGGCCAATTTCGACTATCGCATCACGCGCCACACCATGGTGCATGAGCAGATGGCCCGTTTCTTCCAGGGCTTCCGCCGCGACGCGCATCCGATGGCGGTCATGGTGGCCTCGGTCGGCGCGCTTTCGGCCTTCTATCACGACTCGACGAATATCGCCGATCCGGTCGAGCGCATGGTCGCCTCGACCCGCATGATCGCGAAGATTCCGACGCTCGCGGCGATGGCATATAAATATTCGATCGGCCAGCCCTTCGTCTATCCGAAGAACGATCTCGACTACACCTCGAACTTCCTGCGCATGTGCTTCGCCGTTCCTTGCGAGGAATATAAGGTCAATCCGGTTCTCTCCCGCGCGCTCGACCGCATCTTCATCCTGCATGCGGATCATGAGCAGAACGCTTCGACCTCGACGGTGCGCCTCTCCGGCTCCTCGGGAGCCAATCCCTTCGCCTGCATCGCGGCGGGCATCGCCTCGCTATGGGGGCCGGCGCATGGCGGCGCCAACGAGGCCGTGCTCAAAATGCTCGCCGAGATCGGCGCGCCCGACCGCATTCCGCAGTTCATCGCCCGCGCGAAGGATAAGAACGACCCGTTCCGTCTGATGGGCTTCGGCCACCGCGTCTATAAGAATTACGATCCGCGCGCGAAGATCATGCAGCGCACGACGCGCGAAGTCTTAAACGAGCTCGGCGTGAAGGACGATCTGCTCGACGTCGCGCTGGAGCTCGAGCGCATCGCGCTCTCGGACGATTATTTCATCGAGAAGAAGCTCTATCCGAATATCGACTTCTATTCGGGCATCACCCTCAAGGCGATGAACTTCCCCGTCGCCATGTTCACCGTGCTCTTCGCGGTCGCCCGCACGGTCGGCTGGATCGCCCAGTGGAAGGAGATGATCGAGGATTCGGGCTCCAAGATCGGCCGTCCGCGTCAGCTCTATACGGGCGAGAAACGGCGCGATTACGTGCCCATGTCGAAACGGTGACATTGAAGCGCGGCGCGCTTTGGCTGGGAGCCAAGCCGCTCGAGCAGCGCGAGGGGTCGGGCGCTGTTTCTCCCTTCGTCTGGCTCCCCTTCTCCCGCTGCCCAAAAGGGCGACGAGCCGCTCCTTGCCCATAATCAGATTCTGACTTGATGGCTTCCGATAAGCTAAGGTAAAGCTATTGTGCGCATCTTGATTACAGGGGATTTTACGTGAAACTTGCTGCCGTACTCTTGCTCGCCGAAGCCTTCTTGGCAGCGCTGAGCGCGAACGCCGCTTTGGCGAATGACACGATTACGATCAACTGGCAAAACGCCACCGGCCAGAGCATCAGTCTCGCAAGCTCCATATGCAGCCCTAGCGGCGCCTGCAGTCTGCCATCGAGTATATACTCTGGTACGACAGGCGCGCTCTCGCAAACCGTGCTTGCTGGTACGGCGGTGCGCTCAATTACCGCTCGATATAATTATTGGAATGGGGTAACGAAATTATGCCAAGTTTATGTACGTCTATAAGAATTTGTCGGGCAATTGCTCCAACGACCCCGATCGCTATTTTCTCAAAAGCGACGGAACGGCCAGCAGTCCAACGTGCACGCCTTTGTCTTCAGCTTTTAATCCAACGACGTGCGACTTTACCTACACTGTGAAAATGGAAAATTAAGCTTCATCCGACAGACTCGGGCCGGTCATAAACACCTTGGTTGCTCGCGCATGAAGCGCTGGCGCTTTTGCCTCCTTCAAAATCATGACGAAACGGGATGGGGCCGCGTTTGCGCATGAGGCCGACATGCTTTCCGTCTATTCTCGAATTCCCGCCAGCTCTGCGTTTTCCTCCGCTGAAATCGCCTTGAAGCTTCTTATGCCAGTCCCGTCAGTGAAATTGCCGGTTTCTGAGCTGAAACCCGCCGATCTGACGCGAGCTTTTTCCGCAAGCCAACCAACTCTTTCGTCAACGGTCTGGAATGCGATCTTCGACGCTTCGGAGCAATTGGATTCTGCTCACAAGCCCATTTCCGCGCTTCCGGATAAGGTCGCGCAATTCGTTGCGGCTTTGGGAGCCGATGGTTGGAAGCCGCACAATTTTGGCGAGTTGAGCGTCGCGCGCATGAGCGATGAGGACTTCAGAAAAACCGTGCTCGAATCTATAGCGCCAAACTATATCGGCGACGCAAATTTCCGCCATGCGCTTGAAAATGGAGCGCTGAAGATCGAGCGCGCCGAAAACACTGAGTTAATGGGAACTTTCAAGTCGTACGACGTGGATTTATATCGTGGCGGCGAGTATTTGGGCGGGGCTGGGACCAGTTCTGGAGAGTTGAACAAAGCGTACATCCAAGATTTGAGAGCGAAAGGCCTAAGCTCCAGCTATGGCTACATAAACGACCAATGGTATCTGGCGACATGGCCCGACAAAGGTTCGAGCGCGTAGGCGAGTGGGCCGGCATTTTCATCGCTTACCCTTCATCTTCAATGAAGTCTAATTTCTTCGCCCCTGCGGGCCTTTCCAACAGGGGGTGCTAGGCTCTCCCAAAATAGCGGCTCTTGGATTAGATGAGGTTCCGTTTCGTCTCTTTCCCGGAGCCGCCGTGTCGTCGCAACTTTCCGATATCTGGTTCGAAACGCGGGTCGCCGCGGAAAGTCTGGCGGACTTCGTCGCCGGCGCGCGCCTCAGGCTGGGGGTCACCGGGCTGTCCCGCGCCGGCAAGACGGTTTTCATCACCTCGCTTGTCCATCACCTCACGCGGGCGCTGGCGGCCGGGCGCAAGGCGCATCTGCCGGTCTTCCGTGCGTTCTCCGAGGGACGCATCCGCTCGGCTCATCTCGATCCGCAGCCGGACTTCAACGTCCCGCGCTTCGCCTATGAGGAGCATCTCGAGGCGCTGACCAGCGGGGAGGACCGGCATTGGCCGCAATCCACGCGCCGCATCGCTGAGCTGCGCGTCTCCATCGAGTTCAACTCCAAGGCCTTTTCCCTGCGCAATATCGGGCAGGAGGCGGCGCGGCTCGATATCGACATCGTCGACTATCCCGGCGAATGGCTGCTAGATCTGCCGCTTCTCGGAAAATCCTACGCGCAATGGTCGCATGAGACGCTGGAGGCGGCGAGCGCCGCCGCCCGCGCGCCGATCGCGGCCGAATGGCGGGGCGCGACGGCGGGCGTCGATCCCAAGGCGCGCTATTCCGAGCCGACCGCGCAGAAGCTCGCAAGGCTCTTCACGGAATATCTGCGCACGGCCAAGACGGAGCGCTTCGCGCTCTCGACCCTGCCGCCGGGGCGTTTCCTCATGCCCGGCGATCTCGAAGGCTCTCCGGCCCTGACCTTCGCGCCGCTGCCGGTGATGGAGGGAGAGGAGCTTCCCTATCGCAGCCTCGGGCGCGAAATGGAGCGGCGCTACGAAGCCTATAAGACCCATGTCGTGAAGCCGTTCTTCCGCGATCATTTCGCGCGCCTCGATCGGCAGATCGTGCTTGTCGACGCGCTCGCCGCCCTGAACTCCGGGCCGGCGGCGGTGCGCGATCTCGAAAATGCGCTGACGGACGTGCTCAACGCCTTCCGCACGGGACGCTCCAATCTCATCTCCCAGATCTTCCGGCCCAAGATCGACCGCATCCTCTTCGCGGCGACGAAGGCGGATCATCTCCATCATACGAGTCATGACCGGCTCGAGGCGATCCTGCGCCATCTCACCGGCCGCGCCATCGCCCGCGCCGAGGGCGTCGGCGCTTCGATCGACGTGATCGCGCTCGCCGCCGTGCGCGCCACGCGCGAGGCGACCGTGCGCCATGAAGGCGAAAGGCTGTCGGCGATCGTCGGCACGCCGATCGAAGGGGAACGCATCGGCGACGATGTTTTCGATGGAATTGCGGAAGGCGCGATCTTTCCGGGCGAATTGCCGGAGGATCCCAAGGCCGTGTTCCGAGGCGACGCGCTGGCGCTCGATGAGGCGGAGGCGGAATTCCGTTTTCTTAAATTCCGTCCGCCGGTCGCGAAGATCGCGAAGGACAGGGAGCCGTTGCCCCTCCCGCATATCAGGCTCGACCGCGCAATGGAGTTTCTTTTCGGCGACAAGCTCGCCTGAGCGTCAGGCGCCGGATCGTCCTGCGAATGTCGAACTAGTGGTTTCCGTCATCACTCGAATTGCCGGTCCTTTTTGCTCTCCCGTCTTCCGCCGTCATTGCGAGCGAAGCGAGGCCGCCACGCTCTGGATTGCTTCGGCGGCTGCGCCGCCTCGCAATGACGACATATTGGCGGGCAAGGCGATAACGCGGCAGCAATGTCGGCCGCTGGAAAATTCTTCATCGGCGGCAAGGATCGTGACGGCGCGCCGAAGCAGGGCGACGAAAAGGTGACATGCGGCGTGAGCGGTCTCCTTCGGCGTGGCCGGCGGCGAAGTCGCCGGCCAGCTTCGGCGCGGTTTCCTTACGCGCCGCCCGGCTCGCCGCTAAACTTCACCAGAATGTCCTGATCGCGGACGACGTACTGACAGGCCAAGCGGTATTTCGGCGCGATGTCGTCAACTTCCGCAAGGCGGATTTCCTCGGCCGTGATCTTGCCGAGCGATTTGAGCTGCGCCTTTTCCTTCTCGGTCAGCGCGGAGCCCATCGTCTTTCCCGAAAGCGTCACCACCTCGATGAGGCAGGAGCCACATTCGCCGTCGCGGCAGTCATGCGGAATCGGAATCTTGTGCGCGTCCGCGACGGCCAGAATGCTGGCGGTGTCGCCCGCAATCGCATAGACGGTGACGTTCTTGTGCAGAAGCGGCGACTGGAAAGTGACGTTGGGCATGGCGTTTCCTATCCGAACTTGAACAGCACGCCGAAACCGCCGCGCGGGTAGTTCCAGGTGATGTCGCCGGACGCTTCGCACAACACCCGACAGGTGCCGCATTCGAGACAGCCGTCCGGCGTGATTTCGACCTGTCCCGAACTCGTTTCAGAATAACATCCCGCGGGGCAGATGCGAGTCATCGCCAGCAGATTCTCGGACGGCTTGTCATGCGGACGAATGGCGATATGCGGCTTGCCGGCGTCCACAATGTAACGATTTTGGTAGAGTTTCTCTTCGACACGGGCGGCGAGGGACATCGGGATTCTCCTCTAGCGACATTTTGTCCTTGTCTACGCAAGAACAAAGCCAACTACGTTTGTTCTTGCGCAAGCCATATTCACCGCCACGCGCGCGCGAGCCTCCAGGCGTCGCCGAAGAGTCCGGTCCATTTGCGCTCCTTGACGAAGGCGGCGATGGTGGCTTTCTCCTTGTCGATCTTCGGCGTGCCGTCGACGCGCAGGAAACTCTCCATCGCCTTCGAGACGAGCTGCGGATAGGCGAGGAAGTAGTTCTGCGAATTGGCGTGCAGCAGCGCTGGCATATCCTTGTATTTCTTCAAATCCTTCATGACGAAGCTGTCATCGAGGAGCTTCTTGTAGAGCGCCAGGTTCTGCTTCGTCATCGCGTCCTTGCGCGACTTGATCTGGAAGATCGCTTCGCCGGCCAGGCGGCCGGACGTCAGCGCGAGGTTCGAGCCTTCGCGATGAATCGCGTTGTTGAGCTGCGCGGCGTCCCCGCAGACGACCCAACCGTCGCCGAAAAGCTCCGGAATTGTCTTGTATCCGCCCTCGGGGATGAGATGGGCGGCATATTCCTTCACTTCCGAGCCTTCGAGCAGCGGCTTGATCGAGGGATGGTTCTTGAAGGTTTCGAGCAGGCCGTAGGGCGTGTCCTTGTTCGCCGCAAAGTCGGAAACCAGACAACCCATGCCGACCGAGACGCTCTCCTTGTTGGTGTAGACGAAGCCCATGCCCGTCATGCCCTTGGAGATGACGCCCGCCGCCTCGATGACGACGCCCTCGTCGCCATGCAGGTTGAAGCGCGCTTCGATCGTCTCGCGCGGCAGGAAGTGCATCTCCTTAACCGCGAGCGCGACATGCTCGGGCTTGGGCGAAGCGCGCAGGCCGGCTCGCGTGCCCAAGAGGCCGTTGACGCCCTCGCAGAGCACGACGACGTCGGCGAAGATGGTGCCGCCGCGCCGGTCGGTGCGCACGCCGATCACCTTGCCATAGGCGTCGCTGACGAGCTCCATCACCGTCGTCTCGCAGATGACGAGCGCGCCTTGCGCCTGCACCTCCTTCGAGAACCAGCGGTCGAATTGCGAACGGATGATCGTGTAGCGGTTCGGCCTGTCCTCGTTGAAATCGTCATTGCGATATTGCAGGCCCGTATGCGAGCGATCGCCCATCATCCAGAAGCGCTGCTCGACGAGATGGCGCTCGAGCGGCGCCTCCTCGCGGAACTCGGGGATGATCTTCTCCACCATCTCGGCGTAGAGGATCGCGCCCTGCACGTTCTTCGAGCCCGGATATTCGCCGCGCTCGAGCTGCAGCACCTTGAGGCCGCGAGACGCCATGGTGTGCGCGGCGGCGTTGCCGGCCATTCCGGCGCCGATCACGATCGCGTCGAACCGTTCTTCGATCATGGCAGTCTCCATTCACATGCCGCCGGCGTCCCGCCGGGCGAATTGACGATGTCCATCAGCCGGCGAGCCGATCGCGCTGATGAGGCGAGAGTCTCGCGCGGAAAGCCTCTGTCAGCGCCGGCAGCAGGCGGATCGCGTCCGTCGCGATTCCGATATGCGCGAAGTCAAAGATCGGCGCGTTCTTGTCGGTGTTGATGGCGACGATGCAATCCGCCCCTTCGACGCCGACGCGATGCTGGATCGCGCCCGAAATGCCCGCCGCGATATAGAGCTTGGGACGGATCGTCTTGCCGGTCTGGCCGATCTGCCGATCGGAGGAAAGCCAGCCCTTCTGCACCACCGGGCGCGAGCAGCCGAATTCCGCGCCAAGCACGGAAGCGAGATTCTTCACGAGCTGAAAGTTCTCGGCGCTGCCGAGACCCATGCCGCCGGCGACGACGACATCCGCGAAAGCGAGATTGCTCTTGTTCGAGTCGCGGTCGGGAATGAAGCGGAGCAGCTTGGTGATAATGTCGTCTTCCGAGAGATCCGGCGTGAAGGGCACGACGCGGCCGACGCGGTCAGCGACGCGCGCCGGCATGGGCATGACGCGCGGACGGACCGTCGCCATTTGCGGCCGGTAATTCAGCGTATAGATCGTGCAGAGCAGCGAGCCGCCGAAGGTCGGGCGCGTCGCCGCGAGCGAGCCGTCGGCGTCGACCGCAAGCTCCGTGCAGTCGGCGGTGAGGCCCGTGAGCAGCGTCGTCGCCACGGAGCCGGCAAGGTCACGGCCGAGATTGGTCGCGCCGAGCAGGAGGATCTCCGGCTTATGCGCGTTGACGAGCTGGGTCATCGCCTTGGCGTAGGACTCGTTGCGATAGTCCGTCAGCACGGGATGCTCGACGAGATAAGCGAGGTCGGCGCCGTAGCGGAAGGATTCCGCCGCCGCTTCCTTCGTCGCCTCGCCGGGGCCGCCGAGCACAACGGCGCCGAGCTCCACGCCGAGCTTGTCGGCGAGCTTGCGGCCCTCGCCGAGCAGCTCCCAGGAGACCGGATGAACGTCGCCGCGCTCCTGCTCGATAAAGACCCAGACATGCTTATAGTCGCGGAAATGTTCGGGGAGCTCTTTCTTCGCGCTGGCGCGGGTGGCGGGCGGCGGCGTCGGGGACATTGTCGGCTCCTATTTCAAAGTGTCGAGCGCGCATTACGCAAAAAACCGGTTTCCACTTTTTCGCTCGCGCGCTCTAGAGTCCGGAAGCAAGCTTGGTCATGTCGGCTTCCAGCGCGGGATGGCGCGCGAAGATCGCCTCGATGAGCGCGTCGGCGGAATCGCCCGCAGTCTTTTGCGGCTCGACGAAGGCGGCTTTCTCGGATCGCGGCGCCGGCGCGAAGACCTTCTTCACGATGGTCGGCGAACCTTTCAGTCCGCATTTCGTGAGATCCTCGATTTCCGCGTCCTTCGCGCTCCAGGTGACGATCTCGGCGCGCGCCGCGCGCAGCGAGTCGGCGAAGGCGCCGCGGCGCACTTCGTTCGAACCCTCGAGCATGGCGATGAGGCAGGGCATGGCGGTCTTGAGCACCTGCACGCCGCCTTCGGCGCGGCGCTCGACGACGAGCTCGCCTTTATCGGGATCGCATTCGACGACCTTGGAAACGTAAGTGAGCTGCAGCAGGCCGAGTCGTTTCGCGACGCCCGGGCCGACCTGCGCCGTGTCGCCGTCGATCGTCTGCTTGCCGGTGAAGACGATATCCTGCTTGCCGAAGGTCTGCTCGATCTTGCGGATGGCCTGAGCCAGCGCATAGGTCGTCGCCAGCGTGTCCGAGCCCGCGAAGAAGCGGTCCGTGAGCAGCACCGCGCGATCCGCGCCGATGGCGAGCGCCTTGCGCAGCGACTCGGCGGCCATGGGCGGGCCCATGGTGAGCACGGTCACTTCGCCGCCGAATTTGTCGCGCAGCCGCAGCGCCTCCTCGAGCGAGAAGAGGTCATAGGGATTGATGATCGTCGGCACGCCTTGCCGCATGATCGTGTTCGTCACCGGATGCACGCGGATCTGCGCGCTGTCCGGAACCTGCTTGATGCAGACGAGGATTTTCATTGTCTCTCTTCCTCGATCAGCCGGCGCCGCCGGTCAGCGTCGTAAGGGGGACGAAAGGCTTTGCGGGCTCGGCCTTCGGCTTGACCGCGTCCTTATGAACCTTGAAGACGCGCTCGGCGATGGGCGAAGAGGCGACGAAATCCTCATAGGCCTTCGTCAGCGTCTCCTTGCAGGCCGCGCGCGCTTCGTCGTCCGTCGCGCCGTCGAGATCGTTCTTGGCGAGATATTCGCCCATGCGGCGCAGAATATGGAGACGTGCGACGCGCACCACCGCCGGATCGTAATCGACGCCGAGCGCTTCGAAGAAATCCTCGGCGGAATGGAGCTTCCGCAATTCGTCGAAAACGCTCATGGCTTCGTCTCCTTTTCGCTGCTCTTCGAAAGTTCGCTCTTGCGCGCCTGAAGATGCGCGAGGCGCGTCTCCAGGAAATCGAGGCGGTCGATCAGCACCGAGATGGCGTCGCCGACCGGATCGGGGATGAGATGATGCTCGAGATCGATGCGGCCGTCGGGCCCGGAGCGGCGGCGCTCGACCTTGACGATGCGGCCGGGAATGCCAACGACGGTCATCTCCGGCGCGACATCCTCGATCACGACCGAATTGGCGCCGATCCGCGCCCGCGCGCCGACCGTGATCGGACCGAGGATCTTCGCGCCGGCGCCGACCAGCACGCCGCTCTCGATCGTCGGATGGCGCTTGCCCGGCGCCCAGGACGTGCCGCCCAGCGTGACGCCGTGATAGAGCGTCACGTCGTTGCCGATGACGGCCGTCTCGCCGATGACGACGCCCGCGCCATGATCGATGAAGAGACGCTCGCCGATCGTGGCGCCGGGATGAATGTCGATATTCGTCACGAGCCGCGCGAACCAGGAGAGGAAGCGCGCCGGAAACTTGACGCCGCGCCGCCACAGGCCGTTGGCGAGGCGATACAGCACGATCGCGTGAACGCCCGGGTAAAGAAGGGCCACCTCGAGCGAATTGCGCGCGGCCGGATCGCGCTGAAGAACGCAGGAGACGTCTCCGCGCAATTTGGCGACAAGGCCCCGTTTCGCGGGCGTTGCGGCGATGGCGGGCGAAGCGACAAGGCTCATGGCGCGCCCCCACATGCGCTTTTGAAGAAATTCTTGAGTTCCCGGCGCGTCATGGGCGCGGTCTTGTCGTTGGCGCGCTGGCGAATTTGCGCCAGCAGCGCCGTTGCGAGATCGCGATCAATGTCGAAGCCGAGCTCCGCGCCCTTGCGCTTTAGCGCCGCGACGCCCGAATGCTTGGCGAGAACCACCGTGTTGCGGCGGCCGAGCCGCGCCGGATCGACGCCTTGATAAGTGCGCGCGTCCTTCAGCAGCGCCGCGACATGAATGCCGGATTCATGCGTGAAGACATCCGCGCCGACGATCGCCTTGGCGCGTCCGATCCGCCGGCGCGCGGCCTTGGCCACGAGCTTGGACAAAGTGTGAAGTTTCTCGGCGCGGACGCCGGTTCGGCCGCGCGCGACATGGCCGAGCGCGACGGCGATCTCCTCCAGAGGCGCATTGCCCGCGCGCTCGCCGAGGCCCAGCACGGTGACGGAGGCGTGGGTCGCGCCGGCGCGGATCGCGGCGAGCGTATTGGCGGTGGCGAGGCCGACATCGTCATGGCCATGGAACTCGATCGGCAGATCGATCTCCTCGCGCACATGCGAGATCGCTTCATAGGTCGAGAAGGGATCGAGCACGCCGAGCGTGTCGGCGAAGCGGTACCGCCAGGCGCCGGCCTGCGCGGCGGCGCGAAGGATGACGCCGATATCGCGCGGATCGGCGCGGGAGGAGTCCTCGCCGCCCATGGCGACGGTGAGGCCGCGCGCGCGGGCGTAGGAAACGACGGCGCGCACCCGATCGGCGACTGCGGCGATGTCGATCCCGAGCTTGACGCCGATCTGCAGGCGCGACATGGGCGCCGAGATATTGACATGGGAAACGCCCGCCGAAAGCGCGGCGTCGACATCCGCAGTATGGAGACGGCACCAGGCCATGACCCGGACGGGGAGGTTCTCGG
Source organism: Methylocystis sp. S23 (assembly GCF_054106005.1). Classification (NCBI taxonomy): domain Bacteria; kingdom Pseudomonadati; phylum Pseudomonadota; class Alphaproteobacteria; order Hyphomicrobiales; family Methylocystaceae; genus Methylocystis; species Methylocystis sp. S23. The sequence continues at coordinate 2,706,325 of NZ_CM134185.1, forward strand.
CGACGACGGCGCCGATCGCCTCGATCTCGTCCCGGCCCATCGCCGGCGTGCCAACCTCGATCTCGTCCACCCCCGCATCAACCAAAGCCTTCGCGATGGCGACCTTGTCGCGCGCCGTGAAGGCGACGCGCGGGGCCTGCTCGCCGTCGCGAAGCGTCGTGTCGTTGATGAAGATGCGGGGGCAGTCGGCGTTCACGTCTTTAACTCACGCATAGACGGGCTTGAATTCGGTCGGGCCCTTATTGGCGCCGGCCCAGAAGGGCGAGAGTTCGCGGAGGCTTTCGAGAATTTTCGGCAGCGCCTCGATCACCTGATCGACGTCCTCCGGCACATTGTCGCGGGAGAGCGAGAAGCGGATCGAGCCATGCGCCGCCGTGAAGGGCACGTTCATGGCGCGCATGACATGCGACGGCTCCAGCGATCCGGAGGTGCAGGCGGAGCCGGACGAAGCGGCGATGCCCTGGCGCGTGAGATGCAGCAGGATCGCTTCGCCCTCCACATATTCGAAGGCGATGTTCGTCGTGTTCGGCAGACGCTCGCGAAGATCGCCATTGACGAAGCAATTCGGCACGCGCTGCAAAATCGCGCTTTCGAGACGGTCACGCAGCTCCTTCACGCGCGTCTGCTCGTCGGCCATATGCGCGATGGCGAGCTCAGCCGCCTTGCCGAGGCCGATAATGCCGGGGGCGTTCTCGGTGCCGGCGCGGCGTCCGCGCTCCTGATGGCCGCCGCGCAGCAGCGGCTTGAAGCGGGCGCCGCGCTTCACGTAAAGCGCGCCGATCCCCTTCGGAGCATGCAGCTTGTGGCCGGAGAGCGACAGCATGTCGATCGCGCTTCCCTTGAGCACGATCGGCACTTTGCCGACGGCCTGCACCGCGTCGGTATGGAACAGCGCGCCGACCTCCTTGGCGAGCTCCGCGAGCGCTTCGACCGGAAAGATCGTGCCGGTCTCGTTATTCGCCCACATCAAGGTCACCAGGGCGACCTTGTCGGTCAGCGCGGCGCGATAGGCTTCGAGATCCAGGCGGCCGAGCGAGTCGACGCCGATATAATGAACCTTGGCGCGGCCGTTCTTCTCGAGATGCTGGCAGAGCGCCAGCACCGCCGGATGCTCGACGGCGCTGGTGACGATCTCGTCGCGGCCGGGCATCGCTTCGAGCGCCGACAAAATAGCGGTGTTGTCCGCTTCCGTGCCGCTCGCCGTGTAGATGATCTCGTGATCATGTTCGGCGCCGAGCAATTGCTGGAGCTGCTGGCGCGCCTTCTTCACCGATTGACCGACGCTCGCGCCGAAGGAGTGGATCGAGGACGGATTGCCAAACTGCTCCGTGAAGAAGGGGAGCATGGCCTCGACGACCGCCGGGTCCACCCGCGTCGTCGCATTATTGTCGAGATAGACTGGACGCATGGCCGTTCCCTCAATGCGCGTGGGATTTGACGGGGATGACGCGGATCGGCATGCCGAGCTTGGCGATGAGCCGCTCCTGAATGCCGGACACGGTGACGCTCGCCATCTGGCAACCCATGCAGGCGCCGGTGAGGCTCACCATCACATTGCCGCCGTCGACGTCGATCAGCTCACAATCGCCGCCGTCCTTCTTGAGATATGGCCGAAGCTCCTCGATCGCTTCCTCGATGAGGCGCATCTTCTTGAGGTTTGTCATGCTCGCCGATGGCGGCGGCAGCGGCGAAGCGGGCGTGAGCGGCGAGGTCGCCGGCGCAGCGGCCGCCTTTTCCGCTTCCTTCTTGGCTTTCGCCTTGGCCTTCAGCTCCGTGGCGTCCGCAACGCCGAGACGATAGGCCTCATGCTCTGCGAGAAGACCCTCGGCCACGAGCTCCCCGTTCACCTTCGACAGCAATTCCTCGAGCTTGTCGAAGCAGGTGAGGCAGCCGCCGCCCGCCTTGGTGTAATCCGTGATCTGCTCGATCGAGGTGAGCTTGTTCATGCGGATGGCGCGCTCGATCATGCCTTCGTCGACGCCGAAGCATTTGCAGAGCAGCGCGCCCTCCTCATGATCGTCGTGCCATTCCTCGCCGCGGAAATTGGCGATCGCCGCCTGCAGCGCCTCATAGCCCATCACGGAGCAATGCATCTTTTCCGGCGGCAGGCCGCCGAGAAAATCCGCAATGTCCTGATTGGTGATGGTCACGGCTTCCTGCAGCGTCTTGCCGATGATGAGCTCGGTGAGGGCGGAGGAGGAGGCGATGGCGGAGCCGCAGCCAAAGGTCTGGAATTTCGCTTCCTGAATGACTTCCGTGTCGGGATCGACTTTCATCATCAGCTTCAGCGCGTCGCCGCAGGAAATCGCGCCGACTTCGCCGACGGCGTTCGCCTCGCCGAGCACGCCGGCGTTCTTCGGATTGAAGAAATAGTCCTTGACCTTGTCAGAGTAGTCCCACATCGCCGCCTCCTTGCGATCAACCGAAAGATTTGCCGCAGGAGCAGCTCGATTTGGCTTGAGGATTGTCGAACGTGAACCCTGAGCCCTCGAGGCCGATCACAAAATCGATCTTCGTGCCGTCGAGATAAGCGAGCGAACCTTCCTCAACGAAAACCTTCACGCCGTCCGTGGTGAAGACGTGGTCGTTCGGGTCGGCTTCATTCACCAGGCCCATCATATATTTGAGCCCCGCGCAGCCGCCGGCCTCTACCATGATGCGCAGCCCCTCGACTTCCTGCCCCGCGCCCGCCATCGCCGTCCGAACCGCCGTCACCGCGCTATCCGTCAACTGGATCATCTCGATAGCTCCCTGGTTAAGATATCTCGCTCAAGGATTAGCAACCGATGTGCCAGTGCTGAAAAGCTCTGAAATGCAGTGGTTTCCGAGCAGGCTGCCTGTCGGCAAGCCATCATTGTCGGAGAACCGACAAAGGCCTTTTCGAACGCGGCCGTCCTTGGGGAAGAGGGGCTTAGCGATGCGCGAGCCGCGCCAGGGCGCTCGCGCCGTCTTCCTGCCCGAAGCAATTGTCGAAATCGCCGCATTCCTGGCAGGTCGGCGCCGCGCAGAGGGAAAAGCCCTCGAGCTCGCAAAGCTGTCTGTAGAAAAATTTCTTCCATTTCATATTGTGGACATTCGCCGCCGCGAGCGTCGGAAACCATTCGTTCATCAATCTCGTGAGCTCGCCGCGCTCGAGCAGGCCGAGATCCTGCCAGAGATGGCGCGGCGACATGGCCCGCCGGACGACGATCGACGTGATCCACCCCGTCAGAGGCGCGCCGTCGGATTTGAAGCGCGCGAGCAATTCGTGAAGCTGGGTTTCCTCTTCATCGAGGGAGAGCTGCTCGGGTTCGGCGTCGAAGTTGATAAAGCGGCGCGCCGCGGGCGCCCACTGCGCCGTCAAGGTTTCGATGTCCGTCCGGTTCAATCCGAGCGCCGAGCACAATGTGTCGCCCGTCTCGTACGCCTGCACGATAGCGACCGTCAGCATGCAGGCGAGAACATGCGCGGTGAAGGGCGCCGCCTGCGCGCGCGCCGTCCGCTCGGCGCGGATCATGAGATAGAGCGCTTCCGCGGCGGGCGCCGGACGGGCGCCCGCCATCAGCTCGTGCGGGGGCGCGAGCAGCGTCATGGGCGATCAGGCCGCGATCTTGTCCGCCGGCACATGGGTCTGACAGTTCTTCGGACAGACCCTCGCGCAGGCGTTGCAGCCGATACAGGCGCCGGCATGCTCGACCTTCATGATCTTGCGGTTGAGATCGCCGTCGAAATCGTCATCATCGTCATCCGTCACGATGCCGAGGATTTCGCCTTCGTCATTGACGCCGTAAAGAGCCATGACGCCCTGGGGGCAGACCTTGAAGCACCGGCCGCAGCCGATGCAGGTTTCCCCGTTAATGTCGGTGAGGTAGAGCGGCGTATAAGGCGAGCCGTCTCGCGTCTTGAACTCGGTCATCACGCAGCCTCGAGTTCCTTGAGCTTCTTGCGCGCCGCCTCGAGCGCCGCATAGGCGTCGTAGGTCTCCTGCGCAACGCTCAGAATGGTCGTCCAGTTGACCGGCAGCTCCTCCGAGAGGTCGTGCAGGTTCATCTTCATGTTCATCGCCTTGGCCGACAGCTTCTTGATCTCGGCCTTCAATTCATCGACGCCGCTCATTCTCGCGCCTCCGTCAAAAACGGGCCACTTCGGGGAATTTCTCGATCATCTCGACGCCGGCGTCGACGAGCTTCGCGCCTTCGGCCGCAAGCTTCTCGAGCGACTCGAAGCCGAAACGGTGAACGTCGCGCAGATGCTTGTTGACGACGATGAGGCGGCCGGTGGTGAGGATCATGCGGCCGAAGCCCTCATGGCTCATCTTCATCATGGGCTGCACCATGCAGCCGGTGCGGCGCTCGATGGCGAGGCCGACGGCGTTATAGAAGAGCTCCAGGCGCCACAGGATTTCCGGATCGGGGTCGCCGATGATCGGAATTTCGCGCCGCTGTTCCTTCGTCACGATGTAGGGATCGAGCAGGCTGACGTCGGTCTTCTTTTCCCAGGTTCCATGCGTGTCCTGGGCCCGCCAGACCTTGATCAGCTCTTTGATGAAGAGGCTGTCTTCCGGCTTCTGTTCGATTTCCGCGACGGCTTCAGGCATTTTCGGTCTCCTCCTCGAAATCGAAGGAGCGCTCGCCGCTCTTCGACAGAATCTTGCGCAGCCAGGGCGGCGGCGAACCACGCAGCACCGTTTGCAGCTTCTCGATGAGATCGGTGATCTTCTCCGGCTGCGTCACCTTCATGGGGTGGATGTTCTGCGCCACGACGCGCGCGGCGCCCGAGCCGCCGATCGCGGCGACGTACAGAATCGAACAATCCTTGATCGCTTCAAGCTTGGGCTGAAGCTTGTCCTCATTGCCGTCTTCCTGCAGATCGCCGGCGAAGGCGATCGACTCGACGAAGGAATAGGAATCGGGCGAGAGATCGTAGATGGCGATGTTCTTGGCCCAGCCGAAATGGGCGTCGACCCTTTCCAGGTCCTGAGTGGCGAATGCGACTTTCATGACGCCTCCTTTGCCTTCAGTGTGCGCTCGTGAGCGGAATATCCGTCGCCGTCGCAAGCGTCGTGCCGTCGTCGGCGGCGTTTTCGCTTTTCCAAGTATCGGGCGTCGGCTCGTGGATCCGGTCGATGAACAGATTGCCGATCTTGAAGATGAGGTCGCGCGTGCCGCGATAGCCGACGGACGTCTCATGCGCGGCGCCGATGCGGTCGAACATGGGAATCCCCATGCGATAAAGCGGAACGCCGAGACGCTCCGACGCCTGGCGGCCGTGAGAATGGGTGATCATGAGATCGCAACCGGCGGCGCGATTCTCGAGGTCTTCGAGATCGCCGATGACTACTTCCTCGGCGATGATCTTTTCGAGCAGGGGCGAGTGCGTCGTCGTGACGGCCGCCGTCACCTCCGCGCCCATTTCCGTCAGCCATTGGCTGATTGCGAACAAAAGATCCGGTTCGGCGCCGAGCGCGACCTTCTTGCCGCCGAAATGGAAATGGCCGTCGAGCATGGCGTCCACGAGCTGGCCGCGCTGGCGACGATATTTGATCGGCGCCGGCCGGCCGCTGATGCGCGACAGGAAGGCGATAAAATCGTCGTTCGGCCCAAGGCCAGTAAGACGCTCGAAGAGTTCGAAGGGCACGCCCGCGCGCGCTTTCAACGTTTCGGCGGCGGCCCGCATCTGGTCGCCGACGGCGATGGTCCAGGCGGCGGCGCCCATGGCGGCGATGTCTTCCTTCGTCACGCCGCCCAAAGTCGTCGGCGTGAAGTCCTCCGGAATATGGCCGTCGAGAGAACCGGAGAGATCGGGCAGAAAGGTCGGCTCCAGTCCAAAGGATTCGATGATGTCGCGCAGCTCGTCAATGTCGCCGGGCGTGAGATGGCAGCCCGCGAGAACATTGACCCGCTGCGGCGCGCGGCGGTTGGGGATTTCGGCCGGCACGAAAGTCTCGATGAGCTTCTTGACGGTCTTGCCGAAGCCGTCCTGAAAAGCGTCCTTGAAGTCCGGCGTCGACACATAGACAATGCCGAGATCGTCAAGCTCCGGATGACGCTTGCGCACCAATTGCAGATAGCCGTCGACGTCGTCGCCCTTCGTCTCGGTCACGCCGGTCGAGCAGATGCCGATGACGGAGGGCTTGGCGCGCTTGACGATGTTGAGGATCGCCTGCTCGATATTTTCGAGTCCGCCCAGCACGGTCGCGACCTCGTTCATCGCGGTCGTCTGAAGCGGAATCGCTTCCTTGAAGTGACGGACGAAAAGCACCAGTCCGAAGGAGGTGCAGCCCTGCGAGCCGTGCAGCACGGGCATGCAGCCCGAGACGCCCATGAAGGCGAGGGCGCCGCCGATCGGCTGGCTCATTTTCAGCGGATTGACCGTGCAGGCCTTTTTGGAGACGGTGACGCGCGCCATGTCTCGCCTCACGCGGCTTGCGGCGCGGCGAGCGCGCTCGCCTTGGCCGACGCTTCGAGGATCGCGGCGATGCGCTCCTGACAGCCGCCGCAGCCGGTTCCGGCGGCCGTCGCCTTTCCGACGGCGGCGACGCTGTCCGCGCCGTCGTGAATGGCGTCTTCGATCGCGCCGACGCTGACGAGATTGCAGGAGCAGACCTGCTTGTCGCGCCGCGCCGCCTCGGCGGCGACAGGATCGGCGGCGAGCGCGGCGGCTTCGGCGGCGATGGCCTCGGCGGCGCGCTCTTCCCAGGTCTTTTCTTCCCATGGCGCCGGGCGGCGCACCTGCTCCCAGACGGGATTGTAGAGCGCCTTGTCGATTTCATGGACGAGATCGACCATGCCCTCATAGCCGGCATAGGCGTGATGGCGTTCCTGATTGATGTCGAGCCAGGGCATTTTCGCCTTGAGAGCGATGAATTGCGACCGGCCGCCCGAGAGCATGATTTCCGCACGCGCTTCCTTCAGCATCTTGTACATTTCGCGCGGCGTCATGTCGTCGATCATATGGGCGTCCTGGCCCATCAGCTCCTTAATCTTCTCCTTGTCTTCCTTCGTCGATTTCTTGACGCTGGTGCCGACGATCTCGAGACCCGCCTCCTGAAGCGCCGCGACGACGGACCAGCTCTTCACGCCGCCGGTGATCAGCAGAACCCGCTTGCCCTGCAGGCGCTCGCGATAGGGGGCGATGCGCGCCCAGGCCTTCGCCTCTTCGCGCGCGATTACGGCTTCGGTGCGCGTCATCAGCTCGGCCGGCGCGCCGCGCTCGATGAGCAGGCGCGCGATCTCGCGCAGAGAGTCGCTCATATCGCCGATGCCGTAGAAGGAGCCTTCGAAGAAGGGAATCTGGTAGCGCTCCTCCATCTTGCGGGCGACGTTGATCATGGCCTTGGAGCAGACCATCATCGCGGCGCGGGCGCGATGCGAGGAGGCGACCTCGTGATATTTCGCGTCGCCCGAGATGCAGGCGAGGATGCGGATGCCGAGCTCGTCGAGAAGCGGCTTCACCTGCCACAATTCGCCGGCGAGATTATATTCGCCGATGATGTTGATGTCGTAGGGCGTGGTGTATTCCGGCTCCTGCGTGCCGATCACATGATCGAGGATCGCCTCGCCCGCGAGCTTGTTGCCGAGATTCTTCGGACCGACGAAACCGGGAGAGACGACCGGGATTACCGGTTTGTCGAATTTGGCGGCGGCCGCCTTGCAAACGGCTTGAATGTCGTCGCCCGTCATGGCGGGCACGCAGGTCTGGTAGACGAAGACGGCCGGCGGGTCGTATTTGTCGATGATTTCCTTGATCGACTTGTAAAGGCGCTTCTCGCCGCCGAAGACGACGTCGTTCTCGCTGATGTCGGTCGTGAAGCCGGTGCGATAGAGCGAGGAGCCGGAGGTCTTGGCTCCGCGATTGTCCCAGCTATTGCCCTCGCAAGCGATGGGTCCGTGGACCAGATGCGCGACGTCGGTGATGGGTTGCAGCGCGATCTTCGCGCCGTCGAAGGCGCAGCCGCCGGCGGCGGCGCCGGGCGCGAGCTGCTTGGTGCAGCCCTTCTTGCGCTCCTTCTCGGATTTGCCCTGGTTCTTTCCGCAGCCCGGCTCGTTGAAGACGTCCTGGATTTTTTCCGACAGACTCGCCATTCAATTGCCTCCTGCTGCCAAGTCACGCTTTCTCAAGTCGCGCGTTCGTCGCGCCTCTAAGATGCATCCGCCGGGCCAATGACTGGCCCGGCGGAGCTTTTTCGTTAGCGAATAATGTCGAAGGAGTAGTCCGACTTCGCCACGACATTGGTGTTGCGGTCGATGTCCTCGAAGATCGCGTCGAGGATCCACACCAGCACGTTCATCGAGCCCTGATAGCCCCACACCGGATAGCGATGCTTGTGGTGGCGATCGAAGATCGGGAAGCCGATGCGGATGAGCGGCGTGCCCGTGTCGCGGTCGAGATACTTGCCGTAGGTGTTGCCGATGAGGAAATCGACCGGCTCCGTGAAGAGGAGCGAGCGCATATGCCACAGATCCTTGCCGGCATAGACATGGCAGCCCTTGCCGAAAGGCGAGGAGTCGAGCAGCGCCCGCACCTTTTCCGCCCAGCCCTTGCCGCCATTAGTGGCGAGGATGTGGGTCGGCTCGGCGCCGAGCTCGAGCAGGAAGGCCGCGAGGCCGTAGCAGAGGTCCGGATCGCCATAGATCGCGAACTTCTTGCCGTGGATATGCGCGGAAGAATCGGCGATGGCGTCGACGAGACGGCCGCGCTCCTTGGTCAGCTCCTCGGAGATCGGCTTGCCGGTGATCCGGGAGATTTCCATCAGGAACTTGTCGGTCGCCGCGACGCCCACCGGATGGTTGAAAGCGACGACTTCCTGGCCCTTGGTGGCGACGTAGGGCAGCGTCTTCTCGGTGCAGTATTCCTGCATCGAGATGGTCGCCTTGGCGTGGAGCGCCGCCGCGACGTCCTCGAGCTTGGTGCCGCCGTCATACATGCGGAACTCGCCATCAGTCGGCGTATCCCACACGTCGCTATTGTCGCCGATGATCGTGTATTCCACGCCCATCGACTCGAAGATGCGCTTCACTTCGCGCAGATTGCCGACCGTGTAGCCGTCAAAGCCGCCGAGGAAGTTGATCTTCTCGTTGGGCTGACGCTCCAGCGCCGGCGCGGTGCCCGCCTTGCCGTCCCAGAAATGCTCCAGCACGCCCTTCATGACGTTGTCGTAGCCGGTGATGTGGCTGCCAACGAAGGCCGGGGTATGCGCGAAGGGAACGTCGAATTCCTGCGGAACCGAGCCCTTCTCCTTCGAGGTCTTGATGAAGGCGTTGAGGTCGTCGCCGATGACTTCCGCCATGCAGGTGGTGGAGACGGAGATCATCTTCGGCTTGTACATATTGTACGTATTCGCCAGGCCGTCGATCATGTTGTTGAGGCCGCCGAACACCGCGGCGTCCTCGGTCATCGAGGAGGAGACGCAGGAGGTCGGCTCCTTGAAGTGACGGGAGAAGTGCGAGCGGTAATAGGCGACGCAGCCCTGCGAACCATGGACGAAGGGGATCGTGCTCTCGAAGCCGACGGCGGCGAAGACGGCGCCGAGCGGCTGGCAGGCCTTGGCCGGATTGACCGTGAGAGCTTCGCGGGCGAAGTTCTTTTCCTTGTATTCTTCCGTCTTGGTCCATTCGCGAACGCGCTCAAGCTCGGCGTCCGCGACAGGGTTTTCGAAGTTCTTCTTCTTGTTCTCGAACAGCTCCTTATATTCCGGCTGGCGGAACAGATTAAAGTGGTCGAGAACGTTATCTGCATTCTGTGGCATGGCTATTCCTCATGTTTCCGCGAGCCGGTCTCGCCCCGGGGGAAGAGGCGAGACCTTGTCGTTTTTGGGATCAGGCCGCCCAGGGGGCCTTGGCCATCTTCCAGACCGGCGCGTTGATCGCCATGTCCATGTCGCGCGCGAAGATCGCGAAGCCGTCATAGCCGTGATAGGGGCCGGAATAGTCCCAGCTATGCATCTGACGGAAAGGCACGCCCATCTTCTGGAAGACGTATTTTTCCTTGATGCCCGAGCCGACCAGATCCGGCTGGATCTTCTCGACGAACTTCTCGAACTCATAGCCCGTGACGTCGTCGTAGATCAGCGTGCCGTCCTTCACGTAATGGGTCGTGCGCTGATAGTCGTCATTGTGACCAAACTCATAGCCCGTTCCGACGACTTCCATGCCGAGGTCCTCGTAGGCGCCAATGACGTGGCGCGGACGCAGGCCGCCGACATAGAGCATGACCTTCTTGCCCTCGAGACGCGGGCGGTATTTCGCGATGACGGCGTCCATAAGCGGACGATATTTCGCGATGACGCGCTCGGCGCCTTCCTTGATCTTGTCGTCGAAGTGCGAAGCGATCTTGCGCAGCGACTCCTCGATCTTGGACGGGCCGAAGAAGTTATACTCGCACCACGGAATCCCGTACTTCTCTTCCATGTGGCGGGAGATGTAGTTCATCGAGCGGTAGCAGTGCAGGACGTTGAGCTTCGCCTTCGGCGTCGCCTCAAGCTCCGCGATGGTGCCGTCGCCGGACCACTGCGCCACGACGCGCAGGCCCATCTCTTCGAGCAGAATGCGCGAAGACCAGGCGTCGCCGCCAATATTGTAGTCGCCGATGATCGCGACGTCATAGGGCGACGACTCGAAACGCGCCGGCTTGCCTTCGGCCTTGTCGAAGACCCAGTCGCGGATCGCGTCATTGGCGATGTGGTGGCCGAGCGACTGCGACACGCCGCGGAAACCTTCGCAGCGAACCGGAACGATGGTCTTGCCTTCGTATTCTTTCGACTTCGCCTTGGAGACCGCCTCGATATCGTCGCCGATGAGGCCGATCGGGCATTCCGACTGGACAGAGATGCCCTTGTTCAGCGGGAACAGGTCCTGGATTTCGTCGATGATCTTGGCGAGCTTCTTGTCGCCGCCGAACACGATGTCCTTCTCCTGGAAGTCGGAGGTGAACTGCATCGTGCCGAAAGTGTCGATGCCGGTCGTGCCGATATAATAGTTGCGGCGCGACGCCCAGCTATACTGGCCGCAGCCGACCGGGCCGTGGGAGATGTGGATCATGTCCTTGATCGGACCCCACACCACGCCTTTCGAGCCGGCATAGGCGCAGCCACGAATGGTCATGACGCCCGGAATGGACTTGATGTTCGACTTGACGCCGCAATCCGGCTTACCGTCCTCGAAGTTGCCGAGGTGCTTGGCGCGACGCTTGGCGGTCTTCTCCGGATAGGCCTTCAGGACTTCCTGAATGAGCTCCTTATTGCGGGCCTTGATGTCTTCGATGGATTCAGCTTGCGCCACACTCATGACGGAGGCCTTTCATGGTCGGGTTGTAGGCCCGGCCCTGGAGAGGGCCGGGCGGTTGTCGAATTAGGCGACGTTGAGTTCCGCGGCGGTCTTGCCGACCTCGGACTCGTCGACAGCCTTCATGATGCCGTGCTCCATGAGCAGGTCCTCGAGCTCGTCCATCGTGATGGGCGTCGGGATCGTGCCGTTGCCGGCATTGCCGTCGACGCGCTGCGCGAGATTGCGGTAATGGCCGGCCTGCTGAGATTCCGGGGCGTATTCGATGACCGTCATGCGGCGCAGCTCGGCGTGCTGAACGATATTGTCGCGCGGCACGAAGTAGATCAGCTTGGAGCCGAGCTTCTTGGCGAGGGACTCGGCAAGCTCGAGCTCCTTGTCGGTCTGGCGCTCGTTGCAGACCAGCCCGCCCAGGCGCACGCCGCCGGAGTTCGCATACTTCAAAATGCCCTTGGAGATGTTGTTGGCCGCATACATGGCCATCATCTCGCCGGACATGACGATGTAGATTTCCTGCGCCTTGTTCTCACGGATCGGCATGGCGAAGCCGCCGCAGACCACGTCGCCGAGCACGTCGTAGGAGACGTAGTCGACGCCTTCGTAAGCGCCGTTCTCCTCGAGGAAGTTGATCGAGGTGATGACGCCGCGGCCGGCGCAGCCCACGCCCGGCTCCGGACCGCCGGACTCGACGCAGCGGATGTCCTGATAGCCGACCTTCATCACGTCTTCGATCTCGAGGTCCTCGACCGAGCCGGCTTCAGCGGCGAGCGACAGGATGGTGTCCTGAGCCTTGGCGTGAAGAATGAGACGGGTGGAGTCGGCCTTGGGATCGCAGCCAACGATGAGGATCTTCTTGCCCATCTCGGCGAGCGCCGCGAGGGTGTTCTGGGAGGTCGTCGATTTGCCGATGCCACCCTTGCCGTAGAAAGCGATCTGTCGAAGCGACATTGCATTCTCCTTGATTGGACCGTTAGATTGTCGGCGCGCGCCACACGCGAGCCCGAGCTTTCTTCACTTTGCGACGAGGCGCGGGCGACCGGAGCGTTCCCAAGAGACCAATTGAACCGGCAGCCAAAAGCCTTGCGAGCCCTGTTGCGCAAAGGGCGTGCCAAGGACGTGAAATCTAACAAAAGCTTTATAAATCATGTATTTATAGGTTTAGTCCGCCGCAGGGATGACGTGTGTCAAAGCCGACAGTCATGTTCGCAACCGAACTGACTCTGGAATCGGTCCAAAAAGCCGGGGCAGCGGACGGCATGTCGCTTGCTTCTTCGTCCGTTGGTGACAATGGGAGCGAGGCGAAGAGATGCAGATCGGCGTCGAGATGTCCAAAGCGCTGGAGAACAAACGGGTGTTCATTGTCGATGACAATGAGATCATCCGCGCCGCGCTGCAGTTCATGCTGCATGACGAGTTCGAGGCGCATGAAGTCGCGAGCTCGGCGGCGGCCGTGGAAAAGGCGAAGACGCAGCCGCCGGATCTGATCATCCTTTCGGAGAGCCTGCCGAAGGCGGAGGGTCTGGAGCTCTTCGGCAAGCTTAAGGAATCCTCGCCCAAGGTGAAAATCCTCGTCGTCGTCGAGCCGGCGAATACGGCCTATGGCAAGGAATGCGTCGCCGCGGGCGCGAACGGCTTTCTGGCCAAGCCGCTCAAGATCGAGTTCGTCCGTCAGAAGGCCGACGCGATGCTCGGCCGCAGCTCCGGCGGGGTGACAATTCCGCTCACGGTGCTCAATGTAAAGTAAATTACGAGGAGGCGGAGATGGAAGCGGCGGTCATGGAAGCGAGCGCGCAGGATGAGGCGGCCGAGGCGGCGATACGCGCCTGCGTAAGGCGCTTCTATGAGAAGGGCGATGCGGACGCGATGCTCGGCCCGATCTTCGCCAAATCCATCCCTGAGCTGGAGCCGCATCTGGAAATCGTTTCGAATTTCTGGTCGCATGCGCTTCTCGGCACGACGCGCTATCAGGGAACGCCTTTCGGCGTTCACGTCAATCTGCCGATCGAAGTCGAACATTTCAGCCGCTGGCTGTCGCTGTTCAAGGAAGCCGCGACCGAGACGCTGCCGGAGTCGCTCGCCGCCGCGGCGATCGCTCGCGCGGAGCATATGACCCAGTGCTTCCAATCCGGACTGTTCCCCTTCAAGGACGCCGAAGGCCGGCCTTCCAAGGTTCCAGGCTGAGATTGGAAACGAACAAAAAAGCCGCCGGATTTGTGTGTCCGGCGGCTTTTGTCCGCCTTCGCGTCGCGCTCATACCGGTTTGATTCATTCTGGCGCACCGTCATTGCGAGCGGAGCGAAGCAATCCAGAGCCGTGATGACGCCCCTGGATTGCTTCGCCTTTGGCTTGCAATGACGTCGTGAGCATTGTCGCAATGCGATCAGGCGGAAGCCGTATCAGAGCTGCGGGACGATGATGAGCCGCTCCACCGGCTTTCCGTCGACGAAATGCGACTGGATGATTTCATCGATGTCGGCTTCCGTACGCGGCGTATACCAGACGCCCTGCGGATAGACGACCATGAGCGGGCCCGCGCGGCAGAATCCCAGGCAGCCGGTCGCCGTGACCGAAACGTCGGGCATGGGCTGCGCATTGAGCCTGGTCTGCAGGCGATCCCATAGCGGTTTGGCGCCGGCGCTCATGCAGCTTCCGCGCGGATGTCCCGGGGGGCGCTGCTGGAAGCAGGTGAATGCGTGATATTTGAAGACTTGCGGAAGCTCCTCGATCATTCTCTTTCTTTCCGGGATCTTTATTCGGCCGCGGCGGCGAATTTGGTTTCGGTCAGCGCCGCAGTGAAATCGGCGAGGCTCGCCTCGATGCGCTGGATGTTCTGCTCGCGCAGAAATTTCTCTTCGTTCTTCGTGAGCGCTCCGTCGATCACCGCCCAATGCTTGTCGGACGAGCGCTTCATGATCTGACGGGCGAAGCTGCGCTCGAGCTGGTTGGTGAAGCGGCAGCCGAGGAAAAGGAAGCTTCTGCCCTTGCGGATCGTCTGAACCGAATCCGGGATCGGCGTCTGGATGTCGATCTCCGTCAGGACTTCGACATAGTCGGAGTCGGAGACGATGAAATTCGACGCCGGCCAGACCGAGCCCAGCGGCTCATAGACCAGCGTGCGCCATGAAAGCGTTTCCTCGGGCGCTTCCGCGGGCGCCTTGGCGCCGGAGCCGTCGCGAATGAACGTCTTGGTCGGAACGGCCGAGCCGTCCGGACGGAACCAGTTCACCCAATCGCCGAAATGCTCGCTTTGCGTCACGCCCTGAACGAGGCCCCAATCGGCGCGGGCGCCGAAGGCCTTCACGACGAGATCGTCGTACCAGGCGTGAACGACGAGCGGCAATTGCGTTTGACTTGCGATCCACGCATGGAAGGCGCCCGGCGCGCATTGATGGGAGAAGGCCTTCGCCATCAGGCAGGTGAGCGTCTTCCGATGCTTGAAGTTCTCGATATATTGCGAGGCCGCCGTGAGATTGTTGCGAATCTTGTGCGGCACCGTGGCGCCGGCGACAAGATCCTGCACCAGTTTTTCGGGAAGCGACGGAGGAGCCGCCTCCCCGAGAAGGCCGGTGACGCCCGGCCCCAGATAAGGAACGACGTCGCCTTGACGAAAGGCAGTCACAATTTCACCGATCATTCGCTCAATCCTTTCGCCAAGCGGCTGACGCAATGCCTCACTGCAGAACGGCGGCTTTCAGCGCCTCGACGTCCGCGGACGCGATGCGGAACACGCCGCGGCCGCCCGTCAGCGCCTGGAACGCGTTGCCCGCCTTGTCCGAAAGCTTCTTGAACCATTGCTCGGGCGTCAGGCTCGTCGGGCGCTCCTGAATTTCGAGCACGCTGCCGTCATTGTTGAAACGGACGTGAATGAGAATCGTGTCGGTCATTTTTGTCTCCTTTGTCGGATCAGAAGCCGGAGTCGAAGCCCAGCAACTCCACCGTTACATTTTCGGCGCCGAGCGTCGCCTGGCAGGCGAGACGCGATTTGGAGCCGACGCCGACAATGGTGTCGAGCTTCTCATTCTCGATGCGCGTCGTCTTGGAGAGACTCTTCCTGCCCTCCTGCACGAAGACGTGGCACTGGCCGCATTTCGCTTCGCCGCCGCATTTGCTGACGATCGGCTCGCCCGCCGCGAGAATGGCGTCGAGCAGACGGCTGCCCGTCGTCGCTTCGACCGTCTTGCCCGAAGGAAGAATGGTGACTGTCGGCATAGTTTGACTCCTTGTGTGAAAGGCCACGCGGCCGTTAGAGATAGATGGCGGTTCCCGCGCCGATATTGATCGAGGCGTCCTTCATCGTTCCGACGATGAAGGCGACCTGATCTTCCGTAAGATGCGCGTGGAAGGGGAGGGCGACGGCGCGGTCCGCGACCTTCTCCGTCACGAAGAAGTCGCCGCGCCGATAGCCGAGGTCGAAATAATGACGCTGCAGATGCAGCGGCGTCGAATAGGCGGTCGCTTCGATCTTTTCCTGGCGCAGATCGTCGACGATCGCGTCGCGGCTCGAGCGCGAGAAGCGCGTGCCGAGATGCACGACGTAAAGGAACCAATGGACCTGATCGACGTCGGGCGCGATATAGGGGTCCTTGATGCCCTCGAAGGAGCGAACATATTCCAGGAACCAGCGCTCGACGCGCTTGCGTCGCGCGAGCAGCAGCTCCAGCCGGCGCAATTGCGCGAGCCCGAGCGCCGCGACGATGTCGCTCAATGTCGCTTGCAGCGGCGCCCAGGCGCCGAGCACGACGGAGGAGCGCTCTTCGACCTTGCGGCTGCGGAGGCGCCGCAGCATGGCGGCCGTGTCGTCATTGTCCGTGACGATCATGGCGCCTTCCCCGCAGACGAGGGCGCCGGGCTGCGAGAAGTCGAAGACGGCGCAATCGCCGAACGTCCCGACAAGCTTGCCCTTGTAGACGGAGCCGATCGCTTCCGTCGAATCCTCGAGAAGCGCGAGATTATGCTCGGCGGCGAGGGCGCGCAGCGCCTCCCAGGGCGCCGGATGGCCATTGGCGTTGGCGGCGAGGATCGCGCGGGTCTTGTCGGTGACGGCCTTGCGGGCCTTTTCCGGATCGAGCGTGCCGGCCCAATAATCGATGTCCGCGAAGACGGGCTTCGCGCCCGCGAGCGTGACCGCGTGCGCCGTTTCGCGGAAGGAATAGGACGACGTCACGATCTCGTCGCCGGGTCCGATTCCGAGCGCGCGCAGGACCAGCAGCAGGGCGATCGCGCCGCTCGACGTGGCGACGGCGTGCTTGCGTCCGAGATAGCGCGCGAATTCCTCCTCGAAGGCTTCGACCGTCTCGCCTTGCGAGAGTCTCTGGCCCTGAAGAATTTCGATGACCGCTTCGAGATCGCTTTGCGCGAGATCCGGATCGTTGAGCGGCAGGAACGTCGTCTTCATGCTGCGCCTCCATTGGGGGCGAGCGCGACGCCCGTCGCGCAGGCCGGATCCTGAGTGATCTTCCAGCAGTGGTCGCGTCCGTCGACGAGATAGAGCGAGCACTTTTCATAGACGCGGAACGGCGTCTCGTCCCGCATGTCGATCGCATCGCAGCGCGTCACCATCAGGCCCGGCGCAAGCTGGCGAATGGCCGCGAGCGTCTGCGAGCTGGCGTCGGCCGTCGCGAGCGCCGCGTCCATTTGCGTGACCTGCGCAGGGGCGATGGTCATGTCACTCTCCGCCGATCTTCTTGGCTTCGACGGTGATGGGCAACGTGGTTCCCGCCGCCATTTCCGGAAGCTGCAACACCCAGCCATTGGCGAGCGTGACCGAGCCGCCCCACATGTCAGGGTTCTGCACGGAGACGATCGGCTCCTCGAGATCCTTTTTGGGGACATAGGCCGAGAGGATGCCTTCCGAGTCTCTGCGGATCATGACTTTCACGTTGCGCCTCTTTCTTTGGCCGGTTGCAAAAAGGATATTCAGGCGGGCTCGATCTCGTCCTCGAGACAGCCGATGACGAGTTGCGGAGAGAACTCGACGAGATAGACGGCGGTTTCCGTTTCAACATGTATGCCAACATTGACGATCTCGCCGGTGTCGCCGGTCTTCACGAGCAATTCGTCGTCGGCGCGGTCGGGATAGGAGCCGTCATTGACGAGGTCGGTCGTGGCGCGCACGCGCATGCCCCAGTCGAATTTCGCGGGTCCGCTCATTAGTCCTCCTCCTCGCCCGACACATTGACCATCTCCAGCTCCTTGCGCTTCATGCCAACGCGGTTGCCGGTCGACTCGAATTCGACGCCGTAGATGTAGAATTGCTGGAGAAAGGTGCCGATATTGACGACAAAGCCTTCCTCTCCCTTCTTCACGAGGATTTCCCCGACGTCCTTGCCGGGGAAGGTGCCGTCATTCCGGATGGTGCGCTTGGCGCGCACGCGATCGCCATAATCGAAATAAGGCGGGCCATCGAGCTCGACGTGATCGCTGTCTCGGCTGATATTGGTCATGAATCGCTCCGCGTTTGTGCGACGATGACATTTGAGGGCGGCTCGATGCGCGCATCCTTGAAGCGATCGCGCGCGCATTCGCGCACCAGCGGGTCCTCATCCGCAACCAGCGGCCCAACGACCTCGACATCGGCGCGTTGCGCCACTTCGTAGCGAATGCGCCAATCGGCGTCCTTGATCAGGGCTTTCAGATCCGCCGGCGCCAGCCGCTTGGCGGCTTCGAGACGCACGACGGGATCGCTGTCCTTCGAAAGCCGCATCAGCGCGGCGCGCTCGATCCGGCTCGCCACGATGCGGCGCACGCCCGCGTCGGCGTCGTTGATCATCAGCACAAGCAAATCGGGCGACAGCTTCTTTGCGACGGCCTGGCGCACCGCATAGTCCTCGTCCTTCATCATCGGAAGGAGGTCGGGGCCTTCAAGCCGGCCGGCGATGCGGATGCGGACCTCGCGATGGGGATCGTTGCGAAGCCGGAGAATGTAGCGGCGCGGAAGGCGCCGCGCTGCGCTCCAGCGGACCGCTTCTTCAGGATCGTCCAGCATGGCCGGCAGAAGAAAGATTTCCGCGGCCTTGGCGGCGCAGGCGCGAACCTCGAAATAATCATGCGCGACGTAATCGCGCGCGAGATCGGGGTTCCAGTCGAAGAAGCGGTCGATGCGCCGCGCATAGCGGTCATGCACGCAGGCGCGCAAAGGCTTGCATTTTTCCTGGACGAGCCTGTCCGCATGCGCGCATGCGGCGCAATCGACGGCGTCGCCACGCCAGTCGATCGCCTCGTCGATGTCGTCAGTCGACATCTTCTTCTTGCCCCCTGCGCTCGAGAACGCCGAGCAGAACCTTCGCGCCGATCTTGTCGGCGGGGTCGAGCTGCAGGAGCTTGTCGATCGCTTCCGCGCTTTCGTCGAAATCGCCGAGGCGCATGCTCAGATAAGCATAGCCCTTGAGCGAGAACATGAAGAAGCGGGGCAGAACGGCGTCATAGTCGCCAAAGGCCGCGTCTTCCGGCATGACCTGGCGCCAGTCGAGCGGCAGCGAATTGTCGATCGCGGCGCGGGTGAGGCAGGATTCCGCGACGCGCAGGCATTCCTTGAGGCGGCCCTTGTAGAAATAGAAGCGGTAAAGGCCGATGAGCGTGGCGGGATGGGTTGGCGCGAGAAGACGCGCCTCCGTCAGATAGCGCAGCGCGACGTCGTCCTGATCATAGGACAGAGCCGCGGCGTGCAAAAGGCGCTCGGCTTCCTCGGGAAGACCTTCCCCGAGGATGACGGAAGCGAGAAAATCCTGCTCCGCCGCCACGCCATTTCGCACCGCCGCGTCACGCGTCATGTCACGCCCTCACGCCGTTTCCTCGAAGGCGGGGGCGTCGGTCGTCTTGCAACCGCAGCCCGTCGCCTTGGGGTCGATGAAGACGAAGCCCGTGGAAGTCGCCGTCTCCTTGAAATCGATCGTCACGCCGTCGAGCAGCAGGCGGCTCTGCGCGGGCAGGAACAGCTTGAACTGCGGATGCGCATAGACCTGCTCGCCTTCCTTCGGCGCGGGCTCGACGGAAAACTCCGCCGACATGCCCGAGCAGCCGCCCGGCGATACGAGAAGACGAAGGCCGTGGCCCGGTCCGCCGTCAAACATGACGAGGCGGCGGATGAACTTCTCCGCCGCGGGAGTGAATTCGATCTTCATTTAGGCGCTCGGCTGATAGCGAGGATAGGAGGTGTCGATGACGCAGGTATTGTCCACCGGGCAGACGGCGACGCATTGCGGCACGTCGAAATAGCCGATGCACTCCGTGCACTTCTTCGGATTGATGACGAAGGTGCCGTTCTTCTCGGAAATCGCGACATTCGGGCATTCCGCCTCGCAGGCGGAGCACGACGTGCACTGAGAGGCGACGATCTTGTAGGTCATGGTTCAGCTCCTTTGCTGGGCTTCGGAGCAGGTCCCGAAAGAGTCGGCGGACTTTTTCGAGAACCTGCTCCGCGTTCTGAAGAGGCGCGATCCTGTCGATCGGGAAGCGCGCTACGCGTTCACGGGAACGAAAGCGCCCTGACGAATGTCGGCGTCGCCGCGCGTGACATGGTCGATCTCGCCGCTCTTCACCTTGGCGAGATAGTCCTTGAAGTAGGAGATCGCCGACTGCTCGATGAACTCGTAGGCGTATTGATCGACGGGATCGATGCCCGCCTTGATCAGATCGTCCTTCGGGCAATGGCCGATCTTGGCGACGAAGACCGCCGTGCAGTCATTGATCGCGCGGATGACCGTTTCGAGCGCGTCTTCCTCGCCATAGCCGCCCTGGCAGTAGAGATCGACGCGGCGGTGGCCGACGAATTTCGCGCCGGCGCTCGAGAGTTCGTAGATCTGGAACTCGTTGGCGTGGCCGAAATGCTCGTTGATGCGGCCCGAGCCCTTGGTCGCGACGGCGACGAGGATCTTGAGATCCGCGTTCTCCCCGGCAAGGGTTTCGAGCTCGGCGTTACGCGCGGCGACCTTCGCCATGCGCTCTTCCTCGACCTTCTCCTGATAGGCCTGGCGCGCGGAGAGGTCGTAATTGACGTCCATCTCCATGATCTTGTCGGTGGTGAACTCCGCGCTGCGGTCCTCGCCGAGCAGGCCCACCGCGTCGGCGCGGCACTGGCGGCAGTGGCGCATCATGTTCATCTCGCCTTCGCAACTGTCCTGCAGCGCCTTCAGCTCCTGCGCGGAGGGGCCGCGCTGGCCGTTGAGGCCGAAGACCGTGCCGTGCTCGGGCGACGAGATGAGCGGCATGATGTTGTGCAGGAAGGCGCCGCGCGACTTCACTTCGCGGTTCACCGTCACGAGGTGATCGTCGTTGATGCCGGGGATCATCACCGAGTTGACCTTGCAGAGGATGCCGTTCGCCGTCAGCATCTCGAGGCCCTGCAACTGCCGATCCGTGAGGATCTTCGCGGCTTCCTTGCCGGTGACGCGCTTATGCTTCCAGAACACCCAGGGGTAGATTTCCGCGCCGATGTCCGGATCCGTCATATTGATCGTGATCGTGACGTGGTCGACGTTGAACTTCTTGATGGTCTCGACATGGTCGGGAAGGGCGAGGCCATTGGTCGACAGACAGAGCTTGATGTCGGGCGCCGCCTCGGAAATCAGCTCGAAGGTCTTGAAGGTCTTGCCCGGATTGGCGAGCGGATCGCCGGGGCCGGCAATGCCGAGCACCGTCATCTGCGGAATGGCGGAAGCGACGGCGAGAACCTTCTTCGCGGCCTGCTCGGGCGTCAGCTTCTCGGAGACGACGCCGGGGCGCGATTCATTGGCGCAGTCATATTTGCGGTTACAGTAGTTGCACTGAATGTTGCACGCGGGCGCGACGGCGACATGCATGCGCGCATAGTGATGATGCGCCTCTTCACTGTAGCAAGGGTGGTTCTTGACCTTTTCCCAAATCTCCTGAGGCATGTCGCCGGCGCCGGCGCCGGAGCCGCAACTTGCCTTGCCGCTGCCGCCGGATGTGCCGCATCCTTTGTGCTCGGCGATCTTCTGCATGATGTCGTCGAGCTGCGGCGACGCCGGTTCAGCCTCATAAGTGTCGAAGGAGCGAGAGTCGTCCATTTCATCAACCTCTCAGGCTTTGTTGTTGGACCCCGCGAGAAGGGTGTCTGGAACAATTCCAATGTCGGCCGCCGACGTTGGCAGTCGGACCGCAACAAGCGTGCCATGGGCGAGGCGTTGATCTAACATGCTGAAAATACGTATGATTTTTGGATCGCATCGGGGCGTCTGCGGGCGCGGCGGCTTGTCGCAAAGCCGTCGGAGGTATGTTCGCAAGGCGACATTCGAAGAGGTTGATTTACGTCATCCGAGAAAGGCGCCGGAGGATTCGGCGCCAAAGCCAAAATCGCGTCATTTCAATTGTTCTTATAGTAATTCTAAGGAAGCGGGTTCGCCGCAAAAGCCTGAAGTTCCGGGATTTCCGACGGATTCTTCCACTTGGCGCGTCATTTGCTTATGACCCCTGCAAAGCAACGCCTGTCATGAGGCTCCCACATGGGTCTTGAACTCGGCGGCTCCGTTAGCGCCCCGCCGCCGCCTCGCGCGGTGGTCTCCGGCGAAACCGCGCTGGTCGGCATCTACGAAATCTCGAAACTTCTCGCGTCGGCCAATCGGCTTGAAAATGTCCTCGCGGGCGTTCTGACGCTGTTGTCGAGCTTCCTCGACATGCGGCACGGCCTGATCGCGATCCTCGACGCAAAAGGGGCGCCGGAGGTGGTTGTCGGCTCCGGATGGAGCGAAGGCGCCGCGAAGGTGTTCTTCGACCGGCTGCCCGAACGCGCCGTCGGTCAGATCGTCGCGACGAAAATGCCGGTCGTCGTCGAGGACGTCGCCGCCTCGCCGCTCTTCGAAGGCATGGATCTGTCGGGCTGGGGACCGGAAGACGGCCAGTCCTTCTCCATGATCGGCGTGCCGATCAAGGATGGCGACATGGTCGTCGGCACTTTGACGGTCGATCGCGCGCGCAACCATCGCTCTTCGGTTCTCTTCGACCACGACGTGCGCTTTCTGACGATGATCGCCAATCTCGTCGGTCAGACGCTGCGGCTGCATAAGCTCATCGCGCGCGACCGCGAGCGGCTGATGCAGGAAAGCGCCTGGCGCGAGAAGGCGGCGGTTCCGCCGGAAGTGAAGGCCGAGGGGCTGAAGGGCATTGTCGGCGACAGCCCGGCCGTGCGCGCCGTCGTGGAGAAGATCCGCATCGTCGCCAAGGCGAAGTCCACCGTTCTGCTGCGCGGCGAGTCGGGCACCGGCAAGGAGCTCTTCGCGGCCGCCATTCACGATCAGTCGCCCCGCCGCAACAAGCCCTTCGTGAAGCTCAATTGCGCGGCGCTGCCCGAAAGCGTGCTGGAATCGGAGCTGTTCGGCCACGAACGCGGGGCTTTCACCGGCGCGGCCAATATGCGCAAGGGTCGTTTCGAGCTTGCCGACGGCGGCACGCTGTTCCTCGACGAGATCGGCGAGATCACGCCGGCCTTCCAGGCCAAGCTCCTCCGCGTTCTGCAGGAGGGCGAATTCGAGCGCGTCGGCGGAACGAGGACGCTGAAGGTCGACGTTCGTCTCGTCTGCGCGACGAACCGCAATCTCGAGGAGGCCGTGCAAAAGGGCGAGTTCCGCGCCGACCTCTATTATCGCATCAGCGTCGTGCCGATCTTTTTGCCGCCGCTGCGCGATCGCAAGGGCGATCTCGAGCTTCTCGCGAACGAGTTCCTGCGCCGGTTCAACACGGAGCAGGGCGGCAAGCTGAGATTCTCGGATTCCGCGATGTCCGTGCTCAACGAATGCGGATTCCCCGGCAATATTCGCGAGCTGGAGAACTGCATCTATCGAACGGCGACGCTCGCGCATGGCGACATCATCGTCGACAAGGATTTCTCCTGCCGCAAGGACGGCTGTCTTTCCGCCATTCTATGGAGCGGCTCGTCATCGAAATGGCCCTCGGGCACGACGCCTTTGCCGATCGTCGCTCCGCAGGCGGCGCGGCCGCCGGCGCCGGCGCCGGCGCATGTCGAGCCCGGCCCGCCGGTTGTCGGAGAAGCCTGCCCGGGAGCCGAAAACTGCACGGTCATCGAGAAGGATCCGCGCACGGATTACGAGAAGCTCATCGACGCCATGGAGCGCGCGGGCTGGGTCAAGGCGAAGGCCGCGCGCCTGCTCGGATTGACTCCGCGCCAGATCGGCTATGCGCTGCAGAAGCATGGCATCGAGGTGAAGAAGTTTTAGAGCGCGCGCCGAAAAGGCGGAAGCCGGCCTTTGCGGAAAGCGCGCTCTAGATTGGCGGGCCGATCACTTTTGCGCGGTCGGAGTCGCGGCCGCGCCGCTCAAGCCCTGGCGACCGACAGGCGCGCGCCCTAATTTCTCTGCGGGCGTTGAACGATGGGAGCGGCGCATGGAAAACTCCGTTTACAAGATGGTGGAGCTCGTCGGCACCTCGCCTGACAGCATCGAAGGCGCGATCGCCGCGGCGATCCAGCGCGCGGGGCTCACCTTGCGCAATCTCCAATGGTTCGAGGTGACGCAAATTCGCGGGCGCATCGAGAAGGGTAATGTCGAAAGATATCAGGTCGCCTTGAAGGTCGGCTTCACCCACGACCGCGAGGAGGAATAGCGACCGCCTGAAGGGGAGGCCCGGCGCGCCGGCCCTCCGTCTCGCGTCGGCTCAGTGGCCCCGGCCCTTGCCGTCTCCCGCGCCGACATTCGTCCAGAAGCGGGCGCCGGCCGCGATGATCTCCTGCGTGTCGGAAAGCATGCGGCGGGCGTCCTCCGTCGCCATTTCCATATGCTTCACCGTCCAGGTCTGAAATAGATTGGCGGTGTCGGTGAGCGACTTGGCGGAGGTCAGCTTATTGGCGAAATCCGCCGCCATGGACGCCTCGGCCTGCATCCGGTCCAGCCACTTCCGATTGCTGTCCTGCACGCGATCCCAAAACTGGGCTTGCGCTTCCGCGAAGTCCTCGATGCGCTGGCGTCCCTCCGCCATGAATTCCGCGGTCCGCTGTCCGGCTCCCGCTCCTTGGCGCTCCTCTTGCTGGGTCATTTTATGTTCCCTTGCTGAGTTTTATGGCCAGCCGCCCCGGCAGGGCTATATAGGTCGCATTGCGCAGGGGGGCCGCCCCCGGCGGGCGAATTTCTTTGCTTTGCAGCAGGATTTCTGTTGCGCTTGCTCACTCGACAAAGTCCCCGGTCTCCTGTATGGGAGGCGGTCTCAACTAAAACAGCGTTCCGAAACGCTCGTCGGCCGACAGGCTACAGACGAAACGGCTGGAGTTTACAATGAACATCATCGAGCAGCTCGAGGCCGAGCAGGCCGCCCGGCTCATCGAAGGCAAGAAGATTCCCGAATTCCGTCCCGGCGACACGGTCGTCGTGAACGTCAAGGTGAAGGAAGGCGACCGCACCCGCGTGCAGGCCTATGAAGGCGTCGTGATCGCGCGCAATGGCGGCGGCCTCAATGAGAGCTTCACTGTCCGCAAGATTTCCTACGGCGAGGGCGTCGAGCGCGTCTTCCCGATCCATGGGCCTCTGATCGACTCGATCAAGGTCGTCCGCCGCGGCAAGGTTCGCCGCGCCAAGCTCTATTATCTGCGCGACCGCCGCGGCAAGTCGGCTCGCATCGCCGAGCGCGTGGACAACAAGGCCAAGGCGTCGGGCGCGTAATCTTCCGGGAAGCCAATCTTTTTTCGACCGCCCGGCGCCGAGAGGTCCGGGCGGTTTTGTTTTGCGAGCCTGGTCATGCAGCCCGAGATTCGTCCCTTCGAAGAAATCCGCATGCTCTTTGCGAGCCTTCCCGCGCCGAGCCGGGCGGCCGTCGCCGCGGTTCGGGCGCGCGACGCGCAATTGACCAAGCCGCCGGGGGCGCTCGGACGGCTCGAGGAAATCGTCGAATGGCTCGCGGCCTGGCAGGGCGCGCCGCGTCCCGCCGTCGCGCGTCCGCTCGTCGCGGTCTACGCCGCCAATCATGGCGTCGCCGCGCAGGGCGTCTCGGCCTTTCCGGCGAGCGTCACAGAGCAGATGGTGCAGAATTTCTTGAGCGGCGGCGCGGCGATCAATCAGATCTGCAAGGCGCATGACATCGGCCTCAAGGTCTATGAGCTCGCCCTGGAGCGGCCGACGCAAGACTTCACGCAAGGACCCGCGATGGACGAGCGCGAGGCGGCGGCGACCTTCGCCTATGGCTTCGAGGCGATCGAGGGCGGGATCGATCTGCTCGCGCCAGGCGAGATGGGCATTGGCAACACCACGAGCGCCGCCGCCATCTACGCCGCCCTTTACGGCGGGCCGGCGTCCCGTTGGACCGGTCGCGGCACGGGGGTGGACGATGCGGGGCTCGCCCGCAAGAACGCCGCGATCGACGCGGCGCTTACCCTGCACGGCCCGCATCTCTCCGATCCGCTCGAGATCATGCGGCGTCTCGGCGGCCGCGAGATCGCCGCGATGATGGGCGCGATCATGGCGGCGCGGCTCAATGGCGTTCCCGTCGTGCTCGACGGCTTCGTGGCCTGCGCGGCGGCGGCTCTGCTTCACGCCGTCACGCCCGATGCGATCGCGCATTGCGTCGCCGGGCATGTCTCGGCGGAAGGCGCGCATGGGGACGTGCTGGCGCGCCTCGGCAAGAGGCCGCTGCTCGATCTCGGGATGCGGCTGGGCGAGGGGTCCGGCGCTGGTCTCGCCATCGCGATCATCAAGACCGCGCTTGCCTGCCACGGCGATATGGCGACATTCGAAAGCGCCGGAGTCAGCGGCAAGGCTAATTAATTCCCCGCTACAAACGGATGTCACATCCGCATGCTCACGCTCCCTGAACGTAAACTGGAGCCCAGTTAGATGAATCCGGACCTTTTGTCCGCCAATGTCTCTTTGGCCTTTCTGGCCGTCGTCGCCATCGCGATGCTGGCGCATCTCTCGCAGCTCGCCGGCGAGCGTCGCCTTCTCAACGGCCTTTACGCCGCGACGGCCGCGGGTCTCGTCTATCTCTTCGGAAGCAAGGCGCTCGGCTGGAGTTTTCTGCCGCGCGAGGCGCTGTTCGCGCTTTATGCCGGTCTCTTCGTGGTGGTTGCGGGCTTGGCGCTCCTGCGCCGCGGCAAGGACGGAGACATCCCCTGGATCGGCCTGCTGATCGAGCAGGCGGCGATGGCCTATATTTTCGCCCCGCTGAATTATTGGAAGCCGCCGCTCTCCGCTTTGCTGCTTCTCTACTTTCTGCTGGAGCTGTTCAACTGGCTGAAGGGCCGGGAGGAAGCCGTCGCGAACGGCGCGGAGAAGGATCACCGCCCGCCGCTTTTCCCGCCCAAGCGCGTGCGCGGCGCGAGGGAATTCGCCGCCGCCGCCGCCGCCGCCGCGCTGGTCTATGTTTTCGCGATGGGCGTGAACAGGGCGCCGATCGCCGGAGAACCCGAAGCGCAGGCGAAAGTGGAGCAGACATCCGCAGAGCCGAGCGCCGAAGCTGCCGAGCCGAGCGCCGAAGCCGCCGCGCCCGCCGAGAGCCAGAGCGCCGAGGCGCCGGCCGCGACCGAAGAGGCAAAGCCCGCCGAGACCGCTCAGGCCCCGGAGGCGGCGGCTCCCCCGCCGGCTCCGGCGGAGACCTACACGGCCAAGGCCGGCGACACGCTGAAATCGATCGCCAGGAAGCTCTATGGCAAGACGAACAAGCTCGCGGCCCTTTCAAGCGCCAATCCGGGGGTGAAGCCCGCGACCAAGCTGAAAGCGGGACAAATGATCAGGCTGCCGGAGCCGCCAAAGCCGTAAGGCTCGGCGCCGCCGCATCTCGCGCGCGGGGAGGGGCGGCGAAGCAGCCATTCGCCGCCGCGCGCCTCCCGGCGTCGCGGGAGAGAGGATCAGGCCGGAAGGATCAGCTCCCGCTCGGTGAGCAGATAATCCAGTCGCTGGTCGTGCGGCTCGGTCGGGACGCGGTCCGCTTCCTGGCAGGAATAGGCGACGCCGATCGCGGTCAAATTCTTTGTGGGACGCAACTGGGCGAGCGTCGCGTCGTAAATGCCTCCGCCATAGCCGAGCCGGAAGCCCTTCCGGTCGAAGGCCGCGAGCGGGGAGAAGAGAATATCCGGGTCGCGCGCCGTCTTGTCCTCGGCGGGTTCGGAGAGGCCGAAAGGACCCTTCACAAGGCCGTCGCCGGGCGCGAAATCGCGGAAGACGAGTGGTTGCCTCACCTTATGCATCACCGGCAGCACGACTTTGTAGCCCTTGCCTGCGAGCGCGTCGATCAGCGGCCGCGTGTTGAGCTCGCTGCGGATCGGCCAATAGACGGAGATGACGGGCGCCTCCAGCCCCGTCTCGGCCGCAAGAGCCTCGACCAGCGCCAGCCCGCGCCGAGCGATGGCGGCGGCGGCCCCATGGGCCTCCTCATGGGTCACAAGATCACGGCGCGCCAGCGCATGCCGGCGCAGTTCGGTCTTCACATCGGTCATTGAGAGGCGGGCCGGAAAGAAAGATTGAAAGCGCGGGGCCACATGAGCCGTGGGACATCGATCCCGGGAACCTACAACGTAGGTGGGCGCCGTGTGACCGAGCCCACGGGCAAGGCCAGGGACAGCTCCCTTAAGGATCGATAAGGCCCCGGGGAATAAAGTCCTGCACGCACCCCGCAGCGCCGCGCCTACAATCTAGCGCGGCGCGCCGACGAGCGCCAGAGCGTTACGCATATTCCAGCTCGGCCGGCTCCGCCGGGGGCTCGATATCCTGCGCGACGGGCAGCCGCCTGATGCGGCTCATCGTGAACAGCCCGAAGGGCGCGAGCAGCCGGCGCTCGACAAGCTGCATGTCGGGGCGCGCGTCGATCCAGTCGCCGATGATCGCCCAGGGGAATTGCGGGCGCCAGCCGAGCTTGGGCGCGACATGGCGGTCGAGCCAGGCGTCGAGCACGGCGAGCGGGTCGTCCTTCCGGCTCACATGGTTCACGAGAATGATCTCCCCGCCCGGACGCACGACGCGGGCGATCTCGTCAAGCATGGCTTCGGGCTCCGGCACGACCGTCAGCACGAAAGGCGCGCAGACGCAGGCGAAGGAACAATCCGCGAAGGCCATGCGGGTCGCGTCCATCTTGTAGAGGCCGGCGACGTGACGCAGGCGCTCGCGCTCGACGCGCTGGGCCGCCCGCCGCAGCATGGGCTCCGAAAGGTCGACGCCATAGACCTCGGTATGCGGCTCGAACATCGGCAGCTCGAGGCCCGTGCCGACGCCGACGTCGAGAATCGGGCCGTCCGCCTTGGAGGCCGCGGCGGTCAGCGCGCGCCGGCCCGGCTTGAATATCGCCGTGAAGGTGAGATCGTAGATCGGCGCCCAGCGCGCGTAAGCCGCCTCGACGTCGCAATTGTCCAGAGACTCGGCTTCGCGGCTGAAATCTGTCGCTTCACTCATCTCGGCGCCCCTCGCGCGGTTGCGGCGCGCGGCGTCGGCGCCATGACTGGAATGCTCTTTATCGCGGGCTCGACAGCGGCGATGAAACCGCCGCCCAGCACCTGCGCCGTATCGTCGGCTCGGTCGTAAAAGACGCAGGCCTGACCCGGCGACACGCCGAACTCCCCGGCGGCGAAGACGACGGTCGCCTCCTTGCCCTCCCGGGCGATGAGGCGGGCGGGGACGGGCGGTCGGGTCGAGCGGACGCGGGCCATGATGTCGATCCCCTGCGGCGGCAATTCGGAGAACTCGCCAGGACCGATCCAGTTCACATCTCTCAGCGCGACGGCGCGCGTTTCCAGCGCCTCGCGGGGGCCGACCACGACCTGCGCCTTGGCGGCGTCCAGCCGCACCACGAAGAGCGGCTGGGCGTCGCGGCCGACCACCGCCGCGCCGAGGCCCAGGCCGCGCCGCTGCCCGATCGTATAGTGAACGACGCCGGCATGGCGGCCGAGCACGCGCCCGTCGACATGAACGATGTCGCCCGGCACGACCGCTTCGGGGGCGAGGCGCTGGACGACGTCCGTGTAGCGGCCGCTCGGCACGAAGCAGATGTCCTGGCTGTCCGGCTTGTCCGCGACCTCGAGCGAGTAGCGGCGGGCCATCTCCCGCACCTCGGCCTTGGTGAAGTCGCCGAGCGGGAAACGCAGCATTTCGAGCTGCTCGCGCGTGGTGGCGAAAAGGAAATAGCTCTGGTCGCGCGAGGCGTCCCTGGCCCGGAACAAGGCGCGGCCGCCCCGGCCGTCGTCGCGGGACGAAATATAGTGGCCCGTGGCCAGGACATGCGCGCCGAGGTCCTTCGCCGTCTCGAACAGGTCGGCGAATTTGATGAACTGGTTGCAGGCGATGCAGGGGACCGGCGTCTCGCCGCTGGCGTAGGAGGCGGCGAATTCGTCGATCACCTTCTCCTGGAAGCGGCGCTCGTAATCCAGCACGAAATGGGGAATGCCCAATCGCGCCGCCACGGCGCGCGCGTCCTGAATGTCCTGGCCGGCGCAGCAGGCGCCCTTGCGATGGGTCGCCTCGCCATGGTCGTAAAGCTGGAGGGTGACGCCGACGACGTCATATCCCCGTTCTTTCATCAGGGCGGCCACGACGCTCGAATCCACCCCGCCCGACATGGCCACGACGACGCGCGTCTCCCCGGGGGACGCCGGCAGGGTCGGCAGATCGTCCGCAGCGATGGTGCAACGCGTCATTTTCGGGAGGATACGCCTTGGAGTGACACTGGCCGGCCGTCGTCCCTCGGGCGCAAGGACCGGCAAGGTGACATTTAGAGCATTACCTATCCGCGAGGCAATCGCATCTGCGAAAGGAGGGCCCGCCATAACCGCGTCATATTGTTCCTTGGCCGCGCGGCTGCTAAGACGCCGCGGACAGTAGCGGGGTGTGGGGACCGGTCCATGGCGGCGATGAAACTTCTGGCGGGCAACTCGAACCGGGCGCTCGCGGAGGCGATAGCGACGCATCTGAACATTCCGCTGTGCCGCGCCCATGTCCGTCGCTTCGCCGATCAGGAAATCTGGGTCGAGGTTCTCGAGAATGTCCGCGGGCAGGACACTTTCGTGATCCAGTCCACCTCCTTCCCGGCGAACGACCATCTGATGGAGCTTCTGATCATGATCGACGCGCTGCGCCGCGCGTCGGCCCGCCGCATCACGGCGGTGATTCCCTATTTCGGCTACGCCCGCCAGGACCGCAAGCAGGGCCCGCGCACGCCGATTTCGGCCAAGCTCGTCTCCAACCTCATCACCCGCGCCGGGGCCGACCGCGTTCTCACGGTCGATCTTCACGCCGGGCAGGTCCAGGGCTTTTTCGACATCCCGACCGACAATCTCTTCGCCGCCCCGGTCATGGTCGCCGACATCAAGGCCCACCGGCAGTTGAAGAACGCCATGGTCGTCTCGCCCGACGTTGGCGGCGTGGTGCGCGCCCGCGCCCTCGCCAAGCGCATCGACGCGCCGCTCGCCATCGTCGACAAGCGCCGCGAGCGCGCCGGCGAGTCGGAGGTGATGAACATCATCGGCGACGTCGCCGGCCACAACTGCATCCTCGTCGACGACATCGTCGATTCGGGCGGCACGCTCTGCAACGCCGCCGAGGCGCTGCTCGCCGCCGGCGCCGAATCGGTCCACGCCTACATCACCCATGGCGTGCTTTCGGGCGGGGCCTGCGAGCGCATCGCCGCCTCGAAGCTGAAAGAGCTCGTCATCACCGACACGATCCGCGAGACGGACGGCGTGACTGCGGCGCATAACATCCGCGTGATTCCCATCGGCCCGCTGATCGGCGAGGCCATCGCCCGCACGGCGCGCGAGGAGAGCGTGTCGAGCCTGTTCGACTGAGGGGGCGGTCCTCCATGAGGCGCCCCGCAGCGTAAACCCGCCCGCGTCCGTCCGTCATTGCGAGCGAAGCGACGCAATCCAGAGCGTCGTCGCGGCCCTGGATTGCGTCGCTTCGCTCGCAATGAGGCGGAAAACATGAGGAAGAAGTGACGGAAGCCGCTCGTCGACCGGGAGAGTCGGCCGCCCGACCGTCCTGGCTTCAGCCCGCCTGCGCCGCTCTCGGCGGCATCGCGTATTTCTGCACGCTGCCGTCGACGAAGAAGACCTTCTTGAGCAGGAAGACGGCTTTCAGATTCGCCTTGTCTTCCGAGATCAGGCGTCTGCCTTTTTCGTCGAGCTTTCGCGCATCGACATGCTGGTCCCAATGCAGCGCGCCGCCCTCGGCGATCAGCGCGCTCACGGAAATTTTCGAGCTGAAGACGCCATTGTCCTGCTGATCCGTGAGCTTCACCACGCCTTCGAAGGCGCGGATAGGCTTGCCGGCGAGGTTCTCGAAATTGAGCGAGAGCGTCACCCGCTCGCCGTCCTCGGCGCTTTGCGTGATCTCCCTGTCCAGCAGCGCGAAGGCGAGCGGCGCGGGCTGCCGTGGGACGTCGGCTTTCGCGGCTTCCGGCTTGGCGGCTTCGGCCCTGGCGCTTTCGGGCTTTGCGGGTTCCGACTCCGCCTTGGCGAGTTCGGCCTTGGCGAGTTCCGGCTTGGCGGGCGGCGTCGGAATGTCGGCCGGGGGCTTCGGTTCGGCGGCCTTTGACTCTCCCGCCCTCGATTCCGCCGTCCTGGCCCCGCCGCCTTTGAGCAGGCGAGCCAGATCCGCCTTGTCCGCCGCCTTCACCGCGCGGGCCGCTTCGGCGTTTTTCGATTCCGGCGCCGGCTTTGGCGCGGAGGCGGACTTATCGGAGCCGAGCAGCGCGGCGACGTTTTGTTCGACCAAATCGCTTTTCTTGCCGACCACATAGCCGCCGCCCGCGCCGGCGAGGCCGATCGCGACGATCAGCGCGGCGGAGGCGCCTTTCGCCGACGCGCTCCTTGCCGGGGCCGAGGCGCCCCGAGAGGATTGGGATTTCTTCTTCGCCACCGCCGCTCTCCAAAAGAATCGATTTGAGGAAAGTTTGACCGAGAATCTTCATTCCAAAAGCGATGCTTCTTCCTGTGGTTGACGGGGAGTTAAGGCGCGGCGCGGACGCCTCTTGCCCTCGCGCCGCGCGGGCGCCAAAAGCGCGGGCATGACCATCGAGCCCCTCCGCGAACCCGTCCCCGCTTGTTTCAATCTCGCCCGCTATTGCCTGGCGGAAAATGCGCGCTTGCGGCCGGAGATCACGGCGCTCACGGTCGTTGGCGACGGGGGCGCGCAGCGCTGGACGCATGCGGAGCTCGATCTGAAAGTGCGCCGTCTCGCGGCCGGCCTGCGGTCGCTGGGGCTCGCGCCCGGCGCGCGGGTGATGATCCGCATGGGCAACGAGGCCAATGCGGCGCTCGCTTATTTCGCGACCATCGCGGCGGGCTATGTGGCGCTGCTCGCTTCCTCCCAGCTCACTTTCGAGGAAGCGGATTTCCTGCTCAAGGATTGCGGCGCCTCGGCGCTGGCGCTCGGCGCCGCCTTCGAAAGGGAGTCGCATGGGACTCGCGCGATCGTCCTGCGCGGCGCCGATCTGGAGCGCCTCGCCGAAAGCGCGCCGCTGGACGATTACGCCGACACGGGCGCCGACGATCCGGCCTATCTCGTCTATACTTCCGGCACGACGAGCCGGCCCAAGGGCGTGCTCCACGCCCATCGCGCCGCCTGGGGCCGCCGGCCGATGCGCGCGCATTGGACAGGGCTCGGTCCCGGCGACGTCATGCTGCATGCGGGCGCCATCAACTGGACCTATACGCTCGGCGTCGGGATCGTCGATCCGCTATCCGCGGGCGGCTCCGCCGTGCTCTATAACGGCCATCCCGATCCGAATGTCTGGCCGCGGCTGATCGCCGAACATCGCGCCACCGTCTTCGCCGCCGTGCCGGGCGTCTACCGCCAGATCCTGAAATACGCCGCGCCGGAGCAGGCCGATCTGTCGAGCCTGCGGCATGGCCTTTCGGCGGGCGCCGCTCTGCCGCCGGCGCTGCTCGCGGAGTGGAAGGCGCGCACGGGCAAGGAAATTTATGAAGCCTTTGGCATGAGCGAATGCTCCACCTTCATTTCCAGCGGCCCGACGACGCCCGTTCATCCGGGCTCTCCCGGGCGCCCGCAGCCGGGCAGGGTCGTCGCCGCGCTTCCGCAGGAGGGCGGCGAGTCGCCGCTGCCGCCGGGCGAAGCCGGCGTGCTGGCGGTGCGGCGCGACGATCCGGGCCTGATGCTCGGCTACTGGAACCGGCCCGACGAGGAGCGCGAGGCCTTTCGCGGCGAATGGTTCGTCTCGGGCGATCTCGTCGCATTCGACGCCGAAGGCTACATGCATCA
Source organism: Methylocystis sp. S23 (assembly GCF_054106005.1). Lineage (NCBI taxonomy): Bacteria > Pseudomonadati > Pseudomonadota > Alphaproteobacteria > Hyphomicrobiales > Methylocystaceae > Methylocystis > Methylocystis sp. S23. The sequence goes on from NZ_CM134185.1 coordinate 2,739,740, forward strand.
TCACGGGCGCGCCGACGAGGTGATGAATGCGGGCGGCTATCGCGTGTCGCCCGCCGAAGTGGAAAAATGCCTGCTCGCCTTCGATCACATCGCGGAGGCCGCCGTGGCGGAGCGCCCGGGTCGCGACGCCGATGCGACCATCATCAAGGCCTATGTCGTGATGCGCGACAATGCGCCGCGGGACGAAGAGGCGATCCTCGCGCATTGCCACGCCCATCTCGCCGCCTATAAGCGGCCGCGCGCCGTCGTCTTTCTCGACGCCCTGCCGCGCAACGCCAATGGCAAGCTCAAGCGCTCCGAATTGCCTTGATGAAGCAAGGCGGGCTCGACCGCGCGTCGGGGCAGAGATCTGCGCGGTCGAGCCCTTCACATCCGCTCGCGGGGCAGAGCGAGCGGACGTTACGCTTCGTCCAAGGCCTTCTTGGAGGAGGAGGGATGTTCCCCGGCGCGGGCGCCGGCGTCCTCCCGGCGCTTGGCGGCGCCTTTTGGCTTGCCGCGCTGCGCCTGGGCGCCGCCATTGACGGTCGCCTTCATGTTCGGCGACGCCCTGAAGACGACGACGCGACGCGCCTCGATCGGCACCGGCGCGCCGGTGCGGGGATTGCAGCCGGCGCGCTCATTCTTCTCGCGCACCACGAAGGAGCCGAAATCGTGCAACTTCAGGTTTTCGCCTGAGATGAGCGTCGACACCATTTCGTTGATGACGCAATCGGTCAAGCGCTTGGCCTCGCGACGCGAAATCCCGCCGACGCGCTCGAAGATGGCGAGCGCAATGTCCTGGCGGGTGAGCGTGCCGCGTTGAGCGTCGACGCATGCTTCCGCGCCAATTGATTGGGGCTGTCTATTTTTTTCCGACATTGTTCGAGCGCCTGAAAACTTTCTCTTCCGCGCCCGCTCTGTTCGATAAACATAGAGGGCGCCGGAATATTGCGGGAAATTGCGCGCGCCCCGCCCGTCGCGACAGTGCAGATCGTCACCTGCATCACGTTACTTTCGTCATTGGCTGTCGTTTTCGGACGGTTTGCATGTTAGAAAGCTGATAGGCGTTCAAAAATTAAAGTCTCATGGTCTCGAAAGCGTGGAGTTTGAAGGAAACGGGATGAGCGACGGCGGCCAGGAAGAAAAGCATAAACTAGATGTTACGCCGATCGGCATGATGTTTGATCCGATGGAGCAGATGCGCGAGCTCCTTTTCGGCGCGTCCCGGCGAGAAACTGAAGAAGAACTTTCCCGAATTGATCGGAAGCTTGAGATTCTCCGTCAGGAATTTCTCGCCCGTTTCGACGAGTTGGACGCCCGCCTGCTGGAAATCGCCGGCAACGCCGAAAAGGGCCGGGCGGAGTCTCTCACGGCGATCGGCGGCGCGCTTTCGGAGCTCGGCGAGCGCATCAGGGCCATGGGCGAGAAGCGCGATGACTGACCTGGCGCGGTCCGGGAGCGTGGAGGCCTTCGAGAAGATCAAGGCCCTCCTGCTCGGCGACACTAATCGCCGGCTGGAAGAAACAGCCGAGCGCGTCGGGAAGCTCGACGACCGTGTGGGCGACGAGAAGAAGTTCTCCGTTTCGACGGGCGACGCCCTGGTCGAAGCGCTCAAGCGCGCCGAGGAGAAGCGCCCCAGGGACCTCAGCAACGCGCTGGCCCCGTCCGTCGTCGCGATCATTCGAGCCGAGATCAAGAACTCGAAGGACATGATGGTCGAGGCGCTATACCCGATCATGGGCCGCCTCGTGACCGCCGCCGTGGCGGGCGCCTTCCGCGACCTCGTCGAGGGCCTCAATGCGCGCATCGACGCGCTCGTCTCCGCCAATTCCTGGCGGCTGCGTTTGCGCGCGATGGCGACGGGACGCACCTTGGCCGAGGTGGCGCTCGCCGAGGCCGAGGCGGGCCGTCTCAAGCGCGCGCTGCTCCTCGAGCGCGGGAGCGGGCGCCTCCTCGCCATGTGGCCCGCGAGGGAAGAGGGCGCCGAGGGCGGCAACGCCGATCTCGAGAGCGGCATGATCGCCGCGATCACCGAATTCGCCGCCAATGTATACGCCGACAAGGGCGGCGAGTTGCGCATGCTCGATATTGGATCGGGCAAGGTGTTCCTGCGCGGCTCGCCCCAGGTCATCGTCGCGGGGGAATTCGGCGGCGCCTTGTCGGGCCAGCGGGAAAGGCGGCTCGACGAGGCGTTTCTGTCGATCGTGGAGCTGCATGAGAGAGACGACGGCGCTTGCACGCCCGAGGCCATTGGCGGCCTCTTGAACGGCGCCCTGGCGGAGCCGCCCGCGAAGCCGAAGAGCAAGGCGCCGGTCATGGTCTTCGGCGCCCTGGTGGCCGGTCTCGCCGTCTGGTTCAGTTGGGATCCGGCGCTGCGCGCCTTTCGCGAATGGCGCATCCGCGGCGCCTATGGCGAAGCGATGGCGGCGCATCCCGCGCTGGCGCAATATCCGTTGCGACTCGATGTCGAGCACGATGACGGCCGCGTGGTCCTGCGCGGCCTCGCCGCGAATGAGGCGGAGCCGCAGGCCGTCGTCGACGCCCTCGCACGGATTTCCGATCCCTATCGCGTCGGGAAGGAAGTTCAGATCGTCGCGCTCGCCTCGCAAACCCAACAGGATTTGCGCGCGGGCGAAACGCGCGCCGCCGCGACGCTGCAGGAGGCGCAGGGCCAGATCGAAGCGTTGCGCGAGGAGCTCAAGCAGGCGCGGGCCGCGCTCGACCTCCTGATGGGAGAACATGATTCGTCCCGCGCGAAGCTTCAGCGCATTGTCGAGACTTTCGCCGTGTTCTTCTCGGAGGCCGACACGCTGGTCGATCCGGCGACCACGGCCGCGCGCCTCGATGAAATGGCGGCCTTGCTGAAGGCGAGCGACAGCGGGCTGCGCGTCGTGGGCTATGCGGACGATGTGGGCGCGACGGTTTCCAGCCGATCCGCCTCGCGCAAGCGCGCGGACAAGATCGTCGGCATGCTCGTCGAGCGCGGCGTGCCGCGCAACCGTCTTTCGCTCGTCTCGCGTTCGACGCTCAATCCGATCGCCGATTCGACGCTCGACACGATCCGCAGCCGCCGCGTCTCCTTCGAATTGCCCTATGCGGGGGAGTTCGACGTGCGATGATTTCGGCGAAAGTCATGCTTCTTGGGGACATCGGCGTCGGCAAATCGTCGCTCGCGCGCCGATTCGTCTTCGATTGCTTCGAGAACGACTACAAGACGACGATCGGCGTGGACGTCCTCACCCATGACGTCGCGCTGGGGCCCGAGGCGGAAAACGCGACCCTCCGCTTCGTTTTGTGGGACACGGACGGAGATTTCGGCCTGCGCATCTTCGAGACCGTCTATCTCGCCGGCGCCTCGGCGGCCATCATCGTCGCCGACGCCACGCGGCCGGCGACGCTGGTGAAGATGGCGGGGCTCGTCTCAAACTTCGAGGCGCGTTTTCCCGGCCGTCCCGTCTCCGCCATTCTCAACAAGATCGACCTCGCGCCCGACTTTCGCCTTGAGGCGACGCTGCAAGCGGACATGGCCTATACCAGCGCAAAGACGGGGCAGGGAGTGGAGGAGATGTTTCTTTCCCTTGGGAAAGCGATCTGGCGGCGGGCGTGACGCGCCGGCGCTGAAGGCGCGCGGGGCCGCCTGCCGGATCAGCGCTCGGACAGCGCCCGGATCGCAAGCTCGGTCCGGCTGCGCAAATGCAGCTTGGCGAGAATGGTGGAGACGTGGTTCTTCACCGTGCCTTCCGCGAGGCCCATTTCCTTGGCGATCTCGCGATTGCCCTTGCCGGCCGCGACATGGGCGAGCACGTCCTTCTCGCGCTCGGTGAGCGGCTCCTCGCCCTCGAGGCTCGCGGGCGCCGCAGGCTTGGGGAGCGCCTTGATCCGGCGAAACTCGGCCATGATCTTCGCGGCGACGGCCGGCGAAAGGCGCGGCTCGCCGCCCGCGACGCTTCGGATCGCGTCGAGAATTTCGCTCTCCTCGGCGTCCTTGAGCAGATAGCCCTGCGCGCCGGCCGAAATCGCGTCGAAGACGAGATCGTCCGTATCGAAAGTCGTCAGCATGACGATCCGGGTCTGAGGCGCCTTGGCGAGGATCGCGCGGGTGGCCGCGACGCCGTCCATGCGCGGCATCTTCACGTCCATCAGCACGACATGCGGAGCATAGGCCAGGGCCGCAGCGACCGCCTGTTGACCGTCGGCGACGGCGGCGACGACGTCGATATCCGCTTCGAGCGCCAATAGCGCCGCGAGCGCCTTGCGGATCACCGTCTGATCCTCGACGATCATCAGGCGTATCTTTTCCTGTGGGCCCAAGCGCGTTCTCCCGGCGGCTCCGCGGCACATTAGAGCGCTTCCGGCGGCATTGCGAGCGAAGCGAAGCAATCCAGAGCGTCATTTGCGGCTCCTGGATTGCTTCGTCGCTTTGCTCCTCGCAATGACGGCGAGAGCTGCGTTCAACGTCATTGCAATGACGGCCGCGCGATCTGGCGCAGCTTAAGCTGGACCCAGCGGCGCCGAGAAAGCTGACTGGCGGATGAACGGCGTGGACACGTCCGGTTCAGGGAAGGCGCGCAATGATCCGCCCATGCCGCCGAGTTGGCGGCGGCCTGAGCGAAGGGAGCGTCCGATGCGCCTGAATCTCCGTAACGCCATCGCCGTCGGCGCCGTGGCCGGCGTCCTCGGCGCGGGCCTCGTCTCGCCGGCGGCCGCCGACGGCTGGGGGCGTCGCGGTTGGGGCCATCATGGCGGCTGGGACAATGGCGGCGCGGCCGCCGCCGCGGCGCTCGGCGGCTTCGCGCTCGGCGCGGTGGCGGGCTCGGCCGCGCAACCCGCTTATGGCGGCTATGGCGGCTATGGCGATTGTTATTATGTCGACCGGCCGGTCGCCGACGATTGGGGCAATGTCGTGGCCTATCGCCGGACGCAAATCTGTGAATAGGGCCCGCGAACGATCCCGCCGCGCATCCTCCCGGCGGCCTCCCAGGGTTTCGTAGCGTTCGCGTAGCTCAAGCGTTTCCGCCGTCGCCCTCCCGCCCCTCTCGCGTGGCGGCGGACAGCGAGCCTCCCGGAGCGATCCGGGAGGCTTTTTCGCCGGGTCGCCCCGAACCCGTCAGATCGGCCTGAAGGCGAGAGAGGACTTCGCCTCATTCGGGTCCCGGCGCCAGAAGCCGTTCGAATCCTTTTCGAAATGGGCCTTGTGGCCCTTGCGCGCGACGAGCACGAGCTTGCCGCGGTCGATCGACCAACGCACGGGATCGAAGACGACGATGCCATTGTCGCGACAGGCGGGCGCGAGCTGAGCGCGGCCGCCGCCCAGAAGCGTGAGCATGCAGCCCGTGTCCTTGTCGTCGCGCAAAACGCCGTAGCGGCCCGGCGCGCCATCGCCGACGGCGAGAACCGCGTCGTTCGCCAGGATGAAGGCGAGGGCGGCCGCGACGAGGCCCAGGCGCTGGAATTGCACCGCGCGCGGGGTAGAGGTCAACATCGACGCATGCTCCAAAGAAAGGCGGGAATCGCCGTCAGTCTGCCCTTTTCGGGCGCGCGGGCCAAGGGCGTATACAAGATTCCGCCGTATTTTCCGAAGGCGGGGCGCGGTAATGTGTAGCAGCGGGACCTTTTGCGCATGGCGCGCGCGCGAATTAAGTTCGCGCCAAAGAAGCCGCTATCAGGGAGTCCGCATCATGGACCCGGCCGCACTCGCCCTCGCCGAACGTTCCGCGCCGCGCTACACGAGCTATCCTACCGCGCCGCATTTCTCGAAGGAGATCGGCGACGCGGAAATGCGCGACTGGCTCGCGGCGCTCGATCCGCATGCCTCCCTGTCGCTCTATTTCCATGTCCCTTTCTGCCGGGAAATCTGTTCCTATTGCGGTTGCCACACCAAGGCCGCGCGGCGGGAGGCGCCCCTCACGGCCTATAAGGAGACGCTGCTGCGCGAGATCGAGATGACCGCGCGGGCGACGCGGGCGCGCCGCGTCGCGAGCATCCATTGGGGCGGCGGCACGCCGAGCATTCTGGGGCCGGCGCGTTTCGGCGAGATCGTCGGTCGGGTGCGCGAGCTCTTCGAGGTCGCGCCCGAGACGGAGCATGCGATCGAGCTCGATCCGCGCATCCTCGACGCGCAGATGGTCGAGGCGCTGGCGGGAGCGGGCATAAAGCGCGCCTCCTTCGGCGTGCAGGATTTGAACGCGCATGTGCAGCAGGCCGCCGGCCGCGTGCAGCCATTCGAGATCGTCGAGCGCGCGGTCGCGATGCTGCGCGCCGCAGGCGTCGACGCCATCAATCTCGACCTGATGTATGGCCTGCCGCATCAGAGCGTCGCCGATGTGGAGCGCACCGCGGCCATGGCGGCTTCGCTCGATCCGCAACGGCTCGCGGTTTTCGGCTATGCGCATGTCCCCTGGTTCAAGGCGAATCAGAAGCTCATCGACGCCGCCGCGCTGCCCGGGGCGGCGGAGCGCCTCGCCCAGGCCGCCGCCGTGCGCGCGACTTTGAGCCGCGCCGGCTATGAGGCGATCGGCCTCGATCACTTCGCGCGCCCGGGCGATCCGCTCGCCGTCGCCGCGCGCGAGGGACGGATGCGCCGCAATTTCCAAGGCTATACGATCGACAGCGCAACGGCGCTTCTGCCTTTCGGCGTATCGTCCATCGGCCGCCTGCCGCAGGGCTTTGTCGGCAACGCCACGGATCTCGCGGGCTGGCGCCGCGCGGTCGAGGACGACCGCTTCCCGATCACGCGCGGTCTCGCTTTTTCCATCGAGGATTTGGCGCGGGCGGAGATCATCGAGCGCTTGATGTGCGATTTCGCCGTGGATTTCGGAGACATCGCGGTCGAGCACGGCTTCGCGCGGGGCGCCTTCGACGCCGCGAGGGTCCTGCTCTCCGGTCTCGAACGCGACGGCGTGGTGGAGGTCGCGGGCCGGCGCCTGCGCGTCACCGAGCGGGGCCGGCCCTTTGTTCGCCTTGCCGCCGCGGCGTTCGACGCCTATCTGGAGGCGTCGGCCGCGCGCCATACGGCGGCGGTCTGAGAACCGGGCAGGGGGCTGTCTGGGAGAGCCGATGCCGACGACGGCCTTTTTCGCGAAGTTCATCGGCGCCTATGCGCTTTTCGCGGCCGCCTGGCTGTATTGGCGCCGCGAAGCCGCCCTCGGTCTCGTCGACCGCATCTCCAACGATCCCGTCTTCGAATCGATGATTGGCGTGCTGCGGCTCGTCTTCGGGCTCGCCGTCGTCTCCGCGCATAATCGCTGGGGCGGCTGGCTCGAGGCGCTCGTCTCGGCGCTCGGCTGGATCGGCCTGTTCAGCGGGCTTGCGACCATGTTCCTGCCGACGGGCTTTCTGCGCCGCTCGGTCGAGCGCATGCGCTTCAAGGAGAAGCTGCCGGCCTATGCGGCGTTCTCCGCCCTGCTCGGCGCGGTGCTGCTTGTCGGCGGGCTTACCGCGTGATTTCGACGGATTTCTCGATGGCGATCGGCGCTCGGGGAGCCGGAACCTTCGGGAGCAGCGCGACGGCGGCATTGCGGAAGGGCGATATGAGAAGCTCGGTCACGCTATGCGGATCGACGCCCGGCTCCTCGACGCCGAAGGCGAGACGCGGCGACTCCTTCGCGGGCATGACCAGCGTGCCGAACAGCCAGTCATAGATCGCGAGCGCATTGCCCATATTGCTGCTGTAATGCGCCGGATCGATCGAATGATGGATCTGGTGATGGGCGGGGCTCATCAGCAGGCGGCCGGCCCAGCCCTGCAGCGGGAGCCAGACCTCCGAATGCTGCAAATGCACGAAGGTGAAGAAGAACAGCGCCAGAAAGGCGTTGGCGCCGCCGAGCGAGAAAGCCGCGACATGCGCGCCGAGCGCGAAGGCTGCGACGCCGCAGGAAAGGCCGACGCAGACCGCCACGACATTCGTGAAGATGAGCGAGTCGAGCGGGTGCGCGCGCCACACCGTCCAGGGCGTGAGGCGCTCGGCGGTGTGATGCGTCTTGTGCGTCTCCCACAGGAAGGGGATGCGGTGCTTGAGATAATGGTCGAACCAGTAGCCGAATTCGAAGGCGAGGAAGCCAATTACGGTCATTCCGCCGCGAAGCAGCCATTCCGGCAGGCCGGTCTCAGGGCGGAAGCCGAAACGGTCGACGAGCGCGCCCTGCGTGAAGTCCGCGACCTGGCCCGTCGTCAGGCAGGCCCATCCGATGAGGAGGCCGGTGACGAAGACGTTGAGAAAGAAATAGAAGACGTCCGCCTTGGTCGAGCGGTTGAAGAGGATCCCGCGGGGGAAGAAGGCGCGCATGAGCGCCTTCAGGCGCACATGGCCGCGGCGCGCGCGCTGGCGCCAGGCGAGGAAGCCGAAGCCGATGAAGAAGCCCACGATCAGAGAATAGAGCGAGAAATGCGAGCCGGGGGACAGAAGAACGGGGTGCAGCCTTTCGGCGATGCTGGCTAAGACGCTCATCTTCACCGCTCTTGTCGGATTTTTGACGTTTCGACGCTAAAGGGCGGAGGTAAAGCTTTTCTCAACGGGAACATTAGGGCAATCGGGTGAACGACAATCTCGAACGTTAGCCGCCCTATACCTCCCCTTTACGGGGAGGTCGGCGGTCGAAGACCGCCGGGTGGGGTTCGCGCCGCCATAGCCCGTCTGTAAGACGGGCGTCTTCCAGACGCCCTTTGGCGGGGCCACCCTCCCCGTAAAGGGGAGGGATTCACTAACGCCCAGCGTTAACCCGATTGCCCTGACGGGAACATCGGATGGAGCCCGCTTTCCGGCGTCAAGTTGACGCAACGACAGCGACCGCGTGAACGCCGGGCGCGAGTCCCTTGGCGAGGCATCGGGCGGCCAACCGTGCGAGGCTCCACATGGCGAAGGAGATCCCAGACTTTCCTTTTCGACCGGCTTGTGGCGGCGGGCGCCTTTCGCCATCGTGCACGTTCCCGATTCGATCCGCAGGGACACATGCCCGTCTGGACGCCCGAGCAGGACAATGCGCTGAACGCCGTCGCGACATGGCTCGCGACGCCGCGCGGCCCGCAGCTCTTTCGGCTCTTCGGCTATGCCGGAACCGGCAAGTCGACGCTCGCGCTCCATCTTGCCGAGCATGTCGAGGGCGACGTCGCCTTCGCGGCGTTCACCGGCAAGGCGGCGCTGGTCATGCGCTCCAAGGGCTGCAAGGACGCGCGCACCATCCACAGCCTCATCTATCGCGCGACGGATTCCGAGACGGAGGAACCGTCCTTCGTCCTCAATGACGACAGCGAGGCTGCGCACGCCAAGCTCATCGTCATCGACGAATGCTCCATGGTGGACGAGGAGCTCGGGCGCGACCTTCTCTCCTTCGGCAAGAAAGTGCTGGTGCTGGGCGACCCGGCGCAATTGCCTCCGGTGAAGGGCGGCGGCTTCTTCACCGAGGCCGAGCCCGACGTGATGCTGACCGAAGTGCATCGCCAGGCGGCGGACAATCCGATCGTGCGCCTCTCCATGACGATCCGCGAAGGCGGGGCGCTGCAGCGCGGCGCCTATGGCGAGACGCGCATCGTCGCGCGCCAGGAGCTCGATCCGGCGCTTGTCACCAGCGCCGACCAGGTGCTCGTCGGCCTGAACAAGACGCGGCGGGCCTATAATGGCCGCCTGCGCGAATTGCGCGGCTTCACGGCTGGGCCTTTCCCGCATTCCGGGGAGAAGCTCGTCTGCCTGCGCAACAACCGCAAGAAGGGCCTGCTCAACGGCGCGCTCTTCACCGTGAAGAGCGCCGGCGCGTTGCGGCGGGGCAAGATCAGAATGCTCGTCATGCCGGAAGAAGGCGAGGCGGGCAAATTCCAGCGCGTCTCCGTCATTCCGCAATTCTTCGAGGGCGGGGACGGGGAGATCCCTTACGCGCTGCGCAAGGACTCGGACGAGTTCGATTACGGCTATGCGCTTACCGTGCACAAGGCGCAGGGCTCGCAATGGAACAACGTCACCCTCTTCGACGAATCCTTCGCCTTCCGCGAGCACCGCGCCCGCTGGCTTTATACCGGCGTGACGCGCGCGGCGCAGAAGCTGACGCTGGTGATGTAATCAGCGTGACTCCGTCCGCCATCGCTGTGCAGAAGGCGAAGCAATCCAGAATCGCATCATGGCGCTGGCTTGCTTCGTCGCTTCGCTCCTCGCAATGACGGCGGAAGCCGTGTCAACCGCTATTGCGAATGAAGCGATCCAGAGGCGGCGCCGTCGCCCTGGCTTGCGCCGTCGGCAACCCGTCATTGCGAGCCGAAGGCGAAGCAATCCAGAATCGCATCGTGGCGTTGGATTGCTTCGTCGCTGCGCTCCTCGCAATGACGGCGGAAGCCGCGTTGACGTCTGACGCGCTATTTGCCCCAATTGTCGATGGCGTCGGCGAAGACGCGTTCGCCTGCGGGGCCTTTCTCCATATTGATCGTCGCGGAGCGGCCGTCCGAGAGCTGCAGCGGGAGATCGATGACGGCCATGGAGCGCAGCAGCAGAACGTTGCGCGCCTCGCGGTCGCCGCGCATCAGGCCGATGAGGAAATTGTTCTCCGTGATCGGCACGGGAATGCCGACGACCTTCTCGCCTGACTGCGCGTCGGCGCGGCGCATCTGGATTGGGCCGATGGCCTTCACGCCGCCGAGCGGGCTGCCGGGTTGCGGCTTGAAGGCGACGTTGATCGTGTGCGACGCGGAGAGCGTGGAGTCATTGTTCTTCTGGAGCAGCATGATCATCTTCATCTTGCCGTCCGGAATGTCCACGTCGCCGCGAATGGCGGAGCCGATCGGCTGGCCTGGCGCGCCGCCGACATTTTCGAGCCGCCACACGACGGTCGCATTGTAGATGCGGTCGACCTTGTCGGGCTCCTGCAGCGAGGCGACCCACATCTCCGCCTTCTGCGCCACCGGCACCGAGGGCGCGCGCTTGCCGGAAGCCGGCGCGGGCGCGGAATTCCCGCCTTCGACGCGATCGCCGAACTTGCCGGCGTCCGCCGTCTCGCCCGGGCCCGATTCTTCCGGTTTCAGCTTGGCCAAATCTTCCGGCCGCTCGCGCAGATACCAGGCGAGGGCGCCGACAACGGCGATCAGCGCGACGAGCACGCCGCCAAGCGCGATGATCCGCGTCGGCGGCCGCCGGGATTTCGGCGGCAGAGGCAGCGGCGCCGCCGGGCGCTGCGCCTCGCGCGCCGGCGCTTCGCTCTCGGTCTCGGCGAGGGTTTCGCGCCAGGCGTCCTCGGCGCTGCGCGCGTCGGGAGGCGTCTCCGTCGACGGGGCGGGTTTTGCGGCGGCGCTCCGACGCGGCGGCGACGACGAGTCCGGCTTGCCGGACGCGGGCTTCTGCGCCGGCGCATTCTTCGCCGCGAGCTCGATCTCGACGCGGGTGATCGCTTCTTCCAGCGCGCGGCCTTCCGCGGCGATATCCGCTTCCGCGACCGGCGGCTGAATGCCTCGCAACTGGCTGAACAACGCCTTGCGCGCACGCTCATAGACCGCCTGCCTGGCGTCAGGCGATTGTTGCGGAAGAGCGGCAATGGCCCGCGAGATCAACGAATAGTAATCAGCCATGCCTTGGTTAAGAGCACTTCCCTCGGGGCGCGTCAATCCTGACCCCTTGCAAATCCGGGAAAAACCGGGGATTTGAGCTGGCGTGTCGGCTATCCTCGGGAGAAATCGGATGTCGTTGCTTCCTCCGCTGGCGCGCGTCTTTTGCGCGGCTCTCATCGCGGCTCTTCTCGCGCCATCGGCCGCGCGCGCCATCAGCATGGACAAGGCCTCGACCATTCGCGATCAATGCGAGATCTCGATCGGGCCGGATCTTGTCGGCGTCGTCGCTTACATGCCGGACCGTTCCCGGGATCGCTTTTGCGGCGAGTTTCCGGCGACGGGACGAATCATCCTCACCATCGATCTCATCGCGGAGCGTCTGCGCGCGCTTCCGATCGAGGTGCGCATCGTGAAGGAGCCCGGCAAGCCGCTCTCCGAGGAGGACGATCTCGCGCCCGTCACCGTCGCCTATTTCGCGCCGCGCCTCTATCCGGGCGGCGCCGTTCCGGTCGAGCATGTCTTCGCGGAGAGCGGCGACTACGCCGCCTTCATCTCCGTGATCGAATCCTCGGGAACGAAGCGCACGACGCGCTTCGGCTTCACCGTCGGCGGCTGGCTGCAGTTCTACGCCACGGCCATGCTCGCGGGCGTCTTCCTGACGGGCGCGGTTCTCGCTTATTGGCAATATAGCGACGCCGGGATCAAAGGCGCGCGCCGCAAGCGGCTTTGACGGCCCGTCGCTTTACGCTTGCGCCTCAATCCGCCGGCGTCCGACGCGCCGGCGCGGCGATGAGCCAATAAATCGCGCCGGTCAGCGCGCCGGTGAGGAAAAACAGAAGCGCAAGGCGGCTTTCCGCCTCATTGACCTGTTGGGCGCGTTCGAGCCCCTTCGCCGCGCGCGCGATCCAGGGCGAGGCGCCGGCGAGCAGCCCACTCACGCCGGAATACCAGACGAAGGAACGCGCGCCCGCCGCTTCGCCCACCAGCGCGGCGACGGCGAGCGGCGCGGCGCAGGTCGCGATCGCCGCCGCCCAGACGACGAAGCTCAGGGCGGCGAACGTCTCTTCCGGAGCGCCATTGTTCATTGCTTCGTCGAAGACGGCGAAAAACCCGGCGACGAGGGCGGTCAAGCCGATCTCGCGCGTCGCCGGATCGAAAAGCGCCGACATAAAGAGAAACGCGGCGCCGACGCCGGCGGCGATGACGTAGCCGAAGCTCATGACGATCAGGCGGCGCAGCATGAAACCTCTTCCGCGCCCGCCTTACGGCTCGAGCACCGAATCCCAATAGAGGTAGTCCATCCAGCTTTCGTGCAGATAGTTCGGCGGGAACAGCCGTCCGTTGCGGTGCAGATCGGCAATGGCGGGCTGATAGGGCGCCTGGGCCGGCATCATATGCGCTTCATGCGGCAAGCGATCGCCCTTGCGCAGATTGCAGGGCGAGCAGGCCGCGACGACATTCTCCCATGTCGTGGCGCCGCCTTTCGAACGCGGAATCACGTGATCGAAGGTCAGCTCGTCATGCGCCCCGCAATATTGGCAGGTGAAGCGATCGCGAAGGAAGACGTTAAAACGAGTAAAGGCCGGCTGACGGGCCGGCCTTACATATTCCTTCAGCGACACGACCGAAGGAAGGCGAATCTCGAAGCTCGGACTTTTTACCGTCTTATCATATTCCGAGACGATGTTGACGCGATCCAGGAAGACGGCCTTGATCGCGTCCTGCCATCCCCACAGAGAAAGCGGATAGTAGCTCAGCGGCCGATAATCCGCGTTGAGCACGAGCGCGGGACAGGCCTGCGGCGAGACATTCTGTTGTCGAAAGTGAGCGGTCACCCTGCCAGCCTCTCGGTTTCGAGAAGGGCCTGATGGACCGCGCCAAGGTCCATGCCGGCCTTTTGCGACTCTCAGTATTTTACAGGCAGGATGACGCGCTTGTGAAGGCGCCCGGGCGGGCGTCGCGTCTTGGACTTCAAACGGCCGCGCCAAAGTATTGATATCGACGCCGCCGGGAGCGCGCGCGAAGTCGCGCGCATTTTTCTGTCGGCGGCGGGTAAAGGCGACCAATTCTCCTTTCCGAGAAAGTTTAAAAGGCTCGCGAATTGCAGCCGGCGGGGAAAGGTTCCGTAGCCGGCTCGTCTTGTTTCGTATTGGGACAAGAGAGTTCGATTGGGAGACAAGTCTTGTCCCATCAGCTCGATTATCGCGAAGAGCGGATACGCGCGGAAAAGCCGTCCAGGGCAGGCGCCCGGCGCAGGAAAACGCAAAACCGCGGAAAGGGGCAAAGCTGGGCCCCCCGGCGCAATACGGCGATCGTTCGCCTTTCCTTTTCAGTTCTCGCCGCGTCGCTCGATATGCTGGCGATTGCGCTTGGGGCGGTCGTCGCGCAGATCGGCTATCATATGGCGGCCTATGGCTGGAGCGGCCTTTCCGCCGCCAACCTTCAGCCGAGCTTGACCGCCGCGTGGGTCTTCCTCCTCGCCAATGCGGTGCGGCACGAATATTCTTTTGCGCATTATCTCCAGCTCCGCGGCCACGCCTGGCGCTGTTTCGGCCTGTGGACGCTCGCCAGCCTCTTTGCGGTCGCGATCGGGTTTTTCACCAAGACCGCCGAGGAGACGTCGCGCGTCGCCTTCGTGCTCGCCTCGATCATGAGCCTCGCCGCGATCTTGGGGCAGCGCGCGATTCTGTGCCATTTCGTCCGCGCCAGCGCGGAGACGGGCGGCGTCTCCGCCCGGCGCCTCTTTCTCGTCGGCTTCGAACGGGACGTCGAGGCTTTCACCTATCGCCACAAGCCCTGGGCCTGCGGCATGAACGTCGTCGCCTCGATCGTGCTGCGCGACAGCGAGGCCACGCTCCAGGACGATCTGACCCTCGCCGTCGCTTCCGCCCGCATGCTGCGGCCGGACGACATCTTCATCCTCGCGCCCTGGTCCCGCATGGAGGCGATCGACGCGTGCGTCACCGCCTTTCTACATGTTCCAGCCCGCATTCATCTGGGGCCGGAGCGCGTTCTCGACCGTTTCGTGGACGCGCGTATCGACAAGGTCGGGGCCATTTCCAGCCTCAGCCTGTCGGGGCGCCGGCTCGACCTTCTCGAGATCGCGGCGAAGCGCGTTTTCGATGTCGCCGTTTCGGCGACGGCGCTGGTTGCGCTCTCGCCGCTGCTGATCCTCTGCGCGCTGCTCATCAAGCTGGAAAGCGAGGGGCCGGCGTTCTTTTATCAGCGCCGCTACGGCTTCAATCGCGAGACCTTCCGCATCGTCAAATTCCGCACGATGACGACGATGGAAGACGATCGGCATGTGAAGCAGGCGACCGCCGACGATCCGCGCGTTACGCGCGTCGGGCGCTTCCTGCGCCGCTACAATATCGACGAATTGCCGCAGCTCCTCAATGTGCTGCGCGGCGAGATGTCTCTTGTCGGCCCGCGCCCGCACGCTTTGGCGCATGATCAGCTTTTCGAGCGGCGCATCGCGCTCTATGCGCGCCGCCACAACGTCAAGCCCGGCATTACCGGCTGGGCGCAGGCGAACGGGCTGCGCGGCGAGATCGATTCGCCGGAGAAGATCCGTCAGAGAGTCGAGCACGACCTGTTCTACATCGACAACTGGTCGTTGCTGTTCGACATCTGGATCATGTTCCTCACCGTCTTCTCGCGAAAAGCGTATCGTAACGCGATTTGACGGTTGGGGGGCCGGCGGCGGCAGGCCGGGGCGGGCGGGTTGCGTATCGCTTGCGTCGAGCCTGCCGCTTGCTGCTTACTGCCCCGGCCGTGATTCGTATCCTCCATACCGCCGATTGGCATCTGGGCGCCGCGCTGCAAGGCTGGTCGCGCGAGCGGGAGCACCGCGCCGCGCTCGGCCAGCTCGTCGCGCTGGCGAAGGCGCGCGACTTGGACGCCGTCATCGTCGCCGGCGATATTTTCGACAGTCTCAACCCTTCCGCCGAGGCGCAGCGGCTCCTCTACGAGACGCTGCGCGATTTGCGCGCCGCCAGTCCGCGCGCGACCATCGCGCTCCTCGCCGGCAATCACGATCCGGCGGGCAGGCTCGAGGCGCCGCGCGCGCTGTTCGAAATGGCGGGCGTCCGTTCAATCGGCGTCGTGGCGCGGCGCGAGGGCGCGCTCGATCTCGACGCGCATCTGCTGCCGATCCGCGACTCATCCGGCGCGATCGGCGCCTATCTTCTCGCTTTGCCCTATCCGCGCGCCGCCGACCTGCCGATCGCGGGCGCGGATGTCGCGGGTTCGCCGGTCGTGTGGGGCGTACGCGCGCTGTACCGCGAGGCCTTCGACGCCGCGCGCGCGCGCGTGGGCGCCGCGCCTCTGGTGCTCACGGGCCATCTGCATGTGGCCGGCGGGCTCGAATCGGAAGGCGCGGAGCGGCGCATTCTCGTCGGGGGCGAGCACGCCGCGCCGCCCGACATATTTCCGGAAGGCGCCGCCTATGTGGCCCTCGGCCATTTGCATAAGCCGCAGAAGGTCGGCCGGGAGACGATCCGCTATTGCGGCGCGCTGATTCCGATGTCGAAGACGGAGATCGGCTATGCGCATGGCGCGACGATCGTCGAGATCGACGCGAGCGGCGCCGCGACGAGCGAGCATGTTCCCTTCGAGCGCTGCGTCGCGCATTTGCGCGTGCCGCCGCGAGGGGCGCTTGAGGCGGCCGAGATCGAGAAAGCGCTGGCCGGGCTCGCCATCGATCCGCGGACGCCGGACGATGCGCGGCCTTTCGTTCATCTTTCCGTAAAAATCGACGGCGCTTCGGCGGGATTGAAGTCGGAGATCGACGCCATTTGCGAGAAGTTTCCGGTCCGGCTCGTCTCGCTCGCGGTCGAGCGCCCGCAGCGCGCCGACGCGCCCCAGGCCGCGCCGATGCGCCTCGCCGAGCGCAAGCCGCTCGACCTCTTTCGCGAGGCTTTCGAGGCCACGCATGGCGTTGCGCCCTCGGAGGCGCATCTGCGCTGCTTCGACCTTCTCGCGGAGGAGGAATAATTGCGCATCCTCGCCATCAGGGGCGAGAATCTCGCGAGCCTCGCCGAGCCTTTCGCCATCGAGTTCGAATGCGAGCCTTTGCGCTCGGCCGGGCTCTTCGCCATCACCGGCGAGACGGGCGCGGGCAAATCCACCATTCTCGATGCGCTGTGCCTGGCCCTTTACGACGAGTTTCCGCGCGTCGCGGCGCCCGGCGCGCGCGACGACATGCCCGATCCCTCGGGCGCCAATATCAAGGAGAACGACCCGCGCACCATTCTGCGGCGCGGCGCGGGGCGCGGCTTCGCGGAAGCGGATTTCGTCGCGCGCGACGGCGTGCGCTATCGCGCGCGCTGCGATCTCATGCGGGCGCGCGGCAAGGTCGCGGGCAAGCTGCAACAAAGGGCGCGCGCGCTGTGGCGCATCGACGCGAGCGGCGAGAAGATCGAGGCGGTGGAGTCGGGCGTCGAGCCGGTCAATCGCCGGATCGTGGAGCTCACCGACCTCACCTTCGATCAGTTCCGCCGCACGGCGCTTCTCGCGCAAGGCGACTTTGACGCCTTTCTGCGCGCCGACGCCAGGGAGCGCGCCGATCTTCTGGAGAAGATCACCGGCGCGGAAATCTACGGCCTCTTGTCGAGGCGCGCTTTCGAACGTTGGGGGGAGGCGAAGAGCGCGCTCGCCGCGCTGGAGGCGCGTCGAGCGGATATCGGCCTGCTGGCGGCGGAGGCGCGCGCCGCGATCGACGCCGAAATCGCCGAGATCGGGACGCGGCGGGCGGCGCTCTTCAGGGAGCTCGAGGAAGCGCGCGCCGTGTTGGGGCGCCTCGACGCCGTTGCGCAGGCGCGCGACAGGCTCGCGCAGGCGGAAGAAGCGCGCGACGGCGCCGCGCGGGCCTGGGACGCGCTCGCCGGAGAGCGGCGGACGCTGGCCGATCTTGCCCGCGCCGAGCCGCTGCGCGCGCCGCGCGAAGCGCTGCGCAACGCCCGCCGCGCGCATCTCGACAGGCGCGACGCGGCGGCGCGCGCCGAAGAGAAGGCGCAAGCGGGGCGCCTTGCGCTCGACGAGGCGCGGGCGCGGGCGCGAAACGCGGCCGAGGCGCGCGCCGCCGCCGAAGACGAGACGAAGCGTCTGGCGCCCCTGTGGGACGAGGCCGCCGCGCTCGATACGCGCATCGACGCTTTGGCCGAGGAAGCCGCGCGCGCGCAGGCGGCCGAAACGGCGGCTTCGGCCTGGCTCGACGGGAAGCGAAAGGCGCTGGCGGAGGCGCAATCGGAGAAGGTCGCGGCCGCCGCGTCGCGCGACGCAGCGCGGGCGGCGCTGGAGGGGCTCTCGGCCGCGCGGCCCTTGAGCGAGCGCTGGGGCGAGATCGCGGATTGGCTCGCCAAGCGCGCGCAGTTTGTCCGAGACAAGCGGGAGGCCGCGCGTGAACTGGCCGAAGCGCTCGACGCCCTGAAGCGCGCCTCGGATTCGAGCCGCGCCTTCGACGCGGCCGACAGGGAGGATCGCGAGGCGCTCGCGCTGGCGCTGTCTCAAACGCGCGAGCGGGAGGCGGCGCTTGCGGCGCTCGATATGGCTGCGGCGGCCCGCAGGCGGGACGAGCTGGCGCGCGCGCAGGAATTGCTGCAAGCCATGGCCGCCGGCGCGGCCGCATATGACGCCGCGCGGGAGAAGGCTGAAAGCGCCGAGGCCGACATTGCGCGCTTCGACGCCGACGCGGCCGCGCTTCTGCGCGACATCGAAGCGCGAAAGGCGTCCCGCGACGCGCAGGCGGCGGGGCGCGAAGAAGCCGAGCGTCTCGGCGAACTGGCCGACGCCGCCGCCGACCCGCACGCCCTGAAGCTGCGCGCGGCGCTCGAGGCGGATGCGCCCTGCCCAGTGTGCGGCGGGCGCGAACATCCATTTGCCCATTCGAGCGGCGCGGCGCGCGAGCTGGTGGAGACTCTGCGCGCGAAACGCGACGCGGCGCGCCGCGCGCTGGCGCAGACGGAGAAGGAGATCATCTCTTTCTCGACAAGCGAGGCGACGGCGCGCGCCTTGACGGAGGACGCCCGGCGGCGTTTGGCGGCGGCGAGCGTCGCGCGCGACGATGCGGCGCGCCTATATGCGGCGCATCTCGCGCAAGCCCCCGACGCGGGGGCGCCCGCCGACATTGCAGGCGCCGCCGCGCCGATCGCCGCGTCGCTGCGGCGGCTCGCGGATGAGCGCGCCGCGCTCGCGGCGATCGCCACGACCGCGCTCGATCTTCAAAATGAGGTCGATCGCCTGCGCAAGCGCGTCGACGAGACGCGCGACGCGCTCGAAGCGCGCGGCGCCGCGCGCGCCGAGGCGGAGAGCCTCATGCGAAGCGCGGGCGAAGCGCGCGCGCGATTCGAGGAGAAGCTCGCCGGCGCAAGCGAGCGCATGGCGTCCCTCGACCGGGCGCTTTCGCCGTTCCTTCCGCTTTGCGATTTGACAAGCGGCGATCTCGATCGCGATCCGTCGGGCGCGAGACGGCTTCTGGAAGAGGCCGGGGCGCGCTGGCGGGCGGCGGTCGAAGCGTCGACAGACGCCGAAGCGCGTCTCGTCGAGCTGGCGCCCAGGATCGCGACGCTCGGCGCGGAGACCGAAGCCGCGGTCGAGCGGGCAAGGTCAGCCGCCGAAGATCATGCGGCGCGCGCGGCCGATCTCGCCGGCTTGCGCGCGCGCCGCGCGGGCCTGCTCGACGGCGAAGCCACGGCGGCGCATCGCGCGCGTCACGAGGAAAAGCGCGCTCACGCCCGCGAGGCGCACGAGACGGCGCAAGCAATGGCCGCCGAGGCCGACAAGGCGCGCGCCGCCGCCGAGGAGGGCCGCGCCGCCGCCGCGCGCGAATCAGAGGCGGCGCTACGGGCGTCGGAGGCGGCCGGCGCCGCATTCGCCGCTCTTCTGTCGGCCTCCGGCTTCGACGAGGATACCGCCGCGGCGCTGCTCGCGATTTCTCCGGACGAGGCGGAGGCGATGCGTCGCGCGGTCGAGAACGCGCAATCCGCGCTTCGCGCCGCGCAAACCGCCGTCGAGCAGCGCGGCGACGTCCTTCGCGAGGCGGAAGCGCAAGGAGCGCCCGAAACGCCGCGCGCGGCGCTCGAGGCGCAAGCGGCGGAAACGGCGCAAGCGCTCGACGGCCTCGCCGGGCGGCTCGGCGCGCTGCACGAAAGGCTCGCTCGCGACGACGAAGCGCGCTCGCGCGCGGAAACATTGTCGGTCGAGATCGAGGCCGCGCGCTCCGCGCGCAAGATCTGGGACGAGATCAATGCGGCGATCGGCTCGAAGGAGGGCGACAGGTTCCGCCGCTTCGCGCAGAGCGTGACGCTGGAGCAGCTCGTCGCGCTCGCCAATCGACGCCTCGCGCTCTTGTCGCCGCGCTACCGTCTCGAGCGCGCGGGCGAGATCGGATCGCTCGGGCTGCAGATCGTCGATCGCGATCTCGGCGACGAGCGCCGCTCCGCGCGCTCGCTCTCGGGCGGCGAACGCTTCCTCGCGTCGCTCGCGCTGGCCCTTGCGCTGGCGGGGCTGGAGGGGCGCGATTCCTTCGTCGATACGCTCTTCATCGACGAGGGCTTCGGCGCGCTCGACTCCGCGACGCTCGACGTCGCGATCGACGCGCTGGAGAATCTGCAAGGGCAGGGGCGCAAGGTCGGCGTGATCAGCCATGTCGAATCGATGCAGGCGCGCATCGCGACGAAGGTCTGCGTCGAGCGGCGGGGCGGCGGCGTCAGCCGCGTGCGGCTGCGGGCGCCGGGATTCGAGGGATAGCCGCCGCTTGAGATTCCCCTAAAGCGATCCTCGCTTGATCGCCTTCAGCGCGACGAGGAGGCTCGCGGCGAGCAGGAGGGCGGCGAAGAAATATCCCGCGCCGACGAAGAAATCGAGCGACAGCGACAGGGCGAAGATCTGGGAGAAGAAGAGCGGGCCGACCATGCCGGAGACGCCCCGCAGGCTCCCGAGCGCGCCTTGGAGCCGTCCTTGCTCCTTCGGCCCGGCGAGGCGCGTCGCCAGGCCCTGGACGGCGGGATTGGCCATGCCCCAGAGGGCGATGAGCGGCGGCGCCGCCATGAAGATCGCGCCGGTCGGGGCGAAGGCGTAGGCGAGGAATCCCAGCGCGCCGCTGACGAGAGCGATGATCAGCGTCGTCTTCTCGCCCAGCCGCGCGACGGCGGGACGCACGAGTCCGCCCGAGACGACGGTCTGCGAAACGCCGACAATGGCCAGCGCCCAGCCGGTCGTGCTCGGGTCCCAATTATAGCGGGCCTGCGTATAGAGCACGAACAGCGCGGGCAGCGACTCATGCGCGAGATAGGAGAGGAAGAGCGCCGCCGCGAAAAACGAGAGCGTCTGGCGGCTGCGCAGGAATTCGAGCGAGCCCAGCACATTGGCGCTGCGCCAGACGATCTTCTCCGCGCGTTTCTCCGGCGAAAGCGATTCGGGAAGGATGAACCAGCCATAAGCGAAATTGGCGAGGCTGAAGAAGGCCGCCGCCCAGAAAGGGAAGCGCAGGTCGTAATCGCCCAGCGCGCCGCCAATGGCGGGACCGAGGATGAAGCCGAGGCCGAAGGCCGCGCCGATGAGGCCGAAACGGCCGGCGCGTTTTTCCGGCGGCGTGATGTCGCTGATATAGGCGTTGGCGGTGGCGACGCTCGCCGCCGTCGCGCCGGAGATCACGCGCCCGACGAAGAGGAAGGGCAGGGACGGCGCCAGCGCCATGAAGATATAGTCGAGACCGAGCCCCAGATTGGAGGCGAGGACGACGGGACGGCGGCCGAAATGGTCGGAGAGGGCGCCGAGCACGGGCTGGAAGACGAACTGCATCGCCGCCCAGGCGAAGCCGAAGACGCCGGCGATGCGCGCCGCCGAGCGCAGGTCCCCTCCCTCGAACTGGGCGATGAGCTTCGGCAGCACGGGAATGACGACGCCGAGCGCCAGCATGTCGAGCGCAACCGTGATGAGGATGAAGAGGAACGCCGCCTCTCTTCGAGGCTGGGGCGCGGAAATCATGGGCGGCCTTGGGTTGAATGGCTGGCGCTTCCGATAGCGGTAACGGCGGCGCCCGGCAAGGCGAGGATGAAGGTCGCCGCCGGGCGGCTCCCGACGCGCGCGCCAACCTTCACATGACGGCGCGCTGTTGCGGGACTGCCACTCGAATCAGTCCTGTAGACCCTTAAACTGTGGCAATCGGGACACAGCCGCGCTGGAGTCATCTGTCACAGTCTGTCTTGGGTCCAGATTGTCACGTCTCTGTCATGGAGCGACGGCTTCACTCCCGCTCGGAAGTTAACGCTTGGGGAACCAACCAATGAAATTCCGACCTGGATATCGCGCCCTCGCCATTGCGGCGTTCGGCTTCACGGCCGCCTTCGCCGCCGCTCCGGCGGCGGCGGACACGGCCGCCGAAATCCGCTCCCTCAAGGCGCGGTTGAACAAGCTCGAAGCTGAAGAGGCTGCGGCCAAGCGCGCCAAGGCCGAGGCGGCGAAGGCCGCCCACGCCGCTCCCGTCGCCGCCGCCGGCCACGCGCCGGAAGCGCCGAAGCACTGGTACGAGAAGATCAGCCTGCGCGGCTATACCCAGATGCGGTATAACGACATCATCAACGGCAATATGTGGAACGACGTCTATAGCCCGCATGATCGTTCGGTCGGCGCGCGCAGGAACTTCCTGCTTCGCCGCACGCGTCTGATCTTCAGCGGCGACGTTTCCAGCCATCTGTATCTTTACGTTCAGATGGACCTCGCCTCCGCGCCGTCGGGAACCTTCAGCCCAAGCTACACCGCCGGCACGAACCCGACCTTCGCGTTCTACAATCCGCAGATCGGCATCTACGGCAACTCGGCCGGCTACTTCGCCCAGATGCGCGACGCCTATGCCGACATCTCGATCGACGACAAGAAGGAATTCCGCTTCCGCGTCGGTCAGTCGAAGATCCCCTACGGCTTCGAAAACATGCAGTCGTCGCAAAACCGCCTCGCGCTGGACCGCGCGGACGCGATCAACAGCTGCTGCAAGGACGAGCGCGATCTCGGCATCTTCTTCTACTATACGCCCGAGCACGTTCGTCACCTGCTCCGCGACCTTGTCAGGAACAACCTCAAGGGCACGGGCGACTACGGCATGTTCGCTCTCGGCATCTATAACGGCCAGGGCGCGAACCGCATCGAGCTGAACAACGGCGTCCACATCGTCAGCCGCTTCACCTATCCCTACGTCTTCGAGAACGGTCAGATCGTCGAAGCGTCGATCCAGGGCTATACCGGCCGTTACGTCCCGACGACCTCCTCAATCACGCCGTCTCTTGGCATGGCCACGGGTTGGGCGGGCTTCCGTCCGGTCGGCTATCCCGGCGCCGGCGTGCCCTTCATCAACGCGCCCGGCTATTTTGACATCGTCCGCAACCTGACTCTCGGCACCTATCCTGCCCTGAACGCCTACAGCTATAGCTGCGCCAATGGCTGTCAGGGCGTCAAGGACGACCGCGTCGCCATCACCGGCGTGATCTATCCGCAGCCCTTCGGTCTGAAGGCGGAATGGAACTGGGGTCGCGGTCCGGCTCTTGACCCGACCCAGACCTATATCCGCTCGGCCGGCCTGAATGGCGGCTATGTCGAGGCGACCTACAAATACGACGATACGCTATACGGCCTCGGGACCTTCTTCCCCTTCGTGAAGTGGCAGTATTTCAACGGCGGCTGGAAGGTCGAAACGAACGCGCCCTACGCTCGCGTTCACGAACTGGACGTCGGCGTCGAATGGCAGCCCTTGCCCGAGGTCGAGGTGACCGCCGTCTACACCAAGATGAACCGCACCAATACCGGCGCGGCTCCCTATCGCCAGTTCAGCGCCGATCTGCTGCGCATGCAGTTGCAGTGGAACTACTGAGCGAAGTTCGATACCTTATCAAACGAAGCGAACGTCCCCGGTCATCCGGGGGCGTTCATTGTCTTTTGCGGAGTCCATAGGCGTTCGAATGCGAAAGCGCGTCCACTCTCTCCTGATTCTTCTCGCCGTCGCCTGCGCGAGCCCTGTCCGCGCCGATGATTTCGAGGCGGCGACCGCCGCAACCAAGCGAGGCGATTTTGCAGCCGCCTTCAAGCTCCTGAAGCCGCTCGCCGAGAAGGGCGACGCGCGGGCGCAAGGCGAGCTCGGGGCCATTTACGCGGTCGGCAGGGGCGTCACCGCCGATCCCAAGGAAGCGCTGAAATGGACCAGGCGCGCCGCCGAAAACGGCGACGCGGCCGCGCAGGCCAATCTCGGCACGATGTATCTCGAGGGTCAGCTCGCCCAGCGGGATTACAAGGAGGCTATGAAGTGGAATCTGCTTGCGGCGGACAAGGGCGTCGCGGCGGCGCAGGCGAACATCGCCAGCATGTATTACGAGGGCAGCGGCGTCGCTCAGGACTACCGGGAAGCGGCGAAATGGATGCGCCTTGCCGCCGAGGGGGGAGACGCCGAATCTCAGGTGAATCTCGGGACCATGTACGTCACCGGCCAGGGCCTGGAGCGCGACCTGCTGCGCGGCTACATGTGGACAAATGTCGGACTCGAAGCCTTGCCCATGGCCCCCGCCGAAAAGAAGGAATTGCAGGAAATATCCGCGAAGACTCTTCCCGCGGACGACGTCGCCAGGGCTCAGGCCATGGCGAAGAAGTGCAGGGAATCGAAGTTCAAGAGTTGCGACTGACTCCCTCGCCTGGCCGAGGGCCTGCCGCTCCTCCGCGGACCCGCCGACGCACCGTTCAGCCAAGTCCGCCACCACGCCCCTATGGCGATAAGCATTGAGCCCTTTATTCAGGCCATTGGACGGGGGCTGATTCCAAGGCCGGCGGGTCAAATCTCAATGACATGCAGGCCGAACATGTCGCGACCGACTATCAGCGCGACATGACCAAGATCCTGCAGGCGCGCGCCAATGGCGTCTTCGCGCCGGGCGGCTCGGCGCCGCTCAACGATTACAACATCGTCGGTGCGTCCATGCCGGGCCGGCAGGGCTTCTATTTCAACGGCGCGCATCCGGACCTCTTCGAAGCCCGCGCGCAGGTCTATTGGTAAGAAGCGCCGCGCGGAATCACAGCCGCCTCGCCATCGCGAGGCGGCTTTTCATTTCAGGAAACGCGCTTTCGTTTCCGCCGCTACGCTTTGTTTCTCCATTATTTTCCGGCTGCGACACGCCCCGTCTTCAGCGCCTTTTCGCCACAAAATCTGAGAACATGACGGTTGTGTGACAGCGAAGCATTCGATGTCTTCGCTCACCTTTCCGAATGATCTTCGAGAGGGCAGGCATGATTTTTTCGAGGAAGAAGCGCGCCATCGCGGCGAGCGCGCTGGGGGTTTTCATGACAGGCTCCGCCGCGCATGCGGCGACCGATTCAGCCGCCATCGAGACGCGCCTTCGCGCGCTGGAGGCGGAGATCGCCAAGCTGCGCAAGGAAGCGCGCGCGGCGAAGGCGGAGGCCGCCGCGGCGTCCAGCGCCGCAGGCAAGGCGACCAATGTCGCGAACGCCGCGCACGCCAAGGCCGATTCCAACGTCCCGCCGCCCGTGTTCGTCTCCTTCAGGAACGGCCTTTTCGTCGAAACGGAAGACAAGGCGTATAATTTCAAGATCGGCGGCCGCATGCAGTTCGACGGCGGCGCGACGACGCAGCCGCTCAACGGCTGGTCGGAGCAGGCCGGCGTGCGGCAGGTTCGCCTCGAAGTGGAGGGCAAGGCCGCGAAATACTGGTTCTACAAGCTGCAATACGACTTCGCGGGATCGCAATACGGAACGCCCTTCAACGCGCCCGTTCAGGGCGGCATTCGCGATTTCTATGTCGGATTGCAGCATCCGGCGCTTTCCTTGCCCTTCACGAAAGACCCGGCCTTCATCCATATCGGCAGCTATTTCGAGCCGTTCAGCCTGGAGTTCACCATGTCGTCGCGGTTCCGCGACTTCATCGAGCGCGCGATGCCGGTCGAAACCTTCGCGCCGAGCCGCCACCTCGGCGCCGCCATCGGCGCCTATGGCGACAATTGGTCGGCCAAGGGCGGCGTCTTCACGACGAGCTTCGAGGACCTCAACACCACGCCGGCGGTCGGCGTTCCGGTCGGCTTCGGCGTATCCCCCAAGGCGGGCTGGGCGTCCACCGGCGGCGGTCAATATTTCGAGCTCACCGGCCGCGCCACCTATGCGCCGATCATGACCGAGCATGATCTGCTGCATGTCGGCGTCTCCGGCCGCTATCACCAGCCCAACAGCGCGACGGGACTTTCCGACGACCGCGTGCTGAGGCTCGGCAACCGCATCCGCTCCGAGGCCTATCAACTGAATCAGGGCCTGCTCGGGACGCCGGATCTTTCCTGCGGCGCGATCGCCTTGCCGGGCTGGGCGACGGCCGCCGCCGCCCGATGCGTCAACAATGTCGAAGCCTTCGGCGTCGAACTCACGGCCGCCCATGGGCCGCTCTCCTTGCAGGCGGAGTATTTCGGGCAGCAGGTCAACCGCAATGAGACGAATCTCATGCTCGCGCGCATGGCGGGCGCCTTCGCGCCGGGCGGCGCGTCGCATTATTTCAGCGGCTATTATGTTTATGGCCAGTGGTATCTGACCGGAGAGGAGCGCGCCGCCGCCTATGACGTGACGAACAAGATCGGCGCGACTTTCAACCAGATCAAGATCAAGCATCCGCTCAGCGCCGGCGGTTTCGGCGCCATCGGCGTCGCCGCCCGCTATAGCGAAGTGAATGTCAACAGCGGTCCGTTCTCCGGCTCCGGTCTTTACAATATGCTGGCCTATACGACCTTCGTGGCGCCCAATCCCGCCGCCGCCACGGCCATCGCCAATGCCGGCGTCGTGGGCGGCCGGCAGCAGAATGTCACGCTAGGCCTCAACTGGTATCCGGACAACGGATTCCATTTCCAGTTCAACTGGATTCACGTGCTGCAGGCGTCGGCGCCGCTGAACGACTATGCGCTCTATACTTCCGGCGCGCCGGCGCGTCAGGGGCCCTATTTCAACGGCGCCCATCCCGATCTCTTCGAGGCGCGCGCGCAGGTCTATTGGTGAGAGGCGGAAAGCCAAAGAGCGCGCCCGGCACAAACTGGCGGAGCCGTGCCGGGCGCTTGGTTTCGACCGCGGATGGAGACCGGTCGAATGCCTAAAATATATCCGGCGTCTCCCGAGGCTTTGTTTCTGGATCGTTACTGTTGGCGGTCGCGTATGTGTCCAGGAGCGGCGATTGCGGTTCCGGATTGCTTCATCGGCGAAGCCCCCTCGCAATGGCGGCCGCGAGGCGCGTGTCCGGCGCAAAAAGCCGCATTGACCGGGGCGGCCGCTTCCTCTACGAACAAGGCGCTGCGCCGCAGCAGGCGCCCTCCAGCCGCGTAGATCGGATTCTTGCCTCTCGGGGCCTCCGACCAGCTGTCGAGCCGCCTCCACGCCTCAATCGACGGCCCGCTACGCAGGGCAAGTCTCCCATTTCAACCGGATCGAGCGAACCGCGCCCCGCCAAGGCGCGCGCGCGATCGTCTATGAAAGACGCTAAGTGACAACTTTTTCCGATCTTGGCCTTGCCGAGATTCTGCTCCGCGCCCTGAACCGCGAGGGCTACGAGACGCCCACTTCCATTCAGGCTCAGGCCATCCCCTTTCTGCTTCAAGGCCGCGACCTTCTCGGCATCGCCCAGACCGGCACGGGCAAGACGGCGGCCTTCGCGCTGCCGATCCTCGAGCGGCTCGCCGCCGAGCGCCGCCGGCCCGCGCCCTTCACGGCGCGCGCGCTGGTGCTCGCGCCGACGCGCGAACTCGCCGCCCAGATCGCCGACAGCTTCCGCGCCTATGGGCAGTTCCTGCGCCCGAGCGTCGGCGTTATCGTCGGCGGCGTGTCGCATCGTCCGCAGATCGACATGCTCGCGCGCGGCCTCGACGTGCTCGTGGCGACGCCGGGGCGCCTGCTCGACCACATCGCCTCCGGCCGCTTCAAGCCCGCGACGACCGAGGTGCTGGTGCTCGACGAAGCCGACCATATGCTCGATCTCGGCTTCATCGTCCCGATCCGCCAGATCGTCGCGAAGCTGCCGAAGAAGCGCCAGACGCTGCTCTTCTCCGCCACCATGCCGAAGGAGATCGCCGGCCTCGCGCAGGACATGCTGAACGATCCCGCGCAGGTTTCCGTGACGCCGGTCGCGACGACGGCCGAGCGCGTCGATCAGCATGTGTTTCTCGTCGATGGCGGCGCCAAGCGCGACATTCTCATCGAGCTGATGAACGACGCCGAGATTTCCCGCGCCATCGTCTTCACGCGCACCAAGCGCGGGGCGGACCGTGTGGCGCAGCATCTCGACGCGGCGGGCGTCGGCGCCGAGGCGATTCACGGCAATAAGAGCCAGAGCCAGCGCATCCGCGCGCTCGACTCCTTCCGCAAGGGCCGCACGCGCGTGCTCGTCGCGACCGACATCGCCGCGCGCGGCATCGACGTCGACGGCGTGACGCATGTCGTGAATTACGAATTGCCGGAAGTTCCGGAGGCCTATGTCCACCGCATTGGCCGCACGGCGCGCGGCGGCGCGTCGGGCCGCGCCATCTCGCTCTGCGACAATGGCGAGCGGTCGCTGCTGCGCCAGATCGAGAAGCTGACGCGTCAGTCGATCCCGTCCACCGACCGCCGCAGCGCTGATCAGCGTCACGAGGAGTCCGAGCCCGCGCGCCGCGCGCGGCGCGGCAATGGCGCCGCGCCCAAGGGACATTCCGCCGGCCACGGCGCCGCGCGCCATGCGCCGAAGCATCCGCGCCGCGAGGGGCCGCATCGCGACGGGCAGCGGCAGAACGCGCCGCGTCCCGCGAACGGCCAGAAGCGCCGCGCGCATGGCGGCGGCGCCCGTCAACGGCCAGACGCGCCGAGGGCCTGATCGGCTTTGTCGCGACGCCATCCCTCCCCGCAAGGGGCAGGATGGCGTCGCAGCTTCGGGATTACGACGGCGATTGCGCCCGCTTGCTTTTTCCTTAATACCGGTTTCGTTTAATTCATTCCCCGCGCGGCCGTCATTGCGAGCGAAGCGAAGCAATCTAGGGGCCGCGGCGACGCTCTGGATTGCTTCGCCAGTATTGCGAAGTCGGGTATACCCACTTCGAGAAAAGGCTCGCAATGACGGGGCGCGCGAACGAGGTGATCAAGCGGAAACCGTATTAGACTGGGCATGAGCCAAGGCGAGCGGCGCGCATGTTATATGATCTTCTGATCATCGGCGGCGGAATCAATGGCTGCGCCATTGCGCGCGACGCGGCGGGGCGGGGGCTCTCCGTACGCCTCGTTGAGCAGAACGATCTCGCGAGCGGCACGTCGTCGGCGTCGACGAAGCTCATTCATGGCGGCTTGCGCTATCTGGAGCTCTATGAGTTTCGTCTCGTGCATGAGGCGCTGGCCGAGCGCGAGCGTCTGCTCGCCGCCGCGCCGCATATCATCTGGCCGTTGAAATTCGTCCTGCCGCATGAAAAGGGCCTGCGTCCCGTCTGGATGCTGCGGCTCGGCCTCTTTCTCTATGACCATCTCGCGCGCCGCAAGCGGCTCGACGGCTCGCATATGGTGTCGCTGAAAGGCAATGCGCTCGGCGCGCCTTTGCGCGAGAGCTACAATGTCGGCTTCACCTACGCCGATTGCTGGGTGGAGGATTCGCGCCTCGTCGCGCTTAACGCGCTCGACGCCAAGGAGCGCGGCGCGACGATCACCGTGGGAACGCGGCTCATTCAGGCCAAGCGCAAGGGCGCGCATTGGATCGCGACGCTTGAAGGCGGCGCGGAGATTGAGGCGCGCGCGCTGGTGAACGCCGCCGGGCCGTGGGTTTCGCAGGTGATCGAGGATGCGCTGCATGTGCATTCGCGCAAGCATGTGCGGCTGGTGAAGGGCTCGCATCTCGTGACGCGCAAGCTCTATGTGGGCGAGCACGCCTACATTCTGCAAAATCCCGACGGCCGCATCGTCTTCGCCATTCCCTATGAGCGCGAGTTTACGCTCATCGGAACCACGGACGTTCCCTATGACGGCGCCCCGGGCGCGGTGTCGATCGGCGACGCCGAAACGGACTATCTTCTCGAGTCGATCAATCATTTCCTGCGCGCGCCCGTCTCCCGCGACGATATTGTCTGGAGCTTTGCGGGCCTGCGCCCGCTCTATGACGACGGCTCGCTCGACGCTTCGGTCGTCACGCGCGACTACGCCTTCGATCTCGACGCGCCCGAAGAAGGCGCGCCCGTTCTGTCGATCTTCGGCGGCAAGATCACCACGGCGCGCCGACTCGCCGAACATGCCATGGAGGAATTGCGCCGCTTCCTGCCGCCGCATGGCGAAGCCTGGACGGAAAGCGCCGTCTTTCCCGGCGGCGATGTCGATTTCGAGGATTTTCTCGCGCATCTGAAAGCCGACAAGCCGTTTCTCGGCGACGATCTCGCGCTGCGCCTCGCCCGCGCCTATGGCGCGCGCGCCGAGCGTTTTCTGAAGCACGCGCATTCGATGGATGATTTAGGCCGCGATTTCGGATGCGGCTTCACCGAGACGGAAGCGCGTTACCTCATCGAGAACGAATGGGCGCGCAAGGCGGATGACGTGCTGTGGCGCCGCTCGAAATTGGGCTTGCATATGAGCGGGGAAGAGCAGGAGGCTTTGCGGGAATATATGGGCGGTTAATCACGAACCGCGCCCCCTCTCCCCGCTCGCGGGGAGAGGGCTGGGGTGAGGGGCAAGGCCACATCCGCATGCTGGTCATCAGCGCAGCGACGAAAGGCTCGCGCTGCGGCTCGCCCCTCACCCTAATCCTCTCCCCGCTCGCGGGGAGAGGGGATGTCGATCGCGCCGTCATTGCAGCGGAGCGAAGCAATCCAGAGCCGCATTGGCGCCCGCTGGATTGCTTCGTCGCACTTTTCGAAGCCGGGATACCCGACTTCGCCATAGGCTCGTCGCACTGACGGGCGTCAGCGGGTGAATAACTCGCCGCCCTCCGTCACCGACTCCGCCCCCTCCGTCACCATCTTCGCCAGACCCGGCGCGGCGACGGCGACGTTCTTTGCGAAGAAATGCGCGAGCGTCTCGTAGCGCGCGGCGTTGGGGTCGCCGTCGCGGCGCGCGGCTTTCGCGCCTTTCTCCAGAAGCGTCGCGCCGCGCGCCAGAGCGAAGAGGCGAAGATAGGGCGTCGCGCCGGCGAGCGCCTCGGCGGGCGACGCCTTCAATGCCGTGGCGAGATAATCGCTCGCCTGCGCAAAGGCCTCGACGGCTGCGCCCACCGACGCGTAATGGCTCTCTTTCGCGATCGCGCGCATGTCCGCGATCTCGCGCTTCAGCGCCGCGCCGCCGGACATGGGCAGCTTGCGGCCGACAAGGTCGATCGCCTGTATGCCGTTCGTCCCTTCATAGATCGCGCAGATGCGCGCGTCGCGCATGAGCTGGGCGACGCCGGTCTCCTCGATATAGCCCATGCCGCCATGGACCTGCACGGCAAGCGACGTGACCTCATTGCCGATATCGGTCGAGAAGGCCTTGGCGACGGGCGTGAGCAGGCTCGCGCGTTCGTCGGCCTCTTTGGCCTTCTCGGCGTCGTCAAAGCGATGCGCGCGATCGAGCGACGCCGCGGTTTCGAAGCAGATCATGCGCGCGGCCGCCGTCAGGCTCGCCATGGCGAGCAGCATGCGTTGCACGTCGGGATGCGCGATGATCGCGCTCGTCTCGGAGGCGCCGATCGCGCGTCCCTGCTTGCGCTCGCGCGCATAAGCGAGCGCCGCCTGCGTCGCGCGTTCGGCGAGCGCCACGCCCTGCAAGCCGACATTGAGGCGCGCATTGTTCATCATCGTGAACATGCAGGCGAGGCCGTTATGCTCCTCGCCGATGAGGAAGCCGGTCGCCTCCTCATAGATCATGGTGCAGGTCGGCGAGGCGTGGATGCCGAGCTTATGCTCGACGCCCCCGCAGCGCACGGCGTTGCGCCGCGCGAAGGCGCCGGTTTCGTCCGGAAGGAATTTCGGAACGAGAAAGAGCGAGATGCCCTTCACGCCCGCCGGCGCGTCCGGCAGCCGCGCGAGCACGAGATGCGCGATGTTGTCGGAAAGGTCGTGCTCGCCATAGGTGATGAAAATCTTTTGTCCCGAGATGCGATAGGAGCCGTCGCCGCCGCGCCCGGCGCGCGTGCGCAACAGCGCGAGATCGGAGCCGGCCTGCGGCTCGGTCAGATTCATCGTGCCGGTCCATTCGCCGCTGACGAGTCTCGCGAGATAGGTCTCCTTCAGCGCCGCGCTCGCATGGGCCTCCAGCGCTTCGATCGCGCCATGGGAGAGCAGCGGGCAGAGCGCGAAGGAGATGTTCGCCGCGTTCCAGATTTCCGTGCAGGCCGCGTTGAGCAGCGCAGGAAGACCGAGCCCGCCATGCTCCGGATCGGCGGCGATGGCGCTCCAGCCGCCGTCACGCCACCTGGAATAGGCTTCGCGCCAGCCAGGCGCGGTGGTCACGTCGCCGTCGACGAACGTCACGCCGGCGCGGTCGCCGATCCGATCGAGCGGCAGAAGCTGGCCTTCCGCGAATTTCGCCGCCTCGTTCAGCGTCTGCTCGGCGACGCCCCCGGCAATGTCCGCATAGAGCCCCTCGGCGTCGGCTCCCGCCGCGAGGCGGAGCGAGAAGAGAATGTCTTGAAGGGGGATGCGGTAGGTCATTTCTTCTCTCGCGGGCGGGTGGTCACGTAAAATCTAGCGCGCATTCGGGCGGCCGGGGCGGTCTTGCTTTGCCGCGGCGCCGCGAGGGCGTAACATAGGATCACGAATTTTCCAGCCCGTGAGTCCGCCATGCCCCTCTACGCCTTTCGCTGCCAGGATTGCGCCCATGAATTCGAGACTTTGGCGCGTTTCGAGGAGACCCCGGAATGCCCCGCCTGCGGGGCCGCGCATGTCGAGCGCCAGCTCTCCCTGATCGCGCGGCCGGCGCCGGGCGGCGATATGGGCGCGGGTGCCGGCTGCGGCGCCTTGTCGGGCGGGACGCCCTGTCCGAGCTGCCCGGCCTTGGCCGATTGACGCGGGAATGGAGCCCTTCTTCGAAAGACGGCGAAGCCAAGCCGTTTTTCGCCCCATGGCGCGCCGGGCGAGCCGCGGCGCTCATCCATGATTTCCTTTAATGCAGGATTTGGCGTGAATAACGCCAAATCCCTCGATTTGGCCAGTTGACATGCCGCGCTTTCGTGAGAATCTCCGGTGCTTCGGGGTTTCCGTCCGGACGCCCTGTCGACGCATTTGCAATCGAGGCCGAGACGTTCGGCCCGCTGAAGGAGAGTGATCCATTCGCCGGCCAATGAAGAGCACCGCGGCGCCGCAGAAGGAAGGCCCGCGCATCAACCGAGAGATTCGCGCGCGTGAAGTGCAGTTGATCGATTCCGAAGGCAAGAATCACGGCGTCGTTCAATTGCTGGACGCGCTGGGCATGGCTGAACAGGCCGGGCTCGATCTTGTCGAGATCGCGCCGAACTCGACGCCTCCCGTCTGCAAGATCCTGGATTACGGCCGCTTCCGCTTCGCGGAGCAGAAGAAGGCCGCCGAGGCCCGAAAGAAGCAGAAGGTGGTCGAGGTCAAGGAGATCAAGCTGCGCCCGGGCATCGACGAGCACGACTACGGCGTGAAGATGAAAGCGGTCCACCGCTTCTTCGAGGAGGGCGACAAGGTCAAGGTGACGCTGCGTTTTCGCGGCCGCGAGATCGCTCACCAGGACATTGGCTATCGTCTCATGACGCGCGTGAAGTCCGAGACGGCGACCGTGGCCAAAGTCGAGCTCGAGCCGTCGATGGAAGGCCGGCAGATGGTGATGGTGCTGGCGCCGAGATGACGCGTTTCGCTCGCCGGCTCCTATCCGGCGGGTTGGGGGAGGGGCTGATTTTGCGGATGCCGATTGCGCGGTCCTGGAGAATTTTCGCTCGGGCGGCCGCCGGAGCGGCGTCGGCCGCGCTGATCTTGGCCTCGATTCCGGCAATGTCCCAGCTTGCGCTCCCAGGGGCCGTGGCGCCGACGCCGGAGGGCACAGTGACCACGCCATCGGCGCCGAGGCCGAAGAAGAAGGTCAGCAGCGGCGAGATGGGCGCGGCGCGCGGGCCGGTCGTCATGCCCAAGGCGCCCTCCGACGACACCATCGTCGGCAAGGCCCTGAAGCTCGACGGCGCCGGCAGCGCGATCGAATTCTCGCGCGCCGGGACGGAGCTCCAGGTTTCGAAGCTTACCCTTTCGGGCGACCGCCTGTCGCGCTCCGGCGAGGAGTGCCGAGTCGACGTGGCCGGCATGCCCCTGAAGCTGACCCCGCAAAATAGCAGCTCGGGCTTGCGGCGCTATCAGATCGCCTTTCCGGCCTGTCCCTTCGCGCTCGACGTGCTGGACGGCGCCGTCCTCGTCACCAATGAAGGCAAGGCTTGCGAGATCAAGGTCGCGGACTGCCGCGCCGATCCGAGCGGTCTTTGGGGCATGGCCGAGGCCGAGTTCGACCCGAAGAAGGCCGAGGAGATGCTCGGCGCCCGCGCCAAGGTGGAAAAAACCGT
This sequence comes from Methylocystis sp. S23, assembly GCF_054106005.1. NCBI lineage: Bacteria > Pseudomonadati > Pseudomonadota > Alphaproteobacteria > Hyphomicrobiales > Methylocystaceae > Methylocystis > Methylocystis sp. S23. The sequence goes on from NZ_CM134185.1 coordinate 2,773,740, forward strand.
GCGCGCCGATTTCCGCGAGCTCTATGATCGCAACAAGAAGGACAAGCTGGTTCGCAGCTTCGTCGTGAAGGAGCAGGCGGGTTTTTCCTCCTGGCGCGAGGAAGTGTGCCGCAACTACGCCAAGGAGCCCGATTTCGGCTATTGCGCGCTCCGTCTCACCGAAGCTCGCGCCATTGTGCTCGGCGCCCAGCTTGCGGGCGGCGTGAAGCTTCCCGATGGCTATGCCGAAGCCGCCGCGGCGGAAGAGGCGGCGATGAAGGCGAAGAAGAGGTGATCGCCCAGGCGTTATAGCCGCGCGACGAAACGCAGGCGGACGTAATCCGCCGTCCAGTTTCCGATAGAGTCGCACAGAACGGGGCGCAGTAGCCGGATGGCGTCGTCGCGCGCCGCCGCCCGCTCGGCCTCGGGCAGCATCGCGAATAATCCGCTAGCGAAAACGTCGAGCCATCCGCCGATGTCGGTCGGCAAGGGCGTCGGACGCGGGACGAGCGCGATGTCTTCCACCGTGAAGCCATGCGCTTCGAGGCGGCGACGGTAATCCTCGACCGTGGGAAAACGCCAGGGCAGCGCGTCCGCGATCGGAACGCCGCGCTTTTCCAGAACCGCGAGCAGCGCGACGCAGATCGCCGCGACATTGCCGTGCCCGCCAAATTCGCCCACGAAGCGGCCGCCCGACTTGAGGGCGCGGCGAACGCCGGCGATGACGGCGTCCGAGTCGCGTATCCAATGCAGCGCCGCATTGGAAAAGACCGCATCGAACTCTTCCGCGAAATTCAGCGCCGCGCCGTCCGCGACATGTGCGTCGAGGCCCCGCGCGCGGGCGGCGGCGATCATTTCGGGCGAGGAATCGACGCCGACGACAAGCGCGCCGCTTTGCGCGATCTGCGCCGTGAGCGCGCCGTCGCCGCAGCCGAGATCGAGAATCCTTTCGCCCGCGACAGGCGCCAGCAGGTCGAGCAGCGGCGCGCCGAGCTGCGGAACGAAGGCGGCGTGACGCTGGTAATCCCCCGCATTCCAGGATTGCATCTACCCGCCTTTCCGCATCAGCATCCCGCGCGCCGGATCATAGGCGACGATCGCCGCGACAAGAAAGACGCTCGTATAGCCCGCGACCGCGAGCAGCGAGACCCAGTCGACCTGCTGATAGAAGGCGAAGCGGATCAGCTCCACGGCGTGGGTGAAGGGATTGACCGAGCAGACGTAATAGAGCCACGGGCTCGACTCCTTCACGCGCCACAGCGGATAGAGCGCGGAGGAGGCGAAGAACATCGGGAAGATGACGAAGTTCATCACGCCCGCGAAGTTCTCGAGCTGCTTGATGAGCGAGGAGAGCAGCATGCCGAGCGCGCCGAGCATCAGCCCGCCGAGCGCGAGCGCCGGCAGCACGGTGAGATAGCCCCATTTCGTCGGCGGCTCGATCTCCCAAAAATAGGCGATGAGCAGGAAGGCGTAGACTTGCAGGATCGACACGGCGACGCCCGCGAGAAGCTTGGCGCCGAGCAGGAACCAGCGCGGGAAGGGCGAGACGAGGAGCGTGCGCATATTGCCCATCTCGCGGTCATAGACCATGGAGAGCGACGATTGCATGCCGTTGAAGAGCTGGATCATCGCCATGAGGCCCGGCGCGATGTAGACTTCGTAAAGCACGTAGGTCTCATAGGGCGGAATGATCGAAACGCCGAGCACCTGCCGGAAGCCCGCCGCGAAGATGAAGAGCCAGACGAGCGGCCGCACCAGAGCGGAAATGAAACGCTCGCGCTGATGCAGAAATCGCAAGCCCTCGCGCCCGACCACGCCCCAAAGGCAGATGAGATATTGGCGCGGCGTGAACCCCCTCTCCCCGCTCGCGGGGAGAGGGTTGGAGTGAGGGGCAGGGCCGCCGGTCCGGCTCATCGTCATATGAGCGCGCTCTTTGCCTGCATGATCGTCATTGCCGCTTGCCCCTCACCCTAGCCCTCTCTCCGCTTGCGGGGAGAGGGAATCTGCGCCTGTGATCTGCGCGAAGGCCGCTCCGATATTCGCCGCCTTATTCTCCGCGACAATATCCGCCGCGCGACCCGTCGCCAGCACCTTGCCGTGATGCAGGATCACGACCTGATCGTTAGTCTCGATCTCGTCGATGAGATGCGTCGTCCACAACACGCCGAGCCCCTCGTCGCGCACGAGGCCGCGCACATGGGCGAGAAGATCGGCGCGCGCCTTGATGTCGAGGCCGACGGTGGGCTCGTCGAGCAGCAGCAGCTTCGGCCCGTGCAGCAGCGCGCGAGCGATTTCGACGCGGCGCATCTGTCCGCCGGAGAGGGCGCGCGCCTTGTCATTGGCGCGCTCGGCGAGTCCGGCGCGCTTCAGCGCCTCCATGCCACTGCGCCGCGCCTCCAGCGGCCCGATTCCGTGCAGCGCCGCGTGATAGACGAGGTTCTGGATCAGCGAGAGTTCGAGATCGAGCGTGCGCGCCTGGAACACGACGCCGAGCCGCCGCAGCGCCGCGCCCGGCTCGCGCATGACATTGGCGCCGAAAATGTCGATCTCGCCGTCACGCGCCGCGTAAAGCCGCGTCACGAGCGAAAACAGCGTGCTCTTGCCGGCGCCGTTCAGGCCAAGCAGCACGGTGAAGCTCCCCGGCGGGACGGCGAAGGATACGTCGTCCAGGGCCTTACGCGACCCGTAAGAATGGGAGAGATGGCGGATGGCGAGGGCCGCGACGCTCATGTCGCCGCTCTCCCCGTCATTGCGAGCGCAGGGAAGCAATCCGGGAGCGTCAATATGGCTCTGGATTGCTTCGTCGCTGACGCTCCTCGCAATGACGACGCCTGCGTTTGGCCGCGCGCTGCGCCCCCTCTCCCCGCCTGCGGGGAGAGGGCCGGGGTGAGGGGCGAGCGGAATAGTGGGCGCTGCGCATGACAAAGGCCCGTTAATGCGGCCTCGCCCCTCACCCTGACCCTCTCCCCGTTTTCACGGGGAGAGGGAACGCGATTCGCGGCCATCCTCATTTCGGCGCCACCACGACGCCCCAGGGGAAGGAGCCGGCGGGGATCGACTTCACGACCTTGAGGCTCGCCACGTCGATCACCGACACGTCGTTCGACACGCCATTCGCCGTCAGCAGATATTTCTCGTCGGGCGTGAAGGCGAGATGCCAGACGCGCTGGCCGACGAGAAGATATTTCTCGATCTTCTTCGTCTCCGCGTCGATCACCGCCACGCGGTTCGCGGGGCCGAGCGCGACGAAAGCGCGCTTGCCATCCCCGGTGATGGAAACGCCGATGGGCTGGATCGCCTCTTTCGACATGCCCGGAATCTCGAAGGTGATCTTCTGCTTCAATTCCTTCTTGATCGGATCGATCACCGCGACCGTGCCGCCGACTTCCGATGACACCCAAAGCTCGGAGCCGTCCTTCTTGAACTCCGCGAAGCGTGGCCGCCCATCCACGAGGATATTGGCGACGATCGCTTTGGTTTGCGTGTCGATGAGATGCGCCATATTCGTCGTTTCCGACGTATTGACGAGAAGCTTGCCGTCCGGGCTCACCGCCATGCCTTCGGGCTCGACGCCGACCGGAATGTCGCCGATCTGCTCCTTGCGCTTCACGTCAATGAGCGTGACGAGATTGTCGTTCTCGTTGGAGACGTAGATCGTGTCGCCGCCGGGCGACAGCGCGAGCAATTCGGGGTCGGGCCCCGAGGGCAGCTTGCCGGTGAGCTTCAGCGTCTTCGTGTCGAGGACCTGAATCGCGTCGTCGTCGCCGGCGCAGATATAGAGCTCGGAGCCCTCCTTGTTCAGCGCGATGCCGCGCGGGCGCCGGCCGACCTTGACGGTCGCGATCGCCGCCAGCTTGTCGGTGTCGATGACGGTGATCGAGTTGCCTTTTTCGTTGCTGACATAAGCGGTGTAGGCGTGCGCCGGAACGACGAGCGCGGAAGACAGGAGCAGAGCCCAGGCGGCTTTCTTCATTTCAACCTGCACTTGGTTTCGGGCTGATCCAGCCCCAGCGTGTCGAGCTCCGTCGCCTGATGCAGGAAGCCCTCCTGCGGCGAGACGGAGACGGTTATCCGGCCGTCGGAGAGAAGGATAGGCTGGCGCAATTGCTGGTTCCATGGGCGCAGCGTCAGCCGCACGCCCTTGAAGGCGGCGATGGAGAATTCCTTGCCGAGCATGAATTCCTTGAGCTTCTCCGGCGCGTTGGAATTGGCGCGCGTCGCCGCTTCGCCGACCATGCGCATGGCGAGCCAGGCGTTGTTGTCGCGGGCGTTCATCAGGCGGCGAAAGGTCGCCATGAAACGGTTCTGCAGTTGATGCGCGCCCCATTGCTCATGCGCCGGATCCCAGCTCGTGGGATAAAGGCCCGCCGAGCCCGCGACCGGACGCGGGTCCCATGTGCGATAGGGGAGATAGCCCGCGAACACTTCGCTCTCGTCGACGGCGAGCAGCGCGTCGTAAGCGGGCGCGCTCTGCGTCAGCACGGGCATCTGGCGTTGAGTCTGCACCGACCCTGAGTCGCTGCGCCGTCCGCCGCCCGTATCCTCATAGGCGCGCTCCTCGACGATCTTTGCGCCGAATTTCTTCGCCGCGCGGCGATAGGCCTGCGCGAGCAATTCGTCCTTCTCATGCGAGCCCTTGATCAGGAGCCATTTGCGCCACTGCTTCCAGACGAGATATTGCGCGAGACCGTCGGCGAGCATGGCGCGCGACGGCGCCACATGGATGACGTTGGCGCGGCAATCCTCCTCGCGGAGACGTTCGTCCGGCGCGGAAACGTTGAAGAGCAAAGCGCCCTTCGCCTTGGCGCGCTCGCTGGCCGCGAGCAGGCGATCAGGCGATAGATCGGCGATGATGAGCAGCGCGCCCTTGTCGATCAGCGCATCGACGGAAGCGGCGACGTCGGCGCCCTCCTCGAGCTTCTCGTCCACAGCCTCGAATGTCTGATTGGTGAATTTGCCGGTCGTGTTGTTGTCGGCGGCGCCGAGCAGCGCGCCGGCGAGCGTGTCGTCGGCGGCGGGAATGTCGAGGATGGAGAGGGTTTCGCGCGAATGCGGCTCATGCAGCACGCCGACCTTCACGTTCAGCGCGTCGGCCGCGGCGGGGCTCGCGGCGAGAAGGAGAAAACAAGCGGCGGCGAGGCGTTTCATGGCCTTCTAAATGGCCGCTTTGGCGCGCGGGATCAAGTCGAAGAACCGCGCGCCCGCGCTCGTCAGCGCGTCAGGCGCAGAACGGCCTTGCCTTTCTTGGAGGCGAATTCCTTGGCGTCGAGCGTGCCGTCATTGTCCGGGTCGGCTTCCTTGAAGAGAGCCGCGACGGCCGCAAGAAATTCATTCTTATCCAGCGTGCCGTCATTGTCCGGATCCGCCGCCTTGAATTCCTTTTTGGAGAGACGGCCCTGAAGCTCCTTGGCGTCGAGCGTGCCGTCATTGTCCTTCTCGAGCTTGGCGAAAAGTGCCTCGGCCGCCTTGTTGATCTCATTGAGGTCCACGGTCGCGTCATTGTCGGTGTCGAGCGTCGCGACCGGCGAGGCCTTCTTCGCGAGGGCGGGCGAAACGGGCGCCGCCATTAGCGCAGCCGCGGAGATTGCCGTCGCGAAAAACAACTTATTCATCTCAGCCTCCAACGTCGGGAAGAATCCCCGGGATATAGGGGCGAATATCCTGAAATGCCAGCGCGTCGGCCTGCGACAAAAATGGGGCGGCTTAATCTGCGTTTAGGCGAGTCCGCCCTAAACGCAGCGGGATCTAGTGGTTCGCTCTCCCCGTCATTGCGAGGCGGCGCAGCCGCCGAAGCAATCCAGAGCCGCGATGACGCTCTGGATTGCGTCGCTTCGCTCGGCGATGACGGTGGAAAGACGTGGCCAATCAGAAGAGGTTGGATCCCCAGTTGAAGTGATAGTTGACGCCCGCGCGCAGAATCACGCCGTCGAACTGAACCTTGGACACCGGGCTGCTCGCCCAAAGGAGACCGCCGCCCGCGATGCGATTCGCGCCTGCCTGGCCTCTTGCGCAAGCGCCGGCCGTCGTGTTCGGCGCCTGGCTCGAGCAGGCGGTTGCGAGCGGAGAAGAGACGAGGTCCACGGAACCGAGATTGTAGTAAAGCCCCTCGGCCTTGGCGCTCCAATTATCGGCGAACATCCATTCGACGCCGCCGCCCGCCGCCCAGCCGGCGCGGACGCCGGAATAGCTGGCCCCGCCAAAGGCGGCTGGGTTGGCGTAGTTCCACGCCAGCACGCCCACATCGTTCTCACGCTGGATGCTGGACGCATTGAAGTGAACGGCCGATGCGTGGACATTGCCATAAGCGAGACCGCCCGTGCCATAGGCCAGAAGCGTGTCGGTGATCGCGTAGCCGAGCTTGCCTCGGAGCGTTCCCATCCAGTCCGTTCCGGCGGATACGGAGCCGCCGCCGACGGCCTGGCGGGTGATCACGAGGCTTTCGAGACCGCCGCCCTCCGGCTTGTCGATATAGCCGGCGCGCTCATAAAGCCCGCTATTATAGGAGCCCTTGCCGCGGAAGATCGTTCCCTGGAAATCGGCTTCGGCGCCCAGCACGACATTCGATTCATCCTGATAGTTCCAGCCGATCTGGCCGCCGCCGACAAAGCCGCTGCGGCTCACATTGGCGACGCCGGCATTGGCGATGGCGGCCGCGCCGGGCTGGAACAGGCCCCACCATGCGGCGCCGTCGTCGGCCGGCTCCTCGGCAATGATCTTCTCGTTCCAGAGATTTGCGAACTGGTCGCCATAGCCGTTGGGATATACGCCGACGCCCGTCGTGGCGCCCCAGCCATAGCCCGCATTCAGACCAGCATAGAGACCGGCCCATCTTCTCGGGGCAGGGATTTCGTCGCCGCGCTCATGCGCGAGCTGGTCGCGCGCCGAGGCCATCCAGCCGCTGGGCTCCGCGCCGAAGCTCCACTTCATGCCGCCATAGAAGGCCGTCGGCGGTCCGACGGAAACCATTTTCGGATTGGAGAAATTCGCGAAGTTAATCGCGGTCGTTTCGAAGAAGGTCCCGAAGCTGCGCGCCCGCGTATTGGTCGCGTTCTCGATCAGCGCATAGAGTTGCAGATAGGGCGTCACGTCATAGGAGGTGCGCAGGTTCAGGATGGCGTAGGGCGAGAGCGTGCCGAACTGGTTCGCCCAGTCGCCGACCACATAAGGCCCGCTGGCGTAGACGAGGTCGCCGCCCACCTTCCATCTGGGCGTGACGGCGTAATCGGCGCCGGCTTTGAAGCGATGGGGCGCGATCGAGGGCAATGTGGCGCCGGGATTGACGAGGATCGAGGGCGCGCCGATCGCCGCGGCCGCCGGATTGTCGGGCGCGCCGAGGAAGTTCTGCGAATTGAAATAGGCGTCCGTCAGCGTGTAGTTCACATAGGCCGACAGGCGCTCGTCGCTGTAGCGCATGGAGAGCTCGACGCCCTGCCGCACCGTGTTGCCGGCGTTGGTGAAGTAGCCGCGGCCGGTGATGTTGCTCGGGATCGCGAGAATGTCGTCAAAGACATTGGTGCGGAAGATTCCCGCCGACCATTGCAGCGTTCCGGGGAAGGCGCCGAAAATCCCGGGCAGGGTCTCGGCCGGCCGGAAGCCGCCGCGCACGCCCATGTCGATGGTGTTCGACGTCACCTGCTTCAGCGGCGGATCGGAGACCATGAAGGAGTCGATCACGCAGGGGCGGTTCGGGTCCGAGCAGCCGAGCTCCAGCGGCGTCGGGGCGCGGTTCGCCACCGAATAGCTGGCGAAGGCGGCGATTTGCGGCGTGATCCTGTAGGTCAGGCCGCCCATTGGATTGATGTGGTCGAAGACATGCGTCGCGTTCAGCGCGATGCCCGTATTGTCGTACATCTGCACGCTGGCGCGGTTGTAGCGCAGGCCGCCCGTGACCGTGAGCCTGTCCGTCAGATCGAGCGAGTCGAGCGCATAAGCGCCGAGATAGTAATTGGAGACGTTGACGTTGACGGGCGCGATGCCCGCCGCCGGCTCGTGCGTGAAGTAGTTGAAGCCGGTGACGGTGAAGTCGGAATTGATGATTCCGAGCTCCTGATTGGCCTGGAAGCCCGTATAGCCGTGCTCGAAATTCACGCCGACGGTGAATTTGTTCGGGAAGCCGAGAATGCGATCTGTGTTGTTGACTTGGCCCGTGAAGCCGAGCGTGCTGATCCGGGTCCAGGTGCGGTCGATCGCGCCGAGCGCGGGACCGGCGATCATCTCGTTTCCGGTATTGAAGAAGTTCGGAACGCTGGTCGGCTGGCCGTCTTCCGTCGCGCAGAAAGCTTCGCCGCCCTCGCATTCGAGTTCGGTCGTGTTGCCGTCGACGCGCGCCTGATTATAGGCGCGGTAGTGAATGTCGCCGAGCGCCTTGGTCGTCGGGTTGAGCTGAACCTGACCGTTCAGGTCGAACATCATGACTTGATTTTTGTAGGTCTGCGGCGTCGTGTAGGTCGAAGCCTTGTTCGCCGCGACCATATCGACGGGGGCTGGGCCGGAAGCGCCGAAGCGGTTCGAGCCGAGCGTCACATTGGCGTGAACCTCGGCGTTCTCGCCGCGCCAGCCGAGATCGCCGTAGAAGCGCTTGATGTGCGAGCCGGAGAAATAGCGATAGCCTGAATCGCCCGCCGCCTCGCCGGCGGCGTACATGGCGAAGTCGCCGATCTGGCGGCCATATTGGAACGCGCCCTGACGGCGATTGAACGAGCCGCCGCGCAGATCGAGCTCGGCGCCTTGCCAGGTGAAGCCGTTCTTCATGTCGAGAACGATGGCGCCGCCAATGGCGTTCAGGCCATAGAGCGGATTGCCGGTCTCGATCGCCACGCTGTCGATGGCGACGCTCGGGATCAGGTCCCAATTGACCGTGTCGCCCCACATCTCGTTGATGCGGACGCCGTTCTGGAACACGGCGATGCCTGCCGGCACGCCGGCGTAGGGCGAGGCGACGAAGCCGCGATAATCGACCTCGGGGAAGGAAGGATTGCCGCCAATGTCGTTGATCGTCACCCCCGGCGCCGCGCGCTGCAGCGCGTCGCCGACGTTGAACTTGCGCGAATTGGCGATTTCCTTGCCGCTGACGACATGGACCGAGGCGGGAACCTGATAGGTGACGAGCGGTGAGACATAGGGCGTCGGGGCCGGCGCCGATTGCGCGACACGGGGCGCCGGCCGGGACTGCGCGCCGCGCGCCGCGGCGGCGGGGGCCGCCTGAACGGGCGCGGGCGCCGGCCGCGCGGCCGAGCGCGAGGAGGAGCGAAGCGGCGTCGCGCCGATCTCGATCGTCGGCAAGGATTGCTGCGCGGAAGCCGAGCCGGACGCGAGCGCCGCTCCAAGCGCAATGAGTGAAACTTGCTGGTTGAAGGTCATATCCCTGGCCCGATGTCTTCAGTCATCTTTGGTCGCGAGGGTGTATATCGCCAAACAAACCTTCCCGTCCTGGTCCGACGACGGCTTTGTGACAATATTCCCCGCCTGTGGCGCCCTCGCTACAGTTCTGAAAAATAACGTTTTTCTGAGGATGTCGTCCTGTCTGTCCCGGGAAATTCTCCCGATCCGGAACTATACTTGGGAAGTCGTCCCGAGCCGCAGCGTCGCCGAGAGGCGCGCGCCCCCTTCCGGCTTGTTCGACATTGTCAGCGTTCCGCCCAACGCCCCGACTCTTTCCGCCATGCCGCGCAGGCCGAGGCCGCCATTATGCGATGCGGGCAGGCCCGCGCCGTCGTCGCTCACCTCGACGCGCAGTACGCCGCCGTCACGCGCCACGGCGACCTCTATGCGGCGCGCGCCGGAATGGCGGAAGGCGTTGGTCAATCCTTCCTGCACGACGCGATAGGCGGTGAGCGCCGTGGTCTCGTCCATCTCGCCGCGCGCGCCCTCGAGCGAGAGGTCGATCTCAACGCCGGCGCGCGTCTCTCGCCAGCCGCGCGCCAGCGCTTCGATCGCGTCGGCGAGCCCCATCTCCTCGAGCGCGGCAGGGCGCAGGCGGCCGAGAATGCGGCGGTTCACCTGCTGAAGGGCGGCGATCTGCGCGTCGATCCTCTCGCATTCCCCGGCGAGGCGCGCCGGCTCCGCCGCAGAACTCTTCGCCTTGCGCGCCAGGGCGCCGACGCCCGCGCGAATGGTGAAGAGAAACGGGCCGATTTCGTCGTGCAGATCGCGCGCAATATCGCGCCGCTCCTCGTCCTGCACATGGATCATGCGCCGCATCAGCCGGCGGTTCTCGTCGTCGAGCCGCTCCAGCGTCTCGGCCAATGCGTTGATGCGCTCGCCGATGGCGACGAATTCCGGCGGTCCGTCGACGGGGACGCGCACCGCGTGATCGCCCTGTTCGAGGCGGCGCAGGCCGTCCGACAGCGCGCCGATCGGGCTTAGCGTGCGCGAGACCGCATAGGAGACGAGAGCGAAGGCGACAACGGCGACGGCCGACGCGCCGATGGCGAGCCAGACGATCTCCGCCCAGATCTCCGCGATCTCGTCCGCCGCATTGGCCGTGATGTCGATCGCGCCGACCGGCGTGTCGAACCGCGTTGGCGCGGGAGCGCGAAAAACGAGCGCGCTGAACCAATCCGGCGCGCGCTTGTCATTCGCTTCCGCCGGCGCGGCCTTGCCCTCGACGGTCACGCGCACATGGCGCAATCGCTGCGCGTCCTCGAGCAGCCCGGCGAGCTCGGACTGCGGGTCGTGCGACGCCGCAAGGCGGGGCAGGGTGGCCTGGACGAGGTCGCGGGCGAGCCGCGTCGCGGCTTCCACCTCGGCGTTGACGCGCGCGCCGGCGTGCAGGATCAGAAGGGCGACGCCAAAGACCAGACCCGCCGCCAGCGCGCCGCCAAGCAGCAGCGACAGGCGTGCGCGCAAGGACAGTCTTTGGAGCATGGCCGGAATTTCCTTACGGAGAAGCGGCGACTTTGACGACGGCGCCGGTTGTGGTCAATCTTGTCCGTCATTGCGCGCGAAGCGAAGCAATCCAGGGCGTCAGCGCGGCTATGGATTGTTTCGTCGCTTCGCTCGTCGCAATGATGTCGATTATGCGGAGGACAGATGCGGGTTCTTATTGTCGACGATCATCCGATCATCGTCGCGGGTTGCTCGGCCATGCTCGCCGGCGAGGGCGATATCGAGGTCGCGGACGCGCGCGACGCCGAGACCGGGCTTGCGGCCTTTCTCGCGCAAAAGCCTGACGTGACCGTCGTCGATATCGCCATGCCCGGCCTCTCCGGGCTCGAGCTGACACGGCGCATTCTCGAACGCGATCCGGCGGCGCGCATCGTCGTCTTCAGCATGAATGACGATCCCATCTTCGCCGCGCGCGCGATCGAGGCCGGCGCCAAGGGCTATGTGACGAAGAACGACGACCCCTATCTGCTGCTGAAGGCCGTGCGCGAAGTGGCGGAGGGCGGCGTGTTCCTCATGCCGAAGATCGCTAATCAGCTCGCCTTCGAGAAGAGCGGGGCCGCCGTCAGCCCGCTCTCCGCGCTCACCGCGCGCGAGCTGGAAATCCTGCGCCTGCTCGGCGCGGGCCTCGGCATGGCCGAGATCGCCGAGGCGACGCAGGTCTCCTACAAGACGATCGCGAATAGCTGCTCGATCATGAAACGCAAGCTCGGCGCCCGCACGCCGATGGAGCTGATGAAGATCGCGCTGGAGCAGAAGCTGGCGTGACGTTTGACGTCAGCCCCCTCTCCCCGCCTGCGGGGAGAGGGTTAGGGTGAGGGGCAAGGCGGCGCCGGCAATCGCGCGAATTGTGTCGCATGAATGGAAAGCATTCGTGCCGCGGCTCACCCCTCGCCCCGGCCCTCTCCGCATGAAACGGGGAGAGGGGGCAGGCCTACTTCGCCCCCGCGTCCGGGTAAGGCTCCGGCGCGGCGTAATTTGCCGGCGCGGCTCCCGTCAGGCTTCCGAGAAACGCGACGATATCCGCCGCGTCCTCGTCCGAGATCGTCTTGCCGAGCTGGACCTTGCCCATGATCTTCACGGCCTTGGCCAGCCCCTCGACCGAGCCGTCGTGGAAATAGGGCGCGGTCTTCGCCACGTTGCGCAGGCTCGGGACCTTGAAGACATAAAGGTCGGCGTTGTCCTTGGTCACGTCGGCGCGGCCCTTGTCGGGCGTCTTCGACCCCGTCTCCTTCCAATAATCGCCGGTCACGCCGAATTTCTGGAAGGAATTCCCGCCGACGCCGGCGCCGTTATGGCAGGAGGCGCAGCCCGTATCGATGAATTTGCGCAGGCCGGCCTGCTCCTGCGGCGAGAGCGCCGTGGCGTCGCCGGCGAGAAAGGCGTCGAATTTCGAAGGCGTCAGCAGCGTCCATTCGAAGGCGGCGACGGCGATGCCCCAATTCCTGGAGTTGATCGGGTCCGCGTCGTCCGGGAAGGCCTTGGCGAAAGCGCGCGCATAGGCTGGAATCGCCTTTAGCTTGCCCATGGCCGCCGCCTGATCGGGATTGCCGAAGCTCGCCGGCCCGAGCAGCGACTTCTCGGCCTGCTCCTCCAGCGATTCGCGATCGCCGCGCCAGTGCTGCGTGAAGTTCAGCGCCGCGTTGAAGATCGAGGGCGCGTTGCGCGGATTCTCCTTGCCGAAGACGCCGATCGCCTTCGGCAGGCCGTCGCTCGCCTGCTTCTCGGGAAGGTGGCAGTGCGAGCAGCTCACATTGCCGTCCATCGAGACGCGATTTTCGAAAAAGAGCCGGCGGCCCAGCTCCGCGCGCGCCGCCTGTAGCGAATCCCTCGCGAGAGGCGTGGGCGACAGCGGCTTGAAGGAAGCCTGTGCCTCGTCGAGGAGCTTTTTGGAATCCAGCGGCTCGGCAAAGGCGGCGCCGGAGAGAAACGCGACCGTCAGCGAAACAAGGAATGTCGAATGGCGCATCATCGCCCCACATCGGCCTAATCTTGATCCAGGCAAAAAAATCGAGCCGAGTAAGAAACGCGCGCATCTTGCGACGCTGATCCTACCGGCTCGATTTTTTGCTGAGCAATCCGCCGATGGGCGGCGGGACCCGTGCGAAATCTTAGATTTCAGCCGACGAGTAGGCGGTGACTTCCATGCCGACGCAAACTTCGACGATCACAGGGGTGGTCCAGGCCATTGTCATTTCCTCCGTTTGGAACTTCGGCGGCTGTGTCCTGCGCTTGTCGCCCGGCCTCTTAGGCCGAGCCTTGGGGCAGGTTCAAGCTCGGCGAGAGCATTATCATGATCGGCAGAGGCGTGCAATTGGCCTCCCTTTGCGGATTCCCGGGAAAAAGAGGAAGGGCGGCTTCCGGCGCCGTCCCGGCCAAGCCTCGCCTTTACGAAAGGCGCACGCCCCGGAGGATGCGACGCCCCAAGCGTCTCGACACGGGGCGTGACGGCTGCTAGGCATAGCGCGCCTTCCGGCGAAGAGTCCGGAAGCGCGTCAAAGCAAAAACCCTAGAGTTTTCCTTCGGATGAGACCATAACGAGGGCGACTCTGGCCCGCGCGAATATTTCCGCGCGGCGATCTCAACGACCGCCAAAAAGCGGCACGGGGCAGGAAGCGGATGAGCAAGGCTTCGCTCGACGGCAAAGCGATCGCGCTCGAAGACGCCTATAAGCAGGCGGCGAGCATTTTGAGCGGCGCCAGATTTCCCCTCGTCGCGGGGCTGGGCGCCGACGTTCCGGGCGCCCGAGCGGCGATTCTTCTGGCCGAACGCCTGCGCGGCGCCTTCGACCATCTCGCCTCGCGCGATTTGCTGGTCGATCTCGACGTGAAGCGCTCCTTCGGCATGTTCACGACGACGGCCAACGAGGCGCGCCTGCGCGCCGACGTCGTCGTGCTGGTCGGCGCCGGTCTTACCAAACAGTGGCCCGGCATGCTGGAGCGTCTCGCGCTCGACCAGGCCCCCCGTCACGGAACCCATGCCGGCCAGCCGCGTAAGGTGATCTGGATCGGCCCCTCGGCGGAGGAGGCGAACGCCGTTCCCGGCGCCGCGGTCGTCCCGGCGACGTTGCAGGAAATTCCCGGCGTTCTCGCCGTCTGGCGCGCCCGCGTCGGCGGCCGCCGCGTCAATCCGACGAAAATTGACGCCGCCAAGCTCGAACTCGCGGACGGCGTCGCGGAGACGCTGAAGAGCGCCAAATTCGGCTGCTTCGTCTGGGCGTCATCCATCGGCCTCGACGCGCTGGCGGTCGAGATGATGCAGGCGCTCGTCACCGATCTCAACGTCACGACGCGCTTCACCGGCCTCCATATCGGCGGCCGCGCCGGCGCCTCGGGCGTCACGCAGGTCGCCGGCTGGATGACGGGCTTTCCGCCGCGCACCGGTTTCGGCCGCGGCTATCCCGAGCATGACCCCTGGCGCTTCGAGGCGGCGCGCCTCGTCGATAGCGGCGAGGCCGACGCGGCCTTGTGGATTTCGGCCTTCGACGGCGAAGCCCCGCCCTGGTCGAAGCGCGGCGTTCCGCTCATCACGCTCGCCCCCGCGGGCGCGGCGCCTGAGAGCGGTCTTTACATCGAGGTCGGCCAACCCGGCGTCACGCACGACGCCGTGCTCATGGCCCAGGAGACCGGCGGCATGACGCTGCGCGCGGCGACCGCGCCAACGGATGCGCCGACGGTCGCGGAAGTCATTGACGCCATCTTGGCGAATGTTTCGGAGGTCGCGCCTTGCTGACAGTTTTGCGTGGCGGCCATGTCGTCGATCCGGCGACGGGCAAGGACGGCGTCGGCGACGTCTGGTTCGAGGACGGCCGCATCGTCGCGCCGCGGGCTGGCGGCAAGGCCGATCGGGAGATCGACGCCTCCGGCCATATCGTCATGGCCGGCGCCATCGACATTCACTCCCATATCGCCGGCGGCAATGTGAATACGGCGCGCCTGCTGCTCCCGGAGCTGCATCGCGCCATTCGCGCGCGCCTTGCCGGCACGCCGCTCTCGACGGCCAAATGGTCGACCTACGAGACCGGGCGCCTTTACGCGCAGATGGGCTTCACCACGGTCGTCGAGCCTGCGATGGCGCCGCATCACTCGCTGCAGACGCATTACGAGCTGAATGACGTGCCGATCATCGACAAGGGCGCGCTGACGGTGCTCGGCAATGACGACTTCCTGTTGCGCCAGATTCGCGCGGGCGAGTCCGAGAGCGCCATCAACGACTATGTCGCGCAGACGGTCGCCGGCACGCGTTCGCTCGGCCTGAAATGCATCAATCCGGGGGGCTGCGAGGCCTTCAAGGAGAATATGCGCGCCTTCGGGCTTGACGACGAGGTGCCCTTCTACGGCGCGACCTCGCGCCAGATTTTCCAGACGCTGCAGAAGGCGACGCAGGCGGTGGGCATCCATCACCCGCTGCATCTGCACATGAACAATCTGGGCATCGCCGGCAATATCCAGACCGCGCTCGATACGATCGACGCTTCGCAGGGTCTGCCGCTGCATCTCGCCCATATCCAGTTCTACGCTTACGGCAAGGAAGGCGCGCACGCCTTCTCCTCCGCCGCGGCCGCCTTCGCGGAGAAGATCAACGCCAATCCGAACGTCACGGTCGATGTCGGCCAGGTGATGTTCTCGCAGACGGTGACGATTTCTTCCGACGTGCTGAAGCAGTTCAACAGCATGCCGGGCGCGATTCCGAAGAAGGGCGCGATCTTCGACGGCGACGCCAATGGCGGCGGCATCGTGCCTTACGCCTATAAGGTCTCGAACTATTACAACGCGATCCAGTGGGCGGCGGGCCTGGAGCTGTTCCTGCTCATCAAAAATCCCGAGCAGGTCTTCTTCACGACCGACCATCCCAATGGCGGGCCCTTCACCGCTTACCCTGAACTCTTCGCGCTGCTGATGAGCGCGGAACTGCGTCAGGAGATGATGTCGCGCCTGCCGGCCGAGGTTCTGGAGCACACGACGCTGCCGTCGCTCAAGCGCGAATATAATTATTACGAAATCGCGCAGATGAGCCGCTCCGGCGCCGCGAAGCTCTTCGGCTTCACGGATCGCGGCACGCTCGCGCCGGGCGCCATCGCCGACATCGCGGTCTACAAGAAGAGCCGCGACGTCGCGGGCATGTTCCGCAAGGCGGCTTACGTCTTCAAGGATGGCGAGCTTGTCGTGAAGGATGGCGCGGTGTCGCATTACAAGCGCGGCAAGACGCTGCATATCAGCCCGCGCTACGACACGAGCATCAACAAGCGCCTCGACGTCTATTATGAGGAGCTTTACGGCCTGCCGCGCGGCATTTTCGACGTGCCCGACGCGGCCCTGCCGAACAGGGACGCCTTTGCGGAGGTTGCATGCAAGGAATAGTTCGCAACGGCGTGCGCATCGACGAAAGTTTCGCCGAGGCGTTTCCCATGGCCGCGACGGGGCTGATCGTCACGGCGCCGACGCGCAAATGGGCCAATCAGGCCGCCGCGACGGCGACCGGCTACGCCACCTCGGTCATCGGCTGCGATTGCGAGGCCGGCGTCGACCGCGAGCTTTCGGAGGACGAGACGCCCGACGGCCGTCCGGGCGTGCGTCTTCTCTTCTTCGCCTTCTCAACCAAGGGCGCGGAGAAGGCGCTCGTGAACCGCGTCGGCCAGTGCGTCCTCACCTGTCCCGGCACGGCGCTCTATTCGGCTTTCGACGGCGATCTGAAGATCAAGGTCGGCGACTCCATGCGCCAGTTCGGCGACAAATGGCAGATGTCGAAGGCGATTGACGGCCGCCGCTTCTGGCGCGTCCCGGTGATGGACGGCGAGTTCTTCGTCGAGGGCCAGGTCGGCGTGCTCAAGAAATGCGTCGGCGGCGGCAATCTGCTCGTCATGGGCGCCGACTGGGAGTCGACCATGCGGGCGACGGAGGCCGGCGTCGAGGCGATCAACGCCGTGCCGGACGCGATCATGCCGTTCCCCGGCGGCATCGTCCGCTCGGGCTCCAAGGTCGGCTCGCAATATAAGGGCATGAGCGCCTCGACCAACGACGCCTATTGCCCGACGCTGAAGGGCGTGACCAAGACGGCGCTCGAGGACGATATTGGCTGCACGCTCGAGATCGTCATTGACGGCCTCACCGACGAGGCGGTGCGCGTCGCCATGCGCGCGGGCCTCAAGGCCATCATCGATCTGGGGCCCGAGACGGGCGCCAAGCGCGTCGGCGCTGGCAATTACGGCGGCAAGCTCGGCCCGTTCCACTATCATTTGAAGGATCTGGTCCCGTGACGCCCTTCACCTTCACGCTCCGCCAGGAGCCGCCGCAGCGCGTCGACCTTTCCGCCCTCACACCCGACCGCCTTGCCGGCAAGTCCGTCGCCGAGATCGAGAAGATCGAGATCGGCACGACCCGCGCTTCGACCAAGGTCGGCGACCTGTTCAAGGTGAGCGAGGGCGATCTCAAGACCCTTCGCTATGAGGGCGGCTCCGCGCGCTTCGATCTCGTCGGCGCGAAGCTGCTGCCGGAGTTCTCGATCCATGTCGAAGGCGATGTCGGCCTTCAGCTCGGGCGCCTCGCCACTGGCGGCAGGATCACCGTCTCGGGCAATGCGGGCGCCTATGCGGCGTCGGGCAATGTCGGCGCGCATATCGAGATCAAGGGCGACGTTGGCGAATTGCTCGCGGCGCCGCTCGCGGGCGAACTCGCCGGCATGTCGGGCGGCCGCGTCGTCGTGCGCGGCAAGGCCGGCGCGCGGGCGGGCGACCGGCTGCGTCGCGGCATTCTGATCATCGAGGGAGACGCTGGCGAAGATTTGGGCTCCCGCATCATCGCCGGCACGGTCATCGTCCTTGGCGAGACCGCCGGGCGCGTCGGCTATCTCAACCGGCGCGGCTCGCTGGTGCTGGCGAGAGCTAAGGATTTCGGCCCGACCTATATGGATTGCGGCGCGCATGTTCTTGCTTTTTCCGGCTTTTTCGCCCGCGGCCTGCGGGGCGACAGCGCCGCCGCCTCGGCGCTTCTCTCCGGCAGGCTGCGGCGTTTCGGCGGCGACACGGCGGTCTATGGCAAGGGCGAGATATTGACGCCCGCCTGACCGGCATTACCCTTGCTTCATATCAAACGCCGCCGGATTCCGGCGGCGTTCATGCAAGGGGTGTCGCCATGAATTTCGTGGAATTGATCCTCACGGTCTGCACGCTCGCCCAGCCGGCCGCCTGCGACGAACGCAAGCTCATGCTCGAATCGGTCACCGGCTCCACGCGCAACTGCATGATGCAGGCCATGCCCTATATCGCCCAATGGTCCGGCGAGCACCCCAGCGTGCAGGTCACCCGCTGGCGCTGCGCCGTGCCCGGAGCGGAGGGGGACAAGATTTAATCTCCCTCTCCCCGCAAGCGGGGTCCCTCTGAAAGGGGGAGGGTTGGGGTGGGAGTCCCCAACCCGCCGTCAAATTAATTGAGCCTTGCCGCGACAGCTTTGCGGATGGGGGCGTTTTTCTTTTAAGCTTTCCGCCTCAAGCTCCATACATGAGCGAATCACCCTCTTCCCGGCGTCGGCCGGCGGCGAAGCCTGTGTTGAATGCGGCGCATTTTTGCGCCGCGCCGCAGATCGCGGAGGAAGCGGGGCTTTGGCTCCAGGCGCTGGCCGGAGAGAGACGGGCCTCCCGCCATACGATCGAGGGCTATGCGCGCGATGTCGCGGGCTTCCTCGCCTTCCTGACGGAACATCTCGGCGGCAAGCCCGATTCCGCGGCGCTGATCGCTTTGCAGCCCGCTGATCTGCGCGCCTTTCTCGCCCGGCGGCGCAATGACGGGCTCGAGAGCCGCTCCTTGCTGCGGGCGCTGGCGGCGATCCGCAACTTCCTGAGATTTCTGGAAAAGAAGGGGCTCGCCCGGACCGACCTCTTCGGCGCGGTGCGCGCGCCCAAGAAGCCCCACAGCCTGCCCAAGGCGCTGACCGTCGCCGACGCCCGCGACCTCATCGACCCCGAGCAGCGCGCGGACGAGGCGCGGGAGCCTTGGGCGATTGCGCGCGACGCGGCGGTTCTCGCCTTGCTTTACGGCGCGGGGCTGCGCATCTCCGAGGCCTTGTCGATCCAGCGCGCGGAGGCGCCGGTCGGCCAGGTCGATCGCGTCGCCATCGTCGGCAAGGGCGGCAAGACGCGCACGCTTCCGGTCATCGAGCCGGTACGGCAGGCCGTCGAATCCTATCTTGCGCTCTGTCCCTATGATCTGATCGGCGGCCCGCTTTTCGTGGGCGTCAAGGGCGGGCCGCTCTCGCCGCGAATCGTTCAGCTCGCCGTGCAGCGCCTGCGCGGCGCGCTCGGCCTGCCCGACAGCGCCACGCCCCACGCGCTGCGCCACTCTTTCGCGACGCATCTTCTCGGTCGCGGCGGCGATCTGCGGACGATCCAGGAGCTGCTCGGCCACGCCTCGCTGTCGACCACGCAGATCTACACCGCCGTCGACAAGAAGCGGCTGCTCGACGCTTATAAATCGGCGCATCCGCGGGCGAATTGAGAGGCGGCGGGACCCGCCGCCGCTACTCCACCGGCTCCACCGCCGCAATCTCGATCCCGAAGCCCGACAGCCCCACAAAGGCCCGCGGTTTGGCCGACGACGAGCGCAGCCGGATCGACGACACGCCCAGGTCCTTCAATATCTGCGCGCCCAGCCCGACGTCGAACCATTGCCGCTTGCGCGTCTCCTCGGCGTTTTCGGCGGCGCGGCCCACGACATTGGCCGGCACGCCGGCCGCGCCGTCGCGCAGATAGACGAGCACGCCGCGTCCCTCCCGGGCGAAGCGGCCGAGCGTCTTCTTGATGGTCGGCGCGCCGCCCATCACGTCGGAGAGAATATCGGCGCGATGCAGGCGCGTCGGCACGTCGCGGCCGTCGCCGATGGAGCCGAGCACAAAAGCGAAATGCTGCACGCTGTCGAAGGGCGTGACATAGGCGTGGCCGTGGAATTCGCCGAATTCCGTCTTCACGGGAAAGGTTGCGACGCGCTCCACGAGCTTCTCGCGCGCCTGGCGGTAGGCGATGAGATCGGCGACCGAGACGAGCTTGAGATCGTGCTTCTCGGCGAAGGCCGTGATCTGGGCGCCGGTCATCACCGTGCCGTCGTCATTGGCGAGCTCGCAAATGACGCCGACGGGCGGCAGCTCCGCGAGCCTGCACAAATCCACCGCCGCTTCCGTATGGCCGGAGCGCATCAGCACGCCGCCGTCCTTGGCGATGAGCGGGAAGACATGGCCCGGCCGCACGAAGTCGGCCGCGCCCATATTGCCGTTGGCGAGCGCGCGCACGGTATTGCAGCGCTGCTCGGCGGAGATGCCCGTCGTGAGCCCGTGACGCACATCCACGGAGACGGTGAAGGCCGTGCCGAGCGGGGCGTCGTTCTCGGCGACCATGGGCGCGAGATGGAGGCGGCGCGCTTCCTCGAGCGTGATCGGGGCGCAGACGATGCCGCAGCAATTGCGAATGATGAAGGCCATTTTCTCGGGCGTGCAGAGCGCCGCCGCAATGACGAGATCGCCCTCGTTCTCGCGATCGTCGTCATCGGTGACGACGACGATCTCGCCGCGCGCAATGGCCTCGATGGCCTCTGTAATGGAATGGGACAAGCGGGTCTCCGGGACGCGTCTTCGCGGCGCTGATCCCGCTTATCTAGCGGCGCCGGCCCGCCGATTCAAATCCGGCCCGGGGGCAGGGCGCCCGCCGTCTGCAGGCGCGGCGCGCCGCAGGTCGCGCAGGGGACGAAGCGCAGGCCGATCTCGCCCGAGGAAGCGGCGCTCGTCGGCTCGCGGCGGAACGGCGCGTCGAGCGCCGACGTCGAGACGAGCTTGATTCGAATGTCGTCGCCGAGCCGCAGCGCGGCGTCCTCGATCCATTCGACGCTGTGCTCGCTCTCCGGGTCGGAAGCGTCGATCCCGCCGACGCGCAGGTCGAGACCCTCGATTTCGACGCCGTCGGCGATGCGGGAGGAGGCGCCGGCGTCCTTTCCGACCCAGGTGAGCATCAGCGAAATCACGCCGCGCTCAATCAGTCCCGCCGTTGCGAGCTTCTCGCCGTTCTTCCAGATTTCGAAGCCGAGCAACCGATCCTCCTGCGCCGTCCCTTTATATCTATTGCAATGAATAGATCGGACTTGTTGCCAATTCGAAGCTGCATTTCGTATCAATTGTAATCGATCTGGCGATGCGCCGCGCGTTTCGCCGACAGCCCGTTTCAAAGGCGGGAGTCCGGCGCCGGAGACAACTCTAGATGCGTATGGCTAATAGATGGCTAATCGCGGCCGCATTCGCCTGGGCGGCCTCGGCGCCCCCGCGCGCCGATGCGGTCCAGGCGCGCCCCTGCGCCGAGATCGAGGAGGCCGGCGCCGCCTATACGGTCTGCGAGTTCGACGTCCGCAACGCGTCGATCCGCCTCTTCCTGAAAGATTCCAGCGGCGCCGTCTATGGCGGCTTCTCGCGCCTCGCCGACGATCTCGCCTCCAGGGGCGAGACGCTCGTCTTCGCCATGAACGCCGGGATGTACGACGCAGATTTCTCGCCCATCGGGCTTTATGTCGAGGGCGGCGAGACGCGTCACGCCGCGAATTTGGCGGCGGGGACGGGAAATTTCCACATGAAGCCGAACGGCGTCTTCTGGGTGGACGGCGCGCGGGCGGGCGTGACGGAGACCGGCCGGTTTCTCAAGTCGCGGCTCCGTCCCGCCTTTGCGACGCAGTCGGGACCCATGCTCGTCATTGGCGGGCGGATCAATCCGCATATTCACGATAGCGGGACGTCGCAGAAATTCCGCAACGGGGTCGGAGTTTCGGGCGGACGCCTGGCGCGCTTCGTCATCTCCACCCAGCCGGTGACGTTTCACCAATTCGCGCATCTCTTTCGCGAGCGCCTGAAATGCCCCGACGCGCTCTTCCTCGACGGCGGCTCCGCTTCCGCGCTTTATGCGCCGTCGATCCCGCGGCATGACCGCTTTCACCCCATGGGGCCGCTCCTCGGCGTCGTGGAGCGGGCGGATCACAAATAGAGCCGCGTCCGCCGCCAGTCATAGAGCGCGGCGAGGCCGATCATCGCCGCCCATGCGCCGAGGGGATAGGCGAGCGCGCGCGCAAGAGCGAGATACTGATCTTTCAACGCCGCGGCGATCGAATCCACGCGCATGACGATGAGCGCCTCTTCGGCCGTCCGCAGCCCGAATTGCGCCGCCGCGCGCTGCGCCTGGAGTTGCGCGCCGGAAATATCGGCGCCCACGAGGCGCACATATTCGCCGCCCGGCTCTCGCCAGAATTTCGGATGCCATGGGACGACGCGGCCCGAATCCCGCGTCTCGCCCATGACCCAGACTTCCACCGGCTGCGCCGGCGTCCAGCCGTCGCCGACGAGCGGCGCGATCCGGCGGTAGCCATAGCCTTTTCCCCGGCTCGCCGTCAGACGCTCCTGCGTCGCGCGATCGAGCTCGATGCGCCATCCCGGCGCGACATAGCCCGCGATGCGCGAGCCGGCCGGAATCTCATCCACGCGACGCAGATTCACGACGTCGCCATGAAGCGGGACATGCACGAAGAAGACGGGCGCGACGCCCGTGAGCGCGAAGAGGCACATGGCGGGAAAAGCGAGCCCCCGCGCGGAGCGCGTCGCGAGGACGCCGAGAGGGACGCCGAGCAGGAACAGGCCGGCGATCCAATAGGGCTCGCGCGTGAAGGCCACGAGCGCCGCGCCGAGCGCGAATTGCAGGAGAATGACGGCTGCGCCGGCGAAGAAGGCGCGGGGGAGATCGGGATAAGGCATGGCGGCGGCGCTCGGCGGGAGACGAACCTTATCCTACGCCGTCATCAGCGCGCCGACATGCGCGGCCACACAGGCCGACAGATTTTCCGGCCGGTAGCCGCCTTCGAGCATCGACGCGATGCGCCCGTCGCAGCGGCGCGCCGCGACCTCCATCACGCGCAGCGTGACGTCGCGGAAATCCTCTTCCACGAAACGCAGCCCGCCGAGCGGATCGTGAAGATGCGCGTCGAAGCCCGCGCAGATGATGAGGATGTCCGGCGCGAAGGCGTCGAGGCGCGGGAGGATACGGGCTTTCAGCGCCTCGCGGAATTCGACGCCGCCATCGCCTTTGCGCAAAGGCGCGTTGACGATATTGCCATAGGCGCCTGTCTCGGTAACGGCGCCCGTGCCGGGATAATGCGGCGTTTGATGCGTCGAGCAATAGAGGACGTTCTTCTCGTTCCAGAAGATTTCCTGCACGCCATTGCCGTGATGCACGTCGAAATCGACGATCGCGACGCGTTCGGCGCCATGCGCGGCGATGGCGTGACGCGCGGCGATGGCGGCGTTGTTGAAGAAGCAGAAGCCCATGGCGCCGTCTTCGCGCGCGTGGTGGCCGGGCGGACGCGACGCGACGAAGGCGTTGCGCGCTTGCTTTCCCATCACGGCGTCGATCGCCGCGACGGCGCCGCCCGCCGCGCGCAAGGCGGCTTCGAGCGTTCCCGCGCTCATGACGGCGTCGGCGCCGAGATGGCGGCGCCCGTCCTTCGGCGCCGCCTGCTCGATGCGCGCCAGATGCGCCGGCGCATGCGCGCGCAGCAGCGCCTCTCGCGAAGCGGCGGGCGCCTCGAGGCGCGCGAGCGCGGCGAAACGCGTGGATTCGAGAGCCGAAAGGATCGCGCGCATTCGCTCGGGATTGTCCGGCCAGCCGGGGCCGGGGTCGTGTCCGAGCGCGGCTGGGTGCGAGACGAAAAGGGTCGCGGGCGTCGCGGCGCGCGCGCCGAAAGCGGCGAGACACGCGGCGCCAGCGAGCGTGGCGCGGCGGGTGATCTCGCCGGGCCTACGACAGACGAATTCGCGGGATGTCGGCGCGTTCATCGCAAAGGCTCCAAGGGAGGAGATACATCCGGTCGGCGCCTTTCCGCACGGGGAGGGGTTAGGGCCAGAGCCGCTCGCGGTGGAAAGCGTCGCCTTCGCGCCGGTAGCGGAGGCGCTCATGCCTTCGGCTCGCCGCTCCCTGCCAAAACTCGATTTCGTCGATCCGTACGGCATAAACACGCCATAGATCTGAAACGGCGGCCGGCTCCGCTTCGACGCGCCGCAACGATTCGGCGAGCGCGGCGTCGAGTTCCGCATCTTCGGAAAGAACCTCGCTCTGGCGGCCAAGCATGGCTGCTGCACGCGAACCAACAGGACGGGCTGCGAAATCAGCGCCGGCGACCTTTTGGCCGAGATCGACGACGGGACCGCGCACGCGCACCTGACGCGCGAGCTTCTGCCAATAGAAGGTCAGCGCCGCTTGCGGCCGGACGCCGAGTTGCCGACCCTTGCGGCTTGCGGAGCTGATTGCGAAATGGAAGCCGACATGGTCCAAATTCTTCAAGATGAGCACCCGAGCATCCGGAAACCCGTCCGCATCCGCGGTGGAGAGCGTCATTGCGTGAGGCTCGGGAACTCCCTGCGCGATGGCGATTTCGAGCCAATGCAGAAACAAATCCTTCGGATCGTCCGGGACGTCCTCCATGTCGAAAGGGAGAAAGGGGCCCTGCAAAACCTTTAGTTCACGTAGTGTGTTCATAATCTTGGTCATCAATTCTTCTCGTCATTCATCTTGGCGGGTCGACGCCGCGCAACGGCGCCGTC
Source organism: Methylocystis sp. S23 (assembly GCF_054106005.1). Lineage (NCBI taxonomy): Bacteria > Pseudomonadati > Pseudomonadota > Alphaproteobacteria > Hyphomicrobiales > Methylocystaceae > Methylocystis > Methylocystis sp. S23. The sequence continues at coordinate 2,798,210 of NZ_CM134185.1, forward strand.
GCCTTCTCCCGCTTACGGGGAGAGGGGGTGCGCGAGCGATCGACTCAAACGCGTGGTTTTCGTCACTCGAATTGCCGATCTTTTTCTCGTGCTTTCGCCGTCATTGCGAGCCGAAGGCGAAGCAATCCAGAGCCTCATCACGGCTCTGGATTGCTTCGGCGGCTGCGCCGCCTCGCAATGACGGCGGCGATAAACATCCTCCAAAAAGCCCGTCAATTCGAGTGATGCAGGCTACCATCAAAGGGCGGAGGAATGTCAAAGCTGGCGTCACCCGCCGATCTGCCCCCGATGCCGCAGAAAGTGATCCGCCAGCACGCAGGCCATCATGGCTTCGCCGACGGGCACGGCGCGGATGCCGACGCAGGGGTCGTGGCGGCCCTTGGTGACGATTTCCGTCTCATTGCCGTCGCGGTCGATGGTGCGGCGGGGGGTGAGGATCGACGAGGTCGGCTTTACCGCGAAGCGAACGACGATGGGCTGGCCCGTCGAGAGCCCACCGAGCACGCCGCCGGCGTGATTGGAAAGAAAAGTCGGACCCGCGCGCATCTCGTCGGCGTTTTCCTCGCCGGAGAGCACGGCCGCCGCGAAGCCGTCGCCGATCTCGACGCCCTTCACGGCGTTGATCGACATCATCGCGGCCGCGAGGTCGGCGTCGAGCTTGCCATAGAGCGGCGCGCCCCAGCCGGCGGGCGCGCCTTCGGCGACCACCTCGACCACGGCGCCGATGGAGGAGCCGTTCTTTCTCACGCCGTCGAGATAATCGGCCCACTGCGCGGCCATGACGGCGTCGGGGCAGAAGAGCGGGTTCTTCTCCGCCTCCGCCCAGTCGAAGCGCGAGCGGTCGATCCTGTGCGGGCCGATCTGCACCAGCGCGCCGCGAATGGTCACGCCCGGAATGACCTTGCGCGCCACCGCTCCGGCCGCGACGCGCGCCGCCGTCTCGCGCGCCGAGGACCGCCCGCCGCCGCGATAGTCGCGAACGCCATATTTCGCGTCATAGACGTAATCGGCATGGCCCGGCCGATATTTATTGGCGATCTCGCCATAGTCCTTCGAGCGCTGGTCCGTATTCTCGATGACGAGCGCGATGGGCGTCCCCGTCGTCACCTGCGCGCCGTCGTCGCGCGTGAAGACGCCCGAGAGGATCTTCACTTCGTCCGCCTCGCGCCGCTGCGTCGTGAAGCGCGACTGGCCGGGCTTGCGCTTGTCGAGAAAGCCTTGAATGTCCGCCTCGGTCAGCGCGATCCCCGGCGGGCAGCCGTCGACGATCGCGCCGAGCGCGATTCCGTGGCTTTCGCCGAAAGTGGTGACGCGGAAGAGATGGCCGAAGCTGTTATGGGACATGCGAGGTTATTAGGGGCGGGGCCTGCGCGGGTCAAATGGACGCGCCGGGCCGGAACCACGCCAATTCCATTTGCGCCGCTCGCCTGCGGCCGTCATTGCGAGCAAAGCGAAGCAATCCAACACGGGCGGCGCGACTCTGGATTGCTTCGTCGCTTACGCTCCTCGCAATGACGCCGGAGCGTCGTCGCCAAGCGATCAGGCGGAAGCCACCTCGCTTCCCGAGGCGTGGGCGCAACCGCCTCCGTTCACTTCGTCGGGGCGGTCGGCGTCTCGGCCTCGGGCGCCGAAGCGGTCGCGGCCGCGGCTGGGTCTTCGAGCAGCCGCCGCAATTGCGCGACCGCCGCCGTCACGAGGCCCATGCGCGGCCGCGCGGGGCCGATCTCCACGGCCGCCATATTGGCGAGCGCCTTGGCGAGATTGCCGGTCGGCTGGCCGGCGGCGGTGAAGAGCAGGAGGTCCTCATTCGGCGACGCGGCGAGGCCTTCCGCGATATGCGCCGCGTAATTGGCGATGCGCGCGAGTTCGCCCGAGCAATCCACGATCCCGCCCAAGGGCGGCGGGGGCGCGGGCGGCGGCAGAGCGGCGAGCGACGCCGTCGCGTCGACATCGATCTCGACCGGCGCCGGCCGCTGCCTGGCGCGCTTCCTGGCGCCCTCGGGGCGCGCCTCGGCGACGCCCGCCATGATCGAGGGCGCGGGCATCAAGTTCACGGCGCCGGAGCGCGCGCTGCGGGCCGGGGCGGGGCCGACGCCGCCGCGCCCATGCGCGGCGAGCCAGCGCGCGCGCAGCGTGTTCTGAATGCCGCGCGGCGCGAGGCCCATGGGCACGATGCGTTGCGGCAGCATCCGCGCCATGCCCTCGCGCGAGGCGGGCGCGCCCGGCGTGGCGCGCGCAATCATGGGCGAGCATTGCGCCGGCGCCCAGCGCTCGACGATGGCGCGGGCGCTGCGGCGCTTATAGTCGACGTAATAGCGGCGCAGCAGCAGCGCGGCGACGGCGGCGCCTTCCTCGGCGGAGGCGAAGGCGACATGTCCCTCGGCGTCCGCCGCGATTTCGCCGGTCCAGCCGGCGCGCTTCACGCACCAGTAATTATTGAGCTTCACGCAGCGCGCCGGATCGGCGTCCTCGGCGTCGAGCGCGCGGCGCAGGGCCGCCATCGGACTCATGTCGAGCCAGAGGGCGCTTTCCAGCCGCCAATTGTCGACGGCGCGCTTTTCCGGCGCATAAGCGGGCGTCGGCGTGCGCCAGACGATCGCCGCGGGCGCGACGACAATTGCCGGCGGCCTGGCGGGCGCCGCCGCGGTCAAAAAGGCGATGAGCGTTTCGAGCAGCATGCGCCGAGGCGCTCCCCGGTTGGCTTTGCACTGGCGCGACTTTCCGTCGCTCGCTAGTCCGGGTCGTCGGCCGCGTCGCCGCGCAGCGCCGCCGGCGTCACGAATCGACGGAGCCGCGCGGCGCCTTTCCGGACTTCGGCCCAATGTTCGGCGTCGAAATCCAAAATCGCAAGCGCGGCTGTCGGATAACTGGACCGCATTTGGTCGAGCTCGTCCGCTTCGCCGCTGCCCGCGAGCCAGTCGGCGAGTTCGGCGAAGCCCGGATTATGGCCGACCGCGAGCAGCGTGCGCACCTTGTCCGGCGTCTGGCGCAGCACCTCGACCAGATGTTCGCGCGTCGCAAGATAAATCGTGTTCTCGATCAGATGCGTCACATGGCCGGGAAAGGCTTCGAGCGTGCGTTCGAGCGTCTGCTTGGCGCGGCGGGCGTTGGAGGCGACGGCGAGCTCGGGCGTCATGTCCGACTCGTGCAGGAATTCGCCGATCCGGCGGGCGTCGTCCTCGCCGCGCCGCGTCAGCGGGCGCTCGCGATCGCCTCCAGCCGAGTGCCGGTCCGCTTTTCCGTGGCGCAAAAGAAGTAGTCGTCGCATGGGGCCTCTCTAGCATGCCTGACCGCAAGGCCGCCATCCGGCCGCCGGAGCCGGCGCCGCGACCGCGACGAAACGACCCGGGTCTTTACCAGGACCGCCGGGCCGTGCAAGCTCGATCGCCGTCCTCTTCCGATCCGAGCGAAAAGTCCGAACGATGCGACAACCCGTCACAAGACGCGCCTGTTTCCTGCGCCCGCTCCGGCTCGCCGCCGGCGCCGTCTCGCTTCTCGCGCCCTTCGTGGCGGCGCGCGCGGCGGAAAGCAATCTTGTCCTCGACAATGTGACCTTGACGCTGGGCGCGACCACCTATCGCATCCCTCATATCGAGCTGACGGGCGTGACGCTCTCGGCGACGGAGCTCGCCGATCTCTTCAAGGGCGACGAGAAAGCCGTGGACGGCCGCCTCGCGCGCTTTTCCGCGAAGAGCCTCGCCATCCCCTCGCTCGCCGCCGAGAGCAAGGTCGGCGGCGAGATCGAGCGCATCCAATATCGGGACGTGCGGGCCGAGGACATCCGTTCCGGCCGGATCGCGGCGTTCCGCGCGGCGTCGGTCGAGCAGACGGTCGAAAAGCCGGGCGGCGCCGAGCGCTATCTTTGGGAAGCGAGCCTCGCCAAGGGCGTGGATCTTCGTCAGCTCGTCCATATCGCGCTCGCGGTCCGGATCGATCCGCAGGAGGCGCCGAAGCCGATCATCGACGAAGAGAGCGTCGAGTCCGCGACGCTGGAGGACGGAAGCGAGCGGCTCACGGTGAAGACTGGACGCATTGCCGCGACGGGCCTGAAGGGGCGCGCGCTGGCGTCGCGCCCGTCGGAAATTCTGGAGCGGCTCATAAAATACGATCCCGACAAGCCGGAGGCCGATCCGGCGCTGCTCAAGGATCTCATCGACGCGGTCTCCTCGCTCGACGTCGCGGCCTTCGAAATTCGCGACATTGTCGCGAACGGCAAGGGCGAGCCCGCGGACAAGCCCTATTCGGCGAAGCTTGGCCGCGTCGCGGCGAGCCGGATCGCGAATGGGACCGTCGGAGAGCTCGCTTTCGATGATTTCGCGCTGCAATCGTCGGATGGCGGGAAGCTGTCGCTCGCGCGCTTCGCGCTGCGCGACGCGCGGCTCGCCTCCTTCTTTGAAAATCCCGTGCCGCTCATCGGCCATATCGAGGCCGGGAAGCTCGAAGGCGACCTGCCCGACATTCGTGCAAGCGAGACGTCGCGCATGAAGTTCAGCCTCGCCGGCGCCGAGGCGGATTTCATGGATTTCCGCGAAATCGCGCCGAGCAAATTCTCCGCGCGCGTGGATCGGCTGGCGATCGACCTCGCCGCGCGCGGCGAGACGCCGTCGACGGCGCAATTCCTCGCGCTCGGCTATCGCACGCTCGATCTTTCGGCGTCGCTCGCCGGCGCGTGGCGGGAGAAGACGCAGGAGGCCGTTTTCGCGCCGCTGCGGATCGAAGGCCGGGACATGGGCGCGGCGACGCTCGACGTGACCTTCGGCGACGTGTCGAGCGCGGTCTTCTCCGCCATGCCGGTCGTCTCCAAGGCCGCGGCGCTGGCGTCGTCGCTCAAATCCCTGGCGCTGACCGTCGAAGGCGGCGGGCTGGTCGAGCGGTTGCTGGCGCTGGAGGCGAAGCAGGAAAAGAAGCCGCTCGAAAAGTTGCGCGCCGACTACGCCGAGTCCGCCGCGACGGCGGTCGCCGCGCTGCTCGGCGGCGGCGAGAAGGCGAAGAAGATCGGCGACGCGGTCTCAGCCTATATCTCGAAGCCGAAGCGGCTGCATGTGCGGCTGTCGTCCCAGAAAGGGATCAACGCCCTCGACCTCATGGCGAAGCCGCCCGCCGAAATTCTGGAGGGCGTCGACGTTGAGGCCGCCTCGGAGCGCTGAAGCGCGCGCTTTCATAAAATTCTTTCGATTCCGTTAACCTTCGCGCGCGGCATGCGCCCGCGCACGGAAGCGCGCGGCGGTTCCTCTACTCTGGCGGCGTTGGCTCAAATGAGCCGTCATCGAGTTGGGGAGAGTAAAATGTCGAAGTTTTCCACGAATTCGCGTTTCCCGCGCCGCCTGTCGCGCATGCTGGCCGGAGGCGCCTTTGCGGTCCTCGCGCTTGGCGCCGCGGCCGCTCATGCGGAAGTCGTCATCGATGTCGATCTGACCTCGCAGACCATGCATGTCGCCTCCGCCGAGGGCTCCTATGCCTGGCCGGTGTCGACGGCGCGCGCCGGCTTCGCCACGCCGCGCGGCCATTTCGCGCCCACCGGCATGGAGCGGATGCATTACTCGAAGAAATATCACAACTCGCCCATGCCCTATTCGATCTTCTTTCATGGCGGCTACGCCATTCACGGCACTTATGCGACCGCCGCGCTCGGCAGGCCGGCCTCCCATGGTTGCGTGCGCCTCTCGCCGGCCCATGCGCAGATGCTCTACCAGATGGTTCAGCGCGAGGGCGCGAGCATCTCGATCAGCGGCTCGCCGCGCGGCGCCGCCCGCTACGCCAGCCGCTGACGCGACGTGCGCCAGCGCACGGAACGGCGCCGGGCGCCGGCGTTTAATGCCGGCTCGAGCCTGCGCGGTTTCGCTCGGGCGCCGGGACATGACGATGGGACGGCGACAATGCGCAATTTCACCCTTTCCGTTTCCGCGCTGCTGGCGCTTTGCGCGTCGGCAAGAGCGGAGCAGACGCCGGCGGATGCGACGATCGGCAGCGCAACTCTGGTCGAGAAGACCGTCGAAGGGCTGACGGCCGAGCGCAATATGCGTCTCAAGGCCGGCGACGCGGTCTATTTCAACGAGCTGCTGACGACGGGACGCGAATCGAAAGGCAAGTTCGAGTTCGACGACCGCGCCGCCTTGCAGATGGGGCCGCAATCGCAGGTGCGGTTGGATAATTTCGTTTACGCCGGGGCGTCCGGCGGCGGCGCGGCGGCGGTCGCCTTCAATGTGACGAAGGGCGCGCTGCGCTTCCTGAGCGCGGCGGGCGCGCACAAGCCGTATGAGGTGCGCACGAACCGTTCGACGATCGGCGTGCGCGGCACGGCCTTCGCCGTCCGTTCGACGGATCTGCGCACCGACGCTGTGCTCTACGAAGGCGCGATCGAGGTGTGCTTGCCGAAGGGCGGCGCCTGCCGCACGCTCGACAAGCCCTGCACGACCGTCTCGGTCACCGACGCCGGCTTCGAAGAGACGCGCGCCGTCGGCGCGAAGGACTGGACGTTCGACGATGAATGCAGGCCGAAGCCCGCGCCCATCCAGAAGCGCCGCCACGGCGCCGCGGAGCCGCCCGCGAATCCGCCGCCCGCGATCGCGCCCCGGCGCATGGCGTCGCGCGAGGTCGAGATGTCGCGCAGAATCCAGGCTCCGCGCGCGGCGCCGGCGCAGCCGGAGATCGCGCCGCCCGTCCGGCCGCCGCGATCGCGCTCCGTCGTCGCCGAGCCGCCGCGCCCGCGCTGGCCGCGTCGCCCGCATCCCCCGGTCTATGTCGACTCCGAGCCCGATTACGCGCCGGTTTATCCCGTGCGGCCCTTCCCGATCCGCCCGCCGATCGTCTTCGGCGGCGGCCCGTACCGCCCGCACTTTCCCGGCGGCGGGATGTGGGGCGGCCCCTATGGCGGCGGCCGTTATGTCCAGCGGCCATGGGGCGGAGGCGGATATGGCGGGACGGCGCCGCGCTGGGGGCGGTATTGACCGTAGGAGCGGGGCGAGGCTGGCGCGGGCCCCACCCTTGATCCCTCCTCGCAAGAGGGAGGGAGGCGTCTCACGCCCGAGATGACGCAGATGCGATCCCCGAACGGCGCCGTCCCCCCTCTCCCCGTGAAAACGGGGAGAGGGCCAGGGTGAGGGGCGAGGCGGCGGCGTGCGCCGAGATTTCGCGTGTTTGCGCAATATTTTTGATGCGGCTTCACCCCTGATTCCGCCTGCGGGGAGAGGGGGTTTTTCCACAGCGGGCGCGCCCGGGCTAGCTTGCAAGGCTCTTCGCCAGCTCGTCGGTATGCGCGTGCATGGCCTCCACGCCGGCGCCCGTCTGGGCCAGGGCGTTTCGCGACCTGATCGGCATGGGCGGATATGGCCCCCATCAGGAGCAGCAGGGCGAGAAACAGGAATTGGCGAAAGACGAGGCCGGCGCCGATCGATGGGTTGCGCATTTGCTCGATTGTCCTGCTATTGGATCGGGCGCAGGCTAGTTAATAGTCTTTCACGGGCCGTTGGCGCTGACGGCATAGGGCGCCCGGCGCTCTAAACTATGGGAACGATCACGTTCGCCGCGATCGGGCGACGCCGCCCGACCGCGTCGTGATCCAGGCGCGGCTCGAGGGAGGGCGGATTGCTGGAAATCGCGGTGCAGATGGACCCATTGGCGCGAATCAACTTCGCCGGGGATTCGACCTTCGCCCTCATGCTGGAGGCCAAGAGGCGCGGCCACCGGCTCTGGTTCTACACGCCCGACCTGCTGTCGCTGGAAGGCGGCCGCCTCACCGCCCGCGCCCATCCGATCGACGTCTTCGACGACCCTTCCGGCTGGTATGCGCTCGGCGAGGCGAGGGAGATCGACCTGATCGAGATGGACGTCGTGCTGCTGCGCCAAGACCCGCCTTTCGACCTCGCTTACATCACCTCGACGCATTTCCTGGAGCGCATCCAGTCGCGCGTGCTGGTCGTCAACGATCCCGGCCATGTCCGCAACGCGCCGGAGAAAGTCTTCGTGATGGATTTCGCGGACCTGATGCCGCCGACGCTCATCACCCGGGACCGCGCGGCGATCGAGCGCTTCCGCGCGAAGCATGGCGACATCGTCATGAAGCCGCTCTACGGCCATGGCGGCGCGGCGGTCTTCAAGGTCTCGCCCCGCGATCCGAATTTCGGCTCGCTCTTCGACATGTTCAGCACGACCTTCCGCGAGCCCTGGGTGGCGCAGCAATTCCTGCCCGAGGTCGCCAAAGGCGACAAGCGCATCATCTTCGTCGACGGAGAGGCCATGGGCGCGATCAACCGCGTGCCGGCGCAGGACGACATCCGCTCCAACATGGTGCGCGGCGGCGCGGCGGCGGCGACCGAGCTCGATCCGCGCGAGCAGGAAATTTGCGCCCGCCTGGGGCCCGAGCTTAAAAGGCGCGGGCTGATCTTCGTCGGGATCGACGTGATCGACGGGCGGCTGACGGAGATCAACGTCACCTCGCCGACGGGACTGCGGGCGCTCAAGCGCGTCGGCGGCCCCGATCTCGCGGTTCCGCTCTTCGATGCGATCGAGACGCGGCTCAAGGCGCTGCGCGCCGCAGGATGAACTCCATGAACCAGACGGTTTCGGCGGGCGTCTTCGACAGGCTCGATCCGACGACGGGCTTTCGCGGCCTGCGCGCCGCGCTCGCGGCGCCGGTCGCGGAGCTGTGCAGGACGGAGAAGGGCCACGCCAGGCGCACGGCCGCCGTCGATCTCTTCCGCTCGACGCTTGCCGAGGGACGCGCCCGCGCCCGCGCCCGGCTCGAGGCGCGCGGCTCGGGCCTCGCCTGCGCGCGGCTGATCTCGCAGCTTCAGGACGAACTGATCGGCGCGATCTACGACTATGTCGTCAATTACGTCTATCCCGCCGACAATCCGACCTTCGCCGAGCGCCTGACCATCGTCGCGGTCGGCGGCTATGGGCGCGGCATGCTGGCGCCGGGCTCGGACATCGATCTGCTGTTTCTCCTGCCCTACAAGCAGACGCCCTGGGGCGAGAGCGTCGTCGAGGCGATCCTCTACGTCCTTTGGGATTTGCGCCAGAAGGTCGGCCACGCGACGCGCTCGGTCGCGGAATGCATGCGACAGGCGCGCGCCGACATGACCATCCGCACGACGCTGCTGGAGGCGCGCTTCATTCTCGGCAGCGCCGAGCTTTTCGCCGAATTGCAGGACGCCTTCGACAAGGAGGTCGCCCGCTCGGACACGCGGGAATTCGTCGCCGCGAAGCTCGCCGAGCGCGACGCGCGCGTGCGCCGCGCCGGCGCGTCGCGCTATCTCGTCGAGCCCAACGTGAAGGAGGGCAAGGGGGGCTTGCGCGACCTCAACACGCTCTTCTGGATTTCGAAATATGTCTATCGCGTGCGCGATCCCGAGGAACTGGTCGCGGCGGGCCTGTTCACCTCCGCCGAACTGTCCCTTTTCGAGCGCTGCGAGGAATTTCTCTGGCGCGTGCGCTGCCATCTCCATTTCTCGACCGGGCGCGCGGAGGAACGGCTTTCCTTCGACGTTCAGCCGACCATGGCGAAACGCCTCGGCTATCACGACCGCGGCGGCCTTTCGCGCGTCGAGCGCTTCATGAAGCATTACTTTCTCGTCGCGAAGGAGGTCGGCGACCTCACGGCGATCGTCTGCGCGGCGCTGGAAGAGCGGCAGGCCAAGCCGCGCGCCATTTTCGAGCGCTTCATGCAGCCCTTCCGCCGCCGGCGCGCCAAGGCGCCGCATGGCGACTTCGTCATCGCGCATGACCGCATCAGCGTCGCGGACGAGGAAGTGTTCCACCGCGATCCGGTGAACATCATCCGACTCTTCTGGATGGCCGACCATCACGGCCTGCCGCTGCATCCCGACGCGTTGCGCGCCGTGACGCTGTCGCTGCGCGAGATCGACGCCGAGCTGCGCGCCGACAGGGAGGCGAACCGGCTCTTCCTCGAAATCCTGCTGTCGCGCAACATGACCGAGATCATCCTGCGGCGGATGAACGAGACCGGCGTGCTCGGACGCTTCATTCCCGATTTCGGCCGCATCGTCGCGATGATGCAATTCAACATGTATCATCATTACACGGTCGACGAGCATCTGCTGCGCGCCGTCGGCGGACTCTCCGACCTCGAAGCCGGGCGCTTCCCCGAGCATCCGCAGCTCGTGAGCGAAGTCCTGCCGACGATCGTGAATCGCAAGGTGCTTTATCTCGGTCTTTTCCTTCACGACATCGCCAAGGGACGCAGGGAGGACCACTCCATCGCCGGCATGGAGGTGGCGCGCACGCTCTGCCCGCGCCTCGGCTTCACGCCCGGCGAGACGGAGACGGTCGCCTGGCTCGTCGAGCATCATCTCACCATGTCGAGCTTCGCGCAGAGCCGCGATCTTTCCGACCGCGTGACGATCGAAAGCTTCGCCGCCATCGTGCAGACGATGGAGCGCCTTAAAATGCTCTTCGTGCTCACGGTCTGCGACATCAACGCCGTCGGCCCCGGCGTGCTCGACGCCTGGAAGTCGCAGCTTCTGCGCGTGCTCTATTGGGAGACGGAAGTCGTGCTCGGCGGCGGCCATTCCTCGGTCGACCGCAAGAGCCGCGTCGCCGTCGCGCGCGCGGAATTGCGCGCCGCGCTGCCCGAGTGGAGCGACGAGGAATTCGACGCCTACGACAAGCGGCACTACCCCGCCTATTGGCTGAAGGTCGACGTCGCGCGCAAGGTGCGCCACGCGCATATGCTGGAAAAGCTCACCGGAGCCGTAACGCCGCTCGCGACCGCCGTGGAGCTCGATCGCGCGCGCGGCGCCGTGGAGCTCACCGTCATCGCGCCCGACCATCGCCGGCTGCTCTCCATCATCGCCGGCGGCTGCGCGGCGAGCGGCGCGAACATCGTCGACGCGCATATCTTCACGACCCAGGACGGGCTGGCGCTCGACACGATCTTCATCTCGCGCGCTTTCGATTTCGACGAGGACGAGCTGCGCCGCGCGCGCCGCATCGCCGAATTCATCGCCAGGGCGCTGCGGGGCGAAGTCATCGTATCGGACGCCGTCAAGGCCCGCGCCAGGCAGAACCAGGCGCCGACGGCCTTCAATGTCGCGCCCGAGGTCGTGGTCGATAACAGCCTTTCCAATGTCTATACGGTCATCGAGGTCTCCGGCCTCGACCGGGAGGGCCTCCTCTTCGACCTGACCAACGCCATCTCCAGGCTGAACCTCAACATCGCCTCCGCCCATATCACGACCTTCGGCGAGCGGGCGGTGGACGCCTTCTACGTGACCGACCTGACGGGCGCGAAAATCGTCGCCCCGCAACGCCAGGCGGCCATCAAGCGGCAGCTTCTGGAGGTCTTCGCGCCGGCGGGAGAGAAGCGCCCGAAGCCGCCTGGCGTCGGGACGCAGAATGTCGCGGCGACTTGATTTTGCGTTCTTGAGCGCAGATATCGAGGCCTTTGAAGAACGCCCCTTATCCAGAAGACGGACATGAGCATGAGCGACCAGAGCAACGCCGGGAACAACGCCGAAACCCCGCCGCCGCAGGACGCGAACGGGGGCGAGGCGCATGCGTCCTCCCTGTCGCAGCCCTCGGCGGAATCGCCGATCGGCGAGCCCGAGCCCTTCACCGAGCTGGAGAATCTCTATCAGGAAAACGCCGGCCTCAAGGACAAGCTCCTGCGCGCCATGGCGGAGGTCGAGAATGTCCGCCGCCGCGCCGAGAAGGAGGTCGCGGACGCGAAGATCTATGGCGTGGCGAGCTTCGCCCGCGAAATGCTGGCCTTCGCCGACAATCTGCGCCGCGCCGCCGAGAGCGTGCCGGAAGAGGCGCGGCCCAATCTGGATCCCGTCGCCAAGGCGCTGCTGGACGGGCTCGGCGTCACCGAGCGCGATTTCCTTTCGCGCCTCGCGCGTTTCGGGGTGAAGCCGATCGAGGCGCAGGGCGCCAAATTCGATCCCAATCAGCACGAGGCGCTGTTCGAGATCCCCGACGAGACCAGGCCCGCCGGCACGGTGGCGCAGGTGGTGGAGCAGGGGTACATGATCGGAGAGCGCGTGCTGCGTCCGGCCAAGGTCGGCGTGACGCGCGGCGGTCCCAAGGCCTGACAGGCCATGGACGTCCTTGCGCGCGAAGAGACGAAGGCGGCGGCGCAAGAGCGCCGCGGCGTCGTCAACGCCTCCGTCTACTGCAAGGGAGTGAAGGTCGCCGATATCGACCTAGACGCGGCCGGGGACTGGGCGAAGCGCGAGGGCCATGTCGTCTGGATCGGGCTCTTCGAACCGGGCGTCGATCTGCTGGAGCGGGTGAGAAAGCAGTTCGCGCTGCATCCGCTCGCCATCGAGGACGCCGCGAAGGCGCATCAATTTCCCAAGCTCGAAGAGTTCGACGACGGCCTTTTCATCGTCGCGCGCACCGCGCAGATGGAGGACGGCCGCGTCACCTTCGGCGAGACCCATCTCTTTGTCGGCGAAGGCTATGTGGTGAGCGTGCGCCACGGCGCCTCGCAAAGCTATGCGCAGGTGCGCCAACGCTGCGAGGCGCGGGCGCAGCGTCTTTCGGAGGGCGAGGATTTCATCGTCTACGCCATCCTCGACTTCATCGTGGATAATTATTTCCCGGTGCTCGACTGCGTCAGCGATCAGGTCGACGACATAGAGGACCATGTCCTGACGATCTCCATGGGACAGGAGGAGATTGAGCAGCTCTACACGCTGCGGCGCGATCTGCTGCGCCTGCGCAACGCCGTCGTGCCGCTGGAGGATGTCTGCCGGCGCCTCGAGCGCACGGACATCGTCTTCATCGACCCCGTGATGCGGCCGCATTTCCGCGACGTGCGCGACCATCTGCGGCGCGCGCAGGAGCGTATCGACACGCTGCGCGAGACGCTCGCCTTCGCTTTCGAGGCGAGCCTGATGAACGCGCAAATGCAGCAGACGAATATTTCGCGCCGCCTCGCCGCCTGGGCCGCGATCCTCGCCGTGCCCACCGCCATCGCCGGCATTTACGGCATGAATTTCGAGCACATGCCCGAGCTCAAGTGGGAATACGGCTATTACGGCGTGCTGGGCGTCACCTTCGCGGTTTGCCTGACGCTGTATTGGCGTTTCCGCCGAGCCGGCTGGCTGTGAGGCGCGAGATTTTCCGCCGCCCATAATTCGTCGCCGCCGTCCTTGCGAGGACGGAGCGAAGCACTCCAGAGCGTCAACGCGGTTCTGGATTGCTTCGCTCCGCTCGCACGTCCGCGAGCCGTGCGGCCGCGCTTTGCCTTACGAAAGTTTCATCCGCCGGCCATTGGACGGCAAGCGGCGCATCTCCATCTTCCTCATGCAGGCGGCGATGCCGGCTCCCAAGCTCAAGTCCTCCAGGGCTTCGCCGCGAGAATGGAGAGTATTTGAAATGCATCATCCGATTTTCGAGCGCAGCTCCCATATGCCGGCGCGTCGTCGCCGCGCCTCGCGCCTTGCGCTGATGGGCGCGGCCGCCGCGCTCGCATTCGGCCTGGGCGTGGGCGCGCCGGTGAACGCGGCTTTCGCCGAGGCGTCGTCTTCCGTCACGGTCGCGCCCGCAGGCCCCGCTTCTTTCGCCGACGTCGTCGAGCGCGTGAAGGGCGCCGTCGTCGCCATCAAGGTGAAGGGCTACGAAGAGTCGCAGAATCCCTTCGAGGGCCAGGGCGAGCTTTCGCCCGACGATCCCATGTATAAGTTCTTCAAACGCTTCGGCGAGACGCCGCAGAAGCGCATGACGCAGTCGCAGGGCTCTGGCTTCATCATCAGCGCCGACGGCTATGTCGTGACCAACAACCACGTCGTCGAACATGCGAGCGACGTCGAGGTGGCGCTCGACGATGGCCGCACGCTCCCGGCTAAGGTGATCGGCAAGGACAAGCGCACCGACCTCGCGCTGCTGAAGGTCAGCGACGGCGCAAAGCTGCCTTACGTCGAATGGGCGAGCGCGCAGCCGCGCGTCGGCGACTGGGTGATCGCGGTCGGCAATCCTTTCGGCCTCGGCGGCTCGGTGACGGCCGGAATCATCTCGGCGCGCGGCCGCGACATCGGCGCCGGCCCCTATGACGACTTCCTGCAAATCGACGCGCCGGTGAATCGCGGCAATTCGGGCGGTCCCGCCTTCGACACGCGAGGCAATGTCGTGGGCGTCAACACGGCGATCTATTCGCCCTCGGGCGGCTCGGTCGGCATCGGCTTCGCCATTCCGGCGGAAGTCGCCAAGGATGTCGTCGCCGCGCTCAAGGACAAGGGCGTCGTGTCGCGCGGCTGGATCGGCGTGAAGATCCAGCCGGTGACGCCGGAAATCGCCGAGAGCCTCGGGCTGAAATCGACCAAGGGCGCGCTGATCGCGCAGCCGCAGAAGGGCGCGCCGGCCGAGGCCGCGGGCCTGAGGGCGGGCGACGTCATCATGGCGATCAATGGCGAGAGGATCGAGACGCCGCGCGAGCTGGCGCGCAAGATCGCCGCCATGGGGCCGAACAAATCGGTTGATCTGACCTATCTCCGCAACGGCGTGGAGAAGACGGCCAAGCTGACCCTCGGCAAGTTGCCGGAGGAGAGGGAGGCGCGAGCCGATGACGAGGATTTCGGCGGCGGCTCGGCCGGCCCGGCGAGCATTGCGAGCCTCGGCGTCGAAGTGGCGCCGGCTTCCGAAGTGCGCGGCGCCGGCGGCGAGGGTCTCGTGGTGACGGATATCGATCCGAACGGCGCCGGCGCGCAGAAGGGCCTGCGCCGGGGCGACGTGATCGTCGAGGCCGGCGGCCAGCCGGTGAGCTCGCGGGCCGATCTTTCCGGCGCCATAGACGGCGCGCGCAAGGAAGGCCGCCGCTCCGTCCTGCTGCGGGTGAAATCGGCGGACGGCGCGAAGTTCATCGCCGTGCCGGTGAAGCAAAGCGCGGGGTGACGCGGGCGCGCCGCCGAGAAGTTTCCGACTTCTCGGATCAGCGTTCGCTCGAGAGAGAGCTTCTTGCGACGTGGACCGCGAGACTGCACCCGCCCGCAGACGGTCCCACGCAATGAAGAGCGACGGGCATTCGCCAGCCCCCTCCTGGCGCCCGTCGCGGGCGGGCCGGCGCGCTCCTCGCGCCGGCCTGCCGTTTTTTCGCAAGGTCCGCTATTATGCCAGCGATGCGAATACTCATTATCGAAGACGACAAAGAAGCGAGCGATTACCTCGTCAAGGCGTTTCGCGAGCAGGGCCATGTCGCCGACCATGCGGCCGACGGCCTCGAAGGCTACGCCGCGGCGCGGGAGGGCGATTACGACGTGCTGATCGTCGACCGCATGCTGCCGAAAATGGACGGGCTCTCGCTCATCTCCAGCCTGCGCGAGCAGAAGGTCGAGACGCCGGTCTTGATCCTCTCGGCGCTTGGACAGGTGGACGACCGCGTGAAGGGCCTGCGCGCCGGCGGCGACGACTATCTGCCCAAGCCCTACGCCTTTTCCGAGCTCCTGGCCCGCATCGAGGCGCTGGTGCGCCGCCGCGTCGGCCCCCGCGGCGAGGAGACGCATTATCGGGTCGGCGATCTGGAGCTGGATCGATTATCGCACAAGGTGACGGTCGGCGGGCAGGAGATCGTGCTGCAGCCGCGCGAGTTCCGCTTGCTGGAATATCTGATGAAGCATGCGGGCCAGGTGGTGACGCGCACCATGCTGCTCGAAAATGTCTGGGACTACCACTTCGACCCGCAGACCAATGTCATTGACGTGCATATTTCCAGGCTGCGGTCGAAGATCGACAAGGGCAGGGAGAACCCGCTCCTGCATACGATACGCGGAGCGGGTTACATGATCCGGGACGGGATGCGGTAGCGTCAGCGGATCACCACCATCCGCCCCAGCCCCAGCCGGGCCCCCAGCCCCAACCGCCCCATCCGCCCCATCCCCAGCGCGGGGCCGTCGCGGCGGCGATGCCGGCTCCCATCAGGCCGAGCGCGGCGGTGGCGAAAAGGGCGCCGGCGGGATTGTAGCCGTAGCCGTAATACGGGTAGCGGTAATAGGCCCGCCGATAATAGGGCCGGTAATAGCCCCAGTGGCGGTATGGGCGATAGTACCCCCAGTGACGGTAATAGGGGCGGTAGTATCCCCAATGGTGACGATATGGCCGCCAATATCCCCAGTGACGGTGACGCCAGTGGCGCCGGTAGTAGTGGACTTCCGTCGTCGGGAGGTTGAGGCTGACGGCGGAAGGCGGCGAGACGCTCATTGGTCCGGCAAGCGCCTCGGGCGGCAGCGCGCTGAAGGCGGTCGAGCCGCAAAGCGCTGTGAGGATCATGGTTTTCAAATTCTTACGCATCGCTTTCTACCTAGGCTGGCCCCTCGTAAACGAACGTTGATCGCGCGCGCGAGTTCCGAGCCGCCGCCGGCGCCCTTGCGACAAAAGCCGTGCTAATCCCCATATCTTGGCCAAGCGCCTCGGGCATGGCCGGGAGGCGCGGGACAGGGAAGCGCAATTGTTCACCGGAAAAGTCGGCAAGCTCTTTCGCACGACGGCCTTCAAGCTGTCGCTCGCCTATCTCGTCCTCTTCTCGATCGGGGCGGGGCTGGTGCTGACCCGCGTCGGCGCGCGGGTGAAGGAGGTGCTGGACGAGCAGATCGAGCAGACGGTCGAGGCGGAAATTCGCGCGCTCTCCGAGCAATATGCGCAAGGCGGGCTGCATCAGCTCACCAATGCGCTGGAGCGCCGGGTGCGCGCGCCCGGCGGCTCGCTCTATCTGCTCACGACGCATTCGGGCGATGTGATCGTCGGCAATATCGAACCGCCGACGTCGGCGCCGGCCGGCGGGTCGCAACTGGTGGAGACGCCCTATCAAAGGCGCGGCGAGCCGGGCGTCGAGCATCCGGCGCTGCTGCGTCTGTTCCTCATTCCGGGCGGATTCCGCCTGCTCATCGGCCACGACATCGAGGACCATCAGGTCCTGCGCGACATTCTGCGCCGCGCGCTCGGCGTCTCGCTGTTCTGGCTGGCGCTCGTCGGCGCCCTTGGCGGTCTTTTCGTCGCGCATCGGATGCTGGAGCGCGTGGACGTGATGTCCGCATCGGCGCGCCGCATCATGGCCGGCGATCTCCATGAGCGCCTCGCCGTCACGGGCGCCGGCGACGAGCTTGACCGTCTGGCCGAGAATTTCAACGCCATGCTCGAGCGCATCTCGGAGCTGATGACCGGATTGCGCGAGGTCTCCGACAATATCGCGCATGACCTCAAGACGCCGCTCACGCGCCTGCGCAACCGCGCGGAAGCCGCGCTGCGCGGCTCGTCGGACAATGGCGAGCATCGCGAGGCGCTCACCGCCGTGATCGAGGAGTCGGACGGACTCATCCGCGTCTTCAACGCGCTGCTGATGATCGCGCGCGCCGAGGCCTGCTATTCGAGCGACAATCTCACGGCCTACGACGCCGACGCCGTGGTGAGCGACATCGTGGAGATGTACGAGCCCGTGGCGGAAGAGCAGGGCGTTCGTCTGGAGGCGACGACCGAGCCGGGCCTTTGCGTGACCGGCAGCCGCGAGCTGCTCGGACAGGCGGTCGTCAATCTCGTCGACAATGCGCTGAAATACGGCGCGTCGGGCGAGAATCCGCGCATCGACGTGACGGCCAGGCGCGTCTGCGGTCAGATCGAGATCACCGTGGCGGATCACGGCCCCGGCATTGCGCCGCAGGATCGCGAGCGCGTCGTGGGGCGCTTCGTGCGGCTGGAAAATTCACGCTCCCGGCCGGGTTCCGGCCTCGGCCTGTCGATGGCCGCGGCGGTCGCCCGCCTGCATCATGGGACCCTGCGGATCGAGGACAATGCGCCGGGCTTGCGTGTCGCGCTGTCGCTGCCCGCGACGCGCGCGGCGGTCTCGCGCGAGCGGGCATAGGCGGGAGCGGGGAGCTTCGCCGGCTGTTGCTCCGTCGGCCGCGCGACGAGCGGCGTGACGTTTCTGCCGGCGCAATGGGCGCAGGCGAGCCGTATCATCGCCACCGTTCCCACGCCGAGCCGCGAGCGGAAACGCAGCGCCCCGCCATGGAGGTCGATGAGCGCGCGGGCGATGGCGAGGCCGAGCCCCGAGCCCTTCATCCCGTTCTCCATCACGCCGGCGCCCTGCTCGAAGGGGCGGCCGAGTTTCGGCAAGGCGCGCGGGTCGATGCCCTGGCCCGTATCTTCGACGAAGAAGGCGATCGACGCGCCGTGATGGCGCGCGCACAGACGCACGAAGCCGCCGGCGTCGGTGAATTTGACGCTATTTGAGAGCAGGACGCCGAGCGCCTTGACGATCAGCGCCTCGTCGCCGACGCAACGCAGCTTCTCGTCGGCCTCGACGATGAGCGTGATCTTCTTTTCCTCGGCGCGGGCGCGCCAGGCGCCGGCGGCGCGGCGCACGGCCTCGGCGGCGTTCACCTCGCGCTCGGCGAGGCGAACGAGCCCGGCCTCGAGCCGCGACATGTCGAGAATGTCGGAGATGACCTCGTTGAGATAGGTCCCGCCCTGACGGACATTGCTGCAATATTCGATATATTTCGGCGAGCCCAGCGCGCCGAAGGGCTCGGCGAGCATCATCTCGGTGAAGCCGATGATGGCGTTGAGCGGCGTGCGCAGCTCGTGGCTCATATTGGCGAGGAATTCGGACTTGGCGAGATAGGCGGCCTCGGCCTCGGCCTTCTGATGGTGATATTGCTCCGCGAGCGTCGCGAGCTGCTGCGCCTGCATTTCCAGCGTCTGGCGCGAGCGGGTGAGATCGGCGACGGTTCCCGTGAGCCGGCGCTCGGACTCGATGAGCTTCTCCTGATTGCGCTTGAGCGCGGTGATGTCGGCGCCGACGGAGACATAGCCGCCGTCCTTGGTGCGCCGCTCGTTGATCTGCAGCCAGCGTCCGTCCGAAAGGCGGGCCTCGTAAGTGCGGGCGTCGCCGGCGCGGCGGCTCTCGGCCGAAGAGGTCTCCTGCTGGAGGACGAAAGCCGTGCGGCGCGACATGATCTCGCCATAGGCCGCGCCGGGCGCGGCGGATTCGGGCGCGAGGCCGTGCAGATCGAGGAATTTCGAATTGCAGACCACGAGACGATTCTGCGCGTCCCACAGCACAAAGGCTTCCGATATGGCGTTGATCGCGTCGCGCAGGCGCATATTCGCGGTGGCGGTGTGCTGCGCGAGCGCCTTCTGCTCCGAGACGTCGACCGCGATGCCGACGAGATGCAGGCCGGCGTCCTGCGCGTCGTCGACGAGCTGCGCGCGGGCGCGCAGCCAGATCCACTGCCCATTGGCGTGGCGCGCGCGGAATTCGTGATCGACGCTCTTGGTGCGGGAGGCGGAAACCATTTCGGCGACCACCGAGAGATCGCCGTCGTCGGGATGCATCAGCGCGTTGAGCTCGCCGAAGGAAAGACAGCGCGGCTCGGCCTGGAGGCCGAGCATTTCATACATGGAGTCGGACCAGTAGATGCGGCCGCGCGCAATGTCCCAGTCCCACAGGCCGCAGCGGCCGCGGGACAGCGCCGCGTCGAGCCGCGTGCGGATATAGGCGTTGACCTGCTCGGCGGCCTGGCGCTTTCGCGACTGCCGGAAATAGGCGAAGACGACCGCGAGCAGCATGAGGGTCGTGAAGGCGAAGACCACCGCGTAATGCGCGGCGATGGCGCGCCATTCGCCGAGCACATTGTCGAGCGGATAGATCATCGCCACCTGCCCGTAAGGCGCGGGCAGCTTCTGCACCGTGGCGAGAGCGGGCGTGCCGTCGGCGAGCTTGATGCGCATCACGCCCGCCTTCTCTGCGAATTCGGTCAGCACCTGCTCGGCGCCCAGGACGTCGGTGAGCGTGGCGTTCTTGGAGTCGATCGGCGGAAAGGCCGCCGCGACATGGCCGCGATCGTCGGTGACGAGAATGCGGCGCCCGCGCGCGGTGGCGCGGCCGGGCAGGATCTTGTTCAGCGGTTCGCCGAGCGACTTCTGCGCGTCGGCCTGTATCTTGTCGTGAAGGTCGTGCCAGACGGCGTGCGCGAAGACCTCGAAATCGGCGGTCGCCTCCTCGACGAGCTGGTCCTGCATCGAGGTCGTCAGCGTGACGGCGAAGGCGGCAAGCGAGACGAGGCCGATCGCCGAAACGATGAAGGCGGCCCGCTTCAGCCAGGGGCTTTCCTTCGGATCCCTCTCTCCATTGCCGTTGAAACGATAGGCGCCCCACACCGTTTCCGCGTGACTCATCGCACGAGCTGCGGTGACGCGCGCCATAAAAATCTCCGAAATCTGGCGATCCCTCGAACGGGCCGGAAGCGCCCGAATCACCTTCATTCGAATCTTTCAGGCTCGAATTGTCCAGACCTTAATTGAACGTTAACGCGCCTCTTCGGCGCGCGCCCCGCTCAGGAAAGCGCGCGCGTGGCGATGTCCTTCGTATCTGGGGAAAGATCTTTCTGATCAGCGATGTGTCGCAATCTCTCCTCGACCAGGGCGCGCCGGCGCGGCTCCAGCGTGCGCCAGGCGCGCAGGGCCGAGAGAAGCCGCGCGGCGAGCTGCGGATTCTTCGGATCGAGCTCGAGCACGACGCGCGCGAGAAGATCGTAGCCGGACCCGTCGAGCGCGTGGAAGCGGGTGAGATTGGCGTTCGAGAAGACGCCGATCAGCGAGCGCACGCGGTTGGGGTTGGCAAATGAAAAGTCCGGGTGGGACATGAGCTTGACGACGCGGCCGGTCGTCGCGGGCTCCGGGATCGTCGCTTGCAGCGAGAACCATTTGTCGAGAACGAGCGCGTCGCCCTTGAACTGCTCGTAAAAAGCCGCGAAAGCCGCTTCGCGCGCGTCGCCGCCGAGGAAGGCGAGAAGCCCGAGCGCCGCCAGACGGTCGGTCATATTGCCGGCTGCGGCAAATTGACTCTGGGCGAGAGAGACGCCCTTCGCCGGGTCGCCCGCGGCGACGAGGTCGAGCGCGACGGCCCTGAGCGCGCGCCGTCCCGCGCTCGCCGCGTCCGGCGAATAAGGGCCGGCGTCGGCGAGGCGCCTATACGCGGCCTCGGCGTCGGCGCCCAAAGCGCGGCCGATCTCCTCGCGCAAGCCGAGGCGCGCGGCGAAGAGCACGTCGGGGTCGACGTCATGGCCGGCCTCGCGCGCGAGGTCGACTTCCGAAGGCAGCGAAAGCGCCTGCGCCGCAAAGGCGGGATCGGCGTCGGAATCGGCGAGAAGGCTGCGCAGCGCGCCGACGAAGCCCGGCGCCTGGGGAAGAGGCGCGCCGTTCTTCGCCGCGTCGACGCGGGCGAAGATCGCGCGCAAGGCGAGGCTTTGCGCCGCCTGCCAGCGGTTGAAGGGATCGTCGTCGCAGGCGAGCAGCTTTTCGAGATCGGCGCTTTCCGGCGCCGGCGCCAGCCGCACCGGCGCGGAGAAGCCGCGCAGCGCGGAGACGACCGGCCGCGACGGCACATTGACGAAGGCGATCCTGCGCTCGGCGTCGGCGAGCTCGATCAGGCCCCGCGCCAGCTCTTCCGGCCGCGCGTCGGCGCTCGCCAGTTCGAGCTTCTCGCCATTCTCGCCAAAGAGCGCGAGGGCGATCGGGACGACGACCGGCTTCTTCTGGCTCTGTCCGGGCGTGGGGGGCGTCTCCTGGCGCAGCGTGAGCGCGAAGCTCTTGGCCTCCGCGTCATAGGCGCCTTCGGCGGAGAGGACCGGCGTGCCGGCCTGGCTGTACCAAAGCGCAAAATGCGAGAGGTCGCGGCCCGAGGCTTCCGCGAAGCAGGAGAGGAAATCCTCCACCGTCGCCGCCGTTCCGTCGAAGCGCTCGAAATAGAGGTCCATGCCCCGGCGGAAGGTTTCGTCGCCGATCAGCGTGCGCAGCATGCGCACGATCTCCGCGCCTTTCTCATAGACGGTCGCCGTGTAGAAATTGTTGATCTCGTGATAGACGTCCGGCCGCACCGGATGGGCGAGCGGACCGCCGTCCTCGGGGAATTGCGCGAGCCGCAGGCCGCGCACGTCGCCGATGCGCTCCACGGCGCGCGAGCGCATGTCGGCGGAAAATTCCTGATCGCGGAAGACGGTGAGGCCCTCCTTCAGGCAGAGCTGGAACCAGTCGCGGCAGGTGATGCGGTTGCCGGTCCAGTTATGGAAATATTCGTGCGCGATGACGGCCTCGACGCCCGCATAGTCGCCGTCGGTCGCCGTCTCCGCAGAAGCCAGCACATATTTGTCGTTGAAGATGTTGAGGCCCTTATTCTCCATCGCGCCCATGTTGAAGTCGGAGACCGCGACGATGTTGAACACGTCGAGGTCATATTCGCGGCCGAACCTCTCCTCGTCCCAGCGCATGGCCCGCTTCAGCGCGCCCATGGCGTAGGTCGCCCGCGCCTCCTTGCCGTGCTCGACATAGATGGCGAGCGCGACCTCGCGGCCCGACATCGTCGTGAAGCTGTCGCGCAGAACGCCGAGATCGCCGCCGACGAGCGCGAAGAGATAGGAGGGCTTGGGGAAGGGATCGCGCCAGACGGCGTAATGGCGGGTCCCGCCGGGAATATTTCCCGTCTCGCCCGGATTGCCGTTGGAGAGCAGAATCGGCGCCTCGGTCCTGTCGGCTTCGATCCGCGTCGTGTAGACGCTGAGCACGTCCGGGCGGTCGAGAAAATAGGTGATGCGCCGGAAGCCCTCCGCCTCGCACTGGGTGCAATAGGCCGAGCCCGAGCGGTAAAGGCCGGAGAGCTGGGTGTTGGCGGCGGGGTTGACCCGGGTCTCGATCTCGAGCGTGAAGGGCGCGTCGGGGACCTTTTCCAGGAGCAGCCTGTCCGGCGTCGCCGAATGGTCCTGCGGGCCGAGCGCGCGCCCGTCGAGCTTGACGCCGACAAGCGTCAGATCGTCGCCGTCCAAAGCGAGCGGCGCGTCCGGCGCGCCTTTGGGGTTGCGGCGCAGCGAGAGGGTCGCGACGACCCTGGTCGCGGTTCGGTCGAGGGAAATATCGAGCCCTACGGCGTCGATCAGAAAGTCGGCGGGGCGATAATCGGCGAGGCGGACGGCGACATTGGCGGGGTGGCGCATTAAAATTCCTCGAAGGGCGGGAAGAATTGATCTTAACCGTCGAATATAGGCGGCGCGGCGCGATTTGCGACCGGCGGACTCCGGGCCGGCGGAAGCTGGGAATTTTTCCCTTGGGAAAGCCATATTAATGCCTTGGTAACGCTTGAGTGGGCGGCGGATGGCGGTCAAGATCGGCGACAGGCCGCCCCAACGGCGCCCTTCGCCTTGATCGGCGCCGCTCACGCTCTAAATTACAACCCATCGGACATGCGGCGAAAACTTCTTCTCACTCTCCTTCTCGTCTTCGGCGCCGCGTCCGGCGCCTGGGCCGTCGCTCCGCCAGGGCCGGCGGGGCAGGATATTCTCGTCAAGCTGACCGAGGAGCAGATCCACGCGGCCGGCGTGGAGACGCAGCCGGTCGAGGCCGAATCGGGCGTCGGCGAGATCGTGGTGCCCGGCGTCGTCGCGGTGCCGCCTCAGCAATTGCGGATCGTCGCCGCCCCGGCGGCCGGCCTCGTCGAGACGCTGCTCGTCGCCCCGGACGAGGACGTCAAGGAAGGCGATCCCATCGCCACCTTGAAATCCTCCGAGCTGGTGGAGGCGCAGCGCGCCTTTCTGCACGCCATGTCGGAGGCCAATCTCGCTGGCGAGAAGCTGCGTCGCGACGAGCAGCTCTTCAAGGAGCGCATCATCGCCGAGCGCCGGCTGATCGTGACGCGGGCCGAGGCGGCCCAGGCGCGCGCGACTTTGGACGAGCGCGCCCAGATCCTGACGCTCGCCGGCATGGCCGAGTCGGAAATCGTCGCGCTTCGCAAGGATCGCAAGCTGGCGAGCTCGCTTCTCGTGCGCGCGCCGATCGGCGGCACCATCCTGCAGCGGCACGGCACCACGGGCGAGCGGGTGGCGGCCTCGGCGCCGCTCGTGACGATCGCCCGGCTCGACCCGATCTGGGTCAATCTGCAGGTGCCGCTCGGCCGCGCCGTCGCGCTCGACAGCGTCGAGCGGGTGCATCTGCCTTCCGCCGGCCTCGACGGCAAGCTGATCCGCGTCGGCCGCACGGTCGACTCGGGGACGCAATCGGTGACGGCGGTGGCCGAGTTCCGGCCAGGCCGGAGCCTCTTGCGGCCCGGGCAGGCGCTTCAGGCCATTCTGCGCGTGAAGGGCGGCGGCGCGTCGCAATGGCGCATCCCGGCCGACGCCGTGGTGAGCCATCTGAACCATAGCTGGGTCTTCGTGCGAGTCCCCGAGGGGTTTCGCGCGGTTCCCGTCACGCTGGTCTCGGAGACGCCGCAATTCGCCTCCGTACAGGGCCCGCTCGCGGTGGGCGAGCGCGTCGCGACCCGCGGCCTTCTGACGCTTCTCGCCGAACTGGCGGAAGCGGAGAGCAAGTGATCGGTCTTTAATGCTCGAGCGTCTGATCCATTTTTCGCTGCGGCAGCGGCTGCTCACCTTCCTCGGCGCCCTGTTCATCGCGGCCTGGGGCGCGGTAAGCTATCTCAAGCTGCCGATCGACGCTTTTCCGGACGTCGCGCCGATTCAGGTGCTCGTCGCCATGCGCGCGCCGGGACTCACGCCTGAGGAGCTCGAAAGCCGCGTCACGGCGCCGATCGAGATTGTGGCCAAGGGCATACCGTCGCTTGTGCGCATGCGCTCGACCACGCGCTATTCGGTGGCGCTCATTACTTTCGAATTCGCGGAGGGCACGGATATCTACTGGGCGCGCGCGCAGGTCAATGAGAGGCTGGCGCAGGTTCAGGATCAATTGCCTTCCGGAGTCTCCGGAGGCCTCGCGCCGATCGTCACGCCGCTCGGCGAGATGCTGATGTTCACCATTATCGGCGGCAATCTCACGCCGACGGAGCAGCGCAGCCTGCTGGACTGGACGATCCGTCCCGCGATCCGCGGCCTGCCGGGGGTCGCCGACCTCAATGTGCTCGGCGGCTTCGTGCGCACTTTCGAGGTCGCGCCGTCGCCCTCCGCCATGGCGGCGCGCGGCGTCACCGTCGCCGAGCTGGAATCGGCGCTCTCGAACAACAACAAGAATGACGGCGCCGGCCGCGTGCGCGACGGCGAGGAGGCGCTGCTGGTGCGCGCCGAAGGCCGGCTGCGCTCTCTCGACGATATTCGCTCGGTGGTCATCGACTCGCGCAAGACGGGCATCGTGCGCGTCGGCGACGTGGCGGAGGTGCGGTTCGGATCGCTGCCGCGCAACGGCGTCGTCACCCGCAACGGGACGGATGAAGCCGTCTGGGGCCTGGTGCTCGGGCTGCGCGGCGCCGATGCGCGCACCGTGGTCTCGGGGGTCAAGGCGCGCCTCGCCGAGCTCGAGCCCAATCTGCCCAAGGGCGTGAAGATCGAGATTTTCTACGACCGCAGCGAGCTGATCGGCAAGGCGGTCTGGACCGTCCAGAAAGTGCTGATCGAGGCGATTGTCCTCGTCGTCATCCTGCTCGCCTTGTTTCTCGGCAATCTGCGCGCCGCGCTCGTCGTCTCGGTCATCCTGCCGCTCGCCGCGCTCGCGACCTTCGGCGTGATGCGGCTATGGGGCCTTTCGGCGAACATCATGTCGCTCGGCGGCCTGGCCATCGCCATCGGCCTCCTGGTCGACTGCGCCGTCGTGGTCGTGGAGAATGTCGAGCACAGATTGGGGGAGGCGCATGACGCGAGCCTGGCCGACCGCATCTTCATGACGCTCGAGGCGACGAGCGAGGTCGCGACGCCGCTCGCCTCGGGCGTCATCATCATCGTCACGGTCTTCCTGCCGCTCCTGACGCTCGAGGGGCTGGAGGGGCGGCTCTTCGCGCCCGTCGCGCTGACGATCGCCTTCGCGCTCGGCTCCGCTCTTATTCTTTCGCTCACGGTCGTCCCGGCGCTGAGCGCGACCATCCTGCGGCCCGGCCATGCGGGCGAGCCCTGGCTCGTGCGCAAGATCGCCGCGGTCTACGAGCCGCTTCTGGAGCGCGCGCTCGCGCGGCCGCTCATCGTGGCCGCGATCGCCATTGGCGGCTTGATCGTCGCGGGCCTCGCCTATTCCGGCATCGGCCAGACCTTCATGCCGGTGATGAATGAAGGAACGCCCGTCATCACCATCCGCAAGCATCCCACGATCAGCGTCTCGGTCGCCGCCGAGACGGACCGGCTCATCCAGCGCGAGATCATGGAGAAAATGCCGGAGGTGAAGGGCATGATGGCGCGCGCCGGCGCCGACGAGCTGGGCATCGACCCGGTCGGCCTCAACGAGACCGACAATTTTCTGACGCTGGCTCCCGAGAAGGAGTGGCGCGGCCACGGCGTCGACTGGCTGATGGGCGAGATCCGCAAGGTGCTCGACCAGATCCCCGGCATTTCCTACGCCTTCTCGCAGCCGATCGACATGCGCGTGCAGGAGATGATCATCGGCGCGCGCGGCGACGTCGTGGTCAAGATCTTCGGGGACGACATCAACGAGCTCAATCGGCTCACGCGCGAGCTGGCGGCCGAGATCAGGAAGATTCCCGGCGCCCGCGACGTCTTCGGCCTCCAGAATGACGGCATGCGCTATCTCACCGCGCGCGTCGACCGCCTCGCCGCCGGCCGCTTCGGCCTCAACGCCGGCGAAATCCAGGACGCGCTGCGCGTCTGGGTCGACGGCCAGCAGGTCGGCATCATTCTCGAAGGACCGATCCGCACGCCGCTTGTCGTGCGCGGATCGGAGACGTCGCGCCGCTCCTCGGTCGATTTCGCGCGCCTGCCCATGGTCTCGAACGACGGCAAGGTCGTCGAATTGTCGCAGCTCGCCGAGGTGCAGGCGGAGAACGGCCCCATCCAGGTCATTCGCGAGGAAGGGCGGCGTTTCGCCACCGTGCTCGCCAATGTCGAGGGCCGCGATCTCGTCGGCTTCGTCGCCGACGCCAAGGACGCGGTCGCGCGTCACGTGAAGACGCCCAAGGGCTACAGCTATCTGTGGGGCGGGCAGTTCGAGAACCAGCAGCGCGCCTCGGCGCGCCTCGCCATCGTCGTTCCCATCGCGCTCGCGCTGATCTTCCTGCTGCTCTACTTCACCTTCAATTCCGCGCTGCAGGCGACGCTCGTCTTCTGCAACGTGCCTTTCGCCGCGATCGGCGGCATTCTCGGCCTGTGGCTCTCGGGCGAATTCCTCTCCGTTCCGGCCTCGGTCGGCTTCATCGCGCTCATCGGCATCGCGGTGCTGAACGGCGTCGTGCTCATCTCCTATATCAACAAGCTCGTGGCGGAAGGGACCCGCACCACCCGCGAGGCGGTCGTGGAGGGCGCGCGCCGCCGCATGCGGCCGGTGATGCTGACGGCGACCATCGCGGCTTTCGGCCTCATTCCCTTCCTCTTCGCGACGGGGCCGGGAGCCGAGATCCAGCGCCCGCTCGCCATTGTCGTCATCGGCGGACTCATCTCGGCGACGATCCTCACCCTCATCCTGCTGCCGATTCTCTATGATCGGGCCACGGGTTTCCGACTTCGCGCCAGGCGCAGCCGCCTCGCAAACCGGGTGACAGCATGATCCTGCGGGCCGTCGCTCTCGCTTTCGCCTTGGGCGCGCTCTCCGGCGCGGCGTCGGCCGCGTCGAAGACGAAAGGCGCGGTCACGGTGAAGGGGGACGGCGAGCAGCGGATCGAGAAGCGCGGCAAGAAGCCGCTCGGCCATCAGCTCGCGCGCCATCTCGACATGGCGGTGGCGATCGACGCGCAGAGCAAGGCGCTGGAAGCGCAGTTCGGCGCCGTCTCGGCGCGCTACGCCACGACGCGCTCGATCACGCCGGGGTCGCCTTATCTGGGCGGCACGCAGCGCAACGCGGTCGCGGGCAATCTGCGCAACTATAACGAGACGGAGGTCGAGGCCGGCCTGCCTCTCTGGCTGCCCGGCCAGCGCGACGCGATGGAGGCGACGGTGTCGAGCGGCGTGATCGAGATCGAGGAAAAGATCGCGCTGCGCCGTCTCGACGTGGCGGGCCTGCTGCGCGACGCCTGGTGGAGCGCGCAGCGCGCCGCGCGCGAGGTCGACGTGGCGCGCAGCCGCGTCGCGACGGCGCGCGAGATCGGCGCCGACATGACGCGGCGCGTGGAGCTCGGCGACGCCGCGCATGGCGACGCGCTTCTCGCCAGAAACGAATTGCTCGCCGCCGAGACGGAGCTCGCGCAGGCGGAAGGCGCCGAGAAGGTCGCGCGGGTGAACTATGCCGCGCTCACCGGCGGCGCGCCGCCCGACGGCGTGCTCGAAACGGTGAAGCCCGCAAGCGACATAGAAGATCATCCGGCGCTGCGCACGCCGCTCGCGGCGCTACGCCGCGCCGAGACGCAATTGCAGCTCGTCGAGGCGACGCCGATCGACAATCCCGACATCGGCGTCTTCGGGCGACAGGAGCATAACCGGCAATATTCGACGGACACGTCGCAACCGATCACGGATCAGCTCACAAACGCCACGACGGTCGGCGTGCGCATCCGCATCCCGCTGCCGACGGAAGGCCGCCAGGAGCCGCGCCGCGCCGAGGCGGTGGCCGAGATGACGCGCGCCCACGCCGAATATGAAAAGGCGAAGCGCGTCGTCCTCGCCGGGATCAAGGCCGCGCGCGCCAATCTCGCCGCCGCGCAAAAGGCGGCGACGCTCGCCGCGCGGCGCCTGACGGTCGCCAATGAGCAGTTCGATCTCTCGCGCAAATCCTTCGCGCTCGGAGAGATCAATGCTTTCGATCTCTATCGCGTGCGTCAATTGCAGCTCGACGCGCAGCGCGGACAGGCTTCGGCGTCGGTGAATGTCGGGCAGGCGATTTCAAGGGTGAATCAGGCGCAAGGATATGCGCCGTGACGCCCGTCAGTCCCGACGAGCGTTCGGGCGCCTGGCCCCTCCCGTCAATGACGGCTGGAAGCGTTGTGATTTACGGCTGGGCGTTCGACTTTATCACTTGATCGACCGTCGGCCGATCGGCGGTAGGCGCTTGGCCTCTCCCGCATTGCGAGGAGCGAAGCGACGAAGCAATCCCAGGGGCGGCGGTCGCGGCTCTGGATTGCTTCGCTCCGCTCGCAATGACGGCTGGAAGCGTTGTGACTTACGGCTGGGCGTTCAGAAACTTTATCACCCGATCGATCGTCGGCTGATCGAGCAGCAAGGGCGCATGGCCTTGTCCCGGCGCGGTATAGCGTTCGAGCTTCGGCGCGCGGCGGGCCATTTCGTCGAAAGTCTCGACGGACAGAATATCCGAGGTTTCGCCGCGGATCGCGAGAACCGGAACCCGCGCCAGCAGCTCGAAGCGTTCCCAGAAATCCTCGATTTCGGCCTCGGGCGTAATCTCGTCGAGCGTGTGATTGAGCTCCGGATCGTAGCGTAGCTCGACCTTGCCGTCCTTCTCCTCGAAGGTCTGGCGCGCGAAGATTTCGAACTGTTCGGGCGTGATCGCGGGAAAGGCCGCGCTCATCGCGAAGCGCATCAGCGCGGCGGCGTCGCTCATCTTCTGCAGCGGCGGCATCTTGCCGACATAGGACTTGATGCGCAAAAGCCCGCTTTTCTCGATCACCGGGCCGATATCGTTCAGCACCGCCGCGCGGATCACGCCCGGCCGGGCGCGGGCGATGCGCATCACATGCAGTCCGCCCCGCGACGTGCCGAAGAAAACCGCCTCTTTGACGCCCGCATCGGCGAGGACGGTGAAGATATCGTCCTCCTCGACGTCGGGGTCGTACCGGCGCCAGTTCCGATCCCATTCCGAGCGCCCGCGCCCCCGATAGTCGAGCGCCAGCGCCCGCCGTCCCGCCCGCTGCGCGGCTTCGGCGACGAGGAAGAAGTCGTCGGCGGTGCGGGCGAGTCCCGAGAGGCAGACGAGCGGCAGCCGCTTCGCCTCCGGGCAGGGATAATCGAGATAGTGAAGACGCAAGCCGTCTCGCGCGGCGACGAAGCGGCTCTCGGGCGGGAGGGTCGAGCTCAAGCAAAAGCTCCTTTTTCAGAGAGTTCTACACGGTCCGCCGGGACCCTCAAAATCCTTCCCGCGCGACGCTTCGCTTCCTTGACTTCCGGCCCGGTTGCAGCGAGTTTCCGCGCGCCCGAGCGGCTGACGGGCGCCATCCGATTTCGCCAGGAAACACGCCCGCCCATGCGCTCTTATCTCGACTTCGAAAAGCCCGTCGCGGAACTCGAAACCAAGGTGGAGGAGCTGCGCGCGCTGGCGGAGAAAGGCGAGGGCGTTTCGATCGGCGAGGAGCTGAGCAAGCTCGAAGCCAAGGCCGCGAAGGCGCTGGCCGATCTATATGCCGGCCTCACGCCCTGGCAGAAGATTCAGGTGGCGCGCCATCCGCAACGGCCGCATTTCTCGGATTATGTGAAGCAATTGATCGCCGAGTTCACGCCGCTCGCGGGGGATCGGCTCTTCGGCGAGGATTCCGCGATCGTCGGCGGCTTCGGCCGCTTCAAGGGCGAGCCGATCTGCATCATCGGCCAGGAGAAGGGCTCCGACACGGCGAGCCGCCTGCACCATAATTTCGGCATGGCGCGGCCCGAAGGATATCGCAAGGCGGTCCGCCTCATGGAGCTCGCCGACCGCTTCGGCCTGCCGGTCGTCTCGCTCGTCGACACGGCGGGCGCCTTTCCGGGCATCGACGCCGAGGAGCGCGGCCAGGCGGAGGCCATCGCCCGCTCGACGGACGTGTCGCTTTCGCTCGGCGTGCCGAATGTCGCGGTCGTCGTCGGCGAGGGCGGCTCCGGCGGCGCCATCGCCATCGCCGCCGCCAACAAGGTGCTGATGCTGGAGCATGCGGTCTATACGGTCGCGTCGCCCGAGGCCTCGGCCTCGATCCTGTGGCGCGATTCCGCCAAGGCGCAGGACGCCGCGACCAGCATGAAGATCACCGCGCAGGATCTTTTGAAATTCGGCATTATCGACGTGATCGTGTCGGAGCCCGCCGGCGGCGCGCATCGCGATTTGCAGGCCGCCATCGCCTCGGTCGGCGAAGCCGTCGCGAGCGAGCTCTCCCGGCTGACAAATCTCTCCCGCGACCAGCTCCGCGCCGCGCGGGCGGAGAAATTTCTCAATATGGGCCGAAAGATCGAGGCGAAGGCCTGAGGCAAAAAAGTCACACTCCGCGATTTCGGCGTCCCGCATGGCGCCAGGAACACTTTCTCGTCCCAATCTCGCGATTGTCTCTCCTTCCACGCAAAGGGCGAAACGCGTTCGCCGGTAAGAATTGAGTTACGCGACTGTGTTAGTTTTGCCACAGTAGCGTGTATGTGCGCGGGCGCCGGGGCGCAGAGGGGAGCTGAGCGCATGAAGTATCGGGTCTTGAAGCCGGTCGCGGCCATCGCCGCTCTCGCCGGGCTTTCTCTCGCCTCTTGCCAGGATAGCGGCATTTCCCAGCGCTCGCTCGCGCCCGTGCCTCCCGAGACGCTCGCCAAGATGGCGCAGGTCGGCACGACCAAGGAGGCGCCGATGCTGATCCGCGCCTATAAGAAAGAGGCGGAGTTCGAAATCTGGAAGATGAACGGGGAGGGCAAATATGTCCACCTCAAGACCTTCCCCATGTGTCGCTGGTCCGGTCAGCTCGGGCCCAAGACGCGCGAAGGCGACCGACAGGTGCCCGAGGGCTTCTACGCCATCGCGCCGGCGCAGATGAACCCCAATTCCGCTTATTATCTCTCCTTCAATGTCGGCTATCCGAACCAGCTCGACCGCGCGCTCGGGCATACGGGCGGCACCATCATGGTCCATGGGGCCTGCTCCTCGGCCGGCTGCTTTTCCATGACCGACGCGCAGATCGCGGAGATCTACGCCATCGCCCGCTCGGCCTTCAACGGCGGCCAGCGCGCGATCCAGATGCAGTCCTATCCGTTCCGGATGACGGCGGAGAATCTCGCCAAGCACCGGCTCGACCCCAATATCGGCTTCTGGAAGAATCTGAAGGAAGGAAACGATCATTTCGAGGTGACGAAGGAGGAGCCGACGGTCGCTTTCTGCGGCCGCCGCTATGTCTTCAACGCCCAGGGCGCCGGCCATATGGACCCGCTCTCCGCCTGTCCGCCCCTCAAGCACGATCCGGACCTGATCGCGAGCGTCTCCGCCAAGGCGTCCAAGGACGAGGAAAAGGTCGCCGAGCTGGCCCAGAGCGTGAAGCCGGTGCGCGTCGTCTATCAGGACGGCGGCATGCATCCGAGCTTCCTTGCGCGCGTCGCCGAAGCGAGCCGCCCCGAGGCGCTGAGCGCGCCGATGGAAATCGCGCTCGAAGAGAAGCCCGTGAAAGCGGGCGCGAAGGCCACGCAGATCGCCGCCAAGTCGCCCATCGTGACCATGGCCGCCGCCAAGGCCGCCGCGCAGTCCCGCGAGGCCGAGACGACGAGCGTCGCCCAATCCCTCGCGCCCGACGAGCGCCGCGAAATGTCTGCGCTGGCCTCGGACGACAGCCCGACGGCGTCGATCAAGAAAGCGCTCGGGACGAAGAAATAGCCGCGCGCGCAAAAGCCACATTTGGGCGCCGCCGCTTTCGGAAGGAAGGCGGCGGCGTTTCCTTATCGGGCGCTCGCAAAAGCCGCGCGCGGACGGCGCCGCGGAGCGGCTGCAATATATTTCGGCCGGGCACGCTATCCTTTCGGTCGAAAAGAATTTCGTCATCCAGGAATATATGCGGGCGACGCTCGGCAGCCGCCATGTCATCGAGCCGCATAATGTCAGCGCCTCCCGCCTCGAGCTGAAGCGGCCAGCGACGCCGCCGGACGCGCGCGGGCGCCGACCTGCCGCGATCATACAGCTTCTATTAACCCCACCCGCGATAAAGCTTGCGGAACGCACAGCGAACGCTTATAGATGTTCATGATTTGTTTGTAGCGGAGCGCGGTGTGGCCGGGGGCGGATCATGTTGACGAAGAAGCAGAGCGATCTGCTGCGTTTCATTCACGAAAGGCTCAAGGAATCAGGCGTTCCGCCGTCCTTCGACGAGATGAAGGACGCGCTCGACCTGCGTTCCAAATCCGGCATTCACCGTCTGATTCTCGCGCTCGAGGAGCGGGGCTTCATTCGCCGGCTGCCGAATCGCGCGCGGGCGCTGGAGGTGCTGCGCCTGCCGGAATCGGCGACGCCGCGCGGCGGCGGCGGTCCGCGCGGCGGCAAATTCGCGCCTTCGGTCATCCAGGGAAATCTCGGCCGCGTCCGGCCGCTGCATGAGCGCGGCGAGGAAGAGTCGAGCCAGCAGGTCGCGATTCCCGTCATGGGGCGGATCGCCGCCGGCACGCCCATCTCCGCCATCCAGACGCGCAGCCACACGATCAGCCTGCCGCCGGAGATGCTTTCCACGGGCGAGCATTTCGCTCTGGAGGTGCGCGGCGATTCGATGATCGAGGCGGGAATTCTCGACGGCGACACCGTCGTCATCAAGAAGCAGGATTACGCCGATACGGGCGATATCGTCGTGGCCCTGATCGAGGATGAGGAGGCGACGCTGAAGCGGCTGCGCAAGCGCGGCGCCTCGATTGCGCTCGAAGCGGCGAATCCCGCCTATGAGACCCGCATCTTCGGCCCCGACAAGGTGCGCATTCAGGGCAAGCTGGTGAGCCTTCTGCGGAAATATTGAGCGGGCGCAGGCTTCTGATGAATGGCGCGGCCGGGGCGGTCTTCGGCCTTAACGGGGCCGGCCGGCGCGGATTGCGGCGGCGATGGCCGCGACGCTCACTCCAATGGTTCGGACAGTTCGGCGCCTTCCGTTTCGTCCTCCTCCGGCGCCGGCGCGCGCTTCGCGTTGTGGATCGGCCGCGGCGACCAGGGACGGTCCTCGTTGACGCCCCGCGACGTCGTCCAGGCGACATTCCCGTCCTTCTCCAGCCGCAGCGAGACGGCGCCGGTCTCCGCGAGCTTGCGCCGATCGATGACGATCGGCGCGGCGCAGCCGTCCGGCGCGCGCAGCGGCGTGACGAGGATCGAAGCGCGCGCGCAATCTTCGAAAAGGGCCGCGCGGCTCGTGACGAGCGCGACGACGCGGCCGTCGGCTGCGCGGCCGACGCAGCCTGCGTCGTCGCATGAGACGCCGCCTTTGGCGTCCGCCGCCGCGCGGGCGTCGGCGTCGGCGCGCAGCCATTGTTCGGTCGCGAAGGCGCTCGGCTTCTTGCCGAGCAGCGTGAGTTCTCCGGAAGGCAGGCGCAGCGCGGCGGCGTCTCCCGTAGCCGGCACGGCGATGTCGAAGCCCGCGCCCTTCGTCGCGCCCATGAGGCCGATCAGCGCGAGCGGCAGCGCCGTCGCGCGCAGCGTCCAGGTCCGCCACAACGCCATGGAGAGCACGGCGAGGGCGAGAAACAGGATGGCCCAGGGCGCGAAGGCGCGCACGTGAAGGCTTGCGCCAGGCGCGGCGGCGATCAGCCCCGCGAGCCAGGTCACGAGATGGATGCCCATCTCGAGATAACGCCAGATGAAGCCGTCGAGCCCGAAGGGATAGAGCGCCGCGCCGATCAGCGCGCAGGGCACGGCGAAGAATTCGATGACGGCGAGGGTGAGCGGATTGCCGATCAGCACATAGGGGCTGATTTCGTGAAAGTCGTTCGCCATGAAGGCGGCGGTGGCGGAGGTCGCGCACAGCGTCGCCGCCAATGCGGCGCCCGGGCCGTGCAGCATGCGCTCAACAAGCTCCTCGCGCCATTCGGACATGCGGCTGGAGAGGCCGGGGGCGGACGCTTGCGCGCGGCTCCCCGAGAGATAGTCGCCGCGCCATTCATAGACCGCGATGAGCGCCGCGACCGCCGCGAAGGAAAGCTGGAAGCTCGCGCCGAGAATCGCCTCCGGCTCGAAGGCGATGACGAAGAAGGCCGCGAGCGCGAGATTGCGCATTGAGAGCGATGGCCGGTCGAACAGCGCGGCGGCGAGCATGATGACCGTCATGACCAGCGCGCGCTCCGTGCCGACGCGCGAGCCCGTGCCGATGTCATAGAGGACGGCGCCGACGATCGCGAGCGCCGCCGCCCATTTCCTGATGGGGTAGTTCAGGGCGAGCGTCTCCGACGTCGCCAGAAGCCGCCGGAAGCCGACGAAGAAGATGCCGGCGACGAGCGTCATCTGCATGCCGGAAATGGTGACGATGTGGAAAATGCCGGCGCGGCGGATGAGGTCTCTCGCGCTTTCGGAAAGATAATCGCGCTTGCCGGTCACCATGGCGGCGGCGATCGCGCCGGCGTCGCCGCCAATGGTTTTGTAGACGCGCGACGCGAGGGCGTTCCGCACGCGGTCGACGGCGGCGAAAAAACGCAGCGACAAAGGCGGCGGGTCCGGCGGGGGCATCGTTTCGACGCGCCCGAGCGCGTTGCCGACGCCGCCGAGCCTTGCAAAATAGGCGTCGCGCGCAAAATCATAGCCGCCAGGCAGCGCCGCGCGCGCCGGCGGCGTCAGCCGCGCCTTCAGGGCGATGAAATCCCCCGCCGCGAAGCCCGGCTCGCCGCGAGTCGTAAGCCGCACGCGCGCCGGCATGGCGCCGCCAGGCAGGCCTTCCGCGCTCGCCACCCGCAGGATGAAACGCGCGCCCGCGGGACGCAGATCGATCTCCTCGACGAAGCCGGTCAGCTCGGCGATCGCGATGCGCGGCACGATGGGCGCGGCGACGCGCGCCGCGCGCCAGGCGCCGGCGGCGAAGCCCGCGGCGACGAAAGCGAGCGCGAGAAACAGCGCGTGGGCGCGCGCATTGCGTCTCGTTGCGAAGGCGAGCAGGGCGGCCAGGGCGAGCGCGCCGAAGCAAAGCGGCAGGGGCGGCTCGCGCTCCGCCGCGAAATAAAGGACGACCCCGCCGCCGGCCGCGACCGCGCGCCAAAGAAAGGGCCGGCGAAGTTCGGTTTCCCGCGCATATGCGTCGCGCAGAGAGGCCGAGAGCCTCCGCAAGCGCGGCGCGAGCGATAAAGCGAGCGCGCCGCCCCCGCCTTCGTCATGCTCGGCCACGCGCGTCGCGTCGCTCACCTCAAAGCCTCAAGGAAATGACCTCGGCAAAGATTAATGCGGAAGAAGGGCGCGCGCCACCGCTACGGTCGAGCCTCGAAGAATGTGAGGCGGGCGAGGGGCTTAAGCCCGCGCGCGGCTCTTGCGCTTCTTGCCGCCGCGCGGACCGTCGCCCGCGCCATGATCGGGCGAGAGCGTCCCGCGCGCGTCCTGCGAGTCGTCTATCCGCGCGTAGCGCACGCCAAGGAAGAAAAGAATCTGCGCGTCGCCCGCCGGCGGCCCGCTTTTTTCGCGGGCGCTTTTCCCGCGCATTCGGAAGGCGACGACCTCCCCCATTTTCGACCTCTCCGCACCGCTGCGGCCAAAAGTGAATCGACCGTTACCGGGATTAGGGGCCGGCGAGGGTTAATGTTCCGTCAACGTCCCGATGCTAAATTACAAGCCATGATCGCGTAAGCATTTGAGTGAGTGGCGGGTCAATGCAATCAGAGAAGAGTCCGCGGCGAATCGTCGACGCCTCGCTTCTGCGGGCCATTGTCGACCAGTTCGTCGAAAGACCCACGCATCCGATCGGCGACGTCCGGCAGTTCGAGCAATTGGCGCTCGGACTCATCGACATCGTCGACGCCGATTCCGTCGCGCGCGTCGCCCGGCCTCTCTGTTTTCATGCGGAAACGCCGCGGTCGATTTTTGCGCGGCTTCTGGAGAAGGGCGGCGCCTGCGCGGAGCTGGCCTTGGAGTTCTCGCCCGAAACGCCGCGCGACGGCCTGCTCGCGACGGCGCAGCTCGGAGCGCCGGCGCTGGCCTGCGCGCTCGCCAGACGCAAGGATCTCGATCGTGAGATGGTGGATGCGCTGGCCCAGCGCGGCGAGCCGGAAGTGCTGCGCGCGCTCGCGGCCAATTGGTCCGCGCATCTCGATCAGGCGGCGCGCCGCGCCTTGATGCAGGCGGCGCGGGACGACAGGACGCTCGCGCGCATCCTGCTCGACCGCGACGACCGCGCGATCGATCCCGAGGCGCTTTTCCTCGCGGCGACGCGGCTGGAGCGCACCGGGATCATTCTCAACGCCTGCCGGCGCGCGCTGTCGTCCGGGCTTCCGGAGATACAACGCGCCGAAACGGCCTTCGTGCGGCGCCTCGAAGGCGCGGCCGCGCGCCGCGACCGCGACGCCATGGCGGGGCTGATCGCCGACGCGCTGGAATGCCGCAAGGAGCGCGCCCGCGCCATCGTCTCCGACGCGAGCGGCGAAGCGCTCGCCCTGGCGCTGGCGGCGCTCGGCGTCGATCCCGACGCAGCCGTCCGCATTTTCCTTTGCGCCGATCCCGCGATTTCCCACGATACGGACCGCGTGCGCGCGCTCGTCGCCTTGACGCGCTCGACGCCGCAGCGCGCGGCCATGCAGATCGTCGCGGCGGTCGCCGGCGCCATGCGCGGCGATCGGGACGCGCAGCGCCGCCTCCTGCGCGAGGACGCGCTTGCGGGCGGCCCCGGCTGGCGCCGCGCGGCGACGCGGGCGCCGTCCGAGCCGATCCGTAAGCTCGATCAGTCGGCGTGACCTTCAGGAGTTGCGAAGGTCGCCGCCGACAGGCCGAAGGCCCGATTCGGAATCCAGCGGAACGCTCGATTCCCGGCGAGGCTCGCGCATCGGAAATGACGGAAGGGTCAGGCCGCGAGATCCACGAAGACGCGGCCGTCGCGATCCTCGATCTCGACGATCCACATGTCCGGGTCGAACATGATCTCGCGCTTGAGGCGGGCCTCCGCCTCGGCGGGGTCGACCCAGTCGCCCGCATGGACCTTGGAAAACAGCCGATCGACGCCCTCGGGCGTCTCCTCGCTTTGCGGGGCGGGACCGTAAAGGGCGGCGCGGCCGTCGAGGCGGTCGAGCTTGATAAAAAGAGCGCCCGCTTCGGCGGCGCCGCGGCGCCGCAACATGGCGACGGCCCCCTGCGCTTCTGCCCGGCGAATGAGCGCGGCCGCGAAAATATCGGATCGGAGACGCATCACGCTAACTTAGGGCGAAACGCGTCTCGGGTCTAAGCCTGTCTTTACGGATGCGGCGCCGCAGCGCGCGCGGCCAGGAGCCGGGCGATCCTGGGCGTGAGCTCGCCCTTCACCGGCAGGCCGTGGTCGCGCTCGAACTTCTCGATCGCCTGGCGCGTGCCGGCGCTCACGACGCCATCGGGCTTCACCACATAGCCGAGCCGCTGAAGCGCGCGCTGCGCCGCGACGACGCCCTCGGCCGGCGCCTGGGCTTTCGGCGCCTGAGTCTGAGCCTGTGGCGGCTGGGCCGGGGCGCGCGGTTGTGACGGCGCCTTGGCTTTTGCGGGCGTCTCGCCGCCGAGCATGACCGCGATCGGATCGCGCGCGGCGACCTCGCGCTTCTTCTCCGGCCTCGCGGCCGGGGCGGCGGCTTCGGGCTTGGCGAGCATCGCCTTCAAGGCGGCGGCGTCGCTCCTGGAGGGCTTGGCGGCGGGCGCGATTTCCGTCCTGAGCGCCTCGGGTTTCGCGGCATCCGTCCTGGCGGCGTCGACCCCGGGGCGGGCGGTCTCCATCTGGGCCTTGCGCGCCGTCGGGGCGGGCGCGCCCGCATCGGCGGGCTCCGACTTCTGCGGCGCCGGCGCGCGGGCGGTGAAGAGCGGGGCGGGGTGGCGGCCGTCCTGCAGGAAGAGGGCGTTCATCGGCACGCCGACAAAGGCGAGCCCGCCAATGCCGAGCAGCAGGAGCATGCCCATGCGCCGGGGCGCGAAAACGCGCGCCAGAACGGAGGGCTTCTTCTTCGGCGCGCGCGGCGGCGTCGGAGCGGGCTGGGCGCCGAGGCCCGACCCGCGGCGGCGCGACGCGGCGCGTTCTTCCGGAAAGTCCTCGAACCTCGAGGCGCTGAGCGAGGCGTCACGCAATTTTCTTCACCGTCTCTTTGGGGTGGCCGATGTCCGCGCCGATGGCGGCGCCGAGGCGCGGAATAGTTTCGATCTTCGCGGAGACGCCCGTCCCGAGCGCCGGTTCGCGGCAATCGAGCGGCAGGCGCACCGTCACCGACGTGCCTTTCTTCGGCATGCTCTCGACCGTGATCGCGCCGCCATGCAGGCCGACGAGGCCGCGCACGACGGAGAGCCCGAGACCCGTGCCCTCATAGGCGCGGTCGTGAGAGGCGCTGGCCTGGAAGAAGGGATCGCCCAGGCGCGACAGGTCGCCCGCCGCAATGCCGATGCCGGTGTCCGCCACCGTCACCGCGATCAGATTTCCCTCCGGCGCGACGACGACGCGGACCTTTCCGCCCGCCGGCGTGAATTTCACGGCGTTGGACAGGAGGTTGAGCAAGATCTGCTTGCAGGCGCGCTTATCGGCGACAAGCTCCGCCATGTCGCTGCGATAGTCGCGCAGCAAATTCACGCCGCCCTGATCAGCCTTGAGCTGCACCATGTCGCAGCACTGGTCGATCAGGAAAGGCAGCGAGAAGGGTTCCGGGAAGATCTGCATCGAGCCGGACTCGATCTTCGACATGTCGAGGATCGTATTGACGACCTCGAGCAGATGGTGGCCAGAGTCGCTGATGATCTGGGCGTATTCGCGCTGCTTCGCCGGGTCGCGCGGCGCGAACTCCTCATTGGCGAGCATTTCCGAGAAGCCGATGATCGCGTTGAGCGGCGTGCGCAGCTCATGGCTGACATTGGCGAGGAAGCGCGTCTTGCTGGCGGTGGCGCGCTCGCTCTCGGCGCGCGCCGCGGCGATGGCGTCGTCGGCGCGCTTCTCGGCGGTGACGTCGCGCAGAATGCAGACGACGGGACGAAAGGCCTCGACCGGCTGGCCGTTCAGCTCGTCAATGACGGGCTGGGCGAGGCACATGCGCGCGTCGAAAAAATTGAAGATGGGCTCGACATATTTGCCGGAAGCCGACGGCGCGAGGCTGACCTGCACGCGCAGCACGGTCGTAAGCGGCGCGTCCTGCTCGAAGGCGTCGGAGACGAGCTTGAGAAAGGCCGGGCGGTCCGCGATGTGAACGCGCTGGAAAAAGCCGCGGCCGATGAGGTCGCGACGGTCGAGCCCATAGACTTTGTGCGTGTCGCCGATAATG
Organism: Methylocystis sp. S23; assembly: GCF_054106005.1. Lineage (NCBI taxonomy): Bacteria > Pseudomonadati > Pseudomonadota > Alphaproteobacteria > Hyphomicrobiales > Methylocystaceae > Methylocystis > Methylocystis sp. S23. The sequence goes on from NZ_CM134185.1 coordinate 2,838,097, forward strand.
GTCGCGACGGCGCCGCTGCGGTCGAGATGCAGCACGATGTCGCCGATGGCGTCGGTCAAGAGACGCAGGTCGCGGGCATTGGCCGAATCGACTTTCGTGCGCGTGTTCTCGGCCCGGATGGCGCAGACGGCGAGGAAGGCGATATAGAGAAGGAGCGGCGCCGTCAGAATGGAGAGTGCGGCGGAACGCTCGAAGGCGGCGAGATGCGGGCCCGGCATGTCGACGCCGGCGGTCAGGGCGATGAGATCGATCGTCGCCGCCTCAATGACGAAGATCATCACGATTTCGGGCGTGAGGGCGGCCTCGACGAGCGCGATCGTGAGAAGCGTGATCGAGATCGTCTCATAGCCGTCGGTCAGGCCATGCAGCGCGACGGCCATTGCGAGCCAGCCGAAGATCGACACGCTTTGCGCGACGCGCAGCTTGCCGGTGCGCGCGAGGATCGCGACGGAAATCAGCGGCGCCTGCGCCAAAGCGAAAATCAGGAGCTCCGTCCCCGTGGGCGCGCCATGGAGGAAGAGCCAGATCGGCGCTCCGATCAGCATGCAGGCCGCCACGACAAGCCGCGGGAGGATGAAGCAGCGATGCCGCGCCGACTCGAGGGGACGCTCCAGCGCGCTTTCATGGACGAGATGGTCCATCCACGACGCCGGACGGTCGAAAGAGGCCGAGTTACTCAAAACATACGCTCCTGATTGCATCCAGCCTCGCAGACCTATCTTAAGTGACTGCTAAGCGTGCGGCCGGCGCTGATATTTTCGGCCGCGGCCGGCCGCGATGGTTTGTGTTTGGTTTCGCGAGGACGCCGAAACCGCCGGGCGTCCGTTTACTTTCGCGCAACCCAAGCGCGCGAAAAGCGGGGAAAGAAACGGAGCCGCCCGTGGTTTTTCTCCTCAAATGCCTGGCCTGCATCGCGCTCGTCATCATCGCTCTCGAATGGCGGGCGCCAGGAGGCTCCGCCCCGTCGCAGACGGCCTCCGAGGCGCGCGGGCGCGCTGCGGCGCCCAAGCCGCCGCGCCGGCCGCCATTCGAGGAAAGCGCGCGGGAGCTCGCGCAAGCCGGCGCGGACGCGCTGGTCGCCGCGGCGCGCGACCGCTGCCTCGCGGCGCCGCGCGACTGCGCCGCCGCCTTTCAGCGTCTGCCGGGGCAGGGGCGATAGATCGCGCCGGGATCGGGCGGAGCCGCCAAGCGCGCTTTGAAGCGCCCGGGCCACTTGTCCGAAGGCTCGAAAATCGCGTAGGTTCATCAGGCCGCCGCGTAGCCTCGTCGCGGGCGCGGCTCAGTTTCGTCGCCAGGAGCGACGCCCCGCATCTCCACGGCTAAGCCGTGTCAGAAAAAGACATTTTTTGCGTAATCGAAAAATTAACCGTATTGATGGATTCGGTTGTCGAGCGTTTTCGAGGCCGAAGCGCTGCTGACGCATATCCGCGCCATTCTGCGCGCCCGCATCGAATCGAAAGCTTCAAGGAGGCGGTATGTCCGACGAAACCGTTTCGCAACCCGAAGACAGCGTTTCCCGCGCCGAATACGAGAATCTCCAGGAACAGCTCAAAGCCGTCAAAGCTGACCGCGACCAGCAGAGCTTCGAGAAGTCCCAGATCGTCGCCAAGGCGAACGACTATGCGAAGGAGCGCGACGAGCTCAAGGAGGAGCTCGCCTCCGTTCTGTCCGAGCGCGACAAGGTGATTGGCGACATTGTCGCGGATCATGACAAGGTCGTGGCCGACGTCTCTTCCCAGCGCGACGAGCTCGCTCGCGAGAAGAGCGCGCTCGAGACGGCTTTGCGCGATGCGAACCGCCTGACGGAGGACGCGACCCGCCACGCCGACGAGGCGGAGGCCGAAGTCGCCCGATTGCAGGCCCTTGTCGACGCCGCCCCCAAGACCGATCCGGTCGAAGTCCTCTGGCAATTGATCTCGGAGAAGACCAAGGCCGCCGTCGCCTGGGTGCGCGCCAAGATTCCGGCCGATAGCCCGATCCTCCCTTATTTCGACAAGACGGTGGAGACGGCGACCAAGGTCGGCTGCATGGCCGTGAAGGCGGCGAGGGAGTTCATCGCCTGGGCGACGCCGAAGGTGATCGCGCTCTCGAAACAGGGCATCGCCAAGGTCGAGGAACTGCTGGCCAAGAAATGAGGCCCGGGGAAGCCGGACTTTTTCGAGAAACGCCGGGCGCGGTCGATGAACCGCGCCCTTTCTTTTGGGGCCTCACCCTGCTATCCCCCCGCCATGAGCGCCCCCCGCAAATTCGACAACATCCGCAATTTCTCCATTGTCGCGCATATCGACCACGGCAAGTCGACGCTCGCCGACCGGCTGATCCAGGAAACCGGGACTCTCGCGGCGCGCGAGATGGTCGAGCAGGTGCTCGACTCCATGGACATTGAGCGCGAGCGCGGCATCACCATCAAGGCCCAGACCGTGCGCCTGCATTACCGGGCGAAGGACGGCAAGGATTACATCCTGAACCTGATGGACACGCCCGGCCATGTCGATTTCGCCTATGAGGTCTCGCGCTCGCTCAAGGCCTGCGAGGGGTCGCTGCTCGTCGTCGACGCCTCCCAGGGCGTCGAGGCGCAGACGCTGGCCAATGTCTATCAGGCGATCGACGCGGGGCACGAGATCGTGCCCGTGCTCAACAAGATCGACCTGCCGGCGGCCGAGCCCGACCGCATCAAGGAGCAGATCGAGGAGGTGATCGGCCTCGACGCCTCGGACGCCGTGCTCATTTCCGCCAAGACGGGCCTCGGCGTTCCCGACGTGCTGGAGGCGATCGTCGCCCGCCTGCCGCCGCCCCAGGGCGACGAGAAGGCGCCGCTCAAGGCGCTGCTGGTCGACAGTTGGTACGACGCCTATCTCGGCGTCGTCGTGCTGGTGCGCATTTTCGACGGCACGCTGAAGAAGGGCCAGAAAATCCAGATGATGGGCGCGGGCGCCCATTACGAGGTCGACAAGATCGGCGTCTTCCGCCCGAAGATGCAGGACGTGGCTTCGCTCGGTCCGGGCGAGGTCGGCTTCATCACCGCGCAGATCAAGCAGGTGGCGGACACGCGCGTCGGCGACACGATCACCGACGAGCGCAAGCCCTGCGACGAGGCGCTGCCGGGCTTCAAGCCGGCTCAGCCCGTCGTGTTCTGCGGCCTCTTCCCCGTCGACGCCGCCGATTTCGAGGATCTGCGCGCCGCGATCGGCAAGCTGCGTCTGAACGACGCCAGCTTTTCTTATGAGATGGAAACTTCGGCGGCGCTGGGCTTCGGCTTCCGCTGCGGCTTTCTTGGCCTCCTGCATCTCGAGATCATTCAGGAGCGCCTGTCGCGCGAGTTCAATCTCGACCTGATCGCCACGGCGCCGTCGGTCGTCTACAAGATTTTGCTCACCAATGGCGACGAGATCGAGCTGCACAATCCCGCCGACATGCCGGACGTGGTGAAGATCGAGGAGATCAAGGAGCCCTGGATTCGCGCGACGATCCTGACGCCCGACGACTATCTCGGCTCGGTCTTGAAGCTCTGTCAGGACCGGCGCGGCGTGCAGGTCGATCTGAACTATGTCGGCAAGCGCGCCATGGCGGTCTATGACCTGCCGCTCAACGAGGTGGTGTTCGATTTCTATGATCGCCTGAAATCGATCTCGAAGGGCTATGCGTCATTCGACTATCAGCTCACCGACTATCGCGCCGGCGATCTCGTGAAGATGAGCATTCTCGTCAATAGCGAGCCAGTGGACGCGCTCTCCATGCTCGTGCACCGCACGCGCGCGGAAGGCCGCGGCCGGCAGATGTGCGAGAAGCTCAAGGAGCTGATCCCGCCGCATATGTTCCAGGTGCCGATCCAGGCCGCGTTAGGGGGCAAGATCATCGCCCGCGAAACCGTGCGCGCCTTCCGCAAGGACGTGACCGCCAAATGCTATGGCGGCGACGCGACCCGCAAGCGCAAGCTGCTCGAGAAGCAGAAGGAAGGCAAGAAGAAGATGCGCCAGTTCGGGCGCGTGGAGATTCCGCAGGAGGCGTTCATCGCGGCGTTGAAGATGGAGGAGTAGCGCCTTCGTGCTCGACCGCTCCTCTCCCGCTCGCGGGGAGAGGTTGGGTGAGGGGCCGGGGGATTAGCCGGAGCCTTGGAAGATGCGCGGTCTACGCTTTGTTGAAACTCGTCGCGCGCGAGAACTCCGGCGTAACGCAACATCCGCCGAGAAAATAATTTGGAACCGGTTGAAGAATAGAGGTCTCGTCGGCTTCAAATTCGTGCGTCAGACGCCGATTGGCCCTTTTATTGTGGATTTCGCCTGTAGGGACGAAAGCTGGTCGTGGAGCTCGATGGCGAGACTCATTCGAGTGAGGATGAGATTGCAGCCGATGCCCGGCGCACGGCGTTTTTGAACGAGCAGGGCTACCAAGTCGTGCGTTTCACGAACCAACAAGTTTATGAAAATGCGGACGCCGTCGCGGATACTATTCTCGTCGCGCTCGGCGAAGATGCGGGCTAATCACCCAGGCCCCTCACCCAGACTCTCCCCGCAAGCGGGGAGAGGGGCGCTACCCCCGCGCCATCGCGATCATCGCCGCCCCCGCCAGCATCACCGCCGCGCCTAAGAGCCGCCCGCCCGTTTCCTCCTTCAGGACATGCCGGCTCGCGAGCACGGTGAAGAGCGCCGAGAGGCGCTTGATGGCGATGACATAGGGCGTGAACAGGACGGTCAGCGCCCACATCTGCGCCGTGTTGCCGAAGGACATGGCCGAGCCCGCGAGCAGCGCGTGGCGCAGCGAAGACGGCCGTATGGCCTTGCGCGGGCCGAGCGCCCAATAGGCGACCGAGCACAGCGCAATGACATTGGTCAGCGCGGCGATCCAGATGAGCGGCGTCGAGGCTTTCACGCCGAGCTTGTCGAGATTGGCGGTGACGCTCCAGATCGCCGCCGTCGCGATCATGTAGCGCGCGCCGACATCCTTTGCGAAGACCGTGAAATTGAAGCGCTTGCCGCTTGCCTGATCGGCGTCGAGCAGGCCGACGCCGACGACCGTGAGCAGCACGCCGAGCATTCCCAAGGGCGGCGCCTGCTCGCCGGTCATGATCGGCGAGGTGACGAGCATCAGCACCGGCGTCAGCAGCACGAGGGGCGCGACGAGCGAGGCGTCGGAGAGGCGCAGGCCGCGAATATAAAAGAAAAAGGCGATGACGTTGAGCGCGCCGGACCAGGCGAGACAGGTCCAGAAACCGGGCCGCGTCGAGCGTGGCGACGGGCGCGGTGAGAAAACCGGGATAGACGATGCAGCCGGCGATGGCGAGCAGCGCCGCCGAGCTGGCCCATTGCGCGGCGAGAATGGCGCGGTCGTCCGCCATACGCGTCGCCGCCTTCGTGCCAATGTCGGTGACGGATTGGCAGAGCGCAGTGAAAAGCGCGGCGAGCAGGGCGAGAAAGGCGAGGTCCATGGCGCCGCTATAGCGCAATTTTCCTCGTTAATCAGCGTGCGGGAGCCCTTCGCCCCTCACCCCAACCCTCTCCCCGCAAGCGGGGCGAGGGCGTATCAGGCGTCACCCTATCCCCGCAAAGCGGGGCAGGGTGAGGGGCGGGGCAATGGCGCGGCTCTGGATTGCTTCCCTTCGCTCGCAATGACGGCTTCAGGCTTTGACGGCCCGCACCAGCGTATCGACGCCCTCCCGATAATCGACCGACACCGTAAAACCCAGCGCCTTCAGCTTCTCCATCGAGGGCGTGAAATACATCACATGGTCGGGCGACTCGTCGCTGTAGAAATGCACGACCCAGTCCTCGAGCAGATCGAGGCGATCGATCTCGCGGAAGAGCTTGAACCAGCGGCGCACCGTCTCCTGCGTGTCGAGAAGATGCGCGGCGCGGTCGTCCATGGCGTAGCGGTCGCCATTGACGAAGAGCCCGCCGGGCTTCAGCGTGCGATGAATTTCGGCGAGCGCGAGCGAGCGGTACTCGTCGAGGAAATTATGAATCGCGTAATTGGAGGCGACGACGTCGACGCTGTCGCTCGGCAGCGCCTTCAGCGCTTCGAGCGCGTCGGCTTGCTTGAGCTCGACGCGGCCGGCCTTCACATAATCGGCGAGATTCTCGCGCGCCTGGTCGAGCATGGCTGGCGCGGCGTCGATCGCCGTCAAAGTGAGATTGTCGCGGCCAGCAAGCAGCGGGAGCGTGCCGACGCCCGTGCCGCAGCCGATCTCGAAACCGTTCAGCGCCGCACCCGGCGCCCATTCGGCGACCGTCTCGCCGACGCGCCGGGCGAGCAGCGCGTGATTGGGGCACATGAGCCGCAGGAACTCATATTCCGCGCCGATCCTGCCGGTGAAGAGATTGTCTTGCAGCGTTTCCTGGCGAGCGGACATGAGCGTTTCCCGTCTTGGTCGCGGCGGAGATTAGGAGGATCGCGGCGTGGAGGCAATCAACCCCGGCGCCGCCGGCCGTAAAGCCGCGCGCTCCAATTCTCGACCTTGCCGCTTTCCAGGCGGCGGCGCGCGAGATCGCGCCAGCTCTCGGCGAGAGGGGGAAGAGCGGCCATGGCGGCAAGTCCATCGCGGTCGCCCGTGTCGTGATAGAGCAGGGACGAAAGGCGCGAAAGCGGCCAGTCGCGGCAGGGGCGTTCGACGAGGTCGAGCGTGTCGCCTTCTTGCGCCAGGCCTTCCTCCAGCACGCGGTAATACCAGCCGGCGCGTCCGCTCTTCTGCACGCGCGGCGCCATGTCGCCCAGGCTGAAGCGGAGATTGAGCCTGAAGCAGGGCTGCCGGCCCTGGCTCACCTGCAGCAGCGCGCCGCCGAAACGGATGACGTCGCCCACGCAGACATTCTCCTCGGTCCAGCCGCAAGTCGAAAGATTCTCGCCGAAGGCCCCGGGCGCATCGAGAACGGCCAAAGCGCCGATCTCCTCGCGCCACGCCGCGTAATGATCGAAGGCGTAGTGATGCAGCGCCTTCTCGGGCCCGCCATGATAACGGGAATCGGCCTGCGCGTCGCCGTCGAGCCCCGCTTTGCGGATGCGCCACGGCGCGGGAGTGGGCCGCTTGTCGATCGCGCTTACATGGCCGGCGCCATCGAGCGGCGCGACGGCGCCGGCGAGAACGAGCGGACGGACGGGAGAAAGCGTCACGGCGTCTCGGCCAGCAGCGTGCCGATAATGGCGCCGATCATCATGTCGTCTTCCTGCCCGAAGCCGTGATGGCGGATTGTTCCGTCGCGGCCGACGAGAATGCATGTCGGCGTGCCGCGCATCTCATAGCGGCGCATCGTGACGGGGACGGGCGAGTCGTCGGACGCCTGATCGACGCCGATCGGGAAGGTCAGGCGATATTCGTGAATGAACGCTTCGAGCGAGACCGGCGTCATCGCCGCATGATGTTCGAAGACCGTGTGCAGGCCGATGACGGCGAGATCGGTGTCGCGAAAGAGCGAATGGGCGCGCTGCGCCTGCGGCGCGCCATGGGCGACGCAGCCGGGGCAGAGCATCTGGAAGGCGTGCAGCATCACGACGCGGCCGCGCAGGCTCTCGAGCGTGATCGGCGCCGGCGCGTTGAACCAGCGCGAGACCGAAAGTTCGGGCGCGAGCGGCGAGCTCATGCGGCGTCTTTCCCTCTTTTTGCTTTGCCGGATAAATGCGCCCGCGCGACGCCTTGACAAGAACCACCGGCCGAAATCGCGCTTTACCACGGCGCGGATTTCGAAAAAGCTGGGGCAAAGGGCGTTTAGGAGGGGATCATGGTTAAATTCGTCGGCGTTGTCCTGTTTTTTCTTGGCCTCGCCGCTCCGGCGCGCGCGGAGGCGATCTGCATCCCGCAGGCTTCCGGCGTCGCGGGCGTCATCGCCGATCAGGCCGACGTCATTGCGGCGGTGAACTGCCTGGGCCAGCAATTGGCGCGGCTGCGCAGCGACGCCACGGTCTCCGACCGCAACGAGGCGGCGCGCATCGACGAGCTCGCCCGCCAGATCGCCATGCTGCAAAACGCCGTCGTCTCCCTCTCGCAGCGCGTCGCGGCCATCGAGGCGAATCTTAGAAATATCGAGCAGCCGCTGGCCAAGCAGCCATGGTAGAATACGCCCACAAGCCGCCATCTTCCTGCTCGATTCTGGCGCGAGTCGCCGCTCCTCGACGAGGATTTAAGAAGATGCGGTTTTTCGGATTTCTCGCGGTCCTAGCCCTCGGCGCCATGCTCGGCGCCTGCGAGACGACCACTCCCGCGCAGCAGCGCGCGGCGGACGAGGCGCGCTGTAGATCCTACGGCTTCAAGCGCGCGACCGACGCTTTCTCCAAATGCCTGCTGGACGTCGATCTCGATCGCGCCGCGGACCGTCGCGAGCGCCGGCAGGAGCTTCTTTATTACCCGGGTCCGCGCTTCTACGGCGCGCCTTATTGGCGCTATTGGTGATCGACGCTGGTTCCGTTTGATCCGTTCGCCGCGCGGCCGTCATTGCGAGGAGGCCTTGCCGACGAAGCAATCCAGCGCCGCAATAACCGCTCCTGGATTGCTTCGCCTTCGGCTCGCAATGACAATGCGAGGAAGCAATCAGGCGGAAGCCATATGATTTCAAATTACAGAGCGCGCCTTGCGAAAAACCGGCTTCCAGTCTTTCTCCGCCTGCTCTAGCCGCTGCTGCGAATATGCTCGCGCACGACCGGATAGATATGGTTGTCCCAGCGCTTTCCGTTGAAGACGCCGTAATGGCCAACTCCGGCCTGCATATGGTGCGATTTCATGTAGGGGCGCAGCCCGCCGCACAGATCCTGCGCCGCGAGGGTCTGGCCGACGGCGCAAATATCGTCCTTCTCGCCCTCCACCGTGAGAAGGAACGTCTTCTTGATGGCGCGAGGTTCGACCTTTCGTCCTTTGAAGGTCAGATTGCCTTCGGGAAGGGCAAATTTCTGGAAAACCGTCTCGATCGTGTGAAGATAGAAATCCGCGTCGAGATCCATGATGGCGAAATATTCCTCATAGAACGTCCGGATCTGGTCGGCCTTGGCGTCGTCGCCCTTGACGCGGCGCTCGAAGAGATCGGCGAAGGCCTTTCTGTGGCGCTCCATGTTCATGGACATGAAGGCGGCGAGCTGCACGAAGCCCGGATAGACGCGGCGCCCGGCCCCCGGCAGGCCGCGGGGCACGGCGCTGATCATTTTCTCGCGAAACCATTCGATGGGCTTCGACGTCGCGAACTGATTCACCTTCGTCGGCGAGACGCGCGTGTCGATCGGCCCGGCCATCAGCGTCAGGCTCGCCGGCTGGTCGGGATCATGGTCCTGCGCCATCAGCGCCACGGCCGCGAGCGCCGGGACGGCGGGCTGGCAGACGGCCATGAGATGCGACGGCGGCCCGATGAATTTGAGGAAGTCGATAATGTGCCGGACGAAGTCCTCGAAGCCGAAGGTTCCCCGATCCAGCGGGATGTCGCGCGGGTTTCGCCAGTCGGTGACATAGACCTCGTGATCGCGCAGCAAAGTGCGGATCGTGCCGCGCAGGAGCGTCGCGAAATGTCCCGACATGGGCGCGACGAGCAGCACGCGCGGCTCGCCGCCCGCGCCCGCGCGGGAGAAGCGCAGAAGCGTGCAGAACGGCGTCGAGAGGACGGGAGCTTCCGTTACGGGGACCGTATCGCCCGCCTCGGTCGTGATCTCATGGATCCCGTAATCCGGGCGCCGATGCGTGAACCCCGCCAGTGCGACGACCTCGTGATAAGCCTGAAAGCAGCGCAGGGGCGAGGCGAATTGCATCGAGCCCAAAAGGCTCAGAATGCGTTCGTTGCCCGCCGCCGCCAAACGAAGCGGATCGGTGAGATCGGCATAGGTCTGATAGGCGTCATACATGCGCTGGAGCGGGACCCTTGGTTTCGCCAGCCGCCCTCGGAGCAAGCGCTGTGCCATGCGCCCAAGAAAATGGCGCCTGACTTGCGAAATGGCACATGACTTGCTGAAGCGCAATCGGCTCAACGGGGACGAAATATGCCGGTCGCGTCGCTAACCATCAGCAGCAAGAACTACTCTTCCTGGTCGCTTCGCGGCTGGCTGATGATGAAGCTCTCGGGCGTGCCTTTCGAGGAGATCGTCGTCGATCCCGACGACGCTTCGGCGCGGGAGGAGATTTTGCTGCTCTCGCCCTCGATTCTGGTGCCCTGCCTCACCTATGACGGTTTCCGGATTTGGGACACGTTGGCGATCGGCGAGTTTCTGAACGAGATCGCGCCGGAGGCGAAGCTGACGCCCGCCGACCGGATGAGCCGCGCGCGCTGCCGCTCGATTTGCGGCGAGCTGCATTCGGGCTTCAATTCCTTGCGCTCCGCGTTGCCGATGAACCTCAAGGCGCGCTTCCCGAATTTCAAGGTCTGGTCGAAGGCGCAGGGCGACATCGCCCGGGTGACGCAGATCTGGCGCGAATGCCTTGAAACCAGCGGCGGCCCCTGGCTCTTCGGCGACATCTCCATCGCCGACGCCATGTATGCGCCGGTCGCCACGCGCTTCCGCACTTACGACGTCGCGCTGGACGACGTCTCGCAGGCCTATTGCGACCGCATCTTCGAATGGCCCATCATGCGGGAATGGATCGAGGCGGCGAAGCTCGAAAAGGAGGAGATCGAGGAATTGGAGGTGGAGTTCTAATCTCCCCTCCTTCTTTGTGGGCTAAAGGGCCGTCATGGCCGGACTCGTTCCGGCCATCCACGCCGCGCAACTTCGCAAATGCGCGACGGCTAGACCCGTCAACGCCATTTCACCCAGCCTTCGGATCGCGGTTCGGTCACATCAAAGCGAGCGTCTGCGCTACGGGGAGCGTTGAAACGGAATGGTTCTTCTTTCCGTTCTTGCGCACCGTCCCGGCGTGGATGGCCGGGACGAGCCCGGCCATGACGGCCTTCTGGAGACGTGTGCATAGCGCGCGGGGAATCGATCGTGCGGTCACCCCCACCAGAAGATGGTGGCGATGACGATATAGAGGCCGATCAGCGCTGCGCCGTCCACCATGTCGGCCTGTCCGTCGACTGTCACCACGGTGACCACCATGACGGAGAGGAACAAGGCGGCGGCGAGAATCGGCGGGATGACGAGGGTGAAGGCCGCGCCGCCCATGCCGAAGCTGACGAGAATCAGGATCGGCACCACCACCACGGCGACCTGAAGCGCGCTGGTCAGCACGACGCTCACCGCGAGGTCCGACTTGCCCGCGGCGGCGAGACGGATGCCGACGACATTCTCAATGGCGTTGCCGGCGATGGCCACGATGACGAGGCCGGCGAAAGTCTGGCTGACGCCGGCCGCGTCGATGGCCGGCTCCAGCGCCTCGACGAACCAGTCCGACACCAGGACGGCTCCAGCCGCGCAGGCCAGGAGAACGGCGATCGCGGTCCAAAGCGGCCAGGCGTGGGCGCGCGCATGGGCTTCGGCGGGCACGGCGCGCTGGCCCTGGCCGAGCATCGCCTTGGTGAGGATCGCGAAGACCGCGAGCAGCACGACGGCGCAAACGACGGCGAGGTCCTGCTCATGCGAGGCGGCGGGGAGATGCAGCTCGTTGGCGAGCGTCGGCAGCACCAGCGCCGAGACGGCGAGGAGTAGCAGCGAGGCGATCATGCGCGGGGTCTGGCTCTCGAAATGCAGCACGCCGTAGCGCCAGCCGCCGATGACGAAAGCGAGGCCGAGCACCAGCAGGACATTGGCGAGGATCGAGCCGATGAGCGACGCCTGCACCACGGTGACGAGGCCGGCCTGCAGCGAGAAGATGCAGACGAAGAGCTCGGGCAGGCTCCCGACGGCGGACTGGACGAGGCCGGTCGCGGAGGGGCTGAGATGGTTGCCCACCTGGTCGGTCGCCTCGCCGATCACATGCGCCACGCCGGCCAGCGCCAGGGCGCAGGCGAGAAAGCTCGGGATCGGCCCCACATGCATGAAATGCGATGCGCCGGCGACGCCCACCAGCGCCGCCGAGGCCCCCATGACGATCATTTCTTTACGGTCAATCGCCGCCACGACGCCGATCCTTTCCAAGAATGGAGATCCCGCCGCCATGGTGAAGGCGGCGCGCGCCCCGATCAAGTTCGGCTGACGCTGGGGCGCCAATATGCGAGAATGTGCCTGACGTTTGATGAACGGGCGTCGCTTTCGCCGCGTTTTGGCGATGGAATTCGCGGAATGGAGGGCCAGGACATGGCAAAACGGCTTTTCGGGCTCGTATTCGCGGCCGCCGCGCTTCTCTCGGCCGCGCCCGCAAAGGCCGGCCCCGCGCCTTTCGCCTGCCGCCTGCGGGAAACCGTGGCCTTTCTGCCGGAGGTTCCGACCTATAGCGGCTATCGATGGATCGAGTGCCGGCTTGTCGGCATGCCGGCCGCCGAGATCGAAAGCGTCTCCGTCAATAACGGGAATTGCGCCACCTTCGACTATTGGTACGCCGGCCGCGTTTTCGTCGCGGGAGAAGCGATCAATATTCCCTACGCCTGCATGAGTCCCGTAAGCGTGGCGATCGCGGCGAACGGAATCATCGCGAAGACGCCGCTGAGATAGCTCCGGGAGGCATGCGAGGAACCAATGCGCCATCTGCTTGTGATCGTCGGACTGATCGGCCTCGCCGGCTGCAACAGCGCGCAAAGCGCGAAGCAGGCCGCGGAGCAGGAATACGCCGTCACCTCCTATGAGCAGTCTCTCAAGGCCTATCAGTTATGCGCCGCCCAGAATCAGGACGATCTCCAGAGATGCGGCGCGTTGGCGCGCGTGATCGAGGCCGACAAGAAGCGCTACGATAAGGAAGCGCCGGGCTCTTGACGCTTGGAGCTTCGGATTCGGAGCCTCAGATGCGGGCGCCTGGGAAAGACGCGCTGCTGATCGCGCTCTACGTCTTCGCCGGCCTGCTGCTCGCCTGGCTGACGCTGTCGGAGTTCGGCCACGACAAGTTTGAGGACTGCATGAGCCTTCGCGCTTTTTCGAAAGAACAGTGCGAGGAATATGCGCGAGAGTGACGCGCCTGTTTTCCCGAAGATGAATCGGAGTTTTCAACGGCGCTGTTCAAGCCGTCGAAGTATTTTCGCTACAATTCCGTGCTGAATTCGCCGCCTCGGCCCTTCGCCGTGGCCGGAACCGTTTTCCTGGATGGCTTTATCCTATTGAGAGACCGAATGTATGGGAAGCAAAGCCGATCAGCTTTGGGTCGCCAATTGGGCGGTCAATCCGGAGGGTCGTCCCATTCACGCCGATCCGCATTGGCGCCAATTCGCCGGCCAGACCAGCGAGGAGGCGCGGAAGGCTTGGCTCGACGCCATTCATCCCGACGATCGTTCGTCAGTTGAGGCCGTTTGGACGCAGACCTTTCAGAGCCGCCAACCCTATCGCCTCGAATGTCGCCTGCGCCGCTTCGACGGCGTCTATCGCCGGATGCTCGCCGTCGCCGCGCCGCATGTCGAGGAAAATGGCCATTTCCACGGCTATATCGGCTCGTTGGTGGACATTGAGGAGCGCCGGGCGACGCAACAGGCGCTGCGCGACAGCGAAGAGCGGTTTTGGGCGCTCGTCCGATGCTCGGCGCAAGCGGTCTGGGAAGCCGACGCGGAAGGCCTGCCGGCCAAGGATCATCCGGCCTGGGGCGAATTTGCCGGGCATGCGAATGGAGAAGGCCAGGGGTTCGCCTGGCTGGATGCGATCCATCCCGACGATCGGGACGAAGCCGAAAAAAATGGCGGGAGGCCGTCGCGTCCCGCATGGTTTATCAAGCGGAGTTTCGCTTGAAGAAGGGCGACGCCTGGCGATGGACCAGCGCCCATGGAACGCCCCTTTTCGACGATGAAGGCTCGATCCGCAAATGGGTCGTCGTCAACATCGATATCGACGCCCGCAAAATGGCGCAGGAGGCGCTGCGCGAGATCGAGCGGCGCATGCCCGCCGCGCGCGAGCGCGCCGAAGACGCGCCGGGCGAAAGCGAGGCCGAGCCGCCCGAGGCCGCCCGCCGGAAGGAGGAGTTCATTGCGATGCTCGCCCATGAGCTGCGCAATCCGCTGGCGCCGATCCATAACGGCGTGCATCTTCTCAAGGCCGCCGCCCAGAAGCGCGGGGACAGCTCGGACCGCCCCCTCCTGGGCATAATGGAGCGCCAGGTCGGCCGTCTCATGCGGCTTGTCGACGATCTTCTCGAATCGGCGCGCCTCGCGGGGGGCGAGATGGGGCGGCCCAACGAGCCGACGAATTTCGGGACCGCGTTGCGCCGCGCACTGGAGACGAGCCGGCCCTTCATCGAAGCCTCGCACATTTGCGGCGATCCGACGCCGCTCCCGCAGGCCTTCGCAAATCTGCTCAATGACGCCGCGAAATACACGCCCTCCGGCAGCCGTTTCGGAATAGAGGTCGAGCGTCGGGACGGGGAAGCGGTCGTGACGGTTCGCGACAATGGGCGCGTCGTCGCGCCGGAAGGGCTGCCGCCTCTCTTCGAGCTTCTCGCCCTGATCGGCCGCGCCGCGCGCGAAGACGCGCCCAGCGCCAGCCTCGCGCTGGTCCGCGATCTTGTCGAGACGCAGGGCGGCGCGGTCGAGGCGAGGACCGCCGGCCTCGGCGAGGGCGGCGAATGCGTCCTGCGCCTGCCGCTTCTCACGGACGCCGCCTCCGCGCCTCGCGGGCTCCTTGCGCCGGCGGCGCCCATGGCGCGCAAGCGCGCGCTGGTGATCGACGACGACCGCGACGTCGCGGATACGCTCGCCCTCCTGCTCGAAAGTCTCGGGGCCACCGTCCGCGTCGCCTATTGCGGCGGCGCGGGCGCCGAGGAGGCGAGGCGATTTCTTCCCGACATCGTCTTTCTGGATCTCGGCATGCCCGGCCAGGACGGCTTCCAGACGGCGAGCATGATCCGCAGCGCCGAGAAAGGACGGAAGCTCACGCTCGTCGCGCTCACCGGCTGGGGGCAGGAGGAGGACCGCAAGCGAACCCGCCAGGCGGGCTTCGACGCGCATCTCACCAAGCCGGCCTCAATCGAGGCGCTGCGGGCGCTCTTGGGCGGCTGAGGCGCCGGCTGAGCGTCTCTTGAGCGCGCCGCTCCGGAAGATACCCTAACCGGACGCGCGCCAGACTCCACTGCGGGCGTGGGAGCTACCCTTATGAGCGCAGCGAAGACCGCCTTTATCCTGGCCGGCGGCGGCAGCCTCGGCTGCATCCAGATCGGCATGCTCAGAGCGCTGCTGGCTGCGGGCGTCTTTCCGGATTTCGTGGTCGGTTCGTCGGTCGGCGCCCTGAACGCCTGCTACTTCGCCGCTTATCCGGACAGCGACGGCGTCGAGTCGCTTGCAAAAATATGGGCGTCGGTCCGGCGCAGCGATGTCTTTCCCATCAGCCTGGCGACGGCGCTGGCCGTCATCAAGCGGCGCGACTCCCTGATCGATCCTTCCCCGCTCCGGCGGCTCATAGGAAAGGCTTTGCCCTATCGGCTACTGGAGGACGCCAGGCTGCCCGTGCATCTCGTGGCGACGGACATGCAGGGGGTCGCTGTCACCTTGTCGCGGGGCGACGCAGTTGAAGCCATTATGGCGAGCGCGGCGGTGCCGGGCGTTTTCCCGACTGTCGATGTCGACGGCGCGCCGCTCATGGACGGCGCCGTCGCCGCCAACACCCCGCTCAGCGTCGCCGTAGCGCTCGGCGCGACCAGGGCCGTCATCCTGCCGACCGGCTATGCTTGCGATCTGCAAGGCCCTCCCGCGGGCGCGGTCGCGCGCGCCCTCCACGCTGTCACGCTGCTGATCGCCTGGCAGTTGAGCCGCGATATCGAGCGTCTGCCCGACAATATCGAAATGCATATGGCGCCGGCGCTCTGCCCGCTGGACGTGTCGCCTTACGATTTTTCGCAATCGGAGCGGCTTATGACCCGCGCGACTCTTTCAACTCGGAAATGGATCGAAGCGGGCGGGCTCTCGAAACGCGCATCGTCGATTCAGCTCGCGCCGCACCATCATCATCATCGGAGATAGGCCTTCGAAAAAGGCCGCGCTCCTGGTTTCACAAAGGGGGATTCGTCGCGGAAAGTCTTGCGCCTGTCACATATATCTTTAATTCTAGAATAATGGATAATATAGAAGCCATCGCCGCCCTGGCCGCGCTCGCGCAGACGACCCGGCTGGACGTCTTCCGTCTCCTGGTGCGGCGCGAGCCGGAAGGCGCGCCGGCCGGCGAGCTGGCGCGCCTCATGGCTGTGCCGCAAAACACCATGTCGGCGCATCTGAGCGTTCTGGCTCGCGCCGGTCTGGTGAACGGCGAGAGGCGCAGCCGCTCGATCGTCTATCGCGCCAATCTTCCTCGTCTGCGCGAGGTCACGCTGTTCCTTCTGAAAGACTGTTGCGGCGGGCGTCCCGATGTTTGCGCGCCGCTCGTCGCCGATCTCACCCCTTGCTGCGCAAAGGCGAAAGTCGATGACTGACCGGGTCTACAATGTTCTCTTCCTCTGCACCGGGAACACGGCGCGTTCGATCATGGCGGAAAGCATCCTGCGGAAGGACGGCGCCGGCCGATTCAACGCCTTCTCGGCGGGAAGCCATCCCAAAGGCGCGATCAACGCTTTCGCCATCAAGACCCTTGAGGCCTATGACTATCCGACGGACGGCTTTCGCTCCAAGAACTGGGAGGAGTTCGCCGCTCCCGGCGCGCCCGCGATGGATTTCGTCTTCACCGTCTGCGACAACGCGGCCGGCGAGGCCTGCCCAATCTGGCCGGGTCAACCGATGACGGCGCATTGGGGGATCGAGGACCCGGCGGCGGTTGAGGGCCCCGATTTGGAGAAGCAGCGCGCCTTCAATCTTGCCTTCCGTTACTTGAAGACCCGCATTTCGCTGCTGCTGGCGACGCCGATCACCCGGCTGGATAGGCTGGCGTTGAGCAACCGGCTTCGCGAAATCGGCGAGTCGGAAGGCGCGAGCCACGGCCACAAAACGGAGGCGTGACGGCGGTCGCGATCAACCACGACCCCGCCTGCGGCGCGTCGCGCAACGCGCCTGATCATTCGAGAAAGAATAGCCGCCATGAGTGAAGCGACCGCCGTCCAAAGCGCTCCCGAAATCAACAAAGCCCCTGCCATGGGCCTTTTCGAGCGGTTTCTGACGCTCTGGGTGGCGCTGTGCATCGTCGCCGGCATTGTCTTCGGTCAAGCCATGCCTACGGTCTTCCACGCGATCGGCGTGGCGACGATCGCCGAGGTCAATCTGCCGGTCGCCGTGCTGGTCTGGCTCATGATCATCCCCATGCTGCTGAAGATCGACCTCGGCGCCCTCGGCCAGGTCAAGGAGCATTGGCGCGGGATCGCCGTGACGGTCGGCGTCAACTGGTTGGTGAAGCCCTTCTCCATGGCGCTGCTCGGCTGGATTTTCATCTCGCACCTGTTCAGGCCGTTCCTGCCGGCGGACCAGATTGACGGCTATATCGCCGGCTTGATCCTGCTGGCGGCGGCTCCCTGCACGGCGATGGTCTTCGTCTGGTCGAATCTCGTGGACGGCGAACCGCACTTCACGCTGTCGCAGGTGGCGCTCAACGACAGCATCATGGTCATCGCCTTCGCGCCGATCGTCGCGCTGTTGCTCGGCCTCTCCTCCATCACCGCGCCATGGAACACGCTGCTATTGTCGGTCGCGCTCTACATCGTCGTGCCGGTGATCGTCGCGCAACTCTGGCGGCGGGCGTTGCTGGCGCAAGGCGGGCCGGACGCGTTGACCAAGACGCTCGCAAGGCTCGGCCCGCTGTCGCTTTCCGCGCTGCTGCTGACGCTCGTTATCCTGTTCGGCCTGCAAGGCGAGCAGATCATCCGCCAGCCGCTGGTCATTGGCCTTCTGGCCGCGCCGATCCTCATCCAGGTCTACTTCAACGCCGGCTTCGCCTATCTGCTGAACCGCGCTCTCGGCGTCGAATGGCGCGTCGCCGGACCTTCGGCGCTGATCGGCGCGAGCAATTTCTTCGAGCTGGCGGTGGCGACGGCGATTGCGCTCTTTGGCTTCCAGTCCGGCGCGGCGCTGGCGACGGTCGTCGGCGTGCTCGTCGAAGTGCCGGTCATGCTTTCCGTCGTCCATCTCGTCCGCCGCTCGCGGGGCTGGTATGAGAGCGCAAAAGCGGCGTGAGGCATGGCGGAGAAAGAGTCCTATTTCGACGCGACCGTCATGCGGACGGGGATCGCCGCCATGCTGCCTGGCGGCGGTCATCTATGTCGGGTTTGGCTTCGCGCCGGACCTGCCGCTGAGCGAATAAGCAGGTTCACTGAATGAACGAGCTGGAGCTGGCGAAAGCCAAGGCCTCCGCCGCCTACAACGCGGCGGCGGATTACTTCGATCATCCCGTCAGCGGCCTGAGCGCGAGCCAGAGCGCCCAGGCCGTTTCAGTCGGCAGAGAAGCGACGTTTGCCAACGGTTTGCACTATGAGTGCACTGACGCTGTAGCTGCAAGCTTGGCAGGTCGAAATTGCTGAACGAGAACTGCTAGCTAGCTTTTGCCCGTTTGTCGGCTCTTATGCGAGCGCCACCACCTTTTTGCCAGCTTCAGCCGCGAGCGCATGGTCTCGGGAAAACGAGCGGTTCGTGGGGTTCACCGATTGCCCGCCCTTTCGGCCGGCCTTTGACGCCAATTGAGCGTCCTGCGAAAGCTGCGCTTCTCGGCCGGCACGCTCTTGCCGCCCTTGCGCGCGATCTCGCGCTGCCGCGCGGGATCCATGCTCGCGAATCCCCGCTTGCTCTTCTTGGGCTCATCCATGATCCGCTGCCCCGGCCATACCCAGATAGCTAAGCTAAAACGTATGGTTACGATTCGAGCAAGCGTGGCCGTTAGCGGGTGGCGCCAGTGTGGCCGGACCGGTCTCCAAACGGCGAGCGGGACGGAGACGGCAAAGGTGACGTCCAAATGTCTGCCATCACAAAACAATTCCCAGAAGTTGCATCTTTGTTCAGCATTCGTGCATGCCGTGCAATAAATCCCCGCAGGAGCACCAAAATTATCAAGTTCTGGGAGTGTTCTCTTCGGCTCGTTTCATGGTCCTGAGCGCTCAATAAGCCGACGCCCATGCAAGCAGGCGAAACGGAGATGGAAGGGCTTAGGCCCTTAGCCATCGCGGTGAGCATGCTTTTCTCATCTATGCGACGCTTGGCGAACTCCTTTTTCGTCAGGGCTTCCCGCTTTCGCGTTATGGGATCAACATGACCCTCATAGGGGACGAATTCTTCGCAAGGCGTTTCAGCCTTCTCTTTTGGCCTTCCCAGGCTAACGAGGAAGTCGAGCAGCGCAGTAAGTTTTAGATCAAGCATTTAATACCCCTTGGTTGGAGGCCCAGGGTCGCCAGCCAATAAATCGGAATTCCGTCGCCGATCATCTCTTACCTGTCCATTCGCGGGCGCGATCAATGATCCCGAAGCCCGTCGCCGGGTCCGTAATCTTTACCCTAAGTTTCTTCGGCTTCTTCGCTTCGCGATTGCCGCGCTGCTGCTTGTTCGCCATGACCCTGATCTTCAAAATGCGAAGCCCGGCCTTTGGAGACCGGGCTGGGCGCACTCTCCTGGGAGGGAAAGGCGCTAACGGCGCCCTGGAAACTTTTGAATTAACGCTGCGGGCTTTTCTTCAAGCCCTTGGCGGTTCGGCCCCGCCTTCCGCAGCCGCACTCTTGGTCGGGCTACGGAAGCTAATCGCGAGGGGGCGTTTCGCACTCTTCCGTAGTGGCGGCGTGCACAACCTCCGCCAAAGCAAGCTGCATCAAAAGGAGCGCCATGCTGGGAGGCAGGGGCTCATTTTCGGTTGGCCTCCATGATCGTCGCAACGCCGATCCCAACTCATGCATGACGAGGAGCGCGTCTCGCGTCTCGCGCAAGACCTTCTGTTTCGCGGACCGCATGACTCATTCCTCGCCACAGTATGTTCTATAGATGTTCCGTATCTCTCCAACCGTCTGCCGGTCGAACGCGTTCCAACATATTTTCTAAATATATCAATCATATATACGCGCGCGTGCTCGGCGAGCAGCCTATTTTTCCAGCCGCGCCCAATCGACCAGTCGCGCTCGTTGAACTCGACGCCGG
This sequence comes from Methylocystis sp. S23, assembly GCF_054106005.1. Taxonomy (NCBI): domain Bacteria; kingdom Pseudomonadati; phylum Pseudomonadota; class Alphaproteobacteria; order Hyphomicrobiales; family Methylocystaceae; genus Methylocystis; species Methylocystis sp. S23. The sequence continues at coordinate 2,858,085 of NZ_CM134185.1, forward strand.
CCGCATGCCAGGAAACCGTCCAATAGGTCCGAAACAGAACGAGCCGCCCAGCCAGAGGCAACCCGGCGGGCCTACGTTTCAGGATTCCCGACGATGCCGAGAACCTAGACCTCTTTAATATAGAAGCAAGCGCCGTAGGCTGGCGACGTTGAATGCCGACGGAGGTCAAGAGAATGGGAACCGAGGCACATAGCTTTGACTTAAAACGGCCGCGCCGAGACGTCGAGAACCCAAAGTATTGCCAAGCAGTTCTAGGTCCTGTGGACTCTTGAGCGATTCCCGAATCGGCGACGTCGTGATTCAAGGCTTCTTTTGTGGAGGAAGCCTTGGGCGTCTCTGAACGACTGGTTCTCACGGACCGGCATTGGGCCCGGATATCTGATTTGATCATCGGCCGCCCGGATCAGTGCGGGTCGACTGGGCGCGACAATCGCATGTTCGTGGAAGGCGTCTTGTGGCTGGTGCGCACGGGTTCGCCTTGGCGCGACCTTCCCGAGGCCTTTGGGGAGTGGAACAGCGTGTTTCGACGCTTCAGCCGCTGGAGCGCAAAGGGCGTGTGGTTGCGGGTGTTCAAGGCCCTGGCCGACGATCCCGACTTTGAATATCTGATCATCGACTCCACAATCGTCCGGGCGCATCAGCACGCCAGCGGCGCAAAGGGGGCTCAAAATCAGGCCATCGGCCGCTCGCGCGGCGGCCTGAGCGCCAAAATCCATCTCGCCGTGCGCGGCCTGGGCTGTCCCGTTCGCTTTCACCTCACCGCCGGCCAGTCGGGCGACTCACCGCAAGCCCTTGCGCTTGTCGAAGGTCTGCCAGCGGACCTCGTCATGGCCGATACAGCCTACGATTCAGACGCGTTCCGCCATGCGATCGCAGCCAAGAACGCGAAGGCGGTCATTCCCAACAACCCATCCCGCGCCATAAAGCATCCGCTCGACGCCCATCACTATGCCCAGCGTCATCTCGTGGAGTGCTGCTTCAGCAAGCTCAAACAAAGAGCTGGCCCCGGAAATTCGGACAGTGAGATAAGTGGATTTTCTGCCTGACGGCGGCGAGGATTCTCGCCGCGAATCAGGAGCATTCGATGACGAAGCGGAGCCGCCGGACGCATTCTTCGGCGTTCAAGGCGAAGGTGGCGTTGGCCGCCATCAAGGGAGAGAAGACGTTGGCCGAGCTGGCGCAGCAATTCGACGTCCACCCGAACCAGATCACGACGTGGAAAAGCCAGCTGCTCGAGGGTGCGGCCGGCGTTTTCGGGCAGGATAAGGCGGAACCAAGAGAAGCCGCCGTCGATTTGAAGGGGCTTCACGCGAAGATCGGCGAACTGACGCTGGAGAACGATTTTTTGTCCGGCGCGCTCACAAAAGCGGGATTGCTGAGCGCAAAAAGATGATCGACCGCGATCACGATCTTTCGATCGCCCGGCAGGCGAAGGCGCTGGGGGTCGCCCGCAGCTCCGTCTACTACAAGCCGCGGCCGGTTACGGCCGAGGACCTCGAGCTGATGCGCCGCCTCGACGAATTGCATCTCGAACATCCTTTCGCCGGCGCGCGGATGCTGCGCGATCTGCTGCGGCGCGAGGGCGTCGCCGTGGGTCGCCGGCATGTCGCGACGCTGATGAAGCGGATGGGGATCGAGGCAATCTATCGTCGTCCGAACACGAGCAAGCCCGCGCCGGGACACAAGGTTTACCTATATCTGCTGCGCGGCGTGAAGATCGAACGGCCGAACCAGGTCTGGGCGACGGACATAAGTTACATCCCGATGCGGCGCGGCTTCGTCTATCTCACGGCGGTCGTCGACGTGTTCAGCCGACGCGTGCTGGCGTATCGCGTGTCGATCACGATGGAGGCGGCGTTCTGCGTCGAGGCGCTCGAGGAGGCGCTGGCGAAATACGGCAAGCCGGAGATTTTCAACACGGATCAGGGCAGCCAGTTCACCAGCCTCGACTTCACCGGCGTGCTGCTCGATGCGAAGATCGCCATCAGCATGGATGGGAAAGGCGCCTGGCGCGACAATGTCTTCGTCGAGCGGCTGTGGCGCAGTGTGAAATACGAGGAGGTCTATCTCAAGGCCTACGACAATGTGTCCGAGGCGCGCGCCTCAATCGGCGGGTATCTGGCTTTCTACAACCGCGCATCAGAACACCCATCTCTCTATGTTATTGAAGGGAATAGGCTTTGCTGGCCGCGGTCTGGTCCCGCGGGGTATCTGGCGTTACGACGTGCTCTTTCGACGATCGATCTGGCCGCTTCAGTCGCAAGCGCCGCGCGCGCGAATATCCAGGGTCCATCTGGCAAAGGCCGTCGGGCTTCAATCTCGCCGACTTCGGCCGCCAGTCGGAGGGTCTTGGGCGTGACCTTCAATAGGCGGGCGGCATCGGAGAGGTTAAGCCAGGGCTCGATGCCATCCTCAGCGGCCTCGAACACTGGGATGCGATGGTGCGAGCGCAGCGAGGTGACGCGCTCGCGGGTCCAACGGTTGCCGTGGCCAGTCTTGAGGCCATTGCGGTTGAGAAGGCCGGCTATCAGATTGTCGCTGGCGATCAGCACCAGCTCGCGTACGGCGGCGATGATGTCAGCGGGTGTGCTGTTGCGCTGTCCGCGTCGGCGCTTCGGTAAGCGAAGTTCGCTGTGAACGCCACCTGCCCAGTGGACGGCGATAACGATCTCGGAAGCATCGTCGTCGATATCGGCCACGACCTCGTGGATCAGCGTTCGCACGATGCGCTTCTTCAACCGCGCGTCCGTCGTCGGGGCTGACCAGACTGTTTTGAGGTTCGCTCCCAGCAGGGCAAGCGCGGGCGGGTCGATCGTCGGTGTCGGAGAAACCGCCTCATGCGCGACGATCTTGCTTTCAACGTCGGCGACGCGGACAAGGGCCTGATTCCAGCGCGCCTCGAGTTCGCCGGCGACCAGCCGATTGGCGGGGTCGGCGGCGTCATACTGCCGGAAGGCGCGGTCGGCGGCATAGCGCGCCGCTTCGAGATCGCGACCAAGAGCGTCGCGCACCTGATCCCGACGCTCGGCAGCCTCCTCGGCCGCAGCGACCGATGCGGCAATGGCGCCGGGGCCAACAACGCCAAGAAGCGCTTCCTCGATTGCATCGTCGACGCGCAAGCCCCCGAACGCGATGCAGCGCGGCTCGCCATTATCCATCCAGCCGCGCGAGCAGTTGTAACGCGGGATATGATGCCGCATGCCGCTATAGCGTAGCGTCAGTTTGCGCCCACAGCGGCGACAACGGATCAGGCCGGCGAGCAAGGCGTCGCCATGTTTGGGCGCGCCGTGATGCCGGCTCGTTGGAATGTTGCTGGAAACCATGGTGCGGATCGTTTCGAACCTCTCCCAGCTCACATAGCCGTCGTGGGCGCCGGGCTTCAGCGCAAGCCAGTCGGCGCGTGCTTTGCGGCGGATTTGCGCACTGGCGCCCTTCGCGCCGTATCCCATCGTTGCGGCCGTTCTACCATAAGCATAGGCGCCTCCGTAGACCGGGTTTTCGACCATCCTGTGGAGGGTGGCGTAATTAGGCCGTCGCCAGGCTGTCTCGCCATCCCTCTGCTTCACGGGAAGCTCAAGGTCCTGCTGATGGAACCAAAGCAACGCCTGTCGCGCGCTGCCGAGCTCCTCGATTTTGTCGAAGACCAGCGCGATTGCCGCTTGCACACGCCGATCCGGATCCTTCTCGTATCGGTCGCCGGCCTTCACGAAGCCCACCGGAGCCGCAACGACGAGTTCGCCGCGCCGGGCCTTAGCATAACGGGCGGAAAGCGAGCGCTGGCGTAGAAGATCGAGCTCGTATTCGTTGAGGCTTCCTTTGAGCCCAAGCAGCAGACGATCATTGCCGTGCCGAGGCGCGTAGATGGTCTCCTGATCGACGAGCACGGTATCGACGACGCGGCACATCTCGATTAGTTGTTGCCAATCCCGGCTATTACGGGCGAAGCGCGAGACTTCGCGGGCGCAGACGGCGCCGACCTTGCCGAGGCAGACCTCGGCGACCATTCGCTCGAAGCCGGCGCGCTGCACGCTGCCGGCCGCCGAGCGGCCAAGGTCCTCATCGATCACTTCGATCTCGGTGAAGCCCAGCGCCGTCAGCCGATCTCGCATGGCGTATTGTAAGGCGCCACTTTCGCGGTTGTGCAGCACTTGGTGGGCCGAGGATTGGCGCACATAGAGGATCGCCTTGCGCTCCAGATGATGAGGGCCGATCTTATCAGTGCTCATGGCCGGCTCCCTTCGTCGTTGTTTGCGTATGCGATAGGATCAGCCGCTTCATCAGGCTGATCAACGCTTCTCGCGCATCCTCCGGCAGGTCGAGCCAATTGGGTGCGCCGGCGGCCGCTACCCCGCGTGAGAATAAATCCATCTGCTGTGGAGGGAGGCGCCGTTTGCGCCGATCCCCGCTTGCCGACGCCGTAGTCTTGCGCACCATGGGTCTCTCCCTGATTCTGGTCGTGAGAGACTCCGCTGGGAACCCGGGCATTCGATGATGGTGCCGTGTTCTTCAACACCTGATCTAGCAGCGCGGATAACGCGCTGAGCGCTTGCAGACTAACGACCGGGACGGAGGAAAAGCGTACGTCGGGCGCGCATGCAGCGCGATCAAACATCCATGCGGGGATCTCGAGCCACCGCTTGACGTCCGAGCCGTCGACTGAACACCGGAATACGCCGCCATCCGTCTTATCAATCGCTGCGTGGATGAAGACCTCACGCCCGAACCACGGATGGAGTCGATATAAAACCTCCCTGCAAGCGATCTTGTGGGTGTTCTCAAGCCTTCTTCTATAATGGACGGCGCCCGCATTCGAGCCTTGACGGGCGCACGCCCGACGAGGCCTACTTCGGCAAAGAGGAAACGGCGATGGCCGCATGATTGCCGCCGCCGATTTTGTCGCAGCTTTGGTCGGGCTACGCCCTCCCGACGCCGCGACAAAATCGAAGAACCCCGCGTTCAGCAAACCCGGCAGGAATCCACTTAACTTCCGCGGGGCGCTGTTCAAACAGCCGGAGCCAGCTCTCAATTCAGGCGCGTGGCAACCAGATATGAAAAGACAGCGAGGAATTACCTCGCCGTCGTCACCATCGCAGCCATCGTCCTCTGGCTAAGGTAACTGTCCACAGGACCTAGATCGGGCGCGCTCCGCATCGCACCCATGACTGCGTTGAACTGCTCTATTCCGTCGCTGTGCCGGTGCGCGAACATCGCTATGTCGCGCCGCTTGAAGGTCGATTGCTGGTGGGTTATCGCGTCCAGCGCCACCGAAGGATCGGCGATGATCCGTGCGCCGTTGTTGCGGGCGATCTCGCGGTGCATTTCCGCGCGGTCGGCGACTTCGATCCCTTCGCCTTCAATCCGCTGCGCGGGTGCGCCGACTTGGCTTTGTGGTTCCAGCGCGATGCCCTGCGCCTCCAAACTGCGATGGTCGATGCGCGCGTCGATGTCGAGTTCGGCCAGGCGATCGTTGGCTAGTTCCGCCCAGCGTTCGCGCCAACGCTCGACCATCTGGGTAGCGTTCCAGTCGCGCGCCTTTTGGCCGAAGCCGTTCTCGTCCACGGATCGCATGGTCAGCATGACATGGGCGTGAGGCTTAGGCGTCCCGTCCTCGGCCATGTCCCAATGCACATTGAGGTCGGCGATCATGCCCTGATCGACAAACTCCGCCTGCACGAAGTCGCGGGCGAGTTCGATGCCCTGTGCTTGCGTCATCTCGCGCGGAAGGGCGAACTCGACCTCGCGGGCAAGCTGTGCGTCCTTCCTGACCTCGAACGCCTCGACATCGTTCCATAGCCGTTCGCGGTCGCTCCATTGCTCGGATGCATCCTCCGGCAGCATGACCTCGGAATGGACGACGCCGCGCTTGTTGGAGAAGTCGTGGCTGCGCTCAAGCCGGTCGTCGCGCAGCCGCAAGGCCGAGCGGTAGGCGGCGGAGGCCACCGCGCTGGAGCCGGCCTTGCGGCCGATGACCTTGACGTGAAGATGATAGATCGCCATCGCGATCCGAACATCATCACAGCGAAGCGCACGTCGGAACGACGTATAAGCGCGCCCTCGGAACTAATTTCTCGGGACTGCTCGCGCCGTTTCAGCCCGTCCCGGCAACCATACAGCATTGCGGCAGGCGCTCAACTATCATCGCTCCATCGATAGATTATGGAGACGACGATGCGCAAGCCACGGGACTTCGATGCGGAACTGAAGAGCTGGCTCCGGCTGTTTGAACAGCGCCCCGCGGAAGTTAAGTGGATTCCTGCCGGGTTTGCTGAACGCGGGGTTCTTCGATTTTGTCGCGGCGTCGGGAGGGCGTAGCCCGACCAAAGCTGCGACAAAATCGGCGGCGGCAATCATGCGGCCATCGCCGTTTCCTCTTTGCCGAAGTAGGCCTCGTCGGGCGTGCGCCCGTCAAGGCTCGAATGCGGGCGCCGTCCATTATAGAAGAAGGCTTGAGAACACCCACAAGATCGCTTGCAGGGAGGTTTTATATCGACTCCATCCGTGGTTCGGGCGTGAGGTCTTCATCCACGCAGCGATTGATAAGACGGATGGCGGCGTATTCCGGTGTTCAGTCGACGGCTCGGACGTCAAGCGGTGGCTCGAGATCCCCGCATGGATGTTTGATCGCGCTGCATGCGCGCCCGACGTACGCTTTTCCTCCGTCCCGGTCGTTAGTCTGCAAGCGCTCAGCGCGTTATCCGCGCTGCTAGATCAGGTGTTGAAGAACACGGCACCATCATCGAATGCCCGGGTTCCCAGCGGAGTCTCTCACGACCAGAATCAGGGAGAGACCCATGGTGCGCAAGACTACGGCGTCGGCAAGCGGGGATCGGCGCAAACGGCGCCTCCCTCCACAGCAGATGGATTTATTCTCACGCGGGGTAGCGGCCGCCGGCGCACCCAATTGGCTCGACCTGCCGGAGGATGCGCGAGAAGCGTTGATCAGCCTGATGAAGCGGCTGATCCTATCGCATACGCAAACAACGACGAAGGGAGCCGGCCATGAGCACTGATAAGATCGGCCCTCATCATCTGGAGCGCAAGGCGATCCTCTATGTGCGCCAATCCTCGGCCCACCAAGTGCTGCACAACCGCGAAAGTGGCGCCTTACAATACGCCATGCGAGATCGGCTGACGGCGCTGGGCTTCACCGAGATCGAAGTGATCGATGAGGACCTTGGCCGCTCGGCGGCCGGCAGCGTGCAGCGCGCCGGCTTCGAGCGAATGGTCGCCGAGGTCTGCCTCGGCAAGGTCGGCGCCGTCTGCGCCCGCGAAGTCTCGCGCTTCGCCCGTAATAGCCGGGATTGGCAACAACTAATCGAGATGTGCCGCGTCGTCGATACCGTGCTCGTCGATCAGGAGACCATCTACGCGCCTCGGCACGGCAATGATCGTCTGCTGCTTGGGCTCAAAGGAAGCCTCAACGAATACGAGCTCGATCTTCTACGCCAGCGCTCGCTTTCCGCCCGTTATGCTAAGGCCCGGCGCGGCGAACTCGTCGTTGCGGCTCCGGTGGGCTTCGTGAAGGCCGGCGACCGATACGAGAAGGATCCGGATCGGCGTGTGCAAGCGGCAATCGCGCTGGTCTTCGACAAAATCGAGGAGCTCGGCAGCGCGCGACAGGCGTTGCTTTGGTTCCATCAGCAGGACCTTGAGCTTCCCGTGAAGCAGAGGGATGGCGAGACAGCCTGGCGACGGCCTAATTACGCCACCCTCCACAGGATGGTCGAAAACCCGGTCTACGGAGGCGCCTATGCTTATGGTAGAACGGCCGCAACGATGGGATACGGCGCGAAGGGCGCCAGTGCGCAAATCCGCCGCAAAGCACGCGCCGACTGGCTTGCGCTGAAGCCCGGCGCCCACGACGGCTATGTGAGCTGGGAGAGGTTCGAAACGATCCGCACCATGGTTTCCAGCAACATTCCAACGAGCCGGCATCACGGCGCGCCCAAACATGGCGACGCCTTGCTCGCCGGCCTGATCCGTTGTCGCCGCTGTGGGCGCAAACTGACGCTACGCTATAGCGGCATGCGGCATCATATCCCGCGTTACAACTGCTCGCGCGGCTGGATGGATAATGGCGAGCCGCGCTGCATCGCGTTCGGGGGCTTGCGCGTCGACGATGCAATCGAGGAAGCGCTTCTTGGCGTTGTTGGCCCCGGCGCCATTGCCGCATCGGTCGCTGCGGCCGAGGAGGCTGCCGAGCGTCGGGATCAGGTGCGCGACGCTCTTGGTCGCGATCTCGAAGCGGCGCGCTATGCCGCCGACCGCGCCTTCCGGCAGTATGACGCCGCCGACCCCGCCAATCGGCTGGTCGCCGGCGAACTCGAGGCGCGCTGGAATCAGGCCCTTGTCCGCGTCGCCGACGTTGAAAGCAAGATCGTCGCGCATGAGGCGGTTTCTCCGACACCGACGATCGACCCGCCCGCGCTTGCCCTGCTGGGAGCGAACCTCAAAACAGTCTGGTCAGCCCCGACGACGGACGCGCGGTTGAAGAAGCGCATCGTGCGAACGCTGATCCACGAGGTCGTGGCCGATATCGACGACGATGCTTCCGAGATCGTTATCGCCGTCCACTGGGCAGGTGGCGTTCACAGCGAACTTCGCTTACCGAAGCGCCGACGCGGACAGCGCAACAGCACACCCGCTGACATCATCGCCGCCGTACGCGAGCTGGTGCTGATCGCCAGCGACAATCTGATAGCCGGCCTTCTCAACCGCAATGGCCTCAAGACTGGCCACGGCAACCGTTGGACCCGCGAGCGCGTCACCTCGCTGCGCTCGCACCATCGCATCCCAGTGTTCGAGGCCGCTGAGGATGGCATCGAGCCCTGGCTTAACCTCTCCGATGCCGCCCGCCTATTGAAGGTCACGCCCAAGACCCTCCGACTGGCGGCCGAAGTCGGCGAGATTGAAGCCCGACGGCCTTTGCCAGATGGACCCTGGATATTCGCGCGCGCGGCGCTTGCGACTGAAGCGGCCAGATCGATCGTCGAAAGAGCACGTCGTAACGCCAGATACCCCGCGGGACCAGACCGCGGCCAGCAAAGCCTATTCCCTTCAATAACATAGAGAGATGGGTGTTCTGATGCGCGGTTGTAGAAAGCCAGATACCCGCCGATTGAGGCGCGCGCCTCGGACACATTGTCGTAGGCCTTGAGATAGACCTCCTCGTATTTCACACTGCGCCACAGCCGCTCGACGAAGACATTGTCGCGCCAGGCGCCTTTCCCATCCATGCTGATGGCGATCTTCGCATCGAGCAGCACGCCGGTGAAGTCGAGGCTGGTGAACTGGCTGCCCTGATCCGTGTTGAAAATCTCCGGCTTGCCGTATTTCGCCAGCGCCTCCTCGAGCGCCTCGACGCAGAACGCCGCCTCCATCGTGATCGACACGCGATACGCCAGCACGCGTCGGCTGAACACGTCGACGACCGCCGTGAGATAGACGAAGCCGCGCCGCATCGGGATGTAACTTATGTCCGTCGCCCAGACCTGGTTCGGCCGTTCGATCTTCACGCCGCGCAGCAGATATAGGTAAACCTTGTGTCCCGGCGCGGGCTTGCTCGTGTTCGGACGACGATAGATTGCCTCGATCCCCATCCGCTTCATCAGCGTCGCGACATGCCGGCGACCCACGGCGACGCCCTCGCGCCGCAGCAGATCGCGCAGCATCCGCGCGCCGGCGAAAGGATGTTCGAGATGCAATTCGTCGAGGCGGCGCATCAGCTCGAGGTCCTCGGCCGTAACCGGCCGCGGCTTGTAGTAGACGGAGCTGCGGGCGACCCCCAGCGCCTTCGCCTGCCGGGCGATCGAAAGATCGTGATCGCGGTCGATCATCTTTTTGCGCTCAGCAATCCCGCTTTTGTGAGCGCGCCGGACAAAAAATCGTTCTCCAGCGTCAGTTCGCCGATCTTCGCGTGAAGCCCCTTCAAATCGACGGCGGCTTCTCTTGGTTCCGCCTTATCCTGCCCGAAAACGCCGGCCGCACCCTCGAGCAGCTGGCTTTTCCACGTCGTGATCTGGTTCGGGTGGACGTCGAATTGCTGCGCCAGCTCGGCCAACGTCTTCTCTCCCTTGATGGCGGCCAACGCCACCTTCGCCTTGAACGCCGAAGAATGCGTCCGGCGGCTCCGCTTCGTCATCGAATGCTCCTGATTCGCGGCGAGAATCCTCGCCGCCGTCAGGCAGAAAATCCACTTATCTCACTGTCCGAATTTCCGGGGCCAGCTCTCCCGAGGTGGGGCGCAGTTTTCCGGACAGAAGTTTCAGGAGCGTCGATTTCCCGGCGCCGTTCGGGCCGACGACGATAACGAGACGCCCCGGCATGAGCGAGATCGTCGCATCGTCGACAATAGGGATCTGTCGGATGGCGTAATACAGCGCCCGAGCTTCGAGAAACGCCTCCATCAGAGCAGCCCCCGGGCGCGCGTCAACAGCAGCCACAGAAAGAAAGGGGCGCCGACCGCCGAGGTCACGACGCCGAGCGGAAGCTCCGCCGGCGCGACCAGCGTGCGAGCGGCCATGTCGGCGCTGACGAGCAGCGCGCCGCCGAGCAAGGCGGCCAAGGGCAGCAAGAGCCGATTGTCGGGACCGACGAGCAGGCGGATCGTATGAGGCGCGACGATGCCGACAAAGCCGATGACGCCCGCGCTTGCGACGCTTGACCCGACGGCGAGCGCCACAAGTCCGATGGTCAGAGTCTTGATAAGCTGCACGCGGACGCCGAGATGAAACGCCTCAGCCTCGCCGAGCGCGAGCGCGTTCAGGCTTCGCCCAAGGAGCGGCGTCAGGCATGCGAGCGGGAGGATGATCGGCGCGACCGTCATCGTCTTGGGCCAGGTCGCGCCATTAAGGCTGCCCAGCGACCAGAAGGTCAGATCCCGAAGTTGCTGGTCGCGAGGAGACCTGTCAGCGCGCCGCAAAAGGCGCCGAAGCCGACGCCCGCGAGAAGCATCGTCGCCACGGAGGTTCGCCCGCGGCGCGTCGGGATCGCATAAATCACGAGCGTCGAAGAGAGGCCGCCGACAAAGGCGCCGAAAGGCAATGCGACGGAATAGCCCATGAGACTCGAAATCCCTTGACCGCCCAGCACGATCGTCGCGGCGGCGGTGAATCCGGCGCCGCTCGATACGCCGATCAGTCCGGGGTCGGCGAGCGGATTGCGAAACAGCCCCTGCGTGAGCGCGCCGCTGACGGCAAGGGCGGCGCCGACCTCGAAGCCCAGCATGACGCGCGGCAGGCGGATGTTCAGGATTAAATTCGCGTCATAGGCGCGGCTTCCGGCGCCCTGGGACGAATCCGCCTCCAGGAGAATCTCCAGCACCCGTCGCGGCGCGATAGGGACGGCGCCCATGACGATCGCGACGAAACATGACAGGACGCCGAGGCACCCAAGCAAAAGAATTCCGGCGACCGCTTGGCGGCGTCTCGCCGACATTTGCTGAAGAGCCTGCAGATCGACGGTCGTCACGCTCATGGCTCGTGGCCGTGATTTGCGTTTCCGGGCGGCGGCGGCGGCAGCTTCATCTCGGGATTGAGCGCCGCCATGAGATCGCGCGCCGCGTCGGGCGCACGCGGCCCGAAGCCGAGGAGATAGTTGCCGTCCATTTCCACTACGGCTTGGGCCTTGCCCGCGGGCGTGGCGGCGAAGGCCGGCGTCGCCATCAGGTCGCGGGCCGATGCATTTTCCCGGCGCATCATCAGCACGACGTCCGGCGCGGCGGCGACAATCGCTTCGTCATTCATGGGCTTGAACCCTTCGATCGACGCGGCGGCGTTTATCGCGCCGGCGAGAGCGATGATCGCATCGGCGGAAGTGCTCTTGCCGCCAATCATCGTCCGACCGCCCGACGCGGAAAGCACGAAGAGCACGCGCTTGGGCTTCTCGATACGATCGCGCAGCGCCGCAAGCGTCGTGAAGCGGGCGTCGACTTCCTTGGCGAGCATGCGCGCGCCCTCGCTCGAACCGATCAACTCGCCGATGGCGAGAATTTTACGCTGGACGCCGGCCGGCGACGCCTCGTTTGGAATCGTCGCCAGCCGAATGCCGGATTCCCGCAGGCTCATCAGCGCCGCCGGCGGTCCGGCTCCCTCCGCCGCAACGATCAGCGACGGTCTGACCGACAGAACGCCTTCGGCCGACAAAGCATATAGCCGACATTCGGCTTGGTCTTCAGCGCTTCGGGCGGATAAAGACTGGTCGTGTCGACGGCGGCGATAAGGGCGTCGCGACCCAGCGCATAGATGATCTCCGTCACGGCCCCGCCGACGGAGACGATACGTTCGTCCGCGCGCGCATCCGCGATCGACAGGATTGCAAGTCCGAGCGCCGCGCCGAGGAATGCCGTCAGGCGCGCGCGCCATCTTCCGTGTTTGCCTTTTTCGCGCATGATCGCCTCGTTTCGTGGGAACAGGTCGTCGGCGGCGGCTCCGCGCGCCTTCAGTCGTCGCGCAAAACTTCCGCGCCTCGGTCTGAACGTCAATATGTCTGACGGTTCATTGGAATACTTTCAGGATGCTCGTTGAAAACGTTCCAAACTTAGTATTCCGTAGTAACAATCTGGAAAAATTCTAAGATTGTCGAGCGATTTTCCAATTGAAAGGCTCCGGCGCCGTCGCTACGCTTCGCCAATGTCGCCGTCTGAGGCGAAAGCCAGCCAGCAAGGCCGCGCGCCGAGCCAGCCAGCCAAATCACAAGGCGTTCCTGGCTGGAGGGCTTCTTCAATGTGTCATTTGTGTCGACCCGGGCGCTCGGCGCCGCTGCGCGCCATATCCGCCGCGGCATTCGCCGCGCTGGCTTCGTCCGCAGCCGCGCAGCAGACTCTGCCAACGATCGAAATCGGCCGCGCCGCGCGAAAGCTCCAGAACAGCGGAATCGAGCGGTTCGAAACGCCCGCCGTCACCACGAAAAGGACGCCTGAAAAGGCGGTGCAGGCGCTCGGCGGCACGACCGTCGTCAATCGCAGCTATATTGAGCGTTTCCAGACGACAACAATCTCGGAAGTGCTCCGCGAGGCGCCGAGCGTCACGGTCCAGGAGCAGGCGAACGACCCTGGCGCCGCGGTGAACATTCGGACTGCAAAACAACGCCCTGACCGCCGGCGTGCGCTACACGATCGTCGGCGGCAGGAATTGCGACTTCTATGCTTACGCGGACGCGAATAATCGCTGCCAGCCGCTGGTCTCCGGGCTTCCCGTCAATATTGCGATCGCCGGAAGGTCGTATGATTATGTGGATCTGTTCGCGAATTACGACCGGAATGACAGAATCTTCGCGAACGTGCTGGTCTCCAACGCGACGGACCGGAACTACATGCAATTTCGCAACAGCGCGCCGAGCCCCGGATTGACGGTGAGGTTCTCGCTGGGAGGCAAGTTCGCGGTGAATTGAAAGTGACATGAGCCAGGGGATGCGGCGGCGACAACACGAAAAGGAGACCAGCAATGTTCATGGCGTCCGAGCAACTCAAGGTGTTCAGCGGGCATGAGGCGGCTTTCGAGAAGCTCTGGGCGTTGAAGCAATCGAGCTTCCAATCGGCGCCGGGCTTCATCTCCTACCGCTTCACGAAGGGACGCGCGACCGAGTCCGGCGTCGTCTATATGTCGCTGACGGTATGGGTGAATGAAGAGAGCTTCCTGGCGTGGAGATGCGCCTGGGCCGGACAGCGGGAGTGGTCCGCCGCCGAGGGACCGGAGCGCTCCCGGCTGGAGGAGTTCGACGCGATGATACCGCGAACCAATCCGCAGTGAAAATCGGAGGCGGGGAGCGCTCATGTTCGGACCCTATGTTCCGCTCGATCGACGCACTTGCGTCGCGCCCATATTGCCCGCTCGCAATCTTGCGGCGACGGCGACATTCTATCGGATGTTGGGCTTCGAGATCGTCGAAATCACGGAGGGCGGAGGCTATGTGATCGCGCGTTCCGATTGGGTGGAGCTCCATTTCTTTCCGAGCCCCGACCTCGATCCGAAGGAAAACGACGCCGGCGCCTTCCTGCGCGTCGTCGACGCGGACGCGACCAGCGCCGCGCTGTCCGCCGCCTTTCCGACAAATGAACCGGGAGCGCAAATCATACCCGTTGCGGACAGGCCCTGGGGCATGCGGCAGGGCGGATTTTTCGACATCGACCGAAACCTGATCCAGTTCGGCGCGCCCATAAGCCATAAGCCATAAGCGATGGCCGAATGAGCAATGAAGGATCGAAGGGAGCGAATGCATGTTTATCGCAATGAACCGATTCAAGATCGTCAAGGGACGGGAGCAGGCCTTCGAGGATGTTTGGAAGTCGCGCCAGTCGAGACTTCACGAACGGCCCGGCTTTATCGTCTTTCATTTGCTCAGGGGCCCGGAGCGAGACGATTACACGCTCTATTCGTCGCACGCCCTCTGGGAGACGAAACAGCATTTCATTGACTGGACGCGTTCCGAGCATTTTCGGGAAGCGCATAAGAACGCCGGTCAGAACCGGGACCTCTATATAGGCGGTCCCGAGTTCGAAGGATTCGAGGTCGTGCTTGTCGAGGAAAATCCCAACTACACGCGCAAGACGCCCGAATAGGGCTTCGCCGATCAATCGGCCCGTTTTGGGTTCCAGTGGAAACGCATGGAGCTTCGACGCTCGACAAAGGCGGCGCGTTTGCTGACCGAGGAGGCGGAATTGAGGTTGCCAACGGCAAAAGGACTGAGGCAGGAGCTGGAAAGACTGCGCGGCGCATTTGAAGCCGACGAGCGGCAGCTTCGTTGCGGCGCCCTGGAACGCGAGAACGCAGCCCTTCATGCCGAGAATCAAAGGCTGGCCGAGCGAGCGACCCGGCTCTCCACGGAGTGCGATCGGCTTAACGAGCGGGCGGAGCAGCTTCAGCGCCTCCATTATGGCGAAAGAGCCGCGCTCGGCGAACGCCATGCATCTCCGCCGGTGGAAGAGCAGGCGGCCATTTGCGCGCTCTCCGCCGACGACGCCGACACGCCACGGGATCTATGCGGCCGATGTCTGCTTTATGTCGGAGGACGCCCGCGTACGATTTACCGATTGAAGGAATGGATTTCCGATCTAAACGGGCTGCTGATCCATCACGATGGCGGCCTCGAGGACAGTCCTGCAATCCTGGGTCAGCTCGTCAGGCGCGCAGACGCGGTCTTTTTCCCGATAGACTGTGTCAGCCACAGCGCTGTCGATACTGTGAAAAGCCTGTGCGACAGCCATGGCGTCCCATACGCGCCGCTGTCGAGCGCAGGCGCCGCGGCGTTTACGCGCGCTGTCCGCTCGATCGTGCGCGAAGCGAAGCCGCAATGCAGATCGGCGGCGCGCCAGTGAATCAATCCAACCAAACGGAGCGAAGGACATGTTGGGTATCGGAGACAGACTGCCGGCCTTCGAAGTTACCGGCGTAAAGCCAGGCTTCAACGAGATTGTCGAAAATGACGACAGCGCGTTCGAAGCGGTCACGCAGGAGAGCTTCCCGGGGAAATGGAAGATCGTTTTCTTCTACCCAAAGGATTTCACCTTTGTCTGCCCGACGGAAATCTCCGAGTTTGCGCGCCTTGCCTCGGACTTCGACGCGCGCGGCGCCGTCGTTCTCGGGGGCTCGACCGACAATGAGTTCGTCAAGCTCGCCTGGCGGCGCGATCATAAGGATCTTTCCAGGCTGCCCATCTGGCAATTCGCCGACCCCAAGGGCAGCCTGGTCGATGCGCTCGGCGTTCGTTCGCCGGAAGGGGTAGCGTATCGTGTGACCTTCGTCCTCGATCCCGACAATGTCATTCAGCATATCTACGCCACCAATCTCGATGTGGGCCGGGCCCCGCAGGATACGCTGCGCGTGCTCGACGCCTTGCAGACGAAGGCGCTCTGCGCCTGCAACCGGCCGGTCGGCGGCGAGGTTTTGAGCCCGGCGGCATAGCTCTCGCGCCGGTGTTGGCCGTCAGGCCTGCTTTGCGCCAATGGCCTTGACCGCCGCGCACGACGCGCGGCCCGGGAGCATCGTCGATAAGCGGGAAGCGATCTGGACGGAGCCAGCAGATGGCCTGATACCGGTTCCGTTTGTTTCATTCGCCGTGCGGCCGTCATTGCGAGCGAAGCGAAGCAATCCAGGGGCCGCGGCGACGCTCTGGATTGCTTCGCCGGTATTGCGAAGCCGGGTATACCCGACTTCGAGAAAAGGCTCGCAATGACGGGGCGCGCGAACGAAGCGATCGAGAGGAAGCCGTATGACTTGACGATCTAGCCTCCTGCCGACGAGGACGCGGTAGTGCGAATGTTGACGACCGTGGAGAGGTCATGACTTTTGCGCGAATGGCGCCATGCCGGGAATTCAACGGGTCCCGCGTGCAAAAGTCGAGCGCCAGCGAGGAGGGCGCCCTTGGCGAATGAATAACGGCAATCTGGGACCATCAGCCGCGCCGCGCCGCCTCGATTGCGGCGACGTCGATTTTCGTCATCTCCATCATGGCTTCAAAGGCGCGTTTCGCCTCGTCGCCGCCGGCGGCTAGCGCCTCGGTCAGCACGCGCGGCGTGATTTGCCAGGAGACGCCCCATTTATCCTTGCACCAGCCGCACGCGCTTTCCTGGCCGCCACTGCCGACGATCGCGTTCCAGTAGCGGTCGGTCTCCTGCTGATCGTCGGTCGCGATCTGGAACGAAAAGGCTTCGTTGTGCTTGAAGGCGGGCCCGCCATTGAGGCCGAGACAGGGGATGCCGGCGACCGTGAATTCGACGGTCAGCACGTCCCCCGCCTTGCCGGACGGGTAGTCGCTGCGAGCGCGGAAAATGGTGCCCACCGAGCTATTCGGAAAAGTAGCCGCATAGAAACGGGCCGCAGCCTCGGCGTCCTTGTCGTACCATAGGCAGATCGTGTTCTTGGCAATCGCCATTGCTTGTCCTTCCGGTTTCGAAGCCGATCCCGGGCCCCGGGTTCTCCACACACTCGGCCTCGGCGGTGCGCCAAGACATAGAACGCTCTCGCGCCATGCGGCGTTCCGCCGGAAACGTCTGAAGGTTGCAGCGGTAGCAGGGTTGCCGTCTTTAAGATCGTGTCGCCGGCAAAGGACTCATCAGGGGCGGCGGTCTGCCGTTTGCTCGCGACCGCAATGCGCCACGAGCTGACATTGAGCTGCGAGCATGTGCCGGACATTCGCGGGCGGTCCTGCAATGACCGCTATCAGGGGAACAATTGGGCGACGGACGTTCGAAGCGGCGTGGCGCCGACACATGACAAGCGACCGCCACCGCCCACAATCGCTATGACCCTAACGAACGGCCCTGTTCCTTGGGCCGGCGGCGCCTGGACCGGCGTGTTGACGCCGCTGGCTATGCCGGCAGCATGACCACCTTCGTCTTGATCGGCGTCCGTGAATAGAGGTCGATCATGTCCTGACTGAGGAGGCCGGTACAGCCGCTCGTAATGCCGGTCCCGATCGTCTCGGGGTCGCTGGTGCTGTAGATTGTGTAGACCGTATAGACGCCGTTCTTATAGAGATAGAGCACGCGGGCGCCGAGCGGATTGTCCAGACCGCCCGGCATGCCGCGGGCATATTGGCGCGCCTCTGGCTGGCGCGCCATCATCTCCTTGGGCGGCGTCCAGATGGGCCATTCCGCCTTGCGCCCGACATAAACTTCGCCGCTCCACAGGAACCCGGGGCGGCCGACATTGGCGCCATAGCGGGTGGCGTATCCGTCGCCTTCGATGCGATAAACATGGTAATTCTTGGGATCGACGATAATCGTGCCAGGCGCCTCTTTGGTGTCGTAGCGCACCGTTCGGCGAAAATATTTCGGATCGATCTTGCCAATGTCGACCGCCGGGATCGGGAATTTCTCATTTGGCACAGCCGCGTAAAACTTCGCCGCCTCGGCGCGGCCCATGTCGTCGGACGTCACGCAGCCGGAAAGCCCCAGCGCGCCGAAACCGGCGGCGGAGCCGAACAGAAACGACCGGCGGTTGAGACGCCCCGACCGAAGCCCAAGCAGAGCTTCCTCGTTTCTTCCGCCGGCATCGGCAATCCCATCGTCCATGATCATGATTTTGGAGTTCCTCATGTCCCGCCGCCGGCCAGAGTATGCTCCAGCATAAACCGGCTGAACGTGAGATGCCATCACTTGCTTTCGGGAATGTGAAGAATGTCGGCTTTTCTTGGCGTTGAGGTCGACGCGCTGGCTTTTTCTGAACAACCCGACCTGTGATCGAAGGCCGCCGTCCCGCCAGCGGACGTTCGGCAACGCGGAGATGGATTGGAAGCGGCCCGTCCTTCCCGACCGAAGGCGCCAAAGCGGACCTTCGGCGGTCAAGGCGCGCGGCGAAGGTCGGTTACATCGGTTCGGCGGCGCGCTCCAAGCAAAGCATGCGACGCAGCGCGGCGTTCAGGGTTTGTGCTGGGTCGACGCAACCGCTCCTCGATCTCCATCCGATAAAGCCATCCGGCCGAACCAGAATGGCGCCGTCGTTCCTCAGGCCGGTCCGCGCGGAAAATAGCTCGGCTTCGTCTTTCAGATCGACCCCGATTTGGTATGTCGCGAGGCGCGAACCGGATTGTCGGGACGCCGATTGGGCGGCGTCGATCCATCTATCGCCGCCGGGCGCGGCCAGAAGCGCGAATTCACGCCCGACGAGGTCATGCGTCGAAATCTGCACCCCGTCGCGTTGAAGCGGGATATGCGCGAGCCGCGTTCCGGGGAGGCCGGAAGGGCGCAGCGGGCTTTCCGCCCTTTGGCGATCGTCCGGCGTCTCCAGGACGATCGCCGGCGAGCGGTAACGATAGCCCATGGCGACGCTAAGATAATCTTCTTCCGCGAAGAGAGAGCGGAGATCGTCGCGATCGGGCCGCAGGCGCTCCACGTAATTCCTGATCTGGCAGGAGACGGTCATCTGCGCGACGGGAAGACGCTCCGCTTCATATGTCTCCAGAAGGGCGGGCCCGGCGTCGCCGTGGTAAACGAAGGCGAGCTTCCAGGCGATGTCGGCGGCGTCCTGAATGGCGGTCTGTCCCGCCAGTCCGCCGACCGGCGGCATGACATGCGCGGCGTCGCCGGCAAGGAAGATGCGCCCTGTCGACATGCGTCCGGCGAATTGAGCGGCCATCGTCCAGGTCATCCGATCCAGGATTTTCACATGGAGATTGGGTATGCCGAGCGCGTCGCGCGCCATTTGCCGGCACCGATTCTCGTCAAAATCGGCGGCGGCTTGCCGCCGCGAATCATATTCGATGTTGATCTGGCCGACGCCAGGTTCGTCGCAACTGACGAAGGCGCCGATAAAGGCCGGATTTCTCAAATAATACAAAACAGTGCCGCGTCCGCGCATCGGCGCCGCAAGATCCGCCTCGAACAATATCGACACGGCGTGGGACACGGCGCCGTCGCCGATCATCTCGATTCCAAGCGCGGAGCGGATGGCGCTATTGGCGCCGTCGGCCGCGACGACATAATCCGCCGCGAGCGTATAGGCCTCGTCTTTTGCAAGGTCGCGCAGCGACGCCGTCACCTGGTCCGCCTCCTGCGACAGGCGCTCGACGGCCGTCGAAAATCTGACGTCCACGCCAAGGGCGCGGACATATCGAAGCAAGGTCGTCTCCACACGGTTCTGTCCGATGTGGCAGATATCGACGGGCGAAAGAAGCGGCGGCCGTTTCGCGCCCGGCTCGAGCAGGCGGCTTATTTCGCGCCCCATCACGCTTTCGGCGATGATGATCGCCGCATTTTCCGGAGCGGCGCGGCTCAACTTGTACAAGTCGGCCTCGAGCCCCTCCACGACGCGCAGCGCCTCCATGCTTCGGCGATTGAGGCCATGCGCCTTCGGCCGCGGCGAAACGGATTTATGCCGCTCGACGAGCGTGCAGGGAACGCCGCGCCAGGCGAGCAGCAACGCCGCCGTTAAACCCGCATAGCCGGCGCCGACGATCAAGACGGGGGTGCGCCTCGCTTTCATGGGCGGCGCCTTCCGGAAAGGGCGGTGAATTGCGACTCTCCATGGAATTTCGGCGATCGCTTGGCCGCCAAATGAGGTCGTTCGCGGCTGGCGGCGTGTGGGCGCCGGACGCGGCGGAGCATGCGGGCGGCCTGACGGGAAATGGAGAAGGGCATTTTCTGCGCCAGCCAGAGGGCGCAGCACGCCTCCGGCGCCAGAAGCGAAAGATAGGCGATCCGGGGATCGTTGCGGGATAGGCCGAGCGCAAGCAGGGGGATGGCGACGGACCAGGAAGCGAAGCTGTCGGCCGCCGCGGTCGTCGCGAATGCGCCGCGCGCTTGCAGGACCGCGCGCATGACATTCGTGGCGTATCGGATCGGCAGAGAGAGCGCGAGCGCTTCCACGAGGGCGGACCACCATGGACCCGTTTGGCGGTATATGGCGCCGAGGCTTTCGCTCGCGACGAACAACAGGGCGGCGGCGGCGACGATCGGCGGCGCGCCTTTCATCCAAAGCCTCCATGTAAACGCGGACATTCGGGCCTCCGGCAAATTTGCGAGGCGCAAGGTGAAAAATCGGGTGAGCGCCGACATCGGCGTCAGCAGGAAGGCGATCAGCATCTGTCCGGCCGAGAAAGCGTCAAGACGGCGATAATCCACGTGGCCGAGCAAGGGCGTCGAAAAGAGCGCGACGGAAACGCTCATGGCGAGTTGAGGCCAGAACAGGCGCTGCGACTCTAGCGTTGAGGCGAGAAGAAAAGATCGCGCGCCCGACCATCGGGGCGCCCCGATGGTCGGGCGTAGGCCATGCGCGGCGAGTCTTTGAAAGATCCAGATCGAAGAAAGGACGGCGATGAGAAAACCGCTGATGAAACACCCCGCGAAGCCGCAGCCGAGGAGATTGATGAAGAGATAGTTGCAGCCGATCTTGGCGGCCACGGCAAATAATTTCCATCTCGCCGCCGCGCCGCCGTCCCCGAACGCCAGCAAAGCAAAGGCGCCGGCGTTCGCGTAGAATCGGCAGGGGCTCGAAAGCGAAAACCAAAACGCCGCAGAGGCCGCGCTCGCCGCCAATTCGGCGCGTCCCGTAAGCGCGACGATGAGGCCCGGGTAAAAAATATAGCCCAAAGCGCCCGTTCCGGCGCCGATCGCCGCGGCGAGCCAGGAAATTTGCGCGACCGCGTCCTTCGCCTCACCGATGGCGCGCGCCTTCCTGACGAAAACGGATGCGACGGCGCCGGTGGCCGCCATCGAGACGAGGTCGAGCGCCGCGACGCGCGTCAATGTCAGATAGGCGGTTGGCGCGCCGGGGCCGAGCGGCGCGATCATGCAGAGGTCGATTTGAACCATCAGCGCGCCTGCGCCGTAGAAGACGAGCAAAGGCGCGAAGCCGCGCCAAAGGCCCGTTTCGCTCATCGCGGAATGTCCCGCCATCCGGCAAATGCCGGCAATTCGAATTCCGGCGTAATGAAAAAGCCGAATGGCGCGCTCGGCTCGGGCAAGGGCTCTTCGAGCTCGACGATCTCGACCTCGCGACGCCCCGACGCGGTTCGGCATTTCCAGGCGATGACAATCTTGTCCGTCCTTATGCTCGTGAGCACGATTCCACAGTCGGGACTGCGATCAAAATTCGCCCAGCGGGCGACGGAGGCGCCCATCATCGTGATCAGCAAATCCTCGTCGACGCGATCTTGAAACTCGGATTGCTCGAGCCATTGATAGACCCAGAGATAGAAGCTCCAGTCGAAGGTCGAATCCTGCGTTTGCGCCCAACTCATAAACGGTCGAAGAATCGCCAGCCCATCGGGGGAGGCGATCTTCAACAATTGAGGACAGATGTCGAACAATGCGTGCCAATAGGCCCGATGGCTCGCGTCGATCCGGACGAATGCGCGCGACTCCCGGGGGATTTGTTTCTGCGGCCTCATATCCGTAAGCCAATCGAACAGCTCCGCGTCGATTCTAGGCTCCAATGGCGACGCAAGGTTCATGGCGTTCCTCCCCGGATCTGGAAAACAAAGCGCGCAGACGGCTTACGTCCGCAACGATCGCGTCGTAGTCGATGTTGTGATCGCGCTCATAGGTGATCGTGGCGCCGGGCTTGTCGAAGAGGGACCGGCGCCGTTCGAGAAAAGCGAGCGTCTCCCGGGCGAGGTCGCCATCATGGGAATCCACCGTGATGTGCGGCTCGATGATCGACAAATTAAAGCCGGCGACGTGGAAATGCTCCGTCGAAGCGATGACGCTGTCCCACAGTTCAAGAGGCGCGCCGCAATTGCGAAACGCACAGACCGCGTTGGAGGCGTCGAACAATACGCCCGCGCCCGTGTCCCGCGTCAGCCGTTCGAAGAAGGCCGGAGCTTCCCATCCGCCATCCATGATGGAAGGGTAGTTTTCGATATAGATCTTCTGGCCGACGAGCCTTTGCCATATGTCGACCTTACGGCGAACCTGATCGTATTCGTTGGCGTAGTCGATCTCGCCGAGATGGAACAGGCGTCGTCCGCGATGGGTGAAATGGGCCATATGGTCCGAGACGTAGAGAGGATGCATCGCGTCGATCAGAACGCGGAGCCGCTTCGCCAGATCCTCCAGGAAGTCGAGATCGCTTTCCAGATATTTCGAGAACATGACGTGAAAGCCGACCGGACATTGGAAGTGCCGCGCCAGGTCGTCTGGCGGCGCCTGCAGGAAATTGTCGATGAGAAGCTCGCAATAATCGAGATGGCCGTCGTCGATCATGCGCTGAACCATTTCATGGGTTCCGCCCAATGTGAAATTGAGACCGACTTGCATATCAAGCGCCCCGTAGCCGCGAGGAAGATTTCGGATGGCCATCCCCGGGCGAGCCGGGGATGGCCCTGGAAACTACGCCGCGAGGGCCGCGCACTGGCCGCCGTCGCAGAAGGCGCCTTCGCGGCCGAGAACATCGAGCGTCCGACGATTGGCGATCTTGATAGCCATCTCTCTTCTCCTAGCAATGCGTGGTTTCGGAACCAGTCCGGACAAACGCCCCGCATCTCGGCTGTTTGTCATTGGATAAGACGTTTCGGCGCAGGAAAAGCGGACAGGCGTAAAACAATTTTTCAGCGCGTGACGTTGCGCGCAGTCACGCCATCGAGCCGCGCGCTCACATCAAAACGCGCGACAAAGTGAAATGCCGGGAATCGAGGATTCCCGGCATTGTCATGCGACGGATTTGGGCTCTGTGGCCTGGGAAGGCGTTCGATCTAAAACTTCAATTTCATGCCGCCGATCACCGCGCGCGGTTGCCCGGCATAGACGCCGCCGCCCGTATTGGCCAAAATGGCGGCGGGCGTCTCTATTCCTCCCGTCAGCGTGTTCGGCATGATGAATGTCGCGGCCATATATCGGCGATCGAACACATTGTTGAGGCTGAGATAGACCTCGATGTTTCTGAAATAGAAATTTTCGAGGTCCCGATTGTAATGCAGATTCAGGTTCACGAGCCCGTAGCTGGGAACGCTGGATAGGTTCGCGGCGTCGAGCGTGTAGGCGCTTTTGAAGACATATTCGACGAAGGCGCCGAGACCTTTATAGGCGCCATGTGGGATGTCATAGCTGGCGCGCGTCGTGATCGTGTGCGGCGGCACGTTGGGAATCTTCTTGCCGCTGCGGTTGAGATAGACGGACGGCGCGGAGCCTGACGGCAATCCCTCCATCATTTCGGTGATGTACTGGCTGTTGAGCGAGTAGACCGCCGTCAAGGCCGCGCCTTCGAAGGGCCGCCAATTGGCGTTGAGCTCGAGGCCGCGATGGATCGCCGCGGGAATGTTCAGCGAATAATTGACCAGAAGCGGCGCGCCGGTCGAGAGCGTGAGAATTTCATTGCGGTACCATTCGTTGAAGCCCGTCAGGCTGACGGTGACGTCGGGGCTCGGCGTCCAGTCGACGCCGATATCGACGCCCATATTGGTTTGCGGCTTGAGAGTCGTGTTGGCCGTCGCGACATTTCCCGTGGAACTTGTCGTGAGCGTCGTGAAATTCGGCGTTCCATAGCCCGCCGCATAGCGAGCGCGGAACTGCCATTCCGGATTGTAACGGTAGGTAAGCGAAGCCTCCGGCGCCGTATTCCAGAACTCCCGGTCGAGAGCGACCTGATAGGGAAGCGTCAATCGGCTCGCCGCATTGTAGGTATACACCGTGTTGACGCCCCAGACCCTGTTCCAGTTCGAGCTGAAGCCAATGACGCCCGTCAAGCCGTCGGCGAGCGCGATTTCTTCTCGCGCGCGGAGTCCGATATTCGAATGATAGGAATCGACCTTGCCGGCCGCGCCGCCCGGCATGCCCCAGTTCCACACATTCGGAACCTGCACGAAGGAGGGATTCGTAGCTTTGGTGTTGTCGTAGAAAAAGCCGAGGAAATGCGTGGCCGGGAAGCCGAACAGCGCGCCGTGCTTCGTGATGTCCGTCGTCACGTTGAGGCCGACCGCGGGCCCGCGCACCTGCACCGGTCCGCCGAAGGAAAAGCGCGGAGGAATGACGGTGCCGTTAATGTAATCGAGGTAATTATAGGTGACTTGAGTCCGCAGCGTCGTCGCATTGTCGAAATCATGCTCCCATCTCAGTCCCGCGATGTGGCGGTTCAGATGCTGATGCGCGCCGAGTTGCGAGAAGCTTTGCGGAACCAAGGCGCCGGAGACGCCGTTTCCCGGCTGCTGGATGTTCGCGCAATAGGGGTTGTTCGCAATCGCGATCTCGCAGCCGAACTGGAAGGGATTGAGATAGTATCTCAGGATCGGCGACGCTTGTGCGAGCTGCGAAAAGGTGTTGTTGAAAATATATTTCAGCGTGAATCTGTCCGACTCGGTCGGCGTCCAGCTTCCCCGAAAATTGGCGGTCTGATAATTATAGGCGCTATGCAATATATGGCCGTCTCCGCGCATGTCGGAAGCGAAGAGAGCGAGATCGAAGGCGCCGATCTTTTTCCCGGCGTTGGCGAAATTGTTGATGTAGCCAAAGCTGCCGAATTCCGAGCCGGTTTCCACGCCGTCGATTTCCGCGCCGCTGCGGGTGCGATAGTTAATCGCGCCGCCCAGGGCGTGATTGCCGAACATGGCGGATGAAGGACCGCGATAAATATCGACGGCGCCATAGGCGTGCGGATCGAGCATGTCCGTGCGGCTGTTCCCGTCGGAGGTCACGATCGGAAAGCCGTCGTCGAACATCTGAATGTTGCGGACGCCATTGGACAGCCGGTTGCCGGAGCCGCGAATGGAGACGATCAGATCGCGCGGCGTCAGGCCCTGACTGAAGGAGACGCCGGGGCTGTATCGCAGCATTTCCTGCACCGTCGCCATCGGGGTGGTGCGGAGAAAACCGCCGGACACCGTCGTAAAGCTTTGCCCGGGAGGATCGCGATAGATCGGCAGTTTGGCGCGGGCGGCGCTAAATCCGGGCGCGACGGATTGAGCGACGGGCTGGGCGGAGGACGTCGCGACGACGGGCGCGGCGGGCCGACTGGGAACGCGCGCGCCGGCGTCGCGACGCCCGCCGCCGATCTCGATGCGGGGCAGGGTCTGCTGCGCATTCGCGCTGGAGGCGGCAAAAACGAGGGTGATGGCGCAGGCGGAAACGCCGCGCGTCAGGGTCGCTTGCAGAGACATGGCAGTTCTTTCTTGAAAGGGTTTGCAGTTATTTGGTTTGAATCCCGCTCGGGCCGTTCGCTGAGGTCGCAGCGGGGGCCCAGGGATCGGCGAAACGAGGCGATGTCAGCAGCGTCTCGTCCGTAAGGGTTTTGAGAAAGGCGATCAGATCGCTCTTCTCCTGCGCGGTGAGCTCGATCGGAACGATCAGCGCGCTCTTATTGGGATTGCGGCGTCCGTCGCCCTTGAGGGGGCCGTTCGAGACGTTGCGCCCGCCTGCGGCGTAGATGTCGATCACTTCCTCGAGCGTCGCCACGCTGCCGTCATGCATATAAGGCGCGGTCACGGCGATATTGCGCAGGCTGGGCGCGCGGAACGCCCCCATATCCTCCGGCTTGTGGCTGTTCTCGAAAACCCCGCGATTGGGTGCGGGATAGCCGCCCTTTCCGTCGAGGTCGTAGAGGCCTGTATTGTGAAACGGCGTCTCTATTTCCCGCGTCTTCGCGTGATAGAACTGATCGTCGAAATTGACGCTGCCATGGCAATGATGGCACTCCGCCTTCTCGCCGAAGAACAAATCCTTGCCGCGCGTTTCCTCGGGTGAAAGACTGGCTTTTCCCTGAAGATAGAGATCATATTTCGAGGACGCCGAGACCACGCCGCGCTCGAAGGCGGCGATCGCCTTGATCACGTTTCCGAAGCTGACCGGCTTCGCCTCCTTTGGAAAGGCTTGCGCGAACGCCAGGCGATAGCCCGGATCGGCTTCGAAACGCGCGAGGATCTCCGCGCGATTGTCGTCATTGACGCCCATCTCGATGGGGTCCTCGCCGAACAGCGGATTTTCCATCTGCCGTTCGAGCGTCACCAGGGCCGGATTCGCCCAGGTCAATGTCGCGCGCCAGGCGGCGTTGGCGACGCTTGGCGAGTTGCGCGGCGTCGCCTGGCCAGTGGCGCCGATAGCGACCGGGCGCCCGTCCGTGAAGGCGAGCTTCTGCAGATGGCAGCTCGCGCAGCTTTCCTTGCCATTGCCCGAGAGGCGCGCGTCGTAGAATAATTTTCGTCCGAGCTGGAAGCGCGCCTCGGACATTGGGTTGTCGGCCGGCTCGCGGGGCGGCGGCAGAAAATCCGGCAATGTCCAGCGCCAGGCGGCCGCATCTTGAGGCGGCTCGCTTTGTGCGGCCGTCGCAAGCAACGTCAAGGATAGAAGAGCAAGAAGAGAAGCGCGCGGTTTCATTTCAAGCCCTCCACGCGAAACATCTTCGTTGCGACGCCGGAGGGCTTGCCGGAATCATTCGCGTCGGGCGCGGTCTCCTTCAGACGCAGGCCGAGATTCTCGAACATCGGAACGCATTCGGGGTCTCCCGGACCGCTCATGCAGCCCGTCGAAAATCCTTTGTCCCGGCCGAGATCGATTCCGGCGAAGAGCGCCTCGAGATCGAGAACGATTTTCTGGCGCGCGGGCGAGAAGGAGGAGAACCGCACGGGGATGCGATTTGGACTCGTGCAGGAGGTGATCTCGCCCTTTATGGCGTCGCCCCGGCAGCCCGTCGAACCGAGATGGAGCATCCAGGTGGCGACGGTGATCGTGCCGTCATCATTGACGCGCAAGGGCGCGGCCTTGGGCGCGTCCGCCATCGCCGGCGCGTCCGGCTTGTCGGTCGAAGGGGCGGAAGCGCCCGCACTGGGCGGCGTCGGCCGCGGGGGCGGCGGCGGCCGGGTGACGCCGCCTTCCGGATCAAGTTCGATCTTGATGAATTTGCGCCCGCCCTGCCAGTTCCAGCTCATCGACTGTAGATCGAGCGGCGCCGGCGCTGTCGCGAAATTCGAATGATTGAGAACGACTTCTTTTCCGTCCGGCCCCTTTGCGAGACTCGGCGCCCCGACGACGAAGCTCACGCCCTTGTAACGGCCGGGAGGCGCGACGCCCTTGATCGTGTCGTTGACGCTTTCCGTCCCCACGCATTTGCCGGTCTTGTTCTCGAAATCGAGCAGAGCGACATTGGCGTATTGCCATTCGTTCTGTTCGAGCTCGATGGGGGTCTGGCGGCCGGCGCCGTCGATCAGCTCGACGTCCGACACGTAAAGGCGCGCGTCATGGAGTTGCGCGGCCTTTCCGCCGGTTCCCAAACCATGAATGTCGCGGCCGCATTCCGCCGGCTGCTTTCCGGCCGCGAGCGCGAAACGTATCGCGACGCTCTGCTTTTCAGTCTGATGGCTATTCGGTTCGGCGCGCGCGCCGCCCAGCGTCGCAATCGTCGTGGCGACGCCGATGAAAATAGAAAATGCACGCATGTCTTCTTCTCCCCGCTCGCGAAGATCGCGAACGCAAGACGAAAGGGGAGCAGACCCGACGGATAGACGACCGGGGGGCTGCGCTCAGTCTGTCAGGAGAAGAAGAGCGGCGGCGCTCGGGAAGACCAGGCGCTGAACCTCGTGACCTTCGGCGGAAGCGCGTTTCGGCCGCCGAGCCATGGCGCGCTTGTCTCGGACTGCGGGACAAGCACGGCGATCAAAACGGTCAGCAGCGCCGCCGCTTCGATTCCGTCGTCCTTCTCGCCAAGGATGCAGGCGCCGCAATGATGCTGATGCGGTTGCGGCGACTTCCGGTGGACGTCGATATCCGCCTTGCAGACGACGCCGGCGGCAGGCGCCGAAGCCCCCACGAGATCGCTGGATAAGCCCTTATGAGCGCTGCCGGTTTGAGCAATGAGAAGCGCGGCGAAAAACAATATGGCGATGGCGGCGCGCGCGACGCGCGCGTGCATGAAATTCCGCCATTTTAGTGAATTTTGCCGCATAAGCATTGCTTATCGAAACGCCCCTTGTCTTGTCAACGACACAATGAACTGCCTTCGCCGAAGGCTTCGATTGTTGCATCGTCGCCACATCGGAAGAAGAGACATCGCGATATCAGGGAAATTCTCCCATCCGGCTTTGCAAATGCTCCATGGCTTTTCGAACGTGACGCTGAACCGTCCGGACGTTGATCCTCAACCTCCGCGCGATCTCGCGATGGTTCATCGCGAAAATCTGCTGAAGCAGGAAAGCGTCCTGGCAGGCCGGCGGCAATTCCGCGAGGCTTTTCCAAAGCTGGCGGGCCAGCAATGCGTTTTCATTGGCCTTGCCTGGATCGCGGGCCTCCAAATCGGCCTCCGGCGTCTCCATTCCCGGAACGCGGCCGCGCCTTCGATCCTTTCGGAGCGAGTCGACCGCCAGATTCGAAACGATCCGGAAAAGATAAGGCCGAGGGCTCTTGAGATGCTCAACTTCGCCGATTTGCATCAAATGCAGATAGGCGTCCTGGACGAGATCCTCCGCGGCCTGGTCGCCGACGCGGCGACGCGCGAAGAGACGCAGCTCCCGCGCATGCGCGCGATAAAGGTTGGAAAGCAAGCGGTCACGCGCCGGCATGATCCGCCTCCGTCTTTCGACCGCACGCGTCGTAAGCGCTTTCTAATTCTGACAGATCGGCGCCAAGGGCGCCGGAAGGAAGAGGGATCATGAGCCGCCTCGCAAAAAGCGAATGGAAGCGCCCCGGTCGGCGGCCAGCGGGGCGAGCGCAATAAGACTTCGTCATCTCGCAGGCGGCGCCCGCGACAGGCTGTCGAAATCATATGAATGAACGCGCGTCGACGCCCGCTCGACGTTCCGCCGACCGTTGACGAGCAATATGCGCGCGATCTAGCCTTGTGGCGGCCCGCGCGCTTTGGAGATGCGGAATAGTTGGGAGCCTAAAGAGGCGGGGTTCGAATTGTCCCAG
Organism: Methylocystis sp. S23; assembly: GCF_054106005.1. Lineage (NCBI taxonomy): Bacteria > Pseudomonadati > Pseudomonadota > Alphaproteobacteria > Hyphomicrobiales > Methylocystaceae > Methylocystis > Methylocystis sp. S23. The sequence continues at coordinate 2,887,348 of NZ_CM134185.1, forward strand.
CCGGCGACCTGCGTCCGTCGCCGCAGGGTCGCCGTTATCTCGAATATGGGCGCGAGGCTCGCGATGCAGCCGCCGCAGGAAGCGGCGCAGCAAAATCCCCAGTGATGGCGCTCGTGGGAGGAATCGGGCGACTGCGTTCGTTCAGTCGAACAAATGACTTCGCTCGATGCGCGAAACGCAAACGCCGGCGCGAGCGCCGATGCGACGACGCAAAAAAGCAGAAGACCGAGCGTGAAAGCCTTTATCGGATTTTTCATTGCGCCGCCGAGCCGCGAAGACGACGAAATTAGCGTAACGATATCTAATTGCGACATGATTGCAAGTCGCTTGTCCTCGCGCGGAAGGGGGCTGTCGCGCGAAGCCGCGCCTCGCTTGGCAGGGCGGGAGCCGCGACGGCTCGGGTTCTTAGCGGCCGGGCGGGCGCGACCGCATGGCGCGGCCGAGGGACGCGCTGAAAAGCCGCAGGCCTTGGAGCAAATATCGCGGCGGCGGGCGCCTCCGGGGCCGGGCCGAGATGGCGGCGATGGGCCGCCTCAAGCTCACCTTCGCAGGCGAAGCGCTCATCGTCTCCTTGATCCCGCCACGCTCTCGGCCATAGATGGTCTCATTCATCTATCGCGGGCAGGGCGATGCGGTCGCATTACGAGGTCTTGGGGGTCAAGGAGGATGCGGGCGCGCGCGAGATCAACGCGGCCTATCGCCGGCTTGCGAAGAAACATCATCCGGACAAGGGCGGCGACCCCGCGGCCTTCCAGCGCGTCACCGAGGCCTATAATGTCCTCAAGAGCAAGGCGGCGCGCGACGCTTACGACTTCGAGCACAAGTTCGAGAATTATCTCGACAAGGCGAATCGGCGGACGCTGCGCCAGCGGCTCGCGGATTTCCTCCGCCGCCACGCTTTTTCGTTTCTGGCCGTCTTCGCCTTCTTCTTCGGGATCTTCCTGCTCGATTGGGGCGACGGCATCCACGAGGCCTTCAATCCGGCGCTGCTCGCGGCGGGCTGCGCCTCCATCCTGCTGAGCGTCGGCTTTTACGCCAATCGTCAGCGGCTCTATGAGGGCCTTGGGGACGCGGTCGTTCGCGCGGTCTTCTCGATCCTGCTCTTTCTCTTCGACGTGGCGATGCGCGTCTATCTGATCCTCGTCGTCGGCTTCTCGGTCGTGGCGCTCCTCGCCTTGCTGAACTGGCTCAAGAAAAACTATCTGCACCTGCTTCCGCATCATTTCTGACGCGTGGAGCGGCCGCAACGCGCCGTCATCGGCTTCCGTCGAGCCGCTCCATGAGCGCCATCGCGGCGGCCGGATTTCTCACCTTCGCGCCCCGGACGACATAGAGAAAGACATCGCGCGCGCCGCGTTTCGGCGCATTGGCGCAGAGTCTCGGCAGGTCCGCCGGCGCGCCGCCTTCCGCCCAAAGCTTCGCGCGTTCCGCCCAGAGGTCGAGGCGCGCCTTGTCGTAACCCTGCCGGCGCGCCGCCGTCGTCCCCATGATGCGCGCATAGACGAAGGGCGCGGTGAGATCGGCGATCAGCGGAAAGTCCGAATCGCCCGCGACCACGATGGCGACATGATGCGCGCGCGCCAGCGTGACGAATTCCGTGGTTTGAAAGCTGTCATTGCGCACTTCCAGGGCGTGCCGCAGCGCCAGCCCTTCGCTTTCCTTCGGCAGCGCCGAGAGAAAAGCGTCGAAGAAATCGGCGTCGAATTTGCGCGTGGGCGGGAACTGCCACAGCACCGGCCCGAGCTTCTCGCCCAGCGCGGCGACGCCGCTGTCGAAGAAATGCGCGATCGACTCCCGCGCCTCGGGCGCGTTGCGGCGCGTCACGGCGTAGCGCGGCGCCTTCACGCTGAAGACGAAGCCCTCCGGCGTCGCGTCGCGCCATTTCAGAAAGGTCTCGCGCGTCTGCGTGCGATAGAAAGTGGAGTTGATTTCGATGGAGGCGAGATGACGGCTTGCATAGTCGAGCTCATGCGCCTGAGATAGATCCGCCGGATAGAAGACGCCGCGCCAGGGCGCGAAGCTCCACCCGCCGACGCCGACATATATGCGGCCCGTCGCCATCCGCGCACTCCTTTCGTCGAATCCCGGAGCTAGCGCGCGAGTCGATGCGGGCGAGCGCCAGCTTGCGCTCGCCCGTCCTCGCGCCATGTGCGGAAATTGTGAGTGGCTGTCGGGCAATGTCATGCGCAAGAAAGGAAGCATTATGGCGGCGAAGAATTATTCCTGGGCCGTGGCCTCGCTCGCGCTCACCCTCGCGGCCTGCGACCGCGGTCCCGCGCTTCCGGAAAGCGCGGGCTATGGGCCAGACCCGACGCTTCCCGATCCGCGGCCGACGCCGAGCTTCGCCCCTCATGTCAATGTCGCGCCGGCGGTGGGCTGGGGCCCGGACGAGAAGCCGATCGCGGCGCAGGGCCTGAGCGTCACCGCCTTCGCGACAAATCTCGATCATCCGCGCTGGCTCTATGAATTGCCGAATGGGGACATTCTCGCCGCCGAAACCGACGCGCCCGAGAAGCCCGAGACTGCAGGCGTAAGCTGGCGCGGCGTCGTCGAAGGCATGGTGATGCGCGGGGCGGGTTCCCATAAGGGCAGCGCCAATCGCATATCGCTCTTGCGCGACGCTGACGGCGACGGCGTGGCGGAGACGCGGACCGTGCTGATCGAGAAGCTGAATTCGCCCTTCGGAATGGCCCTCGTCGGCGACCGGCTCTACATCGCCGACGCAGATGCGCTCCGGCGCGTCCCTTACAAGGACGGCGATATGCGCATCGACGCGACGCCGGAGAAGGTCGCCGACCTTCCCGCGGGGCGCAATCATCATTGGACGAAAAGCCTCGTCGCATCTAAGGACGGGGAGCGGCTTTATGTCGGCGTCGGCTCCAATTCCAATGTGGGCGAAAACGGACTTGACGAGGAGAAGGATCGCGCGGCGATCCTCGAGATCGACCCGGCGAGCGGGACGACGCGCGTCTTCGCCGGCGGCCTGCGCAATCCCGTCGCCATGGACTGGAATCCCGTCACCGGCGGGCTGTGGACGTCCGTCAATGAGCGCGACGAGATCGGCGACAATCTCGCGCCCGATTACATGACTTCGGTGCGGGAGGGCGGCTTCTATGGCTGGCCCTACAGCTATTGGGGCCAGCATGTCGACGCGCGCGTGACGCCGCAAGATCCCGATCTCGTAAATAAGGCGATAAAGCCGGATTACGGTCTCGGATCGCATACGGCCTGCCTCGGCTTCGCCTTTGTCGGCGACGCGAAGCTCGGGCCGTTCCGCAACGGCGCGATCGTTTCCCAACACGGGTCCTGGAACCGCACGCCGCTTGCCGGCTATCGCGTGATTTTCGTGAAATTCGAGAACGGCGCGCCCGTGGGCGCGCCGCAGGAAGTGCTGACCGGCTTTCTCAACGACAAGAGCGAGGCGCGCGGTCGCCCGGTCGGCGTCATCATCGACCGGCGCGGCGGCCTGCTTGTCGCCGACGATGTCGGGGGCGCGGTTTGGCGGGTGAGCGCGAGAAGCGATTAGCCATGGCCGCCGCCGCGGCGGGGCGCTTCGGCTCCTGGCGCCGGGGCGGCCGGCCGTAGCCGCGCAAGCCGGCCTTGTGCGGGGGCGCACGGCTTATGGGCGCGCCTGTGCTATCATCCCTTGCGACTCAGCAGGGAGAGACGCCCTCGTGCCAGACTTTTTTTCCGGCCTAGTGGCCTTCGCGGTCTATTTCGCCGGCGCGGTCGGTTTTTGCGCTGTTTTCTGTCTCATCTATACGCGCGTGACGCGCCATGACGAATTCACGCTCATCGTCGAGGAGCAAAGCGCCTCGGCGGCCATCGCCTTCGGCGGCAGCCTTCTGGGGTTCGCTATCGCGCTCGCCGGCGCCATTCACCACACCGGCTCGATTCCGGAATTCGTGATGTGGGGCCTCGTCGCGCTGGCGACGCAGATCGTCGCCTATGGCTTAGCGCGGCTCGCCTATCCCAATCTTTCGCGCGCGATCGAGGAGAACGCGCTCGGCGCCGCGATCTGGGTCGCGGCGGTGTCGGTGTCCGCCGGCCTGCTCAGCGCCGCCTGCATGAGCCCGTAAGCCCATGACGGAAGAGAAGCCAAAAAATCTCGGCAAGCGCGGCCCGCCCCCAGTCGTCGTCCATAAGCCCCGGGCGCCGGGAGAGACGGCGTTCTCCGGCCAGAAGCGCTCGCTCGCCGTGTCCCTCGCCCTTATGGGAGCCGTCGCGCTCGGCGCTTACGAGACCTTCGACTGGATCGACCGGAAGCTCAATTGCGAGCCCGATCCCGCCAAGCCCGAAGAGCTGATCTGCAAGCATAGCAGCAGCGGCGGCCATGGCTCCACCTATCGCCGCTCCAGCGGCTCCTGGCATTGGGGCGGCGGGTCCGGCTCGACGCATGGCGTGTCCTTCGGCGGCTTCGGCCATTCCGGCGGCTTTCACTTCGGCGGGAGCTGATGAAACGGGAAATCTCAAAGCCGCGCTCCGGAGTCGAAAGCCATTTCCGCGAGATCGGCTTCGCCTATGCGCATATGGACGGCGAGCCCTATTGGGACGAGAGCGCCCGCTATGTCTTCACGCTGCGGGAGATCGAGGACGACCTCGAGAAGGCGACGAGCGAGGTCGACGCGCTCTGTCACGAGCTCGCCTGGCGCATCGTCGCCAGCGAGGAGATGATGGACCGCCTGCATATTCCGAAACATGCGCGCGATCTCGTGGCGGAGAGCTTCCGGAAATGCGATCCCTCGCTCTATGGCCGCTTCGATTTCGCCTATGACGGCAAGGGGCCGCCCAAGCTCCTAGAATATAACGCCGACACGCCGACGAGCCTGTTCGAATCCGCCGTGGTGCAATGGCATTGGCTGGAGCAGCTCATCGAGGGCGGCGAGCTGCCCGAGGACGCCGACCAGTTCAACTCGCTGCACGATAAGATCATTGCGCGCTGGGAGGCGATTGCGCCGAAGAGCTTCGTGCATTTCGCGGCGATGAGCGAGAGCGTCGAGGATTTCGGCACGGCCGCCTATCTCGCCGATTGCGCGACGCAGGCCGGCTGCGCCGCGGCGCTTCTGGACATGCAGGATATCGGGCTGAAAGGCGCGCAATTCTGCGACCGGGACGGGCGCGGGATCGAAACGCTCTTCAAGCTCTATCCCTGGGAGTGGATGTTCGCCGACGAATTCTCCCATGCGCCGGCGATGCGCGCCACGCGCTTCGTCGAGCCGCCATGGAAGGCGCTCCTCTCCAACAAGGGCATGCTCGCGCAGCTTTGGGAGCTGGCGCCGGGCCACCCCAATCTGCTCGAATGCTATTTCACGGACGACCCGCGCGCGGCGTCGCTCGGCGAGAGCTACGCGAGGAAGCCGATCTATTCCCGTGAAGGCGCGAATGTCGTGCTGATCGAGGACGGCCGCGCCGTCGCCAGCGCGCCGGGCGGGTATGGCGCCGAGGGGCATGTGCGGCAGGCTTTGCATATGCTGCCGAATTTCGACGGACGCTATCCCGTCATCGGCTCGTGGATCGTCGGCGGCGAGCCCGCCGGCATGGGCATTCGCGAGGACGCGTCGCCCGTGACCTCGAACCGCTCGCGCTTCGTTCCGCACGCCATCATCGGCTGATCCGCGCGGAAAGCTTCACGCGAAAGCATCGCGGAGGCGAAGCTCCCGCGCCTCCCTTCGCGCCGGTCCGGCGCTATCTAACAGTTCCGTCACTCGAATTGCCGGCCTTTTCGCTCGCGTTTTCGGCGTCATTGCGAGCGAAGCGAAGCAATCCAGGATTGCTTCGGCGGCTGCGCCGCCTCGCAATGACGGCGGAACGTCCTCCAAAAAGCCCGTTAGTTCGAGTGACGCAGGCTACGCGCAAGCGTCGCCGAGCAAATCGGCGAAGGAGGCGATCATCATGCGACTGACGTCGGAAGCATTCGTCGACGGCGGCCCCATTCCGCGCGAATATACTTGCGACGGCGACGACCGTTCGCCGCTGCTGCAATGGACCGGCGCGCCGAGGGACGCGAAAAGCTTCGTTCTGCTCGTGGACGACCCCGACGCGCCGGGCGGCCTTTTCCGTCATTGGGCCTGTTACGACATCCCCGCCCATTACGCCGCGCTCGTCGAAGGAGCGGGCCGGCCCGAGGGGTTCGAGGATTTTCGGCACGGCGTGAATGATTTCCACGAGCTCGGCTATAACGGCCCGTGCCCGCCGCGCGGGCATGGGCGCCATCGCTACCGTTTCCGGCTGCTGGCGCTGAATTGCGCGGAACTGCCGGTCCGCACGCATCCGAGCTGCGCGGAGGTCGAGGCGGAGGCGCAGAAGCATGTCGAGGCGGAGGCGCGGCTCACGGGAGTCTATCATCGGTGACTCGCCGGTCCGGCTTGCGGTAATGGTCGCGGGGGAGGGCCGGCGGGTTCCATGGGAATTTCGGATTTTCTTGGCTTCGGACGGCGCGGCTCCAGGACCGACGCGGCGATCGCCGACATTGCGGCGGCGATCCGGCGCAATTTGCGCGGGCTCGGCCTGTTCGTCGAGGCCAGGCCCTACAGGACGGGCTTTGTCGAGATCCGGGCCTCGACCTCCAGACGATTGGTGACGACGCCGGGCGACGCGGGCGCGTCCGGCGTCGCGCTGCTTCTCGCCGGCAAATTCGATCCGCCCGCGCTGGTTTTCGAGCAGATCAACTCGGTTGCGCCCGGCCTCGGGAGTCGCATGGTCGGCGCCGTCATGGACGGGGCGCGAACGCGGCCGGGCGCGTTGGCGCAGGTGAAGGTAAACGACCTCTCGCCGGTCCGGAAGGACGGGCGGCGGTGGTGGGAGCATATCGCCGCGCGCCACGCCGATTTCGATTGGCGCATCACCCATGATCCGGACGAGACGCATTGGACGGCGCCGGTCCGCGTGACGGACGACGTAACGCGGACGCCCGACTTTCTGCGCAAGCAGGAAAAGCTTTGCGCGCTTGCGCGCGAATTCGGCTGCGACCCGGCGCGGGTGACGCTTAGTCCCGAAACGAAGGTCTTCGATTTCCTCGGCCAGAGCTTCGCCTCGGAAGGCGAGGCGACGCCCGACGGGCGCGTGACGATCTATTACGATCCCCGGATGAGCGACGCGCGGCTCGGCTGCTGCCTCGCGCACGAGCTCCAGCATTTGCGCTATTTCGCCGTGCGCGACGCCTACAGCGCCGAGCCGCGAGGCGGCCCGCTGCATCGCCGCTTCGAGAGCTTCACGCCCGAGCTGCTGGCCGCGCAGCGCGGCGTGTCGAACTATTCGAACGAGCATTGGGACGCATGGAAAGGCGCGGCGCTCCCGCGCCTCTTCTCGGACGAACTTGCGGAAGGCGGCAGCGAGCCGATCAACGAGACCGTCGCCGAGACAGCCAAGGCCCTCTACAATTGGGGGCCGGAGGCGCGGATCAATCCCGTCTGGCGCGCGCTGCGCGAGGCGGTGGACGACGCCTATCGGGGCCTCACAGGCTGACGCCCATCCGGCGCAGCAGGGGCAGCATCAAGAGATAGGCGCCGGCCGTTCCCGCGACTGAGGCCGCAAGCGCGGTCCAGAAGCCGAGGCCGTAGCGGATCAGCAAGGGCAGGAGCGGGAAGAGCAGCAGCGACGGAATGATGAGCCAGAAGATCTGGCCTGACAATTCGCCGATCTTCTCCGCCTCGGTCCCCTCCAGCCGCAGCCAGACGAAGGCAAGAAGCGAGGTGAGCGGCAGCGACGCGACAAAGGCCGCGAAGCCCGTCGATCGCTTGGCGATTTCCGAGACGGCGAGGATGACGAGGGCGGAGGCGATGACCTTGATGGCGTAATAGAGCATGGCGGCGGGACTTTAGCCGGGCCGGGGCTGCGGGGGCAATGTCCAGGGCAATCGGGTGAACGCCGGGCATGAGCGAATCCCTTTCCTTCGCGGCTGCCGCATGCGCGCATCTCGAAAGTCGCCACGCCGTCATGGCCGGGCTTGTCCCGGCGTCCCTCGCTCGCCTTTCGCGCCCGCCTGTGCTAACCCCTTCGCCTCCCCCTGAGAGGGACAAGAAGAACGGGGCAGGAAAGGCGAGGGTCGCGCGAAATGTCGGATATTTTCCACGAGGTTGACGAGGACGTCCGCCGGGACAGGGCCGCCGAGTTCTGGCGCCGCTATCAGACGCCGATTTTCGTCATCGCCTTCCTGATCGTGGCCGCGACCGGCGCGTGGAGCTATTATCAGGAGAAGCGGCTGAAGGCGGCGGAGGCGGCCAATGACCGCTACGTCGCGGCCGTTAAGCTCGCCGAGGAAGGCAAGAACGCCGAGGCCGCCGCCGCTTTCGAGGCGATCGCGAAGGATGGCCCGAAGGGCTACGCCGCGCTCGCCCGCATCCGCGCCGCCGAGGTCAATCCCGACCGCGAGAAGGCGCTCGCCGAACTCAACGCCATCGGCGAGGACACGAATGTCGACAAGCTCACCCAGCACATTGCGATGCTCCGCGCCGCGCTGATCGTGCTCGAGGGCGACGACCGCCAGAAGCTCGAACGCGCGCTTGGTCCGCTGATGATTTCGGACGGACCCTTCCGCTTCTCCGCGCAGGAATGGAACGGGCTCGACGCGCTGTTCAACGATGATCTCGACGAGGCGGAGCGCGTCTTCGAGCAGGTGCTCAACAATGGCGACGCGCCGCAATCCATGCGCCAGCGCGCCTCGGCCTATAAGGGCCTGCTGCACGCCAAGCGCGGCCCGAAGCCGGCTCCGGCCGCCGCCGGCGGCGGAACGGACGGCGGCAAGATCGACGTCGTGCCGGTGATCGAGCCGGAATCCGGCGGCGCGCCGCCCGCGGGCTCCGCGCCGTTCGAGACGTCGCCGACGAAGTGAAATCCCCTCTCCCCGTGAAACGGGGAGAGGGTCAGGGTGAGGGGCAAGGCCGCTTCGCAAATTCGGGGCGCATTCACGCGCCCGCTTCGCCCCTCACCCCGCCCCTCTCCCCGCAGGCGGGGAGAGGGGGAGAGCACGACGCATCCGACACGCCCTCTCCCGCCGGGAGAGGGTTTCGCGTTATTGAGGGGCTACAAAGCCCAGGGTCACAGGAAATGTCCTTCTCCCTCGCCATCATCGGCCGCCCCAATGTCGGCAAGTCGACGCTCTTCAACCGGCTCACCGGCAAGAAGCTGGCGCTTGTCGACGACCGGCCGGGCGTGACGCGCGACCGTCGCGAGGGCGAGGCCAAGCTCGCCGATCTGCGCTTCACCATCATCGACACGGCGGGGCTGGAGGAAGGCGCGAGCGCGACGCTCGAAGGGCGCATGCGCGCCCAGACCGAGAGCGCGATCCTCTCCGCCGACGGCGTCCTTTTCGTCATCGACGCGCGCGTCGGCGTGACGCCGGAGGACAAATATTTCGCCGATCTTGTCCGCCGCGCCGGCAAGCCCGTGATCCTCATCGCCAACAAGGCCGAAGGGAAGGCGGGCGAGGCCGGGGCCTATGACGCCTTCTCGCTCGGCCTCGGCGATCCGGTGCCGTTCTCGGCCGAGCATGGCGAGGGCCTGGGCGCGCTTTACGAGGCTTTGCGCGAGGCGCTGCCCGAAGAGACGGCCGAGCCCGCCGAGGAAGAAGAGCGGCAGGAAGAGAATCTTTACGACGACGAGGAGGACGGCAGCGACCTCGACGTCACCAAGCCGCTGCGCATCGCGGTCGTGGGCCGCCCCAACGCCGGCAAATCGACCCTCATCAACCGCATCCTTGGCGAGGACCGTCTGCTCACCGGCCCCGAAGCCGGCATCACGCGCGACTCCATTGGCGTCGACTTTGTCTGGCGCGACCGCAAGATGAAGCTTTTCGACACGGCCGGGCTGCGCAAGCGCGCCAAGGTGGTGGACAAGCTCGAAAAGCTCTCCGTCGCCGACGCGCTGCGCGCCGTGCGATTCTCGGAAGTGGTCGTGCTGCTCATCGACTCGACCATTCCCTTCGAGAAGCAGGATTTGACCATCGCCGATCTCGCCGCGCGCGAAGGCCGCGCCTTCGTCATCGGCTTGGGCAAATGGGACCTGATCGAGGATAAGGGCGCGGCGTTGACGAAACTGCGCGAAGACGCCGAGCGCCTGCTGCCGCAGGTGCGCGGCTGTCCGGCGGTCCCGGTCTCGGGCGCGACGGGGCAGGGGCTCGACAGGCTGATGGAGGCGATCGTCTCGACCCATGCCGTCTGGAACAAGCGCATCGCCACCGCGCGGCTGAACCGCTGGCTGCTCTCCGCCGTCGAACAATCCCCGCCGCCAGCCATTTCGGGGCGCCGCATCAAGATCCGCTATATGACGCAGGCGAAATCGCGCCCGCCGCATTTCGTGCTCTTCGGCAATCAGCTCGAGGAATTGCCGGCAAGCTACGAGCGCTTCCTGATCAACGGGCTGCGCAAGACCTTCGATTTGCCGGGCGTGCCGATCCGCATTTCGAAGAAGGCGGGGGACAATCCTTACGCCGGGAAGAAGAGGTAACGATCGGGAAGGGTTCGAGGCGGGGCGATCGCGTGAAGCTTTCCTCGTCCTTCGAGACGCCGCCTTCGGCGGCTCCTCGGGATGAGGAAAGCTTCACGCGATCGCCCCTGTTCAAGGTGCAGAGGAGGGATGACCATGCCGAACACGATAACCCTTCATCGCGTGCTCGCGACGAAACCGGAAAAGGTTTATCGAGCCTTCCTTGAGCCCGACGCAGTCGCGCAGTGGCTGCCGCCCAATGGCTTTACCTGCACGGTCCACAAGATGGATGCGAGAGCGGGCGGCGAGCGGCGCATGTCGTTTCGCAATTTCACGACCGGGGAAAGCCATTCATTCGGTGGCGAATATGTCGAACTGATCCCGCATGAGCGCATTCGATACACGGACAGGTTCGACGATCCGAACTTGCCCGGACAAATGAATGTGACGGTCGAGTTGAGAGCGGTCTCGACAGGAACGGATGTCCTTATCGTGCAAGAGGGCGTGCCGGACGTCATTCCGCCGGAGGCCTGCTATCTGGGTTGGCAGGAATCCTTGGCCAAGCTCGCCAAGCTCGTCGAGCCGGAAATCCAAGGGTAGCAGTCTATGGGCCGTTAGCGCGAGCGCAGCGAAGCCGCTGCGCCGCCCCTGGATTGCTTCGTCGCGACGGCGGAGATCGCCGTCCGTACGGCTTTCGCGAGCAGCGCCAGCCGTGGCCGCTCGAAAAGCAATTCCAGCCTCAGCGCCTTGGGGAGCTCGATCTGCACGCCCGCGCCGCGCCGTCCGCGATTGCAGATATTCGCCGGATCGCGCCCGGCGAGGGGGTGGCCTTCGCCCACGGCCTTTGCCGTAAAGCCGCTTTGCGTCAGGGCGGCGCAAATCTCGTCGCGCAGTGTTTCATGCAGACCGCCGACCCAGATGGCCGTTTTGTCGTCGCCGTTCTTGCGGCCGTGAATGGAGAGCGCGACTTCGCTCGCCGCGACCAGCGCCAGCGCGCGCGGCTCGTCGAAGCGGGTCGACGTGATATGCATGGTGGTCTCGCGCGTGCGGCGGGCCAGGCTGTCGAAGCGGTAGAGCGAATGATCGGCGCCGGCGATCGCGGTCGCGACATGCGACGTGCCGGGCTCGATCCATCCGCCATGCGGCGCGATGATCGCGAAAGGAGAGGGGCGCGCGGCGAGGTGGATGCGGTAATGTACGCCCTCGATCTCGCGCGCGGCGAGCGCTGCGAAACTGTCGTATTGATCAGGCATAGGGTGAAGATAGCGTAGGTCTTGTAGGCTCGAAAGAGACAGCATTTGCGGCGCCAGGGCGATCGGGTGAACGCCGGGCGGGAGCGAATCCCTCCCTTTTACGGGGAGGGCGGCCCTGCGAAGCAGGGCCGGGTGGGGTAAAGCCCTAACAATATAGCGGCGCGAACCCCACCCGGCGGTCTTCGACCGCCGACCTCCCCGTAAAAGGGAGGTATTTGGCGGCTAACGCCCGAATTGTTGTTCACCCCATCGCCCTGTTTGCGGCGCCCTCGAGAGACGGGCGCCTTGGCGGACGCCCTAAGGTGGGGGAGGATTGGGGAAGGGCGCAGCAGCAAGAGGATTTGGCCAGATGACCCTGAAACCGTCCCCCGAAAACATCCTCTCGCTCGGCATGTCCTTCTGGAACGCCAAGGCGCTGCTCTCTGCCGTGGAGCTCGGTTTGTTCGATGCGGTCGCGGAAGCCCCTGCGGATGAGGAAACGCTGAGAAGGAAGCTTGGCCTCCACCCGCGCTCCTCGCGCGATTTTTTCGATGCGCTCGTCGCGCTGAAGCTTCTGAAGCGCGAGGACGGGATTTACCGCAATACGCCGGAGACCGACTTCTTCCTCGTTCGCGCGAGGCCCAGCTATGTCGGCGGCCTGCTGGAGATGGCCAACGCCCGCCTCTATGAAAGCTGGGGCCGTCTCACCGAGGCGCTGAAGACCGGCAGGCGGCAGAGCGAAAACAAGGAGGAGGGCGATCTCTTCGCCGCCCTCTATGCCGATCCCGAGCGGCTGCGCGGTTTCCTCGCCGCGATGAGCGGCGTGAGCGCCGGCGCCGCCAACGCCATCGCCGCGAAGTTCCCGTGGAGCGACTATACGAGCTTTATCGATGTGGGCGCGGCGCAGGGGATGGTCCCCGTCACGCTCGCGCGCGCGCATCCGCATTTGACGGGCGGCGGCTTCGACCTGCCGCAGGTGCGGCCGATCTTCGACGCCTTCGTCGCGGCCAACGGCCTATCCGATCGCCTGCATTTCCACGCCGGCGACTTCTTCGCCGACGCGCTGCCGCAGACCGAGGTCGTCATCATGGGCCATATCCTGCATGACTGGGATTTGGACCAGAAGCGCCTGCTGCTGAAGAAGGCCCATGGCGCGCTGCCGTCCGGCGGCGCGCTCATCGTCTATGAGGCGCTGATCGACGACGACCGGCGCGAGAACGCCTTCGGGCTGCTGATGAGCCTGAATATGCTCATTGAGACGGCGGGCGGCTTCGACTATACGGGCGCGGACTGTCAGGGCTGGATGATAGACGCGGGCTTTTCGCAGACTCGGGTCGAGCATCTGGTCGGCCCCGATTCCATGGTGATCGGAATCAAATAGAGGCGAGCGCCCCGCGCCTGGCCGACGCCAGTCCGGCATGAGCTTTTCCGGGAGGCGCCAGCGCCTGAGCCGGGCGAAGCGGTTGCGAAAACCGGACTTTGACGGAAACTCGACGCATATTGGCCGATTTCAGTTGGACGCGGCCCAGTTTTGAATTATTCTAATCAGGCGTAGCCGGAGCCCGTCATTCGGGTTCCGCGCTCCGTCAATTTCTCCTTGGAGGCAAATAATGGCATCGCTCAAGGGCAGCAAGACCGAAGAGAACCTGAAAGCCGCCTTCGCCGGCGAATCGCAGGCGAACCGCCGCTATCTCTATTTCGCTCAGAAGGCCGATGTGGAAGGCTATAATGACGTCGCCGCCGTGTTCCGCTCCACCGCGGAAGGCGAGACCGGCCACGCCCACGGCCATCTCGAGTTCCTCGAATCGGTCGGGGATCCGGCCACCGGCCTCCCGATCGGCAAGACGCCCGACAACCTGAAAGCCGCCGTCGCGGGCGAGACCCACGAATACACGGACATGTATCCGGGCATGGCGCGCTCGGCCCGCGAAGAGGGCTTCGAGGAAATCGCCGATTGGTTCGAGACGCTCGCCAAGGCCGAGCGTTCGCACGCCGGCCGCTTCCAGAAGGCGCTCGACGACCTGAAATAAGAATCCGGAAGAAGGGAGCGCCGTCCCTGGCATGGCGCGCCGCTCCCTCTTTCCGCGACGCGGCCGGGTCCGCCCGGCAATAGCATCGCCGCCGTCGGGGGATTGGCGGCGATCTCCTTCAACGACATTCGTCGCCCTGCGCGGCTTCCCGGCGAGGGCGGGAGGCTCGGGCCATGACGGCCCTGCGGGCGCTCGCGGAATTGGATCATGAGAGAAGGCAGTCTCGAGGCGCCAACCCGGCATCCGCTGGATTGGGAGAATCCCGATTTCTACGACGAGGCGAAGCTCGATGCCGAGATGCGCCGCGTGCTCGACATTTGCCATGGCTGCCGCCGCTGCTTCAATCTCTGCGACAGCTTCCCGCGGCTCTTCGATCTCGTCGACGAATCGGCCACGGGCGAGCTCGATTCGGTCGCGAGCGCCGACTTCAAGAAGGTTGTGGACGCCTGCACGCTCTGCGACATGTGCTTCCTGACGAAGTGCCCTTACGTCCCGCCGCATGAATTCAATCTCGACTTCCCGCATCTGATGCTGCGCTATCGCGCCGCCGAGGCGAAGAAACAGGGGATCGGCGCCGTCGACCGCGCGCTGACCGAGACCGACCGCAACGGCAAATGGGCGACGCTGATCTCGGGCGCCGTCAATTGGGCGACGCGCCGCGGCAGCCCTGTGCGCGGCCTCGAGGAAAGATTCGCCGGCGTCGACAAGGACGCCGAACTGCCGACCTACGCCGCACGGACGCTGGAAGCGCGGGCCGAGGCCCATCCGCCCGCGCGCAATGCGGCCGGCCCCGCTAAGGCGCGCAAGGTCGTGCTCTACGCCACCTGCTATGGCGATTATAACGACACGTCGATCGGCATGGCCGCGCTCGCCGTGCTGGCCAGGAACGGCGTCGAGACCAAGGTCCTGCATCCGCATTGCTGCGGCATGCCGAAGCTGGAGCAGGGGCTGATCGGCGAAGTCGCCGACGCCGCCCGCAAGGTCGCCGCGGCCTTCGCGCCTTATATCGACGAAGGCTACGATATTGTGGCGCCGGTTCCCTCCTGCGCGCTGATGCTGAAATTCGAATGGCCGCTCATCCTGCCCAATGACGAGAGCGTGAAGCGGCTGGCCAAGGCGACCTTCGATCTCTCCGAATATGTCGTCGACATCGCCAAGAAAGAGGGGCTGGCCGAAGGCATGGAGCCGATCGAGGGCGGCGTCGCCTTCCATATGTCCTGCCATTCGCGCGCGCAGAATTTCGGCCAGAAGGGCGCCGAGCTTCTGAAGCTCATCCCGGAGGCCGATGTCGCGGTGGTCGAGCGCTGCTCGGGCCATGGCGGCGCCTGGGGCTATAAGAAGGGCAATTTCGAGACGGCGATGAAGGTTGGCAAGCCGGCCATGCGTCAGCTCAACACGGCCGGCAAGAGGCATGTGGTGTCGGAATGTCCGCTCGCGGGAATCCATTTGGAGCAGGGGATCGAGGCGCTGGGCGGCGACGCGCCCAAGCCGGAGCGCGTCGGCCATCCGATCGTGCTAATGGCGCGGGCTTACGGCGTCGCGAGCGAGTAAAGCTCTTCCCTCTCCTCGCCTGCGGGGAGAGGGTTAGGGGGCGGGCAAATTCCCGCGCCGGGGGCTTTGCCCCTCACCCCAGCCCTCTCCCCGTAAACGGGGAGAGGGGGCGTTCCGCGTCCCTTAGGGGCGGGCTTGGGCAAAGCCGGGCGTGAGCTATCCCTCCCCTTTACGGGGAGGGTGGCCCCGCGCAAGCGGGATCGGGTGGGGTAAAACCCCGTCGCTGCCGTCGCGGCGCGAACCCAACCGGGCGGCCCTTTGGCCGCCGACGAGGTATTTGGAGCGAGCGACCGAGAGAGCTGTTCACCGGATTGCCCTCGGGAGGAGGGCGGGTTCGAGGGAGTAGTCATGTCCATCAAAACCGAGATCACCCGAGCCGACATTCTCCCCTGGGCGGAATACGCCAGGGACCGCGCCGAGCACCGCAAGCGCATCTCGGCGATCAAGCGCAACCGCCGCGTCGAAGTGGGCCTCTTCGTGACCTTCTATTTCGAGAGCTTCGACACCATGTGGCTGCAGGTGCAGGAGATGCTGCATATCGAGCGCGGCGGCGACGCGCAGGCGCCGGAAGAGATCGCGGCCTATAATCCGCTCATCCCGAAGGGACGGGAGCTCGTCGCGACCTTCATGATCGAGATCGACGACCCGTTGCGCCGCGCGCGCGTGCTCGCGGGCCTTGGCGGGATCGAGGAGACCGCCTTCATCGAGGTCGGCGGGGAGCGCATCGCGGGCAAGGCCGAGACCGACCAGGACCGCACCACCGCCGAAGGCAAGGCGAGCAGCGTGCAATTCGTGCATTTCCCCTTCACCGACGCGCAGGTCGCGGCCTTCAGGCAGCCGAGCGCCCGGGTGATCCTAGGCTTCTCTCATACGAATTACAGCCATATGGCGGTCGTGGCGGAGGCGACGCGGGCGGCGCTCGCGGGGGATTTCGCATAAATCCCCGAGAGCGCCCCGCGGATAATCGCGCAGCGTCTAACGCTGATTCCGGGGCTCGCAGCGCCAGCCGGCGCAGACCTGCGCCGTCTTGTGCGGCTCCAGCGCGCAGGGCCTTCTGGATAGGCAGACGGCGACTTTCGAGGGGCCGCAATCGGGCACGAATGCGTGCCGCAAGCACGCGCGCCCGCTTGTGAGGTGCCAGGCCGACGCGGGCTGGATGCAACCGGAAGCAAGCGCGGATAACAGGGCGGCGGCCGCCAGGGCAATCTTGGACATCTCCATCTCCTATCGACTAAGACATAGCGCCGCCTGCTCTCGTAAGCAGCCGGCAGGCGCTATCCTCTCGGGATTGCGAAGGGGCGCGCTTGCCTTTAATCCGGGCGCCGGACAATCCCGCTGAAACGAGCCTGCCTTGACCATACAGACTAGCCGAGACCCCGTCTCGCGGCGACGCACTTTCGCGATCATCTCGCACCCCGACGCCGGCAAGACGACGCTCACCGAAAAGCTGCTGCTCTTCGGCGGCGCGATCCAGCTCGCCGGCGCGGTGAAGGCCAAGCGCAACGCGCAGCAGACGCGCTCGGACTGGATGAGCATCGAGCGGGAGCGCGGCATTTCGGTCGTCACCTCGGTGATGACCTTCGAATATGCCGATTGCGTCTTCAACCTGCTCGACACGCCGGGCCATGAGGACTTCTCGGAAGACACCTATCGCACGCTTTCCGCCGTCGACGCGGCGGTGATGGTGATCGACGCGGCCAAGGGCATCGAGGCGCGCACCCGAAAGCTCTTCGAGGTCTGCCGCCTGCGCGACATTCCGATCGTCACTTTCGTCAACAAGCTCGACCGCGAAGGCCGCGACCCGTTCGAGCTGCTGGACGAGATCGAGAAGACGCTGGCGCTCGACACGACGCCCATCACCTGGCCGATCGGCGGCGGCAGGAATTTCGCGGGCACCTACCGCTTCGCGACGAAGACGGTGCGCCAGATCGATAAGGACGGCGAGGAGCTGAAGACGGAGGGCTTGTTCGATCCGCTCTTCGACACGCTTCTGCCCAACGGCGCCGACAATTGGCGCGAGGAGGCGATGCTGGCGGAGGAGGGAAGCAAGCCCTTCGATCTCGCCGCCTTCCGCGAGGGGCATCTCACGCCCGTCTTCTTCGGCAGCGCGCTCAGGAATTTCGGCGTGCGCGACCTGATCGACGCCATGGCCGAATATGCGCCGAGCCCGCGCGCGCAGGAGGCCGACAAGCGCGTCGTCGAGGCGAGCGAGCCGAAGATGACCGGCTTCGTCTTCAAGATCCAGGCGAATATGGACCCGAATCATCGCGACCGCATCGCCTTCATGCGCGTCTGCTCCGGCAAGCTCACGCGCGGCATGAAGGCGAAGCTCATCCGCACGGGCAAGAACATCCCCGTCAACGCCCCGCAATTCTTCTTCGCCCGCGACCGCTCGATCGCCGACGAGGCTTATGCGGGCGACGTGGTGGGTCTGCCGAACCATGGGCAATTGCGCATCGGCGACACGCTCACGGAGGGCGAGGACTTGCGGTTTCGCGGCGTGCCGAGCTTCGCGCCGGAAATACTGCGGCGCATTCTCATCAGCGACGCCATGAAGGCCAAGAAGCTGCGCGAGGCGCTCCAGCAACTCGCAGAGGAGGGCGTCGTGCAGGTCTTCACGCCGCATGACGGCTCCGGCTCCATCGTCGGCGTCGTCGGCGCGCTGCAGCTCGACGTGCTGGCGACGCGGTTAGAAGCGGAATATAACTTGCAAACGCGCTACGAAACCTCGCGTTTCACGGTCTGCCGTTGGATCACGTCGGACGAGCCCGCGAAGCTGAAAAGCTTCATCGATTCGAACGGCTCCAGCATCGCCGACGATCTCGACGGCGCGCCGGTGTTCATGAGTTCGTCCGCGTTTC
The DNA here is from genome assembly GCF_054106005.1 of Methylocystis sp. S23. Taxonomy (NCBI): domain Bacteria; kingdom Pseudomonadati; phylum Pseudomonadota; class Alphaproteobacteria; order Hyphomicrobiales; family Methylocystaceae; genus Methylocystis; species Methylocystis sp. S23. The sequence continues at coordinate 2,905,444 of NZ_CM134185.1, forward strand.
AGCTCAATTATGACGCGGAGCGCAATCCAGCTATCAAATTTTCGGATGTGAAGGATTATCAGAAAAGCGCGGCGTGAGACGCACCACGCCGTCATTGCGAGGAGGCGAAGCCGACGAAGCAATCCAGTGCCACGTCGCGGCCTCTGGATTGCTTCGCTTCGCTCGCAATGACGGGTGTGACGACCGCCTTTGCTTTCTGCGGGCGGCGCCCACCGCTTCAATCCGCCACTCTTCCCGTCCCGCCCGGGCCGTGATAAGGCGAACCCCTCAACAAAGCGCGACATGGAGAGCCGGGTTCGCCGCTTGCACCGGGGAAGCCGCCTTTTTCGCTTATCTTTCGCGCCCTTAGGCTAGAGGAAATTCCATGAGCCAGTCCGGTTTCTTCACCACCTCCCTTGCGCAGTCCGATCCGGAGCTCGCCAAGGCGATCGAGCTCGAGCTCGGCCGTCAACGGCACGAGATTGAGCTGATCGCTTCGGAAAACATTGTTTCCAAGGCGGTGCTGGAGGCTCAGGGCTCGGTTCTGACCAACAAATATGCGGAAGGCTATCCGGGCAAGCGCTATTACGGCGGCTGCCAGTATGTCGACATCGCCGAAAATCTCGCCATCGACCGCGCCAAGAAGCTCTTCGGCTGCGGCTTCGCCAACGTTCAGCCGAACTCCGGCTCGCAGGCCAACCAGTCGGTGTTCCTCGCGCTCGCCCAGCCGGGCGACGTGTTCATGGGCCTCGATCTCGCGGCCGGCGGCCATCTCACCCATGGCTCGCCCGTGAATCTCTCGGGCAAGTGGTTCAAGCCGATTCCCTACACCGTCCGCAAGGACGATCATCGCATCGACATGGAGCAGGTCGCCGCGCTTGCCCGCGAGCACAAGCCCAAGCTCATCATCGCCGGCGGCTCGGGCTATTCGCGCATCTGGGACTTCGAGGCGTTCCGCAAGATCGCCGATGAAGTCGGCGCCTATTTCATGGTGGATATGGCGCATTTCGCCGGCCTCGTCGCCGCCGGCCTGCATCCGTCGCCCTTCCCGCACGCCCATGTCGTCACCACCACGACGCACAAGACGCTGCGCGGCCCGCGCGGCGGCATGGTGCTGACCAATGACGAGGACATCGCCAAGAAGATCAATTCGGCGGTCTTCCCCGGCCTGCAGGGCGGCCCGCTGATGCATGTCATCGCCGGCAAGGCCGTCGCCTTCGGCGAGGCGCTGACGCCCGAATTCAAGGCGTATCAGCAGCAGGTGAAGGACAACGCCCAGATTCTGGCCAAGACCCTCGTCGACGCGGGCCTCGCCATCGTCTCGGGCGGCACGGACAATCACCTGATGCTCGTCGATCTGCGTCCCAAGAAGATCACCGGCAAGGCGGCGGAAGCCGCGCTCGGCCGCGCCCACATCACCTGCAACAAGAACGGCATCCCCTTCGATCCGGAGAAGCCCTTCGTCACCTCCGGCATCCGTCTCGGCTCGCCGGCCGCGACCTCGCGCGGCTTCGGCGCGGAGGAGTTCAAGGAAATCGGCGGCCTGATCGTCGAGGTGCTGGACGGCCTGTCGTCGAAGGGCGAAGAGGGCAATGCGGCGACCGAAGCGGCGGTGAAGGAAAAGGTTCACGCGTTGACCGCCAGGTTCCCGATCTATTCATAAAAGCGAATAGAGATTAGCGAGTAGCGAATGGTGAAAACTATTCGCCACTCGCTATTCGCCATTCGCCCAAAGGGCGAATAAATGCGCTGTCCCTATTGCGGCTCCTTCGACACGCAGGTGAAGGACTCGCGCCCCGCCGAGGATTCCGCCTGCATCCGGCGCCGGCGCGTCTGCCCGACCTGCGGCGGACGCTTCACGACCTTCGAGCGCGTGCAGTTGCGTGAGATCATCGTCGTCAAGAAATCCGGCAAGCGCGCGCCTTTCGACCGCGACAAGCTCACCCGCTCGGTCGAGATCGCCCTGCGCAAGCGCCCGGTGGAGCCCGAGCGCGTCGAGCGGATGATTTCGGGCGTCGTCCGCCAGCTCGAAAGCCTGGGGGAGGCGGAGATCGAGAGCCAGCGCATCGGCGAGCTCATCATCGAGGGCTTGCGTTCGCTCGACGCCGTGGCCTATGTCCGCTTCGCCTCCGTTTATCGCGACTTCCGCGAAGCGCGCGACTTCAACGTCCTCATCGACGAATTGGAGAGCGGCGGCGACCCGCCCGACGCCGAAGACTAGATGAGCCTTCACGAAACCATCCCCCTCGCCGCGACCGACGACGCCTATATGGCGGCGGCGCTGGCGCTCGGCCGGCGCAATATGGGCCGCACGGCGCCCAATCCGGCGGTCGGCGCGCTGGTCGTGAGGGACGGCGCCGTCGTCGCGCGCGGCTATACGGCGGAGGGAGGACGGCCGCACGCCGAGTCGATCGCGCTCGCCGCGGCGGGCGCGGCGGCGCGGGGCGCGACGCTTTACGTCACGCTCGAGCCCTGTTCGCATCACGGGGCGACGCCCCCCTGCGTCGACGCCATCGTCGCGGCGGGCGTCGCCCGCGTCGTGACCGCGATGGAGGACCCCGATCCGCGCGTCGCCGGCAGGGGCCATGCGGCTCTGCGCGAGGCGGGGATCGAGGTCGCCGTCGGCCCCGAAGCGGCCGCCGCGCGCTGCGACCATCTCGGCCATATTCTGCGCGTCACCAAGCATCGGCCGATGGTGACGCTGAAGCTCGCCCGGACGGCGGACGGCTACGCGGCCGGCGCCGCGCATGATCCGCGGCTGCGCATCACCGGCGCGATCGCCGACGCCTACACCCATGTGCAGCGCGCGCTGCATGACGCCATCATGGTCGGCTCCGGCACGGCGCGCGAGGACGATCCGCTGATGACCGTACGCCTGCCGGGCCTCGACGAGGCCAAGCGGCTGCGCGTCGTGCTCGACCGCAATCTGACGCTTTCGCCGCGCTCGCGCCTCGCCTTCACCGCGCGCGAGACGCCGCTGCTCGTCCTTACAGGGCCGGATGTCTCAAAGGTCGCGGCGCGCGGCTTCGCGGACGCGACGGGCGCCGAGGTGGCGCGAATTGCGACGATCGACGGCCGTCTCGATCTGCTCGCGGCGATGCGCCTGCTCGCGGATCGCGGAGTCACGCGAGTCTTCAGCGAGGGTGGCCCGCGCGTGGCGGAAAGCCTGCTGTCGGCGGGCCTCGCCGACGAGGTGATTCTTCACACGGGCATGAAGCCGCTCGGCCGCCCCGGTCGCCTCGCGCTCACGCCCGCCGCGCGCGCGGCGCTGGAAAACGTCTCGCGCTACCGCATGATCGAAAGCCGAATGCTCGGTTCCGACCAGATGACGCGCTATGCGCGGATGGATTAATAGCTCCCTCTCCCCGTGCAACGGGGAGAGGGTTGGGGTGAGGGGCAAGGCAAGAGAGGCGGACGAAGGTCTTTCATGACGGCGCGACGAATGCGCGTCGTCGCGGCCTCGCCCCTCACCCTGACCCTCTCCCCGCAGGCGGGGAGAGGGAATCGTGTTCACCGGCATTGTCACCGACATTGGCGAGATTTTTTCCGTCGAGCCGCGCGGCGATCTGAAGCGCTTGCGCATCGCCTGCGCCTATGACGCCGAGAGCATCGCGCTCGGCGCCTCCATCGCCAATTCCGGCGTCTGCCTCACCGTCGTCGCCGTCGCGCGCGAGGGCGGCCGCACGATCTTTGACGTCGACGCCGCCGCCGAGACGCTGGCGAAGACGACGGTGGGGGCCTGGACGCCGGGGACGCGCGTCAATCTCGAACGCGCGCTGAAGATCGGCGACGAGCTCGGCGGCCATATCGTCACCGGCCATGTCGACGGCGTCGCGCGCATCGCGTCGCGGGATGATTTTGACGGTATGAGCCGCTTCTGGATCGAGACGCCGCACGCGCTTTCGCGCTTCGTCGCGCAGAAGGGCTCGGTCGCGCTGGATGGCGCGTCGCTGACGGTGAACGAGGTGGAAGGCGACCGTTTCTCCATCCTTCTCATTCCGCACACCCTGGCCGCGACGACCTTCGGCGCATGCAGGGCGGGGGACGCGCTCAATATCGAAGTCGATCTGATGGCGCGCTATGCGGCGCGGCTGAGCGAGGCGCGGTGACCGCTACGCCGTAGAAAGCCCGTCATCGCGAGCGCATGGGAAACCGCTGGGCGAGGGGCAGGGACGAACCCGACGTTTGCCATCATTGCGAGAAGCGAATGCGACGAAGCAATCCAGCGGCCGCCGCTCCTGGATTGCTTCGCTTCGCTCGCAATGACGGAGGGTGCATGGGGAAACCCCTGGACGAGGGGCAGGGACGAACCTGACGCCCGCCCGTCGTCATTGCGAGCGCAGCGAAGCAACGGGCGGCGCGCTTCTACAGGCATGTCCGACTTGAAAAGCGCTCGCGACCGCCGGTCCGCGACAAGAAAAATAAAACGCGCCGAACATAGGCGGGGCGCGAAAAAATGTGTATGCATCGCCGCCCAAGGAGTAACGGCCCATGGCAGGTTTTGCACCCGGCGACCTTGATCCGACGCCCGTTCCCGGCGCGCGGATACTGGTCGTCGCGGCGAAGTTCAACGCCGACATTGTCGGCTTGTTGCGCGACGGCGCGCTTGCGGCGATCGCGCGGCTCGGCGCAAGCGCCAGCGTGATCGAAGTTCCCGGCGCGCTGGAGATTGCGACCGCCGCCGCGCTCGCGCTCGACGCGGCGGAGAAGGCGGGCGCGCCCTATGACGGGCTCGTCGCGCTCGGCTGCGTCATTCGCGGCGAGACCTATCACTTCGAGATTGTCGCCAATGAAAGCTCGCGCGCGCTGATGGATCTCTCCGTTTCGCGGCGCCTTCCCTTCGGCAATGGAATCCTCACCGTGGAAAATGACGAACAGGCGATCATGCGCGCCGATCCGAAACAGGGCGACAAGGGCGCCGACGCGGCGCTGGCGGCGCTCTCGCTCGTGCGCCTGAAGCGGAGCCTCGCATGAGTCTCGACCAGCGCTCGGCCGCGCGGCTCGCCATCGTGCAGGCGCTTTACCAGATGGAGGTCGCCGGCAAGGGCCTCAATGAAATCTTCGCCGAGTTCGAGTCGCATTGGATCGGCCGCGAGATCGAGGGCGTGCAATACAAGCCCGCGGAGCTCACCTTCTTCCGCGACGTGCTGCAGGGCGTGCTCACGGACCAGGTGGCGATCGACCGGCAGATCGACCGCGTGCTCTCCGGCGGATGGCCGCTCGCGCGCGTTGAGGCGGTGATGCGCGCCGCCCTGCGCGCCGGCGCCTATGAGCTGCGCGCCCGCAAGGACGTGCCCGCCCGCGCCGCGATCAAGGAATATGTCGACGTCGCCGGCGCCTTTTTCGGCCCGACGGAGTCGGGCATGGTCAACGCCGTGCTCGACAAGATCGCGCGCGAGGAGCGGCCGGGGGAAATGGGGTAGCGGCTTCCCCGACCTTCGAGACGCCGCCTGCGGCGGCTCCTCAGGATGAGGAAGCCTCCTCGCCCTCTTGCTGAGGAGCGAGCGACGCGAGCGTCTCGAAGCACGAGGGCGAGGAGATGCCCAAGCGTTACACTGAAGACGAACTCATCGCCCGCGTCTTCGCGCCCATCGCCGGACCGGCGGCGCTGGGGCTGAAGGACGATGCGGCGCTGCTTGCGGCGTCCAGCGAGCCGACGGTGGCCACTGTCGACATGCTCGTCGCGGGCGTGCATTTCTTCCCGGACGATCCGCCGGCGCGGATCGCCCGGAAGGCGCTGCGCGTCAATCTTTCCGATCTCGCGGCGAAGGGGGCGGAGCCTGTCGGTTTTCTCCTCTCGCTCGCATTGCCGGCCGATTGGACGAATGACTGGCTCGCCGCTTTCGCCTCGGGCCTCGCGGCGGACGCCGAGGCCTATGCCGTCCCGCTCATCGGCGGCGACACGACGGCGACGCCGGGGCCGCTGGCCATTTCCATCACGGCGCTCGGCCGCACGCCGCGCTTCGTGCCGCGCACGGGCGCAAGGCCCGGCGAAGCCCTATATGTCTCGGGGACGATCGGCGACGCCGCCATCGGCCTCGCCTTGCGGCGCGACCCGGCGCTGGCGGATCGGCTGTCGCCGGCGTCGCGCGATTATCTTCTGGACCGCTATCTGCTCCCGCATCCGCGCCTGGACCTCGTCCCCATGCTGCGCGCCCATGCCGGCGCCGCGATGGACGTCTCGGACGGTCTCGTGGGCGATCTCGCAAAGCTTTGCCGCGCTTCCGGCGTGAGCGCGGTGGTTGAGACGGCGCGGGTTCCGCTCTCCCATGCGGCGCGGGAAGCCGTCGGTTTGGAGCCGAACCTTCTCGAAACGGCCCTGACCGGCGGCGACGATTACGAAATTCTGTTCACGGCGGACGGCGGCGCCGCGCTCCCCGAAAGCCTGACCCGCATCGGCGACGTCGTCGCCGGAGCGGCGGCGCCGCTCTTCCTGGAAGCGGACGGAAAGCCAGCGGTCTTCGGCCGACTCTCTTTCAGTCATTTCTGACGAGCGTGGAAAGAGCTAAATCAAAAGCTTGGCCATCGGAGGCGCCAATGGCGACAGCGGCCGGGAGCGTCCCCGGCTCCCTCGGTGGGAAGCGCGCCAATTTGCGCCGCCGGGTTTCAGGTTAGGGGCGCGCCGGCGCCGCCGCGCGGAGACTTTAGCCGGATTGCCGGGATGCCCTGTTTCTGGCAGAAAGCGCGCGGAAAATCCTCGCGCCCTGCCCCGATTCGAGGCAGGGATGCGCTCCTTTTTTCCGTTGCGCGACAGCCCCTTTGTAGCGTGACCCGCTCGGCCGCCCCCCGGCCGCAGAACGAAAAGGCGAACCCATATGGTCCTTTTTCTCACCATCGTCTTCGGACTCATGTCCGTCGTATACGGCGTGAAAACGTCGCAAGAGCTGCTCGCGGCGGATCCCGGCTCGCAGCGCATGCAGGAAATTTCGGGCGCCGTCGCCGAGGGCGCGCAGGCCTATCTCAACCGCCAGTACAGGACCATCGGCTATGTCGGCGCGGCGATCTTCGTGCTGCTCGTCATTCTGCTCGGCTGGTGGGTGGCGATCGGCTTCGCAATCGGCGCGGCGCTGTCCGGCGCGGCCGGCTATATCGGCATGAACGTCTCGGTGCGCGCCAATGTCCGCACCGCCCAGGCGGCGACGCAATCGCTCGCCGGCGGTCTCGACATCGCCTTCAAGGCGGGCGCGGTGACGGGCCTTCTCGTGGCGGGCCTCGCCCTGCTCGGCGTCACGGTCTATTTCGTGGTTCTCACCTGGTTCGTCGGCTTTACGGCGGAGAGCCGCGTCGTCGTCGACGCGCTCGTGGCGCTCGGCTTCGGCGCCTCGCTCATCTCGATCTTCGCGCGTCTGGGCGGCGGCATCTTCACCAAGGGCGCCGATGTCGGCGCGGACCTAGTCGGCAAGGTCGAAGCCGGCATTCCGGAGGACGATCCGCGCAATCCGGCGACCATCGCCGACAATGTCGGCGACAATGTCGGCGATTGCGCGGGCATGGCCGCCGACCTCTTCGAGACCTATGCGGTGACCGTCGTCGCGACGATGGTGCTGGCGTCGATCTTCTTCGCCGGCCAGCCGGGCCTCTATGGCGCGGTGACTTATCCGCTCGCCATTGGCGGCCTCTCGATCCTCACCTCGATCGCCGGCACCTATTTCGTGAAGCTCGGCAAGGACGAGACGCCGTGGGGCCAGTTCGCGGCGCCTTACTTCGAGAAGATCGGCCTCAAGGACGACCAGATCATGGACGCCCTCTATAAGGGCCTCATCGCGACGGGCGTTCTCTCGATCCCCGGCCTCTTCCTCGCCACGCTCTTCACCGTGGGCCTCGGCGAGGTCGGCAAGGTGAACGGCGAGTCGATCAATGGTTTCGCCCTCTTCATCTGCGGCCTCATCGGCCTGATCGTCACGGGCGCCATCGTTTATATCACCGAATATTACACCGGCACGGGCAAGCGCCCGGTGGTGTCGATCGCGCAGGCGTCGGTGACGGGCCATGGCACGAACGTCATTCAGGGCCTGGCGGTGTCGCTCGAGGCGACGGCGGCTCCCGCGGTGGCGATCGTGCTCGGCATCATTCTGACCTATCAGTTCGGCGGCCTCTACGGCACGGCGATCGCGGTCACGACCATGCTCGGCCTCGCCGGCATGATCGTCGCGCTCGACGCTTTCGGCCCGGTGACCGACAATGCCGGCGGCATCGCCGAAATGTCGGGCCTGCCGAAGGAAGTGCGCCAGTCGACCGACGCGCTCGACGCGGTGGGCAACACGACCAAGGCGGTGACCAAGGGCTACGCCATCGGCTCCGCGGGCCTCGGCGCGCTGGTGCTTTTCGCCGCCTATACGAACGACATCAAGCACTTCGCGGCGGCCGGCGTGCCGTCCTTCAAGGGGCTCGAGAATATCGACTTCAGCCTGTCCAACCCCTTTGTGGTGGCGGGTCTGATCTTCGGCGGCCTCATCCCCTATCTCTTCGGCGGCATCGCCATGACGGCCGTCGGCAAGGCTGCCGGCTCCGTCGTCGAGGAAGTGCGCCGCCAGTTCCGCGAGAAGCCCGGCATCATGGACGGCTCCGACCGTCCGGATTACGGCCGTGCGGTCGACATGCTGACGCAGGCGGCGATCAAGGAAATGATCATTCCCTCGCTGCTGCCGGTCTTCGCGCCGATCGCGATCTATCTGGTCGTCCGCATCCTCGGCGGCGGCGTCGCCAATTCGCTGGCGGCGGTCGGCGCCCTGCTTCTGGGCGTGATCGTCAACGGCGTCTTCGTCGCCATCTCGATGACCTCGGGCGGCGGCGCCTGGGACAACGCCAAGAAGTCCTTCGAGGACGGCTTCGTCGACAAGGACGGCGTGAAGCACCTCAAGGGCTCGGACGCGCACAAGGCCTCGGTCACGGGCGACACGGTGGGCGACCCCTATAAGGACACCGCCGGGCCGGCCGTGAATCCGGCCATCAAGATCACCAACATCGTCGCGCTGCTGATGCTCGCCGTCTTCGCCCATTGGGGCTGAGCGGGCCTACGGTTTGAAACAGAAAGGGCGGGGGAGACCTCGCCCTTTTTGACTTTTAGGTCATTGCGAGAACGCTCCAACCGACCACGAGGCGCCAGGATTTACGGGAACTGTCGGGGATGTCGAAAGCTCAAGCGAAATCCCTGGTAAGATGGCGGACATATGTAGTCTTTCTCGCCATCGCCTTTTCCCTCTCCTCATGCCTCTCCAACAAAGTCTCCTCGCTCGCTCCCAATATGGTCCGCGTCACCCTGCAAGGCGCCGACGCGCCGACCGATGAGCAGGCGTTGAAGGAGGCGCTGGTTCTGGCCTCCAAGGAAACGCTTGCGCACGAATACGACCTCTTTCGCTTCATCGACTGGAGCGCTGGGGAGGTTCAGGTTCAGACGCCCGGCCAGCCGGCCGTCGCCAATTTCGCCGTCACAGTCGTGATGTTCCGCTATGGCGAACAGGGCTCCAATCCCGTCTTCGACGCGCGTAAGATTTTGGAGACGCAAAAATAGGAAGGGCCGGAAATCGTCCCCTCTCCTTTTTACGGCTATGCGGCGCTGGTTGGAGCGGCCGCGCCGCTTGTGTCCGGCGGCTTGTGGCCCCGCCGGGGCGCCGGCGCGCTCGAAAATGCGCTATAGCGACGTCCGAAACCCATCCAGAGGAACGCCCGTGAAATACCGTCTTGCCTGCCTCTTTACCCTGGCCGTCACGCCCGCATTCGCCGTCGATCCGACCGGCGTTCCGGAATGCGACGCGCTGCTGCATCGCTACGAGGCTTGCTCCGGCCAGTTGAAGCCCAGGCAGGTTCACGCCGCGCAGAAGGAACTGCTGGACGCCGCCATGGGCATGCGCGCCGCCTCGAACGACCCGACGAAGCGGGCGGATCTCGTCCGCTATTGCAACGACACGTTCGAGCAGATGAAGAAGGCGAGCGACATCAAGGAGTGCATGTCGCAGCCGCAAGCGACGCCGCAGCCTTAGACCATATCGCGGCGACGGCGCCGCATCGTCAGGGCGCGCCCGTCAGCGCCTTCCCGGCGACGCAGGCTTCGAGATAGGGGCGGGACCGCATTTCGGCGAGGCGGGAGACGGCGCGCTGAAATTCGCGCGCCTCCTCGCCATGCGGAGCCTGATAGAGCCGTTCCGGCTCGGCGGCGGCCGAGACCGCGAGCAGCGCGTGAGCCTCGTAGAGCACGTCGACCAGCATGATGAGCCGGCGCGCCTCGTTCCGCTGCTCCGGCGCGAGGGCCGGCGCGTCGTCGAGGAGCACGGCGTCGAAGCGCTGGGCGATGGCGAGGTAATCCGCCGCGGAAAGCGGGCCGCCGCAGAGTTCCGCGAAGCTCATGCGCGCGACGCGGCCGACCGTTTGCGGGATGAAAATCGCGCGCTGCTTCATCGCGACCGTCGCCGGCGCGCCGCGCTTGGCGCCTGTGAGCGCGAAGAACAGGGCGTCCATGCCGGCGTAAGCGCGCGCGTCGGCGGGCGCGAAGAAGACTTCGCCCGCGCAGTCCCGCCGCGCCCGGTAATCGACCGGCGCGGCGAGGCGCATGACGTCCATGCGTTCTTTCAGCAGTGCGATGAAGGGCAGGAAGAGATCCCGGTTGCGGCCGCCGTCATAGAGTTTCGACGGCTCGACATTGGAGGTCGCGACGACGACGACGCCCTCCGCGAAGAAGACCGCGAACAGCCGCGCGAGAATGGTGGCGTCGGCGATGTCGGTCACGGCGAATTCGTCGAAGCACAGAAGACGCGTCTCGGCGGCGATTTCCTGCGCCACGCGCGTCACCGGATCGACGACCCCTTTCGCGGCGTCGCGCCGCAGACGGTGAAGGCGCTCGTGAATATCGGCCATGAAGCCGTGGAAATGCGTCCGCCGCTTCTTCTCCACATGCGCCATCTCGAAGAAGAGATTCATCAGCATGGTCTTGCCGCGGCCGACCGGACCCCAGAGATAGAGGCCGCGCGGCCGCTCCTCCTGCCAGAAGAAGGCGCGCAGGACATTGGGGAGAGGCGCGGTTGGCGCGCGGCCCTTGGCGAGCGCGTCGACGAGCGCCTGGAGCTTCTTGACCGCCTCGCGCTGATAGGCGTCGGGGTGAAGGTCCCGCTCGACCACGAGCGCGTCGTAGCGCGCGACGAGAGCCTGCCGCGTCATCAGGCGCGCCGCATCTGGCCGCTCACGGCCTCGAAGGCTCCCGGCCGCAATTCGCAATAGAGCAGGCGGTCCGGATCGACGGGACCCGGCATGGAAATCTTGCCGCGCGGCGCCCGCGCGAAGCCGAGGCGGGAATAATAATCCAGATCGCCCACGAGCAGCACGAGTCCGTGGCCCGCTTCGCGCGCGGCGTCGAGGGAATGCTTGACGAGCTTCTCGCCCACGCCCTGCGAACGGAAGGCGGGCTCGACCGTGAGCGGTCCAAGCAGCAAGGCCGGCGTCGTGCTCACGAGAATGCCCGTCATGCGGTTCGCGCCGACGAGCAGCGTCCCGACGCGCGCGACGAAGGACAGCGACAGATCGGGCGCGACGCCCTCGCGCAGGCGATAGGCCGTGCGCGCATAGCGGCCGGGGCCGAAGGCGCGCTCGTCGAGTTTCTCGATCTGCGCTTCGTCCGCCGCCGTCATGGGGAGAAATTGAATGACAAGGTCGATCATGAGCCGGGCCGAGCCCATAACACGCGCGGCGCTCCGGGCAAAACGCGTTGCGCCCGTGAGAAGCGCCGTGCGACATTCCGCCATGAACGAACTCACGTTGCGCCGTGCCGGCCCCGAGGACGCCCGCCGGATCGCCGAAATCCATATTGAGAGCTGGCGCGAGACCTATGCCGGGATGATGCCCGCGCCGATCCTCGCGGGGCTCGATATTGAGGAATGGACGCCGAAATGGCGGCGCAATCTGGCCGACGACGATCCCGCCGCCGCGACTTTCCTGGTTCTGGACGAAGGACGGCCGGCGGGATTCGGGCTCTGTCGCCGCCAGCGTTCGGAGAAGCTCCTGCCGCTCGGCTTCTCGGGGGAGATTACGTCGCTCTATCTCCTGCGCCGCATTCAGCGCCGCGGGGCGGGGCGCCGGCTGCTCGCGGCGCTCGCGGGGCATCTTATCGGCCGCGGCTGCGACAGCGCCGCCGTCTGGGTCTTTCGAGAGGCCGCCCATGCGCGCGCCTTCTACGAGGCGCTGGGCGCCGAGCCGACCGGCGTCGCGGGCGTGTGGGAGATATACGGGATGGTCCTGCCGGATATGGCTTACGGCTTTTGCGACCTGCGCCGGCTCGCGCCGCAGACTTGACCTTATGCGGCGACGGCCCGACCTTCTCGCAAGGCGCTCCCAAGATCAGGGCGCCTCAGCCAGCGAGGTGGATATGCGCATTTTCCTTTCAGTCCCGTTCATTTTCGCCCTTTTCGCGGTCTCGCCGGCGGGCGCGCAAGGAACCGACGCCCAGCGCGCCGCCTGCGAGCGGGACGCGGAGCGGCTCTGCTCGTCCGCCATTCCCGACGTCATCGCCGTGGAGAATTGCCTGCGGGCCAATGCGAAGGCGCTGTCGCCCGCCTGCCGCCGGCAGTTCACGAGCCCCAAATCCGGCAGGCCGCGCCGCTGATCAGCGCAGAGCGGACATGAGCTGGCGCACGAAAGGCGCGCGCTGGAAGGCGGCGAAATCGACCTTCAGCTCCGGACCCGCTTTGGAGCCGACGGCTTTGCGCGCGTCGCCGAGGACGCCGGCGCGATAGTCCTCGAGCGACAGGCCGCCGGATTTGCCGCGGGCCCAGCGCTTGAAGATCCTGGATTTGGCCCGGTCATAGGCGCTCGCGCGCCCCTGGTCGGCCGCGAGGTCCGCGAGGCCGAAGCTGAACCGGATCCAGGCCTCGCGGGTGATCGCGCCCTCATGCCTCACATCCATCTCGGCGAAGGTCTTGTCGATGAAATGATTGGCTTCGTCGGCGCTGATGAAGCCGTCGCGGTTCTGGTCGAAGGACTGGAAGATGGCGTCGAGCATGTGATGCGCGTCGCCTTGCGCGCGGACCGGCGCGGAGCCGAAAGCGAGCAAGGCCGCGAGCGCGGCGGATAGCTGGAGCTTCATGTCCCGAATTCCTGAAAAGCGGTTTCCCGTCACCAATAGGGAGAGAGCGGCTCCCCGTCCAAGACCTCGGCGAGGCGGGCGCGGGTGGCGGGGGTGATCCCGTCCGGCAATTGGGTGAGCGGGAAGAAGGCCGCCTCGGCGATTTCATGGTCCGGCTCGCGCTGCCCCTCATGGCGGAAATGGCGCACCACATAGAGCGCCACATGGTCGCGCGGCGAGACCCGGCGGTTGAGATAGACGCCATGGAGCGTCGGCGCGCTCAGAAGATGCACGCCGCCTTCCTCCTGAAGCTCGCGGGCGAGCGCCTGCAGCATGGTCTCGCCGCTCTCGACGCCGCCGCCTGGCAGATAGAAGCCCGGCACGTAAGTATGCCGCACGAGCAGCACGCGGTCTTCGGAATCGAGCACGAGGCCGCGCACGCCGAGCGTCATCGGCCTCTGGAACAGCGCGCCGAAGGTGATGATCCGCGAAAATATCCGCGCCCGCAAGGAAAGCTGCGGGCGCGGCTTTCGCAGCGTCGCCGTCTCCGGCGTTTCCTGTTTCATGACGCGACTATGGCAAATGGCGCGCAAAGGCTCTAGTAGCCTGTGTCACTCGAATTGACGGGATTTTTGGAGGACGTTCATTCGCGGCCGTCATTGCTTCGCTTCGCTCGCAATGACGGTAGAAAACATCAACAAAAAGGCTGGCAATTCGAGTGACGGAAACCACTAGGACTATCGCCACGAAAAACAGGGTCGAATGTGAGCTTTCTTCTCGCCCATCTCTCCGACGCCCATATCGGGCCGATTCCCAGACCAAACCTTGCGGAGCTGCTCGGCAAGCGGGTCACCGGCTATGTGAACTGGCTCTACAAGCGCGCCGGCCAGCACGATATGGGCGTGTTGGGGCGGCTTGTCGCGGACATGCGGGCGCACAGGCCCGACCATGTCGTGATGACCGGCGACATCGTGAATATCGGCCTGCCGGCCGAGATCGCGCTCGCGAAGGACTGGCTCGCGACGCTGGGCGGCGCGCAGGAGGTGAGCTTCACCCCCGGCAATCACGACGCCTATGTGGCCGACGCGACCAGGCTCGTGCATGAGGTCTTCGAGCCCTGGACGACGAGCGAAGCCGGCGCGCCCGGTTTTCCCTATCTGCGCCGGCGCGAAGGCGTCGCGCTGATCGGGCTCGATTCCGGCGTGCCGACGGCCCCTTTCGTCGCCTCCGGCAGGCTGGGGGACGCGCAGCTCGCCGCCCTCGGCGCGCTGCTGGATCAGACGAAGGCGGAGGGGCTCGCGCGCATCGTCTTCCTGCATCATCCGCCGCATGTGGGCGGCGCGCGCGCGCTGCGCGGGCTCGACGACGCGGCGGCGTTCGAGGCGGTCATCGCCCGGCGCGGCGCCGAGCTGGTGCTGCATGGCCACAACCACAAGCCGAGCGTCGCCTATATCGCCGCGCCGCAGGGGAGGACGCCCGTCGTGGGCGTCGCCTCGGCCTCGGCCCGGCCCGGCGGCCATTATCCCGCAGCGGCCTATCATCTTTATGAGATCGAGCGGGCGGGAGACGCGTTGTGCATCGGCCTGCGGCGGCGCGAGCTGACCGGCTCCGGCGAGGTGGTCGAGCTCGGGGCCGAGGAGCTGGTTCAGCCCGCGAGATAGGTCTTGTAGGCCCAGATCGCGATGATCGCGAGAAGGCCGAAGAAGGCGGCGGAGCCCAGGAACTCGATGAAGAAAAGGAAGATCTGGAACGCCTTCCCATTGAGGGCGCCCGGCTTCCCGGCGTTCTCCGGCGCCGCCGTCTCGCGCAGGAGCCGCGCCGCGCCGCCGCTGGCGTAATCCACGGCCAGCGCCTTCTCGCGCTCGATCAGCCGATGCGCGATATAGGTCGTGGCGGCGTCGACGATCTCGTCGATGTCGGCGCTCTCGCGCAGCGTGATGCGGCCGTGGCGGGTGTCCTGCAGGAAGCGATAGGTTCGCCGGTCGCGGTCCATTTCCACGAAGCCGATCTGGTCGATGAAGAGCCGAGGCCTTTCGCCCGGCGACACGCCGACGTCGAAAATATCGCAGTCCTGCGGCACCTGGGCGAGCACGGGCGAAAGCGCGTCGGCGAGCATTTCCAGGCGCACGATCTCGGCGGCGCGCAGATCCGCAAGCGCGGCCGAATGTTCGGCGTTTTCGACGCGCGCCTTGCGGAGCGCCGCCGCGAGGCTCGCCATGCGCTGGTCGGGCGGGGTCCTGGCCGGAAGCTCCGCGGGCTTCTCCCGCCCGCTTTCGGCGGCGACGATGGACGAGATTTTGTCGCTTCCGGCGGCGGGGGAGGGTCTTCGCAGCAAGCTCCGGCGGCCATTGTCGGGCTGCGCGGGCAAAGGGTCTTCCATGTCGCTCACTCGCTTCGCCCTCGGCGCGCGGGATTAACGCTTTCTTTACTATAGCGTCTCAGGCGGGATATGCGAAGCGCGGCGGCGCGGCGCGCGCGGGGAATAGACTTTTCCCCCGGCCTCCGGCTAGGGAATCGGCTAGTCTGCCGGTGATTCAGGCATTCCCAGACAAACGGCGCCGGCCAACGGACGCCCGGAGGGACCAATGGCGACCCATGGCGAATCGGACATCGGCGGCGCGCTGTTCGAGCGAATCCTTTTCGGCGTGGTCTTCGCGGCCGTGGCGGCGCTGGAGGCCTCCGGCGGATGGGACCATCTTCTGGTCGCGGGCTTCTTCGCCGGGGCCGCGCTCTATCTGCTGCGGCCGTCGAGCGAAGGCGGCCGCCAGGCCGTCAACTTCGCCGTCGACTTCCTGGCCGTCGCGGCCTTCGCGGCGCTGTGCGACCGATCCGGCCTCCTGTGGCGCGCGCCCGATGCGCTCGACCAGCTCTTCCGTATGTCTCCCGTGGGCGCCGGCGCCGCGACGATCGTCTATATCGCCGGCGTCGTCTCGCTCACCGCGCGCTCGCGCATGCCGCTGCGCGTCGCGCTTTTCCTGTTGCCCTTCCTGTTCAGCCTGGTGATCGCGCTGGGCTCGCCGCCGGTCACTCAGATCGGCGGCGTCTTCTTCCCCGGTCTCGACGTTCCCGAGGCCGTCAAGAAAATCGTGGGGCGGACGCTCGTCCTGTTCCTGCTGAACGAGGCGGTGGTCGTCGGCGTGCCGCTGGCGCTCGGGCGCTTTCTGCCGCGGCAATGGCGTCCGCACGGCATTCTCGCCTTCTCCGCCTTCATCGCCGCGCTGACGCCGTTTATCGCGACGGCGGTCTCGGTCTTCGTGGCGCCCTATGCGCCCGGACCCCTTGCCGCCCTTGCGGCGACCATCGCCGCCGCGCTGGCGCAGGCGGGGCTCTGGGGCGAGACCTATCTCGTCACCCAGGCCGTCGCCGGCCTGTTGCGCGCGACGCCTTCGCTCTCCATCGTCGTTTTCCATGACTGGAAGACGGGCGCCGAGAAGGGCGCCGTCTACG
This sequence comes from Methylocystis sp. S23, assembly GCF_054106005.1. Lineage (NCBI taxonomy): Bacteria > Pseudomonadati > Pseudomonadota > Alphaproteobacteria > Hyphomicrobiales > Methylocystaceae > Methylocystis > Methylocystis sp. S23. The sequence goes on from NZ_CM134185.1 coordinate 2,921,918, forward strand.
GCTTCGTCTATATGGCGATCGTGCTGACCGCGGGGCTCGTCGTCTCCTTCCCGCCGGCGGTCACGCTCATCACGCTTTCCGGTCCGCTCGGCGGGGCGCTGATCGGCGGCGGCCTCTACCCGCTGGCGCGCGCCATTATGGAGAGCACCGACTCGACGCCGCCCTTCTTCGCGCGCGTCGAGGAAGCCTATCTGCGTCCGGCGAATTATGCGCGCGGCGCCGTCGCGGGCGTCGCCGTGAGCGTCGCGCTGATGATCGACCTGCCGGCGGCGAGCGGGCCCGACCGCTTCCTCTTCGGCGCGCTCGCGGGCGCGCTCGCCTATGCCGGCGTCGATCTCGCATTCGACTTCTACGAGCTGATGCGGGTGCGCCGCCAGCATTTCCGCAGCTGGCGCGTCTATACGCTCGGCGCGCTTCTCGGCGCTTTCGTCGCGGGCGGCGTTTTCTGGTATTTCGATGCGGATCAGCTCGGCGCCGTGGTCAGGAAATTCTTCGCCTATGTCTCGCTCGACTATGCGGCAGACGGGCGCGGCGTGAACCCTTATGTCGTCCGGCCGCTTTTCTCGAAATGGGGGACGACGGATCTCGGCCTCGTCGACGGCGGCGTGCGGCTTCTCTACGACGAGTCGCTCTCGGGCGTGATCCAATGGGTCTTCGCGGCGCCGCTCTTCTCGATCAACCTCTTCTTCCTGACGGCGCTCATCAAGCGCAGCCTGCAGCCCTTGAGGCAGCTCGCGAGCTGGGAAGGCCTCGACATGCTCGTCGAGAACGCCGTGCGCGTGCTGCGCTGGGGCCTGTGGATGGCGCCCGTCATCTACTCCTTCCTCAAGGCCGCGCCGGATCCGAGCTGGTACAATCAGGACGGCCTGATCCGCACCGGCGTCGCGACATGGATGAGCTATATCCTGCCGGACAACGAATTCCGGGCCTGGAGCCTGGACATCTTCACGGCGCTCCTCGCCTATGACGTGCTGCGGGTGCTGATCTGGTTCGACCATATGGGTCTGCGCGTCGCGACGCTGGTGAACTTCTCCTTCGTCGGCGGCGACGCTCTGGACGAGCGGGCCGCGCGCTTCGTCGGCAAGGAGCAGGTGAGCCGCGCCATCCCCGAAGGCATTCGCCGCTTCGGCACATGGGCGCCGCTGCTCCTGCCTTTCTACATTCCGCGCGGTCCGGATTGGGACAAGGCGTGGAGCGCCGCCGAGCAGATGGCGAATACGCGGCCGCCGTCCTACACCTATCTCGTCGGCGGCTACCTCGCTTATGCGGGCCTCGTGGCGCTGGGGCTCGTGCTCTTCCTGCTCGGACGTCTGGCGCAGGCGCAGAAGATTCCGCTCGAAGGCGTGACGGGCGCCGGCGGCGCGCCGGGTTCGCGGCCTTTGAAGCTCACCAACGGCCTGATGACCAGCGAATGGTTCCAGGACGGGCAGGGCGCGATCCGCATTGAGGGCGTCGCGCGCGGCGGCCCGCCGATCGACCTCACGCGCCGGCCCGACGATCACGCCCATCCGCGCGGGCGCTTCCTGTTCCTGCGCGAGGCCGGCGGGGAGCTCTGGTCCGTGGGCGAGGCGCCGACGCGCTGCCCCGGCGCCTGCGGAACGCTTTCGGAAGCCGGAGAGAACTGCCTCTTCTTCATGGCGGAGCAGAACGGTTTCGCCGTCGAGGCGAGCGTGTCGCTGGCGCCGGACGAGGCGGTGGAAATCCAGCGCCTGAAGATCGTGAATCTCGAACCGCGCGCGCGGAAGCTGACGCTCGCCTCGCTGCGCGAATGGGTGCTCAACGAGACCAATGTCGAATTGCGCGACGCGGCCTATAACGCCATTCACGTCGGCACGTGGTACGTCCGGTCGCTCAACGCCATCTTCGCGCAGAACCGTCTGTTGAAGGGCGGCGCGCGGCGCCAGGCCGATCGGCGCCTCTCGCCCGAGATCGGCTTCCACGCCATCGGCGCCGGGCCGGACACCAAGATGGTTGTGGTCGGATATGAGGACGTCAAATCGCGTTTCTACGGCATGGGCCCGACCAATGCGCCCGACAGTCTGACCGGCCTCGGCGAGGCGCCGCGCAGTCCCGACGCCGAGGGCCTGCTTTACGGCTTCGAGCCCTGCGCGAGCCTGCATCTGGAGATCGAGATCGGGCCAGCCGGCGCGGCGGAGCTCGTCATCGTCGACGGCTGGGCGAAGAATATGGGGCTCGCGACCGCCTCCGTCGCGCGCCATCTGGGCGCCGTGTCCGTCGCGCCGGAGATTCTCGATCGCGCGCTCTCGCGCCGGCGCCGGCTCGTCATGCCGCCCGCGCCGACCAAGCATCGCTATGACTTCTCGGAGGACGGCCGCAGCCTCGCGCTTCAACCGGGCACGCCGCGCCCCTTCGCGCATGTGATCGCCAATCCTTTGGGGACCGGCTGCGTATTGACGAATGACGGCGACATCTTCTCCTTCTCCAGCAATTCGCGCCTCAACAGCTTCACGCCTTTCCGCATGGGCGAGGGCCGCATGGCCCCGGCGGGGCAGATGATCTATATTTACGACATCGCCCGCGCCGACGCGCACAGCCCGACTTTCGTGCCGCTTCGCCGGCGCGACGCCCGCTATGAGGCGACCTTCGCGCCGGGCTCCGCGATCTTCCGCGCCGAACGCGACCATCTCGAACTGGAGATGCAGGTCTTTGTGAGCCCGACGGAGCCGATCGAGTTCCGCCTTCTCAAGATCCGCAACAAGACGGTCCATGAGCGGCTGCTGCAGATCGTCCCGGCGATGGAGGTGATCCTTGCCGAGACGCCGATCGAGAGCCTCGGCAGCGTGCAATCGGTCATCGACGACGACCTGCATTCGATATACTTCCGCAACCCGGCGAATAATTTCGTGAAAGGCTGGGCCTTCGTCACGACGTCCATCCCGGCGGAGTTCGCGGAGACGTCGCGCCGCCGCTTCCTCGGCCATGAGAGCCGCAATCCCTATCTGCCCTACATGGTCGAGCACGGCCATCCCGACGCCGGCGCGCCGGAGCATGAGCGCAAGGTGGCGGCCTTCAGCGGCGCGATCGACGTGCCGGCGGGAGAGGAGGCGGTCGTCGTCGTCGCGCTCGGTCAGACGACGACGATGGAGGAGGCGAAGCGTCTCGCTCAGCTCGCGCGCGACCCCGCTTTTGCGAAGAAGCAATGCGAGGCGAGCGCCGAGGCCTGGAACGAGCAGCTCTCCGTGCTGCGCATCAAGACGAACCGGCCGGAGGTGGATCGCCTCGTCAATGACTGGCTGCCCTATCAATTGCTGGCTTCGCGCCTCTGGGGCCGCACCGGCCCCTCCCAGCGCTCCGGGGCCACGGGCTATCGCGACCAGTTGCAGGACGTCATCCCGCTCATCCATCTCGCGCCGGAGCGCGCCCGCGCGCAGATATTGCTGCACGCCAAGCACCAATATCTCGAAGGCGACGCCTGCAAGTGGTGGCATCGCGCGCCCAATGGCGGCACGGGCCTCGCCGACCGCACGCATTCCTCCGATCCGCATCTGTGGCTGCCCTATGTCACGATCCGCTATGTGAAGGGCACAGGCGACTGGGCCGTTCTCGACGCCGTGGAGACGTTCCTGGAGGCCAATCCGGTTCCGAAGGACCAGGAGGGCGAGGCGACCGTTCCGCTCAATTCGCGCGACAAGGACACGCTGCTCGGCCATTGCGCCCGCGCCATCGACTACACGCTCGATCGCTTCGGCGCGCATGGGCTGCCGCTCGTTGGCTCGGGCGACTGGGACGACGGCATGCATCTCGTGGGCGTCGAGGGCCGGGGCGAGAGCGTGTGGCTCGGTTTCTTCCTGCATGGCGTTCTCGTCGATATCGCGCCGTTCTTCGAGAAGAAGGGCGACGGCGCGCGCGCCGCGCGTTATCTGGAGCGCGCCGGGGAGCTGCGCGCCGCGCTCGCCGAATGCTGGCGCGGCGATCGCTATGTGCGCGACTTCGCGGATGACGGCCGGGAGATTTCGCCGATGAGCGCCATGACGGCGCATTGGCCGACGCTGACCCACGCCGTCGACGCGGCGCGCGGGCGCGAGGCGATCGAGAAGGCGCTCGCCGTTCTCGGCCGCTCCAATCGCATTCTGCTCGTCACGCCGCCCTTTGACGAGCATTCCGATCCCTATCCGGGCCGCAGCGCGGAATATCCGCCCGGCGTGCGCGAGAATGGCGGGCAATATTCGCACGGCGTGTCCTGGTTCGTGGACGCGCTCGCGAAGCTCGGCGCGCAGGCGAAGGCCGAGGGCGACGAGAGGGCGGCGCAGGAGCTCTTCGCTCGCGCCTTTGAAAGCTGGATCGCGATCTCGCCGATCTCGAAACTGGGAACGCCCGCCGAGGCCGACATCTATGGCCTGCCGCCGCACCAGCAGCCGGCCGACGTCTATGAGGGCGAGGGCTATGAGGGCCGCGGCGGCTGGGGCTGGTACACGGGCGCCGCCGCGCGCATGATCTCCGCCGCCTACGCCATGCTCGGGCTCGAATTCGAGGAGGGCGAACTGCGGCCGCGAGCGGACGCTTTCGATTCGAAAGGCGGGCTGCGGCTCGAAAGCGTGACTTATAAGGGCAGGACCTTCACGGCCGCCGACCGCGGATAGAGGCGGAAGCCGGCTTTTCGCGGGACGCGCTCGCTAAACTATGAAACCGATTAGTTTTTGTGTGACCGGCGGCTTTCGGCGGAATTGCGGCGCGATCGAGCGCGCGCTTCGCCGCGCGGCCCAGATCAAGCCGCGTTCAGGCGGATCGTCTAAACGAAAATAACATGATCGATTCTAAAGGTTTAGAGCGCGCCTTTTACAAAGGACCGGTTCCCGCTTTTTGGCGGAGCGCTTTAGGTTGTGGAACGAATTCGCGTGCTATATCCATAGGTTGGAAAGGTATTCGCGGCGCATTTTCTATGCAGACGAGCTTGCGCCTCGATGAGCGGCGTCGCCGTTGAGTAGATTGACCGAGCAAAGCTTCGCCATTTGGCTTAAGCATTGTTGTATTTAACTTTTTTCTGTATGTGCGTTATTGTCGCAATTAATTGATTTCGGTAATGCAAAATGATAGGTTATGCTCACCTTCTCGCATTTGTCCGGCTAGAATTATGATGGATGAAGATATTGCTGCAATCTTCGCAGGTCAAACGGCCGCGATCGCCGTCATTTGCGAGCTTCTAATCAAGGATGAGCGACTGAAGCGGGAAGAGCTTTGCCATCGGCTCTACGATTTGCTCGAGCGCCGCCGCACTTCCAACGCAAATATGTTCAGTGTCGGCCCCATAAGGCACCTTATCGCCATATTGGAGGCGAATGGCGAGCGCGAGCTCAAATCAGCCGAATAACGCCGCGTCCAGATAATGGCGTGGCGGTCCCGGAACGTTCCGGGAACGCTGTTTGCATTCAAATTTATTGTCAAGTTCAAGTCTCGTTCATACCATGACGGGGTGCGTCATTCTGTGCCCGGCGTTGCGTCATGCGTGCCTCGGTCTTGTTCTTTTTCCCCTTCGCATGGATTGGAGCCGCCGATCCGGCGCATGCGGGCGCATGGCTCTATCCGGCGGGGGAGGGCCAGCTCATTCTCACGACGACCTTCGCCGACGCGCAAAACGCCTATGACGCGGGCGGGCGACTGGTCAGAACGCCCTCGTACCGAAAGTTCGAGGCGCGCGCCTATCTGGAGCACGGCGTCACAGATTGGCTGACCTTCGTTGCGGAAGGCGGCGCGATGAGCTTCCGGGGCGCGCCCGCGCCGTCGGATCATATCAATCTGCTCGTCGCGGAAGCCAAGGCCGGCTTGCCGCTCACGGCTCAGCCCCCGCCGGGCGTGAAATATGAGGGGATCGGGCTCGGCGCCGTCGGGGCGCGGGCGCAGCTCCTCGCTTATGGCCCTTATGTCCTTTCCGTGGAGAGCGGCCTTCGCGCCGCTTCCGCGGAGGCGCGCCGATTCCTCGACATGCGCTGCGCCACGCAGATCGACGCCCGCCTTCTCGTGGGACGCTCTTTCGAGCTTTTGGGCGTGACCGGCTTCGCCGAGACGCAACTCGGCTTGCGCATGCGCGGCCAGAACGGAGACGAAATCCGCATGGACCTCGCCGCCGGCATTCGGCCGTGGAAGGGTTGGATGCTGATGGCGCAGAGCTTTTCGGCGATCGCGCCGCGCGGCGGCATGGCGACCTTCGTCGCCGCGCAGAAATTCCAGCTTTCGGCCGTCTATGAGCTGACGCCGTCGATCTCTTTGCAGATTGGCGGCGTTACCGCGCTCAGCGGCGTGAATTCGCCGGCCGAGCGCGGCGTCGTGAGCGCCATATGGTGGCGCTACTGAGCCTCGGCGATCGTCGAGAGCGCCTCGACCTTCACATGGGCGACGCCGGCCGAGCGGAAGCCGAGCGCGTCGGCGGCATGGGCGGAGACGTCGATCACGCGGCCGCCCGTGAACGGCCCGCGATCGTTGATCGTCACGACGACCGAACGGTTGTTCTTGAGATTAGTGACGCGCACCTGGGAGCCGAAGGGCAGGGTGCGATGGGCCGCCGTGAAGGCGCCGACATGGCCGCCGCTCGCCGTGCGCCCGCCGAGCTTGTAATAGGAGGCCTTCCCCACCCAGGCCGCCTCGGCGCCGCTGGCGAGCGCGACAAGCGCGACGACGGCTCCGACCAAAATTCGCTTCAACATATCTCTCCACTTTCGCACGCGGGCTTGCGCGCGTTTCGCGCCGCGCTTCGAGCGATGGCGTGGCGGGGTGAGTAATGTCGGGGCGAGGCGAAATAAAGGCCGTCAAATTAGGTTATTCGCTCAGCAAAGCGTTTGTCCCCATTGGTCACGCGTAATTGCGCGCTGTATGTGGCGTCCGATAAGGTTTCATAATTCAATAGGAATACGTGTTGTGCGTCGCATTCAGCGGCGAACGACTGTTGCATGACAGTCACATGAAGAGGAATATTTTATCGGTCCGCCTCGGGAGTTCTCGAGGCGCCTCCAAGCGGTTCGCGACAGGCCCCGCATGCCCTTGATTTGCCTGCGGTCGGCCGCATCTAGCCGCTTCTGGCGAAGTGGCGGCGTGAGATGCGCGCCTTGCGCGCCTCTCCCTGCCGCCCTTTGAGCCAAGGAGGCGCAGATGACAGTTCAAAAATTGAAGGCCGTCGTCGCGGCGACCGCGCTGGCGGCGGCGCTGGTGGCGGAGCCGGGCGTGGCGGGAGCGCAAACCAGCGCGGGTGGCGCGGCGATCGGCGGGGGCGGCGGCTTCCGCGGCGGCGGTTTCGGCGGGGGCGGCGGCTTTGGCGGCGGCGGCTTTGGCGGGGGATTTAGCGGGGGCGGCTTTGGCGGCGGCTTTCGAGGCGGCGGCCTGGGCGCGGGCGGCTTTGGCGGCTTCCGCGGCGGCATTGCGCCGATGGGCGGCTTCCGCACGGCCTGGGGCGGCTGGGGCGGCCGGCCATGGGGCGGCTGGGGTGGCCGGCCATGGGGCGGCGGCTGGGCTCATCGCCCCCTGGCTTGGGGCGGCGGTTGGGGCTGGCGTCGTCCGTGGGGCGGCTGGGGCTATCGCCGCATGGGCTGGGGCGGCGGCTGGGGCTGGCATCGTCCTTGGGGCGGCTGGGGTTATCGCCGCATCGGCTGGGGCGGCTGGGGATGGCATCGACCCTGGCGCCGCTATTGGGGCTGGGGCGGCTGGCCCTATGGCGCCGGCCTGCTCTACGGCGCCGCCTGGCCCTATTATGGCTACGGCTACGGAACTTGCTGGCGGCCGCGCGTGATCCGCACCTATTGGGGCTGGCGGCGCCGCTGGGTCAATGTTTGCGGACCTTGGGGTTATCCCAGTTGGGGCTGGGGAGGCTGGGGCGCGCCCGGCGGCCTGCTCGGCGTCGGGTTCGGCTCCGGCTGGGGCGGCGGCTGGGGCGGCGGCTGGTGGTGAGCCGCGGGCGCCCTCTCTCGATCGAGGGAGGGCGTCGTTTCGTCAGGCGGTCGCGGCGTGGGCGTGCACGTCGTGCCCGCCATTTCTCTTCATCACTTCGATAGCGGTGCGTTCCCTGGCCTCGTCCCAGGCGCGCGCCCAGAGCAGCATGCCGCCATGCTCCATCTGCGCCCTGACCCAGGTGGCCTCGGCGGAGCCGATGAGCTGGGCGAGCGTGGCGCCGATGAGTCCCCCGCCGCCGCCCAGCACCAGCGCCGCCGCAATCGCCGCGCCGAGCGCGCCGCCCGCCGCCAGCGCCATGCCGGCGCCGCCCACCGCGCCGATATAGAACAGCGCTCCAATTAGCCCGGCCTTGGCCTCGTTGCGGGCCTCGGGGTCGATATAGCTTCCGTGCGGCGCGCTCGGATTGCCGCCCAGCTCCTTTGCGGAAAGGCTCTCGTCGCCCAGCGCTTCCCGCATGACGGCCTGGGGCGCGAGCACGCTGATGGTCGTCTGGTCGAAACCGTCGGTGAGGAGATCGTCTATGGCCGACTGCATCTTATCCAGATTGTCAAAGACGCCGACGACTTCGCGCATCCGCCCGCGTTGTTCGGCGGTAAGGGGATTTTGCGTTTCCATGATTCGTGCTCCCACGAGCGCGGCGCGGCCAAAGCCGCTTGAGCCTATCGCGCTCTCGCTTTGTTAAAGGGAGCGGAAGGGGAGGGGCGGCAAGGCTGGGGCGGCGGAATTTGACGAACGTCCGAGCCTTGCGGCGCCGCTCGGCCGTCCACATGTGAGGAGCCTGCGAGCAGGGGCAAGGTTCGCTCAGCGGGGCCGCGAAGCGGTCCGCGACAGGATGAAGGCTGCTCATGACTCCGTTCGACGCCGTCATTTCCGCGCTCGCCTCAAACCAGATCCTCGCCGGCGGCGTCGGCACGCTGGCGTTCGGATCGGCGATGTATCTCCTTCGGGCCGCGCCCGAGAAGGCGCTCGAGCTCGTGGAGAAGACCGTCTGGACGAAGGTCTTCGTCGAGAGCATGTCCAACGAATATCCCGACATCGACGCCTTCATCGAAGGCAGGCGGCTCGACTTCTTCAGCCGCTCGCTGGAGGCGAAGGACGGAAGCCTCAAGACGGGCTTTGGCGGCGGCTGGGGCGTCTATGACGGAACGCTGTTCAAATATTCGAAGACGAAATCGGCGCAGCAGCTTACCCATTTCGAGACGATCACGATTTCCTTCCTCACGCGCGATCGCCGCGTGGTCGAGCGCTTCATGCGCGACTGCAAGCCCGAGGAGCACAGGAACTCCATCCATATTTCCATCTATGGCGCGGGCGGAAGCGACGGCGGCATGCGCCGGCGCAAGCGCGGGCTCGAGACGGTGTTCGTCGACCGGGCGATCAAGGATCGCCTCGTTTCGCGCTTGCGGTGGTTTCTCGGGGCGGAGGAGTGGCACGCCTCGCGCGGCATTCCGTGGAAGCTCGGCATCGTGCTCCACGGCCCGCCCGGCTCCGGCAAGACGAGCCTCATCCATGCGCTCGCCTCGGACTTCGACTTCAACATCAAATATATCAAGTCGCTGCACGGCCTCGGCGCGGCGTTCAAGTCGGGGAGGAAGAACGACCTCTTCGTGATCGAGGACATCGACACGATCGCCGCCGGCCTGAACCGCGACGGGACGCGGGAGGTCGCCATCGACGGCGGCGCGCTGCGCGGCTCGCCCCTGCATGAAATCCTGAACTCCATGGACGGCATGCAGACGCCGGACGGTCTGAAATTCATCGTGACGACGAACCATCTCGACCGGCTGGACCCGGCTATCGTGCGGCCGGGGCGGATAGACGAAGTGATCGAGGTGGGGCCGCTGTCGCTGGAGAGCGCGCGGGCGATGTTCCGGGCGTTTTATGGGCGCGAGGGGATTGGGGCCTACACGCCGCGCACGGGGGCGGAGTTGCAGCGGATGTTTTCGACGGTGAGCGCGGAGGAGGCGGAGGCGGAGTTGGGCCGGAAGGTTGTGGGGCGGGTGCGGGAGGTGGCGTGAGTCATCACTGGAGTCGGCCCCTCGCCCTTCGAGACGCCCGCTTCGCAGGCTCCTCAGGGTGAGGGGCCTTACGTGCGCGGGCGTATTTATGCAGAAGCCTCTTGCGGCGTCCGCAAGCAATCCTCATCCTGAGGAGCGCCCAAGGGCGCGTCTCGAAGGACGAGGATTGCGATGCTGGTGGATGGCGCAAGCGTTTACATCCTGCTTTGCGCCGATGGCAGTTACTATACCGGGCTGACGCGCAATGAGGTGGAGACCCGCGTCAGCGAGCATAATCTCGGGATCAACGCAAACTACACATCGAACCGTCGTCCAGTCATACTCGTCTGGTCTGAACATTTCGAGCGCCTGACGGATGCAATTGCGATGGAGCGCCAACTCAAGGGTTGGAGCCGTGCGAAAAAGGCCGCGTTGATTAGCGGAGACCACGGCGCGTTGCCAACGCTCGCCGCGCGTCGGAACAAGAAGAACGGCGCGCCTTCCGGCTAATGATCCCGGCCCCTCGTCCTTCGAGATGCGCGCTGCGCGCGCTCCTCAGGATGAGGGGCCTAGATTGCCATTGCCGCTACTCTCAAGGCGCCAGCGCTTTGCAGAAACAACAAGCAATCCTCATCCTGAGGAGCGGCCATAGGGCGCGTCTCGAAGGACGAGGATTGCGTCGGCGTTTGTCCGATGTAGCGCCGCGCGTCGGAATGGCCGGGGGGCGTCCGGCCATCCACGCAACGGAATTCACTTGTCCCAGTTTTCAGGTGACTTTGTCGTATCGCGCCCGTCCGGCTCCTTTGCGATACCTTTGAAGGGCCCGGAGGTCTGTTTTACTTCCATAAGCCGTCCATCGTGCTCATTGCGCTTCTGCCAATGACCGTCGGGGCGTTCGAATTGCGTCCGGCCGGTCACTGCGCCTCGGCGGAAATCATCTCCAGTGTTTTTTGCCATCATGGGCCTCTGTGGTTAGTTGCTTTCGGTAATGGTGCTACAAGTCTCGCACTTCAGAACTGTTCCGCTGCGCGCGAGTGTGAAACAGCCACACTCCGGACACGCTTTACAGACATAACGCTTTTCGGATTTAAGAGCGCCAATCTGCCTTACAACGACTTGATGTTCGACGTTGCAAGCGAGCGCTATGGCGCAGACGTCAAATCGGTAGCCAAAAAGAAATTTTATCGGCAGGAGCAAATGGTCTGCAAAGGTATCGGCTTGCCACTCCGCTCGCTCTTCTTTGGGCCAACCGGTTAGCCGTTTTGCATCCGCTTCAGAAAATGCCTTGGCGTTATGATCATGCTCGACCATGTGGCCGATTTCATGCGCAAGAATAAAGCGCGCCCGCGGGTCGCCGTATTTTGTTGCGGCCTCTAGAACCTCCTCATGCACAAATAGTCGCAAAGACGGTTTGAATTTCACGCGTGCCGGCGGAACTCCCGATGCATTGAATGGAACTACTTTCAACAGCCCTTTGCGCGGCAGTTCGGTTTGTTCAAAAAATTTAATCGCGAGGAGTGGATCGAACTCTACTGCATGATCCGCTCCAACTAGACGACGCACGCGCTCGGCGTCGGCAGCAAGCTGTGACGAATTGCGTTCATCAACGTGGTAGTCTGACGGGTTGGCAGCCATGGAGCTAGGCGCCTCCTAATCAAGAACACCCAGTGGTTCCTCCACAAGTGTCGCACTTGAGGCACGTGCCGTTTCTCACGAGCGTGAAGTTACCGCATTCTGGGCAAGCCTCTCCGACATACCCTTTCATCCGAGCTTGATCTCTCCGGGCGCTCAACGAGGGCTTGCTCCATTCGATCCCTTTCGAAAAAGCTAAGCCGCCAGTTGTCGGGTCATCGTCATCGGACCCAGCAGGCGTCTCCTCCACCACTTCCGGCGTCTCGCGCAAAGCGACGGCGCCGCCATGCACGACCATCAGCTTGTCGGTCTTGGAACGTAAGAGGCCGCGCGAGACGATGGCGTTGGCTCCGGGCGATTTGCCTTCATGCTCGCCCTTGCCGAGCACGTCATGGCCGATGTCGTCGGGCGAGACATGGGCGAGGTCGTTGCGGCCGAGATAGGAGACGGCGAGCTCGCGGAACACATAATCGAGGATCGACGTCGCGTTCTTGATCGCGTCATTGCCCTGCACCGGGCCCGCGGGCTCGAAGCGGGTGAAGGTGAAGGCGTCGACATATTCCTCGAGCGGCACGCCATATTGCAGGCCGAGCGAGATGGCGATGGCGAAATTGTTCATCAATGAGCGGAAGGCCGCGCCTTCCTTGTGCATGTCGATGAAGATCTCGCCCAGCCGACCGTCGGCGTATTCGCCGGTGCGCAGATAGACCTTATGGCCGCCGACGGCCGCTTTTTGCGTATAGCCCTTGCGGCGATCGGGAAGCTTCTCGCGCTCGCGCACCAGCTGATGAATGACGCGCTCGACGATGCGCTCGGCGACATGCGCGGCGCGGGCCGGCATGTTTTGCGCGACGACTTCCTCCACCGCTTCCGCGGCGTCGATGTCGTCATCGCCCTGGATGAGCTGCGCCGACAGCGGCTGCGAGAGCTTGGAGCCGTCGCGATAGAGCGCATTCGCTTTGAGACCGAGGCGCCAGGACAGCAGATAGGCCTGCTCGCAATCCTCGACCGTGGCGTCATTCGGCATGTTGATGGTCTTGGAGATCGCGCCCGAGATGAAGGGCTGCGCCGCCGCCATCATGCGGATATGCGACTCGACCGAAAGATAGCGCTTGCCCGTGCGGCCGCAGGGATTGGCGCAGTCGAAGACTGCGTAGTGCTCGCCCTTGAGGAAGGGCGCGCCTTCCAGCGTCATCGCGCCGCAGGCGTGAACATTCGCCGCCTCGATCTCCTGCCTGGAGAAGCCGAGATGCGTCAGCAGGTCAAAGTTCTTGTCCTCGAGCTGCTCGGGGCTGACCTTCAGCGCGCCGGTCAGGAAATCCGCGCCCAGCGTCCATTTGTTGAAGACGAATTTGATATCGAAGGCGGAAGGCAGCGCGGCTTCCACCGCCGCGAGCTTATCGTCAGTGAAGCCCTTCGCGCGCAGCGACGCGGTGTTGATCGCCGGCGCATTGGCGAGCGAGGCGTGGCCGACGGCATAGGCCTCCATCTCGGCGATCTCGCTCTCGCGATAGCCGAGCGCGCGCAGGCCCTCCGGCACGGCGCGGTTGACGATCTTGAGATAGCCGCCGCCCGCGAGCTTCTTGAACTTGACGAGCGCGAAGTCGGGCTCGATGCCGGTCGTGTCGCAATCCATCACGAGGCCGATCGTGCCCGTGGGCGCGACGACCGTGACCTGCGCGTTGCGATAGCCGTAAAGCTCGCCCTGCGCCAGCGCCTTATCCCAGGCCAGCGCGGCGCGCTCCATGAGGTTCGCATCGGGGCAGGCGACATAATCGAGCGGCACGGGCGTCGTGTGCAGATTCTCATAACCCGCGCGCTCGCCATGCGCGGCGCGGCGATGGTTGCGGATGACGCGCAGCATCGCTTCGCGGTTCTCCATGAAGCGCGCGAAGGGGCCGCGTTCCTTCGCCATCTCGGCGGAGGTCGCGTAGCACACGCCCGTCATGATGGCGGAGAGGGCGCCGGCGATGGCGCGGCCCGCCTCGCTGTCATAGGCGACGCCGGACGACATCAGCAGGCCGCCGACATTGGCGAAGCCCAGTCCCAGCGTGCGGTAGTCATAGGAAAGCTGCGCGATCTCCTTCGAGGGGAACTGCGCCATCAGCACCGAGATTTCGAGCACGACGGTCCATAGCCGCACGGCGTGCTCGTAGGAATCGACGTCGAACCCCCACCCTGACCCTCCCCCTTGCAGGGGGAGGGAACTGGCGGCGCCCTTGCTCCCTCCCCCTGCAAGGGGGAGGGCTGGGGTGGGGGTCCTCCCTGCAAGGGAGAGGGAGGGGGTCTTGAACTGCAGCAGGTTCAGCGAGGCAAGGTTACAGGCCGTGTCGTCCAGGAACATATATTCCGAGCACGGATTGGAGGCGCGGATTTCGCCGCCCGCCGGGCAAGTATGCCAGTCGTTGATCGTCGTGTGGAACTGGATGCCTGGATCGGCCGACGCCCAGGCGGCGTAACCGATCTTGTCCCAGAGATCACGGGCCTTGACCGTCTTCGAGACCTTGCCGTCGAGGCGCCTGGTGAGATTCCATTCGCCGTCATTCTCGACAGCGTTCAGGAAGTCGTCGGTCACGCGCACGGAATTGTTCGAGTTCTGGCCCGAGACGGTGAGATAGGCCTCGCTGTCCCAATCCGTGTCGTAAGTGTCGAACTCGATGTCTTTGTATCCCTGCCGGGCGAACTGGACGACGCGCTTGATGAGATTGTCGGAGACCTCGTCCCTGCGCGCGAGCTTGATTTCGCGCTTCAGAGCCGGGTTCTTTTCGGGGTTGAAGCAATCGTCGCCCGAGCCCTCGCAGTTTACGCAGGCGCGCAGGATCGCCTTCAAATGCTTCTTGACGATCTTCGAGCCGGCGACGAGCGAGGCGACCTTCTCCTCCTCCTTCACCTTCCAGCCGATGAAGGCCTCGATATCGGGATGGTCGATGTCGACCACGACCATCTTGGCCGCGCGGCGCGTGGTGCCGCCCGACTTGATCGCGCCCGCCGCGCGGTCGCCGATCTTGAGGAAGGACATCAGGCCCGAGGACGAGCCGCCGCCCGAGAGCTTCTCCTTCTCGCCGCGCAGCTTCGAGAAGTTGGTGCCGGTGCCGGAGCCGTATTTGAACAGGCGCGCCTCACGCACCCACAGATCCATGATGCCGCCGTCATTGACGAGGTCGTCCTCGATCGACTGGATGAAGCAGGCGTGCGGCTGCGGATGCTCGTAGGAGGACTTGGACTTCACCATCTTGCCATTGGCGAAGTCGACATAGAAATGCCCCTGGCTCGGCCCGTCGATTCCATAGGCCCAGTGCAGGCCGGTGTTGAACCATTGCGGCGAATTGGGCGCCGCCATCTGCATGGCGAGCATGTAGCGCAATTCGTCGCTGAAGGCCTGGGCGTCCTCCTCCGTGTCGAAATAGCCGCCCTTCCAGCCCCAATAGGCCCAGGCGCCGGCGAGGCGGTCGAAGACCTGCCTGGCGGAGATTTCGGAGCCATAGCGCTGATCCTTCGGCAGGGCCGAAAGCGCTTCCGAATCCGCGACCGAACGCCACAGGAAGGAGGGGATCGAATTCTCCTCCACCTTTTTCAGCCGCGCGGGGACGCCGGCCTTGCGGAAATATTTCTGCGCCAGAACGTCACAGGCGACCTGGCTCCATTGGGCCGGGACCTCGATATTGTCGAGCGAGAACACGACGGATCCGTCGGGATTGCGGATCTCGCTCCTGGCCGTGCGAAACTCGATCGACGCGTAAGGAGACTCGCCCGCCTGGGTGTGTCGCCGCTCGATTTTCATGCCCGTCAATCTCCTTTAGGCGCGAGCAAGGGCTCGCGCGCGGCCGTTCGCCGGCCAAACGACGCAGATGTTCGCCAATCTGGACTCGAAAGAGGCGCGCCCGCCACCCCCGGCCGAATCGGCCGCCGGGTCGGAACGCCGGATACGAGGATTACGCCCAAGCAAAATGACGCCTCTGGCCGGCTGGCGCCGGAGACAGGCCGACATTGGAGAGAATGTCCGCCGCCGCGTCATGATCTTGTGCCTCCACACTGCGCGAGTCTGAAGAGATCGTCAAGATATTGTGTTAGAAATTAACAGTCAGACAATATGTGGAGAAAATAGTGGATTCCGGGGACAAATCCAGCAGCGAAGCCCGGAAAGGCTCGACCAAAAGGCGGGATTTGACAAGGGGGCTTTTCGGGCGGGCGCCTATTTGCAGTTCGCCTCCGGGACGGGCTGGAGGAGGAAGGCGCGATTCTCCGCGTTTTCCGGGCTGAGATACAGAAAGGAGCCGCGATCCGTCGGGCCGGGAAGCTCCAGCCGCTCCCGCACGGTGAGCAGCAGCCCTTCCGGCTTTTGCGCGAGCTCGAAGGAGCCGGAGTCGGTCATGGAGAGCCGGCAGTCGCGCACGCCGTCCGCCTTGGTCCGGCACAGGCGCGTCTCCTCGGCCGAAAGCGCGGCGTTGCAGACGAGGCCCAGACGCTCCCAATAGCAGGCGCCGATCGTGCTGAACGTCGTTTTCCCCGACCATGTCGCGAGCATGGCGTCGGCGAGGATCGGCTGCTTCTCGCCCGGAGTCTGCGGCGCGGAGGTCTTGGTCACCGAAAGCGTCACGCGGCGCACGATCTGGCCCGGATGCGCCTTCAACCAAGCGGCGGCGTAGATGCGCTCGTAACAGCCGGAAAGGGGGACAATTTCCTCCGCCTGCGCCGGCGGGGCAAAATGCGCAAGACCGGCCGCCGCCAACAAACCAATACGCGCGAAGACCATCGACGCCCCCTTGAGAATCGCGCGCAAAACTAGAGCTCGCGCCTGCGGATGTCACCGGCTGAGTCGTCACAAAAACTTTGTGGAATCATGATGAGACAATCCAGTTGACGCCGGAGAACTCACGCGGATGTGGACAAGCCACGCGGATATTGGCCGAACGATCGCCGCCTTGACCAACCTCCAGCCGCCGTCGCCCCGGAAAACAATGGTCGAGGAGACGCTCGGCCGCATGGGTTCGCTCGAAGCGCGCCTGGCGCGCGGCAAGGGCGAGATCCGCAAGGCGCAACGCCTGCGCTACGAGGTCTTCTACAAGGAAGGCGGCGCGATCCCGGACGCCAAGACCGCCTTCACGCGCCGCGACGCCGACAAATTCGACAAATATTGCGATCATCTGATCGTCATCGACCACGCCTGGAAGAACAAGCTCGGCAAGACGAAGCCGAAGATCGTCGGCGCCTATCGCCTGCTGCGCGGCGACATGGCGCAAAAGGCGGGCGGCTTCTATTCCGCGGGCGAATATGACATCGCCCCGCTGCTCGCCCGCCATTCCGGCAAGCGCATTCTCGAGCTCGGCCGCTCCTGCGTTCTGGAGTCGCATCGCAGCAAGCGCACGATCGAGCTCCTCTGGCGCGGGCTGCTCGCCTATATCCGCGCGCACAGGATCGACGTGATGATCGGCTGCGCGAGCTTCCCCGGCGTGAGCCCGCTCGCCCATGCGCAGGCGCTGAGCTATCTCGCGCATTACGCCGGCGCGCAGGGCGAGTGGAAGGTGAAGGCGAAGAGCGACCTTTACCTGCCCATGGCGATGATCTCCAAGGAAGCGCTCGACGCCAAGCAGGCGAAGGAGGCGCTTTCGCCGCTCATCAAGGGCTATCTGCGGCTCGGCGCGCGCTTCGGCGACGGCGCCGTGGTGGACATCAAGTTCAACACCACGGACGTCTTCGTCGTGATGCCCGTCGCCGAAATCGGCCAGCGCTATATCGATTATTTCAGCGGCGTCGAGCGCCACGCGGCGTAAGGGCCGGAAACAGCCAGCGCGGTCATTGGGCGGAGCGAAGCAATCGAGAGGCGGCCATAGCGGCTCTGGATTGCTTCGTCGCTTCGCTCCTCGCAATGACGGCCTGAGCAGCGTTCTTACCGAAGCCGGCCGCCCGCCGTCATTGCGAGCGCAGCGAAGCAATCCAGAGCCGCGTCGACGCCCCTGGATTGCTTCGTCGGCTTCGCCTTCTCGCAATGACGGCCTGAGAGCAGCGCCTCGCTCGCAATGGCGGGACGGCGTGGAGCGCGCGCCTCTGCGCCCTCCTTACCCCCGCAACTCCCGCAGCTTCGCCCGCACGCGACTCTCGGTCTCCGCCGCGAGCAGCTTGCGATTCTTGCCTTCTCTGTCGATCGCCTCTCCGAACGCGACATGACATTGCACGCCGTTCCGCTTCATCAGGCTCCACAGATGCGGCAGGAAGGTCATGTCGCCATACCAGCCCACATCGACCGGCCGCGCGCCGTCCGTATAGGCGATGGCGACGGGCGTGACAGCCGCTTCGCCGTCATAGTCGAGAATGGCGTCGAAATGGGCGGGCTTGAAGGCGAGCACGTCCGCGCCGTCGCTCGACGTGCCCTCGGGAAAGACCACGAGATCGCGGCCCTCGCGCAGCACGCCGCAAAGCGCGGCGTTGACCGCCGGAATATCCTTGCGCGAGCCGCGCGGCACGAAGACCGTGCCTTGCAGGCGCGCGAGAAAGCCCAGCGCCGGCCAGCTCGCGACCTCGCTTTTCGCGAGGAAGACGAGCGGATAGAGGCTCGCCAGCGCGATGATGTCCGTCCAGGACACGTGATTGGAGACGACGAAGCGCGGCGCCGCGGCGGGCAGGGCGCCGAGGGGCGTCACCTTAATGCCGATCGTCGCGCATATTGCGCGGCAGAAGCCCGTCTGTATCTTGTGCTGGACAGCCCAGCCGCGCCGCCGCGCGACGGCCTGAACGGGGACGAGAAGAACAAAGGCGGCCGTCATGGCGGCGACGAAGGCGACGGCGCGGAGATAAGGCATGACGGGCAAATGACGCCGCCATGAGACGGGCGTGTGACAGCTTCGCGCGGTCGCCTGCGCCGGAGCCACGCCGCCCTTGACGCCGCCGCTTCCGGCGCCCTTATGTGCGGGGCCGCCCGAGAAGCGGCCAAGGAGAGGTTCCCCAGGAGAAATTCCCATGTCCTTTGTGATTGCGCGCCGCGCTGTTGTCGTCGCCGCCCTGTCGCTCGTTTCCGCCGGGCTCGCCACGGCTCCGGCCATCGCGCACGGCCCCTCGCGCCAGAAGGTCGCCGAGAAGATCGAGATCAACGCGCCGGCCGACAAGGTGTGGGAAGTCGTCGGCAATTTTCAGGACATGAGCTGGCATCCGGCCATCGCCAAGACGGAAGGAACAGGCGGCAGCGACAAGGGCGCCAAGCGCAAATTGACGCTCAAGAACGGCGGAACCATCGAGGAATCGGTGGACGCCTACGACGCCGCCGGCAAGTCGATCAAATACAAGATCGACAATGTCGACGTGAAGGTTCTGCCGGTGAACAACTACACCTCCTCGATCACGGTCAAGGACGTCGGCGGCAAGAGCGAGGTCGAATGGAAGGGCGCCTTCTATCGCGGCTTCATGAACAACGACCCGCCGCCGGAACTCTCCGACGAAGCCGCCGTCAAGGCCGTCGCCGACATCTACAAGACCGGCCTCGCCGCGCTGAAGGCGAAGCTCGAAGGCAAGTAATCTCGGCGCAAGAGGGGCGCGGGGAGGATATTCAAATGCCCAGCCTGTCGCGCCGCGCCGCGCTCTTCGCGCTGGCGGCGCTCGCCCCTCTGGCGCCGGCGGCTGTCGCCGCCGACGCCGGGGTTCCTGTTCCGGGCCCGAATTCCTGGGCCGCGCATGGCGCGGCCCCGCTCAAATCCGTCGAGACGATCCTGATCGACGCGCCGCCCGAGAAAGTGTGGGGCGTGGTCGGCGACTTCGCCCATTATGACTGGCTGCCCGGCGTGTCGCGCGTCGAGGCGGCGGGTGGCGACGCGCCGGGTCAGGGCAGGCGCCGGCTGGTGATGGCCGATGGCGGCGTCATAGAGGAGACGCTCGTCAAATGGGACGCCCAGCGCATGACGCTCGCCTTTCATCGCGACCATGACGACGTGACGCGCCTGCCGGCCATCAATTACATGACGCATGTGACGGCGAAGCCCGCCGGCGACGGCAAGACGCTGGCCGAATGGAAGGGCCGCTTCTATCGCGGCCACCCCTTCAACAACCCGCCGCCGGGCCTCGACGACGACACGGCGCTCGCCGCGGTGACGACGCTGCATCGCGCCAATCTCGCGGCGCTGAAGGCGCGCGCAGAGAAGAAATAATTCCCTCTCCCCGCAAGCGGGAAGAGGGTCAGGGTGAGGGGCGAAGCGTCCGCGCGCCGCCGCGGATTTTGGCGACGGAAGATATTTCCTGCTTCCGGATAACGGCCTCGCCCCTCACCCCAGCCCTCTCCCCGCAAGCGGGGAGAGGGGGCTTGCGCGCGGGTTTCTGGATCGTCTCGGGGTTGCGGTCTCGGGCGCTGAAAGGGAATTAATTCCCTCTTCCCGCTTGCGGGGAGAGGGTCAGGGTGAGGGGCGAAGCGTCCGCGCGCCGCTGCGGACTTTCTCGATGGAGGATATTTCCTGCTTCCGGATAGTAGCCTCGCCCCTCACCCCAACCCTCTCCCCGCAAGCGGGGAGAGGGGGCTTGCGCGTCTTGTCGGCGTTCTCCTTGCCGTCATGATCACGCCCGCTCTCGCCGACGAAGCCTTCGTCACCGCCCAGGGCGCCGACGCGCTCGACATTATCGATGTAACGACCATGGCGCCGCTCGCGCGTCTCCCCATCGGCGGAAAGCCGGCGGGCGTCGCGGTGAGCCCCGATGGCGGGCGGGCCTATGTGACGAGCCCGGAGGGCGGGTTCCTCACCGTCATCGACGCCAAAGCGCGCAAGGTCGCGCGGCGGATCGACATTCGGGGCGGGCCGCTCGGCGTCGCCGCGTCGCCGGACGGCAGCCGCGTCTATGTGGCCGACCTCTACGGGCGCCGGCTCGTGGAGATTGACCCCGAAAAGGGCGAGACTCGCAGCGTCGCCGTCGGGGCGATGGCTTCGGGCGTCGCGGCGGCGCCGGACGGCAAAACCATTCTCGTCGCCGATCGCGACGACAACGCCCTGTCCGTCATCGACGCCGCCACATTCGAGCGCGTCGCGACGATTCCCGTCGGCCGGCACCCTTTCGGCATCGCGATCGACGCCGCCGGCGCCCGCGCCTATGCGGCCGACGTCGAATCGGACGAGGTCAGCGTCATCGACATCGCCGCCCGCAAGGTCGTGGCGACGCTCAAGACGGAAAGCCGGCCCTACGCCGTCGCGCTCGCGGCCGGCCGGATTTTCGTCGCCAATCAGCACGCCGACAGCGTCAGCGTCTTCGACGCCGCGACGCTCGCGCCCGTCGGGGCGGTCAAGGTCGGCGAATATCCGGAAGGGATCGCGGCGAGCCGCGACGGAAGGCGGGTTTACGTCGCCAATTGGTTCTCCAACGAGCTTTGGGCGATCGACGCCGGCACGCTGCAAGTCGTCGGCAAAGCCGAGACAGGCGACGGACCGCGGGCCTTCGGCGCCTTCCTGCGGTCCGCAGAGTAGCGCGCGCGGAGCAGGCCGAGATTATTGCGCGATATGTTCCGGGCGGACGCCAACGCCTAGCAGCCGCGCCGGGAGGCGCCGCAGGAACGGGATGGCGTCGAAGAGCCGCAACGCCAGCGGCGGCTCGAACGGCTTGTCGGGATCAAGCGCGTTGGTGATGATTTGCTTTTGCACGGCGAGCTGAAGGCGCTGCGTGACCTTGGCGGGGAACTCCCGGCGCCGTTGAAGGGCCGCGAGATCCGCGTCTTGCAGCGTTCCGGCGCGCAGTTTCGCCCCGAGCAGATTGGCGGTCGCGACGGCGTCCTGCACCGCGAGGTTCACGCCGACGCCGCCGACGGGCGACATGGCGTGGGCCGCGTCGCCGATGCAGAGCAATCCGGGCCGGCTCCATTTTTTCAGCCGATTGACCTGCACGCTCAGCAGATTGACCTTGCTCCACTCGTCGATCGCCCCGACGCGGTCGGCCAGAAAGGGGAGGGCGTCCGCCAGATCGGCTTGAAAGGCATCGAGACCCTTGCCGCGCATGGCGTCCGCGCCGCCCTTGGGAATGAGCCAGCCGCATTGCCAATAATCGCCGCGATCGATCATCACGATCATGCGCCCCGACGCGACGCGTCCGAAGCTTTGGTCCGGATCCTCCGCCTTGCGCGGCATTTTGAACCAGAACACGTCCATGGGCGCGCCATAGTCCGCGACCTCGAGCCGGGCTTCGGCGCGCAATGTCGATCCGCGCCCGTCCGCGGCGATCACGAGATCGGCGCCGATCTCGATCAAACCCTCGGGGGACCTTGCCGCGACGCCGGCGACGCGCTCTCCCTCCCAAAGGAGCCGATCGCCGGCGGTCGTCATCATCAGGCGGAAGTTCGGCAGCTTGCCGGCGTGGCCGGCGATGAAGTTGAGAAAATCCCATTGCGGCATGAGCGCGATGAAATTGCAGGGCTCGGGCAGGCTCCTGAAATCCGCGAAGGCGTATTTGCGGTCGCCGATCCACGCCCCGATTTCATAGGCCTTCTGGTGCGGGAGGCGCAGGAACTCGTCGAGAAGCCCAAGCTCCCGCATGATCCGAAGGGTCGAGGGATGGATCGTGTCGCCCCGAAAATCGCGCAGGAAATCGGCGTGTTTTTCCAGCACGACGACCTTTACGCCCGCGCGCGCGAGCAGGAAGCCCGCCATCAGGCCGGCCGGACCGCCGCCGACGACGCAGCATTGGCGTTGGATGCGGGAGGTTTCAGCCATGGCCAGCCCTTTCATTGTGGCGCGCTTTTCTCGGTCGATCGGATGGAGGGGTCGGGAAACGGCCTCGGAAACGCTGGACACGGGCTCCCGCCAACGCCATAAGAGGCGCAATCTGACGAGACGCTGGAGCCGGCATGTCCATCATCATCCGATTCTTCACCTGGTGGAACAAGGCGACCCTCTCCACGAGCCTGTGGACGACTCTCTATGGCGAACGCGTGGGGACGGACGAGTTCGGCAATGTCTATTACCGCCGTCGCGGCGGCAAGAAGGACAAGGCGCTGGGATTCGAACGCCGCTGGGTGATCTTCAACGGCTATTGCGAGGGCTCGGCGATCCCGCAAGGCTGGTACGGCTGGCTTCACCACACGGTCGACACGCCGCCGACCAAGGAAAATTACACGCGCAGGGAATGGGAGCTGCCGCACCAGCCGAACATGACCGGCACGCCGCTCGCCTATCGCCCGCCGGGATCGCAGCTTTCGACCGGCGAACGCACGCCGGCGGGCGGCGATTATGTGGCGTGGCGGCCGGAGGGCTGATCCGGCTCTTTCCACGGAAACGCCTTTCTTGCCTGTTTATGTTGCTTCAGCGTTTTCCTCTGGCCGCCCTGGCGCGGCGCGGTGACTCGATGACCTTATTCCTTCGTTACGGAATGGCGCTCGGCGCTTTCGCGGCCGCTCTCTACGGCGTGGCCGCCGCCGAGCCGATCCGCCATCCGACGGCGATCTTCGCCGGGCTCGACAAGACGACCGGCCGCATCATTAATTTCGACGTGGCGATCGACGAGACCGTGCAGTTCGGCTCGCTGAACGTGACGCCGCGCGTCTGCAACACCCGCCCGCAGACCGAGGCTCCGCAGACGACAAGCTTCGTCGAGGTCGACGAGATCGTGGTGAAGCAGGAGCGCCAGGCCAGGCTCGAGCTGAAGGAAGCCAAGGCCGACGCCAAGCCGGACCTCAAGCAGGAGGCGAAGCGCATCTTCTCCGGCTGGATGTTCGCCGCGAGCCCGGGCCTCCACGGCGTGGAGCACCCGGTCTATGACGTTTGGCTCGTGGACTGCAAGGGCGGCAAGGAGAATGCGCCGCCGCCCGTCGCCGCCGCCGAAACCCCTGCGGCCCCGGCCGACGCATCCGCCGCGCCCGCGCCGGAGCCGGGCAAGAAGAAGAAATCCCGCAAGGTTGAGCCCAAGGCTCCGACGCCGGTCGAGAACGCCCCGATCGGCCCCGCCGACGCCGCGCCGCCGCAACCCGCGCTGGACGCCGCCCCGGCGGCCGACGGAGGGGCCGTGGGCGAAGCTCCGGCGCAGCCCGCGCCGCCGAAGAAAAAGAAAAGGAAGCCCGCGGCGAACGCGCCGGCGGCGACGCCCGTCGAGCCGCCTCCCGGCGGCGGCCTGCTGCCCTTCTGATCGGAGCGAACCGAGACCATTCTTTCCGCGCGCCTCGTCATTGCGAGCGAAGCGAAGCAATCCAGGACTGCATTGACGCATTGGATTGCTTCGTTGGCTGCGCTCCTCGCAATTGCGAGCCGAAGGCGAAGTAATGCTGAGCGTCATCGCGGCCCTGGATTGCTTCGCTCCGCTCGCAATGACGCGTTTCTGTCGATCGCGACGCTCGTCTACCCCTCCGCATCCTCGGTCAGCTTCTTTCTGCGCCATACTTTCTTCGGATCGCGCCGCGGCCCTTCCACCAGCCGCACCACCATGCCCCAGAGCGTGCGCACGTCCTGCTGCGTCAGGCTCATGCGGTGGAACATGTTGCGCAGGTTGCGCGACATGACGGGCTTCTTGTCGAGCGGGCGGAAGAAACCGCGCTTGTCGAGCTCCTCCTCCAGAAAGTCGAAGAAGGCCATGGTCATCTCGCGCGTCGCGGGCGGCGAGCGCTCCTCGGTCTCATAGGGCAGGACGTCGCCATGGGCGGCGCGGAACCATTCATAGCCGACGAGCAGCACCGATTGGGCGAGATTGAGCGAGGCGTAGGCGGGATTGACCGGGAAGGTCAGGATCGCGTCGGCGAGCGCCACGTCGTCATTGTCGAGGCCGGTGCGCTCGGGGCCGAACAGAAAGCCGCGTTTCTCACCGGCCGCGACGCAGGCGGCCGTATCGGCCAGCGCCTTGGCGGGCGGAAAGACCGCCTTCATCTGCCCGCGCCCGCGCGCCGTGGCGGCGTAAACGAAATTGAGATCGGCGATCGCATCGCGCACGCTGTCATAGAGCTTCGCGCCCTCGAGCAGATGCGTCGCTCCGGCGGCCGCGGCATAGGCGCCCTTGCGATAGGCGCCCGTGCGCGGCCAGCCCTCGCGCGGGGAGACGAGCCGCAGGTCCGACAGGCCGAAATTGGCCATGGCGCGCGCGCACATGCCGATATTCACGGCGAGTTGCGGTCGCACCAGAATAATCGCCGGCCCGCCCGTGAGCGCCTGCTTCGTATGATCCGTTCCCGCTCCGACCAATTGCGCGTCCTCTGGCGAAGAAGTTGCTAATTAGGCGAAAAGCGGCGCGCGGGGGAAGGGGTCAGGCGCGCTCGCTTTTCGGGCACGGGCTAGGCGACCCGCGGCAGCCATTCGAGCCGGCGCGGGTGACAGCGTCGTGCGAGTAGAAGATTAATCTGAAGATTAATCTAAGGTAGCCGACAACCTTTTATTTGTGGAGGCGTCATATTAGTATATACAAAATTAATGCCGCCTGCCTGTGTAAATATCAAGAAAAATGAGGAGTTATTAGATTTTCGTGTTTCCGGGAATGGGCCGTAAATCTCGCCCTCTTCAAATGATTGAAAATAAACTGAATCATTCTCTATCTCACAAACCGCCCTTAACGGCAAAACCCATTTCCAATGTTTTTGATCACTCTTAATGGCGGTATATATTCCACCAAAAGGTGGATATTCGTCTTTTTTTACATTAAATTCTTTTCTTGTCAAATCTATATCATGAAAACGTGCCTCTCCTGGGTCGTTTTTACATATATTGTTGCCGGCGGGCCTATCTTCCGTAGCTAAAGCGCAAAGACGACCGGGATTTTGCACCCAAAATATAATCGCGTGATCGGACCATATCTGTGTTGTGCGTGGGGAATGTATAGCAGGAGAGTTAGGTTTGCCTAATGCAGATTTATATCTTTCGTAAGCGCTCACGAATTTATAGAATACATCTATTTTTTCTCAGGTTTGGCTCTGGAATCTTCAGCCACTTTTGTCAAGGATAAATATCCATACCCGAGAGCTAAAGTTCCAATAATAAGAAATAAAAGCGGGCCTGCCGGCCATAGAGCAATCTTTGGTATGCGTTCTTTGATGAGGGTAGATTCTTTCGTCGCCGCAATTATAGCAAGCAAAACCGCGGTCACCCCCATTGAGGTATAGCCAATCCAGTCCCATGGACCCCAACTCGCCATATGCGAACCCCCATTTTCAAAGAACTGAAATCAGGAACAGTGCGCGAGTAGCAAATGCTACTCGTCTTCCAATAACCAAGCAATTTATGCAGCATCGCTTAAGAGGCTGCTTGAGGCGTTTTGCCATAACATCGAACGGCCCGCCCTTGTCGTCTCGCGCCAATGGCGCCGTTGATGCTTGCGGAAAGAGGCGCGAAAGGGCGGAGTTTTGCGGCGGCCCAAGAAATTGAAAGGGGCCGGACTTTTGCGGCGGCGCTCCTTTGCTCTTCGTTTCGTTGCTGAAATCGTGGCCGCCGGCGCCGCTTTCCCTTGCGCCGGGCCAGGGCTATAAGGCCGCGCGCAGCTTGAGGATCGTTGAGACATGCAGAAGATCAAGGTGGCCAATCCTGTCGTCGAACTCGACGGCGATGAAATGACCCGCATCATCTGGGCCTTCATCAAGGACAAGCTGATACGGCCCTATCTCGACATCGATCTCCTCTATTACGATCTCTCCATTCAGAATCGCGACGCCACCAACGACCAGGTGACGGTCGACGCGGCGAACGCCATCAAGCGGCACGGCGTCGGCGTGAAATGCGCCACCATCACGCCCGACGAAGCGCGCGTGAAGGAGTTCAGCCTCAAGGAAATGTGGAAGTCGCCGAACGGCACGATCCGCAACATTCTCGGAGGCGTGATCTTCCGCGAGCCGATCATCTGCTCCAACGTGCCGCGCCTCGTGCCGCACTGGACGCAGCCCATCGTCGTCGGGCGCCACGCTTTCGGCGATCAGTACAAGGCCACGGACTTCAAGGCGCCCGGCAAGGGCCGTTTGACGATCAGGTTCGAAGGCGAAGACGGCCAGACGATCGAGAAGGAAGTCTTCAAGTTCCCCGGCGCCGGCGTCGCCATGGCGATGTACAATCTCGACGACTCGATCTATGAATTTGCGCGCGCCTCGTTCAATTACGGCGTGCAGCGCAAATTTCCCGTCTATCTCTCGACCAAGAACACGATCCTCAAGGCCTATGACGGCCGCTTCAAAGACATCTTCCAGGAAGTCTACGACAAGGAGTTCAAGTCGCAATTCGAGGCGCTGGGGCTTTGGTACGAGCATCGCCTCATCGACGACATGGTGGCCTCCGCGCTGAAATGGTCGGGCGGCTATATCTGGGCCTGCAAGAACTATGACGGCGACGTGCAGTCCGACATCGTGGCGCAGGGCTTCGGCTCGCTCGGCCTCATGACCAGCGTGCTGATGACGCCGGATGGAAAGACGGTGGAGGCCGAAGCCGCCCACGGCACGGTGACGCGCCATTATCGCGAGCACCAGAAGGGACACGAAACGTCGACGAATTCGATCGCCTCGATTTTCGCCTGGACGCGCGGCCTCGCCCATCGCGCCAAGCTCGACGGCAACGCGGAATTGGCGCGCTTCTCGAAGACTCTCGAGGAGGTGTGCGTGAAGACGGTCGAATCCGGCTATATGACCAAGGATCTCGCGCTTCTCGTCGGCCATCATCAAAACTGGCTGTCGACGACGGGGTTCCTGGACAAGGTCGACGACAATTTGCGCAAGGCGATGGGCGGGGACGCGTAGATCACGCTGCGATCGAATGAACAATTCAAGCATTGGGCGCGCGGCGAGAAAACGCTTTTCGTTGCGCGCGACGACGTCGCGCGCTTTTATGCGCACGGCTTCAGCGGAGGGCGGCGCGTTCTCGCCGGCAGGCTTCAACCGAGCAATTCGATGCGCTTTTCTGAAGGCCTCCTTCCTTCGAAGAAGCGCGAAATGTCGAATTGAAAAACATATTTACGAGGTTTTTTCACATGCGGAATCATTCGCCGCCGCGCGCCGAAATGTGATTGTGTCAGCTTCTGCGCCCGTTTATATAGGCCGCGCCTATGGTCCAACACGGGATTCGCGGCAATGACGGTGGATCTGGACGAAGCCTATAAGCCGTCGGAAGACGAGCCTTTCATGTGCGACCGGCAGCGCGAATATTTTCGCCGGAAGCTTCTGGCGTGGAAAGACGACATTCTCCATGAAAGCCGCGAGACGCTCGCGGCGCTTCAAAACGAGAACGAGAACCATCCCGATCTCGCTGACCGCGCTTCGTCAGAGACCGACAGGGCCATCGAGCTTCGCGCGCGCGACCGCCAGCGCAAGCTGATCGCCAAGATCGACGCCGCGCTTGGGCGGCTGGACGACGGCACGTATGGCTATTGCGAGGAAACGGGCGAGCCGATTTCCTTGAAGCGCCTCGATGCGCGGCCGATCGCGACGCTCTCTATCGAAGCGCAGGAGCGCCATGAGAGGCGCGAGAAGGTCTATCGCGACGACTGAGCGCGCCGTCCGACGCGGGGCGACCCGGCTGAAAAATGATGGAAGGGCGTCGCCGGCTCGGCGACGCCCTTTTCTTTATTCCTTTTCTGGCCGGCCCAGCAGGCGGGCCATTTCCGCTTCGAGCGATTCCAGCGGATCCACGTCGGGCGCGGCTGGCGGCGGCGCGGGCGGGGCCGGCGGAGCAGGAGGCGGCGCCGGCGGCGGAGCCGGGGGACGCGTCTGGGCCGGCGGCGGCGCAGGCGGCGCGGCGGGCGCGGGTGGCGGAGCTGGAGGCGCGGCCGGGGGCGGCGCGGGCGGCGGCGGAGCGGGAGGCGCCGGCGGGGCGGCGGCGGGGGTTGGCGGCGGGGCCGCGGGCTTGGCCGCGGGAGGCGGCGCGGCGGCGGGGCCGGCTTCGCCCTTCGGCTGGATCAGCCGCTGGGTGCGCGCCAGGAAAGGCGGCGTGGCGGGACGCGGCGCGGCGGGACGCGGCGGCGGGGCGGGCGGAGCAGGGCGCGCGGGCGGCGGCGCGGATGGCGGCGGAGCCGGCGGCGCGGCGGGCGCCGGCGGGGGCTCGGCGGGCTTCGTCGGCGCCGGAGCGAAGAGATCGGGCGGCAGGTTGAGCGGCGCCGGCGCGGCGGGTTTCGGAACGGGGCCGGGCGCGGGCGGCGGGAGGGGCGCTTCCGCGGGGCCGGGCGGCCAGGCGCCCGCCGGCGCGGCGCGCCCTTCGGTCGCGGGACGGGTCGCGCCCTCCGGACGCGCGATCGACCCTTCGACGAGAAGGTCGTTCGGGCCGCCGATCAGTAGGAGATGTTCCGTATTGTCGCGGCGCACGATCACGAGTTGGCGCTCGCGGTCGAGGTCGAAAACATCCACCACGTCAAGACGACGCGGGCCCTTCCTGGCTCCGGTGGAGCGTATTCGCCGACCGAAAAGAAGTCGGAAGATGTAAAGGACGAGGAGCGCGGCGATGAGGAACGCCACGATAGCTCCGAGAACCGGGAGCAGCTGTGAGAATTTTTCTTGCATGAACCGCAGGTCTCTCTTCGAACGCCGCCTGAACCTTGCCAAATTATCAGCTTTTCAGGCAAGAGGCCGGAAAAGGTTAATCAATGGTTAACGCAAGGTTGGAGTCGGCGCGAAATTGCTTCCGGCGCCGTTGCCAACGGAGCCGGGGACGGCCATTCTCCCTTGCGATTCTGGCGAATTTCGCGGTTCGGCGAATCGAGGCGAAGCGCGCGTTCGACGCGCGGCTTCCTTAACCCTATTCTGGCATGCAGAGCGAATCGCCTGGCGCGCGCGGCGTCGGGGCGCGACACGCGGGGCGTTCAGGATGACCGACAGGACGGCGTCGTCCGCATTTGATCGAAGCGAGCGGTCCGGCAGCGCCGGGCTCGTCCTGGCGCTCGCCGTCGCCGTCGTCGTCGTGCTCGGCGTCTTTTTCCTGGCGCCGGCGGCCATGGCGCCGCGCTTCGTCATGCTGGCGCTGGCGTTGTTCGGCGTCGCGGGCGTCTTCTCCCTTTTCGCCTACGCGGTCGGGCTCATTCAGCTCTCCTCGCGCGTCGCGCGCAACGACATCACCAAGCTGATCGCGGATTCGACCACCGAGGGCCTGCTCGTCACGCGGGGCGACATGCAGATCGCCTACGCCAACGACGCCTATATGGCGCTGTGCGGCGCGCGCGACCCTTCCGGCCTGCAGGTCGTCGAGCGGCTGTTTTCGGGTCCGCCGGAGGTCTCCGAGGCGATCTATCGGCTCGCGCAGGCCGCGCGCTCGGGAACGGCTCATGTCGAGGATCTGCGCCTTTCCCCGCCGCTCACCGGAGCCGGCGCGGTCGGATGGTATCGCATCAAGGTGCGCCCGCTTCTCCAGGCGGGGCCGCGCGCCACGCTCTGGCGCGTCGCCGACGTCACCAAGGAGCGGCAGCGGCAGGAAGGCGTCTTCCAGGAGCTGCAGCATGCGATCGATTTCCTGGATCACGCGCCGGCGGGCTTCTTCTCGGCCGCGCCGGACGGCGCCGTCTCCTATATGAACAAGACGCTCGCCGGCTGGCTCGGCTACGACCTCACCCAGGTCGGGTCGGGCGGCGCGACGCTCGCCTCGATCGTCGCCAATAACGGCGCCGCGCTTCTCGCGGCGATTTCCGGCTCGCCGGGCGAGGTGCGCACCGAGCAGATCGATCTCGATCTGCGTTGCCGCAACGGGCGCTCGCTGCCGGTGCGCCTCCTGCATCAGGTGGCCTTCGGCCAGGACGGCGCCGCCGGACCGTCGCGCACCCTGGTGCTCAACCGCGCCGCCGGCGAGAAGCCGGAGGAGGATCTGCGCGCGGCGGAGGTGCGCTTCGCGCGCTTTTTCAACTCGACGCCCATGGCGATCGCGACTCTGGACGCCGAAGGCCGCGTGCAGGATTCGAACGCCGCCTTCGCCAAGCTTCTGCCCAAGGCGCTGAAGGCGGGGCATGCGAAGGAGAACTGGCTGTTGCTCGCCGGCCTGTCCGAACGCGACGCGGAGGCGCTGCGCAAAGCCGTTCAGGACGCCGTGGAGGGCAGGAGCGACGTCAAGCCGGTCAACGTCTCCTTCGAGGAGGGCGCCGGACCGCGCTCCGCCCGCTTCTTCGTTTCGCCGGCCGAGGATTCGGGCCAGAAGGGCGCGACGATCTATGCGCTCGACACCACCGAGCAGCGCAAGCTGCAGGAGGAATTCGCCCAGTCGCAGAAGATGAACGCCGTCGGCCAGCTCGCGGGCGGCATCGCGCATGACTTCAACAATATGCTCACGGCGATCATCGGCTATTCCGACCTGCTGCTGTCGAGCCATCGCCCGACGGACCCGGCTTTCCGGGACATCCGTCAGATCAAGGAGACGGCGAATCGCGCCGCCGGGCTGACGCGCCAGCTTCTCGCCTTTTCGCGTCGGCAGACCCTGCGTCCGCAGGTGCTCCAGCTCGGCGACGCGCTGTCGGAGCTGCAAATCCTGCTGCGGCGCGTGGTGGGCGAGAAGAACGAGCTCGATCTGCGCCACGGCCGCGACCTTTGGTACGTGAAGGCCGACATCACGCAATTCGAGCAGGTCATCATCAATCTCGTCGTCAACGCCCGCGACGCCATGCCGGAGTCGGGAGGCCGCGTGCAGATCCGCACGCGCAATGTCACGAAGGAAGACTGCGCGAGCTTCGGCGAGCCCCATCTCGTCGCGGCCGACTATGTGCTCGTCGAGGTCGAGGACAACGGCGCCGGCATTCCGCCGGACGTGATGGAGAAGATCTTCGAGCCCTTCTTCACCACAAAGGAAGTCGGCAAGGGCACGGGCCTCGGCCTGTCGACCGTATTCGGCATTGTGAAACAGTCCGGCGGCTTCATCTTCGCGTCGAGCGACGTCGGCAAGGGCGCGGTCTTCCGCATCTTCCTGCCGCGCTACGTCCCGGAAGCGAAGGAAACGCCGCAGAAGGAGACCGACGCGCCGAAAGCCGCCGCGGATTATACGGGCCAGGGCGTCATTCTGCTGGTCGAGGACGAGGACGCCGTGCGCTCCATCGGCGCCCGCTCGCTCAAATCGCGCGGCTTCACCGTGCTCGAGGCGACGACCGGGCTAGAGGCGCTGGAGGTCGTGGAGGAGGTCGGCGGCAAGATCGACCTGATCGTCTCCGACGTCGTCATGCCGGAGATGGACGGTCCCGCAATGTTCGCGGAGCTGCGTAAGCGCGGGGTGAAGGCGAAGGTGATCTTCGTCTCGGGCTATGCCGAGGAAGCCTTCGCCAAGAACCTGCCCGAGGGCGATTTCGGCTTCCTGCCCAAGCCTTTCTCGATCAAGCAGCTTATCGAGACGGTGAAGTCGCATATGGGCGGCGAGGGGTAAAGCGACGCGGAGAAGCGACTGAAATCGATCGCGCGCGCTCCCTCTCCCCGTTTACGGGGGAGAGGGTTGGGGCGAGGCAGAGACGCAATCTTTCGTGAACGCCGGGAATTGCTAGAGTAATCGATAAAGTTCGTTGTGCCGCTTTGCCCCTCTCCCCGCAAGCGGGGAGAGGGGGACGATCCGTTGGCGCGCTCTTTACAAGGTCGGCGCCACGACGCGCACGCGGCGTCTCACGCCGTCCGGCCCGACAACCTCGCGGTAGACTTCCGGACCGCCGGTCGTCACGCTCCCTTGCGCGCCGCGCAGGCTCTCTCCCATGATCGGGGGCGACGCCGCGGCCGATGCGTCCGGCTTTTTCCAGCGCGGATCGCCGGGCGCGATCGGCCGCGACATCTGCTCCGCCTGCTCGGCGGTGACCATCTGGTCCTTCTTGTTGCGCTCGGCGAGCATGCGCTCCGCCTCCGCGAGCGCCTCCGTCCAGCTCTGGCCCGCCGGCTTGCAGCCGCAGGAAGGATCGTAGCGCTTCTCGAATTTCCGGGCGTTGGGATGGTCCGAATAGGGCTCGCCGTCGATGGAGACCGCGGAATCGAGGCCCTTCCACTGCGATTGCGTGTAGAGCTTCGCTTCCGCGCCCGGGCACATGGCCTTGCAGAAGGCGTTGAGATCGTCGAGCTGAGAGCTCTTGGCGGAATAGGTGATCGGGAAGAAGCCGCCGTCGCAGGCGCGCACGCAGATCGCCATGGGTCCGCCCTGGGGGCGCTGGTCGATCTGTTCGCCCTCGCCGTCATAATTGGGGTCGAGCGTCTCGTCGCTCGGGCCGACCGGCACTTCGCGCAGACCCGTGGTCTGATCCGGCGCGCCGACGCCGAACAGCTCCTCGAAGAAGCTCTTGGGCTGCGGCTCGCGGGCGGAGATTACGCGCTGATTGCGGCAATCCACCTCGTAGCGGGCCATGAGCGCCTGTCTCTGGCTGTCGTCGGCGGCGCCCTGGTCATAGGCGGCGATGCTGCCCTGGAGAGCGCCGAGCCGGGCGTTGACCGCGCCGCATTGGGGCGGCGGCGGATCGCCGAAGAACAGAAACTGCTCGCGGTCGCAGCCCATGGCGCGGGCGCGGGCGGCGAGCTTGCCATATTCGGCGCGCTGCCTGACGGCGGCGGCGCGATAGCGGGCCTGCAGGCCCTCCGCCCCCGCCTTCGCGATCTGGGCGCGCAGATCCGTGCAATAGGCGCTTTCGGCCTGCGCCGCCCGGGGAGCGGCAAGGCCGAGCAGAAGCGCCGCGCCCAGCGCGGAAACGAGGAATCTGCGGAAAATCATTGGCCCCAAGGTCGGCCTCATCTCGTGCTCCGGCTGCCGGCCCGGCGCGGGGCGATCTTCGAGCCTCTCCGCGCGACGGGTCCAAGTCCAGGAATCGCGGCGCGCGTTCTTGGCCATATTCGCTGAATTGCGCCGCCGATCAATCCATGGGCGTTTGCCCAGGGCGACTGGGCGAGGAACTTGCTGAGCCGCCGCAGGCGGCGTCTCGAAGGACGTTCACCTGGGACGTATTTCCTCTCCTTCGTTTCTCAAGTCGGACAAGCCTGACTTGCAGGGGCGTCCTCAGATGAAGAAGAGGAAAACGACCCTTCACCCGATGACCCCCGATTCTCCCCCGCATCATGTCGGCAACAAGGCGGGCGCTCGAAACTGCGGAAAGCCCTTAGAACGCGCGGCGAAGAAGCGGGAGCCGGCCTCTTGCGGGATGCGCGCTCCAAACTCGGGAATCGGCGCCTTTTCGCAATCGGGCGCCTCCGCGCGATCCGGGACGCCGCGGCTCAATTTTTTGCTGCGTCGCAGCGGCGCCCCTTCCATTGAGCGCGGTCTTCGCCCATATCCGCCCCGACGCCATTGGAGGGTCGCCTTATGAAGACTTGCAGATTTTTCGCGATTGTTCCGGTTGCCTTCGCCGCGCTCCTCGCCGCGGGGGCGGCCTCCGCGCAGGAGGGACCGGACCTCATCTTCCGCAAGTCGACCGACTTCAAGCTGCTGACGCCCAACGACAAGCTGGCGACCTATGTCGTCGACGACCCGCTGATCGACGGCGTCGCCTGCACCTATACGGCGCATGAGAAGGGCGGCGTCGCCGGCATGTTCGGCGTCGCGGAGCAGACCTCGGAAGTCTCGCTCGCCTGCAGCCAATATGGGCCGATCAGGCTGCGGGCGGGCAAGGAGAAGGAAAAGTTCAGCCAGGGCGATCTCGTCATCAGCGAGCGCCGGTCGCTGCTCTTCAAGCAGATGCACATTGCGCGCGGCTGCGACGTCAAGCGCAACATGCTTGTTTACATGGTCTATTCAGACAAGCTGGTCGAGGGCTCGCCCGAGAACTCCACCGCCACCGTGGCGATCCAGCCCTGGGGCGGGGCGGAGCCCGCCAAATGCGCCGACTGGGTGAGATAGCCCTTATTCCGAGCAGGAGACGACCGCCGCGCCGGGCTGAGCCGGCTGGCGCGGCGCGTCGGCGGTGATGGAGGCGGTAATGTCCTCGGCGCGGCCATAGGCCAGGGACGGTCCGTGGCCGTGGGATTCGCACCAGGCGTCGGCGACGATCTTGCCGCAGGCGGACTTCTGGGTCAGGCACTCCATGACGCCGTAGCCGTCCTGGTCGGAGACCACATAGGTCGCCATCGGCGCGGCCTGGACATTGGAATGATAGGCGGCGGAGACCAGCAGGCCGGCGACGAGCGGCGCGGCGACGCGCGGCCAAAGGGATGATTTTTCGTATTTCGACGAGATGATGAACATGGCCCCGCCCGTGAGGCGCCGTCCCGGCGGGCGGCGTCTCGAAGAGGTAGCCCGGCGCAGTAAAATATGCGTTAAGTCGCCACGATCCCGCCTCAATGCGGCGGCGCAACAGCGCGCTTGACGGAACGGCGCTTTCGGGCGCATGGTCGCTCTCATGACGCTCAACTGCCGAATTCGCGGCTGGATCATCATCAGCTAGCGACCAATGCTGGCCGGAGCCGTCACGTCAACGCAAACGACATGAAACGCGCCGGCCAGGCTGGCCTACCGAGGTTTTCATGTCGACGCCCGCGCTCAAAATCTACAACACGCTGACGCGAACGAAGGAGCCGTTCCGCCCCATCGATCCCGCCAATGTGCGCATGTATGTCTGCGGGCCGACGGTCTATGACTTCGCCCATATCGGCAACGCCCGGCCGCTCATCGTCTTCGACGTGCTTTATCGGCTGCTGCGTCATCTCTACGGCGCCGGGCATGTGAAATATGTCCGCAACATCACGGATGTCGACGACAAGATCAACGCCCGCGCCGCCGAGCGCGGCATTACCATTCGCGAGCTGACGGAAGAGACCAACAGGGTCTTCCAGGAGGACGTGACGGCGCTGGGCTGCCTGGCGCCGGATGTGCAGCCGCGCGCGACCGAGCATATTGCGCAGATGGTCGCCATCATCGAGAAGCTGATCGCGACGGGCCATGCTTATGCGGCCGACGGCCATGTGCTCTTCGACGTGCCGTCCATGCCGGCCTATGGCCGCCTGTCGCGCCGCTCGCTCGACGAAATGCTCGCCGGCGCGCGCGTCGACGTCGCGCCCTATAAGCGCGGCGACATGGATTTCGTCCTATGGAAGCCGTCAAGGGAGAACGAGCCCGGCTGGGACTCGCCCTGGGGCAGGGGACGCCCGGGCTGGCATATCGAATGCTCGGCCATGTCCTGGGCGCATCTCGGCGAAACCTTCGACATTCACGGCGGCGGCATCGATCTGGCATTTCCGCATCACGAAAACGAGATCGCCCAAAGCTGCT
The DNA here is from genome assembly GCF_054106005.1 of Methylocystis sp. S23. Classification (NCBI taxonomy): domain Bacteria; kingdom Pseudomonadati; phylum Pseudomonadota; class Alphaproteobacteria; order Hyphomicrobiales; family Methylocystaceae; genus Methylocystis; species Methylocystis sp. S23. Next base: position 2,957,466 of record NZ_CM134185.1, read on the forward strand.
GCGCCTTCGGCCGCGACGTGATGGCGAATTACTGGATGCATAACGGATTTCTGCAGGTCGAGGGCGAGAAGATGTCCAAGAGCCTGGGGAATTTCGTGACGATCCACGAGCTGCTGCATACGGAGAAATTCGGCGGACGGAAATGGCCGGGCGAGGTGCTGCGGCTCGCGATGTTGCGAACGCATTACCGGCAGCCGATCGATTGGACGGTGAAGGCGCTGGAGGAGGCGGAGAAGACGCTCCTGCGATGGCGTGGCTACGCGCTTCGCGCTACGGAGTCAGTCGAACATACCAGCTTTCTCGAAGCAATGAGCGACGATTTGAATACCCCCGATGCAGTAGCCCAGATGCATACCCTTACACACGTGGGTGTGATCGCGGGCTACTCGCGTCTTGGCGAGGGCAAATTGGCCACAGCGGAAGAAATTAGCCGGTCGGCTGCAAAGCTACGTTTCTGCCTTGGCGTTCTTGGGTTGGTCGGCATCTATGATCCGACATGGAACAAAGTGACTCTAGACGAGGACGAGTCGAAAAAGGTGCAAACCCTTATTGAAGCTCGCCTCGCCGCCCGCGCCGCCAAGAACTGGGCCGAGTCCGACCGGATTCGCGACGAACTCGCCGCCATGGGCGTTGCGCTCAAGGACAATAAGGACGGCACGACGACGTGGGAGGTGAAGCGGTGAGCGCGGCGGACCCCACCCGGCCCGCTTCGCGGGCCACCCTCCCCGCAAGGGGGAGGGATTGGAGCCCGCTCAGTGGCGCCTTTTCTGCGATGTTGATGCAGTTGTGCGACTGTAATGTTGATGACGACGCCGATGCAGTCCCATCCCTCCCCTTTATGGGGAGGGTGGCCCGCGAAGCGGGCCGGGTGGGGTTCTAAGCCATGTCCGTCGCTCGCGCCCGCGCTCTGCGCAAGACCATGACGCCGCAGGAGGTGAAGCTCTGGGCGCAGCTACGCAAGCTGCGGCCGGAAGGCTTCCATTTCCGTCGTCAGGCGCCGGTCGACGGCTACATTCTCGACTTCGTCTGCTTTAAGCACAGGATGATCGTGGAGATCGACGGCTCGCAGCATGCGGATGAAGAAGGCCTGCGCCACGACGGGCGGCGCGACGCGCATTTCGCTGAGAACGGGTTTCGTACGCTGAGGTTCTGGAACCCGGAAGTGGATTCGAACCTGCACGGCGTCGTGGAGACAATCTTAGCGCGGGCGCGTGAGAATATTCGGGAGGAGGCGTGATGCCGGCCCCCACCCGTCGCGCTTCGCGCGCCACCCTCCCCGCAAGGGGGAGGGATTGGACTGCATCAGCATTGTCGATCACAACGCAGACCCGAAGCCGCATCAGCCGTTCAGTTCGAACCGCGATCTCGGCGCTCAAATCCCTCCCCTTTACGGGGAGGGTGGCCCGCAAAGCGGGCCGGGTGGGGAGTATCCGAGACGCGGAATAGAGGGAGCAAGCCATGTCCAACGACGACTGGAAAAATACGCTGCCGTTCAAGCGCCATTGGGCGGTCTATCTCATCTTCAAGGTGGCCGTGCTCGCGGGCGCGGCCTTCATCGCCTGGCATTTGCTGCGCGCCTTCGAGGTCGTCTGATGGCGCCGCGCGGGGGTTCGCCGGGGCTTCGGCCTTTTCTGCCAAGCGACGCGGCCACGCTCGCCGCGCTGTTTCGCGCGAGCGTCGAGGAGCTGACGGCCGAGGATTACAGCGACGACCAGCGCGAGGCCTGGGCGTCGGCGGCCGATGACGAAAGGGCCTTCGCCGCGAAGCTTGCGAGCGCGCTGACCATCGTTGCGCTTGTCGGCCGCGAGATCGCCGGCTTTGCTTCCCTGAAGGACAATACGCTTTTCGACATGCTCTATGTGCGCCCCGATCTCGCGGGGCAGGGCGTGGGGTCGTCGCTCGCCGACGCCATCGAAAAGCTCGCGGGCGCGCGCGGCGCGAAGAAGCTCACCGTGGAAGCCTCCGACGCCGCACGCGACTTTTTCGCCGCGCGGGGCTATGCCGCGCAAAGCCGCAACACCGTGACCATCGGCGGCGAATGGCTCGGCAATACGACAATGACCAAGGATCTGGCGGCGCCGCCCGCCTCGGGACCGCATTGATGACCAAGGAACGCGTCACGCTTTACGACACGACGCTGCGCGACGGGGCGCAGACGACGGGCGTCGATTTCTCGCTCGACGACAAGCGGCAGATCGCCGCCATGCTCGACGAGCTCGGGATCGACTATGTCGAGGGCGGCTATCCCGGCGCCAATGCGACGGACACGGAATTCTTCGCGCGCCGGCCGAAGATCGCAGCGCGCTTTTCCGCCTTCGGCATGACGCGGCGTCCGGGCCGTTCGGTCGAGAACGATCCCGGCGTCGCGGCGCTGCTCGACAGCGCGGCGGATGCGGTGACCTTCGTCGCCAAGAGCTGGGATTATCAGGTCAAGGTCGCCTTACGCTCCACGGAAGAGGACAATCTCGAAGGCATTACGCAATCCGTAAGCCTCGCCGTCGCGAGGAAGAAGGAAGTCGCCGTCGATTGCGAGCATTTCTTCGACGGCTTCAAGGCGAATCCCGACTATGCGCTCGCCTGCGCGAAAGCCGCGTTCGACTCGGGCGCGCGCTGGGTCGTGCTCTGCGACACCAATGGCGGAACGCTGCCGCACGAGGTCGAGCGCATCGTCGCGGAGGTCGTGAAGGTCATTCCGGGAGCCAATGTCGGCGTGCATTGCCATGACGACACCGGGCAGGCGGTCGCGAATTCGCTTGCGGCGCTGCGCGCGGGGGCGCGGCAGATTCAGGGCACGCTCAACGGGCTTGGCGAGCGCTGCGGCAACGCCAATCTCACGACGATCATCCCGACCCTGCTCTTGAAGGACGAGTTCGCCGCGCGCTTCGAGATCGGCGTGACGCGCGAGAAGCTCACTTATCTCACGCGCATCAGCCATGCGCTGGACGAGCTGCTCAACCGCGCGCCGAACCGTCACGCGCCCTATGTCGGCGCCAGCGCCTTCGCGACCAAGGCGGGCATTCACGCATCCGCCGTGATGATCGATCCGCGCACATATGAGCATGTGACGCCGGAGAGCGTCGGCAATCGGCGCCGCGTGCTGGTTTCCGATCAAGCGGGGCGCTCCAACATCCTTTCGGAGCTGACGCGCCTGGGCGTCCATCTCGACAAGGACGATCCGCGCCTTTCGCGCCTTCTCGACGAGGTGAAGGAGAAGGAGGCGCAGGGCTACGCCTATGAAGGCGCCGACGCCTCTTTCTTCCTGCTCGCCAAGCGCGTGCTGGGCGAGGCGCCGCATTATTTCGACATTGAGCGCTACAGCGTCGCGGTGGATCGCCGCTTCGCGCGCAACGGCTTCGAGGATCGCGGCGCCGAGGCGATCGTGAAGATCGCCGTGCATGGCGAGACGCGAATCTCGGCGGCGGAAGGCAATGGCCCGATCAATGCGCTCGATCTGGCGCTTCGCAAGGATCTCGGCGCCTACCAAAAATATATTGATGACGTGCGGCTCGTGGATTATCGCGTCCGCGTCTTCCAGGGCGGCACGGACGCCGTGACGCGCGTGCTCGTCGAATGCGCGGACGGCGAGGGCGATCGCTGGTCGACGGTGGGCGTGTCGGCGAATGTGATCGACGCCTCGTTCGAGGCGATCGTCGACGCGATCAATTACAAGCTGCTTGTGTCGGGAGCGAAGTAGGGCGGGCCCCACCCGTCGCCATGTCGCTTTGTCGTCATTGCGAGCGGAGCGAAGCAATCCAGAGTCGCATCGGGGCCCTGGATTGCTTCGCTGCGCTCGCAATGACGGTGCGGCTTCCCGTGAAGCGGCGTCACATCCTTTCCGTCACCTCCGTCTCCGCGATCTCCGGGGTTCGGCGCGCGGTGGTCATGATCATCGGCAGAATGTCCTCCACGCGCTCCGCCACCATGTAGCGCACGTCGTACCCCTCGCGGATGAATCCCGAATTGTGCATATGCGCGAAGAGCGTGAGCAGCGGGCGCCAGAAGCCGCCAATGTCGACGATGACGAGCGGCTTGGTGTGGCGCCCGAGCTGGATCCAGGTGAGCTGCTCGGTCAGCTCCTCCAGCGTGCCGACGCCGCCCGGCAGCGCGACGAAGGCGTCCGACTTCTCGAACATGAGGCGCTTTCGCGTATGCATGTCCTCGACGACGATGAGGTCGGTAATTCCCTGCAGCGCGATCTCGCGCTTGTCGAGAAAGGCGGGAATGACGCCCGTCACCCGGCCTCCGGCGTTGAGCGTCGCGCGCGCCGCGACCCCCATGAGGCCGCAGGAGCCGCCGCCGAAGACGAGCCCGACGCCGGCCTTCGCCAGCGTCCGTCCGAAAGTTTCCGCGGCTATGGCGTAGCGCGGGTCGTCTCCCTTGGCGGAGCCGCAGTAGACGCAAATGTCCTTGATTTTCTGCATAACTCTCATCCGTCAACTGGCGCCTGCGGGCCTCCTGTCAAGCGGGGTGCGCAAGAAGGCTAAAGGTCTTATATGACGCTCAGGCCTCCTTCGCCGAGGCGCCCTTTCAGTCACCGTCGGACCCCGAATGCTCAGAATTGGCCAACGCGCTCCGAGCTCTCCGCTCGGACCGCAAGACGCTTCCCTTTCCGAAGCCTCGCTTCTCAAGACGATCCGCCATTTGTGGCCCTATATCTGGCCGCGCGGGCGTGCCGATCTCGAGCGGCGCGTCGCGGTCGTTTTCGTGCTTCTTTTCGTGAGCAAGCTCTTCAACGCCATGACGCCCTACGCCTTCAAATGGGCGACCGACGCGCTGGCGGAAAGCGGAGCGGGCGCGGCGACCGCCATTGGCCTCGGCGCCGTGGGTTTCACGCTGCTGATGGGCGCGGTCCGCATCGTCTCCGTCATTCTCATGCAGACTCGAGACGGCATTTTCGCGGCCGTGGCGATGCACGCCGTGCGGCGGCTGGCGACCGACCTTTTCGTGCATATGCACGAATTGTCGCTGCGCTTTCACATTAGCCGCAAGACGGGCGGCCTGACGCGCGTTCTGGAGCGCGGCCGCAACGCCATCGAGACGCTGGCGCGGCTCGTCATGTCCACCGGCGCGCCGACGGCGATCGAGATGGTTCTCGTTCTCGGCGTCTTTCTCTACCAGTTCGACTGGCGCTACGGCGCCGTGCTCATCCTCACCCTCGGCGCGTATTTCGCCTATACGACGCTCGCCACCAATTGGCGCATCGCGATCCGGCGCAAGATGAATGAGAGCGACACGGACGCGAACCAGAAGGCGATCGACAGCCTGCTGAATTACGAGACGGTGAAATATTTCTCGGCGGAAGCGCGCGAGTCGGCGCGCTACGACAAGTCGATGGCGTTTTACGAGAAGGCGTCGACGCATTCCTATGTGTCGCTCGCCGTTCTCAACGCCGGCCAGACGGTGATCTACATCATTGGCGTCACGATCATGATGGTCATGTGCGTCTACGGCGTTCGCGACGGACGCAACACGATCGGCGATTTCGTGCTCATCAACGCCATGATGATCCAGCTCGCGCAGCCCCTGAATTTCATGGGCACCTTCTATCGCGAGGTGCGTCAGGCGATCATCGACATTGAGACGATGTTCGGCATTCTCTCGCAGAATCCCGAGATTTCCGACAAGCCGGGCGCGAAGCCGCTTGTCGTGAGGGAAGGGCGCATTGTTTTCGACAATGTCCAGTTCCACTACGAAGCGAGCCGGCCGATCCTGAAGGGCGTGAGCTTCACGGCGGAGCCCGGCCAGACCATCGCCATCGTCGGACCGTCGGGCGCCGGCAAATCCACCATCTCGCGCCTGATGTTCCGCTTCTACGAGCCGCAGGGCGGGCGCATCTCGATCGACGGGCAGGACATTCTCGACGTCACGCAGACGAGCCTGCGCGCGGCGATCGGCATGGTGCCGCAGGACACGGTGCTGTTCAACGACACCATCGGCTACAATATCCGCTACGGCCGGTGGGACGCGACGGACGAGGAAGTGCGCGAGGCCGCGCGTCTCGCGCAGATCGACGGCTTCATCCGCAGCGTTCCGGGCGGCTACGAGGCGCAGGTCGGCGAGCGCGGGCTGAAGCTTTCGGGCGGCGAGAAGCAGCGCGTCGCCATCGCCCGCACGATCCTGAAAGGCCCGCCGATCCTGATCCTGGACGAAGCCACCTCGGCGCTCGACAGCTTCACCGAGCACGAGATCCAGGAGGCGCTGCGCCGCGTCGCCAGAGGCCGCACGACGCTCGTGATCGCGCATCGCCTCTCGACGGTGGTGGACGCCGACGAAATCCTCTTCCTCGACCATGGCCGCATCGTCGAGCGCGGCCGCCATGCGGAGCTGCTGGCGCTCAATGGCCATTACGCCGGCATGTGGAACCGCCAGCGCGAGGCGGCGGAGGCGCGGGCGAAGCTTATGGAGGCGGAGCGGGAGGAAGCGGAGGCGGAGTAATGTCGATCCGCGAGCGACGCTCCCTCTCCCCGCCTGCGGGGAGAGGGCTGGGGTGAGGGGCAGACGGAATAGTGGATGTTTCGCGATGTGGGCCAGCGCCTCGATACGGCTTTGCCCCTCACCCTAACCCTCTCCCCGTTTGCACCTAGCAGATTCACACATCTGTGTTGGTTAGCGGCGGCGTTGGTTGGGTGACGGCGATGGCGTATTTTCCGTGCTGGAATTTGAGCCATCCGGCGAGCATGACGACGGGACCGGGTTTTCCGTAATAGCCGGTCCAGCCGCCGAGGCGGGCGAGCACCCAGGACGCATAGGCCAGGGACCCTCGCGGATGTGGGTTCTTCTGACGCTGCGTCTTGCCTTCGAGGGTGGCGCAATAGGCTTCCAGCAGCGGTTGGTCCTTGGGCTCGAAGGCGTCGAGGAGCGGGCGCAGACGTTGCGGATCGCCGCCGTCCCGGGCGTGGACGAGTTGTTGGATCGTCACGGCCGCGATCAACGTCGCGGCCGCCAGGGTCTGGCGCGGCGCGTCGTCTTCCATCCGCACGGCCTCGATGTCGAAGCCGCCGGTCTTCATCGTGCGGAACAACTGCTCGATCGCCCAACGGCGTCGATACAGATCGACGACCTCGAGCGCTTGCGCGAGGCGGTCGACGGGGCGCGTCGTGATCAGACGCCAATGGACGTTTTCGCCTGGGGGCGGGTCGATCTCGCGCACGTCGACGAGATGGACCGCGATCGTCGAGGGGTCGTTCTGGGCCGCGCCGTTCCGGGGCCGCGCGAGATCAAAGCGCCCATGCCGGACGGCCAGTGTCGCTTCGCGCGCCGGCCGTCCGGGCCTCGCCGGAAGCGACAGCGTCGCCCGCCCGGCCTCCTCCAGCGCATCCAGGCGCGCAAACAGCCGCTCGCCATCCTCCAGCGCGCGGTCCTGCGCGGCGCGCACGAGGAGGTGAACTCCCGGCGGGCGCCGCGCGAAGGCGGAATAAATATCGCTCTCGCGATCGGCCACGACCGTGACCTCGCGCGCCGAAGCGCAAACTTTCGCCGCCGCCGCGCCCTCCAGCCAGCGCCGGCTTTCCTTGTCCTCGATCGGCCGCTGACGCCGATCCGCCTTGCGTCCCGTCGCGCGTTCAAGGAACTGCGCGTGCGCCAGACCCACGATCGAACCGTCCTCGGCGTCGACGACGAGGGTCGGATGCAGATAGAGCCCGCCGCCGCCCCCGGACTTGACGACCGTCGTGTCCTGTATCGCCAGGACCGCGCGCCCGGCGCAACGCGCCGACGCGCGCGCGGCCGCCGTGGCGAACATCTCCGCGCCGGTCACCGCCCGATTGCGAAGAAAGCGCGTGATCCTGATCTCACCGGCCCGGTCGCCGCCGAGCCGACGAATGCGTATGCCCCCGCCGCCCTCCGCCACCAGCCGGGAAAGCAGAAAGGCCCCCTTTTTCCAGTCGCGCGTCGCCAAAGCGACCCAGCGTCCGTCCGTCCATCGTCCGTCCCTCCGAATTCCTTCAAATGGAATCAGACGCCCAGGCCACATGCAACCAAGATGTGTGAATGCGGTAGCCGTTTGCACGGGGAGAGGGGAAGTGGTTCGCGACCTGTGTCCGTCGTCATTGCGAGGAGCGCTAGCGACGAAGCAATCCAGAAGCGCCATCGTGGTTCCGGATTGCCGCGCTCGCAACCTTTGTTTACGCCGCCGGCGTAAACGCGTCCGACCGGATCGCCTTCAGGCTCGCGCCGCTCATGAAGAGGTCGCGCTTCAGGCGCTTGACGAGGGCGTCGCCCCCGCAGAGGAAAAAGGCGGAATGCGCGGCGCGCGACGCTTCCGCTTCGAGGGCCAGCGCGGCCACGTCGGCGCCGGCGTCGAGCGTGGCCGGGATATATTCGACATTGTCCCGCGCCTTCGCCAGCGCCTCCAGCTCTTCCGACAGATAGAGGCCCTTGCGTTCGCGCGCGCCGTGATAGAGCCGGATCGGCCCGCTATGGCCCTGCCGCAGCGCGTCGCGCAGCACTCCGTAGAGCGGGGCCAGTCCAGTGCCGGCGCCGATCAGCGTCAGCGGCTGATCCTTGTCGACGCCCGCGTAGAAGCAGGTTCCGCGCGGCCCGGCGACATGGAGCTTATGGCCCGCGTCAAGCGTCTCCGTCAGATGCCGGCTCATGCGGCCGTTGGGATGCAGACGGATATGCATTTCCAGGAAGGGGTCTTCCTCCGGATGGCTCGCGAGCGAATAATGGCGCTTGAGGTCGCCGGCCGCGATCAACTCCAGAAACTGGCCGGGCCGATAGGCGAAATTCTCGGTTTCGATCCGAAGCCGCACGACATCGTGGGAAAGCGGCGCGATCTCGCGCACCGTCGCCTCGAGCGCGGCGCCGGCGTCGTCCACGGGCGCGACGACGAGCGGAGACGTCGGCTGACAGACGCAGGGCAGGAAGTAGCCGAGCGCCTTTTGCGCCTCGGTCAGGCCCTTTTGCGACTCCGTCGGCGGCGTTCCCTCGACCGCGCGATGCAGGCAGGTCTGGCAATTGCCGGCGCGGCAGGAATAGGGCGCCTCGACGCCCGCGCGCAGCAGGGCGTCGAGGACGGTTTCGCCCGGCGCGATATCGACCGGGCGATCCTTATAGGCAAGAAGGGTCAACGGCTCAGAACGTCGTCGCGCACGGAATTGGCGAGCGCGAGGACTTCCTTGACCTCCGGATCGCCGACGCCGAGCTGCCGCAGCGTGCGGCCGAGATTTTCGAGCACGGCGTCGACATGGGAGTCGTTCAGGCCCTTGGCGACGAGGCTCTTATGCGCATTGCGCATGTCGAGGCCCGTATATTTGTTGGGACCGCCGAAAGCCATGGTAAGGAACGACTTCTGCTTGGCGATCTGCTGGTCCATATCCACGCCCTCGAAGAAGCGCGCAATGCGGCCGTCGGAAAGGACGTAGCGATAGAACAGATCGACTGCGGCGTTGACGGCGGCCTCGCCCCCAATACGTTCATAAAGGCTGGACATGGCGTTCTTCTCCCTAAAGAAGTATTTTTGATACCTCTTTATAGCCGACGCCCGCAACCTTTGTATAGAGCCACAGATGCGCTTGACGACACATGCCGATCTCTCCTTCCGGACGTTGATTTTCTTGGGGGTTGCCGGAGAGGATGGCGCCACGATCCCGCAAATTTCCACCGCTTTCGGCGCTTCGGAGCACCATTTGCGGAAGGTCGTGCAGGAAATGGCGCGGCTGAAACTCATCAGCGCGACTCGTGGACGAAGCGGAGGCCTGCGGCTCGCAGTGTCGCCGGCGGAGGTTACGATCGGGGGACTGTTGCGCCTTTTCGAGCCGGAATTCGCTCGGTCGGAATGCCTGGGCGCGGGTCAGAATGGCTGCGTGATCTTCGGCGCGTGCGGCCTGCAGCGCGTCTTCAACGAATCGCTGGGCGCGCTATTCGCGGTGCTGGACCGCTACACGCTCGCGGATGTTCTGGATTCGTCGCAGGGCGTCGCGGCCAAACTCGGACTCGCGGCCGCGCCGCCGCCTGATTGATCGGACGGCCGCCAGGCGGCCGTCTGAGCCATTTATCGCGCAAGGGCCATGCGGTTGACGCGCACGACGCTCATCGCCTCCGCGCCGTAGAGGCAGGTGAAGCGCGACGACTTGCCGTCCGCGTCGTCGACAAAGGCGGCGCGCCCGGGCTCGACCGTCATCTGCACGCGGGTCGGAGAGCCGCCTTTCGTCTCCATCTCTTGGTCGGCGATCATCATGGTGAGGCGGCAGGCGCCGTTGACCGGCTGGAAATAGCTCACGACATGCGCCGCCCCGGCGTCCAGACTTGTCGCCGCCAGCGGCTTCATCGTCGTCTCCGACCAGGCGTCCGCGGCCGACACGGGCGTCGCAGCCGCGAGGGCCAGAGCGCCGCCGAGCGCCGTTGCGATATACCGTGTTTTCATGATCTATTCCTTTCTTCTATGAACGAGGAGAAGAAAGCGCTCTGCAAGCCGCTCCGCGCGCAGTCCTTCGCCAGTCGGACCGGCGGCCTCCGTCGTTGAGACAAAGGTAGCATCGCGCTGCAGCATTTCAATGACGCGGTGCAAAAAAATTGACTATTGCTTTGATCTATAAAGCTATAAAGGGGATGTTCCCAAAACGGCGCCCAGCTTGGGCGCCTCGCTCCTGATCAAATCCGTCTTATGCTCAAGAAGTGGAAAAGCCTCGCATGAACAAGGGGCTGTGTCGAAATATAATAGAAATATTCTATTGACTGCCTAATGATTGATCGGGGAAATCTCAGCCCCGCGCGCCTCGCGAGAAGCCGTTGCCTGCGACTGCGCTGGATTGTCGCACGCGCCTCCGCCTTTGCGCGCGCGGGAAAGTCGTGGGCGCGAATGTCTATCTGGGGCCTGATTTCGGATTGTCAGCCGGAGGCGGACGTCTCGGCGGCGGAATCGGCGGAAGCCTGGGCGCGCAGGGGCTCGGCTTCGTCCGCTGTCCCGGGGGCCTCGCCCGACCCGGCGTCATGCCAGTCGAAGGTGACGACCTTGCCATTCTCGACGGCGAGCGCCAAACGCCCCCGCTTCAGCTCGAGCGCCTTTTCGCCGAAGATCGTCCGACGCCAGCCCTTGAGCGCCGGCACGTCGGCGCGGTCGTCATTGGCGATGGCTTCGAGATCCTCGACCGTGGCGATCATCTTGGCCGCGACGCCGGTCTGCTCCGTCACCTGGCGGAGGAGCACCTTGAGCAATTCGACGGTCGCGCCATTGGAGCCGCGCCGCTCGCGCTCGATGCGCGGAACGCCGGCCGGGTCGCGCGCGAGGCCGCGCTCGACCGCCACGATAATGTCCGCCGCCGCGCGCGACCGCTCCATTCCTTTGGGGAAGGAGCGCAGATTCGCCAGCGCCTCGGGACTGCGCGGCGCCGACTGGGCGATCTCGATGAGCACGTCGTCCTTGAGCACGCGGGAGCGTGGCACGTCGCGGCTCTGCGCCTCGGCCTCGCGCCAGGCGGCGAGCTCCATCAGCACCGCGAGGTCGCGCGGCTTGCGGGCGCGGTGGCGCAGCCGCTCCCAGGCGTTCTCCGGGTGCTGCTCATAGGTGGCGGGAGAAGTGAGCGTCTCCATCTCGTCGACCAGCCAATCGAGCCGGTTGGAGCGCTCGAGCCGGGCGCGCAGCGTCGTGTAGATGTCGCGCAGATGAGTGACGTCGGCGATGGCGTAGTCGATCTGCGCGGCGGAGAGGGGGCGGCGCGACCAGTCCGTGAAGCGCGAGGATTTGTCGAGACTCGCCCGGGTGATCGCCTTGACGAGCTCCAGATAGGAAGCCTGCTCGCCGAAGCCGCAGACCATGGCGGCTACCTGCGTGTCGAATAGCGGGGCGGGAATGAGCCGCGCCAGTCGCCAGATGATTTCGAGGTCCTGCCGGGCGGCGTGGAACACCTTGACGACCGCCGGATTGGCCATCAGCTCGAAAAACGGCGTCAGATCGATGTCGTTGGCGAGGGCGTCGATCGCCACCGCCTCGTCGGGGGACGCGATCTGGATCACGCAGACCTTCGGCCAGAAGGTCGTCTCGCGAAGAAATTCCGTATCGACGGTCACAAAGGGGTGATGCGAGAAGCGCTCGCAAATGGCGGCCAGTTCGTCGGTTGTGGTCAGAAGGGTCATCGCCGCCAGTCTACCCAGATTCCCCCGCGCGCAGAAGCCCTTTCGCTTACGCGCGCTCGACAATCACAGCGGTGCCGTAGGCCAGCACCTCGGTCACGCCGTCCATGATTTCGTTGGCGTCGTAGCGCATGCCGACAATGGCGTTGGCGCCGGCCTCCGCGGCGTGCTCGCACATATGGTCGAACGCCTCCTGCCGCGTGGCCTCGGCGAGATTGACGTAGACCGAGAGCTTGCCGCCGAAGATCGTCTGGATGCCGCCGAAGAAATTGCCCACCACGGAGCGAGAACGGACCGTGACGCCGCGCACCAGTCCCAGATGCTTGACGACGCGATAGCCGGCAATGTCATTTGTCGTGGAAACGATCATCGGCCTTCTCCATAGCGAATCGTGACCCGCCCGCAGCGTATCGCTCAAGGCGGGCCGCGCAAACAGCGGATAATTGGCGTTGCGAAAGTCGACCAAGCGCGTAGGATTAATCCGCCACTCTTTCGACACGGAGCCAATTCCACTCATGTCCGCTCATTCCCTCGGCGCAGTCCGCGCGGCGGCGGCGTTCGCGCTTTTCGCCGGTCTTTCCTCCTGCGTTCCGGCCATGGCCGCGCCCCGCGAGGGCGTCAGCCCGGGCTGGAAGCTCTGCCGTTCGGCCAATTCCGACGAGCGGATCTCGGGATGCACGCAAGTCATCGCCGAGATCGCCAAGGAATCAAAGCACAACCGGCTCGCGGCCTATGTGAATCGCGCCGGCGCCTATCAGGCCAAGGGGGACTATGTTCACGCCATCGAGGATTATGGCAGGGCCCTCGAGGTCGATCCGTCCTCGGCCGTCGTGCTGCTCGCGCGCGGCGCGGCGCGGCACGCCAAGGGCGACCTCGACGCGGCCATCGCGGATTATGGCCAGGCCATCGAGAAGGACAAGAAAAGCGCCGCCGCCTTCATGGCCCGCGCTTCCGCCTGGCGGGTAAAGGGCGAGGCGGAGAAGGCCCTCGCCGACATTGAGGAGGCGCTGAAGCTCGACAAGAAATCGCCCGCGCCGCTCGCGGCGCGCGCCAATTACTATCACGCCAAGGGCGACCATGACCGCGCCATCGCCGATTATTCCGAGGCGCTGAAGCGCGACCCCAAGCTCGTCGCGGCCCTGATCGGCAGGGGCGGCTGCGCCTACGCCAAGGGGGATTTCGACAAGGCGCTCGCCGATTTCGACGCCGCCGCCAAGGCCGACCCCAAGAATGTCACGGCGCTGCTCGACCGCGCCAACGCGTGGCGCGGCAAGAAGGATTTCGAGCGCGCCAAGGCCGATTACGACGCCGCGCTCGCCCTGAAGCCCGATCTCGCCGCGGCGAAGAAGGGCGCCGACGACATGGCGAAGATCATCGCCAAGAGCGCCGCGCCCGCCGACGCCGCGCCGGCGAGCGGCGAGCATGAGCATAATTGACGCGCATATTCCCTCTCCCCGCGCAAGCGGGGAGAGGATCAGGGTGAGGGGCGAAGCCGCATCGGCCCGGATTTGGCCCGCCCCTCAGTCCAGCCCTCTCCCCGCGTGCGTGGAGAGGGGGCGTCCGGGCCCTTAAATCTCCTCGGCGGCCTTGAGCGCTTCCTCCGCGTGGCCGGCGGGCTTCACCTTGCGCCAGATCTTCGCGATCTTCCCGTCCGCGCCGATCAGGAAGGTCGAGCGCTCGACGCCCATATATTTGCGGCCGTACATGCTCTTCTCGACCCAGACGCCATAGGCCGAGAGCGTTTCCTTCGTTTCGTCGGAGGCCAGCGGGAAGGCGAGCTCGTATTTATCGCGGAATTTGTCGTGACTCTTCACCGAATCTGGCGACATGCCGACAATGACGGTCTTCGCCTTAGCGAATTTGTCGCGCAGCGCGTTGAACTCGATCGCTTCCTTGGTGCAGCCCGACGTGTCGTCCTTGGGGTAGAAATAGAGAACGACCTTCCTGCCTTTGAGCGCCGCAAGGGAGAGCGCCTCGCCGCCGGCGCCGGGAAGCGCGAAGGGGGGAGCCGGATCGCCTTCCCGGAGCCCGGGGACGGCGGGCGCCGAAGCGATTGCGGGCGCGGGCTTTTCGGCCCGGGCCGCGCTCTTGGCCGGCTTCTCGGCCGTCGCCTTGGCCGCAGGCTGTTTCGCTGTGGATTTGGAGGTCGAGGGCTCCTTTGTCGACGCTTTCGTCGCCATTGCGCCTTCCTTTCGTCGTACCCGCTTTTAGAATCCCGTCAAACAATGCAGAGTCGGCGCCGCGGGGCAAGGGCGCCGGATGGCGGATTGCGCTAATTTTCGGCGCCCGACGTCGAAGGCTGGAAGCGAGGGTTTTTGACCGACCAGAGTGCGCGCGACCATCGCGACGACCGGCCGGCGGCTTGTTTGCGGCCGCCGCGCCGCCGCCGCGCGCGTTCCCGGCGCATGATCCGCGCCGTCGCGTTCTGCGGTCTCGGGGCGCTGGCGCTGGCCAGCCTCGCGATCGGGGCCTTTTTTCTGCTGCTGTCGCAGGGACCTCTCGACCTCGCCTGGCTGACGCCTCGCATCGTCGCGGCCCTGGACGATCGTTTCGCCGGGCGCTTCGATTTCCAGCTCGGCGGCGCTTCGCTCGCGAGCACGGACCACGGTCCGACGCTGACGGTCGACCATCTTGTCGTCAAGAATGGCGGGCGCGCCGTGCTCGCCGCGCCGCGCGCGGAAGTCTCGCTCGACCTTCCGTCTCTGCTTGTCGGGCATGTGCAGCCGCGCCGGCTCGAAGTGCTCGATCTCGACCTGCGCCTCTCGCTGCAGAGGGACGGGACCGTCGCCTTTTCCGCCGGCGCCGATCCGTTGGCCGCCCCGAAAATCGCACCGCCCGCCGCCGGCCCCGCCGCGGCGCCGGTCGAGCGCGCGGCGGTGCTGAAAACAGCGGCGGGCGCGCTGCGCGCCTTGATGGATTTCGCGACGAGTCCGGACAGTCCCGTCGGCGCTCTCGACAAGCTGGGCTTGCAGCATGGCCGGCTCACCATCGACGATCGCACCATCGACCGGACGATCAAATACAGGGACGTCGCGCTGAGCCTGACCAAGGGCGACGGCGCGATGCGCTTCAGCTTCTCGGCGGCGGGGCCGTCGCGCCGCTGGCGGGCGACGGCGGCCGCCAAGGGCGCGCCGGGTCGCGAACGGCAATTCGTCGCGCATGTGCGCGACCTGACGATCGACGAAATCTCGCTGCTCGGCGGCTTTCGCACGACTCAGTTCGACACGGATTCGCCTCTCGGCTTCGATCTGAACTTTTCCCTCGCGCCCGACGACAACGTGATCGAGGCGAAGGGCGGGTTCGAGATCGGCAAGGGCTTCTTCCGCCTCGAGGATCCCGATCACGAGCCGGTGATGATCGACCGCATCGCCGCCCAGGCGGTCTGGGACCGGCGCGCGCGCAAGCTCGTCATCGCGCCCGTTCGGTTCAAGGCGGGCGGCTTCGACATGGCGATCGCCGGGGAGGCGGCGGCGCCCGCCGATCCGCCCGCGGGCGCGGACCCCGGCGCCGACGCCTGGACGGTCGCGCTGCGGCTCGTAAAGCCGACGCAGGTCGCGCCGGAGCGCGGGAGCGAAAAGGTCGTCTCGATCGACGAGGGCGTGCTGGAGGCCCGGGCGATGCACGGGCAAGGCCGCGTCATTTTCGACCGACTGGCCTTTTCCGGGCCGGACGTGCGGATCGCCTCGAGCGGCGCGCTGACCTATCGCGACACGCTGGGCGTCTCCTACGCGCTCGATGTCGAGGATACGCAAATCCGGGCGCTCGCCCGCCTCTGGCCGACTCATGTGATCGCGCCGGTGCGCGCATGGTTCGTCGATCATGTTCCGGCGGGCGTTCTCAAACACGCCCATTACGCGGGGGCGTTTGACGAAGCGGCGCTCACGGCGATGCGCTACGGGCGCCCTCCGGCCGACGAGTCGCTCGAAGCCGCCGGCGAAATCGCCAATGGGACGGTCGTCGGCGTGCTCGACGGCATGGGACCCCTGACGGGCGTCTCGGGCCGGTTTCGCGTCACGGGCCGCACGGTGTCCTTCGACGCGAACGCCGGCGCGCTGGAAACGGCCCCAGGGCGGCGCCTGACCATTTCGGAAGGCCGCTTCGCCGTCGCCGACAATGCCCCGCGCCCGACGCCGGCGGCGCTCGACCTCAGGGTCGCCGGCAGCGTCGAGGCGGTCGCCGATCTGCTTTCGCTGCCCGCGATCTCGTCGCATGCGACGATCCCCGTGGAGCCCGGCGCGATAAAGGGGCAGGTCGACGGCAGGCTCAGGGTCGATTTCGAAATCGGCGACAACGCCCGTGACGAGCATACGACCTTTGCGATCGACGCCACGGCGAGCAATCTCGTCATCGAGAAGCTCATCGGCAAGGAAAGGCTGGAGGGCGCGACGCTGCGCGTCATCGCCGATCGCAGCGGCCTGCGGGTCTATGGCGCGGGCCGCATCTACGGCGCGCCCGCCACGCTCGACGTGAAGCGCGGCTTCGGCGAGAAGGGACCGGCCCAGGCGCAGATGACCCTCACTTTCGATGAGGCGGCGCGCCAGCGCGCGGGCTATGCGATCTCGGGCGTCAGCGGGCCGGTGGCGGCGATCATCCGAACCCCGCTGCCGGTCGAAGACCTCAACACCCATATCGAGCTCGACCTGACGCGAACGGGCTTCGACAATCCGATCCCGGGCGTCTCCAAGCCGGCGGGGAGGCCTGCAAAGGCTTCCTTCGTCCTCAACAAGCGGGGCGAGGGGATCGCGCTCGAGCAGTTCAGTTTCGACGCGGGTCCGACGCAAGCGCAGGGCGTCATCGAATTCGGCAAGGAGGGCGCCTTCCGGTCGGCCAGGCTGGCGCCCGTGCGGCTTTCGCCGGGCGACGATATGCGCCTGGACGTCTCACGCTCCGGCGAAGCGCTGAAGATCGTCGTGCGCGGCGCCAATTTCGACGCTCGGCCCATGCTCGGCTCGCTGATCCGCTCGGGGGACGGCGAAAGGGGGGGAGGCGGGAAAAGCGCGGGCGACGACGTGGATGTGGATTTCAAGGCGCCGATCGTCACCGGCCACGGCAAGCAGATCCTCTCCAATGTCGATTTCAAGTTCGAGAGCCGGGGCGGCCGTCCGCGCGCCGTGTCGCTTACCGGCAATTTCGGCCGCGAACAGCTCGCCGTGGCCATGACGCGCGGGCAGGGCGGCGGGCAGCAGCTCGGCGTCTCCACAAACGACGCCGGGTCGTTTCTGGCCTTTCTCGATCTCTACCGGAAGATGGAGAACGGCGTGCTGAACGCCAATGTGCTGCTCGGGCAGGGGCGCGCCGACGGGGCGATCGGCATTCGCGACTTCTATGTGAAGGGCGAGCCGACCATGCGCCAGCTCATGGCGCAGGGAGGATCGTCGCGCGCGGACGATCGCGGCGTCATGCGCTTCGACCCCGACTCGGTGCGCGTCGGGCGGCTGCAATCGAACTTCACCTGGGCCGGCGGACGCCTTTCCGTGCGCGAAGGCGTGATGTCGGGTCCCGAGATCGGCCTGACCTTCGACGGCTATATCGACTTCCCGCGCGACCGGCTGGATCTCTCCGGCTCCTATGTGCCGGCCTATGCGCTGAACAGCCTGCTTTCCAATATTCCCCTCGTCGGCCTCGTCATCACCGGCGGACAGCATGAGGGGATTTTCGCGCTGAACTACCGCGTGACCGGCTCGCTCTCCGCGCCGGTCGTCAACGTCAACCCGCTCTCGGCGATCGCGCCGGGGCTCATGCGCAAGATCATGGGCGTGCTGGACGGGACGGCGCGGATGCCGGACGGGCGGTGAGAACGGTCATTCGGCGACTGAGTTTTTGCGCAGAAAAGAAGCATAGGCGGCTTCGTCGCTGACGCCCGCCGCGACGGCGCGCCGGAGCGTAAACTCAACTCCGTTCCAGCAGCACGTGCTTTTTCTTGCCGAGCGAGAGCTTCGCCACGCCGTCCTTCTCGAAATCCTTTTCGGTGAGCGTTCCGCGCTCATCCGTCACCACCACGTCGTTCACCTTTAGTCCGCCCGCCTTGATCTGGCGGCGCGCTTCGCCCGTTGACGCGACGAGGCCGGCCTTCACGAAGGCCGAGAGCACGCCGAGCCCGGCGACGATCTCCTCGGCCGGCACCGGCGCCTTCGGCAGGGACAGCGCCAGCGCGCCTTCCTCGAAGGTGCGCCGGGCCGTCTCGGCTGCTTCCTCCGCCGCCTCGCGGCCATGGACGAGCGCGGTCGCCTCTGTGGCGAGGGTCTTCTTGGCCTCATTGATCTCCGCCCCTTCGAGCGCCGCGAGGCGGGCGACCTCGTCCAGCGCCAAGAAGGTGAAGAGCTTCAGGAAGCGCGCGACGTCGGCGTCTTCCGTATTGCGCCAATATTGCCAGTAGTCATAGGGCGACAGCATGTCGGCGTTGAGCCAGACGGCGCCGGCGGCGGTCTTGCCCATCTTGGCGCCCGACGCCGTGGTCAGCAGCGGCGAGGTCAGCGCATAGAGCTGCGGCGTTCCCATGCGGCGGCCGAGATCGAGCCCCGTGACGATATTGCCCCACTGGTCGGAGCCGCCCATCTGCAACAGCGCGCCATGGCGGCGGTTGATCTCGACGAAATCATAGGCTTGCAGGCACATATAGTTGAACTCGATGAAGGAGAGCTCATGCTCGCGCTCGAGCCGGAGCTTCACCGAATCCATGGTCAGCATGCGGTTGACGGAAAAGTGCCGGCCGACGTCGCGCAGGAACTCGATGTAATTGAGCGGCGCGAGCCATTCGGCGTTGTCGAGCATCTTCGCGTCGGTCGGGCCGTCGCCGAAAGCGAGGAAGCGCTCGAAGACGCGCTTGATCGAGGCCTTGTTCGAGTCGATCTGCTCGACGGTGAGCAGCTTGCGGCTTTCGTCCTTGCCGGAAGGATCGCCGACGCGCGTCGTGCCGCCGCCCATCAGCGGCAGCGGCTTGCCGCCCGTGCGCTGGAGCCAGGCGAGCATCATGATCGGCAGCAGCGAGCCGACATGCAGCGAGGGCGCCGTGCAATCGAAACCGATATAGGCCGCGAGTCCCCCGGCGGCGGCCTTTTCGTCGAGCCCCGCAAAATCGGAGCACTGATGCACGAAGCCGCGCGCGATCAGCGTGCGGAGAAACTCGGATTTTGGCGTGAAGTCGCTGGCGGAGGTCATGGGGCAGGGTGATAGGGGCAAGGGGGCCGCCGCGCAAGACGGCGGCCAGGGCGGCCATTACGAAAAAGCGGGAATTGGCGCCCTGTCGCCGCGAGAAAACCGACATAGGGTGAAGGGATCGCTTTCCTCTCCTTCATGCTGAGGAGGCCTCGAAGAGGCCGTCTCGAAGCACGAAGGAGAGGAAAACGCGTCTCGAGCGGACTTCCTCGTCCTTCGAGACGCCGCCTTCGGCGGCTCTTCAGTATGAGGAAGTCCTTCACCCGATTTCCTGCGCATGGCGCATTTGAAGCCAATTTCGGCAAGGTTGGCGCCCTGTGTCCGGCGGAGTCTCGATTAAACCTTGGCGTCCGAGGCTCCTTCTGGATGGAGCGTGTGAGTAATCCGCCATGGAAACAAGCGCCAGGGGCAAGCGGCTTAACGGAGACGCCCTATACGCCGCCGCAGTCCTGATCTGGATCGTCGCGATTTGGGTCACCGCATTTTACGTTGCAAGCGCCGCCGTAGCCGACGACAGCGCGGGCGTTGGCGGGAACAGCTTCCTGCTTGGCTGTTCCTTGGCGACGGCGGGAGTCGTCACGGTCTTCTCGGCTAGAGAGTTCCTCGGGGCCTATAAGTCGATGACGGCAAATCGCTTCGTCGACGCGTGCGGTTCGGATCGAGTGAGGAGGGAAACGGGAATGACTAAGGTAGGGCTGCTTGTCACGCTTGACGCCAAAGCTGGAAAAGAGAAGGAATTGGCTAGTTTTCTGAAAGACGCGCTACCGCTCGTTGACGCAGAGCCGAATACGACGGCCTGGTTCGCGATCCAGATGAGCGCGTCGAAGTTTGGCATTTTCGACGCTTTTCCGGATGAGAACGGCCGGGAGGCTCATCTGTCGGGAGAAGTCGCGAAAGCTCTGATGGCGAACGCCGCTGATCTGTTGGTCGGGCCTCCATCAATTGAAAAGATTAGTGTCTTGGCGGACAAGCTTCCCAACGGTCAATGACGGCCAGTGAACGCTATTCTACGCTGCGCCAGCAAGCCAAGCGGATATTGGCGTTGGCGCGACGCATCTCTGATCCAGGCGGGCTCGACTATGGAAATTGTCGTCCTCGGCTTCGACGGCTGTCTCGGCGCCGCATTTGTCGGTTCAGTGGACATGCTGAGGCTCAGCTCGGACATGATCAGCAAGGACGGCAAACGCCAGCCATTCCAGGTTTTGACGGCGACTTTCGACGGAAAGCCGTTTGACGATAGCGGCGGGCGCCGCCTGAATGTCGACAAGAGCATAGCGGCGGTCGCGGGTTCGAGCGCGATCGTCGTTCCCGGCTATCTTTGCGAAAGCAACGCGGATTTTCTCTCATCGCCGCAGATAGGCGCATTATCGTCGTGGCTAAGGCGCGAACATGCATGCGGCGCGGTGACATGCGCCTCATGCAGCGGCGTGTTTATTCTCGGCGAAGCCGGGCTGCTCGATGGTCGACGTTGCACGACGACCTGGTGGCGGCACGATGAGTTGCGAAGCCGCTATCCGCGAGCGGAGGCCATATGGGGCGCCCCGTTGATCGAGGATCGCCGGATCGTAACTTCGGGCGGGCCTCTATCGTGGATTGATTTATGTCTCCATGTCGTTCGTTCGCTTTGCGGCGCCGAAGCCGCAAAAATCGCGGCGGATTTCGCGGTTGTCGATACGACGCCGTCAGCCGGCTCGGCTTATGTCCCGCTTAGTCATTTGGCTGTCGCAAACTCTTTTGTGCTGGAAGCGGAGCATGTGGTTCGCAGGGCGGGAGAGGATCCTGTAACAGGGCAAGACCTTGCGCGCGCCCTCGGCACGTCGGATCGAACATTGAGTCGGCGCCTGAAGGAGGCGACCGGCGAGACGCCGAAGCAATTCATCGATCGCGTCCGCTTCGAAACGGCGCGAATGCTGCTCGAGACGACGAGCTGCTCGGTAAAGCAACTGGCCGCGAATTCCGGATACTCGGATGCGGCGAGCTTTCGCCGAGCCTTTTATCGATACTCCGGCATGACGCCCGCCGCTTATCGCAGCCGGACCCGCGCTCGGCAGCCTTAGCCAAAGCTGAGTCCATAGCGGCGGGCGAGGCGCAGGCGCGCCGGCCGCAACGGGTCGCGGCGCGCCGATCTTTGCATGGCGAAAGTCCGTTCGCTGTACTTCTCAGCATACCAAAAGTAATCCGCCAGCCTCCTGATTGACGGAATTTGTATCCAGTTTGGCAAACTCGCTGGCAAGGCCGGTATCATTATTGTCAAACAAGAAAGCTGTAAACGACCGTTAGCTGGAGGAAGGTTTCGTCAGCCCGAGGACGACGCGCTCTATCGCGATCTCCTCGCCGCCGTGGAGTGCGCGCTCGGACGCACGGTCAGGCCCGCCACGCGGGCCGAAACCGAAAGTGACGGCCAGATAATTTCGTTAACTGGCGTCTGTCACCTTAATTCCGAATTCCGTAATTCCAACGTCTGATTTTACTCTAATAGTATTTTAAAGTTAAGCGGGTGATCTATTTCTTCTACGTGCCTGCGCATTCCCAGTATAAACGGGTCAGACCAGCGATCGGGCGGGATTATACGATGATAATGCACGTAGATCACAGCTTCTCGAAGCAGGAAGAAATCTGATAGTTCACTTGCCGAAAAAGTGAGTGCGGGATTGAATTTGTGATAACTTTTGAGCATCGCGCCCCAGAGAGGCTTTATCGCGGAGGTGAGAGCGTCGGGCGCCGCCTGAGTGACTACCTTGCTGTAAATGGAATCATATAGCATAACCACAAGATCTTGTAAGAAGTAACCATATTCGGCGTTATCGAAATCGAATATCTGTATTCGACCGTCATGGATATGTATATTTCCCATGTTTACATCGCCGTGAAGAAGGCCGTGGTTGCTGCTCGTTGGGGGAATAGCTGATATTTCCTGCATCAATTTCGAGACGCTGCCCCTGAATTTGTCTCCTATTGGCGCCTTCGTCTCGATCATATCCTTTGTCAGCAACCGGGATGAACTCCAATCGCCTCGGCAGACTTTGTATCCCGTGGCAGTGGCCTCGATCGCAGCAGCGTGCATCCGACCGATAAGTTCGCCAACACAATCACAGAATTCGACCGAAAGATCGCCGCGCGCCGCTTTCCGCCCTGCCGCCTCCTCGAAAACGGCCAGTAGATAGAATCTGCCGTCGATGGCCATCTCCGCAAATTTAGCTCCGAACGCCGTCGATTGGGGCACGCACACTGGAAGCCCTTTCGCATATAAAAACTCGATCCATTCGAGTTCACCCTGGATTTCGGCGCGCGTTCGGCGCCGCATGACGGAAATTCTTGCAATCCGATGGGCGCCGCGATGGTTGACGCGATACACGAAATTCTGCGAGGCGCCCACAAATGCCGCGGAATTTGCGTCGATATCGAATAAGCTTAGGAGCATTGAGAATTGGGCATTGGTCATGCCCGTTGGCAGATCATTTTTCATGAGTGAAATTTTCGGAATACGGATTGTGGGCGGCGACATGACATCAATTGCAGAAATTCCCTCCCCCACGCAACAAGCGCCGCTATGACGCGCGCGTCCGCTCGCATCACCGTTCCCGCGTCCCCGCATCGCGAGCGCTGACGCACGAAGCCGCGCTCCATGAGCACGCGCAGAAAGGCGGATTTGGGGGAGAAATCGTCGGCCAAGGGCAAGGATGATGGGGGGAAGGACGGCCGCCGCGCCGCTACCGTGGCAAGACGCGAACCCCACCCGGCCTTCGACCGCCAGCCTCCCGGTAACGGGCGGAGGCATTGCGCGTCCAGCCGTCCGAGATTGTCGCTCGTCCGATTGTCCTGCCTAGGGTTTCTCTTCCGTTCCCGGTTTGCTAGAAGCCCCTCGCCAGGGGCGGTGTCCCTTCACCATAAGCTCAAGGGCTGGAATGCTTTTTTACGAACCGCTGTTCCTGTTCCTGTTCGCGCCGGCGGTCTATCTGCTTTATCTCTTTTTCGGCGCCGATCGTCGGCGGCGGGCGATCGTCCTGCTGCTGGCCAGCGTCGTTTTTTACGGCTGGAGCGAGCCGGCCTTCATCCTCGTCGTCTTCGCCTCCATCGTGCTCGATCTTCACGTGGCGCAGCGGATCGCCTCGCTGTCTTGCGACCTTTCCGCTTCCGTCTTCGAATCGGCGCGCGCGGACGGCGAAACGCTCGTTCGCGCCGGCGTTCGTGTCGCCACGCCGCCCCGCGCGGCGGAAGCGCGCCGCTGGCTGGCGCTCGGCGTCGCCGCCAATCTCGCCATCCTCGTCTATTACAAATATACGGGCTTCCTGGCGCTCAATCTCGACGCGCTTCTGCGCGCGCTCACTTTGCCCGGCCTTCGCATCCCCGAAATCGCGCTCCCCATCGGCGTGAGCTTCGTCGTCTTCGAGAAGATCACCTATCTCGTCGACGTTCACCGCGGCGTCACGGCGCCGGCGCGGGGACCGCTGCTCTATGCGCTCTACGTCTTCTTCTTTCCCAAGCTCCTCGCGGGGCCGATCATCAAATATCACGACATCGCCGGCCAGTTCGAGACATGTCCGCATGCGCATCTCGACGATTTCGTCGATGGCTTCTCGCGCTTCATGCTCGGCGTCGTGAAGAAGCTCCTCGTCGCCGACGTGATGGCGAGCGGCGCCGACATGATCTTCGCGCGCGATCCCGCGACGCTCGGCTTCGCCGACGCCTGGGCGGGAACGATCTTCTTCACGCTGCAAATCTATTTCGATTTCTCGGGCTATTCCGACATGGCGATCGGCCTTGCGCGCATGTTCGGCTTCCGCCTGCTCGAGAATTTCAACATGCCCTACATCGCCGTGAGCGTCACCGAGTTCTGGCGGCGCTGGCATATGTCGCTGACGAGCTGGATTCGCGAATATCTCTATTTTCCGCTCGGCGGGAACCGCCTCGGCGAGGCGCGCACTTATTTCAATCTCTGGATCTGCTTCCTCGCCTCCGGCGTCTGGCACGGCGCCGCCTGGACTTATATTTTCTGGGGCGCCTATAACGGCGTCTTCCTCGTGCTCGATAGGCTGTTTCTGGTCGAGCGATTGAACCGCCTGCCGGTCTGGGCCGCGAACGCCGCGACCATGCTGATCGTGATGGTCGGCTGGACGCTGTTTCGCGCGGCCTCGCTCGATCAGGCCGGCGCGCTCATTTCCCTGATGGCGCGGCCCTGGGCGCAGGCGAGCGCGCCTGTCGCCGTGCCGATGGAATTCGCCGCCGTCGCCATGGTCGCGGCGGCGGTCTGCGTCGCGCAGCGGATCGGCGCGAGCTACGGCGTGGACTGGATCGCCCTCGCGCGGCGTCACGCCTTCGCGGCGAATGGCGGTCTGGCGCTGTTGTTCGTGGCGGCGCTGGCGAAGGGCCTCGCCGATCCCTTCAAGCCCTTCATCTACTTCCGGTTTTGAACATGCTTGCGGCAACCTTCATTGCGCGGAGCGTCCGCTTGCCGAACCGTCATTGCGAGCGAAGCGAAGCCATCCAGAGCCATGAAGCGGCCTCTGGATTGCTTCGTCGCCACGCTCCTCGCAATGACTGCGGGAGGGCGAATCTATGAAAAATCTCACTCTCGCCCGTCTTCCCATTTTCGCTTGCGCGGGCCTCGTTCTCACGCTTTTCCTCGTGAACCTCTGGAACTTCGCTGTCGGGCGCGATTGGCCGAAGCTGCGCATCCGCAGCTCGGAGCCGCTTTGGGGCGTGCCGGGGCCGAAGCCCGTTCCCTGGACGCTCGACGCCTTTCTCGACGGAGAGGCGCAGAAGGCTTTGTCGACGGCCATCGGCCAGACCATGCCGGTCTTTCCCCTCGCCGTGCGGGCGAAGAACCAGTTTCTTTATTCCGTCTTCGACGCCTCCGGCGCGCCGAACCTTGTCGTCGGCAAGGAGAAGCAGCTCTTCGAGACTTTCTATGTGCGGGAATTTTGCGACCGAGGCGGCGCGCCCGACCTGAAGACGATTGGCGCGTGGGCCGATCGCATTCGAGACGTTCAGTCCGCCGTCGAGGCGAAGGGCAAAGGCTTCGTCTATCTCGTTTCGCCGTCAAAGGCCGCGCGCCATAGCCGCTATCTTCCCGCCGGCCTTTATTGCGCGTCGGTTGATAAGGGAACGTCGGAGAAGCTCGCGCCGTATCGCGCGGCCCTCGACGCCCGCGGCGTGAATTATGTCGACGGCGCATCGCTCGTCGCCGCGGCCGCGCCGCAATATCCGATCGATCTTTTTCCGCGCGGCGGCACGCATTGGAACGATCTCGGCTCGGCGGTCGCCGCGCGCGCGCTGACGCATGCGCTCAACAGAAATGGCAAGGCCTCGCCTTTGCCGCCCTATGACTTCGATTGGAGCCTGCGGGAAGAGGCGCGAGGCGCCGATCGGGATCTGCTGAACCTGCTCAACCTGATCTGGCCCGACGCCAAATATCCGACCGCCGCCGTTGCCGGCAAAGGCGGCGGCGATTGCGCGGGCGCGCCGAAGCTCCTCGCCGTCGGCGGCAGCTTTCTGGTCGAGATCGTCGCCAATCTCGCCGAGGCGCCTTGCGGCGCGGCGGTGGATTATTGGCACTATGTGCACAAGGCGGCGGAGCCATTCGCCCGCTTCCTCGTGGATAAGCAGGGCGGCGGCGGCGCGCAGTTCCGCGCGCAGCCTTCGGCGACGCCGGAAGACTTCGCGAAAGCTTTCGCGAATGCGCAGGTCGTTCTGCTGGAGGAAAATGAATCGGTCATCGCGGATATGGCGCAGGTCTCCGACCTGCTCGCCGCCGCTTCTGGATGATCACGCGCCGGCCGGCGCGTCCCAATAACCTTCCTCCCGCGCGATTCTCGCATAATGCGCGCGCACCATCACGGGATCGTAGACGCGCTCCAGCCGCCGCATCGCGAAATGTCCGCGCGCCAGCGTCTGGAAATGCTCGGTGAAGGCGAGATTGATCGCCGCGCCGCTCACCGCGCCGATGATCGGCACCGCTTGCGCCGCTATTTTCTGGGAAACGACGACGCCGAAGCGGGAAGAGAGCTGGCTGATGAGACGCACCAGCGCCGGCGCGCTCTCCTGCGCCACGCCCCGGGCGGCGACATGGCGCGCCGCGTCGCTTACGGATTTCGCGAGCAGGCCGCGCACGGCGAGATAGCCGCCTTCGAACACATTGTCGTCCGTATGACCGCCGAGGGCGAAGACCTCGAGGCAGGCGAGACCCGTTTCCGGCTCGCGAAGGCTTTCCCCCTCATTGCGGGCGATATCGGCGATCGAGCGCAGCATGATCGTCGTCGAGAGCGGAAGCTCGATGGGGAGGCTGGCGAGTCCCACGGCGCCGCCGATCCCCCCGGCGAAAGCCGCCAGACGCCTGTGCAGGCGCGTGCTGTCGCCTTGCGGGGAGCCTTCCAGGCTGGACAAGGCGACGTTCAACGCGGTCGCGAGCGCCTTTCGCGCGGCGGCCGTGGCCATCTCCTTCACCTGCGGAGGCAGGGGGCTGCTGGCGATCCCCATTTGCCGGCCGGCGAGCCGGCTGACGCGTCCGGCAAAGCTCTGGCGCTCCAGCGCCGCGACAGCTTTCCGGAGCGCATCGAAATCCGAGCCCGAAAGCTGAGGCTCGTATAGAACGGGGAAATGGTTGCTCATTGCCTGGGTCTCCGCCGCCGCCTCCCTGCGCCGCGCGGGCGCGCCGCATGCGGAGCTTACCTCAAGATCGTTCCATTATCCGCTGTTTGCAAGGGATTTGGCGGAGGCCGACGGGGCCGGCGCCGGCGCGTTGAAAAGTGTTGCAACGCACGCGGTTGTTGGCGCATTTCGTGTAGCCACTGTAGCGATCTCGTTGGATGTCCTATAGTGCGCCTTATGCGTAGCAACTATATGGGTTTGCGATCGCGGATAAGGGTCTGGAAGGCCCGATGGGAAAAAGAGGAGGAGTTTCCGAATGTCCATCCGTTTCAAAATGGGACAGATGCTGGGCGGCGCCGCCATTCTGGCGCTTATGGCTCCGGCCGCCGCTTTCGCCGGCGACCGCGTCGGCACCCTGCAGTGCAAGCTGCTCGGCAACGACCTCAGCATCATCGTCGAGAATCAGCAGATCGACTGCATCTACAATGACGACGCCGAAGGCGCGCTTCCGGTCCACTACACCGGCACGCTGACCAAGGTCGGCCCGAACGTCACCATCAACGGCAAGGGCGAACTCGCTTGGGGCGTCATCGCGGCGACTGGCAAGGTCGGCCCGGGCGCGCTCGCCGGCAATTATGTCGGCCCGAACGTTTCGGCCAAGATCGGCGTCGGCGGCGGCGGCGCGGTTCTCGTCGGCGGCTCGGACAACACTTTCTCGCTGCAGCCCTTCCAGATCGAGGCGGGCTCGGGCCTTGGCTGGAATGCGGGCGTCGAAAGCCTGACGCTGGCCTATGTTCCGCCGCCGCCCCCGCCGCCGCCGGCTCCGCACAAGAAGCATCGCCATCATCGCTAACGGCGTCAGGCGCGGGGATAGGCCCCGCGCCGCTCACGACGGCGGATGAAAATCCATCAGCCGGTCCGTGGGGAAATCATAGAGCCTTCCGCTCTCGCGCCATTCGGGCTTGAGCAGCGGAAGGCATTTTTTTGCGAAATCCTCCGGCGCGGGTAGCGTCGTCGGGTCTTCCCCCGGCATGGCCTCGGCGCGCATGCGCGTCCGCATCGGGCCCGGATTGGCGATCATCACCGTGACGCCGTCGTTTTTGACTTCCGCCGCATATGTCCGCGCCAGGGAATCGAGCGCGGCTTTTGAAACGGCGTAGGGACCCCAATAGGGCTTGGCCTTGGACGCCGCGCCCGACGTGACGAAGGCGACCCGGCCCGCGCCGGAGGCGCGCAGCAAGGGATCGAGCGAGCGGATGAGCCGCCAATTGGCGGTGACGTTCACCGCCAGGACGCGGTTCCAGTCCTTCACGTCGACATGGGCCAGCGGCGACAGAGCCCCGAGGACGCCCGCATTGCCGACGAAGACGTCGAGCTTCCCCCAGCGCTGGAACAGCGCCGCGCCCAGCCGGTCGAGCGCGTCGAAATCGGTGACGTCGCAAGGGACGAGGGTCGCCTGTCCGCCGAGGGCGCGAATCTCGTCGTCGAGCTCCTCGAGCGCGCCCTGCGTGCGCGCCAGCGCGACCACATGCGCGCCGTCGCGCGCGAGCTCAAGCGCAAGGGCGCGGCCGATGCCGCGCGAGGCGCCGGTGACGAGGGCGATGCGGGGGTTGACTGACATTCTGCGAACCTCAGCGCCAATCGACACTGTCGATATCGACTTTCGAGCGGTCGGCGCGGCGATGGACGATCAAATGGACGCGCAACTCCTCATGATCGAAATCATAGAGGAGAATGAAAGGCGTGCCGGCGACGGGATAGTGGAATACGCCCAACGCTTCGTCGAAGGCGCCGACGGCCGGATAAACGGCGAGAACCTCCCGGATCACGGAGGATATGCGGCGTCTCTTTTCATCGACGACACGGGCGCCAAAGCGCAGCTCCCCGAAAGCCACTTGCTCGTGGAGCGCTGAAAGGTAGCTCCGCGAAACAGTGATTTTTCTCATGCGCGGGCGCGGAGGCCCTTCAGGAAGCCGTCCGTCGCCGTTTCCGCGTCATCGAAGGACAAGACGCGGCCCGATGCGAAGTCCTCCTTTGATCGATCCAGCGCCTTGGCTTCCTCGTTCGTGAGGGGGAGAGGACTCTGCGCCCGCGCCGCATCTTCAGCGATGCTGAGCAGGGTAATCCGCTGCGTCTCGGTGAGAGACGCCCATAGCTCCAAAATGCGCGTCGGCTCGGTCATCCCTCTCCCTCCGGCTTGGCTCCCGCTCAGCTCGCCTCCGCCAGCAGCGAGAGCTGCGCGCGGTTCTCTCCCACGAGGTCCGTCAGCGAGGTCGGATAGTCGCCCGTGAAGCAGTGGTCGGTGAATTGCGGGCGGGCGTTGTCGCGGCCCGCATAGCCCATCGCGCGATAGATGCCGTCCACGGAGAGGAAGGCGAGGGAGTCGCAGCCGACATAAGCGCGCATCTCCTCGAGCGAATGCGTCGCGGCGAGGAGCTTTTCCTTCTGCGGCGTGTCGATGCCGTAATAGTCGGGATGCGTGATCGGCGGCGAGGAGATGAGGAAGTGCACTTCCGTCGCGCCGGCGTCGCGCATCATCTGCACGATCTTCACCGACGTCGTGCCGCGCACGATGGAGTCGTCGATCAGGATGACGCGCTTGCCCTCGACGACGCAGCGATTGGCGCTGTGCTTCATGCGCACGCCGATCTCGCGCACCGATTGCGTCGGCTGGATGAAGGTGCGGCCGATATAATGGTTGCGAATGATCCCGAGCTCGAAGGGAACGCCCGATTGCTGCGAATAGCCCAGCGCCGCGGGAACGCCGGAATCCGGCACCGGCACGACGACGTCGGCGGCGATGATCTGCTCGCGCGCGAGCTCGCGGCCCATGGCTTTGCGCACCTGATAGACGGGACGGCCGTGCACGATGGAGTCCGGGCGGGCGAAATAAATATACTCGAAGATGCAGGGGCGCGGCGCCTGAGGCGTGAAGGGCATGATGCTCTCAAGCCCTTCCTTCGAGATGACCACGATCTCGCCATTCTCGACGTCGCGCACGAAGCGCGCGCCGATAATGTCGAGCGCGCAGGTCTCGGAGGCGAGGATGTAGCGGCCGTCGAGCTCGCCGAGGACGAGCGGCCGGATGCCGAGCGGGTCGCGCGCGCCGATGAGTAGCTCGTCGGAGAGGACGACGAGCGAATAGGCGCCTTCGAGCCGGCGCAGCGCCTCGATGAAGCGGTCCACGAGGCGGGCGCGGCGGCTGCGGGCGACGAGATGCAGCAGCACCTCCGTGTCCGAGGTCGACTGGAAGATCGAGCCTTCCATGATCAATTCGCGGCGCAGCGCCTGAGCGTTTGTGAGATTGCCGTTATGCGCGACGGCGAAGCCGCCGGTGTTGAGCTCGGCGAAGAGCGGCTGCACGTTGCGCAGCATGGTTTCGCCGGTGGTGGCGTAGCGCACATGGCCGATGGCCGCCGGGCCCGGCAGGCGCTTGATCGTGCTCTCCTTGGAGAAATGATCGCCGACGAGGCCGAGGCGCCGTTCGCCATGGAAGCGTCCGGCGTCGTAGGACACGATGCCGGCGGCCTCCTGGCCGCGATGCTGGAGCGCGTGGAGGCCGAGCGCCGTGATCGCCGCGGCGTCGGGAAGGTCGAAGACGCCGAAGACGCCGCAATATTCGCGCAGGCGGTCGCCGTCGAGATCGTCCGTCGTCTCGATCCGGTCGGCGATGGATTCGTCGTTGAGCGTCGACTCGGTCATTCCATCGTCTCCCGTACCCAAGGCGCGCTAGGCCTGCGCCAGAACTTCGACTCCGCCAACCGGCGGGGGCGCGAACCCCACCCGGCGGTCTTCGACCGACCTCCCCGTAAGGGGGAGGTATGGAGCGCCGCCAGCTCTTCGAGATTTTTCCTCACCCGGATCCCCTGCGCTCCCGCCTGCGCCGATTTGGCGCGGCTACTGCTTTTCCGCGCCGTCCGCGGGCGCTTCCGGCTTCTCCGGCACGGCCTCGGCGGGCGGCGTCTCCTCGACGGGCGCGCCGGCCTTCTTCGCCTTGATCTTCGCCACGATGCTGTCAATGTCGTCCGGCAGCAGCTCGCGAAGCTTCTCGCCTCCCGCCTGCAAAAGCGGCTTGGCGCGCGCGTTGCGGACCCATTCGGGCTGATTGGGGTCCGGCACCAGCCAGCCGTAGAAGACGAAAGCGACGACGGCGAGCAGGGCGCCGCGCACGGCGCCGAAGACGAAGCCGAGCGAGCGGTCCAGGGCGCCGATCTTGGAATCGAGAATGACGTCCGAGAGCTTCACGGTGATCAGCGACACCAGCACCAGCGCGATGAAGAAGACGGCCGCCACCGCCGCCGCCAAGGCGAATTCGTCCTTGGGTATGTAGGGTTTCACGTAAGGCAGCGCCATGGGATAGAGGTAATAGGCCGCAAGAGCCGCCGCCACCCAGGAGAGGATCGCCAGCACTTCGCGCGTGAAACCGCGCAGGAGGGCGAGCATGCCGGAGACCAGAACGATCGTAATCACTGCCAGATCAAGATATGACGGCATTGCAGTCCTCTTCCTTTCGCCCTGACGCCCGGAAATCTCAAAGAACGCCTTACAGCCGGCGCCGAAGCGTTTCCTCGGCGCGCGCCGGTCGCATCCTTCCCGTTCGAAAGCGCGCCGTCGCTCCCGGACCTTGAAATAGCGGCAGGGCTGTCGCCCCAGCGATTTGCGACGGCTTTGCTTCTAGCGCAACTTCGCCGTCCGCGGAAAGTAGGAAGGTTAAATTCAATTGCGCCCTTTCGCCCGCGGCGCGCTCTGGGCGATGGTCGCGACGAGCTGGGCGACGTCGGCGCAGGGCCGCAGCGCCAGTCCCGCCCGCCTGTCGTCCGCATTGATCTGCTGGCCCTGCGCCAGCACGGCCTGATGGAATCCGAGCTTCTGCGCCTCGCGTAGCCGCATGCCGGCATGGATGACCGGGCGCACGGCGCCCGAGAGGCCGATTTCGCCGAAAAAGGCCTGATCGGCGGGAAGCGCCGCGCCGGTCAGCGAGGAGACGAGGGCCGCCGCCGCCGCGAGGTCGCCCGCAGGCTCGTCCGCGCGCATGCCGCCAGCGACGTTGAGATAGACGTCGTGCATTCCGAGCTTGAGCCCGCCATGGGCCTCCAGCACGGCGAGAATCATCGAAAGCCGATTCTGATCGAATCCGACCACCGCGCGGCGCGGCGTGCCGAGCGAGGTGGGCGCGACGAGCGCCTGAATCTCGATCAGCATGGGGCGCTGGCCTTCCATGCCGGCGAAGACCGCCGCGCCGGGCGCGGAGGCGTCTCTGCCGGCGAGGAAGATGGCGGAGGGATTGGCGACCTCGGCGAGCCCGAGGCCCGTCATCTCGAAGACGCCGATTTCGCCCGTCGCGCCGAATCTGTTCTTGGAGGCGCGCAGCATGCGGAAATGATGCGCCGCGTCGCCTTCGAAGGAAAGCACCGCGTCGACCA
The DNA here is from genome assembly GCF_054106005.1 of Methylocystis sp. S23. Classification (NCBI taxonomy): domain Bacteria; kingdom Pseudomonadati; phylum Pseudomonadota; class Alphaproteobacteria; order Hyphomicrobiales; family Methylocystaceae; genus Methylocystis; species Methylocystis sp. S23. The sequence goes on from NZ_CM134185.1 coordinate 2,989,703, forward strand.
TGTGCTCGACCACGCGCGGGCCCGCGACCTGTCCATCCTTGGTCACATGGCCGATGAGCATGATCGTCGAGCCGCTGGTCTTGGCGTGGCGCAGAAGCGCCTGCGCGCTCGCCCGCACCTGCGTCACCGTTCCGGGCGCGGCGGGCGCGACGTCCGTATGCATGGTCTGGATCGAGTCGATGACGATCAGCGCGGCGCGCTCGCCCGTCGCGCAGGTCGCAAGAATGTCTTCCACCTGCGTGGCGGAGGCGAGCTCGACGGGCGCGTCGGCGAGGTTGAGGCGGCCGGCGCGCAAGCGCACCTGCGCCACCGCCTCCTCGCCGGAAATATAGATGACCCGCGCGCCGCGCCGCGCCAGCGCCGCGCAGGCCTGGATCAGAAGGGTGGATTTGCCGATGCCCGGCTCGCCGCCCAGCAGCAGCGCCGAGCCCGGGACAAAGCCGCCGCCGGTGACGCGGTCGAATTCATTGATGCCGGTGACGATGCGGGCCGCGGCCTTGTCCGAGCCGGCGAGGCCTTCGAGCTCGAAAGGCCTGCCGCGGGCCGCGCGCGCGGCCGTCGGCCCCGAACCGGCTTCCTCGACGATCGTGTTCCATTCGCCGCAGGATTCGCAGCGCCCCTGCCAGCGCGAGGCGACGGCGCCGCAGTTCTGGCAGACGAAAGAAGAGCGGGATTTGACCATGCGCGGTTGTTGGCGCAGCGGCGTCGACTCTTGTCAAGAGGCGAGCGTCATGGCGGCGTTCGATCGCGGTCAGCGCGGCTTGCCGGTTCCATGCGGCTTGCCCGACCCGGTCGCCTTGGCGCGGCTGCGGGGCTTTGGCGGCTCGCCCAAGTCGTCGCTCGCGACATTGATCTTGGCGCGCAGGACGTTCGACGGCTTGAAAGTCACGACGAGGCGCGCACAGATTTTCGCACCCTCGCCGGTCTTTGGATTCCGCCCCTGGCGCTCTTTCTTCGCTCGAATGAGAAACGAGCCGAAGGAGGAAAGCTTCACATCCTCGCGGGCGGCGATCGACCGGAAAATCTCGTCGAGCACCATCTCGACATATTTGGCCGACTCGGTGCGACCGAGTCCCGTCCGCTGATGAACGGCCTCGGCGAGGTCCGCGCGCGTTATCGTCGTCTGGCTGGGGTCATCGGCGTCGTTTAGCGCGCCGCTTGCTAATGAAAAGAATTCCTCCTGCGCCATTTCAGACCTTGCATATGTATTTTCAGAACCATTGCAGCAAATCGATGAGGATCCGCAGCGAACCCGACGAGGGCTCCTCTGCGAGCGCAATCATTAGCCGCCATGAACATCGATCCGCCGCGATTTTAGCCGGCTTCCCCGCCTAGCCTCGAGGAAGCGCATGTCTAAACTTTGTCGGAATTTTTCAGAATTGCGGCCGAAAATCAAGCGGCTCAAAGAAATCGCCGCCGATATATTTGCTAAAAACGGAATTCTCTAATTACTTCTTCAAGTTACCAGCGTATCAAGGCCGAGCCCCAGGTAAAGCCGCCGCCGACGGCCTCGAGCATTACAAGGTCGCCCTCCTTGATGCGGCCGTCCGCCACGGCGACGGAGAGGGCGAGCGGGACGCTCGCCGCGGAGGTGTTGCCGTGAAGATGGACGGTCGCGACGACCTTCTCCGGCGCGATGCCGAGCTTTTGCGCAGACATGTCGATGATGCGGCGGTTCGCCTGGTGAGGAACGAACCAGTCGAGCCGGTCCGCCGTGATCCCGGTCGCCTTGAAGGCGTCGTCGACGACGTCCGTGACCTTGCCGACCGCGAATTTGAAGACTTCCTTGCCCTCCATGCGCAGATGGCCGACGGTCTGCGTGGCGGACGGGCCGCCGTCGACATGCAGCTTCGCCCGATGGCGTCCATCCGAACGCAGATGCGTGGTCAGGATTCCGCGTTCCTCCATCGCGCCGGTCGAAGGGCGCGCTTCCAGCACCATGGCGCCGGCGCCATCCCCGAAGAGCACGCAGGTCGTGCGGTCCTCCCAGTCAATGATCCGCGAGAAGGTCTCCGCGCCGATCACCAGCGCTCGCTTGTGCGAGCCCGAGCGCAGGAACTTTTCGGCCGTGGCGACGGCGTAGACGAAGCCGGAGCACACCGCCTGGAGATCGAAGGCCGCGCCATGCGTGACGCCGAGCGCCGCCTGAATCTGCGTGGCGGTCGAGGGGAACGTCCAGTCGGGCGTGGAGGTGCCCACGACGATCAGGTCGATATCGTCCGGGACGAGGCCCGCCGCCTCCAGCGCCCTCCGGGCGGCCTTTTCGCCGAGCATGGAGGTCGTCTCGCCCTCGGCGGCGATATGGCGCTCCTTGATGCCCGTGCGCTGGAAGATCCACTCGTCGCTGGTGTCGACGATCTTGGCGAGATCGTCATTCGTGACCGTTCTGGCAGGGAGATAGGAGCCCACGCCGAGAACGACGGCGCGAAAAAGGGGAGTCGGAATCGTCACTGAGCGGCTTCCTGCGGCGGGGCGTTCGGGTCTGTGGAGCCGCTTTCGAATTGATGGGCGAGGGCGACGGTGTCCCGGATGCGGTTGAGAAGATCGCTCTTGGCCATCTCGTAGCCGGTTTCGACGGCGCGCGCGAAACCGACCGAATCGGCGCCGCCGTGGCTTTTGATCACGACGCCCTCGAGGCCGAGGAACACGCCGCCATTGATGGACCGCGTGTCCATTTTGGCTTTCAGCTCCGAGAAGGCCCCGCGGGCGAGCAGATAGCCCAGCTTGGCGAGAAGCGAGCCGCTCATCGCCGCCTTCAGATAGGCGGCGATCTGCAGGGCGGTGCCTTCGGCCGTCTTCAGCACGATGTTGCCGGTGAAGCCTTCCGTGACGACGACGTCCACGGCGCCCATCCCGATTCCGTCGCCCTCGACGAAGCCCGCATATTCGAGCCCCGGCAGATTTGAGTCGCGAAGAATGGCGGCGGCGGCTTTCACCTCCTCGACGCCTTTGATCTCCTCCTTGCCGACATTGAGCAGGCCGACAGTCGGACATTCGATGTTCAGAACGATGCGCGCCATCGCCGATCCCATAATGGCGAGATCGACGAGATGGCTGGCGTTGGCGCCGATGGACGCCCCCACGTCCAGCACGACCGACTGGCCGCGCAGCGTCGGCCAGAGGCCGGCGAGCGCCGGGCGATCCACGCGCGCCATGGTGCGCAGGCAGATCTTCGCCATGGCCATCAGCGCGCCGGTGTTGCCGGCCGAGACGGCGGCGTCGGCCTCGCCCTTCTTCACGGCCTCGATCGCCATCCACATCGACGAGACGCGCCGGCCTTGACGCAGCGCCTGGCTGGGTTTGTCGTCCATGCGTATGGCGACGTCGGAGTGACGCACCTCGCTGCGCGCCGCGAGGCGCGGAAGCGTGTCGAGCTCGGCGCGAATCGCCTTTTCGTCGCCGACGAGAAGGAAATGGGTCTCCGGCTGGCGCTCGAGCGCGATGGCGCAGCCGGGTATGGTCACCGACGGGCCAAAATCGCCGCCCATCGCGTCGACCGCGATCCGAACAATCTGCGCCATATCCCTCTGCTTCCCCCGAACGCCGGCCGTTGCCGGCCGACCTTTCTACCAGCAAGCGGATGCGGGATTATGACCCCCTGCGCTCACGCAAAACCGGCCGCGCTTTCGCCGAGGCGGCGCGTTCTGCGCGGCTGATTGCCATTTGCCGCGCGCCCGCGCAAGTGCCACGTCGGCGCAGGCGGCCCCGCGGGTTTCGCCTCGCGGAGGGCGCGGACAATTCCGCCCAATGGCGGCGCGATCTAGATCTTGTCCCCGGCGGGGCGAAGCCGGGCGAAAGGCGAGACGGCCTCCTCGGCCGTTTCAGGCTCCGGCGCGACGAATTCCGCCCCCGGCTTCCGGGGGTAGGGATCGAGCGCGAGGGTGAGGAATTCCGAGACGATCCCGCCGAGATCCACGGCGCCGCCGACGAGCGGATCGGGCGGATCGTCACCGCCCACATCCGCCTCGACCGGCTCGGGCTCGGCGTCCCGGCGGCGGGAGCGAAGGCGGGGCGCCTCCCGCGGCGGCGCGAAGCGTAATTCGATGGGCCCGGCGACGTCCGATTCGAACTCCTCGAGCGTCAGCACGCAGATCTGGCGCAGCCGCGCGCGGAGTTCGCCGGTCACCTCGAGCCCGTCGCCGCGCCAGCGCCGCGCGCGCAAGGCGGCGGTCAGCGACAGGACGGCCGGAAGGTCGTTCAGCTCGGCGAGCGCGGCGCGCTCGGCTTCCGTGGCGACGATTTCGATGTCGAGGCCCTCCGGCGGGACTTCCGCCAGGGCCAGCGGGCGCGACAAGGGAGTCTCGCCGGTCGGCGTCGATATGCGGCCGAGCGTTTCGTCGGTCATGCTTCCTCCCTTTCCCGCTGCTGTTCGCCCCTAAATATGCGGCGCGAGCCTTCCGCGCCACCTCCTCAGCCGGGCGCCCCTGGCGGGGCGCGAGGATCGGCTTGCTTTCGCTGCAATTGAAGGATAGCCAAGCCGCGTTGCCATACGAAATGACGGGACGGGGGCGCCCGCCTCCGCGCGTTCGGATAGATCGGGGCTTGGAGATCAATATGTCGGGGCTGGCCTATCGCAGTGTTTCTAAAGGCTTCTTCGGCGCTGCGACGATAAAGGTCGCGGTCGCTTTCGGCGTCGCATTGTCGCTTTCCGGCTGCCTCGGCTATGACGGCGTCATTAATCGCGGGGCGGTGATCGACGCGCGCAAGGTCGCGCAGGTCAAGGCCGGCATGGCGGCGCCGCAGGTCATGCAGGCGCTCGGCACGCCGTCCACGACCTCCACCATCGGCGGCGACGCTTGGTACTATGTCAGCCAGCGCCTCGAGCGCTCGGCGGCGTTCCTGCCCCAGAACATCGTCGACCAGCGTGTCCTCGCCGTCTATTTCGACAAGTCGCGGAAAGTGGTCCGCCTCGCGGATTACGGCATGGAGGACGGCAAGCCGGTCGACTTCCTGTCGCGCACGACCCCGGTCGCCGGCCCGGACTATCACCTCATCCAGAGCCTTCTCGCCAAGGTTTCCCTGTAAGCGAACCGCCGCCACGGCCGTGGCGTAAATATGGCCGGGCGGCCGCCGCCCGGTCGCGCGGCGCCTCGGATGGCTGATTTTCCATAGCTTTTCAGAGGTTTCGCGGGCGCCGGAATATGGCGCGCGCGTGACGGCTTCCGTCGCTCTTTCGCCGTCGATCGCCGTTAGCTTTCCCTTTGGGCCGCCACGTGCGGCGATAAGGGAGTTCCAGGGGGAGCATGACGGATTTCACGCTGTCCAACACCGAGTCCGCGCATCGATCGAGTTGGGGAGACCGTCTGGCGCTCGTTTGCGCGGACCGCTCCTTCTACATCCTGCTCCGGACCTTCTGCGTTGGCGCGGTTCTGTCGACGCTCGCGGCCCTGAGCCTCGCGGTCAAACGCGACGAGATTCCGCATGAGAGGCTCAGCCGGATCGCGAAGGTCCGCACGCCGGCGTCGCCCTTCATGCAGCTTACGCATACGGACGACGAATCGGCGCTCGACAGCGATTTCTCGCTCGAGCAGGCGGCGCTGACCTGGTCGCATCGTCTGGCCAGCGACGAGGACGCCGCCGACGCCCCGGGCGTGATGCGTTTCGGTTCCGTGAAGGTTCGCCAGTCGATCGTCGAGCGCGTGGTTCAGGCCGCGAACAAGACGGAGATGGACCCGGCGCTGCTCATGGCCATCGCCGACAAGGAATCCAACTTCTCGACGACCGCCAAGGCGCGCACCTCCTCGGCGAGCGGCCTCTTCCAGTTCGTCGAGAAGACCTGGCTTCAGGCGGTCAAGAATTTCGGCCATCTCTATGGCCGCAAGGAAGAGGCGAACGCCATCGCCGACGCCTCGGAAGCCATCGGCGCCGTCGCCCCGCAGAAGAAGGCGCAGATTCTCAATCTGCGCAACGACCCCTATCTCTCGGCCGCGCTCGCCGCCGAGATGCTCAAGAAGGACAGCGCCAAGATCGCCGAGAAGATCGGGCGACCGCTGACGCCGGGCGAGACCTACCTCATCCACTTCCTGGGGCCGGATGACACCGAGCGCTTCATGACGGCGCTGGTCTCGACGCCCAATATATCGGCCGCCGCGCTGCTGCCCAAGCCTGCCCGCGCCAACCGGCCGATCTTCTATGAGCAGGCGGGCCGCAAGATGCGCGACAAGACCGTCGCCCAGGTCCACGAGGCCTTCGAGTCGATGATGGAAAAGCGCACGACCCGCTACGAGGACGTGGCGCAAAAGCTGCCGGCCGGGGCGATGGCGTATACGGAATAGGCTGCGGCTAATTTCTGATGTTTGTGAGCGCGGCTTCGCCCCTCACCGTAGCCCTCTCCCCGTTTTCACGGGGAGAGGGGACCAGAGCGCCCGCTGCTCCCTCTCCCCGCCTGCGGGGAGAGGGCCAGGGTGAGGGGCGAGGCCGCACGGTTAGACCCCCATCATCAGATCCAGATTCTGCACCGCCGCGCCCGAGGCGCCTTTGCCGAGATTGTCGAGCCGCGCGACGAGCACGGCCTGACGGCGGGCCTCGTTGGCGAAGACGAATATCTCCATATCGTCCGTGCCGTTGAGCGCGAGCGCGTCGAGGCGGCCGCTTTTGGGCGCCTGCGTCAGGCGCACATGGTGGGCGCCCGCATAATGGCGCCGATAGGCGGCCTCGAAATCGACCGCCTTCGGCCTGCCGGGTAGGGCGTCGAGCGCGAGCGGGATCGAGACCAGCATGCCCTGCCGGAAATTGCCGACCGACGGCACGAAAAGCGGGCGCGCGGTCAGCTTCGAATAGGCCATGATCTCGGGCAGATGCTTGTGCTCGAGGCCGAGCCCATAAAGCTCGAAGGCCGGCGCCTCGCCCTTCTCGTACGATTCGATCATCTGCCGTCCGCCGCCCGAATAGCCGGAGACGGCGTTGATCGTCAGGGGCTGGTCGGGCTCGATGAGCCCGGCGTCGACGAGCGGGCGCAGCAGGGCGATGGAGCCCGTCGCGTAGCAGCCGACATTGGCGACGCGCGCCGCCTTGGCGATCGCCTCGGCCTGTCCGGCGCAGAGCTCGGGAAAGCCGTAAACCCAGCCGGGCGCGACGCGATGCGCGGTGGAGGCGTCGAGGAAGCGCGGGGCCTTGTCGCCGAGCGCGTCGCAAAGCGCGACCGTCTCCCTGGCGGCGTCGTCGGGGAGGCAGAGGATCGCGACGTCGACCGAGGCCAGAATCGCGCGCTTGGCGTCCACGTCCTTGCGCTTCTCGGAAGGGATGGCGACGATTTCGACGCCGGCGCGGCCGGCGAGCCGCTCGCGGATTTCGAGACCGGTCGTGCCGGCCTCGCCGTCGATGAAGATTTTGCTGGCCATGATCCGAAGGTCCTGAAGGCGTGGCGCTCTTTAGCGCGGCTTGGATGATGGCTGCATGACGCCTTGTCAACATCCGGCCGTCACATCAGCGAACGCGCCAAAGCGACGATTTCCTCGACAGGCGCCTCGAATTCGAAATGGTCGCCGTGATCCGCGCGGCCCTGCGCGGTCGAGGCTTCGATCATCGCCCGGTGCAGCCGATGCCCGGCGAGATGCGAAATGTAGAGATATTCGTTCGAGACGTAATTGCTCGTGGCGATCTCCACGACCCGTGCGCCGCGCGGCATGAAGGGCGTGTTCCACAGCGCCGCGCCGAATTGCCCCACCGCGAGCCTCGCATTGGACATCAGCGCGATCTGTTCGCCGAGCGTCAGCTCATGCGTGTGCGCGACATGAAATCCGATATGGCGCAGCGCGTCGCAGAGCGTCTGTTCATTGGTCATGCGCCGAGCCGAGGGGAAGCCCGCACGGCTCAAGAAGACATGATCCGGCGCCGTCCCGGGCGCGGGCGGCGCGAAGCGCCGGCTCACGAAATCGAGGAAGTCGACCACGCGCGCGGGCGGCTTCATATTGGCGTAGGTGCTCAAGGGCGACGGATAGAGCAACCGCGCGACGCGCACATATCTCGCGCTGGTTTCGACGATCGCCTCCGGCGGCGCGCCGAGCGTTAAGAGCTCCCGGCGTTGCCGGTCGTCGAGCGGCGGGCAGAGCAGCTTGATTCGTCCCGCCTTCAGCTCGTCGAGAACGAGATAGGCCGAGAACAGCGTGTTCATCAGCCAATGGCCGTAATTGATGCGGCTCGCCCATGTCGTGCAGAGCATCAGGGGCGTGTCGGACGATATCGCTTCCACGGCGTCGTCGCTTCGCATCCAGGCGTAGCGTCCGCCGATCGGGAAGATGTCGGGCGCGCGGACATGGCCGCCGGGCGAGAGAAAGGTCGCGTATGACGAATCGCCCCAGACCCGATCCTCATCGAAGAGCGCCACGCCGTTGCGCAGATCGGCCCAGGCGTTCTCGAAGGCGGCGACATAGAGGGGTGGCGCGGTCCATTGGCGCCGATCCAAAAGCTCCTTGAACGCCGCGCAGTCGCAACCGAGCGAGGCTTCCTCGGCGAAGGACGGCGTCGCGTCATGTTCTTCCGCCTGCGACAGCGGCGCGATGGCGTAGCGCGCGTCGATCGGCGGCGTCGCTATTTCGGCGAGGCGCCTGCGCGTGGCCGGAAGGAGATCGCCGACGTCGGAATTGGACGCCTCGTCGCGAGCGAACCGCAACGGAAAAACCAGCGCGCGCGAATTGCGGGCGCGGAGCCGGCGCTGGGCCCGTCCTTCCGCCGCGCCGTGCTTGCGCCAATGCGCGAGCCCCGACGCGGCTTCCCCGCGCGCGACGGCGGCGGCGACATCCGGATTGGCGGCGAGATAGGCGTCTTCGTCGAAGGTCGCTTCCGTCGGCGTCTCGGTCACGCCGAGCGCGTCGTCCAGCATATTCTCGACGCCGCTGAAGAGCCCCGCCGCGTCGATGGCCGCGTGGACCCGCCGCGCAAGGTCGGCGCCGCCGGCTCGCGCCACCATTTGCTCCTTCTCCCGGATCGCGCCGTCGAGCGCGGCCGCGACATGCGCATAATCCTCCGAGCCAAAGACGAGGCGCATATAGCCGAAGAGCGCGGGCGGCGCGGCGGGGTCGCGCATCGCCCGCAGGCGAAGAAGGTTGAGCGCGAGAGCCGCGCGGGAATGGACGACGGCGTCGGATGCGCCGGCCGCCTCTTCTTCGAGCGGGAAAGGCGTGGGCGCGCGGACGAGCGCGTCTATGCGCCGGACGAGACTTTCCGCCTCCATGACCGCCGGCGCCGCCCGCCCGCGCCTTCCGAACAGCGCCCGAAAAATCGCACCGCGCATTTTATCTCCGCATCCCGGCGCGCGCCGGGCGCCGGAGCATAGGGCAGGCCGCGGCGTTTCCGGAAGCCGGGCTCCGGACTGGCGCCGTCCTTGAACCGCGATACCTCATCAGGGAGCGCCGCGCGCGACGCGGCTGATTCTTGCACATGGGAGGCGGTCATGACCGCATTCACGGACAAGGCGAAATATTATGGCGTCAAACTGACAGACTCGCTCTACCAGGCTTCGGTGGTCTCGATTCTCGCCTTTAACGGATCGCTGGCCATGCTCGTCGCCGTCGGCGCCGCCGTGGCGACGGGCGCCGTCGACGTGCCGGAGTTTCATCCAAGGTGACGAAGCGCCTTCTCATCGTCGCGCATGCGCCGTCTCCCAATACGCAGCGCATGCGCGACGCGATTCTCGATGGCGCGCGATCGCTTGAGATCGAAGGCGTCGCGGCGCGGGCGCTCTCCGCATTCGAGACGCAGCCCCCAGACCTTCTCGGCGCGCATGGCGTCCTTCTGCTGACGCCCGAAAATCTCGGCTATATGAGCGGCGCGCTGAAGGATTTTTTCGACCGCTGCTATTATCCGTGCCTCGAACGCATGGAAGGGACGCCCTACGCCCTTTGCGTCCGCGCCGGGAGCGACGGGACCGGGACGCGGCGCGGCGTCGAGACGATCGCCACGGGCTTGCGCTGGCGCGCGATCCGGGACCCGCTGATCTGCCGCGGCGAGTGGCGCGAGGAATTCGTCGGAGCCTGCCGAGAATTGGGCATGCTGATGGCGGCGGGGCTCGGCGCGGGCGTCTTCTGAGCGCCGAGCCTTGGAGGCGCGACGAGGCCCGGCGTCGATCGGCTCCAGCCTTGCCGCTGTCCTCGAAGCCGCCTACCTTGCGGCCACGCCTTGCATCCAACTGGGACGCCTCAAGCCAAATGCTCAAGCCCAACGGCTTTCTCGGCCATCCGCGCGGGCTCGCTTTTCTTTTCGGCTCGGAATTATGGGAGCGCTTCTCCTATTACGGGATGCGCGCGCTCCTCGTGCTTTACATGGTCGAATATCTATTGACGCCCGAGCGGATGAACGCGGCCCTTGGCCTCGCGGAATTGAAGCGCGGCCTGGAGGCCCTCTCCGGCCCGTTGGAGGCGCAGCCTTTCGCGTCGCAGATCTACGGGCTCTATACCGGCCTCGTCTATCTCACGCCGATCCTCGGCGGGCTTGCGGCGGATCGCCTTCTCGGCCGCACGCGAACGATCGCCATCGGGGCGGCGATGATGGTCGCCGGACATTTCATGATGGCGGACGAGCGTCTCTTCCTGGTCGCGCTCCTGCTGATCGCCTTCGGCTGCGGCGCCTTCAAGCCGAACATTTCCACGCAGGTGGGCGAGCTTTATGCGCCGGGAGACGCGCGGCGGGACCGCGCTTATTCGATTTTCTATGTCGGCATCAATATCGGCGCCTTTTTCGCGCCGCTCGTCTGCGGCTCGCTCGGCGAGAGGCTGGGCTGGCATTACGGCTTCGCCAGCGCGGGCGTCGGGATGGCGGTCGGCCTCGCGACCTATCTTGCCGGAGGCCCGGATTTGCCGCCGGACTCATGGGCGCGAAGCGGCGCGCCGCCGCCGGACATGGATCGCCGGCAATTCCGGCGCGCGCTCTTTTCCATTGCGCTGCTCTTCCTGCCCTCGACGCTTTTCTGGGCCGCGTTCGAGCAGCAGGGCAATACGATCGCGCTATGGGCGGCGCAGTTCACCGATCGTAGCGTCGGCCTCTTCGAATGGCGCGCGGAAATCCCGGTGACCTGGTTCCAGGCGTTCAATCCGCTGATGATCTTTCTCTTCACGCCGCCGCTCGTCGCTCTTTGGAGGCGGCTCGCGCGGCAGGGCCGGGAGCCCTCGACCTTGCGGAAATTGTCGCTCGGCTGCCTCGGCGTCGCGCTGAGCTACGGCGTGATGGCGCTCGCGGCCTATGAAAACGCGGGCGCCAAGGCGAGCTGGCTCTGGCTCCTCGTCTATTTCGTCGTGATCACGCTCTCGGAGCTGCACTTCTCGCCGATCACGCTGTCCCTCGTCTCACGCCTCGCGCCGGAAGGGTCGCGGTCGGCGCTGATGGGCGCCTGGTTCGCCTCGATGTTTCTCGGCAATCTCGCCGCCGGATGGATGGGCGGTTTCTGGTCCAGCATGACGCGGCCGGCTTTCTTCCTGATGATGGCGGGTCTCGGCCTTGCCGGCGCGGCGATCGTCGAAGCGGCGCGGGGCCCGCTCGGCGTCGCCACTTCGACCGAAGGGTGAAGCGCCGACGGCGATGAGGCTACGCCTAAGAAGGCTGCTCCTCAAAGCCTTGCAATTGGGGAAGATCGAACCAGCTCTGTTTCCGACTTGTCCATAATTGCAGGGTCGGGCGAACTTCCGAGGTGTCGTCGAGGGTTCCCGGCTTGAGAATGATCACCGGCGCGCCCGCCTTTTGATTGTAAATGCGCGTTCCGCACTTCGGGCAGAAGCGCCCCTGCATCGTCGCGCCGGACTTTGTCGGCCGTTCGAACGAGGCAAGTTCGCCGGACTCGCACATGAATTGGTCGGCGGCGAACACCATCGACATCCCGAAGGCGCCGCCCGATTGGCGCTGGCAGTTTCGGCAATGACAGACGACGACCGCCTTGGGCTCTCCCTCTACCTGATAGCGAACGGCTCCACATTCGCATCCGCCCTTTCGCTTTCCTTTCATTGACGCCTCCCGCTTGTCGAGCCAGGCGATCGGGTGAACGCTGGCGTGAGCAAACCCTTTACGGGTCGGGTTGGGTAATGCCCGAGCAATATCATGGTGGGACCCCACCCGGCGGTCTTCGACCGCCGATCTCCCCGTAAAGGGGAGGTATTGGGCGCCAACCTTCCCAAAGATGATCGTTCACCCGATCGCCCTGCTCGTCGTCTTCGCGCGCTCACGCTATCCGATCGGTAGCGTATAGCGCTACGCAAAAGCTCTTGCTTTCCGCGCCCATGCGACGTCGCCGGCGGTCGTCGCTTCGAAATCCTTGGCGAGGCGGGGCAAAGGCTGTCAGGCGTCCGTCTGGCGTCGCGGGACGTTCGCCATGAGACGGCGAAGCTATTTCGCGGGCAGCAGGATCACGTGCTCCTGCTCGTCGCCGTCATTGCGCGCGACGATGGCGATGGCGGGCTCCGTCTTGCTCAGATTGACGGGTTGATGCGGCACGTCGGCGGGGATGTAGATGAAGTCGCCCGCGACATTGACGACGCTCTTTTCGAGACGCTCGCCATATTTCGTCTCGACCGAGCCTTGCAACAGATAGATCGCCGACTCGTAACCCTTATGCACATGCGCCTGCGCCGACCCGCCAGGCGGAATGACGACCTTCAGCAGCGAGAGATTCTTCGCGCCGGCGTTCTTGTTCGAGATTCCGGGGAAGAAGGGCAGAGCCTGCTTGGAGGTCGCCGCTTCGCCGACGCGGACGGTGACGACGTCCTTGCCGTCCCTGGCGCCGATGATCTGCGGCTCGCCGGCGAATGCGGGGGAAGCGAGATGGAGACAGGCAAGCATAAAGATTGATCCGCGCATCGATTGACCTCCGCCTTATCCATCGCGAGGATGGTGGGAAATGATTTGGCTATGATAGGAAGAGACTTGGCCGCCCGCCAGCTTGGGCGACGGGCGGCCGGCCGCAATCTGGAGCGCTGCGCAATGACCGTGGCGACGCGCGCCGGGAGTCCCCGCGTCACTCAGATCGCGGCGGCCGTCCTCGGCAATGCGCTTGAATGGTACGATTTCGTTATCTTCGGCTATTTCGCGACGGTCTTGTCGACGGTCTTCTTCCCGGCGGAGGACGACAGGGCGGCCTTGCTTTTGACGCTCGCGACATTCGGCGCGGGGTTCTTCACGCGGCCGCTCGGCGGACTTTTCTTCGGCGTCTATGCGGACCGGCATGGACGCAAGGCGGCGCTGCAATTGATCATGGCGGCGATGACGGTCGCGGTCGCCGTGATCGCCTTCGCTCCATCCTACGTGACGATCGGCGTCTTCGCGCCGATGCTCGTCGTCGCGGCGCGATTGCTGCAGGGCTTCGCGACAGGCGGGGAATTCGCCAGCGCCACCTCCTTTCTCATCGAGATTGCGCCGCCCTTGCGGCGCGGGCTCTACGGCTCCTTGCAAATGGTCGGGCAGGGGTTCTCGGTGCTGATCGGAACGCTGGCGGGGATCGCCGTCGCCAGGCTTTTCTCGGCGGAGGAGCTGCACGCCTTCGCCTGGCGCATCCCCTTCGTCCTCGGCCTGCTGATCGGTCCCGTCGGCCTCTATGTGAGGAGGCGCCTCGACGAGACGCCGGCTTTCCAGGTCTCGCGGCGTGAAGGCCCGGCGACAGACGCCTTTCTTATGCTCCTCGCGCGGAGCCGCGCGCAGCTCCTCGCCGCCTTCGCGACGACCGTCGGCGCGACGATCTATTTTTACATCGTGCTGGTCTACATGCCGACCTACGGCAAGAAAGAGATGGGCTTGAGCCTCGAGCAGGCTTTCGTCGCGCAGGCGCCGGGGCTTGTCTTGCTGATCCTTCTGACGCCCCTCATCGGCGCGCTGTCCGACAGGATCGGCCGCCGGCCGATGCTCTGGGCGTCGAATCTTCTGTTCCTGATCTGCGCCTTCCCGCTTTTCGCCTGGCTGCAAGCGGAGCGGACCGAGATGGCGCTTGCTTTCGTTCAGACCGCGTTCTGCGTCATTCTTTCAGGCGTGCTGGGCGTGTTCTCCACCATTCTGGCGGAGCAGTTTCCGACGCGCTTCCGCTCCACGGGACTCGCCGTGGCCTATAATATCGCCGTGATGATTTTTGGCGGCTTCGCGCCCTTCCTCGTGACCTGGCTCATCAGAGTTCTGGAAACGCCGGTCGCGCCCGCCTTTTATCTGATGTTCGGGGCTCTGGCGGGACTGCTCGCGGTCGCCTTCCTGAAGGAGGGCGACGGCGGCGGCCTGGATTGAAGGTCACGGATCGCCCTGCGTCAGCATATGTCTCAGCAGATAGCCGACGGCATAGGAAAACGCCGCGCCGACAATTCCGAGGAAAGTCGAGCTGACATATTTCGCCTCGACGCCCTCGGAGAACATCCGCATGATCGAAACGCCGACGAGCAGGAGGAAGGGCAGCGCGATCAGAATGCCGACCCAGTAGAGGATGGTTGCAAGCTGTCTGGACACTGCCGGCCCCCTTTGCGCTTCGATCGTCAATCTACGAGATGAGCGCGCTTTCGCCAAACGCCGGACGGACGAAGCGGAGCGGCCGGATTTGCCCCGGCGATCGCCGAAATTATATGCGCTTGGCCGAAACAAGAAAGCCGGGCGCATGGCCCGGCTTCGGTTTTCGAACGGCGAAGCGCCGCGCTTAGCGCTTCGAGAACTGGAAGCTGCGCCGCGCTTTGCGCTTGCCGTATTTCTTGCGCTCGACCACGCGGGAGTCGCGGGTGAGGAAGCCTTCCTTCTTGAGCGGAGAGCGCAGCTCCGGCTCGTAATGGGTCAGCGCCTTGGCGAGGCCGTGGCGCACCGCGCCGGCCTGGCCGGAGAGGCCGCCGCCGGCGACCGACACCATGACGTCGTACTGGCCGACGCGCTTGGCGACGCCCAGCGGCTGCTGAAGGATCATGCGCAGCACTGGGCGCGCGAAATAGACCTCGATGTCGCGGCCGTTGACGGTGATCTTGCCGGAGCCGGGCTTGATCCAGACGCGGGCGACGGCGTTCTTGCGCTTGCCGGTGGCGTAGGCGCGGCCGTATTTGTCGAGCTTCTGCTCATATCTCGGCGCTTCGGCCGCGGCGGCGACGGCCGCCTGGTTGAGATCGGCGAGCGAGGAAAGGGTGGTCTCGGCCATGATCAGGCGCTCCGGACGTTCTTGGCGTTCATGGCGGCGACGTTGAGGGTCACCGGGCTCTGCGCTTCGTGCGGGTGCTCGGCGCCCTTATAGACGCGCAGATTGCCGAGCTGCTTGCGGCCGAGCGGACCGCGCGGCAGCATGCGCTGCACGGCCTTCTCGAGAACGCGCTCCGGGAAGCGGCCGTCGAGGATGAACTTGGCCGAGCGCTCCTTGATGCCGCCCGGAAAGCCGGTGTGATAGTGATAGACCTTCTGGTCGCGCTTGCGGCCGGTCAGCACCACCTTGTCGGCGTTGATGACGATGATGTTGTCGCCATCGTCCATATGAGGCGTGAAGGTCGCCTTGTGCTTGCCGCGCAGGCGCAGCGCGATGATGGTGGCGAGGCGCCCGACGACGAGCCCGGAGGCGTCGATCAGCACCCATTTCTTTTCAATGTCGGCGGGCTTCGCCGAATAGGTCTTGCCGTACATGGGTATTCCGTTTGAACGAACGAACTGTTCGGATGCGGGTGGATAGGGGATGCGGGAGGGGGCGTCAAGCGGTTTCATGAAGAACGACGTGCTTAATCGTCAGGAAAATCAGGCAGAACACGGTGCTGGTATTATAATACCGAAAAGCCAAGCGTTCTGAGGGTCTCGCGCACGGTTCCGGCGGCGCTACGGCCCGGCACGATATGGACGGTTTCTGCTTTCATGGGGCGCGCTCCTGAAGCGGTATAACATACCCCCCTTCTTACGGCTTGGTCTTGCCGCTGTCGCCTGTCTAGACTATCTTACTTTCGTCTTACCTTGGAGGCGATGCGTGACGTCGGTCCAGAAGCGGGTTGTGAGGCTGTCCACCAAAGGGCAGGTCGTCCTTCCCAGCGAGATCAGGAAGAGCAGAAATTGGGAGCCCGGCGCGGCGTTCACCATCGAGGAGACGCCCGAGGGCGTTCTTCTGAAGGAAGCGCCGCTCTTCGAACCGACCCGGATCGAGGACGTTTTCGGCATGCTTCATTATGCGGGCGCGCCGAAGACGATCGAGGAGATGGATGCGAGCGTACTCGCCGAAGCAAGGCGCCAGCATGATCGCGATTGATACGAACGTCGTCGTCCGCTTCCTGGCCAATGACCATTATCAGCAAGCGAGCAAGGCGCGCGCGCTCATCGAGCAGAACAGGATCTTTGTCACGCTGACCGTGCTGCTCGAAGCCGAATGGGTTTTGCGCAGCGACTATGGGTTCTCCCCGACAGCGCTCGTTACCGCTTTCCGCGCTTTCGCGGGCCTTCCAAACATTGTGGTGCAGGACCCGAGCGCTCTCGCCAAGGCCCTCGAATGGATGGACGCGGGCATGGATTTCGCCGACGCCTTGCATCTCGCGCAGATGGGGGCGAGCGAAGCATTTGCGACGTTCGACGTTCGGTTGGTGAAGATCGCGAAACAGGTCCAGGCCGCGGAAATTTGGGAGCCTGACGCCCGATAGACCCGGCTGGTGCAGCGCCTCCACCATGCAGCGCGACGTCCGGCCGGGCCTCAAGGTCCTGAACGCGCCGCGAGGGCGGTGAACGGTCTGGGGTCGGTCACGTCTATATGTCCAAAGACGGGGTCGCGGACTTTTTCCGCTTGTGTTTTCGAAGCTATGATGTCGATGACGTCGCCGACGCGCAAAGTTTTCATGTCGCTCTCGTCGGCCTGCAACGTCAATGGAGCAATGTGCGGTTTGCCGTCGACGGGCGACACGAACCGCACCGACAATTTCGTGAACTGGGCGAGCGTATAATTTGCAAGAGCAGGATCGGTCTTTCGCGCCTGGATCGCTCTGTCGCACGACATGTAACGCGAAGGCGCATGCCGGGCGTCGAGCCGGCAAGAAGTCGCCGCGCTCACGATAGAGGCGCGCGCAGGCGCGTAATTGCGATGCTTGTCCCATTCGTCGGGAATGACGAAGAATACGAAGATAAACAAAATGACGCCGCCGAGCGTCGCCAATTTGCCAATAGCGCGACTGAAAACTTTTGAAAACATGCGACGACCGCCATTTTGGATGGCGTAATCTTGCAACGCCGCTGCCTAAAAAGGCGTGAACGGGCGCACGTCCCTTTGCTTGGTTGAAGCTGTCCGGACATGCTTGCTCGAACGGCTCTTGAAGAACAGGCCTGGCCGGCGGCGCACTGCGGGCGCCGCCGGAAGATGGAGCGGGTGGTTACTGATGCAGCGCTTCGCCATGCAGCGCGATGTCGAGCCCCTCGCGCTCGTCGTCGCTCGTCACGCGCAGGCTGGTGAAAAACGAGACGGCCTTCAGCGAGATCAGCGTGCCGATCACGCACCATACGATCGTCACGCCGACGCCGACCGCTTGCACGACGAATTGATGAACATCGCCTTCGAGCAGCCCCGCGACGCCGGGATCGCCTTCCGAGGCCGTGACGACGCGTGTCGCGAAGACGCCCGCCATCAGCGTGCCCATCATGCCGCCTACGCCGTGGACGCCGAAGACGTCGAGCGTGTCGTCATATTGGAATTTGTGCTTGGCGACGGTGCAGAACCAGTAGCAGACCGCGCCGGCGACGAGGCCGATGACGACGCCGTGCCAGGGCAGAACATAGCCTGAGGCCGGTGTGATCGTGCCGAGACCTGCGACCGCGCCGGAGATCACGCCGAGCACGGAGGGCTTGCCGCGCTCGAGCCATTCCAGCCCGCTCCAGACGACGGCGCCCGAGCAGGCGGCGAGATGCGTCGCGACGATGGCGAAGACGGCGCGCGAATTGGCGCCGAGCGCCGAACCGCCATTGAAGCCGAACCAGCCGACCCAGAGCAGGCCCGTGCCGACGACCGCGAGCGACAGGTCGAAGGGCGAGAGGTTCTCGCGGCCGAAGCCGACGCGATTGCCCATGACGAGCGCGCAGACGAGACCCGCGACTCCGGCGTTGATATGCACCACCGTGCCGCCCGCGAAATCGAGCAGGCCCATCTTTTGGAGGAAGCCGCCGCCCCACACCCAATGCGCCGACGGCGCATAGACGATGAGGAGCCAGACCACGCAGAAGAGGATGAAGGCCGAGAACTTCATGCGCTCGGCCACCGAGCCGCCGACCAGCGCGCAGGTGATCGCCGCGAAGGTCATCTGATAGGCCATGAAGAGGATTTCGGGGATCGTCCGGGCGAGCGGGCTCACCGTGTCGACGCCGACGCCCGAGAGCAGCGCCCGCGCCGTGTCGCCGATATAGGCGCCGTCGCCCGAAAAGGCGAGGCTGTAGCCGATTCCGATCCAGAGCAGCGAGACGACGGCCGTCGCGATGAGGCTCTGCGCCATGGTCGCGAGCACGTTCTTCTTGCGCACCATGCCGCTATAGAAAAGCGCGAGGCCCGGCAGCGTCATCATCAGCACGAGCGCCGTGGCGACGATCATGAAGGCCGTGTCCGCGCCGTCGATCCTGGGCGAATCCTGCGCGAGGGCGGGGGTGGCGGGGAGAGCGCAAGCGAGCGCCGCGAACATCTTTCGCATTATCGGCGTTTCCATATTTTATGAGCGACGTCTATTTTTGGCGGCTTCCAGCGCGCCGAGGAGCGTAGCGACGAAGCAATCCAGCGACGGGTCGCGACTCTGGATCGCTTCGTTTCGCTCGCGATGACGAGGCGCGCTACAGTGCGTCGTCGTCCGTCTCGCCCGTGCGGATGCGGATGGCGCGCTCGAGCGGCGTGACGAAGATCTTGCCGTCGCCGATATGGCCTGTATGCGCGGCCTTGCGGATCGACTCCACGGCGCCGTCGGCGACCTCGTCCGACACGGCGATCTCGACTTTCACCTTGGGCAGGAAAGCGACGATGTATTCGGCTCCGCGATAGATCTCGGTGTGGCCCTTCTGTCGCCCGTAGCCTTTCACCTCGGTGGCGGTCATCCCATGGACGTCGATGGCCATGAGCGCGTCGCGCACGGCGTCGAGCTTGAAGGGTTTGATGATGGCGGTGATGATCTTCATGTAAGCAGCAGTGCTTTCCTGAGCGGCAAGATGGCTGTTTCATCAGCAATCGCTGTGCCAGGCTGCGCAATAACTATACTAAACGGAGCCTCTATCGGGGCGCCACCGCGTGGTTGGCCGTCATGCGGGCGCCAGCCGCCTAAAAAATTCACAAACTGTTCAAGGAAACGGCGCCGAATCTGCGTCTTCCCGCCATGCGCCGCCCGGCATGGTTCAGGCGGCATTCAGCAGTGAAGCTGTTGGATTGACAGACGCTTTGGGGGCTGGCGTCCACGGGGAGCAAGTGGATGCAGCTATTTCGGACGTTCCTGGCCGCCGCCGCGGCCTTGATCGCCTTCGCCGCGGGAGCGGGAGCCGCCTCCGGCGCGCTCGCCGCCGAGCGGCGCCTCGCTTTGGTCGTCGGCGAGTCCGCCTATGGCGCGAAGCCGCTGCCGACGGCGGCGAACGACGCCGGCCTCGTCGCGCAGACCTTGCAAGCGGCGGGCTTCGACGTGACGGGCGCGCGCGATCTCGAAGAGACGGCGCTCAAGCAGACGTTCCGCGATTTTCTGGACAAGGCCGGCGAGGCCGGGCCGGACGCGGTCGTCTTCGTCTATTTTTCGGGCTACGGGCTGCAACTCGAGGGCGAGAACTATCTCGTTCCGGTCGATGCGCGGCTGGCGCGCGACGCCGACATTCCCCTGCGCACGCTGCGCGTCTCGGATTATCTGAAGCCGCTCGCGGCCTCGGGGGCGAAGCTCGGCGTCGTCGTGCTCGACGTCGCCCGCGCCAATCCGTACCGACTCGCGGGACAGCCCCTCGCCGGCGGTCTCGCCCTTTACGAGCCCGGCGGGCGGACGCTGCTCGCCTATAACGCCGCGCCGGGCGCCGTCGCCCCGGAAGCGACAGGGGATTACGGCCCTTACGCGCATGCGCTCGCGGAGATGATCCGCGACGGCGGCGCGCCGCTGACCGACGTCTTCGAGAATACGCGCCTGCGCGTCTCGGAGATGACGAAGGGCGCGCAAATCCCGTGGAATTCTCAGGAGGTCCAGACGGATTTCCTGTTCTTCCAGCGCGACGCCAACGCCCCGGCGCGCGTCGCCGACGCGTCGCTTCTGGCGCAGCCGATCAAGGCGCTGGGGCCGGAGGCGGGCTTCTCCGCCGCGATCCGCCGCGACACGCTTGACGGCTATCAGGATTATGTCGCGACCTATCCGGCCGCTCCGCACGCCAGGCGGGCGCGCGCATTTCTCGCCGCCCGGCGCGAGGCGCTCATCTGGCGCCGTTCGCGCGTCGTCGATACGCCCAACGCCTATTGGACGTATCTGCGCCGCTATCCCAAGGGGCCTCACGCCTGGGACGCCCGCCGGCGTCTCGCCGAATTGCGTTACGAGCCCGAGCCGCCGCCGCGCTTCGAGATGATCGATTACGACTATCCCCCGCCGCCGCCGGAGGAGCTTGTCTTCGTCGAGCGGCCGGCGGTCTATTTCGACGATCCGTCATGGGGCTTCGCGCCGCCTCCGCCGCCGCCCGCCTATTTCCTGCCGCCGCCGCCGCCGGATTTCGTCGTTTTGCCGCCGCCGGTCGTCATCGCGCAGCCTTATGTGCTGCCGGCGCCGCATTATGTGCCGATCCCGGCCTGGCAGCGCACGCCCGACCATGTCGCGCCGCCCCCGGATAACTTCATCTACGCGAATGCGCACAACGCCGTCGTGATCGATCCGCGCGCCAATAATGTCGTGGCGCGCGATCCGGCGGGCGGCGTGGTTTCGACAGGCGCGCTGACGGCGGCGGGGGTGGGCGCGGCGGCGGTCGCGGTGGGCGCCGCGCTGCCGAACTTCATCGCCAAGCGCAATGCGGCCGCGCCCGCCAATGCGCCGCCGCCAATGGGCGCGCCGGCTGGCGCTCTCGACCCGGCGCGGCTCGGCCAGCCGCCGCTGACGCCGGCGACCAGCCTCCAGAACCCGCCGCCGCCGCCGGCCATGGCGCCCGCGACGCCGGAAAAGGCGGGAGCGGCAAGGGCGCCGATCGGGGTTGCGCCGCCGCCGCAGGCCCAGCCTGGGACGCCGCCGCTCCAGGGTCCTCGGCCGCCGAGGCCGCCGATCGGGGCGCGGGACGGACATGCGCTTCCGGCGCCGCGCGCGGATGAAGGAGTCGCGCCGCCGCCAGACGGACAGCCGCTTCCCGCTCGTCCGGCGCGGGCGGGCAGGGCCGGCGGCGTCCCCGACGCCATGCGGGGCGTGTCCGCGCCGCCAGGGGAAGGAGCCGCGCCGACGCCGTCCCGGCCCGCGGCGGGCGGCGCGAGCCATCCGCCGCCGGCCGCGACGCTCGCCCCGAATGCGCCGATCGGGAAGGCGGCGTCGCCGGTCGGGACGGGAAGGGGCGATCGCGCCTCGCCCGCGGCCGAGGGGGCGCCGTCCGTTCCGGCTTCGCCGCTTGGCGGCGCAACCGGCGCCAGGCGCGCCCCGGCCGAAGCGGGGGCTCCTCGCGAGGCGGGGCCGGACCGGAACGGCGCAATTCGTCCGCGACCCGCGCCGACCCAAGGCTTCGACAGCGGCGCGAGCGGCGCCGCGCCGCATAGGGCGATCGAACGGCCGACGCCGGCCCCGCTTGTTTCGCCGCAAATGCGCGAGACGCCGGCGTCCGCTCGCATGCGCGATTCTTCGCCCCCGCGCGCCCCGGCGGATCCCAGCGGCGCTTTGCAGCCGCCCCGGCAGCGCGAGGCGCCGGCGCCGGGCATGGCGCCGCAAATGCGCGGCGCCGCCCTGCCGGCCATGCGTCCGCCGCCGGATCGCGGTCCGCCCGGCGGGACGATGCGGCAGCCGCCGCCGCAGGCCGCTCCCGCCATGATGCGTCCGCCCGCGCCGGCGCCGCGCCCGTCCCGCCCCGAGGGCGGCGGCCATGGCGGCCCGGGAGGGCCGCCGGGATTCGGCGGGCCGCGCTAGCACAAGGAAAAACGGCCGCGGCCTTCGCGGCCGTCAGGCTGCCGACAAACCTCCAAAGGCGGCCTCGTCCTTCGAGACGCGAGCTTCGCTCGCTCCTCAGCATGAGGCCCAAGCGCTTGGCGCAGATGCAGAAGCTCCTCATGCTGAGGAGCCTGCGCAAGTCGGGCTTGCCCGACTTGCGCATTTAAGAATCGATCTCGGGCAAGCCCCGGATCGCGGCAGGCGTCTCGAAGCGCGAGGGGCGCCACGCCAACTTTATCAGCAGCCTGACGGCCGCAGCCGTTTTTGGGAAATCCCCGCTATCTGGATGCGCTGCGCTTGGATGCGCCGCCCGTCTGGATGTCGCGCCACGTGTCGGACTGCGAGATCATCTGGCGGATCGAGGCGACATTCTGCGCGGCGTCGATCGGCGAGAGGTCGCGCCGCGACAATTCCTCGGCTTCCGGGAACTTGCCCTGCAGAGCGAGCACCAAAGCGAGATTCTGGCGCACGCGCATATCGGCCGTGGGCTGGCTGGCGGCGAGGCGCAACGTGTCCTCCGCGCGCGGCAGATTCTTCGCAAGCGCGTAGGAGAGGCCGAGATTGGACAGGACGGTCGGCTCGTTCGGACGGATCCTCAGAGCCGCCTCGTAATAGCCGCGCGCGGCGTCGTGATCGCCGAGCCGGTCGGCGAGCGAGCCCTGCGTGGACAGCACCGACCAATCGGGCCGTTCCGGCGTATGCGCCTTTCGCAGAACTTCGGCCGCCTGCTGGACGTTGCCGGCGTCGGCGAGCGCCTTGCCATAGGCGCCGAGGACCTTCATATCCTCCGGATAGGTGATCGCGAGCCCTTGCAGCACCGCGACCGCCTGCGCATTCTGGTCGAGCGCCTGCAAGGCCTTGGCGTAGGTGAGGGCGGTCGTCCTGTCTTTCGGGTTGCGGTCGTAGCGCTGTCCCCAATCCTCGGCGAAGCGGCGGAGCTCGCCTTCGTCTTTCGGCAGGGTCGTGGAGGACCGGCCGATCGAGCCGGTGATGTCGCTCACGGCGCTCATGGACGTCTTGTTGCAGCCTGAGAGGCCGACCAGCGCGGCAAGCGCGAAAGCGCAAAGCGGAAGCGGTCTTGACGAAGAGGGAAGCGCCTGTGTCACGGCGAATCTGTTCCGATCTGAATGGATGGACTTCGAGCCTGAGCAATAAAGCGTTAACCCTAATGGATGCTTAACAAAGGTTGAAAGCGGCGATGACGATGAAGCTTGAGGACTGGTCCGCCGAGGCGGCCGCGATCGATTTCGTGGACAAGGGCCGCTGGCCGCAAGTGAGGGAAGGCCTGCCGGCGGTCATATCCGCGGTCGCCGCCGCGACTGGATTCGAAGGCAAGCCGGGAAGTCAGCTCATCGTCCCGGCGCTCGACGGCGCGCCTGCGCGCGTCTTCTTCGGCGTGGAGGAACCGGACGCCGGGAAGCGCGATCCCTTCCTCGCCGGTAAGCTGACCGCCTTGCCGGCCGGGCTATATCGCTTGGGAGACCGCGTCGCCGATCCGCAGACGGCGGCGCTCGCCTTTCTTCTCGCGAGCTATTCCTTCTCGCGTTACGTCGCGCCGAAAGGCGAGAAGCCGCGCCTCTGCGCGCCTCAGGGAGTCGACCGCGTCCGCATCGAACGCATCGCCTCCGCCGTCGCGCTCGGACGCGACCTCGTCAACACGCCGGCCAACGACATGGGGCCCGAGGCCTTGGCCGAAGCCGCCCTGGCGCTCGCCGCGAAACATGGCGCGCAGTCTCGCGCCATTGTCGGCGACGCGCTGCTCGCCGAGAACTTTCCGCTGATACACGCCGTCGGCCGCGCCTCCGCGCAGGCGCCGCGGCTGGTGGAGTTCACGCATGGGCCGGAAGACGGGCTGAAGGTGACGCTCGTGGGCAAGGGCGTCTGCTACGATACGGGCGGGCTCGACATCAAGCCGTCTTCCGCCATGGCGCTCATGAAGAAAGATATGGGCGGCGCGGCGACGGCGCTCGCCTTGGCCTCCATGCTCATGGACGGGGCCGTCCCCGTGCGGCTGCGCGTGCTGCTGCCGATCGTCGAGAATTCGATCTCGTCGAACGCCTTCCGTACCGGCGACATTTATCGCAGCCGCAAGGGGCTTACGGTCGAGATCGGCAATACCGACGCGGAGGGGCGCCTGATTCTCGCTGACGCGCTGACTTACGCCAGCGAGGACCAGCCGGACCTTCTCTTCGATTTCGCGACATTGACCGGCGCCGCGCGCGTGGCGCTGGGACCGGAGCTGCCGCCTTTCTATACGGGCGACGACGCGCTGGCCGAGGAGATCGCCGCGCATGGCCGCGCCGCCAATGATCCCGTCTGGCGCCTGCCGCTCTGGGACAATTATGACAGCGGCCTGGACGGCAAGATTTCGGACCTCGTCAGCGTGACGAGCGGCGGCTTTTCCGGCTCCATCGTCGCGGCGCTGTTCCTGCGCCGCTTCGTGAGCGATCCGACGCGCTGGGCGCATTTCGACGCCTATTGCTGGAACCCCTCGACCAGGCCGGGCCGTCCGGAAGGCGGCGAGGTTCAGAGCGCGCGGCTCCTGCATCAACTCATCGAAGATCGCACGCTGCGCGGAAAGGCTTGAAGATTGAGCGAGACATTCGACCGACGGCTGACGCCCGCGCGGCCCGACATCGCGGCCGCCTATTTGAAAGGCCGCGTCACGGCCGATCGTTACGTCGAAGGCGCCGTGATGGAGGTGAAGGACGGCGTGGTCGACATGCGCCGCGAGCCGCGGCCCGATTGTCCGATCGATACGCAGGTTCTCTATGGCGAGCGCGTGACCGTCTATGACGAGGTCGAGGGCTGGGCCTGGGCGCAGCTTGCGTGCGACGGCTATGTGGGCTGGATCGCCGCCAATATATTGTGGAGCGAATTGCGTTCGCCGACGCATCGCGTCCGCGTGCCGCGCACTTTCGTCTACCCGGCGGCGAGCATCAAGCGCCCGCCGCTGCTCGCCTTGCCGCTGGGCGCCGAAGTCGAGATCGTGGAGGAGCGCGACAATTTCCTGGCGACGCGCGATCTCGGCTTCGTCTGGCGTCCGCATCTCGCGCCGCTCGACCAGCCCGCGGATGATTACGTCGCCGTCGCGGAGACGCTGACCGGCGCGCCCTATCTTTGGGGCGGCAAATCCTGGATTGGCGTCGACTGCTCGGGGCTCGTGCAGATTTCGCTCGCGGCTTGCGGCAAGCAGGCGCCGCGCGACAGCGACATGCAGGAGGCGAAGCTCGGCAGGCCCGTCGAGCCCGGCGCGCCGCTGCGGCGGGGCGACCTCGTTTTCTGGAAAGGCCATGTGGGAATCATGCGCGACGCGGCGACGCTCCTGCACGCCAATGGCGCGCATATGCTCGTCTCCAGCGAGCCGCTCGATCTGGTGCGCGAGCGGAACTTGCGCGCGGGCGCGGGCGACATTACGGCCGTGAAGCGGTTGGAGGGTTAGTAGCCCGTGTCACTCGAATTGACCGGCTTTTTGGAGGACGTTCATTCGCGGCCGTCATTGCGAGCGAAGCGAAGCAATCCAGAGCCTCATCACGGCTCTGGATTGCTTCGGCGGCTGCGCCGCCTCGCAATGACGGCGGAAAACATCGGCAAAAAGGCCGGCAATTCGAGTGACGGAAACAACTAGGCGGGCCGATGTCGAAAACTGTCTATTTCGAAGACCTTGTCGTGGGCCAGCGTTTCGAGTCGCCGCCGGTCGAAATGACGCAGGAGCAGATGATCCGCTTCTCGCGCGAGAACGATCCGCAATTCTTTCATGTCGATCCCGAGGCGGCGAAGGAGAGCATTTTCGGCGGCCTTGTCGGAAGCGGCTGGCAGACGGGCGCGCTCACTTTGCGCCTGCTGCTGGAAAGCTGCGGAATGACATTCGCGGGCGGCGTCGTCGGCTTGGACGCGCATATTTCCTGGAAGCGTCCCGTGCGGCCGGGCGACCGTCTGCATATTGAGGGCGAGATCACAATGCTGCGGACCTCGCGGTCGCAGCCGGATCGCGGCTTCGTCACCTTCAAGGCGACGACGCTGAACGGCGCCGGCGAGACGGTTCAGACGATCGAGGCGACGATGCTCGCCTTTCGCGATCCCGCGCGACGCGGAACCGGCGCGCTTTGAGCCCGTTCAGCGGATTTTGACGAGCGACCGGAGAAGCCGCTTCGTGGCGACGACGCCCGCCACGGCGGGGCCGCGCGTGGGGTCGGCGTTGGGGTTGCCGTTGGAGAAGCCCGCGCCGAAATCCGTCACGACGGAGACGCCGCCGAAGTATAATCCGTAGCGCCGCGCGAGAATTGCTTCCGGCACGATCGTCCAGCCGAGAATGTCGGCGCCGAGTTGACGCGCGACCTTCGCTTCCGCCGGCGTCTCGAAGCTCGGCCCCGAGAACCACATCAGGACGCCCTCATGCACGGCGACGCCAGCCGTCGCGGCGGCGGTCTTGATGCGCCGAAGCAGCCGCTTGTCATAGACGTCGTTCATGTTGATCTTGGCCTTGCCGCCCGCCGGCGCGCCGATCAACGGGTTGAGGCCGGTGAAGTTGATATGGTCCGTCACCAGGACGATGCTGCTCGGCACGAGGTCCGCCTGCACCGACAGAACCAGTCCCGTGCAAAGGACATAGCGCACGCCGAGCAGCGACAGCGTCTCGAGCGCCGAGGCCATGAGGCTCGGATCGCCAGTTTCGTGGAAGGTCGAGCGGCCCTTGAGGATCGCGGTGGGCAGTCCGTCGATCAGCGAGATAACCAGCTCGCCGTCTTCGACGCCGGGACCGACCGGAAAACCGGGCAGCTCCGAATAGGGGAACGCCGCGATGCGCTCGCCGAGATCGGCGACGCCGAAGAACAGGCGTCCGAGAACAAGCGCCGTATCCATCGCGCCAACGTCGCAGCGCGATGCGATTATGGCGGCGGCTTCCTCGGCGGGGGTCGGCATCATATCCTCTGGCGCGCGGGCGAATCGGCGGAAAAATTTGTCTAAATTTCGCAGCCCCGACGGCTGCGATCAAGCATTTGAAAGCGCTAAGTCTGGTCTTTCCTTGAGCAATTAATGTCGATCAATTCCGATTGATTGCGGAAGGCGGCGGCGAACAGCGTTTTCGTATAGTCGTTTTCCGGCCGGGAGAAGACTTTTTCAGCAGGTCCGGATTCTACGACTTTTCCGTGCCGCATGACAATGAGCTGACCCGCCAAAGCCTTCACCACCCGCAGGTCGTGGCTAATGAATAGATAAGCCAGCGAGCGGCGGCGCTGGAGATCGCGCAGCAGGTCGATGATCTGCGCCTGAACCGACATGTCGAGCGCGGATGTCGGTTCGTCCAGCACCACGAATTTGGGCTCGAGCACCATGGCGCGGGCGATCGCGATGCGCTGGCGCTGGCCGCCCGAGAATTCGTGCGGATAGCGGTCCATCGTCGCGGGATCGAGTCCCGTCTCCTTCAGGGCGCGGGCGACGATTTCGCGGCCTTCGTCGAGCGAAAGCTCGGGGCGCTGCACCGTAAGCCCCTCGGCGACGATTTCCGCGACCGACATGCGGGGCGAGAGCGAGCCGTAGGGGTCCTGGAAAACGATCTGCATGTCGCGGCGGAGCGGGCGCATTTCCGCGACGCTCTTGCCGTCGATGCGCGAGCTTAAAAAGACGATCGGCCCCTCGGAGCGTATGAGGCGCAGCATGGCGAGCGCCAGCGTCGTCTTGCCGGAGCCGGATTCGCCGACGACGCCGACCGTTCCCCCGGCGCGCACTTGCAGCGTCACGCCGTCGACGGCCTTGATGTAATCGACCGTCTTGCGCATGAAGCCGCGCTTGATGGGGAACCAGACGCGCAGATCGTCGGCGGAAATGACGACGGGCGCTTCCGGGTCTTCCTTGATCGGCTCGCCCTTGGGTTCGGCGGTGAGAAGCGCCTGCGTATAGGGATGGCTCGGCGCGGCGAACACGGTCTCGACGTCGCCGCTCTCCACCACGCGGCCTTTCTGCATGACGCAGACCGTATCGGCGAAGCGGCGCACGAGATTGAGATCGTGCGTAATGAACAGGATCGCCATGCCGTAGGTCTGCTGGAGGCGCTCGAGCAGCGCGATGATCTGCGCCTGCACGGTGACGTCGAGCGCGGTCGTCGGCTCGTCGGCGATGAGCAGGTCCGGCTTGTTGGCGAGCGCCATGGCGATCATGACGCGCTGGCGCTGGCCGCCCGAGAGCTGATGCGGATAGGCGCCGAGCCGCGCCTCCGGATTCGGAATGCCGACCTCGGCGAGAAGCTCGATCACGCGCTGGCGCATGGCGTCGCCGTCGCGCATGCCGTGAAGCTCGAGAATCTCCGCGATCTGCCGCTCGATCGTGTGCAGCGGATTAAGCGAGGTCATGGGCTCCTGAAAGACCATGGTGATGCGCGCGCCGCGAATGGCGCGCAGCGCGCCCTCGCCGATCTTCAGCATGTCCTGGCCGGCGAACAGCGCCTCGCCCGTCGCGATGGCGCCCGGCGGCAGAAGCCGCACGATGGAAAGCGCGCTGATCGATTTGCCGGAGCCCGACTCGCCGACGAGCGCGAGCGTCCTGCCGCGTTCGAGCGAGAAGGAGACGCGGTCGACGGCGACCGTCTCGCGCCCGCCTTGCAGGAAGGAGACGGAGAGATCGCGGACGTCGAGGAGGGGGGGAGCGGTCATTATCCGTCTCGATCGTTCGATTTCGTGGCAGGGGTAGAGTCTGGCCTTTCCGGCGTCATCGCGGAAGCGTCTTCCTCCCACTCGATCGTAACCAATGAGTTCAAGGGGATGCCTTCGCGTAAATCTTCCGGCAGCCTCGCCGCCGGATAGCGCTTGTAAACGATGCGTCTAGTTCGCGCGTTCTTCACCGGAAATTCTTTCTCGGATCGAAGGCGTCGCGCACGGCCTCGCCGATGAAGACGAGGAGCGACAGCATGAGCGCGATGATGGCGAAGCCGGTGAGGCCGAGCCAGGGCGCCTGGAGGTTGGATTTGCCCTGCAGCAGCAATTCGCCGAGCGAGGGCGAGCCGGGCGGCAGGCCGAAGCCGAGGAAGTCCAGCGCCGTCAGGGTCGTGATCGACGAATTGAGGATGAAGGGCAGGAAGGTCAGCGTCGCCACCGTGGCGTTGGGCAGGAGATGCTTCCAGATGATGCGGAAGCTGGTGAGCCCCAGCGCGCGGGCGGCGTTCACATATTCGAAGTTTCGCGCCCGCAGGAACTCCGCGCGCACGACATGAACGAGCGACACCCAGGAGAAGAGCAGCAGGATGCCGAGCAGCACGAAGAAACCGGGCGTCAGGAAGGAGGAGATGATGATGAGCAGGTAAAGCTGCGGCAGCGACGACCAGACCTCGATGAAGCGCTGGAAGACGAGATCGACCCGCCCGCCGAAATAGCCCTGTATCGCGCCCGCCGCGACGCCGATGATGGAGGAGATCGTCGCGAGGATGAGGCCGAAAAGCACGGAGATGCGGAAGCCGTAAAGGAGGCGCGCGACGACGTCGCGGCCCTGATCGTCCGTCCCGAGCCAGTTATATTCCAGCGCCGCGCAGCCGCGATTGGGCTCGCCGGGCCGAAGTCCCTTGGCGGCGGCGGTCTCGCATTGCTTCTGCGTCAGCATCCAGGTCGGCGGCGAGGGCGCGGGCGTCGGCAGCTCGAGATTGTGCGTGTCGTAGGAATAGCGGACCGGCGGCCAGAGCATCCAGCCATGGGCCTTGATCTCATTGGCGATCACGGGATCGCGATAGTCCGTGCGCGCCAGGAAGCCGCCGAACTTCTCCTCCGGATAGGCGACCAAGGCGGGGAAAAGCAGCTCGCCCTTGTACCAAGCCAGGATCGGCCTGTCATTCGCCAGAACATTGGAGAGGAGCGACATGACGAAGAGCGTCATGAAGACCCAGAAGGACCAATAGCCGCGCTTGTTCGCCTTGAAATTGGCGAGACGCCTTTGGTCGAGCGGCGAGAGCCGCAGAAATCCATCGCGCATGATGGGCGGGGCGAGGCGTGCGACGGGGTCGGCAGTCGCGCTCATGTCAGACCTCGCGCGTCTCGAAATCGATCCGAGGATCAATCCAGGTATAAGTGAGGTCGGAGATGAGGTTCACCACCAGGCCGACCAAGGCGAAAATATAGAGATTGGCGAAGACCACCGGATAGTCGCGGTTCACGATGCTCTCGAAGGACAGATAGCCGAGCCCGTCCAGCGAGAAGATCGTTTCGATCAGCACGGAGCCCGTCAGGAAGGCGTGGACGAAGGCGCCGGGGAAGCCGGCGATGACGATGAGCATGGCGTTGCGGAAGACATGGCCGTAGAGGACGCGGTTCTCGGTCAGGCCCTTCATGCGCGCGGTCTGCACATATTGCTTGCGGATCTCGTCGAGAAAGGAGTTCTTCGTGAGAAAGGTCTGCGTCGCGAAGGCGCCGAGCGTCATGGCGCTCACCGGCAGGATGATATGCCAGAGATAGTCCTTCGCCTTGCCGAATAGGGTCAGCTCGTCGAAATCGTCGGATGTCAGCCCCCGCAGCGGGAAAATCTGCCAGAAGGAGCCGCCAGCGAAGAGCACGATCAGCAGCATGGCGAAGAGGAAGCTCGGAATGGCGTAGCCGACGATGATGAGGTTCGACGTCCACATGTCGAAACGCGTCCCGTCGCGCACGGCCTTGGCGACGCCGAGCGGAATGGAGATCGAATAAGAGAGCAGCGTCATCCAAAGGCCGAGCGACATGGAGACGGGCAGCTTCTCGCCGATGAGCTTGATGACGCTTTCGTCGCGGAAATAGCTCCGGCCGAAATCGAACATCGCGTAATTCCTGACCATCAGCAGGAAGCGCTGCCATGCCGGCTTGTCGAAGCCGAACTGCTTCTCGAGCTCCGCGATGAATTTCGGATCGAGGCCCTGCGCGCCGCGATATTTCGACGTGGTGTCCGCGGCGCCGCCAACCGTTTGCGCGCCGGCGGCCTGTCCGACATCGCCGCCGCCGCCGGAAAAGCGCGAGGTCGCGCCGACATCGAAGCCCTGGAGCTGCGCGATGACGCGCTCGACCGGCCCGCCAGGCGCGAATTGCACGATGGCGAAGGAAATGAGCATGATGCCGAGGATCGTCGGGATCATCAGCAATACGCGGCGTGCGATATAGGCGCCCATTCTAACGTCCCGTGTTTTTCCGAACGGACCGGCATGTCATACGGCTTCCGCCTGATGGCTTCGCGACGACGCTTGCGGCGGCGTTGCGAGCCGAAGGCGAAGCAATCCGGAACACGTTCAAGAATTTGCTCCTGGATTGCTTCGTCGCCTCGCTCCTCGTAATGACGGGGCGCGGCGTCGATCGGGAGTCCGGTGGCGGAGCCGCTGCGAGATGGCCACGCTCAGCGTCCCGTGAAGTTGATCTTGCGCGCGCGGTCTTCGTCCCACCACCAGGTCGAGACGTAGCCGACCTCATATTTCGGCGGTCGCTCGGGCCGGCCGAACAGGTCCCAATGCGCGATGCGGTCGACAGGCGTATAATAATGGAAGATCCGATAGTGTCCGACGCGCAGCACGCGGTCGAGCGCGCGGCAGACGGTGACGAGCTCGGCGCGGGATTCGGCCTTGAGCGCCTTGTCGATCAGCGCGTCGACCGCCTTGTCGGCCGTGCCCGGCAGATTGTGGGAACCGTGAAACCTCGCGGCCTCGGAGCCGAAATAGTTCCGTAGCTCCTCGCCCGGCGAATGGCTGACGACCAGATTGTCGACCGTCACGTCGAAGTCGAACGTCTCCAGCCGCTGCTTGTATTGCGCGCTGTCGATCACGCGAAAGCTCGCCTTCACGCCGAGCAGCCGGAGATTCTTGATGAAAGGAAGGGTGAGCCGCTCGAAGAGATTGTAGCGGTCGATAAATTCGAATTCGAGCGGCTTGCCGTCGGGCAGCAGCAGCACGTCGCCCTTGCGCGTGCATCCGGCGGCGAGCAGGAGATCATTGGCCTTGCGCAGAAGATTGCGGTCCTGGCCCGAGCCGTCGGAAACGGGCGGCAGGGGGACCGGGCCGAAAACCGCGGCCGGCAGCTCCGCGCGGAATGGTTCGAGCAGCGCAAGCTCGGAGGCGTCGGGTTCTTCCGTCGCGGCGAGCTCGGAATTCTCGAAATAGGAGGTGACGCGCTTATAGGCGTCGTACATCAGATTGTGGCTGGACCACTCGAAGTCGAAGGCGTAACCGAGCGCCTCGCGAATGCGCGCATCCTTGAACATCGGGCGGCGCGTGTTGAAGCACCAGCCCTGAATGCCCGGGATGCGGCGGCTCGGGAAGGTCTCTTTTATGACGCGCTTGTCTCGTATCGCCGGAAAGTCGTAGCCGGTCGCCCAGATGCGCGCGGTGTCCTCGAGCCGAAGCGTGTAGGCCCCCGCCTTGAAGCCCTCGAAGGCGACGTTGCTGTCGCCGAAATATTCGAATTTGATCTGGCCAAAATTGTTCTGTCCGACATTGACGGGCAGGTCCTTGGCCCAATAATCGGCGACGCGGTCGAACGCGTTGAAGCGCCCCTGTTCGAACGCGCCGATCTTATAGGCGCCCGAGCCCAGGGGCGGCTCCAGCGTGGTTTCGTCGAAGGCGCGGCTGGCGTAATAGGCCTTCGAGAAGATCGGCTGGCCGGCGACGATCAGCGGCAAATCCCGGGTTCGGCCGGGCGCGAGCCGCACGACCAGCACGTCGTCCGCCTCCGCCTCGGCGGAGACCAGATCGCGCAGCATCTGCGCGATGATGGGATGACCCTTGCTCTTGAGGATGCCGAGCGAGAAGGCGCAGTCTTCCGCGGTGAGCTTCGACCCGTCATGGAACCGCGCCTCGCGCCGCAGCAGGAAGCGGTAGGTGAGCTTGTCGGCGGAGATCCGCACGGCCCGCGCGACGAGCCCGTAATAGGCGTCGCGCTCGTCATAGCTTTGGGCCAGCAGGCTGTCGAAAATGAGCGACACGCCTTGCGCCGGCGTGCCGCGCAGTATGTAGCCGTTGAGCGAGTCGAAGGTCGACGCCTGCGTCGTCAGAGTCAACTGGCCGCCCTTCGGCGCATCCGGATTCACATAGCCGAAATGCTTGAAATCCGCCGGCTCCGCGAGGTCTCCGAAGGTGGAGAGGCCGTGGCTCTCCGTTTCGCCTGGGGCGGGCGCCGACGCCGCCGCCGCCGTCCTCGCGCCCCCTTTGGCCACGGCGCGCGGCGCGAGCGCCACGGCGGCCCCGAGGGCGCCGGCGCGGATCAGCCGGCGGCGGGAGAGCGGATAGGCGAAAGGAAAGTCAGCCAAAACGACCTCGGGAGGGAAGGGGAGCGGCGCGTCGCGCGGGCCGATGATTCTACCTAGATTATGTCGGTTTTTGGCGGGCTCGCCAGTGTCTATCGGCGCGGGGCGATCGGCCGACGGACGGCAAACCTCGCCCGCGCGCCGAGGAGCCGCCGAAGGCGCGCCTCGGACGTCCGGCGCCATCGCGCTTCGAGCTTCGACTAGGCGGCCTCGGCCATGTCCTCGCCATAATAGAGCGACATCTGGCGCGATTGTTCCGGATCGTAAAGGCTGAGGCGCGCCGCGTCGGTCTTATTGTAGAGCACCGCCGTCTCGCCGAGATCGAGACGATCGAGCGCGGCGTCGGCGTCGTCCGCGCTCGTCTTGTCCCACTCGACGAGGAACACGGTGCGATCGGCCTGAGCCGCGAGGAAGCGGGCATGGGGGGCCTCGAGCGCGGGCGGCCCGTCGATCACGATCACGTCGAACCAGTTGCGGGCGAGTTTCAGCGTCGCGCGCAGCGTCAGGCCGCTCATCAGCCCGCCGATCGAGCTATGGCGGGCGAGCGTGCGACCGCCATAGGGCAGCAGCGTATAGCCGTCCGCCGCCTGGTCGACGAGCGCGCCCTTGAGGTCCTCTCCGGTCTCCAGAACGTCGAGCAGGCCGAAGAGCGGCTTCTTTACATGCGCCGCGCGATCCGCCTCGATGAGCAGGACGCGGTCGCCGCCCTGCGAGAGATAGGCGGCGAGATTGACGGCGACGGTCGAGCGACCTTCGCCGCGGCGTGTCGAGGAGACAAGGATGACGACGCCGTCATGGTCGCCGGCGTCGGGCGCGATCTCGGCGCAGAGCTCCGCGAGCCAGGGAGTGAGGTCGGGGACGACAGCCGGATCGTCGCCTTGGCGGGCGGCGAGGGGCAGCATGGGCAGAAATCCATAAACCTCGACGCCTCCGAGACGCTCGGCTTGTGACGCCGTGCGCAGAGTTTTCCGCCGCCACTCACGTACAATGGCGAAGACAAGCCCCGAGAGGAGGCCGAGGGCCGCGCTGCCGACGGCGAGAATCATACGGGGCGGCGAGGGCTTCGATGGCGGTGTGGCGGGCGAGACGATGCGGATGTCGCTGGGCTCCAGGTCTTTGACCTGCGACAGCTCGCGCTCGCGGTTGAGCAGCTCTTCATACACGTCGCGCTCCGCCTTCGCCTCCCGCTCGAGTTCTGCAAGCTTCACGAGCTGCGGGCCAAGCTCGCCGCTTTCCGTCTGGACGGCCTTGAGCTGACGGCCCAAATCCTCTTCACGCTGTTCGGCTTCGAGAAGCTGGGTGCGCGCGGAGGTGAGCATTCGGCCCATCTCGACCTTGATCTGCCGGCGAATGTCGGCAATTTGAGCATTGAGGCTCACGACCTCGGGGTGGCGAGGACCGAGCACGGTGGATTGATCGGCCGATTGGCGCGAGAGCCGCGCATAGTCGGCGCGCAATACGCTAAAGACGCTCGTTTGCGCCGAAGGGGGCAGGCTTTCGCCTGCGCTCGCGCCGGCTTTGCGCAGTTGCTCATAGCGCGCCCGCGCTTCGGCGGTGTGGGCGTTGGCGGCGACGAGCTGCTGGTTGAGCTCTTGCACGCGGCGCTCGAGGAGCGTCGTGCCTTCGCCGGCGGCGGTCACTTTCAGCCGCGCCTTCATCTCCGCGGCGGCTTCCTCGGCGCGGTTCACGCGACCGCGCAGCTCGGCGAGGCGGCTCTCGATCTCCTGCGCGGTCCTGGCGCTCGTCCCGCTCCGTAGAGAGGTCTGCTCGCTGAGAATCTTCTTCGCGGCCGCGTTGGCGATGCGCGCGCTCTCATTGGCGCTGGTCGTCGTCGCCGTCACGTCGATGACATAGGTGGTGCCGCGGCGCGCAATGTTGAGCTTGGAGGCAAGCTTCTCGATGGTGGAGAGGCGGAGCTTCTCCTCCGTGTCGCCCTTGCCCGCAAAATAGGGATCCTTGGTCAGATCGAGCTCGTCAACCAAAGCGCCGAGAAAGCCGTCCGTGCGCGTCGCCTGCACGAGGCTTTCAATGGCGATGGCGTCGCTGCCGATATTGGAGATCACGCCGCCCTGGCGGGTGACCTTTGCGGCGCGAGGATCGACGAGCACCACCGCCGTCGCCGTATATTTCTTGAAGAGGAACAGCGAGGCGCCGAAGAGAACGGCGGCGACGCCGAGCGAGGTGGCGAGGATCGCCAGCCAGTTGCGGCGGAAGAAGAGCCCGACGCCGCCGAGGCTGAAATTCACCGGCGTGTCTCGCCAAAGATCGATCGGCCCGAGTTCTTTCGAGCGGCGCGGCTCCATGTAGCTTGTGGAAGACTTGTTGCCGTGCTTTTTCATGGCGCTTTCGAACGACGAAGACGCGCGGGCCTTGGATTCCCGTCGCGCGGACGGCTAGAATAAGACATGCAAAGCATTAACCTTAAGTAACCCAAATGGCGCCAAAGTTTACGAGGCGTGAAGCATTGCTCGGATTATCGGTCGCGAGCCTGACGCCCGTGCGCGCCGAGCCGGCTCCGCGCAAGGGCGTGATCCCGCAGGCCTTGCGCCGGGGCTTCAACCTCCCCGATCAGGTCCCGCTCCGCGCCGACCAGCAGCCGGACGTCTCGACGCTGAAGACGCTGCATCGAATGGGCATGACCCATATCCGTCTGCCTGTGGGCGCGGAATATCTTCTCGCATCCTTCTCGGGGCCGGCGACAATTTCCAGCGCGACGGACGATTTGTCGCGCGCTCTCGATATGCTCCTGGGGATCGGCTACTCCATCAGCGTCGACATGCACCCCGACGCGGATTTCCAGAATCTTTATCGCAGGGATGTTCGCGCGGCCCAGGGCGCCTTGCTCGCCGACTGGCCGATTCTCGCGAAGCATTTGTCGCGCTGGCCGGCCGATCGCATCTGCGTCGAGCTTTTGAACGAGCCGCCGACAACGGACGATGTCTGGCGCCCTCTCTCCGAAAAGCTGGCGATGGCCGTGCGCGCCCAATTGCCGAAGAATATCGTCATCGTCGGCCCGGCGCCGTATCAGCGGCACGAAAATCTGGCCTCATGGAAGCCCTTTGCCGATCCTAACGTCGTCTACGCCTTCCATTATTATGACCCGATGGCCTTCACCCACCAATATGCCGTCTGGGACAAAGGCAGCGCGTGGGCGCGCATTTCGGGCGTTCCCTTTCCGACCGAGCCAGGCGACCCGACGCTGCGGCACCTTGCGGCGGAGGCAGGCCGGAGAGGCGATCAGGAAGTCGAGCGCATCTTGAAGGAGACGGCCGGCGTCGCCTGGAGCGCCGCGGCCATCAAGACGCAATTTGAGGGCGTCGCGGCCTGGAGCGAGACGCATGGCGCGCCGGTCATCGTCAATGAATTTGGCGTGCTGCGCTGGAAGGCGAAGCGCCCGGACCGTCTTGCTTGGCTCGCGGCGGTGTGCGCCGCCGCGGAGCAATGCGGCTTCGGCTGGGCGCATTGGGACTATTCGGGCGCGTTCGGCCTCGTGAACGAAGACCGTAGCCTGGATCGGGGCGTCGTCCAGTCGTTGCTCGGAGACTGATCGCCCCATAGTTCGGCGCCAAGCTTCGACCGAACGATCCGGGCGACGACCGCGCGATCCGTCGCGCCGAGAATGAGGCCGCAAAATCCCATGACGAAAGCGAGCGAGAAGGGCGCGAAATAGGCCTCTTCCTGAAACAGGCCGTTCGCCAGGGAGACCAGAATGGCGGATGTGACGAATGTGAGCGCCGGGGCGCGCGTTTCCAGATAGAGCCGCCACGCGACGGCGGCGACCCAGAAATAGAACGCGAACCAGGCCAGGGCCGCGACGCCCATCTGAAAGAACAGCACCCCGACGGAACTCTCCACCGCGACGTCGGTCGCCCCGGCATGCTGGAAGTCGTCCCATTTCAACTGGGAGAAATCCGGAATCGACAGATTGCCGCCGTCGCCGAGCGTATGGCCGATCGGATTTTTTAAAAAGCCGTTCATGCCGCCGACAAGGCCGATCACATGGTAATCGCCGCTGCTGTAGCCGACCTGGAAAACTGCGACCGCGTAGAAGACGAGGATCACGCCCAGCGCCTTGACGGGAAGGCTGTTCCTCGCGCTCTTGGCGCCCCAATAAAAAAAGATGCAGGCGAGGCAAAGGAACAGCGGACCTTTGGCGCTTGTGGCGATAAGCAGCGGCAGCGCCAATAGAGCGAGAACGCCGCGCTTATGTATCGCCAGAAGAGAAATCAGACTCGCGAGCAGATAGGCGAAGCTGATCGTGTTGAAGGCGGGGCCGAGTAGACGCTGCACCTGGATATCGAGGCCGGCGAGCAGGCCCGTATTGAACAGCGACGCCCTCGAATAGTCGAGAACGCTCGCCGCGACCATGCCTCGTGAGGCAAGCGATCGAATGTCGTCGGGATTGGTGAGGCGCTTGGCGCTAAAGAGCTGGAGGTAGCGCATCCCATTTATCATTTCGAGCCATGCGTCCAGCGCGAAGATCTCGATATAGCCGGAGACGGCGTTGGAAACGAGGAGCAGCGTCAGAATCTTGGGCAGTTGCACCTCATGCCGCGCGCCGACCAGCATGAACATCTGAAACAGCAGGATCGGCAGGCCGATATTACGCAGATACACCGTGGCGTTGCGTGGATTGACAGCCAAGCCGAGCACGAAATAGACGCCGACCACGCACATCACGCCCGTGGAGACGAAGATGAATTTGCGAACGAAAGGCGAATAGGCCGAAGGCTTCTGCACGAAGGGGACGGCGAGGGCGAGCCAACAGACCACCGCCGTCAGAAAGCTGTAGCTCTTGAGAACCTCGATCTCCGCATATTCCTGCACATGCCAGGAAAGCATGGCGGCGACGGTGTTCTGGAAGATGTTTGGCAGCAGCACGACGATCGGGATGTCGCGCTCCATGAAGCGCGCGGCGCAGAACGCGCCGAACAGACAGAAAAGAATAGCGATCGGCTGGGAAACGAGGACATGCAGCGCAATCGGCGCTACGGTGATGAGCGTCGCGACGAAGAAAGCCGCGAGGAGGCGCGGCCAGTCCTCCAGGCCGCTGGTCCTTGGCGCTTCAGCCGCTGCCGATCGGCGCAATTCGAGTTCCGTTCTTCGAACGTAAATCCAGTCGCGATCCTCGCGCATCATGCCTAACAACCCGTAAACGAACGAAGACCGCCGACGAAACGGGCGGCGCGGACGATCGCTTTAACGGTCTCTAATAGGCTTTGGGACATTCTCCCGCGCATCATTCGGCCCGCCAATAACCATCATGGCCAGTCTCGCTGGCGAAGCGGGCGTCCATCGGTTATCCGGCATTTGGCGCAAATGCCGCTTACTTTCGAGGAGCGCGACGTGTCGTCCGTTATCGTGAGCGTAGTGATCCCGGCCTACAACGCCGCCGGATTCCTTGGGAACGCCGTGGCGTCGCTGCAGGCTCAGACGCTCCGCGATTGGGAAGCGATCATCGTCGACGACGCCTCGACGGACGAGACGGTCGACGTCGCGAACGCGCTCGCCGCCGCCGACGACCGAATCCAGGTGATGCGCCTGGAGCGGAATGGCGGCCCGAGCGCGGCGCGCAATGTCGGCTTCGCGGCCGCGCGCGGGGAATGGATCGCGGTTCTCGACGCCGACGATCTTTATCTCCCCGAACGGCTGGAGACCATGGTCGCCGCCGCGCATCGGCTCGGCGCCGACGTTCTCGCCGATAATCAGTGGCTCCGAGACCCCGCGCATGGCGCGATCGTCAGGTCCGGCCTGCCCAGAAGCGGCGGGCCGAGGCCGCTCGATCTCACGACGCTTTACCTAAAGAGCCTGTCGGCGAGCGGCTTCGACTACGGCACGCTCAAGCCGATCTTCCGGACCGAGTTTCTCCGGCGCGAGGGCGTTCGATACAGGCCATTCCGCTACGGAGAGGATTTCGTCCTCATGGCCGAGCTGCTCGCGAAAGGCGCCCGCGTGTGGCGCATCCCCGAGCCCTGCTACATCTACACGATCACGACGAGCGAGATCGACGGCAGCAAATCCGCCGCCTCCCGAACGCAGGTGAACAACAATCACCTTATGGACGGCAATCTCTTCGTGCTTCGGGAATATGCCGACCGCCTGTCGGCGTCCGAAAAAGCCGTGATCGTCAAGCGCGCTTATTACATCGAGCAATATAATCACGCGCTCGAATTCAAGCGCCGCCGACGCGGCAAGGATGTCGGAGGGATGGTCGAGTCGCTCGTCCGCCACCCGTTCGTCCTGGTGATGATCTTGCGCGGCCTTCGCTGGCGGCTGCGGGCCATGTTCCCAGACCAGAGGTATTCAACGCCGTGAGCATTGCGCGCCTGACCGCCAGGAGCAGCCTTTGGGGCCTGCTGTCCAACCTCGGACAGCAAGTCCTCAATTTCCTCTTTTTCGTCTATACGGCGCGGCTCCTCGATCCAGCGGCCTTCGGCCTCATGGCGCTCGCCATGGTCTTCGTGGACGCTTTCGGCGTTCTCGGGCGGGGCGGACTCGTCGAAGCGACGATCCAGAAGGAGAAGCTCGACGACGGCCTGCAGAACCAGGTCTTCTGGTTCCTGCAACTGGTCGGCCTCGCGGCGTCGCTGGCGCTCTATTTCGGCGCCTTCCCGCTGGCGGCGGCGTTCGGCCATCCGGAGCTCGCGGACGCCATCCGTTGGCTTTCGCCCGTCTGCTGGCTGCTCAACGCCTCGGCCGTGCCGGAAGCCCGGTTGCAGCGCGAGTTCGGTCACGGGGCGATCGCCCGCAGCACGCTTTGGGGCGTTTCGCTCGGCGGCGCCGTCGGCGTCGCCGCCGCGGTCGCGGGATATGGCGTGCTGAGCCTCGTCCTGCAGAAGCTGGCGTCGGTCCTCGCGCAATGCGCGCTCATGTGGCGCGCGGAGCGCTGGCGGCCTGGCGCGCCGACATTCGCATCGATTCACGAGCTGCGCGATTTGCTGCGCATGGGCATGCAGGTGACGAGCGCCAATCTCGTCCTGATGCTCAACACCAAGCTCATGGACCTTCTGGTCGGGCTTTTTCTCGGGCCGACAATGCTCGGCTATCTGCGCACGGCGTGGCGCTGCTTCGAGCTCGTCCTGCATGTCTGCGTCAGCCCGCTGTCGAACGTTTCGCTGGTGACGTTCAGCCGGGTGCGCGACGATCATGCGCGCCTCGTCGCCGCCTATGCGCGGATGGTCGAGATCGCCGCGCTCAGCATCTTCCCGATCTTCTTCGGCCTGTCGGCGGTCGCGCCGCTCGCCA
Organism: Methylocystis sp. S23; assembly: GCF_054106005.1. NCBI lineage: Bacteria > Pseudomonadati > Pseudomonadota > Alphaproteobacteria > Hyphomicrobiales > Methylocystaceae > Methylocystis > Methylocystis sp. S23. The sequence goes on from NZ_CM134185.1 coordinate 3,030,163, forward strand.
TGCCGCTCGTTTTCGGCCCGCAATGGGAGCCGTCCGCGCCGCTGATCCAGGCGCTGAGCCTCATCGCGATCGCGGGCGCCCCCAACCCGTTCTTCGTGCCGATGATGACCGCGACGGGCCACACGCGCCGCCTGACCACGCAAGGACTGATCCATGTTGCGGCGAGCGTGCTTCTCACGGCGGCGATGAGTCCCTTCGGCGTGATGGCCGTGGCCTGGGCGCAGGTCGTGCGCGCCTCCGTCATGACCGGCGTGAGCCTGTGGATGATGCGGGAAAGCGTCGGCGTTTCCTATGCGACGACGTGGAACGCCATGCGTCCGGCGCTTCTTGCCGCGGGAGGCATGGGCGTCGCCGTCGCCTGGCTCCTTCAGTCCGACGCGCTTGCGCCGCTGACGAGCTGGCCGCTGCTCACGGCGCTGATCGCGCTGGGCGGCGCGATCTACGCCGCGGCCTTGCTCCTCGGCTTCCCCCGGGAAGTGGCGCAGCGCTGGCGCGAGGCGCGCGAGATGCTGCGCAGCCGGGCCGCGTAAAGGCGGCCGGGTCTGCCAACGAAAGGTTAGGCGTTCGAGAGACGCCGGTCGATCCGCTCATGCAGGGCGCGACGCAGCGGCATGTATTTCGGCGTGAACGCCGCGCCGTCGATGCATTCGAGGCGGCCGAAGCGGTTCAGCGTATGCAGGCGGTTGCCGGGCCAGCGGCCGCCGGGCGAGAGACGGCTGACCATCGACTGCCGGAACGTCTCGGGATCAAGCGCGTCGATGCGCATGATCGCGAGATCCTTGCCATAGCCCCGCGCGCAATCCTGCACGGGCCGCAGCAGGGCGCCGTTATGGGAGACGACCGCGCCCGCCGGCCGCGCGTAACGGGAGTCGACGAGGACGGGCGATCGCGCGTGCGGCTCCCATGGCCCGAAGAGGCTCGGGGCGTGATGGATCGCCAGCGTATCCGAATAGCCGCCATAGCCGTCGCGAACGACCGAGGTCATCCAGTAGCGCCCGCCGTGGCGAAAGATCGTCGCATCGGCCGCTTCGACACTCTCGACGAGCTTCGCGACAGGCTCCCACTTCGCGGGGAACTCGACGCAGCGATAGAGCGTGATCGCGCCGAAATTCGAAGCCTCGGGGACCATATAGAGTTCCCCCGCTTCCTCGATGAGAAACGGATAGGAGAGATGCCAGCGCTCTTTGAGCGCACATAACGGAGCGCCGACGGGCCCCGAGGCGTCGAAGGGCTGAAAGAAGATTTCGCCGATGCCGGAGCCGTAGTCGAATAGTTCGTAGAAGACGCCTGTCTGTCCGCGCCAGTCGATCGGGAAGGGGTCCGCCGAGAAGGCGGCGCCCTGATCCGGCATGACGCGCCATTCGGGTCCCGACAGCGCGCCGTTCTCGATCACGCCGGGCCCGTCAATATAGCGCCAGCCGATGCGCCAATGCGGGGAGTGGCAGCAGAGATGATAGAGCCATCGCGCGCACTGAAAGGCGAGGTTGCGCGCGAAATAGGCGGCGGGCCGGCGCGGGTTCCGATCGGCGGGCGGCGCCGGCGCGCCAACCACGGCGTCCGGATCGGCGAGCGCCTTCTCGATCAGGACGCAGATGCGCGAATATACGGCCTCTAGGCCGCCGGTGAGACCGTCCGCCGCCTCGAAGGAGGGAAGGCCTTCGACGATGACGGCGCCGGTTGCGGCGTCTTCGACGGCGAGCGTCGGCGCGGCGCCCGAGAGGATCGCGGCGACGGCCGCCTGGTCGGTTTCGTGTCCGTCGTAAAGGGGACGCAGCACGCGCGCGCCGCTCGCTGGCGAGGCGTCGCCGACGAGGTCGATCACGACGTCGGCGCCGGGCTCCAGAGTCGCCTTCGCCGACAGTTTCTCGATGCGGTCGCTGAGCGTCGGCTTGCCCCGCCGCAGCAGCATGCGCTCCAGCGCCAGCAACTGCGTCACGGCGCCGGGCTGCGGGTCGTCTCCCGGCTCGAAGCGAAAAACGACCTCGGCGCCGGGCCAGCGGCGCGCCAGCGAGTCGCGCAGACGATCCTGCCAGCGCAGGAAACGCGCCGAAGAGGCGGCGATGACAATGCGCTGATACGTCATGCCGGGGGTCTTTCCATCAGGCGCAGATAATCTTCGACCATGGCGTCGAGCGGATAGCGCTCCGCGAGGCGACGGCCGACGCCCGTGAGCTTGGCATGAAGCGCGGGATCGTTCAGCACGCGGTTGACCGCGCTGGCGAAGGACGCCGTGTCGCCGGCGTCGACGAAAAGCGCGCAGGGCTCGCCATTCACGGCGAGGACCTCGCGCAGCACCTCTATGTCATTGGCGACGACGGGAACGCCCGCTTGCGCGGCTTCCACGGGCGCGAGGCCGAACGTCTCCATCGCGCTCGGGAAGACGAAGCAGTCGAGCGCCGCAAGGAAGGCGCCCATGCTCTCCGCGCCCAGTTCGCCGAGGAAATGAACACGGTCCCGCACGCCGAGCGAGACGGCGAGCGCTTCGAGCGCGTCGCGCTCCTTGCCCTGGCCGGCGAGCGCGAGATGCTGGTCGCGATTTTCCGCGAGGAGGCGAATTGCGAGATCCACTTGCTTCGTCTGATGAAGCCGGGCCGCGCAGCCGAGCAGGGGGACCCCGTCAGGCAGGCCCAGCCTGGCGCGCGCTTCCGATTTGCTCATCGGCGCCGATTTGTCGAAAAAGCCGTGGTCGATGCGGGTGAGGCGCCGGGCGTAGGAGGGCGGATAGCCGCGATATTCGATCTCGGTCTGCGCGGAGTTGACGACGATATGGTCGTAAAATCCGAGCGCGCCCATGATCTTGTCGGCAAACGCCACGGGGCCGGGGATCAGTTGCGCCGGGGTCAACTGGTTGGCGATGAGGATGGACTTGCCGGCGGCGCGCGCCACGGGCGCGGCAATGACATTGCCGTAATGCTGAAGCGTCACCACGGCGTCCGGCTTCTCCCGGCGAAACTCCCCGAAAAGCGCCCCGAGCATCTTGACGACCCCGAACGGGATGGAAGGCCGCCGCTTGGCGCAGAAAAACGCGTTGGGGTCGTTGTCGAAGCTGTCCGTGCGCCGGTAGAAGAAGACCTGCCGCGTGCGCCAGCCGCGCTTCTCGAAGCCTTGGGCCAACAGGCGCGCAATCTCCTGCGCGCCGGCGTTTTCCGCCTGGGTCTGAACGATGGCGACGGTTTTTTGTCGGATAGAGCTCAAGGGGGCGCTCGGCAAAGTTTTGGCCTATCTGGTTTTAATCGAATGCGAATTAAACGCAGGCGCCCCATTCGCGCCAGCGCCAGCGCGCGGCAGGGTTAAGCAATATCGATAATTCACGAAGATGTATTTTTGCTTGAAATAGCGACGCGGCTTTCCTGTATCTCTGGTTGGCGCCGCTGCGGGCGCGAAGACAAAGGCTTCGCCTTATGAATGTGAACGATCTCTCTCTCGTCGAACGCGCCTTCATCGGCGGCGCCTGGGTCGGCGCCGACAGCGGCGCGACTTTTGCCGTCGCCAATCCTGCGACCGGCGAGATTCTCGGCCATGCGCCCGATATGGGCGCCGCCGAGACGCGCCGCGCGATCGAAGCGGCGGAGAAGGCTCTGCCCGTCTGGCGCGACCGTCCGGCGAAAGAGCGCGCGCAGATCATGCGCCGCTGGTACGAACTGATCATGGCCGAGCAGGAGCGCCTTGCGCGCATCATCACGGCCGAGCAGGGCAAGCCGCTCTTCGAGGCCCGGGGCGAGATCGCCTATGGCGCTTCCTATATCGACTGGTTCGCGGAGGAAGGCCGCCGCGTCTATGGCGACATCGTGCCGGGACCGGCGATGGACCGCCGCATTCTCGTGCTCAAGCAGGCGATCGGCGTCACGGTGGCGATCACGCCCTGGAATTTCCCCTCGGCCATGCTGGCGCGCAAGGTCGCCGCCGCGCTCGGCGCAGGCTGCACAATGGTCGTAAAGCCGGCGGAGCTCACGCCTTTTTCGGCGCTTGCGCTCGCGGAGCTGGCCGAACGCGCGGGCGTGCCGGCGGGCGTCGTGAATGTCGTGACGGCGCAAGATCCCGCGCCGGTCGGGCAGGAATTCACGCGCAATCCGGCCGTGCGCAAGCTCACCTTCACCGGCTCGACCGAGGTCGGCAGGATTTTGCTGCGCCAGGCGGCCGACAATGTGCAGAAATGCTCGATGGAGCTTGGCGGCAACGCGCCGCTGATCGTTTTCGAGGACGCCGATCTCGACCGGGCGGTGAAGGGCGCCGTCGCGACGAAATACCGGAACGGCGGCCAGACCTGTATTTCCGCCAATCGCTTTCTCGTGCAGAGGCGCATTGCCGACGCCTTCTCGCAGCGGCTTGCGGAAGCCGCGCAAGCGCTGAAGGTCGGCGCGGGCTCGGAGGAGGGCGTCGCTGTCGGGCCGCTGATCGAGGCGGCGGCGGTCGAAAAGGTCGAGCGCCACATCTCCGACGCCGTCGCGCATGGGGCCAAAGTGCTGACCGGCGGCGCGCGCCATGCGCTGGGCGGGCTGTTCTTCGAGCCGACCGTGCTCGCCAATGTGCCGGCCGACGCGCTCATCTTCCATGAGGAGACGTTCGGCCCGGTGGCGCCGGTGATCTCCTTCGAAACGGAGGAAGAAGCGATTCGACTCGCCAATGCGACGCCTTATGGGCTCGCGGCCTATTTCTACGCAGCCGACGTGGCGCGCATCTTCCGCGTCGCGGAGAAGCTGGAATTCGGCATGGTCGGCGTCAACGAAAGCATCATCACCTCCGAGGCCGCGCCCTTTGGCGGCGTGAAGCATTCCGGCCTCGGTCGCGAGGGCTCCCGCTATGGAATCGACGATTATCTCGAGCTGAAATATGTCTGTCTGGGCGGCATGTAGGGCGCGGCGACGTCACAGCGCCCTGCGGCAGACCGTGCGGATGACCGAGCCGCGCACGCCATAGCCTTCATCCGTCTGGGTGACGACCTCGCGGCAGCCCGGGAGGCTCGCGACCTCGACCGCCTGCGTCGCGATCTCCGGAGCGGTCTCGGACTTGTCTTCGACCGGGAGGATGAAAGGCTTCACGGTCGACATGCTCGCGGCGGCGGCGGGCGCGGCGTCCGTCTTGTGGAAGACCGCCTTGGCGGCGGCGAAGCTCACATTGGCGGCCATGATCGCGAAGGCGATCTTGATGGCGACCGCGGCGCGCACGGGGCGCGAAGCGAATTTGCGGCAGGCGGCGGCGTGGGCGGCGGCGATGCGGTTCATGTCCCGGACCCTTCTTCGTTGCGTTCGTCTTGCGAACGAGAAGAGGTTTAGGACGCGGGAGGCTGGAAGTTGGTGCGCCGGCGCACAAGGCGATCGAATGAACGCCGGCGTGAAGGAAAGCAGCGCCGGGTGGGGTCAGACCCCGCATTGCGCTGGACTATTCCGCGCATCCTCACTGGCCGCGATCGCGACGATGATCCGCCGCGCTCAGCGCCGGTCGTGACGATGACGGCGGTGGCGCTGGAATTCGGGCGGACATTTCCCGTAGCAATCCCACCGCCCGTGCTTGAAGCCATGTCGCGCCCATTCGGCTTGTCCCTCGGTCCACCAGTCCGCGCGCGTCGACGCGGGAGACAGCAGCGCGCCGATGGCGATGGAGAAAGCCAGAATCCTGAGCATGAAAAGAACTCCTTCAAACAGAGCTTTTGATCGCCCGTCGAAGAGATAGAGCTCGCGGGCGCCTCGCCGAGAGCGGCGCAGCGATTTTCTTTCGGGTCTGGTCGACAAAAAGGATAGCCGCCGGAAAACCGGGCCGGCGCGCCGCGCGTTTCGAATTCCTCACGGCCCGGCGAATGTTTTACGCCGGGCTGGAACTGGGGACAATCGCGAGGCGTTTCCCGAAATGGTCGGGACGCTCGCCGAATATTGGCGTGCGCCGGCGCACAGAAAAATCTTGAAGGATGCTTAACGTCAAATTGCTCGCGCATGGGGCGTGAACTGAGCGCGAGTCGTTCTTGTGAGTGGAGTGGCGATCATGCTTCGCAAATATGCAGTTACTGCCGCTGCGGCGGCGATTCTTCTTTATCCTGCTTCGTCTTTCGCCTGGGGCAGCGGACATTGGGGCGAGTCGCCAGCGTCTCAGTCCGGCGGCTCGGGCGGCGGCTCGGGCGGTGGTTATGGCGGCGGACAAAGCGGCGGCCACTGTAAAGGCTATGGCAAATGTTCGACGGGCGGCGGCCAGTGGGGCAGTAATGGCGGCGGCGGCGGCGGTTGGGGCGGCTATGGCGGCGGTCGGCCGAGCGGTGGCCATTGGGGCGGCAGCGGCGGCCACTGGGGCGGCGGCGGCGGTTGGGGCGGTTATGGCGGCGGCCGGCCGAGCGGCGGCCATTGGGGCGGCGGCGGTCATTGGGGCAGTGGCGGCGGCGGTTGGGGCGGCTATGGCGGCGGCCGGCCGAGCGGCGGTCATTGGGGCGGCGGCGGCCATTGGGGCAGCGGCGGTGGCGGCGGCTATGGCGGAGCCCGGCCGAGCGGCCATTGGGGCGGCAGCGGCGGTAATTGGGGCGGCTATGGCGGCAACGCCCACTAGCTGGAATCAATAAGCTGATCGCATTCGCCTTGCCAAAGACTTTCGTGGCGGGCGATCTGGCGATCCTCAGCCCGTCGGTCCCCGACGGGCTCATTCTATTTTCACGCCCGATCACGCGGCCGGCGTCGCGCCGATCGGCCGCGCTAGCGGCGCTTCAGGAGCCGCCGCTATCCGGCGCCGGCTGTTTGCTCCGCAGCGCCCTGAGGCGCCCCCCATGGACCGCCCCTATGGGCCGGAGCGGCGTGGCGGCGCTCGCCGCGCGTCACATATTCGGCAATGGAGACGCAGGCCCCGGCCAAGGCGATTCCGACCGGCAAGTCGATGAGGTAGTGCCAGCGCGTCGCCACCGCCCCGACGAGAATATAGACGACGATCGGCACATAGGCCGGAAGCAGGACCCGCGCGTAGCGCCAGGCGAAAATCAGGAAGAGGACCGATCCGCCGGCATGGAGCGAGGGCATGGCCCCCAAACCGGCAAGCAGATTCAGGCTCCCATTTTCTGCGATCCAGGGCGCGCCTTCCGCGGCGTTCTGCTGGTAGATCGCGAGCATATGCGCCTGCGCCTCCCGGACGAGCGGATTAGGGCTTGATTCATAGATGAAAGGTCCGAGCGCGGGCGCGATCAAATAGGCCAGCGCGCCCAATCCCTGGAAGAGGAGAGCGGCGATAAACACGGTGCGGAATTTGTCGGGGGTCATCAGCGCATGCACGCAGAAGCTCGCGTAGAACATGGCGATAAAGCCGGTCGTGTAGAAATTGTACTCGTCGGGAATGGCGGTCGACATCATCGCATAGGCGAGGTCGCAGAACTTCACAACCGGGTCGAAGAGCTGGTCGATTTGCCGATAAAGATCGTCGAACTGGCCGGGGTTGATATGGCAGATCCAGAGCTTCAGGTTGAAGTGGACGATCAGCATCACGGCATAGCAGGGCAGGGCGATGAGAAAGGTCGACGCCAGTCGCCGCCGCTGGCCGAGAAAGGCGGCCCCCGACCATCCCGCCACGCCGATCAGCGGGTAGAGATAGTGGATCTTCACAAATGAAGCAGGATCGCCCGCCGGCAGATTGACCGGCAGATCGAGAATTACGGAAAGGGTGAGCAAGATCGTCACCATAGCCATAGTGAAAACGATCTCGAATGGCAAAGGCCGCGTAAGAATATTCATGGGACAAAATTGGCGTAGCCAAACTAACCGGCTGTAAACGACCGGCCGCCGGTTATGCGTCATTTTCGCTAAGTGAAAATCGCAAGAGAAACGCAGATCAAATCAAGCGCCAGTATTTGTTGACGAAATTCTGACCGGGAAATCCACAGCGGGCGGCGGAACTTTTTTCAAAGAAATTTTTTTGGGCGGCCCCGCCCGCCGGGTCTCCCCGGCGGGCGCGTTTCTATGATTGACAGCCGGTCAGACGTCGAATCCGCCGTCGCCGCCATCATCGAAGCCGCCCCCGTCGTCATAGCCGGGGTCGTTGCTGTAGCCGGCGTCGCGCAGATCGCCCGAATCGTCGTAGCCCTGGTCATAGCCGGCGTCCTGCCCGCCCCATTGGCCACCCGGCTCCTCGCCATAGTAGTTGTTGACGACGGTCGTCTCGCTCGTCGGCGTGAAGCCCGAGCCGATGCCGAGATTGGCCATCCCGCCATAGCCGGCGCCGTGGCTGAAGAGGCTGCGGATGCCGTCGGCGAGCAGCACGCCGCCCGCGACGCCCGCGGCCGTGCCGAGCGCGCCCTTCAGGAAGCCGCCGCTATCCGGCGCCTGCTGCTGCCCCCAGCCCTGAGGCGCATAGCCGCCCGCGACCGGGTTCCGGCCGGCCTGAGGCGCCCCCCAAGGACCGCCCTGTGGCGCGGGACGCGGCGGGGGCGGGGCCTGGCGCTGGCCGCCGCCGAAAAGCCCTCCGAGAAAACCGCCAGCGGGTTTCGACTGCAGTTCCTTCACCTGCCTTTCGAGCTCTTCGATGCGGGCGTTGGCGCCCTGCAAGGCTTGGTCCTGCACGATGACGGTCTGCGCCAGAAGATAAGGCGCGGCCGGCTGCTGCTTGACCTGCTCATTGATGAAAGTTTCCGCCTCCTGGTCGCGCGGACCTGCGGCGGCGCTCTTCGTGCGCTCGAACAGCCCGACGAGCAGTTGGCGTTCTTCCGGTGACATCAGTCTCTCCCCATAGGAACCGGCCGTGAAGGCGCGGCGTCTGGACATATGGGGGAGCGCCCGATAGGCGCCAAGAGCGGGCGGAAGCTGGGGCGGGTTAAAGTTTCGTGAGCTGGCGGCAAGGTTTGGACCGGCGGCGCGTCAATCGGCGCCGCCTCCCCGCCAGGCCGCGAACATATAGACCGACGTCGCGATCGCGCCGAGAACGGCTCTACCCGCGTGGAGGCGGCCCCAGCGAATGAGAAGGCCCCTGACGTCGCCGGACGCGCCTTCCGAAAGAGCTGTCTCGAGGCGGGCGTTGACCGGCATGATCGCGAGCAGCGTATAAGGCCAGTTTGCGAGGATCGCGACCGCGCCGCCCGCCCAGGCGATAGAGCCGGTCGTCCGCCACGCGACGAGTCCGAAGAGTCCGGAAATCACTGCGAGCGAGGCTTGCATGGCGAAACCGCGCTTGTACGCCGGGCCCCACTGCGCCAGAGCGGCCCTGTCGTCAAGGCCAAGCCTCGCCGGTTGCTCCGCAACGCTTATGTAGAAGGCGGCTCCGAAAAAAACCGCCGCTGTCGCCAGAGCCAGCAGTCCCCACATTTTTCCTGCTCCGTCGCCGGAGAAGGCCTCCCCGCGCTCTTCCCTTATTTACATTCCTGCGCGACGCGGGCGAGGGCGTCGGACAGGCCCTTGAGCGTGTAGGTGTCGGTCGTGGAGGTGCCCTTGGACGAGGCCGCCTTCACCACGAGCTTGGAGCCGCCGCGCAGGGCGCCGACGAATTCCCGCTCCTTCGACTGATCCTTCACCCAGGCGTTCTGCCCCTTGGTGATCAGCTCCCAGCCGTCGCCGTCGATCTCGGCGGCCGCGGCGGAGCCGTCCTTGGTCGGATAGCCGAGATTGACCGCCACCTCGTTGCGCACGCCGTCGCCGGGACGGGAGGAAATGAAGATATAGGCGGAAGTGTCTTTCAGTTTCGCCTTGGGCTGCCGATCCTTGGGCTGTCCGAGAGCGTAGCAGGTCTTGTCCTTGCCGGATTGCGCCAGATAGGCGCCCCAGTCGCCAAAGGTCGCGAGCTGCTCGGGCTTGCCGGCGCCCGCGCTCTTGTCGCTCTTGCTGTTTTTCTTGCCCTTTTTATCGGCGGAATCGTCCGGCGCGGCCGGTTCCTCGGCGGCGGGCTTCGCGTCCTTCTTGTCCTTGGCGGCCGCGGGCTTCTCCTTGGCGAGCGCGGGCGCGCCGGCGAATGCAACGGGAAGGGCGAGCGCAAGCGACAGGCCGAGAAGCGCGGACGCGCGCGCAGCGGCGGATAGGAGCGGCGATTCGTTCATCATCGCGGGAAAGTCTAATGACCGCTTGTGATGCGAACAAGAGTTTCTCGCGCTTTGCCTCGCGGCGTCATTTTGGAGACGCCCCCGCCCCTCATTGCGAGCGGAGCGAGCGGTCCAGAGCGTCATTATGGCTCTGGATTGCTTCGTCGCTACCGCTTCTCGCAATGACGGCTCTGCCCCTCAGCCTTCTTTCTTGGCGGCCATCAGGTAGTTCACATCCGTGTCGTGGCTTTTGCGCCAGGAGCGGGTGAGGGGCTGGAAGCTCATGCCGGCGCGGTCGATCTCCCGCATGCCGGCCTTGCGCAGCCAGCCGGAGAGCTCTTGCGGCCGAATGAATTTGTCGTGGTCATGCGTGCCCTTTGGCACCCAGCCCAGCACATATTCGGCCCCGACGATCGCGAGCAGGTAGCTTTTCATGGTGCGGTCGATCGTGGCCAGGAACAGCAGGCCGCCGGGCCGCACGAGCCGAGAGAGCATTTTCACGAAGTCGGCCGGCCCCTCGACATGCTCGATCACCTCGAGCGCCGTGACGGCGTCGAACTGCTCGCCCGACTCGGCCAGCGCTTCGGCGGTGATGTTCCGGTAGTCGATCGTGAGCCCCATCTTCCCGGCGTGGCGGCTCGCCACGGCGATGTTGTTCGGCGCGGGATCGACGCCCGTCACGACGGCGCCGAGCTCGGCGAGGGATTCGGCCAAAATGCCGCCTCCGCAGCCAATGTCGGCGATGCGCACCCCTTCGAGCGGCCGTTCCGGCGACTCGTTGAGCGCGCTCATGTCGCCCTTGAGGAAGCGGCGAATATGATCGCGGACGTAAGTGACGCGGATGGGGTTGATGTCGTGGAGGATCCCCATCTTGCCTTTCTTGTCCCACCACAGGTCGCCGAGGCGGTTGAAGCGCGCGACATCCTCGGGATTGACGCTTGCGGAATGAGGGGCGGCGGGTTCGGACAAGGAGGCCTCACAAATCGTCTTGCAGGATCGTCCCGCCGGCCCGCGGGACGACGCGACGATATTCTCGCCCGCCCCTCATTTGGGGCGGCCCGCCCGCCGTTGACAGGGGGGCGGAGGCGGTCACATATACGCGCGCTTTTGGCGGGATGCGAGTGGGCGGCCCGCCGACGCGGACGCCTATTCCCCGAACACCGGTCCTCATGTCACGCCTGGTCATGAAATTCGGCGGCACGTCCGTCGCCAATGTCGAGCGCATCCGCAATGTGGCGCGCCATGTGAAGCGCGAGGTCGACGCCGGCCGCGAGGTCGCGGTGGTCGTTTCCGCCATGGCCGGCAAGACGAACGAGCTCGTCTCCTGGTGCAAGGAGGTAGCGCCGCTCTACGACCAGCGCGAATATGACGCGGTCGTCGCCTCGGGCGAGCAGGTGACCGCGGGCCTTCTCGCGATCGCATTGCAGCAGATCGGCATTCCCGCGCGCTCCTGGCTCGGCTGGCAGGCGCCGGTCCGCACCAGCGACGCGCATGGCTCGGCGCGCATCAAGTCGATCGATGGCCAGGGGATCGTCGAGGGCTTCAAGCGCGGCGAGGTCGCCGTGGTGGCGGGCTTCCAGGGCGTTCACGCGGAGACGAACCGCATCACCACGCTCGGCCGCGGCGGCTCCGACACCAGCGCCGTGGCTCTGGCGGCGGCGATCCGGGCCGATCGCTGCGACATCTATACGGATGTCGACGGCGTCTATACGACCGATCCGCGCGTCGTGCCGAAGGCCAGGCGCATGGATCGCGTCGCCTTCGAGGAAATGCTGGAGATGGCGTCGCTCGGCGCCAAGGTTTTGCAGGTTCGCTCGGTCGAGGCGGCCATGGTGCACGGGGTGCCGACCTATGTGCGCTCCTCCTTCGACGACCCCGACAATCCGGGCGAGGGGACGCTCATCTGCAATGAGGAGGATATTGTGGAAGCCCAGGTCGTCACAGGCATCGCCTTCTCGCGCGACGAAGCGCAGATCACGCTCCGCAATGTCGCCGACAAGCCGGGCGTCGCCGCGGCGGTCTTCATGCCGCTCGCCGAGGCCGGCATCAATGTCGACATGATCGTGCAGGTCGTCTCCGAGGAAGGCACGACGGACATGACCTTCACCGTCGGCTCGGCGGATTACGAGCGCGCCTTTTCCATTCTCGAGAAGATCAAGGCCGATATCGGCTTCAATTCCATGGCGGGCGAGAAGGAAGTGGCGAAGATCTCGGCCATCGGCATCGGCATGCGCAGCCATGCCGGCGTCGCCGCCCGCGCGTTCCGGGCGCTCGCGGATAAGGGCGTGAACATCCGCGCGATCACTACCTCGGAGATCAAATTCTCGGTGCTGATCGACGAAGCCTATACGGAGCTTGCGGTGCGCACGCTGCATTCGCTCTACGGCTTGGACGCGGCCTGACGATAGCTGAGATATTCTCCAAACTTGGCTTGACGCTCGGCGACAGCGCGACATCTCGACTTCAGGTAGATCCCTGAAGGAGGGTGTGACATGGAAGAGCTGTCAAGACGCGTCGTCGAAGCGACCTCGCTCGAACCGTCGATCGCCAAGGCCGCGATCGGGCATGTGCTGCGGTTCCTGCGCGACGAGGTTCCGGAAGGGCATGTCGCCGAGTTCATCGACAAAATGCCGGGCGGGCGTGAAGCGGTCGCCGCGGCGGGCGCGAAGAGCGACGGCGGCGTGACGCAGGCCATCGAGGGCATGACGAGCTTCATGGGCCATGGCCGCGCGGACCTGAACATCCTTGTCGGCAAGCTCGCCAATCTCGGCCTCACCCAGGCGCAAAGCGAACGTTTGATCGAGGAGACGCTCATGCGCGCCGAGTCGCTCATCGGCGCGGAAGGCGTCGCGAAGATCAGGGCCATGCTGCCGGCGCTCGCCGAGCGCTCCGGCGCGACGCCGCCTCAGACGGGAACGACCGGCGAGATGCGGCAGGGCCTGTGAGCATGCGAGCGGGAGTGGCGCGGATGCGCGTCACTCCCTCGCCCGATCGGCCTTTCTTCGTCCGCTTGCCGTCGCCATATCCCACTGTCCTCCCCGAGCCGACGCGCCCGCCTTGCGGCTTGCAATTGTCACAAAGCGCGGCGACAGTCGCGCGCCACATGGCCAAGGGGAGGATTGAGATGGATGAATTGATTGAGCGCGTTTCAGCGGCGATCGGCGTGGATGCGGGCGTCGCCAGGACCGCGATCGGCCATGTGCTCGCTTTCCTTCAAAAAGAGCTTCCCGACGGTCCCGTGGCGGAATTTTTCGATAAGGTGGTGGGCGCCCGCGAGGCGGCGGACGAAGCCTCGGCGGGGGCGGATAGCGGCGCGGGCGGCTTGCTCGGCGGGCTGCTCGGCGGCGGCCTGATGGGCGTCGCGACCAAGCTCAACGCGCTGGGCCTCGACATGGGCCAGATCCAGAAACTCGGTCACGAAATCTTCGGCTACGCCAGGGGCGTCATCGGCGAGGAAAAGGTCAAGCTGATCGCCAATTCGATCCCCGGGCTGTCGCAGTTCCTGTAAGGGCGCGCTTTCCGCTCACTGCGAGCGATGGTCGTGAAGGCGATTCTCCGCCGCCTCCGACCCGACATATGCGCCGCCTCCCCGTCATTGCGAGGAGCGAAGCGACGAAGCAATCCAGAGCGTCATTTTGGCTCTGGATTGCTTCGCTCCGCTCGCAATGACGGCGGAATGGCTTGTCATAAAGACGATTCTCGTCCGCTTCCGACCACGCGTATGGACCGGCCTCCCGGTCACTGCGAGGAGCGAAGCGACGAAGCAATCCAGCGCCGCAATGGATCAACGCTTTCCGCGCCTTAAATTGCCCATTCGCACGCCCGCGAGATGCAGCGCGCCCGCGAGCGTCGCGCCGTAGACGATCGCCCCCGCCGCCCCGAGCGCGATCAGCGCGACGAGATTGGCCTGCGAGCCGAAATGCAGGCCGAAGGACAGCGCCGGCGCGCGGCCGAAGACGGCGGCCATTGTGAGGAGCATGCAGGCGATGAGCGTCGCGCCCGCCGTCTTGGCGAAGACGCCGTCGAAGTCGATCAATCCGCGATCGATCGCCAGAGCCACGAGCGCGCCGAGATTGATCCACATGCCGACCGAGGTCGCCGTCGCGAGGCCGACGGCGCCGAGCGGGCGGAAGAGAACGACCTTCAAGGCGACATTCACGGCGAGCGCGGCGAGCGCGATCTTCATCGGCGTCGATGTGTCGCCGCGCGACTGGAAGCTCGCGCGCGCCGAGGCGATCAGCACCAGCGCCATCAACCCCGCGCCATAGGCGGCAAGCACGTCGCCCGCGGCGACGGCGTCGGCGGCGGTGAACTTGCCGCGCATGAAAAGGCCCGCGACGATCAATTCGGGAATCGTGTCGAAGGCGACGAAAAAGGGCGCCGCGAGCGCAAGGGTGAGCGCCATGGTGCGGCTCTGCGCCCGATGCGCGCCGGCGACGTCGCCCGCGGCGATGCGGCGGCTCATTTCGGGAAGCAGCACCGTGCCCGCCGCAATGCCGATGACGCCGACGGGAAGCTGATAGAGACGCTCTGCGTAGGAAATGGCGGAGACGCCGCCATCGGCGAGCATGGAGGAGAGGATCGTGTCGGCGAAGACGGCGATCTGCGGGCTCGCCGAGCCGATGACGGCGGGACCGAGCATCAGGAAGAATTCGCGCACGCGCGGCCAATGCGGCTTGCGCAAGCCCCGCAGCACGCCGATCTTGCGCGCGCCCCACATCAACAGCCCCAGCTCCAGCGCGCCCGAGACGGTGACGCCCCAACTCGCCGCATAGCCGGCGTTGGGGAAAAGGAAGGCCACGGCCAGCGCCGCCATGACGGTGAGATTCATGAGGTTCGGCGCGAAGGCCGGCAGCGCGAAGCGGCCATGGGCGTTGAGCGCGCCCATATGCAGCGCGAAAAGCGTCATGAACAGCAGATAGGGGAAGGTGATGCGCGTGAGGTTCACGGCCAGCGCGAATTTCTCGGGCCGATCGCCGAGGCCCGGCGCAAGCAGCGACACGAATTGCGGCGTGAGCAGCCAGACGAGCAGCAGCAGCGCGATCTGCGAGGCGAGGAGCAGCGTGTAGACCTCGCCCGCGAATTCCTCGGCCGGCTCGTCGCCTTCCTGCTCCAGCGCCTTGGCGTAGCAGGGGATGAAGGCGGCGTTGAAGGCCCCTTCGCCGAAGATGGCGCGGAAGCTGTTCGGCAGGCGCTGGGCGATGAAGAAGGCGTCCGAGACGGCGCCTGCCCCCATGATCGCGGATTGCATCGCGAGCGACAGGAAGCCCGTCACGCGCGAGAGCAGGGTGAAGCCGCCGACGGAGAGAAGACTGCGAATCATGCCATGGCTTCTAATGGTTTCCGTTACTCGAATTGTCGGTCTTTTTGCCCACGTTTTCCACCGTCATTGCGAGCGAAGCGAAGCAATCCAGAGGCGTTATCACGGCTCTGGATTGCTTCGGCGGCTATGCCGCCTCGCAATGACGGTGGAGAATGAAGGTTCTCCAAAAAGCCCGTCAATTCGAGTGACACAGACCACTAGCAGCAATATTTTCAAAATCCTCTTATTTGAGGCGCCCTGCGGAGCGAGGCGCCAAGGGCGAATAGCAGTCTTGGGCGGTCGGCTCCTAATCACTCCCCGTAAAGGGGAGGGATTTGCTCACGCCAGCGTTCACCCAAAGCCTATTCCTTCTCCTCCGTCTTCTTCGTCTCCACCCGCTCCGCCACCAGATAAAGCGGCCGGCCTTTCACCTCGTTGAAGATGCGGGCGACATATTCGCCGAGCACGCCGAGCGAGATGAGCTGCACGCCGGAGAAGAAGGCGATCGACACGACGAGGGTCGGGAAGCCCGGCGTATCGACGCCGAACAGCATGGTGCGGATCCAGTAATAGGCGGCCATGCCGAGCGCGAAGCAGGAGATGGCCAGTCCGACATAGGTCCAGACCTTGAGCGGGATCGACGAGAAGGACATCAGCCCGTCCAGCGCGAAGCGAACGAGACGGGTGAAATTGAATTTCGAGGCGCCGCTGGCGCGGGCGTCGACTTCGAAGGGCACGCCGACGGATTTGAATCCGATCCACGCATAAAGGCCCTTATTGAAGCGCGCGCGCTCGCGCATCGAGAGCAGGGCGTTCACCGCCTGCCGGTCGAGCAGCCGAAAATCGCCGGCGCCCGGCGGCAGCGCGACGTCGCCAAATTTCTCCAGCAGGCTGTAGAAGAGCTCCGTGAGGACCGTCCGCATTTTGGGGTCGGTCGCGCGGTCGGTGCGCTGGCCGTAGACATTCTTGTAGCCGGCGCGCCATTTCTCGACGAATAGCGAGATCACCTCCGGCGGATGCTGCAGGTCGGAATCCATGATGACCACGGCCCGGCCGCGGGCCTCGTCCAGCCCGGCGGCGATGGCGACCTCCTTGCCGAAATTGCGGGAGAAGGAGAGGGCGCGGAAGCGCGGCTCCTCGGCGCAAAGCGCGCGCAGCTCCTCGAGACTCTCATCATGGGAGCCGTCGTCGACGAAGATCGCCTCGAAGGTCGCATTGGCGGCCGCAAGGGCCGGCGTCAGCCGCGCGGCGAGCGGGCGGAGATTGGCGCGCTCATTGTATACGGGGATGACGACCGATATATCGGGGGGCTCGATGCTGTCGCTCATGCGTCGTTTCAATCAGAAAATTCGGGCGCGGCATAGATAGTGGGGGATCGGCGACGATGGCGAAAGACCGCATCATCGCGCTTTGCGCGGACGATTACGGCCTCTCCTATGGCGTGAGCGTCGGCATTCTGAAAGCGCTCGACGCGGGCAGGCTGACGGCGGTCTCGGCGCTCGTCACGGGACCGCGCTGGCCGGCCATGGGCCGCGAATTGCTGCGCCATTCCCGGAACGCCGATGTCGGCCTGCATTTCAACCTGACGCTGGGGCGGCCGCTCGGGCGCATGCCGGAATTCGCGCCGGGCGGGACGTTCCCGCCCGTCTCGAAAGTCATTCGCATGGCCATGCGCGGCAAGCTCCCGATGGCGGAAATCCGCGCCGAGATCGACCGGCAATTGGACCGTTTCGAGGCGGTGATGGAGCGCCGCCCCGATTTCGTGGACGGGCACCAGCATGTGCATGTTCTGCCGGGCGTTCGCGAGGCGCTGCTGGACGCGATGCTTGCGCGCAAGCTCAATGGCCGCGCCTGGCTGCGCAACGCCGCGGACAGCCTGCATCGCATCGCCGCGCGCCGCGCGCATGCGCGCAAGGCGCTCACGGTGCGGGCGCTGGCCTCGGGGTTTCACCGCGCGGCGCATTGGCGGGGCTTCGCCGTCAATGACGGCTTTGCCGGCTTTTCCGATTTCGATCCGGGGAAGGATTATGCGAGGTCCTTCGAGACCTATCTGCGCGCGCCCGGCCGCGCGCATCTCGTGATGTGCCATCCGGGCCATGTCGACGACGAGTTGACGGCGCAGGACCCGGTGACGATCACGCGCGAGCAGGAGCTCGCCTTTCTTCTCTCGCCGCGCTTGCCCGAGATGCTGGAGAAGGGCGGCCTGAAGCTGACGCGGCTGAGTGCGGCCCTGAACAAGTGAGCCTCGCCGTGCCGCCGTCATTGCGAGGAGGTGTAGCCGACGACGCAATCCAGGGCGGCGACGTGGTTCTGGATTGCTTCGCCTTCGGCTCGCAATGACGGGGCGCGAGTTGCGGCGTCGGCGGGCGCCGTTCATCGCGTCGCCGCAGCGCCGGATGGCCCCGTTCGCAATGACGCATCCGCCGTCATTGCGAGGAGGCATAGCCGACGAAGCAATCCAGCGCCGTGACGTGGGCTCTGGATTGCTTCGCCTTCGGCTCGCAATGACGGGCGGGCGTTGCGGCGGCGACGGCGACGCTTATCGCGTCGTCGCAGCGCTGGATTGCTCCGTTCGCAATGACGGCGGGGGAGGGCTTCTTACAGCTCCACGTCGCCGGCTTCGGCCAGCGCGGCGCCGACTTCGAGGCCGAGATCGTCGATCGAGGTTTCCTCGCGGGTGGTGACCGATTCGCCGCGGGCCTGGCGCTCGGCCTCTTCCTCCGAACGGGCGACGTTGACCGTAATCTTGACGTCCACCTCGGGGTGCAGATGCACCGGCACGGCGTGGAGGCCCAGCGCCTTGATCGGATGCGTCAGAACGATCTGGTTGCGGTTGAGCGAGAAGCCGCCGGCCGTCGCGG
The DNA here is from genome assembly GCF_054106005.1 of Methylocystis sp. S23. Classification (NCBI taxonomy): domain Bacteria; kingdom Pseudomonadati; phylum Pseudomonadota; class Alphaproteobacteria; order Hyphomicrobiales; family Methylocystaceae; genus Methylocystis; species Methylocystis sp. S23. The sequence goes on from NZ_CM134185.1 coordinate 3,048,290, forward strand.
CGTCGGCGACGTCGCGCGTCGCGACCGAGCCGTAGAGATGGCCGCTCTCGCCCGCCTGGCGGATGATGACGAAGGTCTGGCCGTCGAGCTTCTCGGCGACGGCCTCAGCCTCTTTCTTGGCCTCGAGATTGCGGGCCTCGATCTGGGCGCGCTGGGTCTCGAAATGCTTCTTGTTGCCCTCCGTCGCGCGCAGCGCCTTGCCGCGGGCAAGGAGGAAATTGCGGGCGTAGCCGTCGCGGACCTTGACCGTGTCGCCCATCTGGCCGAGCTTGGCCACGCGTTCGAGCAGAATGACTTCCATTTTCTTCTTCTCCGAGAGTTGGCGCCTTTGTCAGGAAAATCCGGCCGGTGTCAATCCGATTCCGGGGATTTCTGGGTCTGACTGGGCGCCGCGGCCAGTTTCCGGTCGCGATAGTTGAACAGGGCGTCGGCCGCGCCGAGCACGGCGAGGGGTATGATCGGCCAGATGAGGAAGCCGAGCATGAAATAGAGAATCGAGAGCACGAGCGCGCTGGATTTCGATCCGCGCACAAAGGCGTGCACGACGGCGAGGCCCTGCAGCATCAACAGCGCGCCCATGGTCGTGACGAGCACGAGGCCGATCGCGCCGGAAGGGCCCTGAAAGAAAGTCAGGGCGAGGCCGGACAGGAACAGACCCGCCACGGCGCGCGGCAGGCGAAAATCCATGGCGATATCCGGCCAGGGGCGCCCGAGCAGCCCCGAGGCGCGGGCGATGGAGCCGCCTACCCAGCTATTGGCGACGTGGATGAGGAGGCCGTAGCCGGCTAAAAAGGCGGGAACGGCCCGCGCGACCTGGCCGGACAGCTCGGTCGGACTCATCGCCTCGGGGATTTCCTTGTTCCGATGCATGGAGTCGAGCATCAGGAAGGCTCGGGCGCGGATCGGATTCAGCGCCTCGTCCAGCGATCCGTAGCTGAAAGTGGCGACGACGAGCCAGAGAATGACCGCGAAAGCCAGCGCCCCGGCGGCGGCGAGGCAGGCCCAGCTCGAATAATTAGCGCCGATCAGGTCGCGGCGGTCGCGCGGCGCGCCGGACGCGGCGTAGGCCGCGAGCCAAGCGGGAATCGCGACGAGCAGGGCGTAGGCCATGCCGAGTCCGGCTCCCGACAGAACCGAAAGCAGCAGCGTCGCGGCGATCGCGGCCGTTGCGCCATGGATGACGCCGAAGCCGAGCGCGACGATGGCGAGCGGCAGCGGCGCGAGATGGGCGAAGATGAGCCCGCCGAACCCGCCCCGCGCGACGACGGCGGCGATCGCGGCGGCCGCGACGCCGCCGAGGATCGAGACGCCAATATTCTGCGGCGATAATACGCTCTTGTCGGGCACGGCGCGTCGCTTCCGGTCGAGATTCGCGGCCCGATCCACAAAGATGCGCGATCAAGCCAAAAAGCGCCGAAACGACCTTCCGGCCGGCGGCGCGACGGGGCCTTTTAATCCGCGGCGTGCGGAAGGGCAAGAGAAAGGCGGCCGGGGCGATCGGCCGAAGTCGGTCGCGCCCGCCTCGTTCAGTGCCTGCCCGGCTCGAGCTTCACGCCGCGCCGCTCATAATGGATGTAGGAGAGGAGGGCGGTCATTTTGGGATCGTCGGCGGCCAGCGGCTGCCCCTGCAGCGGGTTGCGGATGCACCAGTTCACCATCTCCCAGAGCTGCGCGACCTTGCCGAGCTGCTTCTGGAATTTCGGATAGGTCTCGGGATGCGTATTGGCGGCGTTGGGATGGCATTGGCCGCAGGCGACGCCATTGGTTCCCACCTCGCCGCTCGTCCAGAGCGTGCGGCCTTTCTTGGCGACCGACTCATATTCGGCCTGCCAGCGATCAATATCCGCCTGCTTGAACTCGTCGGCGAACGCGGGGGCGGCGGAAAGCCCGATCGCAAGGGAAAGAACGGTCATGTGGCGGCGCATAATATTGCTCCATATTGCTCCCGATCAGTAATGTGCCTGGGCGGTCTTGCGGCGCTTGGGGTCCTGGTGGGTCTTGTCGACGGGATGGCCCTGCGCCGGATCGAAGCCGACGACGCGCGAATCATTGTCCCAGAGCTGATAGCGCGCCGTGACGCGCCCCGAATGCATGTCGACAAGCTGCCACCCGGTGGCGTCGCGCTCGAAGAAGGGGTCGGCGCGGTTCATCGGCACGGTGAGCACGGGCAGATGGCTCTCCGCCTGCGCATAGGTCTCGGGGTAAGGCCAGGGCCAGGCCGTCGCCATCACCGAATTGAAGGCGATGTTGCCGATCTGGTTGTATTGGATCTGGTGGACGTGGCCGTAGATGACGTTCACGCTCTTGAACGGCGCGAGCAGGGCCTGCACCTCCTCGGCGTCGTCGGTCCAGAAGTTCCAGCCCTTGTAGATTTTCTGCAGAGGCGAATGCGAGAAGACCACGATGGGCGTGTCCTTCGAGATCTTCGAAAGATCGTCCGCGAGCCATTTGCGCTGCTTCTCGCCGACCATGAAGGGCGAGCCGTTCGGGTTGTCGAGCCCCGCCATTTCCAGCATCCGCCGCTCGGCGGTCGGCCAGCGGTGGAAGGTCCATTCATCCGTGGTGAGGATGGAGTTCAGCACGATGAAATGCACGCCCTTGACGTCGAAGCTGTACCATTGCGGCCCGTAGAGCTTCGACCAATATTCGCCAAGGTCCAGATAGTAGTCGTGCTCGCCCATGACGCAGCGCAGCTTGCCCTTCACCGCGGCGAGCATCTCCGCGCCGTGATCGAGCTCCTCGCGCTTGCCGAGCTGCGCGAGGTCGCCGCCGAACATCACGAAATCAACCTCCGGCTGGATGAGATTGGCTTCGGCGACCGCGCGCTTGAGCCCCATGTCCCAGTTGCGCACGAACTTCGCGCCCTTGATCTGCTGGATATGCGAATCCGAGATATAGGTGAAGGACACGTCGTCGCGCGCGCCGGCGAAAGCGAGTCTCACCATGCTGATCGGCGGGGTTGTGAGCGCGCCGGCGATTCCCGCGGCTCCCGCAGCCATCACGCTGCGCCTCGTAACGAGTTTGGTCATCTTGCTCTCCCAGCGATTCGAGGCCGCGTCATTTCGCTTGTGCGCGGGCGACCGACGGACTCGTCAGGGTCTCCAGAAAGGCGACGAGGTCGTCTATTTGCCGATCCGAGAGATCGAGAGGCCGGATGCCGCCGGACAGATAGGGATTGACGGGATTGGGGTCGCCCGGGCTCTTGCCGCCCTCATTATAGTGTTTCACCACGTCCTTCAGCGTCTTCAGCGACCCGTCATGCATGTAGGGCGCGGTGAGCGCGATGTTGCGCAGGGTCGAGGTCTTGAAGCCGCCGATCTCGTCAAAGGCGTTGGTCACCGCAAAGCGCCCCAGATCGGAGGTTTTCGGATCGGCGAGCACGGCCTTGTCGACATCGGCGCCGGCGGCCTTCGCCTTCAGGAACTCGCCCGCCAGCCGCGGCACGTCGTCCTGAATGCGATTGAGGCCGATCCCGATATTGTGGAACCTGTTGTCCGTGAAAAGCGCCTGCGTCTGCTCGACGACATGGCAGGACACGCAGCGGCCCTGGCCGACGAAGACCTCGAAGCCGCGCTTGGCCTGATCGCTGATCGCATTGGCGTCGCCGCCGAAATACCATCTGTCGAAAGGCGAGTCGCCGGAGACGACGGTGCGCTCGAAGGCGGCGATGGCCTTCTTCACTTCCTCCATCGTGACGTCCGTGCCGCTCTTGCCGAAGGCCTTCTTGAAACCGTCGACATAGGCGGGGTCCTCGCGCACGATCTTCAGCACGGGCGCGTGATCCTGGAGGCCCATCTCGACCGGATTCACCATCGGGAATTGCGACTGGTCCTCCAGCGAGGCGGAGCGTCCGTCCCAGAACATCGTCGTGAAATAGGCGGCGTTCAGCACCGTCGGCGCGTTGCGCGTGCCGGTCAGCTTGTGATGCCCCTCGGACGTCTTCAGCGGACTGTCGGTGAAAGCCTTCTTGTCATTGTGGCAGGTCGCGCAGCTCACCGTTCCGTCGATCGAGAAGCGCGGATCGTGAAAGAGCTTGTCGCCAAGCGCGATCTTCTCGGGAGTTTGAGGATTGTCGGCCGGGACGGGCAAGGGCGGCAGACCGAGCGGGTCGGCCGCGGCGACGCCGATCCCCAAGCCGAAAGCCAAGGCGAGCGCCTTTACGGCGCCTCTGTTCCCACACAAGCTGCGCATGGAAGCTCCCTCCCCTCGCGAACGACCTGCCTTGGGCCGCGCGCTTTTTGATTTCAGGGTGGGGCGCTGCTTTCGCCGGACAAGTCTCACCTGCGAAATTACTATGTCTTGGCGCATCGCGCTACGGCGCAGTAGCGGGCGAAGGCGCGACGCCTGTCGTCGCGCCTTCGCAAATTTGCGCTCTGACGCGCATGGCCGTCCGTCCGGGCCGCCGAGGGCTTCCGCCATGTCTGGGGTTGTGGTAGCCGGGAGCGCAAGCTTCGCGCGCGCCGTGCGGCGGGGCGGTCAGCTTTCAACGCTCAAAGCTGCAAGGGGAGAGGAACGAATGTCCGGATTTCGGATCGCCGCGCTCGGCGCGACGCTGCTTTTTCCAGTTATGGCCCATGCCGGCGATCTGCGCGCCGACGCCAATGCGGTCTTCAAGCCGATCGACGCCGGAAGCGTGAATTCGGTCGTCAAGAACAACGCGATCACGCCGGCCAAGGTCGAGCTCGGCAAGAAGCTCTTCTTCGATCCGCGCCTGTCGAAGAGCCAGATCATCAGCTGCAATAGCTGCCATAATCTCGGCACGGGCGGCGAGGACTCCGGCCCGACCTCGATCGGCCATGGCTGGGCGAAGGGCCCGCGCCGCGCGCCGACCGTTCTCAACGCCGTGTTCAACGTCGCCCAGTTCTGGGACGGCCGCGCCGTCGACCTCAAGGCCCAGGCCAAAGGCCCGGTGCAGGCGGATGTGGAGATGAACAACACGCCGGCCGCGGTCGAGGCGACGCTGAAGAGCATGCCGGGCTATGTCGCCGATTTCCGGGCGGCCTTCCCGAACGACGCCAATCCGGTCAGCTTCGACAACATGGCCAACGCCATCGAGGCCTTCGAGGCGACGCTGACGACGCCGAATTCGAAATTCGACAAGTTCCTCGCCGGCGACGCCGGCGCGCTGAACGACACGGAGAAGAAGGGCCTGCGCCTGTTCATGGACAAGGGCTGCTCCGGCTGCCATTCCGGCGTGAATGTCGGCGGCAACGGCTACTTCCCCTTCGGCGTCGCTCAGAAGCCGGACGCGGCGATTCTGCCGGTCGCCGATCGCGGTCGCGCCAAGGTCACCAATAGCGACGCCGACGCCTTCGTGTTCCGCTCGGCTCCGCTGCGCAACGTCGCCCTGCGCGCGCCCTATTTCCACACCGGGTCGGTCTGGACGCTCGAGGAAGCCGTCGACGTGATGGCCAAATCCCAGCTCGGCGCGCCGCTTGCGCCGGACGAGAACGCCGCCATCGTGGCCTTCCTGGGAACGTTGACCGGCGACCAGCCGAAGGTCTCCTATCCGATTCTGCCCGCGCGCACGAAAGAGACGCCGCGTCCGCAATAGAAGCGTCCGGCGGCGAATGGCGAGAGGGGCGCGCCCAAAGCGCGCCCCGATCTTTTGCGAATTGAAATTCATCCTCTTTTTTGATTGCGGCAAAGCGTTTTGCGCGGGGCCAGAACGTCGCCTTGCGGGATTTTGGACAGAACGCCGCAGTCCTGTTGGCGGGGCGTCTCCAGGTGGCGCCATTGTTTTGCCATATCCGCCGACGCTCTGGGCTGATCTCTGACTAAGCAGCGAAAAAACAATCGATTATACGCAAGCAGCCACTGCCGCGCCGATCGCGTCAAACTACCCATTTAGGTAGTTTATTACCCATCTACTGGGGTTGTTATTACTATTCGATAGACAGTTTTCAGCTATACCAAGGGATATTGATATTATGTTGGTGAGGGGGAATGGTTGGTTCACGCTAGACGGGGTCTGAAGGCATGGCCTGGGAGGCGATGCGGTTAGGCTTTGTTTAGGCGGCGACGTCGGTGTTCGTCCGATAACAACAAGCGGCTTGCTTGGATGTTTGGATCTCTTGGGGGTTTCTGGGGATTTGGGCATTGAGGGCTGCGTCAAGAAAGGGCGGTAAGGCGTGGGTCGACGTTTTGGAACGTTTCCCGCCTAACGTTTAATCAAACGAGGACGAAGCGGCTCTGTTCTGGGAGGCGGAGCTTTTACCGGTCACGCGCATATCCCTGGGAGCACATAGGAGGAGTTAAATATGAGCTCGACGACTAGCGCTGCTGCTGGCGCAGCTGCTGAGGTAGAGTCCGTAGTCGATCTGCGTGGCATGTGGATTGGCTTGGCTCTGCTGAACGTATTTTATCTGATCGTGCGCATTTACGAGCAGATCTATGGCTGGCGCGCCGGCCTGGATTCGTTTGCGCCGGAGTTCCAGACCTACTGGATGTCGATCCTTTGGACCGAGATTCCGCTGGAGCTGGTTTCGGGCCTTGGCCTTGCGGGCTATCTGTGGAAGACGCGCGACCGCAACGTCGACGCGGTTTCGCCGCGCGAGGAGATGCGCCGCCTGGTTGTCCTGGTTCAGTGGCTGGTGGTTTACGGCATCGCCATTTACTGGGGCGCTTCGTTCTTCACGGAGCAGGACGGCACGTGGCACATGACGGTTATCCGTGACACGGACTTCACGCCGTCGCACATCATCGAGTTCTACATGAGCTACCCGATCTATTCGGTGATCGCGGTCGGCGCTTTCTTCTATGCGAAGACGCGCATTCCGTATTTTGCTCATGGCTACTCGCTGGCGTTCCTGATCGTGGCGATTGGCCCGTTCATGATCATCCCGAACGTTGGCCTGAATGAGTGGGGCCACACCTTCTGGTTCATGGAAGAGCTGTTCGTGGCTCCGCTGCATTGGGGCTTCGTGTTCTTCGGCTGGATGGCGCTTGGCGTGTTCGGCGTGGTTCTGCAGATCCTGATGCGCATCCATGCGCTGATCGGCAAGGACGGCGTCGCCCTCCTGACCGAGTAAGACGGAACAGCCGCTCGCGCCCAAGGGCGCGGGCGGCGGTCTGGGCGCGGGATTTTTTCCAAACGGACATGGGATCGGACGGGTTCTGGCCGCGTGAGGCGACCGGGTAGTCTGGGTCTGTGTTGAAAACCGGGGCGAACCCGGGGTCGTTTGGAGGGAAGGTCGCGGCGCGGCGCGCAACGGCGCCGTGCGAGAGAAAGCCGGGCGGTCGGTTGTTTGCCGGTCGTTTGGGCGCGGGTCCGGGGTCGAAGCGCCTCGGGCCGGCGGCGATAAGAAAGCTCGGGGCCTGGAGGGTTTCCGAGAAACACCAAGGAGAAGAGTGATGTCACAATCGAAAAGCGGGGGGGCGGTCGGTCCGTTCAACTCCGTCGCCGAGGCGGCGGGTTGCGTCGCGACGACGGACTGGATGCTTCTGGTTCTGCTGTTCTTTGCCGTTCTGGGCGGCTATCACGTCCACTTCATGCTGACGGCGGGCGACTGGGACTTCTGGATTGACTGGAAGGATCGTCGTATGTGGCCGACGGTCGTGCCGATTCTGGGCGTGACCTTCTGCGCGGCGTCGCAGGCTTTCTGGTGGGTGAACTTCCGCCTTCCGTTCGGCGCCGTTTTCGCGGCTCTGGGCCTTCTGATTGGCGAGTGGATCAACCGCTACGTGAACTTCTGGGGCTGGACCTATTTCCCGATCAGCCTGGTGTTCCCGTCGGCTCTGATCGTTCCGGCGCTTTGGCTTGACGTGATCCTTCTTCTGTCGGGCTCCTATGTGATCACGGCGGTTGTGGGCTCGCTGGGCTGGGGTCTTTTGTTCTACCCGAACAACTGGCCGGCGATTGCGGCGTTCCACCAGGCGACCGAGCAGCATGGCCAGCTGATGACGCTTGCGGATCTGATCGGCTTCCACTTCGTCCGCACGTCGATGCCGGAATACATCCGCATGGTCGAGCGCGGCACGCTGCGCACCTTCGGTAAGGACGTTGTGCCGGTTGCGGCGTTCTTCTCGGGCTTCGTCTCGATGATGGTGTATTTCCTGTGGTGGTTCATGGGTCGCTGGTATTCCACGACCAAGGTCATCGACACCATCTGATGCGGGCCTGGCCGCGGCTTGGCCGTGGCCGGAACTCGAAGAAAGAGCAACGCGGACGGGCGCGGGTTGGATCGCCGATTTGGCCTGCCGTTCCGCGGATGAAAAAATCGGCTGGCGCGCGAGGCGCCGGCCGGAAGAGGAACCTGGGAGGTTTGTTCATGAAAAAGCTAGTCAAGCTCGCCGCCATTGGCGCGGCGGCTGCTGTGGCGGCGACGCTGGGAGCGGTTGCTCCGGCCTCGGCGCACGGCGAGAAGTCGCAGCAGGCGTTCCTTCGCATGCGCACGCTGAACTGGTATGACGTGCAGTGGTCGAAGACCTCGGTGAACGTCAACGAGGACATGGTCCTGTCCGGCAAGGTTCACGTCTTCTCGGCGTGGCCGCAGGCGGTCGCCAATCCGCGCGTTTCGTTCCTGAACGCCGGCGAGCCCGGCCCGGTTCTGGTCCGCACGGCTCAGTTCATTGGCGAGCAGTTCGCTCCTCGCTCGGTGTCGCTTGAGATCGGCAAGGACTACGCCTTCTCGATCAATCTGCGCGGCCGTCGCGCGGGCCGCTGGCACGTCCACGCCCAGGTCAACGTCGAGGGCGGCGGTCCGATCATCGGCCCCGGCCAGTGGATTGAGATCAAGGGCGACATGAAGGACTTCACCGACCCGGTGACGCTCCTTGACGGCTCGACGGTCGACCTTGAGCATTACGGCATCAGCCGCGTTTATGCGTGGCATCTGCCGTGGCTGGCGGTTGGCGCGGCGTGGATCCTGTTCTGGTTCATCCGGAAGGGCATCATCGCGTCGTATCTGCGGGTGGCGGAAGGCCGTCCGGATGACGTCATTGGCGACGACGACCGCCGCATTGGCGCGATTGTCCTGGCTCTGACGATCCTGGCGACGATTGTCGGCTACGCGGTGACGAACTCGACCTTCCCGCGCACGATCCCGCTTCAGGCCGGCTTGCAGAAGCCGCTGACGCCGATCGAGACGGAAGGCACGGCGGGCGTGGGCAAGGAGCAGGTGACGACCGAGCTGAACGGCGGCGTCTACAAGGTTCCGGGCCGCGAGCTGACGATCAACGTGAAGGTCAAGAACGGCACGTCGCAGCCGGTTCGCCTCGGCGAATATACGGCGGCTGGCCTGCGCTTCCTGAACCCGGCGGTGTTCACGACGAAGCCTGACTTCCCGGATTACCTGCTTGCCGACCGCGGCCTGTCGAACGACGACACGATCGCGCCGGGCGAGTCGAAGGAGATCGTGGTGAAGATCCAGGACGCGCGTTGGGACATTGAGCGTCTGTCGGACCTGGCCTACGACACGGACAGCCAGATCGGCGGCCTGCTGTTCTTCTTCTCGCCGGACGGCAAGCGCTTCGCGGCTGAGATCGGCGGCCCGGTGATTCCGAAGTTCGTCGCCGGCGACATGCCCTAAGCGAACCGAAATCGCTAAATAACGCGCCGGCCGGACGAAAGTCCGGCCGGTCGCTTTTTGAGGGGGGAAGGGATCCGCGCTTCTCGCCGCCATATTGGCGAGATCGCGCCGCCATGGAGCGGAATCGCTCGCGGAACACGACCGGCTCCCGGATCAGGCGTGCGCTTCCGGGGAAAGCGCTTTCCGCCACGTTCCAGCTTTTCGACCGTCTTTGTTTGCTGAAGATCAATTGGTGCGTCCTTTAGACGCAAATCGTTTCAAGGCTTTTTGCTCGCGCCTCGGCCCATTTTGGATGCAAAGTAGCGCTTGAGGGCGTGTTTGCGCCATTCGCGGTCATTGCCGTGACTTGGCCGTGAGCTTAAGAAACTGGAGCGCCGGCTGGAGACGGGAACGAGTCGCGAGCGGGCGCCGCGGCCTTTGCAGCCGGTAAAACAAGAAAAGAGCGGCGCGCAAGGCGCGCTCGAAAATCGAGGGAAGAAATGATGAAATGGCGTAGCCTTGCAGCGGCCCTCCTTGGCGCCGCGCTTTCGTTCGGTCTCGCGCCGCAGGCGCGCGCGGAGGGCGGCGCGGGGCCGGAGGCCATGTCCATGGGCAATATGTGCATGGTCATGTTCGGCTATGACATGATCCACATCACGGTCTTCCAGCCCGACAAGTCGCGCAGCGAATATTGCAGCGAGATTCCGGCGGTCGGCCGCACTATCATGGTCTTCGACCTGGAGACGCCGTCCTTCCGCGATTTGCCGCTGGAATTGCGCGTCATCCGCGATCCCTTGACGCCGGTTCTGCCGACGGGCGCGGACCTCGAGGCGATCACGGAGCTGCATCTGCCTGCGAAGAAATACACGAAGGGCACATTCAGCATCGAGCACAACTTTGCGAATAACGGCCACTATATTGGCCTGGTGACGCTGACGAAGGAAAATGGCGAGCAGCAGACCGAGCAGTTCAAATTCATGGTCGGCGAAACGCTCTGGGCCTGGGTTCCGCAGATCGCCGGCACGATCCTGATCGCGGGCATGGTGTTCGTCTATTGGAAGCACACTCATCCGACGCCCAAGAAGAAGAAAGAGGCGGACGAGACCGTGGCGTCTTGAAGGCGCGACGGCGCGTGAGTATTTGAAAAGAGAGAAAAAAGACCAAAAGGGGCCAGTTTGCGCCTCAGGGGAAACGCCATGAAGGGACTGATCATTTCTTCGCGCCGCATTCTCGGCCTCGCCTGTGCGGGCGCGATCGCGGCTTGCGCGGCGACGCCGGCTTTCGCGCATTCCTTCCTCGTCGAGGCGACGCCCTCGTCGAAGGACCACGTCGCATCTTCGCCAAAGACGGTGAAACTGCGTTTCGGCGGCGGGGTGGAGCCGAAATATTCGAAGATCACGGTGGAGGACGCCGGCGGCAAGGTTCTCGGCGAAGGCTCGATCGGCGCGCCCGACAAGCCGCGGGAACTGTCGATGGAGTCGCCCGAGCTCGCGCCGGGCAAATATGTCGTCCGCTATCGCGTCCTCTCGACGGACGGCCATATCGTCGAGGGCAATTACGAATTTACGGTCGACCCGAAATAAGGCGCGGCGGGACCGGCTGAGGACAGAAGGGAGCGCCGGCGCGACAGGCCGGCGGTTTCCGGCCCCGCGCCGTCCGGCGCGGCTTTCTCCATCGAAAAGAGCGGAACGGCAAAAGGCGAGAATCGACGATGTATCTTTCTCTCGCATTCATACGCTTCCTTGAAAGTCTGCCGTCGGCGCTCGCGGTCGGATTGCTCCTCATGCCGCGGCTCATCGGCGAGAATTCCGGGCGCTTCAAGATTCCGGTTGCCGCGGCGGCGGTTCTCCGGGCGCTGCTCGGCTTTCCGCTGCTTTATCTCATTGCGCGCAACATCATTCCCGCCGAGCGTCCGCTGGATTTGAGCCTGCTGGCGGAGTTCACCTTCGGCACGAGCGTCGGCAAGGCCTGGCTTGCGACGCAGCTTCTCGCCTTCGCCTTCGCCGGGCTGGCCGTCGCGCGCTTATATGTCCCGTCCGACCTGCTTGACAAAGCGACGCTCCTTGCCGGCGTCGCCGTCCTTGCCGTCGTGTCGGTGACCGGCCACGCGATCGACGACGGCCTGCCGCTCTGGACGCAGCTCAGCTTCCTTCTGCATACGGCGGCGGGCCTGGTCTGGCTCGGCGGCCTGCTCGGGCTCGTCTGGTGGATGTTCACCGCGCGGAGCAAGCCGCCGGAAGTCGCGGCGCAGCTCGCCGAACGCTGGTCCATGGTGGCGAAGGTCGCCATCGGCCTCGTCGCGGTGACCGGCGTCGCCATGGCTTACGAGAATGTCGGCAGCGTTCCGAACATGCTCGCGACGCCCTATGGGCGGCTGCTGACGCTCAAGCTCGCCATGCTGTGCGCCGTGCTGCTCTGCGCGCTCGCCATCGTGCGCTACATGCATGCGCGTCCGGCCGGCGGCCCGTTCAATGTGGATTGGGTCGGCAAGGTCGGCGCCCTCGAGGCGGTCTTCGGTCTCGGGCTCCTGGGAGTCGCCGGCTATATCGCCGTGATCACGCCCGCCTCGCATGAGACGGATATCTATTGGCCGCTGCCCTTCCGCCTCTCTTATATCGCGACCTGGGGCCAGAAGCCGGTCTTCCCGTCGCCGATCTGGTGGTGGGCCATCGCTTCCGGCGTCCTCGCCATCGTCGCGGCGCTGGTCTGGTGGACGCCGGCGACGCGCGAGAAGCGGCTCTATGCGACGCCCGCGGCGACGATCGGGGCGTTGTTCTGCCTGGCGGTCTCCTTCTCGACCGAGGCCTATACCGACACCTATAACGACCCGACTCAGGATTTCACCGCGGAATCGATCACGCGCGGCATGACGGCGTTCCAGGAGAATTGCGTCGGCTGTCACGGACCGATGGGCGAGGGCAACGGTCCCATGGGCAAGGATCTGAAAAACGCTCAGGGGCTGAAGATCGAGCCCGCCGATCTCACGGCGCCGCATGTCGGCACGCATACGATCGGCGACATCTTCCATTGGCTGACATTTGGCGGCCAGAGCGGCGTCATGCCGAGCTTCGCCCATGTGCTCGACGTCGACGACCGCTGGGACATGATCAACTATCTGCTGATCCTGTCGAGCACCAACCGCTCGCGCTTCATCGGTCCCCAGGCGATGATCCAGTGGCTCATCGCGCCGGATTTCGCGCTGATCGATTCGAAGGAGGAGATCACGACCTTCTTCAAGCTGCGCGGCAAGCCGACGCTCTTGTCTTTCGCGCGCTGCGCGGCGACGGGCGACGAGAAGAAGGAACTTGATGCGAGCCTGTTGAAGGCCGCCGATACGGCGAGATCGGCCGGCGTCAATCACGTCACGGTGTTTAGCGGCGATTGTCCGGCGGAGGCGAAGGGCAGGGAGGCGCTGCATCCGGCCGCCGTCGAGAAGGCCTATTCGATCATCAACCGCCATCCCAACGTCCCTTACACGAGCGAGATCGAGCAGGCGCATTTCCTCGTGGACCGTTCCGGCTATGTGCGCGCCCGCTTCAAGCAGTTCGGCGCGGAGGACGGCGCCGCCGCGCAGTTCGCGGCTCAGGCGGCCGTGCTGGCGCAGGAGCCGCTCGTGGAGATCAACCTGCACTCGCATTGAGGCGCGGGCAACATGCATGGGGGCGGTCTTTTTCGTGCCGGCGGACAAGCCGGCCGCATTAGGGAGAGAAATATGATCATCAAGCGGCGTGATCTTCTGGCGACCGGCGGCTCCTTGCTGGCGGGCGCGCTCACAGGCGTTTTCGTTCCCCTTCGCGCCGCCAAGGCGCATGAATATGACGTCGGCAAGCTGAAGGTCGAGCATCCCTGGCTGCGCGCCCCAGCGGACGGCCAGAAGAATGCGTCCTTCTACGCCTTCCTGCACAATAGCGGCGACACGCCGGACAAGCTCGTCGCCGTCAAGGTCGAGAAGTTCGAGAAGACCGCGATCCATGGCGACCCCAAGAATCTCGAGCTGGAGACGCCGATCGTCATTCCGCCGAAGAGCAAGGTCACGGCCGCGCCGGGCGGCGTGTATGTCACGCTGATCGGCGCCAAGAAGCATCTGGAGGTCGGCTGGGGTCTCGAAATGACGCTCGTTTTCGAGAAGGCCGGCGAAGTCGTGATCGACGCGGCGATCGACGCGCCCGACGCCACTCACGCCCATGACGCCGAGGCGATGGAACGCTGGGAAAAAGCGCACAACAAGGATGCTTCCGGCCCCAAGGACGCAGGCCATGAGGGCCATGCCGGGCACGACCACCACCATCACGAGGAAAAGAAGCCGGAAGGCGCGCATTAGTTCGCGCCGCGATAGGGTCGGGCGGGCTTAAGCCCGACCCTTATCGTGTCGGCGCGAACCCCGCCCGGCGGTCTTTACCCGCCGAAAAGGGGAGGCGCCAACCATTCATGATTGCCGTTCGCCCACGCGCCCAAAAGCAAACGCGCGCCGCAAGGCGCGCGTCGCTCTTTTGGGTTCGGCTTGTCAGCGGTCGACGCTGACCAAGCGGCCCGAGAATTCCATATTGTCGGTAAACGGAGCCGAAGCGTTCTGAGCCGAATTGATCGGCAGCGCGAAGCCGAGAACGAACGCGGCGGACGCCATGGCCGCTACCAGCAAAATAGAAACGCGAAATTGACGGCGAGCCGACTCGCGATCGAAGCTGCGCGTGAAGGCCGGCTCAATCTGATCGTCGAATTTATCAACGAGCGACATCGTTCCTGTTCCTCTCGGGTCTTCGCCCTTGCTTTGCCCCTGAAGCGGCCTCTCCCTCTGCCGCCCGGGGTGATCTCCTTGCGTCTCCGCGCTCGTGAGCTCGGAGTAGAAACGACGATGAGCGCGAAAAGTTGCATCCCCGCTTCGAAATATTCATAAAATTTTAAGATGTTTCCGCATCGGGGTTAATGGTCGGCAAATCGGATGTCAGAAACTCGGGGGCTCCGCGACCCGGCCGCGGCCGCCAAATCGCCGCCAAGTTTCGAACTTCTCTTGTTTTTCTAGCGCATGCCGGACAGCCGCCGCATAGAAGACGGCGATGGCGAGGACGCCGATTGGCAGATGCAGCGCCATTGCGGCCGGCCGGGCGATCAGCGGGGCGGCATAGGCGAAGCCCAGCGCCGTTTTCTCATAGGGCAGGAAGCCTTTCTCAAGTCCATGCGAGAGGAGCAGCGCCATCGCTGGCGCGAGCGCCATCATGTCGTAGTCGAGCGAATAGGGCGTCGACAGAAGCATGGCGCCGATTGTCGCCGCCGCCTTCACCCGCGCGTCGGCGGCGGAGCGCAGCAGCCAGACGAGCGCCGCGAGCGCGATGACGGTCGACAGCCCCTGGCAGAACCAGGCGATGGACGCGTCGCCGCCCAGGAGCCGCACGGCGGCGAAGACGCTCTGGATTTTCTCAAACCCTGTCGCGCCCTCTTCGACGATGCGGCGCGTGAAGCCGAGGCTTTGGAAAAAGGCGCGCCAGCTCTCGATCCCGAAGGCCAGGACGCTTGCGGCGGTCATGGTCAGGAAGGTCGCGGCGGCGCCCGCCAGCGCCCGCCAGTGACGGCCCATCAGCAAGGCAAGGGGAAGCGCGAGCGTGAATTGCGGCTTATAGGCGAGCAGCGCGAAGAGCGCGCCGGCGATCAAGGGCCGCCGATCCAGCAGGATGAAGCCGCCGCCGAGTAGCGCGGCGGTGAAGAAGCCGTTCTGACCGTGGCCGAGATTCACGATGACCGCCGGAAAGGCGAGCGCCGCGACCAGCATGTCCCGTCGTCCAAGGCTTGACCGGCGCAGGATCGCGAGGATGGAAAGGACGTAGAGCGCCAGCGTCCCGAATTGCCATAGCGCCAGCGCGGGCAGATAGGGCAGCCGCGCGAGCAGCGCCGCCGGCGCCAGAAGATAGGGCGGGTAGTGCCAGCCGAAGACGCCCGTCCGGGGGCCGAACTCGGCGCGCTGCGCCTCGGCGTGGCGCAGGATGTCGAAAGGCGCTTCCGGATGTCCGGCGAGGACTTCCTTGCCCGCGACCCATACCTGACTGAAGTCGGAGCCGAGCGGCAGATCATTCGGTCCCATGCGGTCCTGCGAGGTCGCGACCGCGCCGATGGCGGCGAGCGAGAAGAAGGCGAGCAGGATGAGCGGATAGACGCGCAGACGCGCGGGCGTCATCCAGTCGCCGCTTCTGATCGTCGCCAGCATCGTTCCTCCCGTTCGCCGTCGCCAGAGGGAGAGACGATACCCGCCCCAGGTTAATGGGCGCGGAATCGGCGCGGGGAGCTTGGCCTGCGGATTTTCGTTGCCGGTCGCCGCGCCGCAAATTATGGTGCGACGCACACTTCCCCTACCGGACAATGACGGCAATGACCTTCCTCGCCCACGCTCTCTCGCGCGTAAAGCCTTCCGCCACGATCGCCGTGACGCAGAAGGCGCGCGATCTGAAAGCGCAGGGCCGGGAGGTGATCAGCCTCTCGGTCGGCGAGCCGGACTTCGATACGCCGGAGCATATCCGCGCCGCCGCCAAGGCGGCGATCGACCGCGGCGAGACCCGCTACACGCCCGTGCTCGGCATCCCGCAGCTGCGCGAGGCCGTCGCCCGCAAGTTCAAGCGCGAGAACGGGCTCGACTACAAGGCCTCGGACACGATCGTCGCGACCGGCGGCAAGCACATCCTGTTCAACGCCTTTCTGGCGACCATCAATCAAGGCGACGAGGTCATCGTCACCGCGCCGTACTGGGTCAGCTATCCCGAGATGGTCGCGATCTGCGGCGGCAAGACGGTCTTCGTCGACACAAGGATGGAGGACGGCTTCAAGCTTCAGCCGGAGGCGCTCGAGGCCGCGATCACGCCCAAGACCAAATGGCTGGTGCTGAACTCGCCCTCGAACCCTTCGGGCGCCGCCTACAGCCATGACGAGATGAAAAAGGTGACGGACGTGCTCGTCCGCCATCCGCAAGTGCATGTGCTCACCGACGACATTTACGAGCATCTCGTCTATGGCGACTTTAAATTCGTGACGCCGGCGCAGGTCGAGCCGGAGCTGATCGACCGCACGCTGACGATGAACGGCGTCTCCAAGGCCTATGCGATGACCGGCTGGCGCATCGGCTACGCCGCCGGGCCGAGCCAGCTCATCAAGGCCATGGATCTTTTGCAGGGCCAGCAGACCTCGGGCGCCTGCTCCATCGCGCAATGGGCGGCGGTCGAGGCGTTGGAGGGGCCGCAGGAACATCTCGCGACCTTCCGCAAGGCCTTTCAGGAGCGCCGCGACCTCGTCGTGTCGATGCTCAACCAGGCGAAATATCTGCGATGCCCGACCCCGGAGGGCGCCTTCTACGTCTTCCCCTCCTGCGCCGAGGCGATCGGCCGCAAGACGCCCGCGGGCAAGGTGATCGAGACCGACGAGGATTTCGTCACCGGGCTGCTGGAGGCGGAGGGCGTCGCCGTGGTGCAGGGCTCGGCCTTCGGCACGGGCCCGAATTTCCGCATCTCCTATGCGGCCTCGGCGCTGACGCTGGAGTCGGCCTGCGCGAAGATCCAGTCCTTCTGCGCGAGCCTGACATAACGCCGTCATTGCGAGGAGGCGAAGCCGGCGAAGCAATCCAGAGCCGCAATTGCCGCCTTGGATTGTTTCGCCTTCGGCTCGCAATGACGGCGGAGAACGCGCGCGTCTCCACCGCAACTTTACGCTGCTCCGCCCCGCGCTTTAGAATGGGCGAAAAGCGCCGGCGCCGGCCGCGCGCGCTGGAGGAACGCCGTCATGACGCTTTTTCTTTTGATCGTGCTCGCGGCCGTAAGCGGGCTTATCGCCTATATTTCCTTGCAGCCGAATACCTTCAAAATCGCCCGCTCGGCCGTCGTCGAGGCGCCGCCGGAGCGCATTTATCCGGAGATCAACGACTTCCATAATTGGGAGAAATGGTCGCCCTGGGCCAAGCTCGATCCGGAGCAGAAGACGAGCTATGACGGCTCTCCGCTCGGCGCGGGGTCGAGCCTGGAATGGTCCGGCAACAACAAGGTCGGCGCCGGCAAGATGACGATCAAGGAAAGCAGCCAGAACGAGCGTATCCGCATCAAGATCGAGTTCTTCAAGCCGATGCAGGCGGTCAACGACGTGCAGTTCGACCTGAAGCCGACCGGCGAGGCCAGGACGGAAGTCGTCTGGACCATGTCCGGCCGCAACGAATTCATGGGCAAGGCGATGCACGCCTTCATGAACATGGACAAGATGGTCGGCGGGCAGTTCGAGCAGGGACTCGCCAATCTCAAATCCGTCGTCGAGGCGGCGCCTGGCGCCTAACCGACGCCGCAACCCGCTACCGTCATTGCGAGCGCAGCGAAGCAATCCGGAGCCGTTACCGCCGCCCCTGGATTGCTTCGTCGGCTTTGCCTCCTCGCAATGACGGCCGCAGACGAGTGGGTCGGCGTGTCGCTGCGACGATTGCCGCCGCCGGGCGCGGTTCTCATATTGGACGGGTTCGGCTCGATCCGGACGACAAGGGAGCGATCGCGATGAGATATTTGCTGATGGCCGGGCTTGGGCTCATGACCTTCGCCGCGACGATGACCTTCGAGCCGCAAGAGGCGAACGCCGTCGTCTGCGCTCGCGGCGTCTATCGCGCCGGATGCGTTGGTTATCGCGGCGGCGCCGTGGTGCGCCGGCCGGTGGCGGCGCCGGCGCGGGTCTGCCGCACGGTTTGGCGCGGCCGCGTGCGCCGCACGGTCTGCTACTGATCTGAAGGGATAGGCGCGCGGCAAGGGAAGCTTGCCGCGCGCGATTGTTCTGAGAGGCGTCGGATTACTTGGCGGCGTCGAACATTTCCTCGACATGCTCCCAGTTCGCGAGATGCTCGAGGAAGGTCTTGAGATAGTCGGCGCGGCGGTTGCGGTAGTCGATGTAATAGGAGTGCTCCCACACATCGGCGACGAGCAGCGGCTGAGCGCCGTGCACCAGCGGATTCTCCGCGTTCGGCGTCTTGCGGATGGCGGCCTTGCCGTCCTTGAGCTCCAGCCACACCCAGCCCGAGCCGAACTGCGCGAGGCCTTCCTTCTGGAAGTCTTCCTTGAACTTGTCGACCGAGCCGAAAGAGTCGACGAGGAGCTTCTCGATCTTGGCGGGGATCGCGCCGCCGCCATTGGGCTTCATCCACTTCCAATAATGGTGGTGGTTGTAGTGCTGCGCGACATTGTTGAAGATCGGCGCGTTCTTGCCGAAGGAGCCGACGATCACCTCCTCGATCGGCTTGCCTTCGAACTCCGTGCCCTTGATGAGATTATTGGCGTTCGTGACATAGGTCGCGTGATGCTTGTCATGATGGTATTCGAAGGACTCGCGCGACAGATAGGGCTGCAAGGCGTCGTAAGCGTAGGGGAGGTCTTCAAGCGTGAAGGACATAAATGCTCTCCTGAACAGGTCGGGACTCCGGGGTCCCGCGTTTAACTAGACCCCGCGCCGCGACGCGGCAATAACTAAGAATAATTCTAAATCGAGTTCGGCGGAATAAAAAAGCGGCCCGGCGTCGCCGGGCCGTTCGCCATCCGGAGATCAGGCCGCGGGCGCGGCCGCCTGATCGGCTTTGCTCTTATTGGACTTCGCCCGCAAAGCCAGCCACATGACGCCGATGAGCGAGAAGAAGCCCACGCCATAGAGGATGTATTCGATCATCCCCCAGAAGGTGTAGAGCCCCACCGTGAAGGGGAAGCGCGACACCCATTCATTGCCGACATCGTCTCGCACCGTGACGATTCCGACATAATGGCCGGCGTCCTTGAAGTCGTGCTCGAAGGTCATGATGCCGTTGCGATAGACTTTCGGCTCCAGCTTGAAGACGGTCGCCGCCGTCAGATCGCCTTTCTCATTGGCCTCGCCGCCCACATCCTTGATGATGCGGATGCCGATCGCCATGTCGCGGACGTCGTCGGAGACGGCCTCCAGCGCGATGACGGTCGGCCCCGTCCGGGCGATGTCCTCGCAGAACTCCTGCTCTTCCCCGCTGCGCTGATAGCCGATGAAATGCATTGTGCTCTGGCCGATGCGCAGCACGCATTCGTCCTGCTCGAGCTTGACGCCGCCATGCGCCCATGCGCCCGATGGCGCAAGGCCCAAAATCGCGACCAGACCCAACGCCGCGGCGAAGACGCCGCGCTTGAACAAACCCCTCATGCTCGTCTCCTCACAAGGATATGACATCGGGCCGCATGTCCGACGGCGCTCGCCGTCGCCCGCCGCTCTATCGGCCGATTGACAAGAGCTTTGTGTTGGAAGGATATTTTACTATGCGTCATCGAGACGCAGCACGATGAAATCATACAATATGCTGAAATTATTTGATTTTGCCTGTTGCAGGCGGATGCCCTTCTGGGCTTTGCATGCCTACATGTTGAATGAGTATGTATCAATGACCATATTAGTAGAAAAACTGTCTCGTCTCCGCTGCGCGCGCGGTGGGGGAAGATGGAAGTATTGATAGTATAGATCCGCCGCGCTCGCAGGGCCGTCGGCGCGCGCTTGCGCCGCAACGCGCGCAATATGCTAAAAGGGGGCCTCGATAGAGACGGGAGCCGGATGAAACGCAGCTTTACGAGTTTGGGCCTGACGGCGCTGGGTCTGTCGCTCGCCGCCGCCGGCGTCTACGCCATGTGGACGGGCTGGGACATGATCCTGCTCGAGCGCGGCTGGAGTCTCTTCATCGCGGGTTCGGTTTTCCTGTCGGGCGGCGCTGTGACGACGGCGCTCGGCCGCGTCGTCGCCCACCTGGCGCGGATCGCCCCCGGGACGACCATCGCCGCTGAAGCCGGGGCGAAGTCCTTGCCGGCCGCCGCGCCGGCGGCGCCCAGGCCCGAAATCCCGCTTGCGAAGCCCGATAATTCCCCGAAGCCCGACCAGGCCGCGGAGCGCCTCGATTTCACGGCGATCCTCGGGGGAGAGCCGCTCGCCGAGGTCCCGACCGAGGTCGACCAATATACGGCCGGCGACGCGACCTATGTCATGATGTCGGATGGATCGGTGGAGGTGCGCAGCTCCGCCGGAACGCAGCGTTACCCCTCGCTCGCCGCGCTGCGCGCGGAGGCCGAGTCGCGTCAGCGCTGATTCACGCTTCCTCCCCAAAAGAGAAGCAGCGCGGCGTCGCCTGGAAGCCCTTCTGGAAAATCGACGATCTGCGCCGCGATCTTGAAGCCGCGCGGATGAAGCTCATTGCGCCAGCGCCGGAAGACGTCCGCGGGCTCGCCGCGCAGCGTTTGGGGCCAATGCGGATCCGGCGCGTTGATGGCGCGGCCGCCATCCGTGCAAAGCTGCGAGGGGAAGCGGATCAGCATATGTTCGGTGACGCCTGACGCGGCGGCCCGGCGCGCATTGGCGAGCATTTCGCGCCATTGGCCGTCGGTGAGGCGCTGGGCGGCGAGTTCCCGAATCCTTTGCTCGCGCATCTCCACCATGGCGCGGCGCCGCTCGACGCGCTCGGCCTCGAGCTGGCGGTCATGCGCGGCGACGAGCGCCCGAAACTCCGCGGCCGTCGCAATGTCGCAGTAATCCGGCTCGCGCGCGCCGATGGAAAGCAAAGTCGGCTTGCGATCCGGCGCCGCCGCGCCGCCGGCCGCGATCGCCTGCATCACTTCCTTGCGCAGCACGAAGCCGACGAGCTTGTGTCCGTCGACGACCGGCGCGCGTTTGAGATGGTGGCTTTCCATCACCTTTGCGATGTCGGACAGCGCCGCGCCGGAGGAGACCGAGATTGCGGGAGTCGTCATCACGTCGCGCAGCCCGTGCAGACCCGGGCGAAAGGGCGGCCGCGTCCCCTTGCGCAAAAGAAAAGGCGGAACGTCGCCGAGATCCGCCCGGATCGGCGCGCGCGCGCGTTCGAGATTGCTTCGCGTCACGATGCCGACGGGCGCAAGCTGCTCGTCGACGACCGGCACGATCCCGATGTCGCACTCGGAAAGCAGCTTGGCGACGTAATCGAGATCCGCATCCTCCATTACGTAAGGGAAATGCCGCGTCATCAATTCGCGAGCGATCATATCGTCTCCTGTCGCTGCGAAATCACTCCGTCAATTCGATCGTCACCGGAACGTGATCCGAGGGCCGCTCCCAGCCGCGCGCCTCGGTGACCACGTCGAGCTTCGTCAGCGCGCCGCCGAGCGCCTCGCTGACGAGGACGTGATCGAGGCGCCGACCCCGATTCGACGCAGCCCAATCGGCGGCGCGATAGCTCCACCACGTATAGAGCTTCTCGTCCGCCGGCACGAAATGGCGCATGGCGTCGATCCATTTGCCGGCTTGAAAGACGCCGGCGAGCTTTTCCACCTCGACTGGCGTATGGCTCACCACCTTCAGGAGCTGCTTGTGGCTCCAGACGTCGTGTTCGAGCGGCGCGATGTTGAGATCGCCCACCATCGCGACGCGCCCCTTCGACGCGCCATTCTCGCCCCATGCCTTCATCTCGTCGAGAAAGCTGAGCTTATGCGCGAATTTGGGATTGATCTCGACATCGGGCTCGTCGCCGCCCGCGGGCACGTAGAAATTATGCAGCGTGATCGGGCCGCCTTTATCCTCGATCTCGACCGCGATGTGGCGCGCGTCGCCCTTTTCGCAGAAGTCGCGTTTCTCGACGAGGCGCAGCGGCTTCCGCGAGACGATCGCGACGCCGTGATAGCCTTTCTGTCCGTTGATCTCGATATGCTTGTAGCCGAGCGCCGTGAAATCCTTCATGGGGAATTCGGCGTCTCGGCATTTCGTTTCCTGCAGGCAGAGAACGTCCGGCGCCTTGGTTTTGAGAAAATGCGCCACGAGCGGCATGCGCAGACGCACCGAATTGATGTTCCAGGTCGCGATCTTCAAATCAGTTTGCCTTGGTCTTGTCGCCGCCGAAGAGGAAAGGCGCGACGTCCTTCACGCCGGGCTGTCTCTCGGTGACGAAGGGGGTGGGGCGGCACACCGCCATGGCGGAAAGTCCGACGCGCGCGGTGAGCAGGCCGTTGAGGACGCCTTCGCCGAGCTTCGCCGAAATGCGCGCGGCGACGCCGTGGCCCAGCACCTGCTGAAGCAGCGTGTCGCCGACGGCGACCGTGCCCGTGATGGCGAGATGCGCGCCGACGGAGCGCGCGAGCTTGAAGAAGCCGAGCAGGCCCGGCCGGCCGCCATAAATTTCCGAAATGCGGCGCATCAGCACGATGGCCTGGCCGGCGACGAAGATGACGTCGAGGATCGCGCGCGGGCTCACCGCCGTGACGACGGAGACGCGCTTGGCCGCGCCCGCGATTTCGCGCCGCGCCTGTTCGTCCAGCGGCGCGACGAGGCTGCGCTCGGCGAGGTCGATGAGATCTCTGCCGTCCATGATCTGCTTGGCGTAATCCGCGATGCGCGCGCGCGGCCGGGCGAGATCGGCGCGTCCTTCGTAGATCTTGCAGAGCTCGAGCACGCGCGTCTTGGCGGCGGCGCCGTCATCGGCCGTGCGCGCCTCGGCGAGGGCGGCGTGAAGCTTCGCGATGCGGTTCTGAAGCATGATGGAGCGGATTTCGCGCGCGACGAACAGCAGCGCCGCGAGGCCGGCGGCCGCCGCGAGCGCCAGCCCGACGGCGCCGAGAATGGGAGAGCGGGTGAAAAGATCCTCGACGAAGTTCCAGACCCAAACGCCGAGGGCGAGCGTGATCAGGCCGGTGAGGGCCGAAAGAAACACGCCGCCGGAGGAGAAGACGTAACGGTCGAGAATTCCCTTGGCGCGCGCGGCCTCCGCCGCCTCTTCGCCGCCCTGCGCGCCGTCGACGAGCTCGGCGGCTTCCGCGAAGATATCGATCTCCGGCTCGACCTCCGGCGCGGGCTTCGACGTCACGGTTTCATCGCCATTGAGGCGGAAGGCGCGCGGGCGCGGTCTGCGCTCGGAATTGCTCATTGGTGCTTCCCGGTTTCTGCCCCTCCCTTTAGCGCTTTCGGCGCGAAAACGGGAGCGTCATGATGAGGCGATCCGCCTTGAAGTCGTTTTTCGGTCGCGATCCGCCTTCCTTCGGCGCATCCGCCGGGTCCGAGGTCCTTGCTCGCCTTGTCGAGCGACTCAAAAAAATACACGTTCGGGTTCAATACGGCTTCTGCGCGCAAGGCCGAAGAAGAGACGGCGTAAGGCCCGGGCTCGGCGTCGCCGGCTCCGAACGCCGCCCGACGAGCCCCTTCCCGGTAGACGAGGCGCGCGCGACATTGCTACGTCTTTTCCATGCCGGGAGAAACCGGGAGGACGCTTTTTGAGCGCCCTTGGTTGCGGCTCGGCCAAGCCTCCGTTAGCATTCGCCGCATCTTCGCCGGCGCATTCTCAGAATGGGTGTCGCGTTTCCAATGTCCTTCCTGCCCGACGCGCTCGCGCTCATCATCGGCTATCTCCTCGGCTCGATCCCCTTCGGACTGCTGCTGACGCGCGGCGCCGGCACGATCGATCTGCGCGCCATCGGCTCGGGCAATATCGGCGCGACCAATGTGCTGCGCACGGGACGAAAGGACCTTGCGGCGGCGACGCTCCTGCTTGACGCGCTCAAAGGGTCGATCGCCGTTCTCGTCGGCGCGGCGCTCTCCCCCGAGGGCGGGATGATCGCCGGCTTCGCGGCCTTTGCCGGCCATATCGCGCCGGTCTGGCTGAAGTTCAAAGGCGGCAAGGGCGTCGCCACCTTCCTCGGCTGCCTCTTCGCCCTGCATTGGCCGGTGGGTCTCGCCTTTTGCGGCATATGGCTCACGGTCGCCGCCGTCACCCGCTACTCGTCGCTCTCCGCGCTTGTCGCGAGCGCCGCGTCGCCGGCGCTGCTTTTCGCGCTCGGCCATGGCGGCGAGGCCTTCGTCGTCGGCGCCATGGCGGCGCTGCTGTGGCGCAAGCACGCCGAGAACATTGCGCGCCTGCGCGCGGGAACCGAAAGCCGCATCGGGCAAAAGGCATGAGCGGCGCGGGGTCGGGCGCGCGTCTTTCCGACGAGCAGCTCGTCGATTGGCTGCGCCTGATCCGCAGCGAGAATATCGGGCCGCGCGGTATTATGGCGCAAACGCCACAGGCTCAGAAATTGAAGGTTTGAGCTGCGCTTTGTCTCGGCAAGCCGAGCCGGATACGCATCGCGTCCTCCGACACATCAAACCGCCGCGCCAATTCGCGCGGGTCAGTGACACCAGTCCTGCGCAAGCGCAGGACTTCGTTCTGAGGCATGAGAGTGTTTGCGGCGAAGCTGTTTGCCTGACGCTCATGTTGCTGCGTTATCGCTGCGTTTGGCAGCGGAGTCCCAACCGACCTATACGCTCGCGTATCCCCAACGCCGCTGGCCAACAAATCACGATGATAGATATAGTGGCCTAATTCATGGGCGGCGGTGAAGCGCTGTCGCACGCGCGGATGGTCGGCATTGATTACGACCCAGTATCCGCTGCCGCCGTTCCTTCGCTCGATCCAGCCAGAAATATTGTCGTCCAGCATACGATATTCCGGCCCAAGGCCGATGTGACCGAGGATTTCAAAAATCGGAACAGGGATACCGCAGGCGAGGTGCTGCTCGACCAGTATCAATGGATCAGTCATCCCGCCGCCTCCCCCATCTCGTCTGCCGCCTCTCCGTCTCCGTCATCTCCAAGCGAGGCATTTTGGAGATTATCTACATGCTTCCTGATGATTGCCGGAGCTTCATCGCGAAGCCACGCGGAAATCTTTTCGTCAGCTATTTTCTGCGCGGAGTCGTGCGCGCAAGCCTTTGATATTGCACGAGCCTCCGCCTCTGCCTGCTTGGTTACAATGTAACCCCATGCTATTGCAGATAATAACGCGAAAGCCGCGAGCAATAGCGAACCCCAAGAGAACGCAGCCGAAAGCGCCGCGAAGGAGTTAGCCATTGCGTCCCAATTTGGCGACGCTGCTGCGGGCGGGTCCGCCGGCGCCGGCGGCACAGGGGGTGCCGTCTTACAAGCCGCCGAGACAGATTCGATAAGCTTTAAGCACGCATCTACTGGAATTTTCGACACTTACGCACGCCCCAGAATACACAAACGCTTAAACGAAAGAATCAGGTTCACCGGCGCGCATGATCGTTCCAGCTTTTTTGAAACTCAACAGAAAAATACGCTATTCATCAGATAGGTAAATTGTCTTGCAGCCAATGACTTCTAGGCATTGCAAAAAGAATGCCGTTGTAAAACCGCCACGGCTGATTTTGTTATTCAGATTCCGATCTGTCTCCTTCACGCCGATCTCTGCCAGCTTTTCCGCCAGCTGGGCATATGTCACGCCTCGGCGCTTCAACTCGCCTTTCAGGAGGTTTTTGGCTTTCGCTTCATATGCTTGCGTTGCGGGATCAGCCTTCGCGGCCATGCTAGACTCCGAGTATCACCAGATTCGATGATATTAGCCGTTGCATGTGATTACGTATACCGCTACATCCGATGCACAACATCATCGGATATGGATACATGGCACAGCATTTCCTCCTCTCCCGCGCCGCTAAGACCCTCTCTCTTGGGGCGATCTTCCGCATGTCGGACGCGGACGCGGAGGCCACTTTCTGCAAGGTCCGTTGGCCTGAGACCAACGGCAAGCCGGTTTGCCCGCATTGTGGGGGCGTTGAAGCCTACGACTGCCGCCGTCCCAACGGCGCTCCGCGCTTCCGTTGCCGCGCCTGCCAGAAGGACTTCTCTGTTACGAGCGGGACGCTCTTTGCGTCTCACAAGCTCCCGCTGCGCGTTTATCTCGCCGCGATCGCCCTCTACTGCAACGAAGTGAAGGGCAAGAACGCTCTCGCCATGTCTCGCGAGCTGGGCACGTCCTACAAGGCCGCTTTCGTGTTGCTGCATAAGCTCCGCGAGGCCATGGCCGAAGAGATGAAGGGCCGCGTTGTCGGCGGCGACGGAGAAGAGGTTGAAATCGACGGCGGCTATTTCGGCGGCTACATCAAGCCCGCCAACAACAAGGAAAACCGTCGCGACCGTCGCCTTGCGATCAACCAGAATGGCAAGCGCCAGTGCGTTGTCATCGTCCGTGCTCGCGACGGCCGTTCGGTTCCGGCTGTCTTCCGCACGGAAGGCGCTGCGCTCAACTTCGTTCGCAACCGCGTTGCCAAGGGCTCAGTCGTTCATGCGGACGAAGCGGCTTCTTGGGACGCGCTTCACGCTCATTTCGAAATGAAGCGCATCAATCACCAAGAGAGCTACAGCGCGGACGGTGCCTGCACGAACGACGCGGAGTCCTACTTCTCGCGCCTGCGTCGCGCTGAGATCGGCATCTATCATTCCGTCGCAGGCCAATACCTCCTGCGCTACGCTCAGGAAGCCTCTTGGCGCGAGGATCATCGCCGTATGTCGAACGGCGATCAATTCCAGCGCATTGCTGGCCTTGCGATGAAGCGTAAGGCGTCGGTCGATTTCACCGGTTACTGGCAGCGTCACGCAGCAAAATAATCATATAAGTACATGTTTATATCTATTGACTGCGCCAGATTTAAGTGCCAGAAGAGAGGGTACAAAAAAAGCCCCGCCGGTTAAGGCGGGGCCAAGTCATCGACGCATATATAGGCGGGTTAGCTCTGATAATGGATCGGAGCTGACGCCGAGCTCTTCACAAGGGCAATCGCATGCAGGCAGTCGGCTTTGTTAACGTAGCCTTCACCTGAGTTGGCGATCTTCTTGTGATTGGCGGCGTAAAGAGTCCAACGCCACTGGAACGCTGCGTCGACGTAGACGTAGTAGAACATGATGGGCATATCCCTATGGGAGTTGAGTTCAAGCGATACCTTTTCGAGTATCGCCACGAAGGCTCGGAATGGGGGATTGAAATCGTCGCGTCATCGCCAGCGGATGCGCGCGAACGACTAAAGTCCCTTACCTGGGCTAGATATCAGGGTGAAATCAAAGCGAAGGTATCCATTCCAAGTAGCAACCTGATACTGGGAGTTACAGGTTGCGTTCGCTCCATACTCCAATTTTGCCGATTCGGATAGGGCTATAGATTTAGTCTATAACCGATTTGTGGATTATCCACCTCGCTGGCCGCCCCTCGCCAACCGCCCGCACGGTCACGCCGTCATTGTTCCGCAGCGACGATTGGACGCCCCCGAACAGGTTCCTGAAAACCTCCCTGTCGCCCGCTGGCGCGCCTTTGGCGGTCAGAAGGCGGGAGGTGATCTCAGAGGCCGTCATGGGGTCTGTAGCCGTCCTGAGAAGCTCCAGGACGCTGCGGAAGATCGTCCCGCGCTTGAAGTAGGGATTGGGCTTGCGACGCCGGACGGCGATCGGCCGCAAGCTGTAGTCTGGGGCAATGAGCTTTATCACCGCCTCGACATGCTTCATGTTCTCTCTGAGCTTGTCGGCTTGCTCTTCATTGACTTGGAGCTGGCCGGCTAGATCGGCGTGAAGGGTCCGCAGAGCGGAGAGCGTGGGGTGGTTCGGTTCCATGCCAACAAGGTAGGGCTAGGCCGCCTGGAATGCTTGTGGCGTTTGCGCCATAATACCGGGGCCGCGCACCTTCCGGGAGCTCGTCAATCGTTACGGCGGCGCGCGCGCCGCGCTGGAGGCGCTTCCGGAGCTCGCGGCCAAGGCTCTGCGCGGCCGCGCGATCCGCCTCGCCCCGCGCGACGAAATCCTCCGCGAGATCGACCGCGCCTCGGCGATGGGCGTCCGCTTCGTCGCGACCGGCGATCCGGACTATCCGCCGCTCTTGCGGGAAATCCCCGATGCGCCGCCGGTTCTTTCCGTCCGCGGCGTCGCGCGGACGGCGCGGCGCGACGGCGTCGCGCTTGTCGGGTCGCGCAACGCCTCGGCCGTCGGCCTCGCTTTCGCGGAACGACTGGCGCGCGGTCTCGCGCGCGCGGATTACGTCGTCGTGTCTGGCCTCGCGCGCGGCGTCGACGCCAGCGCGCATCGGGCGACGCTCGAAACAGGCACCATCGCCGTGCTCGCGGGCGGGCAGGCGCGGCCTTATCCGGCCGAGCATGAACGGCTCGTCGCCGAGATTGCGGAGCAGGGGCTGCTCGTCTCGGAAATGCCGCTCGAATGGGAGCCGCGGGGACGCGACTTTCCCCGCCGGAACCGCATCATCTCCGGCGTCAGCCGGGCGACCGTCGTGGTCGAGGCGGCGCGGCGCTCGGGTTCGTTGATCACGGCGCGATTCGCCAATGAGCAGGGCCGGGAGGTCTTCGCCGTGCCGGGCTCGCCGCTCGATCCGCGCGCCGAGGGAACGAACGACCTGCTGCGCCAGGGCGCGACGCTCTGCGCCCGGCCGGAGGACGTGATCGACGCGCTCGCCGCGGGCGGGCCCAGGCCCCCGGGCGCGCTGTTCGACGAGGCGGACCGCGCGCATGATGAGGAGCCGCTCTTCGACGAGCTGGATTTTTTCCCGGCGCGGGACGCTTTCGCCTTCGAGGAAAGCGCGCCGCGTCTCGCGGCGTTTCCCGAGCCGCCGCCGCGCGAGCCCGCGCCCATGATCGCGCCCGCGCCCTTGCAAGCGGACGCGAGGGAGCTCGTGATTTCCTTGCTGGGGCCGGCGCCCGTGGCGGTGGACGAGCTGATCAGAGTCGCCGGCCTGACCGCGCGGGAGGTTCAGGGCGTTCTCGTGGAGCTCGATCTCGACGGCCGCCTGGCGCGGCACGGCGTCAATTCCGTGTCCTTGATTTGCAACCGGGAGTAGGCGCTCTACTCGTCGCGCTTGATCTCGACGCCGCCAAGCTCCCGGGAGCGCATCTCCGCCTCGACGCGGGCCAGACTCAGGAAATAGGCGACCATGGGCATTTCCGCCCGCCCGGCGAGCAGGGAGAGTTCCGAAGCCATATCAGCGATATAACTCGCCATGGCGGCCGCGTCCTCGTCCGAGCGGCGCTTGTCTTTGGCGGCCTCCGCGTTTTTTGACGCCGCTTTCGACAGTATCGACGAAGACATGGTGGAGCGACCCATAAGTTCAGCCTCCGTGTCGCGGAGCCTCTGCAAAAAGAGGTTAAAACACGACCTTAACGTGTCATTTTCTTAATGCTCAGCCAAGGGATGTCAAGTTAGATTTTGCACGCTGCGGTTGTATACATAGGAAACGACTGGCGACACTTCTGATTTTTTCTTTGCTGGAACCAACTTACGTGATTAATCGTCACACGAGGCGCGAAAGACGGTCGAGCGCGCCCTGAAGTATATAGGCCGCCGCCATGCGGTCGACGACCTCCGCCCGCTTCGCGCGCGAGGCGTCCTGCGCGATGAGCTCGCGGGTGACGGCCGCCGTGGAGAGGCGCTCGTCCCAGAAGGCGAAGGGCAGGGGCGTGAGCTTGCGCAGATTGCGCATGAAGGCGCGCGTCGCCTGCGCGCGCGGCCCCTCGGTCCCGTCCATATTGAGCGGGAGACCGAAGACAAGCGCCTGAACCTCGAAATCGGCGGCGCGCTTGAGGAGCGCCCCGGCGTCGGTCGAGAATTTGACGCGCCTGATCGTATCGAGCGGCGAGGCGAGGCGCCGCTCGACGTCGGACAAAGCGAGGCCGATGGTCTTCGTGCCGAGATCGAGGCCCATGAGTCGGCCCCTCGGGGGGAGGGTCCGAGCGATTTCTTCAAGCGTCGAGGCGTTGGCGGTCATGCTCCGCGCTAGCATGACTCGCCGCGACGACAAACATATCCCGGGACTCGACAGGGCGATCAGGTGAAGGACGACAATCCTCGCCCTCATGCTGAGGAGGCTCCGCAGGAGCCGTCTCGAAGCATGAGGAGCCGCCGAAGGCGGCGTCTCGAAGCATGCGCAGGAGCCGTCTCGAAGCATGAGAGCGAGCTCCGGATTACGAAAAATGAAGGTTTCCTCGTCCTTCGAGACGCGAGCTTCGCTCGCTCCTCGGGATGAGGAAACCTTCACCCGGTCGCCCTGGACTCGATCAGGTGAACGCCGGCGTGAGCGAATCCCTCCCCTTCGCGGGACGTATCGGGCGCCTGCCGTCCAAGATGATCTTTCACCCGGTCGCCCTGCGGCCTCAATCTGCGCCTCTCTAGGCCCGCTGCATTGCGCCCGGTCCCCCCAGGCGCTATAGCGCCGTGGCAGGTTCATCCGGCGGAGCTTCCCAATGTCTGTCGATTCCGCGGTGGTTCGCCGCATCGCCCATCTCGCGCGCATCGCCGTCGATGAGAACGAGGTCGAGCGTCTGCGCGGCGAGCTCAACGCCATTCTCTCCTTCGTGGAGACGCTGTCCGAGGTCGATGTCGAAGGAGTCGAGCCCATCGCCTCCGTGCTGCCCATGCAGATGAAGAAGCGCGCCGACGTGGTGACGGACGGCGGCGTCGCCGACGACGTGCTCGCCAACGCGCCGGTCAAGGAAGACCATTACTTCGTCGTGCCCAAGGTGATCGAGTAGGCTCGCCGCGACACGCCGTCCCGCTTCCGATATATAAAGAGACTCGATGTCCGATCTGACGCATCTCTCCCTTGCCGAGGCGCGCGACGCGCTGAAGTCGAAGAAAATCTCGGCCGTCGAACTGACCAAGGCGCATATCGCCGCGATGGAGGACGCGCGCCTCCTCAACTGCTTCATTACGGAGACGCCGGAACTGGCGCTCGCGCAGGCCGAGGCGAGCGACGCGAAGCTCGCGAGCGGACAGGACGGTCCGCTTGAGGGCCTGCCGCTCGGCGTCAAGGATCTTTACTGCACCAAGGGCGTGCGCACGACGGCGGCGAGCCGGATACTGGACGACTTCACGCCCACTTATGAATCGACCGTGTCTGGCAATCTCATCCGCGACGGCGCGGTGACGCTCGGCAAGCTCAATCTGGACGAATTCGCCATGGGCTCGTCGAATGAGACGAGCGCCTTCGGCCCCGTGGTTTCGCCCTGGAAGCGCAAGGGCGATCCGGACGCCAGGATCGTTCCCGGCGGTTCGTCGGGCGGCTCCTCGGCGGCGGTCGCCGCGCATCTCTGCCTCGGCGCCACGGCGACCGATACGGGCGGCTCGATCCGCCAGCCGGCCGCGTTCACGGGCACGGTGGGCGTCAAGCCGACTTACGGCCGCTGCTCGCGCTGGGGCATCGTCGCCTTCGCGTCCTCGCTCGATCAGGCGGGGCCGATCGCGCGCACCGTGCGCGACGCCGCGATCATGCTGCGCTCCATGGCGGGGCATGATCCGAAGGACACGACGAGCGTCGACGCGCCCGTTCCGGATTATGAGAAGGCCGTCGGCGCCTCGGTGAAAGGCCGTCGCATCGGCGTGCCGAAGGAATATCGTCTCGACGGCCTGTCGGCGGAAATCGCCGCGCTTTGGGATCAGGGCGCGCAATGGCTGAAGGACGCCGGCGCGGAGATCGTCGAGATTTCCCTGCCGCACACCAAATACGCCCTGCCGACCTATTACATCATCGCGCCGGCGGAGGCTTCGTCGAATCTCGCGCGCTATGACGGCGTGCGCTACGGCCTGCGCGAGCCGGGCCGCGACATTATCGACATGTATGAGAAGACGCGCGCCAAGGGCTTCGGCGCCGAAGTGCGCCGCCGCGTCATGATCGGCACTTACGTCCTCTCGGCCGGCTATTACGACGCCTATTACGTGCGCGCGCAGAAGGTGCGCAGCCTCATCAAGCGCGATTTCGATCAGGCTTTCGCGGCCGGCGTCGACGCGGTGCTGACGCCCGCGACGCCCTCGACCGCCTTTGCGCAGGGCGAGCAGGGGTCAACCGATCCCGTC
The DNA here is from genome assembly GCF_054106005.1 of Methylocystis sp. S23. Taxonomy (NCBI): domain Bacteria; kingdom Pseudomonadati; phylum Pseudomonadota; class Alphaproteobacteria; order Hyphomicrobiales; family Methylocystaceae; genus Methylocystis; species Methylocystis sp. S23. The sequence goes on from NZ_CM134185.1 coordinate 3,080,431, forward strand.
GAGATGTATCTCAACGACGTCTTCACGGTGACGGTGAACATGGCCGGCCTGCCGGGCGTATCGGTTCCGGGCGGCCTCGCCGCCAACGGCTTGCCGCTCGGCCTGCAGCTCATTGGCCGTCCCTTCGACGAAGAGACGCTGTTCTCGCTCGCCGCCGCGATCGAGCGGGCGGCGCCGAAATTCGATTTCCCGGAAGCGTGGTGGCGCTGATGAGCAAGGCCGCAGCCAAGCCCGACCTCAAGGCGATGCAGGACGAAATGTCCGACGTGCGCCGCGTCATCGACGAACTCGACGACGAGCTTGTCGCGCTGCTCGCCAGGCGCCAGCGCCAGATCGAGCGCGCGGCGAATGTGAAGCCGGCGCTCGGCATTCCCGCGCGCGTGCCCGATCGCGTCGACGAAGTGCTCGCCCGCGTGCTGGGCGCCGCGCGCCGCGAGGGGCTCTCCGTCGAGGTCGCGATGAATTTGTGGACGGCCATCGTCGAATGGTCGATCCAATATGAGGAACGCCTGATGGGAGATCGGGCGCCGAAGGGGGAGTGAGGGAGTGTTGAAGCGCCGCAATTTGGTCGGCGCCGTTGTTGAAGAGAAGCGCATTCGTGCGCTTCGCCGCGTCATCGACGCCCTTCAGTTCTCCAATTATATTTCAGGAACGCCTGCCCGCAGCGCCTTCGCCTAATGTCATTGCTTCGATCGATGCGCGTGATATCATTGATATCAACTGGAGTGTGCGCATGTCTGATATACTGGTCCGAGATATCCCAGATGATCTAAAACGGCAGATCGAAGAGCGCGCCCGCGCGAACAAGCGCAGCCTATCGCGGGAGATAGAGGCGCTGCTGAAACGAGCTTTGGCTGGACCCCGGTCTTCAGAGTATGGATTGGGCGAAGAGCTGGGAATGCTCGTGCCGCCGGAACTTTGGACGGACGACTTCATACAGCCTCGCGACAATACCGAGCGGCCGGGGCCGGATTTCGAGTGATCCTTCTCGACACGAATGTCATTTCTCAAGCCATGAAGCCCGACGGGAATTCAGCCGTCCGCTCCTGGTTGAGCTCCAAGCTCAAATCCGACCTGTATCTTTGCGCGCCGGTTCTCGCGGAACTTTGGTACGGTGCGGAAATCCTGCCCTCGGGCAGAAAGCGGGACGCGTTGCTGCGCGCGTGCGAATTGATCGAAATGGAGAAATTTGCCGGCCGCATTCTGTCCTTCGATCAAATGTCGGCGCGGCATTTCGCCCGCTTGCGCGCCATTCGCAAAGTTGCTGGCGAGCCCCTCCCTGTCATGGATGGCGTCATCGCATCGATCGCCGCTGCGCATTCCATGACATTGGCTACCGGCAACACGAAGCACTTTCAGGACCTCGGCGTTCCCCTCGTTGATCCCTTTTCCGACTGATCGCGCCCCTTCAGCGCTCGTCCCCCTTCCGCTCGACCCGCTTCACGCGCACGAAGCCGTGGCGGATCGACCAGCGCAGAAATTTCAGATGCTGCCAATGCAGGCGCCGCGACAGCCGCTCGGCGCCCGGCCAGTGCGGCGCGAGGATCGCGAGGCCGAGCGGCACCATCCAGACGCCGAAAACCGGGAGCGGGGCGAGGATCGTGCCCCCGAGGACAAAGCCGAGTCCGGTGGGAACAGCGACGTAAGAGGGCGCGCCGCGCATGCGCTCGACGAGGCGGGTGATACGGCTCCTGACGTCGTTTTTCTCTTCCATCGCACTCGATCTCCGTCGCTCGGCGTCGCCCCGTTCCGCTTGCGCGCAGCGTGGTCTATATGGAAGGCGTAGGTTCAGCGAGGAAAATATGGCGACACAGGCGGCTCCATCCAAGCTCATAAAAGGCGCGACCGGCGATTGGGAAGTCGTCATCGGCATGGAAATTCATGCCCAGGTGACGTCGAACGCCAAGCTCTTCTCCGGCGCCTCCGCCGAGTATGGCGGCGCGCCCAATGATCACGTCTCTCTGGTCGACGCCGCCATGCCCGGCATGCTGCCCGTCATCAACGAGGAGTGCGTCAAGCAGGCGATCCGCACCGGGCTCGGCCTCGAGGCGCAGATCAATCAGCGCTCCATCTTCGACCGCAAGAACTACTTCTACCCGGACCTGCCGCAGGGCTATCAGATCTCCCAGTACAAGCACCCGATCGTCGGCGAGGGCCAGGTCATCGTCGACGTGTCGCCGACCGAGCGCATCACGGTGGGCGTCGAGCGCCTGCATCTGGAGCAGGACGCCGGCAAGTCGCTGCACGATCTCTCGCCCGGCGAAAGCCATGTCGACCTCAACCGCAGCGGCGTCGCGCTGATGGAGATCGTCTCCAAGCCCGACATGCGCTCGGCCGAGGAGGCGCGCGCCTATGTGACGAAGCTGCGCGCGCTCTTGCGCTATATCGGCTCCTGCGACGGCAATATGGAGCAGGGCTCGCTGCGCGCCGACGTCAACGTCTCGGTGCGCCGGCCGGGCGAGCCGCTCGGCACGCGCTGCGAGATCAAGAACGTCAACTCGATCCGCTTCATCGGCCAGGCGATCGAGGTTGAGGCGCGCCGCCAGATCGGCATTCTCGAGGACGGCGGCAAGATCGATCAGGAGACGCGGCTCTTCGATCCCGGCAAGGGCGAGACGCGCTCGATGCGCTCCAAGGAAGAAGCGCATGATTATCGCTATTTTCCCGATCCGGACCTGCTGCCGCTCGAGTTCGACGCTGCTTATGTCGATGCGCTGAAAGCGGAATTGCCCGAGCTGCCGGACGCCAAGCGTCAGCGCTTCATCGACGAATACGGCCTGCCGCCCTATGACGCCGGCGTGCTCGTGATGGAGCGCGCGAGCGCCGACTTCTTCGAGGAAGCGGCGAAGGGCCGCGACGCCAAGGCCGTCGCCAACTGGGTGATCAACGAGCTGTTCGGCCGCCTCAACAAGGAAGGCCTCGACGTCACGCGCTCGCCCGTGTCGGCGCGGGCGCTCGGCGCGATCGTCGACCTCATCTCCACCAACGTCATCTCGGGCAAGATCGCCAAGGACCTCTTCGAGATCGTCTGGACCGAGGGCGGCGATCCCAAGGAGATCGTCGAGAAGCGCGGCATGAAGCAGGTGACGGATACGGGCGCGATCGAAGCCGCCATCGACGCCGTCATCGCCGCCAATCCCGACAAGGCGGAGCAGGCGAAGGCGAAGCCGACCATGCTCGGATGGTTCGTCGGACAGGTCATGAAGCAGACCGGCGGCAAGGCGAATCCTCAGGCGGTGAACGAATTGCTGAAGCAGAAATTGGGCGTCTGACCGGCGTCCGAATTCACGAAAACGAATCAGAGTCGGCCGCGGTCCTGTGCGATTTTTTGTTTCGCGCGCGACGCGGCCGATATTTTTTTTGCTTTTCGGGACGCTGCGCACAATTTTTTTGTGGGACGCCGTTCTGGCGGAGGCGCATCCTCCATCCTCGTCTTCGAGCGCCGTTGGAACGCGCGAGTTTTCTTCTCCTGATCGTAAGCGAAATCGTCGACGACGCGAATTGATCCGCGAAGCGCCCGCGCGCCCGCGACTTGTGCGCGGCTTTTGGAACGGGAGGCGCGCGGAATGCGATCATAAAGAAAAACAAACAATTGAAATGCGGCGCGTGTATCGTCCGCCCTGTTTGCCCCGCTTTGCGCGCGGCGGTTTTACGCATATGCGCGCATGCGATCGGCGAACGGAAATCTCACGCGGCGACCGCTCCGCGAAAGCATTCGCGCGACGCCGAGACAGGACATTCGTCGCGCTCTTCTTCGTTGTCCACGATGCTTTGAGAGCATGCGCGAAGCGTTGACGCGGTTACTTCACGCGCGTCGCCACTTGAACCGCTGATTAACCACGTTACGCTATTTGCGCGTATTGTCGGTCGACCATAGTTCCGGCAATTCGGATCAAGGGGACTTATTATGGCGAGAGCTACAACGAAGCGTAAGCCGGCCAAGAAGGCGGCGGCGAAAAAGGGTACGCGTAAGACCGCTACCAAGAAGGCGGCGACGAAGAAGCGCGCAACGAAGAAAACGGCCGCCAAGAAAGGCGTGCGCAAAGCCGCCGCCAAGAAGACCGCTCGCAAGGCTGTCCGCAAGGTAGCGACCAAGAAGCGTGGCGCGACGAAGAAGGCGGCCACGAAGAAGCGCGCGACGAAGAAGGCCGTGAAGAAGGCGCCGGCCAAGAAGCGCGCGCCGCGCAAGGTGAAGGTGGCCCCGCCGGAAACGCCGACCGAGGGCGCCTGATCAAGGCGTTTTCGCCATGCGCGATCCCCGGATCGCGCGTCGTGAACGCGCTTTCGCGCGAGAAGCATCGCCCGGGATCGCGCTTCGACCGCGCGCCTCGGGCGAAATATTTTTCCGGGTCGTCGATCCCTATGAACGCGTGAGGCAGCCGGTCGCGAAATCTCGCCACATCGGTATGCCGGCATTGGCGGCGCGCTTCTTGTTTTCCCACTCTTCGGCGCAGGCCCGCATGCGCTCCCGCGACGCGCGCGGCAGCGTCGGCGGCGGCGACGACGTATCGACCGGCGGCAGCGGCGCGAGCTTTGTTTGGGCCGGCGGAGCGACGGGCGCCGCTCTGGGCGCGGCTTGCGGAGCCGGCGGACGGGATGGCGGCGCGCCCGCTTTCGGCTTCGCGGCGGGCGACGCGCCCGACGCCGGTTTGCCGGCCGGCCTTTGGAATGCGCCGTTCGTTTGCGCCTTCGCGTTCCGCGCCGCCGTTTCGCGCGCCGTGGGGGCTGGCGTCTGCGGCGCCGGAAGCGGCGCGGCCGCGACGCCGCAGGCTCCAGCGAAGCAGGCGGCTGCGATTGCGGCGAATGACGACGAGGCTTTGCCCGCGGCGGCCATCTTCTCTTTCCTGCGCGAGCGCAACGGGCGCGCCATATGTCTATAACGTTCCCGCGCGCCGGAGTCGAAAGGCGCAGGCGCGCGTGTTAAGCGTCCGCGACAAGGGAGGCGACGATGTCCGACAGGGAGATTTCTTCGACGCGGCTTCCGCTGGTGCAGCGGCCCCGGCGCAACCGCAAGAGCGATTGGTCGCGGCGCCTTGTGCGAGAGACCTCGCTCGACGTTTCCGATCTCATCTGGCCCGTCTTTCTGATCGAGGGCGAAGGACGCCGCGAACCGATCGCTTCAATGCCTGGCGTGTTCCGCCAGTCGATCGACCTCGCCGCGGCGGCGATCTCGGAGGCGGCGGCGTTCGGCGTGCCGGCGGTTGCGCTCTTTCCCAATACCGATCCAAAGCTCAGGGACGAGAAGGCGAGCATCGCGCTCGATCCCGACAATCTCGTCTGCCGCGCCTGCCGCGCGATCAAGGAAGCGGCGCCGGATATCGGCGTGATCACCGACGTCGCGCTCGATCCCTATACGAGCCACGGTCACGACGGCCTTCTGGCGGGCGAGGAGATCCTCAATGACGAGACGGTTTCGGTTCTGGCGCGGCAGGCCGTGACGCAGGCGCGCGCCGGTTCCGACATCATCGCGCCCTCCGACATGATGGACGGACGCGTTGGCGCCATCCGCGCCGCGCTCGACGCGGAAGGCTTCCAGAACGTGCAGATCATGAGCTACGCCGTGAAATACGCTTCGGCCTTTTACGGCCCGTTCCGCGACGCGATCGGCACCAATAAGACGCTGCGGGGCGACAAGCGCGCCTATCAGATGGACCCGGCGAATACGGACGAGGCGCTGCGCGAGGTGTCGCTCGATCTCGAGCAGGGCGCCGACATGGTGATGGTCAAGCCCGGCATGCCCTATCTCGACATTGTCCATCGCGTCGCGGAGACCTTCCACGCGCCGACCTTCGCTTATCAGGTCTCCGGAGAGTATGCGATGATCATGGCCGCGGCGCAGAATGGCTGGCTCGATGAAGAGCGCGCCATGATGGAGAGCCTGCTCGCCTTCAAGCGCGCGGGCGCTTCGGGCGTGCTGACCTATTTCGCGCCGCGCGCCGCGCGCATCTTGCAGGACGCAAGCTAAAGCCGCCGACGGTTGGCGTTCCGCGCCCGGCGCGGAACGCGCGTCACGCCGCGCGATCGCGCAGGTCGCGCACGCGATCGTGATTTTCCTTCACGCCGCGATATTGGCGATCGACGATCTCGTGTACGTTCGGCGGCAGAGGCTTGGCGATCGCCGTTTCATACGCCGCTTTGGCGATATCTTCGCCGCGTTCGATCTCCTCGAGGATCGCCTTGTCGCTATGACCGGTCACGATGGCTTTGAGGCTGGTCCAGACCCTGTGCCACGCGCCCGAGACCGAGCCCGAATGCGACGGCGATCCGCCCATGGCGGCGATCTGCGACTCCAGCTCGTGGGCGCCGCTGGCGCAGCGGTCCGCGGCGTTTTCGAAGACGGTCTTGAGGTGAGGGTCTCGCGCTTCCTGCGCCGCCGTGCGGAAGCCCTTCTCGCCGTCGCGGCTGATCTCCGCGAGATTGCTCAGCGTCTTGATGACCTCGACATTTTCCATATGCGCCTCCCTGCGGAACGGACGCCGCTGCGTCCGTTCGAAACAAGGAGAGGCTTCGTTTGTTCCGCGCGGTGTTGCCTGAGTCGGCCTTTCAGCGCCCGTCGCGCCCGAGCGCTTCGGCCCGCGCCAGCCATTTTTCCGCCGTTTCGCGCGTCATTCCCTTCGCGGAGCCGATCAAGGTCGCGCGCACGGGCGAGACGCCGGCGTAATTGAGCACGTTGCGCTTCAGATTGCGCAGGCCATGGGCAAGGAAAAAGAAGCGGTAGACGAAGCTCGGCATGCCCATCGTTACGATGACGCGCGCGGATTTCCCCTTGAGAAGCCCCTCGGGAAGCTTGCCTGGCCTGTAGCGGAGCGCGAAGCCCGGCCGGAATATCTGCTCGATAAAGCCCTTGAAGAGCGCGGGCGCGTCGCCGAGCCAGAGCGGATAGACGATCGCCCAATGCTCCGCCCATCGCAGCGTCTCCTGCGCCTCGGCGATCGCAGGAGGCAAAGCGCCGCTCTCGAAAGCCGCCTGGCTGCGCAGCATGGGAAAATCGAGGTCGGCGACGTCGATGCGCCTGATCTCATGCCCCGCCTGCGCCGCCCCGCGCGCATAGGCGTCGGCCAGCGCGCGGCACAAGCGCTCCGGCGCGGGATCGGGGTGACCCTGGACGATGACGATCTTCTTGGACAATTCGCTTCTCCGCGCGCCCGAGTCCGCGTCAATTAGCAAAGGCCGGGCGAAGCTTCTGTGAGTTTGTCATCCAGACATGGCGAATCCGCCCGCGCGGCTCGGCGCGCGCGGAAAGGGCGAAGGCGCGCGCCTATCTCGCCGCGCCGGCCGCCTTGGTCGACAGCATTTGCGAGAGGCGCCGGCGCAAATTGCCGAGGTCCTTCCGGTTTCGCCAGTCGCAGATCTGCGAGTCGACCGAAGCCTGGACCGGCTGAGACAGCCACCAGCTCATGGAGACCTCCGCCATTTTGGGCTTCAGCCCCTTCAACGGCGCGCATGCGCGCGCGAGCTCTTCATCCTCGATTGCGGGCGCCTCGTCCTTTTCACATTGGCCGCGGTCGAAATTGGGCGCGCGATAGAGCTTGTAGGTGAAGTAGCTCGAGCGAATGCCGTCCACCTCCTTGTTGAGGCTCTCGCTCATGTCCTCAAGCACGCGCTGGGCCGTTTCGGCCGCCTCGTCCGCATGGCCGGCCCGCGTCGCGATCAAGGCGTTGAACGGCGTGGCGAGCGTGCCGAAAATCGTCTCCAGCCCCTGCGGATCCGCGACCTTCAGATGCGGCGTGCCGGCGGCGCGCGGCGGTAGTCCGTCCGAACCGTTCTTGTCGACAGCGTCGCATTTGCCGCGCGTCGGGTCGTTTTGAACCCAGAGAACAACCGGCGTGATCCCTCTCGCATAGAGCGCGCGGGCGATATCCATCGACGTCGTCAGGCCGGCATTCTCGAAATAGCCGCCATCGACGACGCGGTCGCCGAGGTCTTCTTCCGGCGGATTGTCCTTGCCCGGCGCGGCGCGGATGATTCCGGCCGGCGAGACGATCGGGAAGCGGGCGGAATCCATCGCCGCCGTGGAGAGGCGCACATCGGCGCCGTTGCGGATCCCGGGCACGTCGCTGGAGCCGGATTCCGCCGCCCGGCAGATGACGTCTCCGGCGCCGCCGCAGGGCGAGGACAGCATTTCAAAGAGATCGAAGGCGGCAGGGTAGAGCGGCGCGCGACCGGGCTCCGGGCCATCGCTTTTGCGCGTCGAGATCACGTCCGAGGCGACGATGCGCGTGCCCGTGTTCACAGAAGTCCCGTTGAGCAGCAGCAGCGGCAGCCAATGTCCCTCCGTCAGCATGTCTCCGACATAGCCGAAGCGACGGCGCAGACCGGCCTCGTCGTCGCTTGGATCAAGGTCCAGAACCTGGGCGAAATGCGTCTCCCAGGCCTTCTCCACGAGAACGGCGCGGTCGTCCTTGATGAAAGGCAGCGGCGGAGCGACATTGTCCCTGAAGCCCAGCCCGATAAAGGCCGGCGTGAGATAATCGCCGACGACGAGCGCCTCGAGGCAGGCCCGCCAGCTCGTCTTCACCTCAGCCTTGTCGGCGTGAAACCAGTTTTTGGGCGGCTCCTTGCATGGCGGCGACGCGAGACCCTGGCGCGCCGCCTCCCACAGGGCCGTGCGCACGGTCGCCGCGCCGAAGGAGCCGCCGGACACGCCCGAAATGGCGAAGATGCGTCGCGCGGGCGAGGCGCCCGGCTCCTTCGCATCGGGAAGCTCGTCGGCGCGGTCCAGCAGATAGCCGACGGCGGTCGCGAGCGCGAAAGCCGCGCGGCTTGCGCCGCCTTCCGCCGAGACGATCAGCGCCGGCGGGCATTTGTCGCCGTCGCAGTGATTGGCCGCCATCCAGCGGTCGATCGCGAGGTCGATGTCGATCTGCCGCGCGTCGAGCTTGCCGGGGTCCGCGGGCAGAACGCGCATGTCGTTATAGTGCTTGTTCAGCGCCGTCACGCCGAGCGCGGCGGCGATGGCGAGGCCCAGAAAAGGGACGCCCGTTTTTTCGGCCATGCGCGCCAGCCAGCCGGCGACGAGAACGAGGCTGCCGAAGAGGAAGGGCACGACCATCGCCCGCGGCGCGATTTGCGCGAGGAGGGCGGGCTGGGAATATGCGGCGAGATAGAGCGCGCCGGTGATCAGGAGGCAGAAATTCGCGAGGAAGAGAAAGAACCTGTTGACGAACTCCCTGGAAAACTGCTTGCCCCGGCGGTCTTCCACCCGCGATACGACGGCGTCCAGGATGTTTTTGCGGGCGCGGATGAAACGGTAGAACAGGATGCCGGCGATGAGGTCGAGGCCCGTCAATATGAAGATTTGCAGGCTCGCCTCGGCGGCGGTTTCGAGCCCGTCCACTTCGCTGACCACGCGATAGGCCCTGAGCAACCCGAAAGCGATGGCGACGAAAGGGGTCATGCCCAGCAGACGCGGAACGAGCTTCGTCAGCAGCGCGTGACGCTGCGCGCCGACCGTGTCGATCTCCTCGACGTAAGCTTCGTTGATCTCCTTCAGCCGCGCCGGCGCGACCCAGTCTTTCTCGTCGAGCATCCGGCGCGCCGCGTAATGCACGGGGAAGGCCCAGAAGAAGAACACGGAGAAGAAGAAGGCGAGCCAGCGGAGCCACGCCTCGAAACTATAGGGCAGGGCGCCGAAGGATATGTCGGCGAAGAGATCGCGCGCCGGCAGGACGAAGTCGAAGAGAAGAAAGCCCGTCGCGGCGCTGATGACGCTCACGCGGCAGGCCACGAGGATGCGCAGCAGCCAGCTTGTCCAGGAAAGCATCGCAATCTCCAACAATCTCGTGAAAAGGGCGGAGCCTTGCGCGTTAGCGCTTGGCGGGAAAAGCATATTTTCGTCGCCGGAGGTCCGCAAGGCCGGATGCGGCGCGATTTCCCGCCCTCGACGCGCGGGGTTGCCAAACCCGCCTTCACGTGGTTTGCCTTTCCCCCGCGGCGGCGCTTCGGCGGCGCCGTCCGACCGGTCCTCCGACGCCTTGCCCTCACGATGACGCGACGCCTTATCCTTCCCGCCATTCTGACGGGGCTGGCCCTGACGGCGCCGGCGCGCGCCGATTTCCGCCTGTGCAACAACACGAATACGCGGGTCAGCGTCGCCATCGCCTATACGGACGGAAGGAACTGGCTTTCCGAGGGCTGGTGGAATCTGCGTCCCGCGGCCTGCGAGACGCTGCTGCGCGGCCCGCTCGCGGCGCAATATTATTATGTCTACGCGATGGACGAGCGCGGCGGGGAATGGAAGGGCAAGGCCTTCATGTGCACGCGCGACCGCGAATTCCGAATCGACGGACGCGAGGACTGCTTCGCGCGGGGCTACGAACGGACGGGGTTTTTCGAGATCGACACCGGGCGCGACGCCAAGAGCTGGACGGTTCAGCTCACGGATCCGAACGCGGCGCCGGCGCAATGACATAGAGCCGCGCTATAGCGGCCGTTGAAGCGCGCGGCGAAAAAGCGGAAGCCGGTTTTTCGCGAGAAGCGCGCGCGATCTAGACGAGGATTTGGGAACGAACATGAGAAGGCTGAGGCGGACCAAGATCATCGCCACGCTCGGACCGGCGACAGTCGACAAGGCGATCATCGCCGGCCTCGTGCGCGCGGGCGCCGACGTGTTCCGCATCAATATGAGCCACACCGATCACGCGGCGCTCGCCAATTATGTGCGCATCATCCGCGAGATCGAGGCGGAGATGGAACGCGCGATCGGCATTCTCTGCGATCTGCAGGGACCGAAGCTGCGCATCGGCGCCTTCGAGGAAGGCTCGATCCATCTGCGCAAGGGCGACGTCTTCGTCTTCGATTCGGACCCGACGCCGGGCGACGTGACCCGCGTGCGCCTGCCGCATCCGGAAATTCTCGCCGCGCTCAAGGTCGGCGACACGATCCTCATCGATGACGGCCGCGTGCGGCTGCATGTGGTTGAGACGACGCCCGAGCGCGCCCATGCGGTGGTCGACGTCGCCGGGCGGCTGTCGAACCGCAAGGGCGTGAGCCTGCCGGACACGGAAATCCCGATCACGTCGATGACCTCCAAGGACCGCGCCGATCTCGACGCGGCGCTGAAGGAGGGCGTCGATTGGGTGGCGATCTCCTTCGTGCAGCGGCCCGAGGACGTGATCGAAGTGAAGCAGATCACCAAAGGCCGCGCTCTGGTGATGGCCAAGATCGAGAAGCCGCAGGCCATCCACCGCCTCGAAGAGGTGATCGAGGTTTCCGACGCGCTGATGGTGGCGCGCGGCGATCTCGGCGTCGAGGTGCCGCTGGAGCGCGTTCCGGGCCTGCAGAAGCGCATCAACCGTTCGGCGCGCCGTCTCGGCAAGCCGGTGGTGATCGCGACGCAGATGCTCGAATCGATGATCCTCTCGCCGCTGCCGACGCGCGCCGAGGTGTCGGACGTGGCGACCGCCGTCTTCGAGGGCGCCGACGCCGTGATGCTTTCGGCGGAGAGCGCCGCCGGCCAATATCCGCAGGACGCCGTGGCGACGATGAGCCGCATCGCGGAGGAGGTCGAGACCGACGCGGTGTTCCGTTCGATCATCAACGCCCAGCGCGGCGAATTGCCGAATCCGACCTCCGCCGACGCCATCGCCGTGGCGGCGCGCGACGTGGCGCAGACGCTGCATTCCAAGGCGATCTGCGCCTGGACCTCTTCTGGCACGACGGCGCTGCGCATTGCGCGCGAGCGTCCGCAATCGCCGATCCTGGCCTTGACGCCAAAGCGCGACACCGCGCGCCGTCTCGCGCTGGTCTGGGGCGTTCACGCGCTGGAGACGCGCGACGCCGTCGATATCGAGGATATGGTGAAGCGCGCCTGCGAATATTCGAAAAGCGAGGGCTTCGGCGATGACGGCGACCGCGTGATCATCGTCGCGGGCATGCCTTTCGGTTCGCCGGGCGCGACGAATATGATCCGCATCGCCCATGTCGGCGAGGCGGCGAGCCTCACGGGCGACGCGCCCTAAAGAAAAGGGGCCGTCGCCGGCCCCCTTTCCCAATTACTGGGAGATCTTGAGATTATCGGCCGAGGAGCGCCCGCTGCGCTTGTCGACGACGATCTCATAGCTGACTTTCTGGCCCTCGGAGAGATGGCTCAGGCCCGCGCGCTCGACGGCGCTGATGTGAACGAAGACGTCGCCGCCGCCGCTATCCGGCTGAATGAAGCCGAAGCCCTTTTGGGCGTTGAACCATTTAACGGCGCCAGTCTGCATGGCGTATCCTTTCAAGACGCGAAGAGACGGCCGCGAGAATGCGGCGTCTTTCAAATCGAAGTTTTGGGAGAAAGTCATCGCCGCGCGTCTTGAGACGAGAGAGCAAGATCGTTCGGCCGAAACTCGACACGCTCAATATGGAGCGTCGCCGCCAATATTGGAAGCGTGGCGGCCCGCTATTTTATCGCGCGCCACTCCATTTGTATCGTGGAGCGGCCGGAAAGGGTGTTTTCGCCACGGCCGACCTGAGCGAAGCCGTTGCGTTCATAGAAGCGGCGCGCGCGAATATTGTCGGCGTTGACGTCGAGGCGCACCACGCCCGGCGACGCCGTGCGGGCGGCCGCCATCAGCGATTCCGCGCAACCGTTTCCCTTATAGGCTTCGCCTACGCAAATCTGGTCCAGCCAGCCCGTTTCCGGGTGGATGACGACAAAGCCCGCAAGCGCGCCGTCGTGAAAAATACAGAGCGTGACGGCGCCGTCCCGCTCCAGCGTCGCGATCTGGTTGATCAGCCAGGGGCGCCGCGCGTCGAAGTCGATCTCGGGATAAGCGGCGCGCCAGGAAGCGACCCAGAGATCGAGCATTTCGGGAAGATCGGCGTCCAAGCGCCGGCGCAGCCGCGCCGCCGGGTCGGGCAGAGGCATAATTTCCCGGCTCGCGCCGCTAAAAGCGTTCACGCCTTCCTCATCACGTCGAGAAGCTGGCGATGGATCGCCTCGTTTCCGCAGCATATCTCGCCCTTGGTCAGCATGTCGCCGCCGCCCGAAAGATCGGTCACGAAACCGCCGGCCTCGCGAACGAGCACGACCCCGGCCGCGACGTCCCAGGAGTTGATGCCGCGCTCCCAATAGCCGTCGAAACGGCCGCAGGCGACATTGGCGAGATCCATGGCGGCGGCGCCCATGCGGCGAATATTGCCGATCTTCGCCATTCCGGCGGAAAGCTCGCGCTTGAACGATTCGTGGTCGCGGGAGCGGGCGAGGGGCGGGATTCCGCAGGCGACCATAGAGTCCGCGAGCGAACGGCGCGCGGCGACGCGCATGCGCCGGTTGTTGAAATAGGCGCCCTGGCCCTTCTCGGCGACGAACATCTCATCGGTCGCCGGATTATAGACAAGGCCGGCGACGAGCTGGCCGTCGCGCTCGAGCGCCACCGAAACGGCGAAGACGGGCACGCCGTGAAGGAAATTCGAGGTGCCGTCCAGCGGGTCGATATGCCAGGTGTGGCTCTTGTCGGACCCTTCGATCGTTCCGCCTTCCTCCAGGACGAAACCATAGCCGGGACGGGCCTTGGAAAGCTCCTCGAACAGCGTCTTCTCCGCCCGCTTGTCGGCGGCGGTGACGAAGTCGCCCGGTCCCTTCACGGAAACCTGGAGGTTTTCGACCTCGCCGAAGTCACGTTTCAGCCCGCGCCCGGCCTTGATCGCGGCGGCGGTCATCACATTCATCAACGCGGAACGAATCATTCGGGGAAGCCTCGGGGAGCAGGGGGGACCGTTCAAATGCCTCCCGCCCGCGAATGCGTCAAGCAGTAACGCGGACTTAGCTGAAGCTTTACCAAATCGTAAGATTTCCCGCTAAATTCTACGAAAGAATTTAACGGAGTCTTCCATGGCCAATATTGACGCCGGGTTCAGAGCCCCGCTCCGCGCGCGCCCTCACGCGATCGTCGACGCTCGCCGGTCAAAGGCCGGGGAAGATCAGCCGGCTCCCTCGCGGCCCGCGCCCCGCCCGAAATTCTGCCGCGTCAACGCCGGTCAACTGATCCGCGCCTTGATCCTCGTCGTCCTGTGTCTCGGCGTCGTCCAACTCTCTCACACGGAGAAAAGCGCGGAGGACGGAAGCGCTGACGCCGCGGCGGCGAGGGGCCTTTAGCCGCCGCGCGGATCCGAAACAAAGCGCCTCATGATCCCGGTTTGAAAAAATTGCGCTTATTAGCGGTATTTTAACAAATCTCGCCCAGCCTTGTCTGGTCCGCCATCCGGACGCGAGTGGCCAATCTCTTCTCCACTCGTCCTTGACGCCTCCCTGTCATGAGCCTTGCGAGCCGCTTTTGCGGCTCTCTTTTTGCCGTTAAGGGCCGGGACCCGATCAGTCTTCGAGCGCATCTGGCGTCTTTGATCCGAACGTCCCTAAAAAACCGTTGCCGACGTTAAGGTTAAAAAACGGCTAAGCGAGCGCGCCCAATTCAATTGCGCTATGGTCTCCGTGTAAAGAGTTCGCCGGCGTCAACCAGACCGGCCAGAGGCGTGAGCGTGGCATGGGGCGTTTAAGTGACAATCGGGGCGAGGCGAGCCAGCCCGTTTCCTTCGTCGAAAAGCTCGCGGGTTCCGAAGCGTTCGGCGTGATGTTCAAAGAGGGCATGGGCCTCGTGGAGGAGGCGGCCGCCTATCTCGACGGGCAGGGTCGCGACGAGGCGAAGGAATTGCCCCGCGCCGAAGCGCTGGCCTATGCGGCCGAGAGCATGCGCCTCACCACCCGGTTGATGCAGATCGCCTCCTGGCTTCTGCTGCAGCGCGCGGTCAATCAGGGGGAGCTCACGCGCAGCCAGGCGGCGAGCGACCGCCACCGCGTCAAGCTGCATCAGCAGGAGCTTGCTTCCGCGCCGGACATCTTCCAGCGTCTGCCCCAGCGCCTGCGCGATCTGGCCCTGCATTCTCTGCGGCTCCAAGCCCGCATCATCCACCTGGATCAACTCATCTACGCCGCGCCGGAAGCGCCCCACGCCCGCACGGCTCCCGCCGCGAGTCCGGTGTTGGATCAGCTCGCAAAGCTGCGCGACGCCTTCGCGCAATAGAGATCGGGCGTCCCGACTTCGAAAAATGCGACGAAGCAATCCGGGGCTGTTTCTCAGGCGTTCTGGATTGCTTCGCCTTCGGCTCGCAATGACGCCGGGAGCATTGTCGCGAGGCGATCGGGCGGCAGCCGTATAAAATATGAGTCCCATTGATCGCTTCGCCGTGCGGCCGTCATTGCGAGGAGTGTAAGCTCCGAAGCAATCCAGAGCCGCAATAGCTGCCCATGGATTGCTTCGCCTTCGGCTCGCAATGACGAGGCGAAGCCCCTCGAAGCATGAAGGGCGTCATCACGGCCTTATCAGCAGTCGCGCGTCGCAAGAAAAAACGCCGGGGCGGGGGCCTCGGCGTTCGTGGCGGTCGCTGGCTCGGGGACGGCCTTACTTCTTTCCGAAGCTCAGTCCGCCGAAGCGCGAATTGAAGCGGGAGAGGCGGCCGCCGCGGTCGAGGAGCTGGGTCGAGCCGCCGGTCCAGGCCGGATGGGTCTTGGGGTCGATGTCGAGATTCATCGTGTCCCCTTCCTTGCCCCAGGTCGAGCGCGTCAGATATTCGGAGCCGTCCGTCATCACGACCTTGATCGTATGATAGTCGGGGTGGATGTCCTTTTTCATCGAACGCGTCCTTCCTGCGATGCTAAACGGCCGCGGCCCCGTTACGCCTTTCGGCGCGGGGCGGCCGGTTCAAGCTGACGATTTGGCAGCGCTCTTAGCGCAATGCGCCCGCTTCGGCAAGCCGTCGGCCGCGTCCCGATTGCGTCCTTGCGCTAAATCTGGCGCTGCAGCGCCCCTTCCGGATTCGTCAATCCCTCATTGATCGCATCCTCGACATAGGAATAGAGCGCAAGGTCGTCGGCCAGCAGGTCGTTGACGATTCCGATCTTGGCCAGATTGGCGGCGAGCGTCTTGACGCTCTGGAAGACGACCGGCTCCTCGTCCCCGAAAATATTCGCGCCCGCCGCGCCGGCGAGCAGATCCTTGAACAGGGGGAAGCGCTCGCGCGTGCCGACCACGTCGAAATCGGCGAGGCTGTCGAGGGCTTTGGAGACGTTGGCGTGCTTTGGGGCCTCGTCCACGTCGCAGCCGAAGACCCTGGTCATCGGGCTCATGAGCTCGCGGCGCTGTTGCTCGCTCGATGCCCGGAAGGCGCTGGTCAGCGCCTTCAAATCATTGAAGGGCAGGTCGCGGGCGAACTCGAGAAGGCTGCGCGCGCCATGCGTATAGGTCGAGAAGGTCGCCGCGTCGCTTTCCCTGACCAGGAAGTTGAAGAAATACAGCCGCTCGGCCAGCTCCTCATGCGGCTCGCGCAGCAGGGCGACGCGCAGATAGCCCTTCTCTTTGAGAAGGTCGTTATAACGCATCAGCACCGAGCGGCCGGAGATGAAGATCGACTGGTTCATTGGATTGGCGATGATGGCGATGGTGGTCTCGAGCCCATTGCGCTCCGAGTTGAAGTAGTTGAGGGAGAAGCGGTTCTTGATTTCGCTGAGAATGCGCCGCTGTGGGATGATCGAGCAGTCGAACAGGAAGATCTTGCGCGGAACGTCGAGATTCGCCTGGAAGCGGCGATAGATCGGAAGGCGCGTCTCCGCCTCCATGATCTCGATGTCCATGATCTGGGGCAGGTCGGGAACGATCTCCGTCGAAATGACGAAGCCGCATTCGCCGGTGGCGTGAAGCCCGAGATCCCGAATGCCCTCGCGCAGCACATTGGCGCGGATCTCGATCTCGTCGCGGCCGGGAATCGACACGACGAAATGCGGCACGCTCGACGGATTGTCAGGCGCGAGCCAGCCGGAAATCGTGTCGCCGCTGTCAATATCGATGATGAAATGCATCCGTGCCGGGGGTCTTGCGGGAGAGGAGATTCTCTTCGTGCAGTTCGATCAAGGCTGGCCTGAGGACACGAGTTGCGACAGCCGCGAGATCCGCAGAGGATGGCGCCCTTAGTACCTGATAAGCCCTTGCGACTCAAGGCTGGCGCCGCGCGGCGATGAGAGGTAAAGCGATTCGCGCCGATCAAGGGCTGGCGATCGGGCGCATGAGGCCGACGGCCCTAACGAAAGCGCGCTCCGATCGCCCCGCCGGGAGAGACCTCGCTTGCACATCATGATTCTCGGCGGCTCGAATTCCGGCCCCAAAAACGGCTGGGCGGCCATGCTGGAAGAGATCGCCCCGGAGCACCGGATCGACAACCGGTTCCTGGGCGCCGTCGGCTCGCTCTTCGGCCTCCTGCGGCTTCTCAAGCTGCGCCAGGAGAAGGGCGAGAAGCCCGACGTCGTCGTCTTCGAATATGCGCTGAACGATTCCCTCTGGCTGCTCGGCGGCAACATCACGCTGAAGCTCGTCGAGGACACGCTGCACGACGTCCTCACGCTCTGCGCGCGCGAGGGCGTCCGGCTCCTGTTTCTGTGCCTCTGCCTGCGGCCGCCGGAGGCGGAGGGCGAGGCCGAGCTGTCGCAGATCATGGATCGTCTCTACCGGAACGCGGCGCTCGCCCGAGGGGCGGCGGATTGCCTGCTGCAGGCCGACATTCTCGGCAAGATCGCGCAGAGCCAGTATGTCGATTCGGCGCATATCGGCCCCGAGCCCTCGATGGCGGTGGCGCAAGCCGTGGCCGCGCGCCTGCGCGAGCCGATTCCGGTCCCCGGCGGCGCCCGGCGCGCGCTGAGCTTCGACTATCTCGACGCGAGGCGGGGGCGCATCCTGGGCGAGGGCGCGCGCGTCACGATCAGGTCGAGCGTGTTCGAGGGACCCTATGTCGAACTCCGCCGCGGCGCGCGATGCGATTTCGACGCCGACGGCCGGATGACGGCCTTGCTGCTGCGCTCGACGGAACGCAGCGGCAGCTACGTCATAAAGGCGGGCGGCCGGGCGATCCGCAAGAACGCCCAGTCCCTGGCGCGCGAGAATGTCCCCAATCTCGTGGCTCTTCACTATGTGACGACGGAACTGCCGCCGGCGCCGCGCATATCGATCGAGATGACCGGGAACGAAGAAGCTCTGATGGCCCGGCCTTACGACCTGACCCTGATGGACGGGCCGCCGCATGTCCCCTTCGGCGACCAGACTCTGGAGATCGCCGGGATCATGGTCTACCGTCGGCGCAACTGGCTCGACAAGGCGATTGAGCGCTTCGCCGCTCGCTGACGGCGGCGGCCCCGCCCGCCGGCGCTTTGCCGCAATCAGGCGGCGAGCATGCGCTGAACCTCGCTCACGAGGTCGCGCAGATGAAAGGGCTTGGAGAGAATCTTGGCCTGGCGCGGGGCCTGGTTGTCGGGATTCAGGGCCACGGCGGCGAAGCCGGTGATGAACATCACCTTGATGTCGGGATCGAGCTCGGTGGCGCGGCGCGCCAGCTCGATTCCGTCCATCTCCGGCATGACGATGTCGGTCAGCAGAAGCTCGAAGGGCTCGACGCGGAGCTGGTCATAGGCGGAAAGGCCGTTGTCGAAGGAGGTCACGGAAAAACCGGCCTGCTGCAAGGCTTTGACCAGAAAGCGACGCATGTCGTTGTCATCTTCCGCAAGCAGGATCTTGGCCGTCATCCTCTCATTCATCGCAGTCCTCGCGCGTTTTTTCCCATACAGCCTCAGCTTCGTAAATATCAGGTGAAACTCGGGCCGCGTCACGTTAACTTAGGCGGCTACATATCTGAATTTCGTGGAGCATGACCAGCCGGGGGACGCTCGCCAATGTTATGATGGGCGTCCGCGGCGCGAGGCCAAGGCGGGACGATCTTATGACGGACTTGGAATCAGCACAGGGCGAAGGGGGCGCGGCGGAGGGGCCGTATGAGCCCGAGTTCTCGCCGGCCTTCGAGATTCTCGAGCCGCAGGAGCTGCTGTCGCCGCTGGTTTTCTCCTCCCCGCATTCCGGGCGCATCTATCCGGCGCGTTTCCTCGCATCCGCCCGGCTCGACGCCGCCTCGCTTCGCCGCTCGGAGGACGCCTATGTCGACGAGCTTTTCGCCGCGTCGCGGGCCGTGGGAGCGCCGATGCTGCGCGCGCTCTTTCCGCGCGCCTATCTCGACCTCAATCGCGAGCCCTATGAGCTCGATCCGAAGCTCATAGACGGCCCGCTGCCGTCCTTCGCCAATACGAGGTCGCTGCGCGTCGCGGCGGGCCTCGGCACCATCCCCCGCGTCGTCGCCGACGCCCGCGAAATCTATGCCGGCCGGATCGCGGTGGGCGAGGCGCTGCGCCGGATCGAGGCCCTCTACAAGCCCTATCACGCCGCGTTGCGCGAGCTGATGGCGCGCGCGCAACGGCGCTTCGGCGTCGCCGTGCTGGTCGATTGCCATTCCATGCCCTCGACCAGCGCGCGCGAGCCGGCGCCGGCGGCCAAAGGCGAAAAGAAGCGGATCGATTTCGTCATCGGCGACCGCTATGGGGCGAGCGCGTCGCCCGGCGTCGTCGACGGCGTCGAGGAGCGGCTGCGCGCGCGCGGCTATTTCGTGCAACGCAACCGACCCTATGCGGGCGGCTTCATCACCGAGCATTTCGGCCGTCCCCTGGCCGGATGGCACGCCTTGCAGATCGAGGTCTCGCGCGGCCTTTATATGGACGAGGCGACGCTGGAGAAGAATGCGCGCTTTGCGTCGGTCGTCGCCGATCTCTCGGGCGTGGTCGCCGGCCTCGCGCAGGATGTCGAGCAGGACGAGTCGCTTGGCGGCCCGCGCCGGATAGCCGCCGAATAAGTCTCTTGTTGCGGCGATTTCTCGTCGCCCGCATCGTCCGCGCGCGCACAAGGCGCCACATTCCCGCGTCGCTGGAGAGGCAATGACCGTCGTCGATTTCGAACGCTTCGTTGAGGAACTCGCCGACGTTTCGGGCGAGGCGATCATGCCGTTCTTCCGCACCGCCATCGCCGCCGACGACAAGGCGCATGGCGGGGCCTTCGATCCGGTGACGGAGGCCGACCGCGCCGCCGAGCTCGCCATGCGCCGGCTGATCGGGCGCACCTTTCCGAGCCATGGGATCATCGGCGAGGAGTTCGGGGAGAAGGCCGCCGAGGCCGAATATGTCTGGGTGCTCGATCCGATCGACGGCACCAAGAGCTTCATCTCCGGCTTTCCGACCTGGGGCACGCTGATCGGCCTCCAGCATCGCGGCCGGCCCTGCTACGGGCTGATGCATCAGCCTTTCACGCGCGAGCGCTTCCATGGCGACGGCGAGGCCGCCTATTGGCGCGGCCCCTCGCGCCATGGCAGGGCGCCGGAGGAGCGGCGCAAGCTCGTCGCGCGGCCGTGCCCGAAGCTCGCGCAGGCGACGCTGATGACGACCTCGCCCTTGCTGATCGAGCCCGCGCTGCGCGAGCGCTTCCACCGCGTCGAGGCGGAGGTGCGTCTGTCGCGCTATGGCGGCGACTGCTACGCCTATTGCGCGCTGGCCGCCGGCCATGTCGATCTCGTCATCGAGGCGGGCCTCAACGCCTATGACATCGTCGCCCTGATCCCGATCGTCGAAGGGGCGGGCGGCGTGGTGACGACCTGGGACGGCGGCGATCCGTCGCGAGGCGGCGCCATCGTCGCGTCGGGGGACCCGGCCTTGCACGAGGCGGCGGTGCGGTTGCTGGGGGGGGTAGGCGACGCGGCGAAATAAGCGCGCCAATGGCGGCGTCATTGCCCTCTCCCCGCTTGCGGGGAGAGGGCGGGGCGAGGGGCGGGGGATCGCCGCGAACCTATCGATAGCGCCAGCAAATTCCTGGCGTTCACGAGAGATCGGCGCCGCTGCCTCGCCCTTCACCCCAACCCTCTCCCCGCTTGCGGGGAGAGGGCGCGCGCGCTCGATCGATTCGGTTATTTCGCCGCGGCGCCTTACGAAGATTAACTGGCGCCCGTCCCCGGAATAAAAGCGTCGAAGGCCCGCCAGAACTGCTCGCGCAGCTCGTCGCGCTCCATCAGGATTTCGTGCTTCGCGCCCGCGATCGGCACGAGCGCGCCATTGTTGAGGTTTTGCACGAAGCGCTCGATGGCCGGGTTCGACACCACATTTTCGAGGCCCGCCGAAAAAGCCAGGATCGGCGTGCGGATCTGCCGCGCATATTCCGGCGCCTCGAAGCGGCTCATTTGCCGGAAGGCGGCGTTGACCCAGCCGATCGTCGGGTCGCCGATGACGAGGCTCGGCGCCGCCCGGACGATGCCGGCGTTGCGGGCGAAGCGGACGGGATCGGTCGTGAGCTTGTTTCCCTCGAATGGCAATTCGAGATAATTGCGCCCGCCGCCGAAGGGGATGAACTGGCCGCCGAGGCCGAGCATGTCGAGCGAATCCGCGAGCCAGCGCGCGCCGCGCGGAAACGCCAAATTTGCGAGGTCGATCATCGGCGCGATGAGGACCATGCGCTCGAAGGGCGGGCGGCCCGAATGCGCCATGTCCAGCATGATGGCGCCGCCCATCGAATGCGCGAGCGCGAACCAAGGCTGCGGGCGCGGGCTCAGCGCCTGCGCGACGAAGACCTCTAGATCGCGCTGATACTGCGAGAAATCGTCGACATGGCCCTTGCGCGGATCGTCCAATTCGCGCTCCGAGCCGGCCTGGCCGCGCCAGTCGAGCGCGACCACGTCGAAGCCGCGCCTGCGCAAATCCTCGATCGTCTCGAAATATTTCTCGATGAATTCGTTATGGCCCTGAAACAGCGCGATCGTCCCGCGCGCGGCTCCATCGGCCAGGAAGGACGCGGCGCGCAGCCGCCTCCCGTCATAGCTGCGCAACTGATGGACGACGGCGCCGTCGGGAATGGGATTGTCTGGCGTCGCGACCAGTTCGAGCATGTCTTCTCCGTGGCGCTAGCGCGGCCGAATCTCTCGGGCGACATAGTGCATTTTGGCGCCGCTGTCGAAAAGCGAGACGCCCTCCCCGTAAAGGCGAGGGTTCGCTCATGCCCGGCTTCAGCCGGGCGTCAGCTTCCACAGAAAGCCGCAAGCCGGTCCGGCTCGGCGAAATTCATCCTGCCGCTGACAATGGCCTCGACCGCGCCGGAAGCGTTGAGGAAATAGTGGGTGGGCGTCACCACGCCGCCTTCCTTCGTCAGGCCGTAAAAGGCGCGCGCGGCCTTGGCTTTCGCGACATCGGCCTTCGCCGTGTCGGCGATGCGGTAGAATTTCCAGGGCAGGCCGAAGGTCTTGAACTTGGCGAGGTCCTTTGGAAAATCCTTCGGCATGGCGGAGACGAAGACGACGTTCCAGCGCTGCGGACAGGCCTTGGCGAGCGCCTTGTAGCCAGGCGCTTCCGCAAGACAATTGGGACACCAATGCGCCCAGATGGACACGAGCGTCGGCTTGCCGTTGGCGAGCGTCGCGCGAAGGTCGAAAGCGGCGCCTTTCTCGTCGACGAGATCGATCGCGCGCAGCGAATCCTTCATTTCCTGCTCGGTCACGGCGCGCTCGACCTGCATGCCGAGAATTTCAGCGTGGGCGAAAGCGGGGGAGAAGAAAAGCAGGAAAAAGAGAGCGAAACGGCGAGTCATTTGCGGCTTCCTTAAAAGGAGAAGGGCGACGCATCCGCGCCGCCCTTCTCTATCCGATCAGAACTTCACCGTCACGCCGGCCACGAAATTGCGGCCGATGCCCGGCACGGGGCCGTAATTGAGCGGGTTGTTCGTGACCTTGGCCAGCGTGAAATAATGTCCGCCGAGCGGCGGATAGTATTTCTGGTCGAAGACGTTTTCGAGCGCCAGGTCGAAGCGGACATTGCCCCATTCATAGGCGGTGCGCAGATTGAGCAGCCCGTAGCCGCCGGTCTTCAGCTCGTTGCGCGCCACGGAGACATGCGTCTTGCTGTCGACCAGTTGCAGCTCGACGGCGCTTGTCCAGCTTCCGTAACGATGCTCGATCGCCCCGCGCGCCGTGAGCGGCATGATGTGATAGAGGCCGTCGCCCGTTCTGGCGTTTCTTGCGAGCAGATAGCAGTTGAAGCCGGAGAGGCCGCAAGGCGCGTAGTCCGGCATCTCGAAGTCGCGGCCGAAGACGTAGCTCGCGCTGCCCGTCGCGAAGAACTGGCCATATTGCGGCGTTTCCCAGAGCTTCACGCGGCCGGAGACGTCGAATCCGTAAATCTGGGCCTTGTGATTGCGGAACTGCAGCACCGGGAAGACGAGGCCCGCGGGCCCGGTAATGTTGCTCACACGCTCGGCGTTGATGAAGTTTTCGATATAAGTGTAATAGGGATTGGCCCGCGCCTCCCAATTGCCGCGCGGGTCCTTCCACTCGGCGGTGAAGCCGACCGTATGCGCGACTTCGGGCTTCAGATCGAGATTGCCGATATATCCGTTGAGGTCGCCGAACCAATTGTTCATGGCGCTGGCCATCATGCCGACGCCCCAGGCGTAGCGCTCATAGAGGTTGGGCGACCGCGTCTTGCGCGAATAGCCGAATTCGTAGACGCTCGCCTCGTCATGCCGGTAGCGGGCCTTCGCCACCATGTCGAAATTGACGTCGGTGCGGGAGCGGTTGCGATTGTCGAAGATGGCGGCGGCAAGCGCGTCCGGATTGTTCATGAACATGGGCA
Organism: Methylocystis sp. S23; assembly: GCF_054106005.1. Classification (NCBI taxonomy): domain Bacteria; kingdom Pseudomonadati; phylum Pseudomonadota; class Alphaproteobacteria; order Hyphomicrobiales; family Methylocystaceae; genus Methylocystis; species Methylocystis sp. S23. Next base: position 3,103,934 of record NZ_CM134185.1, read on the forward strand.
TGCCCATCATCATGCCCATGGGAATGCGGACGCGCGGATCGTAAGGCGTGACGGCGCCCGTATCCATCCAGACGACGTCGTTGCGCACGCCGAGCAGCGTGGACCATTTCGGCGACCAATCGCCTTCCCACTCCGCGTAATGGCCCACGCGATTGCGGTCGCCATTGTTGATGTTCCAGAAGGTGAACGGTCCCATCATCATCGAGTTGGAGATGGGCTCCCACCAGTCCTTCAGCCGGAAGCCGTGATATTCGCTCCCCAGGCGCAGCAGGTCATGGCCCGAAAGCTGCGTGAAGGGGATTTCGGTCTTGATCGAATAGCCGAAATCGTGGCCGATCGTGTTCATCGGCATGTTCGATGGCTGCTTGTCCTGCAGGAAGCCCATCGTATGGGTGACGTGATGCCAGAAGGCGCGCGCGTCGACCGAGCCCCAGTCATACGCGCCCTGATATTTTCCCTCGATCGTGTAGCCGCGATTGCCCGTCATATCCATGCGGACATTGGGATAGGCCTGATAGGGGATATGCTCGACCGCGCCGCGGATCGAGAAGAGGTGGCCGTCATTCTGGTACGCCGCGGTGAGCGAGTGCTGCTCCGAGATGAAATTGGTCGAGAGCACCTTCTGGCCGCCGCCCGCATGATAGTCCGTCGCGCGCGACCAGGCGCCGTTATAGAGCACGCTCCAATGCTCGGTCGCGACATTGGCCGTGCCGGAGACCGTGATCCCGTTATTGTTGGTGCGGAAGAAGGCCGAGATCGCGCCCGTGGCGAGGACCTGGTTCTTGTCGCCGAAGCGTATCCCGGAGCCGTTGAAGGGCAGGAAGGGCGGATAGGGCGAGCCGAGCAGGAAGGGGCCTGCGGGCTCGGCGACCGCGGGCGCCGCGCCGGCCTTCGGCGCGAAGGCCGGCTGGCGCGGCGTGACGAGGATGGAGCCGCCGATGGAGTCGCCGCCCTTGCTCACCGGCATGACGCCGGAAAGGACCTCGATATTCTGGACATTGTTCGGGTCGATATAGGAGAGCGGCGGATTCATATGGTTGGAGCAGGCCGAGGTGGCCTCGACGCCGCCGACCAGGATCTTCAGCCGGTCGTCCGCCATGCCGTGGATCGCGGGCAGGCGCGACACGCCGCCGTTTTCGTACCAGCTCACGCCGGGCGCGTTTTGAAGGAGCTTGACGGCGTCGGCCGCCTCCGGCCGCTGGTCGGCGATCTGGCGCTGATCGATGATCGTCGCGTCGTCGGCCTGCGCAGGCTGTGCGGCGACCGGCGCGGCCGCAGGGCGCGCCGCCGGGGTTGCGGCGCCGCGCCGCGCGGCGCCGATATTGATCTGCGGCAAGGGCGTTTGCGCGTGAGCATAGCCGAGTAAAACAAGGGCGATCGCGCCGGCGGAAGCGCCGCGCGTCAAGACATGACGAGACATGGACAATATTCTCCCATCCGCCGAAAGACGGCGGTTAGATCGTGACGAGTTGGAACGTTCAGTCGATCAGGAGAGGGATGGCGGCGCGCGCGCCGGATGCGCCGCGCGCCAGCGGGCGAGAAGCGCGGTAAAGCTTCGGGAGCAGGAAACGGCGATCCGGCTCGCGACGATCGGAACGACGTGGAAGCCGAGGCGCGTGTCGTCGAAAGACGAGAAGACGCAAGCGAGACAAGCCTCGCATTCATGCGTCGCACGGGTCGACGGCGCGCGGGAGTCGCCGCTGGACGATGAGGCGCCCGACCTTTCGCATTTCTGGCCGAAGGCGCCGTGGCCGGCGCGCGCGCCTTGCGCGGGCAAAGCGGCGCTCTGCGCGACGAAGAATACGGCCATCGCCAGCGCAAGGGCGCTCCGCGCCAGGCCGGCGAGTCCGACGCGCGCCTTTGCGCGCAAAATATGGCCCCCTCGAATCCGCATGCGCCAAGCTAGCCGGTGAGAGCGCCGTTCAGCATGCGACAAAGTCTCCGAAACCAATGATTTGGCGCGAGTGTGGCTTTTGAGCCACTTGAATTGACTTTAAGCAAGCTTTGCTGCAAGCGACCCTCTTGAACTCCTCCCAACGGCTTCCCAAATCGGGATTAGCGCGGGCCACGCTGGACGCGCGGAAAGGCGCGGCGCGTTACGCAGCGCGCCGCATGTCGCTTCATACGGAGGATATGTCATGCGTCACTTCGATCTTTCGCCCCTCTATCGTCAGACCGTGGGCTTCGATCGTCTCTTCAACCTCCTCGACCAGGCGAGCGGCGTCGACGGCGCCTCGACCTATCCGCCCTACAATATCGAGCGGACGGGCGAGAACGCCTATCGCGTCACGCTGGCCGTCGCGGGCTTCTCGCGCGAGGAGCTGACCATCGAGACGAAGGAGAACGCGCTTTCCATCAAGGGCTCCAAGGAGCAGGCCCAGCCGGCTGAAGGCCGCGAGATGCTGCACCAAGGCATCGCCGCCCGCGCCTTCGAGCGCCGCTTCCAGCTCGCCGACCATGTCGTCGTGACGGGCGCGAGCCTCGTGAACGGCCTGCTGCATGTCGATCTCGTCCGCGAGATCCCGGAGGCCCAGAAGCCCCGCCGCATCGAGATCGGCGGCGGCGCATCGACCCCGAAGGTCGTGGAATCCAAGGCCGCCTAAGGCTTTTCCAAGGTCTGAAAATGAAGGAGGCGCCCGTTCGGGCGCCTCTTTTTGTTCCTCACGCTTATTGCTCTTTCGGCATGGCGACGCTTTGCGGCGTCCTCGCGCCTGGAGTCGAATGCGTCGTCGCGGTCGCGGGCGTCGAGGGCGTGACGACCGTCACGCCTTCCGCCGCCCTGGGCGGCACGATGGCGCGATGCGACGGGCTGGTCGAGCGCGCGGCCGTCGCGCGCGGGGCAGGGGCCTTGGCGGCCGGCGCGGGCGATTTGGCGATCTCCGTGACGGGCGCGGCGGCCGGCTTGGCGGGCGGCTCGACCCTGGCTTCGACGGGCCTTTTCGGCTCCGCCGGCTTCGCGGGCGCCTTTACGGCCTCGACCGGCTTAGCCGGTTCGGCCGGCTTCGCGACAAGAGGCTTGGCCGGCTCTTGCGATTTGGCCGGCTCTTGCGGCTTGGCGGCCACGACGGGCTTCGGCGCCTCGGCCGGCTTCGGCGCTTGCGCGGCCTTTGGCTGTTCCGCCGGCTTCGTCGTCTCCGCCGGCCTCGGCGGCTCGACGGGCTTCGAGATTTCGGCGGGCTTCGCCCATTCGATGGGCTTTGGCGGCTCGGCCGGCTTCGCCGTCTCGACCGGCTTCGCGCCGGCCGGCTTTGGCCCCGCCTTGGGGGCGGGCGCGGCGATCGGCGCTGAAGGCGATTGCGGGCCGGGCGCGGGCGCGTCCGATCGCGGCGACGGGCGGGCGGCCTCCCGGCGGACCGGGCGCGGCGAATCGATGGCGGGCGTCTCGGGGGCCGGCCGGGCGAGGCGGCGGATGCGGTCATTGTCGCGCGCTTCCTCGGGAGGCGCGCGGTCGCGGCCGATCTCCTTCACCACGGGATGCGAGCCGCCGAGCTGCGGCACGAAGCCGTCGTCGCGGCGCGCCGGCCGGTCGTCCGGCGGCGGCCCGCCGAGGCTAACGGCGTGGAGGATCACCCCTTCGAAGGGATCGATGATGAAGCGCGTCTCGCCGTCGCGGCGGCTCACGCCGGTCGCGACGATCTGGTCGCCGCGGCGTCCGAGCGGGCCGACGAGCTGGAACCCTTCCCGCGCCAGAATGCGCGCGACGGCGCGTCGCGAGGCGAAACGGGGGCCGTCGAAATCGTCGTCGTCGTCCGGCGGCGGCTCGTAACGATAGCTATAGGCGAAGGGCCGGAAGTAGAATTGCGCCATCGCCGCCTCGCCCGCAACGCAGGCGAGCGCCAGTCCCAGCGCCAGCGGGGTCCGCAATTTCCGCCATGCAGAAGACATGATCGATTATCCTTAAGCCGTGGCCCCAATCACTTTACCATCTTCATGCCGATTGCGGCGAGCGTTGGACGGAGCGATGGCGGGGCGATCGGACGAAGCTTCCTCGCAATCCTGGGGCGCGCGCTTTGAGAGAGCTCCTGCGGAGCCTCGGCGTGTCGACAATTTCCGAGGGCGGCCCCGTCCTTCGAGACGCGAGCTTCGCTCGCCCCTCAGGATGAGGCCTATCCGCTTGGCGCAGATGCAGAAGCCCCTCATGCTGAGGAGCCTGCGCAGCAGGCGTCTCGAAGCGCGAGGGGCGCCAACACTGCCTTGCGGCGGCTCCGCGCGGCCTCCTCGGCATGGGGCGCCGTCCTGCGCGATTGGCCCGAGCGCGATGGAACCGCCTTCTTCTTGGGCGGTTGCTTGTCACCGGAGCATAAATCTGGCAACTATCATGGGCGTCGATATGTCAGTGCTGCTGACCTTTTGGCGCCGCTTGCCCGAGCAAGCCGCCTTTTTCCAAAGTGTCGCCGTCCGATGCGGGGTCTCGGGCCGAATGAGTGAGGATTGAACGGGTCTGGCGCGCCTCTTGCCTCACGGCGCGGCGGCCCGACCCGGGACGGGCGCGGACGGATGGCCGATCCGTCGGCCGATCGCAAGCCGGAGCGGGACGAGGCGCAGCGCGCTTCTATCCGCGTCGATCTTGCTCTATGCAGTTTTTTAAATCGAGGATGTGACGGGACGACGGCCGTGAAATCTGCGCCGCGCCACGTCGGGGAGACGCCGCCATGACGAAGGTCGTTGATAACGAGGCCATGCAGGAGGCTTTGGGCCGGGAGATCGCCATCGGCCGCGATCCCGCCCTTCCGGCCGCGCAAGGGTCTTACGATCCGTCGAAAGAGCACGATTCCTGCGGCGTCGGCTTCGTCGCCAACATGCATAACGAGAAGTCTCACGCCATCGTCGAGATGGGCCTGCGGATCCTTCTCAATCTCGACCATCGCGGCGCGGTGGGCGCGGACCCCAAGCTCGGCGACGGCTGCGGCATTCTCGTCCAGATCCCGCGCGACTTCTTCCAGGCGGAGTGCAAGAAGCTCGGCTTCGATCTGCCGGCGCCGGGCGAATATGGCATCGGCCAGTTCTTCATGCCGCGCGACCCGGAAGTCCGCGCCAAGGCGCGCGAGATTCTCGAAGCGCAGATGAAGGACGAGGGCGTCGTCGTTCTCGGCTGGCGCGACTTGCCCGTGGATTCGAGCGATCTCGGCGAAGCGGTGAAGGCGGTCGAGCCGCATCACATGCAGCTTTTCGTCGGCCGCGGCCCGGACGTGAAGGACGAAAGCGATTTCGAGCGCCGCGTCTATCTCGCGCGCAAGTCCGCCTCGAACGAAATTTACGCGATCGGAAATGGCGGCCGTGAATTCTACGCGGTCTCCGTCTCGACGCGCACCATCGTCTATAAGGGCATGGTGCTCGTCTCCCAGCTCGGCGAATATTTCCTCGACCTCAAGGACGAGCGCTTCGTATCGGCGATCGCGCTGGTGCATCAGCGATTCGCGACCAACACTTTTCCGTCCTGGCGCCTCGCGCATCCCTATCGCTTCGTCGCGCATAATGGCGAGATCAACACGCTGCGCGGCAATCTCAACTGGATGGCGGCGCGGCAGGCGTCCGTGTCCTCGCCGCTCTTCGGCGACAATATCAGCAAGCTCTGGCCGATCTCCTATGAGGGCCAGTCGGACACGGCCTGCTTCGACAATGCGCTCGAATTCCTGGTGCGCGGCGGCTATTCGCTGGCGCACGCCGTAATGATGCTCATTCCCGAGGCCTGGGCCGGCAATCCGCTGATGGACGAGGATCGCCGCGCCTTCTACGAGCATCACGCCGCGCTCATGGAGCCGTGGGACGGCCCCGCCGCCATGGCCTTCACCGACGGCCGCCAGATCGGCGCGACGCTTGACCGCAACGGCCTGCGCCCGGCGCGCTATCTCGTCACCGAGGATGGGCTCGTGGTGATGGCGTCAGAGATGGGCGTGCTGCCCATTCCGGAAGAGAAGATCGTCCAGAAGTGGCGTCTCCAGCCGGGCAAGATGCTGCTCGTCGATCTGGAGCAGGGCGGCATCATCTCGGATGACGAGATCAAAAAGGAGCTGGCGCTCTCCCATCCCTATAAGGAATGGCTGGCCCGCACGCAGATTCAGCTCGAAGAGCTGAAGCCCGTCGAGGCGCGCCCAGCGCGCGCCGACGTGACGCTGCTCGATCGCCAGCAGGCCTTCGGCTACACCGAGGAAGACCTTTATACGCTGATGTTCCCCATGGCCGTCACCGGCCAGGAGGCCGTCGGCTCCATGGGCACGGACACGCCCGTCTCGCCGCTCTCCGACAAGGAGAAGCTGCTCTATACTTATTTCAAGCAGAACTTCGCGCAGGTGACCAATCCGCCGATCGACCCGATCCGCGAAGAGCTGGTCATGAGCCTCGTGTCCTTCATCGGCCCGCGCCCGAACATCCTCGACCATGAGGGTTCGGCCAACAATAAGCGGCTTGAAGTGCGCCAGCCGATCCTCACCAATGAGGACCTCGAAAAGATTCGTTGGATCGGCATGGTCGAGGACAGCTTCGACACGAAGACGCTCGAAATCTCCTACGATTCAAGCAAGGGCGCCGCCGGCATGCGCGGCGCGATCGAGCGCCTGTGCCAGCGCGCCGAGGACGCGGTCAACGGCCGATACAACATCATCATCCTCTCCGACCGCATGGTGGGGCCGGACCGCATCCCGATCCCGGCGCTGCTCGCGACGGCGGCGGTGCATCACCATTTGATCCGCAAGGGTTTGCGCACGTCGGTCGGCCTCGTCGTCGAGACGGCGGAAGCGCGTGAAGTGCATCACTTCGCCTGTCTCGCGGGTTACGGCGCCGAGGCGATCAATCCCTATCTCGCCTTCGACACGCTGGAAGCGTCCGTCTCGGAGTTCCCGAAGGACGTCGACGCCGAGACGGCGGTCAAGCGTTACATCAAGGCGGTCGGCAAGGGCCTGCTGAAGGTCATGTCCAAGATGGGCATCTCGACCTATCAGTCCTATTGCGGCGCGCAGATCTTCGACGCCGTCGGCCTCGCGCAGGGCTTCGTGGACGAGTTCTTCACCGGCACGACGACGCGCGTCGAGGGCGTCGGCCTCGACGAGATCGCCAAGGAGACGGTGCGCCGCCATCGCCTCGCCTTCGGGGACGCGCCGGTCTATCGCGACGCGCTCGATGTCGGCGGCGACTACGCCTTCCGCATCCGCGGCGAGGCGCATAGCTGGACGCCGCAGACCGTCTCGCTGCTTCAGCACGCCGTGCGCGGCAACGCCCGCGACCAGTATCGCGCCTATGCGAGGACGCTGAACGAGCAGGACGAACGCCTGCTCAATCTGCGCGGCCTGTTCCGCATCAAAGGCGCCGAGGAAGACGGCCGCAAGCCGGTTCCGCTCGACGAGGTCGAGCCGGCGAGCGAGATCGTCAAGCGCTTCTCGACCGGCGCCATGTCCTTCGGCTCGATCTCGCGCGAGGCGCATACCACGCTCGCCATCGCGATGAACCGCATCGGCGGCAAGTCCAATACGGGCGAGGGCGGCGAGGAGCCGGATCGCTTCAAGCCGCTGCCCAATGGCGACACGATGCGCAGCGCGATCAAGCAGGTGGCGTCCGGCCGCTTCGGCGTGACGACGGAATATCTCGTCAATGCCGACATGATCCAGATCAAGATGGCGCAGGGCGCGAAGCCCGGCGAAGGCGGGCAGTTGCCCGGCGACAAGGTCGACGCGGTGATCGCCAAGGTGCGCCACTCGACGCCGGGCGTCGGCCTCATCTCGCCGCCGCCGCATCATGACATCTATTCGATTGAAGATCTCGCGCAGCTCATCTTCGACCTGAAGAACGTGAATCCCAAGGCGGGCGTCTCCGTGAAGCTTGTCTCCGAGGTCGGCGTCGGCACGGTCGCCGCCGGCGTCTCGAAGGGCCGCGCCGATCACGTCACCATCTCCGGCTATGACGGCGGCACGGGCGCGTCGCCGCTGACTTCCATCAAGCACGCCGGTTCGCCGTGGGAAATCGGCCTCGCCGAGACGCATCAGACCTTGGTGTTGAACGGCCTGCGCTCGCGCATCGCCGTGCAGGTCGACGGCGGCCTGCGCACCGGCCGCGACGTGGTCGTCGGCGCGCTGCTCGGCGCCGACGAGTTCGGCTTTTCCACGGCGCCGCTCATCGCCGCGGGCTGCATCATGATGCGCAAGTGCCATCTCAACACTTGCCCCGTCGGCGTCGCGACGCAGGACCCTGTGCTGCGCAAGCGCTTCGGCGGCCAGCCCGAGCATGTCATCAACTTCTTCTTCTTCGTCGCCGAGGAAGTGCGCGAGCTGATGGCGCAGATGGGCTATCGCAGCTTCGACGAGCTCGTCGGCCAGATCCAGATGCTCGACAAGACCAAGGCCATCGCGCATTGGAAGGCGCAGGGTCTCGACTTCTCGAAGCTCTTCTACAAGCCGGCGGGCGAGGGCGATGCGATCCGCCACAGCAAGTCGCAGGATCACGGCCTCGAAAAGGTGCTCGATAACAAGCTCATCGCCGAGGCGCGGCCGGCGCTCGACCGGGGCGCCAAGGTCTCGATCGAGACGCCGATCAAGAATGTGGATCGCACGACGGGCGCGATGCTCTCGGGCGAAGTCGCCCGAATCTATGGTCACGCGGGCCTGCCGGAGGATACGATCAATATTCGCGCCGTCGGCACGGCGGGCCAGAGCTTCGGCGCGTTCTTGGCGCGCGGCGTCACGCTTCAGCTCGAGGGCGAGGCGAACGACTATGTCGGCAAGGGCCTCTCGGGCGGCAAGCTGATCGTCTATCCTTCGCGCAACGCGAAGAAGATCGACCCGTCCAATTCAATCATCATCGGCAATACGGTGCTTTACGGCGCGATCGCGGGCGAGTGCTATTTCCGCGGCGTCGCGGGCGAGCGCTTCGCGGTGCGCAATTCGGGCGCCGTGGCGGTGGTCGAGGGCGTCGGCGACCATGGCTGCGAATATATGACGGGCGGCGTGGTGGTCGTGCTTGGCCAGACGGGCCGCAATTTCGCGGCCGGTATGTCGGGCGGCATCGCCTATGTGCTGGATGAGGACGACACGTTCTCGACGCGCTGCAACCTCGCAATGGTCGATCTCGAACCGGTCGGCGCCGAAGAAACGGCGATGACCGAGAAATACCACCAGTCCGGCGATCTCGAGACGCATGGCAAGGTCGACGTCATGTCGGACATGACGCGCTTCGACGCCGAGCGCCTGCGCCAGCTCATCGAGAAGCATCTGCGCTTTACGGGCTCGACCCGCGCGCGAGAGATTCTCGACGATTGGGAAGGCTATCGCGCCAGATTCCGCAAGGTCATGCCGATCGAATATCGCCGCGCGCTGACCGAAATGCAGAAGAAGGCGCAGCCCGGGCGGCTGAAGGCGGCGGGGGAGTAAGCTCGGCGAGTCATCGGGCGAATGCCGGGCGCGAGCACACCCCTCCCCTTTACGGGGAGGGTGGCCCTGCAAAGCAGGGCCGGGTGGGGTAAAGCCCCACCAACGTTATGGCGGCGCGAACCCCACCCGGCGGTCTTCGACCGCCGACCTCCCCGTAAAGGGGAGGTATTGGGCGGCTAACCGCGCGAGATCGTTGTTCGCCCGATCGCCCTGCGCCGGGCGGGACGCGCTTGACGGGGCTCGGACGAAAGCGTTTAGAACTTTTGCAAAGTCGCGCAGGCGGCATTGTCGGCGGGCTCGCTCCCGGCTGGGGGCCCGGTGCGAAAAGGTTGGGAAGCAATATGGGCAAGGTCACGGGCTTTCTCGAAATCGACCGTCAGGACCGCAAATACAAGCCGGCGGCGGATCGCATTCGTCATTACGACGAGTTCGTGATCCCGCTCTCGGAGGAAGCGACGAAAAGTCAGGCGTCGCGCTGCATGGATTGCGGCATCCCGTTCTGCCACAATGGCTGCCCGGTCAATAACCAGATCCCGGACTGGAACGACCTCGTCTATCATGGCGAGTGGAGGCGCGCGCTCGCCAATCTCCATTCCACCAACAACTTCCCGGAATTTACCGGCCGCATCTGCCCCGCGCCCTGCGAGGCCTCCTGCACGTTGAATCTCCAGGACCAGCCGGTCACCATCAAGACGATCGAGTGCGCGATCGTCGATCGCGGCTTCGCCGAGGGCTGGGTTGTCCCCGAGCCGCCGAAGCGCAAGACCGGCCGCCGCGTCGCCGTCGTCGGCTCCGGCCCGGCGGGTCTCGCCGCCGCGCAGCAGCTCGCCCGCGCGGGCCATGACGTGCATCTCTTCGAGAAGAACGCCAAGGCCGGCGGCCTGCTGCGTTACGGCATCCCCGATTTCAAGATGGAGAAGCATCTGATCGACCGCCGCGTCGCGCAGATGGAGGCCGAGGGCGTCGTCTTCCACTACAACGTCAATGTCGGGGTCGACATGAATGTGCGCGATCTCGTGGCGAGCCATGACGCGGTGATCCTCGCCGGCGGCGCCGAGCAGCCGCGCGACCTGCCGATCCCCGGCCGCGAGCTGCGCGGCGTCTATTTCGCCATGGATTTCCTGCCGCAGCAGAATCGCCGCGTCTCCGGCGAGCCGCTCAACACCAATGAGCCGATCTTCGCGACCGGCAAGCATGTGGTCGTCATCGGGGGCGGCGACACGGGCTCGGACTGTATCGGCACCTCGGTGCGCCATGGCGCGCTCTCCGTGACGCAGCTCGAGATCATGCCGGAGCCGCCGGTCAGGGAAAACAAGCTGCTCACCTGGCCGGACTGGCCGCTGAAGCTGCGCACCTCGTCGTCGCATGACGAAGCGGGCGCGCCCCGCCATTTCTCCGTGCTGACGAAGGAGTTCATCGGCAAGGACGGCGTCGTGACGGGCCTGCGCTGCGTCAAGGTCGACGGCAAGATGCAGGAGATCCCGGACAGCAGCTTCATTCTGAGGGCCGATCTCGTTCTGCTCGCCATGGGCTTCGTCTCGCCCGTCAAGGAAGGGCTTCTCGAGCAATTGGGCGTCGATCTCGACAATCGCGGCAATGTCGCGGCGGATACGCGCGCCTACAGGTCGTCGCGCGAAAAAGTATTCGCGTGCGGAGACATGCGGCGCGGACAATCGCTCGTGGTGTGGGCCATTCGCGAGGGACGCCAATGCGCCCATGCGGTCGACCTTCACCTGATGGGCGAAACAAACCTGCCAAGGTGAGGAACATGGTCAGCGACAAATTGAACCTGTGGTATTGCGACACTTTCGTCAGTCAGCCGTGGCAGTTCTTCTTTCTGCTGCTGCCGCTGGCCGGCGCCTTCCTCTATGGCCGCGAGCAGAAAAAACTCGGCTGGACGCTGATCGGGATCTGGGTCTTCATTCAGGTGACCTTCTCGGCGCTGACTAATTTCGTCTTCAACTGCAATCTCGAATAGACATCCGCCGGCTCGCTTCCCCGTCATTGCGAGCGAAGCGAAGCAATCCAGCGCCGCGATCGCCGCTCTGGATTGCTTCGTCGGCTGCGCCTCCTCGCAATGACGGCCGCGGGCGAGCGGATTAAACGGCGGCGTCGGGGCGCGCTTGTTCTCCCCGGATGGATAGGGGCTTCCGCCTGACCGCCTCGCCACGCCGCTTCGCCGTCATTGCGAGCGGAGCGAAGCAATCCAGCGCCGCGATCGCCGCTCCGGATTGCTTCGTCGGCTCGTCTCTTCGTAACGACCGAGGGCTTACAGGACCACGACCGTCGTCCCGACCTTCACGCGGCTGAAGAGGTCGGTCACGTCGTCATTCGTCATGCGGATACAGCCGGAGGAGACGGCCTGGCCGATCGTCCAGGGCTCGTTGGAGCCGTGGATGCGGAACATGGTGTCCTTGGCGCCCGAATAGAGATACATGGCGCGCGCGCCGAGCGGGTTCTCTTCGCCGCCGGCCATATGGCGCGGCAGGTCGGGACGGCGCTTCAGCATTTCCTTCGGCGGCGTCCAATCGGGCCAGGCTTCCTTTCGGCCGATATGGACGCGGCCCTTCCAGGTGAAGCCGTCGCGGCCGACGCCGATGCCGTAGCGCACCGCCCTGCCGTTCGCGAGCGAGAGATAGAGATAGCGGCCTTCGGTGTCGACGGTGATCGTGCCGGGACGTTCATTGGTCGGATCGGAAACGATCTCGCGCGTCGCGGTCGGATATTCGCGCTGCAGGCGCGTCTCGTCCTGCTGGTCGTAGGACGCCTGCTGCTGGCCGCCGTAATAGGCGCTGTAGTCCGGAGCGTCCGTAGGTGTCGCTTCCTCGAACAAAGCCAAGAAACCGCTATTTTCCGCCGAGGCGGTCGTCGAGAAGGCGCCGGCGGTCAGCGCGAAAGCGGCGGCAAGGAAAAGGCGGATTTTGAAACGAGACATTGTGCGGCTCCCAGAATTCCTCTGGGCTGGACAATGCAGAAGCGGGGCAATTGGTTCCGTGCGCTCGCGCACAATAGTCAACGCATGGCGAAATTCCACGCCGCAAAATCGCCGCGCCCGTTAAGAGCCCATCAACGGCCTCAGCGCGCCGCGGGCTTCCAGCTATAGTCGTCGGCGCGATTGGGACGCGAGGGCTGATCGCCCCCCTTGAGGAAGACATGCCGCGCGAGGGCCTGCGAATCGGGGTCGGCGGGCGTCGTCGCGGGAGCGCGCCTCGCGAGCTCCGAGGCGCCGGCCTGTCCCGTCGCGCCGGTCAAATTCTGCACGGGACCGATCGCCGGACGCTCCGGAAGGGCGGGCGCCGACGTCGTTGACGGGCTCACGGGCGAGCGGAACACGAGAGGAGCGGCGGGCGCCGGCGCGGCGGCCTGCGACGGCTCGGACTGCTTGACGTCGGCGGACGGCGCGGCGGCGGATGGCGGCTGCTCGGGAGACGCGGCGGGGTGATGGCCCTCGTAAAGCTTCTTGATCTCGCTCGCGACGAAATGCGCGACGCTCAGCGCGCCGGCGTCGGTGAGATGCACGCCGTCGGCCGTGCGCAGCTTGACGATCTGGCCGTTGACGTCGGGCCCGAAAGCGCTGAACTGCCCCTTCTCGTCGGCGAGCGCTTCCCACAGATCGACATAGACCCCGCCGTCCCGCGTCGCCCGATCCCGGAAGATGTCGTTGATCTTCGCCATATCCGCCGAGAAGCTCTCATTCTTCATGACGGGCAGGCCGACCCAGACCACCGGGATCTTCTTGTCGCGGAACGCCGCCAGGACGGCGTCGACGCGCGCCGCGTAAATGTCGCGCCAGCGCGGGGACAGGGGATCTTCGTTCTGCGCGCCCTGGCGCAAAGGCTGCCTGTCATTCGAGCCGATCATCATGACGGCGACGTCGATCTTCTGCGCGCCGCCGGCGATATCCTTGGCCGTCTTCAGCCAGTCGTAGAAATCGTCGCGCACCAGCCCGGAGCTTTCCTTGCCCTTGCGGACGACGCCGATCTCCGGCTTGTCCGCGAAGGTTTCCTCGAGGCCGCTCGCAAGCTGGATTGCAAGCGTGTCGCCCATCACCGCGACGAAATAGTTCGCGGCGATTTCGGGCGTCTTCTGCCCCGCCGCCGCTTCGCCGCTCGGCTCGCCGCGTTTGACGGCGCGCTTGGGCGCGGCGCGCGCGGCTTCTCCGCCGCGCCAATAGGTCGGCGGCCGATTCTCCTGATGCGGCATGATCCGGCGCACGCGCGACGGTCCTTCGGGCCGCGCGGCCGGCGCTCGCTTGGGACCGCCGAAGAGGCTGCCGAAGAAATCGGCGAAGGGATCCTGCGCATGGGATTCCGGCGCGGATGCGAGCAGGGCGGCAAAAGCGAGCAGCGCCGCCGCGAGCGCGCGCGCCAATGGAAACGCCTTAGCTTTGCGATCGGTCGCCATGGAGACAATATGGCGCAAGGGGGCGCCCTTCGCAAATCACAGCTTGACGCGGCCGCGGCTTTTGCGCCCAATCGGCGGCGAGTCGGAGAGGGGATTTCGCATGCGCAAATCGGCCGTTTTTGGCATGGTCAAGGTTGCTGTCGCCGCGGCCTCGGCGATTGGCGCGGCGACGGCGCTCGCGGCGCCCCGCGAGCACGATCCGCCGGCCGAATATCGCTATACGCCCTATAGCGGCGTGCTGCCGCTCTGCTCGGATCCGGGCGTGCTGAAAGAGATCGCCGACACTTTCGCCTGGCGCGAGCTCCAATACTGGAATTCCGGCCTCGCCATCGCCGATTTCGAGAGCGCTTCCGAATTTGGCTATCGCACGAACGGGTTGAGCTATATCCCGCGCCGCTATTGCCAGGCCGAGGCGGTGTTCAGCGACGGCGCGCGCCGCCGCGTCGTCTACAATATCGGCGAGGCGCTCGGCTTCATCGGCCTCGGCTCGGGCGTCACATGGTGCGTCGTGGGGCTTGACCGCAACCACGCCTTCAGTCCGAATTGCCGCGCCGCCGGGCCTTGAGCTCGGCCGCAAGGCGAAAAGGACCTTTCCATGTTTTGTAATCCGCCGAGCGCCGCCCTTCGCGCGGCCGCGATCTTTCTTGCTGTTTGTTGTTCGCCCGCGCAGGCCAAGGATGACGATTGCATTCTCGACCGCTGCGCCGATCGTTCGCCGCCCGGAGAGCGGCCCGCGCCGGAATCCAGAAGCGAGACGAAGAATGACGGCGGCTTCCGCGCCGGCGCGCCGTCCAAGGATTTCGATTTCTATGTGCTCGCCTTGAGCTGGTCGCCTGGCTTCTGCGACAGCGTCGGCGGCGCGCGCGACCAATGCGAGCCGGGCAGGGGGCTCGGTTTCGTGGTCCACGGCCTGTGGCCGCAATATGAGCATGGCTTTCCGAGCGATTGCGACGGGCCGCGCAGCCCCTCGCGCATCGCGCTCGAACGCGCCAGCGGCCTCTTCGCCGACGACCGCCTCGCCCGCTATGAATGGCGCAAGCACGGGACATGCTCGGGCAGGAGCCCGAGCGACTATTTCGCCGACGTCGCCCGCGCCCGCGAAGCCGTGGCGATTCCGGCCCCCTTCGCGAAGCCGACGCGCGACCAGACCTTCACCCCGATCGATATCGAGCGCGCCTTTTACGACGCCAATCCGCGCCTGCGGCCGGGCATGATGGCGGTCGCCTGCCGGCGCGACATGCTCGAGGAAGTGCGCATCTGCCTTTCGAAGGATCTGAGGGAGTTTCGCGCCTGTCCGGAGGTCGCGCGGCGCGGCTGCCGCCAGCGCGAGATTTCCGTCCCGGCGCCGTTGTGAGCGGGCTGTCATTTCCGCTTTCGCGGGAATGACGTGGCGTGCGAATGATGGGCCGTCATGAACTATCGCCACGGCTTCCATGCCGGCAATTTCGCCGATGTCTTCAAGCACGCGCTGCTCGCCCGCCTGCTCGTCTATCTGACGCGCAAGGAGACGCCTTTCCGCGTCGTCGACACGCATGCGGGAGAGGGCGCCTACGACCTCGCCTCGGACGAGGCCGGGCGCACGGGGGAATGGGAAGGCGGGATCGGCCGCCTCGCCGATCTCTCCGGCGCGGACGACGAGACGCGCGCGCGGCTTGCCCCCTATCTCGATTGTGTCGGCGCCTTCGACGCGGAGGGGCGGCCGGCGCTTTATCCCGGCTCCCCGCTCATCGCCGCGCGGCTGATGCGCGCGCAGGATCGCGCCATATTCTGCGAGCTTCGTCCGGACGCCTTCGAGGCGCTGCGCTATCGCTTTGGCCGCGACGCGCGGGTGAAGACGATCCATATTGACGGCTATACCGGCCTTTGCGCCTATGTGCCGCCAAAGGAGCGCCGGGGCCTCGTCCTCATCGATCCGCCCTTCGAGCGCGTCGATGAATTCGACGCAATGTTCTCGGCCTTCCTCGCCGCCTACCGGAAGTGGCCGACCGGCGTTTACGCCCTGTGGCATCCGTCGAAGGACGCGGCGGCCGA
This sequence comes from Methylocystis sp. S23, assembly GCF_054106005.1. Taxonomy (NCBI): domain Bacteria; kingdom Pseudomonadati; phylum Pseudomonadota; class Alphaproteobacteria; order Hyphomicrobiales; family Methylocystaceae; genus Methylocystis; species Methylocystis sp. S23. The sequence continues at coordinate 3,119,725 of NZ_CM134185.1, forward strand.
GCGTGGTTTTCTCCAAGGCTTCAAGCGTGAGGGCGTCAAGCGCGCGCTGCGGCTGTCGCTCGCGGTGGCGAGCGGCGGCGAAGGCTTGAGGCGCACCGGCCTCGTCGTCGTCAATCCGCCCTTCGTCTTCGAGGAAGAGGCGCGGGAGATACTGGCCTTCCTCGCCCCGCGGCTGGCGCAGGACGCGGGCGCGGGATTTGCGGTCGAACGGCTGACGGAGGCGTGATCGGAGGCCGGAGCGTCCGGCATGTGCGCCAGCGCGCGGCGGCGCGCTCGTCTTTCCGCCATTTTTTCAAATGTCGACAAATGCGGCTTTGCGAGGCGACCAAGGCTTAACCGCCCCTCGCGGTTTCGCCGGCGCCGGACGGCTGTTCAATATCAAACAGCCGCTAATTAGATTTATTGGGAGGTGAGGATATGAAGTCCCCCAACGGTTTCGCTTGTACGGCGCGGTTCGCGAGCCCCTTGCTGGCGGCGCTTCTTCTGGCGTCTGCGGGGATGACGGGCGCTAAAGCGGGTTTCTTCGAGGAGTTATTCGGCGACGGCGGCGAGACCCGCGCCGCCCGCAGCGCGCCGGCGCCGGTCCCCCATGCGCGACGCCGGCCGCCAGCCGGCCGCCTCTCCTATTCGATCCGCGCCAATGTCGCGCCCAAGGAGGCGCGTGACCGCCGTCAATCCGTCATTCGCAGGCCCGTCGAGGACGCGGCGGCGCATGAGAGCGACGGCGGGACGAAGCCGCAAAAGGCCGTCTTTTGCGCGGCGGGCCTTCCCGCCCGCGCCAATCCCGACAGCGCCGAGGTGCGGTTGCATGACGGCACGCTGCGCGCCGGCGACAGCATCGTCACGGCGGGAGGAATCCTTGTCTTCAAGGGCCGCGCCGCCTGTCCGCACAGCGCGGCGGATTTCGTCAGCCTCGCCCGGTCGCGATTGCCGGCGGCGAAGCGCAACGCGCTCGAATCGCTCGAACACACCGTGCAGGCGGGCCGCGCCCCGTTCGCGCTCGCCGAAAAGGCGGCCGCGCCGCGGGTGGTCAGCCAGAACAATCGATAGCGCTTTGAGGCCGCGTTGGGGGGCGTCCCCTTGCCGAATGACGGCCGTCGCCGCGTCGAAGGCGAGTGGTGGCGCCCCGGGCGGCCCCGTCCGTCATTGCGAGGAGCGTAGCGACGAAGCAATCCAGAGTCGTGATGAAGCACTGGATTGCTTCGCTCGAAATGACGACCGTCGCCGAGTCGAAGACCGGCGCCGGCTTACGAACGGCGCTCGCCGCCATTGCCGGGAGCGCTTCCCCTGCGCGACTGACGCGCTTGACCGGCGTTCAAGCTTGGCGTTAACAATGTCTGCGGCGGAGTCGAAATGACAGTCTGGATGCGGCGCAGCAAAGCAGGAACGGGCGCAAGGGGCGTTTGCGCCCTCGCCATGGCCTGTCTTTTTTTCTTGCAGGCGATCGCCGTCGCCCGCGCGGCGCCGGTTGATGCGGGCTTCGCCGGACAGCCCGTCTTTTGCGCGGCCAACGAAAGTCCCGACGGCCCGCCGGCGCCGGCGCATCATGCCCATGGCGAGCACTGCCTGATCTGCGCCGCTGCGGGCGTCGCGCAGCCGGTGCGCACGATCGTCGCGATTATGGCGGCGACGATCGAGCGTTCTGCGCCGTCGCCGCAGGAATGGCGCCAGCGGGACGAATGCCCGCCGCCCGTCTCCGGCTGGACCAGCTCCTGGTCCTCCCGAGCGCCCCCTTCTTTCTCCTGACAGCCGCGCGCGGCCCTGACGGCCGCGCATCGTCATAACCGACCGAGGCGCCGCCCTGGAGCGCGCCGCGTCAGGAGTTCCATTCATGAACATTTACCGCCCTTCGCGCGGCGTTTCCGCCTGCGCGCTCGTGGTCGCTTTGCATTCGACCGCCGCTTTCGCTCAGCAATCCCTGCCCACCATCAATGTCGGCGGCGCCCGCGCCCGCCAGCCGGGCGCCCATGGCGGTCGACCGACCGCGGCGCGTCCCGGCGCGACGACGCAGGCCAGCAATGGCGGGGAGCGGGGAGGCCAGGGAGGCTTGGTTCTCCAGCCGCCAAACGCCCAAATTCAGCTCGACGCGCCGGCGGGGTCTGCGAGTCGCCTCGGTCTGACGGTGCGCCAGACGCCGGGCTCCATCTCAATCGTCGACCGCGCCACGATCGAGGCTCGCAACGCACAGACAACCAAAGAAGCGTTGTCACGCATGCCGGGCGTGATCGCCGCCGACCCGCCGGGCTCCGCCGGCTCCGTCAGCCTGCGCGGCTTCGGTCCGACTTCGACCGTGCAGCTCTTCAACGGGATCGCGACGTATAACGACGCCATAACGGGGCGGGCGGTCGATAGCTGGCTCTATGACCGCGTCGAACTGCTCGGCGGCGCCTCCTCCTATCTCTATGGTCAGGGCGCGGTCGGCGGCGTCGTCAATTATGTCAGCAAGGTCGCGACGAGAGGCCAGGACCGCAACGAGGCGCTGCTGCAGGGCGGCATGTGGTTCAACCGCCGCGCTTCCTACGGAATGAACAAACAGATCGACGCCAATAACTGGGCGCAGTTCGATGTGAGCTATCTCGGCTCCGACGGGTGGGCGGAGAATTCGCATTTCAATTCCGGCGCCGGCAACGCCTCCTGGCTCACCGACATCACGCCGCAACTGTCGAACACCGTCGCGGTGGAGTTCCAGCACGAGGAACGCAACGCCAATTGGGGGACGCCTGTTCCGCGGCCCTATGTTGGGGCCGGCACGGTTCCTTGGACGACGGTGGGATTGCCGGTCCTGACCCTGCGCTTCGATCCCGGCGTGAGGTTCAAGAACTACAACGCCGATTCCCCGGTCTTCGACCAGCAGGTTCTCTGGGTGCGCGACATTGCGGAATACAAGCCCAGCGAGGCGTTGCAGTTCAAGAACCTCTTTTATTTCTACCGCGCGGATCGCCAATATTACAATGTCGAGGGCTATGATTACAATGCGGCCAATACGCTGCTGACGCGAAGCGCGTCATTCGCGACGCGCCATCTTCATTACGTCGTCGGCGATCGCCTGGAGGCGACGAACCAGACGACAATCTTCGGCATGGAGTCGAAGACGGTCGCCGGCGTCGAATATTCGCTGGTTCAGCAGGTCCGCAATCCGAGCTTCGAACCCGGGACGCGCGCCATCGACGTCGTGCATCCCTATTACTATTCCCCTATCAAAAAATATGAGGACAACCCCTTCGCCACGGGCTGGATCGGCGGCGCGCGCAACAAGCTCGGGGTTTTCGCGCTGTTCGCGGAGAACAGGCTGTCCATCCTGCCGAGGCTCCATCTCGTGACCGGCGCCCGCTGGGAGACGATCGCGCTGGAACGATTCAACTTCCGTCCGCCGACGCTGCCGACTCTCGCCAATCCCTATGGCGAGCCGGCTTATTTCAGCAAGGACTATCAGCCCTTCACCTGGCGCGCGGCGCTGATGTACGACGTGACGAAAGACGCCAATGTCTATGTCACCTACAGCACGGCGGCCGATCCGGCCTCGGGCACGATCCTGACCAACAATGTCAGCGGCGTGCGCAATTTCGACCTGACCACCGGCTGGCAATTGGAGGCCGGGACCAAGGCGGATTTCTGGGACGGCAAGGGCTCCGGGACGCTGGCCGGCTATTTCATCGAACGCAAGAACCTCACCACGCCCGATCCTTTGAATCCCGGCAGCGTCATTCCGGTCGGCCAACAATCCTCGAACGGAATTGAAGCCAATATCGGCATGCAGCTTCTGCCGACATTGAACCTTCAGGGCAACGCCGCCTGGATCAATCCGAAATTCGACAAATTCGAGGAAACGATCGCCGGCCGTCCCATCTCGATGGCCGGCCGGCGGCCGGTGAACATGGCGCGCTGGATCGCCAATGGCTGGATCACCTGGGATTTCATGCCCGACTGGCAGTGGATGTTCGCCGCGCGCTTCGTCGGCGACCGCTTCGCCGACACGCGCAACGCCATGCGCGTTCCCGCCTACACGACTTTCGATACGATCGTGTCCTGGCAGATTCACAAGAACGCCCGGCTCGCCGCGAGTCTCAAGAACATCGCCGACGCCAATTACATCGAATGGACGACGGGGCGGCCGCTGCTGTTCATCGGACAGCCGCGCACCTTCGAGATGTCGTTGAAGATGAGCTTCTGAGCGGAAAGGGGACGGCCATGAAACGCTATCTCTATCTCACGCATCGCTGGCTCGGAATCGCGCTGTGCCTGTTCATGGCGATGTGGTTTTTCTCCGGCATTGTCATGATGTATGTCGGCTATCCGAAGCTCACGCCGGCGGAGCGGCTGGCGGGCGCCGGTCCGCTCGAGGCGGCGCGGGTGCGCGTCGACTTCGCCCATGCGCTCGCGGCGGCGGGCGCGCGCGAGCCGCCGCAGGCCGCTCGGCTCGTGGCGATCGCCGGTGAGCCGACTTTCGTCTTCACCTTCGGAAAAGCGGATTTCGTCGCTTTGCGCGCCAGCGACGGCGCGCGGGTCGGGCGCGTGACTTCCGAGGCGGCGGTCGCGGCGGCGCGCGCCTTCTTGGGCGTGGAAGGCGTCTATGACGGCGAGATCGAGGAGGACGCCTGGACGCATTCGAAGGCACTCGACGGCCACCGGCCCCTGCATAAGGTGCGGATGTCCGACGCCAATGCGACGCTGCTTTATGTTTCGAGCGTCACCGGCGAGGTGGTGCGCGACGCGACGCGCAATGAGCGCGTCTGGAACTGGGTCGGCGCCTGGATTCACTGGCTCTATCCGTTTCGCGGCGGCGCGCTGGACAAATATTGGCATGACATCGTCGTCTACGCTTCGCTTGTGGGCACGATTCTCGCGCTCACGGGCTTCACGGTCGGCGTCATGCGCTGGCGTTTCGGCGCGCCCTACAAAACCGGCTCGCATTCGCCCTATCGCGAAGGCTATATGTGGTGGCACCATATCGTCGGCCTCGTCTTCGGCGTGACGGCGGTCGCCTTTGTGTTCAGCGGCATGATGTCGATGAACCCGTGGAAGATCTTCGAGACGCCCAACTCGACCTTCAATGCGAAAGCCTATGCTGGCGGCGACCTTGCGCCCGAGCGGTTTGCGCTCGGCGCAAGAGAAGCGCTCGAGGTGTTTCGCCGGGCCGGCTTCGACGCGCGCGAGATCGAATGGCGTCTTGTCGACGGTCGGGGCTATTACGTTACGCATAACGAGTCGGGACTGACGCAAATCCTCGCCGCCGAGGCCGGCGCCGAGCCGTCGGCCATGCTGCCGATCGAACGGCTCGGACGCGCCGGCGCGCGTCTGGTCAAGGCTCCTGTGAAGGCGAAGACGGTCATGACGGCCTATGACGCCTACTATTTCGCCCGCGCGCCGCATACGATGCATGGCGACGCCGACAAGCGCCTGCCTGTCCTGCGTCTCGAATTCGACGACGCCAACGCCACCTGGACGCATATCGACCCCTATACGGGCGCCGTGCTCGGCAAGCTCGACTTTCGTAGGCGCGTGAATCGCTGGCTGTTCGCCTTCCTGCATAGCTGGGACTGGCCGGCGCTGCTCGACGCCCGGCCCGTCTGGGACGTCTTCATGATCGCGCTCAATGGCGGCGGCTTCGCGCTGAGCGTGACCGGAATCGTCATCGGCTGGCGGCGGCTGCGGCGAAAGAGCGAGCAATTGACGGCGCGGCCCGCCATGGCGCATGCCGAATACTCGGCCCGCTGGAAATGATCGTCGGCGACGAAGCAATCCAGAGCCTCATCACGGCCCTGGATTGCTTCGCTCCGCTCGCAATGACGGGCCTTCGCCGGGCGATGGCCAATGGTGACGCCGTCCGTCATTGCGATGAGCGAAGCGACGAAGCAATCCAGGGGCAGCCATCGCGTTCTGGATTGTCTCGCTTCGCTGGCAATGACGGGCGGTGTGCGGGCGTTCAATCGCTGCGCTGGAAGTGATCGTACACCATCCGCGCCGTCGCCTTGTTGATTCCCGGCGCCTTCTCCAAATCCGACAGCGCCGCGCGCGCGACCGCTTTTGCGGAGCCGAAGGCCAGCAGCAGCGCGCGCTTCCTCGACGGCCCGATCCCCGCGATCTCGTCCAGCGGATTCTTCGTGAACTCTTTCTTGCGTCGCGCGCGATGCGTGCCGATGGCGAAGCGGTGGGCTTCGTCGCGCAGGCGCTGCACGAAATAAAGCGCGGGGTCGTGCGGGGGCAGGCGGAAGGGCTCGCGGCCCTCGATGAAGAACTGCTCGCGCCCGGCGTCGCGGTCGCGGCCCTTGGCGATGGAGGCGAGCGCCACGCCCTCGACGCCGCTCTCGCGCAAAGCTTCGCGCGCCACGTCGAACTGCCCGCGCCCGCCGTCGATCAAGACGAGATCGGGCTTGGCGGGGAACGCCTCGGGGTCCGCGTCCTTCTCGGCTTCCTTCGCGAGCCGCGCGAAGCGGCGCGTCAACACTTCGCGCATCATCGCGTAATCGTCGCCCGGCGTGATGTCCGCGCTCTTGATGTTGAAGGTGCGGTAATGCGCCTTCATGAAGCCGGACGGCCCTGCGACGATCATGGCGCCGATCGCCTGCGAACCGCCGGTGTGCGAATTGTCGTAAACCTCGACGCGGCGCGGCGGCGCCGCGAGGCCGAAGACCTCGCCCAGCGCCGCGAGCAATCTCTGCTGGCTCGCATCCTCCGCCAGCTTGCGGCCCAGCGCCTGCTTTGCGTTGTTGAGCGCATGCTCCACGAGCTCGCGCTTCTCGCCGCGCTGCGGCGCGATGACGTCCACGCTTTTGCGCAGCTTCGCAGAGAGCGCATCCTCAAGCAGCGCGCTGTCCTCGATCGGATGCGAGAGCAGCACGCAGCGCGCGGAAGGGTGCTCGTCGTAGAATTGCGCCAGAAAGGCGTCAAGCACTTCCGACTCCGAGAGGCTTGCGTCGGCGCGCGGGAAATAGGAGCGGTTGCCCCAGTTCTGATAGGCGCGGAAGAAGAAGGCCTCGATGCAGAAGCGCCCGGCTTCCTTGGCGATGGCGAAGACGTCGGCCTCCTCCACGCTGCGCGGATTGATTCCCTGCGCGCCTTGAATGGCCGAGAGCGCGGAAATGCGGTCGCGCAACCGCGCCGCGCGCTCGAATTCCAGCTTCTCCGCCGCTTCCGTCATTTCCTGCGCGAGCTGCTCGCGCACGCTGCGGCTTTTGCCGGAAAGAAAGTCGCGCGCCTCCTGCACCAGCACGCCGTAATCCTCGATGGAAATCTCGCTTGTGCAGGGGCCGGCGCAGCGTTTGATCTGATAGAGCAGGCAGGGCCGCGTGCGATTGTCGTAAAAGCTCTGCGCGCAGGAGCGCAGCAGGAAGGCGCGCTCCAGCGCGTTCAATGCGCGGTTGACCGCCCAGACGCTGGCGAAGGGTCCGAAATAATCGCCCTTGCGCACGCGCGCCCCGCGATGCTTGGCGATCTGCGGCGCTTCGTGGTCGCGCGCGATGAAAATATAGGGAAACGACTTGTCGTCCCGCATCAGCACGTTGAAGCGCGGCTTCATCTGCTTGATGAGGTTCGCCTCGAGCAGCAGCGCCTCGGTCTCGGTCTCGACCGAGATGAAAACCATCGAGACAGTGGCCGAGATCATGCGCGCGATGCGGTTCACATGGCCGGCGAGGCGCGTATAGCTCGCCACGCGCTTGCGGACATTCTTGGCCTTGCCGACGTAAAGCACCTCGCCATTCTCGGCGATCATGCGATAGACGCCGGGGCCGTTCGGCGCGTGCCTCCAATATTTCTTGATGACCGCGACGCCGCGCTTCACGCTCTCGGGCGTCTGCGGCGCGATTTCTTCCTGAATGGGCTCGTCCGCGGCCTCGGACGCCTCGTAGACGTCGTCCTCCTCGGGCGGGAGGTCGCGCGGCGCAGTGGGGGAGGGGGTCATGGCCCCAGATTTATGCCCCGTTTGCGGCGATGGGAAGAGCCGCCGCCGGCTCAGGCCTGCGCCTTGAGCCAGGCCTTGAGCAGCGTCTCGAAATGCTTGTCGCTCATCAGGCGCCCGATCGCCGTCGCGCCGGCCAGAACGACAATCGACAGGAAAGAGGCGATGGCCGCATATTCCGTCGCGGCGGCGCCGGCTTCGTCTCGCAAGAATCGCAGGAGCATCGTCTTCGTCCAGCCGTGTTTCAAAATCGAACAATCGCCTTCGCTCTCGCGGATCGCGGCAATTCGGGCGCCGAGTCGGGCCGGAACGCTTGCGCTTGCGTCGCGGCCGGCCCAAAGTCGCGGTCCATTTTGGGGGCGGCGAGCGGGGACGAGATGTGTAGCGGGCGGATCACGGTCGGCGGAATGGTCTTTCCAACGCTGGCCCTCGGGCTTGCGGGCGTGTTCAAGGCCACGGAAGCATGGCTCGAAAGCCTGCATCCCTCGATCGTCTTCGCGCCGCCCCTGCTGGCGGCGATCCTGGTCGTCGGCGCGGTCTTCTCCACGCTGCAACATGCGGAGATCGTCGGGGAGAAAGTCGGCGAACCGTTCGGCACGGTGGTCCTCACCATTTCCGTGACCATCATCGAAGTGACGATCATGGCCTCGATGATCTCGCATGGCTCGGAGGACCCGACGGAAGCGCGCGAGGCGGTGTTTTCGGCGATCATGATCGTCTGCAACGGACTCGTCGGCCTGTGCCTGCTGCTCGGCGGCGCCCGCCACGGCGAGCAGGAGCTGCATCCCATGGGCGCCAGCGCCTATCTCGCCGTGCTCATCGCGCTCTCGGTGCTGACGCTCATTCTGCCGAATTATACGACCTCGGCTTTCGGACCGAGCCTGTCGCCCGCGCAGCTCGCCTTTGTCAGCATTCTCTCGATCCTTCTCTATTGCTCCTTTCTCTTCATCCAGACGGTGCGGCATCGCTCCTATTTCATCGACGCTCACGCGGCGGCGCTGGGGCATGGCGAGGAGAAGCCGTCATTTGGCGAAACCATTGTCGCGGCCGTCGGCCTCGGCGCCAGCCTGCTGGGCGTGTCGCTCCTCGCGGAGCGCGTCATTCCGAGTCTCGAGGAGGCGCTGACCTGGGCCGGCGTGCAAGAGGTGAACCCGGTGACCGGCGCGGCCGTGGCGGCGCTGGTGCTCCTGCCGGAGTCGCTCAACTCCATTCGCGCCGCGCATCGCAACGCCCTGCAGACGAGCCTGAACGGCGCGCTGGGCTCCGTCGTGGCCACTACGGGCCTCACCGTGCCGGCCGTGGCGCTCATGACTCTCGCGACGGGCCGCGAGATCGTCTTCGGCCTCGACCATCGCGATTCGGCGATGCTCATGCTGACGCTGATGCTCTCGGTCGTGAGCTTCGGCGCCGGGCGAACCAACGTTTTCACCGGCCTTGTGCATCTCGTCGTCTTCACGACATATGTCTTCTTCCTGTTCGTCCCGTGAGGGAACCGGCGATGAGCGACGACGATCTGATATTCTACCATTCCCCCAATACGCGCTCGTCGGGCGCGCTGATCCTGCTGGAGGAGCTCGAGGCGCCCTATGTTCTGCGCGACCTCAATTTCAAGCTCGGCGCGCAGCGCGAGCCCGACTATCTCGCCGTCAATCCGCTGGGGAAGGTCCCGGCGATCATTCACAATGGCGCGCTCGTCACGGAGCTCGGCGCGGTCTTCATCTATCTCGCCGACGCCTTTCCGCAGAAAAAGCTCGCGCCGCCGATCGGCGATCCGCTGCGCGGGCCTTATCTTCGCTGGCTCGTCTTCTACGGCTCGTCCTTCGAGCCGGCGATCATGGATCGCTACATGAAGAACGAGCCGCCGAAGCGCATGTGTCCTTATGGCGATTTCGACAGCGTGATGGCGCTCGTCAATAAGCAGCTTGCGACGGGGCCGTATCTCCTGGGCGCGCGCTTCACGGCCGCCGACATCTTATGGGCGACGGCGCTGCGCTGGACGACGAGCTTCGGCCTCGCGCCGGCGACGCCGGAAATTTCGGCCTATATCGAGCGCGTCGGCGCGCGGCCGTCCGTCGCGCGCGTGGCGGAGACGGACAAGCAACTCCTGAAGATCCACGAGGCCGCGGCCGCCGCGAAGGGATAAGGATCTTACCCTCTCCCCGCAAAGCCCGGCGAAAGACGGGCGTCTTTCGACGCCCTAGGCTGTGTGGACAGTTATCTGAGCCATAGGACGATTGCGGCGAGGGTTACGACCGCTCGATAGTTTCGGGCGGTTTTTTCGAAGCGGGTTGCAACGCGGCGGAACTGCTTGAGTTTTGAGAAGCAGCATTCGACGAGATGGCGCTGAGTATAAAGATGCTTGTCGAGCGGATATTTGAGCGCACGTGACGGGTTGTTTGGGATGACGGCAAGCGCGCCCTTCGCGGCGATGGCTTGGCGCAAATAATTGGCGTCATAGGCGGTATCGGCCATGACGACCTCTGCGGGCAGTCCCTCGATCAACGCCACGGCTTGCGGGGCGTCGCCCTTCTGACCGGCGGTCAGCGTGAACCGCAGGACATCCCAAGCCGCGAACGGCCAGATGTATCTTGGTGCTCAGGCCGCCGCGCGAACGCCCGATCGCCTGATCTTCAGGCCCCCTTTTTCGCCCCGGCAGCGTGCTGATGCGCCCGGACGATCGTGGAGTCGACGATCAGATATTCGAAGTCAGAATCGTCAGACATCGCCTCGAAAACCCGATGCCAGACCCCCTTGGCGCTCCATCGACTGAAGCGCCGAAACACACTGTTCCACTCCCCAAACGCTTCCGGAAGATCGCGCCAGGGGGAACCCGTGCGCACGATCCACAGCACGCCCTCCACAAACATCCGGTTGTCGCGGCCGGTCGAGCCCTTCTGGTCAGGCCGGCCAATGATCAGCGGAGCCATCCGCTCCCACGCCGTGTCCGTCAAAACCAATCGATCCATCACACCCAAGGCCGCCTCCCCAAAAGAAGTCTTGAATCTGATTTGCGACCAAATGGGAATCCCTTAGAGTCCACAGGACCTAGGCGGGGAGAGGGCAGGGTGAGGGGCAAGGCGGCAACAAGATAGCCGCCGCATTCGCTATGCGCTTTGCCCCTCACCCTCGCTTCGCTCGACCTCTCGCCGCAAGCGGGGAGAGGTTATCGCCACTTAATCGGCGTCTCTTCGCGCGCGCGAATAGACCCTCTCCCCGCAAGCGGCTAGCAGATTCACACATCTGTGTTGGTTAGCGGCGGCGTTGGTTGGGTGACGGCGATGGCGTATTTTCCGTGCTGGAATTTGAGCCATCCGGCGAGCATGACGACGGGGCCGGGTTTTCCGTAATAGCCGGTCCAGCCGCCGAGGCGGGCGAGCACCCAGGACGCATAGGCCAGGGACCCTCGCGGATGTGGGTTCTTCTGACGCTGCGTCTTGCCTTCGAGGGTGGCGCAATAGGCTTCCAGCAGCGGTTGGTCCTTGGGCTCGAAGGCGTCGAGGAGCGGGCGCAGACGTTGCGGGTCGCCGCCGTCCCGGGCGTGGACGAGTTGTTGGATCGTCACGGCCGCGATCAACGTCGCGGCCGCCAGGGTCTGGCGCGGCGCGTCGTCTTCCATCCGCACGGCCTCGATGTCGAAGCCGCCGGTCTTCATCGTGCGGAACAACTGCTCGATCGCCCAACGGCGTCGATACAGATCGACGACCTCGAGCGCTTGCGCGAGGCGGTCGACGGGGCGCGTCGTGATCAGACGCCAATGGACGTTTTCGCCTGGGGGCGGGTCGATCTCGCGCACGTCGACGAGATGGACCGCGATCGTCGAGGGGTCGTTCTGGGCCGCGCCGTTCCGGGGCCGCGCGAGATCAAAGCGCCCATGCCGGACGGCCAGTGTCGCTTCGCGCGCCGGCCGTCCGGGCCTCGCCGGAAGCGACAGCGTCGCCCGCCCGGCCTCCTCCAGCGCATCCAGGCGCGCAAACAGTCGCTCGCCATCCTCCAGCGCGCGGTCCTGCGCGGCGCGCACGAGGAGGTGAACTCCCGGCGGGCGCCGCGCGAAGGCGGAATAAATATCGCTCTCGCGATCGGCCACGACCGTGACCTCGCGCGCCAAAGCGCAAACTTTCGCCGCCGCCGCCGCGCCCTCCAGCCAGCGCCGGCTTTCCTTGTCCTCGATCGGCCGCTGACGCCGATCCGCCTTGCGTCCCGTCGCGCGTTCAAGGAACTGCGCGTGCGCCAGACCCACGATCGAACCGTCCTCGGCGTCGACGACGAGGGTCGGATGCAGATAGAGCCCGCCGCCGCCCCCGGACTTGACGACCGTCGTGTCCTGTATCGCCAGGACCGCGCGCGCGGCCGCCGTGGCGAACATCTCCGCGCCGGTCACCGCCCGATTGCGAAGAAAGCGCGTGATCTTAATCTCACCGGCCCGGTCGCCGCCGAGCCGACGAATGCGTATGCCCCCGCCGCCCTCCGCCACCAGCCGGGAAAGCAGAAAGGCCCCCTTTTTCCAGTCGCGCGTCGCCAAAGCGACCCAGCGTCCGTCCGTCCATCGTCCGTCCCTCCGATTCCTTCAAATGGAATCAGACGCCCAGGCCACATGCAACCAAGATGTGTGAATGCGGTAGGCAAGCGGGGAGAGGGCAGGGTGAGGGGCGAGCGGCAATAAGAGCGCCGCCGCATTCGCTATGCGCTTTGCCCCTCACCCTCGCTTCGCTCGACCTCTCCCCGCAAGCGGGGAGAGGTTGCCGCCACTTAATCGGCGTCTCGCCGCGCGCGAATAGACCCTCTCCCTATGCGGCGCCGTCACCACTCGATCGGCGTTTCGCCGCGGGCGGCCAGATAATCATTCGCTTTCGAAAAATGCCGGCATCCGAAGAACCCGTTATGCGCCGAGAGCGGCGATGGGTGCGCGCATTCGAGCACGAGATGCTTCCTGCGGTCGATATTGGCGCCCTTGCGCCGCGCATAGGAGCCCCACAGCATGAACACAATCCCCTCGCGCTCGCGCGAGAGCGCATGCACCGCCGCGTCTGTGAACTGCTCCCAGCCTTTGTTCTGGTGCGAGCCCGCCTGCGACGCGCGCACGGTAAGCGTTGCGTTGAGGAGCAGGACCCCCTGTTTCGCCCAGCGCGACAGATCGGGGTCGCGCGAAACGGGATGGCCGAGATCGGACTCGATTTCCTTAAAGATGTTCTGCAGCGAAGGCGGCGGCGGCACATTTGCGCCAACGGCGAAGCAAAGGCCGTTCGCCTGCCCAGGTCCGTGATAGGGGTCCTGCCCGAGAATGACGACCTTCACGCTGTCGAAGGGACATTCATCGAAAGCGCGGAAAATCTGCGCCGCTGGCGGGTAGACCGCGCAAGCGGCGTATTCGCTTCGCACGAATTCGCGAAGCTCGGTGAAATAGGCCTTCTCGAACTCGGTCGCGAGATGCTTCTTCCAGCTTTCTTCGATGCGGACGGGTTTGGTCATATTGGCGCATTTAACACGATCCGCCGAATTCGTCATTGCGAGCGAAGCGAAGCAATCCAGAGCCTCATCATGGCCCTGGATTGCTTCGTCGCTTGCGCTCCTCGCAATGACGGGCTTTCTCGTAACGCCTCAATCCTGAAGCGGGCCCCACGCCGGATCGCTGGCGTAATTCGGCGTCGGCACCAGCGTCTCGGAGCGGCCGAAGACGTCCACCATATGAATCTTCGGCCCGCCCGCGCCGCCGCTTTCACGGAAGAACATCAGGAAGAGGCCGTTGGGCGCCCAGGTCGGGCCTTCATTGTGGAAGCCTTCGGTCAGGATGCGTTCGCCTGAGCCGTCCGTCTTCATGACGCCGATCGAGAAATTGCCGCCATTCTGCTTGGTGAAGGCGATATAGTCGCCCTTGGGGCTCCACACCGGCGTCGAATAGCGTCCGCCGCCGAAGGAAATGCGCTTCGCTTCGCCGCCATGCGCGCCCATGACGTAGATTTGCTGCGAGCCGCCGCGATCGCTCTCGAAACAGATGCGCGAGCCATCCGGCGAATAGGAGGGCGCGGTGTCGATGGCGCTGGTGTCGGTCAGCCGCGTCGTCGCGCGCGAGCGCAGATCCATCGCATAGAGATTGGTGGACGAGCCCTGCGACAGCGACATGATGATCTTCTGGCCGTCCGGCGAGAAGCGCGGCGAGAAGGTCATGCCGGGGAAATTGCCGACGACCTCGCGCTGGCTGTTCTCGATGTTCATCAGCAGCACTTTGGGATCGCCGTCGTCGTTGAAGGCCATATAGGTGACGTCGAGCGAGGAGGGCGAGAAGCGCGGCGTGACGACGAGCTCGTCGCCGCGCGTCAGATAGCGCACATTGGCGCCGTCCTGGTCCATCATGGCGAGGCGCTTGCGGCGCCGGTCCTTGGGGCCGCTCTCGTCGACGAAGACGATGCGCGTGTCGAAGAATCCCTTCTCGCCCGTGACCCGGCTGAAGACGGCGTCCGACAGCAGATGCGCGACGCGGCGTATATTGGCGGCCTCCGTCAGATATTGCTGGCCCGCGACCTGCTCGCCCGTCGTCACGTCGAAAAGGCGGAACTCGGTTTTGAGCCGCCCGTCGCCTGCGCGCGCGGAGCGGCCGGTCAGCACGAATTGCGCGTTGACGGTCTTGTAGGCGTCGAGGTCCGGCTGGTCCGGCGAGCCCGCCTCGCCCACATTGGCGTCGACCGGATGCAGGAAGACGGAGCGCTTGAAATTGTTGTTCGTGACGGAGGCGATGGTGCGCGCCGCCTCGTCGCCGACGAAAGGCGCGACGGCGATGTTGATCGGCTGAAAGCCGCCGCCCTTGAGATCGATGACGCGGCCGGCGCGCGCGGGCGCGACAGGCGCGAGCGCAGCGCTCGCAAGGAGTCCGACGGCGGCGCGGCGGGTGAGGAGGCGGGTCATGCGAGGTCCGTTCTGACCTCCTCTCCCCGCGCGCGGGGAGAGGGTGGGGTGAGGGGCCGAAGGCTATTACAAGGATTGCGCGTCATCGTTTCGGTTCCTGCGATTCTCATATGTGACGGCGGCCTTGCCCCTCGCCCCGACCCTCTCCCCGCGCGCGGGGGAGAGGGGGCGCGCTCATGATCGGCATAGATGGGCGCCGCATTGCTCCCTCTCCCCGCTTGCGGGGAGAGGGCTGGGGTGAGGGGCAAGGGGCTATTACAATGATTGCGCGTCATCGCTTCTGTTCCTGCGATTCTCATATGTGACGGCGGCTTTGCCCCTCACCCCGACCCTCTCCCCGCGCGCGGGGAGAGGGGGCGTCTTGGGAGTTCGCGAAGGGCGCATCAATTGGCGTCCTGGAAGCGGATGGTCACCTCATGCAGCGCTTCCTCGTAATAGGGCATGAACTCCGCCGGGATGCGCATGGGGCTGCAGCGGCGCACGGCCTGCAGGGCCTGCTCGCCGCGCGCCTGCTCCACCGGATTGGCGGACGGGTTCAGCAGACGCGGGCGGCCTTCGAGCGCGCCCTCGCGCGAGAGATGGAATTCCACGACCGGCGCGAAGGTCGCGCCGCCGAGCGAAAGCGCGGACGCCCAGCAGGGGTGGTAATGATCGTGGATGAAGGAGGCGATGCGCGCCTCCATGGAGCCGGAGAGTTTCGGCGCCGAGGCTTCGGGCGCGCCGATTGACGCCGTCTTGATCTCCCTGTCGGTCGCGGCGCGGCGCTGCGGCGCTTCCTTACTGAGCAAATTCGCAATGCTCGCCGCGTCGAATTTCGACTTGGGCGCGCTCTCGTCGCCGGATTTGGGCTTCGATCCCTTTGCGCTCTTCGCCGCCGCTTCGCCGTCCGCGCTGTTCTCCGTCTTCGCGGCCTTGTCCTTCACGGGTTTTTCCTCGGCCTTTTTCGCCTCCAGAAGCTTCGCCACGTCGT
Source organism: Methylocystis sp. S23 (assembly GCF_054106005.1). NCBI lineage: Bacteria > Pseudomonadati > Pseudomonadota > Alphaproteobacteria > Hyphomicrobiales > Methylocystaceae > Methylocystis > Methylocystis sp. S23. Next base: position 3,135,489 of record NZ_CM134185.1, read on the forward strand.
CGGCCTTCAGGCGCGGCTTTTCAGGCGCCGGTTTTGGCTCCGTCTTGGCCTCCGCCTTCTCAGGCTCCGGCTTTTGCTCGGGCCGCTTTTCGGGCTTGGGCGCTTCCTTCGCCTCTTTCTGCGGCTCCTTTTCAGCCTTCGGACGCATGGGCGGCTTCGGCCTGATCGCCTCGGCCTCTTTCGGCTCCTCCTGCTCCTTTTCCGGCGCGGCGGCTTTGGGCTTCACGGGCGGCGCGGGGGCGGGCTTCGCCTCGGCCGGCTTTTCGGCCGGCTTCGGCGGCTCGGGTTTTTTCTCCACAGGCCGCGTCGGCGGCTCGGGCGCCGGGGGCAGGGCGGCGACGCGCTTGGGCGGGATCGGCTCCGGCTTGTCGTCGGCGCCGGGGTCGGGCAGGCGCTTCAAGGGCGGGGGCGGGATGGGGACGTCCTTTTTGGCCTCGGCGAGCGGCGGATGCGGCTTCGCTTCCGTTTCCCTCGCAACCTTGTCGGCGCGACGCGCCGGCTTCGCCTCCCGCGCGGTCTTCTCCCCTTTCGAGACCCGCGTAAGCGGCTCCTCAGCGATGACCTCGACGGGAATGCTTTCCTCGGCGTCGTCGAATTTCCGCGCGTCCGAGAACAGCACGAGCGCCACGACCAGCAGGCCCGCATGGGCCGCGGAGGAGATGACGACGCCGGGCTCGGAGCGCGAAACTCTCATTTCAGAGCCTCACTTCTTCTCCTGCTCCGTCACCAGAGCCACTTTCTTGTAGCCGGCCGTGGTGACGAGAGACATCACCTCGGCCACGCGGCCGTAATTCACGGCCTTTGAGCCGCGCACATAAATGCGCTCGTCGAAGCCCTGTTTCGCCGCTTCCTTCAGCCTGTCGAGAAGCTGCGCGACCTCGACAGCCTGATCCATCAGGAAGATCTGGCCCTTCTCGTCGATCGCGATCGACACCGGCTTCTGATCGACATTGAGCTGGCCCGCCTTTGTCTGCGGCAGGTCGACGGCGACGCCGGTCGCGAGCAAAGGCGCCGCCACCATGAAGATGATGAGCAGCACCAGCATGACGTCGATGAAGGGCGTCATGTTGATCTCGGCCATGGCGCCGTAGCGCGGCACGCCGCGGCGACGGCGGCCGCCCTTGCGTCCGGGAGCGGAGACGGAGGCGCCCATGGCTCAGGCCGCCCGGTCGCGATTGGCCGCGTGCTGGTCGATCTGGCGCGACAGGATCGCGGAGAATTCGTCCGCGAAGCTCTCCATGCGCGCCTGCGCCCTCGCCACGTCGCCCTGCATCTTGTTGTAGGCGATGAGCGCGGGAATGGCCGCGAAGAGGCCGATGGCGGTGGCGAGCAGCGCCTCCGCAATGCCCGGCGCCACGACGGCGAGCGAGGTGTTCTTCGACGCCGCGATGGAGCGGAACGAGGTCATGATGCCCCAGACCGTGCCGAAGAGGCCGACGAAGGGGCCGGCGGAGGCGACGGTCGCCAGCACCAGCAAGTTCGATTCGAGCTTCTCCACCTCGCGGGCGATGGAGACGTCGAGCACTTTCTCGATGCGCGCCTGCAAGCCCATGAAGCTCGCCGAGGCGCCCGTCTGGAAGGAGCGCTTCCATTCCTTCATCGCGGCGACGAAAAGCGTCGCCATGCCGGAGGTCGGGCGTTCGGAAAGCTTGCCATAAAGCTCCTCCAGCGAATTGCCGGACCAGAAGCTCTCCTCGAAGCGGTCCATGGCGCGGCGGATGCGCGCGAAGAGCAGCGTTTTGTCGATGATGATGGCCCAGCACCAGACCGAGGCGAGCAGCAGGCCCACCATCACGATCTTCACGACGATATGCGCGCCCCAGAACATGCTCCAGATGGTGATGTCGGCGGCGGGGGCGGCGCCGGCGGCGGTCGCGGCGATGTCGGCTGGATTCATGTTTTGTCCTTGAGGCGGAGTTGGGCGCGCACTTCGGAAAAAGCGACGCCCCTTATTCCCCGCAATTTCGCCCTTTCTGGGGCTGCGGGGTGCGCCGCACAACGATAATTATCGCCGAAGCGTTAACAAGCGGTAAGGGTTAAGGGCGGGCGAAAAGGCGGAACGGCGCGCCGCCCTTTTCGCATGCGCGGACTTGGGACCGTCACTCGACTGTCACATCATTTCCCGATTGTGTCGGCCAATTCCATTTCCACCAAAAGACCCGCCATGAACCGCCGCACCTTCATTACCGCTCTCGCCTTTGCCGCTTTCTCCGCGGGCGCCGCCTTCTCGCTCGATCTCGAGCTTTCCCCCTACAAGCCCGTCCGCGCGCTTTCCGGCCATCTGAAATCCGTCGGCTCGGACACGATGCTCCATGAGATGGAGCTGTGGGCGGAGGGCTTCAAAGCCATTTATCCGGACGTGAAGATCGAGATCGAAGGCAAGGGCTCGAACACGGCGCCGCCCGCGCTGCTCTCGGGCGAATCGCAGCTCGGGCCGATGTCGCGTCAGATGACGCCGGACGAGCTCGCAAGCTTCGAGGCGAAACATGGCTACAAGCCGACCGCGGTCCTCGTGGCGGTGGATGCGCTCGCGATCTATGTCCATAAGGACAACCCGGTGCAGTGCCTCACCCTGGAGCAGCTCGACCGCATTTTCGCGGAGAATCCGAAGAGCGCAGACGGCAAGAGCGCCCATACATGGGGCGAGGTCGGCGTGACGGGCGAATGGGCGGCGAAGCCCATCGCCATGTTCGGCCGCAACGCGCTTTCGGGCACCAACAAATTCTTCAAGCAGAATGTGCTCGGCGGCGGCGACTTCAAGGAAGCCGTTCAGCAGCAGGCGGGGTCCGAAGCCGTTGTGAAGGCGGTTGCGAATAATGCTTCGGCGATCGGCTATTCCGGCATCGGCTACAAGACCGATGCGGTGCGCGCCGTGCCTGTGGCGGCGAGCTTCGGCAAGAAGTGCTACGACGCCTTCTTCGAGAACACCTATACGCGCAAATACCCGCTGGCGCGCGGCCTCTATGTCTACATCCTCAAGGACCCGAAGGCGCCGATCGACACGCTCTCCGGCGAATTCGTGAAATATGTGCTGTCGAAGGACGGCCAGACCCAGGCGAAAAAGGGCGGCTATTATCCGATCACCCGAAACATCCGCGAGCATGAGCTGGCGCGGCTGGGCTTGATCGCCTCGGCTGAATAGGCGCTACCGGCGCGCGCCTGCGCTGCGAATCTGGCGTTTCCTTTTTGAGCGTCATTCCCGGCGTCGCGAAGCGGCGACCGGGAATCCAGAAGCGCCGCGACATTGCTCGTTGTGGCCCTGGATTCCCGATCAGGCCTGCGGCCCGCCGGGAATGACAAAGCGGCGTCATCCGTTGGAAGCGGAGTTCGATCGGCCGCGCGCGCCCTCGAACTTCGCGCGCACGTCGGGCGGCAGGCGCTTGGCGCGGCCGGCTTCGACGCAGACGACCTTTACGGCCGCCGTCACGAGCGTCTCCATCCCACGCAGGACGCGCTGGTCGAGCGTCAGCGAGGCGCCGCCCAGCTCGATCGCGCGCGTTTCCACGCTCAGCAGATCGTCCATCACTGCGGGGCGGATGAAATCGAGCTGCATGGCGCGCACGACGAAGAAGGTCGGCGCGCCCGTCGCGCCCTCGAGCAGCGGACGCTGATCCAGCCCCAGCGAACGCAATAGCTCCGTGCGTCCGCGCTCCATGAAGCGGATGTAGGAAGTGTGATAGACGAGCCCGGAGGCGTCGGTGTCCTCCCAATAGACGCGGACGGGAAGCGTGTGGGCGACGGACATGCGGGCTCTCTTCGATTTCCGCCTGACTGCTTTGCTACGACGCTCCCGGCGCCATTGCGAGCCGAAGACGAAGCAATCCAGAAGCATATCGTGGCTCTGGATTGCTTCGGAGCTCACGCTCCTCGCAATGACGGCCGCACGGCGAACAGATCAAACGGAATTGGCGTCATTTGATTTGGTATGTGCGCTTTAGCGTATCTCTAGCCACATGTCCGGGGAATAATGGCGAATAACTGAATCGATCGCCCGCGCGCTCCCTCGCCCCGCTATGCGGGGAGAGGGTTGGAGTGAGGGGCGAAGCAGAGGCGCCAATCTCTCTGAACGCCGGCAAATTCCCGCTTATCAATAGAGTTTGCGACGATCCCTCGCCCTCACCTCAACCTTCTCCCCGCAAGCGGGGAGAAGGAGACGCCTCATTTCGCCGCGTCGCCTAAGGATAGAGGTTCGTCGGAAATATTGGCGACGGCGTAAGCGCGCCACGGAAATTCAAGCGCGCGCGGGCGACGGGCTCCGCGACTTTTCGGGCTGCGGCGCGCGCTCCGGCAGGGTGCGCCGCAGGCGCCGCCAGGCCAGAACGATCGCGCTCGTCGCAAGGACGAGGCCGAGTCCGGCCCAGGCCACGATCCAGACTCGGCGCGCGGCGTGATGTTCCCGAAACCAGCCGAAATCCCAATGATGGACGGCGGAATAGAGCCAGCGATAGGCGCGCCGGCTGTTGTCGACCCGTAAAAGCAGCCTTCCGTCCTGCGGATCGAGATAGACGGAGGTCTTGCCGGGGTCGGCGAGATCGACCCGCAGCGCGGGCAGCGGCCGCTCGGCGCGCCCCTGTCCGTGCCCCGCAAAGTAATAGCTGTCATAGTCGCGAAGGGTCTCGACCGACGCGACTGGTTTGTCTCCCGCGAGGCGTTGGACGGCGGCGACGAGCGCGTCGTCCGCGAATTTCTCCACGCCGCCGGCTGTCGCGACAGGCATGCGCGCGCCGTCCCTGGCATAGGCCAGGAGCGCGGCCTCCTCGCCGAGACGGCTCCAGCGCAGCTCGACCGTTTCCGCGCCCAGGCCGACGGCCGTGGCGGGGCGCCAATCCTTGACGATGCTCGGCAGATCGCCGCCGCGATAGCGGGCGAGCTCTTCGCGGCTCGGCGTCGCGGGCGAGAAAATCTCGCCCGGATTCGTCGACAAAAAGCCGCTTCCCGCCCAAATGACCGCAAATGTCCCGCCGACGAGGCCGGCCCAGAAATGATATTTGAGCCAGGTCTCGCGATAAGGCTGCGTGCGGCCGCGCGCATAGGTCGGGCGGCCGAAGAAGCCCGGCTTCCATTTGATCCAGCCGATGACGACGCCCGTGAGCGCGCCGACAAAGGCGAAGAGGCCGGCATAGGTCAAAGCGCTGCGCCGATAGTCGCCGGCGCCGAGAAAATCGAGCGGGCGGAAAAGGTGGAGCCAGTTGCCGGCGTAGTTGACGGCGCGCGAGAGGCGCGTGGCGGCCTGCAAGACCTCGCCGCTTTTCGCGGAAAGGATCAGGATCGTTCCGGCGCCGTCGGCGACGGAGACGCGATGGAAGGGCTTGAGTCCCTCGGCGTTTCGCAGGCCCGGAGCGGCGTCGATCGTATCGACGTAAGCGACCGCCGGAACCGGACCGTCGACGGCGAGCCAGTCATGAGCGAGGCGCGGGGCCTCCTCGATGGAGAAGTTCTTCACGCGCCCGTCGACGGCCGAAATGGCGATGCGCCGGCCGGAATCGTTTTCGACAAGCCAGAACGGCGCGCCGGCCCGGCGGACAAGGCGCGCTTCGGCGACTGCGTCCGCCCCGCCGCCGGACGGCTTGGCGCGCGCCGCCGCGCTCTTCTCCAGCGCCTGGCCGAGCGAGAGCCATGACGCCTCCGGCGAGAGGCTCTCGGCATGCGCCAATTGCCGCTCGCGTGACATGCCCAGCCCGCCGCTATTCGCGATGATGAGGCCGGAACCGAACCAGCCCAGCATGAAGACGGCGAGAACGACGCCGATCCAGCGATGGATGAAGAGAAGCTGCGGCATGATCAAATCCGATATCGGGCATAGCGAACACACCCGCCTCTGACGCCGGGCGACGGAGGGATTCGCTTGCGCAATTGAAAGGACGCCGCCGCTGGTGGGGAAAAGGCCGCGCCGCTGGCGAGAAGAGTATTCCTACTTTATAGGTATGAAATTAGTCAATGGGCTTGGCCGCCCAATACGGGGCGATCGGTTGAAGGTTTCCTCATCCTGAGGAGCGAGCGAAGCTCGCGTCTCGAAGGACGAAGAAACCTTCATTTCCTGAAATCTGGCGCTCGCCCTCGTGCTTCGAGACGGCTCCTGCGGAGCCTCCTCATGCTTCGAGACGCCGCTTTTGGCGGCTCCTCAGCATGAGGGCGAGGATTGTCGTCCTCACCCGATCGCCCTGCGGCCCAATGCCTACCCTTTACGGGGAGGTCGGCGGTCGCGGACCGCCGGGAGGGGTTCGCGCCGCCGCTATATTGATGGGGGCCTTATTCCACCCGGCCCTGCCGTAGCCCGTCGCTTGCGGCGGGCGTCTTTACAGACGCCCTATGGCGGGGCCACCCTCCCCGTAAAGGGGAGGGATTCGCTCGCGCGCGGCCTTCGCGCGGTCGCCCCGGTCACTGGGCGGCGACGCCGGTGTTGCTGGGAAGGACGCGGCGCACGCGATTGCCTTCCACCCAGACGAAGCCGGCGTCAGGGGCGGCGCAGTCGATCTCCTGCTCGGCGATGAGCTTGTCGCAAAGCATGACGCAGATCGCCTCGATCGGCGCGGAGGTGTCGTTTTCCTCGGTCATGCGGTCGATGGAGATTTCGCCCATCTCCTCGCCGTCGACGAGATGGATGATGAACACTTCCTCGTGACCCGCGACGCCATGCGCATTCACGCGGAAGGTTTCGCCCTTATATTGGAATTCCTGGATCATTCCGCCCTGCCTAATTTTTGCTCATTGTAGGATCTGCTCAGAGGGAGAGCAGCCGCGCGAAATTAGCCGGGCCGTGGGCGACGTCAAGCGGGAGATTTGTCGCGGACGGCGGCGCCATCAGTCCTCCTCCCCGAACAACCCGAATTGTCCCGCCGGCCGCGCCGGCTCTGCAAGCCCCAGATGCCGGAAAGCGTGGGGCGTCAGCAGGCGTCCGCGCGGGGTGCGCTGCAAGAATCCCTGCTGCAGCAGATAGGGCTCGATAATGTCCTCGATCGCGTCGCGCGGCTCCGAAAGCGCGGCGGCGATGGTTTCGATCCCGACCGGCCCGCCGCCGAAATTCACGGCGACCATATTGAGATAGCGCCGGTCCATGATGTCGAGGCCGATGGAGTCGACCTCCAGCAGCGACAGCGAACGATCGGCCAACTCCCGCGTGATGGTCGCGATTCCCTCCACAACGGCGAAGTCGCGCACCCGGCGCAGCAGGCGGCCGGCGATGCGGGGCGTGCCGCGCGAGCGGCGCGCGATCTCGCGGGCGCCTTCATCCTTCATGCCGACGCCGAGCACGCGCGCGCCGCGCTTGACGATCAGCTCCAGCTCTTCCGGCGTATAGAAATTCAGCCGCACCGGAATGCCGAAACGGTCGCGCAGCGGCGTCGTCAAAAGCCCCGCGCGGGTCGTGGCGCCGACGAGGGTGAATTTCGCAAGGTCGATCTTCACCGAGCGCGCCGCCGGGCCTTCGCCGATGATGAGGTCGAGCTGGAAGTCCTCCATCGCCGGATAGAGGATTTCCTCCACGGCCGGGTTGAGGCGGTGGATTTCGTCGATGAACAGCACGTCGCGCGGCTCGAGATTGGTGAGCTGCGCGGCGAGATCGCCCGCCTTGGCGATCACGGGACCGGAGGTGGAGCGGAAATTGACGCCGAGCTCGCGCGCCACGATTTGAGCGAGCGTCGTCTTGCCGAGCCCCGGCGGGCCGACGAGCAGCACATGGTCCAACGCGTCGGCGCGCGTCTTGGCCGCTTCGATGAACACCTTGAGATTGGCCCGCGCCGCCTCCTGGCCGGTGAAATCGGCGAGCGTCAGCGGCCGCAGGCTCGAATCCGTGTCGTCGTCGCGCTGTTCAGGGCTGACGAGCCGCCGGGGAGGGGTGGTCAAGGATCGCTCCAATGCGCCGGCGCGCGCGCTATGCTATTCTTCGCCAAACGGAGCCGCGCCGTGAATCGCCCGTCCTCGCAATATGAGTATATGTCCCTCGACGATTTCGAGGAACTTCTGGCCGACAAGCCCGCCGATGAAAAGTGGGAGCTGATCGGCGGCCGGGTCGTGCGCATGATGGTCGGCGCGCGGTGGCAGCATAACCGCGTCTGCCAGAACATCGCACGGCGATGATGACCGACTTCCGGCGTCGCGGATCGGACTGCCGGCCGTTCCAGGAGACGTTCTGGCTCAAGGATCGGCCGCTCGATCTCGCCTGTTTCCCGGACGTCATGGTCCGCTGCGGCCCCCTGCCGCTTGACGCGACGTCGATCGACGATCCGGTCGTGCTGGTCGAGGTCGTCTCCAAGGGCTCGGCGCAGCGCGACCGCTGGGAGAAATGGGGGCTCTACCGCCGCCTGCCGTCGCTTCAGCATTACGTGCTGGTGGAGCGGGACTATTTCGCGGTCGACGTCTTCGACCGGGCCGAAGGCGAAGGTTTCTTCGAGCGGCCGAGGCTCGGCGCCGCGTCGGACATTTTGCGCCTGCCGGCAATCACATTCGAAATGTCGCTCGCCGACGTTTACCGGGACGTCCTCGAAGCCTGAAGCGCGCCTCTGCTTATCCTGTGCGCCGGCAAACGCCCCGGCGGACCGCTGTCGATTACCTTGCTCTCGATGCGTTGGAAACGCCTAGCTATATGGGGGGCAAAGATGCGTTTGATCGTCACCGGCCGTTATCTGGCTGTGGGTTTCGCTTTTCTGGCCGCGGGTCCGGCCCTGGCCGCTACCGGCGAATTGCTGAGCGGCGACGCCTATGAAACCGTCGACACGCAGGTCGAACGCGACGGCGGCGTTTTTCTCGGGCCGTTTTCCACCACTTCCGCCGGATGCCGCAAGACCGGCGACTCGCGCGCCCGGGTGCTGGAGAGCCCACGCTATGGACGGGTTGCGATCGTCAAGCAACGTGGCGAGATCGCCTTCGGGGAGGGCGAGCCCTATGCTCATTGCAACGACCGGCCGCTTTCCGGAACGACCATTCGCTATCGCCCGGCGCGTGGTTTCGTCGGCGACGACGCTTTCGTGTTCCAGATTGTCTTCCCGGACGGAGAGGTCCGCATGAAACGGGTCAATGTCCACGTCGAATAGGACAAAGGGAGCCGCGCGCCGCCGCCCTCAGACCCGTCGCCCGAACCAGCGGTTCACCCGCGCGCAATAGGCCGCGAATTCGTCCGGATGCCGGGCGCGCAGCGCCGCCTCCTCATGCGGCACGATGAGGCGGTCCATGCCCCGCCAATGGCCATAGAGCAGGGCGGGCGCGGCGGCGTAGGCGAGGAAGGCGTAAGGTTGGCCATTTACGCCCAGGCCGACGAGGCCAAGGGACCAGCAGAGGCTCTGGAGGAGCGACATCACATAGACGGGATTGCGGGAGAGGGCGTAGACGCCGCTCGTGACGAGCGTCTCCGAGCCCACGAATTCGCGTGCGTCGCCGCCGCGCTTCTCAAGATAGACGACGAGCAGGATTTTCAGCACGAAGAAGAAGACCCAGCCCAGCGCCGCGAGGATCAGCGCGCGGGCGCCGCCTTCCGTTGGATCGGCGAGGCTGAGGAGAAGGAGAGTCGCCGCCGCGTAAGAAGCGGAGGCGGCGAAATCGACGAGGAAGATGCGCGAAAATTGCAGGTCCTGACGGATGCGCCGCGCGATGAAGCCCAGAATGGACGAGCCTTTATTGTCGGCGGACAAGCTCATGAGAAACTCCGCAACGGCTTTGAGGCCGGAATCTTAGCCCCCGGGGGTTAAACTTGTGGAAGCGGCCGGGCTTTCCCCGTCGTTGCGAGCCGAAGGCGAAGCAATCCAGGGCCGCGGCGTGGCTCTGGATTGCTTCGCTCCGCTCGCAATGACGGGCGGGCGGCCGGCTACGTCTTCGCCAGCTCCTTGAGCCCTTGCCGGATCAGCGCGCCGGTCTCCGTCCCTTCGCCCAGCGCCTTCACGCTGGCGGCGACGGCCGCCGCCGCCTGGGGCCGGCCATAGCCGAGATTGACCAAGGCCGAAATGGCGTCGCGCACGGCGGACGGGGCGTTGGCCTGTTCGTCCTCGCCCGCAAGCTTCGTCGCCAGCGGGTCGATCGAGCCGAAGGCGGGCGCCTTGTCCTTGAGCTCCGCGACGATACGGGCGGCGAGCTTCGGCCCGACGCCCGGCGCGCGCGCCACCATCGCCTTGTCCTGCGCCGCGATGGCCGAGCCGAGTTCGCTCGCCGAGAGGATGGAGAGGATGCCGAGCGCCACCTTGGAGCCGACGCCCTGCACGGTCTGCAACAGGCGGAACCAATCGCGCTCGGCCTCGCTCGCAAAGCCGAAAAGCTTGATCGAATCCTCGCGCACCTGCGTCTCGATGGAAAGCGCCGCCGCCTCGCCGGGGCGCGGCAGCTTCTGCAGCGTGCGGCCGGAGCAATGCACGACATAGCCGACGCCGTTGACGTCGAGGATGACGAAATCCTCGCCATAGCTGTCGATAAGGCCCTTGAGCTTCCCGATCATAGGGCGGCCTTCAGCGCCCGCGCGCCGCGATGCTGGGCGTGGCAGATGGCGACCGCGAGCGCGTCGGCGGCGTCGGCGCTGGCGGCCTGGCTCGTCGGCAGCAGCACGCGCACCATCATCTGGATCTGCGCCTTCTCGGCGTGGCCCGCGCCGACCACGGTCTTTTTCACGAGGTTTGCGGCATATTCGGCGATGACAAGGCCGGCCAGCGCCGGCGCCATCAGCGCGATCCCGCGCGCCTGGCCGAGCTTGAGCGTCGATTGCGGGTCGCGATTGACGAAGGTCTCCTCCACCGCCGCCTCGTCGGGCCGGTGCTCCGCGATGATCTGCATGAGACCCTCGTGAAGCTGCCGCAGCCGGTTGCCCATGTCGAGCGCGCCGTCCGATTTCACGCGCCCGCAAGCCACGAAGGACAGGCGCGAGCCCTGGGACTCGATCACGCCCCAGCCCGTGTTTCTGAGGCCGGGGTCGATGCCGAGGATGCGAATCGGTGGCGCGGACATGCCGCAGGTTAGGCGCAGCGGGGCCGGCGAGGCTAGCCGCCCCATAGCGGCCAAGTTTGTGGCGTCGGATGCGTGATCTTCGCCGTGAGCGCCGGACCGAGACTTGTCAGACAAACGCTATCCAGGCCTGGACGGGCTGCGCGGCCTCGCGGCCTTCCTCGTGATCCTCCATCACACGGCCCTGAAGGGCACGGATATTGGCGGCCTCTCGGTCTTCCTGTTCTTCGCGCTGTCGGGCTTTCTCATCACCGGCATTCTGGCGCGCATGCGCCGCGAGATCGAGGCCGGCGGCGCCAGCCGCCGAGCGGCGCTCGGCCTATTCTGGACTCAAAGGGCGCTGCGCATCTTCCCCGCCTATTACTTCTGGCTCGCGGCGTTCCTGCCGTTCGACGGCTTGCTGTTCCAGAGCCAGACGCTCGACCATCTCCTCTGGTATCTGCTCTATGCGCAGAATTTCCTGATCGGCTTCGCAACCCATGCCTGGCAGGACTTCACCCACACATGGAGTCTCGCCGTCGAGCAGCAATATTATGTGTTCTTCGCGCCGTTGCTCCTCGCTTTGCCCAGCCGCTGGCATGGGCGGTTCTTTGTCGCCGCGATCGGCGCGTGCTTCGCCGTCGGCGTTGCGCTCGCGGCCGCCGGCTTCGAGCAGGCGACGCTCTATACCGCGCCCTCGACCGGCTTCGTCTTCATGGCCGCCGGCGGCCTGCTGGCGATCTCGAGGCCCGGCCAAGGCGGCTTTCTCGCAAGGCCTTTCGCCGTCGTCGCGGCGCTGGCGGCGACGTTCTTCCTTGCCGCCTATCCGATGCTGGAGCGCGCCGGAGTCGTTCGGCTTCCCTATGTCCTGCTCGTCGCGGCCTCGGCCGGCGCCATGGCGACGCTGTTGAAAGCGACGCTCGCCGCGCCTTCCTCCCGGCCGGTGCAGCTATTGGAGACGGCGCCCTTGCGTTTCCTCGGCAAGATTTCCTACGCGCTTTACATCGTGCATCTGCCGATTTCCTATTGGGCGCATGAGACGAGCGATCTCGCCTGGGCCGGCGCGCCGACAGGGTTCATGCGAGACCTCGTCGAATTCGCGATCGTGACGCCCGCCTCCCTCGCGCTGGCGACTTTGTCCCATCGCTGGGTGGAGGCGCCTTTTCTGAATCTGAAGGCCCGGCTGAACGGGGCCGCGCATGGCGCGCCGCTGATCCGGGAAGAGCGCGCCGCGCATGGCGAGGGCTAGGCGCTTGTCGGACGGCCGGGACGGGCCATGGCGGAGGCTCTCACTCTCCCGCCAGCGCCATGTCGTCCCGGTGAATGATCTCGTCCGGACCCGTATAGCCCAGGAGCCCCTCGATCTCCTTCGTCGAGCGGCGCACAAGCTTCGCCGCGTCGAGCAGATCATAGGTCACCAGGCCGCGCCCGATCTCGCCGCCGAGATGGTTGCGGATGACGATGCAATCGCCGCGCGCGAAGGCGCCCTCGACGCGCGTGACGCCGGCGGGGAGCAGGCTCTTGCCGGCGCGCAGCGCTCTTTCGGCGCCTTCGTCGATATGCACGGCGCCCTTGGGCTCGAGCGAGCCGGCGATCCATTTCTTGCGCGCCGTCACGGGATTCGAGGGCGTGAGGAACCAGGTGCAGCGCTCGCCCTTGCGGATCCGCTCGATCGGCGCCTCGGCGCGGCCGTCGGCGATGACCATATGGGCGCCGCCGGTGGTGGCGATCTTCGCCGCCTCGATCTTGGTGCGCATCCCGCCGCGCGAATATTGCGAGGCCGCGCCGCCCGCCATGGCCTCGATCTCCGCCGTGACGCGCGGCACGACGGGAAGATGCCGCGCATTGGGGTCTAAGGCGGGCGGGGCGGTGTAGAGGCCGTCGACATCCGAGAGGAGCACCAGCAGATCCGCGCTCGCCATGGTCGCGACGCGGGCGGCGAGCCGGTCGTTGTCGCCATAACGGATTTCCGCCGTCGCCACCGTGTCGTTCTCGTTGATCACCGGCACGGCGCGCAGCGACAGCAGGCGGTTGAGACATTCGCGCGCATAGAGGTAGCGGCGGCGCTCCTCCGTGTCGCCGAAGGTGACGAGCACCTGTCCGGCGACGAGCCCGCGTTCGTGCAGCGCCTCGGCCCAGAGCCGGGCGAGCGCGATCTGGCCGACGGCGGCGGAGGCCTGCGAGTCTTCGAGCGGGAGGGCGCCATGCGGGAAGCCAAGCACGCTCCGCCCCAGCGCCACCGCGCCGGAGGAAACGACCAGCACATCCGCGCCGCCGCGATGGAGCGCGGCGATGTCGTCCGCGAGCCGGGTCAGCCACCGGCCTTTCACCGCCGCCGCCGTGGGATCGACGAGGAGGCTCGAGCCGACCTTGACGACGATACGGCGGAAGGAGGCGATGTCGGGAGCGCGATGGGTCATTGCGAACGGGCTGAGGGCGATTCGCTGAGGGCGATTCAAAGAGGAGGCGAGAGTTAGCCCATGGGGGCGGGGAGGGCAAATGGGCGCCTCGCCCGATCTCCGCGACGATCCGCGTCACGAAATTCATCCGGCGATCGCGCGGAGTCGACGATCGCCGGGCCAGCCGCTCGACGCCGTCACAAACCGCATGGATAATCGGCGGGGAATCGGAGGGGTCCCGGGCGGAAAAGGGAGAGACGGCGTGACATATCGGGGGGCGCTTTTAATGGCGGCGGCGACGATCGTCGTGGCGGGGGCGGCGCAGGCCGGTCCGATCACGCTCGCCTGCCGGCATGGCGACAATGTCTATGCCGCTCCCTATCGGGTGAGCATCGACGCGAAGAATGCGGCGCTCGTCATCAGGGACGACGATCGCGTCGACGTCTATGCGATCGAATCCGTAGAGGACCGGAAAGGCGACCGCCAGGTGACGGCCTCCGGCAAATTGCTGGATTCGCACATAATCGTAACCCTCTCCGGTCGGAGGCAGGTCACATATACGGACGCCTTCACCGACCGGGCGTTCGCCATCGACTATTGCGAATAGGCCGTTCCGCCTGATGGTTTCGCCACGACGCTCCGAACGTCATTGCAAGCCGCAGGCGAAGCGATCCAGAGGCCGCGATAGCCGCTCCGGATTGCGTCGTCGCCTCCTCCTCGCAATGATAATCGGACGGAGCCGGCGTTACTCCGGTTTCTTCGCGGTTGCGTCCTTCACGCATTTCTTCGTAAAGCTCGATTTGGCGGCGCCCTTGAGCTTCTTCTCCACGGCCGCGGCTGCGCAGGAATTCGTGGCGGCGTCGCGCTCGCATTTCTTCAGGAAGCTCGCGAGAGCGGCGCCGGCGAGCTTCTTTTCGGCCGCCTTCGCCGCGCAATCCGGGGCCGGCGGCGGAACGGCGGGAGTCTCAGCGGAGTCCTGTGGGGCCTGGGCAAGCGACTGGAAGGAAAGCCCGAAAGTAAAGGCAAGGAAAAGGGCGAGTTTTTTCACGATTGCCTCCGTGTCGGCAAAACGCCATGCGACGCTCACGAAGGATAGGCAGCGTCCCGAAAGGCTGCAAGCGCGGCCGAGACAATGGGAGATGGCGGCCTCCCTTGCCGCTCGCCTCTCCGCCGGGCGCCGTCCGAGACGGACGGAAACTTCGCCGGCGTTAAAGTAAAGCCTAGGTCATAAGCCGTTCGCGACCGTGTTCGTTTGGACTTGCTTTCTGTTTGTCTTAGTTTTTCGCGTTCTGTATTAAATCCTCTCCGCCGGGGGCGCGGCGAAAGCCGCCGGGCGCCGCATGGAGAAACGCCGGAGCGGGGATAGGCCCGATTTTGGTGCGGGAGTTATGAGTGCGTCCCGCAGGAGTGCTTCATATGCTGTCAGCGTGGATCTTTGGGTCGTCCGACCTGGCGCCGCATGGCTATTGTCTTTTATGGGAGCCGGGGCTCATATGGCTTTACGCCGTTTCTGACGCCGCGATCGCTCTCGCCTATTTTTCTATTCCCCTCACGCTGCTCGTCGTCGGTAGACGGCGCGGCGATCTCGTTTATCGGCCGATGCTGTGGCTGTTCGCGGCCTTCATCCTTCTCTGCGGCACCACTCATTGGCTCGATCTGTTGACTCTCTGGTCACCGCTTTACGGCCTCCAGGGAGCGGTTAAGGCGGCGACGGCTCTGGCTTCGGTTTCCACCGCCGTCGCGCTTTGGTGGACGCTGCCGAAGTTTCTCGCGCTTCCGTCGGAGGCCCAGTTGCGCGAGGCCAACGCCGCGCTGCTCGAAAGCGAGGAGCGGCTGGCGCATGCGCAGAAAATGGAGTCGATCGGGCAACTGACCGGAGGCATCGCGCACGACTTCAACAATCTGCTTCAAGTCATCGTTGGCTCTCTGAGCGTGATCGAGCACCAGCTTTCACGTGGGCGCGGCAATGAGATCATGCCCGCCGTCGCCGCCATAAGAAAGGCGTCCAATAACGCCTCCAGCCTCATAAACCGGATGCTGGCCTTTTCCCGCCGCCAGACATTGCTGCCTCGGGTGATCGAGCCCGACAAGCTCGTCGTCGGCATGGAGGATATGCTGCGCAGGTCCCTGGGTCCGGGAATTGAGCTGGAAATGCGCCTGGGCGACGGCCGGTGGGTAGTGAATTGCGACCCGTCCCAGCTCGAGAGCGCATTGCTGAATCTCGCGATCAACGCCCGTGACGCGATGCCGCAAGGCGGCAATCTCAGAATCTCGACCGCGGATCGGCAGATCACGGCCGACCAGCGCGACCCCGATTTGCAGCCGGGCAATTATGTTGAAATCGAGGTGGCCGATAGCGGCGCCGGAATGGAGCCGGAGGTGCTCAGCCGCGTTTTCGAGCCCTTCTTCACCACCAAGTCGACCGGGCAGGGAACAGGGCTGGGCCTGTCGCAGATTTACGGTTTCGTCAAGCAGTCGGGCGGAGTCGTTCGGATCGAAAGCGAGCCCGGCAAGGGAACCAGCGTGCGCATTTTCCTGCCGGGGCAGGAGCCGCCGCCGCATCCGGCGGTCGAGGAGCCGCCGGTCGCGGAGCCGCCCGGCTCGGACTATCCGGCGCATGAAGGCAGGATTCTCGTGGTGGAGGATCAGGCCGAAGTCCGCGCGCAGATCGTCGAAACGCTTGAGCAGATGGGAAGCGCGGTCGTTGAGGCCGGGGACGGGACGGCCGGACTGAAAGCGCTCGAAAGCGGCGAGCCCTTCGATCTGCTGATCACGGATGTCGGCCTGCCCGGCGTCAGCGGAAGCCAGTTGGGCGAAGCCGCGCGCGCCGAGCGACCGAATCTCCCCATCCTGCTCATAACGGGCTACGCCGGGAAATCGCTGGAAAGGCTGAAGATGGCGCCGAATGTGGAGGTGCTGCGCAAGCCCTTCACCCTCGAGGAATTGGCCGAAAGAGTGCAGGCGCTTCTGAAAAATCCGGTCCTGCCGGAATGATCGGGGTTTGGCTTCGGGGAAGCTGGGGCCGTGATTTGCGCCCACGCGAGTTCGCTCGGCGCGAATCGCTTCGCCGAGTTTTGGAAAAAGCGCGGCGCGCGGCGTCGGAACGCGCAAGATCGCCAGCGCCCCGATTGATCGACTCGCCGCCGACGCTAGAAATCTCGTTGCTACACGCCAATGGCTTTGTTCCGCCTCGCCAACGGCGGCTTGAGGATTGATACTTTGGAGACTCTGATGGGCACTGTTGTTTTCCAGGGCGCGCCTCCCTTTCTTCTGGAGCTGCGAGCCGAGCCGGCCGTCGAGACGGCGGACGATGACGCGATCATCCTGCTTTTTTCCGTATTCGCCGGCCATTTGCCGAGCTTTGAAGTGCAGCTTCGAATCCGGTTGACCCGGCGGCAGGCCGAGCTTCTGGCAAAGCAGATCGCCAAACTGCTGCATTGACCGTCGGAGCGCCGCGGTCGGCGCCGCTGCCAGTCATTTCGTCTTGCGGCGCCGACTTCGAGCCGGCCGCCTGCAGGATGCGCGGCCGGCTCGGGCTGGCCGGGATGGAACGCCCGTGCAAGCGAAGCGCCCCGGCGGCGAGGCGCGCGCGGCGTTCCCGCTTTTTTTCAGGCCGGCTTCGAGGCCAGCACGTCAAGCTTCTCGATTTTCGGCGGCAGCGAGAAGAGATCCGGCGCCTTCGCCATAAGCGCTTTCGCCACTTCGCCGGCGAGGTGGGCGTTTCTATCCGCCTCTTCATGAAAGACGTCGAATATCCCGAAGGTGGTGGGCGACATCCGGACGGCGAACCATGCGACCGTTCCCGGCTCGGCTTCCACCAGCGGCAGCGCCGCCTTCAAGAAAGCGGCGACCTCGTGCTCCTTGCCGATTTTCGCTTCCAGCGTCGCCAATATTGCAAACTTGATCATTGCGCGCGCTCCTCTGACCTTGGATTCACGCCTTATAGATTCGCATCAAATCATTTTGTTTCCACGACGGCCCTTACGCCGGCAGGCGCGGGGGCGTTTAGCTGAAGCGGGAAGCGCTGGAGGGGAGCTGGAACCCTTCTTTCCGAGTCCTACCTCCAACATAAGCGGCAAGGGAGGGTGTCATGACCGGCGTCGGACTTGTCCTGTTATATGTCGCACTCGCGGCGCTCGCGGCTTACTTCATCCTGCGAAAGCGTTAGACGGCCGAGGCGCCCGGGTCCGGCGCTCGCCAATGGAAAGAAAGCTGGATTTCGATCGCGCCATGTGATCAGACTCTTCAAATTTCTTTGGTAGTTCAGCGGTTTAGAATGAAGCGTCTTTCCGGCGCAGTGCGAATCAGATACGCGTTTGTTTCCAGAATGTGTCTGGAGCTTTCTTGAATGTTTACCAAGCCGAAATGCCCTCACTGTGAGGTTGAACTCTCAAAACTGGATGCGAAAAAAATGGTGGTTGGCGATCAGTTCGCGGGCAACTTTTGGCATGGCGTCGTGGCGACCTGCCCCTACTGCAAAACCGTGGTCGGCGTGTCGCTCGACCTAAGCGATCCTTTGCAGAGAATCGCGGACGAACTGGCGGAAATAAGAAAATTATTGGGCTCCGGCTCTCCGTCTTAAACATGACGGGAGCTTGGATCGCTTCTTCTCGGCCTGATCGCTGCTTCAACTTCGCGGCGCTTCCAAAAAAGCAAAGCCCGGTCCTTTTGGGGCCGGGCTGGGCGCATAACACCCCTGGGAAGGGTGAAGGCGCTGATCGCGCCTCAGATTCCACAAGTTAGAGCGGCGTTGCTCCCCTTCAACCCGCATGTGTGGAAGTTGCCCGATCTTGCGGGCGGGCGCGGCTCGCTCACAGGCCCGCCTGCGCGCCCCGACCATGGATGTAACGGCGGGGCGTCTTTGCCTCAATGTCCCCAGACTTTGACGGCGGAAATAGTGAGGATGGCGGCCAGCAGCGGGAGCAAAATTGCGCTCGGCACAATGCCGAGCAGCCGCCCGCCGATGAACGCCCCGACGATAGAGCCGAGCGCCATGACGAGCACAAAGGAGCGGCTTTGTCCCAAGACCGCGAAACTACGGTCGCGGCTGTAGCGGGTGAAACCCACAATCATCGTCGGCAGACTGACTGCGAGCGAGAGGCTTCCCGCGAGTTTGATATCCACGCCGAACAGCAGGACGAGGGTCGGAATAAGCAGCTCGCCTCCCGCAACGCCGAGAAGCGAGGCTACCACCCCAATGGTGAACCCCGCGGCGACTCCCGCGACGAGCTGGAGATTGCCGCTTGCGAGAGCTTGCCCGCCCGCGCGCTGATCGTGGCCCAACAGCAGCAGGGCTGCGATGCACACGAGCAGGACAGCGATCACGCGGTAGAGGGTCGCGGATTTCAGGCGGGTTGCCCATCCTGCTCCAAACCATGCGCCGAGGAGGCTTCCCGCGAGAAGGTTGAGGATGATCGACCAATGGGCGGCGACTTCCCCAAATGGCACGGCGGCGGTCCGAAAGGGCAGCGCCGATGCGACGACGACAAGGCTTGTCGCTTTGTTGACGATGACCGCTTCGAGTGCGGGGAAACGGAAAGCGCCGATAAGCAGGGGGAGGCGAAATTCAGCCCCGCCAAGGCCGATAAGGCCGCCGAGGGTTCCGATAACCGCGCCGCCGCCGAATGCCGCGGCCTTATTGTCCCGCACGTCCGGCCCCTTTTTTTCATCTCTGCATGGAACGCGCCATATTGCGGGCCAGCGTGGAGAATAGCGCTCGCCGATCGATCGAAGTCCCGTCGCTGCGCCGGCGCTTACGCTGCACGGTCTGCGACCGGCGGCCGGAAGACGTCTGGCCGGACCGGCTGCGGCATCAGGCGAGCGGAATGGGGCGGTGACGCCTCCCGCTGGCGCGCGGCCGTCACGTAATGACCTGACGCCCTCTCCCAGCCCTCAGGGGTGGCCGCTGGCGTGTCTTTTCGACCATCAGCGCCCTGTTTCTGCCGCGCCTGCGGCCGTTCCCCAAAGCTCCATCGGGCGGATGGATCAATGGCGGCGCCATAGCGCCGCCCTGGTCGTTTCTGGCCACGCTTGGGCGAATAAGGGACGTTTGTGCTCGCCATCGAGGCCCTTTGGGTTACCTCGGTGCATACCCTTAGCCAAAACCGCCCGCGAAAATTCAGCGTAAGTTATTGTTTTTGAAATGGCAGGAGTGGAGGGGCTCGAACCCCCAACCCCCGGTTTTGGAGACCGGTGCTCTACCAGTTGAGCTACACTCCTGCAGCGCCGAAGCGCGCGCCTTATTGCCGCAACACCGCCGCCGACGCAAGGGCTGTTTCGTGGGCGCGTCAGGAATTTCCGCCGGCCAGCAGGGTGACGGCGCGGCGGTTTTGCGACCAGCACGAGATGTCGTCGCACACCGCGACCGGGCGCTCCTTGCCGTAGCTCACCGTGCGGATGCGCGAGGCGGCGACGCCGCGCGAGATGAGATAGCTCTTGGCGACTTCGGCCCGGCGGGCGCCGAGCGCGAAATTATATTCGCGGGTGCCGCGCTCGTCGGCGTGGCCCTCCACCGTGAAGCTGTAGCGGCCGTAGCGGTTGAGCCATTCGGCCTGGCGGTCCAGCGTCGCCTGGCCGGTGGAGGTCAATTCCGTCGAATCCGTCTCGAAGAAGACGCGGTCGCCGACATTCTGCGCGAAATCCTGGGCGCTGCCCGGCGTCGCCGGGAGGCCGTTGCGAGCAACGCCGCCGCGCCCGCCGGGTCCGCCCACGCCGCCGGCGAAGTCGGCGCCGGCCTCGTCCGCCGTATTCTTGGCGCAGGCCGCCATGGCCAGCGCCGCCGTCAGCGCGACGGCGAATTTGGCGCGGCGGGCGGAGGCGGGAAGCAGCATGAAACAACTCCTGTCACGGACCGACTGCCGTCAGTCCTAGTCTCGCACAGTTAAGCGAAGGTTCCATCAACCTTGATCGAGGGTGTGTGGAACCCGTCACATTTGAACGAATTCTCTCCTTCCTTAATAAGAGGTTAAATGGTTAACGAAGTGTGAACGGCCCCGCTCGCGGCGCGCGGGATCCTGCCGTCGGCTCTTTCCGGCCGGCTCTTAATCCGGCCAAGCGGAGGCCCGCCTCTCCGACATCCGCCGGGCTCCTTCCCGAGGCCAATCGGCGACAAGGCGCTGTCTCTCGGCGACAAAGTCGCTGTGACATTTGTCGGAAAAAGTTAGTCAAGCTGTCAAAAAGCCGCAATCTGCTTGCCGCTCGCCCCGGCCTGACTATCATTAGGATGCGGCACGAGTCGGAGGATTGAGATGAACGAAGGCATCGCGCCGTTTCTGTCGCCGCTCACGTTGATTGTCGGCGGCGGACTTCTCGTCATCGGACTCCTTTCCTTTTTCGATCTGCACTTCCTCAAGAGCAAGACGCAGGAGAAGCTTGCGCTGATCGCCGGCCTCGCCCTGATCCTCGCGACGGAGGCCATGTTCGTCACGAGCGGCGCCAGCGGCCGTTATTTCGAGGGCCAAAAGATCGACGTGACCGACTGCGAATATCAGGTGGAGCGCGACTTCCCGCTGGAGCGGCGCCAAAATCCGAAGCTCATCGAGGAGAGGATCAGGGCCTGCATGGACACGCTCGGCTATGACTGGTCCGAGGAGCACGAGCATTGCCGGGAGGCAAGACTTTCCACCAATGTCTTTTGCTACATCCCCCGCGCGCCCATGCAGCGCAGCATCGTCGCCTGGCAGATGCGCTTCGAGTAGTCAGAAGAGCGAACCCTGATCGTCGCCTTCGTCTTTGCGCGGTTTGCGCCGGGGCGAGACGGCGGGCGGCGGATTTGGGGCCTCGCTCTGACCGGCGCGCGCGGCGACGCGGCCGTCGGCGAACTCGATGGTGAGCGCCGCGCCCGGAAGCGCCTGCGAGACGCTGCGGACGAGGGCGTCATGCTCGTCGCGCACCAAGGCGAAGCCGCGGGCCAGCACCGCCTTGTGGCTGAGCGAATCCTGCAGCCGGCAAAGGCGCTCGAGCTTCTCTCTTCTATGCGCGACAAGCGCCGCCATTGCGCGCGCCATGCGCGCGGCGGCCCCAGCGATGCGCTGCGCGGCGCCGGCGTTCTGATGGCGCGCGAGCGCGACCCGCGCTTCGAGCCCGGCCTTCAGCCGCGCGCTCAACCCCCGCAGCTTCTCCGTCTGGCCGGCAAGTTCCGCCTGCGGCGAGTGGCGGGAGAGGACATGGGCGAGCCGCGCCAGCTTGAGCCGGCGGCCGTCCTGCGCCGCGCGCAGCGTCGCCTTTAGCCGCTCGGTCGAGCGGTCGAGGCGTTGCCTCGGATTTTGCAGCAGCTTCTCGGGCGTCGGCAGCAGGCGGACGAAGGTCGCGAGCTGCGCGCGGCGCTGCTCCATCGCCCGCGTCTTCGCGGTTGCAAGGCGCCGCGCGCGGGCCGCGAGACGCTCGGCGAGCTCGACGCGCACCGGCGCCGCCTTTTCGGCGGCGGCGGTCGGCGTCGGCGCCCGCAAATCCGAGACGAAATCGATCAGCGTGGTGTCGGTCTCATGACCGATGGCGGAGATGAGCGGGATTTCGCTCGCGGCCGCCGCGCGCACGACGATCTCCTCGTTGAAGCTCCACAGATCCTCGAGCGAGCCGCCGCCGCGCGCGACGATCAGCACGTCGGGGCGGGGGATAGGGCCGTCCGCCGGCAAGGCGTTGAAGCCTTCGATCGCCGCGGCGACTTCCGCCGCCGAGGTCTCGCCTTGCACGCGCACCGGCCAGACCAGAACACGGCGCGGAAAGCGATCGTTCAGGCGATGCAGAATGTCGCGTATGACGGCCCCCGTCGGCGACGTCACCACCCCGACGACCTTTGGCAGAAAGGGCAGGGGACGCTTGCGCGCCTCGTCAAACAGGCCCTCGGCCGCGAGCTTCCGGCGCCGCTCGTCCAGGAGCGCCATCAGCGCCCCGACGCCCGCGGGCTCCATCGCCTCGATGACGATCTGATAGGACGACTTGCCCGGAAAGGTGGTGATGCGGCCCGTCGCGACGACTTCGAGCCCCTCCTGCGGGCGCGTGCGTATGCGCTGAAAGGTTCCCTTCCAGATCACGGCGTCGAGCCGGGCGCCCTGATCCTTCAGGCAGAAATAGGCGTGGCCGGAGGCGTGCGGCCCACGGTAATTGGAAATCTCGCCCCGAACCCGCACGCGCCCGAACCGATCCTCCACCGTGCGCTTGAGCGCATTGGCGAGTTCCGTGACGCTGATTTCGGGGGCGTTGGTAAAGGAGGCGCCGGGGGCAGGCGGTTCGAGATCGGACATTGGCGGAGTATAGCGGGGCGAAGCGCGCGTTTGAAGTCGCGCGCTCATGATGAATAAGACCAGCCATACGCTTTATTGGACATTCACCTTTTCAGTGCAGAACAACAGCAGGAACGCTGAGCGAGAAGAAATGCGCGAAACATCGATTGTCGAAGCGGCTGTATTGGCCATCTGCGTTTTGCTAACCATCATTTTCGCGGGGGCTCTCCATGCTACTCGAATATCGTTCAACGCGGGGTCATCTTCCCTATTTATCTTACTGATATTGGTGCCATTATTTGTCCACGCCTTCTATTGGACGATCCGCCCTGACGAAGGCGTCGCTACCCTCACCTTTACATTGGCGACCCAGACATGGGGCGCGACCGTGATCGGCGGGATCATCCTCGCGGCCTGCCGCTGGCAAATGCCGTTCGTCGATGCGCATCTTGTCGCCATTGACGCCGCCATGGGCATAAACGTGGCCACCTGGGTGGAAACCGTCGCTCAAATGCCGGCGACCATCCAATTGCTCCAGCGCGTATATGGCTTGTCGGCCTATGCGATCATCGTCGTCCCGTGGCTTCTGACGTTTGTGGGGCGCTGCCAACGGGCGAGAGAATTGAGTTTCTTGTTTGTTACGACTTTGGCGATCTGCGGCTTCATCGGCAGCCTTTTTCCAGCCGCGGGGTCGCTTATCTATTTGCAGATCCCCGCGGCGACCAACGGCGGCGTGCCCGGCGCGCCTACCGCTTTCATGAAAATCGTCGAAGCCTATCGGTCAGGCAGTACGACAATGGTCAGTTTTGACCGCCTCGAAGGCATCATAAACTTTCCGTCGTTCCACACATGCCTGGCGCTAATGTATATTTGGGCGGCCAAAGGAATGCCCCGCTACATTTTTTGGCCGGCGGTGGCGTTCAGTGGTCTGACACTTTGTTCGATCTTCCCTTTTGGAGGGCATTATTTCGTCGATGCAATAGGCGGAATGGCGGTTTTTGGAATAGCGATCGGCACGGTCAGGTGGCTCGAAAGAAGCGCTATCGCCAACCGCATCAATGCCTATGCGGGCGAGACAGCGCGCCAATGGCGGTCGCCCCCTTCAGAGGCGGCCCTCCCCAGGTGAAGCGAATTTCTCCAACCCTTCTTATTCATGACGGGTCGCGGGAGAGGCATCGCAATCGGGTGAACGACAATCTCGGACGTTAGCCGCCCTATACCTCCCCTTTACGGGGAGGTCGGCGGTCGAAGACCGCCGGGTGGGGTTCGCGCCGCCATAACTTTGATGAGGTTTTACCGCACCCGGCCCTGCTTCGTAGGGCCGCCCTCCCCGCAAGAGGGAGGGATGCACTAGGACGGATCGACATTCAGCGTAACCAGAGAATGGCTGCGGCGAGGAAAGCGAAGCCGGCGAAGTGGATGGTTCGACGTTCGTAGCGGGTGGCGAAGCGTCGGAAGTGCTTGAGGCGGTTGAAGCATCGCTCGATGCGATTGCGCTGCTTGTAGGCGATGGCGTCATGCGGGATGATGATCTTGCGGGTGCGATTTGAAGGGATCACGGCTTCGGCCGATATCGGCGATGATGGCGCGCAAGGCATTGCTGTCATAGGCTTTGTCGGCCAGCACGGCATTGCCTGTCTGTCCTTCGAGCAGGGCGGGAGCCTGGGTGACGTCGCCCACCTGGCCGGCAGTGACGATGAGGCGCAGTGGTCGGCCCAGTGTGTCGGCGAGCATGTGGATTTTGGTGGTCAGTCCCCTCGGGAACGCCCCAGCGCCTGATTCTTGGCCCCCTTTTCCGCTCGCCGCCTGCTGATGTGCGCGGACGATGGTGCTGTCGAGCATCAGATACTTGTTGTCCCGGTCCGCGGTCAGCGCCTCGAACACGCGCTCCCATATCCCCGCATGGCACCAGCGGCTGAAGCGGCGATGCACCGTCTTCCATTTGCCATAGCGATCGGGCAGGTCGCGCCAGTGCGCGCCCGACCGCAGAACCCACAGACATCCGTTCACAAACAATCGGTTATCCGAGCCAGTGCGTCCCGGATCACTCGCCTTGCCCGGCAGCAACGGCGCAATCCGCGCCCATTGTGCCTCGCTCAACTCATATCGCTTAACGCCCATCATTGGCCTCCGCTCAAATCGCGGAACCCTATGAATCAGCACTTACGCCGTTTGGGAATCCTGAATGTCGATCCGTCCTAGGTCCTGTGGACTCTAAGGGATTCCCATTTGGTCGCAAATCAGATTCAAGAGTTCTTTTGGGGAGGCGGCCTTGGGTGTGATGGATCGATTGGTTTTGACGGACACGGCGTGGGAGCGGATGGCTCCGCTGATCATTGGCCGGCCTGACCAGAAGGGCTCGACCGGCCGCGACAACCGGATGTTTGTGGAGGGCGTGCTGTGGATCGTGCGCACGGGTTCCCCCTGGCGCGATCTTCCGGAAGCGTTTGGGGGTAACCGCTGTTTTCAGGCCACGTGTTTGAGAGCGACCGGCTGCGCGTAGGCCCATGGCATGAGCTCGTCGAGTTTGCTCGCGAGATGTCCGTCGACGATCTTCGCGAGGACATCGGCCATATAGGCCATCGGATCGACGCCGTTCAGTTTGCAGGTCTCGATGAGCGACGCGACGATCGCCCAGTTTTCGCCGCCTCCGTCCGAACCCGCGAAGAGCGCGTTCTTGCGATTGAGGGCAATGGGACGGATCGCGCGCTCGACGATATTGGAGTCGATCTCGGTGCGCCCGTCGTCGATAAAGCGCGTCAAGCCGTCCCAGCGTGAAAGCGCGTAGCGGATCGCCTCGGCGAGCTTGGTCTTCTGGCTGATCAGCGCGAGCTTCTCGCGCAGCCATGGCTCGAGGGCGTCGAGGATCGGGCGGGATTTTCCTGTCGCGCTGCGCGCCGGTCGTCCGGGTTCTGCCCGCGGATGTCGCTCTCGATGGCGTAGAGCGCGCCGATGCGCGCCAGAGCCTCACTGGCGATCGGCGCGGGACCTGCTGCGGCGAGTTCGTAGAAGCGCCGGCGGACGTGAGACCAGCAGAAGGCGAGCGACACGCTGTTCTTCTGCGTCAGCGCGCGATAGCCGGCGTAACCGTCGACCTGCACGACGCCCGTGAAGCCGGCAAGATGCGTGAGCGGCTGCTCGGACTTTCGGTTTTGCGCATAGACATAGACTGCGATTGGCGGATCGGCGCCGCCCCATGGCCGGTCGTCACGCGCATAAGCCCAAAGTTGGCCGGTCTTGGTGCGCCCGCGCCCGGGGTCAAGCACCGGCGCCCTTGTCTCGTCGGCGAAGATTTTTGTCGACGATCTGATGTGTTCCAGAAGCCGCTCGTGCACGGGCCGCAAATGCCAGGCGGCGCGGCCAGCCCAGTCGGCGAGCGTCGAACGGTCGAGGGCGATCCCCTGCCGGGCGTAGATCTGTGCTTGGCGATAGAGCGGCAAGTGATCGGCGTATTTGGAGACCAGTATGGGCGATTGTCGCCTCGGTCGGCAGGCCGCCCTCGATCAGCCGCGCCGGGGCCGACGCCTGCACGATAGCGCCCTCGCAGGCGCGGCAGGCGTATTTGGGACGCCGCGTCACCAGCACGCGGAACTGCGCCGGCACGACGTCGAGCCGCTCGGAGACATCCTCACCGATCTGATGGAGCGCCCCCTTGCAGCAGGGACAGGCTTTATCCTCGATGTCGACGATGGTTTCGATGCGCGGGAGATGCGCAGGCAGCGCGCCACGGTTCGTGCGGCGCTTTCTGGACGCCTTCTCGCGTTCGGTGGCGGACTTGGCTTCCTCCTCCGCGGCGGCGCCCGCTTCCGTCTGTTCGACCTCTTCGAGCGCGAGCAGCATCTGGTCTTCGGGAAGGGTCTCGGCGCGTCGTCCAAAGCGATGGCGCTGCATCTCCTTGATGATCTGCACGAGACGATCGTTGCGCGCCCGCTCGGCGAGGAGCATCGCCTTCAGTTCGTTAGGATCGTCGGGAAGCGTCTCGACCGCCTGCGCCATAGACGCAGAAGACCATATTTTGTGCCGTCTTTCGACGCTCTCCGACGCCCTGATTCACTGTGTCGCATCATCCCGACAAGGCCGGCGCCGACGTCTCCTTCGCGCAGTGTCGCGCCGCCAGTCTAGCCCCTCCAGCAGCGCCGAAAATTGCGCCGCCGACAACCGCATCACCCCGTCTTCGATCTTCGGCCAGCGGAACTCGCCGTCCTCCAGTCGCTTGGCGAAGAGGCACACACCCGTGCCGTCCCAGAAGACAAGCTTGATGCGGTCCGCCCTCTTCGCGCGAAAGACGTAGATCGCGCCGTCGAAGGGATCGCACTGTATCGTCTCGCGCACCAGCGCCGCGAGACCCTCCGCGCCCTTGCGGAAGTCGACCGGCTTCGTCGCCACCATCACGCGCACCGCGCCCGTCGGACCGATCATTTGGCGGCTTTCAACGCCCGGATCACCGCAGCGATGGTCTTTGCTTGCGCGCCGCGTCCGACCCGAACCGTGACGCCATCAACTTCAAGTTCGATCGTCGGCGTCGAGATCGACTTCCTGGCGCACAGCGCGTCGTTCGCGTTTGGTGAGCGGCGCGGGCGCAGGCCCTTGCGTGACTGCGGGAACGAACAATGGCGGCGCGCCTACGTCCTCGCGAGCCTCGGTCTCTTTGCGCGCCTGACGACGCCACGTAAAAGCTGCTGCGGCGTCAGACCATGCCGCCGCGCCACTTCACAAACGCTCGCGCCCTCCGCGAAGCTCTCAGCGACAATCGCCGCTTTCTGATCCGCGCCCCACGTCCTCCGACGCCCCGAGCCCGTGAAGACCTCGATCCGCCGCGCCGGAAACGCTTCAGGCTCCGGCATATGTTTACGCTCTGAAATCGACATGTGTCGGAGCCCTCTATCGCTCCGATTATCGTCCCTACCGCTCGCTCAAAACAGGTGGGAGCAGAACAGCGCTTACGTTTGGGGAGTGGAACAGTGTGTTTCGGCGCTTCAGTCGATGGAGCGCCAAGGGGTCTGGCATCGGGTTTTCGAGGCGATGTCTGACGATTCTGACTTCGAATATCTGATCGTCGACTCCACGATCGTCCGGGCGCATCAGCACGCTGCCGGGGCGAAAAAGGGGGCCTGAAGATCAGGCGATCGGGCGTTCGCGCGGCGGCCTGAGCACCAAGATACATCTGGCCGTTCGCGGCTTGGGATGTCCTGCGGTTCACGCTGACCGCCGGTCAGAAGGGCGACGCCCCGCAAGCCGTGGCGTTGATCGAGGGACTGCCCGCAGAGGTCGTCATGGCCGATACCGCCTATGACGCCAATTATTTGCGCCAAGCCATCGCCGCGAAGGGCGCGCTTGCCGTCATCCCAAACAACCCGTCACGTGCGCTCAAATATCCGCTCGACAAGCATCTTTATACTCAGCGCCATCTCGTCGAATGCTGCTTCTCAAAACTCAAGCAGTTCCGCCGCGTTGCAACCCGCTTCGAAAAACCGCCCGAAACTATCGAGCGGTCGTAACCCTCGCCGCAATCGTCCTATGGCTCAGATAACTGTCCACACAGCCTAACGCCCAGAATAAGCTCTGGAATTACAGAGACAATGATTGCCCATTGCCGAAATTATCCGTTGGACAAAAATCGGCTGGCGCCGGATGGCGTGATGCGGGACGCCGGGAACGACGAGGCGATGCGAGCGACGCGGGTCGCGCTTGTTGGATGGGGCGGAATTCCTGCAATTGGCGTCATCGTCAACGTAATTCCAGGAAGCCGTCGCGCCCTGCCCAGGACGGCGACGCATCGAGGAGAAGAAAACGGCGCGGGGATCGCCCGCGCCGTTTTATTTCGATCTTTCAATCGATCAGTATTTGCGCACCAGCGGCGGCGGCGGGGGCGGCGGGGCGGGGATGAGCGAGGGGATCACATAGCGGAAGCCCACGCGGATGTCGTTCGAGGCGAGATAGAAGCTCTGGACCTCGCGCACGCAGACCGGCGTGCCCTGGCAGATGATCTGGTTCGTCGACATCTTGCCCAGATCGAGATAGCGGTAGGCCACTTCCAGCTTCAGGTTCGGCGTGACGTTATAGGCGAGGCCGGCGCCGACCTGCCAGGCGAAGTTCGTCTGGGTCTTGTCCGACGCATAGCCGAAGCCGCCGGCGGGCTGCGCCGAAATATCGTAGAAATTGTTCAGGAAGTTCGTCGCGAAGCCGACGCCGCCGCCGACGAAGGGCGTGATCCCGTACCAGGTGCCGAGGTCGAAATAGGCGTTGGCCAGGAAGACCGCCGCGCTGTGCTGGCCGTGATAGACGTCGTGACAGCGCGCCGCGAGGCCGCAGGGCGAGAAGCCCGGCGCGCTCCAGATGTCGGTGTAGCTCTGGATGGCGCTGTATTGCGCGGCGGTGCGATATTCGCCGGTGACGTCGAAGCGGAACCAGTTGTTGAACTGATAGCCGACGCCGGCGCCGCAAAGGCCGCGTCGCCGATGGAGTAGCCGTTGAATAGCGGCGCGGGAACGACGACGGTCGGATCGTTAAAGGTCGAACGCAGGCCGCTCAACTCGTAGGCGCCCACACCCACATCGCCGCGAAGATACCAGCCGCCGAACTCGACGGGCGGCGGCGGCTCGATCGGCGGCGGAGGCGGCAGAAGATCGGCCGCCTTTGCGCCGGCGCTTCCGGCGACGATCACGGCCGCTAAAGGAGGGCGAATGAACGGCCCATGATTACTTCCCTTTTGCGTAAAGAGGGCCGCAGAGCGGACCCGTGGCGCTTTGCCATCGGGAGTAAACATGACCGAGAAGACTTAAAGCGAAGTTAACCTTACCGCTTAACCGGAATTCTCTTTAAGTTACTCCATTTCTTCATGTTTCTGCCCCAGGAAAAGGCGCGGCGGCCAAGGGAGCTCCGCCGCCGCGTCCTATTTTTCCGCCGTCTCTACGCCGCCTCCGCGGATTCCCGAAGCGCGTTGCATACTTGCGCGACAAGGGCCTCGACGAGGTCGCGATCGTCGCCCTCCGCCATGACGCGAACCACGGGCTCGGTGCCCGATGGCCGGACGATGAGGCGGCCGGCGGCGCCGAGGCGCGCGCGCGCCGAGTCTCATCGCGACGACGACCGAGTCCTTTCCAGCATGCGGCCATGAACGCGGACGCTCATGAGCACCTGGGGCAGGGGCTTGAAGCAGTGGCAGACCTCGCTCAGCCGCCTGTCCTTGCGCTTCGCCTCCGCCAGCACCTGCATCGCCGTGACGAGCCCGTCGCCGGTCGTGGAATAGTCGGACAGGATCACATGCCCCGATTGCTCGCCGCCGACATTGTAGCCCTCCTGCCGCATCCGCTCGATGACGTAGCGATCGCCGACGGCGGTGCGCTCGAGGGTGAGGCCGAGCCCCGCCAGATGACGCTCGAGGCCGAGATTCGACATGATCGTCGCGACCAGGCCGGGCTTGGCGAGGAGGCCCTGTTCGCGCCAGCTTTGGGCGACGACCGCCATGACCTGGTCGCCGTCGATCACGGCGCCGGTCTCGTCGACGAGGATCACCCGGTCCGCGTCGCCGTCGAGCGCGATGCCGACATCGGCGCGCAATTCGCGCACCTTGGCCCGCAAGGCCTGCGGCGAGGTGGAGCCGACGTCGCGGTTGATGTTGAAGCCGTCCGGCTCGACGCCGATGGCGATGACTTCGGCGCCAAGCTCCCATAGCGCTTCCGGCGCGACCTTGTAGGCGGCCCCGTTGGCGCAGTCGACGACGACGCGCAGTCCCTCGAAGCTCATATTGCGGGGCAGAGTGTGCTTGGCGAATTCGATGTAGCGCGCGCGCACGTCGTCGATGCGGCGGGCGCGGCCGAGCTGCGCGGAGCCGGCGAGCCGGCGGCTCAGATCGCTGTCGAGCAGGCGCTCGATCTCGTCCTCGATCTCGTCGGAGAGCTTGTGCCCGTCCGGGCCGAAGAGCTTGATGCCATTATCCTCGAAGGAATTATGCGAGGCCGAGATCATCACCCCCACATCCGCGCGCATGGAGCGCGTGAGCATGGCGACGGCCGGCGTCGGCATCGGGCCGAGCAATAGCGGGTCCATGCCCACCGAGGCGAAGCCCGCGACCAGCGCATATTCGATCATATAGCCCGACAGACGCGTATCCTTGCCGATGACGACTCGATGCCGCCCCTCGCCGCGCTGGAAAATCAGGCCGGCCGCCTGTCCGACCTTCAGCGCCAGCTCGGGCGTTATCTTGACATTGGCAAGCCCCCGAATGCCGTCCGTTCCGAAATAGTTACGTGTCATCTCCATCCCTTTTCGTATGACAAGCGCAATTTCACGCGGAGTTAGACGTCACTGTGACAGATACAGCCTGCCCGATTCACAGGCCGGCGTATTCCCTAATCTGAATCATAAGTTAATTTAAATGTCGAACTTGGCTGCAAGAGGAGAGGAAATGCGGACAGTCATCTATCACAATCCCGCCTGCGGAACCTCGCGCAAGGTTCTCGCGGCCTTGCGCGAGGCGGGATATGAGCCTGAGATCGTCGAATATTTGAAAACGCCGCCGGATCGTGAGACCCTGAAGAGCATTCTGAAGCGCATGGGCAAGAATGTGCGCGACATTCTCCGCAAGCGGGGCGCGCCTTACGAAGAGCTCGGCCTCGACGATCCCGCTCTCTCCGACGAGGAGATTTTCGACGCGATCGAGAAGCATCCCATTCTGATCGAGCGGCCGATCGTCATTTTCGGGGAGAAGGCCGCGCTGTGCCGGCCCGCCGAAAAATTGCAGGAGCTGATATTATAAGCAACGCGCGATCACCCTCTCCCCGCCTGCGGGGAGAGGGCAGGGTGAGGGGCAAGGGATTGCCGCGAACTCTGTTGGTGACGACGGCCATCGCGTTCAGGAGAGATCGGCGCCACTGCTCGCCCCTCACCCCAATCCTCTCCCCGCAAAGCGGGGAGAGGGGCAGGGTCGGGCTTTGCTTGTCAGACCGGGTTGGGCGAGAGGCCGCCGACATCCGGCTCGGGCTTTGCCCCGTGGTCGGCACGGCGGAGCCGCGCGGGGGTTGCGGGGCGGAGGAGCTCGTGTCCTCGCGCACCGGGCGCTTGCCCTGCAGAAGGCCCTTCATCTCCTCGCCGGTCAGCGTCTCGAACTCCAGCAGGCCATTGGCCAGCGTGTCGAGCTGCGCCCGCTTCTCGGTCAGGATCTGCCTGGCCTTGTCGTAAGCCTCCTGAACCAGACGCCGAACCTCCGCGTCGATCGTCTGCTGCGTCGCCTCCGAAAGCGTCTGCTGCCGGCCCAGCGAATAGCCCAGGAACTGCTCCTGCTGCGGCTCGGCGTAGGCCACCGTCCCCAGCTTGTCCGAGAAGCCAAGCTGCGTGATCATCGCCCGCGCCACCCGCGTGCATTGCTGGATGTCCGACGCCGCGCCCGAGGTCACCTTGTCGTGGCCGAAGATCAACTCCTCCGCCACCCGGCCGCCCATGGCGATGGCCAGCATCGCCGTGAGCTGCTCATAGGTCTGCGAGACCTGGTCGCGCTCCGGCAGCCCCTGCACCATGCCCAGCGCCCGGCCGCGCGGGATGATCGTCGCCTTGTGGATCGGCATCGCCCCCGGAACCGTGAGCTGCACCAGCGCGTGGCCGCCCTCGTGATAGGCCGTGAGCTTCTTCTCCTCCTCCGTCATGGAGAGGGTGCGACGCTCCGCGCCCATCATGATCTTGTCGCGCGCGTCCTCGAACTCCTGGTTCGTGACGATCCGCTTCGAGCGCCGCGCCGCCAGGAGCGCCGCCTCGTTGACGAGGTTCATCAGATCGGCGCCCGAAAAGCCCGGCGTGCCGCGCGCGACCACCTTGAGGTCCACATCCGGCGCCAGCGGCACCTTGCGGGCGTGAACCTTGAGGATCTTCTCGCGGCCGATGAAGTCCGGGTTCGGCACGGTGATCTGCCGGTCGAAGCGGCCCGGACGCATCAGCGCCGGGTCGAGCACGTCCGGACGGTTGGTCGCCGCGATGAGGATGATGCCCTCATTCGCCTCGAAACCGTCCATCTCGACGAGCAGCTGGTTCAAGGTCTGCTCGCGCTCGTCATTGCCGCCGCCAAGGCCGGCGCCGCGATGGCGGCCGACCGCGTCGATCTCGTCGACGAAGATGATGCAGGGCGCGTTCTTCTTGGCCTGCTCGAACATGTCGCGCACGCGCGAGGCGCCGACGCCGACGAACATTTCGACGAAGTCGGAGCCCGAGATCGAGAAGAAGGGCACGCCCGCTTCGCCCGCAATGGCGCGGGCCAGCAGCGTCTTGCCGGTGCCCGGCGGGCCAACGAGCAGCACGCCGCGCGGAATCCGCCCGCCGAGACGCTGGAACTTGCCCGGATCGCGCAGAAACTCGACGATCTCCTGCAAATCCTCCTTCGCCTCGTCGACGCCGGCGACGTCCTCAAACGTCACCTTGCCCGCCATCTCCGTCAAAAGCTTCGCCTTCGACTTGCCAAAGCCCATCGCGCGGCCGGCGCCGCCCTGCATCTGGCGCGAGAGGAAAATCCACACGCCGAGGAAGGCGACGAGCGGCAGCGCGTTCAAAAGCAGCGTCATGATCCAGCTCGAGCCGTCGCTCATCGGCTTGGCGCTGATCGACACATTATGCTGTTGCAGCCGCGGAATGACGTTCGCGTCGTTCGGGATGTAGGTCGAGAAAGGCCGGTTGTCGTTGAAATGGCCGACGACCTCATTCCCCGCAATCGTCACGTCGTGGACGCGGCCCTGGTCAATTTGCGTGAGCAGCTCGCTGAACGAAATGTCCCGTATCGGCGTACGCTGGCCGGGCTGCTGGAACAGCATGACAAGGGCCACCACCAGCAGGCCGATGATGGCCCACAAAGCGAGGTTCCTGAAGTTTGCGTTCATTGGATATTCCGTAGGGACGCGCTCGCGCGGGACGATTCCCCCGGAGCGCTCCGAGTTGAAATTAATCTAGGCGCGCCCCCGTTTCTTGCCAAGAGAGGCGCGGTCCAGGTCAAGCGCCGCCGCAGGCTTGGCGATTGCTCCCGCGCCGGGGCGGCGCGGGCCGGATCGACACGCCTTTCGCCGCGGATTCGATCAACAGCTCGGCGATGGTGAGACGCAGCGGCGCGCCCGATTGCACCGACTGCGAAAGCCGCGAAGCCGCGCGCTCCAGCCGGTCGAGCCGGAGGCGGGCCTGCGGGGCCAGCCGCTCGATTTCCGCTCCGAGGACGCGCTGGAGAATTTCGAGCGGCAGACCGCGAAGCGCCGCCGGGTCGAGACGGGAGAGGTCCGGCCGGATTTCGACGCAAGCGGTCTGGCGCGCGGCCTCCGCGCAGGCGGCGAGCGCGGCGTCGGCCCGGGCCGCCCTTTCGCCGAGTCTCAGCAAGGCTTCGGCGTCGAGCCCCTGCCGGGAGAGCAGCGGCATGAGCTTGCGCAGCCTGGCGCGGGCATAGGCCTCGTCGCTGTTCGACGGGTCGGTGAAGAAGGCGTGGCCGGCTTGCGCGCAGATTTCGAGGAGCGCGGCTTTGCGCAGGTCGAGAAGCGGCCGCAAAAGCGCCACGCTCCCGCAGCGCGACTCGCGCGCCATGCCGGCGAGGCCCGCAATCCCAGAGCCGCGCGCGAGGCGAAACAGAATGGTCTCCGCCTGATCGTCGGCGTGATGCGCCGTGACGATCGCGCTCGCGCCGATTTCCGTCGCGCGGCGTTCCAGCAGGGCGTAGCGGGCTTGCCGCGCGCGCTCCTGAATGCGGGTCCCGGGCTTCTCGCCCTCCCAAGTCAGCAGATGATGGGCGAAGCCCAGCGCGCGCGCCCATCGTCCGACTTGCTCCGCCTCCTTCCGCGCCTCGGCGCGCAGGCCGTGGTCCACGGTGGCGACGGCGATGTCATGAGCGCCGCGCTCGGCCCAGCGCCCGGCCAGAAGCATGAGCGCGACCGAGTCCGGCCCGCCCGAAGCGGCGAGGAGCAAGCTGCGATGCGGCCTCAGAAGGTCGAGCGCCGACGCTTCGTCCAAGGTCAGCGCCCGCCACGCGCGGTCAACATGCGAGCTTCTTGCTCTCGCGCGCCGCCGCCTCGCGAATGCGCGCCGCCGAGCCCGGATATTTCACCCCGATCTCGCTGAAGGAAGCGCAGGCCTGCTCCCTGGCGCCCATCGCCCCGAGCGATTGGCCGAGCCGCAGCAGCGCATCCGGCGCCTGGGCGGACTGGCCGAATTTCTGCGAGATTTCGAGATATTTCTCGGCCGCCTCGCGATGGCGCCCGCGCAGGAAGAAGCTTTCGCCGAGATTGAAGGTCGCCGCCGGAGCGTATTTGCTCTTGGGGTTCCTGGCGAGGAAGGCTCCCAGCTCCTTTTCCGCCGCCTCGAACTTGCCGGCCCTCAGCGTGGCGACCGCCTCTTCATATTCCTCCTTCGGCCCGGCGGGCGGGGCCGCCGGGATTTCCGGCGAGGCGGCGGGCTGGTCGCCGACAAGCCGGCCATGGGCGATGTCCATGGGTTGGCCCACTTCCCGGACCGGCGGCGCGGCGGCGGTCACCGAGCCGGCGGCGATCCTGGGCGGGTTGGCGAGCGGCGCGGAGGGCGCGGCCGTCCCCAGCGGCTTGGGCGCGCCGGGCGCGGATGGATCGCTTGCGGGATCGAACGCGTCGCTGCGCCGCATGCCCGTGGGCGCGGAAGCCGGGGGAGGGGCCGCCGGCGCGGCGGCGGCCGGGCCCGGCGCGGGCCGCGCGGCGGCGGGATCGACCGGACGGGACGCGGCGGCGTCCCTGGCGGAGCGGAGCTGCTCTTCCAGCATCTGCACCTTGTGCTGCAATTCCTCGTTCTGGCCGGTGAGGCGGCGAATGTCGCGCTCCAGCCGGTCGATGCGCGTCACCATGGCGGCCGCGTCGGGGCCGGCGCCGTCGATCTCGCCGGGCGGCGGCAGGTCGATATCGGCCGGCGGGCGGTTGTAGCCTTGCGTGGGCTCAATATCCGAGTCGGGCCGCGCCGGGCCGTAGGGATCATAGGCCAGCGCGGCGCCCGCGCTGAGGAGGAGGGCGGCGGAGAGGGCGATGCGAGAGATCATGGGCATGATGTGGGGATGCGACGGCCGCGCTGAAAGCCGTGCTCTGGCGCGCCGCATCATAGGCGCTGGTTGGGCGTAATTGCGGCGGAGGTTGCAGAGCGAGGCAAACGCAAGCTAAGCTTTTTCCATGACGAGCTTCCGGGCGGCCTCTCTTTTCCCCCTCGGGCGGGAGAGAAGAGCCGCAATGGCCGCCGCCCTCGCGGTCGCGGCGGCCGTTCCCGCCTTCGCGCTCTCGCCGGCCGCCGAATCCGGCGCCTGTTCTCTCGAAGCCGCGACTCCCGCCACCGTCGCCGTGGTGGACGACGATTTCGATCTCCTGCTCGACGACGGCCGCCGCGCCGCGATCTCCGGGCTGGAATTTCCGCCGCCGGGCGTCAGCGCGCCGGATCGACGCGCCGCCGCGCATAAGCGCCTCTCCGGCTGGCTCGCCGGGCGGGACGTCTTTCTCGGCGCCTTCGCCGCCGCCACGGACCGCTGGGGCCGCGTTCCGGCGCGGATCTTCGCCGCGCAAGGCGAGAAGCCCGACACGCCCCTCGTTTCGGTCGGCGCCGCGATGCTGGAGGAGGGACTCGCCCGCTTCCGGCCCGATCCGCCGGCCGCGCCCTGCGCGCAGGCCTATCTCGCCGCCGAGGCGCCGGCGCGGGAGGCGGGGCGGGGCGTCTGGGCCGATCCGGCGTCGCGGCCGGTCGATCCGGCCGCCAAGGGGGCGGGCGCGAGCTTGCTGCGGCGCAAGGGAATGACGCTGGTGGAGGGCAAAATTTCCAGTTTCGGCGAGAGCAGAGGCGCCCTCTACCTGAATTTCGGCCAAAAGCGCGCAGAGGATTTCGCCGTCGTGATTTCGCGCCGCAATTTGGCTATCTTCCAGGCGTCGGGAATCGAACCCCGGACGCTCATCGGGCGGCGGGCGCGCGTGCGAGGGCTGATTGAGACAGGTTTGGGACCGCGCATGGAAATTTCCGCGCCAGCCGAGATCGAAATTCTTGAAGACCCCAAGCCGTAAATCCGCCGGCCGGGCGCTTGCGGCCGCCTGCGCCCTCTTCCTCGCCGATTGCGCCGAGCTCGAGCGGCAGGGTCAGATCTTCGCGCCCACGCCGCCGCCTCCGGCGCCGGCGACGAAGCCCGCGCCGCTCAGGACGGAGAATCGCGGCGCGGTCCAGCACAAGGAATTGCTGGCCCAGTTCGGGGGGGAATATCAGGCGCCGACGGCGGAGCGCTATCTCGACGGCATTCTGGCGAAGCTCGCGCAATCGAGCGACACGCCCGGCCAGGCCGCCTACAAGGTCACGATCCTCAACACGCCGGTCGTCAACGCCTTCGCCTTGCCGTCCGGCAATCTTTACGTCACGCGCGGCCTGCTGGCGCTGGCCGGCGACGCCTCCGAGGCGGCGGCGGTGATGGCGCATGAAATCGCCCATGTCTCGCTGCGCCACAGCGCGCTGCGCGCCGAGAGGGAGCGCGAGGCGGCGGTGATCTCGCAGGCGGCGACCGTCATTCAGAGCCGCCAGAAGGGCGAGGAGGAGCGCTCCAAGCAGCGGCTCTCCGTCGCGAGCTTCTCGCGCCAGCAGGAGCTCGACGCCGACGAGACCGGCGTGAAGGTCATCGCCCGGGCGGGCTTCGATCCCTATGGCGCGGCGCGATTCCTCACGGCGCTCGGCCGCTCTTCCGAGCTGCGCGCCGCGCTCTACGGCAAGCGCAAGGATTCCATGGGTTTCGACATCATGTCGACGCATCCCTCCACGCCCGAGCGCGTTGCGCGGGCGGTGGCGGTGGCCCGCCAGATCAGCGCGCCGGGGATCGGCAACCGCGACCGCGCCGGCTATCTCGCCGCGATCAACGGCGTCGCCTTCGGCGACGATCCGATGGAGGGCTATGTCCGCGATCGGAAGTTCACCCATCCGCGCCTGCGCTTCGCTTTCGCGGCGCCCGAGGGCTTTCTGCTGGAGAATTCGAGCGAGGCGGTCTTCGGCGTCCGGCAGGCGGACAATGAGGCGCTGCGCCTCGATACGGTGCGCAATCCGCAGTTCGAGAGCCTGGAGGCCTATGTCGGCTCGGGCTGGGTCGACGGCCTGCTGCCGTCCTCGGTCAAGAAGATCGATGTCAACGGCCTGCCGGCGGTGACGGCCGTGGCGCGCGCCGGCGAGTGGAATTTCCGCCTCGCGGTCATCCAGTCTGGGGACTATCTCTATCGCCTGATCTTCGCCGCCAAGACGCTGACGGACCAGGCAGAGAAGGAGTTCATGGACTCGATCCTCACCTTCCGGCGCATCACGCCGGAGGAAGCGCGCGAGGCGCATGGACTTAAAATTTCCGTAATCTCGGCTGGCCTGGGAGACACGGCGGAGAGCCTCGCCGCGCATATGACGACGCCCAACCGGCCGCTCGAATACTTCCGCCTTCTCAACGGCTTGGATGAGAGTGAGCCGGTCACGGCCGGCGAGCGTTACAAAATCGTAACGGAGTAGGGCCGGCGCGCCCGGGAACATGACGCGGACCCGCGGGTTGAACGCTTAGAGTTGTTCAAAATGCGCGGATATCTCGCTTCGTCATACAAAAGAGATAGCGCGCTATGGAGATTTGACCATGGCGTATCTTCCGGGACTAGGCAGAGAGCTGATGAAGGCGGCGGCCGACGCCCCTTTTCTCGAAAGAGATGAAGAAAAGAATCTGGCCATCGCCTGGCGCGATCGCGGCGACCGGCTCGCGCTTCATAAATTGACCGCCGCCCATATGCGGCTCGTGATCGCCATCTCGGCCAAGTTCCGTCACTATGGTCTGCCGATCGCGGATCTCGTGCAGGAAGGCCATGTCGGCCTCCTCGAGGCCGCCGCCCGTTTCGCGCCGGAGCGCGACGTGCGCTTCTCGACCTACGCCACCTGGTGGATCCGCGCCTCGATCCAGGATTACGTGCTCCGCAACTGGTCGATCGTTCGCGGCGGGACGAGCTCCACGCAGAAGGCGCTGTTCTTCAATTTGCGCCGCCTCCGCGCGCGGCTTGCGCGGGAGCCCGACGCTTTCAGCTCGGGGGACGCCTATGAGAGCATCGCGCAGACGCTCGGCGTCTCGCGCGCGGATGTGGAGATGATGGATTCGCGTCTCTCCGGTTCGGACGTCTCGCTCAACGCCCAACTCGTCGACGACGAATCGGCCGGCTCCGCCCAGCGCATGGATTTTCTGGTCGACGATTCGCCGCTGCCGGACGAGGTCGTGGAGCAGCATCTCGACTCCGACCGCCGCGCGCGGTGGCTCAAGGACGCGCTGGCCATCCTCTCCGAGCGCGAGCTGCGCATCGTGCAGGAGCGGCGGCTGACCGAAAATCTCGTGACGCTGGAGACGCTCGGCGACAAGCTCGGCATTTCGAAAGAGCGCGTCCGCCAAATCGAGAGCCGCGCGCTGACCAAGCTGCGCCGCGCGCTGTCGAAGCTGAAGGACGACGACAAACCCGACGAAGCCGCGCCCATGGCGTGAGTGGGCGCGAGAAACGAAAAGCCCTCCGTCGCGCCACGGAGGGCTTTTTGTCGCGTGTCGGCTTCACGCCGCACACGGCCGTCATTGCGAGGAGGCAAAGCCGACAACGCAATCCAGGGCCGCGATATGGGCTCTGGATTGCTTCGTCACCGCGTTCCTCGCAGTGACGATTAAAGCGTCTCGCTTCCGGCTTAATTCCGGGCTCCGCTCAAGCCGCGCGCTCGACATCCTCATCATCGGCGTCGTCCGCAACGTCGGCGTCCGCCTTCGGCCCCCGCCGCGGGCCCTTCTGCAGGAAGGACTCGATCAGCTTCAGCGCTTCCGAATCGATCAGCTTGCGGACCGCCGCGACCTCGCGCGCCATGCGATCGAGCGCGGCCTCGTAGAGCTGCCGCTCGGAGTAGGACTGCTCCGGCTGCGTGTCCGAGCGGTAGAGGTCGCGCACCACCTCCGCGATGGTGACGAGATCGCCCGAATTGATCTTGGCCTCATATTCCTGCGCGCGGCGCGACCACATGGTGCGCTTGATGCGCGCGCGGCCGGAAAGCGTCGTCAGCGCCTTGTCGACCACATTGGTCTCGGCGAGCTTGCGCATGCCCACATTGCCGACTTTGCTCGTCGGAACCTTGAGGATCATCTTGTCCTTGATGAAGCTCACCACGAAAAGCTCGAGACTGAAGCCCGCGACTTCCTGAGTCTCCACGCCGACGATCTGGCCGACGCCATGCGCCGGATAGACGATGAATTCATTGAGCTTGAAGCCATGCTTGGGCGCCGCCGGCTTCGCCTTGGCGGGCGCGGGCGCGGACCTGGCCGCGGCCTTGGTGTCGATCGCAGTCTTTTCGGCGGCGACGGGCGTCGCCGTCGCAACGGGGGGCTCGTTTCTTTTTGCCAATTTTTTGTCTTCGCCGGCTGTCGTGGTTGAGGAAGTCTTTCCGACCGTCGCGGAGGCC
Source organism: Methylocystis sp. S23 (assembly GCF_054106005.1). NCBI lineage: Bacteria > Pseudomonadati > Pseudomonadota > Alphaproteobacteria > Hyphomicrobiales > Methylocystaceae > Methylocystis > Methylocystis sp. S23. Next base: position 3,175,438 of record NZ_CM134185.1, read on the forward strand.
GCGGAAGCGGCTCTCTGAGCGGGGGAAGGGGGGGCGGCAGTGTCGCGCGCCGGCTTGGGCGCGGCGACCGATGTCGCGGGCGCAGGGGCCGCGACGGCTTTGGGAGCGGCCGCCGTCTTGGCGGGCGCCGGGGTCTTCGTCGCCTCAGGCGTCTTCACGACTTCCACAGGCTTGGCGGCTTCGGCGCGCGCGGCGGTCGTGACCATGGCCGCTTCGGGCTTGGCGCGAGCCGTCTTTGCGGCCGCCGGCGAGACCGCGACGGGCTTCTTCGATTCGGCGACCGGGGCCTTGCCGGAAAGGACGGCGTTCTTCACCGCCTTGGCCGCCGCCCTGGCGGGCGCTTTCTGCGTCGCGGGGGCGGGCGCCTTGGCGGCCGGCTTCGACGCGGCCTTGACGTTGACGCGCTTGGCGTCCGCCGCCTTGGCGCCGGCGGCCTTGTCGCTCGCCGTCCTGATCGCGCCGGCCGCCCGTGCGGCCGCATTCTTGACCGAGACGGTGGCGCGCGGAGAGGCCTGAGCGGCGGCGCGGGCCGTCGCCCTGGAGGCCGTCTGCGCCGACGCGGTCTTCGCGCCGGTCTTGGTCAGGTTTTTCGCGGGCGCCTTCGCGCCGCCGGCCTTCGCGGCCGTTTTCGCGGCCGTCTTGGTCGCGGCGCCGGCCGCGGCTTTCGCCGCCGTCTTGGTTCGAGACGGCGCCTTGCCCGTTCCAGCGGCCTTGGCCACGGACTTGGCCGCCGCCGACTTGGCGGTCACGGTCTTGGCAGCAGATTTGCTCGAGGAAGCGGAGGCGGTCGCCCGGGACCGGGCGGATTTGGACGCGTTCTTCGTCGCCGAACCGCGGGAGCGCGAATCCGATGAAGCGACGCCGGCCCCCTTCTTTTTCTCGTTCTTCGTGGCGGACGGCATACGCGGGACACTCCTTCTGCGCCCCGCTGTGGAGACGGGGCGGAATTGCAGACCTCTCACCGTCCCGCAGCGGAAACCGCTCGGATGGCAAGCTTGTCGATCTGACACCTTAGCTAGAGCCGCGGGCGACGGAGTCGGGCTTTGGACACAACGGTCAAGCGCGCGCTTTCTCTTGCTGAGAGGCAAACTTATGGAATCGGCCGGTCGCCAGAGGGGCGGCGATCATCTGACAAACTCTATATCATGCCGTGGCGCAAAAATCAAAGACAACCCTCGGCCAAGTTCAGCCTGAGAGCTTCGTTGTCGATCGCCAAGGTATGGAGAATAAAAGCTATTTCTGAGCGATTAAGGATGTGGAAACTATTTGCGGCTCCCTGGCTGGCGCCCGCAATTTAATCTGATTCGACCGGCGCCCGAGCGTTGGGCGCCAATCCGGATCAATCGCCCTGTCCGGGCTCTGCCGAGAAATGCGCCTCGAACTTTCCGGGCTTGCCGTCCCACTCCTTGGCGTCGGCCGGCGGCTCGCGCTTGATGGTGATGTTGGGCCAGTTCTGCGCCATTTCGGCGTTGAGCTGCAGCCACTTCTCCAGGCCTTCCTCGGTGTCGGGCTTGATCGCCTCGGCCGGGCATTCCGGTTCGCAGACGCCGCAATCGATACATTCGTCCGGGTGGATGACGAGCATGTTCTCGCCTTCGTAGAAGCAGTCTACCGGACAAACTTCCACGCAGTCCATATACTTGCACTTGATGCAGTTTTCCGTGACGACGTAGGTCATGAGGACTCTCTTGAGCGTCTTGCGCCGATTGCTGCGCTAGCTAGCGTTTTTGCCGTCGTCATGCAAGGCGTGCATGAAATCCATTTCGGCGCCGCCGCGACGCGGCCCATAATGGCGCTTACGATAGGCTGATGATGACTGACATCGAGTTCAAAGCGAATCCTTCCGTCACGCAGATCGCGACGGCGCGGGCCTTGATGCTTGGAGAGCGCATCGACACGGTGGGGCTCGAGCGTGCGGACCTCGTGTCGACGGCGCCGCTCGCCTTCCATGTGGGGCAGGCGGGTTTCGCCGTTCTCTACCGCTTCGGCGTCGCGGTGCTTTTCGGCCTGTCGCCGCTAGAGGAAGACGAGATCGTCACCAAGATCGGCGCGCGCGTCGCCGGCGCGTCGCGCGGCGACGACGAGACGCTGGTCATCGAAATCGTGCATGACGGCGAGGAGAAGGCGCTGCCCAATGGCCGCCTCGCCGTGAAGGACCTTTCCGAGGCGCGGCTTCTCGTCATCGCGGACGCGCTGGCGAAGAGCGTGGCGCTCGCGCGCGACGAGCGGCGCGTGAACGCGGTCTTCGACACGATCGAGCCTTTCGCCGCCGAGCTCGCGAGCAAGGGCCGTCCGCCCTGGAAGCGCAAGGCCATGCTCGAATTGATCGGCCAGACATTGCTCGTGCGCCACCGCGTCTCGGGCCGCGTCGCCGTCGAGGACAAGCCCGACGTTTTGTGGGATCGGCCGGACCTCGAGCGTCTCTATGCGCGTCTCGAGGACGAATATGAGCTCGAAGCGCGCGGCCGCACGCTCAACGCGAAGATCGACGTGATCGGCGAGACGGCGCGCGCGCTCACCGATCTCATCGACGCCGACCGATCGGTGCGGCTCGAATGGATCATCATCGTGCTCATCGCGATGGAGTTCGGGCTGTCGCTGTTTCAGATCTTCGTCGATCAGCGGCCAAGGGCCACGCATGCGGCCTCGACCTCCGCGCCGGTCTCGGCGCCCGAGAGCCATGCGAAGTGAGGCAGTTGGTGCCGCGCGAAGGTGAACTGCCGCTTCGCGTAACGGCGGGTGTCGAGCTTTCCGCGCGTGATCGCCGCGTCGAGCGTCGCAAGCCCGTCGAGATAAGCGATCAGGCCGGGAACGCCATGGGCGCGCATGGCTGGCAGCGCGGGATCGAGTCCTCGCTCGCGCAATCGAGCGACTTCGTCCAGCGCGCCCATCTCCATCATCTTGTCGAAGCGCGAATCGATGCGCGCATAGAGCGTCTCGCGCGCCGGCGCCAGAAAGAACGCCGGGCATCTCGCCGCGTCGAGGAGCGGGGCGCCGCGCGCGCCCTGGTAGGAGGCGAGGGGCCTGCCCGTCGCGGCAAGGACTTCGAGCGCGCGCATGACGCGTTGCGGGTCAGTGGGGCGCAGCCGCGCGGCGGTGTCGGGGTCTTTCGCCGCAAGCTCGGCGTGAAGCGCTTGCGGCGTCTTTCCTTGCGACGCTTCGCGCAATTGCGCGCGCACCTCCTCCGGCACGGCCGGGATGTCGGAGAGTCCGTAAAGCGCCGACTTGAAATACATGCCCGTGCCGCCCGTCATGATCGGCGTGAGGCCGCGCGCTTGGACGTCGCGCAGCGTCCGCGCCAGGTCGGCGAGATAGCGGCCGACGGAATAATTCACGCCGGCGTCGACATGGCCGAACAGAAAATGCGGGACCTGCGCTTCTTCCTCCGGCGTGGGCCTCGCCGTTATGATTCGCAGGTCGGTATAGACCTGCATCGAATCGGCGTTGACCACCGCGCCGCCGACGCGCTTCGCCAGCTCCAGCGCCAGGGCGGACTTGCCCGAGGCGGTCGGACCTGCAATGAGAATGGCGCGCGCAGACGTGATGCTGTCGGACATGGCGCTATTGCGGCGTAAATGAGCGAGATGTCAAAGGCGATCCTCATGGGGCTCGGAAGCCCTTTCCTCATCCTGAGGAGCGCACCTTTTGGCGCGCGTCCCGAAGGCGGAAGAATGGCGGCGCCGTCGGTCGCTCATCGGGACGCGGACGCTCGGGCCGGCGCGATCGCATGAGGCTCGTGGCGACCTTTGTCGCGGGGCAAGGCGCGTCGCTCGCCGAGGCGGCGGCGTCGCGCGCGCTGCGAGACGCGGGCGTCGCAACGTCGTCGCTCGACTGGCTCGCGCCCGAGGTCGCGGCGGACGCCTTTTTCGAGAACGACGATCTCGGCGCGACGCGCGCGCGCCTGCAGGCGGCGCTCGCGGACGAGCCGATCGACGCCGTGCTTCAGCCCGTCGAGGGCCGGCGCAAGCTTCTGCTCGTCGCCGACATGGACTCGACCATGATCGAGCAGGAATGCCTCGACGAGCTTGCCGGCCTTATCGGCATTCGCGACCGCATCTCCGCGATCACGGAGCGCGCCATGGCGGGCGAGCTGAATTTCGAATCGGCTTTGCGCGAACGCGTCGCGCTTCTCGCGGGCGTGACGCTCGACCAGATCGAAACGCTCGTGACCCGCATCACGCTCACGCCCGGCGCCCGCGCTCTGGTGCGGACCATGCGCGCGCATGGCGCGCATACGGCGCTCGTGACGGGCGGCTTCACGCAATTCACGGAGCCCGTCGCCGCGCGCATCGGCTTTCACGAGACTTTCGCCAACCATCTTGAAATCGTCGACGGCGCGCTGACGGGCGCGGTGCTCGATCCGGTCCAGGACCGGGAAGGCAAGCGCGCCGCGCTCGCTTTCCTGCGCGAGCGTCTCGGGCTTTCACGCGAGGCGACGCTCGCCATCGGCGACGGCGCCAATGATCTCGACATGCTGCGCGAGGCGGGCCTCGGCGTCGCCTATCACGCCAAGCCGAAAGTGGCGCAAGCCGCGCATGCGCGCGTGGCTCACGCCGATCTGCGGGCGCTGCTTTACGCGCAAGGATATCGGCGGGAGGAATTTACGGAATGAGCGGTTCCGGCTTGCGGGAAAGCGATCGGCTTCCGCGTCAAGGAAACCCGCTCAACCGTCGTCATTGCGAGGAGCGAAGCGACGAAGCAATCGGGGCAACGGCTCTGGATCGCTCTGCTCCGCTCGCAATGGACGCTCTCTCGAAGCTGTTTCGAGGCGTTGTTATAAAGTTCAAACCGCAATGGAAGAAGGCCCCCGATGATGATCCTCCGTTATTCCGCCGCTTCTCCCTATGCGCGCAAGATCCGCATCGCGGCGGAACTGCTCGGCCTCGCCGGCCGCATCGACATTGTCGCGGCGAGCACGACGGATCCCGAAGACACGTTGCGCGCGCAGAATCCGCTGGGCAAGATTCCGACGCTCATCCTGGCGGACGGCTCGGCGCTCTATGACAGCCGCGTGATCGCCGATTATCTCGATCATCTCGGCGGCGGGAAGCTGATTCCCGCGGCGCCGCGCCGGTTCGAGGTTCTGCGCCTTCAGGGGCTCGGCGACGGGATCAACGACGCGGCGCTTCTCATTCGCTATGAGACGGCGACGCGCCGCGCCGAGCTGCGCGACCAGGACGCCATCGACCTGCAGCAGGGCAAGATCGACCGCGCGCTCGCCGCGCTGGAGGCCGCGCCGCCTTCGGGTCCCGTCGATATCGGCCAGATCGCCGTCGCCTGCGCGCTCGGCTATCTCGACCTGCGTTTCGAAGGCGCCTGGCGCGGCCGGCATCCCAAGCTTGTCGCCTGGCTTGACGATTTTACGGCGCAGGTTCCCGCTTTCGAAGCGACGAAGGCGTAAAGGGGGAGGCCGCGTCCTGTCATTCCCGCGAAAGCGGGAATCCAGGTCGACCTTGACGGGCGTCGCCCCGATTCCCGATCGGGCCCTCGGCCCGTCGGTCGGGAAAATGACAAGGGGCCTCAGTCACGCCTTCTTGGCGATCTCCGCTGGCGGGGCCCAAATTTCCGCGCTGGCGGCGGCGGGGCCGGTTCCGCCCGGAATGCGCAGGCGCTGGCCGGGATAGATCCGGTCGGGGTTCTTCAACATCGGCTTGTTGGCTTCGAAGATTTCCTCGTAGCGCGCGCCGTCGCCATAGCTCGCCTCGGCGATCTTCCAGAGCGTGTCGCCTTCCTTGACGACGTAAACGCCCGAGGGCGCCTCCGGATCGGCGTCGGGCGCGATGAGATTGTTCTCGACCTGCGCGACGCCCTTGGTGTTGCCGACGAGCAGCACGATCTTTTCCATGTCGGCGCGCGAATTGACGGCGCCGTTGAGCGTCACCTTGCCGCCGTCGACCTCGATGTCGACGCCCGACACGTCGAAGCCGTGGGCTTGCAATTCCTTCATCAGCGCGTCGGCGGGCGCCGCCGAAGCGTCCGTTGCGCCCGCAGGGGCGGGGGCCGCTTTGCTCTTGCCGGTGAAAAAGTCGAAAATGCCCATGAAAAGCCTCCTGGCCACGACGCCTTCTTGCGCGGCGCCGAGCATTATATGAGGCGGCGGCGGCTTTCGTGACAGGGCCTTTCGTCACCCGTCAGAAATGGAAATTCAGGCCGCCCTTGACCGCGGACATATTCACGCCCGAATCCAAAGCGTAAGGCGAAAAATCGAAATAGCGGCCCGAGCCGGTCGAGGTGAACATATATTCGCCTTTCGCCGAGACGCTCTGGGTGATCAGATATTCCACGCCCGCGCCGAGCGCCCAGCCGGGCTGGAAGCTCGCCTGGAAGCCGTAGAACGGCCCCTGGGCGAATTGCAGCGTGTTCTTGCTCGCCGCGAAGCCGCCGGTCACATAGAGGAGCGCGCGGTCCATCACCGCATAGCCCGCGCGGCCGCGGATGGTGAGGACGTCGTCGACCTCTCCCTTGGCGACGGCGTTCCAAAGGGGAGCGGTGGCGGCGCTGACGCCCGTAAAGGAGAAATCCGCCTCCGCGCCGACGAGGAATTGCGGCGCCGCCATATAGTTGAAGCCGCCCGTGACGCCGATGAGCCCGCCCGTCGGATCGCCGATGAGACGGCTTCCGTCATTCGTGAAGGACGCAAAGCCGACGCCGCCCTGCACGCCCGCATAGAAGCCGCCCCAGGTGAAGGCAGGGGGCGGCGGCGCATAGTCCACCAGCGGCGGATCGGAGCGGCGGGGCAGATCCGCGCCCAGAGCGGCGCTCGCCGCGACGAGGAAAGGCGCGCAAAGGAGGACGCGGCTGAATTTCATGTTCTTGCTCCCATGGCCGTTCTAGGCGCGGCTGCGTCGAAGGGGCGATTTTTTCGCTTTTCGATGGGATGAAATGAATTCGTTCAGCTTAACGCTTTCTTGCCGGGAGGGGCGGGAAAGCGTGGCTGAAAGCAGGCAGGCCAATATTTTTCTTGTCAAAATGCAGGTAGTTGTAGAATCGACGTTTCTATACTTGCCGCAGGGGTTAAGCGCCGCGGCAAGATTCAGTTCGAATGCAGACGACCTTGGCTAATGTTTCGTTGAAACGCGGCCGCCCGCGAGCCGTTGACCCTGCAAGCGCATCGTGAGAATCCCCCTGCGACGGAGCGAAGCGGCGATGACAAAGGCGAGCGACACACATAGCGGGCCGGCGCTGGTGACGGGCGCCGCGCGGCGCATCGGGCTTGCGATCGCGGGGCGCCTCGCGCGCGAAGGCCGCCCCGTCGTGCTGCATTCGTCGCAGCGTTCGGCGGAGGAGGCGGAGCTTGCGGCGGAAGCGATCCGCCATCAAGGCGGCCGCGCCTGCGTCGCCGTCGCCGATCTCGCCAATGCCCGGGAGACGGAGCGGCTCGCCGACTTCGCGGCGCGCGCCTTCGGGCCGCTGACGCTGCTCGTCAACAACGCTTCCGTCTTCGAGGTCGATCAGGCGCAGGATTTCACGCTCGAGCGCTACGAGCGGCAAATGGCGATCAATCTCCGCGCGCCGCTGATCCTCGTCCGCGATTTCGCCAGCGCCCTGCCGGAAGGCGCGGAAGGCGCCGTCGTCAACATCATCGACCAGCGCGTCTGGCGCCTGACGCCGCGCTATTTCAGCTATACGCTCTCCAAATCCGCCCTCTGGACCGCGACGCGCACCCTGGCGCAGGCCTACGCCCCGCGCATCCGCGTCAACGCCGTGGGACCGGGGCCGGTCTTCCCGAACGAGGCGCTGGGCGACCGCGAATTCGAGATCGAAGCGCATGGCGTGCCGCTCGGCCACGCCGCCGAGGTTTCGGGCGTCGTGGACGCGGTGATCTATCTCAGCAAGGCGAAGAGCGTCACGGGCCAGATGATCGCGGTGGACGCCGGCCAGCATCTGGCGTGGCGGACGCCGGATGTGGCGGAATAGCCTACGCTCATAAACCCTTCGCAAACCATAATCCGCTAAACATCTAACGGTTGCGGTCAGTTATCCCGGGGCGGCGCAACCGCTTCCGGGCGTCAAAAAGGCGCGTTTCGCGCCTTAAGGAGCGTATATGCGCGTGCTTGGCATCGAAACCACCTGCGACGAGACGGCCGCGGCCGTCGTGTCGGACCGTCTCGGCATGGACGGGGGCGACATTCTCTCCAACGAGGTTCTGAGCCAGATCGCGCAGCATGCGGCCTATGGCGGCGTCGTGCCGGAGATCGCGGCGCGCGCCCATATCGACGTGCTCGACCGGCTGATCGCCCGCGCGCTCGCCAACGCCAAGATCGAGCTCGCCGACGTCGACGCCGTCGCCGCCGCCGCGGGGCCGGGGCTGATCGGCGGCGTGCTGGTGGGCCTCACCGCCGCCAAGGGTCTGGCGCTCGCCTCCGGCAAGCCTTTCATCGCGGTCAATCACCTCGAAGCCCATGCGCTGACCGCGCGGCTTACGGATCATCTCGACTTTCCCTATCTCGCTTTGCTGGTCTCCGGCGGGCATACGCAGCTCGTGGCCGTGCGCGGCGTCGGCGATTATCGCCGCCTCGGCTCGACGGTCGACGACGCGGCGGGCGAGGCTTTCGACAAGGTCGCGAAAATGCTCGGCCTGCCTTATCCCGGCGGACCGGAAATCGAAAAATTCGCCCAGGAAGGCGATCCCCATCGCTTCGATTTTCCCCGGCCCATGCTCGGACGCGGCGGCGCCGATTTCTCGCTCTCGGGGCTCAAGACGGCCGTGCGGCTCGAAATCCTCAAGCTCGGGACTCCGAGCGAGCAGGAAGCGAAGGATGTCGCGGCGTCCTTCCAGGCGGCGATCGTGGACGTCATCGTCGACCGCGTGCGCGGCGGCGTCAAGCTCTTCACGGAAGGCGAGGGGCGCCCGACCGGGCTCGTCATTGGCGGGGGCGTCGGCGCCAATGGCGCGATCCGCCGCGCGCTGACGCGGCTTTGCGCCGAGAGCGGCCTGCGCTTCGTCTCGCCGCCGGGCAATCTCTGCTCCGACAACGGCGCCATCATCGCCTGGGCGGGACTCGAGCGACTCAAGCGCGGCCTCACCAACGATCTCGGCTTCGCGCCGCGTCCGCGCTGGCCGCTCGACGCTTCGGCGAGCGGCGACCATCACGGCAAGGCGTAGCGATGTTTTTCCATATGCCGGGTCTGTGTCATTCCCGACGCGCGCAAAGCGCGCGATCGGCGATCCAGGGGCGGAGGCGCTCGCCCGCGGTTCCGGATTTCCGGCCGGGCCTGCGGCCCGCCGGGAGTGACCGGGGCGGCCGCGCATTCGTCCGCTTTTCATGAGAGGCGCTTTCTTCGTGGCGCTCGCGGCGATGCTGCTGGCGCCGCAGCCGCAGGCGGCCGGCCCCTTGTCGCAGGAGCCGCTCTATACGGGCGTTCAAGTCTTTTACGGCCCCGGCGACGGCTTCGAGACCGTCGACGCGCGGCTCGTCAACGGCGCCCGGCGCTCCATCGACATGGCGGCCTATGTCCTCACCGATCGCGCGCTCGTCGCCGCGCTCGGCCGCGCCGCCATGCGCGGGGTGAAGGTGCGCGTCTATCTCGACGGCGAGGAGATGGGACGCCATTCGCCCATTCTCGGCATTGCCGACGCGCCCAATCTGGACGTGCGCCTCAAGGGGCGCTCCCGCGACCTGATGCATCTGAAGAGCTATCAGATCGACGGCCGCACCCTGCGCACGGGGTCGGCGAATTTTTCCGTCTCCGGCGAGGTCTATCAGGACAATGATCTGATCGTTATAGAGAACCCGCAAGCGGCGGCGCGCTTTCGGGACATCTTCGAGCGTCTCTGGGCGCGCCCCGACAATCAGCGGATCGGGACGAGATGACGCGCGATTACCTTGCCGTTCTCGGCGCCGGCGCCTGGGGCGTCGCGCTCGCCAATGTCGCCGCGCAGGGGCGCGCGCGCGTGCCCCTCTGGGCGCATGAGCCGGCCCATGCGGCCGCCCTGGCCGGGGATCGCGAGAACAAGCGGCATCTTCCCGGATTGCCGATCGCCTCCGCCGTCGCGCCGACGAGCGATCTCGCCTGTATCAGGGACGCGCGCATCGTGCTGGCGGTCGTGCCGGCGCAGGCGATGCGCGCGGTGGCGCGCGCGGCGCGGCCGCATCTCGCCGAGGGCGCCGCCTTCGTGATCTGCGCCAAGGGCATCGAGCGCGACCGGCGGCATTTCATGAGCGACGTCGTCGCCGAGGAGCTGCCGCAGGCGCGTCCGGCCGTCCTGTCGGGTCCGAGCTTCGCCGCGGATGTCTGCAAGGGCCTGCCGACGGCGGTGACGCTCGCGGCCGAGGACGAGGCGCTCGCCCAGCAGCTTTGCGAGGCTTTGTCGACCAAGACCTTCCGCCTCTATCGCTCGACCGATCTGCGCGGCGTCGAGATTGGCGGCGCAGCCAAGAACGTCTTCGCCATCGCCGCCGGAATGGCGTCGGGCCGTCAACTCGGCGCGAGCGCGCAGGCGGCGCTGATCGCCCGCGGCTTCGCTGAGCTGACGCGGCTCGGTCGCGCGCTCGGCGCGAGGAGCGAGACGCTGATGGGCCTCTCCGGCCTTGGCGATCTGGTGCTGACCTGCAGTTCGGCGCAATCGCGCAACTTCGCCTTCGGCCAGGCGCTGGGGCAGGGCGCGGCGCCGAAGGACGCATCCGGCGGCAAGCTCACCGAGGGCGCCTTCACGGCGCGCGTGCTCGTGGAAATGGCGCAGGCGGCGGGCGTGGAAATGCCGATCGCCGAATCGGTGGACGCCATTTTGTCATCGCGCCTCGGCGTCGACGCCGCGATCGACGCGCTCCTGATGCGGCCGCTCAAGGCCGAGGCCTGATTCACCAGCTTTTCAGGAACTCGATAAAGCCGCGCGTCTCCGTCGCGTCGCGCAGGCGCGCAATCGCCTTCTTGCCGGCGACGCGCACCTCGTCGGCATGGGTCTTGAGATCGTCGATGTCGATATCGAGCGCGTCGAGCTTTTGGCGGCGCGCCTCCGCGCTTTCGGCGGGCGGCGGCAGGGCCTTCTCCGCGATCTTCACCAGCCCGGCTTGGGGCGCGGGCTTCTGCCGCAGCGCCAGCGCGCGGCTTTTCACCTTCGCCTCGATGAAGCAATGATGCAGGGCCGCGAGACGCCAGGTCGGGCTGCGCCAGTCGGCTTCCTTCGGGCCGTTGCTCCCGCCGAAAGCGTGGCGGCACCGCAGCATCTTGTCGAACTCGTTCGTGTTGACGTCGTGATAGGGAAGCGTGCGGCCGTTCTCGTCGATCTCGAGCGCGAACTGGAAGTCCTGCACGAGATCGGGATAGGCGACGTTCCAATCCTCGATGACCTTGTCGTATTTTTCGAGCTTCGCCGCGAAAGTCGCGTCGTCGTCGCCATCCGCGCCGCTGGCGATCCGGTAGGAATGGAACACTCGAGCCGACATGAGCTGCGACGCGCGGTCGAAGCTTTTCGTCGCCTCGCCGAGACGGCTCTTGGCGAGATCGAGACGCGTCTGCTCCCGCCAGCTCTTATAGGTGAAGCTCGTGGTCACGACGCCCGCGAGCAGGCTCGTGAACACGAAGCTGACGAATTTCTCCTTGAGAACGCCGCCATCGGCCATATGCGCCTCTGAAATCAACAGGACAACAGAGGCCAGCGTCGCGCCTGGCGATGAAAATTGCAAGCTGAGACGAAGGACGCCTACCGCGTCCCGGCGGGGAGGTTCGCCTTGCCGTCGAGCGCGTCCCGTATCTTGCGCGCGAGCTGCGCGAGGGTGAAGGGCTTGGTGAGCAGATTCACGTCCGGGTCGAGTATGCCGTTGCGCATGATCGCGTGCTCGGAATAGCCGGTGATGAAGAGCACATGCAGGGCGTGACGGCGGAACACGGCCTCGCGCGCGAGCCGCGCGCCGTCCATCTCCGGCATGAAGACGTCCGTGATCATCAGCGAAATATCGGCGCGCGCGCGGATGATCTGGATCGCATCCTTGCCGCTCCCGGCCTCTAGCACGGTGTAGCCGAGCTCGCGCACGCCCTGCGACGCGACCCGCCGCGCATTGTCGTCGTCTTCGACGAGGAGGACGATTTCCTCCGGCCGCCCCCGCGGAAACTCCTCCTGCGTGGGCTCGGGCGCCGCGGGCTGGGCCTCCGCATTGTCTTCGAGATAGCGGGGGAGATAAAGCTTGATGCACGTTCCCTGGCCGACTTCCGAATAGATCGTGACGTGCCCGCCCGACTGCCGCACGAAGCCATGCGCCTGGGAAAGGCCGAGCCCGGTGCCCTTCCCGATGGGCTTGGTGGTGAAAAACGGATCGAAGGCCTTCGCGATCACTTCGGGCGTCATTCCCGCGCCCGTATCGGAGACGGAAATGACCACATACTGGCCGGGCCTGGCGTCGGGATTCTCGGCGACATAGTCCTCGTCGAGCTCCGTATTGGCCGTTTCGATCGTGAGCTGTCCGCCCTTGGGCATGGCGTCGCGGGCGTTGACGGCGAGGTTGAGGATGGCGCTTTCGAGCTCGTTGGCGTCGACTTTCGTCGGCCAGAGGTTCCGGTCGAGCACGGTCGCCAGTTGCACGGGCGCGCCGAGCGTCCGTTGAAGAATCGCCGACATGCCGGTGACGAGCTGGTTGGCGTCGAGCGGCGTGGGATTGAGCGGCTGAATGCGTGAAAAGGCGAGGAGCCGGTGGACGAGCTTGGCTGCGCGATCGGCGCCGTCCAAAGCGGAATCGATCATCTGGTCGATCCCGTCCTCCTTTCTCTGCAATTTGCGGCGCAGAATATTGAGGCTCGCGACGATGACTCCCAGCATATTGTTGAAGTCATGCGCGATCCCGCCGGCGAGCTGGCCGAGCGCCTCGAGCTTCTGGGATTGTCGGAGCTGGGCTTCCAGCGCGCCGCGCTTCGTCGATTCCGTGATCAGCTCATTATAGGCGAGCTTCAAAGACTCGCTCGACCTGCGCAGCGCGGTGATCTGCTTGTGGGTGAGAAGCACCGAGAAGGCGCCGACGAATCCCAGCAGCACGATCATCGTGCCGATCGCGGCCTGAAGGGAATCGGTCGCTTGCGACATGCGCGCCTCGCGGCTGCGATAAAGATCTTCCTCAGCCGCGACCATGTCGTTGATCAGCGCGTCGATCTGATCCATCAGCGCCTTGCCTTGGCCCGAACGGACGACTTCCGCCGCCTCGTCGAAGCGGCCGGCCTTGATCAGATCGAGCTTGCGTTCGAGAAGACGGAGGCGCTCCTGCAAGGCCGGGCGCAGCGCGGCGAGCCGCTCGGCCTGTTCGGAATCGTCGACGACGAGCGCGCCGAGCTCGATGAGCTGTGATTCGATGAGAGTGGAGAGGTCCGCCTTCAGCGTGAAATTATCGGCTCCGCGCGTAATGATGGAGCCGCGCTCCTCGCTCTCCGCGCGGCGGACCTCGCTATTGAGCCGGTGCAGCGCGGTCTCGATTTGCAGCGTGTGCCGCACCATCGCGCCGCTTTCGCGGCGATGCTCCTCCGTGCGTATGGTGACGAGCCCCGCCGACGCCAGAATGGCGAAGGCCACGATCAGACTGACTGTCTCGAAGGGCAGGTACTTTCGCGTCGCGGCCATGCGCGTTCCAGTAGCAAACCGATCAGGCGAATTTATGCGCCGCATTGATCGCCGCCGGCGTCGCCGACGACCCTGTGTTCCGGGCCTCGCATGCGCTGCGAGGCCCCGCCCTCCCACGCGGGGACGATTACGACTCGGGAACCTCGCGCACCGCCCCCCGCGCGGCGCTCGTCGTCATCGCGGCGTAGGCGCGCAGCGCTGTGGAGACTTTGCGGTGGCGTGGGCTGGCGGGCTGGAATCCCTTGGAGGCTTGAACCGCGCGGCGGGCGGAAAGTTCCGTCTCGCTCACGGCCAGCGCGATCCTCCGGTTGGGAATGTCGATCTCGATGCGGTCGCCGTCCTGCGCCAGCGCGATCGTTCCGCCTTCCGCCGCCTCCGGCGAGACATGGCCGATGGAGAGGCCCGACGTGCCGCCCGAGAAGCGCCCATCCGTGATCAGCGCACATGCCTTTCCGAGTCCCTTAGATTTCAGATAGCTCGTCGGATAGAGCATTTCCTGCATGCCGGGACCGCCGCGCGGACCCTCATAGCGGATGACGACGACGTCGCCTTCTTTCACGGCGCCCGTCAGAATGCCGGAGACCGCGGCGTCCTGGCTCTCGAAGACGCGGGCGGGGCCCGAGAATTTCAAGATCGACTCGTCGACGCCCGCCGTCTTCACGATGCAGCCGTCCTCGGCCAGGTTTCCAAAGAGCACCGCAAGGCCGCCATCTTTGGAGAAGGCGTGGGCGGCGTCGCGGATCGCGCCCTTTTCGCGGTCATCGTCCAGCGCGTCGTAGCGGCGGTCCTGGCTGAAGGCCTCCTGCGTCGGCACGCCGCCGGGCGCGGCGCGGAAGAAGGCCTTGGCCGTCTCGCTCGTCGTGACGCCGATGTCCCAGCGCGAGACGGCGTCCGCCATGGTGGCGCTGTGGACGGTCGGCCGGTCGCCATGGATCAGCCCGGCGCGGTGCAGCTCGCCGAGAATGGCGATGACGCCGCCGGCGCGATGCACGTCCTCCATATGGATGTCCGGCACGGAGGGCGCAACCTTGCAGAGCACCGGCACGCGGCGCGACATGCGGTCGATGTCCGCCATGGTGAAGTTCACCTCGGCCTCATGGGCGGCGGCGAGGAGATGCAGGACCGTATTGGTCGAGCCGCCCATGGCGATGTCGAGCGCGATGGCGTTCTCGAACGCCTCGAAGGTCGCGATGCCGCGCGGCAGCGCGCTGGCGTCGTCCTGCTCGTAATAACGGCGCGCGAGATCGACGATGAGATGCCCAGCCTCGACGAAGAGGCGCTTGCGGTCGGCGTGTGTGGCGACGATCGTGCCGTTGCCGGGCAGCGAGAAGCCCAGCGCCTCGGTGAGGCAGTTCATGCTGTTCGCGGTGAACATGCCCGAGCAGGAGCCGCAGGTCGGGCAGGCGCTGCGCTCGATGGCCTTCACGTCGCTCTCGGCCACCTTGTCGTCCGCGCCGGCGACGATCGCGTCGATGAGATCGAGCGCATGCTCCTTGCCGGCGAGCACGACCTTGCCGGCCTCCATCGGGCCGCCGGAGACGAAGACCGCGGGAATGTTGACGCGCAGCGCCGCCATCAGCATGCCGGGGGTGATCTTGTCGCAATTGGAGATGCAGACCATCGCGTCGGCGCAATGGGCGTTGACCATATATTCCACGCTGTCGGCGATGATCTCGCGCGAGGGCAGGGAATAGAGCATGCCGTCATGGCCCATGGCGATGCCGTCGTCCACCGCGATGGTGTTGAACTCCTTCGCGACGCCGCCGGCCTTCTCGATCTCGCGGGCGACGAGCTGGCCCAGGTCCTTGAGATGAACGTGGCCGGGCACGAACTGCGTGAAGCTGTTGACGACGGCGATGATCGGCTTGCCGAAATCCTCTTCCTTCATGCCCGTCGCGCGCCAAAGGCCGCGCGCGCCCGCCATGTTGCGGCCGTGAGTGGTGGTGCGGGAACGATAGGGGGGCATCTATATTCGCTTTCTTGGCTGCGAGTTTTCGTGAGGCGATAGCCCAGGCCGCGCGCCCTCGCAACCTTCGGGCGCTTCTATGCCACTATATCATAATTCGCTTCTGGGTTGCGCCCGGGAAATTGCGGAGGGCGCGAGGTTGTGGCGTGGGTCCCAGGGCGTCGCCCGAACGGACGCGCCGCCGCAAGACGGGCAAGCCATCTTAAAAAGCACAAGCCCGAAAGTCGGCGGGAGCTGGGCCGCGAGCTTTCGGGCTTTGAGAAAAAGACGTTGCGCTGGAGATTTAGCGCTTGCGAGACGTTACGCGGCCTGGCGGGCGACGGCGGCGGGCTTTAGCTGGTTGAGGCAGGCGACGATCGCGTTGACGGTGGAAAAGCTCTGGCGGCGGAGCATGGTCACCGGGAACTCGACGTCAAAGGCTTCTTCGATCGCCAGCATGGTGCGGATCGCGGCGAAGGGGGTCAGGCCCGCCTCATAAAGGTCCGCGTTGTCGGACAGGGTTTCGATCGGGCTATGCAGGCGACCGTTTTCTTGTAGAAGACGGCGAATGGTCTCGATCATGGCGTCAACTCCAAAAGCGCGCGCAGGGCGTTTGCGCGTGCCGCAGGCTTCGTTTGAAGTGATGTTCGCGATCGTGGCAGGCAATCGTGAATATCATGGAAAGAAATTGGGGCGCCCTCCCTGAACCGAAAATGAATTCGCGGAAAATTCGACCGAATTTCCTATATGGTTAGGTTAATGTGAGGTTAACTTCGGGCGGGTCGATCTTGGCGGGCGCGGGCGCGTTGCTTCGGGGTGGCGAGATGAGAGGACTTGGCGGCTTCCTGATTTTGATCGCCCTCTCTTGCGGTCCGTCGACGGCCTCGGGCCAGGACGAGCCGCCGCCGCTCGCCCCTCCGACGCTCGGAGACGACGAGCGGGGCGGGAACTTCCTGTTCATTCCCGGCATCGGCAGGATTCCGTTGCCGCCGGGAGCGCGCGGCTTCGGCCCCGGCGACGCGCCGGACCCGCAGGACAGTCTCTCGCCCGGGCGTCTCGGCCCGAAGGCCGCCAATCCCCCGCCCGCGCCGCCGAAATCGCCCGAGGAGCGGCGGGCGCAGGAACTGGACCGGCTCTTCGGCCGCATGTTCAACGCCGAGGACGAGCGCGAATCGCAATCCGCAGGCGCCGCCATTCTGCGCCGCTGGTCGCAATCGGGCTCCGATACGATCGACCTTCTCGCGGCGCGCGCCCTCGCGGCGGAGGTCGCCGGCGCGCCGTCTCTCGCCAAAGCTTTGCTGGATTACGTCGTCGCCCTATCTCCCAACTGGTCGGAGGGTTTCGTCCGCCGGGCGCGCGTTATGGCCGCGGAGGGCGACGTCGCGGGCGCCTTGGCGGATCTCGAGACGGCGGCGCGGCTCGAGCCGAAGCGCTTCGACGCGCTGGAGGCGATCGGCGGCCTCGCCGAAAAGGCCGGGGAAAAGAAACGGGCGCTCGGCGCCTATCGCAAGGCGATGGAGATCGAGCCGCGCAACGAGTCGCTTCGCAAGAACGAGGAGCGCCTGCGCATAGAAGTTGAAGGACGCGATATATAGTGACGGGTCGCTTCGACTGGCCCGACAGGTTGGACCCCACTCCGGCCTTCCCCCTTTCGGTGGGCGGGTTAGAGAGGGAAGCTGCGCCTCGGCGGGGGCGACTCCTCGGTTTTTCGGCGAAAGGGAAAGCAAAGTGAGCGACGCGAAGCATCTCACGCCGGAGGCGATGGAGCAGCTCTTCACCGGCGCGCGGACCCATAATGGCTGGCTCGATAAGGAGGTGCCGGATTCCCTCCTCGAGCTTGCGGTCGATTACGCCAAATGGGGGCCGACCAGCGCCAATTGCTCCCCGATGCGCGTCCTTTTCGTGCGCTCGCCAGAGGCGAAGGCGCGTCTCGCGCCGGCCATGTCTCCGGGCAATCACGACAAGACCATGGCCGCGCCCGCGACCGCGATCATCGGCTACGACCTTGAGTTCCACGAACATCTGCCGTTCCTTTATCCCGCGACCGATGCGCGCTCCTGGTTCGCGGGCAATGACGCGCTGATCGAGGAGACGGCCTTTCGCAACGGCACGCTGCAGGCCGGCTATTTCATTCTCGCTTTGCGCGCGGTCGGTCTCGACGCCGGGCCGATGAGCGGCTTCGACAAGGCGAAGGTCGACGCCGAATTTTTCGCCGGCGCCAAGGTGCGATCAAATTTCCTGATCAATATTGGCTATGGCGATCCCGCGAAGCTCTATCCGCGCGGGCCGCGCTTCGCCTTCGAGGACATGGCCAAAATCATTTGAGGCGCCCATGACGTTTCGAATCATCCCCGAGCGTTTTGCGCCGCATGCGCAGGGGCTGCTGCGCATTGCGACGGCCCTGCTTTTCATGCAGCACGGAACGGCCAAGCTCTTCGGCTATCCGCATGTCGCCATGTTCGACAATCTCAGGCTGCTGTCCGTGCTCGGAGTCGGCGGCGTGCTGGAGCTCGTGGGCGGGGCGCTGATGCTCGTCGGGCTCTTCACGCGCCCGGTCGCTTTCGTTCTGTCGGGCGAGATGGCGGTGGCCTATTTCGGCTTCCATGCGCTCGAGGCGTTTTGGCCTCTCCACAATAAGGGCGAGCTGGCGGCGCTCTATTGCTTCGTCTTCCTGTTCTTCTCCGTCGCGGGGCCTGGGAAATTCGCGCTGGACAAGGAGTAGGCGTTCGTTTGTGCGCCGCACGCGCCGGCGGCGGCCGGGGATCGGCCGAAAACGAGAGCGCGGCCAAATCTATTGACAAGAAGCGTCGGCGACCTATTCCCTTGCGGACATGACCGAGACGGCAGTCACGACCAAGCGCCGATCGCATGTATGGGCGCTACCGAATCTCCTCACCTATGGGCGCTGCGTCGCGGTGCCGGTGGTGGCGGGTCTGCTGCTCGCGCCCAACGAGGACTGGGCGCGCTGGACCGCGCTCGGCGTCTACACGGCGGCGGCCGTGACCGACTTTTTCGACGGTTATCTGGCGCGCGCCTGGCATCAGCAGTCGCCCATCGGCCGAATGCTCGACCCGATCGCCGACAAGCTCCTCGTCGCGGCGACGCTGCTCGTCGTCGTGGCCAACCAGACGCTCGCCGGATGGACCATCTGGGCGGCCATCATCATATTGTGCCGCGAGATTCTCGTCTCCGGGCTGCGGGAGTATCTCGCCGAGCTGAAAGTGCGCCTTCCGGTCTCGGCCATCGCCAAGTGGAAGACCGCCTTCCAGCTCGTGGCCCTCGGCTTTTTCATCGCGGGGCCGGCGGGCGAGGCCATCCTGCCCGGCTCGGTCAAGATCGGTTCGGCCATGCTCTGGGCCGCCGCGGTGCTCACCCTATATACGGGCTTCGACTATATGCAGGCGGCGTTCGCGCATTTCGCGGAAGACGAGCGGTCATGAAGGCGGTGTATTTCGCCTGGGTTCGCGAGCGGATCGGGCTTTCGGAGGAAGAAATCGCGCCCCCGCGCGAGGTCGAGACGGTGCGCCAGCTTCTCGAGTGGCTGGCGGCGCGCGGCGACGGCTATGCGGCCGCCTTCGCCAACCCCAAGACGATCCGCGCCGCGATCGACAAGACCCATGTCGCCCCGGACGCGCCCATCGCCAGCGCGCGCGAGATCGCTTTCTTCCCGCCGATGACCGGCGGCTGATGCGGGCCTCGACGATTTCGCCCTCGGTCCGCGTCCAGGCGGAGGATTTCGATCCCGCCCGCGAGGAGTCGTTGCTGACCGCCGGCCGGCGCGACGTCGGAGCGGTGGTGAGCTTCACGGGCTTCTGCCGCGACGAGGAGGGGACGCTCGCCGCGCTGGAGCTCGAACATTATCCCGGCATGGCGGAGCAGGAGATGCTCCGCGTGGCGAACGAGGCTTTGTCGCGCTGGCCTCTGATCGGCCTCACGGCGATCCACCGTTACGGCGTCATCCGTCCCGGCGAGCGCATCGTTCTCGTCGTCGCCGCGGCCCGCCACCGAGGCGAGGCCTTCGCGGCCGCCGAATTTCTGATGGATTATCTCAAGACCCGCGCGCCTTTCTGGAAGAAGGAGCGCCGCGCCGACGGAACGGACGGCGGCTGGGTGGCCGCCAAGGGCGAGGATGACGCCGCGGCGGCGCGTTGGGACGGCGACGCGTCCTGAACATGATATTTCTAGTGCTTAGCTTGCCTGAAAAGCTGATCCATTTCAATTTTTGAAATCCTCAGGCGTAGAAGGGACGCCATGAACAAGGATTCAAAGGTCGCCGACGGACGCGAGACGCCTGTTGCCGCATCCCTTGAGACCACGGGCAAAAGCTGGGGGCTGTGGGAGAATTTCGCGCGCGCGCAGGAGCTGGGGCAGATCGGCTGGTGGCGGCTCGACGTGAGGAAAAACATCCTCACTTGGTCCGAGGAGAATTACCGCATTTTCGGCGCTCCGAGAGGGACGCCGCAGAGTTATCAGACATTCCTCGCCGCCGTTCATCCCGACGACCGCGTCTTCGTCCACGAAAGCTGGATGGCGGCGCTGCGCGGCGCGCCCTATGACATCGAGCATCGGATCGTCGTCGGCGGACAGGTAAAATGGGTCCGCGAGAAAGCCTGTCTCGAATTCGATTCCGACGGCGCCCTGCTCGGCGGGTTCGGCGTGACGCAGGACATCACGGATCGGAAAAATATCGAAAAGGCCCTGCAGTGGAGCGTACGCCGCAACGAGCTTCTTTCGAGAACAGGGGCGCGGCTCCTGCAGTCCAGCGACGTCCAAAGCGTCGTGGAGGCGCTGTGCGCCGATGTGATGCGGTTCCTCGACTGCCAGATCTTTTTCAACTTTGTCGTCGAAGGGGCGGGGCGCCTGCATCTCAACGCCTACGCCGGCATTCCGAAGGAGAAGGCCGCGCGGTTCGAGTGGCTCGATTTCGGCTCTGCCCCCTGCGGCTGCGTCGCGCGCAGCCGGGAATGCGCCGCCGCCCAACGCATCCCGACGACCGACGACATACGGACCGAACTCACCGATTCCTACGGGATCAAGTCCTATTGCTGCCACCCGCTCATGTCGCAAGGCCAGTTGCTCGGGACGCTGGCCTTCGGCACGAGGACGCGCCAGAGCTTCAACGACGACGACGTCGAGGTGATGCACGCCGTTTCGCAGCTCGTCTCCTTGGCCATGGTCCGCCTCAAAATGGAGCAGGCGCTGCGCGACGTCGATCGGCGCAAGGACGAGTTCCTGGCCACCCTCGCGCATGAATTGCGCAACCCGCTCGCGCCGATCCGCACAGGCCTGATGGCGATGAGGCGCGGCGCGGACCAGACGCCCCGCATCCAGGAAATGATGGAGCGGCAGGTCGACCACATGGTCCGCCTCGTCGACGACCTTCTCGAAGTGTCCCGCATTCGGAGCGGCAAGATCGAGCTGAAACGCGAATGGGTCGATCTCGTCGACATCGTCCGTCACGCCGTCGAAGCGAGCCAGCAGCTTTTCGAGGCGAGCGGGGTCCTCCTGTCGGTCACGTGGCCGGACGCGCCCCTGATGGTCGTCGCCGATCCCGTGCGCCTCACTCAGGTCGTCGCCAATCTCCTCAACAACGCCGCCAAATATACGGAGGCGGGCGGCCGCGCCGAGTTGGATCTGCGGCGATCGGGCGACGAGGCGGTGCTGAACGTCGTCGATAACGGCCTTGGCATTCCCGACGACATGCTGCCCCACGTCTTCGATCTCTTCGCGCAGGTCAATCGGACGCTCGGCCGCGCCCAGGGCGGTCTCGGCATCGGGCTCTCTCTGGTGCGCAAGCTCGTCCGCCTTCACAGCGGCGAGGTCGCCGTCGAAAGCGAGGGCGCGGGGAAAGGCAGCCGGTTCATCCTGCGGCTCCCGCTCGCCGGAGAGTCCGAGGCGCGCCCCGAGGCGAGCGCGGCGCCGCGGCCGGCGCGCCTGGCCTCTCGGGTCGTCGTCATCGACGACAACAGGGACGCCGCCGAAAGCCTTGCGATGCTGCTTCGGGCGCAGGGTCTCGAGGTTCGCGTCGCCTTTGACGGCGAGAGCGGAATCGAGGCGGTCGTCGCCTCGGCGCCCGACGCCGTCTTTCTCGATCTCGGCATGGCGGGGCTCGACGGCTATGAAACGGCGCGGCGGCTCCGAGCGACCAAAGCGGGCGAGGCAGCGACGCTGATCGCGCTCACCGGCTGGGGCGGCGAGAGCGCGCGCGAGAAGTCGCGGGACGCCGGCTTCGATCTCCACATGGTCAAGCCCGCCTCGCTCCGCGACATCGAACGGGCGCTCGTCCTTCGCTCATAGAGGGCTTCTATATCAGTTGCGCCGGCGCGATCAGAGAGACGACCCACGCATGCGCCGCGCCCATGGCGACGGTGACGAACAGCGTCACGAGCGTGAAGACGTCGAGATTGTCCTTGGGCACGCGCATCATGCGCGTGAGGCCGAGGGAAAAGACATAGACGCCGTAGAAGCCAAGCACGTCCAGGAAGCGCAGACCGGGCGCGAGCCCGAATAGCGCGGCCAGCCAGGCCGGGGTGTAGGAATAGGCCGCGAGCATCAAGGCCCGCCGGTCGTCGCTCTTGCCGTCGAAATGCGGCGCCGCCATCGAGATGATGAAGGCGATGGCGAAAAGGGCGGGGAGGCTCAGCGCATATTGCACGCTTGCGCGGAACAGGCCCGCAAGGAAGGTCGGGTGCAGGCCATGGGCGCCGAAGAGCCAGGCGCCGAGAAAGCTCGCGAAAGGCGGAATGGCGGCGAGAATTACAATATAGTCACGATAGAGTTCTATAACGGAGGTATCTTCGGATTCGATCAGCGCCCATTCCTTTTGAGGCGTCAGGATCAGGCCTTTGACCCGCGAGATCAGACCCTTCATGGCTTCCCTCCTTTTGGAGCCGCGCCCGACGCTGTCGGCCGGCGTCCGGCCGCTGGCGCTTAGCGACTGGCACTTGGCGCTTGCCCGCCGCTTCCTTACATGCGAGGGAGTGCGCAGGCCAGTAGCGGCCCCGCTGTCGAAGCCCGACGGTTACGTCTAACGCGATAGGCTGCATGAGAAAACTGGCTGAATTTTTCTGGCCCGTCGTCGGGCTCGCCGCGGTGGCCGCCTCCTTCTACCTGCTCTATCACGAGTTTCAGGGGGAGTCGGTCGGAACCGAGGTCTGGGCCTATCTGAAGGCCATTCCGGCGAGCGACTATTTCTTCGCGGCGCTCTCGACGCTCCTCGCTTATGCGGCGCTCGCCTGGTACGACCAGATCGCGCTGCTCCATCTCGGCGTAAGACATATATCGTGGATCTTCATTTCGGTCTGTTCCTTTACGACCTACGCGCTCTCCCACAATATCGGCGCGAGCGTCTTTTCGGGCGCCATGGTGCGTTATCGCGCCTATTCCTCCAAAGGGCTGTCGGCGACGCAGGTGGCGGCGCTGGTCGTGCTCTGCTCCTACACCTTCGGCTTCGGCAATGTGCTGCTCGGCGGCATTCTGCTGACCTACGATCCGGCGATGATGCAGCGCCTCTCCGGCTTTCTGCCGGACATGCTCACCCATCCGCATACGGCGCGCACCGTGGGCCTTCTGTGCCTCGGCTTCGTCGCGGTCTACGTCGCCGGCTCGCTGATGCACTTCAAGCCGTTCCGCTTCGGCAAGTTCGAAATTCTCTATCCCCGTCCCGAGATCATGGTCCGCCAGCTCTTCGCGGCGCCGGCGGAGCTGATCGGCGCGGCGGGCATCATCTATTTCGCGCTGCCGGAGCAGGGGAATCCGGGCTACATCGTCGTGCTCGGCGCCTTTCTCCTGTCCTTCTCGGCCGCGCTCGTCTCGCATGCGCCCGGGGGCCTCGGCGTCTTCGAGCTGCTCTTCATCAATCTGATGCCGGACGTCCCGCGCCTGCAGGTGCTCGCGGCGCTCCTGGTCTGGCGCCTGTTCTATCTCATCATCCCGCTGCTCGCGGCGCTGGTCGTCGTCGCCCTGTTCGAGCGCAAGAAGCTCGTCGAGAAATGGCGGGGCGAAACCAGGGCGGCGGAGGGCCCGCCGCAAGGCTAGCGGGGCCTGCGATCTGGCGCGGCGGATTGCTTCTGCGGCTGCGCCGCCTCGCAATGACGGCGACAATCAAGCGTTCGCTGTCAATTCGAGCCATTAGCTCACGCTGGCGCGAGAAAAAGCCGGCCCGTGAGAGGACCGGCTTTTTCTCGTGGCGGACGCAGAGATAAGCGATTACATCCGGTATTGCTGGAGGCGCGTCGTGCGCAGGCCGGCGAGGCCGTGCTGGTCGATCGACATCTGCCAGCTTAGAAACTCGTCGACGGTCAGCGTATAGCGGCTGCACGCTTCGTCGAGGGAGAGGAGCCCGCCGCGCACGGCGGCGACGACTTCCGCCTTCCGGCGAATGACCCAACGCTTCGTCGTCGGCGGGGGAAGGTCCGCAATGGTGAGCGGGCTGCCGTCGGGGCCGATGACATATTTGACACGCGGACGATGCGTCTCGGTCATATCATTACTCGCATACTCTACGACCACACAGTAGCGATCTTGTAGCGCACACGCCTTTAAGATTTGCCTAAACGCGCTTGGTCCATACGCAATCCAATTTAAACCGAAATTTAGCAAATATTCCCGGGCGTCGCGCTCTTGCCGGAATTCCGCCGGTTTCGCGGCCGGGCGGCGCGCCGGGCCGCTCGCGGGGATAATCGCACAGGAGAAAAGTATCGTTAACGGCCGTTAAAGGCGGGGCGGCGGTTTTAGCTGAAAAGCCTTCAGAACCGCGTCGTCAAGGCCGTCAGCCATTCCGGCGAGGCGGCGACGAGCGCGGCTTCGAGCGATTTGTCGGCGCCGCTGAGGATTAGGACGCCGAGCGCGGCGAAGAGAAGGCCGAGCGCCTGTTTCAGCCGCTTGCCGGCGGCGAGCAGCGGATTGCGCCAGCGCGCGAAAGCTTGCCGGGATAAAAGGCCCAGGGCCAGGAGCGGCGTAGCGGCGCCGAGGCCGAAGACGCCCATCGTCGCGGCGACGGCGAGCAAGTCTTCGCCGCGCGCCGCGAGCACGGAGGCCGCGCCGAGCGTCGGACCGACGCAGGGGCTCCAGACGGCGCCGAGCAGGAGGCCGGCGCCGAATTGCCCGAAGGCGCCGCCCGACGCGCCCGCGCCGCCGAAGGCCGCGTTCAGCCGGTCGCTGACCGGCCCGCCCGCGGCGGCGGCGCGCGCCTGGAGGGCGGGGACCGTCAGAACGACGCCGAGCGCGATCATCAGCGCCGCCGCGGCGAGGCGAAAGGCGTCGCCGTCCAGTCCGATCGAGAATCCGACGAGCGAAACGAAGAGTCCGATCGCGACGAAGGACAAGGCGACCCCGAGCGCAAGAAGAGCCGGCGCCCATTTATGCTCCGCCGCCGCCGCGCCGAGCACGAGGGGCAGCAGCGGCAGCACGCAAGGCGACAGCGCCGAGAGCAGCCCGGCGAGGAAGGCGAGCCCGAGCGTCCCGGCGGCCATTCTAGAGCGCCTTGTCGAGCAGGGCGGAAATCGCCTTTTCATCCGTCTCGCCGACGGAGCGGCCAACCTCCTTCGCGCCCTTATAAACGATGATCGTGCTCTGGTTCGTCGCCTTCAGCGCCCGAACGGCGTCCTTCTGCCCGTCGAAATCCACGCGGAAACGTTCGACCTCGGAGAATTTCGGATCGGACTCCAGCCGGCGCAGGATCGGCTCCTGCGCCCGGCATGTCGGGCACCAGGGGGCGTATATATGGATGATGACGCTCTTTCCCGCGGCCCGCGCGGCGGCGAAGGCTTCCTGCGAGAAGGGCGTCTCGGCGGCGGAGACGGCGGACATGGCGGCGAGAAAAGCGGCGGCGGCGAGAAGGCCACGGCGTGACAACATGAAAGGCTCCTTTTTGCAAAGCGCTGCAATAAGCTAAATCGAGCGCGCGGGCGGTTTGCGCAAGATGGGCGAAGAACTCATGCGGCAATGTATCGGAATTCTACTCGCGGGCGGTCTCGCGCGGCGGATGGGCGGCGGAGACAAGCCGCTCCTCGAGATCGGCGGGCGCCCGATCGTCGCCCACGCCATCGACCGCCTCGGGCCGCAATGCGCCGGGCTCGTCGTCAACGCCAATGGCGATCCGGCGCGCTTTGCGGCCTTCGGCCTGCCGGTCGTGGCCGACAGCGTCGAGGGTTTCGCCGGCCCGCTCGCCGGCGTGCTGGCGGGGATGGATTATGCATCGGCCGCGCGTCCGGACGTAACGGACATTGTCAGCGCGCCGGCGGATACGCCCTTCCTCCCGACGGACCTCGTCAAGAGGCTTTATGAGGCGCGCAAAAGCGCCGATGCGCGCATCGCCGTGGCCAAATCCGGAGACCGCGCGCATCACGCGGTGGCGCTCTGGCCGGTGGAGCTGCGCGCCGCGCTGCGGCGGGCGCTGGTCGAGGAGGGCGTGCGGAAAGTCTCGGCCTTCATCGCGAACTATCCGAATGTGAATGTGGAATGGCCGATGGAGCCGTTCGACCCGTTCTTCAATGTGAATCGGCCCGAGGACGTGGAGACGGCGAACGCTTTCGCCGCCGGCTGATCGCGCATATCCGCAAACGAGGCGTCGTGTGCGCCGCAAGAGAGTTTGCATGGCCGGTCGAGCCGTATGACCGGCGTCGAGCGCTATAATCATACTAACTTAATATAATTTAAGGCGACGCCAAGCTTATTGCGGCCGTGGCGCCGCCGCGTCGTTATATGCGAAATGCATGTAAATGTCGCAAATTTGCAACAGGCCAGCGCAAATTTGGCAAGCTGCAACATTGCTGGCTTGTGTTTCTAAAACCATATTTTCATACTAGAGAAATATGAAAATAAGAGGCGTGATGATGTTGAATGCATCGAAGGGGTTGAGAGGTCGGCTGCTGTCCGGCACGGTTCTGGGCGCCATTGTCGCATTGGGCTCATGGGACGGCGCGGCCAGTGCGGAGGAGGCTCAGGTCCAGGAGGTCATCGTCAGCGGCGGCGACAAGGACAAGCCGGGCGAGCTCTCGAAACGGAAGATGCAGGTCGAGAAAATTTCACGGCCGATCGTGGTGGTCGACCCCAAGACCGCCCAGAGGGAGCAGCTCTACCGACTCGAGGACTTCGCCCAGAAGATTCCGAACTACAATCCCGGCTCCGGCAATCCGCGTACGGCGCGCCCGGCGATCCGCGGCGTCAGCGCGGGCGCCGGAACGGGCGACGGCGCGGAATTCGACACGGGCTTCATGCTCGACAATGTGTTTCTGAAACATGTCGGGTTCCAATGGGCGAACTTTATCGACATCGAGTCGGCCGAAGTGGCCCTGGGCCCGCAAGGCACGGCCGGCGGCAAGAACACGACGGTCGGCAGCTTCGTCATCCGCACGCAAATGCCGTCGTTCCAGCGCAAAGCGACTTTCGAGACGCAGTTCAGCAGCTATTCGCACGTGCTTCAGCAGGTGAATGTCACGGGTCCCATCATCGACGACAAGCTCGCCTATCGCATCGCGGCTTATTATGACCGCGGCGACGGCTGGTTCAGCGATCAAGTCTCCGGGGCGACCCTCCTGAACAATAATCGCTGGGGCGCGCGCGGGCAGTTGCTCTATGTCGGCGACAATTTCACCGACAGGTTCATTTTCAATATTTCCCAGTCGCACGAATACAACAACAATAGCAGCGGGCCTTACGCCGACACGTTCCAGGTCTTCTGGAACGGCACGCGGCCCGCGCGATCCTATTCGCTCAATCTTCGGCAGCGCCTGGGCCTGCCTCTATTGACGCTCGATCCCCGGTCTCCGCTCAATACGGACAACGGCACGCTCGATCAGCGCCTTCATATCGTTTCGAACGAGCTCAACTACAATATTGGCGAGAACGTCTTCACTTCCATCAGCGCCTACGGAAATTTCCGGCTGCTGCCGCGCAACTCGCGGGGCAATAATCTGACGGAGATCAGCAAGGGCGCGTCCGACACTTACGTCGACCAGTTCTCCCAGGAATTCCGGCTGACCTCGCCGCGCGACCAGCCGCTCGAATGGCAGACCGGCTTCTTCGCCTTCTATGACTATGTCTGGAACCGCGCGAACACGATTTACGGCGGAGACGCCGCCAGATGGTTCGGCGCGATCAACAATGGCGTGGTGACGCCCGTGCCCTTCCTGCTGCGCGACATGGCGAGCAACCGCGACGGCAAGGCGCGCGATCTGCAATTCGCCGTTTACGGAAACGCGACCTACCACGTCAATGAAGAGCTCGCTTTGACCTTTGGCCTGCGCGACAGTTGGGAGGTCCGGTCCGGCTCCAACTTCAGTTGGATCACGATTGTCCCGGGCAATGGCTCGGTGGCGCAGCAGCAGGCGGCGATCGTCGCGGCGGGCGGGCAGCGCTTCTACGATACGGGCGGACAGAAGGCCACGCTCAACGCGATCACCGGCATCTTCAACCCGCAATATAAGTACAACGAAAACGTCATGGTCTACGGGCTTGTGGGCCGTGGCGAAAAGGCCGGCGCCGTCAATACCGGCGCCCAGGCGATTTTCGTCGGCGGCGTGTTCCAGAAATTCCAGCCCGTTCTCACCGCGCCCGAAACGTCATGGGACTACGAGCTCGGCGTCAAGACCAACTGGTACGATGGCGGCCTCGTCGTCAACGCCAATTTCTACTGGAACGACATCTATAATTTCCAGACGAATTTCGTCGACACATCCGTCGTGGACGCCAATGGCGTCCCGACGAGGCAGACCTATCTTGGCGTCGCGCCGCATGCGCGCCTGCGCGGCCTCGAATTCGACGGCCGCTGGAACGCCTGGGAAGGACTTTGGTTCAACTTTTCCGGCGCGATCACGGAGGCGCGGTGGATCGATTTCAAGGACGCGCCGCTCGACGCGGCCTGGACCTGGAGCGCCATCGCCGCCACCGGGCCGTTTGCCGGCCTTCCGGCGCCGACGCAGGTCAGCCGCAGCAATACGCGCTTCAATGGCGTGCCGGCCTTTTCGTTCAACGCCGGCGTCAATTACGAAAAGAAATTGGGCCGGCTTTTCGAAGGGAATGGCGAGTGGTGGACCGGGCCGCTGACCGGCTTCGCCTATGCGAACGTCGCCTGGCTGGACAAGACGCTCGTGACCAATCCCGACGCGGTCTTCCGCTATTGGCAGCCCGCTTACGCCATCACCAATCTCGGCTTCGGACTGAAGACCGAAGACGAGCGGTACAGCCTCAACGTATGGGTGAAGAACCTGACCAATCAATTGCCGATTATCAGCAATGGCGTGGCGATCGATCCCGGCACGGCGACGGCGCCGGCGACGCTGAACTTTTACCGCTTCCCGCGAACGATAGGAGGAACTCTGCGTATCTCTTTGTATTGATCTACCACTCTTGTGGCACTCCCGACTTGGCGCCCTCGGTCCCCGAGGGCGTCCTTTTTTGCCTTATACGGTTTCCGTTTGATTCATTCGCCGTGCGGCCGTCATTGCGAGCGAAGCGAAGCAATCCAGGGGCCGCACGGCGAATGAATCAAACGGAACCGGCATCACGCAAATCCCGGGTCGATCGCCACCTGCTTCTCCAGCCATTTCGGCGTCGGCAGGTTCAGCCCGCGCAGGAACTCGACGTTGAACAGCTTCGATGCGTAGCGGGCGCCGCCGTCCGCGAGGATCGTGACGATGGTGTGGCCGGGGCCGAGGTCGCGCGCGAGGCGGATGGCGCCCGCCACATTGATCCCCGACGAGCCGCCGAGCAGCAGACCCTCATGCTCGGCGAGATCGAAGACGATGTCGAGCGCCTCGCCGTCGGGAATCTGATAGGCGACGTCGACCGGCGCGCCTTCGAGATTGGCGGTGATGCGGCCTTGGCCGATGCCCTCGGTGATGGAGGAGCCCTCGGCCTTCAGCGCGCCGCTCGTATAATAGGAATAGAGCGCGGCGCCGAAGGGGTCGGCGAGGCCGATCCTGATCTCCGGATTTCGCGCCTTCAGCGCCATGCCGACGCCGGCGAGCGTGCCCCCCGTGCCGCAGGCGCAGACGAAGCCGTCCACCTCGCCGCCGAGCTCCTCGTAAATCTCCGGTCCCGTGGTCGCGATATGGGCCTCGCGGTTGGCGACATTGTCGAACTGATTGGCCCAGACGGCGCCGGCCGGGTCTTCCTTCGCGAGCCGCTCGGCCAGGCGGCCGGAGAGCTTCACGTAATTATTGGGATTGGCGTAGGGGACCGCCGGCACTTCGACGAGCTGCGCGCCCTGCAGACGCAGCATGTCCTTCTTTTCCTGGCTCTGGGTCTCCGGGATCACGATGACCGTGCGGAAGCCCATGGCGTTTGCGACGAGTGCGAGGCCAATGCCCGTATTGCCCGCCGTGCCCTCGACAATCACGCCGCCCGGCTTGAGCGTCCCCTTCGCCAGGGCGTCCTGCACGATGAAGAGCGCGGCGCGGTCCTTCACCGAGCCGCCGGGATTCATGAATTCCGCCTTGCCGAAAATGCGGCACCCAGTGGCTTTCGAGGCGGCGCGCAGTTCGATGAGCGGCGTGCGGCCAATGGCCTCGATAACGCTGGGGGCGATGGTCATGAAAGCTGATTCCTGTCGGGTCGGGAAAGCCCTTTCCTAGCCGGAAGAGGCGCTCCGCTCAAACGCAAAACTGGCGCCGTGGCGCGCGCTTTCGCCCGGCTGGAGAATCCGCATGGAAGGCTTCTCATAGAGGTCGCCGTGGAAATCCTCCGGATCGCCATATCCGGTCCAGGGCTCAATGCAGAGATAGGGAGCCGGCGGCAGCGTCCAAAAGCCGACATGGGGGAAGTCCTCGAGCGCCACCCTGAGCCGCGCGCCGGCGCCATTGTCGAAGACGAGGCTTTGGCTCCTGATATTGAGGAAGCAGAGCGCGTCGCGGGCGAAGATGGGCGGGTCGAGCGGCATCCGGGCGCCGGCGAGCGGCGTGCGCTTGGTCTCTTTCATGAACAGGCCGCCGGGGCCGATGACCGGCACGTCCGGGTTTTCATCCAGTTCGAAAATGACGGCGTGCTCGGCGGTCGAGCCCGCGAGTGGCCAGCGGAAGGCGGGATGCAGGCCGCAGGCATAGGGCAGGGGCCGGGCGTCGGCGTTGGTCACGATCAGATTATTGTCGAGCGCGCTCTTGTTGAGCTTGAACTCGACCTCGAAGCGGAAGGCGAAGGGGTAAAGCGCGTGGGTCTCCGCATCGTCGAACAGCACGAGGCGGAGATAGTCGGCGCGCCGCTCGGCGATCTCGAAACATTTCTTCCAGGCGAAGCCGTGGAGCGCCAGCGGGTAGCTCTGGCCCTCGACCGTGACCTTTCCGTCGCGGGTCCAGCCGACGACGGGGAAGAGGATCGGCGCGGTCTGGCCCCAGACCATGGGGTCCTTCGCCCAGATCATGTCCACGCCATCGGCCCGCCAGGCGGCGAGCTCTGCGCCGAAGGGCAGGATTTCGGCCGTATCGCCGTCGGCTTCGAGAAGAATCGCGTCGCTCATGGGATGACCTTTACACAGTTTTGGACGGCTCCGCCGCCCCGCGCTCTTGAGGGCGAGGGGCCGGGGCAATAGGCTCCTCTCCAACCCTTCGGCTTCGCCAGGGTTCGAATTTAAGCGCGTGGGGCCAAAAGACGCCGGCTTCTCGCAAGATGCGCGGCCGCTTTTTTCCACGATTGGGCGGTTCCGCCGCGGCGTGATCCAGGGAGTGTCGGCAAAGTGGCTTCCAGTCTTGGTCCGGTCGGGCTCAACCCCATCCTGCCGCTTTTCCTCAGCACCTTCACGACGATGCTGGCGGTCATCAACCCGCTGGAGGCCCTGCCGGTCTTCCTTTCCCTGACCCATGACAAGGACGATGCGGGACGCAAGCGCATCGCCTTTCTCGCCTCCCTCTATGCGCTGCTGCTCATACTGTTCTTCCTGTTCTTTGGAGCCTTCGTGCTGAAAATATTCGGCGTTTCGCTCGACATGGTGCGCATCGCCGGCGGCATCGTGCTGACGCGGATCGGCTTCGAGCTGTTCGCGCCGTCGGGCTCGGGCCAAGGGGCCTTTCTGAGCGCCGGGCCGGACGACAATATCGCCTTCATGCCGCTCGCCATGCCGCTCATGGTCGGGCCCGGCGTCATCGCCACGGTGCTCAGCATGATGACGAACATAGAGCGCGCGCCGAACGAGACGGTCGCCTATGCGGCGATCCTCGCAGCGGCGATCCTCGCCATCTTCGTCACTTACGTCTGCCTGGCTTATGCGGGGCGGCTCGTCGCCTCCATCGGCCGCATGGGCATAGACGCGATCACCCGGATTGTCGGATTCTTCGTCTCGGCCATGGGCGTGTCGCTCGTCTTCGACGGCATTGTCGGCGCGCTCGGGACGCATGGAGTCAAGGTTGTGCTTTAACCTCTTTCTCAACTTCAAGTAGTCGGATGAACGCACCTCTCGGCGGCGCGCGCCCTTTTCTGGGCGTCGAGCGCTCCATTCTCGGACGTCCCTGGCGGGCGCGGCTCGACGCGGCCGGCGAGGCGACGGCCCTCGCCTTGACCCAGGCCCATGGAATCGACGACCTGCTGGCGCGCATTCTCGCGGGGCGGGGCGTCGGCGTGGCGGAGGCGGCCCGCTATCTCGACCCCACGCTTCGGGAGCTGATGCCCGACCCTTCGACGCTGACCGGGATGGACGCGGCGATCGAGCGCCTGGCTTACGCCGTCGAAACGGGGGAGCAGATCGCCATTTTCGGCGATTACGACGTGGACGGCGCCTGCTCCTCCGCGCTGCTCGTCGATTATTGGCGCGCGGCCGGCGCGCCGGAGCCCTTCCTGCACATTCCCGACCGCATCTTCGAAGGCTATGGGCCGAATAGCGAGGCCATCCGGGCGCTAGCCGGCCGGGGCGCGACGCTCCTCGTCACGGTCGATTGCGGCACGGTCAGCCACGAGCCGTTCAAGATCGCCCGAGAGCTCGGCCTCGACGTAATCGTCCTGGACCATCATCAGGCGCCCGAGGAGCTGCCGCCCGCCATCATCGTCAATCCGAACCGGCAGGACGATATTGCGGGGCAGGGGGCGCTCTGCGCCGCCGGCGTGGTCTTTCTGGCGCTCGCCGGGCTGACCCGCCGATTGCGGGCGGGCGGATGGTGGGGGAATTCCCGCCCGGCGCCGGACCTCCTCGCCGCCCTCGATCTCGTCGCCCTGGCGACCGTGGCCGACGTCGCGCCCCTCGTCGGGCTCAATCGGGCTTTCGTCGTGAAGGGGCTGCAGGTCATGCGGAACCGTTCGCGAACTGGTCTCGCGGCGCTGATGGACGCCGCCCGGATGGGTGGGCCGCCGCGCGTCCATCATCTCGGCTTCGCCCTCGGGCCGCGGATCAATGCCGGCGGCCGGATCGGCGATGCGGGGCTCGGCGCGCGTCTCCTGACGGTCTCCGACCCCGACGAGGCGAACCGGATCGCCCGTGAACTGGACAGGCTGAACGCCGAGCGGCAGGGGATCGAAAAGCTTGCCTTGGAGGAGGCGATCTCCCAGGCGGAGGCGCAATTTCTTAAGTCGAACCGGCTAAGCTGTCTTGTGGTGGAAGGGCCGGACTGGCATCCCGGCGTGGTCGGCCTGATCGCGGCTCGCTTGAAGGAACGCTTTAACTTACCATCGTTTGCATTTGCTTTTAATGGAGAAACGGCATCAGGTTCAGGTAGAAGCTTAAGTGGCGTCGACATTGGCCGGGTCGTTCGCCGCGGCGTTGATCTCGGTCTCGCGATCAAGGGCGGCGGCCACGCCATGGCGGCGGGCGTCACGCTCGCGCGCGGCAGGGTCGATGAATTCCGCGCTTTCCTGAATGACGTCCTCGCCGAGGCCGTCGAAGCCGCGCGGGACGCCGACGCCTTGGTGATCGACGCCGCGCTCGCGGGGCGAGGCGTCTCTTTGGACGTCTTGCGGAGAATCGAGCAGGCGGGTCCGTACGGGCAGGGGAATCCCGAGCCGCTTTTCGCCTTGCCGGAGCAGCGCGTCGCCGACGCCATGATCGTCGGCGAGAACCATGTCCGCGCGCGGCTGCGCTCGGGCGACGGCGCCTCGGTCGAGGCCATCGCCTTCCGGGTCGTCGGCTCGCCGCTCGGCGACGCGCTGCTGCATGGGCGAGGCGAGATGTTTCACGTCGCCGCGCGGCTCTCCGCCAACCAGTTCCGTGGCGCGGAGAAGGTCGAGACGCGGATCGTGGATCTCGCGCGCGATCGGTAAGCCGCCTTCGGCTGTGGCGATCGCGCCACAGCCTGTCGCAAAAGCGACATTGCCGCGCCCGGCGATGTGGAAAATCCCAATTTCGCCCGTTTCCCGCCCGCGTCTCGCCTCAGCCTGGCCGTGACGTTAACGGCAAGTTCAGAAATCGGGGAGAAACTCCGGCCCATCGCAACGCGCGTCGAATCAAGGATGTGCGTGATCGGGAGCGTCCGAGGGCGCCGCCCGGTCTGCGAGCGGATCCGGAACGGCGGCAAAGCCGCCGGGGACAAGGACCGTTCATATGCGATTTGCCGAATTCCGGGAGCAAAAGCGCTTGCTGATGAGCTTCGATCCGACAGTCGCCGCGCTCCGCCGATCGGTCCTTCTTCTTTCTCTCGCCTCTCTCGCCGGATGCGCCTCTACAGCCAACTCGCCGCGCTATGCGGGCCTCGGATATTCCACCTCCGGCTCCGGCGTCGACGCCAAATATGGCGTCCGCGCCAGCCCGCGCGTCATTGCGGACGGGGACGAGGTTCCGAAGGGCGGCGGCAATTATATGGTGGGCAAGCCCTATAAGATCGCCGGCCAGACCTATTATCCCAGCGAGAAGCCGTTCTCGGCGACCGGCGCGGCGTCTTGGTACGGCGCGGATTTCCACGGCCGCCGCACGGCCAATGGCGAAATCTTCGATCGCGAGTCGATTTCGGCCGCCCATCCGACCATGCCGCTGCCGAGCTATGCGCGGGTCACCAATCTCAAGAATTTGCGCTCCATCGTCGTGCGCGTGAACGATCGCGGTCCGTACCATGGCGGCCGCGTGATGGACGTTTCCCAGCGCGTCGCCGAGGCGCTCGACTTCCGTTCGGCCGGCACCGCCAAAGTCAAGGTGGAGTGGATCGGCAAGGCGGACCTTGCCGGCGACGACGACGCCAAGCTTCTCGCGACGCTGCGCGACGACGGCCAGCCCGCCAATATGGAGGGCGCCGCTCCGGTCATGGTCGCGGCGAGGCAGGAGCCGGTTCGCGCGGCCGCGCTGGCCGAGCGCGCGCCGGAGCCGACCGCCCGCCCGGTCGTGAACGACGCGCCGCCGGTTCAGCAGCCGGCCGTGGGCGAGACGGCCGAGATGATGGCCTACGCCCCGGACGCCCGGCCCGAGCCGCTGCCGGAGACGACGACGATCTCTCGCGACGACGGCGTCGACGCCGAGCCGGTCGCCTCGACCCGCGGCGCGCGGTCCGCCGCCCCGGCGGAGGAAAAGATGAAGGCCTTTCAGGCGGCGCCCTTGCCGCCTGTTCGTCCGGCCTCGCTTGGCCGTGACGAGGCGGCGATCCCGACCCCGCCCATGCGGCAGGCGCTCAACTGAGCGGCGGCGCTCAAGCTTCGGCGCGTTGCTTTTTAACCTTTTGGGGCCCATTCTCCGCTCGGCGCCGTCAATTCCCGCGGCGCCTTCTCGCGGAGTATTGTCTTGCACATGCGCCACGCCCGCGCGGCCGTCGCCGCCATTCTCGTCAGCCTCGCCGCTCTCCTTCCGGGCCGCGCCTGGGCGCAGGCTTTTCAGACGAGCGCGCCGCAAGCCATTCTGATCGACGCCGGCACCAATACGGTCCTGTTCGAAAAAGGCGCGGACGATTTCGTCACCCCCGCCTCGACCGTCAAGATCCTGACCGCCGAGATGATCTTCCGCGAACTGGCCGAGGGCCGACTCAAGCTCGGCGACGAGATGCAGGTCTCGGAATATGCCTGGCGCAACGGCGGCGCGCCGGCCGGCGGCTCGGCCATGTTCCTCAAGGTCAACAGCCGCGCCAGCGTCGAGAACCTCCTGCGCGGCCTCATCGTCGACTCCGGCAACGACGCGGCGCTCGTCCTGGCGGAAGGCGTCGCCGGGAATGAGGAAGCCTTCGTCATCCGCATGAACAAGCGCGCGGCGGAGCTCGGCCTCGTGAAGTCGCGCTTCGGCAATCCCTGGGGCAAGCCGAGCGACGACCAGAAGGTCACGGCGCGCGAGATGGCGAAGCTCGCTCTGCATGTGATCAAGACATATCCGGAATACTACAAATATTTCGGCGAGAAGGAGTTCACCTGGAACAACATCCGCCAGCAGAACCGCAATCCGCTGCTTACCATGAGCATCGGCGCGGACGGGCTCAAGACCGGCAATATCGAGAAGGGCGAATTCGGCCTTGTGGGCTCCGCCATAGAGGAAGGCCGGCGCCTCGTCGTCGCCGTCTATGGCGCGAAGACGGCGAAGGAGCGCGGCGAGGAGGCGCGCAAGCTGCTGCAATGGGGCTTCCGCAATTTCGAGGAGAAGGACCTCTTCAAGGCGGGCGAGCCCGTCGGTCCGGCGCAGGTCTATGGCGGGACCAAGGGTTCGGTGGATCTCGTTTCCAAGACGGATGTGAAAGTGCTGCTGCAACGGGGCTCCGCCGAGAAGCTCTCGGGGAAGATCGTCTATGAGGGCCCGGTGATGGCGCCGGTCGAGGCGGGGCGGAAGATCGGCAGGCTCGAGATCAGGCGCGGGCCGACCATGGTTCTGGAGCAGCCGCTGGAGGCGGCCGAGGCGGTCGAGGAAGGATCGCTTTCGAGCCGCGCTTTCGACGCGGTTTACGAGTATGCTGCGGCCAAGATTCACGAGAAGCTGTCGGCCAGAAAATGACGGGCGCCGGAAGAGGCCGGTTCATCACATTCGAAGGCGGGGAGGGCGTCGGCAAGTCGACCCAGCTCAAGCGCCTGGCCGAGCATTTGCGCGCCTGCGGGATCGAGGCGGTGACGACGCGCGAGCCGGGCGGCTCGCCGAAGGCGGAAACTCTGCGCCGGATCCTGCTTTCCGGCCGGATCGCCCCGCTCGGGCCGCTCGCCGAGGCGGCGCTCTTCGCGGCGGCGCGGATCGACCATGTCGAGCAGCTCATCGCGCCGGCGCTCGCGCGCGGCGCATGGGTGCTCTGCGACCGTTTCGTGGATTCGACCCGCGCCTATCAGGGCGCGCGCGGCGGCGTCGGGGCGCCGGCGCTCGCGCTGCTGGAGAAGGCCGCGGTGGGCGAACTCAAACCCGATCTCACCGTGATCATCGATCTCTCGCCGGAAGAAGGTCTCGCCCGCGCGGCTGTCCGGCGACAGGCGGCGGGGGAGCGCCCCGATCGCTTCGAAGCCGAGGATGACGGCTTCCATGAAGGGCTGCGCCGCGCCTTTCTCGACATTGCCGAGCAGGAGCCGGAGCGCTGCTGCGTGGTGAACGGCGCCCTGCCGGCGGACGAAGTCGCCCGCGCCATCCGCCAGCTCGTCGACGCGCGCTATCTCGACCCGCAAGACGCCGCCGACGCCGCCCAATGAGCAGGGAGCCCGCCGGCCCGCCGGAAAGCGATCGCTTCGACGATGCGCCGCATCCGCGCGAGACGCTCGCATTGTTCGGCCACGCCGCCCCCGAACAGGCGCTGCTTGACGCGTATAGACGCAATCGCCTCGCCCAGGCCTGGATCGTCGGCGGGCCGGAAGGGATCGGCAAGGCGACGCTCGCCTGGCGCTTCGCGCGATTTTTGGTCGCCCATCCGGACCCGGACGCGGTTGACGTTCAGGGCGCCGATACTCTGGCCGTGCCGCCCGATCACATCGCCGCGCGTCGCGTCGCGAGCATGGCGCTCGCGGACGTCCTCCTCCTGCGGCGCGAGTGGAACGACAAGACCAAGAAGCATTTCACGGAAATTCGCGTCGACGACGTGCGCGAGGTCACCCGCGCCTTCCATCGGGCCTCGGGCGCGGGCGGCTGGCGCGTGGCCATCATCGACTGCGCCGACGATCTCAACCGCAGCGCCGCGAACGCCTTGCTGAAGCTGATCGAGGAGCCGCCGGAGCGCTCGCTCTTCCTGCTCGTCGCGCATCAGCCGGGCCGCGTCCTGCCCACGATCCGCTCCCGCTGCCGCAAGCTCATGCTCGGCGCGTTGACGCAGGACGAGACCGTTGCGGCGGTCGGAGCCGTGGGGGCGCCATGGAGCGACCGACCGGCGGAGGAGATCGCGGCGGCGGCGGCGCGCGCGGAAGGCTCGGTGCGCGAGACCTTGCGGCTGCTGGGCGGCGACGCGATGACCTTCGACTCCACGGTCGCGCGGCTGTTGCAGAGACTGCCGCAGGTGGATTGGGTCGGGGCGCATCTCCTCGCCGACAAGCTCGCCGGCCGCGACAATGAGGCGGCCTATGAAACCTTCATGCGCGCGCTGGAGCGCCACCTCGATTCCCGCGTGCGCGCGCTCTCGCGCGGCGGGGCTTCGCCCGCGCGGCTGATGGGCTTCGCTCGCGCCTGGGACGACATACGCGTCCTCGCGCGCGAAACCGAAGTCTTCAATTTCGACAAGCGCGCCATGGTGCTGGGAATTTTCGAGCGGATCGCCAAAGCGGAGACGGGTTAGGCGCCGGGAGCGAGCCGGGCCGTCCATGCGGTTTCCGCCTGAGGCGCCGCTCGCGGCGTCAGCGAGCCAAAGGCGAAGCAATCCAGAGCGTCATCAGGGCTCCTGGATTGCTTCGCTCCGCTCGCAATGACAAGGCCGGTCTCATTATTCCCCCCTGATGGCCTCTTCCACCAATTGCCGAACGACCGCCGGGTCGCGCGGAAAGCCTGCGCGTATCCATTTGGCTTGCAGCGATTTGAGCGTCGCGCCCAGCGCGCGTCCCGGCGCGACTCCCCGGGCGATGAGGTCCGCGCCCTTGATGGGGAAGGCGGGGGCGGGCGTCTGGTCGAGATATTCGGCCGCCTCCAGCCATTGCGGGTCGTCGGGCGCGGCGGCGCTCTCGGCCAAAGCGAGCGCGAGAGCGTCGCGGGCCGCGCGGGAGCCGCAGAGGAAAAGCATCTCGCGCAGATGGGAGGCCGGCGGCGCCTGGTCGATTCCATGCAGCGCCGCGAGCGTCTTCGTCGCCGCGAGAAGCCGGGCGTGCTCGTCATTCGACAGCCGGAGCCGCTCGCGGAGCCGGTCGGCGTCCTCCGTCGTCAGCGCGGAGAAGGCGGCGAGCCGCAGCACCGAGTCGCTCTTTCCGCCCTGCGCCGCCTCGAACGCCGCGAGCCGCTCCAGCCGCGCCGGATAACCCATGCCGAGCAGCACCTCAATGATACCGGCCTGCGACATGGCGCGCATGATCTCGGGCGCGCGTCGAGCGGGCAGCAGCTTCAGGATTTCCGCCCGGATCCGCTCGCGGGAGAGCCGCGCGAGGTTTTCGCGCGCCGCGATCGACTCGTGCAGCCCCTCGCGGTCGAACGCGCCTTCGCCATGGGAGGCGTTGAAGCGGAAGAAGCGCAGGACGCGGAGATAATCCTCGCGGATGCGCGTCGCCGCGTCGCCGATGAAGCGGATTCGCCTGGCGGCGATGTCCTTCAGCCCGCCCGTATAGTCGTGAAGCTTGCCGTCCGGCGAGAGCGAGAGCGCGTTGACCGTGAAATCGCGGCGCCGGGCGTCCTGCTCGAAATCTCCGCCGAAACGCACGACGGCGTAGCGGCCGTCCGTCTCCACATCCTCCCGCAGCGTCGTCACCTCGAAAGGCGCGCCGGCGACGACGATCGTCACCGTGCCGTGCTCAATGCCGGTCGGGACGCCCTTGAGCCCGGCGTCGCGCGCCGCCGCCAATACGACATTGGGCAAGGCCGTGGTGGCGAGGTCGATCTCATGCGGCGGCAGGCCGAACAGCGCGTCGCGCACGGCGCCGCCGACGATCCGCGTCTCGGCGCCCGTCTTCGACAGCGCCGCGAATAGCGTCGCGAGACGCGGATCGTCGAGCAGATGCTGGGCGGGGTTCATCTGAAACGGCCGGGCACGAGCTTGCCGTTCTCGACATGCGCGGGGACATAGGCGCCCTGCTGGCGCTCCATCAGGCCGAGCGTCACCATGCCGGCGATGGCGGTCAGGAGTCCGGCGATCGCAAGGGCGACCACGATACGCTTGCGCCACAGCTCGGCGACGAAAGGCCAGCGCCTTTGCGCGGCGTGGAACAGCGTATAGGCCAGGAAGGGCGTCAGGAAGAGGAGGGCGGTTTCGACAATTGCGCGCCACATGGGCGGGTGAGCCTTTCGAGCGGCGGTGCGGGACGGCCGCACGGACGGGCGCAACAATGCCCGTTCGCCGCGTCTTGGTCGAGAGCCGCGCGCCATGCGCGGCGACCGAGCCCGCGGAGCGTCGCGCCCGGCGACGAAAAAGCGCTTCTCGACGGAGTCGAAAAGCGCCGGGCTCTGAAAATGTCTCTTCGGAAAGTCCTGAAAACGCCCCTTTGAAAACAGCACAGCCAGCAATCGCTTCCGCAATTGCTGGCTAGCGTCGACGGGCTTACGCCGGCGGCCAGACCAGCGCTTGCCGGGAAAGTCGCTTAGAAGAACAGGCCGAGGCAGCCGCCCGCGAGGGCGCCGACGACGCCGGCCGCGATCGTGTTCTGCAGGCCGCCGAGAGCCGCGGCGGCGAGACCGCCGAGAAGAAGGGCGCCGACGCCGGCGAAGATGTAGGTGTTCGTCGTGATTTCGAGCTCTTTGTCAGCCATGATTTCTCTCCCCTGATGCGATTGTCTGGAGCCGAGCCATCGCGGCTCGGCGCGGGACCACGCCGCGATTGGGCGGACTGGCCGTCGCGGCGCGGTCGATTTCCAAAAACGTAAGAGCGCGCTTTTCGCCGCGCGCTCCAGGATTAGAAGAACAGGCCGAGGCAGCCGCCCGCGAGCGCGCCCACGACGCCGGCCGCGATCGTGTTCTGCAGGCCGCCGAGAGCCGCGGCGGCGAGACCGCCGAGAAGAACGGCGCCGACGCCAGCGAAGATGTAGGTGTTCGTCGTGATTTCGAGCTCTTTGTCAGCCATAACCTTCACTCCTCTTTGTGTTCCCAGAGCCGCGCCTTATGCTTTTGTTTTTCGTTGGCGCATTACCCACTTATGGTGGCGCGTCATATCGACGCAGGGGAAAGTTAGCATAAGTTTCGGCGCTGTCCAGCCGCGGCCCTCTATATCCGCGACAACATGTCGCACCGCTTAACTCGTTGATAAATGCGGATTTGCGTTGAGCGGCGGACATGGGAGCGCCTATGGGTCAGCAAAAAATTTTTATGATGCGGCGCACTTTTTCTTTTTGCGCCGCAAAATCGGGACCTCCTGGCAGGAAGGGTCGTCTTCGTCGCGGCCGGGCGCTATAGGGACGGGCCATGACCGAGATCAACGACGCCGCCCTTTCCGCCGCCGTTCCCGCCGCCGAGACGAAGCGGCGCTTCGGCGCCACGCTCGCTCCGCTGCGCCCCCTGCTGCCCTATGCGCTGCGCTACAAGCGCACGATCGCGCTGGCCTTCGCCGCGCTGCTTCTCGCATCGGGCGCGACGCTGACCTTGCCGGCGGCGGTGCGCGGCATGATCGACCATGGCTTCTCGACCGACAGCGCCGGCGCGGTGAACGCCTATTTCGGCGCGATGATCGGCGTCGCGGCGACTCTCGCTTTGGCCTCGGCCACGCGATATTATTTCGTCATGACGCTCGGCGAGCGCGTCGTCGCCGATTTGCGGGCGGATCTCTTCCGTCATCTGACCTCGCTCGACGCCGCCTTCTACGACACGGCCAGAACCGGCGAATTGCTGTCCCGCCTCACGGCCGACACGACCTTGCTGAAATCGGCCTTCGGATCGTCCGCTTCCGTGGCCTTGCGCAACATGTTCATGTTCGTCGGCGCGGTGATCATGATGTTTGCGACGAGCCCGAAGCTTGCGGGGCTGGCGCTCGCGGCGATTCCGGTCATCGTCCTGCCGCTCATCGCCTCCGGGCGCAGCGTGCGCAAACGCTCCAAGCACGCTCAGGACACGCTGGCCGAGGCGGCGGCCTATGCGGGCGAAAATCTTTCGGCGGTTCGCGCCATGCAGGCGAATGGCGCGCAGGCTTCGACTGTCGCGCGCTTCACGCGGGCCGTCGAGACCGCCTATCACGCCGCGCAGGCCGCGACCCTGGCGCGCGCCTTCGTGACGGCCGGCGCGATTCTCGTCGTCTTCACGAGCATCGTCGCAGTCCTATGGCTCGGCGCGCAAGACGTTCTCTCGGGCAAGATGAGCTCGGGCCTCTTGTCGCAATTCGTCCTCTACGCCGTGCTGGGCGCGAGCTCGCTCGGCGAGCTGTCCTCGGTCTGGAGCGAAGTCGTCGCCGCCGCCGGCGCGGCGTCGCGCATCGCCGACATTCTCGCCGTCAGGCCGAAGATCGTAGCGCCGCCGCATCCGACGCCCGCGCCCGCGCGC
Organism: Methylocystis sp. S23; assembly: GCF_054106005.1. Classification (NCBI taxonomy): domain Bacteria; kingdom Pseudomonadati; phylum Pseudomonadota; class Alphaproteobacteria; order Hyphomicrobiales; family Methylocystaceae; genus Methylocystis; species Methylocystis sp. S23. Next base: position 3,217,303 of record NZ_CM134185.1, read on the forward strand.
TGGTGGGGGCGCATCTCCTTCGAGCATGCGGGCTTCGCCTATCCGACGGCGCCCGAGCGCCCGGCGCTGCGCGATCTGACGCTGACCGTCGCTCCCGGCGAGCGCGTCGCCCTCGTCGGTCCGTCGGGCGCCGGCAAGTCGACGCTGTTCTCGCTGCTCCTGCGCTTCTACGACGTCGACAGAGGCGCGATCACGCTCGACGGAGTCGATCTGCGCGCGCTCGATCCGCTGGATCTGCGCCAAGCCATCGCGCTCGCGCCGCAGGACCCGGCGATCTTCGGGCTTTCGGTCGCCGAGAACATCGCCTATGGCCGCGACGGCGCGCCGCGCGAGGCGATCGTCGCCGCGGCGAAGCGCGCGCAGGCGCACGACTTCATCTCCGCGCTGCCGCGGGGCTACGACACGATGCTCGGCGAGCGCGGCGTCACGCTTTCCGGCGGGCAGCGCCAGCGCCTCGCCATCGCCCGCGCCATTCTGGCGGACGCGCCGGTGCTGCTGCTCGACGAGGCGACCTCCGCGCTCGACGCCGAGAATGAAGCGGCCGTGCAGGCGGCGCTGCATGACGTGATGGAAGGCCGCACCAGCATCGTCATCGCGCATCGCCTGGCGACGGTGCTCGAAGCCGATCGCATCGTGGTGCTCGACGAAGGGCGGATCGTGGAGGAGGGGACCCATGCGACGCTGAGCGCCGCCGGCGGCCTCTATGCGCGCCTCGCGAAATTGCAGTTCGACACGGAGCGGGCGGGGACCGCGCAGGCGGCGTCACTCGATTAAGTTCGCTCTCCGACGTCATTGCGAGGAGCGAAGCGACGAAGCAACCCAGCGCCGCGACGTGGCTCTGGATTGCTTCGCTCCGCTCGCAATGACGTGGGCGCAGCTTTCGCCGCCATTGCGGGGAGCGAAGCCGACGAAGCAAATCCAGGCCGTGCTGACGCTCTGGATTGCTTCGCTTCGCTCGCAATGACGGCGGGGGAGGCGTCGTCCGCCTCTTCCGTTACTTCGTCAGCCGGAGCGGCGTCGCGGTCGCCGCGACCGAAATATTGGAGAAGGCTTCGCTCAGCGCCTTCGCGTCCGTCGCCACATAGGCGTTCTCCGGCTTGGTGGCGCAATAGGCGAGAAGCTCCGCGGAGTGGGCCTGCTGGTCGGCGCTCAGGAAGCCGTTGTGGTTGAACATCACCGTGTAGATGGAGACGCCCTTCGCCTTGGCGTTGTCGCAGGCCCTTTTCAGCCTTTTGTCGAGAAAGGTCTGGAGCTGATCATAGGTCTGGACATTGTCGGCCCAGGAGAGGCGGCTCGCGCCCATATAGCCATAGGCCGAATAGTCCGAGACGCCCGCGCTCGAGGCGTTGCCGTTTTCCGCGAGGCCGTTGACGCCGTCCGTCATCAGCACGATGACCTTCTTGGTCTTCGTGTCCGTATAGGCGGCGCCGTCGGCGAAGGGCTTCTCCGGAGACAGCGTGCGCCAGGCCCAGGTCAGGCCTTCCGAGATGACCGTGCCGCCATTGTACCAGAAATTCATGGCCTCGATCGCCGAGATGACCGCGCCCTGATTATTGGTCAGCCGCGTAATGGGCTGGGGGCAGGAGGCGTTGGGGCCATAGGAGTCCGGAGCGGTCTCCTTGATGACGGCGGAGTTTGTCGCGCCGTCATATTTCAAGATGTTCTGGCCGGCGTTCCAACTGTTCGACGCCCAGCTCCAGGATTCTGGAACCGCGTAATCGGTCTTGTAATTGTTATGGAAGGTCGTCGAACCGGACGTCCATTTTCCCGGCAGGACGTTGCTCCAGTTCCCGAAATTGTAATCGGGCTCGTCGGGCCAGAAATAGGGGGTGAACAGGGTCGCGGCATTGTCGCCGGACGGCGGAATGTCCGTCACGTCATAGTCGACGCCCGTCTGATAGGATCCGCCCCACGAAGCGTTGATCATCGCGATCTCGGCCGCGCTGGCGCGCGCTTCGACGCAGCCTTTCCAGGCGACGGCGCCCCCCTTGTCGTCCTTCAATCGCTTGAAGAGTTCGTAGGGGCTCACCTGGCCGGGATTCACGATCCAGTCGCAGCCGCCGGTAAAGCTGTCTTTCGGCTGGAAGTTGAAGCCCACTGGCGCCTTGAAGGTGAGGCCGGTCGTTTTGGATTTCAGCTTCTGAAGCGTCAGCGGCGGGATGGTGTTCGGCGTGACGTCCGCGGCGAAGGCGGCGGAAATTCCGAACAATTCGTTCGCGATGCGCCGGAACGGATTGAGCAGATCGATCAGATCGCCGGCGTCGCCGGAATCGCCGCTGGAGCCGCCGCCCGGTCCGGAGCCGCCGCCGCCCGAACCCCAGTCCTGCTTGCAATTCTTATCATAGCCGATCCAGGCCCAGTTGAACCAGTTGCCGGTCCACGGCGCCTTCACGCCCGTATCGATCATGCTCGAATCGGTCAGGCCGGGATTCACGGCGGCGACATAGGGCACGACGCTGACGCGCACTTTGCCTTTGGAGCCGTCGGCCATCACGTTCTGCACGAGCGTCTTCGCGGCGCTCTTGAGCGCCGGGATGTCGTCGCGCATGGAGCCCGTATTATCGAGCGCCAAAGCGATCTCGACCGGCGCCTCGCCGCCGAGCGTCACGCTGGCCTCCGAATTTACCGTGACGGCGATCGAGTGGAAATTGGCGAATTTCAGCAGCGACGTCTTCACGGTCGCCTCCGCCCGAACCTGATAGACGCCGGCCTTCGGCTCCGTCTCCGTCACCGTGACGTCGAGGCCGTTCGCGGCGGGGCCGAGATTGGCGAGCACCTTGTTCAGCGCGATGTTCTGTCGTTCGATTTGCTTGAGCTTCGGCTGCGCGCCCGCCGCGAGGACCGCTTCGTCGGTCGCAGCCTGGAGCTTCGTCCTGATCATCGTCGCGCGGCCATAGTCAATCGCGGCGCCGACGCCGAGCATGGCCGGGATGAAGGCGAGTCCGAAAATGACCGCCGCCGATCCCGAACGGGCGCGGGCGAGGCGCGTCAGGCCGCGCGCGGCGCGAACCATGAGATGGTAAGATGCACGCATTTGATTTTACTCCAATTCACGCGACACTATCCGCCTCAAAGGTCAAGTCTGCGTTAATTGGAATCTGAATGTTCGGACGATTTTCGGCTGGTCTTCTCGCATGGCCTGAGTCGTGTTCGGCCAATCGGGTCAACAGCTATCTCGGACCGTATCCGCCATACCTCCCCTTTACGGGGAGGTCGGCGGCCGAAGACCGCCGGGAGGGGTCCGCGCCGCTACTGCATAGATCGGGCTTGACCCCACCCGACCCCGCTCTCGCGGGGCCGCCCTCCCCGTAAAGGGGAGGGATTCGCTCACGCCCAGCGTTCCCCCGATTGCCCCGCTGCGTCGCGGCGGCGCCATTTGCCTTTGCAATGATTAATGCTATGAGCACGCGCCAACCCTGAACGGCGGCGCGCAATGGATCGCCGTCGTTTCGCTCGAATGAAGGAGTTGGCCCATGGCCCGATTGACCGCCACGTTGACCGAAGCGCTCACTTTCGACGACGTGCTCCTGCGGCCCGGCCATTCCCGCGTGATGCCCTCCGGCGTCGACGTCACGACGCGCCTCACGCGAGAGATCACGCTCAATTTGCCGATCATTTCCGCCGCCATGGACACGGTGACCGAGGCGCGGCTCGCCATCGCCATGGCGCAGGCTGGCGGCATCGGCGTCATCCATCAGAATCTCTCGCCCTCCGATCAGGCCGCCGAAGTGCGCAAGGTGAAGCGTTACGAGAGCGGCATGGTGGTCGATCCGATCACCATCTTTCCCGACGCGACGCTCGCCGACGCGCTCCATCTGATGGCGTCGAACGGCATTTCCGGCATTCCGGTCGTCGAGCGGGACGCGGTCGGCGGCAAGGGCAGGCTCGTCGGCATTCTCACGAACCGCGATGTGCGCTTCGCCCAGGACAAGCGCCAGCCCATCGCCGAGTTGATGACCAAGAAGCTCGTCACGGTCCGCGAGGGCGTGGGGCAGGAGGAGGCTCGCCGCCTCCTGCACGAGCATCGCATCGAGAAGCTGCTCGTGGTCGATGAGGATTATCGCTGCGTCGGCCTCGTGACGGTGAAGGATATCGAGAAGGCCACCCAGCATCCCAACGCCTGCAAGGATCACGAAGGCCGCCTGCGCGTCGCCGCCGCCTCCACGGTGGGCGACCACGGCTATGAGCGCGCGCTCCAGCTCATCGACGCGGGGGCGGACTGCGTCGTCATCGACACGGCGCACGGCCATTCACAGGCGGTGATCGACCAGGTGGCGCGCGTCAAGCGCGAGAACAACAAGGTCCAGATCATCGCCGGCAACATCGCCACCGCCGACGCCGCCAAGGCGCTGATCGACGCCGGAGCCGACGCCATCAAGGTCGGCATCGGTCCGGGCTCCATCTGCACGACGCGCATCGTCGCGGGCGTCGGCGTTCCGCAGCTCACCGCCATCATGGAGGTCGCCGAGGAGGCGCGCAAAGCCGACGTCCCGCTGATCGGCGACGGCGGCGTGAAATATTCGGGCGATCTCGCCAAGGCCGTCGCGGCGGGCGCCGAAGTCGTGATGATCGGCTCGCTCTTCGCGGGCACGGAGGAGTCGCCCGGCGAGGTCTTCCTCTATCAGGGCCGCTCCTTCAAAGCCTATCGCGGCATGGGCTCGGTCGGCGCCATGACGGCGGGCTCCGCGACCCGCTACTTCCAGGGCGACGTGAAGGACCAGCTCAAGCTCGTTCCGGAAGGTATTGAGGGGCAGGTGCCCTATCGCGGCCCCATCGCGCCGATTCTCTATCAGCTCGCGGGCGGCCTGCGCGCCGCCATGGGCTATGTCGGCGCGCCGACGATCCGCGAATTCCAGGAGCGCGCGCAATTCGTGCGCATCACGAACGCCGGCCTGCGCGAGAGCCATGTGCACGACGTGTCGATCACCCGCGAGAGCCCGAACTATCCGACAGGCGTGTGAATCAAAAATGGGGGCCTCGCGCCGGCCCCCATAAATTGATCGAGAAAAGAAGATCCCTTGTCGGTAAGGAAATCTGGAAAAAGCTGCCCCTCAAGAAACGCGATATAAAGTCGAACTCCGAGACGCCGCACGCTCGCGGCAATTTCGAGCGCCCCTCGTCGTTCGATGAAAAAATTACGACCAAAGAGCGCCGGCGCGCATCGTTCAAATGGATGATGAGTCATAATTTTTTGCTCCATCCTTGCGAGCGGAAGCGAGGCAATCCAGGGGCGTCGGCGTGGCTCTGGATTGCTTCGTCGCTTCGCTCCTCGCAAATGACGAGGCGAACATCCTCCGAGCAGCCAATTTCGAGCGCAACGGGACTCTGTGGATCACGCAGCGATTGGGCGGAATCGCCCACACCGCCGTCATTGCGAGCGGAAGCGAAGCAATCCAGAGCCGCCCCACGGTTCTGGATTGCTTCGTCGCTTCGCTCCTCGCAATGACGGCGGGGGTGGACTCCTCCAAAAAGCCTGTCGATTCGAGTGACGGGCTTCTAAGCGGGCGAGGCCATGCCGAGCGGCGCAAGGCCGCCGAGCAGCGCCACGACTTCCGCCTGCCGGTTGCAGCCGGTTTTTTCCATGACGCCGCGAAGATGGGTGCGCACCGTATTGCGCGACACGGCGCCGTCCGAGGCGATGTCCTCGATCGACTTGCCGACGACGAGGCTGCGCGCCACGCGCGCCTCGGCTGGCGTGAGGTCGAAGAGCGACTGAACCAGCTCGGCCGGCGGGGCGTGCGGCGCGCCGACCGGCGTCATGGCCAGCACGGCGGAGCAGCCCGCGAAAATATCCCGCGCCGCGCCGCGAATGGGGATGAGATGGACGATCATCGGCGTCCCGGCTTCCGGGTCGCGCGCCGGGAAGGAGCGCGGCGCCGCGCTGCGGTCGTCATGCAGGGAGACGATCGCATCGGCGAGAAGCTTGTCGGCGGTTTCGTCGCGCAGCGAGAAGCCGTTATGCGCGCGCCAGCGCACATGCGTCCGCATCGCGTCGATCAAGCCGTTGGCGGCGAGGACCCTGCCATTCGGCCCGAGCACCAGGGCCGGCAGGCCGATGAGCGCCAACGTCTCGCTGGCGACCCGGGCGCGCTCGAGCTGCATCCGCGCCGCCATGAAGGCGCCGCGCGCGAGATGCGGGCGCAATTCGTCGAGCTGCTCGACGACCGCGCGCTCGACGGGGCCGCGCCTGTAATCGCGATTGATGCAGATGAAGAGGTCGTCCCCGGTCGGCAGCGGCATCGCCGTCGAAACGGTCCAGCCCAGGCCGCGGGGGCGCAGGAACTCGCTGAAGGTGGGATCGCGCTCGAGCTCCTCCAACGAGAAGATATCCGCCTCGATGACGAAGCCGGCGTGATTGAGCGCCAATTGCCGAGCGCGGCGCGTCTGGCCGCGCTGGATCCATCCCTGCGTCGCATAGGCGTCCATATGCTCGGCGACGCTTTCCGAGGACTTCCAGTTGAGCCCTTTAGGATTGGCGGCGAAAAGAACGCCGCCCCGCGCCTCGGCGAGCGACGAAAGCTCGTCCATGACCTCCGGCCAAAGCTCCGGCGCGAAGGAACTTGCGTAGATCCGGTCGACGAGCTCCTGTTTCATTGAAATTTCCAGGCAATGGACTTGTTGGCGCGCTAAGCCCAAGGGTCGCTCAATTTCTCCGGGCGCGCAAGAAATTTGGGAGTTGCGACAGTTCTCGCCCTCACGCTGACCTCGCGACGGAACGGCTCATGTGCTAGGCTTCCAAAGAGGAGCCGCCCATGCCGTCCGCCACGACCAAAGCCGCCGAAGGATATGGCCGCCGCGCCTTCACGGTCGATGAAATCGTCGCCATGCAGGACGCCGGCATCATTTCAGAAGACGAGAATTTCGAGTTGATCGAAGGGGAAATCGTCCCCATGGGGCCGAAATATTCCGCGCATGAGCGCATAAAATCCAAGATGCTCATGGCGCTTGCCCGCGCTTGCCCGCCATCGCTCATCGTCGGCGTCGAGACGTCGATTTTCCTTTCAGGAAATACGATCGTCGAGCCGGATATCTCGATTTATCCCGAATATTTGCGCTCTCAGGAGGTTCGGGGCCCAAATGTTCTGCTCGCCATCGAGGTCGCCGCGTCGAGCCTCGTTTACGATCTCGATCTAAAGGCGAAGCTCTACGCCCGACATGGCGTGCGAGAATATTGGGTCGTCGACGCGAACGAGCGCGTCGCGTTCATTCATCTTAGCCCGGGCGCGACGGGCTGGGCGAGCGTGGCGCGCAAGCGGCCGGAAGAGGTTCTCGCCTGCGCGGCGGTTCCGGAATTCAAATTCCGCCTCGCCGACGCCTGAACCTCAAAGCTCCCGCAGCTCCGGCCCCGGGCGCCGCGACAGCGCGCGCCATGTGCCCGCGAGACCCAGTCCGATCGTCACGAGCAGCGTCGCGGCCGTCGTCGCCGCGACGACGCTCGCCGGAAAGACAAAATCGATCTTCATCACCAGCGTGACCATGGCATAGGCCGCGCCCGCGCCCGCCGCGAGCGCGATGAGCGAGGCGACGAGCCCCACAAGGCCGAATTCCAGCCCATAGGCCGTCGCGAGCCAGCCGCGCGTGGCGCCGAGCGTCTTCAGCACCACGGCGTCGTGGAGCCGCGCGCGCTGGCCGCTCGCCACGGCGCTGGCGAGGGCGAGGATGGCGGTGACGATGGCGAGGCCCGCCGCCGCGCGGGCGGCGAGGGCGAGTTGTCCGGCGATCTTGTCGACGGCCGCGAGAGCCTCCTTCACGCGCACGGAGACGATCATCGGAAAGCGCTTCGCCGTTTCGCGCGCGAGCTTCGCATCCAGGGCGTCGCGGGCGTCGGCGCTCGGCGCGCCATAGGCGACGGTGAAGAGCTCCGTGTATGGCGCGCCCTGGAAGGCGTTGGGCGAGAACACCATGATGAAATTGATGGCGTAGCTGCGCCAATCCACCTTGCGCAGGCTGGCGACCTTCGCGGTCACCTCGCGGCCGAGCACATTGACCTTGACGTCGTCGCCGACGGAAACGCCGATGCCCTCCGCAACCTTCTGTTCGAGCGAGACGAGGGGCGGGCCGGCATAATCGGCGGGCCACCATTCGCCCTCGGCCAGCTCGGAATTCGCGGGCAGGGCGGATGAAAACGTCACGCCGCGATCGCCCTCGAACGCCCACTTCTGGTCGTCGGCGATGGCGATCCGGCCGACCGGAACGCCCTTCACCTCGATCATCCTGCCGCGCATCATCGGCACATGCTCGATCTTCGCGCTGGGGATCTGTTCCGCCAGAAAGGCGCCGAAGGCCTGCGCCTGCGATTTCGGCGCGTCGATGAAGAAGAAGTTCGGGATCTCGCCCGCATCGGCGCGCGCAAGCTCGTTGTGAACGGAGCCCTCGACGAGCGCGAGGGCGGTGAGCAGGGTCTGGGTGAGGCCGATGGAAACGACGAGGGCCGGGGTGAGGCTTTTCGGGCGCCAGATATTGGCGAGCGCCAATCGCAGCCTCGCGTCGCGCGGGCGCGGAAGGGCGCGGGCCGCTCGCATGGCGAGCCAGGCGGCGCCACGCAAGGCGGCGAAGGCGACGATCGCGGCGCCGACATAGGCCGCGCCGAGCTTGAGGTCCGGAGAGGAGAGCATCACAAGCGCCGCGAGCGCGAGGCTCGCCGCCCCGGCGCCGGCGCGGTAGCGGGTGAGCTTGACGTTGCGCGCATCGTCGCGCAGCAGCGCCGCGACCGGAACCTCATGCGCGCGGCCGAGCGGGACGAGCGCGAAGATGAGCGTCACCAGCAATCCATAGAGCGCGCCCAAAAAGGCGCCGCGCGCGTCGAGCGCGGCGGAGACCGGCAGTTCCGCGACCTCGCGCAGGACGCCCGCCGCCGCCCAGGGGATGAGCGCCCCGACGGCGAGGCCGAGGAGGATGGCGAAGGACGCCGCCGCCATCACCTGCGCGAGCGCGATGGCGAAGACGCGCGAGCCCGTCGCGCCCAAGGCCTTCAGCACGGCGAACTGCATGCGCTTGCGCTCCACGAAGCCCTGCACGGCGTTGGCGACGCCGGCGCCGCCCGCGACCAACGCCGTCAACGCCACGAGGGTCAGCAATTGCGTGAAGCGCTCGAGATTGCGCGAAAACTGCGGAGAGACGGCGTCGCGCGTGCGCGCCTCCCAGCCCGCCTGCGGAAAGGCGTCGTCCGCCGCCTTCACGAAGGCCTTCACATCCTCGTCGGCGCCGTCTTCACGGAGCGTGACGCGCGCGGCGTTGCGAATGACCGTGCCGGGGGTCACGAGTCCCGAGGCTTTGAGCGTCGCGCGCGTCATCATCACGCGCGGGCCGAAGCCGACGCCGCCCGCGAGCTTGTCGGGCTCGCTCATGAGCCTCGCGCGCAATTGCACGCGCGCATTGCCGATCAGCAGCGTGTCGCCGAGCTTCACGTCGAGCCGCGCAAGTAGAATCGGATCGACGGCGACGCCGGCGACGCCGTCCTTCTCCGCCAGCGCGTCGGCCAGCGGCAAGGCGGGATCGAGCGCGACGGCGCCGAAGGCCGGATAGCTCGTCGGATCGACGGCCTTGATCTCGACCATCGCCGCCTCGCCGTCGTCGCGCCGCGCCATGGCGCGCATGAGCGAAATCTCGGAGAGGCGGCCGCGCGCCTCGAAGAAAGCGCGCTGCTCGGACGAGAGCTCGCGCGCAACGAGGCTGAAGGAGGCGTCGCCGCCGAGGATTGTCCGCCCCTCGCGGGCGAGTCCCTCCGCGAGCGATCGCGACAAGCCCGAGACGCCGGAGATCGCCGCGACGCCAATGACGATGCAGGCGATGAAAATGCCGAAGCCGCGCGGGTCTCCCAGGAGATCGCGCAGGGCGAAACGCAGGCCGAAAGGCAGTCGGTTAAAGCGGGAAGCGGCCATCAGGCGTCGTCCGCCTCGATCCGCCCCGAACGTAGCCGCACCCGCCGGCCACAGCGCGCCGCTAGGCCGGGATCGTGCGTGACCAGCACCAGCGTCGCGCCCCGGCGCTTCTGCTGAGCGAAGATGAGGTCGATGACCGAGGCGCCGGTCTCCGAGTCGAGATTGCCGGTCGGCTCGTCCGCCGCGAGGATCAGCGGATCGGGCGCGAGCGCGCGGGCGAGCGCCACGCGCTGCTGCTCGCCGCCGGAGAGCTGGGCCGGATAATGGGAGAGGCGCTGGCCGAGGCCTACCGCCTCCAGCTCCGCCGCCGCTATGTCGAATGCCTCTGACTTTCCCGCGAGTTCGAGCGGAACGGCGACGTTCTCCAGCGCCGTCATGGTCGGAATCAACTGGAAAGACTGAAAGACAACGCCTATCTTCTCGCCACGGAACCGCGCCAGCGCGTCTTCCGAGAGCGCGCCGAGATCGCTTCCGTCGATCTTGACGGAGCCGGAATCCGGCCGCTCCAGTCCGGCGAGGGTCATGAGCAGCGTCGATTTGCCCGAGCCGGAGGGACCCAGGAGACTGACCGTCTCGCCAAGGGCTATGCTCAAGCTGACGCCCTTGAGGACATGGACCCGCGCCGCGCCTTCGCCCAGCGTGAGATCGACGTCCGCGAGTTCGATGACCGGTTGCACGGAGAAGCTTTCCTTGAACGACGCGCCGCATCAGACGCTTGTGACTTTGCCGTTATATCGCCTGTTCGGGCGTTGGCTTCAAATCCTGGCGGTTTCCATGGCCCTCTTTTCCGGCGGCGCCGAGGCGGCGGCGCAAAAGCGCATTCTCGCCTTTGGCGACAGCCTCACGGCAGGGCCCGGGCTCGCGGCGGAGGACACGCTGCCGGTCCAGCTTCAGAAGCTCTTAAAGGCGAGGGGGCATGACGTCGAGGTGATCAACGCCGGCGTCTCGGGCGACACGACCGCCATGGGGCTGGACCGGCTCGACTATGCGCTGGGGGCCGGCCCCGTGGACGCCGCGATTTTGGAGCTTGGGGCGAATGACATGCTCAACGGGATGTCGCCGAAGGACGCCCGCGCCAATCTCGCGAAGATGATCGAAACTTTTCAGTCGAAAGGGGTCGATGTCGTGCTCGCGGCCATGGTCTCCAGCAATAATTGGGGGCAAGCTTACCGCGAGGAATTCGATTCGATCTATCCCGCCCTCGCCACCAGATATGGAGTGACGATGGTCCCCTTCTTCATGGAAGGCGTCTGGGGCGACCCCAAGCTCCTGATCGGAGACGGCGTGCATCCCAACGCCGCGGGCGTGCAGAAGATCGCGAAGAAAATCGCTCCCTATGTGGAAAAGGTTCTCGCGCCCCCGGGCGCGACGAAGGAGTCGCGCTCGCAATAGCGTGGGCGCGCGTCGGTGGCGAAAGAGGAGGAGCAAATGCCTAGACTGTTCACGGCCCTGGAAGTTCCTCCCCATATAGCCGAGAGCCTCTCGCGGCTGCGCGGCGGCGTTTCCGGCGCGCGCTGGATCGACGTCGAGAATTACCACATCACCCTGCGGTTTCTGGGCGATGTCGACGACGCCTTCGCGCGCGACGCCGCCAATGCGCTCGCCTATATCGAGCGGCCGGAACTGGAGGTGAGGATCGACCAGCTCGCCTCCTTCGGCGGCGACAAGCCGCGCGCCATCGTCGCGCGCGTGCGGCCCGATCAGCCGCTCATGGAAATGCAGGCGGAGCAGGAGCGGCTGATGCGCCGTCTCGGCGCGCCGCCCGAGCCGCGCAAATTTGCTCCCCATGTGACGCTGGCGCGGCTGCGCGGCTCGAATTCGGCTTCCGTCGCCGCCTATCTCGGCGCGCGCGGCTATTTCCCGCCGCTGTGCTTCACGGCGGAGCGCTTCGTGCTCTACTCGTCTCGAGATTCCGTTGGCGGCGGGCCGTATATCGTGGAAGCGGAGTATCCGCTCCACGAGACGCGACGGGCGCTGACAGGAGCGGCGGGGATGTAGCCTTGCGCGAAATGGATATTGCGCGGGCGAAGCAAGCGGGCAACAATAGATCTTATTGTCTTGGTAAAGCGAGGCTGCTGAGTTGAGCGACGAACCGGAAAGCTTGGTCTTGCGAATTTTGAATGATATGCGCGCAGAAATGGCGAGCATGCGTGCGGTTATGGCGACAAAGGACGATCTTGCCGAGCTTCGCGCGGAGTTTCGCTCGGAGATGCATTCCCTCCGCGCCGACGTCGCCTCTGACCTCGCCACCCTCGACGCCAAGGTCGACCGCACGCGCAAGGATTTGAGCGACCAGATCGTCGGCCTTCGCCGCGCCGTCGTGGAATATCACACGACGGTCGTCGGCCATGGCGTGCTGATCAGCGAGATGGAAGGCCGCCTGCGCCGCGTCGAGCAGCATCTCAAGCTTTAGCTGGAGGCGCATTAACCCGGTCTCTCATACGGTTTCCGCCTGATTGCTTCGCGACAATGCTTGCACACCGTCATTACGAGGAGCGAAGCGACGAAGCAATCCAGGGGCGTCATCACGGCTCCGGATTGCTTCGCTCCGCTCGCAATGACGGCGCACGAGAATGAATCAAACGGAATCGGTGTCAGGCCTTCTCCGCTCCCGCCCGCGCGGCCTTCTCCGCCGCCTTTTCCCTGTCCTTCGCGATGGCCTTCTCGCGGTTCTCGGCGACGACCGCCGCGAGGCTCGGATCTTTCGCCACGGCCTCGGCGATCAGCCGGTCGGAGGCGGTCTCGATTTCCGTCTGAAGCCTGTCGAAAAATTCCCGCGTCGGCAGGCCCGGCGGAATGACGGGGAGAAACTCCATCACGATGGCGCCGGGACGGATCAGGAAGGAGCGGCGCGGCCAGAAGAGGCCGGCGTTCAGGGCGACGGGCAGCACAGGCGCGTTGGACGCCGCATAGAGATGGGCGACGCCGATCTTATAGGCGGGCGGCGCGCCGGCGGGGCGGCGCGTGCCCTCCGGGAAGATGAAGAGCTGGCGGCCCTGCTCGAAAATCTTCTTGGATTTTTCGATGAGCTGCGGGAGCAGCTTGCCGCCCTTGGCGCGGTCGATGCCAATCTGCTCGGCGGCCTTCAGATACCAGCCGAAGAAGGGTATCCAGACGAGCTCGTGTTTCAAAATATAGCTGAAATCCGGAAATTTCGTCGGTAGGACGAAAGTGTCCCAGATCGACTGATGCTTGGACGCCACGATCACGGCGCCCCGAGGGATGTTCTCCAGGCCCCGGAACTCGACCTTGGTCCCGCAAATCTTGTCCAGGAGCCAGAGCGAGATGCGGCCCCATGTGCGCCCCAGCTCCTGCGAGACCTGGCGGCGCATGAACAATCCGGGCAGCCAGACGATCTGCAGCGCGACCATCGAGGCGAAGAACAGGATTTGGAAAAGGAGCGAACGCAGGAAGATCATGGGCGGCGTTTCTCTGGCAGGTTGCGCGGCCTTTTACGCCAGCCGCGCCGGCCTTAACAAGGCGCTCATTGCGAGGCCGTCTCGCTCGCCCGAAGCTGGGCGAGATCGAGGCCGCTCTCGTTCTGACGGAAGGCGATGCGCGTGAGCGCGCCGAGATATTTCAGATATTCCCCGCCGACGAGCCGGATGACGTTGAGATCGCTCGCCCATCCCGCGACGTTGACATGCTCGCTGACGACGGGGAAGGGGTAGAGCCTCACCTCCGGCAGCTCCGCGGAAAGCTCCGCAAGCGCGCGCGGCATGTGGTAGTTGGACGTGACGACGATCAGCGAGCGCGTGATGTTGTGGACCTGCGCCCATTCGCGCGTCTCGCGGGCGTTGCCGATCGTATCGAGCGCCTGGTAGCCGAGATCGACGCAGCAATTGAAGAGGTCGCGGGGCAGGGGAAGAAGCCTGGCGAGCTCGGAACTGCGCGTCGCCCGGTTGACCCCGGTGATGAGCATGCGCTTTCCCTGCCCATGGGCGAACAGGCCGGCGGCCTCGAGCACACGATCCGATCCGCCGGTGAAGACGACGACTCCCTCGGCCTTGACGGTCAAGCGCGGCTCGACGCGCGCGAGCGACAAGGCGAACCAGACATAGCCGGCGGCGAACAGGAAGAGGGCGCCGCCGAGAAAGGCGATCGCCACCCGCGCGGCCGCGCGCCCGATGCCGCTCTCCCCCGCGCCGCCGCGGCGCGCCGTCGACCTCACCTCGCCGCTCCTCCAAGCCTTAGGCCACGCTGCAATGGGCGGAATCGCCACTCGCAGAAAAGGTAATCGATTCCAAAGTTTAGAGCACGCGCCTCGCGAAAGGCCCGTTCTTGCTTTGCCGCGCGCTCCGGCGTTCCCCGCGCGAGCGCGCGGTTTCTCGACAGATATATGGTCATAAGGCGGCGGTCTGGGCGAGGGCGATCATCCGAGCTGCTTCAGATGGCGGAAGACGATCGCCTGGGAGAGATAGCCCGTAAGCAGCGCGATCCCGCCGGCGAGCAGGAGGATGACGACGAAGCCTTCCGGCCCGATCGAGAAATCGCCGAACATCGCCTCCATCTGCTCGCCGCCCGCCGTCGCGCGCCAGTTTCGCGTGAGCATCCGCGCCAGGAACAGAAAGCCGATCGCGCCGCCGCCGCCGATCAGCGCGCCGCGCAGGCCGAGCGCCAGGAAGCGCCGCTGGAACTCCCGCGCGATGAAGGTGTCGGCCGCGCCGACGATATGCAGAACCTCGACGATCTCGCGATTGGTGGCGACCGCCGCGCGGGTGGCGGAGGCCACCGCAATGCCCATGGCCCCGACGATGAGGATGAAGATCATGGCGGACACCGCGACCACCGCCCGCGCCATGTCGCCGAGCCGCTCGAGGAAGATGCGGTGATCGTCGAGCACGGCGTTGGGCGCCGCGCCCGCCAGCTCCTCCCGCAAGGCGGAGAGGTCCGGGCGGCGCCTGGGGTCGAGCTTCACGACGATCATGCGGGGCGTCGGAAGCTCGGAGAGGTCCAGCCCCTGGCCGAGCCAGGGCGCCAGAAGCGCCTCGGACTCGGCCCGGCTATAGATCTGCGCCTCGCGAACCCCCGCGGTCGCTCGCAGGATTTCGGCGGCCTTCCTGAGATCCGCCTCCATGTCGCGCCCCGGCGCGGGCCGGAGCTGCACGCTCGCCTCGCTCGAGGCCTCGGCGCGCCATTCGACGCTGGCCTGGGCGACGAGCAGCGCCGCGCCGGCGGCGAGCGCGGCGAGAAAGGTCATGATCGCGATGACGATGACGAGCGAGCGGCCGGCGACCGAATCCGTGGGCACGAGGGCCGAGGGCGAAGCGGGCGCATCCTCCTCGCCGGGCGCCGGCGGCTGGCGGATGGCTTTGACGCGCGCAAGGAGCGCGCCGGCGAAGGGCGGCGACATCTTTCTCACTCGAAGACGTGTAGGCGGCTATCCGCCAGCACGAGTCGCCGCGCGGCTTCGTACTGGTCCATCAGGCTCAGATCATGCGTCGCGATCACCACCGCCGTCCCCGATTTGTGCAATTCCACAAAGAGCCGCAAGATACGGCGCGCGAGAGTCGGATCGACATTTCCCGTGGGTTCGTCCGCGAGCAGAAGCTTGGGCTGGGAGATGAGCGCGCGGGCGATGGAGGCGCGCTGCTTCTCGCCGCCGGAAAGAACGGTCGGCAGAGCGTGCTTGCGCTCGCCCAGGCCCACCCATTTCAGAAGCTCGACGACCTCCGAGCGATAGCTCGCCTCCTCGCGGCCGAGCACGCGCAGCGGCAGGGCGACGTTCTCGTAGAGCGTGAGATGATCGAGCAGGCGGAAATCCTGGAACACGACGCCGAACTGGCGGCGCGTCTCGGTGATCTCGTCCTTGTCCAGCGTCGCCGAGTCGCGGCCGAAAATATTGATCAGCCCGCGCGTGGGTTTGAGCGCCATGATGATGAGGCGCATAAGCGTGGTCTTGCCGGCCCCGGAAGGGCCGGTGAGGAACTGGAAGGAGCCCGGCGCGATGTCGAAGGTGACGTCGCGGAGCGTCTCCGGCCCCACGCCGTAGCGCAGGCCGACATTCTCGAAGCTCAACACTGGTCTCTCGCTTTCGCCGCGCGCCCTCGGGAATCGGCGGCGGAAGCATACCAGTTCACCCGTCCTTAACCATAATCCCCGCTTAATTGAATCATGCTCGCGACGTCGCGCGGCGCATAAGCGGGAGCTTGAAATGAGCGTTGCTCACGACAGGGAGTTCGACCGGCTGGCGGCTCCGCGGGAGATCGCCGCCGAGGCGTCGAGCGACGCGCCGCGCGCGCCGAGCTATGACGAGCTATGGGGCCGCCCCGCGCGTCCCGTCGCGCGCGCGCTGCCCGAACAAAAGCGCGACCGCTGGCCGGTCTTTGCGACAATCGTCGCCATCATCATCGGCGCGACGGCGCTTATCGCCATGCGCGAGCGCATCGTCCGTATTTTTCCGCCGCTCTCGACCGCCTATCGGGCGGTCGGCATGCCGGTGAATCTCGCCGGGCTCGAACTGCGCGGCGTGCGTTCGCGCATCGTGATGGACGGTCCGCGCCGGGTGCTCGTGACCGAAGGCGAGATCGTCAATATCCGCCGCGAAGCGAATCGCGTTCCGTCGATAACGCTCGCCGTGCGGGGCGCCAACGGCCTCGACCGCTATGCCTGGAGCGCGCCGACGCCGAAATCGCGGCTCGAGGCGGGAGAGAAGGTCGCCTTCCGCGCGCGGCTCGCCTCGCCGCCGGAAGACGGCGCCGACGTGCTGGTGCGCTTCGCCAAGCTCGAGGAGACGAAGGCGCCGCCGCCGCCCTCGTTAAAGTCGCTCGCCGGGAAGTGATCGCGCCGGGGCGGCGTTGATTGTGACAGCCGCATCCGCGACAGATGCGCCATCCCGAAGCGAGGCGGCGCATTTCCCATGAACTGGCGAGAACCGGTCATCGACTATTGCGAGCGGCTCGATGGCGGCTTCTGGGCCGAGCCGCTCAACGCCGTGAGCAACGCCGCCTTTCTGATCGCGGCCGCCGCCGCCTTTGCGCTTTTGCGCCGTCAGGAAAGGAGCGACGCGCCGGCGGCGGCGCTCGTCGCCGTCACCGCGGCCGTGGGCGTCGGGAGCTTCGTCTTTCATACGATTGCGACGCGCGGCGCCATGCTGCTCGACGTGATCCCGATCGCCGTCTTCATCTATGGCTATTTCCTGCTGGCCCTGCGCCGATTCTTCAAATTGGCGCTGCTTCCCGCCGTGGCGGCGACGATCGCTTTCGGGATCGCGAGCGCGCTTGTCGACGCGCATGTGGAGGGCCTGAACGGCTCGGTTTCCTATCTGCCGGCGCTCGCGGCGCTGGTCGCTTTCGCGGCCTTGCTGCGGGGCGGGAATCCGGGCGCCGCCAAAGGGCTCGCGGCGGCGGCGGCGACCTTTCTCGTTTCGCTGATCTTCCGCACCATCGACCGCGACATTTGCGCGGCCCTGCCGGCGGGAACGCATTTCCTGTGGCATCTTTTGAACGCCTGCGTGCTCTGGCTGCTGCTGCGCACGGCGATCGTCGCGGCGCCAGCGGATTAGAGATCAGGCGATTCCGAGCCAGAAAGCGAAAGTCCCGACCGCCGCATGCGATGCGGCGACCGGCCAGACGTTTCGCGTCGCCTGATAGGCGGCGGCCCAGACGAGGCCGACGAAGAATGTGTTCCAAAGCAAGAGCGCGTCGCCATAAGCGACGTGCATCAGCGAGAAGGTCGCGGCCGAGAACAGCATGTAGTTCACGCCGCTCATTTGGAGCTTGTCGCTGATGAGCTTGGGGATGGAGCGGCAGACGAGCTCCTGGCAGGGGCTCGACACCAGCACGTAGAAGGGGGCGAATTTCATCCAGTCGGGCTGCTCGCGGCCGGCGGAGAAGAACTGCGCCTCCAGATAGACGGCGGCGCCGACGCCGAGCGTGACGAGGGCGCAGACAACCCAGTGCCGCGCCACCCAGGGCTCGCGCAGGCCGAGCTCGGCCGAGGTATAGCCCGCAACCACGCACAGGCCGACGCATAGGGCGGAGACGATCAGCAGCGCTTCGAATCGCATGTCGAAAGGAATGACCCCGCAGCGGATCGCCACCCCCGGCGTCAGCAGCAGCAGGGCGAAGCCGATGAGCGGCGATATGTCACGAAGCCGATGCGTTATCGTCATGACAACGTAATATACATGTGCGTGGCGCCCTTCCAAGATGGTTTGCGGCGATCAGGCGGCCGGGCGAACAACCATCTCGGGCGTCGAGCGGCTTCCGTCACTCGGGCTTTTGCCCATTTTTTCCGCGTCATTGCGAGCGGAGCGAAGCAATCCAGAGCCGCGAGCGCCCACTGGATTGCTTCGCTCCGCTCGCAACGACGGCGGAGAAGCCTTGTTGCGGCCTTGCCCGGCGCGACGTCGGCAGGCTGAACCTCCTCCTCCTCCTCGGAACGGTTCCCCCCCCCGGCGGAAGAGGGTCGGCGGCTCGCCATATTTCTGCTTCAAACGATCGTATGAAATTCAGTCGTTCGTTTGAAATCGAGCGCTCGTTTGAAATCGAGGTTGCCGCCATGACGGTCGAGATCGACAAAAAAATCAGTTCGCGCAGCATTCCCGTCGACGCGCGCGTTTCGGCGCATCGCGTCATTCGGGCCAAGTCGCATTCGATTCTCATGAACGCGGCCGCCTGCTTCGTCGCGACCGCGCTCGGATCGCTGGTTCCACAGGCGCCGGACCTTTTCGACTTCGCGGCGAACAAGCCCGTTGCCGCCAATGTGGATCCGGAAAGCGGCAAGTTCACCGATCGCGTGCTGGTCGGCGGGCTGCAGCCGATCGCCTGGGAGGAGGACGCGGCGGTCGCGCCGGCCCCGGCCTTCACCACGATGCCGATCCTTCCCGGAAGCGCCGAGGCGCCGGCCCCCGCCTCGCCGCGTCCGAGGGCGGAGGTCGCGCCGGCGAAGCCATCGAAAGAACCGGCGCCGAAAAGGACAGAGCGCGCGCCCGAGCCCAGGAGCGCCGAGGCGACCCGGTCGCCGTCGCCGGCCGCGAGCGAAACGGTCCCCGAGTCGAAGCTCGAAGAGCCGGGCGTCCTCGCCTCATTGACGCCTTCGGTCGTCTCCGCCAAGCTCGCGCAAAAGGTCTGGAGCGGGGCGCGGTCGGTCGGGAGCGCCGTGAGCGGCGGGCTGAACTGGCTCGGCTATTGAGGGCTTGCTTGTTGGAGACGCGGGAGAAGGCGCGCGGAGTCTCGCGCGCTTCGGAAGCGACGCGGGCGGCGCTGATCAAGGCGGCGGTGTCCGTTTTTTCCGAGCACGGCTTCGAGGGCGGCTCGGTGCGGCTCATCACGCGGCGCGCCGAGGCCAATCAGGCGGCGATCAATTATCATTTCGGCGGCAAGGAGGGCTTGTACCGCGCCGTGCTCGAAGCCGCCGCCGACGCGCTGGAGAAGGAGAGCTTTCTCGACGCCGAGGAGCTCGACCGCCTCCCGCCGGAAGACGCGCTGCGCCTCTATCTGCGGCAATTCCTGTCGCCGCTCGTGAAGCGCGACCGGGTGAGTCAATATTTGCGGCTCTACACCTGGGAGAGCGTGCGGCCGAGCGCGGTGTTCAAGAGCTTCGTCGAGGCCCGGCCGCCCCGGATTTTCAGACTGGCCGAGAGAGTTGTGCGCCGCTTCCTGCCGGACGACGCGCTGCGTGAAGAAATCGCCATCCACACGCTCTGGCTCGCGCAGCAACCGATCTTTTTCGTGCGAAAGGCCGAACTGCTGGCCTTGTCTCCGTTCGGGATGGTTTTCGACGCGGCGGGCGTGGAGCGTCTTGTAGAGGCGCTCACGCAACTGAGCTTGGCGGGATTGACGGGAGGCGGCATTTCCAACCCCCGCAAAATGCCCTAATCAGGCGCCATGTCGCCTCAACGCCCCGCGCCGCTTCTTTTCGTCAACGCCCGCCTGATCGACCCGGCCAACGGGACGGAGACGCGCGGCGGGCTTTTCGTCTCCGACGGGCGCATTGCGGATCTCGGGCCGGGGATCACAGGCGACTCCGCCCCCGGCGGCGCCCGGATCATCGATTGCGGCGGCGACGTTCTCGCGCCCGGCCTCATCGACATGCAGGCCTTTGTCGGCGAGCCCGGCGCCGAGCATCGCGAGACCATCGCCAGCGCCACCCTGTCGGCGGCCGCCGGCGGCGTCACCACGCTCGTCGCCACGACCTCCACCTTCCCGGCGGTGGACGACCCCGCCGTGGTCGATTTCGTGCTGCGCCGCGCGCGAGACACGGGGCGCGTGCGCGTGCTGCCCATGGCGGCGCTGACCAAGGCGCGCGAGGGCAAGGAGATCGCCGAGCTGGGACTTCTTCAGCAAGCCGGCGCCGTCGCCTTTTTCGATGGGGCGCGCTCGGTGCGGAACGCGCTCGTCATGCGGCGCGCCATGACCTACGCGCGCGATTTCGGCGCGCTCGTCGTGCATTTCACCCAGGATCCCGACCTTGCCGGCGGCGTGATGAACGAGGGCGATTTCGCGCTGCGCCTTGGCCTTGCCGGCGTGCCGCGCGAGGCGGAAGCGGTCATGCTCGATCGCGACCTGCGTCTCGCGGCGCTGACCGGCGCGCGCTATCACGCGGCGATCGTCACCGCGACGCTGTCGCTGGATGCGTTACGTAAAGCGAAGGAATCCGGCCTCGCCGTCACCTGCGGCACGACGATCAACCATCTTACGCTGAACGAAAACGACATTGGCGACTACCGCACCTTCCTGAAGCTGCGCCCGCCTTTGCGCCATGAGGACGAGCGCAAGCGGCTCGTCGCGGCGCTCGCCGAGGGGCTCATCGACGTCATCGTCTCGGACCATGATCCGCAGGACGTCGAGACCAAGCGCCTGCCTTTCGCGGAGGCCGAATTCGGCGCCATCGGCGTCGAGACCATGCTCGCCGCCGGCCTGCGGCTCGTGCATTCGGGCGACGTCGCGCTGCCGAGGCTCCTCGCCGCCATGTCCTCCCGCCCGGCGGAGATCCTCGGGCTGGAGCAGGGACGCCTGCAAAAAGGCGCGCCGGCCGATCTCATCCGCCTCGACCCCGACGAACCCTTCGTCGTCGATCCCGAGAAGCTGCATTCCCGCTGCCGCAACACGCCCTTCGACGGGGCGTTGCTGCAGGGCGTCGTGAAGACGACCGTGGTCGCGGGCAAGATCGCGCACGAGCTTTCGCCATGAGCCGGACCGCGCTCTATTCCGGCACGTTCGACCCGCTGACCAACGGCCATCTGGACGTCATCCGCCAGGGCGTCGCGCTGTTCGACAGCGTGGTCGTCGCGATCGGCGTGCACCCGGGGAAGGCGCCGTGGCTCACTTTCGAGGAGCGCGCCGAGGCGGTCCGCGCGGTTGCGGACGAGGAGGGTTTCGCGGCGCGGGTCGGGGTCGTCAGCTTCGACGGGCTCGTGGTCGAGGCCGCGAAAGAGCAGGGGGCCTGCGCCATTCTGCGCGGATTGCGCGACGGCTCCGATTTCGACTATGAAATGCAGATGGCGGGGATGAACGGGACGCTCGCGCCCGGCATTCGCACGGTTTTCCTGCCGGCCTCGCCAGGGCTCCGCCATATCAGCGGCACGCTCGTGCGTCAGATCGCGGCGCTTGGCGGCGACGTGTCGGCCTTCGCGCCGGCCGCCTCCGTCGAGGCCCTTAAACGCGCCATTGCAAGGCGCGGCTAAAACCACGGCCTGAAGGGAGGCTTTTCAATGAAAATCACCCGCCGCCTGCTGCTTGCCGCCGCGGCCTTCTCCGTCTCGCTCGGCTCGGCTTCCGTCGTCCGCGCGGAGGACGAGCTCCTCTATCTCGACACCAAGGACGGGCGCGTCACGATCAAGCTGCGCGCCGATCTCGCGCCCAAGCATGTCGAGCGCATCAAGCGCCTCGCCAAGGAGCATTTCTACGACAATATCGTGTTTCATCGCGTGATCGACGGCTTCATGGCCCAGGCGGGCGATCCGGAGGGGACGGGCATGGGCAGCTCGCGCTATCCCGACCTCAAGGCCGAATTCAGCGATCTGCCCTTCAAGCGCGGCACGGTCGCCATGGCGCGCCAGCCGGGCGACAAGGATTCCGCCAATTCGCAATTCTTCATCTGCTTCGCCGATGCGCCGCAGCTCCAGGGCAAATATACGATCTGGGGCGAGGTCGTCTCCGGCATGGACGTCGTCGACAAGATCAAGAAGGGCGACAAGTCCAATAACGGCATGGTCGAGGGGCCGGACAAGATCGTCAAGATGCGCGTCGCGGGCGACGAGAGCTGAAACCGTACGTAGGCTCGTCATTGCGAGCGAAGCGAAGCAATCGGGAGCCGCGACGAGGCCCCTGGATTGCTTCGTCGCATTTCTCGAAGTCGGGTATACCCGACTTCGCCATATGCTCCTCGCAATGACGGCATAAACACAGGAGTCCATATGACAGACACCGCCGACACCATGACGCTGGAGACCACCAAGGGTCCGGTCGTCATCAAGTTCCGCCCCGATCTCGCGCCCAAGCATGTCGCGCGCATCAAGCAGCTCGTCTCCGAGGGCTTTTACGACGGCATCGTCTTTCACCGCGTGATCGAGGGCTTCATGGCGCAGACCGGCTGCCCGCGCGGCACCGGCACGGGCGGCTCCAGCTATCCGAATCTCGAGGCCGAGTTCAACACGGCGCCGCATGTGCGGGGCACATGCTCCATGGCCCGCGCCTCGCATCCCGACACGGCCAATTCGCAATTCTTCATCTGCTTCGGAGACGCCCGCTTTCTCGACCGTCAATATACGGTCTGGGGCGAGGTGATCTCCGGCATGGAGAATGTCGACCAGATCAAGCGCGGCGAGCCTGTGAAGGATCCCGACAAGATCGTCAAGGCCACGCTGGGCGGCTGACTCGGTTCCCTCTCCCCGCATGCGGGGAGAGGGTTAGGGTGAGGGGCAGAGCCGCTTTTGGCGCTCTCGGTCTGGCCTCGCCCCTCACCCCAGCCCTCTCCCCATTGCATGGGGAGAGGGGGCAAACGCACTTTCATGCGCGTCGACCTCTTCGACTTCGATCTTCCGCCCGACCGTATCGCGCTTCGTCCCACGGAGCCACGCGACGGCGCGCGCATGCTCATCGTTCCGCCGACCGGCGCCTTCGAGGACCGGATCGTGCGCGACCTGCCGTCATATCTGCGCGCGGGCGACGCGCTCGTCGTCAACGACACGCGAGTCATTCACGCCCGGCTTTCCGGCAAGCGCCTTCGCGGCGAATTGAGCGCGGGCGTCGAGGCGACGCTGATCGAGCGGCTCGACGACTCCCGCTGGCGCGCGCTCATGCGGCCGGCGAAAAAATTGGCTGTGGACGATGAAATCCGCTTCACCCGTCATTGCGAGCGCAGCGAAGCAATCCAGAGCCACAGCACGGCCTCTGGATTGCTTCGCTGCGCTCGCAATGACGATGTTGAACTCATCGCCCATGTCGACGCCAAGGGCGAGGAAGGCGAGATCACGCTGCGCTTCAACCTCTCCGGCGCCGCGCTCGACGAGGCGATCGAGGCCGCGGGCGAGATGCCGCTGCCGCCCTATATCGCCGGCAAGCGTCCCGCCGACGTCAGGGACGAGGCCGATTACCAGACTGTCTTCGCGCGAGAGGCCGGCGCCGTCGCCGCGCCGACGGCGGGGCTGCATTTCACGCCCGAGCTTCTCGACGCGCTTCGAGCGAAGGGCGTGACGCTCCACCGCGTGACGCTCCATGTCGGCGCCGGCACTTTCCTGCCAGTGAAGGCGGAGGATACGGACGCGCACAAGATGCACGCGGAATTCGCGCGCATCGACGCCGCGACCGCGCAGGCGCTGAACGACGCGCGAGCGAAAGGCGGCCGCATCGTCGCCGTCGGCACCACGGCGCTACGCACGCTGGAGAGCGCCGCGACGCCGGACGGGCGCCTCGCCCCTTACGCGGCGCGGACAAACATCTTCATCACGCCGGGCTATAAATTCCGCGCGACGGATATGCTCGTCACCAATTTCCATCTGCCGAAATCGACGCTCTTCATGCTCGTCTCCGCCTTTTGCGGCCTGGACCGCATGAAGCAGGCCTATGCTCACGCCATCGAAAGCGGCTATCGCTTCTACTCCTATGGCGACGCAAGCCTGCTGCATCGCGCCGGCCTATGAGCGCGGCGCGCGATTGTCGCCTGATCGCGCTGTGGCGGGACGATCCGACCGAAGCGCGGATGACCGTCGATCTGCGGATCGAGGGCGCGCGGCTCGCCTCGACCTGGGACGTCTTCGGCGCCGTCGATCTTGACGGCGCGCATCCGCGCCCCTTCATTCTGCGCCGTGACGGCCGTATCGATTTCGGCGCGGGCGCCGACCATTGGCGGACGGATTTACGCGAGGCGGAACTCAAGGTGAACGCGTCTTTCACCGTCTGGTTCAACGAGACGGACAGCGGACAGTATAAGATCGTCAAGATTGCCGAACTTGGCGCCAAGTCGTCTTCTGACAACAAATGAGGGGCGCCGGGTCCAATCCCTCTCCCCGCAAGCGGGAAGAGGGCAGGGTGAGGGGCGAAGCCGCCACGAGAAAGTAAGACGCTTGGGCTTTCTCCGCAAATCGCCAGCATTCGCGTTACGGCTTTGCCCCTCACCCCAACCCTCTCCCCGCAAGCGGGAAGAGGGCAGGGTGAGGGGCGAAGCCGCCACGAGAAAGTAAGACGCTTGGGCTTTCTCCGCAAATCGCCAGCATTCGCGTTACGGCTTTGCCCCTCACCCCAACCCTCTCCCCGCTTTCGCGGGGAGAGGGCGCGCGCCCGAATGACTAAGGAACGCAGATGAGTCAGGACTTCTCCTTCGCCGTCCACGCCACGGACGGCGCCGCGCGCAAAGGCGAGATTTTTACGCCGCGCGGAACCATCCGCACGCCCGCCTTCATGCCGGTCGGAACGGCCGCGACGGTGAAGGCCATGTTTCCGCAGGACGTGCGGGCGACGGGCGCGGACATTCTGCTCGGCAATGTCTACCACCTGATGCTGCGTCCCGGCGCCGAGCGCGTCGCAAAGCTCGGCGGATTGCATGAATTCATGCGCTGGCCCTATCCGATCCTCACGGATTCGGGCGGCTTTCAGGTGATGTCGCTCGCCAAGCTCAGGAAGCTCGATGAGAGCGGCGTCACCTTCCAGTCTCATATCGACGGCTCGCGCCATCATCTCTCGCCCGAGCGCTCCATGGAAATCCAGCATCTGCTGGGCTCGGACATTCAGATGCAGTTCGACGAATGCGTGCGCCTGCCATGTTCGGACGAAGAGGCCGAGCGCGCCATGCGGCTGTCGCTGCGTTGGGCCGAACGCTCGCGCAAGGCGTTTCGCGAACAGAAGGGCAGGGCGGTCTTCGGCATCGTGCAGGGCGGCGCCAGCAAGGCGCTGCGCGTCGAGAGCGCCCGCGCGCTCGCGCAGATGGATTTCCACGGCCTCGCGGTCGGCGGCCTCGCGGTCGGCGAGCCGCAGGCAGTGATGCTGGAGATGCTGGAGACGACCGTCCCGCATCTGCCGATGGGAAAGCCCCGCTATCTCATGGGCGTCGGGACGCCAGACGACATTGTGCAGGCGGTCGCGCGCGGCGTCGACATGTTCGACTGCGTCATGCCGACCCGCGCCGGGCGCCACGGCCTCGCTTATACGCGGTTCGGAAAAATCAACATCAAGAACTCCCGCCATGCGGAAGACGCGGCGCCGCTCGATCCCGAGTCGAGCTGCCCGGCGGCGCGCGACTATTCCCGCGCCTATCTGCACCATCTCGTAAAAGCGGGGGAAATCCTCGGAATGATGCTGCTGACCCAGGCCAATGTCGCTTATTATCAGGAATTGATGGCCGGTTTGCGGAACGCCGTCGCGGAAAGCCGCCTTACGGATTTCATCGCGGAAACCCGCGCCGGATGGCAGGCCGGCGAGCAGGCGGACAGGGTATGAGACGCGTCGAATTGTGTTTTACGGAATACATAAATGAGCGACATTGAAGGAATTGAGCGGAGCCGGCAATGGGCCGATATCGCGAGGCGCTCACGCGTCTCTTCCTTTCGGGAGCGTTCCCGTCGAGCTATAACGGCGCAGCGCCGGTCCGGCCCGCCGCCGCGGTTGCGCCTCCCATGCGCGCCCGACACGTCGCCGCGCCGCGCCGCGTGGTCGCCGAGCCGGTCCAGCGCGCGCCCGCGCGACTCCCGACGCGCCAACGCAAATTCCGCCCCGACCCGGTGGAGAACGGCATGACTCATCCCGGACGGATTCTCGCGCGGCATCTTTCCGATCTGGGCATGACGGCTTCCGATCTGGCGCGCGACATCGACGTGCCCGTCAATCGCGTCACCGCGATCATCAACGGCCAGCGCGGCGTAACGGCGGATACGGCCTTGCGCCTCGGCCACTGGTTCGGCGTCGATCCGGAGGACTGGCTCGAGCTGCAGCTCCAATTCGAATTGTCGCTGGCGCGGGAGGAAAACGGCGCCAGGATCAGCCGATTGCCGCGACTTGTCGATCGCGTCTCATAAAGCCGCGCGCCCGGTCGGCGGCTTCGTCGACGCGCTCCGCGCCTTCGACGCCTTCGGCGCCCCCACGCAAATCGTGGAGGAGGCGGGTCTTACTTATTACGTAAACGAATATTGGACGGCTGGTCAGCGCTCCGCGCACGCCTTGCACGAGATCAGCTATCGCGCCTGCTTCAAGCCGCAGCTTCCGGCCTTTTTCATCGAGCGGCTGACCACGGCCGGCGATACGGTCTGCGATCCGTTCATGGGGCGCGGCACGACGCCTCTTCAGGCGGCGCTGCTCGGCCGCCGCGCCGTGGGCTCCGACGCCAATCCCTTGTCGCTGATGCTGACAAGGCCGAGACTGCGCCCGCCGGCGATCGACGCCGTCGCCGCGCGTCTCGCCGAGGCGCCGCTGGATAGGGGCGAGATCGAACGCGACGATCTGCTCGCCTTCTACCATCCCGACACGCTCCGGCGGATTTGCGGGCTGCGCGCCTGGCTGCTCGCGCGCCTGGCGGGCGCTTCCGAGCCCGATCCCGTGGACGACTGGATCAGAATGGTCGCGCTGAACCGGCTGACGGGCCACTCGCCGGGATTCTTTTCCGTATACACCCTGCCGCCGAATCAGGCGGTGAGCGTCAAGGCGCAGCTCAGAATCAACGAACGGCGCGCGCAGAGGCCTCCCGCCCGGGACGTCGCCGCGCTGATCCTGAAGAAGTCGCGCGCGCTGCTCGCGGACGGGACGCCGCCGTCGCCGCCATCGCTCCTCGCGGTCGCCTGCGCGACGCGACCGGATCATTTGCGCGACGCCGAGGTCGACCTCGTCGTGACGTCGCCGCCCTTTCTGGACGTCGTCGATTATCGCGCGGATAACTGGCTGCGAAACTGGTTCGCCGGGATCGAAGCCGACGCCATGCGGCTTTCGCAATTGCGAAGCGCCGACGCCTGGGCCGAGATGACGCGCGCCGTCTTTGAAGCGCTGGCGCGAATCGTACGGCCCGGCGGCCACGTGGCTTATGAAGTCGGCGAGGTGCGGGGCGGGGGCCTGTTGCTCGAACGCCTCGTCTGGTCGGCGATGGAAGGGCTGCCGTTCGAGCGCCTCGGCGTGATGGTCAACCGCCAGCGCTTCACCAAAACGAGCAATTGCTGGGGTGTGGCCAACAACGCCAAGGGAGTCAACAGCAACCGCATCGTCCTCGCGCGGCGCAAGGCGAGCTAGTGGTTTCCGTCACTCGAATTGCTGGCCTTTTTGTTGATGTTTTCCGCCTCAATGAACGTCTTCCAAAAAGCCCGTCAATTCGAGCGACGCAGGCTACTAGGTCCTTTGCGGCGTTTACGCTTATTTGACGTTATTCTTTTTCAATGCATTTCTTAAACCGAACTTTCACGTCGGCTGTTCTATGAAGGCGGAAGGCTCGGCGGGCGGACCGGGCCGATTTGCCAAAGCAGGAACTCAACGATGGATAGCGCCTTTTCCGGACTGGAAGAAATTTTCGCTTCGAAGCTTGTGGAATCCCATGAATTTCGCTCCTGGTTCCTGAGCCGCACGAAATTCGCCCGCCTTTGGCCGCTCGCGCGCCTGCTTCAGGCCGAGCAGCAGGAAGCGCAGGGCGGCGACCCCTGGTGGGGCAACTGGCGCTCCGAGAGCGCGGGCCGCCTGGCGACGAAGATGCTTTTCGTCTTCGAGGTCGAGCAGACGAAGCTGCGCTTTGCGCTGCATGTCGAAAGCGTGACGCGCGCCCAGGATCTCGCGACGTCCGAGAAATGCTCCTATCGCACGCTGGCTCAGGCCATGATGAATCAGGAATGCTTCCTGAACTATATGGACTATGAGACCGTGCTGCTCGCGCCGCAGGCGCTGATCGTCGGCGACGCCCGCACGCTGAATTTCGACCGTCGCATTCCCTTCGAGACGATTGCGGGTTTCGTTCCCCAGTTCGGCCAGACGCAGCGCGCGGCCGCTTGACTCATCCCGCCCGCAAAAGCCTGATCGCTTCATCGCGTTCGAAAAGATAGAGCAGGGCGCGCAGCGCCCCGCCCCTTTCGCTCGCAAGCTCCGGATCGCGCCGCAGAACGAGCTCCGCGTCGTCGCGGGCGATGGCGAGCAGCCTTGCATGAGCGGCGAGATCGGCCAAGCGAAATCCCGGCAGGCCGGCCTGGCGCGTGCCGAGCAATTCGCCTTCGCCGCGCAGGCGAAGGTCCTCTTCCGCAATACGAAATCCGTCTTCCGTCTGACGTAAGACCATCAATCGCGACTTGGCCGCCTCGCTCAGCGGCCCCTTATAGAGCAGGAGGCAGGTCGATTCCCGCGAGCCGCGTCCCACGCGGCCGCGCAATTGATGCAATTGCGCGAGGCCGAAACGCTCGGAGTGTTCGATGACCATGATGGTCGCCTCCGGCACGTCCACGCCCACCTCGACGACGGTGGTCGCGACGAGCACGCGCGTTTCGCCGCGCTGAAAGGCCTCCATCGCCGCGTCCTTTTCCGGCCCCTTCATGCGCCCGTGCAGAAGGCCGACCGCGTCGCCGAAATAATGGCGCAGATCGCCGGCGCGCGCTTCGGCGGCCGCGAGATCGAGATCCTCGTTTTCTTCGACGAGCGGACAGATCCAATAGGCGCGCGCGCCCTGCGCCAGCGCGCGCTGAAGGCCGGCGACGACCTCGCCGATGCGCCCGGCCGGCAAGGCTCGCGTCGTGATCGGGGTTCGGCCCGGCGGCTTTTCGTCGAGCGCGGAAGAGTCCATGTCGCCGAAAGCGGTGAGCGCGAGCGTGCGGGGAATGGGCGTCGCCGTCATGACCAGCACGTCGACCGCCTCGCCCTTTGCGCCCAACGCAAGGCGTTGCTGCACGCCGAAGCGATGCTGCTCGTCCACGACGGCGAGGCCGAGGTCGTGGAAGGCGAGATCGTCCTGGACCAAAGCGTGAGTGCCGATGACGACATCGACGCCGCCGGCGGCGACGGCCGCATGGGTCGCGGCGCGCTCGCTCGGCTTCAATCGCCCGGTGAGCAGCGCCACGCGCATCCCGGCGGGCTCCATGAGCGGCGCGAGTCGGTCGTAATGCTGGCGCGCCAGGATTTCGGTCGGCGCCATGAGCGCGGCCTGCCGCCCGCATTCGACGACGCTCGCCATGGCCAGCGCCGCGACAACCGTCTTGCCGGAGCCGACATCGCCCTGCACCAGCCTCAGCATGCGCAGATCGGAGCCGAGATCGGCGCGTATCTCGTCGAGGGCGCGCCGCTGGGCGCCGGTGAGGCGGAAAGGAAGGGCGGCCTCGATCGCGCGCGACAGGCGTCCGTCGCCCTTGTTCTCGCGGCCCGGCAGCCGCCGCATCTTGGCGCGCGTGAGCCGGAGCGCGAGCTGGCTCGCGAGCAATTCGTCGAGCGCCAAGCGCTGGCGCGCGGGATGCTGCGGCGAAAGCGCCTTTGCGCTGTCGGGGCGGTGGGCGGCGCGCAGCGCTTCCGCGAAAGGCGGGAGCTTGTTTGCGGCGAGCACGGTCGGCTCCTGCCATTCCGGCAACGGCGGAACGCGCGCCAGCGCCTCTTCCGTCGCGCGTAAGACGAAGCGCGGCTGAAGGCCTTCGGTGAGGCCGTAGACGGCCTCGAAGGGCGGCAGCTTCGCGAGCCCGGCTTCGTCGAGCACGCGGTCGGGATGCACGATCTGGCGCCGGCCGTCATAAAGCTCGATCCGGCCGGAGATCCAACGCGTCGCGCCGATCGGCAGGCTGCGCTCGATCCAGTCGGCGTTGGCGAGGAAGAAGACGAGCTCCACATCGCCGGTGTCGTCCTCGACGAGCACGCGAAACGGCTGCTTGGCGTAGCGTCCCTGCGGGCGGCGATGCTCGGCGACGCGCGCCTTGATCACGACCATCGTGTCCATCGGCGCCTCGGCGATCGTGGGGCGCTGGCTGCGGTCGATGACATTCGTCGGCAGATGAAACAGAAGGTCGACGAGGCGCGCCTGCCGGCCCGCGCCGGTCAGCAGTCGATCGAAGAGCGGCGCGGTCTTGGGGCCGACGCCGGGCAGGGCGGCGACGCGGCCGAAGAGCGGGGCGAGAATGTCGGGACGCATGCGGCGCGCAGTTTATCCACGCGCGCCGATTTGTCATGTTGCGCCGTTCACGGAGCTGTTATAACATTTGTTGCAACAGTTAAGGTTAATACGGAAGTAGGAACCATGACCGAAACAGATTCCGCCGAAGGCTTCGGCGCGCTCAAGATCATCCGCATCGGCAATTCGCTCGGCGTCGTCCTCCCGCGGGAGATCATCGCCGATCTCAATGTCGAGAAGGGCGACCGCCTATATCTGACGCGCTCGCCCGAGGGCTATCGCATCACCAAGAGCGATCCCGATTTCGAGCGGCGCGTGGCGCTGGCGCGCCGCATCATCAGCAAGCGCCACAATGCGCTGCGCGAGCTTTCCAAGTGAGCTGGCGGTTTCTGGATCGCGACATCGCGCTCGCCATTCACGAGGAAGTTCTCGCCGCGCATGGCGGCGCCGTCGGGCTCATCAGCGAGGCGGCGCTGGCGAACGCCATTCTCCGCCCGCGGGACGTCGCGCGCATGGAGCCGCGAAGCGACGCGGCGCGCCTCGCCGCCGCCTGCGCCGCCGGCTTCATCCGCAGCCATCCTTTCGTCGAAGGCAAGAAGCGCGTCGCCCTGGTCGCGCTGGAAACGTTTCTCGCCGACAATGGCTATGAGCTGACGGCGCGCGACGAGGATTGCTTCATTCTCGTTTCGCAATTCGCCAATCGCGAGATCGACGAAGAGGCGCTTGCGGAGTGGATTCGACGGAGTTGCAGAAAGTCCTAACTGCGCCCCGGCGTCATCGCGAGCGAAGCGAAGCAATCCAGAGGCCGCGACGTGGCTCTGGATTGCTTCGTCGGCTTCGCCTCCTCGCAATGACGGCCGCGCGGCGAAGGGAATCGCGCCGAGAAGGGCGCTCACTCCACCTCGACGTCGTAGCTCGCCGCGTTTCCCGCGCCCTTGAAGGCGAAGTGCCACCATTCGCGCGGATAATTTTCGAAGCCGTGCCGCTTCATCAAGGCGACGAGCGCCTCGCGATGCGCATGCGCGTCGCCAGGGACCTTGGCTTTCGTCCAGGACCGCCGGTCGAAAAAGTCGAAGGGCGTGCCGAAATCCCAGCCCTCAACGCCGAGATCGACCGCGAGCCCGGTCGAATGCGTCGAGCGCTCGGCGATATAGCCTTGCGGGAAGAGCTGGCTCTTCTCGAGGCTCGGATAATAATCGGCTTTTGTGGACCGGTCGGCGTTGCGCGACCATTCCACGAAGGACGAGACGGCGCGCTTCGGGCGATAGCAATCATAGACCACCAGCGAAAAGCCCTGCGCCTTGGCGTCCGCTTGCGCGGCGGCGAGCGACTTGGCGGCCTCGGCGCGCAGCCAGCATTGCGGCGCGCGATAGCCGGGCGCGGGATGGCCGGTGAAATTATTGGAGCCCGCATAGCGCATATCCTGCGCAATGTCCGGCGCGACGTCGGCGAGGCGCGCAAAACCCGGCGGCGGCTCGGCCCTTGCGGGCGCGGCGAAAGCGAGAAGGCAGAGCGGGAGAGCGGCTTTCCTCATGACGAAGCTCATGTGCGCCGGCGCAACTCCGCGCGGCGAGGGCAGGACTATAGCCGATTGCATCGACCGAAGGAGATTTCAATGTCCGTCAAATCCTCGCTGACCACCGGCTTCGTGCTCGCCGCGCTCGCCGCCGTCGTCGCCTGGGCCGCTCCCGCGCTCGCGGGCGACCGCTGCAAGGTGACGGACCCGACCGGGACGCCGCTCAATATCCGCGACCAGAAGAAGAACGTCATCGGCGCGATCGAGAACGGCCGCATCGTCTACGTCCAGCGTTATGGCGAAGATAACGCCGGCAAGCCCTGGGCCTATGTGTCGACGCAGGGCGGCAGGCGGCTCGGCTGGGTCTATCGCGAGTTCATCAGTTGTTATTGAGATGTCGGCGGCGGAGCGGACAAGCCGAAGGCGCGGGCACAACCCCGCGCGTCCGCCGCTTCGTTGCGATGAGCGAAGCGACGAAGCAATCCAGAGGAGCGTCATCGCGGCTCCCTATTTTGCCTCCGGGCGCGCGGCCGTCTGCCCGAACAGGATCTCGCGCTCCAGCGCCGTGAAGTCCGGCCCCCGCCGCCCATAAGGCGCGCCGGCCGCATAGGCGCGCGTCACGGCCGGCCGGGCCTTGATCGATTCGAACCAGCGCTTGAGATGCGGGAAGTCGTCGAGGTCCTGGTCCTGGTCCTCATGGGGCACGATCCAGGGATAGCAGGCGATGTCGGCGATGGAATAGTCGCCGGCGACATAAGGGGACTTCGCCAATTCCCGGTCCAGCACGCCGTAGAGGCGGTTCGTCTCCTTGCGATAGCGATCGATGGCGTAGGGGATGCGCGCCGGGGCGTATTTTCCGAAATGATGGTTCTGCCCGGCCATGGGGCCGAGCCCGCCTACCTGCCAGAAGAGCCATTGCAGGACGCGCATGCGGGGGCGAAGGTCGGTCGGCAGCAGGCGGCCGGTCTTCTCGGCGAGATAGAGCAGAATGGCGCCGGACTCGAAGATCGCCACTTCCGCGCCGCCATCCGAGGGCGCGCGATCCACGATGGCGGGCATGCGGTTATTCGGGGAGATCGCCAGAAATTCCGGCTTGAACTGGTCCCCTTTGCCGATGTCCACCGGCTTGAGTCGATAGGCCAACCCGGTCTCCTCGAGGAAGATCGTGATTTTATGGCCGTTCGGCGTGGGCCAGTAGTAGAGATCGATCATTCAAGACTCCTGACGGGCGTCCACTCTTTATTTCCCATTCCGGCGTTAGCTTGTCGACACCTCGAAACGGCTCCGGCGTTTTTCCATGAAAAAATTATCTCTCACCGAATGGCGCCCAGGTCAGATCCGGAACTTCGGGCGCGAGCCGATGCTTCTCGCGCACCGGCTCGCCGACAGTCCGCTCTTCTCGGACGCCGCGCTCGAGCGCCTGATCGAAGCGTCGCCGCGCGAGCGCTTCCACGTCAACACCATGGCGCGCGACGAGACGGACCCGCGCAATTGGCGCGAGGGCGACATGTCGGGCCTCTCCGGCCGAGAGGTCATGACGGCCGTCGCCAAAGGCAATATCTGGGTCCATCTGCAGCGCGTGCACGAGGCCTTCAACGAATATCGGGAGCTTCTCGACAGGCTTTTCGACGACATTGCGCGTCATGTCCCGCGCTTCCACAGCTACAAGCGCTCGATGAGCGTCCTGATTTCCTCCCCGAATATGAATGTCGCGCTGCATGCCGACGTTCCGGGCCAGAGCCTCTGGCAGGTGCGGGGCAGGAAGCGCGTCTGGGTCTATCCGCCGAGGGCGCCCTATCTGCCGCAGGACAGGATCGAGAATATCGTGCTCCAGCGCGGCGCCGACACCGATCTGCCTTACGATCCCTCATTTGAGGCGGAGGCGGAAAGTTTCGAGCTGGAGGCCGGCGATTGGGCGAGCTGGCCGCTCAATTCCCCGCACCGCGTGCGCAACGCCGATTGCGTGAATGTTTCCTTTACGACCGAGCACTGGACGGACGAGCTTCGCAACCAATACGCCGTGAACTACGCCAACGGCCTGCTGCGTCCCTATGCCGGAGGCCGCGGCCTCTCGCGGGAGACCGCCGGGCCGGCGTTCTGGGGCAAGTTCGCGCTCGCCGCCGCGCATAAGGGATGGCGAAAGCTCGCCAATAAGAGGCGCGCGCCCATGACGATCGATTTCCGCGTCGACCCGCAAGCCGCTCAGGGCTTCAGCGACGTCGCGCCCTATCGGATCATGAAATAACATGCCCGCGCCGTCGCCATATTCGATCGAACGCGTCGAGACGCTCGCGGGCGTCGACGCTCTTGCCGCAGAATGGGCCGCGCTCGAAAGCGCCACGCCGGAGGCGACGGGCTTTCAGAGCTTCGCCTGGTGCCGCTCCTGGCTCGCATTGGCGGGGGAGCGGGCGCGGCCGAGCATTCTCTGCCTGCGCGACGAGGGGCGGCTCGCCCTGCTTCTGCCCTTGCAGATCGAGCGGCGCCTCGGCGTCGCCGTCGCCCGGTGGATCGGCGAGCCTTTGACCCAATATGGCGACGCGCTGGCGCTGCCGGGCGAAGGGCGCGCGCGATGGATCGCGGCGGCGCAGGCCGAGATGGCGCGCTGGCGCGACGTCGATCTCTTCGCCTTCGCCAGGCTGCGCGCCGGCGGCGTGATGGCGGACGGAAGCCTGGCCGGAGAGCCGCTTTCCGCGCCCTATGTCGATCTGCGCAACCGAAAGCCGCGCCGCCACAAGAGCGTCGAGCGGCGCCTGAAAAGGCTTGAAGCTTATGGCCCTCTTCTGATCGACGAGGCCGGGTCCCCGGCGAAGCGAGAAAGCCTGACCCGCCACGCTTTCGCGCTCAAGCGCACATGGCTTGGCGGCAAGGGCGCCTATAGCGCGGGCCTTTCCGATCCGATTTCCGAGGACTTCCTCGCGGCGTTGGCGCGCGAGGGCTTTCTGCGCGTCAACGTCCTGCGCGTCGGCGGCGAAATCAGCGCGATCGATCTCGGCTTTGTGGGCGGCGGCGCCTATCGCTCGCTGCTCGGCTGCTATGACGAACGTTTCGCCGAAGGCTCGCCGGGGCAGGCGCTCACCGGCCGCCTCATCGCGCGTTGCGCGGAGGAGGGGCTCGGCGCCTATGACATGCTGCTCCCCGCCGACGCCTATAAGCGCGCCTGGGCCACAGGCGAGACGCGGATCGAGGCGCGCTTCGTCGCGACGGGCTTGAAGGGCCGGGCCGCCGCTTTCATCATCGCGCGGCTGCGGCCCCTCGCCAAGCGCCTGGTCCATGCGGCGGGACCGTGGCGGGCGCGATTGACGCGCAAGTTTTCTTTCGCCCGCGAACCCGCTAGCCTGTCGCCGTCGAGTCGGGAGGAAACGGCCATATGACGGTGAGGCTCGCCAAGATCGCGGTCGCCTTCTCGGCCGGCTTTCTGATCCTGCTCGTCGCGCTCGGCAATGTCTTCGATTACGGCGCGAATTTCGACGTCGTGCAGCATATCCTCTCCATGGACATGATCCCGCCGAGCCCGCTCAAATGGCGCGCGGTCAAGAGCCCGGCGCTGCATCATCTCTGCTACCTCTTCATCATTGCGACGGAGTTCGCCTCCGCCGCGCTGACGCTCTACGGCGCCTGGCGGCTGTGGCGGGCGCGGGCAGGGGGCGCGGCCGCGTTCAACGGCGAGAAGAGCATGGCGATCGCCGGGCTCTGCGTCGGCTTTCTGCTTTATCTGCTCGGCTTCATGGCGGTGGGCGGCGAATGGTTCCAGATGTGGCGCGCGGGCGTCTACAACATGCAGGAGCCCGCCTTCCGCTTCATCGGCAGCGTGGGGATCGCGATGATTTTCATCGCGCTGGCGGATGCGGAGCCGAAAGCTCATTGATCGAGAGGCGGAGCCTCAAGCCGGGAAGCGGCGATAGGCGGGGAGAGTCGGAGGTCGCCATGCGCGCGCGTGAAATCTGCTTTAGTCGCCTGTCGATCCTCGCGCTGGCCGCTTTGCTTGTCTTTGGAGCCAGCTTCGCCGCTGCGCGCGGACGGACGCAGGAGCTGCGCGCCAGCGGCCCGACCCGGGAGGGGCCGTGGCTCCAGCAGGGCTGGGAGAGGGAGGACTGGTCTCGCGCGCCTGTGCGCGGCTGGGGCTTCTCGGCGCCATGGGATTACGACCCCGTCACGGGCTATCCCGCGGCCGCCGATTGGTATCCCTGGGGCTATACGACGCCCTTCGTCCGCGTCGGGCGCCGATGCGTCGCGAGCGAGATCAATGAGAGCCCCGGCGGCAAGCTGATCCGCTACCAGCGGGTGCGGCCATCCCATTATTGCCATTGAGGCCGGCCGGGCGCCGTTCGGACATGGGCCGGCAACAGCCAGGCCATACCGAGGACAAGTCCCGGGCCTAAGTCTAGCCTGCCCGCCGCCGGAATTCCCCAAGCTCACGGCGCGGACAAGAGGCCCTCGGCGCGGCGCGCCAGGTTCGCGCCGGGGGCCGCCTTGCGCAGCCGCTTCAGGCCGCGCCTTCATAGGGCTTCCGCCTGATTGCTTCGCGACGACGCTCCCGGCGCACAACAATGACGGCCGAGGAGCCGAAAACCGCCTCACATCATCATTGCGAGCGAAGCGAAGCAATCCAGAAGCGACCATAGCGCTGGATTGCTTCGTCGTTTCGCTCCTTGCAGTCCGATCGCGGAGGCGGGGATAGGAAGCCTGACAATACGAGTATGATGGTGCCCCTGGCCGTTCTAGTAATTTTATTTGAAATCAATATCTTATCGAAACGTGCGGGCGCTAAAGGGCCTATTGAAAGCTAAGGGCTTTCTAGCGCGCCGCCCGCACCCTTAATGGATCACGATCTATTTCTTAGGGATTACAAAGTTCCTTCCTTCAGCACTTTTTTCGAGGCCTTGAGCCACGATCGATTTTTCCTTTTTTATATCTTCGATAAAGGCATTTGCCTGCTTTACTACATTTCTTGATAAAAAATAGAATTTCCTGAATTCATACTTTTTCATGCTTGTTGCTTCATCAGCACCCACGAATCTCTCTTCTCCTGGAGCAACAACTGTAGGAATCGAAAGCTCATTTGTTGTAGTAACATCAAGAGGCCTGTTCGAATATAACTTCTTATTCAAATCTTCTAGTTCAGTAACAGTATTTTTCCATGAAAATATATAATTATAACCTACCTGATGCATAATTATATTTCTTTGGTGAAACATATCAAGTTTACCGTCTTTTATTTGTTGCTGCATTTCAATGTTTCGTAACTCGTTAGCCAGAACTCCTTGAGCGTTCTTCTCAAGAGAGTCACGAATTGTTTCAGCTTTCTGTGTCGCTTCTTCCAAGAGTAGATATCGAGAAGCATTGATCGCAATGTCATTAGAAATTGGCGGAGGATTATTAGCAACTAACTGCTGTGGCGAAGGTAGCAGGGGTAGCGTATGTGACGCTGGTGGAACTGTTACAGTTATCAATTTTTCTGGCAAAGGGGAGAATTCAAAAAATATCTCGGCAGCAAATAATGCTAGTGCGCCCAATGATAGTGTTCCAAAAAACTGAGTGATAGCTAAAAAATGACTTCTATCTAGAACGAAAGGGCTTAGGTTTTTTAATTTTCTTCTATTATTGATGTATCCCCATACCCATACTACTAAAAAAACTGACGACGCTATTAATAAAGCAATCCCAATAACAGGGTTTGTGTATCCAAATATTTGGAGACCGGATCCCAAGAAAAGGGAAAACAGCGCAAATGGAGTTAGCCTTTCATCCACTTGATTCGTGCCTCATTAATTCGAAAGAGTGGGCCGTATTCTCCAACAGCAAATTGTTGGGGGCAAGCGGAGTGGATATCAAATCCACTTGATTTACTGCTAGCAGCATGCACATAAAGATATATGCATATGTGCATTTATAGTTTACACCACTTAGTGGCCGCGCTACAATTATGTAGATTCAATTAAGTAGGGCTTGGAACCTAGTTTGATCGGCTTTCTTATTCGCAAGGCATTGGGCGTCGAGGCCAAAAGTCTCGACGCCAACAGCTTCCCGACTGACCTTCTGGCCCCTTCGGTTCTGTCCGGCGTATCTGTCACGCCCCAGACCACCCTTTCCGTTCCCGCCGTTGCCAATGCCGTCTCCCTGATCAGCGGCGCAATCGGAACGCTTCCCCTTTGGATTTACCGCGACGAAGGGCAGGGGAAGGCCGTCGCCGAAGATCATCCGGCGTTCGATCTTGTCGCCTATGAGGCGAATGATTGGACAAGTTCAAGTTCGCTCCGGACGCAACTCGCTACCGATGCGCTCTTGCACGGCGACGGCTTCGCGGCCGTGAATCGTATCGGCGACGGCAAGGCTTTCGAATTCATCCGGCTAATGCCGGGAAGCGTGACGGTCCTGTATGAGCCCGCGACCGGAGAGCCGGTCTATCGACACCAGTCTCAGAATATCGCGACACTGGACACGACCGCCCAAGTTCGCCCGGCGTCGAATGCCGACACGCCGCGCGATTACCACTGGTCGGATATCATCCACGTCCGCGCGCCCCTGTCTGTGAACGGACTTACCGGCGTCGCGCCGATCGCACACGCCCGCGAAGCCATCGGCCTTGCGATTGTGCTTGAAGCCTACGCAGCGCGGCTTTTCGGAAATGGCGCGCGTCCTTCCGGCGTGCTTTCCTTTGAACAGAAGCTAGACGCCGCGGCCGCCGCACGCATCCGCGATTCATGGAACGCTGCGCACGCCGGGAGCGCCAGCGGCAAGACCGCCGTCCTCGAACAAGGCGGAAAGTTTCAGCCGCTCGCGCTCACAAGCGTTGACGCCCAATTCCTCGAACAGCGCCAGTTGCAGACTGTCGAAATCGCGCGCGCCTTCAATATCTCGCCGGCGCTGATCGGCGACTTGTCCCGCGCTACATGGTCGAATCTCGAATCCAGCAATCGCCAGTTCCTTCAATTAACCTTGCTCCCGTGGCTCCGGAACTTCGAATCCGCTTATCGGCGCGTGCTTCTCTCTCCGGAGGAACGCCGCACCTACAGCGTTGAGTTCGACACGTCCGATCTTCTCCGGGGCGACACGGCGGCGCGCGGTGAATTCCTCGCGAAGATGCGCAGCAACGGGATTTTCACCGCCAACGAATGCCGGGCGGTCGAATCCCTCCCGGCTCACGAAGCCGGCGATAGCCTCGAATCTCCGCACGTCCAGACCGCCAAGGCGACTTTGCCGGCGAAGGAAGCCGCATAATGACGACGGCCGTAAACCATTTCTTTGGCGACAAAGAGCGCACTTTCCGCCTTACGCCGAAGCTCATTCCGGAACTCGAACGCGTCGCGAACGCCGGCATTGGCACGCTTTGCAAGCGCCTCTTCGCCGGGGATTTCAGCCATGCCGATATTCGAGAGACGATCAGGCTCGCGCTGATCGGCGGCGGCGCTGATCCGAAAGACGCCGCGACGCTTGTCGCCGTCTATGCCGACGATGCGCCGCTCTCGCAAGTCTATCCGCTCGCCGTCGCCATTCTTGAGGCGCTTTGGTTTGGCTCAAACGCCACTAAGGAAGCGCTCGCCCCGGAAACACAAGAGGGCGCTTCCAATGTCTGATCATATCGAGATCAAAGCTAATTTGTCTGTTTCGGACGCCGGAGAGATCACGGGCATTGCTTGGCCGTTCGGCTCGCCGGACCGAGTGGGCGACATTATCGAGCCGAAGGCGTTTGCAGACGCCCGCGCGCCGCTTCCGCTCCTATTTGCACATGATCCGGCGCAACCCGTTGGGGTCTGGACCGATATACAGACGACCGGGGCGGGGCTCACGCTGAAGGGCCGGCTTCTGGTTGAAGATGTTGAACGCGCCCGCGAAGTCCGCGCGCTGGTTCAAGCCGGCGCGATCAGCGGCCTTTCCATCGGCTTCAGGACGAAGAGCGCGACGCCGCGAAAGGGCGGCGGACGCACGATCAGCGATCTTGAGCTTGTCGAGTGCTCCCTTGTCACCATTCCAGCCCATCCCGGCGCGCGGGTTACGAGCGCGAAAGACGCCGCGACGGCCTTCAAGATCGTCGAGGCACTGAATCGAGCCGCGTCGGCTCTCAATAAGTGAAGTGAGGTAGTAAGAAAAAAATGGTTGCGAATACGAATGCGGCGCTCGCGCCGATCGAACTGAAGAGCGGCGATGAAAACGACGCCGCTGATATTGTGACGAAGGCCCTTGAAGATTTCACGGCGACCGTCAATGAGCGTTTCGAAGCGATCGAAAAGAAGTTCGAAAACGACAATGGCGACAAGCTCGCCGCGCGCCTCGAAAAGATTGAGGCGAAGCTGAATCGCCCCGGCGCTCCGGCGATCATCGCGCATCGCG
Source organism: Methylocystis sp. S23 (assembly GCF_054106005.1). Taxonomy (NCBI): domain Bacteria; kingdom Pseudomonadati; phylum Pseudomonadota; class Alphaproteobacteria; order Hyphomicrobiales; family Methylocystaceae; genus Methylocystis; species Methylocystis sp. S23. The sequence goes on from NZ_CM134185.1 coordinate 3,257,509, forward strand.
ACGATAACGGCAAAACCGAAAAGAAGGCGTTTGTCGATTATGCGCGCAGCGGCGAGATTGACCGCAAGGCGCTTTCGGTTGCTTCGAACGGCGGCGTTCTGATTCCCGAAATTCTTCTGACTGAGCTTCTGAAGAATCTTGTCGAGATTTCGCCTGTCCGCAGTCTCGCGCGCGTGACGAATGTTGGCGTTCCGGTTGTGCAGCTTCCGAAGCGCAGCGCCGGCCCGACCGCCGCTTGGGTTTCTGAAACTGGCACGCGCACCGAAACGTCTAGCACCTATCCCACGCCGCAGAGCATCGAAGCTTATGAGCTTGGCGTTTATACGGACGTTTCGCTTCAGCTTCTCGAAGACAGCATGTTCGACGTGGGTTCGGAAATCGTGAAAGACCTTGCCGAAGCGTTCGCCAAGGCCGAGGGCGCTGCTTTCGTTAGCGGCGACGGCGACGGCAAGCCTACCGGCTTCCTCACCTCACCGGCGGCGGGTTCTGTTGTGGATAGCACGGTTGCCCTTGGCGCTATGCCGAGCGCCGATGATTTTATCTCGGCGTTCTATGCGCTTCCTTCCGCCTTTGCGCGCAACGCTGTTTGGGTCATGAACCGCTCTATGCTCGGCGCGGTTCGCAAAATGAAAAACGGCACGACCGGCGAGTATATCTGGCACGACAACGCGGTTGCTTCCGCGTCGCTTCCGTTCGGCGGCGCTGGCACGCTGCTTGGCGCGCCGGTAATCGAAGTTCCCGACATGCCGAGCCTTGCCGCTTCGACGGTTGTCGCCGTCGTGGGCGATTTCAAGGAAGCCTATCGCATTATCGATCGCGTCGGCCTCGATTTCCTGCGCGATGATTATACGCAACGCACGTCTGGAAAGGTTCGCTTTCACGCTCGCAGGCGCGTCGGCGGCGAAGTCGTGAACGCTCCGGCGCTGCGCTATCTCAAGACGACTGCGGGCGCGTAATCAATCGATCCATAAACGCCGGCGCTTCGATGCGCCGGCATATCCAAGAGTTTCAAAGAAGGAAAGATTCCAGTGACCATTAAGACGACTGCGGGAACCAAGTTCTATATCGGAACGACGGCCGCCGCGACCGACCTAACGACCTTTCAGACCGATACTTACTCTCTTGTCGGCGAGGTCGAATCTATCGGCCCCATTGAAGATTCGGCGGAAGAGGTCAAGTTTACGAGCCTTACCGACTCCCGTGTTCAGAAGGTCGCCGGCGTTCGCGACGCCGGAACGATCGAAGTTTCGATGGGCTATGATCCGGACGACGCCGGGCAAACGGCGCTGATTGCTGCTTTCAACGCCAATGCCGGCGCGCCCTACAACTTCAAGACCGAGCTGAACGACGCTCTCACGGGCGGCGCTGGCCCGCACCACGGCACGCAGTTCTTTTGGAAGGGCGTTGTTCTTTCCCAGAGCTTCGAAGCCGGCAGCGCAAACGAAGTCGTAAAGCTGAAAATGAAAATCAGCGTCACGTCCGACGTTGTCATGGGCGCGGCGGCGTAAGGACAATCGATCGATGAGCCTCGCCGATTCAGAAATTCATATCCGTTTTTATGACGGCGAGGCCGTTATCTGCCGTCCGACGCTTCGCGCGGCCATGCGCCTCGAACGCCAATACAACGGCTTCGAAAATCTTCTAAAGGCCATCGCGGAGGAAAACATCTCTGCGATGGCTACCGTCATTCGCGAAACGTCCGATCATTTCGAGCTTGTCGATTTTCTTGATCGCCACAACGAACTGCCGCTGAACGTATGCGACAGCATTCTCGTTCCGCAGCTTCTGAAGCTGGTTCTCATGCTCGCCGGAGTGGACGAAGATCAGTTGCAGAAACAGGATGAAACCGAAGCCGGCGAGAAAGTTCCTTTCGCCGAGCATCATGAACGCCTTTTCAAAATCGCAACCGGTTATCTCGGCTGGACGCCTTTGGAAGCATGGAACGCCACACCGTCGGAAATTAAAGCCGCTTATGAGGGCCGTTTCGAGCTTCTGAAAGCGATCTTCGGCGGCGAAGAGAATAAGACGCCGGCGCAATCCGAGGCGGCGCTTGCGGCGTTTCTACGCTCCCGCGTGAGGGCAGTCTAACGACGTGCCGCGAATGAAAGCTGACAATATCAACAAAGTATGGAAACAAAGATGAAAACGATTAAGTTCAATACAGCAACTGATTATCTTGTGCTTCAGTTCTCGAATAACAGTAAAATGACCGTGGAAGTCAAGGATAGGATTAGAGAGTCACTCGGGAAATCGCTTCCAGAAGCTCAGGGGCGTATCGTTATCCTTGGCTCAGACGAAAAGCTTGTCGTTCTGTCAGCTTCTTCGGATTAATCCATGACGCGCCGCGCACCCCGTATCTGCGCCTGTGGCCATGTAGTGGCGTCTGGCGCTAAATGCGCTTGTCAGATTCGACGCGACGCTGAGCGCAAGGCGGCTTTCGATCTTACCCGGCCAAGCGCCAGCGAACGCGGCTATGACTCGAAATGGCGCGCCTACCGAGAGGCATTCCTTCGAAAGCACCCGGTCTGTGTCATGTGCGGCGCCCCGGCGACGATCGTCGATCATATCGAGCCACACAAGGGCGACAAAGCGCTTTTCTGGCGACACGACAATCATCAGGCGCTTTGCATCTCTTGCCATAGCTCCCGGAAGCAATCTCAAGAGCGCCGGAACGCGCAATGACTCTCGAAACTTTTACCCCGCCGATTCAGCCGAGCATCGGCGCGAGCAACAAACCGAAGGTGAAAATCCTGAAAGCTGAGTTCGGCGACGGATATGGGCAAGCCTCCCGTGACGGCCTGAACCATATCCGGAACGAATTTTCGCTGACATGGGAGGTTCTAACTCCGGCACAGGCGAACACAATCGAGGCCTTCCTTATAGAGCACGGCGGCGACGTTCCCTTCCTGTGGACCGCTCCCGGCAAATCCACGCCCGACAAGTGGACGTGCGAGCAATGGGAAGTTTCGTTTCTCGCCGCGATCTATCAGGGCGAAAATTTCCGTTCGATCAAAGCCACTTTCACGCAAAGCTTCAATATCGTAACATGACGCCGGATCAAGATGCTCTAACGGTCACTTTTTGCCAAGTGCAGGAAACGTTACGCCGATGATCATTGGCGTCTCCCATGGGCATCGCTGCCGACTGTAAGTTGCTTTAAAATTTGGCCATATATACCTTTAACGAATTGGAATGGCGCTAATTTGAAGTCGTGCTTTGGGAGTGTGTTCAGCCAAAATTGCTTCGGCTTTGGACATTAATGCATCACTGGCTTTTGGGCCAACAATGCTGGTGTAAGAAGAGATGACTAGGTAATTCTCTGATATTCAACGTGTCATACATAAAATCATCCGTATAGAATACTTGATCGTGCCTCGGCATCATGTTTCCCCTCGTCATCCGATTGGCAACAATAGCATTAGCTGGAATTCTGCAAAACGCTTTGGTTGAAGGGGGATAGTGGCGGGGGAGCGGTTCAATTCCGGCTTGTCATTGGAGACCGGTGCAAGGCCTTTCGTATGATATCGAGCCTATTTGGAGTTTCAAAGACTAAAGTCCTATGCTAGAATATATTCCTTGCTAGGACATTCGAACCATGACCATTTCAATTGACGATCTGAAAAGGCACCTGAATATCACCGGCGCGGATGATGATGATCTTCTTCAGGATAAAATCGCCGTCGCTACCGCTTTCGTCGAGAAATTCACGGGCGGGCCGTTCACTGAGACGACGCCCGCGCCGCTGCTTGAAGCCGTTCGCCAGCTTGCCGCCCATCTCTATGAGAACCGGGAAGCATCGCTTATCGGCGCGACCGTCCATGATCTTCCCTTCGGAACGTGGGAGCTAATCACGCCCTACCGGAGCTTCGCATTCTAATGGCCGCTGATCTTGACCGCCTTTTGCAGCGCCTCGAAGCCATCCCGGCGGCCGTCAAAGAAGCTGTGAAGCCCGCGCTGATCAAATCGGGCGAGGAACTTGCCGGCCGAATGCAAGCCCTCGCCCCGGAAGATACCGGCGCGCTGAAGCACTCCCTTCATGTCACCATGCCGGGCGAGACGACGCCGCCCTATTCTCAGCCGGGCGGCAGTCGCACGGCGCGCGAGAATGAGGTCATCGTCACGGCCGGCAATTCGGATGTGCGTTACCCCCATTTGGTCGAATACGGCACCTCCGAAGCGCTCGCGCATCCGTTCTTCTGGCCCGCCTACCGGCTCACAAAGAAGCGGATTCAAACCCGCTTGAAGCGCTCAATTTCGAAAGCAGTTCGTGAAGGATGGAATAAGTGATCGCTCCCGCTCTCGCCCTACAATCCGCCATGCGCGCCGCGTTGATCAATGATCCGGCGATGACTGCCCTTGTCCCGGCGTCGAATATCTATGACCGCCATGCGCGTCCGGAAGTCTTCCCCTGCATCCTCATGGGCGAGATGCAGGAGGTTTCCGACGATCTAACGCTTGAGCGCAACTACTTCCGCCTGTTTCCTGTCTTTCACGTTTGGACGCGCGAGCCGGGGCTTGTCGCGGTCAAAGATATCGCTTGGCAGCTTCGCAAGACGCTTGTCGGCAATCCCATCGTGACGCTTGGGCTGATTGATTTCCGCTATAGCGACAGTCGTTTCATGCGCGATCCGGATGGCGTTACGTCGCATGGCGTCGTGTCATTCGAGGCCCTCGTCGGCGAGGCGCTCGAATGAGCCGCAACATTATCCGGGCAGGGCGTTTAGATCGCAGCATCTCCATAGGGAGTAAACAGACCGACGCCATCGATGATTTCGGCGCGCCGACTGAGGTCTATATGATGCAAGGCCCGTATCGGGCTGAGCTTGTGCGAGATAGCGCCGGGGATTCCGCCACGTCGCAGATCGTTAAAGAGGGCGGCGCGGTCGATTCGGTCGAAACACTGCTTACTTTCCGGACGCGTTGGATATCGGGGCTCACGGTCGCCGATCGGCTTATTTATGAGAACCGGACATTCGACATTATCGGCCTTGTCGAGATCGGCCGGCGTCGGGGCTGGCAGATTGTTTGCCGGCGTCGGGGGCTCTAATGGCGAAGGGCGTCAAACCCGTTGTGCGGACTGATAAGGATTCGTTCCGCCGCGCTCCGCCTGTCCCGGCGTGGTTGTCTGCGGAGGCGAAAAAAGAGTGGCGGCGCGTCATGCCGCTGCTTATTGAACGCCGGATTTTAACGGATGCAGACCTTGCCATGGTCGAGACGTTTTGCGTTTCGGCTGGTCGCGTCCGCGAGGTCGAGAAACTCATTCAGGCGGCCGGCGGCGATATCGATCCTCGTCTATTCCGTATGCAGGACAAGGCGGCGCAAACGGCCCGACTCATTGCCAGCGAGCTTGGCCTAACCCCGGTAAGCCGCTCCCGTCCGACGATGCGCGATGACGCCAGCGAGCCGGAAGATGACCCGCTAGGCCTATGACCGACACCTATCCGCATTGGCTCTTTGGCGCCTCGCCGATCGAAGACACGTTCGGCTATGGCGAGCGCGCGGTTAGGTTCATCCGGGCTTTGAAGCATCCGAAGACGGGCAGGGCGTTTCAGCTTGATCCGTGGCAGGAACGCCTTGTTCGGCGCATTTATGGACCGCGTAACCCCGATGGAACGCGCATCGTCCGGCAAGTCATCATGCTCGTTTCGCGCGGCGCGAGGAAAACGACGCTCGGCGCGGCGCTGGCCCTTCTACATACGATTGGGCCGGAGAAGGTGTCAGGTGGGCAAGTCTTCCTTGCCGCCTATGACCGCGACCAAGCGCGTATTGCCTATCAGGAAGCGCACGGAATCGTTATGGCCGATCGACGCATACAATCGGCGGTCGATATCCTCGATTACAAGCATGAAATCCGGCACTCGAAATCGCGCGCGACTCTGAAGGCGGTTTCTTCCGACGCCAACGCGAGCAACGGCCTAACGCCGGCTTTCGCGCTGGTTGACGAAATTCATTGTTGGCGCAAACGCGAGCTTCTCGACGTTCTCCGGACTGGCCTTTCGAAGACGGCCGGCACGCTCTGCATGATCATTTCGCAGGCGGGGCGCGGACAGGAAACCGCCGCTGCGGAAGTCTATGACTACGCCCGGAAAGTTGCGCGGGGCGAGATTGACGACCCAGGAACGCTCCCGGTTCTTTTCGAGACGCCTGGCGATGCAGATTGGCGAGACGAAGCGGTCTGGCATCGGGCGAATCCCGGCTTAGCGTTGGGATATCCCGACTTGCCGTCGCTTCGCCAGATGGCGCGAGAGGCCGAAAACCGACCGGCGCTGCGCGAGAAGTTCCGAAATGATCATCTCGGCATTTGGCTCGACAATCTCGCAGACCCTTGGCTTGATCTGAATTCGTGGGATGAATGCGCGACCGCAACGCCGATCGATGAACGTGAAGGTGAGCCGTGTTGGATAGGCGTTGATTTGTCGTCTGTCTCAGACCTTACGGCGGTTATGGTAGCGTTCCGCGACGAAGACGGCGGTTATAGCCTCTACACAAACGTCTTCGCGCCCGAGGCTGGTCTGCGCGCGCGACAGGACAAAGGCGACGGCCCATACCTTCAATGGCGCGACGAAGGATACCTAATCGCGACGCCGGGCGAAGTGGTAGACTATAGGATTGTTGAAGCGAAGATTCGCGAATTGGCCGAGCGTTTCGACGTGCGAGAGATCGCTTTTGATCGATGGAACGCGACCGAGATCAAGAGCAACCTTTTAGACGACGGTTTGCCTGTCATGGACCACGGCCAAGGCTTCGCGTCGATGAACGCGCCGATGCGGGCATTTGAGCGCGCCGCGCTTTCGAAGAATTTCCGGCATGACGGAAATCCGATTCTGCGATTTTGCGTGAGTAACGTCGTCGTCGTCACAGACCCGGCCGGAAACATCAAGCCGGGCAAGTCGGCGCGTCGTGATCTAAAAACCGACGCGGCGGTTGCGGGAATCATGGCCGTAGGACGTGCCGAGATAAACGAAGGCGGCGGCTTCATTTATTCGAATATCAATGAGCGCCCCGATGGGCTTCTCTTTTTCTAAAGGATTGGACCATGGCCGAGACGGCTGAACAGCTTGTTGTTTCTCTTGAAGCGCGAATCCGGGACTTTGAGAAAAATTTTCAAAAGGCCTCTCGCGCCGCCAATGACAATTGGCGTTCTATCGAGCGTCGCGGCGAGCAAGGCGCAAAGAAACTCGAAAGCACCTTCGCGCAGGCGACGAAAGGCGTTTCGAATCAGTTCAAGCTCATGGCGACAAGCGCAGCGGGGGCGCTCACGGCGGCGTTGGGCGTCGCGCAACTGAAGAAGTATGCCGACGAATGGACGGCCGCGCGTTCGAAGATCGCAGCCGCCGGCGAAGAGCTTGGAAACGTCGCGGCGCGCCAGTCGCAGCTTGCCGACCTTGCGATTGCGAGCCGGTCTGATCTTGGCGCGGTTGTCGATCTATACACGGGCCTGAAGCGCAGCACGGCTGACCTTGGCGCGTCGCAGGCGCAAGTCCTGAAGGTGACGGGCCTTATTTCGAAGGCCTTCGCAGTCTCTGGCGCGTCGAGTGAGACGACGGCCGGCGCAATCCTGCAACTCAATCAAGCTTTGGCTTCCGGGGCGCTCCGGGGCGATGAATTGAATTCTGTTCTTGAAGGCGCGCCGCCCCTCGCGCGCCTTATCGCTAAAGAGTTTGGCGTGGGCGTCGGGCAACTGAAGTCGCTTGGCGAGCAAGGGAAGCTTACGGCCGATCGCGTCTTTTCCGCCATCCTGAACGGCGCGAGCACGATCGAGGGCGAGTTTTCGAAGACGACGCCGACGATTGCGCAAAGCGTCCAAATCCTGACGACAAGCCTTCAGCGCTATGTCGGCGAGGTTGATCAGGCGACGGGCGTCTCTGGGGCGCTTTCCGGCGCAATTCAGGGCCTCGCCGGTCATATGAATGTAGTCGCGCCCCTAGCAGCAACTTTCGCGGCTGGCCTCGCGGGCTTCTATACAGGCGGACCGATCGTCGCCGGAATCAGCGCCGCGACCGTCGCGCTCGCCGGATTCGGGAACCAAATGCACCCCATCGCCGGCGAGTTGGCCTCGTTGGCCAACTATGCGCGCGTCGCCTTCGATCTAGTGAAAGATCAGGGCAGCGAGGCGGCGGGCTGGTTCTCCGCGCAGTTCGGCCGGGCGGCGGCGCTTGTCTCACAGGCGCTCGCTTCGATCGACGCCGGAGATGCGCTGGCGCATCTGCTTTCGGCCGTGAAGGCGACCGCAAACTTAACAATTGGCGCATTCGTCGCCGCTGGTCATGCGATCGTCGGGGCGTGGAACGCGACCGGCGCGGCTATCGTCAATACGATCGTCGGCGCAATGAACGCCGTTATTTCCGCCGTCGAGGGCGCGGCGAATAAGGTCGCGCAGATCGTCAATTCGATCACTGCGGCGGCGAATGCTGGCGCTGGGACCGCTTTCCCGCAGATCGCGCCGATTCAGATTGGCCGAATTGCTGGAACCTACCGCACGGCCGGCGAGATTGCCGGCAAGGCGTTCGCAGATGGCGCGGCGGCGCTGAAACAGGATTATCTCGGCGATATCGAGGACGCCCTGAATCGTCTCCGCGACAGGGCAAATAAGGCCGCGATCGATCGCACCTTCAATCACAGGGCGGCTCCTGACGATGGCGATCTAAACGCGCCGCTGAAGACCGCGCCGGGAAAATCCGGAAGCGGAGCCGGGAAGGGCGGTCACAAGCCGAAAGCCGACCATGAAAACGATTTTCAGCGTGAGATTGCTGATCTTGAACGCCGGGCGCGCGCCTTCGATCAGGAACGCGAGGCTATCGGAAAAGAAGCTATCGATGCCGAAAAAACAAAAGCGGCATTCGAGTTGTTGGAGGCGGCGAAAAAATCGAACGTTGAAATAACTCCGGAGCTTCAGGCGAAGGTAAATGATCTTGCCGGCGCGTATGCGAATGCGAAGGTGAAGCTCGATGAAGCGAAGCAGGCGCAAGAGGAATGGCAATCTGGCGTCAAAGCGTTCGGCGACGATCTTAAATCGGCGTTTTCGGAAGCGCTTTTGAACGGCGAGCGCCTCGATAAAGTTCTCGACGGTCTCTTAAAGAAAATGGCGAGCCGACTTTTCGACAAGGGCTTTGATGGAATTTTCAATGCGCTGACAGGAAACGGCGGCGCTGGAATGTTCGGAATGCTTAGAGGCATTTTCGGTTTTGCGGATGGCGGATATATTCGCGGACCGGGAACGGGACGAAGCGACAGCATCCCGGCATATATTAGCAATGGCGAATATATTGTGAACGCCCGCGCCACGTCGCGGCACCGTGGGTTGCTCGATGCGATCAATTCCGGTCGCATCCCGAAATTTGCCAGTGGTGGAATTGTCGGCGCGCCATCAATCTCGACGCCGGCATTTGCGGCGGGGAAGGGCGCGCCGATCAATCTCACGTCGAATGTGACCTTGAACGCCGCTGGCGGGACGGATGAACAAAACCGCGATCTTGCGAAGCAGACAAGCCGGGCGGTCGAACAGCAAATTCGCGCGGTGGTTGTAAGTGAAATTGCAGCGCAGCTTCGACCCGGCAATCTTTTGTCGGCGCGATAACCGTAGTCGAGATTGTGCCACCCTTTCCGGAGAGACTGGTATAGCGACTATACGGAAAGATCTGGCTGTAATTCGACAGTAGAGCTGAGAATAATTTCTTTGAAAAAAATGAAATACCATTGCAAGGCATAGCGACTGTATCGTATAATTCTCTTGCGCTAAGTCGCGAGCACCCAAAGCACCCAACGAACCAAAGCAAGCAAAGCACCCAACGAACCAAAGCAAACAAGCAATCCATCATTCCGGAACGATCCGGATCAGTTTTAGTTGTCGGTGCAATACGGCGGGGCTAAGACTTAAAGCGCGAACCGTGGGTCCCTCAAGCGCGCAAGGCAGTCTCAAAACCAGAAGCCGACAGGGCAGGCCGACGTTAGGTCTGGAAAGTTGCTGGTAAGCATAGCGCCAACGTCGGTAGCTATGTGGCGGCGAGCGAAGCGGGTTTTCCTACCGAAAGGGCTTTTTCCCGCTTCCGCTGTCCTAGAGGACTAACCCGAGCGTTTCCTTTAGCGTCTCTCCGGAGGCGCTTTTAATGGGAAACACTTGGGTTAGTCGTCTATGGGCAGCTCACAATTTTTCGATAATGGGCGCGCCCTTTGGGACGCGCCCGTTTTTTTTGAAACCCCTCCGGTTTTGGCGAAGCCTAGATCGACTATCGGAGTTCCTGCTTTTTCAACCCCTCCGGAGTTCCGCCGGAGGCCTCGCGTCATGCCGCCCCCTTCCTTTTCCCGGTTCCCATCCTAATCATTAGGACCTAATCATTAGGGCCTAATCATTAGGCTGCGGCTCCCACCCTAATCATTAGTGCTTGCCTCGCTAATCATTAGGGCCTAATCATTAGGCTCCGGTTCCCGTCCTAATCATTAGCGCTTGCCTCACTAATGATTAGGACCTAATCATTAGGTTCGGCAATGGCTAAGTCACAGGTAGCAATGAACAAGGTTTACCGGGCGAAAATCCGACAGGAGCGCGCGACGCTTCGTGACGAGCTTGCTCAGCGTGACGCGAGGATCGCTGAGCTTGAAGCGAGGATCGCGAAATTTGAATCTGTGTTCCGGAAAGTCAAAAAGACCGTTCCAAAAATCGTCGCGCTGCGCACTCGCAATGCCGAGTTGGAAACCGAAAATTCAGTGCTTAAGGATCGGCTCGCCACGATCGAAGAGCCGCGCACTCAGAAGGTAAACGAAGAAGTTAATAAGATACTCGCGCAGATAGATAATATAGAAGAATAGTGGCTCATATATTTGATTTAATCATTGCAAATGTATCCGTTTCCATTACAATATTCATGTGCGTTTTTGCGTGCTTTTTTCCTCTGGTAAAGCGCTGCGGCCTATACCCTGCCGCAGCGCTTTTTTTTCGTTCAATCCAGCATGTCAGTCATAACTGACTTAAGTTATTGAAATTTAATGAAATTATATATTGACGCCACGAATCCCGGCGTGCGAGTCACTTCGCGTCGCAAATCAGCGCGGAGAGCAAATCAAATGAAAATTTGGAACACCAAGCTTGAAGACTTTATCGACGACTTTCTGAACGCACAGGAGGTAAAGCGTAACCGCTGTTTTCAGGCCACGTGTTTGAGAGCGACCGGCTGCGCGTAGGCCCATGGCATGAGCTCGTCGAGTTTGCTCGCGAGATGTCCGTCGACGATCTTCGCGAGGACATCGGCCATATAGGCCATCGGATCGACGCCGTTCAGTTTGCAGGTCTCGATGAGCGACGCGACGATCGCCCAGTTTTCGCCGCCTCCGTCCGAACCCGCGAAGAGCGCGTTCTTGCGATTGAGGGCAATGGGACGGATCGCGCGCTCGACGATATTGGAGTCGATCTCGGTGCGCCCGTCGTCGATAAAGCGCGTCAAGCCGTCCCAGCGTGAAAGCGCGTAGCGGATCGCCTCGGCGAGCTTGGTCTTCTGGCTGATCAGCGCGAGCTTCTCGCGCAGCCATGGCTCGAGGGCGTCGAGGATCGGGCGGGATTTTTCCTGTCGCGCTGCGCGCCGGTCGTCCGGGTTCTGCCCGCGGATGTCGCTCTCGATGGCGTAGAGCGCGCCGATGCGCGCCAGAGCCTCACTGGCGATCGGCGCGGGACCTGCTGCGGCGAGTTCGTAGAAGCGCCGGCGGACGTGAGACCAGCAGAAGGCGAGCGACACGCTGTTCTTCTGCGTCAGCGCGCGATAGCCGGCGTAACCGTCGACCTGCACGACGCCCGTGAAGCCGGCAAGATGCGTGAGCGGCTGCTCGGACTTTCGGTTTTGCGCATAGACATAGACTGCGATTGGCGGATCGGCGCCGCCCCATGGCCGGTCGTCACGCGCATAAGCCCAAAGTTGGCCGGTCTTGGTGCGCCCGCGCCCGGGGTCAAGCACCGGCGCCCTTGTCTCGTCGGCGAAGATTTTTGTCGACGATCTGATGTGTTCCAGAAGCCGCTCGTGCACGGGCCGCAAATGCCAGGCGGCGCGGCCAACCCAGTCGGCGAGCGTCGAACGGTCGAGGGCGATCCCCTGCCGGGCGTAGATCTGTGCTTGGCGATAGAGCGGCAAGTGATCGGCGTATTTGGAGACCAGTCATGGGCGATTGTCGCCTCGGTCGGCAGGCCGCCCTCGATCAGCCGCGCCGGGGCCGACGCCTGCACGATAGCGCCCTCGCAGGCGCGGCAGGCGTATTTGGGACGCCGCGTCACCAGCACGCGGAACTGCGCCGGCACGACGTCGAGCCGCTCGGAGACATCCTCACCGATCTGATGGAGCGCCCCCTTGCAGCAGGGACAGGCTTTATCCTCGATGTCGACGATGGTTTCGATGCGCGGGAGATGCGCAGGCAGCGCGCCACGGTTCGTGCGGCGCTTTCTGGACGCCTTCTCGCGTTCGGTGGCGGACTTGGCTTCCTCCTCCGCGGCGGCGCCCGCTTCCGTCTGTTCGACCTCTTCGAGCGCGAGCAGCATCTGGTCTTCGGGAAGGGTCTCGGCGCGTCGTCCAAAGCGATGGCGCTGCATCTCCTTGATGATCTGCACGAGACGATCGTTGCGCGCCCGCTCGGCGAGGAGCATCGCCTTCAGTTCGTTAGGATCGTCGGGAAGCGTCTCGACCGCCTGCGCCATAGACGCAGAAGACCATATTTTGTGCCGTCTTTCGACGCTCTCCGACGCCCTGATTCACTGTGTCGCATCATCCCGACAAGGCCGGCGCCGACGTCTCCTTCGCGCAGTGTACGCGCCGCCAGTCTAGCCCCTCCAGCAGCGCCGAAAATTGCGCCGCCGACAACCGCATCACCCCGTCTTCGATCTTCGGCCAGCGGAACTCGCCGTCCTCCAGTCGCTTGGCGAAGAGGCACACACCCGTGCCGTCCCAGAAGACAAGCTTGATGCGGTCCGCCCTCTTCGCGCGAAAGACGTAGATCGCGCCGTCGAAGGGATCGCACTGTATCGTCTCGCGCACCAGCGCCGCGAGACCCTCCGCGCCCTTGCGGAAGTCGACCGGCTTCGTCGCCACCATCACGCGCACCGCGCCCGTCGGACCGATCATTTGGCGGCTTTCAACGCCCGGATCACCGCAGCGATGGTCTTTGCTTGCGCGCCGCGTCCGACCCGAACCGTGACGCCATCAACTTCAAGTTCGATCGTCGGCGTCGAATCGACTTCCTGGCGCACAGCGCGTCGTTCGCGTTTGGTGAGCGGCGCGGGCGCAGGCCCTTGCGTGACTGCGGGAACGAACAATGGCGGCGCGCCTACGTCCTCGCGAGCCTCGGTCTCTTTGCGCGCCTGACGACGCCACGTAAAGCTGCTGCGGCGTCAGACCATGCCGCCGCGCCACTTCACAAACGCTCGCGCCCTCCGCGAAGCTCTCAGCGACAATCGCCGCTTTCTGATCCGCGCCCCACGTCCTCCGACGCCCCGAGCCCGTGAAGACCTCGATCCGCCGCGCCGGAAACGCTTCAGGCTCCGGCATATGTTTACGCTCTGAAATCGACATGTGTCGGAGCCCTCTATCGCTCCGATTATCGTCCCTACCGCTCGCTCAAAACAGGTGGGAGCAGAACAGCGCTTACGGTAAAGCTCTCGGAGCGGATGGACCGTGGATGGTCTACGGTCTGGAGCGGACTGCATCCAGACCACGGTCAATTTGCAGCGTTTGCCGACGCGGGCGGCGTCGAGGTGATCATCACCTCGGAGCGCTAAGGTCAATATATTAGGAGAAGCGTATGTTCCTGATTGCCAAAACTGAATCGAAGAATATTGAGAGCTTCCTGCGATCGATCGTGACCGCACATCGTGACGGAACCATTAGCGAGGATGAGGCCGTTGGCGACCTGTTTCACGCGCTCGCAGCGGCGGCGCGCGACAATGAGGCCGAGCTTTATAGCTTCGCCCGTATCCCGATTGACGAGCGCGTGAAGCACTATGAATCATGCGGCTTGCGCACCTGACCGGCGCCAAGATCGCAGCGACCAAGAGCCCGCCGGAGTCGGCGGGCTTTTTTCTTCTCGAAACGCCTACTCCATCACATGCGGCAATCTGTCGCGGTCGCGACTCTCTTTTTTAGCTATATCGGCTAAGGTCAGGCGGTCCCCGTCTGGCGTCCTTGGCCCGGCGCGCGATTAGGTTGTGGTGCGCCGGGCCTCAACCTAAAGGATGTCCTATGTCTACAAACGCGGAACATCATCAGCTTCCGGCGCTTCATGCTCGGATCGCTGAGCTTGAGAAGACGGTTGGATTGCTCGGCGTCGAGATCGTCCGGCGCGACGATCGTATCGACGAACTCGAAAATAAGATCAGCGAGTTTCTCGACGAGGTGGCCGCAGACGACGGCGCTACCGGCGATGATGGATATGACGAGTTGGAGCGCCGCGACGAAGCGCCCGCGCCTCGCATCGTGATTAACGTGTTCTAAAGATGGAAAAGCGCCGCAAGTTCTGTTGCGGCGCTTTCATTCTCCTATGAGCCGCAAAGCCTCCCGCTTCACAGAAGCCGACCTTCGCCGGGCCATCCGCGCAGTTCAAAAAGAGAGCGCGCCAATGGAAATCCGCGTCGAGCCGGATGGCGCTATCCGCATCCTTCCTTTTACCGCGCCCCCGACGCCGGCAAACGACGCCAATAAGGGCCACGTTGCGCGCGAATCCCGGATTCGCCTATGATTCGGCCCGACGCAACCCCGACGCCGGAAGCCCTCATGCCGCGCAAGCGCCCGCTCTTCGTTCACTCTGAAATCACGCGCCATGATCGGCGCGTCTGGTATTTCAGGCGAGGGAAGGGGCTTCGCATCCGGCTTCCGGACTTTGGCTCGCCGGACTTCGCGGACGCTTACGCCGCAGCGCTTGCCGGCGAGGTCGTGAAGAAGAAGGCCGGCCCGAAGTCCGGCTCGCTGCGCTGGCTGATCGATCGCTATCGAGAAAGCAGCGCATGGACAGAGCTTTCTATGGCGACGCGCCGCGCCCGCGAGAACATCTTCAAGCGGATCATCGAGAGTGCCGGCGATGAGTCCTACGCGGCCATCACGCGCGCCGACATTGTCGCCGGTCGAGATCGACGCCGGGAGACACCATTCGCAGCGAATGACTATCTGAAGGCCATGCGAGCCTTCTTCAAATGGGCGGTCGAGGCGGAGCATGTCGGCACCAACCCATGCGACGGCGTGAAAGGCCTGACTCAGAAGACCGATGGTTTTCACGCCTGGACCGAGGAAGAAGTCACTCAGTTCGAAGCACGCTGGCCCATCGGCACGCGGGAGCGCCTTGCGCTGGCGATCTTACTCTACAGCGGCCTTCGCCGGGGCGACGCCTCGCAGCTTGGACGCCAGCATGTTCGATCAGGCGTTATAACAATGCGGACTGAGAAGACGGGGGCGGTTGTTCATATTCCTGTTAGAACGGAGCTTGCCGAGATCATCGCCGCGACGCCCTCGAAAGGCTTGGCGTTCATCTCGACGCCTTCCGGTAAGGCGATGACCAAGGAGAGCTTCGGCAACTGGTTCAAAGACGCCTGTATAGCCGCGAAGGTTCCCGGCTCTGCGCATGGCCTTCGCAAGCTTGGCGCGACCCGTCTCGCCAATGCCGGTGCGAGCGTTCACGAACTGCAAGCGGTCTTCGGGTGGGAGAGCGGGCGAATGGCTGAGGTCTATACGAAGGAAGCGGATCGCGCCCGGCTCGCGAAACAGGCGATGGATAAGCTGGACCGGGTTGAAACAGGAACATCTATTCCCGCACCTTCAAATCCGGTGCGGGTTTCAGGTGAGAAAAGCTAGTAATTTCAAGTGGATAGATATTGGATGGTGCCCCTGGCCGGAGTCGAACCAGCACTCCTTGCGGAACTCGATTTTGAGTCGAGCGCGTCTACCAATTCCGCCACAGGGGCCCTTGCGGCCGAGTCGGAGGATCGGGCGCGCGAGCGGGGCGGATATTAGCGGGGCGGGGCGCCTCGTCAACCCGGCGTTTGCCTTCTTTACGCTAATCTTTATCGTGCTGGCGGCTCTGACCGGCGCGCCCATCGGCGCCTCGGCCGCTCTGATGAGGCAAAATGAAGAAGCTTTACGACTGGACCATGTCCCTTGCCTCGAGCAAGCACGCGCCCTTCGCGCTCGGCGCCATCGCCTTTGCGGAAAGCTCCTTCTTTCCCGTGCCGCCGGACGTAATTCTTGTGCCGATGACGCTCGCCGAGCCAAAAAAGGCCTGGTATTTCGCGGCGGTCTGCACCATTGCCTCGGTGGCCGGCGGCGCGCTCGGCTATGCTTTCGGCGCGCTCTTCTACGACACGATCGGGCTGTGGCTCATCAATCTCTACGGCTACGCCGAGAAGATGGACGCGCTGCGCGCCTTCTATGCGCAATGGGGCGCGATCTTCATTCTGGTGAAGGGCTTCACGCCGATTCCCTACAAGCTCGTGACCATCGTCTCGGGCCTGCTGGCTTATAATTTCCCGCTCTTCATCGCGCTGTCCTTCATCACGCGCGGCGCGCGCTTCTTCGTGCTGGCGGCGGCCATCAACCATTTCGGCGATACGATCCGCCTCAAGCTCGAACGTCATTTCGGGCTTTTCATCGGCTCGCTCGCGCTGGTGGTGGTCGCGGGTTTCGCCGTCGCCGCCAAGATGTTTTAAGATCCTGCGAAGATTGCCCAATTCCAGGGTCTGGCGCGCGCTCGCGCTCGGCTTTTCGTCGCGCGCGGGCGAGCCGCTCGATATTGGGCGGGACGCGAGGGAAAGCGCCCGAACGATGCCTGTCGATCTCTATAAACCCGGAACGCTTGCGGCGCTGATCTTCGCCGCCGCCCTCGCGGCGATCGGCGGCGCGTGGGCGTATGAAGCGCTCGGCTATCTCCCCTGCGAGCTCTGCTACAAGGAGCGCATTCCCTATTACGCCGCCTTCGCCCTCGCGCCGCTGGCGGGCGTCGCCGCGCGGATGGGCCGGGCGGGCCTGGCGCGCGGCGCCTTTGCGCTCATGGCGCTGCTTTTCGCAAGCGACGCGGCGCTTTCCGTCTATCACTCGCTTGTCGAATGGAAGCTCGTCGCCGGCCCCGCCGACTGCTCCGGCGCGCTCTCGACGGCGGGCTCCATGGACGACTTCATGACTCAGCTCAAGACCGTGAAGGTCGTGCGCTGCGACGAGCCGGCGCTGCGGGTGCTGGGACTGACGCTGGCCAATTGGAACGTCGCGCTGACGGCGGCGCTGGCGTGGCTGTCGGCGGCCGGCGCGCGCCGATAGAGGCCGAATCTCCTTATCCCTGGCCGTCTTGCTCCACGCCGCCGCCGAGCGCGGCCGTGAGCGTAGTCGCGCAAATTCTGTTATACGGATCAAGCATTTGACCAGATTTATCGCCGTTTCTCGTCTTTTTTTGACAGATTTCTACTGAATACAAAAAATGTTAGCTTTCTTAAAGGCTTAGCATAATTTGAAATCGCAAAGCTTTTATAGTATTATATACATTATGAGATTGGGCGTTTCGGGGATATGTCGTCTATCGCCAATAGACGCGTCCAGAAATGCCTATCCGAATGAAAAGATTTATATTTTTGCGGAGGCCATCTTCATGTGCGGCGCTTCAACGCTTGTAGGGTCGAGTGATCCGGGCGGGGATACATGCCGTATTTCCTGACAATGTGCTTAGGCCGCCCCGCGCGCGACCCTCCAATCTCAATCGTGGCGTCTCAACCATTCCGTCATGGAGTCGTGAGTCCGCCAAATTCACGAAAGCAATCCATCGCGGCATAGCGCCGCGCATGTTCGCCGGCGTTTCGCGCACCGGGTCTCCCGGTCGCTGCGAAAGCGACGCCAAAATTTAGTGACGGAAGTGAAGAAAGAGGATGCGGAAATTGAAGGCGCTCTTCAGCTTCGACATGAGTCGCTTTGATCCGGATTTCTACGGCGAGTACTACGACGATCTCCGTGGATTTTCGCAGCGGGAGCTCAGGCTGCATTATCAGCGTCACGGCGCTGCCGAAGGCCGCTTCAAGAATTTTGAGGAAGCGATGCATTCCTTGCAACGTAGGCATGGCTCGCTTCCGGAGGATTTTTCTTCAGCTGAATACTTGCAGCTTAACCCTGAATTGCCATCTCAAGATTGGCGGCTAAAGCTGCATTATCTGCAGTTCGGCCGAAGTGAGGGCCGTCAATATCGAACTCCTGAACAAGTAGTAACCATCGACGAGCTTTTTTGCTCATTCGCTAAGATTACGAAAGTAGTTAATATAGTTGAAACTGGATCTGGAGTATCACAATTTACGACAGACGACCCACAGATATTATTTCAATTTCTTACAGATATTGTCCATAATTTCCACATCATGGATTTTATCATCCAGATCGAGCCCGCTGACGGCACCCAGGTCGATCCCCGTCTATATTTCGACTATGGAAGCGGGTTGTCCGAGGAAAACTCGGTCAATTTTGCAGAGGTCAAAAAGCATGTTTGGTCAGTTCACATTCCATTTCCAGCGCTTGCTGTAGGCTTCAGGCTCGATCCGGCTTCGGCACAAGGATTCGCACGTTTAACGAAGGCGTCTGTGCGGTTTACGCCGATCACTCAGCCTCTATTGGCTTGCTATCAGGCAGGCGGCGCGGATTTAGCGAAGGAAGTGCAGCGCATTGTAGAGCAGGTGGGCTTCAAGCTGCATTCGGAACAGCGAGCGAGAGGCGAAAACTCTCTCCTGGACACAGTTGATGCACAGCGCCGTGCTTACGCGATGGTGGCTGCCGGAGCGTTGCATGCTTTAAATAAGAATCTAGACGCTCGAAAAATCCAATATCGGCGGTGGGTTGATCGTTGCGACACGCTTTCGGAAAAAGACTTCGCCGATATGAAGGAGCAGGCTGGACGCTTTCCGATCAAGCCTCTCTTCTCGATTATTATGCCAACATACAACTCGAATATAAAGTTACTTGATGAAGCGATTAAAAGCATACTTGCGCAGACGTACAGGAATTTTGAAATTTGCATTGCGGACGACTGCTCCACAAGGGAGGAGGTTCGTGAATTCATCGCTAAGATTGCGGCCGAGCACGACTGCATTCGTTATGTTTTTCGCGAGAAGAACGGGCATATTTCGGAGTGCTCAAACTCTGCTATTAACCTCGCGAGCGGCGAATATCTCGTTCTTGTCGATCACGACGACGTGATCGCCCCTCATGCGCTCTGGATGGTCGCCTACTACACCAATGTTCATCCGAACGCGAAAATACTTTATTCAGACGAGGACAAGCTCGAAGTCGACGGCGGCAGATGCGATCCCTATTTCAAGGGCGACTTCGACAATTACCTCATGTACGGGCATAATCTGGTCAGTCATCTCGGCGTTTACGCCACGTCCCTCGTTCGGAAGGTGGGCGGTTTTCGGAAGGGATATGAGGGAAGTCAAGATTACGACCTCCTTCTTCGCTGCGCGGACGCGTGCGAGCCCCGAGATATCATTCATATTCCCCATGTGCTGTATCATTGGCGCAAAGTGATCGGGTCCACGGCCGTTTCGGCGGATCAGAAGGATTACGCAATCGTTGCGGCGCGCAAGGCGATCAGCGACCATTTCGTCCGAAGGGGCCTGCCCTATCTGTCTGTTGAGGGCAAATTTCCTGGGAATTCCTCGATCAAAATCACTCCCGAAGTTTGGGATCGACCGAGGAACGTCGCCGTCATCATACCGACGCGGGATCGCGTCGAGGATTTGACCGCTTGCTTGAAGTCGATTGAGCAGGCGAGTTCGCAACCTCATGAAATCGTGATTGTCGATAACGACTCGGGGGAGGCCGAGACTCTGAGCTTTCTCGATAGCTACGCAGCGCGCGAGGACCGCGCCAGGGTCATTCGCTACCCAGGGGAATTCAATTTCTCCGCCATCAACAATCGTGCGGCGAAAAGCGTTGAAAGCGAGATTATTTGCTTCCTGAACAACGACACAGAGGTGCTTGCAGAAGATTGGCTAAAACGAGCGACGGCGCATTTCGAAATTCCCGACATTGGCGCGGTCGGCGCGAAGCTTCTTTTTCCTGGCGGGGCGATACAGCATTTCGGAGTTTACCTCGGGATGGGCTCGCATAGGACAGCGGCGCATCCGCATTTGGGCATTGGCGGCGACGCGCCCGGGTATTGTTCCAAGGCTACGCTCATTCAGCAGTTCTCAGCTGCGACGGCAGCTTGTCTGTTTGTTCGTCGCAATGTGTTCGAGTCAATCGGCGGTTTCGATGAAGCTCTGAAAGTCGCTTACAACGACGTTGACCTGTGTATTCGGATCAGACGGGCGGGCTACCGCATTATCGTTGATCCAGAAGTGCTGCTACTCCATAAGGAATCGCTCACGCGCGGGCATGACGTTTCTCCGGAGAAGGCGGCGCGGCTTGACCGCGAGGCTACAATGATGAGGGAGAAATGGGCTGCAGTGCTCGATGCCGACCCCTTCTACAGCCCAAATCTCTCCCTGAACGCAGATTTCACGCCCGCATTCCCGCCGAGGGCCACCTATCCTTGGAAGCTTCCTTCAAAATGGCACGCAGAAAAGCAAAGCACAAGCTGGAAAACAGTAAGGTCATTCTTTAGTAAGGGCGATAATAGGACTCGCGTTTGACAACGCCTTTACATGGAGAGCGCTTAATGTTGGTCAATGATAACTACGTCGCTGGGTTTCCCAGCGCGGAAGCTGCGGTTTCCCTTTTTGCTGGAACTTGGTCTTCCAAACTGCCCCTAGAAGGCGTCGAGAGCGGATATGCGCCGCTTTTCAGCGACGGACGGGTTGAGTGGTTCCTTTCCCAACTCGGCTCGATACAGGGTATGAATGTTCTTGAGTTGGGACCGTTGGAAGCAGCCCACACCTATATGTTGCATAAAGCAGGCGCGGGGCAGATCACCGGCATCGAAGCGAATTCGCTCAGTTTCCTGAAGTGCTTACTTGTGAAAGAAATTTTTGGGCTAGACCGCGCGAAGTTTCTGCTTGGGGATTTTACTTCCTTTTTCAGTCGGAGCGGCCAAACCTTTGATCTGATCGTTGCAAGCGGGGTATTATACCATTTGACCGATCCGCTCGTTGTCCTGTCAGGAATGGTAAAGGCTGCGCCTCGGATTTTTATCTGGAGCCATTTTTTCGACGACGACGCCATGCCGGTTGGAGACCCTCGAAGGGCGGCTTTGACGGGCGAAGTCGTCCAACGGACGATCGACGGACAAACGCTGAACTACCATATGCGCAGCTACGGCGGAAAGGTTACGGCGCGTGACTTCTGCGGGGGAATCTACTCAGAGTCGGTATGGCTCGAGTTGAAGCAGGTCCGCGCGCTCCTGGAGGGCCATGGCTATGTAGTCACGACAGCCCTGGAGGAGCCTGCGGCCGCCAACGGGCCGGCCGCCTGTCTTCTTGCAACCCGTGCGTAGAAGAGCCCATTCCTGAGTGGCGGTCGCGAAGCCGCGGCGGCCCTCAGCGTCGTACTACCCAACAATCCTCCCGCTCCGTCGCTCTTGGCAGCGTGATCTTATCGCCGGCGGCGGCGGGCGGCGTCCCTATTCCGCCGCGTCCTGCGCCGCCAACCTCGCCCGAGCCCTCAGCTTCTCCGTTTCGCTCTTCAACTGCCCGCAGGCCGCCAGAATGTCCCTCCCGCGCGGCGTGCGGACGGGGCTGGCGTAGCCGGCGGCAAAGACGATGTCGGAGAAGCGCTCGATCGTCTCCCAGTCCGAGCATTCATAGGGCGCGCCGGGCCAGGGATTGAAGGGGATGAGATTGATCTTGGCCGGCACGCCCTTCAAGAGCCGCACCAGCTCGCGCGCCTCGGTGGGGCTGTCATTGATCCCCTTCAGCATCACATATTCGAAGGTGATGCGCCTTGCATTGCTGGCGCCGGGATAGTCGCGGCAGGCCTGCAGCAGCTCTTTGATCGGATATTTCCGGTTGAGCGGCACGAGCTCGTTGCGCAGATCGTCGCGCACGGCGTGGAGCGAGATGGCGAGCGCCGGCCCGCATTCCGCGCCCAGCCGCTCGATCTGCGGCACGACGCCGGAGGTCGAGACCGTGATGCGGCGCTTGGAGAGCGAGAGCCCGTCGCCGTCGGCCATGACCTCGATCGCGGCCATCACGTCGTCGAGATTATAGAGCGGCTCGCCCATGCCCATGAAGACGATGTTGGAGACGGCGCGCACGCCTTCGCCCGAGGGCGCGAGCCCGTCCGTCGGACGTTCGCGGTCGGGGAAGTCGCCGAGCCGTTGCCGGGCGACGAGCAACTGCCCGACGATCTCGGCGCAAGTCAGATTGCGCACGAGCTTCTGCGTGCCGGTGTGGCAGAAGCTGCAATTCAGCGTGCAGCCGACCTGCGAGGAAACGCAGAGCGTGCCCCGGTCGCTCTCGGGAATATAGACGCATTCAACCTCGGCGCCCTTGTCCCGCGCGTCGACCGGCGCAAGGCGGAGCAGCCATTTGCGCGTTCCGTCGACCGAGACCTGCTCCTCGACGATCTCCGGCAGGCGCAAATCGAAGGCGCTGTCCAGCGTAAGGCGCAGCGCCTTGGAGATGTTGAGCATCTCGCCGAAGTCGCGCGCGCCCCGGAAATAGACCCAGTGCCACAATTGCGAGACGCGCATGCGGATTTCGCGCTCGGCCAGGCCGAGTCCGCGCAAGGCGTCGCCGAGCTCGGCGCGGGTCATGCCGGCGAGCGACGGCTTTGCGGAAGCATGCGTGGATTGTAGCGGGGCGGTCATGGAAACCTCGAAATCGAAGCCATTTATAGCACGCGTCGGCGAGATTCCAGGCGTCGTCATTGCAGGGAAGAGCAATCCGGAGGCGCGACGGCTCCGGATTGCTCTTCCCGCGATGACGGCCCGCAGAAGGATGGGCGAGCCGCTATGAAGCCAACGCTGGCCAGAACCGCGTCAGTCGCGGCGTCGATCGCTATCTATCTCGGATTGGCGGTTGTCGCCGGCGGGGGACCGGGCCTGTTTTTCGCCAACCCGGCGCGGACCGCGCTCGCATTCGTCACCGTCGCTCTGGGCGTGGCGTCTCTCTTCGTCGGCGGCAATCTGAGCCCCGGGGTGCGAGAGGACCGCGGCAATCGGTGGGTCATCGCCGTCTTCGCGATCCTCGGCCTCGCCGGAGCCTATGCGCCGCCCTGGGCCGATCGGATCGGGCTTTGGCCCATCGACGGCGACGCCGTCCGCTGGCTTGGCGTCGCGCTGCTTGCGGCGGGCGGCGCTCTCCGCTTGTGGCCCGTGGCCGTTCTCGGCCGGAGATTCAGC
Source organism: Methylocystis sp. S23 (assembly GCF_054106005.1). Taxonomy (NCBI): domain Bacteria; kingdom Pseudomonadati; phylum Pseudomonadota; class Alphaproteobacteria; order Hyphomicrobiales; family Methylocystaceae; genus Methylocystis; species Methylocystis sp. S23. The sequence goes on from NZ_CM134185.1 coordinate 3,280,774, forward strand.
GGGCTGGTCGCGATCCAGCCGGACCATCGGCTCGAAACGACCGGCCTTTACGGCGCCATCCGTCATCCGAGCTATCTCGGCCTGCTCATCGGCGCGCTGGGCTGGGGGCTCGCATTCAACACCATGGTGGGCGTATTTCTGGGCGCGCTCAACGCCTTGCCTCTCATCGCCCGGATTCGCGCCGAGGAAAGGCTCCTGCGCTCGCATTTCGGCGCCGAATATGACGCCTATCGCGCAAGAACGTGGCGGTTGATCCCGGGTCTCTATTAGGGCAGGCTGAAACAACCGCCGAAAAGCGTTCTCGAGAACGGGTCGCCTCGAAAAGGCGGCCGGAAGATTCGATTGGAAAAGCCGGGTGCCAAAATCCTCATCGCGACCTTCGGATCGCTGGGCGATCTCCACCCCTTTGTCGCGCTCGCGCATGCGCTGGCGCGCGAGGGTTTCGCGCCGGTCATCGCCACCAGCGCCGCCTATGGCGAATATGTCCGGGGGGAGGGCCTCGGCTTCGCGCCCATTCGGCCGGACGCCGACGACCTCACTACGCGGCTTGGCATGGATCTGGGCGAGATCGCCCGCAAAATGTCGGAAGACGACAAGTTTCTCTTCGACACGCTGATCTTTCCCCATCTCCGGGAAAGCTATGACGATCTTCTGGCCGCGAGCGCCGGCGCGGTCGCCATCGTCTCGCACAGCCTCGCCTTTTCGGCGCGGCTCGTGGCGGAGACCCGCCGCCTGCCGCTCGCCACGGTGCTGCTCTCGCCGATGATGCTCTATTCGGCCTACGACCCGCCGCTCGGCTCGCGCGCGCCCTTGCGCCGCGCGCCGGTCGGAACGGTCGAGATCGCCTATAACCGCTTCCTGCTCTGGTCGCTCTCCCACGCCATCGCGCTCTGGGCCGAGCCTTTGCGGCGCCTGCGGCGCCAACTGGGCCTGAAGCCCCGCTACGGACTTGACCTGCTGCTCGGGGTGAAATCAAGCGACGCCGTCATCGGCCTGTTCAGTCCGGCGCTCGCGCCGCCGCAGCCGGATCACGGCTCGCGCACGCTCATCGCCGGGCACACTTTCCACGACCGCTATCTGGGCGGCGCCGCGCTCTCGGCCAATCTCTCGGCCTTTCTGGATCATGGCGCGGCCCCCATTGTCTTCACGCTCGGCAGCTTCGTCGCCCGGGCGCGACAGGATTTCTACCGGGACTGCGTGACGGTCGCGCGCCGGCTCGGGCGCCGGGCGGTGCTGCTGGCGCATGAGGACGACCTTCCGTCGCTCATGGGAGAGCAGGACGGCGACATCTGCGTCGCGCCCTATGCGCCGCATTCGGCGGTGTTTCCGCGCGCCTGGGCCGTGGTTCATCACGGCGGCGTCGGCACGACGGGGCAGGCGCTGCGCGCCGGCCGGCCGCAGCTCGTCGCGCCCTTTCTGGGCGACCAGTTCGACAATGCCGAACGGGTGCAACGGCTCGGCGTCGCCCGCATCGTCGACGGAAAGACCGCTACGCCGGAGGCGATGCGGCGGGAGCTCGAGCGTCTCGACGGCGTCTATGAGGGGCGGGCCGCCAATGTGGCGGAAAGCGTGCGGCGCGAGGACGGCGCCGCGACGGCGGCGTCGCGGATCGCGGCGCTGGTCGCGCCGGGTCCTCCAAAAGGGGAGGCCGCCCGATGGGACGCGCGCTGATTTTGGCCGCGGCGGCGCTCGTCGCCGCCATGCAGGGGGCTCGCGCCGAGACGCTGCGCCTCTCGCCGGGCGAGAGCGCGCGCATCGAATTGACCGAAAACCCTTCCACCGGATTTAGCTGGCGGATCGATGCGCGGGCGAGCGCCGGGCTCGATCGGGTGGCGATCGCGGATGAGGGCTACAAGGCCGGGGCCAATATGCCCGGCGCGCCGGGGGCGCATGGCTGGCTCATTCGCGGCGCGGCGCCCGGCCAGGCGGTGATCCAATTCGTCTATCAGCGCCCATGGGAGCCCGCGCCGATAGAGGCGCGACGCGTGGAAGTCGTTGTTCGCGCGCACTGATTGCCCTGGAGCTTGCAATCGCATAGGCTGCCGAAGGACCGATTTGCATGGGATTTTGCATGAGCCGTTTCCTTCTTGCCGCCGCGGTCGCATTCGCCCTGCCGCATTCGCCCGCGCTCGCCAAGACGCTTTGGGGCGGCAAGCCGCGGCCTTATTTGGAGGCCCGGCCGACCGAGGAGGAGTCCGACGCCGCCGTGCGCGCCGCCTGCATGTTTGACGGCTTGATCTCGTTGCGTCTCGGCGCGGTCTATGGCGTCGGCAAGGGAAACGGCGAGCCCGTTTCCGTGAGGATCGAGAGCGACGGGAAATCCGCCAGGGTGCAGGGCCTTTCCAGGAAAAGCCCCGATATCGAAATGACCGGCGGAACGGAGCTCGCAACCGAGCTTCCCTTGGACGACGCCGCGATCGGCGTCCTGTTCAGCGGCAAGGCGGTTTCGATCGTCACGCCCGACCAGAAGAAACATCCGCTGGTCGACGCCGACGCCTCGGGGACGGCCAAGAAATTTCTCGACCGCTGCCGGGGCGGCTGAGGCCTCCGCCCGTAATTGTCCCGCCGCATGGCGGCGGTCGATTGGCCCATAGGCGCGCGGATGAAAAGTGAACGCAGAATTGCGCGCGTCTGTTATGGTATATAATGATCTCGGCTGTTCTTTTTGATCTCGACGAAACATTGCTTGACCGAACCGGTTCGCTGGTCGCCTTTCTTGCCGACCAATATCACCGCTTTGGCGATCGGCTAGGTTCTGCGTCCTTTGAGGCTTGGCGTGACGAATTTCTTGCTCTCGACGCGCGCGGCCATGTTCACAAGTCGCTAGTGTATCCGACTATTCTGGCTACCTTTAGTGGCGACCCGGCGATAGCTGAGCTCATGCTTGTGGATTACCAGGAAAACTGCTGCCGTTACGCCATGGCGTTCCGTGGCATGACCGAAACCCTTGCAACGCTGCGAGCCCGGGGCTTGGCGATCGGCGTGGTCACCAATGGCGAGTCTGCGTTTCAGTCACGGCATATTGAGGCTTTGAGACTCCGCGAACGCGTTGACGCGATTCTGATCTCGGAGAGCGAAGGATTGCGAAAGCCGGACAGACGTTTGTTTATGCGGGCCGCGAAAAGACTCGACGTGCAACCTGCACATTGTCTGTTCGTAGGCGACAACCCGACCGTCGACATTCTTGGCGCACATGCAGCGGGCATGGCGACAGCGTGGTTTCGCTCCGGCATGGCGTGGCCCGCTGACCTTGAGGCGCCACCCGGCGCAGTAATCGACGCTCTGCCCGAAGTTTTGGATTTGATTTGGCGGAAGGCTTAGATCACGTTGCGCTTAGGCGGAATCGCCTAAACGCAGATAGCATGGTCGGTTCTAAAGGCTTGAAGCCTGCGCCGCTCGAATTTCTCGGCGAACGTTCCTTCTCCGCCGTCAGTGCGAGGAGGCGAAGCCGACGAAGCAATCCAGAGCCGTGGCGCCGCTCCTGGATTGCTTCGCCTCGCTCGCAATAACGGTGGAAGACGCGAGCAAAAGCGTTTCATGAGCAGAAAGCCTCACTCGCGCCGCGCCGCCTTCATCGCATCCTCCAGCCGCATCGTCGCCGAGCCCGGTTTCGCCGGCTTCTGCTGGCTCTCATGCGGCGCCCAGCCGGATATCCAGACGATCTCGAAGCTCGCGCGCACGCGCCCGTCCGGGTCGGAGAAGCGGTCGGCGTAGATCTGCGCGGCGCGGGCGAGCACGTCCCGGCGCAGGGGGCGGGAGTCGCGCTTCACGAGCGCGTTCGCGGCGCCCATGGCCCGCAAGTCCCTCATCAGCCCCAGAACCGAATCGTAGCGCAGCGCGAAGCTGTCGACATCCGAGACGGGCAGGGCGAATCCCGCGCGCTGCAACAGCGCGCCCATGTCGCGCACATCCACGAAAGGGGAGACGCGCGGGCTCGCGCCGCCGGTGATCTCCTCCTCGGCTTGCGCCAGCGCCATGCGCAGCTCCACGAGGCTGGCGCCGCCCGGCAGGCAGGCCAGAAACAGCCCGTCCGGCGCGAGAATGCGCCGCACCTGGGCGAAGACGCCCGGCAGGTCGTTGACCCATTGCAGGGCCATTCCCGAAACGACGAGGTCGAAGGAGGCCGGCGCGAAGGGCAGGGCCTCCTCGTCGACGATCACCGCGCCGCCGAGCCGGCTCGCGCGCAAGGGAGCCGCACGGCCGCTCGCGACGATCGCCTGTGAAAAATGCTCCGCCGGCGCGCCGAGATCGAGTGAACGCGGGAAGTCCCGCTTAACGGTCAGGAGCCGGTCCAGGAGATCGTCGGCCGCCCGCGCGAGCAGGAAGTCGGGCGCGCCTTTGACGAGCGCCCGCCGCAGCCGCTCGCGCAGCAGGCCCTGGTCGAAGATACGGGGCGGGGGTGATTGTTTTTCCATAAGCTTTCTCTATTGCGCAGGGGCGCCGCCGCGGCAAGCGCCGGGCGCCGGGATTTTGGACGAAAGAGGGCTAGATAAGGGCGGGGGAAGGCGGGGCGCAGCCTGTTGCCTGAGCGCAACATACGGAAATACTTAACGTTAAGCCCTAACCGCAAGATGCGGAACGCTTAGACAAGATCATGGCGAAAGCTAGAATGCCGATATTGTCAGCATCCGCGTTCGGCGCGTCAGTTAAAAGGTGAATCCAATGCGTAGCTCGTCCTACCGGCTGAAGGGTCTTCTGATCGGCGCCGTCGCGGCGCTCGGCGTCGCCGCCCTTCCGCAGACCGCCGCCTCGGCCCGCGACACCGTGTCCTTCTCGCCCTCCGTCGAGCCGGGCACGATCGTGATCAGCGCCAGCCAGCGCAGGCTATTCTATGTGGTGAGCCCGGGCGTCGCCATTCGCTACCCCGTCGCCGTGCCGAAGCGCGGCAAGGAGTGGTCGGGCTACGCCGCCGTCGACGGCAAATATTTCCAGCCCGACTGGTCGCCGCCGGCCGTCGTCCGGGCCGACCATCCGGAGCTTCCGCGCTTCATCCCGGGGGGCTCTTCCCGCAACCCGATGGGCGTCGCCGCGCTGACGCTCGACCGCGGCGAGGTCGCGATCCACGGCACGAGCCCGAGAATGCGATCCTCTGTCGGCACCGCCGCCTCCTATGGCTGCATCCGGATGCTGAACGAGGACGTCGCCGATCTCTATTCCCGCGTGAGCGTCGGCACGCCGGTCATGATGGAGCGCTGACGCCGGCGCATTCGTCCGCGGGCGGGCGGCGGGAGAAGATTCCCGGCGCCCGCTTTTCCAGACGGCCGAGAAAGTAAAGTTATTTTTCTCCAAAGCTTTTTGTCCGCATTTTGCGTCTAGCTGTGGAATGGAGCCCGCCGCCCATAGACGGAGGAAGACGAATCCAGCAGTCTGCGGCCCAGGTTGACGCGCCTTTCGCGCTCGAGCCAGCGTGATCGGAGTAAAGGATTTTCTCCTCCCGAGCCGCCTGCGGCGTCTCGAAGGACGCGGAAATCCAGTAAGACGCGGCTTTCCTTTCCTTCGTCCTTTGAGACGGCCGCTTCGCCGCCTCGTCGGGATGAAGGAAAGAAAGACAGTCTTTCGCCCGATTGCGCTGGCGCTTGAACCGTCACGCGTTTCTGAACAGGTGGAGTATAGTGGCCGTAGGGAATGATTCGACCGCTCGAACCCTCTGCTCGAAGGAGGCGCCTGTTACTCGAAGTCTCGTGATGCGTCGTCCTATGTTTTTGCAAGTCGCCGCGTCCTGCTGACACTCCGATGAAGGTTGGCTCATGCTGATCGCTACAGAAAAAGAAACGGAACGGGCCGAACATCCGGTGGATGTCGTGGAGCAATTGGCCGCCACGAACGATTGGTCCTTCGACCGTGAGGATGAGGACGAAATCTCGATTTCCGTCGCCGGCGCCTGGACCGAGTATCACGTCGCCTTCACCTGGCTCCCGCAGCTCGAGACCCTCCATGTGAGCTGCGCCTTCGATCTGAAAGCGCCCGAGCGCCGCCGCGCCGAGGTCATGGCCCTCGTCAACGCCATCAACGAGCAGATGTGGATCGGCCATTTCGACTTCTGGCCGCAGGAGGGCGTCGCCATGCATCGCCACGGCCTTATGCTCTGCGGCGGCGCGCAGCCTTCGCCCACGCAATGCGCCGCCCTGCTCGAGAACGCGCTGACCTCCTGCGAGCGTTATTACCAGGCGTTCCAGTTCGTGCTCTGGGCGGGCAAGTCCGCCAGAGAAGCGCTCGACACCGCCAATTTCGAGACGAAGGGCGAGGCGTGAGCGCCTTGTCCTTGAAAGAGGCTTCGGTCGCGCTGGTCGGAGCCGGCAATATGGGCCTCGCTTTGCTCGAGGGCTGGTCGGCGCAGGGTCTCTCCGCCGACCGCGTCGCGATCGTCGAGCCCAATCCGTCGGACCGCCTGCGCGCGCTCTGCGCCGCGCAGGGCTTTTCGCTTTCCGGCGCGCCGGGCGCGGGGCCGTTCGACGCCGTCGTGCTCGCCGTCAAGCCGCAAATGCTGGAGGCGGGCGCCGAGGCGGCCGCGCCTTTCGTGGGACCGGAATCGGTCGTGGTGTCGATCCTCGCGGGCAAGCGCGTCGCCGACATTTCCGCGCGCCTGCCCGCCGCCGGGGCGCTCGTGCGCGCCATGCCCAACACGCCCGCTGCCATTGGCAGGGGGATGACCGGGGCCTATGCGAGCGCCGGGACGAGCGAGCGCCAGCGCGCGCTCGCCCATGCGCTGCTCGCGGCCGCCGGGCAGGTCGAATGGGTCGACAGCGAGACGCTCATCGACGCCGTCACCGCCGTTTCTGGCTCCGGCCCGGCCTATGTGTTCTATCTCGTCGAGGCCCTCGCGGCCGCCGGCGTCGAGGCGGGACTGCCGGCGGATCTCGCCGGCCGCCTCGCGCGCGCGACCGTCGAGGGGGCGGGCGAGCTTCTGTATCGGCAGGCGGATGTCCCGGCCGAAACCCTGCGCCAGCGCGTGACCTCTCCGGGCGGCACGACGGCGGCGGCGCTTTCCGTGCTGATGGCCGCGGATGGGCTGGCGCCGCTCCTTGCGCGCGCCGTCGCCGCCGCAAAGAAGCGCGCGGGCGAACTTTCGGGCTGAGGCGGCGGTTCTCGCCTTGCCCCCATCTGGCGCGGCAATAGATTACCCAAAGAGAAAACTAGATCGGAGACGACGATGAGCGCTCGAAACAGGGTGATCGACGCCGCCCTGAGGCTCGCGGCCCGCCGCGACTTCGGCGATGTCAGCCTCACCGACATCGCCCATGAGGCGGATATTTCTCTGGCCGAGATGCGCGATCTCTTCCCCTCCAAGGGGGCGATCATTGGCGGCTTCAACCGCAGGATCGACCGCGAGGTGCTGGAGGCCGTCTCGACGCAGGATTCGCATGATCCGGCGCGCGACCGCCTGTACGAAGTGCTGCGCAAGCGCCTCGAAGCGCTGGAGCCCTATCGCGACGCGCTGGCGAGCGTCGCCCGCTGGGCGGCGCGCGACCCGCTGACCGGAACGGCGTTGAATCGAGAGGTCGTCAACTCCATGCGTTTCATGCTGGAGGCGGCGGACATTGATTGCGACGGGCCTGTCGGCTCGCTGAAGCTGCAAGGGCTGGCGCTGGCCTGGGGCAGGGTGCTCGACGCCTGGTTCCAGGACGGTTTCTCCTTCGCGCTGGAGACCCTCGACCGCGAGATCGCGCGCGGCGAGCGCTATGTCGAGCATGTCGAGGACATTGCGCGCATCACGCGGCCCTTCGCGGATATGGCGAACCGCTTGTTCGAGATCGGCGGGCTCCGCCGCCGTCACGCGGCGGATGACGACTATCCGCATCCGAGCGCCTAGGCGAAACGCTCTCGTCATTGCGAGCGGCGAAGCAATCCGGGGACGTCGTCCCGGCTCTGGATTGCTTCGTGGCTTTGCTCTCGCAAAGACGGGCGATGCGGATGACTATCCAGGACCGCCGTCATTGCGAGCGGAGCGAAGCAATCCAGAGCCACGTCCCGGCTGTGAATTGCTTCGCTCCTCTCGCAATGCCGGGCGGACGCGGCGGCTTAAATCGGCAGCGTGACCGTCGCCCGCAGGCCGCCAAGGGGGCTGCGGTCGAGGGCGATGTCGCCGCCATGCGAGCGGGCGATGTCGCGGGCGATGGCGAGGCCGAGGCCGGAATTGCCGTTGTCCTGGGTGCGCGACTCGTCGAGCCGATAGAAAGGCCTGAAGGCGTCCTCGCGCCGCTCCACCGGAATGCCGGGTCCATCGTCGTCGATATGGATAACCATCGCCTCGCCGTCATTGACGATGGAGAACTCCATCTTCTTCCCGTAGCGCTGCGCGTTGCCGACGAGATTGGCGAGCAGCCGCTTGATCGCCGCCGGGCGCGCGACGATCGTGGGGTCGCCTTCGACATTCTGCGTCACGGGAATGCCGCGGCGCTCCGTGTCGGCCTTGAGCTCCGAGAGAATCGCGCCGACGTCCGTCGGCGACGAGGCCTCGCCGCCATCGCCGCGGGCGAAGGCGAGATAGGCTTCGACCATGCGCTCCATCTCGTCGACGTCCTTGCGCATCTCATTGGCCTCGTTGCTCTCGCCCATCAGCGCGAGCGACAGCTTGAAGCGCGTGATGATGGTGCGCAGATCATGCGAGACGCCGTTGAGCATGGTCGTGCGCTGCTCGATGGCGCGCTCGACGCGGCGCTTCATCTCCAGAAAGGCGTGGCCGGCCTGGCGCACCTCGCGCGCGCCGCGCGGGGAGAACTGCACGTCGCGGCCCTTGCCGAATTCCTCGGCCGCGCGGGCCAGCCGCAGGATCGGGCGGATCTGATTGCGCAGGAAGGAGGTCGCGATGGCGAGGATGATGACCGAGGCGATCGCCATCCACATGAAGAAAATATAGGAGTTCGAGGCGTAAGCATGGGTGCGCGTGACGAGCATTCGCAGCGTCGCGTCATTGAGCGCCACGCGGATCTCGATCAGATTTCCCGGCAGGCTCGTATTGATCCAATAGGGCTGCAAAATCTTGCGCGACAATTCGCTGGCCAGCGCCTTGTCGAGCAGCGAGAAGAGCGACTTCTTGGAGACGGGCTCGGGCAGCGGCTCCTTCGGCAGCACCGACAGCTCCATATTGAGGTCGAGCGCGGCGATTCGGCGGAGCTGGCTGTGGCCCGGATCGTCCGGGAAAGTCTGATAGACGTCGGCCACGGCGGCGACCTGCCGCGCCACGGCGGCCGACAGGCGGTAGGTCACGACCTCCCAGTGACGCTCCATGAAGACATAGGCCACCGCCGATTGCAGCAGCACCACGGGAAGAATCACAATAAGGAGCGCGCGCGCATAAAGGCCCTTGGGCATGCGCGCGTGAAGCCAGTCTGCGAAGCGGCGCCAGAGCTGGCGCGGCGCGGAAAGGACTTCGGTGATCACGAGGGACATATTCGCCTCTAGCTCTGCAACTTTGTAGCGCGCGACGAGTCGACGACAAGTCGATAGCCGTGGCCGCGCACCGTTTGCAAATGGCGCGGCGCATTGGGGTCGGCCTCGATCTTGCGGCGCAGGCGGGCGATCTCGACATCGACCGTCCGCTCCGCCGCCCTCTGCTCCGAGGCGCGGTTGGAAAGAGTTTGCCTCGAAACGATGGCGCCCGCATGTTCGACCAGAGTCTGCAACAAGTCGCGCTCGCGCGTCGTGAGGCGCACGGCCTCGCCGAAGCGGGTCAGCTCGCCGCGCGCGGGATCGAAGGCGAAGGGACCGAAGCGCGCGAGCGGGTCGGCGGGCTCAAGGCGGCGCGACCGCCGCAGAATGCTCGCAATGCGCAGCGACAGCTCGCGCGGATCGAAGGGCTTGGCGAGATAATCGTCGACGCCCGCCTCGAGTCCTTCGACCCGGTTCGCGGTCTCGTGGAGCGCGGTGAGCATCAGAATCGGCGCGGAGCGCAAGGGCTCGGGGCCTTCGCGCAGGCGCGCGGCGAATTGCGTGCCGCTTTCGCCCGGCATCATCACATCGAGGACGATGAGATCGAAGGCGAAGTCCTGCAGGCGCTCGGAGGCCTCCCGCGCATTGCTGGCGGCGCTGACGAGATAGCCCTCCCGCATGAGATAACGGGAAAGCAGCGCGCGGATGCGCTTGTCGTCGTCGACGATGAGGATATGCGCGCCTTTCGACGCCGCCGCCGGCGCGCGCGGGAGGATGGCCGTTGCGGCGGCGCTCATCTTTTGCCCCGGCCGAGATCGGCGCGGCCGAGATGCCGCCGGACGCGCTCGCGTTCCTCGGGATCGACCATGGCGAAGAGAAACGCGGCGGCCGCGTCGCGCGCGGCGGGAGGGAGCTCGTCCAGCACGCGGCGGAAGCGTTCCGATTGCAGCGCCGCGAGCTCGCGGGCGAGCTGCGCGCCGCGCGGCGTCGGATAGAGCAGGCGCTGGCGGCGATCGACCGCGCCCGCCCGCGCCTCGACGAAGCCGCCGTCGAGCAGCTGCTTCAGCACGCGGTTGAGGCTCTGCTTGGTGATCTTCAGAATATCGAGCAGCGCCGCGATGGCGAGGCCCGGCCGCCGATGCACGAAATGCAGCACGCGATGATGCGCGCGGCCGAAATCGTAATTCTCGAGGAGGCGGTCGGCGTCGCCGACGAAGTCGCGATAGGCGAAGAAAAACAGCTCGACGAGATCCAGCGCCTCGGCGTCCTCCTCCATGCGGCGCGGAGCCTGACTCGGCGCCGCCGGGACGGCGGACGACAGGACGGCGGCCTTTGGCGGGAGAAGATCGCTCAATCGCGGTTTCCTGGACTTCTTCTTGAGATTCTGGACGCCCGGCGAAGCTGGGGCGGGCGGAGTCGAACCCCAGCCATGATTATGGCGGCGCGAGTCCCGCCCGGCGGTCTTCGATCGCCGACCTCCCCGTAGAGGGGAGGCGTTGGTGCGGCAACCATCCGAGATTATCGTTCACCCGATTCCCCCGCGCGCCTATATGTCAGCTATATTGACATATTTCTGACCGATGGCTAGTGCTTCCCGTCAGCGTCGAAGCGGCCGATCGGCCCTCGCCGAGACGCCGCTTTCCGGAGCTTGCCATGCTTGTCCCGCCCTTCGATCAGCGCGACGGATTCATTTGGTACAATGGCGCGCTGGTTCCCTGGCGCGACGCGAAGCTGCATGTGCTGTCGCACGGCCTCCATTACGGCTCCTGCGTCTTCGAGGGCGAGCGCGCCTATGCCGGCAGGATATTCAAGTCGCGCGAGCATTCCGAGCGCTTCAGGCGCTCCGCCCAGGTGCTCGACTTCGAGATTCCCTACACGGTCGAGGAGCTGGACGCTGCAAAGGACGCGACGCTGAAGGCCAATGGCCTCGTCAACTCCTATGTGCGCCCGGTCGCCTGGCGCGGCAGCGAGATGATGGCGGTCGCCGCGCAGAATTCGACCATCCATGTCGCGATCGCGGTGTGGGACTGGCCGAGCATGTTCGACATCGCCACCAAGATGAAGGGCGTCAGGCTCGACATCGCCGAATATCGCCGGCCCGATCCGCGCACCGCGCCGTCTCTGGCCAAGGCGGCGGGCCTCTATATGATCTGCACCATCTCGAAGCACCGCGCCGAGCGCCGCGGCTATGCCGACGCGCTGATGCTGGACTGGCAGGGCCGGGTGGCGGAATGCACCGGCGCCAATGTCTTCTTCGTGAAGGATGGCGCGCTGCATACGCCGATCGCCGACTGTTTCCTCGACGGCATCACCCGCCGCACGGTCATTGATCTCGCCAAGGCGCGGGGCATTGAGGTGATCGAGCGCCGCATCCAGCCGGAGGAGTTGGCGGGCTTCGATGAATGCTTCATCTGCGGCACGGGCGCGGAGGTCACGCCCGTCGCGGAGATCGGTCCCTACAAATTCACCCCGGGCGACGTGTCGCGCGCGCTGGTCGAGGACTACGAGAAGGCGGTTCACGCCTGAGAATCGCAAAGCGCGCCGCGCTCGTCATTGCGAGCGGAGCGAAGCAATCCAGGGGCGTCATCGCGGACGCTGGATCGCTTCGCCGCTCCGCTCCTCGCAATGACAGGCGAAAAGTTTTGCGGCGGCCTTTTGGGCCGCCGCTTCATTTTCAGTAGATCGTCTCGCAATTGCAGCGCTTGCGCACAACGCGATAGGTCGTCACGGGCTGATAGTGCACGGTATTGTAGGCGCGGTAGGTCGTCACCGGCACGTAGTGCGTGCGGACATAGGGACGATAGGACGTCTGCGGCACGACATAGGCGCGCTCATAGCTCGTGGCGTAGCCGCCGTTCACATAGACGTCGGCGGCGCTGTAGGCCGCGCGGCGATAGGGGCCGCCGCCATAGCCGCCCGCCGGATACTGGTAGCCGCCCTGATAATATCCCTCGTCATAGCCGACGGCCCCGACGCCGATGCCGCCGCCGATTCCGATCCCGCCGCCATAGGCGTAGCTGGGTCCCGGCGTATAGGCGCCGCCGAAGAAGGGCGCCGTGAAGTCCTGCGCCGAAGCGCCGCCCGCGGCGAGAACGCACGCCGCGGCGCCGGCCAGAGACAGCGACCGGATGATTGAAACAAAACGCATGATGCTCACCCTCAGATTACGGCGCTGAACATGCGCCATTGAAGCTCAATCCACGCCGTCGCGGCGAGCGGATTTTCGCGTCGCCCGGCGATTGTTGTCGTGCAGGTAAAAGATGTGCTGCGAAGGACGGTAAACGGTCTGCGGCGCGTAACCAGTCGGGCCGTAGGTCGTCTGACCGTCGTCATATCCGCCCGGCGGCCGGATGGTGTAGAGGCGGCTGTAGCCGTCGTCCGGATAGAAGACTCCGCCGCCGCCGTAGAAGCCGCCGTCGCGACGGCGATTGTCGTAGTGATTGTAGGTGTAGATATTGGTGGAGTTGCCCATGGAGACCGCGTCGCCGCCATATCCGCCGCCCCAGAAGCCGCTCAGGACGCCGTGTCGATTGGCGCCCAACCCCAGACCGGCCGCCCCTGTCGGGCCCTGGCCCCGCGCATAGGCGCCCACGCCGACCGCAGGCAACCCGCGAAAGCCGCCATGGCCCCCAAATCCGCCGCCGCCATGTCCGCCTCCATGGCCGCCGCCGAAACCGCCAGCCTGCGCCAGCGCGGCGCCGGGAAGCAGCGCGAGCGCTCCTGCAAAGGCGGCCGCGCGAAGTCCTGAATTGAAACGCATGACTGACGCCCTTTCATGTCTGATCGGATCAGAACGACGCAACGCGGCGCAACTGTCCGATTCTGGCGCGCCTTGGCGGCGTGCGGAACATTCAGGGCAAATAGCGTTCCGGCCCGCGCGGCAAAGCTCCGCGCGGGCGATAGGCGTCAACCGCTCATGCGCGCCTTGATCGCGTGCTCGGCGAGCGTCTTGCCGAGCGACCAGACGGCGGAGGCGTTGTGCGCGTCGGCGATCACCGCGTCGAAAGCGCTCTCGATCCAGTCGCAATCGGCGTCGCTCAGGGTGAGCGCCGGCAGGAGCTTGATCGTCGGATTGGCGTGGCCCGCCACCTGCGTGAGGACCTTATGGTCCTTGAAGAGCGGGATGCAGATGAGCTGCCCGAAGAGTCCGGAGTTCGCGGTCTCCAGCAGGTTCCAGGTGGCTTTCAGCATGAGCGATTTCGGAGGGCCGAATTCGACGCCGATCATGAGGCCCTTGCCGCGCACGTCGGAGACGAGCTCGTAGCGGTCGGCCATCTTGCGGAAGGACGCAAGCAGGCGCTCGCCCTTCGCCGCCGCGTTCTCCACCACGCGCTCGTTCTTGATCACTTCGAGCGTCGCGACGCCCGCCGCCATTGCGAGATCGTTCTTGCTGAAGGTCGAACCGTGCACGACGGCGCGGTCCATGCGGTCGAAGACCTTGTCGAAGACCCATTTGCGCGTGAGCACGGCGCCGACGGGAACATGGCCGCCCGAAAGCGCCTTGGCGACGACGACCATGTCGGGCTCGACGCCCCGGTAATGGTCGATCGCGAAGAATCCGCCCGTGCGGCCGAGGCCCGTCTGGATTTCGTCGGCGACGAAGAGCGCGCCGTATTTGCGGCATAGAAGCTGGGCGCCGGCGAGATAGTCGTCGTCGGGCATGTTGACGCCCTTGCCCTGGATCGGCTCGACGAAGAAGGCCGCGATCTCGCGCGAGGCGAGCGCCGCTTCGAGGGCGGGCAGGTCGTTGAAGGGAATCTCCCTCGCGTCCGGCAGCAGCGGCCCGAAGCCCTTCCGGAAGATCTCGTCCCCGTTCATCGACAGCGCGCCGTAAGTGAGGCCGTGGAAGGAATGGGAGCAATGCAGAACGCCGGGACGCCCCGTCGCCGCGCGCGCAAATTTGATCGCCGCCTCGATCGATTCGGCGCCGGAATTGGCGAAGAAGACCTTTTCGAGATAGGGCGCGCGCTCGATCAGCTTCTCCGCGAGGACGCCGGCGAGAGTCGAGACGTCGAGCTGCACGAGATTGGCGAACTCGCCGTCGATCACGCCGACGAGCGCGTCGCGCACCGCCGGATGGTTGCGGCCGACGGCGAAGACGCCCCAGCCGCTCAAGAGGTCGAGATAGCGATCGCCCTTGCGGTCCCACAGATAAGGCCCGAGGCCGCGCGTGAAGCCGACGTCGTAGCCGATCGTCTTGAGAACGCGCACCCACATCTCGTTGAGATATTTCGAATGAAGGGAGAAGCGCTCGCTCTCGCGCGCCGAAACCATCGCCGCGAGGTCGTAAGGAGAGGCGGCGCCCGCGCCGCCTCGCGCAGCGGAAACGCTCGATTGCGCAGTCGACAGATCAGTCATGCGACGGCTCCGGAAGGTGGCGTTGGGCGCGGGTCTCTCGTGCCGCGCCTCCGGCCAAGACAAGTCCGCGCTTTTCTCGATTGCGCGCGGCGCGGAATTTGTCAAATCCTGGTAAACCGAGCCAGGCCGAGCGAAGTTTCGCGGCGCGATTGCTGCGCTCGCGCCTGGGCCGCCGCGACGCGTTGTCGCGCGGCGGCCGGAAGGCGGGATCGCGCCATATAATTCAATTCGTTTTAAGCCGCCGGGCGACGGCGGCCCGGAAAGCGGCGGGGGCGGCGGCGCCCGCGCCGCGCGTATCCACAGGCATTCGCGTCGATGGTCGAAATCTCTGGTTGGATGAACGGCAGGCGATGTTATCCTCTCGTTAGCGATTCATTTGCCACGCAGCGATTCGAGAGTTTTATAAGCTCGCTGTCTGCGCCGGTCGAATGCTCTGGATCAGCACTGGGGAGTTGGTCGGTTGGGAGCGAAGGTGACATTTCAGGACGAGTTAGACGCCGTGTCCGCCGAGAGCGAAGAAGGCCTCGAACTCATCGAGGTAGCCGGACGCATCAAATGGTTCGACGTCGCGAAGGGATACGGCTTCGTCGTTCCCGACGACGGTTCGCCGGACATTCTGCTCCACGTGACGATTTTGCGCCGCAGCGGCCTGCAAACCGCCTTCGAGGGCGCGCGCGTGGTCTGCGAGGCGCAGCGGCGCGCAAAGGGCATGCAGGTCTTCCGCGTCATCGCCATGGACGATTCGACGGCCGTGCATCCGGCGCAGTCTTCCGCCGGACGCACCCATGTCCAGATCAAGCCGACCAGCGGCTATGAGATCGCGATCGTGAAATGGTTCAATCGCGTGAAGGGTTTCGGCTTTCTTACGCGCGGCGAGGGGACGGAAGACATCTTCCTTCACATGGAGACGGTGCGCCGCTACGGCATGGCGGAGCTCAAGCCAGGCGACAGCGTGCTCGTGCGTTATGGCGACGGTCCCAAGGGCCTCATGGCCGCGGAAGTGCGCCCGCTCGAGGCCAAGAGCGCCTCGCACTGAGATTTTGCCGACGAGACGCGCCGCATTGACCTTGCGAACCTCCGGCCTTTTATAGCGGACGCGTTGGAAGCCTTCGGAGGGCGCATGGGACGTCGGCTTTGCTCATCTCTCAATTTTCCGGGACTTCTTACGGCGCTGATCGTTTTGGCCGCGCCGATCCTCGCCGGCCCCGGCGCGCGCGCGGAGGCGCCGCTTCAGCGCCTCGAATTCGTCACCGCGACGGGGTCGCACGAGTTCCGCGTCGAAGTGGCGGACACGCCGGCCGAGCGCGCCAAGGGACTCATGTATCGCAGGCACATGCCGGCGGATCAGGGCATGCTCTTCGTCTTCCATGAAGAGGGGCCGATCATGATGTGGATGAAGAACACCTATATTCCGCTGGACATGATCTTCGTGTCGCGGCGCGGCATGGTGACGGCGGTGGCCGCCGAGACGGTTCCATTGTCCGAGGCGACGATCTCGTCCGAGGGTCCCGCTTACGCGGTCATCGAGCTCAATGCGGGCACGGCGGGCAAGATCGGCCTCAAGCCGGGAGACGAGGTGCGTCATCCGGCCGTCAGGCGATAGCCGGGACGGCGCGCGGCCTCGCCTTGTGAGGCGGAGCGCCGCGTGGTAGCGGAAGAGCAGGGTGGGGGCCGCCGCGGCGCGCCCCGAATCCGGCGGGGTATAGCGCAGCCTGGTAGCGCGGAAGTTTTGGGTACTTCAGGTCGCAGGTTCGAATCCTGCTGCCCCGACCAGCGCCTTCCCGAATTCCCGACATAGTTGGCTTGCAAGCTTGCTTACGGCGTTGGATCAAGGTACCGGCCTTTGGCGCGAATTCGAAAGCCGGGAGCGCGGCGGGGCCGCGAGGCCATCAAACTGAAAAGATCAGGTTGCAAATTGCATTTGGCTGCTTACGAAGGGGAGCGAGGGTTCGAGCCTCAGGCGAGGCGATCGGGACCGACGCGGCTTCGCCGCCGCTCCGAGAGAGGCAAGAGGTTGAAATGACGGCTCGCATCTATCGTCAATCGCCGAGCGTGACTCAGTCGGGTCCGGGGCCGGCCAAGCCTTGGCGGCTGGATTTCGATCCCGAGACGCCGCGCTCCATCGAGCCGCTGATGGGCTGGACCAGCTCGGGCGACATGAAGCAGCAGATCCGGCTGCGCTTCGCCACGAAGGAAGAGGCCGTGGCCTATGCCGAGCGTGAGGGCCTTCCCTATCGCGTCGATGAGCCGAAGCCCAATGCGTCCTCGCGCCGGATCGCTTCCTATTCGGACAATTTCAAAACGAGCCGCATCGGTTTGTGGACGCACTGAACGGAGATTCGTGGCCCCGTAGCTCAGCTGGATAGAGCAACTGCCTTCTAAGCAGTAGGTCGCAGGTTCGAATCCTGCCGGGGTCGCCAGAATCGACATATTTTGATAACAACCTTCCAACCATCGGCGGCCGAAGAGCCGGGATGGCTCCGTAGCTCAGCCGGATAGAGCAACTGCCTTCGAAGCAGTGGGTCGCAGGTTCGAGTCCTGCCGGGGTCGCCAAAGCGACGCAGACGAGGGAATGGGAACGGCGAAGATGCGGCTCGACCGGGCGTTGGCGACTGGCTTAGCGGCGCTTCTGGCGCTCGGTCTTTTATTTGCGCCGGAGCCGGGGCGGGCCGAGGGCGGGCTGCTCGAATTCCTTTTCGGACCCGATCCGACTCCCGCGCCGCCGCAAATGGCGCCGCCCCGCGCGCGCCGCGATTCGGCGGCGGGCCGGCGCGTGAAAGGCGCGGTCGGCGAGTTGCGCTTCGGCAAGCCCGGGACCGGCTTCTCGTCCGAGCCGACCGCGGGCGGCTTCTGCGTGCGAACCTGCGACGGCTATTATTTTCCGCTCATCAAATCGACCAGGGCCACGCGGCAGCAATCCTGCGAACTCGCCTGTCCCTCGGCGCCGATGGAAATCTACGACGGCTCGACGATCGAGTCGGCGCGCAACTATAAGGGCCAGCGCTATTCGGCGTTGCCGGTCGCCTTCGCCTTCCGCGACAGGGCCAATAGCAGTTGCGCCTGCAACGATCCGCGCTCCTCGCAGGCCTTTTTCGAGAAGACCGCGCGCAGCGACCCGACGCTGCAATCGGGCGACGTCGTGGTGGAGGACAACGGCGCCTTCGTCTATAGCGGCGCCAAATTCGTGCCGCTCAGCAACGCCTCTTTCATGTCGTCGAATCTGCGGGACCGGCTGCGCGCGATGCTGCGCCGGGCGGCGAGCGTCAAGCCGGCCATGAGCGAGACGCCGCCCAGCCCGCCGCCGGCCGCCATTGACGCGAGCAAGGAAGACCGGACAGGCAGCACGCATTAGAACGAAGGCCGTTTTTTCGCGAGGCGCGGCTCTTTTAGTTTGGGAATCGACCGCCTTTTCCGCAATTTGGCGATTCCGCCCCAGCCACGGCGCAATCCCGCGCACGCATTTTGCGCTTTACATGACCGCTCCGCCTTGGCTACTAGCCCTCGAGTCCATTTGTGACAGTTTTGTGACAGTGGGTCGGCGCGATTTTTAAAGAGGCGGAGGCCGTAGATGTTGTCCTGGTTCCAGGCGCTCATGCCGAAGGAGGAGCGCTTTTTCGACCTTTTCGAACGTCACGGCGAGACTCTCGTCGCGGGAGCGCGGGCCCTGCGGCGCATGCTCGACGGCGGGGAGGGCGTCGCCGACTGTCGTCAGGAAATCCGCCGTCAGGAGCATGCGGCCGACGAAATCACGCGGGATACGCTGCTCGCCGTGCGCCGCACCTTCATCACGCCATTCGATCGCAGCGACATACGCGAGCTCATCACCGCGATGGACGACACGATCGACCAGATGCACCAGACCGCCAAGGCGACCCAGCTTTATGAGACGCGCGACTTCGACGCCTCGATGCGGCGCATCGGCGACATTATCGTCCAGTCGGCGGAGCTGACGCGCGACGCCATGCCGCTCCTGCGCGCCATGGGCGCCAATCACGGCAAGCTCAACGCCTTCAGCGAAGAGATCACCCGGATTGAGGACGAGGCCGACGCGATTCACGACGAGGGGCTCAAGGAGCTGTACCGGGCGCACCGCGGGAGCGATCCGATGGCCTTTATCGTCGGCTCCGAGATCTATGGCCATCTCGAGAAGGTCGTCGACGGATTCGAGGACATCGCCAACCGGGTGACGGGCATCGTCATCGAGCACGTCTAGGAGCGCGTCGTGGCGGATGTCCCGCTTCTCCTTTACGGCCTTATCGCCGTCGCGCTGTCGTTCGACTTTCTGAACGGCCTGCACGACGCCGCCAATTCGATCGCGACCATCGTGTCGACCCGCGTGCTTCGGCCGCAATACGCCGTGTTCTGGGCCGCCTTCTTCAATTTCGTGGCTTTCCTCTTCTTCGGCCTGCATGTCGCGCAGACCGTCGGCACGGGCATCGTCTCGCCCCAGATCGTCGACGACAATGTGATTTTCGGCGCGCTGATGGGCGCCATTTCCTGGAACCTCATCACCTGGGCGCTCGGCATTCCCTCGTCCAGCTCGCATGCGCTGGTGGGCGGCCTTGTCGGGGCTGGCGTGGCCAAGGCGGGCATGAGCGCCGTGGTCTGGAGCGGCTTGATCAAGACCGGCTCGGCCATCGTCCTTTCGCCCGCGCTCGGATTCCTGCTCGCGCTCCTGCTCGTGCTCGTCGTCTCTTGGGCCGTCCTGCGCCGGACTCCTTACGCCGTCGACAGGCTGTTCCGCTCCCTTCAATTTGTTTCTGCTTCGCTTTACTCCCTTGGCCATGGAGGCAATGATGCGCAAAAGACCATGGGCATCATCGCGGCGCTCCTCTATTCCCATGGCGCCTTGGGCGGTGAATTCCACGTGCCGTTCTGGGTGGTGCTGACATGCCAGGCAGCGATGGGGCTGGGGACGCTTCTGGGCGGGTGGCGAATCGTGCGCACAATGGGCTCGAAGATCACGCGGCTGACGCCCATGCAGGGCTTCTGCGCCGAAACGGGCGGCGCCATCACGCTCTTTCTTGCGACGGGCTTTGGCATTCCCGTTTCGACGACGCATACGATCACCGGCGCCATTGTCGGCGTGGGCGCGGCCCGGCGCGTTTCGGCGGTGCGCTGGAACGTCGCCAAGGACATCGTCGTCGCCTGGGTCGTCACCATGCCGATGTCGGCCTGCATCGCGGCGGCCTTCTATGCGGGCGCGAGTTTCTTCGAATGAAGAAGAAGGCGCCGAAATCCCCGAAACAAGACGCTTCGTCCGGCGCGCCCCGCACGCAATATGCGGCGCTGCCCTGGCGGATCGACGCAGAGACCGGCGTCGAGATCTGCCTCGTGACGTCGCGCGACACGAAGCGCTGGGTCATTCCGAAAGGCTGGCCGATGAAGGGCCGCAAGCCGCATATCGTCGCCGCGATCGAGGCGACGCAGGAGGCGGGCCTGCAGGGCAAGATCGAGAAAGCGAAGCTCGGCGAATTCGAATATGAAAAAAGGCTGCAGGGCGGGGCGGCGGTCGATTGCCGCGTCGAGGTCTTTCCGCTGCGCGTGGAGCGCCAGCGCAAGAAATGGCCGGAGCGAAATCAGCGCGTCACCTATTGGTTCCCTTACGCCATCGCGGCCAATCAAGTCGACGAGCCGCAATTGCGGGAGCTGATCCTCGCCTTCGGAAGCGCCGTCTCGCGGACGATCGACCCGGCCTGAGGCCCGCATTGCGAACGCTCTGAAGAATCGATCGCGTTATCGGCGCTTAGGCGTTTCCGCCCTGAACGCCGCGCGATCAAGCGGCGAGCCGCGCAAAGCCGGCCGCGAGATCCTCCTTTAGATCTTCGACGTCCTCGAGTCCGATCGAGAAGCGCAGCGCCGGCCCTTCCGCCTTCCACTTCGTCGCCGTGCGGTACGGCGTGCAATCGAAGGGCAGGACGAGGCTCTCATAGCCGCCCCAGGAGAAGCCGATCCCGAAAAGCTCGAGCCCGTTCACAAAGGCCTCAACCGCCTCCTTGGCGGCAGGTTGCAGGATGATCGAGAACACGCCCGAAGAGCCGGAGAAATCGCGTTTCCACAGCTCGTGGTCGGGATGGTCGGGCAGGCCAGGATGCAGCACGCGCGCGACCTCAGGACGCGCGGCGAGCCATTTGGCGATCTCCAGCGCCGCCCGCTGCTGCTCGCGCAGCCGCAGCGCCATGGTGCGCATGCCCCGCAGCGCGAGCGACGCGTCGTCCGGGCTGGAGCCGATCGCGAAGAGATTGAAGGTGTGCCGCAGCCGCTTCGCCCATTTGGCGTTGGCCGAGACGAGGCCGAGCAGCATGTCGGAATGGCCGGAAAGATATTTCGTGCCGGCCTCGATCGCGAGATCGCAGCCGCGCTCGTGCGGCGGAAAGAAAAGCGGCGTCGCCCATGTATTGTCGACGATGACGCAGACCCCTTTCTCATGCGCCGCGGCGGCGATGGCCGGGACGTCCTGAATCTCCATGCTCTGCGAGCCGGGCGATTCCGTGAGAATGGCGGCGGTCTCCGGCCGGATAAGCGCCGAAACGCCGGCGCCGATTTTCGGGTCGTAATATTGCGTCGTCACGCCGAAGCGCGCGAGAAGGCCGTCGCAGAAGAAACGCGTCGGGGCGTAGGCGGAATCGGTGACGAGGAGATGCGCGCCCGCCTTGGTCGCGGTCAGAAGCGCGATGGCGATGGCGGCGAGGCCGGAAGGGACGAGCACCGTATCCTCCGCGCCGGCGATCTCGCTCCAGGCTTTCTCCAGCGCGCGGGTCGTGGGCGTCCCCTTGGTTCCGTAGGTATAGGGCTGGCGCAGGCCCTCGAGGTCCGCGACCGTCGGGAAAAGCACGGTCGAGCCGCGAAAGATCGGCGGATTGACGAAGCCGAAATGTTCGAAGGGTTCGCGGCCCGCCTGGGTGACAACCGTGGCCATACGCTTTTTTCGCCGCTTTTCGTCTTTATCGCTCTTCATGGTCTTCCCTGGGTCGCGGGCGGGGGCGCTTGCGCCCGCCGGGCTCGACCGTAATATACCGAGCACGCAAATCCGAGCCCGTCCATGATCGCCCGAGGCTTCCTTCACGCCGCCGTCCTGGCGGCCATCCTTGCGGTCGGCGGGCAGGGGGCATCGGCGCAGAGCGACGCCGGCCCGACGCTTTCAGCGATCCTCAAGCGCGGTTATCTCTCCTGCGGCGTATCGGAGGCGGCCGGCTTCGCGCAGCCGCCCGGCGGCGAAAAGGGCGATTGGACCGGATTCGACGTCGATTTCTGCCGGGCGGTCGCGTCGGCGATCTTCGACGACCCAAAGAAGGTGCGCTTCCTCGGCCTTGCGCCCAAGGACCGCGTCCAGGCGCTGCAGGCGGGCTGGGTCGATCTCCTGGCGAGCGCCGCGCCCTGGACGCAATCGCGCGATGGCGGGCAGCGGGCGATCTATGCCGGGGTCTCGCTTTACGACGGCCAGTCCTTCCTCGTGCGGCGCCAGCGCAGCCTCGCCTCCGCGCAGGATCTTTCGGGCGTCTCCGTCTGCGTGCAGCAGGGAAGCTCCTATGAGCTGGAGCTCGCCGACTTCTTCCACAAGCGGAAGGCGCAGTACGAGCCCAAGCTCTTTCCGACCTTCGAGGAGGCCGCCGCCGGCTACGATAAAAGCCAATGCGACGCGCTGACGGCGGACGCTTCGACCCTTCACGCCGCGCGCGCGAAGCTCTCGAACCCCGAGGCGCATGACGTTCTGCCGGACCTGCTCACAAAGGCGCCGCGCAGCCCGGTGGCGCGGCAGGGCGACGACCAATGGCTCTCCATCGTCCGCTGGACGCTCTTCACGCTGATCGACGCCGAAGAGCTCCAGGTCTCCGCCGCCAACGCCGACGCCGCCTTGAAATCCGAGGAGCCGAGCATCCGGCATCTGCTCGGCGTCGAGGGCGACCGCGGCGCGGGATTGGCGCTTCCGGGAGACTGGCCCTATCGGATCGTCAAGCATGTCGGCAATTACGCGGATGTCTTCGAGCGCAATTTAGGGCAAGCTTCGCCATTGGGCATGGAGCGCCGCCTGAACGCTCTGTGGAGCAAGGGCGGGCTGATGTATGCGCCTTCGGTCAGATGAACGGAGCATAAGGGAGAAAAGCGCGGCCGAACTCTGGCCGCCGCTGCGGCGCTTCGTCGAGACCGAAGCCGCCATCGGGCAATGGGCGGCGAAAGGCGGCCGGGCCAGACGCTTCGTCTATGAATTCATCCGCTTCGGAATCAAGCAGGCCTGGGCGTGCCTCTTCGGCGCGATCATGGTCTTTCTCGTGCTGGCGACGCGGCTGTTCTATCCAGCCGATGCGCCGCTCGCCCGGTACGACTTCCTCTTCCTGGCCGCCCTTGGCGTGCAGGCGGCGCTGATCCTCCTGCGCTTCGAGTCGCTGAAGGAAGCCGGGGTGATCTTCCTGTTCCATGTGGTCGGAACGGCGATGGAGCTGTTCAAGACCGCGCACGGCTCCTGGGTTTATCCCGAGGAAGCGTTCTTCCGTATCGGCGGCGTCCCGCTTTTCACTGGCTTCATGTACGCCTGCGTCGGCAGCTATATGATGCGCGCCTGGGCGCTGTTCGACTTTCGCTTCACGAACCACCCGCCGCTCCGGCAGGTCGGCGTGCTGGCGGCGGCCATCTACGTCAATTTCTTCGCGCATTATTACGTCGCCGATATGCGCCTGCCGCTCTTCGCGGCGAGCGCGGCGATCTTCTGGCGCACGACGATCTATTATCGCATCCACCATAGCTGGCGGACCATGCCGCTGCTGCTCGCGGCCTTTCTCGCCGCCTGCTTCATCTGGATCGCGGAGAATATCGCGACCTACAGCCATGTCTGGCTCTATCCGGATCAGATGGCGGCGTGGAAGCCGGTGGGGATCGGCAAGCTCGGCTCGTGGTTCCTGTTGCAGATCGTGAGCTACGCGCTGGTCGCGCTCGCCTGCAAGCCGCAGCCGCCCGACGACGCGCCGCTCGAAGAATCGCGGGCGCGGCATGATGACCGGCTGACATTTCGCTCGCGCGCGTCGACCTGACCAACGCGGTCGCTTTGAACCGGCCGGCCGTCATGCTAGTCTCCTCGCCTAGAAGGGGTGTTGCGGCTTCCTTTCCGGTGGGGACCGGGTTTTATCCCGGCCCCTTTGCGTTAGCCGATGATCACGGTGATCTTCCACGACCTGACCGTGATTTCGACCTTCACCCGGATTTTCACACGCAACACCCCCTTTCGGTTCGCCAGTCGGATGAGCTGGCGCGCCGGGTATAGCCGAGTTCGAGGCTGGGTCGAAGTTACGTTCTCGGGCATGGGCTTGCGCGCGCCCTGCGTTGCACGCCGTGGTCAGACGCCCACAGCAGCGCTGTGGCCGCTTGAACGCATCGATCCTCGTGGTAATCTCCTCGCCTAGAGGGGGTGTTGCGGCTTCCTTTCCGGTGGGGACCGGGTTTTAACCCGGCCCCTTTGCGTTAGCCGATGGTCACGGTGATCCGCCAAGAACCGACCGTGATTTCGACCTTCACCCGGATTTTCACACGCAACACCCCCTTTCGGTTCGCCAGCCAATCTGACTGGCTCCCTGCTTATAGCCGAGCTTTCGGTTGATCGGAATCTGTTCAGCGTCAGGCGAGGCGCGGACGGCGGATGACGCGCTCCCACCATTCCGCCAGCGCGTCGCGCGTCGGCTCCACATCCTCTGCAAGCGGGCCGGCGAAGATGCGCCATTCCTCGCGGAAATGCGGCGAGACCGCCGCGACGACGGGAATGCGCGCCGTCATGGCGGCGCGGAAGGCGTCGCACAGGCCGCCGCGTTCAGCTTCCTGCTTCGAGAATTTGCTGACGACGATCAGGTCGGCGCCCAGGCGCGCGGCGCGCTCGACAGCGGCGCAGGCCATGGCCAGCTCGCTTGTGTCGAGATTGCAGGCGACGGAGCCCGGGCCCAGATCCTGCGAAATCACGAACTCCGCCTCGGACGCCAGATCGCGCAGGAAGATGCGCGAGCGTCCCGAAGCGTCGGCCCCGCGCATTTGCGTCATTCCCGCGACGCGCGCTCCCGCTTGCGCGAGCTCCAGCGCGAAGCTCCGCATCAAGGCCTGCACATTTGCGCTGTCTTGCGCCGGCAGCGCGGCGATGGGCGTCGGCGGCAATGTTTCGCGGTCCATGAGCCCCTCTTCTATCGGCTTTCCCCTGCGCCCGCAGGGCGGGTAAGGTGTAACGCCCCACTTGCTTTAAAGGGCGCGAAGCCGATTTTATACAAGCGTTACGAACAAGCGACGTGAACAAAGTGGGCGACGACCTGAAGAGGGCGCCGGCGCCGCGCCCCGCACAGAACAGCGCCATCGACGCCTTTCTTGAAAAGGCGCGCAGCGTCGCCGAGCCCAGCGGCTCGCGCGGCCGCCTTATATTCGCGCTCGACGCCACCATGAGTCGGCAGCCGACGTGGGATTTGGCGCAATCCATACAGGGCGAGATGTTTCGCACGACGGCGGCGCAGGGAGGGCTCGAGGTTCAGCTCGTCTATTTTCGCGGGATCCAGGAATGCCGCGCCTCCCCTTTCGTGTCCGGAGGCGAGGGGCTCGGGGCGTTCATGTCCCGCATCGCCTGCCAGGGCGGTCGCACGCAGATCGGCCGCGTCTTGCGGCACGCCTTGACCGAGACCCGCGCGCGCCCTGTCGGCGCGCTGATCTTCGTCGGCGACGCGATGGAGGAGAATATCGACCGCCTCTCCATGACGGCGGGCGAATTGGGGCTGCTCGGCCTGAAGGCCTTCATGTTCCAGGAGGGCGACGACCTCCCGACCATGGCGGCCTTTCGAGAGATTGCGCGGCTTACGGGCGGGGCCTACGCCGCCTTTGATCGTTCCGCGCCGCGCCGCCTGGCTGAGCTGCTTGGCGCCGCGGCTGCTTATGCCGCCGGCGGATTGCCGGAGCTGGAGAAACGCGCGGGGCGGGGCGAAGGCGCCGCGCGTTTGCTGCTGTCGCAGATGGGGTCACGATAAGCCATGCCGGTGTTGATGGGATTTCTCGCGCTCGCGCTCCTGCTCTTGGCGCTCAAGGCCTATGTGAAGGCGTCGCCAGCCTTTCTGGCGAGGACGATCAAGCGCGGCGGCGGCTTTTTCCTGGTGGCGCTCGGCGGCTTGCTGCTTGCGCGCGGGCGGCTCGATTTCGGGTTGGCGCTCGGCGTCGCGGGCCTGTGGCTGATGGGTCTCGCCGGACGCGGCGGCCTGGGAGGCGCCGATGGCGGCGGGGGCGTCTCCCGCGTTCGTTCGGCCATGATCGAGATGGAGCTCGACCATGCGACCGGCGCCATTCGCGGCATGATCCTCGCCGGGCGGGACGAGGGAAAGCGCCTCGACGCCTTGACGCGTCCCGCCTTGCTCGAGCTCTACAATGTCTGCCTGCGCGACGACCCGGACGGGGCGCGCCTCCTAGAGGCGTATCTGGACCGCCGGTTTGCCGGATGGCGCGCGGCAGGCGATCCGCACCGAGACCCGGGGGGCGCAAGCGAGGCGCGCGCGCGCCGCTCCGGCTCGATCACCGAGGATGAAGCGTACGAGATTCTCGGTCTGAAAAAGGGCGCGGCCGCCGCCGATATCGCCCGGGCGCATCGCGATCTGATGAAGAAGCTTCATCCAGACCTTGGCGGGGCGACCGATCTTGCCGCCCGAGTGAATGAAGCCAAGGAAGTCCTGATGCGGCGCCATCATTGAGGCGCGCCGCAGGGCCTCTACGTCGTCCCAGGTGGCGGACATGGCGGGCGCTTTCAGTTCTTGGTGGTGAAGCAGGAAAAGCCGGAGCGCTTCAGCGCATTGCAGGCGGAGACGGCGCTCTGCTCCTCGAGACCCGCGAAGCGGGCGCGATAGAGCGTCTCCTTGCCCTTTTGAACCTTCTCGGTGAAAGCCTTGGCGTTTGCCGGGAAGCCCTGCAACTGGCTCCGGGCGCGCGACAGCAGCTCATTCGCCTTGTTCGGATCTTCCGCCGCGCCGATTTGGATCATCCAGCCCGGCCTAGTCGGGCGCGCCGCCTCCGCCCTGGCGACGTTCGAGGTGGAGCGGATCGCCGAGGGGGTCGTGGTCGCGACGGTGATCTCCTTGGCCCTGGACGGGCGGCCGGAGGTCGAGCCGTCGATGATCGCGGCGAGCGCGTTCTTGGCGAGGCTTTTGGCGGCGCCCTTCTTATTGTCGACCGCCGGCTCTTCGGCGCGCTTCTGCACGCCCGATACGAAGGCCGGACGCACCTCTTTCTCCGCCTTTTCCCGAGCGGGGATGGGCGCGGGCGGGACCGGCGCGACGGCGCGGCGCAGGGCGCGGGCCGGGATGGCGGCGACCGCCTCCGTGTCGATCGCGGGCTCCTCGGCGGCGTAGGACGCGCGCTCCGGCTGGCGCTCCGCGACGCGCTCGACGGGGCGGGACGCGACCACCGGATCCGACAGGATGGGCTGCCGCTCGGCGACGATCACGCGCTCGACCGCCGGCGCCGGCACGGGCGCAGGGGCCGCCGCGACGGCCTCCTCCATGGAGGCGTCCTCGGCGATCGCCGCCGCCGTGCGGATATTGGCGCCGCCGCCAATATGGTCCTCGATGAGCTGCGCCATGATGCGATCGCGTCCGCCAGCCGTGGCGCCGCCCATGACGACCGCGACGATGTGGCGCCCGCCGCGACGCACCGAGGTCAGCAGATTGAAGCCCGAGGCGCGCGTATAGCCCGTCTTGATGCCGTCCATGCCCTCGACGCGGCCGAGGAGATGGTTGTGATTGCGATGCAACGCGCCATTATACGCAAAACTGTGCGTGCTGAAGTAACGGTAATAGCGCGGGAAGCGGTCCTGGATCGCCCGGCCGAGGATCGCGAGGTCGTAGGCCGTCGTGATCTGGCCCGGATCCGGCAGGCCGGAAGCGTTTTCGTAATGCGTGTCGCGCATGCCGAGCGCGCGGGCCTTGCGCGTCATCATCTGCGCGAAGCTGCGCTCGTCGCCGCCGATATTCTCGGCGACGGCGCAGGCGATGTCGTTGGCCGACTTCGTCACGAGCGCCTTGATCGCGTTCTCCACGCTGATCGTCTCGCCGGGCTGCAGGCCGAGCTTGGAGGGCGCCTGCGCGGCGGCGCGGGCGGAGATCATCAGCGGCGTGTCGAGGCGAAGATGGCCTTTCTCGATCTGCTCGAAGAGAAGATAAAGCGTCATCACCTTGGTGACGGAGGCGGGGTGACGGAGTTCATGCTCGTTGCGGGCGTAGAGCATCCTGCCGCTATTGCCGTCCATGACGATGGCGGCGAAGCCGCGATGCTCGCCGACGATTCCGCCGCCGCTGTCTCCGCTGGCGGTCGGCGCGTGGAGGCGATGGCTGCGCGCATGCCGGACATAGCCGCGGTGATGCGCGAAATTGCGATGATAGACATGGCGGCTGTAGGAGGCGTGGTGGCGATAGCCATGGCGCCGCGCCTCCGCCGGAATCGCCGTAATGGCGACGAAAGCCATGATGACCGCAAAGATGGCGGCGAGGGAGCGGGGCTGCGCCAAGCGGTCCAGCAGACTGGGTTTCAACATTGCTACTCGCCCTTACGGAACTGGCACATGCACTGGAAGGCGACAACCGGAGATGGGCGTCGCAAAAACGCTACAGTTATTCAGGGTAAGAGAACGCAGTTACCCGGGAGTTAAGCGCCCGACGAATTTTTTCGGAGAATTTTGCGGCGCAACATTTTCATTGACGAACTTTTGTGCAGCGCATATACAGGGACTTGTTAGCAGGCGCGTTTGCCGCGCCGCCAGGGGGCGGCGGATGGAGAATGAGCGCCATTTTATGAGGACGAACCCCATGGTGGCCAATTTCGAAAGCGTGCAGCAGCTCGGGAAGGAGCAGTTCGAGGCGGTGTCCGCCGCCGCCGCGGCCGTCACGAAGGGCTGGCAGAGCATTGCCGCCGAGACGACCGACTACTCGAAGAAGTCTTTCGAGAAAAGCCGTCTGCTCGCGGAGAAGCTCATCACGGTGAAGAAGATCGACGAGGCTTTCGCGCTGCAGTCCGACTTCGCCAAGAGCGCCTATGAAGATTTTATCGCCGAGGCGACGAAGATCGGCGAGCTTTATACTTCGATGACCAAGGAAGTCTTCAAGCCGATCGAGACGGCCGCGAAGAGCTTTACGGCGGCCGAGTAAGGTCCCCAGTCGCCATCCCTTTCGTCCGGGGCGAATCTCCCTGTCACAAGCCCGGCCGCGGCGTCCGCTCGGCCG
This sequence comes from Methylocystis sp. S23, assembly GCF_054106005.1. Classification (NCBI taxonomy): domain Bacteria; kingdom Pseudomonadati; phylum Pseudomonadota; class Alphaproteobacteria; order Hyphomicrobiales; family Methylocystaceae; genus Methylocystis; species Methylocystis sp. S23. The sequence goes on from NZ_CM134185.1 coordinate 3,309,714, forward strand.
GGCTTTCGCCATCTGTCGGCGCGGATGCGCAACTGCGCCGTCTCATGCAACTTTTTCCATAGTATCGCGTTAAGGCTTCGTCTGCTTTTGGGCTTATGGGGAATATTTTCATGAGACAGATTCTGATGACGGCCGGCGTTGCGGCCGGCCTGTGCTTCGGCGTGGCGCAGGCCAACGCCCAGGCGACGAGGACCTTCGTTTCCGGCGTGGGCGACGACGTCAATCCCTGCTCGCGCACCGCGCCTTGCAAGACCTTCGCCGGCGCCATCTCCAAGACGATCGCCGGCGGCGAGATCGACGTGCTCGATCCCGGCGGATTCGGCGCGGTCACGATCACCAAGTCCATCACCATTGACGGCGAGGGCACGTTTGCGAGCATTCTGGCTTCCGGAACCAACGGGGTGGTGATCAACATCTCGACGACCTCGCCGGCGCCGACCGTGATCCTCCGCAATCTGTCGATCAACGGCGCGGGCACGGGCCTGAATGGAGTCAATGTCGCGGGCGGCGCGGTGAATCTGCAGGTCGAGAACGCGAAGATCTTCGGCTTCACGCAGACCGGCATCCGCTTCGCGCCCAGCAATGCGTCCTTCACCTCGAAGCTTTTCGTAAAGGACACGATGATTAATGAAGCGGTCGCCGGCGGCGTGACGGTCTCGCCGACCGGCGGTCCCAACGCCTTTGGCGAGTTGAAAAACGTCGCGGTGACCCGCAGCGGCCACGGTCTCCGGGTTCAGGATCGCGGGCTTGTGACGGTGACGGACAGCGTCTTCTCCGAGAACACTGGCGCGGGCGCGACGGTCGTCACCAGCGGCGCGGGAATCTTCACGGAGCTGAACATCAAGAACTCCGTGATCTCCGCCAATCTGACCGGCGTGTCGACCAGCGGCGCGAGCTCGATCATGGCGCTCACGAACACCTCGGTCTTTCTCAACGGCACGGGCGTCTCCCCCGTCGGCGGGACGATCAACACTTTCGGAAACAACCAGGTGTTCGCCAACACGACGAACGGCGCCTTCAACGGCTCGCAGGCGCAGCAATAGACGGCGAGGCGGGCAAAGCGAGACGGCCCCGCCCGCCGCTTCTTTAGTGGATGGACGTCGCGCGGCCGTTTCGGCGGCGTCGCCGGATCGCTAAATTCCTCTCGGGAATTTCACGCCGGCGCCGCCAGCCGGCCGGGAGAGCGGTCCATAATGAGCGCCGAGAAAGCCGGATTCGTCCATCTTCATCTGCATACCGCCTTCTCGCTCCGCGAGGGGGCGCTGACGATCGGCAAGCTGATCGACCTCGCGGCGCGGGACGAGCAGCCGGCGCTCGCCGTCACCGACACTAACAATCTCTTCGCGGCGCTGGAATTTTCCGAGAAGGCGGCCAAGGCCGGCATTCAGCCGATCACGGGCGTGCAACTGCGCGTCGATTTCGCGGACGGCAAGTCCGGGGGCCTGGCCGGACGGGAAGAGGGCTTCGCCAATGTCGTGCTCCTCGCCAAGACCGAGCCCGGCTATCTCAACCTCATGCGGATCGCCTCTCGCGCCCATCTCGACACGGCGGAAGGCGACGAACCGCATGTCTCCCTGGCCGCGCTCGCGGAAGACGCCGCCGAGTTGATCGCGCTGACCGGGGGACCCGACGGGGCGCTCGATCATGTGCTCGCGGCCGGCCGGCCGGAGCTGGCGCGCGCGCGGCTGGAGACGCTTCAAGAGCTGTTTCGGGATAGGCTCTACATTGAAATTCAACGACATAAACTTCAAGTTGAAGGTGAGGTGGAGCCTCAGCTTCTTGATCTCGCCTACCGCCGGGGCGCGCCGCTCGTCGCGACCAACGAACCCTATTTCGCCTCGCGCGGCGACTTCGAGGCCCATGACGCGCTGCTCTGCATCGCCGAGGGGGCCGTCACGAGCGTCACGGATCGGCGCCGCGTGACGCCCGAGCACTATTTCAAGACGCGTTCGGAAATGCTGGCGCTCTTCGCCGACCTCCCCGAGGCGACGGCGAATACGGTGGAGATCGCGCGGCGCGTGAGCTTCCGGCCGCGGACCCGCAAGCCGATCATGCCGCGCTTTCTGCGCGACGCGCCCGGCGACCGCCCGCTGGGCGAAGTGGAGGCGGAGGAGCTGCGCCGCCAGGCGACCGAGGGGCTCGAGGCGCGCCTCGCCGCCCATGGGCCGGCGGAGGGTCACGACCGCGAGGAATATTTCAAGCGCCTCGACTTCGAGTTGAGCACGATCGAGAAGATGGGCTTTCCCGGCTACTTCCTGATCGTCTCGGACTTCATCAAATACGCGAAGTCGCAAGGCATTCCGGTCGGGCCGGGACGCGGTTCGGGCGCCGGCTCGCTCGTCGCCTACGCCCTGACCATCACCGATCTCGACCCGCTCCGCTTCGGCCTCTTCTTCGAGCGCTTCCTCAATCCCGAGCGCGTGTCGATGCCGGATTTCGACATCGACTTCTGCCAGACAAGGCGCGGCGAGGTGATCGACTATGTCCGCGACCGCTACGGCGCGGACCGCGTGGCGCAGATCATCACCTTCGGCTCCTTCCTGGCGCGCGGCGTGCTCCGCAGCGTCGGCCGCGTGCTGGAAATGCCGCTGGGGCAGGTGGATAAGCTCGCCAAGCTCGTGCCGCAGAACCCGGCCAAGCCGGTGAGCCTCGCCGAGGCCGTCGCCGGCGAACTGAAATTGCGCGAGGCGGCCGAGCAGGACGAGCGCGTGGCGCGGCTCTTCAAGATCGCGGGCGCGCTGGAGGGGCTCTATTCCAACGCCTCGACCCACGCGGCGGGCGTCGTCATCGGCGACCGGCCGCTCCATGAAGTGACGCCGCTCTATCGCGACCCCAAATCCGACATGCCGGCGACCCAGTTCAACATGAAGTGGGTCGAGCCCGCGGGCCTGATCAAATTCGACTTTCTGGGCCTCAAGACGCTGACCGTGCTCGCCATGGCGGGCGATCTCGCGCGCCGCCGCGATCCCGATTTCGACCTCGCCAAAATTCCCCTCGACGACGCGGACACCTACGCCATGCTCGGACGCGGCGAGACGGTGGGCGTGTTCCAGCTCGAAAGCGCGGGCATGCGGAAGGCGCTCGTGGAGATGCACGCCGACCGCTTCGAGGACATCATCGCCCTCGTCGCGCTCTACCGGCCGGGCCCGATGGCCAACATCCCCACTTATTGCGCGGTGAAGCTCGGGGACGAGGAGGCCGACTATTACCACCCCAGGATCGAGCCCATTCTGAAGGAGACCTTCGGCGTCATCATCTATCAGGAGCAGGTGATGCAGATCGCCCAGGCGCTCTCGGGCTACACGCTCGGCGAGGCCGACATGCTCCGCCGAGCCATGGGCAAGAAGATCAAGGCGGAGATGGACGCCCAGCGCGAGCGCTTCGTGAAGGGCGCCGTCGAGCGCGACCTGACGAAGGAGCGGGCCAATTTCATTTTCGACCTTCTGGCGAAATTCGCGGATTACGGCTTCAACAAGTCCCACGCCGCCGCTTACGCGCTGATCGCCTATCAGACCGCCTGGTTCAAGGCGCATTATCCGGCGGAGTTCCTCGCCGCCTCGATGACCTTCGACAAGAGCCAGACGGACAAGCTGGCCGAGTTCCGCGACGAGGCGCGCCGGCTCGGCATCGCCGTGGAGCCGCCGTCCATCAGACGATCGGGCGCGGATTTCGACGTCGCGCCGGGGGCGGACGGCAAGCTCGTCATCCGCTACGCGCTGTCGGCCATCAAGGGGGTAGGCGAGGGCCAGGCGGAGTCGATCGTCCGGGCGCGGGGCGACAAGCCCTTCCGGAGCCTGTCGGATTTCGCCGTCCGCATCAATCCGCGCGAGGTGAACAAGAAGGTCCTGGAGAATCTTGCCGCCTGCGGCGCTTTCGACGAGCTGGAGCCCAACCGCGCCCGCGCCTTCGCCGCGATCGAGGCCGTTCTCGCGACCGCCAACCGCCACGCAGAGGATCGCAAGGCGGGACAGAACGCGCTCTTCGGCGCCGCCGAGGCGGCGGACCTCGTCCTGCCGAAGGTCCAGCCCTGGTCGGCCGGCGAGACGCTCAGGCGGGAATATGAGGCGGCTGGCTTCTTCCTCTCCGGCCACCCGCTCGACGCCTATGCCAGCCTCCTACCCAAATTGAGGGTGTCGCGCTGGACCAAATTCGTCGCGGACGTGAAAAACGGAGCGACCGCCGGACGCCTGGCGGCGGTCGTTCTGGACCGTGCGGAACGCCGCACCAAGTCCGGCTCCAAGATGGGCATCGTTCAATTGTCCGACACGACCGGCCAGTATGAAGCCATCCTCTTTTCCGAAGCGCTCAACCAGTATCGCGATGCGCTGGAAAAGGGCGCCGCCGTTCTCGTGACTCTTTCGGCCTCTGTCGAGGGCGACGACGTGCGCGCCCGGATCGTCGCGGTCGAGCCTCTGGCCGCCGCGGCGGCCCGCGCGCAGAAAGGGCTGCGCATCGTCGTTGGAGACCAAAGTCCGATCAATAGGATTAAAGACAAGCTCTCCGGAAAGGGCGAGGGGGAGGTCTCGCTGCTCATCAAGCGGGAAGTCGCGCCCGAGGAGATCGAAATCCGGCTGCCGGGCGCCTATCCGGTTAATGCCGACGTCGCAAGCGCATTGCGGGACATTCCCGGCGTCATCGAGGTGGAATATTTGTGAGGCAAAGCGCGTCTAAACTTCATCTTTTAGATGAATATGAACTCATAAATATATGATAATAATTTATAATAAAGTTCATCCTAAAGCGCTTCCGCAGCATCTGTCGGGGGTCGTCGACATTCGGGCGGGCAGAGGGAGCGGCGCGCGGGTCAGTGGCGCTCGACTCGAACCGTCCTTTCCGGCGCGCCTGGATCAGGAAGCTTCACCCGCCCAAGGCATCGCGTCCGTCGGCCTGATGGACGCGACGTCCGCGATGCGCCGTCGGCGGACCATTGTTGGAACCCGCCCATATCAAGGAATATATTCCATATGAGCGAACGGTCACTGGAAGGAACTTCACAGGCGCGGTCGGCGTTCTGACATGTGGAGCCGTTCGTTCGGCGCCGGGGCGGGGGCGTCTCGGGGGACAATTTCATGACCGCGACAATCGACGCGGCGCTCGGCGCTTCCCAATATGCGTCCTTCGTTCATTTCCTCGCCTTTCTGATTATCGGCGTCATCGTCGGCGGCTTGCTGGCCCAGCCGCGCGAGATTTGCGCATGGACCTTCTCTCTCGCCATGATGGGCGTCTGCGGCGCCTGGCTGGGTGCGGAGTTCGCCCATCTGTTCGGGCAGGTGGAGAGCGGCGGCGCAAACCAGCTCATCGCCGCCTCGGTCGGCGCCTGGGCGCTTGTCTATGTCTGGCGGCGCATGCGCCGGCCCGCTCCCAGCCCCGACGCCGGCGTTGCCATTCAGCCGCCCCATGCATAGATAATGGCGCAGGGAGGCCCCCTGTGCCCATCACCATCGACCTGCTCGAAGACGACCCGCGGCCCGGGGCGAAAATCGGCCGGACCGCCGCCGCTTCGCGTCATCCGGAAAAGGCGGCGCGGCCCGATCAGCCGGTTCTCAGAAAACCCCCATGGATCCGGGTCAAGGCGCCGGGCTCGGCGGCCTGGGCCGAAACGAGCGCGCTTCTCAAGGGCTCCGGCCTCGCGACGGTCTGCCAGGAGGCGGCCTGCCCCAATATCGGCGAATGTTGGGAGAAGAAGCACGCCACCTTCATGATCATGGGCGAGATCTGCACCCGCGCCTGCGCCTTTTGCAACGTCGCGACGGGCCTGCCGGCGCCGCTCGATCCGAGCGAGCCGGGCAGGGTGGCGGAGGCGACGAAGGCCTTGGGTCTCTCCCATGTGGTCGTCACCTCGGTCGACCGCGACGATCTTCCCGACGGGGGCGCCGAGCATTTCGCCCGGACGATTCTGGCGATAAGGGAAACCTGCCCGGACACGACGATCGAGGTGCTGACGCCCGATTTCCTGCGCAAGGAGGGCGCGCTCGAGCGCGTCGTGGCGGCCGCGCCCGATGTCTTCAACCACAATCTGGAGACCGTGCCCTCGCTCTATGTGACGGTGCGGCCGGGCGCCCGCTACTTCCACTCCCTGCGGCTGCTCCAGCGCGCCAAGGAGCTGAATCCGAGGCTCTTCACCAAATCCGGCCTGATGCTGGGCCTCGGCGAGACCCGCAACGAGGTCATGCAGGCGATGGACGACATGCGCGCCGCCGAGGTCGATTTCATCACGCTGGGCCAATATCTCCAGCCGACGCGCAAGCATCACCCGATCGACCGGTTCGTACCCCCGGAGGAATTCGAGGCCTATAAGGCGATCGCGCTCGCCAAGGGTTTCGCCCATGTCGCGTCCTCGCCCCTGACGCGCTCTTCCCATCACGCGGGGGAGGATTTCTTGCGTCTGCGGGCGCGGCGCGCGGCGCGAGGGCCCGCTTAACCGCGCATTTTCAAACGCCGAGCGCGGCCGAAATCTCCGCGAGCGTGGCGCGTTCCGCCGTGCTGACCTTTTCGCCGCCAAAGCCGAGAAACCCGCCTTCCGACGCGGCTTCCGCCACGAGATTCGCGATGTAATGCAGCCAGTTCTTGAAGGGGCGCGCCTCCAGCGGCGCCGCCGCGTCGAGGATCTTCGACATATTGCGCAACTCCTCGAGCGCCCGGATCTTGATTTCCTTCAACTCGACGCCCTGGATCAGGAGCCGCACATCCTCGCGCGCCTTGGTGCGCCCCTCGGGCGTCAGCAGATCGTCGACCACAGCCTTGATAAGGGCGTCCCCGTCCGCGTCGGCCTTGGCCGCGGCAAAGGCGCCGGCGCTCGCCATCCCCTCCTGAAGCGTGCCGATAATTCCGCTCGGATCGCCCGCGCTCACCGCGAAGCCCACCAGCAGGGGCGCCTGCAAAACCTTGCTCCACTGATCCGGCGTAAAGCTCGACCTGTTTGCCATAACCTCTCTCCGAATATGGAATATTGGCCTGCGGGCGTCGGCTAGACTAGACGGTTTGCCGGGCGCGGCAAGGGCCACGGGCGCCGGCGTTTCCTCGTCGGCGGAAATGCCTTAAAAGCGCTGGCTCATGAAAAGCTTTCGCACCCGCCGCCATGTCTCTCACAGCGCCGCCGACATGTTCGCCCTTGTCTGCGACGTCGAAGCCTATCCACAATTCGTGCCGTTATGCGAGGCGGTGAGGATTCGCCGCCGCGCGGAGAAGGCGCCGGGGGTGATCGAGCTCGTCGCCGAGATGCAGGTGGGCTTCAAGGCCATATGCGAGCGCTATGCGAGCCGCGTCACCTGCGATTCCAACACGCTGGAGGTCAAGGTCGACTATATTGACGGCCCCTTCCGCAAGCTCGACAATCGCTGGTCTTTCCGCGAGGAGCCGCCGGGGCCGGATAGCAGGGCACGGTCGATGGTCGAGTTCTTTATCGCTTACGAGTTCAAGAGCATGGCGCTCGGCGTCGTCATGGGCGCCATGTTCGACAAGGCGTTCCAGAAATATGCCGACGCCTTCGTCGCGCGCGCCGACACAATATATGGACGGCGCTGACCCGTTCCTTCAGCTTCCGATCGCCGCGATCAGCATATCGAGGGCCTGATCCACCGAGGCCTCCCGAATCTCGCGCCGGGAAAGAGGGCCGAAGCGCCGTTCGATATGGAGGACGGCGCCGTCGCGGCGGGCGGCGGCGAAATGGACGAGGCCGACGGGCTTCTCCGGCGATCCGCCGCCCGGCCCGGCAATCCCCGTAACGGCCACGGAAACATCCGCGACCGATCGTTCGAGAGCGCCGCGCGCCATGGCGCGGGCGGTCTCGGCGCTGACGGCGCCATGGGCCGCGATGATCGCCTCGGAGACGCCCAGCATCTCCATTTTGGCCGCGTTGGAATAGGTCACGAAGCCGCGGTCGAAGACATCCGACGCGCCGGGAATCTCGGTGAGGGCGCCGGAGACGAGGCCGCCGGTGCAGGATTCCGCCGCAGCGATTTTTAAGCACGCGTTCTTAGCGTTTACGATAATGGTAATCGCTTTTACGGATGCAGTAACAGGCATGGATTTTCAGTCCTGTGCGGGCTTGGCGCGCAGCGCCTTCACGCCGCCGCGCAGCTTCTTGCCTTCGAGCCGGCGGATCTTGGAGCCGAATGTCGGCTTGGTCTTGCGGCGCGGCGGCGGGGGCGGCGCGGCGGCCTCGCGGATCAGCTCGATCAGGCGCTCCAGCGCATCCTCGCGATTGCGCTCCTGCGTGCGGTGGCGCTGCGCCTCGATGAGGAGGACGCCGTCCTTGGTCAGGCGAGCGCCCGCGAGCCGCTCCAGCCGCGCCTTGACGCTCTCCGAAAGGCTCGGCGAACGCCTGACGTCAAAGCGAAGACGCACCGCGCTCTCCACCTTGTTCACGTTTTGACCGCCCGGCCCGGAGGCGCGCAGAAATTCGAGCGAAATCTCGGAGGCGTCGAGGAAGAGGGTCGGCGTGACGCGGATCATGCGGCTGCTGGCCTCGCTTGCGGCGCGCGAATGCGCGCTTTCGACGCTCTATCGGAGATGCGCCGGCCGGTTTGTCAAGGCGCAAGGGGCGGCTGGCCGGGGAGATCGGGCGAACAACGATCTCGGTGGTTGGACGCCGAATACCTCCCCTTTACGGGGAGGTCGGCGGTCGAAGACCGCCGGGTGGGGTTCGCGCCGCCATTATACGGGTGGGGTGTGATCCCACCCGGCCCCCGCATAGCCCGTCGCTTGCGACGGGCGTCTTTCAGACGTCCTATGGCGGGGCTGCCCTCCCCGTAAAGGGGAAGGATTTGCTGCATTCACCCGATCGCCCTGGGCGGTTGGCGCGCGTTTCTGCATGGGCCGCCGCTCCCGAGAGGTCCGAAGCCTGCGCCGCCTTCGGCCTTTTTGCGTTACGGATCGACCGAAGGCAGGCAATCGCGCCGCATCGGCCAGGCGTCGCCGGAGGCGGGCGGCGAAACGTGATTGGGCGTCGCCCGCGAGGCCTTGGGCGGCGGGCCCAGACGGAAGGACGCGGGACGTTCGAACAAAAATGCGAACACGGTGTGGCGTGTCGACGTTCTAACAAAAATTGGAACGATGACCGCCATCGCCGTCACGATCAAGGCGACCGCGCCGCCATTCGCGATCAAGCCCGTTTTGAGCAAGGCGATGCGCGTCGCCGCCATGGGCAGGAAGAAGGCGAGATAAACCACGAGAGACTGCGCGCCGAGGCGCCGCAGCAGGGGCAGGCTGCGCGTTTCCGCCAGCAGCGCCGAGAAGGCGACGACGGCGGCGGCGCCGGCGAAGCCGAGAAGAAGCGACAGGCCGGGCAGGGCGGCGCAACCGGAGATCACGGCGAGGCCGTTGACGATCGCCCAGGCGACGATCGCGGCCGCCGCGCCGCGCATGTTTCCGCGCGCCTTTTCCGCCAGGCGGAAGATTTTCGGCGCGAAGAGATAGCCCGCGTAAAAATAGACGAAACGCGCGGCGAACTCGTCGATGACGGTCGAGCCGGTATGGAGGTCGGCGATCTGCAGGGCGGCGGCGGCGAACAGCACGACCTCCGGCCGAACGCGCCGCAGGAGCTTGGCCGTCACGAAGAAGATCGGCAACAGATAGATGAACCACAAGGTGCCGAAGGGCTCGATCATCGCGAAGGCCAGGCTCCCGAGGACCGAGAGCGGATCGGCGCCGCCGAGCAGGAATTTCGGCGCGCCCTGGATCAGCGTCCACAGCACGAGGAAATAGACGAAGTGCAGGGCCTTGCGGTCGAGATAGTCGCGCCAGGGCCGGTCGATCGTGCGGGAGAGGAAGAGTCCCGCGACCAGGAAGAAATCCGGCATGCGAAACGGCCGCGCCCAGTCGATGAAGCCATGCAGCCATGTGTGGCGGCCCAGCGCTTCCTCGACGCCGAGGGTCGAATGCATCATCACCACGAGAATGATGCACCAGCCCTTGGCGTAATCGACCCAGTCCACGCGCTCCGCTTGGCGATCCATGGGCGCGGCCTTGCTCCAAGGCATCGGCATGCTCCGTCGGGCGCCGTCAAAAAGGCGCCGGCCGCAATGATGGGGGAGGCCGGCGCAATTGTCTTCGATTTTGCTAAATCACGGTAAAATTAACTGAATTCGCCCGTTAAGAATTGCCGGCTCACGCGCTCTTCTTCATCGGCGCGCCGTCCCGCACGCGCAGCAGCCGGCCGAGATTATGGTCGGAGACGAAGCTGAGCAGGGCGTCCGCTTCGAGCGGCCGGCTGAAGAGGTAGCCCTGTATCTCGTCGCAGCCATGCTCGCGCAGGAACGCCTCCTGCGCTTCGGTCTCGACGCCTTCCGCGACGACGCGCAGCTTGAGCGCCTGGCCGAGCGAGATGATGGCCTCCGCGATCGCCCGGTCGTTCGGATCGGTCAGTATGTCGTTGACGAAGGAACGGTCGATCTTGATCTTGTCGAGCGGGATCTGGCGGATCAGCGCGAAGGAGGTGTGGCCGGCCCCGAAATCGTCGATGGCGAGCTTGACGCCCGTGTCCTTGATCGCGCGCAGAACCATCAAGGCGTCGCTGGCGTCCTGCATCACCATATTCTCCGTGATTTCCAGCTCCAGCCATTCCGGCTCCATGCCCGCCTTCGCCAGCGCTTCGGAAATATCCGCGATGATATGGTCGTCATAGAGCTGGCGCGGCGAGAGATTGACCGCGACGGAGATGGGATCGAGGCCCCGCGCGCGCCACGCCATATGCTGGGCGCAAGCCTGCTCCAGCGCCCATTTGCCGATCGGAACGATGAGGCCGGTTTCCTCGGCGATGGGGATGAAGCGATCCGGCGAGAGCAGGCCGAGCTCGGGATGGCGCCAGCGCAGCAGCGCTTCGACGCCCGTGATCGCGCCGGTCGCGATGCTGCGCTTGGGCTGGTAGACAAGCAGGAACTCGTCGCGCTTGATCGCGCGGCGCAGGCTGGTCTCGAGCGTCAGTCCCTGCAGGGTTTGCGTCTTCGCCTTGGGCGAGAAGAGGCGCACGACGCTTTTTCCCTCGGCTTTCGCCAGATACATGGCCGAGTCGGCGTTCCGCAACAGCGTCTCGTCGTCTTGGCCGTCGGCCGGATAGAGGGCGACGCCGATGCTGGCGCTGACGCCGCATTCCTGGCCGGCGATCCGCATTGGGGCGGCAATGCGCGCGAGAAGGGTTTCGGCGACCCGCATCGCCTCCCGCGCCGTGTCGATCTCGTGCAGGACGACCACGAATTCGTCGCCGCCGAGGCGGGCGACGGCGTCGCAGGCGCGCAGGCGCTCCTTGAGCCGGGCGGAGACCTCGCGAAGCAGGGCGTCGCCCGCCGCATGGCCGAGCGTGTCGTTGATCGCCTTGAAACGGTCGAGATCGACGAAGAGGACGCTGAAGCATCTCTGACCCTTCCGGCAGGCGCCCACCTTTTCGCGCAAGAGCTGTGTGAAGAAGGCGCGATTTGGCAGCCCGGTCAGCGCGTCATGGGTGGCGAGATAGCGCACGCGCGCTTCGGCCTCGTGCCGCTCCGTGACGTCTTCATAGATCACGACCGCGCCGCCGCCCTCCTGCGGCGCCTGAGTCGCCGAGACGATGCGGCCGTCGGGAAGGGGGATCAGCGTGCAGGCGGTGACGCCGGCGCTGAGATTGGCGCAGATTTCGCGCGTGACGAGATCGGCGCTCTCTTTCGTGAGGGCGCCGGCCTTATGCAGCGACTCCGCGAAGGCCTCGATGGTCTGGCCGGCGGAGAGGTCGATCGCCTGCGCCCCGAAGGCCTGCGCCACGCGCGCATTGGCGACGACGAGGCGCCGCTCGGCGTCGAACATGCAGAGGCCCTGCGGCATATTGTTGAGCGCCGCGTCGAAGCGCTTGTTCTGCTCCGCGAGCCGCAGCGCCAGCTCGGACGTCTCCTTCCGCGCCAGCAGAACCCGCAGCGTATTGGCGGATTGATAGAAGCAGACGTCCAGGGCGCTGAGGGCGAAGATGACGAAAAGAAAGGCAAGGACGTAATAGGCCGTTTCGTGGCGCATGATCGCGGCGGCGCAAAGCGGCGTGACGTTGAACAGAATTTGTCCGACCGCGATGTTTCGGACGCCCGAGTTGCGGACCACCGCGCCCGCCGTGCAGCCCGTGGTCACGATCAGGGCGAGCATATGAACTACGGCGTCGTCGGTGACGTTGAGCGCGACGACGTCCAGCGCGCCGAGCGCGCCGGAAAAGGCGTAGGCGCCGACGGCGTAGACGGCCTCCCACTTCGCCAGCGCCCTGGGATCATGAATCTTCGCGGGATCGCGACGACGATAGGCGAGGACGGAAATTCCCCGCAGCACGGAGACGAGCGCCATCAAGGCCGCGCAATATGCGAGCTGGGGAAGGCCGGCGAAAAGGGAGACGAAAAGGGCCAGGAAAACGGCGCTGGCCGAGCCCAAAGCGAGCGAAGCAAGCGGCGCATAGAGCGAGTCGACGAGATCCGCCAGAACGTCACTCGTAAGACGCGGATCTTTTTGAAAAAATTTCTTAAAAAAACGCGGCTGCATGACGTCCCTCTGCTCATGCGACTTTGCCGCGCCGAACCTTTACAATTTGCTCCCGAACGTCCTTACCGAAGTCCTAACCGCGGGGCGAAGACTATGATTTTTCGAGTCATTTTGCTTTACCATGCGGGCGCGGCCGGCCGGTCAAGCCAAGATGACGCTTGCGATGGAGCCAAGTCGCCTCCGGTCACTCCGGCAGCCGCACCGTCGCGATCGCCAGCGCCGCGACGCCTTCCCTGCGGCCGGTAAATCCCAGCCTCTCCGTCGTCGTCGCCTTGACGGCGACGCGGCCGATGTCGAGGCTCATGATCTCGGCGAGCTTGGCGCGGATCGCGTCGCGATGCGGGCCGACCTTGGGCGCTTCGCAGACCACCGTCGCGTCGATATGGGCGATCATGCCGCCGCGATCGCGCACCAGCTTGCAGGCGCGCTCCAGGAAGATGCGCGACGGCGCGCCTTTCCATTGCGGATCGGAAGGCGGGAAATGCGCGCCGATGTCGCCCTCGGCGATGGCGCCGAGCACGGCGTCGGTGACGGCGTGCATCAGCACGTCGGCGTCGGAATGGCCGGCGAGCGAATGGGTGTGAGGAATGGCGACGCCGCCGAGCCAGACATGATCGCCGTCAGTGAAGGCGTGGACGTCATAGCCCTGTCCCATTCTTACATCCGTTAGAATGCGCGGGTCCGGGCGGGCCGGGGCGTCGATCTGGTTCATGGCGCGGGCGAAATCCTCTGGGGTGGTGAGCTTGAAATTGGCGGGATCGCCGGGAAAGACATGCACGGCGCAGCCCGCCGCCTCGGCGACCATGGCGTCGTCGGTGAGGTCGCGCTCGGCCGCCGCCGCGGCGCGATGCGCGTCGAGAATCAACGGAAAGCGGAAGGATTGCGGCGTCTGCACGGCGCGCAGCCTCGCGCGGTCGGGCGTCGCGACGACGAAGCCCGCCGCGTCGATCTCCTTCACCGTATCGTTGAGCGGCGCGCCAGGCGCGGCGGCGCCGTGGGTCCGGGCGGCGTCGATCGCGCGGGCGATCAGGGCGGGATCGGCGAAGGGGCGGGCGGCGTCGTGGATCAGCACGATTTCCGGCGCGCCTTCCCGGGCAACGGCCTCGAGCCCATTGCGCACGCTCTCCTGCCGCGAGGCGCCGCCGAGCGCAGGCGCCGACAAGGCGGCGCGCTCCGCCTCGCTCAGCTCCGCCAGGCTTTGCGCGTAGAGTTCGCGGTCGTCAGGGTGTATGACGACCTTCAAGCGCGCTTCCGGCGCGCCGGCCCGCATGGCGCGCAGCGTTCGCGTCAGGACTGTCGCGCCGGCGAGCGCGCGATATTGTTTGGGCAAGCCGTCTCCGGCGCGCGAGCCGCGTCCGCCGGCGACGACGAGAATGGCGATTTCCGTTCGAGCGACCATGCCGCTCTGTGTCGCGTTTCATCCGCTGCGTCAAATAGACGGCGACCCGGCGGAAAAGTCATGTTGCAACTGCGAAGATGGCTGCTTATAGTGTGGGCACGATGACTACTGCTGAAAATGTGGGCGCAAAGGCGCGTCCGCCATTGCAAGTCGGCTCGATCCGGCTCGCAGGCCGCGCTTTTCTGGCCCCCATGGCCGGCGTCACCGATCCAGCCATGCGGAAAATTGCCGAGCGCTATGGCGCCAGCGTCACCGTGAGCGAGATGATCACGGCGGCCGGGGTCGCGCGCGGCGACCATGAGACGGCGCGGCGGCTCGCCTCGTCCAGCGATACAAATTCGGCGCCGCGCGTGATCCAGATCGCCGCGCGCGACGAGCAGGAGATCGCCGCCGCCGCGCGGCACGCCGAAGCGGCGGGGGCCGACTGGGTCGACATCAATATGGGCTGCCCCTGCAAGCGCGTGACCGGCGGCCTCGCCGGGGCCGCGCTGATGCGCGATCTCGACCAGGCGACGGCCCTCATCGCCGCCGCTCGCGCGGCGATACGCGTTCCGCTCAGCGTAAAGATGCGACTCGGCTGGGACGACGCCTCGCGCAACGCGCCGGAGCTGGCGCGCCGCGCCGAGGCCGAAGGCGCCAGCCTGATCACCGTGCATGGGCGCACGCGCCAGCAGTTTTACACGGGCCGCGCGGACTGGGCGGCGATCGCTTCCGTAAAGCGGGCGGTGTCCGTTCCGGTCGTCGCGAACGGGGATTGCCGCGGTCCGGAAGACGCCGCGCATATGCTGGGAATGTCGGGCGCGGACGCCGTGATGATCGGCCGCGCCGCGCAGGGGCGGCCATGGCTGGTCGGCGACGTCGCGCATTATCTCGCAACCGGCCGGCGCCGGGCGCCGCCTTCCCTTGCGGAACGCGGCGCCGTGGCGCGGGAGCATCTCGAGGGTCTGCTGTCCCAGATGGGCGCCGGGGCGGGTCTCCGCCATGCGCGCAAACATCTCGCTTCCTATGTCGACGACGCCTTCGGCGCGGCGAGCGCGCAAGTGGCGGCGCTGCGCCGCGCCCTGGTGACGGCGAACCGCGCCGAGGAGGCCTTCCGATTGATCGACGCTATGTTCAGCGCTGAGCCGCAAGAGGACGCCGCATGAGCCTATCGGACCGCTCGGGACGCGACGACGTCCGGCGCAAGGACTTCGCTCCGCTCCGAATCGTGGACGAGCGCAGCCGGAGCTGCGTGCTCGAGGCGCTGCCCAACGCCATTCTCACCGTCTCGCGCGAGGGCGCGATCGAGGACGCCAACGCCGCCGCCGAGAGCTTCTTCGAGCTCGGCAAGCCCTTGCTTATCGGGCAGAATATCGACCGGCTCCTGCCTTTCGGCTCGCCGCTCACCACGCTCATCCAGCATGTGCGCGACCGCGGCGCGGCGATCAACGAATATAAGGTCGATCTCGGCCGGCCGGGACAGGAGACCGACCGCCGCGTCGACGTGCATTGCGCGCCGCTGCCGGAATCGGACGGCGCCGTGCTGGTCGTGCTGCAAGAACGTACAATTGCCGATAAAATAGACAGGCAGCTCAGCCACCGGGGGGCCGTGCGCTCGGTTTCCGGACTTGCGTCAATGCTCGCCCATGAAATCAAGAATCCGCTGTCCGGCATTCGCGGCGCCGCACAATTGCTGGAGAGCGGCCTTTCCGACCAGGACCGGGCGCTGACGCGGCTCATCTGCGAGGAGACCGACCGCATCGTGCGGCTCGTGGACCGCATGGAGGTTTTCTCCGACGCGCGGCCGCTGAAGCGCGAGCGCGTCAACATCCATTCCGTGCTCGACTATGTGAAGCAGGTGGCGCAGAGCGGCTTCGCGCGGCGCATCAGATTCGTCGAGAATTACGACCCGTCGTTGCCGCCGGTCCTGGCCAATCGCGACCAGCTCGTCCAGGCCTTTTTGAATCTCGTGAAAAACGCCGCCGAAGCCATTGGCGACGACTCGGTGGACGGCGAGATCGAGCTTTCCACCGCCTTCCGGCCCGGCGTGAGCCTGCGGGCGCTCGGCGCGCGCAGCCCCGTGGGCCTGCCGCTGGAATTCTGCGTGCGCGACAATGGTCCCGGCGTGCCCGACGACATCGCCGCGCATCTCTTCGACCCCTTTGTCACCACGAAGTCTTCGGGGACTGGCCTCGGACTTGCACTGGTTGCAAAGATCGTCAACGACCACGGCGGCGTTATTGAATGCGAATCTCTTCCCCGACGTACGACCTTCCGAATTCTGATGCCCATGTATCGCGCCAAGACAGCGGAGAAGCCATCGGACAAAACGGGGGGAGGGCGCTCATGACCCTTCGTCAGCGGGGGAGAATGGTCTGATGACGAGAGGCGAAATCCTTGTCGCGGACGACGACGCGGCCATCCGCACGGTCGTCGCCCAGGCGTTGTCGCGCGCCGGCTACGAGGTCCGGACGACGGGAACGGCGGCGACTCTCTGGCGCTGGGTGCAGTCGGGCGAGGGCGATCTCGTCGTGACCGACGTGGTGATGCCGGACGAAAACGCCTTCGAGCTTCTGCCGCGCATCAAGAAGCTGCGCCCCGAATTACCCATCATCGTGATGAGCGCTCAAAACACTTTCATGACGGCCATCCGCGCCTCGGAAAGAGGCGCCTATGACTATCTGCCCAAGCCCTTCGATCTGAAGGAGCTCGTGGGCATTGTCGGCCGCGCCATGGCCGAGCCGCGCAGGAACGCCGACGAAGCCGCCCCCGAGGAAATGGAGGGGATGCCGCTCGTCGGAAGATCGCCGGCGATGCAGGAGATTTATCGCTCGCTCGCGCGCCTGATGCAGACCGACCTCACGGTCATGATCAATGGCGAGTCCGGCACGGGCAAGGAGCTCGTCGCGCGCGCGCTGCACGATTACGGAAAGCGAAAGAAGGGTCCCTTCGTCGCGGTCAATATGGCGGCGATCCCGCGCGACCTCATCGAGAGCGAGCTGTTCGGCCATGAGAAGGGCGCCTTCACCGGCGCCAATCAGAGATCCGCCGGCCGCTTCGAGCAGGCCGAGGGCGGCACGCTGTTTCTGGACGAGATCGGCGATATGCCGATGGAGGCCCAGACCCGGCTTCTGCGCGTCCTGCAGCAGGGCGAATATACGACCGTCGGCGGCCGCACGCCAATCAAGACCAATGTCCGCATCATCGCCGCGACCAACAAGGATTTGCGGGGGCTGATCCAGCAGGGGCTTTTCCGCGAGGACCTCTATTTCCGCCTGAACGTCGTGCCGCTGCGCCTGCCGCCGCTGCGCGAGCGCACCGAGGATATTCCCGACCTCGTCCACCATTTCTTCAAGCAGGCGGCGAATGAGGGCCTGCCGCAGAAATATATCGAGCAGGCGGCGCTTGACCGGATGAAGAGATATCGCTGGCCGGGCAATATCCGCGAGCTCGAGAATCTGATCCGCCGCCTCGCGGCGCTACATCCGCAGGAAGTCATCTCCGACCAGCTCGTCGAAGTGGAGCTCGAACACGAGCTGCGCCAGGCGAGCGTCGACAGCAAGCCCGCCGCGCCGGGCGCCGCGCCGTCCAGGGAGCTGGAGAACGGCCAGACGCTCTCGACCTCCGTCGAGCAGCATCTCGCTAAGCTGTTCCGCGACTGCGGCGACGGCCTGCCGCCGCCCGGCCTCTATCACCGCATCATCCGCGAGATCGAAATTCCGCTGATCTCGGCCGCGCTTGCCGCGACGCGCGGCAACCAGATCAAGGCGGCGGAGCTTCTCGGACTGAACCGCAACACGCTGCGCAAGAAGGTCAACGACCTGGATATAAGGCTGATGCGCTCGCCGAGGTGAGGCGCTCTCCGCCGTCACTGCGAGGAGGCGGAGACGACGAAGCAATCCAGAGCCAGGATGGGGCTCTGGATTGCTTCGCTTCGCTCGCAATGACGCGAAAGCCAAAACTCCCTCCGCAATATCGAGGACATGCGTCATCCGACCGAAGGCAAGCCCGCGTCACTCGAATGGGCGGGCTTTTTGAAGGATATGCATTCTCCGCCGTCATTGCGAGGAGCGCAGCGACGAAGCAATCCAGAGCCGTGGCGACCTTCTCGATTGCTTCGCTCGCAACTCGCGGGCCCGCCCAAACCGTTGCACATTTGCAACAGTTGCGCCTCGGGCCTATAACCCGGACATGGCCCAGACGCATGATCAGGCATTGTCGGATAATGCAAAAGGCGCGGCGACCCGCGCCTGGTTCGGCCCTGTGGTCGCCATCGGCGCCGTCGGCTGCGCGCTGGCGACCTTTCTCGTCACGGCGGAATTCGGTATTCTGTCGCCGACCGACGATCGGCTCATCCCGCTTCTCGTCGCGAATGTCCTGTTCGTCGGCGTGCTGCTCGTCATGGTGGTCATCAAGGCCACGCGCCTTTACCGCGTGTGGCGACGGGGCGAGGCGGCGGCGCGGCTCCATGTCAGGATTGTCGGATTCTTCTCCGTCATCGCGCTCATACCCGCCATCCTGCTGGCCACCGCCGGCTCGTTGACGCTGGAGCGGGCGCTCAATCCCGCTTTCATGAACGGGGTGAAGATCTTCGTCCACAATACGGCGCAGGCCGCCGAGGCCTTTCAATCCAGCCAGTGCCAGGCGCTCCTCCAGGAGGCCCAGCTCACCGCCTCCGATCTCGACCGCGCGCGCGTGCTCTTCATCACCGACCGCAACTATTTCCACCAGATTTTCGTCTCCCGCGCGAATTTCCTCGGCTTCTCGGTCGCGGCGCTGGTGAAGTCCAATGGCGAGATCATCGACCGCGTGGATGTGGCCAAGAACGCTTCGGCCATCGTCATCGCGCCGCCGGAGTCGGAGTTCGAGAATGCGCGCAAAGGCGAGCCGCTCTGCCTGATGATCGACGACGGCAAGAGCTTCGTGGCGCTGCGGGCGCTCCACGCCTTCGAGAACACCTTTCTCTATGTGACGCGCCCCATCGACCCTTTCGCGATCGACTTTCCCAAGCAGGCCCAGACGCTCATCAGCAATTACGACGCCTTCGACGGCTACCGGGCCGCGGTGCAGCGCGCTTTCGTGCTGATGTATGCGCTGCTGACGACCATCATGCTGCTGTCGTCCATCTGGTTCGGCCTGGATTTCGCCGACCGGCTCGTGACGCCCATCCGCACGCTCATCGCCGCCACCGATCAGGTTTCGGGGGGCAATCTCGCCGTGCGGGTCAAGGTCGACCGCTCGCATGGCGAGCTGGCGCGGCTCGGCGACGTCTTCAATAATATGACGACCGAGCTGAACCTCCAGCAAAGTCGCCTGCTGGAGGCGAATCGAATCAACGACGAGCGCCGGGAGTTCACCGAGGCCGTGCTGGCCGGCGTGCCGGCGGCCGTGATCGGCGTCGACCCCGACGGAATCGTGACGGTCCTCAACCGCTCGGCCGAGGAATTGTCGCTCAACGACGCCAAGGGACAGGCGACGGTCGGCGCCAGCATCGCCGAGGCGATGCCGGAGATCGCGCCGCTGCTTACCGACGCGGTCGAGCTTTTTCCACGCGCCGTGCAGAGCCAGATCACCATCAAGCGCGGCGCCGCCGAGCGCACCTTCAACATTCGCATCACCTCGGCGCGGCGGCTGGACGAGGGCGCGCCGAGCTTCGTCGTGACGCTCGACGACATCACCGACCTCGTCACCGCTCAGCGCACATCGGCCTGGGCCGATGTCGCGCGTCGAATCGCCCATGAAATCAAAAATCCGCTGACGCCGATCCAGCTTTCGGCCGAGCGCCTGAAACGCAAATACGGCAAGCTGATCCAGGTCGACCGCGAGGTCTTCGACCAATGCATCGACACGATCGTGCGCCAGGTCGACGACATCAAGCGCATGGTGGACGAGTTCTCATCCTTCGCCCGCATGCCCAAGGCGCGGCCGGCCCGCGACGACCTTACCGAATGCGCGCGGCAGGTCGCCTTTCTGATGCGGGTCGGCAACGCCGATGTCGATATTGTCGAATCTTACGAGAAAACCCCGATCTACGCGCAATTCGACCGGCGGCTGCTGTCTCAGGCGCTCACCAATATCGTCAAGAACGCCGTCGAGGGCATCGCCGCGCGTCCGCCCGAGGACGCGACCGAAAAGGGCAGGGTGGAGATCAGGCTGTCCGTGCGCGACCGCATGGCGGAAGTCGACGTCATCGACAATGGTAAGGGCTTCCCGGCGATGAACCGGCAGCGGCTGCTCGAACCGTATATGACGACGCGCGCCGACGGCACGGGCCTCGGCCTCCCGATCGTCGCCAAGATCATCGAGGATCATGGCGGACGGCTGGAGCTTCTCGACGCCCCGGCCGGTCAAGGGGCCTGCGTGCGACTCATCCTGCCGCTGGCGGAGGGCGGCCGGACAATTGAAGAACTCGAAAAAACAAGTGTTTCTGAAACGGGTGGGGCCTAATGGCGAGCGACATTCTGATCGTCGACGACGAAGAAGACATCCGCGAGCTTGTCGCGGGCATTTTGGGCGACGAGGGACATGGGACCCGCACCGCCAAGGACGCCGACGAGGCGCTGGCGGCCATCGCGTTCCGCCGCCCCCATCTCGTCTTCCTCGATATCTGGCTGCAAGGCTCCCGGCTCGACGGGCTACAGGTGCTTGAGCAGGTCCAGAAGCAGCATAAGGGCTTGCCCGTGGTGATGATTTCCGGCCACGGCAATATCGAGACGGCGGTCAGCGCCATCAAGATCGGCGCCTATGACTTCATCGAGAAGCCGTTCAAGGCCGACCGCCTGGTGCTGGTCGCCGAGCGCGCGCTCGAAGCCTATCAGCTCCGGCGCGAGCTATCGGCGCTGCGCCAGCGGGCGGGGGCCTTCGACCGCATTGTCGGCAATTCGCCGGCGGCGCATCAGCTCCAGCAGCTCATCGCCCGCGTCGCGCCGGTGAATTCGCGCGTGCTCATCACCGGCGCGCCCGGGACGGGCAAGGAACTCGCGGCGCGTTGCATCCACGAGGCGTCGGCGCGCGCCGGCGGGCCGTTCGTGGTCATCAATTCGGCGACGATCACGCCCGAGAACATGGAGATCGAGCTTTTCGGCCGGGAAGGCCCGGATGGCGAGCGCAAGATCGGCGCGCTGGAGGAGGCCCATGGCGGCACGCTCTTCCTCGACGAGATCGCCGACATGCCCAAGGATACGCAGGCGAAGATATTGCGGGTGCTGGTCGACCAGACCTTCCAGCGCGTCGGCGGCACGACCAAGGTGCAGGTGGATGTGCGCGTCATCTCGTCTTCGGCGCGCGACCTCGCCTCGGCGATCGAGGAAGGGACGCTTCGCGAGGATCTCTTCCATCGACTTGCGGTTGTGCCGATCCGGGTGCCGTCTTTGGCGGAGCGCCGAGAGGACATCCCGGCCCTGATCGACTATTTCATGGAAAATATGTCGCTCGCCTCGGGGATGCCGCGGCGCCAAATTTCCGACGACGCGCTCGCCGTCCTGCAGTTGCATGATTGGCCGGGAAACATCCGTCAGTTGAAGAACAATGTCGAGCGGCTGATGATCCTGACGGCCGGCGAAGCCGGCGCGGCCATCACGGCGGAGATGTTGCCGGCCGATGTCGGTGAGCTGGTGCCGGCGACGCCGGCGGGCGTGCGGGGCGAAAAACTGATGAGCCTGCCGCTGCGCGAAGCGCGCGAGGTCTTCGAGCGCGAATATCTCGTGGCCCAGTTGAACCGCTTCTCCGGCAATATCTCCCGGACGGCGGAGTTCATCGGAATGGAGAGGTCCGCTCTTCACCGGAAGTTGAAGTCTCTGTCGATAGACTAGTATTTTCAGTTTATTATGAGTTTATCTTCACGTATGACCTTAAATAAGGAGTTGAGTTGCTTTCGCCGCATGCCGAGCTTATGCCTGCTCCCCGCGTCCTGGGCGGCGAGCGAAGCCGCCCTGGGCGCGCCCGTTGATCCGCGGTTGGCGATGCGTTTCCGTCTGATCGCTTCGCGGATGCTCACAACGTCATTGCGAGCCGAAGGCGAAGCAATCCGGAGGCAGTGATGTGGCCCTGGATTGCTTCGCTCCGCTCGCAATGACGGGGCGCGAATGATAGGCGGAAACGGCCGCGCCGCGGCGATATCGTCTCGCGAGGCCGATCGAGGGCGTTTTCCCCCGCGAGTTGGAGGCGGGCTGTTTTGGCGACGCTCTCGTTGCGGACGCCCGCGAAGCGGGCGCCATTCGTCCCCCGGCCAGGCTGATTGCTCAATTCAAGGTTGCGCCCGTGAGCCCGTCCGAAAGGGACGTCTCCGATGGCCGCGGGGCGTCCGGTTGGTCAACTTTTGGCGCCGCTAAGTGGCGGGCGCCGCGACTTCCGCCTTGCGCTCGGACATGCGAAGGGCTCTAATGAGCGCCAGCGGCGGCCAATCAAAAATCATAACCGCGGGGGCGGCTCAAACCGCTCGGCTCAATCAAGAAAAGAACAGGACAGCCGATGTCGTCGGAGCGTTCGCAAAACCTTCAGGATACATTTCTCAATTTCGTCAGGAAAAACAAGGTTCCGCTCACCATCTTCCTCGTCAATGGCGTAAAGCTGCAGGGCATTGTCACCTGGTTCGACAATTTCTGCCTGCTTCTGCGCCGGGACGGCCACTCGCAACTGGTCTATAAGCACGCCATATCCACAATCATGCCGGGCCACCCGATCCAGATGTTCGAGCCCAGCGACGACGAAGGGCCATCGGAGAAGCAACGGTAAGCGGCTTGAACGACGATCTTGCAGGAGAAGAACGCGCGCTCGGCGAGGGCGGGACGCGCGCGATCGTGGTCGGGCCTTACCCATCGAAGGGCGCCGCATCGCTCTCGCGCAACCCGGAAGCGCGCCTCGCGGAGGCCGTCGGCCTCGCCCAAGCCATAGATCTCGATATTGTCGGCGAGATTCCGGTTGCTTTGAACGATGTTCGACCAGCGACCTATCTCGGCAAGGGCAAGGTCGAGGAGATTGGCGAGACCGTGAAGGCGTCGGAAGCCGGCCTTGTCAGCATGGATTGCCAGCTCTCGCCCGTACAGCAGCGCAATCTCGAAAAGGCCTGGAACGCCAAGGTCATCGACCGGACCGGGCTGATTTTGGAGATATTCGGCCAGCGCGCCCGCACCAAGGAGGGCGCGCTGCAAGTGGAGCTCGCCCATCTCGCCTATCAGAAATCGCGCCTCGTGCGATCCTGGACCCATCTCGAACGCCAGCGCGGCGGCTTCGGCTTTCTGGGCGGCCCCGGCGAGACCCAGATCGAGACCGACCGCCGCCTCATCGAGGAGCGCATGCGCCGCATCGAGCACGATCTCGACAAGGTGAAGCGCACGCGTGGCCTGCACCGCAAGACGCGGCGCGAGGTTCCCTATCCGGTCGTCGCCCTCGTCGGCTATACCAATGCCGGAAAATCAACGCTTTTCAATCGGTTGACCAAGGCGGAGGTGCTCGCGCAGGACATGCTCTTCGCGACGCTCGATCCGACGCTGCGCCAGATCCGCCTGCCGCACGGCGCCCGCGTGCTGCTTTCGGACACGGTGGGCTTCATCTCCGACCTGCCGACCATGCTCGTTTCCGCCTTCCGCGCCACGCTGGAGGAGGTGACGCTTGCCGACGTGATCCTGCATGTCCGCGACGTCTCCCATGAGGATTCCGAAGCCCAGGCGCGCGATGTCGAGGCGATCCTGGAGGAGCTGGGCCTCAAGGGCGAGGCCGAGGGCCGCACGATCGAAGTCTGGAACAAGATCGACTCGCTCGATCGCGAACGGCTCGACGCCCTGCGCGTGGCGGGCCGCGGCTATGATCCGCGGCGGCGGCCGGCGCTCGTCTCGGCGCTGACGGGCGAGGGGCTCGACGATCTCTTGGCGCGCATCGAGAATATCCTGGCCGAGAGCCGCATGACCCTGGCGCTGGAACTGCCGCCCGAGGACGGGCAGGGGCTCGCCTGGCTCCACGCCCATGCCGAAGTGCTGTCCCGGGAGACGCGGGACGATGGCGGCTCGCGCCTCGTGGTTCGCGTCGCGCCGGAGCGTTTCGACGAGGTGAAGCGGCGCTATAGCGCGGCCGCGCCGGAGGGGCGGACCGGCTAGCCATGCATTGGTTCTATCTCGCCATCGCAATCTTCTCCGAGGTCGCGGGCTCCTCGGCGCTGCCGGCCGCCCAGGGATTCCGCAACCCCTTGCCGTCGCTCGTGGTCGTGGCCGGCTACGTGACCGCCTTTTACTTCCTCTCGCTGACGCTGGAGGCTATTCCGCTCGGCGTGGCCTATGCCGTGTGGTCCGGGGTCGGCCTTGCGCTGATCTCGCTGGCCGGCTGGATTTTCTACCGCCAGACGCTGGGCGCTGTGGAAATCGCGGGCATTCTGCTGATCGGCCTCGGCGTCGTCGTTCTGAAAATCGGCGGCGGGCGTTAGACCGCTGCGATCGGGCGTCTCTCAGGCCGCCTAACTCGCGAGGAACGGGGGCAGCATGCGCTTCAGCGTTCTGTCCTTCAGCAGAAAATGATGCGCCAGCGCGGCCGCCGCGTGCGTGATCGCGAGCAGCGCCAGAATATGCGCGAGCAATTCGTGGATTTCCTTGGAATAATGCTTTAGCTCGCGATTTTTGGGCCAAGGCGAGGGGATGTCCGCGATTCCGAACAAGGGAAGCGGCTCGCCGCCATGGAACAAGGTCACCAGTCCGACGACCGGAACCGCGATCAGCAAGGCGTAGAGGGCCAGATGGACGGCTTTCGCCGCGAATGCGCCGAAGCCCGTGAGCTCAAGTGGCGGGGCAGGGGTCGCGAAGCGCCAGGCGACGCGCAGGAGGAGGAGCGACAGGACCAACTGGCCGAAGATGATATGCAGGAATTCGCCCATATGGCGGATCGAGCCCTTGGGGAGCTCGTCGCCGAGCACGCCGAGCGTCCAGGCCGCCGCGACGAAAAGAACCGTCAGCCAGTGAAAGGCCTGCGCCGGCGCGCTGTAACGGGACATGGTCGCGACGTCGGACATGGCGGCCTCCATGAGGGGCGGGCAAGGTGGCGCCGGGCGGCGATTAAATCAAGGCGTCGTCTCGTCGCGCCAGGGCGGAGGCGGTCATGCCCTTACCCCTTCCGGCTTTTCTCCAGCCGCTTCGCTT
Source organism: Methylocystis sp. S23 (assembly GCF_054106005.1). Taxonomy (NCBI): domain Bacteria; kingdom Pseudomonadati; phylum Pseudomonadota; class Alphaproteobacteria; order Hyphomicrobiales; family Methylocystaceae; genus Methylocystis; species Methylocystis sp. S23. The sequence continues at coordinate 3,334,698 of NZ_CM134185.1, forward strand.
CCACCCATAGCGCCTCCATCTCGTCGAGAGAGGCGGCCTCGGCCGACGAGCCCATTTCCGCCAGGCGGCGCTCGATATGATGGAAGCGGCGCTCGAATTTGGCGTTGGCGCCGCGCAGCGCCTGCTCGGGGTCGACTTTGGCGTGGCGGGCGAGGTTGGAGACGACGAAAAGCAGATCGCCGATCTCTTCCTCCAGCGCCTTGGCGTCGATGTCGGGATTGGCCAGCTCGGCCGCAACCTCCTCCGTCTCCTCGCGAATCTTGCCCATCACATGGGCTGCGTCATTCCAGTCGAAGCCGACCTTGGAGGCCTTTTGCTGAAGCTTCACGGCGCGGGTGAGCGCGGGCAAAGCGAGCGGAACGCCGTCGAGGAGACTTGCCGGCGCGGGGGCGCCTTTGGCGGCTTTCTCCGCCGCCTTGATCTCGTTCCACTGCACGGTCACGCCTTCGGCCGTCCTGGCGTCGCCGTCGCCAAAGACATGCGGATGGCGGCGGACGAGCTTTTCGCAGATCGCGTCGACCACGTCGGGAAAGGCGAAGGCTTCCTGCTCCTGGGCCATCCGCGAATGGAAGACGACCTGCAGCAGAAGGTCGCCGAGCTCGTCCCTCAGCTCGCCCAGATCGCCGAGCTCGATCGCTTCGGCGACCTCATAGGCCTCCTCGATCGTGTAGGGCGCGATGGAGCGGAAGTCCTGATCGAGATCCCAGGGGCAGCCCGTGCCGGGCGTGCGCAGCGCCGCCATGATCTCGATGAGACGCGTAATGTCGCCGGACATTAAAGTCGGACCCTTCCCGCAAAAAAAAACGCCGCGCTCCCTTGGAAACGCGGCGTCCGAACTCAGAGCGCTCAGCGATCAGTCGAGCGTGATGGACAGCGCCTCGCGGCCCTTGGCGGTGTCGACGACCTGCATGGTCACCGGCTGGCCTTCCAGCAGGCGCTGCACGCCCGAGGGGCCGAGGATCGAGATATGGACGAAGACGTCCTTGCCGCCGTCATTCGACTGAACGAAGCCGAAGCCCTTGGTCTCGTCGAACCACTTGACCTTCCCGGAAACCGGCACGGCGGTCGACGGATCGGGCGCCTGGCGGCGGGGCCGGGGACCGTCGAAGCCGCCACCGCCGCCACCGCCGCGCGGAGGAGGCGGCGCGCGCTCGGCGGCGCCGGCGAGGTCGACGTCGAGAATGCGCTGGACCTGCTGGCCCTTGACCGAGCTGGTGACGACGACCTGCAGCTTCGCGCCTGGCGGCAGCGTGTCATAACCGGCGGACTGAACGGCGCCGATATGCAGGAAGGCGTCGCCCGTGCCATTGGCGAGCTCGACGAAGCCGAAGCCTTTATCCGGCTTGAACCATTTCACGATGGCGTCGACGGCGGGCTCATTGCCCATCATCGGGGGCGCCGCATCGGGGAACCCGCCCCCGAAAGGCGACCTCGGGGGTCGACTCGGCCGCGGCGCGTCATAGCCGTACGGCGCGTCGTCATCGAACCCGCGCTTGCGGGGTCCCCGGAAATCTCTACCTTTGCTCATGTTTACCTGCTCGTCTCCGCCAAAAACGGCAAGACTTTTATGCCAAACGCGTGCGCCCATGCAGAACCGTTCGGGCGCGAAAAATACGCCCGCTCGGAAAAGATGGGATGTTGCCAGTTGAATGCCATATAGTCCCGCGCACCAGCGGTTTTAGCAGATATCGGGCCGTTCTGGCCAGAGATTTTCGTGGGCCCATCGAAAAAACCCAAGAAACGCCACAGTCCGGCCAGGCTTACGTTGGCGTCCTCCTTGCTTTTCAAGGCGTTTTGCCTTTGCGGCGCGCCTTTCCCAAAAATGGGGTCGGCCCTTCGGCTTTCCTTGCGGCGGCGGCAGGAGAGTGGCCGATCGCCGTTTCGCGGCGGACAAAAGCGTCCTCCCGGCGGCGTCTTTGATCCAAAGCCGACATTCCGCCATGGCGGATATTGAGCGGGGACGCGTCGGCCTATTATTCGCATAATCGATATTATGGAACCAAAATTCATTTGGCGGGCGCGCGGGACGGCAAGGCTTGCAAGCGCGTTCTCACGCTAACACGCCCTTGCGCCATGGGCGCCGATTTCTCGAAACATGGAAAATTTGCCGCGAATTTGTGGAGCCGGCGCCGTGTCAGCCCACCAGAAATCGCTCGATCTGCGCGCAGAAAAAGTCCGGGACCTCTTCGGCGACGAAGTGGCCGCTGTCCTCGGCGATCACGGCGGTCAAGCTGGTTGTTCGCGGCCTCAGCGCCTCCGCGAGCTTCGGCCCGACGCCGTAGCGTCCTGCGATCGCCAGGACAGGCATTTCGAGCTTGCGGCTTTCGAAGGACGCGACCAGCGCGGCGTCGTCCAAAAGAGCGCGATAATAAGCGAATCCGGCGGTCATCCCGCCGGGCGACGCGTAATGGCGGGCAAATTCGGAAATCGCGGCTTCCGAGACGGCGTCCTTCTTATGGGACCAGGCGCGAATCTGGGCGGCGATATAATCCCGCTCCCGCCCGCGCGTCAGCATTTCCGGGATGTCGGGAGCCATATGAAAGCCGTAGTGCCAAGCCCCGCCCCGCCGAGCGTCCATGTTTTCCGTCCCCGGAACGAGACAGTCGACCAGGACGAGCCTATCGACCTTCTCGGGGTGCAGATGGGCCATCACGAAGGCGGCTTTGCCGCCCATATCGTGGCCGACGACATGGGCGCGGCCGCCGGCGACATCGGCGATCAGCGCGGCAATGTCGGCCGCGATCGTCTGCTTGTCGTAGCCGGCCGGCGTTCTCTCCGACAGTCCGAGCCCTCTGAGATCGAGCGCAACGCATCTGAAACGGGAGGAAAGCCGCTCCATGGCTCCGCGCCAGGCGAACCAGGTTTGCGGCCAGCCGTGCAGCAGGATCACGGTCGGACCCGACCCGGCGGCCACATAATGCAGCCTCACGCCGTTGATCCGCGCAAAATGGCTCGTTCCGCCTGGCGGCGGCGGCGACTCCGTCAGGGTTTCCGGAACGGAAGGCTCGCCGGCGGCGCCCGCGGGCGCCGATTGGAAAAGAATGGCTTGCGCGCCTGCGACGAGAAATGCGCGCCGCTCGGTTTTCATGGCTTCAAACCCTTCCTCGAAACTACTCAAAGTTACGTCTCGATTCGCAGCCCGTCATAGGCCGGCTCGACATTGGCCGGCAGCACGGCGGCGAGCGCGTCGTAATCCAGATCGACATGGAGGTCCGTCAGCACCGCGCGCCTCGGCCGGTAGAAGTCGATGAAGGCCAGCGCCTGTTCGACCGAGAGATGCGTGCCGTGGCGCTGCCAGCGCAGCGCGTCGATGATCCAGAGGTCGAGGCCTTCCAGAAAGCGAGAGCTCTCGGGCGGGATGGCGTTGAGGTCCGGCGTATAGGCGACGTCGCCGAAGCGGAAGCCGAGCGCGTCCATGTCGCCATGGTCGAGCCGGAACGGCGTCGCCTCGATCGGCCCGCCGGGGCCCTCGATCGTCACGGGGCGGCCCGGATGCAGCCGGCGCTCGGTCATCAGCGGCGGGTAGTAGCTGCCCGGCGGCGTGACGAAGACGTAGCCGAATTTCTGCGTGACCTCGCGCGCCGTCGGCTCGTCCATATAGGCCGGGATGCGCCGGCCGCTCTGGATCACGAGCCCGCGCAGGTCGTCAACGCCATGCGTATGGTCGGCGTGCGGATGCGTGTAGAACACCGCGTCGAGGCGCGTGACGTCGGCGGCGAGGAGCTGCTCGCGCAGATCCGGGCCGGTGTCGACCAAGACCTGCGTCGAGGCTTCGCGATCGCCGCGCGTCACGAGGATCGAGCAGCGGCGGCGGCGGTTCCTCGGATTGTTCGGATTGCATTGCCCCCAGCCCTGCGCGACGCGCGGCACGCCGCCCGAAGACGCGCAGCCCAATATCGTGACGGCGAGCGTCAAGCCGCCTGCTCCAGCGGCGGCATTTTCGAAAAGAGCCGCAGGGCGTTCTCGGTCGTCGCGCGCGCAAGCTCGGACTCGGAGACGCCCTTGATCTCGGCAAGGAGCCGCGCCGTGTCGACCACATAGGCCGGTTCGTTGCGCTTGCCGCGATGCGGGACGGGGGCCAGGAATGGCGCGTCGGTCTCGACCAGCATCCGCGCCAGCGGAACGGCCCTGGCGGTCTCGCGCAGCTCCGCCGAGTTCTTGAAGGTCACGACGCCCGAGAAGGAAATATAGAGGCCGAGCTCGATCGCGGTTTCGGCCAGCGCGCGGCTCGAGGTGAAGCAATGGAGCAGGGCCGGAAAGGCGCCCTTCCCCATTTCCTCGGCGAGGATCGCGGCGCAATCCTCGTCGGCGTCGCGCGTGTGGATCACGAGCGGCAGCCCGGTCTCGCGCGCGGCCTCGATATGGGTGCGGAAGACGCGCTGCGAGACCTCGCGCGGCGCGCGGTCGTAATGATAGTCGAGCCCCGCCTCGCCGAGGCCCACGCATTTCGGATGCCGCGAAAGCGTCGTCAGCTCCTCGACCGTGGGCTCCGCCTCCTCATGCGAATGATGCGGATGGACGCCGACGGTGAAGAACACGTCCGGATAAGCCTCGGCCACCGCCTTCACGCGGTCGAAGCGCGACAGATGCGTGGAGATGGTGATCATCCGCCCGACGCCCCGCGCCTTTGCGCGCGCGACGATCTCCGCCTGCTCCGGCGCGAAATCGGGGAAGTCGAGATGGCAATGCGTGTCGATGAGCATCGGTTGCGGTCCATGAACGGCGACATGAGCGAGCGACCGTCGCCCGCGGCTCCGCCGAACCGGCTGTGCCTGATGACCTGACGACGATCGGGGGCGTTGCCGGATATATGGCATGGCCCTTATCGGCTATCAACGCGGCGGGCTCCCGGTCAGGCGGCGATCTTTCCCTTGCCGACCTCCATCAGCGCGCGCAGCTCGTTGGCCGGCCGCGCCTGCGAGAAATAATACCCCTGCCCTTCATTGCAGCCGATGGCGACGAGGTAGCGCAATTGCTCGGAATCCTCGACGCCTTCGGCCGTCACGCGCATGCCGAGGCGCGAGCCGAGCGTGACGATCGCGTCGACGATGGCCTGGGACGCCGGCTCGGCCCCGATCGCCTGCACGAAGCCGCGGTCGATCTTGATCTTGTCGAAGGGGAAGCTGCGCAGATAGGTCAGCGAGGAGAAGCCCGTGCCGAAATCGTCGAGCGAAATGGCGACGCCGAGCGAGCGCAGGGCGGTCAATGTCGCGAGGGTCGTCTCGGCGCGCTCCATCAGCAGGGATTCGGTGATCTCGATCTCGAGACGCCGCGGCGAGAGGCCGGAGCGCTCGAGAGCCTTCGCGATCGTTGCGAAAATATTGGTCTGCCGGAACTGGATGGGCGAGACGTTGACCGCCACCCTCACCTCCTCCGGCCATAAGGCGGCGTCCGCACAGGCCTGCTGAAGCACGAATTCGCCGATTCCCGAGATCAGCGGCGATTGCTCCGCGAAGGGAATGAACGCGCCCGGCGGGACCACGCCGCGCGTCGGGTGGCGCCAGCGGACGAGCGCCTCCATCGTGCGCACCTGGCCGCTTCGCAAATCGACGATCGGCTGATAGTGAACCAGAAGCTCTTTTCGCGCCAGCGCCTCGCGCAGCTCGCCTTCGAGCCGGGCGCGGGCGCGCGAGGCCTCGTCAAGGGCGGGCTCGAAGAAGGAGCACATGCCCCGGCCCCGGCTTTTCGAAGCGTAGAGCGCGAGATCGGCCTGGCGCAGAAGCGTCTCGGCGGATAGGGAGTCTCGCGGCGCGCGGGCGACCCCGATGCTGGCGCCGACGACGATCGTCTGTCCGTCGACCTCGAAGGGGCGGGCGAGGCGCGCGAGAAGGCCGTCGGCGAATTGGTCGATCGAGGCCTCGTCGACGCGGCCGCGATAAAGAATGGCGAATTCGTCGCCGCCAAGCCTCGTGACGACGTCCTGAGCCCCCGCCGCCTCCAGGAGACGCAGAGACGCGGCCTGCAGCACGCGGTCGCCCACCGAATGGCCGAGCGTATCGTTCACCTGCTTGAAATAGTCGAGATCGACGAGGAGGAGGGCAAGCTCCGCCGCCTTGGCCAGCGCGCTTTCCAGGCTTTCTCGGAAGGCCTCGCGGTTCGGCAGATTGGTGAGCGGGTCGTGGCGCGCCATGAAGGCGATGCGCGCCTCCGCCCTGTTGCGCTCGGTCGTATCGACCGCCGCCGCCAGAACGGCCGGCTGGCTTTCGTAGACGAATTTTCGCCAATAGATCTGCACGTCGATCTTGGAGCCGTCGGCGCGGAAATGCCTGTCGGATTTTTCGGCGGCGTCGAGATGGACGCCGCCGCTCTCCGTCACCTCGCCGAAGTCCATGCCGACCAGCGCCTCCCGGCCATAGCCGTAATGGGAGACGGTCGCGTCATTGACGGCGAGAATGCGATGCGAGGCCTCGTCGAGGACGAACATCGGGATCGGATTGCTCTCGAACAGCAACCGGAAGGATTCCTCCCGGGCCTTCATGTCGGTAATGTCGATGCGCAAGCCGATCGTGCAGTCGTTCGGCAGGCGGCGCTCGTCGATCATGATCCAGCGGCCATTGGCGAGCTGCTGTTCGTGCCGCTCGCCGGGATTGGCGAGGCGGCGCATGCGCTCCTCGATCCATTGCGCCTCCCGCCCGGCCGCCTCGGGGTAGTCGCCGCGCGCCACCCCTTCCCGCAGCGTGTCGACCATTCGCACGCCGACGCGAAAGAGATCGGCGCTGCGCGCATAGATTTTCGCATAGCTGCGGTTCCAATGGATGTAGCGCCCCTCCGGGTCGAGCAGGACGACGCCCTCGGGAAGCTCGTCCATCGCCGCGCGCAGAAGGTCGCCCGCCTGCTCCGCCGCCCGAGCCCGGCTTTTTGCGCGGCGTGATTCGATCGCGACGGCGAGCGGGCGTCCGAAGCGGTCGAGGCTGCGCAGGGAAATCAGAAGCGACTTGCCGAAGCCCAGCGCCCGCCGCGCGTAAGTGGTTGCCGCGATCATCGAAAATCCCCAGATGGCGGGGGCCATCCTGATCGCGGCGCGGTTAAGCGAATGTCAACGTTCCGGCTTTTGCCGGCCGCGATCGAAACAATCCTAAATATTTGTTTCAATGACTATTTTTCAGACGGCGACCGCGGAAATCCTCGGCGCCGTGCCTGTTCGCGCGTCGGCTTCCGCCAATGGAATAATCGCCTCAGGCGCAGGAAAATCTCTTCATTTTCCGAAGTTATCGCATCGAGGCCCGCCAGTCGCCGCGCGCGCAGAGGATGCTGTTGGAGGACCATCCGCCGGCCCCGCTCCCGCCATTCACCTGGCCGGTCACCGTGGCGGTGACGCCGAGCAGCTTGAGGATGAAGGAGACCACGCCGTCAGGGCCGATCCGGCCCGAGGCGGCGGCGGGGATGCCCGTGAGCTTCGTCACCTGCCCGTCCCGGACGAGGGCGACGATCCGCTTGCTCTTGATGGGGCAGAAGAAACTGGAGGTCGTGGCGTCGATGATCCAGACGCCGTCATAGGCCGGCGGAGATGCGGCGGCGCGGGCCGGACTCGCGGGCGCGAGGCCCATTTGCGCGATGGCGAGCAGGGCCGCCGCCGCGTGAATTCCGCGATTGCCGGATGCGCCGCGCATGAGCTTCTTCACGTCGGTGTCGCCGTCCTGGCGTCGCCCCCGGGCGGTTAGATAGCCCCTCCGGCGCCCCGCGTCACCGGCAATCGTCCACGCCCCTGCCCCCGCGCAACGACGCGGCGACATGGGCGACGATGGGATCGAAGGCCTGCCTCCGGGCGGCGGGATAGTCCAGATAGACGCTGTTCCAGACCTTTGCGCCGCAGGAAAGCAGCGATTTCCGATAAAAGATGCGATCGCCCTTTCGGCCGGAGGCGACCAGCCAATCCCTGCCCCGGCGCCGATAGTCGATCGTCTCGCCGGGCGACGGCCGGAGCCTCACGCCGAATTCCTCATCTTGGGAAAGAACGGAATAGCCGCCGAAAATCCGGATTTCGGCGGCTCCGTCGGGCGAGGCGAAAACGCGCCCGTCGCTATTCCCCGGCTCCGGCCCCATGCGCCAGCCCGCCGGAACGTCGGCGGTCGTCCCGAAACGGTCATTGCGATAGGTCTGCCAGGAGGCGGCCGTAGCGGCCGTGGCCGCCGCCGTGAGGATCGCCGCGAGCAGAGCCCTCATATCCGCGCCGCCTCGAACAGAATCGCCTGCATCGGCAGCTTCGCGGGCGCGCCGAACTCCTCGGTCAGCCGCGCCGCCAGCGCCTCGACGACCGTCTCGGGCGCGACGCGGCCGCGCGCCCGGATCTGGTCGATCAAAGGATTGCCGAAGACGAGCCCTTTCGCGAAGGCGGCGGCATCCGCGACCTCGTGCACGCGCGGGAGCACGGAGATGACGATATGCGCGAAGCCCGCCGCGATAAGCGACTCTTTCGTGGGGTCGGTCTCCGGGCAGGAGAAAGGCGTCTGGAGGAATTTCGGCGGATCTTCGGGGAAGAAGCGCTCGATGACCTCGAGACCGATGCGCGCGAAGGGATTGTAGCGCGCCGCGTCCCAGACGCTGAAGAGATAGCGGCCATGGGGCTTCAGCAGACGCCGGGCCTCGCGATGGGCGGCGTCCTTGTCGGGGAAAAACATCAGGCCGAACTGGCAGACGACGGCGTCGAAGGTCTGGTCCACGAAGGGAAGCACGAGCGCGTCGGCCGCCTCGAAGCTCACCTGCTCGTCCGGGCGAAACTTCTCCCGCGCCACGCTCAGCATGGGCGCGTTAAGGTCCGTCGCCGTCAGCCGCGTCTCGGGCCGCAGCGCGTCGCGGAGCTTCCGCGTGACGATCCCCGTTCCCGCCGCGATTTCCAGCACGTCATGCGGCGCCCGCAGGGCCGCGCGCCGCGCGATGTCGGCCGCGTAACCCTCGAAGATGACGGGGCCGAGGCCCAAATCGTAGTGGCGCGGTATGTCGCCGATGAAGCGGGCGGGGTCGGAAGCGCTCATGCCGACAATGTAGCGGCTCGCCCGATTGAAAGCGAATTGAACATCTCGCCGCTCGTCTACGGCCCGCCGGCGGCAGCGCTCGGCGGCGCGACCTGCGAAGCTCGTGACCGCGCCGCGCCCCGGCGCCATTTGACGCGGAAGCCAAGAAATATAAGGAATGACGATGACCATCGTGCTCAACCACACAATCGTGGCGGCGAAGAACAAGCGGGACGCCGCGCGCTGGTTCGCGCATATCTTCGGCTTGCCGTTCGACGAGGCGGCGGCCACGCATTTCGCGCCGGTCCGGGTCAACGACACGCTGACGCTGCTTTTTGACGACGAGCCGAACTTCCAGCCTGGTCATTACGCCTTCCATGTCAGCGACGCCGAATTCGAGGCGATCTTCGGCCGGGTGAAGGCGAGCGGCCTGAAATTTGGCAGCGCGCCAGGCAATTTCGAGGACGGCAAGCTCAACCACTGGAATGGCGGCCGCGGGGTCTATTTCAGGAGCCCCGACGGCCATGTGCTGGAATTGATGACGATGGCGCAGTGAGGCGACGCCTCATATTGTTCGTTTCGCGCCGTCGAGCGGGGCTCCCTCAGCATACCCGCGCTTGTCCGGATATCCACGCGCCTTGCAGCGCTCGCACAACGTCCCAGCGTGGATGGCCGGGACAGGCCCGGCCATGACGAGCCCTTGAATTGGGCGCCATCTCTCCCCCCGTCATGCCCGCGCTTGTCGCGGGCGTCCAGCCAGGATGTTGACGAGCGCAGCGGAGTGAGGGTGCGGGCGGCGAAGCTTATCAGGCCCCCTCCTCCGTCTCCACATACCGCGGAAACACCGGTGTGGGCGGCGGCAGCGGCGCGCCTTCCTGCAGCGCATTGGCCTCGCCGGCATGGGCGAAATCGCGCTCGTCCGGCGCGACGCCGAGCGAGTCGAGGAACTTGCCGGCCGCGTCCGGAATGAAGGGTTGCAGGGGGATCACGAGGCGGCGGAGCGTTTCCGCCGTGACATAGAGGATCGTCTCCATGCGGGTGGGGTCGGTCTTCTTCTTCGCCCAGGGCTCCTCGCCCGCGAAATAGCGGTTCGCTTCAGCCACGACGCGGAAAATCTCCGCCAGCGCATGATGCGGCTGATAGGCGCCCATCGCCGCCCGCGCCTTCTCCAGCACACCCGCCGCCTGCGCGAGAATGTCCCGGTCGGCCTCCGTCAGCTCGCCTTTCTTCGGCACGACCCCGTCGCAGTTCTTGGCGATCATGGAAAGCGAGCGCTGCGCCAGATTGCCGAGATCATTGGCGAGGTCGGCGTTCATGCGCATGACGATCGCCTCATGCGAATAATTGCCGTCCTGTCCGAAGGGCACCTCGCGCAGGAAGAAGTAGCGCATCTGGTCGACGCCGTAGCGGTCGATCAGCTCCTGCGGGCCGACGACATTGCCGAGCGATTTCGACATCTTCTCGCCGCGCGAGAACAGAAAGCCATGCACCACGATCTGCTTCGGAAGCGGCGCGCCGGCCGACATCAGGAAGGCCGGCCAATAAATGGCGTGAAAACGGGTGATGTCCTTGCCGATGACATGGGCGTCGGCCGGCCAGTAGCGCGCCTTCTCGCCGCCCGTGAGCCAGCCGGTCGCGGTGATGTAGTTCGTCAGCGCGTCGACCCAGACATACATGACGTGGTCCGCGCCCGTCTCGGGGCTCGGCGGGATCTTGATCCCCCAGTCGAAAGTCGTGCGCGACACCGAGAGATCGTCGAGCCCGCGCTTCACGAAAGCGACGATCTCGTTTTTGTAATGCTCCGGCGTGATGAAGTCCGGGTTGGACTCGTAGAGGGCGAGAAGCTTGCCGGCATAGGCCGAAAGCCTGAAGAACCAGCTCTCCTCCTCCACCCATTCGACCGGCGTGCCGGTCGGCGCGTATTTCCTGCCCTCGCGCTCGGTCAGCTCGTCCTCGGCGTAATAGGCCTCGTCGCGCACGGAATACCAGCCGGCGTATTTCGAAAGGTAAATGTCGCCATTCGCCTCCATGCGCCGCCACATTTCGAGCGCCGCCTCCTTGTGGCGCGCCTGCGTCGTGCGCACAATGTCGGCGGCCCGCGCGTTCAACGCCTCGCCCATGCGCGCGAATTGCGCGGCGATTCCGTCCACGAATTGCTGCGGGGTCACGCCCTCCTTCTCGGCCGTGCGCTGCACCTTCTGCCCATGCTCGTCCATGCCGGTGATGAACAGCACGTTATAGCCGTCAAGCCGCTTCCAGCGCGCGAAGGCGTCGGTCGCGATGCGTTCATAGGCGTGGCCGATATGGGGCGCGCCATTCGCGTAAGGAATGGCGGTCGTGATCATGTAGGTGGGGCGGTCGCTCATGGCGCTGATCTAGCGTTCTTTCGCGGCGCGGGGAAGACGGCGCGACGGTCAAGGCGGAATAAGCGGGTTGGGTCGCAAGCATAAGCGCCGTCGTAGTGCGGCCCGGGACGGCGGAAGGGGGCTCCGTCGCCGAAGGGGTCGTGATCCCACAGCCATGAGATTTGCGCCGCCCCCGCCCCGCCGCCGATGAGCGCCCAGGGCGAGCCGAGCTGGTCGGGCGCGACATAGAGCGTTCCGCTCGCGCGCAGCACCGCCACGGGGAGATCGCCCAGCCAGACCGTCTCCTGAATGCGCGCGCCGGTCCCGTCATATTCGCCGATCAGATGCGCGTTTTCGTCATAGACATAGACGACGCGTCCGCCCGGCGTCGTCGAATCGGTCTTCGAGACCCGTAAGCCAAGGCCGTTGATCCCGTAACTCGCCGGGAGCGCGCCGGTCAGCGACTGCGCGAGGCGATTCTTGGCGTCGTAGGCGAAGCTGTATGTCGCCGACGGCATGTAATGCGAAACGATGTTGCCGGAGGCGTCGTAAGCGAAGCTCTCATACCAGCTTCCCCACAGCCATTGCAGCCGGTTGCTCGACGGATCGTAGCCATAGGTGAAGGACTGCGCGCTTGGCGCATTGGTCGAGAAGCTCCTGCGATTGCCGTTGGCGTCGTAGGAATAGCTCTGCGTCGTCGCGCCGCTCGCATAGCCGGTCAGCCGGTCGAGCGCGTCATAGGAGAAGCTCTTCGCCGGCAGGCGGGTCTCAGTCATGCCGACGATGCGGCCCGCCGCGTCATAGCTGGGCGCGCGCGTGCGGCTTCCTGCCGCCGTGGCGAAGGAAATCCCCGTCAGTCGGCTGTTGGCGTCATAGGCGCGGCTATAGGTCGCGCCGTTGGCGGCCGTCCAGCCAGACACGACGTTCGAGCCGCGATAGGAGACCGCGGAAATCAGCGGCTGGCCGTTGAGGGTCAGGCCGCTCACCCGCCCGGCGGCGTCATAGGCGTAGGAAACGACCGCGCCCGACGGATAGGTCACGCCCGACGCGCGGCCAGCGGCGTCATAGGCATAACCAACCGTCTTCGAAATCCCGCCCGTCGCCTGCGTCGCGGAGACAACCCGCTTCAGCGCGTCATAGCCATAGGTCAGCGAGCCGGTGGCGTCCGTGATCGAGGTCAGCTTGCCGGCGGCGTTGGCGCTCGAAGCGCCTTAATGCCGCGCCTTGTCTAGCTCGTTGGCGATGAGGCGACGCCGCCGCTATGGACAGGGCTTCTCGAAATCATCCGGCCACACCGGAGCCTTGGCCCAAAAGGCTTCGATCTCGGCGCGGGCTTCGAGCTTGTAATAAGGTGGGACGGCTGTATCGCTATATCCGTTTATCGGAGCTAAATCCTCTTCCGGCTTCCTAAAAATAATTTTGTCCATGCGGAATCGTTCGAGGATGTCTTTCGCCCGATCGGTGCAGATGGGATAATTCACAAGAGGCCACACGATGAAGAAATCGGAGCCATCCCAGCGGGCCTGTCTTACGGCTTCGCCTCGAATGATTCCATCTTGATATTCGCGTTGCCCGCAGCCGCGGCAGCGCCACAGCAATTTACATCCCGCCGATGGCTGGGCGACTCCGCCGAAGCCGTTGATCCAGAGCTCTCCGAAATCGTTGCTGACCGTTCCGTCAGCGAAGGAGACGGTGGCAGGATTCATTGTCCACCCGGTCAGCCCCGCCTCTTCCAGCGCTTCGAAAACGCGGCGCGTAAAAACGAAGGAGCTCCTGGGGGTAGCGAAAGCATCCTGGGATCGGTCGAGCGGCGACATACCCTCCAATTCTGGCTCTTCACGAAACATCGCTGGACCCCAACGACGCGCCAAGACGCCATGATTTGGGTCAAGTGGACAAATCTTGTGTTTCTCGTAATAACCGATTTCATTGTCCCACAGTTCGCAGTCACGCCGCATATAGCGCTCTCGGAGCAACCAGAACATCAGTTTTTCCTGTCGTTGCCGGGCAAAGCCGGGGACCATATTATTTAGTATTCGTCTAGGAGTAGTTTATCTGGGTAACGCCCAACGGGACGAGGATAGAGATAAAGTTGATAGGCGTTGATCATCGTGTCACGGAACGCAAGGATCCGCGAGGGGTTGGGAGAATTATTCAGGTAATTTTTCCAGTCCTGGTTATATCCGTGCGCATGGATAGCGCGATGCTCAAGGCCGGGTATCACGCGGCCGTTTTCCGGTGCGTCAATGTCGATGCCAGCCACTATAAACCTGTCCCGAAATTGCTGGGGAAACTCATGATGCCAATGTTTTTGGTCATCATTCGGCGACCTCCCAAATAGCGCCTTGGATGCGATCGCGCCTACAAGTTGAGCGGCCTTGACTGCAGCCGCCGCGGCGGCGGCCGCACATGGCGGATATTCCAGGCAGGCTGCGGCGATCGCAGCAGGAGCGACGAGGCCGCTCGGATCGGTCCGACTGACGGGATTCCCGCCAACATAGGCGTAGGTGTTCAGCCCGCCTTCCAGCCCGATCGGATCGCTTTCGATATACCTCCCAAGCTTCGGGTTATAATCACGCGCGCCATTGTAATGCAGGCCGGTGACGGCGTCGTAATACTGCCCCGGGAAACGCGAGTTGTAGGCGACGCCCGCCGCGGCCGTGGGCGCGCCGTTGCCGAAGGGGTCGTGATCCCACAGCCATGAGACCTGCGACGCCCCCGCCCCGCCGCCGATCAGCGCCCAGGGCGCGCCGAGTTGATCCGGCGCGACATACAGGACGCCGCCCGTCCGCAGCACCGCGACCGGCAGGTCGCCGAGCCAGACCGTCTCCTGAATGCGCGCGCCGATCCCGTCATATTCGCCGATCAGATGCGCGTTTTCATCGTAGACATAGACGACGCGTCCGCCCGGCGTCGCCGAATCAGTCTTGGAGACCCGCAGGCCAAGCCCGTTGATCGCGTAAGTCGCCGGGATCGCGCCGGTCAGCGATTGCGCGAGGCGGTTCTTCGCGTCGTAGGCGAAGCTGTATGTCGCCGACGGCGTGTTGTGCGAAACGATGTTGCCGGAGGCGTCATAGGCGAAGCTTTCATACCAGCTTCCCCAAAGCCATTGCAGCCGGTTGCTCGATGGATCGTAGCCATAGGTGAAGGACTGCGCGCTCGGCGCATTGGTCGAGAAGCTCGTGCGATTGCCGTTGGCGTCGTAGGAATAGCTCTGCGTCGCCGCGCCGCTTGCATAGCCCGTCAGCCGGTCGAGCGCGTCATAGGAGAAGCTCTTCGCCGGCAGGCCGGTCTCGGTGATGCCGACGATGCGGCCCGCCGAGTCATAAGCGAGGGCGCGCGAATAGCTTCCCGCCGCCGTGGCGAAGGAAATTCCCGTCAGCCGGCTGTTGGCGTCATAGGCGCGGCTATAGGTCGCGCCGTTGGCCGCCGTCCAGCCGGACACGACGCTTGACCCGCGATAGGCGACGCCGGAGATCAGCGGCTGGCCGTTGAGGGTCAGGCCGCTCACCCGCCCGGCGGCGTCGAATGTGTAGGAAACGGCCGCGCCCGACGGATAGATCACGCCCGAGGCGCGGCCGGCGGCGTCATAGGCGTAACCAACCGTCTTCGAAACCGCGCCCGTGACCTGCGTCGCGGAGACGATGCGCTTCAGCGCGTCATAGCCATAGGTCAGCGAGCCGGTGGCGTCGGCTCTCGAAGCGCGTTAATGTCGCGTCTTGTCGAGCTCGTTGGCGATGATGCGATCGGCGATGTCGTTCAGGATTTTTTCGAATTCCGCGATTTGCTCGGGCGACGCGCCAAGCCCCGACAGATGCGGCGCGGATTCACCGATCCCCCGAATATATTCCCGCACCTGCTGCTCGAACGTCCCATCAACGAACGCCTCGTAATTCAACTGCGGCGCGCAATCATAGATTTGCTGTTTCTTCCTCAATTTCGAACGCGCGGGATAGCGCTCCCGCATCCCTTCCGGCATGACGATAGGTACGTAGCGCAGCTTACCCTCGACGCTCGATAAGGCCGACATGGCAAAAGCCGCATTCAGCTGCGGCTCCACCAAGTCTCGGACTTTATCGAGCGCGGGATAGGCAAGATCGAACACTTCGGCCAAAGCCCGGAACTCCATGCCAGCCGCTCCTAACGAAATGCCTGATTTAGCCGAGGCAAGCGTCCATGGGAAATGAAATAGGTGGTCAGTTCGATATTTTCTGCGATCACGGCGGGATAACGTGACGAGAATTGGTATTTTGGCAGATAATCTACATTTTCGATGTCAAGATATATTTGACTATATCGTCCGGACGGATTTGCTGTAATTCCAATTTTATCAATCTCTTTTGTCGTCCTGTTTATCAAATAATAGAGTTCTGTCGGGTCCTGGCTCAGGTGCGAATTGCCGTGAACCTTTTTCGCTTCTGTTATCGCGGTTTCAATCGCCGCTTTACTGACCGACAGGACGCCGAATGAGCCGATGATGGTTGCCGCGACGGCCAGGTCGCAAATCGGATTCGCCGGCCCGCCAGCAAAGCATGTGACTAAAAGCGCTTCTTTCCCGTTCGGATCGATCTTGCTGAGCGGGTTCCCCTCCGCATAAGCGTAGGTGTTCAGCCCACCCTGCAGCCCCATCGGATCGCTTTCGATGTAGCGGCCGAGCCGAGGGTTATAGTCGCGGGCGCCGTTGTAGTGCAGGCCGGTGACGGCGTCGTAATATTGCCCCGGGAAGCGCGGGTTGTAGGCGACGCCTACGGCGGCGGAGGGGGCGCCGTTGCCGAAGGCGTCGTGATCCCACAGCCATGAGACTTGCGACGCCCCTGCCCCGCCGCCAATGAGCGCCCAGGGCGCGCCGAGCTGGTCCGGCGCGACAGACAGGACGCCGTCCGCCCGCAGCACGGCCACGGGGAGATCGCCGAGCCACACCGTCTCCTGGATGCGCGCGCCGGTTCCGTCATATTCGCCTATCAGGCGGCCGGCCTCGTCGTAGACATAGACGATGCGTGCGCCGGGCGTCGCCGAATCGGTCTTGGAGACCCGCAGGCCGAGGCCATTGATCCCGTAGCTCGCCGGGATCGCGCCGGTCAGCGACTGCGCCAGACGGTTCTTGGCGTCGTAGGTGAAGGCGTAAGCCGCCGACGGCGTGTTGTGCGAAACGATGTTGCCCGAGGCGTCATAGGCGAAGCTTTCGTACCAGTTTCCCCACAGCCATTGCAGCCGGTTGCTCGACGGATCGTAGCCATAGGTGAAGGACTGCGGGCCGGCGCATTGGTCGAGAAGCTCCTGCGATTGCCGTTGGCGTCGTAGGAATAGCTCTGCGCCGTCGCGCCGCTCGCATAGCCGGTCAGCCGGTCGAGCGCGTCATAAGCGAAGCTCTTCGCCGGCAGGCCCGTCTCCGACATGCCGACGATGCGGCCCGCCGGGTCATAGCTGAGCGCGCGCGTGCGGCTTCCCGCCGTCGTGACGAAGGAAATCCCCGTCAGCCGGCCATTGGCGTCATAGGCGCGGCTGTAGGTCGAGCCGTTGGCGGCCGTCCAGCCGGACACGACGCTTGACCCGCGATAGGCGACGCCGGAGATCAGCGGCTGGCCGTTGAGGGTCAGGCCGCTCACCCGCCCGGCGGCGTCGAATGTGTAGGAAACGGCCGCGCCCGACGGATAGGTCACGCCCGAGGCGCGGCCGGCGGCGTCATAGGCGTAACCAACCGTCTTCGAAACCGCGCCCGTGACCTGCGTCGCGGAGACGATGCGCTTCAGCGCGTCATAGCCATAGGTCAGCGAGCCGGTGGCGTCCGTGATCGAGGTCAGCTTGCCGGCGGCGTTGGCGCCCTGGTCATAGAGCCATACGACGCTCGTTCCGTCGGCGTAGGTCGCCTTCGTCCTACGGTTCAGCGCGTCATAGACATGCGTCGTCGTCTTGCCGCGCGCGTCGGTCGTGCTGAGGACATTGCCCGCCGCGTCATAGGTGTTCGTCGTTGCGCCCGTGTCGGGGCTCTGCAACGTCGTGACGCGCCCGAGACCGTCATAGGCGTAGCTCGTCGCGTGATTGAGCGGATCGGTCTGGCTGGTGACGGCGCTGTTCGAATCATAGGCGAATTTCGTGACGCCGTTCAGCGCGTCGGTCGTCTGCGTCTTGCGCGACAGCGAGTCGTAAAGGTTGCTCGTGCTGGCGCCGAGCGGCCCCGTCGCGGTCAGCAGATTGCCGTTGGCGTCGTAGCTGTAGGCCGTGACGTTTCCGGCCGCGTCTCTATCCTGAATCTTGCGGCCGAGGGCGTCATAGACCGCGCTGCGCGTCTCGATCAGGACATTGGCGCTGTTGTAGACGTCCGTCTGGATCTGGGCGCCGGCGGCGTCGAGCGTGTAGACCGTGCGATTGCCGAGCGCATCGGCTGTCGCGGTCAGGCGGTTCGCTTGATCGTAAACGCTCGACGTGAAGGAGCCATCCGGGTTGACGACCTTGGTCCGGTTGCCGGCGCCGTCATAGACGTAGCTCGTCGTCAGCCCGCCGGTCGTGCTGGATATGAGGCGGCCCCGCGCGTCATAGGCGTTGGTCGTTGTCGGGCCGCCCGTCGCGGTCGTCGTCAGAGGTAGACCGTTGACGTTGAAGGTCTGGGTCGTCGCCTGGCCGAGAGGATTGATTGCGCTCGCAAGATTCCCTTGCGCGTCATAGGCGTAAGTCGTGACCCCGCCGTTCGGATCGGTTGCCGTGAGCGGCTGCCCGGCGGCGTTGTAGCTGTAGGATTGCGTGCTGCTCGCGCCGCCGCCAAGAGACCCTCCGGTCGCGCCGCCCGCCGAGGAAGCGGCGGTCACGCTCAGCAGATTGCCGCGCGCGTCATAAGTGAAACTGGTCGTTTTCGTCGCCTCGACGATCTGCGTCGGCAGACGAAGCGCCGGATGCCAGGCGGTGGCGACAGTAATCCCGCCAGCGCCGTCGCCCGCTGATCCGCCGGTCGAGGAGCCGCCCAGCGTGCGCGAAGTCTGTAAGTTGCGTGTCGCGTCATAGGCGAAGGTCGCGACATTGCCGCCGAAATCGGTCTGGCGCGTCAGATTGCCGTTGGCGTCGTAGACATTGGTGGCGAAGGCGTTGCGCGTCGCGTCGAATACCTTGAGCTGCTTCGCGGTCCCGCTGACGCCTTGCAGCAGATAGGAGGTTTTCGCGCCATGGCTGTTCGTCGTCGTGACGACGCCCTGCGCTTGATAGGCGTAATCGACGCTGGACAAATTCGCGCCGCCGGCGCCCTGGCTCGACGTCGCAAGGCCGCCGGCATTGTAGGCGTAGGTCGCCTCGCGATTATTATTGGCGTCGACGACGCCCGTCACGGCGTTGGCGAAAGCGGCGTTCTCATAAAGATATTTGCGCTGCGTCGCGTCCGGATAGGTGACGGCGACGAGCCGGGCGGCCGCGTCATAGGCGAAAGCGTAGAGGCCGTTATCCGGCGTCTTGACCTGCGCGACCAGCGGGCTCGTCGGGGACGCATAGCTGTAGGTCAGCTTGCGGCCGTAAGGATCCGTCACAGTCGAAAGACGGCCCTGCGCATCATAAGCGAGCGTCTGCGTCTGCCCGGCGCGATTCGTCACCGCCGTCAGCCGGCCTTGCGCGTCGTAAATCTCGGTCGCGTCCTGCTCGGTGACGAGCGACCAGCCGCTCGCCGTCTGCGTCAGCCTGAAATTGACGTCGGCTTCGGGCGACCACCCGCCGCCGGTCGCGCTGCTCCCCGAGAGCGTGAAGGCGAATACGCGGCCGTCGTCGCGCGTCGCCCTGACGAGACTGGCGGACGCCTGCGCGAGCGAACGGCTGTAGGAGCCGCGCCAATTCTGCCCGAAGGAATGGACGCCGGCCGCGTCGAGGCTGTTGTAGTGGCGGCTCGCGGCAAGCGGGAATGGTCCGCCGCCCGAATATTCCGTCTCGGCGAGATAAAGATTGCCGATCGCGAAATTGATCGGGCGCGGTCCGCTCGAAGCGCCGAGATTCTTCGGTGCGCTGATCTGCGCGAGATAATTGGGATTGCAAGCTTGCGTCGTCGCGCCGCCCGAAGGCGGAAATTGACAGGCGGTCTGCGCCCGCGCGACGGAGGCCAGCGGCCATTGCGCATCGTGCCGCGATGAATCGGGAAGGCCTCCGAGACCGACAGCAAAAGCCGCAACCGTCATTCTGAAAACTAAAAAATTCCAGCGCATAACCGCCTCCAGCCGCAATTGAAACGAAGGCGCCCGCTGGGAAGTCCGGGGGCGGAGCGTCATAGCCGCGCGCCCGCCGTCTGGCGAAAGCTTTGCTTCAAATCGTTGCGAATTAGGAGCCTTGCGCGGTCGCCGCGTCAACGCGGCGAAACGCATGCGCATGACGCGCATCGGCGAATCCGAAAATTAGGCGGTCGCCTCGGGCGCTTAGGCGCGGCGGCGCAAATCAGGCCGTCGTGAAAAAGGCGAGTTGTTTCAAATACAGCGTTCCGGCGAGAACGTGGCGTTATCCACAGGAATATTCCGCGCGGCGATCAGGGAAGCCAATCTGGGCCGGCATTCGCCGTCTTATGCTCGCGCGAAGCTCCGGTTCGCCGCGCCATGGCCGTGCGCTTTCGCCACGGGCTCGCGAATAGCGACTCCCCTTCCCGGCCCCGGCGCGTTATCTTTTCGCGGATGCGGGAGCACGGGTGATGAGCGTATCGAAAGCGCCCAGAGACATTGCACGCAAGCTCGCGGAAAAAAGCCGCGCGCAAAGCGATGGCTGGCGGCGCGAGACCTTCACCTTGCCGCGCCTCGACGCCCGCGCCAAGGCGCGCGAATGGTTCGACCGTTATCCGAAGGCGGCCTATATGACCGAGATCGAGTTCTGGCGCGAGCTCGACGACGGGCGCATCGAATTCGTCATGCGCCGCCTGCCCAGCGCCGATTAGCCCTCAGAGAGGAAAGCTGTCGCTTGCCTCGTGGAGCAGGCTCGCGACATTGCTGCCGAAAACCCGCGCGATCGGCCTCCTGCCGACGCCGAGCGCCTTGAGCTGCCGGCCGATCGGATGATCGCCGAACGACGCCGCCGCGCCGCCGGGGAAAGGCGACAGGCCATAGAGTCCTTCGGTCTCGATCTTATTCCGCAGCAGGCGCCCGTCTTTCGCTGTGTAGATGCGAAAATCGACGCGCCTGATTTTGGCGGGGACCTGTTCGACCTCGAAGGTCAGGAGGTCTTCTCCGTCGGCGCATACGCGGCAGCGCCGAATATTTTCGGTTTCCTCGAAGCTGATGTCGGCGAGGAATTTGGGACAGCCCCAGACCTTGGCGCCGAGCTCTCGGGCGTCCGGCGTCGTCACGGGCATGTGCAGGACGAAAAAGCCGAAGCTCCCGAACAAGCCGGGGAAGAAGAGCGGCAGGGCCGGAAGGTTGACGAGCGGCTTGTAGAGAACCGGCGTCATGATCGCGACCTCTTTATACGGCGCGATATCCGCAAGGCGCCTGTATTCGATCGCCGCCAGGGACAAAATCGCCGTCCCCGGCGCGATCTGCGCGGGCGCGAGCTTCCTGCTCGGCAAGAGCCGCCGGATGGCGGCGGACGAGGCGGGAAAATGCGCCATCACGCCCGTCCAATCCAAATATTGAGCGGGAAGGCCGACACGAAGCCCGCTCGAGAGATCGACGTGATTGACCGCCTCGCGGGCCAGGATCGTTTGGTACATTGCGGAACCTCGCCTTCGAGGCGAGCCGCCTCTCAATGGCGAAAGCTAGCGCGCGCGTGAGTCAGAAGCACGACCATCACCGCAAGCGCGATGGCGCCCCATCCCCAGGCGAAGGTTCCCGTCGCGTCGCGCAGCGCGCCGAAGGCCGGGGGCGCCAGCACGACGAAGAACTGATTGATCGCCATGGCGAGGCCGATCATGAAGCCGATGGCCCCGCGCGGCGCGGCTTCGCTCACCAGCGCGATCCAGGGCCCGTACCAGCCGAAGCCGAAGAAGCCGAGCCAGGACGCGATCAGCGCCACGATCCATAAGGGAGCGCCCGGCGCGGCGATATAGGCCGCGATCCCCAGCACGATCGCGGCCATGCTCATGGCGAGCGGAAAGAAGCGCCCGCGCCGGCTGCGATCGCTCCAGGCCGCGAGCAGAATGCGCGCGACCGCGCCGGCGAATTGCGCCGCGAAGAGGATTTTCACGCCCGTCGCGACCGGAATGTCGAAGCGGTCGCGCAGATCGAGCGGCAGATAGACGGCGATGGCGAATTGCGCGCTGACCAGCGTCACGCCCGGCCAGACGATGCGCGGCAGGCGCGGCGCGATCTCGTCGAGGCGCTCGCGCCACAAGTCCGGCGTTCGCCTGCGCTCGGGCAAGGGTTCGGGCGGCGGACGGTAAAGGAAGGCGAAAAGCAGCCCGCTTGCGAGCGCCGCGACGGCGCCGAGATCGAACGCCGCGCGCCACCCATGCCGCGCCGCCGCGACAGGGAGGATCAGCGCCGCCAGCGCCGCGCCGAGCGGCAGGCCCGCCTGGCGTATCCCCATGGCGAAGCCGCGCGTATCGGGCGAGAACCACGCCGCCACCACCTTGCCGCCGCCCGGCTGCACCGTGCAATAGCCGATGCTGGCGACGGCGAGCCAGAAGAGCACGCCGCCATAGCTCTCGGCGCGCGCGGCGGCGAAGAGCGCCGCGGCGACCATGCCCGCGCCGAGGCCCACAATGAGCCGCTCGCTGAAACGATCGAGCAGCATGCCCGCGACGAGCAGGCCGACGATCGGCGCCGTCTGCGCCGCCGACATGGCGAAGCCGATCTGCGCCGCATCGAGCGCGAAGGCGGTCTGCAAGGCGGGCCCCAGCGCGCCGAGCCCCTGAACGAGAAAGCAGCCGCCGATCTGTGCGAGAGTCGCGAGGGCGAGCACGGCCCAGCGGTAGGGGGAAGGATGCGGCGGCGCGGTTGCGGACAAATGGGCTTTCCCGCCGCGCGGATCGCTTGCGCGGCTTGCTCGTTGGGGGCGGGAAAAGCCTTATTGCATTCGCGAAGGCGCGGTCCAGCGAATTGCCGATGAAACTCTTTCAGCCTGCCCCGCACTGGTCGAGCCAGACATCCGCCAATCCGCGCCGCTCGCATTGTCCCGCGAGATATTTCCTGATCCTCGCCACGCGCGCCGCATTCTCCGGCGTGCCCGGCGCGATTTTAGGCGTGTTGTTGGTGGCGATCAGCGCAAGATATTCTCCGTCATCCAACTCCCCGAGCGGCTTGCCGAACCACTGCGCGGAAAGCGACTCGAAGCCGTTCACGTCGATAAACGCCGCCAGTTGCGCATTCTTGGATGCGAGCGGCCCGACCGCGAAATAGGCGATCAGCGTCTGCTTGATCTTGGCGACGCCCGGCTCGAATTTGTCGAAATAGAGCTTCTTGACGACGGATTGCGTCACCGTCGTCGCCAGCGGCGCGCTCCAGTCGACGCCGCGATGCGACCAGAATCGCGGGTCCTGAACCCTAACGAGAATATCCACTCGCTCCAGCGACAGGGCGGCGGGCGGTTTCGCCCCGCTTTCAGTCGCCGCCTCATATTTTGCGAAAAGGCGCTTCGTGGTCGTCCGAGCGACGATCACCGCATAGGCCTCATAGAAAGCGCCGCTCAAAAGCGCGACGGCCAACCCGATGGAAAGATATTTCGCAAAAAGTCGCATTGCTGGTCTGCTCCTAAATCTACAAATTTAGTATGATTGAAAGCCAAGCAAAATTGCGGCGAAATAGCTGGGTCGATCGCGCCCCCTCTCCCCGTGAAAACGGGGAGAGGGCTGGGGTGAGGGGCGAGGCCGTTATCCGGAAGCAGGAAATATCCTCCGTCGAGAAAATCAGCAGCGGCGCGCGGACGCTTCGCCCCTCACCCTGACCCTCTCCCCGCAAGCGGGGGCAAGCGGGGAGAGGGGTGATTGCGCCGTCTCGTGGTTTCGGCGTGTGGCGCTTGCCCTTCCCTTTCAGACTCCTATAGTCCGCCAACTCTCACGCCGGAAAGGTTCATGACGATCAAAAGCCTTCGCATCGGCACGCGCGGCAGTCCGCTGGCGCTTGCGCAGACCCATATGGTTCGGGCCCTGCTCGCCCAGGCGCATGGCGTGGCCGAGGCGCATTTCGCCATCGAGGTCATCAAGACCACGGGCGACGTCATTCAGGATCGACCGCTCTCGGAGTCCGGCGGCAAGGGGCTTTTCACCAAGGAGTTGGACTCGGCGCTGATCGCCGGGAGCATCGACCTCGCGGTGCATAGCTCCAAGGATCTGCCGACCCATCTTCCGGCCGAAATCGTCATCGCCGGCTATCTGCCGCGCGAGGATGTGCGCGACGCGTGGATCGGCCGCGACGGCGCGACGATCGACCAGCTTCCCGCCGGCGCCGTCGTCGGCACCGCCTCGCTGCGGCGCGCCGCGCAGGTGAAGCGCCGGCGGCCGGATCTGCAAACGACGCTGCTGCGCGGCAATGTGCATACCCGACTCGGCAAGGTCGCGAGCGGCGAGGTCGACGCGACGCTGCTGGCGCTCGCCGGGCTGAAGCGGCTCGGCCTCGCCGACCGCGCGACGGCGCTGCTGCCGCTCGAGGATTTCCCGCCCGCCGTCGGGCAAGGCGCCATCGGGATCACAGCCCGCGCCAGCGACCCTGAGACACAGGCCGCGATCGCGCCGATCCTCGACGAGGCGACGGCGCTGGCGCTCGCCGCCGAGCGCGCCTTTCTCTCCGCGCTCGACGGCTCCTGCCGCACGCCCATCGCCGGCCATGCGACGGTCGCGAACGGCGACCTCGTCTTCTATGGCGAGGTGCTGAAGGCGGACGGAAGCGAGGTGTGGAGCACACGCCGCAAGGGGCGCGCCATCGACGCGGCGATGATCGGCGCCGACGCCGGCAACGAGATCGTATTGAAGCTCCCCCATGGCGTCGCGGGGCTCATGTGACCCGCGTTCTCGTGCTCCGCGCGCGGGATGACGCTTTACGTAGCTCGGAAAAGCTCCGGGCGATGGGTTTTACGCCTGTCGTATCGCCGGTGCTGGAGATCGCCGCCACAGGCGCGCCGATCCCGCCGGGCGATTACGACGCCGTCCTGGCGTCGAGCGCCAAGGGGATCGAATGCGCGGGCGCCGGCGCAGAGCCGTACAAGCGCCTGCCCTTCCATGCCGTCGGCGCCCGGACCGCGAAAGCGGCCGAGGCCCGCGGCTGGCGGCCCGATATTGTGGCCGGCGACGCCGGGGCGATCCTGCCGCCGCTCCTCGCCCGCTATCCCGAGCCGGCGCATTTTCTCTATCTCGCGGGGCGGGACCGCCAGGCGGCGCTGGAAGCCGGGCTGACGGGCGACGGCCATAAGGTCACGGCGGTGAACGTCTACGAGGCGCGCGCGGCCGAAAGCCTTTCCGACGAGGCGCGCGCGGCGATCCGCGCCGGCGACATCGACGTGGCGCTGCATTATTCGCGGCGCAGCGTCGAGATTTTTCTGAGCCTCGCCGAAGCGGCCGGACTCGCCGCCGCCCTCCCGGCGATCGCTCATGTGGCGCTCTCCGCCGAGATCGCCGCGCCGCTCGAGGCGCTGTCCCTCAAGGTCGCGCGGGCGGCCAAGCCGGAAGAAGGCGATCTGTTGCAAGCGATCGGGACATGCTTCAAAGACGGGTAGCGTCTCACTTCGGATTTGGTTTCGTCTCGTTTCGCGGTTCAAGATTTTTCACGAAGCGACGTTCGTCCTCGACGAAGCCTACGGATCGGTAGAAGGCGTGCGCGCCGGGTCGATGATCCGCGCTCGTCACCTCGATGTGGACGCAGCCGCGATCCCGGAAGTAATTCGCAGCCCTGTCGATAAGGGTGCGGCCGACGCCAAGCCTGCGCGCCTCGGCGTCAACGACGAGGGCGGTGATCCGGCCCCAGCCGGCCTGGGACATGGAAAAGCTCGTGAGCATGAGCGCTTAGGCAGCCGACCACCCGTTCGCCGTGAATCGCGAGGAACACGGCGTCGTTGGCGGAGCGCGACAGCTCGGCAAGCTTGCAGGCGACGAGTTCGGTCCCCGCTTCATAACCAAGCTGGTTCAACAAATCGGCAATATTCGAAGCGTCCGCGACCGTGGCGTTTCGGATGAGCATGGAGTTGTTGATAGCGGCTGGCGCGGCTGCTTTCCACCCGAAGCAGGAATGAAACCGCTTAGTTTGCGATGGCTGCTCTCCGCCAATCATCATCGGCGCTGAAGAGAATTTAAAAGCTATTCAGCCGGAGCCGTGAGCTTGATCTAGACGCCGCGGTCGATCCTTCCCTCCGGCCTCTTGCGCTACAGGCGTTCGGCGTTCGCGGCGCGCGATCGCCCGATACCCCGTTTGGGAGATGCCCCCAAGCGCCTGATCGGTATGCTTTTATCGTCGGCAATTTTCCGCTGGCGGCGCGGAGTGGATTGACCCCGCTGTGGGACGCTTCCGAAATTGCATCGGGAGCGCGCGGCGCCGAAGCTAATTCGGCGGCGCGGACGAAGCTGCAGCCAAGCTCACGGAGGCCGCGCCGAGAAATCGTCGCGGCCCTCTGCTTTTAGCCCGCGCGCAGGAAAAGGCCCTGCCCGTCGCCATCGAAATAATCGATGCGCGCCGACACGATTTTATGGCTTACGTCTCGAATAAATCTTAGGGGAGACACGCCGAAGGCGTTTTCTCCCGGCGGCTGGAAAGTGAATATGTCGCCGTCGTAATTATGTATTTCGTAAAGCCTGTCACCAGGCCCCATGGTCAGAGCAAGAGCATTTACGTTTTGCGTAATTTGTAAGGGTCCATAGAGATCGTTGCGATAGGCGCCAATATAATCGGAGAGCGCCGCGGGCGGCGCGGCGCCTCGAGGCGGCTTCGCGTAGTCGGCGTCTCGCCCATAGGTCGGCTCCGCCATCCTGGCGAAAACGCCGCCAAAGAGCGCAAGCCAGTCCCGCTGGATTTTCCCCGTTGTCGCGAGATCGAGAAAACTCCGGCAGACCGCCTCCGGCGCGCCGACGGGAGAGGCGTTGCTCAGGGCGACAATGCCGAGCTGGCGGGAAGGCAGGATATTCACGCAGGTCGCCGCGCCGAGCGAAAAGGCGCCGGAATGGCCCCAATGTACTAACGGATGTTCGTTATAACCGATGTCCCAACCAAGCCCGTAAAAGGTCGGCGCGGCGGCCGGATCGGCGGGCTGGGTTGCGATCTGCGGCCGATGCGTCTCGTCCAGAGCGGCCTCCGCGACGATTTCCCGCCCGTCGAATCTGCCCTTTGCAAGTTGCAGCCGCAGCCAGGCCGCCATGTCGCGCGCGGAGGAGCTCGCCCCGCCCGCCGGCGATTGCGCGTCGGGCTCCCGCTGCTCGCCGACGACCCAGGCGCCGTCGCGACGAATATGGCCGAAGGCCCTGTTTGCGCGCGCCGTAAAATCCGCATGGCGCGAAGTCGTGCCGGTCATGCCGAGACGGCGGTAAAGACGCTCGCTCGAGAGATCTTCCCAGGATTTCCCCGCGGCCCTCGCCGCCGCGACGGCGGCCGCGGTGAAGCCGAAATTCGTATAGGCGTAAGAAGCGCGGAAATCGCCGGCGGGCTTCACATAGCGCAGCCGGCGGAGAACCTCGTCGCGGCCATATCCGATATCCTCCAGCAGATCGCCCGCATGGTCGGGCAGACCGCTGCGATGGCAGAACATGTCGCGCAGCGTGATCTCCCTGGTGATCCAGGGATCGCTCATCGCGAAGTCAGGCAGGTGACGCACGATCCTATCGTCCCAGGAGACGACCTTGTCGCTCACGAGCCCGGCGACCACCGTCGTCGCAAGGGGCTTGGAGAGAGAGGCGAGCGCGAAAGCCGTATCGGCGTCGACGCGCTCCGGGCGCCTTGCCCGCCGCACGCCGAAGCCTTTCAGATAGACGACCCGATCATGCGACACGACCGCGACCGCCATGCCGGGAACGCCGGTCTTCTTCATCGTCTCGGCGACGATGCGGTCGAGGTCGCCAAGATGCTTTTCGACCGCGTCCTCGCGCGCGGCCTCGGGACGCGCCGCCGCGCCCGGCGCCAGAAGCGCCAGAGCAGAGGAAAGAATCGCCGACCGTCTCGTAACCGCCATGCCGCGCCCCCTTTAGCCAGGACGCAACATTAGATCGCGCGGCGAGAAAGTGGAAACGGAGCGGCTCCACGCTTTGCAGCGATTCGGCCGGATTTGGCGCGATCCGAAGCCAATCAGTTTTCGACCAGAGCCCAGCCGATCAGCACCATCACCGGCCCGACGATCGTCTCGCGCGCGACCTTCTCCGGCAAATCCGCGATCGTGCCCTTGACGATGCGTTCGTCGGGCGTCGAGGCGCGCTCGATCACGAAGGCCGGCGTGTCATGCGCCATGCCCTCCTCCAGCAGGCGCCGCGAGAGTTCGGGCAAGGTGCGGTTGCCCATATAGACCGCCGTGGTGGCGCGGCGGTCGGCGAGCGCGCCCCAGTCGAAGTCTTCGGGAAATTCGCCCTCCTTCGTATGCGCCGTGATGAACTGCACGCGCCGCGCCGTTTCGCGGCTCGTGAGCGAGGCGCCCAGCGCGGCGGCGGCGGCGCAGGCCGCGGTGACGCCCGGCACGATCTCTATGTCGAAGCCCGCCTCGCGCAGCGCGGCGATCTCCTCATTGGCGCGGCCGAAGATCAGCGGATCGCCGCCCTTGAGGCGCACGACGTTCTTGCCGGCGCGGGCGAGCTCGACGAGGAGCGCCGTGATCTCCTCCTGCCGCACCGAGGGCTTGTAGCCGCGCTTGCCGACATTGATGCGCGTCGCCTCGCGGCGGGCGAAGTCGAGAATGCTCGCCGGCACGAGATCGTCGAAGAGCACGACGTCGGCGCCGGCCAGCGCGCGCATGCCCTTGAGGGTGAGAAGCTCGGGATCGCCCGGCCCGGAACCGACGAGCGTCACCCTGCCGCGCCGCTCGGCTTCCCCGGCGTCGCGCGCCTCGGCGAGCAGCGCGTCGCGATCCTTCTCCGTCGGCGGGCGCTCAATGTCGCGGAAGGCGAAGCGGGTGAAGCGGCGCCAGAAATCCCGCCGCGCGAGAAAGTCGAGACCGGAGGCGAGCACTTGCGGACGCCAGTCCTGCGCCGCCTTGGCCCAGGCGGCGAAAGTCGCGGGCACAAGCGACTCGATGCGGCCGCGCACCGCCTGCGCGAAGACGGGCGAGGCCCCGCCGGTCGAAACGCCGATGACGAGCGGCGAGCGGTTGACGATGGCGCCCATGATGAAGTCGCTCATGGCCGGCCGGTCGGCGAGATTGAGCGCCACATGCGCCGCATCCGCCGCCTTGCGGGCCGCGTCGGCCTCGGCGTCGTCGAAAGTCGCGCCGAAGGCCAGCGTCGCGCCCTCGAAATCGGCCGCCGTCGCCGCGCGTTCGTGCAGCGCCACATTCGCGCGGCCGCCGACGATCTCGCGCAGCTTTTCGCAGGGGTCGCGGGCGAAAACGTCGACCCGCGCCCCGGTCGCGGCCGCGAGATCGACCTTCCACGCCGCCCCCTCCCCGCCGCCGATGACGACGACCCGCTTGCCGGCAAGCGGATAGAACAGCGGCAGCGTCTCGAGAGGCTGCATGACTTCGGAGGAAATTTCGTCGGGTTTGCGGGTCAAGGTTTAGCCTGTGTGCTGATCGGCCCCACGCATAGCCCATCCGCCGGAGCCGAAAAAGGCGCCGAACGGCCCGCGCCCCGTCATTGCGAGCGCAGCGAAGCGATCCAGAGCCGTTATGCTCGTGGATTGCTTCGCTTCGCTCGCAGAACGGCGCGAGCATTGCCGTAGAGCAATCAGGCGGCGTCTTCTCGCGCGCTAGAACTTCGCGTTGACCGTCACGAAGGCGGAGCGGGGCGCGCCGGGCATGATGTTGTTGTTGTTGTGCGCCGAGGCGAAATAGTACGCGCCGAGAATGTTCTCGACATTCACCTGCCCCGAAATATTCTCGCTGAACCTCACGTAAACGGCGCCGTCCCAGCGGGCGTAGCCGGGAATGACCACGGCGTTGTCGAGCGCCGCATAGAATTTGTCATTGTAGATCACGCCGGAGCCCAGGCCCAGAAAGCCGGGCGTGAAGCCGAGCAGCGTGGACACGTCATATTTGTTCCAGAACGAGAAGGTGTTCTGCGGCACGGAAGGGACCACCTTGCCCTTCTCGGTGAAGAGCGGCCCGACGCCCGCGATCGGCACGCGGTCGGAGCTCGTCACATAAGCATGCTGATTGCCGTAGCCGAGCGAGACTTGCCACTCCTTCGTCACCTGCCCGACAAGGCCGAGCTCGCCGCCGGCCGTGCGGGTGTTGGTGAGCACATTATAGAAGGCGTTGATCGCCACCGGCTGATTGCTGCGGTTCAAATTATAGATGGCGCCGGTGAAAAGCACCTCCGGCAGAATCTCCGCCTTGAAGCCGGCCTCCACATTCTCGAAGCCCTGCGGTTGTAGATTAGCCTGCGAGATGGAGAGCGTGTTGAACTGATCGCCCGCCGCCGGCAGGAAGGAGCGCGAATAGCTGCCATAGAGCGAGAGCTGCTCGAAAGGCTTGAAGACGAGGCCGACGCGCGGCGACCATTTGCCGACATTGTTGACGATCGTCTGCCCCCAATAATTGTCGAGGGTGGGCGTCGGATTGATGAGATTGTTGACGAATTTCAGGCGGTAGCTATCGAAGCGCACGCCCGCGAGAATGTCGACATATTTCGTGACGCTGATTTGATCCTGCACATAGCCGGCCGCGAGATCGAGATCCGTGTGGCGGCGGAAGTTGGGATTGGTGAAGATGACGGGCAGGAAGGTCGTCGGCAGACCGAAAAAGGTGTTGATGTTGGCGCCGCCGGTGAAGGGGTTCAGCCAGCGGGCGTTGTTGCGGTTGGTGTCCGACCTCTGATTGCCGAACTCCATGCCGGCGAGCAGCACATGCTTGATCTCCGGCGCCATTTGCAGCGTGTAGGTCAGATCGGTCTGGTTGAAGATGTTCTGACGCGGCGTCTCGTTATTATAGCCTGAAAGCTGGACGCAAGGCGGGAAGGCGCCCGCGCAGTTGAGGCCGTTTGGCACGCCCGGGCCGAAGGTGACGGCGTTGTTCGCGAAGGTGTTCTGATAGAACTTCGCGTAATGGGCGTAGACCGTCTGGTTCTTGATGTTGAGCCCGAAATCGGTCGTGTGGTCGAGCATGAGCGCGACGCGGTCGACGTCGGTCTTGGCGTAATTGACGTCGGGATTGCCGAAGAAGGTCGAGCGCCCCGCGGGGGCGGGATAGCCCGGGTATAGATGAGCGAAGCCCAAAGCCTGCGCGGCGAGGACCGCCGGCGAGGCGTTGTAGTTCACCGACGGAATGCCGCGATCCATCATGCGATGGTCGAAATAATGCTCGTAGCTGAGCGTGACGAAGGTTTTCTCGAAAGGCTTCCAGGTGAAGGTCGGATTGAGGCCCCAGCGCCGCATATTGAAATAGTCGCGGTAGCTGTAGGACTGCTCGAAGAGGCCGTTGACGCGGAAGGCGAGCGTGTCGGTCAGCATCTGGCCGACATCGAAGGTCACGCGCTTGCGGCCGAAGCTGCCGGTCGAGACCTGCATGGAACGCAGCGTCTCGCCATCCGCCTTCTTGGTCACGCGGTTGACCACGCCGCCGCCGCCGCCGCGCCCGAAGATGAGCGCGCTCGGGCCCTTGAGCACCTCGACCGCCTGGATATTGTAGAGGTCGCGGTAATATTCCGCATCGTCGCGAACGCCGTCCGTATAGAAGTCGGCCGTGGTCGGCTGGCCGCGAATGGTGAGCTGGTCGCGCTGCCCTTCGCCCTGCGCGACCGTCACGCCCGGCACATATTGAAGCGCCTGGTTGAGCGTCAGGCTGTTGCGGTCCTGAAGCTGCTGCTGGGTGAGAATGGTGATGGATTGCGGAATGTCGCGGATGGGCGTGTTGGTCTTGGTGGCCGTCGAGGTGCCGCCCGCGAGATAGCCGACCACATTGGTGGGCCCGCGCCAGACCTGTTCTCCCGCCGGGATGAAGGAGGCCTGGGCCGGCCCTCCCGGCCCGGTCGCCGGCGCGGCCGGCGCGCGGACGGATTGCGCGCCGCGCGGCGCCGGGGCGCGCGTCTCGGTCCGGCGGGCGCCGCCGCCGACGTCGATCGTGGGAAGCGTCTGCTGCGCCCGGGCCGGGCTTTCGTAGCAAGCGATGGCGGCGGAGAGCGCGATCAGACCAACCAGCGAACGATCAGACGGCTTCGAGATGGAATTGCCCGGCATTTTGGTACCCCCAAGAACTAAGGGCACGATTTTCCGCATGAATCGAGCCGCTTATCCCGGCTTCAGTATTGCCGCGCCTGGAGCATGGTCAACGTAAAGCAACACACTTTAGAAATCTTACAAGTTTGTCTGCTTTAATGAACTAAAGCATTCAGAGCGCTTGTTGGAATTGTTTCATTCCAAACAATACTATTTTTTCTTGACTGTTGCGCAAATGAAACAAAAAGCGGCCCTGGATCAGGGCCGCTTCCGATTGACCGCTCGAGGCTTTCTTACTTCGTGCCGTCGGCCTTGAACTGGGTGAGATAGGCCCAGACATTGTCCTGGTCGCCTTCCGCGGCGAGGCCCTGGAAGATCATCTTGGTGCCCGGCACCTTGGCTTTCGGGTTCTTGATGAACTCCTTGAAGGAGGCCTCGTCCCAGGTGATGCCCGAGCTCTTCATCGGCTCGGAGTAGTTGTAGCCCTCGACCGAGCCGGCCTTGCGGCCGCTGAGGCCGTTGAGCTGCGGGGCGACCGCGTTCTTGGCGCTTTCCCCGACCTGATGGCAGGCTTTGCACTTGGCGAAGACCTTTTCGCCCGCGGCGGCGTCGCCGGCGAAGGCCTGGCCGGCGGAAGCGGCGAAAGCGACGCTCGCGGCGAACGTCAGCAGGGAAATCGTCTTCATCCTTGATCCTTTCCTCATCCTTGGCGTCGCTCCTGCGACCGCCTATTCTTGAAACGCGCCTGCCGAAATGGCCCCGAGGGCGCTCTTTAGACGGGCTGGAAACTACAAGAAGGGCCGCCCTGACACAATACCGCCACCCTGCAGTCTCGACGCGGCACAATATGGCGTTGGAGCTGAACCGGGACTGAACTCCGTTTCACGTCACCCGCCGCAAGGTCAGATTGACCCGCGCCCCCTGCCCGGTAAGCGGCGCGGGCAAAGACGCCGGCGGCGACGGCAGAATACGGTCGACGCCGTGGAAGCACAGCCGCGCCGGGCCGCCGAAGACGAGGGCGTCTCCGGAAGAGAGCGTGATGGCGCTCGTCTTGTCCGATCTTCTCGGACCGCCGAAACGGAAGCGGCAATCCGCGCCGAGCGAGAGCGAGAGAATCGGCGCGTCGAAATCGGCTTCGTCCCGGTCCTGATGCAGGCCCATCTTCGCGTCGTCGGAATAGACGTTGACGAGGCAGGCCTCCGGCGGCTTGGGATAGCCCGTCAGCGCGTCCCAGACGTCCAGAAGCATTTGCGGGATGGGCGGCCAAGGCGCGCCGGTCCCGGGATGGCGCGCCTCGTAGCGATAGCCCCTGTCCTTGTCGCTCATCCAGCCGAGCGGCCCGCAATTGGTCATGCGCACCGACATGGGCAGGCCGGATTTCGGCATGCGCGACGTGAAGAGCGGCGCCCGCGCGATGACGGCCGCGATCTCGCGCGCGAGCCGCTCCTGCCCGGCGGCGTCGAGGAAGCGGAGATGGTGAAAGGCGCCGGGCGCGATTTCGGGCATAGGCCTTATCTATCCCGCCCGCGCCCGGAATCAGTGCTCCAGCACGGTCTTCGAGGCGACGGTCGAATCGGCGTTGAGCTTGTAGATGATCGGCACGCCGGTCGCGAGCTCGAGCGTCGTCACCGCCTCGGGCGACATCTGCTCCAGCACCATGCAGAGCGCGCGCAGGGAATTGCCATGCGCCGCGACGAGCACGCGCTCGCCGCGCATAACAGGCGGCAGGATACGCTGCACGTAAAAGGGCACGACGCGCGCGACCGTGTCCTTGAGGCTCTCGCCGCCGGGCGGCGGCACGTCATAGGAGCGGCGCCACAGGCGCACCTGCTCCTCCCCCCATTTCTCGCGCGCCTCGTCCTTGTTGAGGCCGGAGAGATCGCCGTAATGGCGCTCGTTCAGCGCGCGGTCCTTGACGGTCGGCACATTGGATTGGCCGAGCTCCTCGAAGATGAGCTCCAGCGTATGCTGCGCGCGCAGCAGCGCCGAGGTGAAGCCGATGCTGAACAGAAGGTCGAGCTTCCTAAGTTCTCGCCCGGCGCGGCGCGCCTCCTCGACGCCTTCAGGCGTGAGATCCGGGTTTTTCCAGCCTGTGAAAAGATTCTTGGCGTTCCATTCGCTCTGGCCGTGCCGGACAAGGACGAGTGTGCGGTGCATGCTCATGAAGGTCTCGCAGAACTCAGGCGCCGGTAAGGCCCAGCACATCGGCCATGGAATAGAGTCCGGGCTCCTTGCCGCGGGTCCAGATCGCCGCGGCGATGGCGCCGCGCGCAAAAATCCCGCGATCCTCCGCACGGTGCGAAAATTCGATTCGCTCGCCCATTCCGGCGAAGATCGCCGTATGGTCGCCGACGACCGTGCCGCCGCGCAGCGCCGCGAAGCCGATCTCCCCGGCCTTGCGCGGTCCGGTGACGCCGTCTCGGCCGCGCGCGCTGTGCCCGGCGAGGTCGATGCCCCTGCCCCTCGCGACCGCCTCGCCGAGAAGCAGCGCCGTGCCCGACGGGGCGTCGACCTTCATTTTGTGATGCATCTCGACGATCTCGGCGTCCCAGGCCGGGCCGAGCGCCCTTGCGGCCTTCTCGATGAGGACCGCCAGCAGATTGACGCCGAGACTCATATTGCCCGAGCGCACGATCGCGGTCGCGCGGGCGGCGTCGGCGAGGGCCGCGAGATCCTCGGATGCGAGGCCGGTCGTGCCGACGACATGCGGCACCCGCGCCCGCGCGGCGGCGCGCGCCATGGCCACCGTCGCGGCCGGGCTCGAAAAATCGATGATGGCGTCGGCCTGGGCCAAAGCGGCTTCGACGTCGCTCGTCACCGGCACGCCGTTCGGCCCCTGCCCGAAGGCGGCGCCGCTGTCGGCGCCGATCGACGGCGCCCCCTCGCTCTCCAGCGCCGCGACGAGCCGCACGCCCAGCGTATCGGGGATGGTCTGCGTCAGCATACGGCCCATACGGCCCGCCGCGCCCACCACGACCAGACGCAAATCGCTCATCCTTCAAGCCCTCGCCTGCGGCAATTTACCGGATGCGCGAATGGGCGACTCGGGCCTTCTGACGCGCACCTCCCTATACAGACGGGAAGACGTTAAGAGAAGCCTTCCGATTGTCGCAAGGCGGATTCCCGGCACCCGCCCGAACGGGTGGCTATTTCCCTGGTCGAAAGGCCTTTACCCGCGTGGGGTCGGTCTCGATATAGGCGGCCCCGATCAGGTCGAGGCAATAAGGCACTGCGGGCATGACGGCGTTCAGGCACAGCTCGATCGCGGCGGGCTTGCCGGGCAGATTGACGACGAGGCATTTGCCGCGATGCGCCGCGACCTGCCGCGACAGGATCGCCGTCGGCGTCTGCGAAAGCGAAACCTGGCGCATCAGCTCCCCGAAGCCCGGCAGCTCGCGAGGGCAAGCCGCGAGCGTCGCCTCCGGCGTGAGGTCGCGCGGGCTCGGCCCCGTGCCGCCGGTCGTCACCACGAGGTCGCAGCCGATCGTGTCGGCCAGCTCGATCAGCGTGTCGCGCACGCTCTCGAATCCGTCCGGAATGATCCGCCGCTCGATGCGGAAGGGGGTCGTCAGCACGGCGGCGAGATAGGCCTCGATCGCCGGGCCGCTCTCATCCTTGTAGACCCCTGCGCTGGCGCGGTCGGAGGCGGTGACGACGCCGATGACGGCGGGGCGGTGGGTGTCGGTCATGTCGATGTCTCCCATCGCCTTTTGGCGCCTCGCGGCGAATTTGTCAGCCGGCTGGCGCCGGCGGCCGGGACCTTCCCGAAAATCCGCAAAGACTCGGGGGTTTTAAAGAAATCACGCTCAGGATTAGTATGAATATTCATCTGATCTCCGCCGGATCGGCGAGCCAATTACGCCGCGACAAAAAAGAATAATTATAAATTGCGCATGTACATATTTTGCCTCAATCGCTCTCTAATAGGCCGATCCTCACTTCGATCGCGCCGCATCTGGTGGAATGAGGAGCATCTTCTTCGATGCGTCTCATTTTTCACTGCGGCGCACCCCATGAGGAGTTCGGTACAGAATGAAGCGTGTCTCTGCTGTGTTTGTCGTGCTTGGCCTGACGACCGTCCCCGCCGCTGCGAAGGACATCCTTTCCAACCTGTTCGGCGGCTCCGGCGCGCGGCAATCACAGCAAATGCAATCCGCGCGGCGGCATGGGCGTCTCAGCCATGTCGACGGCGCGAACGAGGCGGCGAGCCAGGCAATGCCCGAGGGCGCGCGCTCCTTCGTCGCCAGCGCGTCCTATTATGGCGGCGGACCGCGCCGGTTCGAGCCCAACAGCCACACGGCGAGCGGCGAGAGATTCAATCAATGGGGCCTGACCGCCGCCCATCGCACGCTGCCCCTGGGGACGCGCCTACTGGTGTCGCGGGGCGGCCGCTCGGTCGTGGTCCGCGTCAACGATCGCGGTCCCGCGGCCTGGACCGGCCGCAGCCTCGATCTCTCGCGCGGCGCGGCGTCGCGCATCGGCCTGATCTCCAGCGGCTCGGGCGCGGTGCGCGTGCAGGTGCTCGGCCGCAGTTGAACGGCCGGCCCCGCGCCCGGCGGCCTCGCCGGGCGCGGGGCCCTCCGGGCAAATATTATCCTTCGCCGCCAGGTTCCCGCCCCGAGTGGTCTAGTCGATTTTCCGGATTTTGGCTCCCAATATTTTGTCGACGCTGGCTCTTTGCATATTGCCCAAGCAAATTACAGTCCCTCCTGCAGGTAGCGATAGATGAACGCCTGGAGGAACGCGATGGTTCAACACGGACGCAGCTCTCTCATGAAAGCGCTTGCGTATATCGCCGGCGGATTGGGGTTTTTTCTGGTCGTCATGCATCAGGCCTCCCAGATGTTCAGATGATCCTGGAATAGGCTGCGCGCCGTGACGAAACGGCCAAATAGAGAGCGCGCCCGGCCCCAAGCAAAGGCCGGGCGTGATTTCCTGGCTGTTCAGACGCTGTCCGAGCGTCTCAGACGAACATGCCGAAAATGCCCGAGAGGATCGTGAAAACGATCACGGTCGCCGTGACGATGCCGACATCCGTCGTGCCCCAGAGCGCGAGGATGAGGCCCAGCACCGCGCCGGCCGCCGCGCAGATGACGACGTTGGGCGTAATGGCGAAGTCGAAGTTGCGCATGCCCGTATATTTGTCCTTGGGCAGATTGGACTCATGATCCGCCATGACGTTTCCTCCTTCTTGTCGCGCCGGCGCCTCGCCATGGAGGGTCACGCCGTTCCGCCCAGGGAGACAGCCGGATTGTCGTCAAAATGGGGGCGTTCTTCGCCAAAGGAAGGGAAAGGCGCTTGTCCCTCGCGGCATGGCTCGTGGCGGCCGCCGCCGATCCGTAATGGTTCGAGGCGTTCCGATGCGCCAAAGGCGTGACCGGGAATCTGGCGGGCCGCGCAATTACGTGAATGTGCTCAGGGCGATCGGGTGAGGGTTTCCTCATCCTGAGGAGCGAGCGAAGCTCGCGTCTCGAAGGACGAGGAAACCTTCATTTCCCGAAATCTGGAACTCGCCCTCGCGCTTCGAGACGCCGCCTTCGGCGGCCCCTCATGCTTCGAGACGGCTCCTGCGGGGCCTCCTCAGCATGAGGGCGAGGATGCCCGCCCGGCGGCCTTCGAGCGCCGACCTCCCCGTAAAGGGGAGGCATGGGCGGCTAGCCTCCGGGGATTCCTCCAACCAAATCACCCGCTCACATAAATCTCCGCGCCCTTCTCGATAAATTCTTCCGCCTTCTCCGCCATGCCCTTCTCGCGCTCGGCGATCTGCGCGGCCTCCTTGCGCAGATCCTGCGTGATCTGCATGGAGCAAAATTTCGGGCCGCACATGGAGCAGAAATGCGCGAGCTTGTGCGCTTCCTTGGGCATGGTCTCGTCGTGATATTCGCGCGCCGTGTCGGGATCGAGGCCGATCTCGAACTGGTCGCTCCAGCGGAAGTCGAAGCGCGCGCGGCTCATGGCGTCGTCGCGTTCGCGCGCCGCCGGATGGCCCTTGGCGAGGTCGGCGGCGTGAGCGGCGATGCGGTAGGTGATGACGCCCGTCTTGACGTCGTCGCGATCCGGCAGGCCGAGATGCTCCTTGGGCGTGACATAACAGAGCATGGCCGTGCCGAACCAGCCGATCATCGCCGCGCCGATGCCTGACGTGATGTGGTCGTAGCCCGGCGCGATGTCGGTGACGAGCGGTCCGAGCGTATAGAAAGGCGCCTCGCCGCAGGCCTTGAGCTGCTTGTCCATATTGGCCTTGATCTTGTGCATCGGCACGTGGCCGGGGCCTTCGATCATGACCTGGCAGCCCTTGTCCCAGGCGATCTTGGTCAGTTCGCCGAGCGTCTCCAGCTCCGCGAATTGCGCGGCGTCGTTGGCGTCGGCGTTGGAGCCGGGGCGCAATCCGTCGCCGAGCGAGAAGGAGACGTCGTAGCGGCGCATGATGTCGCAGATTTCGTCGAAGCGCTCATAGAGGAAGCTCTCCTTGTGCTTGGAGAGGCACCAGCGCGCCATGATCGAGCCGCCGCGCGAGACGATGCCCGTCACGCGGCTCGCCGTCAGCGGCACATAGGCCAGGCGCACGCCGGCGTGGATGGTGAAGTAATCGACCCCCTGCTCGGCCTGCTCGAGCAACGTGTCCTTGAAGACTTCCCAGTCGAGCTTGAGCGCGTCGCCGCCGACCTTCTCCAGCGCCTGATAGATCGGCACGGTGCCGATCGGCACGCTCGAATTACGGATGATCCAGTCGCGAATATTGTGGATGTTTCGGCCGGTCGAGAGGTCCATGACCGTGTCGGCGCCCCAGCGCGAGGCCCAGACCATTTTCTCCACTTCCTCGGCGACGGACGAGGTCACGGCGGAGTTGCCGATATTGGCGTTGACCTTCACGAGGAAGTTGCGGCCGATGACGACCGGCTCCAGCTCCGGGTGATTGACGTTCGCCGGGATGATGGCGCGGCCGCGCGCGACCTCGTCGCGCACGAATTCCGGCGTGACGAATTCCGGGATCGCCGCGCCGAAGCTCTCGCCCTCGGCGATGCGCTCCCTGGCGGCGTCCGGCGCGCGCGCGCGGCAGAGATTCTCGCGATGCGCCACATAGATCATCTCTTCCGTGACGATCCCGGCGCGCGCGAATTCGAGCTGTGTGACGGGCGCGGCGCCCGCGGCGCGGTAAAGCTTTCGCTCCGCCGGGCACGGGGGAACCAGGCGCTCGCCCTCGGCGAAGCCGTTGTCTTCGGGCTTCACCGCGCGGCCCTGATAGGTCTCGAGGCCCGCGCGCGTCGCGAGCCAGGGCCGCGCCGCCGGCAGGCCGGCCGAGAGGTCCGGCGTGAAATTCTCGCAGCTATAGGGGCCGGACGAGTCGTAGACGCGCAGCGGCGGCTCGCCGCTGGAAGGATCGAGCGCGATTTCCCGATAGGGCGCGCGAATGTCCGGGCGGCCCTCGGGCGACGAATAGACCTTGCGCGACCTGCCGATGGGGCCGGTGGTGACGCTGAGCGGCGTGCGTTTGTCGTGGACGTTCATGGTCGCGCTTCCCTCTGGATCGCGCTCCTTCAAGAGGAGCGGATGTGGCTTGCGTCAGCCAGAATTCGCAGTGTGGACCCCCACCCCGGCCCTCCCCCTTGCAAGGGGAGGGAGCAAAAGCGCCGCCGCCCGTAATCCCCTCCCCCTGCAAGGGGGAGGGTCAGGGAGGGGGTCCCCGCCCGAGATCAGCGACGTCGCCTCCCGGCTGACGCAACTCTTATTGGATCACGCCAGCGAAGCGCAGAAGGGGGATTACGGGCGCAAGCGTCCCTGCCCTGGCATTCCCTCCGCCGGCATGACCCGGATCAGGTTCGACGGGTGCTTCTCAGCCGCGACAAGCGGCGCCCCTCGCCATTGCGTGAAAACTAGTCGCTCGGGCGCGCGCCGGCAAGCGGTCCGGGCGGGCGGCCTCGGGCGCGGCGGCCGGATCATGTGCGAGGGGGCGTGATCGGACTGTCACAATTGTTTTTTGAAACTGTGCTTTGGACCTCAGCCAGAGCGCAAAGCTCGCAAGTCTCGCATCCACACATAGAGCGCCAGCCATGAAAAAGCTCCTGTTCGTCCTCGCGATTCTCCCCTCATTCGCCTATGCGGCCGACGACGCCGTCGATTGCGCCAAGAAGGACGGCGCCGTCAAATGCGAGGTCAAGAAGGACAAGGTCGTCGTCGACGCCATCATGGTGAATGGCGGCGAGTGCCCGGTCGCCGACTCCGACAAGGTCCTGCATCACGCCTACAATAAGGGCGACAAGTTCACCGTCCCCGCGAAAAGCGCTTACCCGCTGCCGGGCTTCGACGATTGCGGCTATGTGCGCGCCGTGACGATCAAGACCCACGACGGCAAGAAGAAGACCTTCGAGGCGCTGTAATCCGTCCGGACGTCCGCCGTTCTCCCCAAGGGGCGCTTGCGAGGCAGGCGCCCTTTTCATTTATCTGCGGACTTTCTCCTGACCGCCTCTTCCGCGATTGGGCGATTCCGCAGCGTGATCTAGAGTGGCTGTCATCCGATCCGGCGATACGGGCAGAATGACGCAACCTTCTCTCTCTGGTCTCTCATCCGACGAAGCCGCTCGGCGGCTTGCCGAATATGGCGCCAACGCGCCGCCGCAGCCCAAGCCGCTCGGCGTCTTCAGCATCGTGCTGCGCACGCTGAAAGAGCCGATGTTCTTCCTGCTCGCCGCGGCGGCCGCCCTCTATCTTTTCGTCGGCGATCTCGGCGAGGGCCTGTTCATGGTCGCCGGCGCGAGCGCGTCCATTGCGCTCGTCGTCGTTCAGGAATTCCGCAGCGAGCGGGCGCTGCAGGCTTTGCAGAGGCTTGCGGAGCCCATGGCGCATGTCCTGCGCGACGGCGCGGAGCGGCGCATCCCGGCGCGCGATCTCGTGCCGGGCGACGTCCTGCTTCTCGGCGAAGGCCAGCGAATCCCCGCCGACGCCATGCTGCTTTCAGGCGACGCGCTTGTCGTCGACGAGTCGATCCTCACCGGCGAATCCGCGCCGGTCGCCAAGAGGCTCGCCGGCGAGGGGGCCGACGCCGCCTTCCCCGAGCCCGGCGGCGACGACACGCCTTTCCTCTACGCCGGCTCCATGATCGTGCGCGGCTCGGGAGTCGCGCGCGTCCGGCGCACCGGGCCGCGCACGGCCGTCGGCGGCCTCGGCGCGTCGCTCGCCGCGATCCAGGGCGAGCCGAGCCCGCTGCAGAAGCGCACGGGAGAGCTCGTCGCCAGGCTCGGCTTGTTCGCGCTTCTTTTCTGCGTCCTCGTGATCGTCGCCTATGGCCTCGTCCATGGCGACTGGTTCGAAGGCGCGATCGCGGGCATCACGCTCGCAATCGGCCTGCTGCCGGAGGAGTTCCCGATGGTGCTGGCGATCTTCCTCGCCATCGGAGCCTTCCGGCTCGCCGGACGCAACGTCCTCGTGCGCCGCTCCTCCGTCACCGAGACTCTGGGCTCGACCTCGCTCCTCTGCGTCGACAAGACGGGCACGCTCACCCAGAACCGCATGGCCGTGGCTCGGCTTTACACCGGCGGCGCCGTCGAGCCCGTTCCCGCGGCGCCGGACGCCGAACAGCACCGGCTCATTCAGGCGGCGCTGCGGGCCTCTTCCGAGAACCCCGTCGATCCGATGGACAGGGCCGTCCATGCGCTGGCGGAACGGCTGGAAATACCGGCGGGCGGAACGGCGACGGAAAGCTTTCCGATCAAGCCCGAGCTTCTCGCCTTCATTCAGTCCTGGCGCGTCGCGGGCGGCGCGCTGAAAGCGGCGAAGGGCGCGCCGGAAGCGATCTTTCGCCTCGCGAATGTCGGCGCGGAGGAACACGCGCGTTACGCCGCCATCGTCGAGGAGCTGGCGCGGGAGGGCCACCGCGTGCTGGCGGTCGCCGAAACCCCCGCCACCGACGGCGATCTCGACAAGGCGCCCTATGTTCTCCTCGGCGTCCTCGCCTTTGAGGACCCTGTCCGCGACGACGTGCCGGCGGCCGTCGCCGCCGCGCGGCGCGCGGGGGTGGAAGTCGCCATGATCACAGGCGATTATCCGGCCACCGCGCTCGCCATCGCCCGGGCGGCGGGCATCGACGCGTCGGGCGGCGTATTGACCGGCGCCGAGGTCGCCGGGACGCCGCCGGAAATGGTCGCGGAGCGCATCAGGAAAGTGCGCGTCTTCGCGCGCGTCATGCCGACGAGCAAGCTCGCGCTTGTGGAGGCCTTCAAGGCCGATGGGCATATCGTCGCCATGACGGGCGACGGCGTGAATGACGGGCCGGCGCTTGCCGCCGCTCATATCGGCATCGCCATGGGCCAGCGCGGCTCCGACGTCGCGCGCGAGGCCGCTCATATCGTTCTGCTCGACGACCGCTTCGCCTCCATCGTGGCGGGCGTCGAGCTCGGCCGGCGGATCTCGTCCAATCTCCGCAAGGCGCTTACCTATGTCACCGCCATCCATATTCCGATCGCGGGGCTCGCGCTCACGCCGATCCTCATGGGGCTGCCGCCCATGCTGCTGCCGGCGCATGTCGTGCTGATGGAGTTGATCATCGACCCGACCTGCTCGCTCGCCTTCGAGGCGGAGCCCGGCGAGAAGGACGCGATGCTGAAGCCGCCGCGCCCGCAGAGCGAGCCGCTCTTTGGCGCGGGCGATCTGCTGCTCGGCGTCGTTCAGGGCTTTGCGGTCTTTCTGGCGGTGCTCGCCGTTTATGTCCTCGCCAACGGCTTAAGCGTCTCCGAGGCGCAGGCGCGCGGCCTCTCTTTCGCGACGCTGATCGCCGGCAATCTGACGCTCGCCCTGTCCGACGCGCTGCCGAAGGGAGTCTCGCCTTTCGCGCGGGAGAATCTGTTCTTCTGGGCGATCGCGGCGGGGGCGCTGTCGGTGGTCGCCGCCGCGCTCTATTTCCCGCCGCTCGCCGAATTGCTGCGTTTCGCGCCGCCTCCGGGGGAAGACCTCGCTTTGGCGTCGCTCCTCGCGATCAGCGCGGGCGGATGGTATGGCATGTGGCGGCGGTTGATCGGCCCGCCCGAAAAAGCCATGTCCATGAGATCGGCGGGCTAGGTTTACGGCCGCGCCGCGGGCGTTTGCATTTCGCCCGCGCCCGCTGCTATGGGCTTCGCCTCGCCGCACATGCGCGCAAGGAGCGGATTCAGGTGACGAACGAGACCGCCGGGAACCGGAAATCGCTTTCCATCATCGTGTCGAAAGGCACGCTCGACTGGGCCTATCCTCCCTTCATCCTCGCGACGACGGCGGCCGCGATGGATATGGACGTGACGCTCTTCTTCACCTTCTACGGCCTCGGCCTGCTGAAGAAGGAGCTCGATCTCGAAATTTCGCCTCTCGGCAATCCGGCGATGAAAATGCCGGTCGGCGGCCTGCATCTCGGCATGCCCAATCTCGTCGCCGCGCTGCCGGGCGTCACCGCCGGCGCGACCGCGATGATGAAGAACGTGATCGAGAAGAAAGGCGTCGCGACCGTCGAAGAGCTGCGCGACATCGCGCTGGAAAGCGGCGTGAAGCTTGTCGCCTGCCAGATGACCATGGACCTCTTCGAGTTCAAGAAGGAGGACATGATCGACGGAGTCTCGTTCGGCGGCGCGGCGACCTATCTTTCGGAGGCCGTGAAGGCCGACGTCAACCTCTTCATTTGAGCGAAGCAAAATGACCGACAAGACCGTCGACGCGCGCGGCCTCAACTGCCCGATGCCGATCCTGCGCGCCAAGAAGGCGCTGAAGGAGATACCGGTCGGCGGCGCCCTGGAGGTGCTCGCAAGCGATCCCGGCTCCATGTCGGACTTCGAGGCCTTCACCAAGCAGACCGGCGACGAGCTGGTCAGCGCCGAGCGGCTGGACGCGCATTTCCGTTACGTCATCCGGCGAAGAAGCTGATCCTTCATGGGGATCGCGGCCCCTGCGCAGGCTAAACTGTTGCAGGAACGTGACAATGCTTGGCTTTTTCGATTGCCGAGATCAAGCGGCCTGCCTGTCCTGCGCCGACTCTGCTACGCTGTGCTTTAGTTGTTCTGCGTCGTCTATTCGCGTTTCAGGAACGGATTAGGCAGCCCACAAATGCAGAAGATCCTCACGCGACGTTTTGCGCTCGCCGTCTCCGCGCTGCTGCTCGCGGACGCCGCCCCGGCGATCGCGGCCGACGGCTATTTCATGATCGGCTACGGCCCGCGCCAGAAGGCGCTTGCGGGCGCCGGCGTCGCCGATCAGCGCGACTCCATGGCCATCTCCATGAATCCCGCCGGCATTGTCGGCCTGGAGCGCCAGTTCCAGCAGGGCATAACGATCATCAATGGCGAGCGCGGCTACTACACCGGCGGCGCGCCGGCGGTCGTCGCGCCCGGCTATGTCGAGAGCGGGCGTCCCTGGTTCCCCGTGCCGAACGCCGGCTATGTCCAGCCGATCGACGAGAAATCGGCCTGGAGCGTCGCCGGCTATGCGAATGGCGGCATCAACACGGCCTATGATTGGGGCCATTGGCATGGCCCCAATGGCGGTCCTCTCGGCGGCGGCTTTGCGGGCGTCGATCTGCAACAGGCCTTTTTCAGCGTGTCCTATGCGCGCCGCTTCGACACGGGAATCGGCCCTGTCACCATCGGCTTCGCGCCCACGGTCGCCGCGCAGATGTTCAATTTGCAGGGCGTCAAGGGATTCGCGCCCTATGCGTCGAACCCCTGGCAATTATCCGACATGGCCTATGACTGGTCGTGGGGCGGCGGCGTTCGCGCGGGCCTCGTCTGGGGCGTCACGGACCGGCTCCGCTTCGGCTTCTCCGGCTCCACGCCAATGTGGATGTCGCGCCTCGATAAATATTCCGGCATCATCGCCGATCACGGGCGCTTCGACATCCCGGCCAGCATGCAGGCGGGCTTCGCCTAT
Source organism: Methylocystis sp. S23 (assembly GCF_054106005.1). Lineage (NCBI taxonomy): Bacteria > Pseudomonadati > Pseudomonadota > Alphaproteobacteria > Hyphomicrobiales > Methylocystaceae > Methylocystis > Methylocystis sp. S23. Next base: position 3,379,026 of record NZ_CM134185.1, read on the forward strand.
GACGTGCTGCCCAATCTGACGGTGATGGTGGATTGGCGGCACATTTTCTATTCGATGCAGGCCACGCTCGGCAATCCGTCGAATCCGCTCACCTACCGCTCGATGGGCATAGCGAACGGTCCCGGCTTCGACTGGACCGATGTCGACGCGGGCGCGATCGGCGCGGAGTGGCGCTATTCCCCGACCCTGACGCTGCGCACGGGCTATCACTACAGCGCCAATCCGATCCGCGCGCGTTCGGTGACGGTGAACGTCCTGGCGCCGATCCTCAACCGCCACCATGCGTCGGTCGGCGCCAATTACGCCTTCACCAGGAACTCGTCGCTCGACTTCGCCTTCGTCTACGCCTTCAAGAACGCGTTTACCGGCCAGGAGTGGATCCCGCAGCGGCCGGGCCTCCCCTTCGGCGCGCTCAATCCGCGCGCGACGATCACGCCCTGGGTGCAGGCCTGGGAATTGACGCTCGGCTACAACTACAAATGGGACGCCGGCGACCATTCGATCATCCCGGCTCACTTCTGATACGGTTTCCGCCTGACGCTTCGCTGCGACGCTCCCCGCGTCATTGCAAGGGAGCGAAGCAATCCCGAGAGCCGCGATCGCGACGCTGGATTGCTTCGCTCCGCTCGCAATGACGGGCGCGCGGCGATGCGGGCGCTTCAACCCACGACGATGTTCGGCGCGGCGCGCTGCCTGTTCGTTTCGAGCAGCGTCTTCACCTTGGCCGCGAGGTTGAGATAAACCGCCGCCTGCGGGCTGTCGGGCTCGGCGCCGACGACGGGCTTGCCGGCGTCGGAGGTTTCCCGAATCTTCATATCGAGCGGCGCTTCGCCGAGGAAAGGCACGCCCAACTTCTCCGCATCGTGACGCGCGCCGCCATGCGAGAAGATTTCGGACCGGCCGCCGCAATGCGGGCAGAGGAAGTAGCTCATATTCTCGATAATGCCGAGGATCGGCGCCTCGACCTTCTGGAACATGGCGACCGCACGGCGCGCGTCGATGAGCGCGAGATCCTGCGGCGTCGAGACGATCACCGCGCCGGCGATCGGCGTCTGCTGCGCCATTGTGAGCTGCACGTCGCCGGTGCCGGGCGGCATGTCGACGACGAGCGCGTCGAGATCGCCCCAGAGCACATCGCCCAGCATTTGCGTCAGCGCCTGCGCGACCATCGGCCCGCGCCAGACCATGGGCGTATTCTCGTCGACAAGGAATCCCATGGACATGATCTTCACGCCATAGGCTTCGAGTGGAACGAGCTTGCCGTTCTCGACCCTGGGCTTGTCATGCAGGCCGAAGAGGCGCGGCGCCGAGGGGCCGTAAATGTCGGCGTCCAGCAGTCCGACGCGCCAGCCCTGCGCGGCGAGGCCGAGCGCGAGATTGGCGGAGGTGGTCGATTTGCCAACGCCGCCTTTGCCGGACGCCACGACGATGATGTAGCGGATTTTTTCCAGCGCTGGCGCCATGCCCTTGCGTTGTTGCGGCGGCGGCGCGGCGTGGGAATGGTCGTGGCGATGGTCATGCGCGCCCGGCGCGCGCTCGGCGGTGAGCGTCACAACGGCCGACTCGATGCCCGGCACGGCCCTGATCGCCTTCTCGGCGTTGACGCGCGCGACCTCCCATCCCTCCGGCTTGGCGGGATCGCCGGCGAGCGAGACAAAGGCCTTCGCGCCGGAAAGATTGACGCCGCTCACCGCCCGCGCCAGCGATATCCCGCCAGGACCATATAGATTTTCGAGCGCTTTCAGAATGTCAGCTTCGGTCGCCACGGGCCGCTCCTTGCCTGTTTAGAGTAATTCTAGACAAGGATATGCCGCCAAATGCGCTGCGCGTCCATGCGAATATTCGGTTTGGCTTTGCTTACGCCGTCATTGCGAGCGGAGCGAAGCAATCCAGAGCCACATCGCGGCCCCTGAATTGCTTCGCTCGCAATGACGAAGGGGGCTTACGCGAACAACGCCATGGGCTGCTCGATGAGCGTCTTGAACGCCGCCAGCAGCTCGGCGCCCAGCGCTCCGTCGACCGCACGGTGATCGCAGGAAAGCGTCACGCTCATGATCGTCGCGACGACGGGCTCGCCGTCTTTCGCGACCATGCGCTGCTCGCCCTTCCCCACGGCGAGGATCGTCGATTGCGGCGGATTGATCACGGCCGAGAAGCTTCGGATTCCATACATGCCGAGATTGGAGACCGCCGACACGCCGCCCTCATATTCGTGGGGCTTGAGCTTACGCTCGCGCGCGCGGCCGGCGAGCTCCTTGATCTCGTCGGAAATCTCGCGCACCGTCTTCGCCTGCGCGTTGCGGATAATGGGCGTGATCAGCCCGCCCGGAATCGCCACGGCGACGCCGATGTCGGACGCCTTATGCTTCAGCATCGACTCGGGCGTGAAGGTGACATTGGCGTCGGGCGTGCGCTGAAGCGCGAGCGCCAGCGCCTTCACGACGTAATCATTGACCGAGGTCTTCCACTCGGGCGAGCCGTCGGCGCGCTTGGGCGCGGCGGCGTTGAAATCCTCGCGCAGCTTCAACAGCGCGTCGATCTCGCAATCCATGTCGAGATAGAAATGCGGGACGGTCTGGATCGACTCGGTAAGGCGCCGGGCGATCGCCTTGCGCATGGAGTCGTGCGGGACCTCTTCATAGGAGTCGATCTCATAGAATTTCCGCGTCGTCTCCGCCGACGGCGCCTCGGCGAGCCGGGCAGGCGCCGGCGCGGCCTTCTTCGCGGCGCCGCCAGCGAGCGCGCCCTTCACGTCGCGCTCGATGATGCGGCCATGCGGGCCGGAGCCGGCGAACGGGGCGAGATCGAGTCCGGCCTCTTTCGCAAGACGCCGCGCGAGAGGCGAGGCGAAGATGCGGGTGGCGGGAGCCGCCTGGGCGAGCGCGTTCATGTCAGTTCGCCATCCCGGTTGGAAACAGCGTCAATTTGGATCGCAGATATGTTACATTTTCGAAAAGCGGACGCCACGGCGATTGGAGGCAAGCGTGTCGAACGCACGACTTTACGACGACGACTTTTACGCCTGGGCGAACGAACAGGCGGCTCTTCTGCGCGCCGGCAAGTTTTCGGAAGCCGACATCGAGCATATCGCGGAGGAGATCGAAAGCATGGGCAAGACCGAGAAGCGCGAGCTGATCAGTCGTTTGACGGTGCTCATTCTTCATCTGTTGAAATGGCGATTCCAGGCGAGAATGCGGAGCAGAAGCTGGCGGCTGTCGACTGAGGGCCAGCGCCTTGATGTGCGGTCTCATCTTTCTGACAATCCCAGCCTGAAATCGCAACTCGACGGAGCGATCGCCCTTGCCTACCGGCGGGCGCGCATCGAGGCGGCGCGCGAAACCGAGCTCGATGTGGACGAGTTTCCCGGCGTCTGCCCCTGGACCTTCGAGCAGATGATGTCGCAAGATTTTTGGCCCGAGTGACGTTGTCTTACTCCCGGTAAAGCACGGCCTTCGCCGCCGCGACGACTTCCGCCACGCTCGGCAGCGCGAGCTTCTCGAGATTCGCCGCATAGGGCATCGGCACGTCCTTGCCGGTGACGCGCGCCACGGGCGCGTCGAGATAGTCGAAGGCCTCCTGCTGCAAGCGCGCCGCGATCTCGGAGGCGATCCCGCATTGCGGCCAGCCTTCCTCGATCGCCACGCAGCGGCCGGTCTTCTTCACCGATTCCACGATGGTCGCAATGTCCATGGGACGCAGCGTGCGCAGGTCGATCACCTCCGCCTCGATCCCCTCCTTCGCCAGTTCCTCGGCCGCGCCGAGCGCGTAGGTCATGCCGATGGAGAAGGAGACGAGCGTGACGTCGGTTCCGGGCCGCGCAATGCGCGCCTTGCCGATCGGCAGCACGAAATCTTCTAGGGCGGGAACTTCCGAGGTCTTGCCGTAGAGAATTTCATTCTCGAGGAAGACGACCGGATTGTCATTGCGGATCGCCGCCTTCAGCAGGCCCTTGGCGTCGCTGGCGTTGGACGGCGCGATGACGATGAGCCCCGGCACCTGCGAATACCAGGCGGAATAATCCTGGCTATGCTGCGCGCCGACGCGCGCGGCGGCGCCGTTGGGCCCGCGGAAGACGATGGGACTGCGAATCTGCCCGCCGGACATATAGAGCGTCTTCGCCGCCGAATTCACGACGTGGTCGATCGCCTGCATCGAGAAATTGAAGGTCATGAACTCGACGATGGGCCGCAGGCCCGCGAAAGCCGCGCCGACGCCGACGCCCGCAAAGCCATATTCGGTGATCGGCGTGTCGCGCACGCGCATCGGCCCGAATTCTTGCAAGAGTCCCTGCGTGACCTTATAGGCCCCCTGATATTCGCCGACCTCCTCGCCCATGACGAAGACGTTGGGATCGCGGCGCATCTCCTCCGCCATGGCGTCGCGCAGCGCTTCGCGCATGGTCATGGGGATCATGGTCGCGCCGGCCGGAACCTCCGGCGTGGCTGCAATGGCGGGCGGCGCGGCGGCCTCGGCCGCCGCTTCCGTGCGCGCCTTATTGGCTTCGCCCGGCTCGTCCTGCGGGGCCGTCGGCGGCGCCGGCGCTTTCGCGGCGGGCGGCGCCGCCACGCTCGAAACGTCCTCGCCCTCCCCCGCGATCACGGCGATGGGCGTATTGACCGCGACATTCTCCGTGCCGCCGGGCACCAGAATGCGCGCCAGAACGCCCTCGTCGACCGCCTCGACCTCCATGGTCGCCTTGTCGGTCTCGATCTCGGCGATGACGTCGCCGGCCTTGATCTCGTCGCCTTCGCTCTTGAGCCATTTGGCGAGCTTGCCCTGCTCCATGGTGGGCGAGAGCGCGGGCATGAGGACGTTGATGGTCATGGCGTCACCCGCGTCGCGACGCGCGCCCCCTTGCCGTAAGGGTCCGGGGCGATCGGGTGAAGGACGACAAACCTCGCCCTCATGCTGAGGAGGCTCCGCAGGAGCCGTCTCGAAGCACGAGGGCAAGCTCCTGATCTCGGGAAATGAAGGCTTCCTCGTCCTTCGAGATGCGAGCTTCGCTCGCTCCTCAGGATGAGGAAACCTTCACCCGATCGCCCTGGGTGAGGGGCCGGGGCCATTTTCATCGTCCCTTCGAACATTGACGAGATCTCTCTGTAACAATTTGCGGGCCAGACCCTGGCCCTAACTCTCCCCGCGAGCGGGGAGAGGGTTTTAGGCCAGCACGTCCGTGTAAAGCTCGGACGACTCCGGCTCCTTGTCCATCATGGCGAAATCGGCCGCCTCAGCGACAATCTTGCGAACGCTCGCGTCGATCTTCTTCAGCTCGTCTTCGCCGACCCCGTCCGCGAGCAGGCGCAGACGCACCTGTTCGATCGGGTCATGCTCCTCGCGCATCTTCTGCACTTCTTCCTTGGAGCGGTATTTGGCGGGATCCGACATGGAGTGCCCGCGATAGCGGTAGGTCTGAATTTCGAGGAGGTACGGCCCCTTCCCCGAGCGGCGCCCTTCCAGCGCCTCAGCCGTCGCCGCCCGCACCGCGCGCACATCCATGCCGTCCACCTGATGGCCGGGAATGCCGAAAGCGGCGCCGCGCATGGCGAAGTCGGTCTGCGCGGCGGCGCGCGTCAGCGACGTGCCCATGGCGTAGCGATTGTTCTCGACGATGAAGAGCGCGGGCAGCTTCCACAGCGCCGCCATGTTGAAGGCCTCGTAGACCTGGCCCTGATTGGCGGCGCCTTCGCCGAAGAAGGTGATGGAGACCTTGCCGTCGCCGCGATAGGCGTTGGCGAGGGCGACGCCCGCGCCGATCGGCGCCGGCGCGCCGACGATGCCATGTCCGCCGTAGAAGGCTTTCTCATGCGAGAACATGTGCATGGAGCCGCCCTTGCCCTTGGAGTAGCCGCCGCGCTTGCCGGCGAGCTCCGCCATGACGCCCTTGGGCTCCATGCCGCTTGCGAGCATGTGGCCGTGGTCCCGGTAGCTCGTGGTGAACTGGTCGCCCTCTCGCGCCGCCATCTTGACGCCGACGACCACGGCTTCCTGGCCGATATAGAGATGGCAGAAGCCGGCGATCACGCCCATGCCGTAGAGCTGGCCCGCCTTCTCCTCGAAACGGCGGATCAGCAGCATCTCGCGCAGCGCGTGAAGCTCTTCCTCGCGGGTGAAATTCGGAACGGTGTGCGTCGCATTCGCGCCGTCGCCTGCGTTCGCCATCGGCTGTTCCCGGCCTCCCGCCCGTTAATTGGAGAACGAGCGGAACAATACCAGAGTCGTTGTTCAAAAACGAGTGCGGCGGGTTACGAAGACGGGGCGATCCGCCACGCGGTCATTGCGAGCGGAGCGAAGCAACCCAGCGGCGGCAACATGGCTCCGGATTGCTTCGCTCCGCTCGCAATGAGGTTCGGGAAGGCCGCTCGTCATCGCGCGTCGAGCTGGGTTTGCAGCTCTTCCGCGAAAGCCGTGATCCGCTTGGCGTTCGCCCCGAAGTCGTGCCGCCCGTAGCGCGAGGCCGAGCGCAGGTCGATGCGCGTCTGGCCGGGCAACGGCTTCAGCCTCACCGTGACGTCCTCGTCGAAGCCCATGATCAATGTCTTGTCCAGGAAGTCGGCGTGCCCTTCCCCGGTTCGGCCGCCGGGCGGGCGCTGGTCGACGACGCGCCAGCCGATCGCCTTGGCGGTCTTGAGCACCAGCGCGAAAGCCTCGTCCGCGTCGAGGTCGACGACGATGGGCTCGACATCGGGATAGGCGGGGCGCTGCGCCTCGCGCGCCCTTTGCGGAAGGCCCCTGGGCTGGAATCCCTTGCGCGCCTCATAGGCGGCGCTGGAGAGCGAGAAGTAGGGCGGGCTGGCGATGTCGGTCGAAATGTCCGACAGCACCGGCAGGCGAACCGCCTCCACGGCGAGCCAGGACGGATAGGCGAGCGTGAAAATCGCGATGAAGGCGGCGGCGACCGTCGCGCCCACGCCGCGCCGGCCGGTGCGCCAGATGGCGACGCTCGCCGCGCACGCCAGAAGCAGGGCCACCAAGGCCAAAGCGACCGCGGCGCCAAGGCAGGCGAGCGCCGAAACCGGCTCCATGACATTGAGCCGCACGAGCAGCACCGCAAGGAGCGCGACCGTCGCCCCGAAGACGGCGACGTTACGGCTCCACAGGGCGGCTTGCGACCAAGGCTCCGGCGGCAGTGTTCGACGCATCGGGAGAAGCGGCCTCGCTCGATCTCCGCCATTCCGGCGGCGCGGAAACATTCTTCGTCAAACCCGGCGCGAAATGCAACGGCGCCCGGGAATGTCACGAAAATGCGGCGAACCCCGTTCCCGTTAGGCTCGCGTTAAACCAATGCGGCGAAATTCAAGCATCGGGTTCACCCAGCGTTATCCAAGCGTAAGAGCGTAGAGGCCGGCCATGTCGGACAAGTATTCGATCGAGTTTCCCGTGTCGCCGTTCGGCGGCCATCCGCACGATCTCCTCGCGCGGCTTTACCGTGAAATCGGCATCTCCGCCGTCGCCGCCGCGCTCGAAATCTCCCGCCTCCCCGAAAAGCAAGAGAAGGAAGCCTTCCCGCCGGAATGGCCGCCGCTGGGCGAGGACCTCGCGGCCTGATACAAGACCTCCCCGCGGGCGGCCTGACGGGCGCCGCAAGGGATGTCTCGATGATCAGCCGCCGCGCGCTTCTGCGCATGCCGGCCGGGCTCGCGCTCGCGGGGCTCGGCCTTGGGACCTATTCCATCGTCGTCGAGCCCAATTTCCTTCTCGACGTCACGCGCTATCGGGTGACGCCGCGGGACTGGCCGAAGGGTCTGAGCCTGCGCATCGCCGTCATCACCGACCTGCACGCCTGCGAGCCCTGGATGCCGGCCGCGCGCATCCGCAGGATCGCGCAGATCACAAATGCGCTGGAGCCCGACCTCGTCGCCGGCACGCATCTCGTCGCCGGCCCGGTCCTGCCCGAGCAGTGGGCGGAGGCGCTTTCCGAACTGAAAGCGCCGCTCGGCGTCCACGCCGTTCTCGGCAATCACGACTGGTGGCACGGCGCGCTCGTCAACGACCCCGGCGACGACGCCGAGAGCGCGCGGCGCGCGCTGAAGCAGATGGGCGCGCGCGTCTATGAGAACGACGCCCTGCGCTTGACGAAAAACGGCCAGCCCTTCTGGCTTCTCGGCCTCGGCGACCAGATGGCCATGTATCTGGGCGAGGGGACCGGCTGGCGCGGCCACGACGACCTCGACGCGACATTGGGGCTCGTCTCCGACGAGGCGCCGGCGATCCTTCTGGCGCATGAACCCTTCGTCTTCCGCCGCGCGCCGAAGCGCATTGCGCTCACCCTTTGCGGACACACGCATGGCGGACAGGTCAATCTGCCCTTCCTCGGACCGGTCGTCGCCGAGCTGCGCTACAAATCCGCTTATGTCTACGGCCATCACGCCGAGGATGGCCGCCATCTCGTGGTTTCCGGCGGGCTGGGCGAGTCGATCCTGCCCGTCCGCTTCCTGCGCCCGCCGGAAATCGTGGAAGTGACGGTGGAAGCGGCCGACCTCGCCTGAGCAGTTTCCCACGCCTATATTGATTGCGGGATGTTCGTGCGAGGAAAGAAAATGCGTAACGCTCTCCTGATCGGCCTGGCCGCCGCTCTTTCATTGTCGGCCGTCGAGGCTTCCGCCGGGCAGCGCGTCCGGCGCGCGTCGCCGGCGCAAACCGACGACTATTTCGCGGAAGACGTGACCGGACCTTCCGGAACGAAAACGCCGGCGGCGCAGGTTCCGACCTCCGTCATAACCCGGAAAATGATGGACGACGTCCAGGCGCGCAGCCTGTGCGACGCGTTGCGGCTCGCGCCGGGCGTCTCGACCGGCGGATGCCGCTGAAGCTTATTTCAGGAAAATAGCTGCGGGCGCCGCAGCCGTAAGGCCTGGGTGAGCGCGAGCGTCTTCATGTCCACCAGTTCGCCCGCCTCCATAAGGCCGGCGAGCGCGTCAAGGCTTATTTCGACGACGCGGATATTCTCATCCTCGTGAGCGACGCCGCCACCATCGGCGATGCGGTCCCCCAGCCGATAGGCGGCGAGATAGAGGGTCATTCTCTCGGTCGAGATTCCAGGCATTGACCAAGCGGTCGCCACGCGCTCGAGATCGCGCAGCTCGAGGCCGGCCTCTTCGAGCGCTTCGCGCCGCGCGTCGGCGGCGGCGTCTTCGCTCTCCATGACGCCGGCAATGGCTTCGAGCGTGTGCTCCAGCCCCAGCGTCAGGAACGGCGCCGCGCGGAACTGCTCGACCAGAATGACGGTCTTGCGTTCGGGATCGTAGGGCAGGACGGCGACGGCCGCGCCATGATCCTCGATCTCGCGATTAATGATCTTGCCGTCCGGCAGGCGGATATGGGCGACGGAGAGGCTCGTCCAGCCTTTATGCCGGAGATCGAGGGAGACGAATTCGTGCCTTTTCATGCGCCCTCTCCTTCCCGCACAAAAGCGCGGCGAGTTTGCCGGCAAAACGGCGAGGGCGGCCTCGGGCCGCCCCCCTCTCCCCGTGAAAACGGGGAGAGGGCCGGGGTGAGGGGCAAAGCGGCGACGGGAAAATCGGCGATTCCGTCTACGCAGCGTGATCTAAAGAATATGTCCGCCATCTATTCGCATGGCGGCTTTGCCCCTCACCCTGCCCTCTCCCCGCGAGCGGGGAGAGGAGAAAGACTCCGCGACCGCTGGCTCACTTTCTGTCAACCACGCCGATGTGTTTGGCGCAGAAGAAGGAGCCCCTCATGCTGAGGAGCTTGCGAAGCAAGCGTCTCGAAGCACGAGGGGCGCCAGCCCCACTTTGCCAGCAATCCGAGCGCGGCGAACCGCGCTTGTCTCTCGAGATAACAGGCCGTCAGCCGCCCGATACCTCCCGAGGTCGGCGGTCGAAGACCGCCGGGTGGGGTTCGCGCCGCCATGACGTTGGTGGGGCGCTCGCCTCGATTACTCGATGATGCTGGCGACGACGCCGGCGCCGACGGTGCGGCCGCCCTCGCGGATGGCGAAGCGCAGCTTCTCCTCCATCGCCACCGGCACGATCAGGTTCACTTCCATCGTCACATTGTCGCCCGGCATCACCATTTCGACGCCCTCGGGCAGCGTCACGATGCCCGTCACGTCCGTCGTGCGGAAATAGAACTGCGGACGATAGTTCGTGAAGAACGGCGTGTGGCGGCCGCCCTCCTCCTTCGTCAGGATATAGGCCTCGGCCTTGAACTTGGTGTGCGGCTTCACCGAGCCCGGCTTGCACAGAACCTGCCCGCGCTCCACTTCCTCGCGCTTCGTGCCGCGCAGCAGACAGCCCACATTGTCGCCCGCCTCGCCCTGATCCAGAAGCTTGCGGAACATCTCGACGCCCGTCACCGTCGTCTTCGTCGTCGGACGGATGCCGACGATCTCGACTTCCTCGCCCACCTTGATCACGCCGCGCTCGATGCGGCCCGTCACCACCGTGCCGCGGCCCGAAATCGAGAACACGTCCTCCACCGGCATCAGGAAGGGCTGGTCCTTCGGACGCTCCGGCTGCGGAATATAGCGATCGACTTCCGCCATCAGCTTCAGGATCGCGTCATGGCCGATCTCGGGGTTCTTGTTCTCCAGCGCGCACAGCGCCGAGCCCTTCACGATCGGAATGTCGTCGCCGGGGAAGTCGTATTTCGACAAAAGCTCGCGCACTTCGAGCTCGACGAGCTCCAACAGCTCCGGATCGTCGACCATGTCGACCTTGTTGAGGAACACCACCAGCGCCGGCACGCCGACCTGGCGCGCGAGCAGAATGTGCTCGCGCGTCTGCGGCATCGGGCCGTCGGCCGCCGAAACCACCAGGATCGCGCCGTCCATCTGCGCCGCGCCGGTGATCATGTTCTTCACATAGTCGGCGTGGCCGGGGCAGTCCACATGCGCGTAATGGCGGTCCTGCGTCTCATATTCGACATGCGCCGTCGAAATGGTGATGCCGCGCGCCTTCTCCTCCGGCGCCTTGTCGATCTGGTCGTACGCCGTGAACGTCGCCCCGCCCGTCTCCGCAAGAACCTTGGTGATCGCCGCCGTCAAAGACGTCTTGCCATGGTCGACGTGCCCAATCGTCCCAATGTTGCAATGCGGCTTCGTGCGAGAGAATTTTTCCTTGGCCATGGTCCCGTTCCGTTTGGCGGGTCCTCTGCCCGCGCGCGGCGGGCTTTTACGGGGTTACAAGGCTGAGAGCAAGGGGGTGACGCCGTCCGCCGCCCGTCGCGGCGATGGCGAAGCGACGACCGCGCCGCGCGCGCCGATTTGTTTCGGGAAGATGACGCCGCCCGCGCGGCGCGGCGCCGCGCCGAAGCAGATTGAGCGACCCTTACATTTGGCGGGCGGAAGCTCTCCCTAATCGGGCCGGAAGACGAGCTTTGGCGCGGACCCTTTGGCGCAGGGACGCGGAGCGGCGCGTGAGCTATATTGCAGCGCGAAACCGCCCAATGGAGCCGTCCATGACCTCCGACCCCAGGCGAAACCTCTTATCTGTCGTGATTTTTCGGATTTTTATTCTGTCGGGCGCCGCGGCGCTCGGGGCCGGCGCGGCGCGGGAACATGCCGGCCTCGATTCCGCGACGCGCGCTTATCTGTCGGAACTGCATGTGTCGCTCGGGCTCACCGCGGCGATTTTCCTCGCCGCGCAAATGCTGCTCGGGACCCTTCTGTATCTCACGGTCGAGAGCGAGGAGCCGCGCAAAGGCCGCCGCGCCGCCGCCTTCTGGCTGCGGCAGGCAATCTATCTCCTCTTCGCGGCGACGGCCGCGGCAGGCGCGCTCGCCGCCGCCTTCCGAGGCGAGCAGCTCTTTTTCTGGGACTACGCGCTGCCCTTCTGGGACGCGGGCGACCCGGCGCTGGCGGAGAGGCTTCAGGCCTTGCATGGCTATGCGGCCTACGCCCTCGTCGCCGCCGTGGCGATTTACGCCGGGCTGGCTCTGTTCGACCGCCTCTCGCCCATCGCGGCGAGCGAGCCCCGCAAGGCGTTGGAAATGTCCGCGCCGCCGAATGCCGCGGCAATGATCGCGGACGGATTGGCGCAGAGCTTCCGCTTCTTCGGCGCGACGGCGTTCTGGATCCAGCTTTTTCTCGGCGTCGTTTCGGCCCTGCTGCTGGTCTTCGGCTTTGTCGGCCATACGGTGAGCCCGGGCGGCTCGAGTTTCAGCGACGCCATTTATTGGGCGTCAGCGGGGCTGGCGCTGCTTTTGATCACCACGCTTTTCGGCTTCCGCTACATGAGCGCCGCCGCGCGGGTGCGCATTCATCCGGACCATTACCTCGCCCATCAGCGGCGCATGGCGTTCTGGTTCGTCAGCGCGGGCGGCTTCGTCAATGTGCTCGGCGCGCTGGTTTCTTTCGTGGGCGTGGGACTGAGCGTCGCGCTTCTCGTGGGCAAGACCGTGTCCCAGCCGCCGGGCATCGCCATCACCGACCCCAACAAGATCATCCGAGCGCTCGACGTCTTCGTCCTGCTGGTGAATTTCAGCCTCCTCTTCGCGCATTTCATCGGCTTCGGCGTCGCCGCCTGGCTGAGCATCAGCGCGCTGAGGGCGCGGCATCAGTATTTGGTCGCGACCGAAGCAGGAAAGTGATCCTTGACCAGGCCATCGACAGAGCACGGCGGCCTCCGGAGCGAGAGCGCTTCCTAAGGTGGTCCGACAGTAAGTGAGCCAGCCGTCGTGGGAGTCTTTTTCCCTCTCCCCGCTCGCGGGGAGAGGGCAGGGTGAGGGGCAAAGCCGCCATGCGAATGCTCGCGGCTTGCATACTGCAACAAATCGCCGATTTTCCCGTCGCCGCCTTGCCCCTCACCCCAGCCCTCTCCCCGCTTTCACGGGGAGAGGGGTCCAGCCGAAGGCTTATCGGCGCTTCGTAAACGATCCTTGGCATCCGAGCCACGACTCAAATCCGAGCACCCGCGCTGCCAGTTTATTCTGCGCGTCTCCCGATGGGCGCCTTCAGCTCTCAGCCTCATCCCCCTCGCCCACATCCTCAATATGCTCCACCGACACCACGCGCTCGTCCTCGGCGGTGTTGAACACAATCACGCCCTGCGTTCCGCGCCCCGCAATGCGGATGCCTTCCACCGGGCAGCGAATGAGCTGGCCGCCATCGGTGACGAGCATGATTTCGTCGTCCTGCGCCACGGGGAAGGAGGCGATGAGCTTGCCGTTGCGGGCGTTCACCGCCATGGCGACGATGCCTTTGCCGCCGCGGCCGGTGATGCGGTATTCGTATGAAGACGTGCGCTTGCCGTAGCCGTTCTCGGAGACGGTCAGAATGATCTGCTCCGCCGCCTGCATCTCATAGAAACGCGCGTCGGAGAGCTCGACGGTTCCCGTCCCCTCCTCCGGCTCGGCGCCCGTCTCCGGCGCGACGTCCTCGCCCATGCGGCGGCGCAGCGCGCTCGCTTTTTTGAGATAGGCCGCGCGCTCCTCGCCCGTCGCCTCGAAATGCTTCAGAATGGAGAGCGAGATCACCCTGTCGCCTTCAGCCAGCGACACGCCGCGCACGCCCATGGAGGTGCGGCCCTGGAAGACGCGCACTTCCGGCACGGCGAAGCGGATGCACTGGCCTTCGCGCGTCGTCAGCAGAATGTCGTCGTTCTCGCTCGCCGTCGCGACGTCGACGATCGCCTCGCCCTCGTCGAGCTTCATGGCGATGAGGCCGTTGCGGCGCACATCGACGAAGTCGGAGAGCTTGTTGCGCCTCACCGTGCCGCCGGTCGTCGCGAAGATGGCGTCGAGCGTCTCCCAGCTCGACTCGTCCTCGGGCAGCGGCATGATGGTGGTGATGCGCTCGCCCGGTTCGAGCGGCAGCATGTTGACGAGCGCCTTGCCGCGCGCCTGCGGGGCCGCGAGCGGCAGCCGCCAGACCTTTTCCTTATAGGCCTTGCCGCGCGAGGAGAAGAACAGCACCGGCGTATGGGTGTTGGCGACGAAGAGCCGGTGGACGAAATCCTCCTCCTTCATCTGCATGCCGGAACGGCCCTTGCCGCCGCGCCGCTGCGCGCGATAGGTCGAGAGCGGCACGCGCTTGATGTAGCCGGCGTGGGAAACGGTGACGACCATGTCCTCGCGGGCGATGAGGTCCTCGTCCTCCACCTCGCCGTCGGAATCGAGGATCTCCGTGCGGCGCGGCGTGGCGTAGGCTTCCTTCACCGCGCGCATCTCGTCCTTGACGATGCCAAAGAGCTTTTCGCGCGAACGCAGAATGTCGAGATATTCCGCGATCTCGGCGGCGAGCTTGTTCAGCGCCTCGGCGATCTCCTCGCGGCCGAGTGCGGTCAGGCGCTGCAAGCGCAGATCGAGAATGGCGCGGGCCTGCGCTTCGGAAAGGCGGATCGCGCCATCGTCCGAAAGCCTGTGGCGCGGATCGGCGATGAGCTCGACGAGCGGCGCCATGTCCTTCGCCGGCCAGTCGCGCGCCATCAGCGCCTCGCGCGCCGCCGCCGCGTCCGGCGAGTGGCGGATGAGGCGGATCACCTCGTCGATATTCGCGACCGCGATGGCGAGGCCGACCTGGAGATGCGCATTGTCGCGCGCCTTGCCCAGGCGGAATTTGGTGCGGCGCGTGACGACCGTCTCACGGAAATCCACGAAAGCGCGCAGCACGTCATGAAGCGTCATCAGCTCCGGCCGGCCGCCATTGAGCGCGATCATGTTCACCGCGAAGCTCGATTGCAGCGCGGTGTGCCGCCAAAGCTGATTCAGCACGACGTCGGCCACCGCCTCGCGCTTCAGCTCCACGACGATGCGCATGCCGTCGCGGTCGGACTCGTCGCGCAGATCGGCGATGCCCTCGATCTTCTTTTCCTTGACGAGCTCGGCAATGCGCTCGATCAGCGCCGCCTTGTTCACCTGATAGGGAATCTCGGTGAAGATGATCGCCTCGCGCTCCTTGCGCAGCGTCTCGATCTCGGCTTTCGCGCGCATGATGATCGAGCCGCGCCCAGTGGCGTAGGCGTTGCGGATGCCGCCGCGTCCGAGAATCGTCGCCGCCGTCGGGAAGTCGGGGCCGGGCACGATTTCCATCAGCTCGGCGACGGTCATGTCCGGCCTGTCGATCAGCGCGATGCAGGCGTCGATGACTTCGCCGAGATTATGCGGCGGGATGTTCGTCGCCATGCCGACGGCGATGCCGCCGGCGCCGTTGACGAGCAGGTTCGGGAAGCGCGCCGGAAGGACGGTCGGCTCCTGCTCCTTGCCGTCATAGTTCGGCTGGAAGTCGACCGTGCCTTCGTCAATGTCCTCGAGCAGCGCGAGCGCCGGCTTGGCGAGGCGGGACTCGGTGTAACGCATCGCCGCCGGCGGATCATTGTCGACCGAGCCGAAATTGCCCTGCCCGTCGACGAGCATGAGCCGCATCGAGAAGGGCTGCGCCATGCGCACCAGCGCGTCGTAGATCGCGGCGTCGCCATGCGGATGATATTTACCCATCACGTCGCCGACGATGCGCGCCGACTTGACGTAAGGCTTGTCGGGCGTGTGCCCGTTCTCGTTCATCGAAAACAGGATGCGCCGATGCACGGGCTTGAGGCCGTCGCGAACGTCCGGAAGCGCGCGGGAGACGATCACGCTCATCGCGTAATCGAGATAGCTGCGCTTCATCTCGTCGGCGATGGAGACCGGCTTGATGTCGGAGCCGTGCTTTTCGGGATCGTCTTTTTTCGTGTCGTCTTCGGCCAAGGGCGCGCCAATCTAAGGCTGATTCCTGATCTTTCCGGTATAGGCGATTCGGAAGGCCGCGGCTAGTTGCATAGGCGGATAACGACCTTTTGAAAACAGATAGTTACGCTCATACCGCGATTTGCTGTGAATTGCGCGCCGCCCCGCGCCGGCGCGCCGCGCCATGGGAGCCTTTCAAAGGCGGCGCTCAGGCTGCAATCGCCCGGCCCGCCGAGCCGGCCGCGCCCCTAAGCTGAAGCGCAGCCTTCGATTCCGGCGCGGCGCCTTGACCGTTTGGCGGGCGCGTGGTCCTAATTGCGCCGCGTCCGCTTGGCGAAGCCAAAAGGAACGACGGGGAGATTAACGGGGCTGAATGTAGCGGTCCGCCTTTCACGCCGGCGAGACGACCGGCGGGATCAACAAGCGTCGCCAAGGCGCGTTTTTTCGACAGAGAAGATTTCCTCGAACCGTTTTTGCGCGGGCGGCGCAAAACTAGATCGTGACGTCCTGCGCTCTGCGGCGCCGGACAAGGAGGGGCAATATGAAAAAGCTTGGATTTGTCGTGATTTCTTTGTTTGCCGGCGCGGTTCTTTCGACGCCCGTTCTCGCTCAGTCCTCCGCCGGCGGGGCCTCCGCCTGCGCCGGCCTGCCCAGCCATGCGGCGCTCAAGGCCGCGCTCGTCGCGGCGCGCAACGCCGGCAATGGCGGCTTTAATCTCGACATGTGGGGCACGATCGTGAATCGCGACGGGCAGGTCTGCGCGGTCGCCTTCACCGGCGGCAATCGTGGCGACCAGTGGCCCGGAAGCCGCGTGATCTCCGCCCAGAAGGCCAATACGGCGAACGCCTTCAGCCTGCCGGGCCTCGCATTGTCGACCGCCAATCTCTACACAGCGACGCAGTCGGGCGGCTCGCTCTTCGGCCTGCAGCACTCCAATCCCGTCGATACGAGCGTCGCCTATGGCGGCAACGCCGGCAATAACGGCCAGCCGAACGATCCGATGGTGGGCGGCAAGATCGGCGGCGTGAACGTGTTCGGCGGCGGCCTCGGCCTCTACAACGCAAACGGACAACTTGTCGGCGGACTCGGAGTCTCGGGCGACTCGTCCTGCGCCGATCACAATATCGCCTGGCGCACGCGCAACAATCTGCATCTCGATTATGTGCCGGGCGGCGTTTCCGGCGATCCGTCGCGGCCGGACAATATCGTCTACGACATCACCTCGCAGGCTGGGCAGATGCCGGGCCTCAGCAAGAGCGGCTGGGGCCACCCGACCTGCAACCAGCCCACGGACGCCAATCCGATCCCGCCGGAAGTGACGATCTCCCAGAGCCTGCCGAAGGTTCCCGGCGCGCCGCCGGCGCCGGCCCAGCGCTTCCGGAAGGTGAAGTAAGCGAACAGCCAAAGCAGCCGCGGCCGGACCGGGCCTCGAAACCCGATCCGGCCGCGTCATTGCGAGCGGAGCAATCCAGGAGCGGCGCCGCGGCTCTGGATTGCTTCGGCGCTTACGCTCCTCGCAATGACGGCGCGGAATTGGCGTCAGAGATCGGTCGCCCGCCGGTTGCGCGGAACGTCCCCGCCTTTCGGGGCGCCTGGCTCGACGAGGCCGAGATCGTTCTCGTCGAAAGCCAATCGCGGACCCGGCGCATTCATGACCGGCGGCGAAGCGGGCGCGGGAGCGGTTTTCGGCTCGACCAGTTGCGGCTCGATCAGGCCGATCCGAGGCTCCGCCTTCTCGAACGGATCCTGTTCGACGACAAGCGGCTCCGCGACAGGCGCGGCGACGGCCGGCGCGGCGCCGCCCATGCCGCGGGCCGGCCGCATCACGCGCGAGACGTTCACCTCAAAGGGCGACGGCGCTTCGGAGCCGCCGCGCATTCTCGCGGCAAGTTTCTTGAGAGCCGACGCGGGCTCATCGGCGTCGTTCGACGGCGGCGCGACGGCGTCTCCGCTCGCCCGCAGGGCGGCGATCTTGCCCATCAGCCCGCCGCGCGGGGCTTCCGGCTTCCCGACATTCGACGGTCCCTGGCTCCCGGCGGAGGCGACGATCGCCGGCGCGGGCTCGGCCCTTTTGGCGAGGCGCGCATGGAGCGTCGGCAGAAGGCGGGCGAAGAGCGAGGGCGACGGCCCGGCGGCCGGCTTCTCCATCGCGACGACGGACGCTTCCCGCGCGCGGCTCGGCTCGGGCGCCGTCTTGATCCGCTCCGGCGCCGGCGCGGCCTCGTCCTCTTTCGTCGCCTCGCGGCGGCGCTTGAGGAAGACATAGAGGCCGAGCGCCACGACGCCGAAGAGCGCCGGATAGAACAGGCTCGAAATCCATCCGCCGCCCTGCGCCTCCTCGACTGGAGGCGCGGCCGGCGCCGTCTTGGCGGCCACGTCGCGCGTCAAGAGGTCGGCGATCATATAGGGCGCCGCCTTGTCGGAAGCGGCGTCGAATTCCTCATAGGTCTTGCCGCGATCAAAGACGATCGTGTCGGCAAGCGCGGCGGCTTCGCCCTTGAGCCGCGCGGCGCCGTCGCCGCCGCTGGCGAGTCCGATCTTGACCGCGCCCTGGCGGCCAAGCGCCCACGCTTCGCAATTGAAGAATTTGTCGAAGCCGTTCGGGTCGTTGCGCGTCGAGACGTTCACGCAGGCCGCGAGGCGATGCTTCTCGTCGAGAGTCGGGGCCGTCAGCCAGCCGTCGAGGACCACCGGCGGCTGACCGGCGCGGGCGCGCTGCGCATTGACTTCCGGAAGGCTCGCCTGAAAAGCCGTCAGGAGCTTTTCCGGCTGAAGCAAATCGGCCTCGCCGGCCTTGATATATCCGTCGTCGAGCAATTCGACCGGCGCCAGCCATTCGAGCGCGCCGCCGGCCGGGGCCACCATGCCCTGTATCCCCGGGCGCCATTCGAGGCCGGCCTCCTGGGCGAGCCTGCGCGCCGTGTCGATCGGCAGGAAGACGCGGCCGGCCGGCAGCCACATGGTCGCGCGGTCGGCGATGCGGATTTCGACCGGGCCGACGAGGCCTTCAGCGAGAAGAGCCGCGATGCGCGCCTCGGTCTCCGCCTGCGCGGCGGCGGGATCGACCGGCGCGCCGGCCGCCGCTTGGTCTTGGGGCTGTTCCTCCGCGCCCGGTTCGGCCGCCGCTTGCGCCGCGGTCGGGGCGGGTTCGGGCGCGAGCGATTGGAGCTTGGGAACGAGCGACGGCGCCGAGGAATCTCCCTGCGGCGACAGAATATGGCTGGCGAGGCCGATCGCCGGCGCCTTGAGGGCGACAAGCGCCTTGCGCGGCGGATTGACGCTCAGGACCGGCGGGCCGATCGGAGCCGGCTCGACAATGGCGGGAGCCTCGGCGACCGCCGGCTGCTCGACAGGCGCGGCGGCCGGAGGCGGCTCAACGGGAATCTGTGCCGCGATCGGCGGCGCCTCGGCGACGGGAGCCGCGGGCGGTTCGGCCAGGGGAGCCGCAGGCGCCTCGCCAGGCGCGGCTTGCCGGGCGACGGCCTCGGCGTTCGCGGGCGCCTCCGCGGCCGGCTGCGTCTCCGCAGGCTTGGGCGCTTCCGCGACGGGGGCCGGCTGCGCCGGCGACTGGGCGGGAGCGGCTTCCTTCACCGGCGCGGGCGCGGGCTTCGCGGCGACGGCGGGCGCCGCCGGTTTGGCGGCAATTACGGGCTCGACCTGCCGGGAAGGTTTCGGCGCCTGGGCTGTCGCGCCCCCTGCCGGCTTCAGCGGCGCCATCTCGAAGATGATTTCGTGGGACGTGTCCGCGGACATGGGCGCCATCTCGTAGATGACGCCCGCGCCGCCGTGGTTGCGGCCATCCTTCGCCCAGCCTTGCGCCGGCGCCAAGGATAATGCGGCGAGCAAGGCGACGCTCGACGCGACAACAGGCGGTTTGGGAAACGACATCGACCACTCCACGCATGCGATACGCACGCTGCGCAGCGTTGGCGGCCGATGCTGAAGAAAGCGCTATTTCTCCGTCGCGGCGAAAACGAAACGCATCATCAGCGTTAATGCGCGGTTTATCCCGTTCTACGAAACAGCGCCGAGTTGCGCGGGGTCGGCGGGCTTCAACTCGACGCTCTCGCCGCAGCCGCAGGCCGATGTCTGGTTCGGGTTTTCGAAGACGAAGGTCGAGGAGAACTGGTCGATCTTCACATCCATCGTCGTGCCGAGCAGATAGAGCACGGCCTTGGCGTCGACGATCACGCGCCCGCCGCCGAAGTCGATGACCTCGTCGCCCATCCGCGGCTCGGAGATTTCCATTTTATAGGACATGCCGGCGCAGCCACCCTTCTCGACCGAGACGCGCAGGCCCGCCCCCGGCGCGGCGTTGGCGAGCAATCCGCGCACCCGCTCGGCGGCGGCGGCGCTCACGGTCATCACGCTCAGTTTCGGCAAAGCCATTTCGCTTCCTCAGTAGTTGGCCCAGACGCCGGGCGACGCCAGCTCCACAAGATGGCGGTCCGGATCACGGAAATAAAGGCTCTCGCCGCCGCGCGGCCATTTCATGGCCGCTTCAATCTCCACCCCGCATTGGGCGAGGCGCGCCTTCCAGGCGGGTAGATCTTCCGTCTCGACCGCGAAGGCCAAGTGAATGGAGCCTGCGCCGCCATGCGGCGGAATGCGCCCGCCCGGAAGCTCGATCGGCTCCCGCGTTCCACCCTCCTTGAAGAGGAGCAGCACGCTCGCCGGCCCGCAATCGAACGCCCACATGCGGCTGTCCTGCGCCATGGGCGCGAGTCCCAAGGTCTCCCCGTAAAAGCGCCCCGCCCTTTCGAGATCCTCGACATAGAGGGAGGTTTCCAAGACCTTGGGCTTCAGCTTCGGAGCAAACATGACACGCCGCGCCTGTCCTTGGCGCCTTTCGTTCAGAACATGTCGAGCGTGACGCGCGCCTCGTCCGACATGCGGCTCTGATCCCATGGGGGATCGAAGACAAGATTGACCTTCACGTCGGAAACGCCCGGCACGGCGCTCACCGCGTTCTTCACCCATATGGGCATTTCGCCGGCGACCGGACAGCCCGGGGCCGTCAGGGTCATGTCGATTTCGACCGCGCCCTCATCCGAGATATCAATGCGATAAACGAGGCCAAGCTCGTAGATGTCGGCGGGAATCTCGGGATCGTAGACGGTCTTCAGCGCCTTCACGATCTCGTCGGTCAAGCGCTCGCCGCTACTACTAGCAGCGGAGCCGCCGGCCGCGCGATCGTCCTCCGCCGAGACATCCGTTTCGCTGGTCTTGAGAGCGTCGGTCATCAGCACGTGAACCTCCTCACGCGAAAAGTTTTTGAGCTTTTAGCAAGGCCTCTGCCAAGCGGTCGACTTCCTCGCGCGTATTGTAGAGCGCGAAGGACGCCCTGCAGGTCGAGGTGACCCCGAAGTGACTCAGCAGCGGCATGGCGCAGTGGGTGCCGGCGCGCACCGCGACGCCGGAGCGATCGATGATCGTCGCAACGTCATGCGCATGGGCCGCCGCCATTTCGAAAGCAATGATCGGGCCTTTGTCGGGCGCATTGCCGAAAATGCGCAGGCCCTCGATTTCTGAAAGGCGCTGCTGGGCGTAGGCCGTGAGCCGCGCCTCATGCGCGCGAATGGCGCCGCGGCCGATGCTCTCCATGTAATCGAGCGCGGCGGCGAGGCCGACGGCCTGGGCGATCGGCGGCGTGCCGGCCTCGAAGCGATGGGGCGGCGCGTTGTAGGTGACAGTCTCGCGCGTGACGGTCTCGATCATCTCTCCCCCGCCCGCGAAAGGCGGGAGGTTCTCGAGCCATTTCCGCTTGCCGTAAAGCGCGCCGATTCCCGTCGGCCCGTAGAGCTTGTGGCCGGTGACGATATAGAAATCGACATCAAGTTCGCGCACGTCCACATCGAGATGCACCGCGCCCTGCGAGCCGTCGACGCAAATCGGAACGCCATGCGCATGGGCGATGCGGGCCATCTCGGCGATCGGCGTCGGCGCGCCGACGACGTTCGACATATGCGTCACCGAGACGATCTTGGTGCGCTCGGTGAACATCTTCTCGAAGGCGCCGAGATCGATGACGCCATTGTCGTCGGGCACGATCCATTTGATGACCGCGCCCTTGCGCTCGCGCAGGAAATGCCAGGGCACGATGTTGGAGTGATGCTCCATCAGCGACAGGATGATCTCGTCGCCCTCGCCGATATGGGCGAGTCCGTAGGACGCGGCGACGAGATTGAGCGCCTCGGTCGCGCCGCGCGTGAAGATGATCTCCTCGGTCGACCCGGCGTTCAGGAAGCGGCGCAGCGTCTCGCGCGCGCCCTCATACCCTTCCGTCGCGGCGTTGGCGAGGTAGTGCAGCCCGCGATGCACGTTGGCGTATTCGTGCTCGTAGAAATGCGTCAGCCGCTCGATGACCGCGCGCGGCTTCTGCGCCGAGGCGGCGTTGTCGAGATAGGCGAGCGGCTTGCCATAGGGGCGCTCGACGAGGATGGGAAAATCCGCGCGGAATTTGTCGACGTCGTAGAGGGTCACGTGCTGGTTCATCGCGCCCTCGCCCCCATCCAGGAGGCGATGCGCGTGGCGAGGAAGCCGCGCAGCGCCTCGTTCTCCAAATCCTCGAACGCCTCGTTGGCGAAGCCTTCGATCAGCAGCGCCTCGGCCTCGGCGCGCGGAATGCCGCGCGCGACGAGATAGAAGAGCTGATCCTTGTCGAGCCGGCCGCAGGTCGCGCCATGTCCGCATTGGACGTCGTCGGCGAAGATCTCGAGCTCCGGCTTGTTATTCATCGTGGCGCCGTCCGAAAGCAGGATCGCCTTGGACTGCATGACGCCGTCAGTCTTCTGCGCATGCGGCCGCACGACGATCTTGCCCTGGAAGACGCCCGTGCCCTGCTCGTCGAGAATGTTGCGGAAGCGCTCGCGGCTTTCGCCATTCGGCAAGGCGTGGTCGACGACGAGCGTCGTGTCCACATGCTGGCGGCCCTTTGCGAGCGTCGCGCCGTTGAGCGACACTTTGGCGCGCTCTCCGTCGAGACGGGCGAAGATCTGGCGACGAAGAAGGCCCGCGCCCTCGATAAGGGCATAGGAATTGAGGCTTGCGCCTTCGTCGAGATGGGCGATGAGGCTCATGACCCGCACCAGCGCGTCGCCCTGTCCCGAGGCATGGGTGACGAGGTCGAGCGAGGCGCCCGAGGCGAGCCGGAGGATCAGCGCCTGATTGTCCTGCGCGGGCGCAGCGGAAAGCGCGCCGGCCGTCTCGACGATGGTCGCCTTGGCGTCCTTGCCGAGGATCACGAGGTGACGGGTGAAGCTCGATTGCGCCTCGGCCGAGGAGACGAAGGTCGCGAGTTCGATCGTTTGTTCCAACGCGACGCCGCCGGCGATGCGCAGGATGACGCCGTCCTGCATCAGCGCGGCGTTGAGCGAGACCATGGCGTCGTCGGTCTGCACGTCGCTGCTCGCGACGAGCGCCATGATCCCCGGCGCGCCCTGAGCCAGCGCCTCGCGCAGCGGCTGGATCTTTACGCCTTCCGGAAGAGAGGCGAGATCGGAAAGGTCCGGGCGGAACACGCCGTCGAGCGTCACCAGCCGGATGGTCCCGGAGGCGGCCGGCAGCTCCAGCGCGGCCGCCGTGGCGGCGGCGATCGGCGCGGGCTTGGCGAGCGCCGCCTTGAGGTCGGTATAGTGCCAGGCCTCGACGCGGCGGTTCGGCAGGCCCCTGGCGGCGAAATCCTGCCAGGCCGCCTGGCGCAGGCCCGTCGCGCCCCTGCCCTTCATCTCCTCGAAGAGCGAGGAGAGAACCGCGTCGGTTTCGGTCGCGAGCTTGATCATGGCCTACGCCGCCTCTTCAGCCAGATATTCCTGATAGCCGTGCTTTTCGAGCTCGAGCGCCAGCTCAGGCCCGCCCGAGCGCTGAATGACGCCCTTGGCCATCACATGCACCGTGTCCGGCTTGATGTAGTCGAGCAGGCGCTGATAGTGCGTGATGACGAGGAAGGCGCGGTTCGGCGCGCGCAGCGAATTGACGCCCTCGGAGACGACGCGCAGCGCATCGATGTCCAGCCCTGAATCCGTCTCGTCGAGAATGCCGAACTTCGGCTGAAGCAGCGCCATCTGCAGAATGTCCATGCGCTTCTTCTCGCCGCCGGAGAAGCCGGAATTGAGCGGACGGCGCAGCATCTCCTGCGAGACGCCGAGTTTGGCGGACGCCTCTTTTACGGCCTTCATAAACTCGGGCGTCGCCAGCTCCTCCTCGCCGCGCGACCGACGCTGCGCGTTCATCGCCGCCTTGAGGAAGGTCATGGTGGCGACGCCGGGAATCTCGACCGGATATTGGAAGGCCAGGAATATTCCCTTGGCGGCGCGCTCATGCGGCTCCAGATCGAGAATATTCTCGCCGTCGAGCAGGACCTCGCCCTCGGTGATCTCATAGCCCTCGCGGCCGGAGATCACATAGGAGAGCGTCGATTTGCCCGTGCCGTTCGGCCCCATAATGGCGGCGACCTCGCCGTCCTTCACGGTGAGCGTCAGGCCCTTGAGTATTTTCCGGTCGCCGACCGAAACATGGAGGTTCTTGATTTCGAGCATTTCGTTGCTCCTGTCACCGCCGGCGCCGCCGGCCTCATTCCTTGTCAAAGCGCCCCAAAGAGCGGATTACGTCACGCTTCAATCGCTCGATGTCTTCTTGCCGGCTCGATGCGTCGCCGCTGGGCGGACTTGCGACTGCGCCGGAGGCGGTTGGGTAGCGGAAACGCGTCGCGGCCGAGCTCAATGTTTCGAAATCGAGGAACCGCGGTTTCAGTTCGTGGTTCGCCGGCAACATGTCCGCGAGTTGCCGTATATTGTGTGTGGGACCCACCGGAACGCCCTCGGCTTCCAGAACGGCGCGCAGAAGTTTCTCCACGCATTGCTGTTGGAAATAGGCGGCCTGTCGCGGCAGTTTGTCCAGCAATATGCGGGCCGCCGCCAGTTCCTCTTCGGCAAGCGCGAGAAAGGAGGCGACCCGTCGCCGTTTCTGCGCTTCGGCGGTCACGGAGAGCCCACATCATACAACTTCCTCCCCTCGCCGATGACGCGTGAGACGAAAGAGGTAGGCAGTGCGGCGCCATCCTCAAAATCTTCCGCCGAGCAGGGAATGACGTCGCAGCCGACGCCGGAGCCCTTCAATGGTGCGTCCACAAATTCGTAATCGTCCGAACCGAAAGCGCCGCCACGCTTGGCGACCACCAGCAGATCGAAGTCGCTATCCGGCCGGGCGTCGCCCCGCGCTCGACTGCCGAAAAGCCAGATTTCCTTCGGGTCAATGGCTTCGCGCAGTCGCGCGACGACCGCCGCCAGGGCGGAGTCCTCATCAACGAAAACGCCGTGGTTCGGACGGACGTCCATTATCCCACGCTCCCTTCCAGCGAGATCGAAATCAGCTTCTGCGCCTCGACCGCGAACTCCATCGGCAATTGCTGCAGCACGTCGCGCACGAAGCCATTGACGATCAGCGCCGTCGCCTCCTCCGCGGAGAGCCCGCGCTGCTGCGCATAGAAGAGCTGGTCCTCGGAGATCTTCGACGTCGTCGCTTCATGCTCGAACTGCGCGCTTGGGTTCTTCGACTCGATATAGGGAACCGTATGGGCGCCGCAGTCATGGCCGATCAGCAGGCTGTCGCATTGCGTGAAGTTGCGCGCGCCTTCCGCCCTGCGATGCGCGGAAACCTGCCCGCGATAGGTGTTCTGCGACTTGCCGGCCGAGATGCCCTTGGAGACGATGCGGCTCTTGGTGTTGCGGCCGAGATGGATCATCTTCGTGCCGCTGTCGACCTGCTGATGGCCGTTCGACACGGCGATCGAATAGAACTCGCCCTGCGAACCGTCGCCGCGCAGGATGCAGGACGGATATTTCCAGGTGATCGCCGAGCCCGTCTCCACCTGCGTCCAGGAGATATGCGCGTTGCGGCCGCGGCAGTCGCCGCGCTTGGTCACGAAATTGTAGATGCCGCCCTTGCCCTCGCTATCGCCGGGATACCAGTTCTGCACCGTCGAATATTTGATCTCCGCGTCGTCGAGCGCGACCAGTTCGACGACGGCGGCGTGAAGCTGGTTCTCGTCGCGCTTGGGCGCCGTGCAGCCTTCGAGATAGCTCACATAGGAGCCCTCGTCGGCGATGATCAGCGTGCGCTCGAACTGCCCCGTCTTCTGCTCGTTGATGCGGAAATAGGTGGAAAGCTCCATCGGGCAGCGCACGCCCTTTGGCACATAGACGAAGGAGCCGTCCGAGAAGACGGCGCTGTTCAGCGTCGCGTAGAAATTGTCGGTCGCGGGCACGACGGAGCCGAGATATTTGCGCACCAGCTCGGGATGCGTCTTCACGGCTTCCGAGATCGGGCAGAAGATCACGCCCGCCTTGGCCAGCTCTTCCTTGAAGGTCGTCGCGACCGAAACGGAGTCAAACACCGCGTCGACCGCGACCTTGCGCGTCTCGACGCCGGCGAGAATCTCCTGCTCGCGCAGCGGAATGCCAAGCTTCTCATAGGTGCGCAGAAGCTCGGGATCGACTTCGTCGAGCGACTTCGGCCCCGGCGTGCTCTTCGGCGCCGCGTAGTAGTAGAGGTCCTGATAGTCGATCGGCGGATAATGGACGCGCGCCCAATTGGGCTCGTCCATGGTCAGCCAGCGGCGATAGGCCTCGAGGCGCCATTCGGTCAGCCAGGCGGGTTCGTTCTTCTTGGCGGAGATGAAGCGAACGATGTCTTCGCTCAGGCCCTTGGGCGCCTTCTCCGACTCGATGTCGGTCGTAAAACCATATTTGTAGGCGTCGACGTCGATTTCCTCGACGCGCGCAACGGTCTCCTGACGAGCCGCCATGTTTCTCATCTCCTCGTCACGACGGGTTCAAGGCCCGCCGGCCGATCCGGTTCCGCCTTTAGGCGACGGAACGCCGCGACCTGATACGGTCCACGACCTCCGCAAGAACCATTCCAAACTGTTCTACATCCTCTTCGCGCGTAGACCAACCCAGGCTGATGCGCAAAGCTTCCTTTTCGGTTGCGCCCATCGCCGCGAGCACATGAGACTCGCGCACCTTCCCCGACGAGCAGGCCGAGCCGCTGGAGACGGCGACGCCGGAAAGATCCAGCGCTATCAATGCGGTATGCGCGGGAATGTCCGGAAGGGCGAAGGCGCTCGTGGTCGCGACGCGGGGCGCGCCGCGCCCAAAAAAGCGCGTTTGCGGCGCGGTTTCGGCGATCCGCCTCTCCAGAGAATCGCGCATCGGCGCGAGCCGCGCATTCTCGGCGGCCATGCCCCCGACCGCGGCCTCGAAAGCCGCCGCAAATCCCGCAACCCCAACGACATTCTCGGTTCCCGCCCGGCGGCCGAACTCCTGCCCTCCGCCGCGCATCAACGCATCCATTATGTGGAGCGTATCTTGCGCTGCGGCAAGCGCGCCGACGCCGGTGGGTCCGCCAAGCTTATGTGAGGAAAAGAACAAAAAATCCGCGCCCGTTGTTTGGAATGTCGTCTCCATCCTGCCAATGGCCTGCGTCGCGTCGCAAATGAGGAGACCGCCCGCCGCATGGACCCGCGCGGCCGCTTCGCAAACGGATTGAATCACGCCTGTCTCGTTGTTTACCGCCTGGAGCGCGACCATGATCCGCTTGCCGGCGTGACGCGCGAGCGCTTCGTCCAGCGCGACGGGCGACAAGGCGCCTTCGGCCGTGAGCGCCAGTCGCTCGACGGCCTCGGCGGGGAATCGGTGGCCGGCGAGAACGGCCGGATGCTCTCCCGCGCCGACAAGCAGAACGTCCATCGGCGCCGTGTCCTTGCCGCGCTGCACCATGGGCGTCAGCGCAAGATTGGCCGCCTCGGTCGCGCCGCTGGCGAAGGTGACGTTGCGCGCCGCCGTCCCCACGCCCTTCGCGATCGTCGCGCGCGCCTGCTCGAGGATCGCCTTGGCCGCCCGCCCCTCCGCATGGACCGAGGAAGCGTTCCCCGGCGCCGCCATGGCCCCAAGCATCGCCGCACGGGCCTCGGGGCGTAGCGGCGAAGTGGCGTTGTGGTCGAGGTAGATTCTAGCCATGCGCGACATGTAATCCGTCGCCCCGCTTGCGGGGAGAGGGTTAGGGTGAGGGGCGAGGCGGCTTGTGCTCAAGCAGGGCATGTCGCCGTGGCGGCAATGAGGGTTTCCGGGTTGGGCTTCGCCCCTCACCCTGCCCTCTCCCCGCATGCGGGGAGAGGGTTCTAGGGCCGCGCCGTTTTCGCCAGCCTCGCCAAATTCACGAACTCGGCGCGATAGCCGAACGAGTCCTCTCCCTTCGCGCCCTTGGCGAGCTCCGCCACATCGTCATAGCCATATTTGCCGAGATAGGGCGCGCCCTTCAGCAATTGCCCGAAGGCGGCGACGGCGATGGAGAAGCGCACATCCTCCGACGCCGCGGAGAGCTTCTCGACCGACTGCGCGTCGCCGATCGGCGTCGAGATGAGCCGGGACTCATCCTCCTTCGGCAGCTTGTAGCGCAGCTTGAGGAAGCCGAGCTCCGACTCGGCGCCTGCCGAAGTCTCGGCAATCTTCCTGCCGTAGCGCAGATCGTCGACGAGCTTCTTGCCGCCTGCGGGCGCGATCTCATAGATCGCCGTCACGCGATGGCCCGAGCCGACGTCGCCCGCATCGACCTTGTCATTGTTGAAATCCTCGCGTCGCAGCGCGCGCGTCTCATAACCGATGAGGCGATATTCCGAAACGCGCGCGGGATTCCACTCGACCTGGATCTTCACGTCTTTCGCGATGGGAAACAGCGTGGACGACGCCTCTTCCACCAACACCTTGCGCGCCTCGTTGAGATTGTCGACATAGGCCGCCGCCCCGTTGCCGTTCTGCGCGAGCGCCTGCATCAGCGCGTCATTGTAATTGCCCTGCCCGACGCCGAGGATGGACAGGAAAATCCCCTTGTCGCGCTTCCTTTCGATCAAGCCCTTCAACTCGCTCTGATCTGTCACGCCGATATTGAAGTCCCCGTCCGTCGCAAGGATCACGCGATTGACCGCCGCCTTGTCGAAGCTTTCCTCGGCGAGGCGATAGGCGTCCTGAATGCCTTGAGCCCCCGCTGTCGAGCCGCCCGCGCCGAGCGCGTCGATCGCCGCAACGATCTTGCCCTTGTCGGCGATCTTCGTCGTCCCCAGCGCGACGCCCGAGCCCGACGCATAGGTGACGAGCGCGACCGTATCTTCGGGCTTCAATTCGTCGACCAGCATGCGCAGCGCGTTCTTCACAAGCGGCAGCTTGTCCTCCGACGACATCGAGCCCGACACATCGACAAGGAACACGAGATTGGCGCGCGGGCGTTGCGCGCTTTGCAGCGCATAGCCCTGCAGGGCGATATGCACGAGCTTATTGTGCGCGCTCCATGGGCTCGGCGTCACCGTGATCGTCGGCTTGAAAGGCGCCTCAGCGCTCTCCGGCTGCGGATAATTGTAGGGGAAGTAGTTGATGAATTCCTCGATGCGCACCGAGTCCTTCGGCGGCAAGCGTCCGCCATTAATTATCCGCCGCGCGAAGGCGTAGGACGCCGTGTCGACGTCGATGGAGAAGGTCGAGACGGGCTCCTGCACGACCTGCTTGACGGGGTTGACGTCTTTCGAGTCGAACTTATCGCGGAATTCCTGTTGGGTGGGCGGCGGCAGGAAGCCGGCGGCGTCTTGCGCCGGGCGCGGCGCCATCGCGCCGACAGCCTCGCTCCGGCGCGCATCCCTTGTCTTGGCAAGGGGCGGAGCAGAGGCCGGCATGGCGTAATTCGCCACGCGCTCGGCCTTCTTCGCCACGCCGCGCGCGGGGACGTTCGGCGCCGCCGGCGGAGCCGCCGTCACGCCGGAGCCCGCAGCCAAACCGAGATCGACTCGGCGAGCCGCTTCGGCGACCGGGGGCGGCGCTGGGAGACTGGCGGGCGGGGCGACGGCGTCGAGCCTGTCGCCGGTGCGCGCGCCCGAGACATTCGCAAAGGTCCCGGCGGGTCGCTCCACCTGGTTCCGATAGAACATGAAAGCGGTCGGCGCGCCGACCATCAGCGCTGCGATCGAGGCGGCGAGCGCGCGGTTCGTGTGAAGGAGACGCATAGGCTTTTTCCCTTCCGTTCGAGACGATGCGTCCCTGAGACGGACAGGCGCGTCGGTTCCTTTGGTCTCGCTCCCGCTTTTTTTCGTTTCGTCGAAAGCGGCGAGCGCCGCCGCGAGCGCGGCGCGCCTCGCCTCCGGGCGCGGCGGCGGAACGTCTTTCAGGCGCGCGAGATCGGGCTCGGTCATGCCGGCTCCTTTCGGGCGTGGTTCCGCTCCATCCTCAAAAGGGAGGTGAAAAAGGCGCAACGCCTGTTATTGCGAGCAGTTTTTTCGAAGTCGCGAAGCAATCCAGCGGCGTCGGCGCGACTCTGGATTGCGTCGCTTCGCTCGCAATGACGGGAGGCTCGGGCTTTCGGCCCGGCGTTCGCCGCGGCGCCGTCATTGCGAGGAGGCCTTGCCGACGAAGCAACCCAGAACCGCGATAGCCGCTCCTGGATTGCTTCGCCTTCGGCTCGCAATGACGCCGGGAGCGCCGCAGCGAAGCGATCCGGCGGAAACCGCATGAAAGCCGGCGGGCGGCAAATCGCGCGCATCACACCGCCTCCAGCGAAATCTTGAGCCGTTTGCGCGCCTCGTGCAGACGCCAGGACACGGTCTTCTCCGAGCAGCCCATCACCGCCGCCGCCTCGCCATGCGACAGGTCCTCGCCATAGACGAGCAGAACCGCGTCGCGCTGCCGCTCGGGCAGTTCGCGCACGGCGCGCCATAAATCCTGATTCATCGCGGCGTCCTCGGGAGAATCGCAGTCGGCGCTCTCCGCCAGCTCCAGCATTTGCGTGGGCGGAAAAGGCGAGACCCTGGCGCGGGCCCGGATGTGATCCACCGCCGTCGTATAGGCGATGCGATAGGCCCAACTGGAAAAGGCGCAGTCGCCGCGAAAGCTCCGGATCGCGCCGGCCATCTTCACCATCGTCTCCTGCGCGATGTCCTCCGCCTCCGCGCGCGCGCCCGACCAGCGCCAGGCGAGCGCATGCACGCGGTCGTAATGGCGCTCGGCCAGGGCCGCGAAAGCCGCGCGATCGCCAGCCGCCGCGCGCCGCGCCAGCTCACTGTCGCAATCGGTGTCCTGGCTCGCCAAGCCGCCCCCGCATGTTCAGCCCCGTGGCGACTTAGACGGCAGGAGTTGGGATTTTCTTGGGGCTCCGGCAGATTTTTTTTGAGACGCCTTTGCCCCCTCTCCCCGCGAGCGGCTACCGCATTCACACATCTTGGTTGCATGTGGCCTGGGCGTCTGATTCCATTTGAAGGAATCGGAGGGACGGACGATGGACGGACGGACGCTGGGTCGCTTTGGCGACGCGCGACTGGAAAAGGGGGCCTTTCTGCTTTCCCGGCTGGTGGCGGAGGGCGGCGGGGGCATACGCATTCGTCGGCTCGGCGGCGACCGGGCCGGTGAGATTAAGATCACGCGCTTTCTTCGCAATCGGGCGGTGACCGGCGCGGAGATGTTCGCCACGGCGGCCGCGCGCGCGTCGGCGCGTTGCGCCGGGCGCGCGGTCCTGGCGATACAGGACACGACGGTCGTCAAGTCCGGGGCGGCGGCGGGCTCTATCTGCATCCGACCCTCGTCGTCGACGCCGAGGACGGTTCGATCGTGGGTCTGGCGCACGCGCAGTTCCTTGAACGCGCGACGGGACGCAAGGCGGATCGGCGTCAGCGGCC
Organism: Methylocystis sp. S23; assembly: GCF_054106005.1. NCBI lineage: Bacteria > Pseudomonadati > Pseudomonadota > Alphaproteobacteria > Hyphomicrobiales > Methylocystaceae > Methylocystis > Methylocystis sp. S23. The sequence continues at coordinate 3,410,356 of NZ_CM134185.1, forward strand.
GATCGAGGACAAGGAAAGCCGGCGCTGGCTGGAGGGCGCGGCGGCGGCGAAAGTTTGCGCTTCGGCGCGCGAGGTCACGGTCGTGGCCGATCGCGAGAGCGATATTTATTCCGCCTTCGCGCGGCGCCCGCCGGGAGTTCACCTCCTCGTGCGCGCCGCGCAGGACCGCGCGCTGGAGGATGGCGAGCGACTGTTTGCGCGCCTGGATGCGCTGGAGGAGGCCGGGCGGGCGACGCTGTCGCTTCCGGCGAGGCCCGGACGGCCGGCGCGCGAAGCGACACTGGCCGTCCGGCATGGGCGCTTTGATCTCGCGCGGCCCCGGAACGGCGCGGCCCAGAACGACCCCTCGACGATCGCGGTCCATCTCGTCGACGTGCGCGAGATCGACCCGCCCCCAGGCGAAAACGTCCATTGGCGTCTGATCACGACGCGCCCCGTCGACCGCCTCGCGCAAGCGCTCGAGGTCGTCGATCTGTATCGACGCCGTTGGGCGATCGAGCAGTTGTTCCGCACGATGAAGACCGGCGGCTTCGACATCGAGGCCGTGCGGATGGAAGACGACGCGCCGCGCCAGACCCTGGCGGCCGCGACGTTGATCGCGGCCGTGACGATCCAACAACTCGTCCACGCCCGGGACGGCGGCGACCCGCAACGTCTGCGCCCGCTCCTCGACGCCTTCGAGCCCAAGGACCAACCGCTGCTGGAAGCCTATTGCGCCACCCTCGAAGGCAAGACGCAGCGTCAGAAGAACCCACATCCGCGAGGGTCCCTGGCCTATGCGTCCTGGGTGCTCGCCCGCCTCGGCGGCTGGACCGGCTATTACGGAAAACCCGGCCCCGTCGTCATGCTCGCCGGATGGCTCAAATTCCAGCACGGAAAATACGCCATCGCCGTCACCCAACCAACGCCGCCGCTAACCAACACAGATGTGTGAATCTGCTAGCCGCGAGCGGGGAGAGGGTTGGGGTGAGGGGCAAAACCGCTCTAACGACCAAACGGAGCTGATCTCGGGAATAATCCCCAGCCGCCAGCCGCTCCCCTCGCCCCTCACTCTGCCTTCTCCCCGCTTGCGGCGAGAGGGAAAAAGCGGCGGCGTCCGAGCCAGAAGCCGAAACGCTGCGCGAGCATTGCAAGGCCCAGCAGCGCGCCGATAAAGACAAACAAAGCCTCGACCGCCGCCGCCGCGAGCCCGCCGAAGATCAGCGCTCCGCGCCCCAGCGTCGCAAGGATCGCCCGCGTCGCGCCGCCTCTCGCCTTGGCGAGCCGCGCGGCCTTGCCAAGCTCCGCGCCATCCTCCGCCACAGCCAGCGCATCCCTTGCGCCGCTTGCGCCGGCGCGGCGATAGATGGTGGCGGCGTCGTCGCCGAGCGCGCGGAGGGGCGCGAGGCCGCCCGGCCGAACGATTTTGGCGGCGGCCGCGCGCGCGGCGGCGAGATCGAGCTTGGACGCAGCGGAAAGAGCAACCGTCAGCGCCTCGCGATCGACGGATTTGGCGGCGGCGCCGGTCAGCGCCTTGGCCAGCGGGCGCGACAGCCGCCCGGCCTTCTGGGCGCTTTTGACGATCGTCAGCCCCGAGCGCGCCGGCAGAAGCGCGCCGACGCTCGACCAGGTGACGGCCGATAGCGCGAGCCCCGCCGCCGCGAGGCCCGCGACGAGCTGATCGGGCTCCTCCCCGCGCTGAAGTTTTTCGCCTTCACGCCAAAGGTCGCGCAGATCGCCATAGCCGATAAGGTCGCCCGCCAGCGCCCCGGCAAAGGCGGCGCCATTGTCGCGCGCGCCATGGAGGAAGCCCTCGGCGAAATCCTCGGCGGCCCTTTCGTCCGCCCTGGCGCGCAGCGCGGCGAGACGCGCCTGTTGCCCGGCGGCAGGCGCGAGACCGCGCGGGCGGCCGAGCTCGATGAAACTGTTGGCGAGATCCTCGTCGCCGGCGGCAAGCGCCGCGTCGAGCTCATGCGTGAAACGCGCCGGGGTGAGCGTCTGGTCGAGCCGCGCATCGGCGAGCGCAACCGGATCGTCCCTCGCCGCCGCAAGCCGGAGGCCGTCGAGCGCGGGCGCGAAGCTTCCGGCGGCGAGCCAAAAGAGCGCCGCCGCAAGGGCGAGGGAAAGCGCCGCGCGGGCGCGCGTGGAGATAAGAGCCATGAGAAGGATTTAAGTGCGCGGCCTGATTGCGGGAGGTCCCCTAGTAGCCTGTGTCGCTCGAATTGACGGGCTTTTTGGAGGGACGTTCATTCGCGGCCGTCATTGCGAGCGCAGCGAAGCAATCCAGGGGCGTCACCGGGGCTCTGGATTGCTTCGCTGCGCTCGCAATGACGGCGGAAAATATCAATAAAAAGGCTAGTTATCAATTTGATCGACGCGCCCCGCGCGGGCGGAGAAGGATTTTCCGACGCCGCGCCGCGCGCCGAATTCCCTTGCATTTCACGCGGTCAAGCGTGTTAAGAAGCCCGCTCGCCCGTTTCCACAGGGAATTCCAATGCCCGAAGTCATCTTCACCGGCCCGGCAGGCAGGCTCGAAGGCCGTTTCCATCAGTCCGCCACGCGCGGCGCGCCGATCGCCATCGTCCTGCACCCGCATCCGCAATTCGGCGGGACGATGAACAATCAGATCGTCTATCATCTCTATTACGCTTTCGCGGAGCGCGGCTTTTCCGTGCTGCGGTTCAATTTCCGGGGCGTGGGGCGCAGCCAGGGCTGCTTCGACCACGGCTCCGGCGAGCTTTCGGACGCGGCGGCCGCGCTCGACTGGGCGCAGGCGGTGAATCCAGAGGCGCGCGCCTGCTGGATCGCGGGCGTCTCCTTCGGCTCCTGGATCGGCATGCAGCTTCTCATGCGCCGGCCGGAAATCGAGGGCTTCGTCTCGGTCGCGCCGCCGGCGAACCGCTTCGACTTCTCCTTCCTTGCCCCCTGCCCGTCATCGGGCCTTTTCATCCATGGCGACCAGGATCGCGTGGCGCCGCTGAAGGAAGTCACCGGACTGATCGAGAAGCTCAAGACGCAAAAGGGAATCGTTATCGAGCACGCCGTGGTCGAGGGCGCCAATCACTTCTTCGAGAACAAGGTCGAGCCGTTGATCGCGCATGTGGACGCCTATCTCGACCGGCGCCTCGGCAATCCGCCGCGGATCGCGATTCCCGCGCGGGGAGATTGATTATCCCCTCTCCCCGCCTGCGGGGAGAGGGTTAGGGTGAGGGGCGAAGCCATATTGGACGCACGCTGACAATAGCGTCGCGGCCGCAAAAAATGATTTTTGAGCCGGCTAGCCCCTCACCCCAGCCCTCTCCCCGTGAAAACGGGGAGAGGGGGGTCGCTATCCCACTTTCGCCGTCAGTCTCGGCACGATCTCCGTTTCAATCACATCTTCGTCGAGACCTTCATAGCTCGACCATTCGACGACCGGACCCGGCCCGACGACAAAAGTCGCCGGCACGCCTTTGGCGCCAAGCGCGCGCTGGAGATAAGCATGCTCGTCCATGCCCACGGCGGCGAAGGGATTGCCGTGTTTGGTGAGGAAATATCCGGCTTTCGCGGGCGGGTCCTTCACATCCGCGCCGTAGATGGGCGCGAGCTTGCGTTTCGCCAGCGCGACGATGTGCTTATGCTCCTCCCGGCATGTCGGGCACCAGGAGGCCCAGACGACGAGAAGCGACCGCTTGTCCGCGAGGTCGGCGCTGGAGAAGCCCGGCATGGCCCCGCCTTCGGCGTTCGACAGCCCCGGCACGGGCGGCAGCTCGAAATTCCCGATCGAGAACGGATTGAAGAGCCGCGCGCTGATGTCTTTCTTCTTCCAGACATGTTCGACGACGGCGGCGGCGGCGCCCAATCCCGTCATTCCGATCGCGCCCAGGATAAGGCTGCGCCTCGTTGCAAACCACTCGGCCTTCTCGTCGGATTGCATGTCTGTCGCCCCTTTCGCCGGCGCGACCGCGCCCGCGAAACGAATACTTCAAAAGTGGTGAATGATTCGTGCTTCCTTTCCTTCGCATCTGCCGGCCGGAGAGGTTGCCGCCGGCGCCTTCTCAAGAGAAAGCGGCGAGCGCCGCGGCGGCTTGAAACGCAAAGGCCGGTCCGCCGTCATCGCGAGCGAAGCGAAGCGATCCAGAGCCCCATCCGGCTCTGGATCGCTTCGGCTTGGCCTCTCGCAATGACGGCCGCGACGCCGCTCTTTTACGCCGCGCCCGCTCTTGCCAGCCTCCCGCCCGGCAGCGGCTCGGACGCGCCGGTCGTGGTCGGGAAAGTGATCGGCAGCTCTTCCAGCACGCGCGCGGCGAGATAGGCGAAAGCCTGCGCCTCCATCGAATCCGCGGACCAGCCGACCGCGTCGGCGGTCGTGACCTTGCAAGGCAGGCGCATCACCAATTCGCGCACCAGGATCGGATTGCGCGCCCCGCCGCCGCAGACGATGAGCAATTGCGGCTGGTTCGGCAGATGCGGGAAGAGCCGCAGGACCGAGGCCGCAGTAAAGGCCGTGAGGGTCGCGGCGGCGTCTTCCGTGGAGAGCTTGGCGATCGGATCGAGCGCGAAAGCGTTGCGGTCGAGCGATTTCGGCGGCGGCTGGTCGAAGAAGGGGTGGGCGAGCATGCGCAGCAGCGCCGCCTCGTTCACCCGCCCGCGCGCCGCCATGTGTCCGTGCCGGTCGATCGGCGCGCCGGTTCGCTGGAGCATGAGATCGTCGATGAGCGCATTGCCGGGGCCGGTGTCGCAGGCGATGGGCGGCTCGCCGTCCGCGACATAGGTGACGTTCGCCACGCCGCCGATGTTGAGCAGCGCGACCTCGCCCTTCATGCCGCCCGCAATGACGAGCGCGCGATGAAAAACCGGCACGATGGGCGCGCCCTCGCCGCCCGCCGCAATGTCGGCGGCGCGGAAATCATATGCGACGTCTATGCCCAGGCGATTGGCGAGCCCCTCCCCGTCGCCGATCTGGATGGTGAGCTTCCGCTTGGGCCGATGCAGGACGGTCTGGCCGTGAAATCCAACGACGCCGATCGACCCCGCCTCGATGGAATTGTCGCGCAAAAACGTTTCGACCGCCTCGGCGTGCCGGTCCGTCACCATGCGCTCGGCGAAGGCGAGGACGCCCGGCCGCGCGTCGCGGTCCTCCAGCGTCGCCGCCTCCGCGAGCGCGTTGCGCAGCAGCGCGCGATCGGCGTCGCTATAGGGACAAAATCCCGTCGGCCCGAAGGAGAGGGCCGCGTCGCCATCGGTTTCGATGAGCGCGACGTCGACGCCGTCCATCGAGGTGCCGGACATGAGGCCGATGGCGCGATAGGTGGGCAAGGGCGAATCTCTCCGGATGAAACTTTTATGAGAGATTAGCAGGAATGATCCGCCGTCGCCTCTCCGCGACGAGATGGACGCAGGGCAGTGAGGCGAACGCCGGGCATGGCGCGGCGCCAACCCCACCCGGCGGTCTTCGACCGCCGACCCCGTAAAGGGGAGGTATGTGGCGGCTGACGCCCGAGACCGCCGCTCGCCCGATTGCCCAGGAGATCGAAAGGCGGGCGGGGCCGATCATCGCCTTGCCATCGCCGAGGGACGGTTTAAAACATTCTCGAAGTTAAGCGATATAGGGAATAAGTTTGACGTCCGCCTTCTCCCCGCAGGTCGCGCTCGATCGATTGATCCATTCAAATGTGCTTGCCTGCCGCCTCTGTCGGGCTCCCATGGGCCGGGCCGAGGATGGGCGTCTGTTCTGCGAAGGCGGCCACGAGCTCGAATTTGAGCACGGCGTGCTCGACATGTATCGCGCGCCGCCGACGGAGCCGGTTTGCGAAGTCGAAACCGGCAAGGAGGAGGCGATCGTCTCGGCGCTCGCGGAGCGGTTGGGGCTGCGCGCCGAGGAGATACGGGCGGCGAAGCTTTTTGAGCCGTTGGCGCCGACGGGGAACGCCTTCTTCGACGCCGAGGAAGAGATTTTCTTCGACCGTTTCGCCTTCTCGAACATTCATCCCCGGCTGACGGTGCGAAATATCCATGCGACCGGACAAATGCAGGCCGGATCGCGGCACTGGCTGGCGGTTCGCGTCAGAAACGACGGGCCGTTCACGATCACCTCCGACGGCGAGCGCCCGGTGCTGCTTTCATACCACTGGCTCGACTCCGCCGGCGAAATCGTCGATTTCGAGGGCCCCCGCACGCCCCTGCCGGTGGACGTCAAGCCCGGGCAAGCCATTACGGCGCATCTCGCCGTCGATGTTCCCAATGATCGGGAGCGCCTTCGACTGAAGGTCGTTCCCGTGCACGAATATGTTTCCTGGTTGGAGGATGGCGGGCAGACTCTCGAAGTCGAGGTCTTGTCGCACGCGCCGCCTTTATTGCCTCGTCTTGACGCCGACCGGCCTTTTAGCGAAGCGCTGGACGACGAGCTGGCCGCGCAATTTCTGAGCGGCCGTCTTTCTTCGCGTTCGGAGCCGATCATCGGCATCGAAATCGGCGGCGGCATCGTCGCCGCTCTCTCGAAATGGATGTGGGCGAACGGCAGGACCGGCGCCGTCGTCAATGGAGACGTTTCGGTGCGCCTGCTGCGCATCGCCGCCATGCTGTCGGCGAAGGGCGCCGATCCGGCGACCGTGCACGCCCGCTTCGACGCCAACGAAATGCCCATCCAATCCGCTTCGGCGGATGTCGTGGCCTTCTGTCGCAGCCTGCATCACTTCGAAGACCCGGTCCGGGCGATGCGCGAATGCCATCGCGTCCTGAAGCCGAACGGTCTCCTGTTTTTGCTATGCGAGCCGGTCGCCACCCAATATGACGAGGCGACCAAGAATTTGATACGTGCGGGCGTCAACGAGCAGATGTTTCCGCTCGACGCCTATCAGGCGATGTTCGCCGCTTCGGGTTTTGCTTGCGTGGAGGCGCGGTGCGATTGGGGGTTCAGCCTGAAGGCCGCTTTGGTGAAGGCGGCGTGAGCCGCGGTCACCCTCTTTTCCCTTCCCACGCCCAGGCCGCGACCACCGCTCCCAGCAGCGCCAGCATCGCCCAGAGACCGAGCCCCAGCGGCGCCGTCTCGACGCCGACCAACGCCGACGCCCCCGTCTGGCGAACGCCGATCCAGTCCGACCCGCCATAGCGGTTCGCGTCGCGCAGCTCGACGATGCGCGGCATGGTCACCGCGTCGCTGTTCTTGCTCAACCGCCGCGCCACGCCCCCCGTCGCTTCCGCCAATGGCGCCAGCTTCTCGGTCGTCGAGGCCACTTCGCGGAACTCCTGCGGATTGGCGGGGCCGACATTGACGAGCGCCGTCAGGCCGTCGCTCTCGAAGCGCCAAAGCCCCATTTCCTTCGCGTCGAAGCGCGCCCGCCAGAGGCCGGGCGCGCTGTTCTTGAGGCCGATCTCTTCATGGGCGCCGGAAGGCGACGTCGCCGTCGCCGGCGCGGCTTCGTCCTTCAGGGTCTGTCGCTCGACCGTCACCTCGCGCCCGCGCGCCTCGGCGCGCAGCGCCTCCTCCTCGAGGTCCGGCTCCTTCATGAGCCAGTGCGCGAGGCGGCGCGTGAGGTCGGCGTTGGGGCCGCCGCCGTCATAGCCGCGCGCCCAAAGCCAGATCTGATCCGTCAGCAGCAGCGCGACCCGGCCCTTGCCTTCATGCGAAAGCACGAGCAGCGGCTTGTCGCGCGCGCCGGCGAGGATGGAATTGCCCTTCATCACATTGGCGTCCACCTGCCGGTACCATTCGCCCCATTGCGGCGGATCGCTTTTCGCGCCCGGCAGGCCGCGCGTGACGGGATGCTTCTCGCCGTCCTTGCTGACGTGCGCCTTGAAGGCCTGCTCGAACAGGGCTCCGTCCGGGCGCGCCGGCAGAATGTTTTCGAGCGGCGAGTAATAGAGGCCGCGCAGCGTCGCATAATCCGGACCGACCGCCGCGAGGAAGGCGCCGCCATTTTCGACATAACGCGCGATATTGTCGAAATAGATCGACGGCAGCAGCGTCTGGTTCGAATAGCGGTCGAAGATGATGAGGTCGAATTCGTTGATCTTGCGCCCGAAGAGATCGGCCGTCGGAAAGGCGATCAGCGACAATTCGCTCGCGGGCGTCACGTCGAGCTTTTCCGGCGGGCGGAGAATGGTGAAATGCACCAGCTCGACATTGGCGTCGGCGCGCAGCAGGTTGCGCCAGCTTCGCTCGCCCGGATGCGGCTCGCCGGAAACGAGCAGCACTTTCAGCCGGTCGCGAACGCCTTCGATCGAGACCACCGCCTTATTGTCGACGAGCGTCAGCTCGCCCGGCGCGGGCGGGACCTCCAGCTCGACGATATTGGCGCCGCCATGCGCGATCTTCACGGGGATATTGACGATGTCGCCCGGCACGGGGCTGTAGGTCGGCAATCGCTCGCCGTCGCGGCGCACGGCGATGGGCGCGCGGGCGCCGTCGCCGCCGGTGTCGACGACGCGGGCGCGGATCGTCTGCTCCTTGCCGACAATGCCGAAGCGCGGCGCCTCGACGAGCTCGATGCGGCGGTCGCGCTCGTTTTCCCGGCCGGTGACGAGCGCATGGACCGGCGCGCGGAAGCCGAGCGCCTCGGCCTTCGCGGGAATGTCATGAACGACGCCGTCCGTTAGGAGCAAGACGCCGCCGACGCGTTCCGGCGGCGCGTCCTTCAGCGCCTGCTCCAGCGCGCCGAAAAGCCTGGTGCCGTCATTGCCGCTCGAGTCGTTCGTCACCGTGACGAAACGAGTCTCGACGTCGCCGAATTTGGCGAGCGCGGCTTCGAGCGACCTGCGCGCCTCTTCCGTTTGCGCGGCGCGGGCGCCGAAATTCTGGCTCTCGCTCTTGTCGATGACGACCGCGACGATGGTCTTTTGCGGGTCGCGCTTCTCGGTGACGAGGGAAGGGTCGGTCAGCGCGGCGAGGACCAGCCCCAGCGCCAGCGCCCGCAAGGCCGTCCCGCGCTGCCCCGCGACGGCGCCGAGGAGGAGAGCGACGGCGCCGGCGATCGCCAAAGCGATCAGGACCGGCCAGGGCAGCAGCGGCGCGAAGGTGAGGTTGAGGTCGGTCATAGGCCTCTCACCTCCTTAGCGTCATTGCGAGGAGCGAAGCGACGAAGCAATCCAGAGCGGCGGCGCGGCTGCCCCTGGATTGCTTCGCTTCGCTCGCAATGACGGTGTGTGGCGCGCTCACTGCCCCAGCCTCTCCAGCAGGTCCCGCACATGCACCTGGTCGGATTTGTAGTTGCCGGTCAGCGTATACATAACGAGGTTCACTCCCCCGCGCAGCGCCAGCTCGCGCTGTCTTGCGCCGCCGGGCGTCAGCGGAAAGAGCGGCTGGCCGCGCTTGTCCTGCGCCCAGGCCGCCGCGAGGTCGTTGGAGGTGATGACGATCGCCGAGACGCTGTCGGTCGCGCGCACGGGCCTCGCCGACTCTTCCTTCGGATCCGGCGGCAGCGCCTCCACCCAGGTCTCGCCGGTCGCGTAGCGGCCGACAAAGTTATCGAGCAGATAGAAGGTCTTGGTGATGACGTGGTCGCGCGGGACTACTTCGAGCTCGGGAATGTCGAGCCCCTTGGTCAGCTCGCGCAGCCATTGCGTCTCCGGCGTCGGACCGTCGCCGGGGCGCTGATTGAGCGCGTCGCGCGTATCGAAAACGATGGTGCCGCCCTGCTTCATATAGGCGGCGACCTTGGCCGCGGTCTTGGCCGAGGGCTGCGGCGCATTGGCGACGATCGGCCAATAGAGCATCGGATAGAAGGCGAGCTCGTCCTTGGCGGGTTCGACGCCGACCGGATCTCCGGGCGCGAAGGAAGTCCGCAGGTTCAGCGCCTTCGAGAGCGCTTCGAGCCCAAGACGCGACACGTCGTCGACCCTTGGATCGCCCGAGACGACATAGGCGAGCCGCGCCGTCAGCGCCGCTTCCTTGTCGCGCTGCGTCACGACGGGCTTCACGTCGCTTTCCGCCCTCGCCTCGCGCGGATGGAAGGGGACCGAAAGGATCAGGAGCGCGCTCGCGGCCGTCGCGAGCCGCCTCAGGCGCAATTTCCCCGACAGGACAAGCGCCGCGACGGCGTCGGCGATGAAGGCGAGCAGCGCCGCGGCGAGCAGCGGCCCGCGAAAATCGACCGGCGCGCCGGACTCAAGCGCGGAAACCGTCAGCCCCGCGCCGGCAAAATCGAAACTGTGGATGTCGTCCCCCCGCCTCAGGGTCTGCAGCGCGATGAAGGAGTCGCCCGAGCCGTAAAGCCCGGGCGGATGCTCGGCGCTCGCCGGCCCCTCGAAATGCGCGGGGATCGCCTGCGCGCTCGGCCCCGGCGCCCCGAGCGCGCCATAGCCGTCAAGCGCCTTCATCGGCGCGAGAACCCGCTGGTCGGCGGCGGCGGCCGCGTCGCTCTCGTCCGGCAGAGGCGCGGATTCGCCGGACATGGCGCAGATGCGCTTCAGCATGTCGACGAAGAGGCCGGAAATCGGCAGGTTCGACCAGCTCGTATCGGCGTTGACATGGAAGAGCACGATGAGCCCCTTGCCGCGCCGCTCCGCGGTGACGAGCGGCGTGCCGTCGGAGAGCCGCGCCCAGCTCTTCTGCGCGAGTCCGGGGTCGGGCTCGGCCAGCACCTGCCGCTGGACGCTGACGTCCGTCGAGGCGGACAGGCCGAAGAAGGGGCTCGACGCGTCAAACTCCGCGAGCGCCTTGGGCTCTTCCCACGACATGGCGCCGCCGAGCACGCGGCCGTTGCGACGCAGGCGCACGGGCAAAAGATCGTCCGCCGCATTGGCGAGGCGCGGGCCGGCGAAACGCACGAGCGTTCCGCCTTCCTCCACGAATTTCGCGAGGGCGTCAAAGGTTTCGCCCGGCGCGAGGCCGATATCGGCGAGCGCCACGACATTGGGGCGCTCGCCGAGCAGCGTCTGGATCGGATCGACGGCGCCGGGGCGCGCCTGCCGGATCTGCGCGAATGGCGCCAGCGCCTTGTCGAGATAATAGACGGGCGAGAGCAGCGGCTGCGCTTCGTCGAAAGCGCCGCCGCCCGCCAGCGCGACGCGCCGCACCTTCGAGCGCGCATCGAACAGCGCCACGGCGCCGGCGGCGCTCTCCCCCTCGATGCGCATCAGGGCGACGTCGTTGCGCAGCTCGACCGGAAGGTCGAAGGGAACCGCATATGCCGCGTTCGGAGGAAGCTCGAACGGCCGCTTCGCGACGACCCGGCCTTTTGAATCGAGCGCCTCGACGAAACCGCCGCCCCCGGAGCCGGTTCGTTTGGCGTGCAGAATCGTGACGCGCAATTCGCTTGCGTCATTATGGGGATCGACGAGCGCAAGCGGCTCGTGGTCGCTGACCAGCGTTTCGACCCTCGCGCCGGAGGATTTGAGAGTCGCGGCGAAAGCCTCGGCGCCGCCCTCCGCCAGCCCGTCGGCCACCCAGACGATACGGGCCGTGGGATTCGCCCGGGCGAAAGCCTCCGCATTGCGGGCGGCGCCGCTGCGATCCGGCAGAAACGGCTTGGGCCTCGCGGAACGCAACTTTTCGAGCGCCTGTCTGCTGTCGGTCAGGATCGGCGCGGCCCGCTCAGAGACCGCCTGAAACGCCACGGGGGCTCCGGCGCGGCCGGCGGCCTCGACAATGCCCGCGGCGGCGGACATCCGCTTCTCCCAAGTGGGAGCCGCCGCCCAGCCATCGTCGAGGATGAGCAAGATCGGCGCGCGCGAGAGGAGCGCGGCTCCGCTCGGCGCCCATACGGGCCCCGCCATGGCGAGGATCAGCGCCGCCGCCAGCGCGAGCCGCAAGGCGAGAAGCCACCAGGGGGTCTTGGACGGCGTCTCCTCGTCGCGCTGCAATTCGCGCAGAATCCTGGTCGGCGGAAAGACGATCTGGCGCGGGCGCGGCGGAGTCACGCGCAAGAGCCAATAGATCAGCGGCAGGCTCGCGAGGCCGGCGAGCGCGAGCGGCGCGGCGAAGGAGAAGCCGCCCATCAAAGCTCCTCCTCTATGCCGTGCAGGCCCATGGCGAGCGACAGCGCGGCCTCCGTCGTGGGGCGATCCGTATGGTGTTGCAGGAAAAGGAAGCCCGCGCCGCGCGCGGCCTCCCGCACCGCCTCGCGATGGGCGTCGAAACGCCGGGCGTACGCCTCGCGCAGGCTGCTCGCGTCGCCCGCGTGGAAGGCGGGGCCGCCATCCGTGTCGAGGAACATGGTCTCGCCGGCGAAGGGGAAGCTCTCTTCGCTTGGGTCGACGATCATCAACAATGCGCCGGAGGCGCCGGAGTCCGCAAAGCGACGCAGCCGCGCCGCGAGCGCAGGGAGGTCGCAGAGAAAATCGGAAATCAGCACGACGCGCGCGCGCGGCCGGAGCGGCGCGTCGGGCGGCAATTCGTCGCAGGCCGTATCGGCCGCGCGCTCATAGAGGGCGCGCGCCAGACGGTCGATCACGTCGCGCGCGGAAATGGGCGCGGTCAATCCCAGCGCCGCAACGCGCTCCCCGCCGCGCACGAGAACGTCGGCGAGCGCGAGGCCGAGCGTCACGCCGCGCGACAGCTTGTCGTCCTGCGCGAGGGACGAGACGAAAGCCATGGAAGGCGAGCAGTCCATCCAGAGGAAATAGTCGTGCGCGGCCTCCCATTCCCGCTCGCGCACATAAAGCATGTCGCCGCGGGCGGAGCGCCGCCAGTCGATGCGGTGCGCGGCCTCGCCATTCGTGAAGGGGCGGTATTGCCAGAAGGTCTCGCCCTGCCCCGCGCGCTTGCGGCCATGGACTCCATAGGCGACGCTCGCCGCGATCTCATGCGCGCGATTGACGAGCCGAGGCAGGCTCGCGGCGAGATCCGCGGCGACGGCGCCGTCCGTACGGGCGCGGCTCGCCGGATCGTAGGCGCGGGTTTCGACCGGGCGGATCATCGTGGCTTGTTCCATCCGCGCCCGTCATTGCGAGGAACGGAGCGACGAAGCGATCCAGGGGCGACGGCGCGGCTCTGGATTGCTTCGCTTCGCCCGCAATGACGGAGGGAAAAGCGAGCCATCATCCGATCCGCGACACGAGCTTGCCGATCAGCTCCGCGAGCGTCGTCTCGCGCCGCGCGGCGAAATTCAGCGCCATGCGGTGGCGCAGCACCGGCGCGGCGAGCGCGGCGACGTCGTCGAGCGAGGGCGCGAGACGGCCGGTGGCGAGGGCGCGGGCGCGGGTCGCGAGCATGAGCGCCTGCGCGGCGCGCGGGCCGGGGCCCCAGGCGACATGCCTGGCGATCGCCGGGTCGCCCTCGCCCGGACGCGCGGCGCGCACGAGATCGAGGATCGCGTCCACGACCTTGTCGCCGACCGGCAGGCGGCGCACGAGACGCTGCGTCGCCATCAGCTCCTCCGCGTCGAGCGCCTGGGCGGCCTCGGCGGTCTTGTCGCCGGTCGTCTCCAGAAGCACGCGGCGCTCGCTGGCGCGGTCGGGATAATGCACGTCGATCTGCAGCAGGAAGCGGTCGAGCTGCGCCTCGGGCAGCGGATAGGTGCCTTCCTGCTCCAGCGGGTTCTGGGTCGCAAGCACATGGAAAGGGCGCGGCAGGTCGTAGCGCTTGCCGGCGACGCTGACGTGATGTTCCTGCATCGCCTGCAGGAGCGCCGACTGCGTGCGCGGCGAGGCGCGGTTGATCTCGTCCGCCATCAGGAGCTGCGCGAAGATCGGCCCCTTGATGAAGCGGAAGGAGCGCGAGCGGTCGGCTCCCTCCTCCAGCACTTCCGAGCCGATAATGTCGGCGGGCAGCAAGTCCGGGGTGAACTGCACGCGCTGCTCGGCGAGGCCGAGCGCCTTGCCGAGCGTCTCGACGAGTTTCGTCTTGGCGAGGCCCGGCACGCCGACGAGCAGGCCGTGGCCGCCGGCCAGAATAGTGACGAGCGCCTGCTCCACCACCTCATCCTGGCCGAAAATGACGGCGCCGATGGCGGCGCGGGCGCGCCCGATGTGATCAAGGGCCCGCTCGGCCGATTCGGCGACGGCGGTTTCGATAGGCGCGATATTGTGAGAGGTCATGGGCGCGGGACGGTCCATCTGCCACGGTTGTCAAGAAGATAGGAAGTGGCGCCCGCGATTGCATCGGTCCTGGGCGCGCCATCTTCACGGGAGAAAACAAATCCTCGCCGCGATTTTGGACGCTCGACAGTCTTCCCGTCAAACGCGCGCGAAATAAGGCGCGCCGCTCGCTCAATAGCGCGCGTAGATCGGGCCCTTCACCGGCGCGGCGACCGGTCCGTAGTCGCTGAAGCGGATATTCAGGCCGGCGCGGAAGATGTGCCCGCCATAGCTCGTGTAGGAACGCGTCGCGATCTGCCAGGCGGGGCCGAGCATGACGCCGGTCGGATCCCGCTGTATGACCATCGGCGTCATGATCGAGCCGAGCGCATAATACAGATATTCGCCCTTGATGCTGACGCCCGGGTAGATCATCCACTCGACGCCGAAGCCGCCGGTCCAGCCCGTGGCGATCTTCGAATAGGAGCCCTGCCCCGTCCACGCGGCCGCGGCGAAAGGCGCCATGGGCGGCGGGTAATAGGCCTGCGTCACGCCGTAATCGCCGCTGATCTGGCCATAGGCGAAGCCGGCCGTCGCATAGATCAGCAGGCTCGGCATGGCGAGCCAGCCCGCGCGAAGGCGAACCGTGCCGAGGAAATTCAGAGAACGCGATCCCGTTGTGAAGGCGCCGATCTGGAAGCCGCCGCCGCCCGGAACGTCCATGAGCAGCGCGGAGTCGGAGCGCGCCTTGATCCTGCTGAATCCCTGGACGTCCGCCTCGACGCCGACGACTCCCGTTCCGCCCGCCTGCCAGTCGTAGCCGATCTGCGCGCCGCCCACGAAGCCGCTATTGTCGGCCTTGAGCTGCGCGCTAGCGGCAGTCGCGGCGATCGCGGCGATATTCGCCTCTATCGGAGGACCGACGCGCAGCATGGCGGCGTCCTGAGCGGGCTTGATGAAGGGCGAAATGTTCCAGGTTCCGCCGACATTCACGCCGGCATAGAAGCCGGTCCAGGTGATGATCGGCGGCGGAACATAGCGGGCCATGGGCGGGGGAGCGCGCAAATAAGGCATATCGGCCCCGAGCGCCGGGGCGCCCATCAGCGCCAGCGTCGGCGCGGCGCCGAGCAGATATTTCTTCATAACGCGCTCGCACGGTTACGTCTTCACGGCGCCGATCCTCGCCCCGCCGAAATCACCATCGCGTTAATTTGAATCAAATGCGGCCGATAGCGCGCAAATGCGTGAATCAATCCTTAAGAATGGGTCTGCTCCGCAGGCAGGCTTGCAAGCCGGCCGCCGCGGCGCGATCCAGGCGCACGCCCGCCTACAGCGTCGCCGCCGACGCCCCGCCCGGCCACATCTCGCGCGCCTTGTTGCGCAGAATGTATTTCTGGATCTTTCCGGTGGACGTCTTGGGCAGCGGGCCGAAGACGACATGGCGGGGGCATTTGAAATGCGCGAGATGGGTGCGCGACCACGCGATGATCTCGTCCGCCGTCGCCGTCTCGCCCTCCTTCAGCTCCACGAAGGCGCAGGGCGTCTCGCCCCATTTGTCGTGGGGCGCGGCGACGACCGCCGCGGCGCTGACCTTGGGATGCTTGAAGAGCACGTCCTCGACCTCGATCGACGAGATGTTCTCGCCGCCCGAGATGATGATGTCCTTGGAACGGTCCTTGAGCTGGATGTAGCCGTCCGGATGCATGACGCCGAGGTCGCCCGAATGGAACCAGCCGCCATGGAAGGCCTTCTCGGAGGCTGACGGGTTCTTGAGATAGCCCTTCATCACGATATTGCCGCGGAACATCACCTCGCCCATCGTCTGGCCGTCGCGCGGCACGGGCCGCATGGTCTCGGGATCGATGACGTCGAGCTCCTCGAGAACGCTGTAGCGCACGCCCTGGCGCGCCTTCATCCGGGCCTGCGCCGCGTCGTCGAGATCGTCCCAGCGCTCCTGCCACTCATTGACCGCCGCCGGGCCGTAGGTCTCGGTCAGGCCATAGAGATGCGTCACCTCGAAACCGGCCGCCTTCATCGCGGCGAGCACCGCCTGGGGCGGCGGCGCGGCGGCGGTGAAGAAACGCACCGTCTCCGTCAGCGGCTTCTTCTCCGCCTCGGTCGCGTTGAGCAGCGTCGACATGACAATCGGCGCGCCGCAGAGATGCGTCACGCCATGCTCGGCCATGAGCTCGTACATATGTCCGGCGCGCACCTGGCGCAGGCAGACATGCGTGCCCGCCGCGACCGAGAGCGACCAGGGGAAGCACCAGCCATTGCAATGGAACATGGGCAGGGTCCAGAGATAGACCGGATGCCGTCCCATATCGCCGGTGAGGATATTGCCCAGCGCCAGCAGATAGGCGCCGCGATGATGATAGACGACGCCCTTGGGGTCGCCCGTCGTGCCCGAGGTGTAGTTGAGCGAGATTGCGTCCCATTCGTCGCGCGGCGGCTCCCACGCGAAATCGGAATCGCCGGCGAGGATGAAATCCTCATAATCGATCGAGCCCAGCCGTTCGCCCGGACCCTCATATTCCGGATCGTCGTAATCGATGATCAGCGGCTTCGATTCGCACTGTCCCAGCGCCTCCCGGATCAAGCCGGAAAACTCCCTGTCGACGATCAGCGCCTTCGCCTCGGCATGGTCCAGCGTGAAGGCGAGGACCGGCGCGTCGAGGCGGGTATTGAGCGTATTGAGCACGGCGCCGGCCATCGGCGCGCCGTAATGGCATTCGAGCATGGCGGGCGTGTTGCCGAGCATCACGGAGACCGTGTCGCCGCGCCCGACGCCGGCTTTCTCCAGCGCGCTCGCGAGGCGGCGGCTGCGAGCGTAGAAGTCGCGGTAGGTGCGTCGCAGCTCCCCGTGAATGATCGCGATCCGGTCGGGAAAGACCGCCGCCGCGCGGGCCAGGAAAGTCAGCGGCGTCAGCGGCTGGTAATTGGCCGGGTTGCGGTCGAGATCGCGATCATAGGCGGATGCGGTCATAAATGGCTCCAGAGGGCGGCGTCACGGGAGGCGCGCCTCTATACATGCAATTTTCGCGGAAGGCGCCAAGCCGGAGAGTCGAGGCTCGGCCTGTCAGCGGGTGAATTTCATCGCGGCGAAAATGAAGCCGCCCAGCGTAATCTGCGAAACGAAAAGCCAGCGAAGAATATCGACCTTGAGATTGGCGGCGGAAGTGTCGATCTTCGCGTCGAGCTGAGTCTCGACCGCCTTAATTTCACGCCGGACATCGGCCATGTCCCCGCGAAACTCGGCCCGCAACTCCGCCATTTCACGCCGCAGATCCGATCCCTGTTCCGCGATTTCGCGCCGCAGATCCGTCCCCTGCTCCGCAATTTCACGTCGCAGGTCTGTTCCCAGCTCCGTGATTTCGCGCCGCAGGTCTGTTCCTAGTTCCGCCATTTCGCGCCGCAGGTCGCGCCCGAGCCCGTCGACGTCGGCTTTCGTCGCGATCGTGTCCCGCATCGCGGCGTCCAGCGCGTCGGCATGGGCGCGCGCCTGCGCTTCGTCGATCCCGCCGCCCTTGAGGCGGTCGACATAGGCAAGACGGTCGAATGTGTATGCGGGAGCGGCCATGCCGAAAGGATAGGCGCGGCTGCGCGGCAAATCAACAATAAAGGCTCAGCTCCCGCTGGATCACTCCCCGAAATCGAGATCCTTCAGCCGGCCGAAGACGCGGTCGGCGTCGAAATTGTCGTCTTCCTCGGCGGGCCGCGGCGGGGCGGCCTTGCCGAAGACCTCTTCGGTCGTCACCGGCTCGCGATGACCCGTGGTGACGGCGGCCGGCATGAGCGTCTGGCCATGATCCTCGATCACGGCCGGACGGTCCTTAGCGGCGCGGTTGACCTCGAAATCGAGGTCGATCTGCGAGCAGAGGCCGAGCGTCACCGGGTCCATCGGCGTCAGCGCGGCGGAGTTCCAGTGGGTGCGCTCGCGGATCGCCTTCAGCGTCGCCTTGGTCGTGCCGACGAGGCGCATGATCTGAGCGTCCTTCAGCTCGGGATGATTGCGGACGAGCCAGAGAATGGCGTTCGGGCGGTCCTGCCGGCGCGACAGCGGCGTATAGCGCGGCCCGCGCGCCTTCTTGACCTCCGGCACGACGACCTTCGACACGGACAGCTTGAGCTGATGGTTGGGATCGCGCTCTCCGCGAGCGATTTCCTCGCGCGTGAGCTGGCCGGAGGTGATCGGGTCGTGACCGCGAATGCCGGCGGCGACCTCCCCGTCGGCGATGCCCTTCACCTCCAGCGGGTGAAGCTTGCAGAATTCGGCGATCTGATCGAAGGTCAGCGAGGTGTTTTCGACGAGCCAGACAGCCGTCGCCTTCGGCATCAAGGGGGCGTTGCTCATCTGAGAATCTCCTTGGTCGCGGGCATGGCGGGAGCGTCCGGCGCCGCGCCTTTCCGCGGCGACCCATTTGGCTCTACCGTCCATGATGGGAATAAGCGCCTTATACGCGTTTCCAGGCAAAAGCGCAATGATTGGGCGCCCCGGCGCTGCGAATCGCGGCCGCGGCGCGCTCCTTGCCAAAGGCGTGTTCGCGGGGCCCGCGCCTCGCCGCCCCTGCCCTCCTTCGATATCGCCCCACCCCGCGCGGCGATGAAAAGAGTATTGTGCAAAGCACAGAAGCCTAACGGTTAGCGGCTTATTTGACAGCCGCAAGCGCATTGCCCATTAACCCCCGACGGGCGGGAGGGCCCGACGGGACAACGCCATGCAAAATAACGCAAGGGGCCTCACCTATTCCGACGCGGGCGTGGACATCGACGCCGGCAACCAGCTCGTCGACATGATCCGTCCCGCCGTGCGCGCGACGCGCCGCCCCGGCGCCGATGGCGAGATCGGCGGCTTTGGCGGCGTCTTCGACCTCAGGGCGGCGCGCTTCACCGACCCGGTGCTCGTCGCGGCCAATGACGGCGTCGGCACCAAGGTCAAGATCGCGATCGAATCGGGCATGCACGGCACGATCGGGATCGACCTCGTCGCCATGTGCGTCAACGATCTCGTCGTGCAGGGCGCCGAGCCGCTTTTCTTCCTGGATTACTACGCCACCGGCAAGCTCGATCCGAATGTCGCCGCCGCCGTGGTCAAGGGCGTGGCCGACGGATGCGTCCTGGCGGGCTGCGCGCTGCTCGGCGGCGAGACGGCGGAAATGCCCGGCCTCTACGCCAGCCGCGATTATGATCTCGCCGGCTTCGCCGTGGGCGCCGCCGAACGCAAGGGTCTCCTCCCGCGCGAGATCCAGGCCGGCGACGTGGCTTTCGGCCTGCCCTCCTCGGGCGTCCATTCAAACGGCTTCTCGCTCGTTCGCCGCATCGTGAAGGATACGGGCCTGTCCTGGAGCGCCACCGCGCCCTTCGCGCCGGAAATGACCCTCGCCCGCGCGCTGCTGGAGCCGACGCGCATCTATGTGAAGCCCCTGCTCGCCGCCCTGAAGCGCACGCCCCATATCCGGGCGCTGGCGCATATCACCGGCGGCGGCTTTCCGGACAATCTTCCCCGTGTGCTGCCCAAGGGCGTCGGCGTTTCGCTGAATCTCGGCGCCTTCGAGGTCCCGCGCGTCTTCAAATGGCTCGCCAGGGCGGGCGAAATTGCGGAATATGAGATGCTGCGCACCTTCAACTGCGGCATAGGCATGGTCGTTTTCGCCGCCAGAGAAGGCGCCGACGAGGTCGAGACGGTTCTGCATGACGTCGGCGAAAAGCCGGTCCGGATCGGCGAGGCGATCGAAGCCAGGGGCGGCGAGCGCGTCGCGATGAACGGGGCGCTGGGGTTGTAGCCCCCGACATGACCCGATTGCGCACCGCCATTCTCATCTCCGGCCGCGGCTCCAACATGGACGCGCTGATCGCCGCCGCGCGCGCCCCGGACTTTCCGGCGGAGATCGTCCTCGTCCTCTCCAACCGCCCCGACGCGCCGGGCCTTGCGAAAGCTAGGGCCGCAGGGATAGCCGTCGCCGCCGTCGACCATAAAATCTACGCCGGCCGCGAGGAGTTCGAGCGCTCGCTGCAGATCGTGCTCGAGACGTATCGCATCGACTTCATCTGCCTCGCCGGCTTCATGCGCCTCTTCACGCCCTGGTTCATCAATCAGTGGCGCGGGCGGATGCTCAACATCCACCCTGCCTTGCTGCCGTCCTATCGCGGCCTGCATACGCATGAGCGCGCGCTCGCCGACGGCGTGAAGATTCATGGCTGCACGGTGCATTTCGTCGCGCCCGAAATGGACGAGGGGCCAATCGTCGCGCAGGCGGCCGTGCCGGTTCTCGACAGCGATACGCCGGAGACGCTCGGCGCGCGCGTTCTGTCACAGGAGCATGTCATCTATCCGCTGGCGCTTCGGCTCGTCGCGTCCGGCGCGGTGCGGATTGACGGCAATCGCGTGCTGGGAGCGCTGCCGGAGAGCGGCGACAGATTGATCGCGCCGAATTGATTTGAGGAAATCCCATGCTCAAACTTTACGGCTTCGGCCCCGCGCCCGGACTTCCCGACCTTTCGCCCTATGTCGTCAAGGCGATGACGCTCCTGAAAATGGCGGGCGTCGATTACGTCGTCGACACGACCGGCTTCCGCAAGGCGCCGAAGGGCAAGCTTCCCTATATCGACGACAATGGCGTCATCGTCCCCGATTCCACGCTCATCCGCTTTCATATCGAAAAGACGCGAGGCGTCGATTTCGACTTGGGCCTCGACGCCGTCGGACGCGCGCAAAGCTGGGCGATCGAGAAATATTGCGACGACCATTTGATCGCGCTCGTCGCCTTTCACCGCTGGGCGGACGACGACAATTTTGCGCGCGGAATCGGCGCCTTTATCGACAAGATGCTGCCCGCGCCCATTCGCGCGCCGGCGAAATGGATAGTCCGCCGCAGGATCGTGGGGCGCTACAGGAAGAACCTCGCGCGTTTCACCCGCAAAGAGCTCGCCGCCTTCGCCGCGCGGGACGCCGGCGCCCTCTCGACGCTTATCGGCGACAAGCCCTTCCTCATGGGCGAGACGCCCTGCGCCGCCGACGCCGCCGTGTTCGCCACATTGGCGCTGCTTTTCGATCCCGCGACGGATTCGCCCCTGCGCGACGCCGCGCTGTCGAAACCCAATCTCGTCGCCTATCGGGACAGGCTGATGGAAAAATATTTCTCCGAGATCGTGCGGCGATAAGAAACATCATTGCGTTTTTCGAAGTCGGGCGCCGACTGATCGCGACGCGATGCGGACTCGCATCAAGGGCTTCTGGATTGCTTCGTCGCTTCGCTCCTCGCAATGACGGCGGACGCCCCGGCAACGTCCTTGCGAGCGGAGCGAAGCAAACCACTGGCGGCGCCTCGGCTCTGATTGCTTCGCCGGCTTCGCTTCCTCGCAATACCGCGAAAGCCGCGCCAACGTCATTGCGAGCGCAGCGAAGCAATCCAGGGCCGCATTGACGCACTGGATTGCTTTGCGCTTCCGCGAAGTCGGGTATACGGTCTCGGCGAAACGGCGCCGGATCAGCGCGGCAGCGCCGCCCAATAATCGAGATCGAGCAGCACGGCCGGATCGGGCTTGCCGTCGGCGCCGTTCAACGGAAACGCCGCGCAAGGCTTGTCCTTCGTCGCGACGAGGCGCAGGCGCAGCGCGCCGATGTCGCTGCGGCCGGGGATCTCCGCCTTGTCCAGCACCTCGCTCCAGGCGAAGATGGTGCCGCCGGCGAAAAGCGGATTGACATGCTTGCCGCCATTCACCGCGGAAATGTGGAAGACGTTCTCAAGCCCGTTGAAGGAGAGCGCGCGCGCCATGGAGATCACATGGCCGCCATAGATGATGCGCTTTCCGAAGCGGCCCTGCGATTCGTAATACTGGTTGAAATGCACTTTCGAATTGTTCTGGTAGAGGCGCGTCGCGAGCATGTGCTCGGCCTCCTCCACCGTCATGCCGTCAATATGGTCGATCTTCTCGCCCACCTCGTAATCGCCCCAAAAGAAGGGCGAGCCGGCGAGCGCCTTGTCGTAAGCCGCGACATTGAGCGGCGGCACGGCCTTGCCGAGCTCGGCGGGCGACACGGCCTTCGGCAGGTCCGGCACGACGGCGGGGCCGACCGGCGCATCCTTGTCGCGCTTCTTCACCATCACCCAGCGCGCATAGGAGAGCACGGTCTCGCCATGCTGATTCTTGCCGGTCGTGCGCACATAGACGACGCCGGTCTCCTTGTTGGAGTTCTCCTTGAGGCCGATGACCTCCGACGTCGCGTCGAGCGTATCGCCCGGATAGACGGGGGCGAGGAACTTGAAATCGGCGTAGCCGAGATTGGCGATCGCGTTGAGCGAGACGTCCGGAACGGTCTTGCCGAGCACGAGATGGAAGACGAGCAGATCGTCGATCGGCGCTTCCCGATAGCCGATCGCCTGGGCGAAGGCCTTGGAGGACTGCACGGCGAAACGCGGCAGATAGAGCGCGGTGTAGAGCGCGACCTCGCCGACCGTGACCGTGCGCGGCGCGGCGTGGCGCAGCGTCTCGCCGATTTTGAAATCCTCGAAGAAATTGCCGACGTTGATTTTCGACTTGCTCATCTCGTCTCAACCGTTGTTTGGCGCCAGCCGGGCCAGCGCGTCGATGTAGGGCGCGGGGTCGCCCGCGATGAAAAGCTTCTTCACGCGGCTCGTCTCGCCGGAGCGAATCGTCACCGCCTTTTTGGGGACCGCGAGCGTCTTGGCGATCAGTTCGACCAACGCGGCGTTGGCGCGGCCGTCTTCCGGCGCGGCGCGCACCCGCGCCTTGAGCACGCGCCTGCCGTCGGCGAGCGTCTCGACGCCGTCGATCGCGTCGCGGCCGCCCTTGGGCGTGAGCCGCAGCCAGAGCGTGACGCCCTCAGATTCCGCCGTCCAGGGCGATTCAGCCATAGACCAGGGTGCGGGCGACCACGTCGCGCAGAAATTGCAGGCCCAGCAGCAGAATCAGCGGTGAAATGTCGAGCCCGCCGACGGCGGGGAGCACCGAGCGGATGGGGCGCAACAGCGGCTCGGTCAAGGCGTCGATCGCGCGCCAGATGGTCTGGGCCGCCTGGGAGCGCGTGTTCAGCACGTCGAAGGCGACGAGCCAGGACAGGATCACCGACACGATCACCACCCACCAGTAAAGGTCGATGACCGTGAGAAGCAGATTCGCTACCGCATAAGACATGTCTTCGTCCCGCAAATTATGGGCTGCGGCCTCTGTAGCCTTCCCGCCCCCGCGCGGCAACCTCTTGCGAAGCCGCAGGCTTCATGACGAAAATTTGGAAAGCGGGGCGATCGGCGATTGACACGGAAAGTCGCGCCCTATATCCACCCGCCTCGGAACGGGGCTGTAGCTCAGATGGGAGAGCGCTGCAATCGCACTGCAGAGGTCGGGGGTTCGAATCCCCCCAGCTCCACCAGGAAAGCGCCGGCTCCCTTTCGTTCCCCACCCGCACTTCCGCCTCGGCAGGGGCGCCGCCAGTCACGTTAGCCGCGTTTGGACGATTCCGCCTAAACGCGGCGTGATCCAGCGCGGCGAAAGAAGGTGGGAACGGGGCCGCTGCAAGACGACGGTCCTTTAATTTCAAGTCGTCGAAAAAGAATGCCTAAATTGCTTAAGTAGTTGCACGAATTTACAGCGCTTGCGCTTCTCTTGGATAAATAAACAAGGTGTTGGCGTAAGCGTAGGCGTTGTCGTGAGCAACATTCGCATCCGTCGTCCGGAGAACGGCGCCCCGCGGCTGAGGCCGGGCCCGGCCGACGCCGCTTTCGCGGAGCGAATCCGGCTGGCCATGGATCTCCATGACGGCGTCCTGCAGAGCCTCGCGGCCGTCAAATACCGGCTTCACGCGGCGAAGACCGAGCAGGGAGCCAGACAGAAAGCCGCGATCGACGGCGCCATCGACATCATCGCCCATGAGCAGCGCCTGTTGAGATCCTTCATCGAGGCGGCGGCGAAGCAAGGCCCGGGAGAAGACCAAAGCGCGTCGGTGCCCCTCTCAGCCATCGTCGAAGACATCCGCCGCATTGCGGACGCCTGGGGATGCTCGGCCGGCGTCAGTTGCCAACCCGCCCATGCCGCCCTGCCCTGCCGCTTCGCCGAGCAGATCGGCCTCTTGATGCGGGAAGCCATCTCAAACGCGGTGCGTCACGCCGACGTGAGAAATCTGTCCATAGACATCGCCTGCCCTCCGGGCGCGGTCCGCATTGAAATGAAGGAGCGCCGCGCATTCCCCTCGTCCGCTCCGCAATTCAAGCCGCGCTCTCTCGAGGCGCGCGTGACCGCGCTCAACGGATCAATGTCGATCTTCTCCTCGCCGGACGAGGTCACGATCGCCTTCGCCATTCCAACGCATGATGGGTGCTGACATGCGCACCACGCTGATCATCGCGGACGACCACCCGCTCATGCTCGACGCGCTCGAGCGCCTCTTCACCGCGCCCTCTTACGCGATCCTCGCGGCGTGCCGCTCGGGCGCCGCGGCGATGCCGCTGATCGAGGACATGATTCCGCGCATCTCGCTTCTCGACGTCAACATGCCCAATGTCTCCGGCCTCGACGTCCTCAAGACCATATCCAGAAAGCGGCTGCATACGCGAGTGGTGCTGCTGACGGGCTCGATCACGGGCCAGCTTTTTTCGGACGCGATGAAATTCGGATGCTGGGCGCTGCTGCCGAAGGATGCGCCGCCGCAGGATCTCGTCGCGGCCGTCGAGGCCGTCGCCGGCAGCGACCATTGGTCGCCCGCGCGGCTGAGGCCGCCGGGCGCGCCTCCACCCCCTGGCGAAGACGCCGAGATCGACGCCGCCCCGGCCGAGGCGCTGACCGCCAAGGAGTTCCGGGTCGCGCAGCTCGCGTCGCGCGGACTGCCGAACAAGGCGATCGCGCAGGAAATGGATGTCTCCGAAGGCACGGTGAAAATCCATCTCAACCGCATCTTCCGCAAGACGCGCGTCAGGAACCGAACCGAGCTCGCCATTTCCCTGCAATTTGTGAGGTGATCATGTTCAAGCGTTACGCCCTCCGCCCGCGCAGCGGGAATAAAATTGCGTCGCTGGCGCTTGCGCTCGGCGCCGGCGTCTTGATCTCCGGCAAGCTCGTCGCCGGCGATCAGCTCTTTTCCGCGATCGACCCGTCGACGCGCGGCGGCGGCGCCGGACAGGGCGCCGTGTCGCAGAGCGTCGTCGAAACGCGCTTCCGGGTGGGCGACAGGGTCAAGGTCGCCGTCTATGAGCAGATCGAAAACGAAGAGGACAAGTGGGGCACGAAGAACAAGGCGCCGCTCAGAAACTTCGCGCTTCGCACGGAAATGTCCGGCGAATATGTGGTGCAAAGCGACGGCTCCGTGACCCTCCCCATGCTCGGCCCCTTCGTCTTCGCGTCCCGCGGCCCGTCCGACCTCTCTCTCGATTGCGGCGCCGCCTTTCAGAAGGCGCTCGGCCGGCCGGCCGTCGTGAATATCGTCCTGGTGGAGCGGATGCCGATCTCCGTCGTCGGCCCCGTGCGGCAACCGGGCGTCTACGCCTTCGCGCAGGGCATGACGGTGCTGCACGCGATCGCCCGCGCCGGCGGCTTCGAGGAGGGGCCGAAGGATAGCTGGAGCCGGATCGAGGTCTCACGCGAAAAGGGCAAGGCGGAGATCTCGAACGAGAATTTGAAGAAGATTTTGGCCGAGGCCAGCGTGCTCCACGCCGAGCGCGCCCGCGCCCGCCCCGCCTCGGAGAAGCTGACGGCCATGGTCGGCGCCGAGGAGGCGCAGAAGCTCATCGCCGCGGCGGCGGATCGGCGGAAGATCAAGACCAGGGCGGATGACGAGCGTCGCAACACGCTGAAGGCGATGATCGACTCGGCCGTCAAGACGATCGAATTGTCGCGCGCGCGCATCGCGCCTCTCGAACAGACGCTTTCCTTGAAGAAGGAGAGGCTGACCGCGCTGAAGAAGCTCATGGACCACGGCTCCATCACCAAGCCCCTGTTCATTCAGGCGCAAGGAGAAGCGTCGGAAATCGAGGACAAGAAGCTCTCGACCCAGAATATCATTCTGGAGGCCGAGCAGCGCCTGACGATGCTGAAGAACGAGCTCACGCGTTTCGAAATGGACCTCGCCGCCGATCTCGAGCAGCAGATCGCGCGGCTGGACCGTGAAATTTCCGAGGCGACCCTGGGATTGAGCGCCAGCGCCGGCGTGCTCAGCGCGTTGAAATCGACAAGCGCGCTTCAGAAGATCGACCGGTCCGTCCTCTCCTACACCGTGGTGAGACCGAAGGACGCCGGTCCGGAGGTTTTGCCCGCTGACGAATATTTCCAGTTGCAGCCGGGCGACCTCGTGCGGATCGACGTCAGCGTGGCCACACGTTGACCGCCGCCGCGCCGCTTCGGGTTCTCGAAGGAAAGCGGCCCCCGATCAGGGGGTCGCGCGCCGCTTCTCCGCCGCGGCCCTGAGCGTCCGCCACAGCGCCCCGCCGTCATTATGCACGTCGAATTGATCATGGGCGTCCGCGGGAAAGGCGCCGCTGTCCTGCCGGGATACAAGCCGCCAGACGAGCCAGCCGGCGCAGTCCGGATCGTCCTGCATCGTGTTCAGCCACTTTTCGTACGCCTGGACGTAATTCGCGTTTGAACGCGCATAGCCGAACTCCTCCATGAGCACCGGCTTGCCGGCCTTGCGGCCGATCCAGCAAAACTCCCTTATCTGGTCGTCGAACTCATCCACGGAGAGATCGTAATAAAGCGGATAGCCGTGCCATGCCGAGAAGTCGATCGTCGGAATAGAGATATCCGAAAGTCGATGCTTGACGTTCGACAGCCCCGATGCGACGAGATGGTTCGGATCGAGCGACTTTACGAAGGCCGACATCTCCGCGATCCACTCCTGACGCAGACCGTCAGGGCAATCATCGGGCTCGTTCGCCAGCTCCCACGCGAAGATCGCCGGCTCGTCCTTGTATCGCCGCCCGGTTTGCGGATTTGTCCGCTCGAGGACATAGCGGACCCAGCGGCGATAGTCTTCCTTCGTCCGCGGGTCCTGGAAAAAGAAGGCTTTCTTGTCGCTGCTTCCGTACCAGGCGCGAATCTGCTGAGCCCCGCCGGTATAGTCCCAGAAGTCGACGAAGCAGATGATGAGCCGGAGGCCGCGCTTCGACGCCTCGGCGACGAGAAAATCCAGCTTGCCGACGCCGTTCGATTTTTCGTTGATCGCCATTTTCCGGTTACGGGCGTCCCAATAGAGCATGTAATTCCCGTGCACGCCGAGATTGCTCGACTCCTCGCGGCTCTTGAAATCCCAGATCGTCCGGACAGATCCGTCCTTCGAGCCGATGACCGGCTGGAGGAATGTGCGGACGACATTGGCGCCCATCGCCACCGCATCGTCCAGCACGCGCGTCACCTCCTGCTCGGAGCCGAAGGTGAGATAATGGTTGTTGACGCCGGCGACACGGAAGGGCTTGCCCTCAAGCCGGAATTCGACGCCGGCCGCCCTGACGAAAGCCTGCGCCATCGGACGCTCCGGCGCCGCGATGGCCGGCGCGGCGCATTGCGCGGCCGCCAGCGCCGCGAGCGATCCGGCGCCCCTCAGAAGGTCCCGGATCATGTTCGGCTCCCGAAAGCGAGGCGCCGGCGCGGCGCGCCTTTTTCGCGCGAGCCGCGGAGCGCTCCGAGCAGCGGGAAAGACACGAGAACAGCCTGCAGAAACGCGGCCGCGAGCCAGGCCGAGACGAAACCCGAAAGCCCGCCGGCATATCCGCCGAGGGCGGCAAAGGCGACCTCCGCGAGCCCGCCCAGAGCGAGGACGCCCGAGGCCTTCAGCATGGCGTTCTCGATACGGCTCAGGGCGACGTAATGCTGCTTGGCCGTGACCGCGAGAAAGCCGAAGCCGAGCAGGCGCAAATCGTCGCCGGCGATTTCGACATAGGCGCGGTTGAAGATCGCAAGGATGTCCCGCGACCAGAAATAGAAGACGAGGGAAACCGCCAGGCCCGCCGCGACGCTGAGAAGCAGGGAGGCGGCGAGGCTCGAGGCGAGCTTCTCCGGGCTGCGGGAGACGACCGTGAAGAGAACGATCGTAAGCGACGCCGGCGCCAGCAGCGCCACATTCAGAATCGTCCAGAGCGGATAGAAGGCCGAGTTGCTCGCGGGTCCGAGCGTCGCGGCGACGACCACTGGAAGGGCGAGGCCCGAGCCGAGCGTCGCAATGTCCAGCGCGTGATGGCGGATAATTTTCGCGCGCGCTTCGTAGAGGCTCGAAAAGTCCGGGCGCCGCGCGAGGATCGAGCCTTCCTTCGAGAACAGGGGAACGAGGATCGAGACGCCGCAGGCGAGCGTCCAGCTCGCGACGATGGCGAACTCGGATGGCGCCGTCCACGCGCTAAACGCCAGGAAGGCGAGAAAGGCGAGCTTCATCGCCGAGAAGACGATGTTGCGAAGAAAGCTGAGATGGCCTTTCAGAAAGCCGACGAAGCTCTGATCGAGCACCAGGGCCGTCGACGTGGCGCTGCAGCCGAGCGCGAGCACGAGGGTGGAAAGCGGATCCGTTGAAAGGAATTTCGCCCCGAAGCCGAGGCTGTGCGCGGCGGCGACGACCCCCAGGGCGCAGAGCATGGAGACCACGGCGCTCGTCAGCAGCGCCGCGACCGCCATGCGCGCCGATTCCTCGCGCGCTTCTCCGACGAGAAAGGCGCCGAGCCCGATTTCGCCGAAAACGCCGATAAGCCCCATGAGCGACGTCGAGGCCGACGCGCTGCCCACGACCTCCGGCGAAAAGCACCGCGCCGCGAGCCACCAGTAAAAAAATCCCAGCGTGGCGGAAGCGAAGCTCCCGGCCGCGATGATCGCCGAATTCATGAACCAGGCGACATTGGCGCGAAGGCCCGACGACAGGGTCTCGAGCGCGGAAGCTTTGGAGGAAAGCGACATCCATTTGTCCTTGCGTGATGGCTCATGCCTCGATGGGAGTCGCGGACGCGCGGTCGCCTGGCGTCATCTTCCCCACGAGGAAGCCCGCGCCCGCGCTGGCGAGGCCGAGCGCGATCGCCCCTGCCCGCTTCAGGCCCGAGACGTCGAAGCGCAGCAGGAAGGTCGACATGTCGCGCAGAAATCCCTGCCGGATTGCGCGGAAGACATAGTCTCGCTCGACGCCCATCACGCCATTGGCTCCCGAAAGGCGGGTCAGGAAAGCCTTGGAGATCCCCTCCGCGTAGCAGCGTTTTACGAAATAGGACCAGGTCGCCCTTTCGGCCGTCACCTTATGGCCGACGGATATTTCCGGATCGAACAGGAAGCAGCCTTCCGGATGCGCCGCCTTTGCGCGGATGCAAAGCTCGGTTTCCTCGCAGCTCAGCGGCAGCGACGAGTTGACTCTCCCCAGCCCGGCGGCGAAGCCGCCCGCTTTCGCGAAAAGGGCGCGACGAAGCAAGGCGGCGCCGCCCTGCACGTTGCGGATTTCCTGCAATCGGCTTGGCCCGCCTCGAAAGGAACATCCGACGGTCCACAAAAATTCTTCCGGAAGCCAGTCGGGCCGCGAGCTCCTCCAGACGGGGCGGATGACGGAGGTGACGCCGAGCACCTCCGGACGCCTGAAATGTTTCGACAGCGCCGACAGCCAATTCTCGTCGGCGACGGCGTCGTCGTCGAGAAAAGCGAGGATCTCGCCGCGCGCGGCGGAAACGCCCGTATTCCTCGCGCCGGAGAGGCCCCGGGCGCGATGATTGGGGAGGACCGTCACATCCGCGAAAGCCGTGCGACACGCATCGAGCAGCTCGGGATTGTGGTCGACGACGATGATGATCTCGTCCGGCCGCAGCGACTGGCGGCGCATGGAATCCACCGCCTCGCATATGTCGACCCAACGGCGCATCGTATAGACGCAGATGATCACTGAGATAGGGCCGTCTTGAGCCATGAACGCCTCCAAGCGCTGCGTAGGAATTTCCAGCCCGCGGATCTGACGCGATCGACATGGCGGCGCGGCGCGGCGCCTCGCAGCGTCGCCGCGAAATCGGCAAGGGAAGCGTCCGCGCGCACGATCTGGCGGCGCAAGGCGAAGAGGTCGTCGTCTCGCGGGCTGTTCGCGTAACGAACCGCGCAGGCCGAGACATAGCCGGCCTCCGCCACCAGCCGCCGCGTCTCGCGCGAATAGAGGCCGTAGGGATAGGCGAAGCTTTCGACCCTCTTCCCGAGATGCGCTTCGAGCGTCGCCTTGCAGCAGAAAATCTCCGCCTCGGCTTCGTCGCGCGACAACATGTCCAGCGCCGCGTGAGAGACGCCATGGCCGCCAATCTCGACGCCGGCCCGCGCCGTCTCCGCGAGTTGCGCCCAATCGAGCATCGGCGTCCGGCCGGCCGCGCCCTCAATCCAGGCGCTCTTCGCGCCCACGGCGCCCGAGACGACATAGAGCGTCGCCGTGAAGCCATGCTTTGCAAGCGCCGGCAGCGCCCGCGCATGAAAATCCGCGAAGCCGTCGTCGAAGGTGAGGACGACCGTCCGCGCCGGCGCCTCGCCGCCGCCGCGCCGGATGCGCGCCAATTCGCTGACGGTCAGCGTTCCATAACCTTCGCCCCGAAGAAACCTAAGCTGTTCGTCGAAGCGCCGCGGGCTGACGGCGAAAGGCGCAAAGCCCGCCGGCGCCCGATCCGCGACGCTGTGATAGACGAGGATCGGAACGCTCATCGGCCGCGTTCCTGCGGAAGCGGCGCCGCCGGAATGGCGGAGGAAGCGCTTCCTCTTGCGATCACGCGCCGATAGACGCCCTCGATCTTCTCGACGACCGCCGACGCTTTCAGGCGGCGGACGGCTTCGGCGCCAGCCGCGCCCATGCTCTCTCGCAAGGCCGAATCCGCGAGCAGCATGGACATGGCGCGGGTCAGCGCCTCGATATTGCCGGGCGGGACGAGCAGACCGGTGACGCAGTCGTCGATGATCGACGCCATCCCGCCGACATCCGCGCCGATCATCGGCTTGCCGAAGGCCATCGCCTCCATTGCGACGGTGGGGCAAGCGTCGCGGCAGATCGAGGGAAGGACGCCGAACAGGCAGCGGCTCCAGGCCTGCTTCACCTGTTCGTGCGGCGCGCCCTCGATGACGATCACATTCGGCGGAAAGGCCGCGGGCGTGTCGGCGCAGCGGCGGCCGATCAGGACGAGCGGCGGCGCGCTCTTGAGCCGGGCATAGGCCTCGGCGAGGATATGGACGCCCTTCTGCCGATAAAGATCGCCCACGAAGAGGATGAAATCGCCGGCGGGGAGCGCCGCGAGCGGCGGCGCGCCGGGGTCGAGCCGCTCCACATCGTCCGGCACGAAATTGGAAACGACCGCGCAGCTCGGATCGTCGGCCGCGAAACCGTTGAACCTTGCGACCGCGGCGCTCACCGCAAGGAAGGCGTCGACGCCGCGCCGCTGCAACGGCGCGCCGGCGCGCACGCCGAGCGTGACGGCGAGCGCCATCGGATAGCCGTAATGCCCGGCGGCGCAATCCACGCATTTGCCGAGCGCCGGCCCGTCGCAAGGCAGGTCCTCGCGGCGCATAGCGTTCTTCTTGGGGCAGGCGAAGCCGTAATCGTGCATGGTCAGCACCAACGGCAAGCCGGTCAGGAATTTCACCGGCAGAAAGGCGTGCACGATCCAGTTATGGGCGTGCACGACGTCCGGCCGCTCGGCGTCGACGACGCGCTTGAGGGCGAAGGACAGCTCGGGATCAGGAAAAGGCGGCGCGTGGCGGCGCTCGGGGTCCGTGAAGAGCGCGGACGCTCTTTGCGCGGTTCCCTTCACATAGCGCAACCGCACCGCGCCGTCGCGCTCGGGCGCATCCGGGCGCCAGAGCGTCGCCACGCAGACGTCGTGACCGCGCGCGACGAGCGCATGCGCCAGCGCCCGCACATGTCGTTCCTCGCCGCCAATGATCGGCGGATAGAACTGGCTCAGCAGCAAAACGCGCATCACGCCCCTCCAATCGGGTTGAGCTCGACGAAGACCCTGCGGTAAAGCCGGCTGCGGTCGCCGTCCCGAAAGAGCCGGGCCTCGAGCCGGTGCCGCCCCCGGCGCAGCGGCGGGATCATGAAGTCGCGCGTCGACCACGCCCCCGGCGCGAGGTCGAAAGCGGGCCACAATTCCAGCGCCGACGAGTCGAGCAGAAATTCGATCTCATAGGAGGCCCGCTTCCCCTCGGCGTTGCGCACGCCGACGGTGAGCGCCTGCGGGATTCCCTTATGCGGAACCATCCAAAGCTCCGAATAGAGAAACTCGCGGTCGGCCGCTTCGTCGCTGACCGCGACCGCATAGGCCGAAGCGACGCCAAGCGCGGCGAGGCCGAAAAGCCCGAGATGCCGGCGCGCGAGGCCGGGCGAAGGCTCGGCGCGCGCATCGCGCGCATCTCGCGAGGACGGCGCGGCGCGGCGCAGCAAGAGCGCAGAGCTCGCAAGAAGCCACAAAGCCCACCAGAACGGCGTGAGCAGATGCAGCGGGCCGAGAAGGAAGCCGCCGATCAGCACGTTGACGACGCTGAGAGAGACCGAAAGAAGCGCCAGCTCCGCCGCGCCTTTCGTCTCGATCTGCGCCGCGGCGAGGTACAGCCGGCCTGGCAGATAGAGGATCAGCGGCAGCCAGGCGACGACGCGCAAAAGCGCGACGTCCGACATCGCCGAAGCGGCCGCGAAGAGCATCCATGCGGCGACGCCGCGCTCAAAGGCCCCAGCGCGCATTATGAACTCCCTTCACGTCGAAGACGACGATCGACCCATTGTCAAAAAGGCGGCTCGCGCCGGGCATGGAATTGAATTTGAGGAAGGCCGACGCCGGCGGGGGGCCGCTCCGCCAGGGCCTGTATTCGCCTTTGTCGAAATAGACGCCGAGGCGCGGGAGCCCCGTCGTCAGCCTCAAATCGGCGAGAAGATAGTCGACCCTGCCCTGGCGCAGCGCCCAGTCTTCGACATCCGAGAAGGTCCTCCTCATGAAGACGCTCGACGTGTCGACCTTGTCGCGAAGGGACGTCACGGCGGCCTGGCCGCCATATGTGGTCACGAGCAGGCTGTTGACGCGATCGGCGGCGATCCTGTTGCCGGGCCCGAGCCATTGGCCGATCCATCGCGCGGCGGCGATCGCCATGGGCTCGATCGACAGGGCGTCCGCCGAGACGACATAGCGGGACCGCACGCAAGCGATGCCCCATCCCGAGACGACGCCGCCCGCAAGGGCGAGCGTGATCAGAGCCGCGGCGGCGATCCGCCTCGCGCGCACGTCCCGTCGCGCCAGGAAGCGCATCAAGGTCGTCGCGCTCAGCAGGGCGACGCCGAGATAGACGAAGGGCGTCATGCGATTGCCGATCTCCCAGCCGCTCGAGGTGAGCCGCAGCAGGAGCGAGAAGGGAAAAGCGACGCCGAGAATCGCGAACATCAGCATCCGGCTGTCCCGCCATCGCCGATGCAGGACCTCGACGACGGCGCGCCAATCAGACCCGCCGGCGGAAGCGGCGACGACGCTGAAGAAGCCGCCCGCAATGCCGAGAGCCGCAAGGAGCGCGGAGGCCAGAGACAGGATGCGCATCCAGGCGGGAGTCTGGACGCCGTCCTCCGCGACGAAGAGCTTTCGCCCGCGCAGCCCGCCCTGCACGAAAGACCAGAACTCGCGGACGCCCGTCTCAAAAACGGGACCGAGATAATGCGCAAGCGAGCCGCCATGCGAAGCCGAGCCCGCGCGCCATGACCACAAGACCGGCAGGGCGATCGCCAGGACCGCGACGGCGACGCGCGCCCGCCGCTCATCGTCTTCCTCGCGTTTCAGCAGCTCGAGAGCCGCGAAGCCCAGGAGCAGCGCGGCGGCGATATAGGCCGTAACGTGATGCGTGACCGTCAGCGCCGCGAGCAGCGGGACGGTCAGGAACAGCCTGTCCTTCCACGGATCGCTCGACCGCGGACGCGCCCATTCGAGGTAAAGGATCGCCGCGAGCCAGACGATCGCCAGCGTTTCATAGGCGAATTGCCCTTCGAAAAAGATGAAGTTCGAATTGGCCATGAAAGCCAGGCACGCGATCCCGGCGACGCGCGCCGAGCCCGCGCATTTTTCGAAGAGCAGAAAGAGGGCGACGAGGAGGAAGCCGCGCGCGACGATAAGAACGATCGTCGCAGCCGCGAAGATCGAAAGCTGCGTCAGACTCGCAATGCTCGTCGTCAGGATTTCCAGAGCGGGATAGAACGGGCTGACCGGCAGCAGCGGATTCGGCGTGAAGAGGCGCCGCGAGGCCATCATGTCGATGGCCGTGGACCAATGCAGAAATTCGTCGAAATGCGCGAAGGCCGTCGGCGCATAAAGGATCTTGACCACGAGCAGCGCCAAAGCGAGCGCCGTCGCCAGCAAAAGCCGCTCGTCGCGCCGAACGCCCGGCGCCGCCAGGCGCATGGCGACAGGCAGCGTCGTGACGATCAGCCCGACCCAATAGAGCGCCGTCATGACGCTTTCGCCGCGCCGCCCCGCGCCATGGCCGAAGGCGACGAGAATCAGCCCGACCGACATGGTCAGGGCGAGCGCGGAAACCGCATCCCAATTGATGGCGGCGGGCTCCTGGCCGGCCTCGCGCCCCCGGGCGTCCGGTCCGATGAGCGCGTCGGCCCGGCCGACGGCGCGGCGCAGCCACGCGGGAAACCGAAACCCCACGCCCCGCCCGTCTCCAAGCCCGACCGGAAGCGTCATGCGACGCCTCCGAGGCGCACGCTGTCGAGAAGCGCGGCGACGCGCGCGGCGCAAGCGTCCCAGCTCGGCAGCGCCATTCGAGACGGCGCCGCCGGCGTCGCAAGGATGCGATCCACCGCATCGGCAATCTCGGTTTCGCTCGCATCGGGCTCGACGACGCTCACCATCGACTGCTCGGCGAGCTCGACAAACCCCGAGCAATTGGTCGCGAGCACGGGGCGCCCCAAGGCCAGCGCCTCCATAACCGCCACGGGATGCGCCTCATAATCGCTGAGCAGCATCACGAGCCGCGCGCGCGACAGGATGCGCGACATGCCTTTCCGATCCTGTGGCGGGACGCCGCCGATCGTCACCTTGCGCCGCAGACCCAGCCGTTCGGCGAGCGTCTCCAGTTGCGGTCGGTAGGGTCCTTCCCCGACGATCCGCAACTCGGCTTCCGGATGCCGCTTCGACACCTCCGCGAAGGCGCGGATGACGCGGTGATGTCCCTTGTATTTTTCAAGACGGCCGACCGAGGCGATCAGCATCCCGCTCGCCGGCCCGGCGTCGACGCTTTCCGGCATGGCGGCGCCGTTGGGAACCACCTCGATCCGATCTCGCGGAAGCCCCATCGCCCGGGCGAAGAAATCGGCTTCGTATCGGGAGACGCCGATCCATCCCGCGGCGCGTCGGAAGAGTGGGGCCAGCAGGCGCCACTGCGCGTCGCGCATCTGGTTGCGCAGACTCGACGAATGGCCGCCGCTGTGGAAGGTGACGACATAGGGGACGCCCTTGACCAGCGCGGCCAGCATTGCGAGCGGCGGGACGAGCGTGTGGCAGCCCTGGACGTGGATGACGTCGCAGCCGCTTTTCAAGATTTCGAGGAAGACGCCGGGCGCAAGATAATAATCTCGCTTCGCCGGCCACGCCTTGACGCGCCGGACCGTCGCGGCGGAAGTCGTTTCGATCTTCGGCAGGCGGCCGCTGCGATCCGTCGTCAGGATCTGCACGTCGAAGCCGCGCGAGGCGAGACGCGCGGCGACCTCATGCACATGGGTTTCGACGCCGCCCATTTCCGGGAAGAAACGCGCGGTGACGATCAGGACGCGCGTCCGCGCGCGTCCTGCCTCCATGACGGCCGGCGCCTGGCGGACCGCCGCGTTCATTAGAGCGCGCTCTGGCTGTGCGGAAGCCGCTCGCGCAAGATGGTCATGAGCACGCGCCAGCCGTCCTGGATCGGCTTCAGATTGCTTTCGCCGAACACGCGCGGCGCCTCGAAGCTCGGCACCTCGACGATCTTCATGCCGCTTTTCAGCGCCTTGATGTTGAGGAAGGTCTCCACCTCGAAGCCGTCGCAGGTCGGCTCCAGAATGTCCCTGTGCTTCGTCCAGAAGGCGAGGTAGCCGTAGCAGAGATCGCTATAGGCGCCGCCGAACAGCAGGCGGACCGCTTGCGTCAGGCCCCAATTCCCCGTCATGCGGAACCAGGTCATGTCGTCGGTTCCGCCGCCCTGGATGAAGCGCGAACCCTTGGCGAAATCCGCGCCCGCCATCAATGCGCCGACCAGCATGATCGACTCCCCGGGATCCATGGAGCCGTCGGCGTCGAGAATGAGCGTGATGTCTCCCGTCACGGCCTGGAAGCCGGCGCGAAGCGCGGCGCCCTTGCCGCGCCTTTTCTCAAGCACGATGGTCGCATCCGGCCGCAGCTCGCGCGCCACCTCGATCGTGCGGTCCGTCGAGCAGCCGTCGACGATCACAACCTCGTCGATCCAGACCGGCAAGCGCGGCAAGGTGATCGGCAGGTTGTTTTCTTCATTGAGCGTAGGAATGACGGCGGAAACACGAGGTATTTCGAGTAGTTTCGCGTCACTGCAAGCATCTACGACATTTGTATTTGCATATAACGCTGTAGCCATGGCCATACTCTTTCTACGTGACTTAACACGTATTTGGATCGAGTGGCTTTAGGCTAATTATTCTACGTGTATTGGCCATATAACTTTAGTTATATCCGGAGCACGCTCAATAGTTTATTGGATGATTGGCGTAAAGTGAGCCTGTTTGGCGGAAAGATATCTTGACACGCCGGCTCTTGCTTCAGCGATGCTTTAAGATCGAGCTTTTTGTCGATTGAACGCCGTTGTCGGCGTCAGGCGGAAACGCCGCGCGCTTCCGTCGCCTCTTCGCGCACGACAGGGATGCGTCCGACGATTATGGGCTCGCGGCGCCGCGAGGCTTCGCCGCGCTTTCGCCGCCGCCGGCTTTCGCGCGTTCGAGAGGCTTTGGCGGCGCCGCCGTCGCCAGCGCGCCTTCCGCGCCTTCGCTTGGGAAAATGCGCGCGACCATCGCCCTGCCGCGATAGGCGACCGGGCCAGGGAGCGGAACATAGCCGAGATCGAGCGCGACTTTCTGCCCCTCGCCGAGAATATAGTCCACGAAAGCGTTCACCAGCCGCA
This sequence comes from Methylocystis sp. S23, assembly GCF_054106005.1. Classification (NCBI taxonomy): domain Bacteria; kingdom Pseudomonadati; phylum Pseudomonadota; class Alphaproteobacteria; order Hyphomicrobiales; family Methylocystaceae; genus Methylocystis; species Methylocystis sp. S23. The sequence goes on from NZ_CM134185.1 coordinate 3,447,355, forward strand.
GCTTGTCTGCCGGATAGTCCCAACGCAGGATCAACCAGCTATAGGAGACGATCGGATAGGCGCCGGGGCCGGCGGGGTCGAGGGTCGAGGATTTGAGATTCTGGAGTCCGAGATAGGAGGATTGATTGATCGCCGCGGCTCCGGCTTCCGGCGAGGGGGCGACATATTTGCCCTCCTTGTTCTCCAGCGCCGCGACAGGCAGGCCCTTGCGCCTGGCGTAGCCATATTCGACATAGCCGATCGCGCCCTCGATCCACCTGATCTGCGCGGCGACGCCTTCATTTCCTTTCGCGAGCTTCACGAAGTCCGGCCAGTTCGCCTTCTTGCCGACGCCGACGGCGCTGTCCACCCAGCTCGGACTGATCGCGAAGAGATGGCTCGTGAAAGCGAAAGTCGTCCCGCTGGAGTCGAGGCGCGCCGTGACGGCGATCTCGCGCGAGGGCAGATGGACGCCCGGATTGGCGGCGGCGAGGCGCGGATCGTCCCAGCGGCGGATCTTGCCCAAGAAAATATCGGCGTAGACGCTGCGCGGAAGCCGGAGCCTGGCGCCGACGCCGGGAAGGTTGTAGGCGATCGTCACCATGCCGGCGGTGACGGGGAACTGCGCGCCGACGCCGTTCGATCTTTCATCGCCGGGCGACGGCGCGGCGACGTCGCTTGCGGCGAAGTCCAACTCGCCCTCGGCGAAGCGCGCAAGGCCCTCGCCCGATCCGACGGACTCATATGTGATGGCCGAGTCCGGATGATCCTTGTGGAAGCGCTCGATCCAGGCCTCGTATAGCGGCGCCGGAAAGGTCGCGCCCGCCCCGTGCAGCTCCACGCCGGCCGCCAGGGACTCGCCATGGCTCGCGCTCAGCAGCGCGATCGCCGAAATCAGCGCGCGCACTCCTCGCGCCGCGCGCTTTTTCGAGCCGGCCTTCAACGCCATTGTCATCTTTTTATCCTGGACCGCCTCTTAGCGATCATCCCGGATTGCGTCAATCGAGGCGAGAGCGCGCGGCGAAAAGTGGTCGCCCGCTTTTCGCTGAAGATTTATCAGATAGAGTTATGAAGCTATTGCGACGCCGATTGCTGGCGCGCATCCGAACGGACGGCCGTCGATCAAATCATGCCGCATGCGCCAGCCTTAGGGACACATGCGTTACAAGGTCGCGCAAAAAGCTGGAGCCCGCGCGACCCGGACACGGGCTCCCGCCGGGAAAAGCAACGGGCCTACTTGCCCATCATCACCGACATGGCGTCCTTGATGTCCTCGACGGTGACGAAGCCCTTATTGCCTTTGTCGATCTTTGTGAAATTCGCCGAGACGCGAGGCATGCCGGCCTTCGCTTCCTCGGGGGTCAGCTTGCCGTCGCCGTCCTTGTCGGCGGAAACGAATTTGGCCTCCATGGCGGCGATCTGCGCGGCCGACTGAGCCTGCGCCGCGGTGACGGCAAAGGCCGCGGCGACGACGGCGGCGGCGCCGATGTAACGTTTCTTCATCCCTTCGTCCCTTCTCGGCGCGCGCCAATCTCAGGCAAGGCTATCGCGCTCTTTGCTTTTTGCCCGCGCAGTCTTGCCCAAACGGCGCTTTGCGTCAAAGGGAGCCCCGGCTCGGCCGCATGATGTCGATGCGCCGCTGCATCCTGTCTCCAGATGGAAGCGAAGCCTTCCGAAATCCCCGCTTGACCGCGACTGATTCGCATTTTCCGAGCGTCTTTGCGACGATTCTGATTGTGAGAAGGAGACCGCAGGCTGCGCGGCGCGACAGACCGAAGCGCGTCTATAACGCCAGGGAATATTGCTTGGCGGAAGGAATTCCCTGACGGAATGCGTCTTGCGCCCATGCCGCGCGGCGCGATAGGAATTGGCGTCGCTGCAATTGATGAAGTCTCAGAATTGCTACGATCCGACAATACTCGTATTTGGATAGGCCCGATATGCCTGGAGCGCGCGGCGAATTAAAGCGGGAGCCGGTTTTCGCGAAAGGCGCGCTCTAAACCTTGGAATCGATCGCGCTGCGATTGGGCGGTTCCGCCCAATCGCAGCGCGATCTAAGCGCAAGCATAACGATTTGTGGAGGAACGCATCGAATGGCGCGTGTTTTATCGACCATTGTGACGGCTCTCGTCGCGGGCGCGATCGGCTTCGGCCTTGGCGTCTATGCGGCGCCGAGCGAAGGCGTCGCCTCCTTGCGGGCGGCAATTCAGAAATTGATGGCGCCGAAGGCGGAAGAGCCGGCGCCGGCCGCCGAGCCCGCGCCGACGGAGCCCGCTCCGGCCGCCGAGTCCGAAACGCCGAAGGAGCCCGACTCCGCAGCCGCGCCGCCCGCCGAAGCGGCGCCGGCCGAGACGCCCGCGGCCGTTGAGGCGCCTGCGGCGCCCCCGCCGCCGGCCGAGCCCGCGCCTGCTGCGGCGGAAGCGCCGGCCGCCGCCGCACCGCTTCCCGGCGAGCCGCCGGCCGCCGCCGAACCCGCCGCGGCGCCGGACGCCGCTGCCGCTCCCGCCAAGCCGAAACCCAAGCCGAAGCCGAAACCCAAGCCGAAGCCGAAGCCGAAGGCCGCTCCGGCCGACGCCCCGGCGGAAGAGCCCCCGGCGCAGCAGTAACAAGACGGCTCGCAAAAATTTTTCGGCCGGCGCTTCGCAAGCGCCGGCCGTTGCTTTTCGATTGTCTTCGGACGCTTTGCGCTGACGCGCGAATTTTTCGCGACCGGGGCGTGACGCCTCCTTCATCAAACGCTCATCGCACGCTCACATGACGCCGCTAGCAAATGCGCGATGCGGCAAGGCTCCAATTTGTCGGGGGACACGTCATGTCGAATGAGACGATGCAGAACGCCGGCTCGAATGCGGCGGAAAAGAAGGAACGTTATACCGGTAAGATCGCGGGCGGCCTGGTGGGCGGCGCGATCGGCGGCGTCATCGGCGCCCTCCTGCTCGGCGATTACGCCATCTTCCCGATCGCCGTCATGGTGGGCGTGCTCGGCGTGGGTCTCGGCTCGGTCTTCGACTGAGGACAGTCGGAGTTTTCAAGCGTAAGCATTTGAGCGCGTAGCTGCTCCTTGAAGAACAACCAGAGCCGGCGCACGGTTTTTCGCGCCGCACTCAAGGCCCCGCTCAGCGGGGCCTTTTTTCGTATTGCGGAGACAGTCAGGCGAACGACGATCCCGGACGATTAGCCGGCCAATCCCTCCCCCTCTCCCCGTGAAAACGGGGAGAGGGCCGGGGTGAGGGGCAAGGCCGCAACGGGAAAATCGGGGATTTGTTGCAGCATGCAAGCCACGAGCATTCGCATGGCGGCTTTGCCCGTCACCCTGCCCTCTCCCCGCTCGCGGGGAGAGGGGAGGATTTGGCGGCTAGCCGCCGAGATTGTTGTTCGCCGATCGCCCTGTTCCACCCCTGGCCCCGCTTGACGGGCGGAAAAAAGAGAGAACAATAGAGGAACAAACAATCGGCTCTCCTATGCCCACGCCCCGCTACGCCGAGCTTGCGACGACCACCAATTTCTCCTTCCTGCGCGGCGCGTCGCATCCGGAAGAAATGGCCGCGACGGCGGTGGCGCTCGGCCATTGCGGCGTCGGGATCGCCGACCGCAATTCGCTCGCGGGCGTGGTGCGCGCCTTCTCTTATCTCCGGGCGCATGAGAAGAGCGTCGGCGATTTCCGCCTGGCGGTGGGCGCGCGCCTCGTCTTTCGCGACGGGACGCCGGACATTCTCTGCTATCCGAAGGACCGCCCCGCCTATGGGCGCCTGTGCCGCCTGCTCACGAACGGCAATTTGCGGACCAGGAAAGGCGACTGCGCGCTTTTTCTCGACGACCTGCTGGAATTCTCCGAAGGCCAGCAGGTCGTCGTCATGGAGAATGGCGCGCCGCCCCCTGCCCTTCTGGAGGCGTTGGCCGGCCGCGTCTGGCTCGCGGCGACCGCCCTTTACGGCCCGCGCCCGCGCGCGCGCCTTCTCGGCCGCATCGAGCTTGCTCGAAAGCTTGGGCTTCCGCTCGTCGCCGTGAACGACGCGCATATGCATGTCGCCGGGCGACGCCCGCTCGCCGACGCGCTGGCCTGCATTCGCGAAAAGACGACGCTGGAGGAAGCCGGCTTCCTGCTCGCCGCCAACGCCGAGCGTCATCTGAAAAGCGCGAAAGAAATGGCGCGCCTTTTTCACGAGGCGCCCCACGCCGTCGAGGAAAGCGCGCGTTTCATCGAGGCGCTCGACTTCCGCCTCTCCGACGTGGCTTACGAATATCCGAGCGAATTGCGCGAAGGCTTTGCGAGCGAGCAGGAGGCGCTTGAGGCGCTTTCCCGCGAGGGCGCGAAGGCGCGCTATCCGCAGGGCGTTCCCCAACATATTTCCGCGCTGCTCGAACGCGAGCTGGCGCTTGTCGCGGAGCTGAAATACGCGGCCTATTTTCTCACCGTGCATGACATTGTGCGCTTTGCGCGCGGCGAAGGGATTCTCGCGCAGGGGCGCGGCTCGGCGGCGAATTCCGTCATCTGCTATTGCCTCGGCGTCACGGAAGTCGATCCGACGAAGCACGATCTGCTCTTCGAGCGCTTCGTCTCCACCGAGCGCAACGAGCCGCCCGACATCGACGTCGATTTCGAGCATGAGCGGCGCGAGGAGGTGATCCAGTATATCTACCGCCGCTTCGGCCGCGCGCGCGCCGGCATCGCGGCGGCCGTCATCACCTATCGCGGCAAGAGCGCCATTCGCGAGATCGGCAAGGTTTTCGGCCTCTCCGGCGACCTCGTCGGCCGCCTGTCGTCGGCCGCCTTCGGGCGCGGCAGCGAGCGCGGGACGCGCATGCAGGACATTGCGAGGCTCGGCCTCGACGCCTCGGAGCCGCGTTTCGCCATGGCGCTGGCGCTCGCCGAGGAGATCGAGGGCTTCCCGCGCCATCTCACGCAGCATTCCGGCGGCTTCGTCATTTCGCGCGACAGGCTGGACGAGGTCGTTCCCATCCTCCCCACGGCGATGGAAGGCCGCACCGCCATCGAATGGGACAAGGACGATCTCGACGCGCTCGGATTGCTGAAGGTCGACGTGCTCGCGCTCGGCATGCTCACCTGTCTGCGCAGGGGCCTCGACCTTCTGGCGCGGCATTACGGGATCGTTCATCGCCTCTCGAGCATTTCCGACAACGACGACAAGCGCGTCTACGCCATGATCTCGCGCGCCGACACGATCGGCGTCTTCCAGATCGAGAGCCGCGCGCAAATGTCCATGCTGCCGCGGCTGAAGCCCCAATGCTTCTACGATCTCGTCATCGAGGTCGCGATCGTCCGCCCCGGCCCCATACAGGGCAATATGGTGCATCCCTATCTTCAGCGCCGCATGAAAAAGGAGCCTGTCTCCTATCCGTCGAAGGAGCTGGAGGACGTGCTCGCCAAGACCTGCGGCGTGCCGCTCTTTCAGGAGCAGGCCATGCGCATCGCCATTGTCGCGGCCGGCTTCACGCCGTCCGAGGCCGATCAGTTGCGCCGCGCCATGGCGACCTTCAAGCGCGCGGGCCTCATCGGCGGCTTTCGCGACAAGATGATCACGGGCATGATGCACAAGGGCTATACGCGCGACTTCGCCGAGCGCTGCTTCAGCCAGATTGAAGGCTTCGGCTCCTATGGCTTCCCGGAAAGCCACGCCGCCTCCTTCGCGCTGCTTGTCTACGCCTCCGCCTGGCTCAAATGCCGCTACCCCGACGTCTTCGCCTGCGCGCTGTTGAACGCGCAGCCCATGGGCTTCTACGCCCCCGCGCAGATCGTGCGGGACGCCAGGGAGCATGGGGTCGAGGTGCGGGAGGTCGACATCAACGCCTCGGACTGGGACTGCACGTTGGAGCCCCGCCCGTCGCGCTCCGCGCGACACCCTCCCCGTAAAGGGGAGGGAGGGAAGCCGCTCCCCGCCTCTCAAACGTCATCGCCGGAGCCGGACCTGCGAATGACGGGCGTGAGCGAATCCCTCCCCTTTACGGGGAGGGTGGCCCCGCGAAGCGGGGTCGGGTGGGGCAAGGCCCAGCCAGAATGTGGCGGCGAGGACCCCACCCGGCAGTCTACGACCGCCGACCTCCCCGTAAAGGGGAGGTATTGGGCGCCAGCCTCGCCTGCTCGCCATTCGCCCAATATCCCGCCCCTCCACCCCCGCCATGCGGAAATGGCCGGCGACATTCGCGGAAACCACGCGGTTCGCCTCGGCTTCCGGCAGATCAGGGGCGTCGCGGAAGAGGACATGCGCCGGCTCGTGATGCGGCGGGGCAAGGGCTACGACTCGGTGCGCGACGTCTGGCTCCGGGCCGAGCTCTCGCCCGCGACGCTGACGCGCCTTGCGGAAGCCGACGTCTTCGCCTCGCTCGGCCTGTCGCGCCGCGACGCGCTCTGGGCGGCGGCGGGGCTCAATCGCGCCGGCGACAAGGACGATCTGCCGCTTCTACGAGAGCTGTCCTTCGCGCCGCTGGAGCCGGACGCGCATCTGCCGCCCATGCCGCCGGGCGAGGAGATCGTCGAGGATTATCGCTTCCTCTCCCTCTCGCTCAAAGGCCATCCCGTCGCCTTCCTGCGGCCGCGTCTCGAGGCGCGGCGCGCTTTGCCCTGCGAGGCGCTATCGCATTTCCCCGACGGCGAAAAGCGGCGCGTGACGGTCGCGGGGCTCGTGCTGCTGCGCCAGCGGCCCGGCACGGCCAAGGGCGTGATCTTCATGACGATCGAGGACGAGACCGGCCAGGCCAATATCATCGTCTGGCCGAAGCTGCTGGAGCGCCAGCGCGCGGAGATCATCGGCGCGCGCCATGTCGCTGTGACCGGAAGACTGCAAAAGGAGTCGGGCGTCATCCATGTCGTCGCCGAGCGCGTCGAGGATCTGTCCAGCGATTTGCGGCTCCTGGAGACGATGCGGGTAGCGAAAAGCGAGCCCATGCCCAAGGCGCGCAATTTCCACTGACGCGCGAAAGCGTGGCTCCGCCGGGCGGCTTCCGCATGGGGCGCCCCCTTCCCCGGTTTCCGCCTGATCCGCTTCGCGAACGCCTCGGCGTCATTGCGAGCGAAGCGAAGCAATCCAGCGCGGCCCTGGATTGCTTCGCTTCGCTTCTCGCAATGACGGGCGGGCGCCCGTTCCCGCGTCGCCATTGGCTATCGCCTTGGCGAAGGCCCGTCATCGCCAGCAAAGCAAAGCAATCCGGAACCCTAAGAGACGACTCCTGGATTGCGCGCCGCATTTTTGCGAAGTCGGCGTCAAGCCTCGAAACCGCGCGGCGAAGCGCCTATTTTCGTCCGAGTCGTGGAGGAAAGCATGGGCGCGCGGAACGATCAGACATGTGAGCGCGTCTCGCCGCTCCTGCGCCGCCTGGTCGCGCCCAATGCCGGGCCGTTCACCTATAAGGGCACATGCAGCTATGTCGTCGGCGCGGGCGAAGTCGCCATCGTCGATCCCGGCCCCGCCGATGAGCGCCATATCGGCGCCCTGCTTGCGGCGATCGAGGGCGAGCGACTCGCATGCATCCTCGTCACCCATTCGCATCGCGACCATTCCCCCGCCGCGCGCGCGCTGAAGGCGGCGACGGGCGCGACGATCATGGGCTGCGCGTCTCATGCGCCGCGCATGGACATTCTCGTCACGGGACCGGGCCTCGACGCCTCGCATGACCCCGCTTACGCGCCGGACGCCGCATTGACGGAAGGCGCGCGGATCGAGCTCGGCGGCGCGACGATCGAAACGCTGGAGACGCCGGGCCATACGCAGAATCACCTCTGCTTCGCGCTTCTTGAAGAAAGGGCGCTCTTCACCGGCGATCACGTCATGGGCTGGTCGACGACCGTCGTCGCGCCGCCGGACGGCTCCATGACCGATTACATGGAATCGATCGAGCGCCTGCGGCGACGCGACGACGCCATCTACTGGCCCGGCCATGGCGACCCCGTGCGCGATCCGCCCCGCTATCTGCGCGCCCTCGCGCATCACCGGCGCGCGCGCGAGGCCGCGATCCTGCAACGCCTCGAAGCCGGCGACGACACCATCCCCGCAATGGTCGCGCGAATCTATGAAAGCGTTGACAGCCGCCTGCACGGCGCGGCGGCGATGAACGTCCTCGCCCATCTCGAAGATCTGGTCGCGCGCGGGGTCGTCGCCAGCGACGGCCCGCTGACCCTGACGGGGCGGTATTTCAGGAAATAACGCTCGCCCCCTCATCGCGAGCGGAGCGAAGCAATCCAGGGCCACATCACGGCCCTGGATTGCTTCGCCTTCGGCTCGCAATGACGGTGGAGGCGCCGTAGCAAAGCAATCGGGCGAAGCCGCAAATGGAGCAGCGCTCAGCGCGCCTCGCCCTGCGGCAGCAGGATCACGACGTCATTCTTGTGAACCCGGCCGAGGCTCTTGCGCGTCTGTTCCTCGAGAATGTCGGCGTCGACATTCTCGCCCTTGATCAGCGCGATGCGGCTTTCCCACTGCATGCGCTGGAACTTCAGCGTGTCGCGCTCCATGCGCAGTTGCGCGAGCTTCTGCTCATATTCCTCGCCGGTCTTCAGCCCGCGCTGGCCGTTGACGCCGTGCCACACGAAATAGGACGCGACGGCCCCCGCCACGCAATAAAGCGTCAAAGGCAGGATCAGCGAACGGAGGAATGCGCCCAGTCTGTGCATGCTCCCAAGAATAGCGCCGACTTCTATAGGCGGCGTTAACGAGGGGTCAAAATGCGCAGCCCGATCTAGCGGCGCCCGCCGCGCGCCACGCGCTCGATCTCGGCGCGCACGAGGCGTTCGACGATCACGGGGAGATTGTCGTCCAGCCACTGCTTGAGCATGGGACGCAGCATCTCCTGCGCATATTTCTGCAGAAGTCCGCTGTCATTGATGAACATGCTCGTCGCGAGCGCCTGGAAATGCGAGGCGATGGACGACGCCGCCTCGGCGGAGACCAGCGGCGCGCCGTCGATCGGCTCGTCATTGTCGAGCGGCGCCTCGGCCGCCGCGACAAGCGCCGCCGCCGGCGATTCCGGCGCGTCGGCATGATCGTCCTCGGACTCCGCCGGCTCTTCGGCGACCGGCTCCGGCGCCGCGCGATTGAGACGGAGCTGGCGAATATCCGCTATCGGCGCCGGCTGCGGCCGCTCCGCCATGGGCTCGAGCTGCGGCGGCGGCGCGGGCTCGAGAGCGGGCGCGGGATAGGCGTTCTGGACGGCGATCGCGGGCTCGGCGGTCTCCTCCTCCCGACGACGGCCGTCACGCTCGCGCCGGGCGCCCGGCAAGCTGTCGTCGTCGGCGATGATCCGTCGAATCGAGGCGAGAATTTCCTCCATCGAGGGCTCATGCGCGCGCATCTCTTCCTGGAGCGATTGCGACGGGGCGGACGCGTTGGCTGCGCTCATGGAGTGCTTTCTTAAACGGTTAACGACGTGTTGCGGTGCGGTGGCCGAACATCTGTGACCGTCCGCATCCCGCGAATCAACACGGCCTTCCCCGAATTCCACACCTTTCGGCGCGCGCTGTCATCCGATCTCTTGAGGTCATCTGCCGTCGGGCGTGTCGACCCCGAACCATTTCGTCTTCACCTGCTCATAGTGAATCGACGGATCGTAAAATGCGACGTTGAGGCTCAGCTCCTCCGCGGAGAGCCGTCCTATCGCGCCGAGCGCGGCATAGGAGGCGACGACGCGGTCGCGCTGCGACAGAACGAGATTGACGCGCGCATTGAGCAGCGCCTGCTGGGCGTTGAGCACGTCGAGCGTCGTGCGCTGTCCGACCTTCGCCTCCTCGCGCACGCCCGCGAGCGCGGTCTCCGCCGCCTTCACGGCCGCCTGACCGGAAATGATCGAGGCTTTCGCCGTCTCCAGCAGGCCGTAGCTCGAAACGACGCTGGCGCGCACGCTGTCGCGCTGCAGATCGGCGTTCAGCCGCGCCTGCCCCAACTGCTCCTTCGCCTGGCGAATCGAGGCGTATTCGGAGCCGCCCTGATAAAGCGGAATATTGAGCTGCCCGCTGGCGCCCGCGGAGAAATAACGCGAGCCGGGCGAGCCCAGAAAGCTGTCGTATTGATTCGAGACTTGCGCGTTCACGGAGACCGTGGGCGAGAGCGCCGCCTCCGCCACCTTCACGGCGAGTTCGGCGGCGTCCACCTGATGCAGCGCCGACACTACGCCTGGATGCTCCGCGAGCGCGATGTTGATCGCGTCGTTCAGCGATTTCGGCAGGAGCGGCTCCAAAGAGCGGCCCGGCTCGAGATGGCCCGGCTCGTTTCCGATGATCTGGCGATAATTGGCGATGCTGGTCTTGAGCTGCGCCTGCGCCGCATAGAGCTCCGAACGCGCCTGGGCGAGCGAGGCCTCGGCCTGCGCCACGTCCGTGCGCGTCACTTCGCCGACCTGGAAGCGGTCGCGGGTCTGCTTCAATTGCTGATCGAGGACGGCGATGTTGTTCTTGCGCAAATTCACGACCGCCGTGTCGCGCAGCACGTTCATATAGGCGGTGGCGCCGTTCTGGAGGATCGCCTGCTCGGTCAGGCGCATGGTCGCGCGCGCGGCGAAGACGCCCGAGGCGGCGCGCTTCACGGAATTCTCGGTGGCTCCGCCGTCGAAGATGTTCTGCGTGACGTTCAGCGTCGAGCCGCGGGGATAGCCAAGATAGCGGTCATAGGAAAAAGCGCGGCCGTTATCGAGCTGATTTCGCCCGGCGGGAAGCTTCACCGTGCTGAATTGCGGCCCCCACGTCGCCTGGATGCTCGCTTTTGGGCGCATGCCGGCCTCCGCGATCGGCGCATCCTCGTCGCGCGCGCGCACATTGGCGCGGCTCTGATTGAGGTCGGGATTGCCGCCATAGGCGCGCGCCAGCGCGGAATAGAGGGACTCGGCCCGAGCGTCGGCGGCGGCGATGGCGGCGACGATAGCTGCGGCCGCAAAAACGGCAGCCGACTTCAACCTGGCGGCACGCAGCCGCCTCACCGCCGCCCCATCCATTTGGCGTTCCTCTCACTTTCCCGAAACAACCGTAAGCTCAGCAATTTGTGCCACTTCCGATTACTCAAGTTACGCGGTGCGAGAACGCTAGGAATGCAAATGGGGCAGAAAAGTGGCGTCAGAACGAGAAACCGGGCAGTCGGGCAAATCCGTCGAGCACTGTGGCATTTGCGTTGAACAGCGAGATGCGCCCGGCCGGCTGTCCGCCCTGCCGTTCAAAGCGCACGACGTGCTGGCCGGCGCCGGGCTCCGGCGTGACGATGGCGAGGAGGCGTCCGTTCGGCGCAAGCTGGGCGAAGAGCGCGTCGAGGCCCGCCTCGACGGCGCCCTGCACATAGATGACGTCGTAAGGGGCGGCCGCGGCGAAGCCCTTTTCGAGCGGCCCCGTTTCGACGCGCACGTTCCGGGCGCCGAGCGCCGCGAGGCCTTGCCTGGCCCGCGCGGCGAGCTCCGGGTCGTTTTCGAGCGCGACCACCTCGCCAACGAGGCCCGACAGAAGGGCGGACGAATAGCCGGCCCCGCCAATGTCGAGCGCCTTCTCGCCGGGGCGCGGCTCCCCGCCCTGCAGCATGCGGGCGAGAACCAGCGGCGGCAGCAGCGCGCGCTTGCGGCCGCCGGCGCCCTTTACCGTGACGGCAAGATCGGAATAGGCGAGCGCCGCCTGGCTCGACGGCAGGAAGAGCTCGCGCGGAACCTCGAGAAAGCGCTCCAGCAGCGGCACGTCCGTCACGTCGAAGGGACGTAGCTGGCGCTCAACCATGGTGCGCCGTAACTCGGCGGCCGCGCGCCCTTCTTCCGAATCCCGACGAACCGTCGCCACCGCTGCTTCCGACATTCGCTTCCCGGCGTCGCGCCGGCCTCTATTTTTGCAGAATTCTCCGGCCCAAGGCCGATGCGCTTTATAGGTTCCGCCTCACGCCATGTCCATGGCCGCGGGGCCGGCCGCCTCGGACGCCGAGCCGTCGATGAGCGCGATCCCGGCGTCTCCGAGGACGCGCATTTGATCCAGCGACGTATTGTCCAGGACGCGGGCGATGGCGTCGCGCGCCTCCATCATGACGAGCCGGACGGCGCAGTGCGTTTCGTCGATGCAGTCTTCGCATCTGCGGTAAAGGCGGCGGCTCGCGCACTGAATCGGCGCCAGCGGCCCGTCGAGCGTGCGGACGAGATTGCCAACGCTGATCTCGGCCGGCGCGCGCGCCAGCATATAGCCCCCGCCCTTTCCCTTCTTGGAATGGACAAAGCCGGCGTTGCGCAATTCGCTGAGAATGGCGTCGAGAAATTTCTTGGGGATCTGATTTGCCGCGGCGATGTCGGCCACGAGGGCGGTCTGCCCCTGCTCGACTCCAGCTAGATAGACCATCGCCTTGAGGCCGTATTTGGCTTTCTTCGTTAGCATTCGAAACTTTTACCACAGCTTCGCGCGAAGAGCGTCGCGCGACCTTAATCCGGCGCGTCCATCGAATTTCGTGACTAAATCACATATTTGAAATTTTTCATATGATCCACCCCTGCTTGACCGGCGCCCTTTTACTCTAGTATTTAAGTAGACCAATGGAGTATTTGACTGCCTCGGCGTTTTCGGCCAATTAAATGACGCGGCATGCCTGTGTTTTGGTTGGAATAACACGCTAATTGCGTGTATTAATGGAAAACTGCCCGAATGTCCGCCATCGCCGACGCGCTCCAAGCGTTCAACCCTCTATATTCGCTGTCGGGCTTCATCGTCGGCGCCCTGGTCGGCTTCACCGGCGTCGGCGGCGGCTCTCTTATGACCCCCATCCTGGTGCTGCTTTTCGGCGTCGCGCCCACGACGGCCGTCGGCACCGATCTGCTTTACGCCGCCATCACCAAGAGCAACGGCACGCTCGTCCACGCCCTCAACGGCACGGTCGACTGGCGCGTCACGCGCCGCCTCGCCTCCGGCTCCGTCCCTGCGTCGATCATCGCCCTGCTGACGCTCTCCTGGCTGGGCAAGACGGCGGGGCACGCAGCCAATGGGCTCATCACCTCGGCGCTTGGCTTCGCATTGCTGCTGACCGCCGCGTCGATCCTGTTTCGGCGCTGGATTCTCGATTACATCGCCCGGCGCCTCGACGATATGAGCGACCGGCATATCGGCCTGCTCACCGTGACGCTCGGCGCCTTTCTCGGCGTTCTCGTCTCGATTTCCTCGGTGGGCGCGGGCGCGGTGGGCATGACCGTCCTTCTCGCGCTTTATCCCCGCACGCCGACCGTGCGGCTCGTGGGCTCGGACATCGCGCACGCCGTGCCGCTGACGCTCATCGCCGGCTTCGGGCATTGGCTCATGGGCGGCGTGGATTGGGTCTTGCTATTCTCTCTCCTGATCGGCTCTCTGCCGGGCATCGCCATAGGGAGTCATCTCGCCGCCCGCGTTCCGGACCACTATTTGAGGCCGGCGCTCGCGACGATGATGGCGGCGGTGGGAGTCAAACTGTCGATATAGTGACAAGGGGAGGAGCAGAAATGTCAGACAAGAGCTTCACGCCGTCCACGAAGCCCGGCAGAGGCCGGATTTACGAGTCGATCACCCAGACCATCGGGGATACGCCGATCGTGCGGCTGGACCGGCTGGCGCAGGAGAAGGGCGTCAAGGCCAATCTGCTCGCCAAGCTCGAATTCTTCAATCCCATTGCGAGCGTCAAGGACCGCATCGGCGTCGCCATGATCGACGCGCTCGAAAAGAGCGGCAAGATCTCGCCGGGCCAGAGCGTGCTCATCGAGCCGACCTCCGGCAACACCGGCATCGCGCTGGCCTTCGTGGCCGCCGCGCGGGGCTACCGGCTCATCCTGGTCATGCCCGAATCCATGTCTATCGAGCGCCGCAAGATGCTGGCGCTGCTCGGCGCGGAGCTCGTGCTCACGCCCGCCTCCCAGGGCATGAAGGGCGCGCTCGCCAAGGCCTCGGAGCTCGCGGCGGAAACGCCCGGCGCGGTCATTCCCCAGCAGTTCGAGAACCCCGCCAATCCGGAAATCCACCGCATCACCACGGCCGAGGAAATCTGGAACGACACCGAGGGCAAGGTCGACTATTTCATCTCGGGCGTCGGCACGGGCGGCACGATCACCGGCGTCGGCCAGGTGCTGAAGAGCCGCAATCCGGCGCTGCGCGTCGTCGCCGTGGAGCCGGAAGACTCGGCCGTTCTCTCCGGCCGCCCGCCGGGACCGCATAAGATTCAGGGCATCGGCGCGGGATTCGTGCCGCCCATCCTCGATCGCGGCGTCATCGACGAAATCGTCACCATCGGCAATCAGACGGCTTTCGACACCGCCCGGCTTCTGGCGCGGATCGAAGGCATTCCCGTCGGCATCTCGTCGGGCGCGGCCGTCGCCGCGGCGCTCGAGATCGCCGGCCGTCCGGAGGCGGCGGGCAAGAACATCGTGCTGATCATCCCCTCCTTCGCCGAGCGCTATCTCTCGACGGCGCTGTTCGAGGGGCTGTGACCGAAAAGGGCCGGATCGGCTGAACGCCGCCCGGCCCTGCTCCTTTGTCCGCGAACCTATTTCTTGACGGCCGCCGAAAGTCCCTTCCCGCGCGCGTAATGACGCCCGTAGGCGCCGATGAGATAACCGACCGCGCAGATCACGAAATAGACGACGATCAGAAAGCCTCCGCGCTGATTGGCGGTGTGCGCTTTTTCGAGCAGGCCCGTAACGGAGCTTTCATCCAGGAATTTGTCGGCGACCACGCCGCAGACGACGGCGAGGACCGGCACCAGCCAGGACGGCAGACGCAGCCAGCCAAGCGCGGCCGCCGCGACGAAGGCCACGACGCCGAACACATGCGCGAACTGGATGAAGATCGACTGTGACACCAAACCGAGGAAGCGGATCAACTTGAGCATTTCTCACCCCTTTTTAGGTCTCGGGCGCATCCCGCAAAAGCTGGCGGACCCCCTCCCTGACCCTCCCCCTTTTCAGGGGGAGGGAAACGACGCCCTTACTCCCTCCCCCTGAAAGGGGGAGGGCTGGGGTGGGGGTCCGAACCTCGCAATTCAATGAAGCAAGCCGCTAGACCCGTTTGCGGGCGATCTTACACATTCGGCAAGTGCTGCGCGAGAGCCTCCAGGACCGCCATCCGGACAGCGACGCCCATCTCGACCTGCTCGCGGATCAGGGAGCGCGCGCTGTCGGCGACGGCCGAGTCGATCTCCACGCCCCTGTTCATCGGTCCCGGATGCATCACGAGCGCGTCCGGCGCGGCATGTTCGAGCTTCTCCTCGTCGAGGCCGAAGAAATGGAAATATTCGCGTGCGCTCGGCGCCAGCGCGCCGGCCATGCGCTCGCGCTGCAGGCGCAGCATCATGACGATGTCGGCGCCGGCGAGGCCGCGCTTCATATCGTGATGCACCTCGACGCCGAGCCGCGAGAGGCTGTCGGGCGCGAGCGTCGACGGGCCGACGACGCGCAGCCTCGCGCCCAGCGCCGAAAGCAGGATGATATTGGAGCGCGCGACGCGCGAATGCAGGATGTCGCCGCAAATGGCGACCGTCAGGCCCTCGATGCGCCCCTTGTTGCGGCGAATGGTCAGCGCGTCGAGCAGCGCCTGGGTCGGATGCTCATGCGCGCCGTCCCCCGCATTGACCACCGAGCAATCGACCTTGCGCGCGAGAAGATGCGCCGCCCCCGCCTGCGCGTGGCGCACGACGATGATGTCGGGCCGCATGGCGTTGAGCGTCACGGCCGTGTCGAGCAGCGTCTCGCCCTTGGATTCGGAAGAACGCGCGACCGACATGTTCATCACATCGGCTCCGAGGCGCTTGCCGGCGATCTCGAAGGAGGCCTGCGTCCGCGTCGAGGGCTCGTAGAAGAGATTGATCTGGGTGCGCCCGCGCAGATTGGAGCGCTTCTTCTCCACCTGGCGCGACACTTCGACCGCCTGCTCGGCCATGTCGAGCAGCGTTTCGATATGGGGGCGCTTCAGGCCCTCTATGCCGAGAAGGTGGCGGTACGGGAAAATCGCTTTGACGTCGGCCTGCATGGCGAACGTCTATAGCAGCTTTGCCGGCCGCCGCGACCCTTCGATTTCGGCCTCAGCCGGCGGCCGCGATCGGCGGCGCGTCGACCCGGGCGAGCTCCGGCGCCTTCGTCATCGGACAGACGCCGAACAGGCCGGCGATCTGGCTCGCCGGCCGGGGATGGCTGAACAGATAGCCCTGGACCTCCCGGCAGCCGAAATCATGCAGAAGCCGGAACTGGCTCTCGGTCTCGACGCCCTCGGCCGTGACCTGAAGCGAGAGGGAGCGGGCGAGCTCGATCGTCAGCTTCACGACCGAGCTGCACATGGGGTTCGTCTCGATATTCGCCACGAAAGAGCGATCGATCTTCAGCCGGTCGAGGGGCAGGCCGACAAGATTGGCGAGGGACGAATAGCCCGTGCCGAGATCGTCGAGCGACGTCTGCATGCCGAGGCGGCGCAGATTGGCGAGCATCTCGAACGCCTTCTCGCCGTCGAGGATCATCGCCGTCTCGGTCAGTTCGAGCTCAAGGCGGCGAGGGTCCAATCCGCTGGCCGCGACGGCGTCGAGCACCATCTGCTCGAAATTGGGCTTGCGAAGCTGAAGCGCCGAGACGTTAACGGCCACGCGCAGATGGGACGGCCAATGCGTCGCGGCGGTCATCGCCTCCTGCAAGGCCCAGGAGCCCACCCGGTCGATCTGGCCGGCGCGCTCGAAGAGCGGGACGATTTCTCCGGCGCTGAGCACGCCCCGCACGGGATGCCGCCAGCGCAGCAGCGCCTCGAAGCCCGTCGCCTGCTGCGTCTGCGTGTCGACGAAGGGCTGATAGACCATGAAGAGCTCGCGCAGCGCGAAAGCGCGGTCGAGCTCGGCGTCGAGCGTGTTGCGCTCCGCCACGAAGCCGAAACGGTCGCGAAAAAGCGTATAGCCGCAGCGCCCGGCCTGTTTCGTCGCATACATCGCGCTGTCGGCGTTGCGCATCAGGCTTTCCGGATCGACGCCGTCGCTCGGGGCGATGGCGACGCCGATGGAGACCGAGATGGGAACGGAGCGGCCGTCGACCTCGAAGGGCGCGCGGAAATTGGCGAGAATGCGATGGGCGATGCCGACCGTGTCCTCCACGCCGCCAATGTCGACGGCGATAAGCGCGAATTCGTCGCCGCCAAGGCGCGCGACGAGATCGTTCTCGCGCGTCGAGGCCTTGAGCCGGCGGGCGGCTTCGACGAGCACGGCGTCGCCGGTCTCGTGGCCCATGGAGTCGTTGACCCCCTTGAAGCCGTCGAGATCGAAACACATCACGGCGAAGCGCTCGTTGCGGCGCGCCAGGCGGGCGAATGAGCGCGTCAGCTCCTCCCGGAAGGCGACGCGGTTCGGCATGCGGGTAAGCGCGTCGCGCAGCGCGCCTTCCTGCGCCGCCGCCTCCGCCGCGCAACGCCGCGCCGCCGCGCCAGACCTCTTCAGCGCCCCGCTCACCACGACGAAAGTATAGGTGACGGCCGTCGCGGCGACGATGTCGAATACGGGATCGCGCTCGGGCAGCGTCGCGACGACGAAGCCCGCGCCAATGGGGATGACATGCGCCAGCACGGCGCTCGGGATCGAGCTGAGCGCGAAGCTGCCGCCGAACAGGGTCGCGAAGACGAAGCCCATGATCATGAATTGCTGCCGCGTCGAGGCTTCGGCGAAGAAGAAGACGGGCAGCGCCCCCCATAGCGAGCCGTGGAGAAGCGCGTTGGCGGTCGCGCGCCAGACCCCATGAGCGGAAGCCGATCGCGTATGCCGCGGCGGCGCGGTGATGCGCCGCGCATAGATGACGCCGGCGAGAAGGAAGATTAGCGTCGCCCAGATTTTCGCCTGATCCGCGAAGGACGTCTCCCATACGGAAATGCAAAAGGCGAGCGCGCTGAAGCAGGACACCAGCATGACGACCGGCGTGCAGCGCTCGAGATCGCCGAGCTGCTCCGCCCGAAACCTCGCCCCGACTTCCGGCGGGAGAGGAGCCTCGTCGAAAGCGAGGGGGTCGCCATCAAGAAAATGGCGCAAACGCGCCAGGCGGCCGCCCTTGGAATCGTCGCGGACGCTTCCCAGTCGAGAGAGCACTCCAGAAATAGCTGAAAAAATTTGCATGATCCGGTCGCATCCTTTTTCCTCACGCCCGCCGGAGCAAAGGAGGGAGGAATCTGATCGAGCCAGATTCCACGGTAGTCCTTGCTATTCCTTAAAGTTTGCGGAGCGAATCGCCGGGAGGCCAAAGAAATCGGCGCGCGCCAAATCGCGCTTTCGGCGCCTTGACTTATACTCTCAGCGAGCACATCTCCTTGATGGCTGGGGTTGCCGGCGCGGCGCGGCGTCATTAAACTTCATGCGAATAAGCGCTCCGGGCGGGGGTCCGCCGCGGGGTTTTTGTATGGACCACTTATACTCACTGTGAGCATAAGTGGATGGGAAGAGGGCATGCGAATGACGGCGGAGACGATTGAGCTTCTGAGCGAGCGTGCGCCTGCGCAGTCGCTCGGAGTTGGCGCGAAAGCGCGCTTTCCCGTGCTGCCGCGCCCAAATCTCGAATGGACGCCCGAGATCGAGACCGCGACCGCGCATCTCTATGAGCGCGTCTCGAAGGTGATTCCGCCGGTCGAGTGGCCGTTTCACGCGCCCTACGTAAAGGCGATCAATGACATCAAGAAGACGCGCAATGCGGTGATTCTGGCGCATAACTACCAGACGCCGGAAATCTATCACTGCGTCTCGGATTACATTGGCGACAGCCTCCAGCTCGCCAAGCTCGCCGCCAAGTCCGACGCCGACATCATCGTCCAAGGCGGCGTCTACTTCATGGCCGAGACGTCGAAGATTCTGAACCCGGAAAAGACCGTGCTGATCCCGGACGCCGAGGCCGGCTGCTCGCTCGCGGCGTCGATCACGGGCGCGGACATTCGCGCGCTGCGCAAGAAATATCCCGGCGTTCCGGTCGTCGCCTATGTGAATACTTCCGCCGAGGTGAAGGCGGAGGTCGATATATGCTGCACCTCCTCCAACGCCGTGAAGGTCGTGGAGAGCTTGGGCGCCGACCGCGTCATCATGATCCCCGACCGTTTCCTGGCGCAGAACGTCGCCGCGCAGACCAAGGTGAAGATCATCGCCTGGGAAGGCGCCTGCGAGGTGCACGAGCTTTTCACGGCCGACGAGATCGAGGGCTTCAAGGCCGACCATCCGGGCCTGAAGGTCATCGCCCATCCGGAATGCCCGCGCGAGGTCGTCGAGGCCTCGGACTTCTCCGGCTCGACCGCGGCGATGATCGACTATGTGCGCACGAAGAAGCCGGCGCGCGTGCTGCTCGTGACCGAATGCTCGATGGCCGACAATATCGCCGCAGAGACGACGGGCACGGAATTTGTGCGCCCCTGCAATTTCTGCCCGCATATGAAGCGCATCACGCTGCCGAAGATCCTCGACAGCCTGCTGCATATTCGCGAGGAGGTGATCGTCGACCCGGCCGTCGCCGCCCGGGCGCGGCGAAGCGTGCAGCGGATGATCGATCTGGGGTGAGGCCCCTTCCAAGCCCTCCCCCGGGAGACAGGGAGGGGGAAGCCCCTTCTGGAGTTCCAATGCCCTCTCTCGACGCCACTCTCGCCGCCATCGACGCCGCCAACGCCGAAGACCCGCGCAAGGTCGACGGCCAGGCCTTCGAGACCGTTTACGCGGAGCGCATGAGCGCGCGCCTCGCGGCCATCTACCCGGACGCCTCGGATCTCCTGAAAATCGCCGCCCGCGCCCAGCATTTGCGGCGATGGGAAATATCGCGCGGCGACTATCCCGAAGGCCGCAAGGGCTACAATGACTGGCGGCGCGCCTGCCGGGTTCATCACGCCGATCTCGCGGGCCGGATCATGCGCGCCAACGGCTATGACGAGGCGGCGATCGCCCATGCCGGCGCGCTCATCCGCAAGGAGCAGCTCAAGAAGGACCCCGAGTCGCAGGCGCTCGAAAACGTCGCCGCCGTCGTTTTCCTGGAGCATTATTTCGACGGCTTCCTCGAAAAATACGCGGGCTATGACGACGGGAAGATCGTCGACATTCTGGGCAAGACGCTGTGCAAGATGTCGCCCAGGGGCCACGCCGCCGCGCTCGCCCTGCCCCTGCCCGCTCGCGCCCGTGCGCTCGTCGCCGCCGCCGTGGAAAAAGAAGCCGCGGCGCTCGAGCGGCTCGCCGCCGTCTCGCTCGACTGACGCATGCCGGAAAAGCTCCCTCCCATCGTGATCGTCGGCGGCGGACTGGCGGGCGTGTTCTGCGCGCTCAAGCTCGCCCCCCATCCCGTCGCCATTCTCGCGCCGACGCCGGTCGGCTCGAGCGGCTCCTCCTATTGGGCGCAGGGCGGCATCGCCGCCGCGGTCGAGGAAGGCGACACGCCGGAACGGCACGCCGAAGACACGGTGGCCGCCGGCGCCGGCATCGTCGATCGCGACATCGCGCTCGGCATGGCCGGCGAGGCCCGCGCCCGCGTCGAGGATCTCGCCGCCTGGGGCGCGCCTTTCGACCGCAAGAGCGGCGGCAATTTCGCGCCCTCGCGGGAGGCCGCGCATTCGCGCCGGCGCGTCGTTCGCGTCATGGGCGACACGGCCGGCCGCGCCATCATGGAGACGCTCGAAAAACGGGTGAAGGAGACGCCCTCCATCACCGTGGTCGAGGGCTATTCGGCGCAGCAGATCCTGACGCTCGACCGCCGCGTCGTCGGCGTGCGCGCCCGCCACGCCTCCGGCCGCATCTGCGACATTCCCTGCGCGGCGCTGGCGCTCGCCACGGGGGGCGTCGGCCATCTCTATCGCGTCACCACAAATCCCATCGAGGCGCGCGGCGTCGGAGTCGCCATGGCGGCCCGGGCCGGCGCGGTCGTCGCCGACGCCGAATTCGTGCAGTTCCATCCGACCGCCATCGACATCAACGCCGACCCCGCGCCGCTCGCCACCGAGGCGCTGCGCGGCGAGGGCGCGATCATCGTGGACCGGACCGGCAGGCGCTTTCTGCTCGACGGAAATCCCGACGGAGAGCTGGGCTCGCGCGACATCGTCGCGCGCGGCGTTTTCGCCAGCATCAGAGCGGGCCGCGGCGCCTTTCTCGACGCGCGCGCCGCCCTCGGCGCGGAATTCCCGCGCCGCTTCCCGACCGTTTACGCAAGCTGCAAGGCCGCCGGCTTCGACCCGGCGACGGAGCCCATCCCCATCGCGCCGGCGGCGCATTACCATATGGGCGGCGTCTGGACGGATGCGCGGGGGCGCACGAGCCTCGCTGGACTCTGGGCGGTCGGCGAAGTCGCCTCCACCGGCGTCCATGGCGCGAACCGCCTCGCCTCCAACTCGCTGCTGGAGGCGGTCGTCTTCGGCGCGCGCGTCGCCGCCGACATCGCCGCGGCGCCTCTTCCGGATGTCGATTTACGTATCGCGTCAGAGCGGACGGAGCCTCCCGCGCATGACCGGGATTTCGCCGTCGTCGAGGAGCTGCGCGATCTGATGTCCGCCAATGTCGGCGTCATTCGCGACGCCGCCGGATTGACCGGCGCGCTGAAGGCCATTCGCCGCCTCTCCGCGCGCACGAGCGACATCGAGGTCTCCAACATGCTCGCCACCGCGCTGATGATCGCGGCTTCGGCGCTGGCGCGGCGCGAAAGCAGGGGCGCGCATTTCCGCTCGGATTTTCCGAAAGAAAGCCCCGCCCTCGCGCGGCGCTCGCAGATGACGCTCGCGGACGCCTTACGTATCGCGGATGAGGCGGGAACATGATGGACTCAATCGGATCTTTCACCGTCATTGCGAGCGAAGCGAAGCAATCCAGGGCCGCTACGGCCGCCCCTGGATTGCTTCGCTTCGCTCGCAATGACGGGCGTTGGATCGGCTCCGAGAACGCAAGGGCGCGGGCATGACCTTCGATCTGTCGCCCCTTCTCGTCGAAGGCGCCGTCCGCGCGGCTCTCGCCGAAGACCTTGGCCGCGCCGGCGACGTCACGACCCAGGCCACCATCCCCGCCGGCGCCTCGGCCCGCGCCGTCATCGCCGCGCGCGAGGCGGGCGTCGTCGCCGGCCTTCCCCTCGCCCGCGCGGCCTTCCTGCAAATGGAGCCGCGCATCGGCTTCGAAGCCTGGCTCGAGGACGGCGCCAGGGTCGCGCCCGGCGAAATCGTCGCCCGCATCGAAGGCCCCGCCCGCGCCATTCTGTCGGCCGAGCGCGTGGCGCTGAATTATATGGGCCATCTTTCGGGGATCGCCTCGCTCGCGGCGGCCTATGCGGGGCGTATCGCGCATACCAAGGCGAGGGTCTGCGACACGCGCAAGACGACGCCGCTCCTGCGCGCCTTCGAGAAATACGCCGTGCGCTGCGGCGGCGGCGCCAATCACCGCTTCGGCCTCGACGACGCCGTGCTCATCAAGGACAACCACATCGCCGTCGCCGGCGGCGTCGGCCCGGCGCTGCGCGCCGCCAAGGCCTTTGTCGCCCATCTCACCAAGATCGAGATCGAAGTCGATACGCTCGATCAGTTGCGGGAGGTTCTCGCCGAGGGCGCGGACGCCGTGCTGCTCGACAATATGCGCCCTGACGAACTCCGCAGGGCCGTCGAGACAGTCGCCGGCCGCATGATCTGCGAGGCCTCGGGCGGCGTCACGCTCGACACGGTCGCGGCGATCGCCGAAACGGGGGTCGACCTCATCTCCGTCGGCGCGCTGACCCACTCCGCGCGCACGCTCGATCTGGGCCTCGACATCGAGATCGCCTGAGCAAGCGGGCCTCAACCGTCATTGCGAGCGGAGCGAAGCAATCCGGAGCTACGTCGCGGCCCTGGATTGCTTCGTCGCTCCGCTCCTCGCAATGACGGCGGAAAAGCCGCCTTAACCGTCATTGCGAGCCGCAGGCGAAGCAATCCAGAGCCACATCACGCGCCCGGATTGCGTTCTCGCCGCGCGCCTGGCAATCGGCTTAATGAAGCTCTTCGTAGAGATCGCGCCAAGTCGGATTCATCGTCTCGATCAATGCGAGCTTTTTCGCGCGAGACCCAGCCTTGATCTGTTTCTCTCAAGCGATCGCCTCGGGCATGGTCTCGTAATACTCGTACCAGACGAGCAGACGGCAGCCATATCGCCTGGCGAACCCATCAATGAGCCCTTCGCGATGCTCCCAACCCCGTCGCGGCAGGTTGGACGTCACGCCCGTATAAAGCGTCCCATTGCGCTTGCTGGCGACGATGTAAACAGCCGAATTTCTCATCGGCTCCAGCTTAACCGTCATTGCGAGCAGAGCGAAGCAATCCAGAGCTGTGTCGACGGCCCTGGATTGCTTCGTCGCTCACGCTCCTCGCAATGACGGCGCTTCATCGTTGCGAGCCAAGGCGAAGCAACCCGGAATTGCGCCGCAATAATCGCGAAACTCGCATCAACCGTCATTGCGAGCGGAACGAAGCAATCCAGAGCCACATCGCGGCTCTGGATTGCTTCGTCGCTGCGCTCCTCGAAATGACGGCGGAAGTTGCTTCGACGGCGGAGGTTGCTTTAAAGCAAGCCCGCCGCCGCTTGCGTCCCGAGTGATTCGGCAACGCGCAAGCCTCCATAAACGCCGCCTTCGCCGCATTGTGGATATGACTCGCAACCCCGCGCGCAACGAGTCAAGTCTGGCGCCCGTTCCGCCTTCATGCGACAGTCGCGACCAATCCGGTCGGCTTCCGTGTCGCGTTTGAAAGTCCCGGGCGTTTCATTCGCAATAACGAGACCCGATGCCTCCAATCGAACAATTGGCGGGCCGGCGCGCCTTTCAGGTCGCGCAGGCCGAAACGCCCGCCTATCGCACGCCCCCGCACAATATCGAGGCCGAACAGGCGCTGCTCGGCGCCATTCTCGTCAATAACGACGCCTTCGACCGCGTCTCGGACTTTCTCAAGCCCGAGCATTTCTCCGAGGATCTGCACCGCCGCATCTTCGAGACGGCCGGCCAGCTCATCCGCGCCGGCAAGCTTGCGACCGTCGTCACGCTCAAGACCTTCCTCGCCGACATCGAGCTGCCCGCGGGCGTAACGATCCAGGCCTATCTGGCGCGCCTGGCCGCGGAGGCGACGACCATCATCAACGCCGAGGATTACGGCCATATCGTCCATGATCTCGCGGTGCGGCGCGATCTCATCATTATCGGCGAGGACATCGTCAACACGGCCTTTGATTCGCCCATCGACGCCCCGCCCCGCGCGCAGATCGAGGAGGCGGAGCGCAAGCTTTACGCCATCGCCGAGACGGGCCGCTACGAAGGCGGCTTCCAGAAATTCTCCGACGCGCTCACCATCGCCATCGACATGGCGTCGAGCGCCTATATGCGCGACGGCCATCTCTCCGGCGTGTCGACCGGGCTCGTCGACCTCGACGACAAGATGGGCGGCCTGCAAAAATCCGACCTCATCATCGTGGCGGGCCGCCCCGGCATGGGCAAGACGGCGCTCGCGACCAATATCGCCTTCAACATCGCCAAGGCCTATCAATATGAGGTCGAGCCCAACGGCGCGCACAAGACGATCAATGGCGGCATTGTCGGCTTCTTCTCGCTCGAAATGTCGGCCGAGCAACTGGCGACGCGCGTCATCGCCGAACAATCCGGGGTGCCGAGCTACAAGATCCGCCGCGGCGATCTCGGGCAGGACGATTTCGAGCGCATCGTGCAGGCCTCGCGCGAAATGCAAAGCATCCCCTTCTATATCGATCAGAGCGGCGGCATCTCCATCGCGCAGCTCGTGGCGCGCGCGCGTCGCCTGAAGCGTCAGAAGGGGCTCGACCTGCTCGTCGTCGATTATCTGCAATTGCTGTCGGGCTCCAAATCGCGCGGCGACAATCGCGTGCAGGAGCTCACCGAGATCACCACCGGCCTGAAGGCGCTGGCCAAGGAGTTGAACGTTCCCGTCATCGCGCTCTCGCAGCTCTCGCGTCAGGTCGAGGCGCGCGACGACAAGCGCCCGCAGCTCTCCGACCTGCGCGAATCCGGCTCGATCGAGCAGGACGCCGACGTCGTGATCTTCGTCTATCGCGAGGAGTATTACCTGAAGTTCCGTGAGCCGCGCGAAGGCACGGAGGAACATCTCAAATGGATGGCCGATATGGAGAACGCCCATGGCAGGGCCGAGGTGATCATTGGCAAGCAGCGTCACGGGCCGACGGGCACGGTGGCGCTCGCCTTCGAAGCCGAGGTGACGCGCTTCTCCAACCTCGCGGATGAGGACAAGCTGCCGGCGCCGAGGTGAACGCCTTAAAGGCTCGCGCGTCTCGAAGGACGAGGCCGCCTCGGGACTTTTATCCGAAGCTCAGCCTCGCCGCTTCGCGGCGAGGCCTCTCGCGTATAACGCAGCGTCAATCCCGCGCCGCCACCGTCCAGGCCTGTTTCGAACGGTCGAAACGGAAGCCCGGCGCCGTGCGGAGCTGATCCTTGTTCGCGTTCATCGTCAGCCACCACCTGCTTTCGCGCTGGGTCGGCTGGACGGCGTCGAAGGCCACGGCGACGTCCTTCTCGCCCATGCCGAGGAAGCCCCCGACGGAGACGATCACCGCCTGCACCCTGCCCTCGCGGTCGAGCAGCATGTCCTTGATCTCGCCGATCTTGTTGTCCTGCGGATCATAGACGTTCTGGTCGTACCAATTGGAGACGGCGGTCGCGTGCTGCGGCAGCGTCGTCATCATCTGCGCTGTCGAGCCGGTTCTCCCGGTCATCGCGCCGGTCCCGCGCTCCGAGCCCATTCCGCGTTCCGTTCCCATCGTCCCACGTTCCGACCCCGTTCCCGTGCCGGGCGAGCCGCCAGTCGCCTGCGCATAGACGGCGCCTGCCCCTGCCGTGGCCAGCGCAGCCGCGAACATCATCGCTTTCAACATGTCTGTTACTCCGTCGTCGCAAGCGCGCTTCCCGGGCGCGCGGGACGCGCCCGGCGGAGAAGTCCGCGCTTTTCGAGGCTCGAATGCACGTGAACCAGACTTGCTTCACGCGCCTTTAAAACAGACGGGCTCGGACGTTGTTCCTAGCTTGGCCGGCAATGGAAAAATGTGAGGAAACAGGAAAACGGCCTTTCGTCTCGAGCTCGCGCTTCGCGATGGGCCGCTTATGGCGAAGAGCCGCGAGCGAACCTTCAGGCGCGCCGGCGAGCGCGTTCGCCGCGGAAAGCTTCAAGGATGACGAAAAACAAAGGCGCCCGTGGGCGCCGATGAAAAATCTCTATGCGGCGGCGCCGGCAAGGATGTCAGCCGACGATCTCGTTGCCCGAGAAGAACTGCGCGATCTCGACCGCGGCGGTCTCGGCGGCGTCGGAGCCATGCACCGAGTTCTCGCCGACGGACAGCGCATGCTCCTTGCGGATCGTCCCCGGCGCGGCGTTGGCCGGGTTGGTGGCGCCCATGACCTCGCGATAGCGGGCGATGGCGTTCTCGCCCTCGAGCACCTGCACGACGACCGGCTCGGAGATCATGAAATCGACGAGTTCGCCGAAAAAGGGGCGCTCCTTATGCACGGCGTAGAAGGTTTCGGCCTGCTCGCGGGTCAGGCGGATGCGCTTCTGCGCGACGATGCGCAAGCCCGCGCCTTCGATGAGCGCGTTGACGGCGCCGGTGAGGTTGCGCCTGGTCGCGTCGGGCTTGATGATGGAAAAGGTGCGTTCGATCGCCATGAGAGCGCATCGCCTCGTGAGTTGGAGTGCTGAAAGGGTAAGCGCCGCGCTTATACCGGCGGCGCCGCGCGGCGGCAAGACCGCCTGGAGCGCGCTCTATTCCTTGGAGTCGATCACGTGATCTAAGCGGCCGCCGACAGCCGCGAGAGAATGCCTTCGGCGAAGCCCGCCGCCCAGGAGGCCGGCTCGCGTTCTCCCGCGCGCGCGCGGACAGCAAGAATCTCGACGCCGACGGCCCGGCCCGCGGCGTCGAAATCGACCAGGACGCCTTCCTCTATTTCCTCAGTCGTCGCAACTGCATCCGAACGGAACGCCACATATGCGGCGTCCGCCTCGATGTCGACTTCGACGGCTTTCGAATGGGGTATCATCTTCTCACTTCGGACGCTTGTCCCGGGCGTTGCGATCCATGAGCGCCGTCACCACGAGGATTTCCTCCGCATTGATAACACGAGCGACGACGCGGATCATCCGGGTTCGCGTTTCGTCGGAAAAAGCGAAAAAGCGCGTCAGTGACGCATCCGCCGGATCGGACTCGGTCCAGAGAGGCTCTTCGATCGCGCGGATGACGGTCTCTCGCTCCAGATTACGGCTTTTGATACGCTCCAGTGCATGACGCGTGAAACCGATCCGCTGCGCCCTCAACGATACGCCTCGGCGATCGCCATGAAATCCGCCGCCGTGAGACTCGCGCCGCCGACAAGCGCGCCGTCGACATTCGGCACGCTCATCAGTTCGCGAGCGTTAGCGGGCTTCACCGAGCCGCCATAAAGGATGCGCGCCGTCGCGCTCTTGCCGCCGCCCAGCCGCGCCTCGATCCGCTCGCGCGCGAAAGCATGCATCTCGGCGACGTCGCCCGGCGTGGGCGTGAGCCCCGAGCCGATAGCCCAGACCGGCTCATAGGCGACGACGATCGTCCCCGGCGCGTCGGCCGGAAGCGAGCCCTCGATCTGCGCGCCGACGACGGCGAGCGCCCTGCCCGCTTCGCGCTCGACGCGCGTTTCGCCGACGCAGACGATCGGCGTGAGCCCCGCGCGCAGCGCCGCCCCCGCCTTGGCGGCGACGATGGCGTCCGTCTCGCCGTGGTCGGCGCGGCGCTCGCTATGGCCGACAATCACGTAGGACGCGCCGGCGTCCTTGAGCATTTCAGCGGAAATATCGCCCGTATGGGCTCCGCTCGGAGCGACATGGCAGTCCTGCGCGCCGAGACCGAGCCCGCCTTGCGTGGCGGCTTCCAGCGCCAGTCCGATCAGCGTCGCTGGCGGACAAACAATCAATTCGGCTTTCGCCTTCAGCGCGGCGTCATAGGCCGTCCCCATCGTGGCGACTTCCGCCAGCGAGGCGATGAGCCCGTTCATTTTCCAGTTTCCGGCGACGAGCGGGCGGCGGGTCATGCATGGAATCCTTCGATCTGAAAGAGGTTACCTAACAGAAGCTAACGGACTCGCAATGCGGCGGGCGCGCGCAGCCCGCCTCGCCGCGCTCTCGCAATAACGCTCGTGGTAGATGCCGCGGCCGAGGGCGGCTCGGATATCGAGCGGCGGCGCGCTTTCGCCGCCGCCTTCCGTTGCCTCAAGAACCGCATCGACCGGGCCGGCGATCATCGCCATGCCCGCGGTTCCGATCCTCATCCAGGTCTATTTCGGCGTCGCGCTTGCTTATGCGCTCAACCACGTCTCGGGAGAGCGGATTGCGTCGCCGGCCCCTCGGCCAGCGACTTCTTCGAGCTCGCCGTCGCGGCGTCGATCAGCCTCCTCGGCGTCCTGATCGACGCGGCCATCATGCTTAGCGTCCGCGCGGTCGTGAACAGGCGCAAGGGCTGGCGCGAGCGCGGCGCGGCGGGCGAGACCCAAGCCGCGCCCGCCTGCCCTCACTCGCTGCAGAGGCGGTAGCCGAGGCTCGCGAGCTGAGCGCCGGACATTTTCAGCAGCGGCCCCGGCGCCACGCCCCGCGAGTTGCGGACATGGTTGAGGAAGATGCGGCGCAGCGGCGGCTTGTAGGCCGAGGCGAAGACCGCCGTCATCTGCCGGTCGACGACGCCGCCGGTCGGCCCGCCGACCCAGGGCGCGTGGAAGCCGAAGACGGCCCCGGGCGAGACGCAGGAACGCCGCGCGGCGAGAAAAAGCGTGCAGGAAGAATCGCATTCCACCGGCCCGATGCGCACCTCCTCGCCCCGAGCCTGGGCGCGGGCGAGACGTGCGACATAAGGCTCGACGCGACCGCCATAGTCGTGATCGACGACGTCGAAAGCATTGGCGGGGGCGGAAAAGAGTACAAGCGTCATCATTCCTGCAAGACCGTAAGATCGCAGCATGGCGGTTCCTTTTAGGGGCGCTTGAGCGTTGCGTTTAATCGCCGCATTTTTCGAGCTCCGCGGGCCAAGCGCGCGCCCCGGAACCGTCGCTCGGGCCAATGGAGCCCGGCAGCTTCAGCGTCTCGATTGTTACGCGAGCCTCGCCACAACGGCAAGTAGGCCATTGATTTTGAACGAGGTTTTGTTGAAAAAATCTGCAGGCGCCGTCTTGAAATGTGCAGACCGTGCACATCCTTGGGCGCGAATGCGGCAAGGGTATGGCGCGGCGCGCCGACCAAGCTCGAACTTTGGTTTAAAACAAGGCTCTCCCCGAGATTCGGGAAGAGCCGATCGCTGTAGCGCGGCCGAACCGCTAACCCCGTTTGCGCTTCTTTTCGAGATCCAGCGTCAGCGATCGGCCGACGATATGCTCGCTGCGGCCGATGACATGGGCGCTGGCGCCCACGATCAGCGGATCGGGGCCGCGCACGACGCCATGGTCCTTGTTCGGATATTCGAGACTCGACAGGAAGTGCTGCATGCAATTCAGGCGCGCGCGCTTCTTGTCGTCCGACTTGATGACGACCCAGGGCGCGTCAGCCGTGTCGGTGAAGAAGAACATCGCCTCCTTCGCCTCGGTGTAGTCGTCCCATTTATCCATGGAGGCGCGGTCAATCGGCGAGAGCTTCCACTGTTTCAGCGGATCGGTCTCGCGCGCCTTGAAGCGGCGCATCTGTTCCTCGCGCGTCACCGAGAACCAGTATTTGTAGAGACGGACGCCGGAGCTCACGAACATGCGCTCGAGCTCCGGGCACTGGCGCATGAAGTCGAGATATTCGTTGGGCGTGCAGAAATTCATCACGCGCTCGACGCCGGCGCGGTTGTACCAGGAGCGATCGAAGAAGACGATCTCGCCGCCCGCCGGCAGATGCTCGACATAGCGCTGAAAATACCACTGCGTGCGCTCGCGCTCGGAGGGCTTCTCCAGGGCGACGACGCGCGCGCCGCGCGGATTGAGATGCTCCATATAGCGCTTGATCGTGCCGCCCTTGCCGGCCGCGTCGCGCCCCTCAAAGATCATGACGATGCGCTGGCCGGTCTCCTTGACCCAGTTCTGCGCCTTCAGGAGCTCGACCTGCAGGGACTGCATATGGTCGAGATAGACCCTGTTGGAAAGCCGGGTCTTGTACGGGAATTCGCCCGTCTCGAAAGCATGGCGGATGGCGTCCGAATCGGCGCGCAGGCGGCGGACGTCCTCCCGGCGGGGTTCGGGCGCCGGCTCGCCGGCGGACGCCCGCGCTTCGGCCGCGACGGCGCCCGCGCCCATCTTCTCCAGCGCCTCGACCGCCTCGGCGCTGATCTCGTTCTTCGTTTCTTCCATTCGAATTCCTTCAAGCAATCGACCGGAACCCGGTCCGTCCCGGAAACGACCAAGCTGCGCGCCGGAGACCAAGCCTGCAATGCCGCAAATCGACGCGCCGAGGATGCGGGGGCGGCGGCGCAAAAGCCGGGCGTGCGGGAATCCCTCGCCTTTCGGGAGCGATGGGGCGCGCGCCTGATTGCCACGGCGAGCGCCCCTCCCTATAGTCCGCCGCCAAAACGGGGCGCGGCGCCCCTAAAAACACCAAGAGGGAACCGGAAATCATGCTCGAGGGCCTGCGCGTCGCTTCGCAGAACTGGATCGGCCGCACCATCATGGCGGTTGTGATGGGCGTCATCGTGGTCAGTTTCGCGATCTGGGGCGTCGGCGACGTCTTTCGCGGCTTCACCTCCCAGCGCCTCGCCAAGGTCGGCGCGGGCGAAGTCACGGTGGAGCAGTTCCGCAACGCCTTCCAGAACGATCTGCGCCGCATCCAGCAGCGCCTGCGCCGCGCGGTCACGGCCGAGGAGGCGCACAAGGCCGGCATGGACCTCCAGGTCCTCGAGCGCCTGATCACCGACGTCGCCCTCGACCAGAAAGCCCGGCAGCTCGGCCTGGCCGCGAGCGACGAGGCGACCCAGCGCATAATCGCCGGCGAGAAGGCCTTCCAGACCGCGGGCAAGTTCGACGCCGAGAAATTCAAGGCCATCGCCCGCGACGCCGGCTTCACCGAGCGCAGCTTCCTCGCCGACCAGAAGACCGCCTATCTGCGCAAGACCCTCACCGACCTCGTCATCGACGGCGTCGAGCCGCCCAAGCTGATGATCGAGGCGATCCACCGCTTCCGCAACGAGGCGCGCTCGGTCGACTATTTCGTGCTGCCGGTCGCGGCCGCCGGCGCGGCCGCGACGCCTTCCGACGAGGAGCTCAAGAAATATTTCGAGGATCGCGAGCAGACCTTCCGCGCCAAGGAATATCGCAAGCTCACCGTTCTCGAAGTCAGCCCCGCAACCGTCGCCAGGCCCGCCGACGTGTCCGACGCCGACGCCCGCAAGCTCTACGAGGAAGTGAAGGCCAAGCGCTTCGGGACGCCCGAGAAGCGCGAGGTGCGCCAGCTCGTCTTCAAGACCGAGAAGGAATCCCAGGACGCCATCGCGAAGCTGAAGGGCGGCGCGGACGTCGACGCGCTCGCCGCCGAGCTGAAGCGCAATCCGAAGGATGTGGACCTCGGCTTCGTCGAGCAGCGCGATTTCGGCGACGCCAAGGTCGGCGCTTCCGTCTTCGCCCTGCCCCAGCCCGGCGTCGCGGAGCCCGTGACCACGGCTTTCGGCACGGTCGTCTCGGTCGTCAAGAAAATCACGCCCGCCATCACCACCAAGACCTATGAGCAGGTGGCCGATCAGCTCAAGGCCGAGGTCGCCCAGCAAAGGGCCGCCCCGGAAGTGCGCCGCCTGCACGAGGCGGTCGAGGATCAGCGCGCCTCCGGCAAGCCGCTGGCCGAAGCGGCCGCCGCCGCGGGCCTCAAGCCCCGCGTGATCGAGGCCGTGGACGATTCCGGCGCCGGCAAGGACGGCAAGGCCGTCGACGTTCCGGCGGGCGCGGATCTGCTGAAGGCCGCCTTCGCCTCCGATATCGGCGTCGACAATGAGACGGTCGCGACGCGCGACGGCGGCTATGTCTGGTTCGAGGTCAACGGCGTCGAACCCGCCCGCCAGAAGACCTTCGAGGAGGTGAAGGACGCCGTGGCCGAGGCCATGCGCGCCGAGAGCGCCCAGAAGGCGCTCAATGCGAAGGCCGACGAGATCGTGGCGAAGATCAAGGGCGGCCAGCCGATCGACGAAGCCGCCAAGGCGCTCGGCCTCGAGGCGAAGCGCGCCACCGAGGTGAAGCGCGCCCAGCGCCCGGACTTCGCGACCAATACGATCGTGCAGTTCTTCGAGGTCGCGCCCGGCGGCTCGGGCTCGGTCGCGGCCGATGGCGGCCGGCTGATCTTCTTCGTGAAGGACGCCCAGACCCCGCCGTTCGATCCGACCTCGATCGAATCGCGAACGATCGCCGAGCAGTTGAAGCCCGCCCTGCAGAACGATCTGCTCGAGCAATATGTCGGCGGCCTGGAAAAGGCGCTCAGTGTCGACATCAACGAGAAGGCGCTGCGCCTCGCGACGGGAGTGGAAAAGGAACAGTGACCGGCGCCGTGTTCGAGCCTGATTTCGGGGCCTTCGGCGCCGATTACGACGCCGGCCGCCCGACGCTCGTGGTGACTCGCCTCGTCGGCGATCTGGAGACGCCCGTCTCGGCCTATCTCAAGCTGTCGCGCAAACGCGACGGCGCGGCCTTTCTGCTGGAATCGGTGGAAGGCGGCGCCGCGCGCGGGCGCTATTCGATGATCGGCCTCGATCCGGACGTAATCTTCCGCGCCGTCGGCGACCGGGCCGAGATCAATCGCGACGCGCTGACGAACAAAAGCGCCTTCGCGCCCTGCGAGGCCGCCCCGCTCGTCGCGCTGCGCCAGCTCATCGCCGAATCCGCCGTGCCCTCGGCGGCCACGCAGCTCCCGCCCATGGCGGCGGGCGTCTTCGGCTATCTCGGCTACGACATGGTGCGCCAGATGGAGCGTCTGGCGCCCCCCAAGGAAGACAGGATCGGCGTTCCCGACGCGCTGCTGCTGCGCCCGACCGTCATGGTCGTGTTCGACACGGTGAAGGACGAAATCGCCATCGTGACGCCGGCGCGCCCGCGCGCGGGCCTCTCCGCCAAGGCCGCCTACGAAGCCGCGCTCGCGCGTCTCGACAGGATCGTCGCGACGCTGGAGGCGCCGCTCGACCATCGCGACGCGGGTTGCGATCCGCAATTCCTCGCGGAAGAGCCCGTCTCCAACACGCCGAAGCCGCGCTTCCTCGAAATGGTGGAGCGCGCCAAGGAATATATCCGCGCGGGCGACATTTTTCAGGTCGTGCTGTCGCAGCGCTTCACGGCGCCCTTCGCCCTGCCCGCCTTCGCGCTCTACCGCGCGCTGCGCCGCGTGAATCCGGCGCCTTTCCTGTGCTTCCTCGATTTCGGGGGATTCCAGATCGTCTGTTCCAGCCCCGAAATTCTCGTTCGCGCCGCCGAAGGCAAGGTCACGATCCGCCCCATCGCCGGCACACGCTGGCGCGGGGCCGACAAGGCGGCCGACGCGCGCCTCGCCGCCGAGCTTCTCGCCGACGAGAAGGAGCGCGCCGAACATCTCATGCTGCTCGATCTCGGGCGCAACGACGTCGGCCGCGTCTCGAAGACCGGCACGGTGCGCGTCACCGACAGCTTCACGATCGAGCGCTACAGCCACGTCATGCACATCGTCTCCAATGTCGAGGGCGAACTGGATGACGCGCATTTCGACTGCATCGACGCGCTCGCCGCGGGCTTTCCGGCGGGCACGGTTTCGGGCGCGCCCAAGGTGCGCGCCATGGAGATCATCGACGAGCTAGAGACCGACAAGCGCGGCATTTACGGCGGCTGCATCGGCTATTTCGGCTCGGGCGGGCAGATGGACACCTGCATCGTGCTGCGCACGGCGATCGTGAAGGACGGAAAGATGCATGTGCAGGCGGGCGCCGGCGTCGTCTATGACAGCGAGCCCGAATATGAGAACCGCGAATGCGTGAACAAGGCCAAGGCGCTGTTCCGCGCCGCGGAGGAAGCGGTGCGCTTCGCGACGAGAAAGAGGGGCGAATAGCGAGTGGCGAATGACGAATAGGAATTCTATTCGCCCTTCGCCATTCGCCCTTCGCGAAAACGCCCATGGCCGATCCCACGATTTACGACGACGGCGACGATCCTTACCGGCCGATCCGCGTCGGCGATCCCGGCCCGGCGGGCGATGCGGCGAAATGGGGCATGCTGCTCTCGCGCTTCATGCGCATCGTCGCGCTGTTCTGGCTGCTGCAAGGCATGATGCATTGGCGCATCGTGCTCACCGCGCCGCAATCGATCTTCGACACCCTGCCGCAGAACGCCGCCTTCGCGATCGTCTTCTTCGCGGTGCTGGATCTCGTGGCGGGCGTGGGCTTGTGGCTCGCCACGCCCTGGGGCGGCGTATTGTGGCTGCTGATCGCCAGCGCGCAGATCTTCCTCACGCTCAGCATGCCGGGATTCTTCATCGGCGGCTATTGGCTCATCGGCGTCAACGCCGTCCTGATCCTGATGTATTTCGCGCTGACTTTCGAAGCCGGCCGCGACGTGGACGCGCAGCGCCTGCGCGAACGCCGCCGGCGCAAGGCGGAAGCGCGCAGCCGCGCCGCCGCCCAGAAAGAAGGTTAGCTTTCTGGGCAAAGAATTGCTCAGGCCGTCGTCGCGCGGAGGCGCCGCCGGCGCCAATACAGCGCTGCAATAGCCGCTCCCGGATTGCTTCGTCGGCTGCGCCTCCTCGCAATGACGGAGGCGCCGACGGATCAATCGAAGCGGCGTCAGGCGTTCGCGAAGCGCTCCAGCAGCGCATCGCGCGCCGCCGTGATCCGGCGGTAATCCTCGTTGCTGCCGCCCGCGTCGGGATGCGCGCTCTTGGCGAGCCGCCGGAAGGCGGCGTTGATCTCTGACGGCTCGAGCGCGCCATCGATCGGCAGCTCCAGCGCCTCGCGGTGCGCGAGATCATCCTCGCCGGCGTCCAGCCGAGACAGAAAGGCCCGGCGCGTTTCCCGCCCCTCGATGCGCAGCCTGACCTGATCTTCGCGCCATCTGCGGCGCGACATGACGAGACACGCGCCGAAGGCGACCCGCCCCTGCGTCTCCAGCTCGTCGAGGCTGAACGGGCCGACGACGTCATAGGGCGCCGCGAGACAGGCGCGTCTTCCGTCTTCCCCGCGCTCGATCCGGCCGATCGCCGCCGTAACGAGGATTCCCAGCGAGCCGTTCCAGACGACCCATTCCTCTTCATCCGTCATGCGGCGGACCCTCATGCACGGGCCGGCGCCTCCGTCTTTTGTCCGAAAGCCTACGCGAGAACCGAGCCGCGCCGCGTCCATGCATGTTCGAAGCCAAAGCCGCCGATAAGGGCGGCCCACGCCTTGCCGGCGGCGCCGCGATCAATATGCGGCCGCGGCTCGTTCCCGTATGACGGATAGCGGCTCGTCGATCAGCAATTCGCCGTCGCGATAGACCGGCCGCAACGCATTCTCGCCGCCTTCGAGCGGTTCGAAGCGCGCCGCATCGACCGCGACCGTTCTGTAGCCGCCGTCATATACGAGCCCCAGAAGCCCGCGCTTCGAGCGCTTGCCGTGATCGGTGACGGGGTCCTTGTAGACGTCGCGCCACGCGCCGCCAATCTCGGCCGCGCTGGCCTTGTAGGCGAATTTCTGCGTGTCGCGGTCGAGCCGCTGCAACAGCGCGCCGCCCATGCCGAAGGCGACATTCTCGGCGCTGAAGCCGTCGCGAACCACGCGCGCGAGCATCGCCTTGATGCTCTCCGGATTGACCCCGTCGCCTTGAATGACGCGGACATTGCGCAGCACCTTGTAGCCTTTCGAGTTCACGTCGAATCCGAAGCGCGCCGCGAGCAGCTCCAAGGTCTTCGCGACAATCGTTTCAGGATCGCCGCTGTCCGGCCGCACCACCAGCCTGGCGCCGCTCGCGACGACCTTCTCGCGCAACGCCTCGCCCCAGAGACGATCGACCGCCGCGAAGATATCGTAGCTGTCCGAGACGCAGGCGAAGATTTTGCCGCTCTTGCCGAACTGCGCGAGCATATTGGCGTAGGCGTCGAGCTCTCCCTCCCGGCCCCAGGCGGTGATCGTGCTGTGCTCGGCGGCTGGTATCGAGAAGCCGGCCAGCGGCTCGTGATAAAAATCGCGCGCCGCGAGCAGCGCCGCGAGCGTATCGGTTCCCTTGAAGCTGACGAGATGCGCCAGCCCGCCCAGCGCCCCGCTTTCGTAGCTCGACACGCCGCGCGCGCCGAAATCATGCAGCTTGAAAGGAAGCTCGGCTTCCGGATTGTCGGCGGTCTTCTCCAGCGCCGCCTTGATCGATTGGCGCACTTGCCAACTGATCGTCGCCACGGTGATCGGATACCAGACGCGCAGCAGAGCGGTTTCGACATAGGACGAAAGCCAGAAGAATTCCGGGTCCGTATTGACGACGCTCATCATGGCGTTGTGGACGGGAATGACGCTTCCTTCCGGCGCCGCGCGGATTTCCAGCGGGAAAAACCCGCCATGCTTGTCGATCAGCCGCAACCAGCCGGCCTGGTTGAAAGGAACGCCATGCGGCGCGAGCAGGTCGCGCGCCTCCTCGATATGCGAGCGGGCGACGGGCGTGAGAAACTCCCGCTTCAGGATCGCCTGCAGGCCGAAGAAAATCGTGCGGTCCCAGGCGCCGCCGCGGCTTTCCACATAGGAGAAGACGCGCGTCGTTCCCGGCGGATACTGAAGAAAATGGCCGGTCTTGTAGCTGTCCGTGTTGAGGATCGGATTGATGGGAAACATGGCGAAACTCCTTCGCGCGAAAGCCCGCTTCGGGGTCTCTCCCCTCGGGGCGGAAGATCATTGGTTCATTGCATTGGCGTTGGCGGGAGGATGAGCGCGCCGGGCGCCGCCGTCATTGCGAGCCGGAGGCGAAGCAATCCATAGCCGTAGCGGTCGCCCCTGGATCGCTTCGCTTCGCTCGCATGACGGAAGACGTCACCACGCGGCTCCCAGAAAATGTTCGAGAATGAAGAAATGGTCCTCGAACAGACTCGCGCGCATGCCGTGAATTTCGGAAACGGGAATCCACCGCGCCCGCGCGGCGTCGTCCGCGCCGCGCACGCTCGGCAATTCGCCGGACGGAAACTCGAAGTAGAAAGCATGCGTGATCGTGCGGCCGCGCAGCGAGCGGTCGGGATGATCGAACACGGCTTCGCCGCGCAGGCTGCCGCGCAGCACGGGCGCGGGTATTTTCAGCCGGGTCTCCTCGCGCAGTTCCCGCAGCGCCGCGTCGCGCAGGGTCTCATCTTGGCCGACGAAGCCGCCGGGCAAGGCCCATAGGCCGCGCCCCGGCTGCGCCTTGCGCTTGACGAGCAGCACATGGCCCGAATGCGCGACGACGGCGTCGACCGTGACGAAGACCGGCGCGTAGGGCGCATTCGCCCAGGCGGCGCGATAGTCTTCGACATGGCGGAATTCGTCGAGCGTCTGCCGATAGGCTTCCGTCTTGCGAAAGGCGTCGATGATGTCGAAGACAGGCGCCGGCACATTCGCTTCGATGAGACGCAGCGCGCCCGGCTCATTTGAGAAAAGCTGACGGCGCAGTTCCGTCGCGGAGAGAAGCGGCACGCTCGTCGCGTCGACAAGCGCCCATTGCGGGAAAGCCTTCAGATAGTCGCTCGACGCGTCCCTGCTGAAGCCGAACAGCGCAATGGACTTCGCGCCGCCCGCGACGCTCGCGACCTGCGCCTGCGCTTCCGCGAGCCAGGCGTTGTCGTTGTAGAGATGATCACGCAAGGGCAGCGCCGTCACGCGTCCGGCCTCTTCGCCGAGCGCCGCTCGGATCATCACCACGCGCTCGGCGTAGGTCCAGGGATTCTTGGCCGTGCGCGGCGCCTCCGCCGAGCCGACGAGCACGACGACGCGCTCCGAGAGCGCGAGCGCGCGCCGCAGAATGGCGAGATGTCCGAGATGGAAGGGTTCGAAACGGCCGATGAAGACCGCGAGGTCGTAACGCGTCATGAGGCTCCCTCATGCTATGGAAGCGTCCGGTCCGCCCGGACGGCTCGGCGATCCGCCGATAGCGCCGCTCGAGTTTTCCACAAGGAGAAAGGATCAGCCTTGTTAATTCGACAGGCCGCCATTCGTTAAATTCTTCGACAAATCGTAATAAAATCGGCGAGATCTTTAAGGCAGATTCAGCGTAAATCGATCATTGCAATTTAGCGGATGTTCACCGAAAGGCGGCAATCCTAGGTAAACGCCGGATTCAGCCTGTTATTTAAACTCAAGTTCATCCGGCTCGATCTAATTTGAGCCTATCAAGCGATCAACGCGCCCCTGTATGGATGATGGAGAAGAAGATGAGCGCCGT
The DNA here is from genome assembly GCF_054106005.1 of Methylocystis sp. S23. Lineage (NCBI taxonomy): Bacteria > Pseudomonadati > Pseudomonadota > Alphaproteobacteria > Hyphomicrobiales > Methylocystaceae > Methylocystis > Methylocystis sp. S23. Next base: position 3,485,593 of record NZ_CM134185.1, read on the forward strand.
TACGAAGACCGCCCCCCAGCAGGCCCGCGTGGAACGCATCAGCGAGATTCGCCCGGTCTATCTCGAGGCTTTAACTCTCGTCGAGCGTCTGCACCGCCGCCTTCTCGACGTCATCAAGGACGAATTCGACCGCCGCGACCGCGGCGACGTCAACTCGGTCCAGGCTCTGCTGCTCTACAATATCGGCGACAAGGAGCTGACCGCGAGCGAGCTGCGCACGCGCGGCTACTATCTCGGCTCGAACGTTTCCTACAACGTCAAGAAGCTTGTGGAGATGGGGTATCTGCATCACGCCCGCTCGCGCCTCGACCGCCGCTCCGTCCGCATCAGCCTGACGCCCAAGGGCAAGGAAGTTCACGACATCGTCGCGCAGCTCTATGACAAGCACGCCACGACGATCGAGCATATTGGCGGCGTCTCCTGCGACGAGTTCCGCAATCTCAACCAGTCCCTGACCCGCCTGGAGCGTTTCTGGACCGATCAGATCCGCTACCGTCTCTGATCCGTCCCGCCTTCTTTCCGTCGTAGACTTCGCCGGCCGCCGCCTCCGAGCGTGGCCGGCGCTTTTGATTTAAATCAGACAATTCTGTTAAGCTCCCGAAGCGGCGAATTTGAGCAGAGCGGATCGGGGGCTTTATGTGCTGGAATTTGCCGGTTTCCGTCGGCGTGGCCGCAATCGGCGGCGGGGCGTCCATCATGGCGCGCCGGCGGGGATCGCCGACGGCGATCTGGGTCGCCCTCGCCTTTTTCTCTTCGATGGAAGCGCTGCAGGCGGCGGGCTATCTCGTCATCAACGCCTGCGGGACCCCGGCCAATCGGGCGATAACCTTCCTGTCCTTCCTGCACATCGCCGTCCAGCCCGCCTTCATCAACGCCATATCGCTGGAGCTGATACCGGCCGGAATACGCCGGCGCGTGCGGTTCTGGGTCTATCTCGTCTGCGGCGTGAGCACGGCTTTGACGCTGGCGCAACTTCTGCCCCTGGAATGGGCCGGCTCCTGCCGCATCCCGGAGGCGCTGTGCGCGAGGGCGCTCTGCACGCGCTCGGGCGATTGGCACATCGCCTGGGACATTCCCCTCAATGGGCTCGGGACAGGGATCGAGGACCTCATCGGCGCCAATTGGGGACTGCCCTTCTACATGCTGGCGGTCTTCGTCATGCCGGTTATCTACGGATCCTGGCGTTTCACGCTCTTCCACCTGCTGCTCGGCCCCGTCTTCGCCAGCACGCTGACGAGCCAGAACAACGAGATTCCGGCGATCTGGTGCCTGTTCTCCGTCGGCATCGTGATCCTGGCCTTCTTCCCGCCAATGATGGACTGGTTCCGCGTGAGGACCTGGCCGCTCTGGCCGAAGCGCTGGACCGCCGAATTGCCGCCATCCGCCCAGGGGAATCCGGTGAACAGCCATCTCGGGCGTTAGCCGCATACCTCCCCTTTACGGGGAGGGATTCGGCCCTTGGCCGACGCGCCCTGGCCTAACCTGCCCGGAGCGCCTATTTCTTGAAAAGCTAACCACGCTCGGGGGAGCAATGCGCTGGTCCTTCACGATCGGCACGTTCAAGGGAACGGCCGTTCGGATTCATCTCACTTTGCTGCTGTTCCTGGCCTGGATCGGCATGGCCGCCTTCCAGCGCGGCGGCGCCGAGGCGGCGAGCCAGAGCGTGCTGTTCATCTCCGCCGTTTTCGTCTGCGTGGTGCTGCACGAGTTCGGGCACATTCTCACCGCCCGGCAATTCGGCATCGTCTCGCCCGAGGTGACGCTGCTTCCGATCGGCGGCGTGGCGGATATGGAGTCCATGCCGCAAAAGCCCTATCAGGAATTGCTCATCGCCGTCGCCGGGCCGGCGGTGAACATCGCCATCGCGGCGGCGCTCGTCGCGGCCGCCGGCGCCTTCAATCTGGCCGACGCGGCCCATATCAGCGATCCCTCGATCAGCATTTTCGAGCGGCTGGCCGCGACGAACGTCTTTCTGGCCGTCTTCAACCTGATCCCCGCCTTCCCCATGGATGGCGGCAGGGTTCTGCGCGCCGGGCTCGCCATGTGGCTCGGCCAGGCCAAGGCGACGCGCATCGCCGCGATGATCGGCCAGGGATTCGCGTTTTTCCTGGGGTTTGCAGGCCTCTTCGGCCACCCGATGCTGCTCTTCATCGCCATCTTTGTCTATATGGCGGCGGCCGGCGAGGCGCAGATGACGACCATGGCCGAGGCGGCGCGCGGCCTGCCCGCCGCCGACGCCATGGAGCACCGCATCGCGACGCTCAATCGCGGCTCGACCGTCGGGGAGGCCGTCGATGTTCTGCTCGCGACCTCGCAGGATGATTTTCCGATTGTGGACCTGTCGGGGCGGCCCGCCGGCCTTCTGTCCCGCGCCGAGATCGTCGAGGCGCTGCGCGTCTCCGACCCCGGCGCGCCGGTCGCCCCCTTCGCCAAGAAGGAGGTCGCGACCATCCGCGCGCATGAGACGATCGACGCCGCTCTGCCGATTCTCAACGCCGGCGATCCCGTGGGGGTGGTGGACGCCGAGGGACGGCTCGTCGGACTGCTGACGCGGCAATCGCTCGCCGAGATCATGATGATCCGCGACGCGCGGCCGGACTGGCGGTTTCCGAAACGGGAGATCGCCTCCTGATCGCCCCGACGATCCGCCCTCATCCGACCCTCGCGTCAGCGAGGGTCGGATGAGGGCGCGCCCGGAGGAAAGGTTGCCTAACTCGCCCCCTCGGCCTATTGGAAATTCAGCTCACGCCGCGCCCGGAACCATCATGCCAAACGTCACGCTGATCGACAATTACGACAGCTTCACCTTCAATCTGGTCCATTATTTCGGCCAGCTTGGGGCGAATGTCACGGTGCATCGCAACGACGCGGTTTCCGTCGCGGACGCGCTCGCCGGCGGGCCGGACGCCATCGTCCTCTCGCCCGGCCCCTGCACGCCGCACGAGGCGGGCATCTGCATGGAGCTGATCGAGGCGGCTTCGGCGACGGTCCCCATCTTCGGCGTGTGCCTGGGGCATCAGTCGATCGGCGAGGTCTTTGGCGGCGAGGTGATCCGCGCGCCGCTGCCGATCCACGGCAAGATGGCGACGATCCTGCACAGTGGCGACGCCGTGTTCCGCGGCATTGAGGGTCCGTTCCAGGCGACGCGCTATCACTCGCTCGTCGTGAAGCGCGAGACCCTGCCCGCCTGCCTGCGCGTTACCGCCGAGACGCCGGACGGGCTGATCATGGCGCTCTCGCATAACGAGCTGCCGACCCATGGCGTGCAGTTCCACCCTGAGAGCGTCACCTCGCAGCACGGCCATAAGATCCTGCAGAATTTCCTGGACCTCGCGGCGGAGTGGAACGAAGGGCCGAGGCGGAAGGCGGCGTGACCGCGGGCGGCCTCAGCTCTCCCGCGACGACCGCCCAAGCCCGACCGCCGAGCGCCCGATGACCGACTTCAAACCCTATATCGCCACCCTAGCCGAGGGCCATCCGCTGGCCCGCGACGAGGCGCGCGCGGCCTTCGCCTTGATTCTCGACGGCGCCGCGACGCCGGCGCAGCTCGGCGCCTTCCTGATGGGCCTGCGCATGCGCGGCGAGACGATCGAGGAGATCATCGGCGCGGCGCAAGCCATGCGCGCCGCCATGACCCCGGTCGAGGCGCCCGCCGGCGCCATCGACATTGTCGGGACGGGCGGCGACGGCGCCGGCACCTATAATATCTCGACGCTCGCCGCGATCATCGCCGCCGCCTGCGGCGCGATCGTGGCCAAGCATGGCGGCAAGGCGTCCTCCTCCCGGTCCGGCGCCTCTGACGTCCTGGGCGAGCTCTGCGTGAAGGTCGGCATTTCCGCCGCCGCGGCCGCCGCCTGCCTGAAGAGCGCCGGCATCTGCTTCATGGCCGGGCCGACGCATCACCCCGCGCTCCGCCACGCCGCGCCGGCGCGCGCGGAGCTGGGCGTGCGCACGATCTTCAACCTGCTCGGGCCGATCTGCAATCCCGCCCGCGTCGAGCGCCAGACCATTGGCGTCTATTCCCGCGACTGGCTGGAGCCGCTCGCAAAAGCGCTGCGGGAGCTCGGGTCGAAGCGCGTCTGGCTGCTGCACGGAAGCGACGGGCTGGACGAGGCGACGACCACGGGCGTCACCCATGTGACGGCGCTGGAGGACGGAGTCATCCGGACCTTCGACATCGCGCCCGAGGATGCGGGCCTCCCCCGCGCCACGGCGCAACAGCTCGTCGGGGGCGACCCGGCCCATAACGCCAAGGCTCTGCGCGCCGTTCTCGCCGGCGAGAAGAACGCCTATCGCGACATCGCAGTGCTGAACGCCGCCATCGCTTTGGTGGTGGCGGAGCGCGCGGCGGATATTCGCGAGGGGGCGGCGCTCGCGGCGCGGGCGCTGGACTCGGGCGCGGCGGCGGAAAAGCTCGAAGCGCTGGTGAGGCGCTCGAATGCGGAGGGGTGAGAACGCCCTCATCCGACCCCTGCTTACGCAGGGGCCACCTTCTCCCGTGAACGGGAGAAGGAGTCGCGGTCGCTTAGATTTGTAACTCTCAAATTTCGGGCCGTTTCCTTCTCCCGCCTGCGGGAGAAGGTGGCCCTCGCGTCAGCGAGGGTCGGATGAGGGCCCCCGCAGCGACGGCGCGACCTCTTGCGGGATAGGCTTGCGGCTCGTGATCCGCTATTCATCTAGCTGAATCACCGGGGCCGCGCGGCGCGGCGCCTTCAGGCGAACGACATGACTGACATTCTCGACCGAATCGAAGCCTATAAGCGCACCGAAATCTCGGAGGCCAAAGTGCGCATGCCGCTCGCGACGCTGCAGCGCAATGTGCGCGACCATGATCCGCCGCGCGGCTTCGTTCATGCGATCGAAGCAAAGCTCAACCAACGCCGCATCGCGCTGATCGCCGAGATAAAGAAAGCCTCGCCTTCCAAGGGAATCATCCGCGAGGATTTCGACCCGCCGAGGCTCGCGAGGGCCTATGAGAAGGCCGGCGCCGCCTGCCTCTCCGTGCTGACCGACGGCCCCTCCTTCAAAGGCAGGCTCGAAGATCTGGAGGCCGCGCGCAAGGCGACGCATCTCCCGGCGATCCGCAAGGATTTCCTCTTCGATCCCTATCAGGTTTACGAGGCGCGCGCCTACGGCGCGGATTGCATCCTGATCATCATGGCCGCCGTCTCCGACGAGGAGGCGAAGGCGCTCAACACCGCCGCGCACGACCTTTCCATGGATGTGCTCGTCGAGGTCCATGACGAGCGCGAGCTGGATCGCGCGCTCGCTCTTGAGACGCGGCTTATTGGCATCAACAACCGCAATCTGCATGACTTCTCGGTGTCTCTCGAAACGAGCGAGCGCCTGGCCGAGAAGGCGCCGCACGACAAGATCATTGTCGCCGAAAGCGGCATCGTGACTCATGACGACTGCCTGCGGCTGGAAAAGTCGCGCATTTTCGCCTTCCTTGTCGGCGAAAGCCTGATGCGCCAGCACGACGTGGAGGCGGCGACAAGGAAGCTGCTGAACGGCTGACCGGCGACGGCGCGCCCCTTGTCTTGCGCGGCGCGAGGGCGCAAAAGCGCCGGCATGACGAAACTTTCACATCTTTCCGCCGCCGGCAACGCCCATATGGTGGACGTCTCCGCCAAGGCGGACACCAAACGGCTCGCGCGGGCGCGCGGGCGCGTGGTGATGGCGCCGGAGACCTTGGCGCTCGCTTTGGCGGGGCAAGCGAAGAAGGGCGACGTCTTCGGCGTCGCGCGCATCGCCGGGATCATGGCCGCGAAGAAGACAAGCGACCTCATTCCGCTCTGCCATCCCCTGCTTTTATCGAGCGTGACCGTGGACATTACGCCCGACGATTCGCTCCCCGGCCTTCGGGTCGAGGCCGAGGCGGGCGTCGCCGGCAAGACGGGCGTGGAGATGGAGGCGCTGACCGCCGTCTCCGTCACCTGCCTGACGATCTACGACATGCTGAAAGCCGCCGACCGCGCCATGCGCATCGAAGGCGTCGAGCTCGTCTCGAAGGAAGGCGGCAAAAGCGGCGACTGGCGGCGGGATTAACCTCTCCCCGCATAGGGCGTCGAAAGACGCCCGTCTTTCGACGGGCTTTGCGGGGAGAGGTCGAGCGAAGCGAGGGTGAGCGGCCAGGGGCCAGGCGACAGTTCTGGATGACAGGTCGATCCGGCCGATACGCGCTCGGCATCGCCCTGCCCCTCACCCTGCCCTCTCCCCGCACGCGGGGAGAGGGTTGGCGACTCCCGACCGTGATACGAGTGTTAGATCATGTCCGATAACAAGCTCCTCTCTGTCGACGACGCCCTTGCCCGCGTGCTTGCCGGCGCCGCGCGGCTCGGCGAGGAAGAGGCGGCGCTCGCCGCCGCCCGAGGGCGCACCCTGTCGCGCGATCTCGTCGCGAAGCGCACCCAGCCGCCGGTCGACGTCTCCGCCATGGACGGCTACGCCGTCCGCGCCGCCGATCTTTCCGCCGGTCCGGCGAGGCTCGTCGGCGAGAGCGCCGCGGGCCATGGCTACGGCTCGACGCTCAAACCCGGCGAAGCGGTGCGGATTTTCACGGGCGCGCCCGTGCCGGCGGGAGCCGACGCCATTCTGCTGCAGGAGGACGCCGACGCCGCGGACGGCGCCGTCCGCGTCAAGCCCGGCGCGGCGCCCGGCAATCACATCCGCAAGGCCGGCCTCGACTTCCGCGAGGGCGCGGCCGCGCTCCTGGCCGGCGCGCGGCTCGGCTTCGCCGAGCTGGCGCTCGCCGCGGCGATGAACCATGCGACGCTGCCCGTGGCGCGCCGGCCGCGCGTGGCGCTGCTCGCATCGGGCGACGAGCTCGTATCGCCCGGCGCGGAGCCCGGCCCGTCCCAGATCATCGCCTGCAACAGCTTCGCGGTCGGCGCCATCGCCGAGGAAGCGGGCGCCGAGGTGACCGATCTCGGCCTGTTCCGCGACGATCTAGGCGAGCTCGAACGCGGCATCGGCCTCGCCCGGGAAGCGAAGGCCGACATTCTCGTCACATTGGGCGGCGCCTCGGTCGGCGACCGCGACCTGTTGCGCCCGGCGCTCGCGCGGCAGGGCATGACGCTCGATTTCTGGAAGATCGCCATGCGGCCCGGCAAGCCGCTCATCTCCGGCCGCCTCGGCGACGCGCATATTCTCGGCCTGCCCGGCAATCCCGTGGCGTCGATCGTCTGCGCGCTCGTCTTCCTCGCGCCGCTGATCCGCGCCTTGCAGGGCGACCCCAAGGCGGGCGCCGACCCGACCGAAACCGCCATCGCCGGCGCGGATCTCCCCGCCAATAAGGGCCGGCGCGACTATATGCGCGCGACGCTCGTAAAGGACGCGGAAGGACGCCTGGTCGCGACGCCGCTGCCGATGCAGGATTCCTCGCTGCTGACGGAGCTCGCGCGGTCGCAGGCGCTATTGATCCGGGAACCCGGCGACGCGCCGCTGCCGGCGGGCGCGCCCTGCCGCATCTGGCGGCTGTAAGGAACGCTAAATCCCTCGCCTTTTTGGGAAGGGCGGCCCTGCGAAGCAGGGCCGGGCGGGGTAGAACCCCCGCATTATGGTAGCGGCGCGAACCCCACCCGCCGGTCTTCGACCGGCGACCTCCCCGCGAAGGGGAGGTATGGCGCCAGCCATCCAAGATTGGCGTTCAACCGGTCGCTCTGAAGGACCGAGCCGCCGCCCGTGACTTTGGCGCTGCAACATGGCAAAGAGACGTCCGTCCGCCGCTCAAGAATCGCGCAACGGGAGCCCCGCCCAATGTCCGTCATCGATTCCGTCCGGAAAGTCCTCGTCCCCATTCATCCCGAAGGCTATGTCTTCATCGCGGGCTTCGCCGTCGCGGCCTTCGTGCTGGACTGGATTTCTCCGACGCTCGGCTGGATCGGATTCATCGCCACCGCCTGGTGCGTCTATTTCTTCCGCGATCCGCCGCGCGTCACGCCGCTGCGCGACGGGCTCGTCGTGTCGCCGGCCGACGGCGTCGTCTGCTCCATCGGCTTCTTCCTGCCCCCGCAGGAGCTCGGAATGGGCGCGGAGCCGCTGCAGCGCATCTCCGTCTTCATGAGCGTCTTCGACTGCCATGTGAACCGCATGCCGGTCACGGGCCGCATCGCGAAGATCGCCTACAAGCCTGGCCTCTTCGTCAACGCCGATCTCGACAAGGCGAGCGAGGACAATGAGCGCAACGGCCTCGTCGTCGAGACGCCGCGCGGGCGCTTCGGCGTCGTGCAGATCGCGGGCCTCGTGGCGCGCCGCATCGTCTGCTTCGCGAAAGAGGGCGAGAGCCTTGGCGTCGGCGAGCGTTTCGGCCTCATCCGCTTCGGCTCGCGCGTCGACGTCTACATGCCGTCATCCGCCCGCGCCATGGTGGCGGTCGGCACGCGCGCCGTGGCGGGCGAGACCGTGCTCGCCGATCTGACGGCGGACGCGCCCACCCTTACCTTCAAGACCGGCTGAGGCAGGCAGGCATGAGCGACGATCAAGGTTTCCAGCTTTCGCCGCCCGAAATGCGGCGCCTGCGCTTCCGCAACATCCCGCTCCGCGTCGTGCTGCCGAACCTCGTCACGCTGCTGGCGCTCTGCATGGGTCTGACGGCGATCCGCTACGCGATCGAAGAGGACTTCGTGAAGGCCGTCACCGCCATCATGGCGGCGGCCGTGCTCGACGGGCTGGACGGGCGCCTCGCCCGCGCGATCAAGGGCACGTCGCGCTTCGGCGCCGAACTCGATTCGCTCGCCGATTTCATTGACTTCGGCGTCGCGCCGGGGCTCTTGCTTTATCTGTGGAGCCTCCACGAGATCAAGGGCCTTGGCTGGTTCGCCGTCCTGGCCTTCGCCATCGCCGCCGCGCTGCGTCTCGCGCGCTTCAACGTCATGATCGACGATCCGGGCAAGCCCGCCTGGCACGCGGAATTCTTCGTCGGCATGCCGGCGCCCGCCGGCGCGGTGACGGTGCTGCTGCCGCTCTATTTGCATTTCTCGGCGCTGGAGCTGCCGGCCTCCAAGGCCTTCGTGCCCTTCTACATCATCTACGTGCTGGCGATCGCCTTCCTGATGGCGAGCACGATTCCGCATTTCTCCGGCAAGCGCATCGGCCGCATTCCGCGCGACCTCGTCATTCCCGTGCTGTTCGGCGTCGGCGTGACGGCGCTGCTTCTGGCGATCTATCCGATGGAGCTGCTCGCGGTGGTGAGCGTCGCGTTCCTCGCCATGATTCCCTTCAGCGTGAAGCGGTATAATGCTTTGGCGAAGGCGGAATCTCAGACGTAATTTCTGAATGGCGTCGAGGGGCGCGGACAGTTACAGCGCAAGGAAAGTGTGCGCTTTGCCGTCGCGCGTGATGATCGTGATCATGCGCACGTAATAACATTCCCGGGCGCCCGGCGGCATGAACTTGGCGCCCTTTTTCAGCGCGGAACGATAGAGGCCGGTTCGCGGAGAGACGCACTCTCCGCCATTGATCGCGATGCCGAGAATCCCGACATTATCCTGCAGCGCTTCGCATTGAACGAGGCCATTCTCCCTAACGCAGTCGAACGTCTTCTCTTCCGCAAGAACAAACGCTGGCGGAAGAAGCAGGAACGCGGCGAAAATTCTTTTCACTTCCGCCTCCGGCGCAGCTCGTCGAATCTTCCCCCCACTGGACCTAGCGAGGCGCGCCGGACTTGCTAGAGCGCGCAGCCGAAAAGCGTCGTCCCATCATTGCGAGCGGAGCGGCGCGCTGAAGCGGCGCAAATCGAAAAAACTCGCACGGACTCGCTCGAAGAATTTCATGACAGAAATATAACAGCAGATGCGCACTCGGGGGCAATGCGGCGTCTCCGGAGGACTCGAATGCCCAAATCAGCTTTTGTTCCCTTACTCATCGGAACGCTCATCATCGCAGGCCCGGCTCTCGGCCGTGCGCCCTGTCGCCCGCATGTCGCTTCTCATTGGTGGGGTTACTGGGCTTCGGCCGCGCCGCGATGCGATTTCATCGGCCCTCATTACGGGTACGGGCCGCTACCGCGGACGAGACTTCACGATCCTTGCGGAAACATCGTTCTGGAAGGCGCGGCGGGACCGGGCGAACCATAGCGAAGCTCATTGTTTAGGCGGAATCGCGGCGCGCTCCAGTCAACGTCCGGCCACCGGCGGCAGCGGCGAGGTCTCCACCTTCTGCGCCATAGCCGGAGGCGGCGGCGGGGTTTGGGGGACGTTCGTCGTCCCCGCGGTCTCGTCCGCGCGGAAATCCGGAATCGCCATCTTGTCGGCGTCCTGGGCGCGCGGCGCGGCGATATGGGCGCCGATCTTCTTCACCACGTCGGGAGCCTCGGCGAAGGCGCCGTGGCCGATGAAGTCGGTGGAGAAGGACGAAATGTCGTGCACGGCGACGCCGAGCCGGTCGAGCTCCGCCTTATCCGCCGGCTTTGCCGGGTCCATGGCGCCCAATCGCGGCCGGTCGCCGGCGATACGCGACGAGAGCGACAAAGCGCGGTCGTTATTGGCGACGAAGATCGAGACGCGATGCGGATCGACGCGCGCGACCTGCTGGCGGAAAACGTTGAGGTCGATGTCCGGATTGGCGAGCATCACCTCGCCGAGCTTGCCGTCGAGATCGGGATGGCCCGAAAGCGCGACGCCGCGCAGCGTCTCCATGGTGAGCCAGGAGCCCATGGAATGGGCGAGAATATGCACGCGCCCGACGCCCGGCGTCCGGGCGAGCGCCAGCATCTCCTTCTCCAGCGCGTCGCGTGAGACGGTCGCGGCTTCCTTGTCGGATTCATAGTTGAAGAGTCCGCCGCGCGAGTTCCAGGAGAAGAGCGTCGGAACGCCCGAAAAGCCGCCATCGGCGACAATCTGCGCGAGGCGGAAGCGCGCCTCGTCATGGCTGGTGTTGAAGCCGTGAACATAGAGCAGAATGTCGCGCGAGCTGCCGATCCGCCCCGACACATGGGCGGCGAGCTCGCCGTAGAACTCCTCCTCGTCCATGTTGCGCTTGGAGAGGATCGTGAAGTGGCGACGCCTGTCCGCGCCGCCGAAGCTCGGCCGCTCCACCGCGCCCGGCCGATGGTTCTGCGGCACGCCGATGGCGGTCAGCGAGAAATGCGGGCGCCCGTCATCCGCGGCCCCCTCCCCTCGCCGCGTCGAGGCGACGAAGAGCGGCACGCGGCTGGGCTCGCCCTGCGGCCCCGCGACGAAGGACGCGGCGTTGGTCATATGGCCGTCGACCGCGCGCATGCCGTCGGAGACGCAGCCCGAAAGCAACGTCGCGGCGAGAAGAGCGATTCGTTTCAGCGAAGCGTTGGGCAATTGGCTGGTCCAGCGCGGCCGGGATTTTTTTCCCGCCCGCCATGCGAAGGCGCCCCGGCCGGCCCCTGTTCTTACCCGAGAAAGCGACGAAAGCGGGGCGAGCCTTTGGCGCCGCACACTGAAAAGTTGAGGCCTCCGGTTAACAGCAGGCAAATTTGCCGCACTTGCGCGGCCGCGCCGAGGGTGCATAGTGCGCGGCCAAAAGAACAGGATAAGGGACAAGCATTCGGGCGAACGCCGGACGTGAGCCAATCCCTCCCCTTTACGGAGAGGGTGGCCCCGCGAAAGCGGGGTCGGGTGGGGTAAGACCGCCCGCCGCCGTCGCCGAGCGAACCCCACCCGGCGGTCTGCGACCGCCGACCTCCCCGTTAAAGGGGAGGTATGGGCGCCGACATCGCCGGGTCGCCATTTGCCCGAATGCCTCGACAAGGGAGAGCGGCGTTTTTCGAGTAAACGCCGTAGACGCGATGCGGATCAGGATTTTGGGCTCGGGCGCCGGCGGCGGCTTCCCGCAATGGAACTGCAATTGCGCCAATTGCCGCGCGGTGCGCGCCGGCGCGCCGGGCTTTTCGCCGCGCACGCAATCGTCTCTCGCCGTCTCGGCCGACGGCGCCAATTGGGTTCTGCTGAACGCCTCGCCCGATTTGCGCGAGCAGATCGCCGCCGCGCCGGAGCTTGCGCCTGCGGAGAGCGATCCCGTCCGCGCAAGCCCGATTAAGGCCGTGGCGCTCACCAATGGCGATGTGGACCATGTCGCGGGCCTGCTGAATCTGCGCGAGGCGCAGCCTTTCGCCGTCTATGCGGCGGGCCGCGTGCTGCAGGCGCTCGGCGCCAATCCGATCTTCACGATTTTACAGACGCAGCTCGTGCCGCGCATAGAATTGCGTATGGACGAGACGATTCCGCTCAAAGGGGCCGGCGTCGATCTCGGACTCGCGATCCGCGCCTTTCCGGCGCCGGGCAAGATCGCGCTTTATCTCGAGGACAAGAACGCGCCCAATTTCGGCACCAGCGCGGGCGACACGCTGGGCCTTGAGGTCGTCGAGACGAAGACGGGCAAGTCCTTCTTCTACATTCCCGGCTGCGCCAAGGTTGAGGAAGCGCTCGCGAACCGGCTGCGCGACGCCGCGCTCGTCTTCTTCGACGGCACGCTGTTCCGTGAGAATGAGATGATCGAGCAAGGCCTGCTCGGCAAGACCGGCTCGCGCATGGGTCACATCAATATGAGCGGCGAAGACGGCTCCCTCGCCGCCTTCGCGCCGCTGAACGTCGCGCGAAAAATCTACGTGCACATCAACAATTCGAATCCGGTCCTCGACGCCGACTCGAAGGAACATGCGGCCGTGCGCGCGGCCGGCTGGGAGGTCGGCGCGGACGGCATGGAGGTGACGCTATGAACCAGATCGTGACCGATTGGCGCGACGCCGCGCCGCTTTCAAGGGCCGATTTCGAGGCCGCGATCCGCAATGTCGGCGCCGAGCGCTATCACGACAAGCACGAATTCCATAAGCTGCTGCATGGCGGCAAGCTGGACAAGAACCAGGTCGCCGCCTGGGCGCTGAACCGCTATTGCTATCAGGAGGCCGTGCCGCGCAAGGATGCGGCCTTTATGAGCCGCGTGCATGACCGCGAGCTGCGCCGCGAATGGATTCACCGCATTCACGACCATGACGGCCTGGGCGAGGAAGGCGGCGGCATCGAGCGCTGGCTCGTGCTGACCGACGCGCTCGGCTTCCCGCGCGAATATGTGACGTCCCGCCACGGCGCCCTGCCCGCGACGAAATTCGCGGTCGAGGCCTATGTGCGCTTCGTGGTCGAGCAGCCGCTCGTCGTCGCCGTCGCGTCCTCGCTCACCGAGCTCTTCGCGCCCTCCATCCATCGCGAGCGCATCGCCGGGATGCTGGAGAATTACGACTTCGTCGACGACCATGTGATGGCCTATTTCAAGCGCCGCCTCTCGCAGGCGCCGCGCGACTCCGAATTCGCGCTCGCCTATGTGCTCGACAACGCCCGCACGCGCGAGGAGCAGGAAGCCTGCGTCGCGGCCGTGCGCTTCAAATGCGATGTCTTGTGGGCGCAGCTCGACGCCTTACATCACGCCTACGTCACGCCGGGACTGATCCCGCCGGGCGCGTGGCGGCCGGGGGATTAACTCGGCGGCCGTACGCCGTCATTGAGGGCGATCCGGTGAATAACAATCTTGGACGTTAGCCGCCCAATACCTCCCCTTTACGGGGAGGTCGGCGGTCGAAGACCGCCGGGTGGGGTTCACGCCGCCATTACATTGATGGAGCTTTACCCCACCCGGCCCTGCTTCGCAGGGCCACCCTCCCCGTAAAGGGGAGGGATTGGCTCATGCCCAGCGTTCGCCCGATTGCGCTGCCCCTGGAGTGCTGGGGTATGTGCGACTTCGAAAAATGCTCGCAATGACGGGAGCCATCATGAACGCTGACGGAGTGGGCGAGGCGACCCTGACAATGCCGGGTAAGAAATGACCGCGACGCGCTACATCATCGGCCCGGACTCTCGCCCCGCCTTCACGCGCTATTCGCGCCTGCATGAGGACCGGGCGCGTCAGCGCATCGTCATTCTCGCGCCCGAGCGCGCCTATGAGCTCGACCCGATCGGCCTCATCGTGCTCAAAGCCATAGACGGTCAAACGCGCATCGCCGATCTCTGCGCGACGCTTGCGCGCCAATACGCTGCGCCGCTCGACGTCATCACGCGCGACGTGACGAATCTGCTGCAAGGCCTTGCCGACAAGCGCCTGCTGCGCGACGGCGCCGATCCCGTCGCGCCGCCGAAGTTCTCGGCTTTCGCTTCCTCCATCGCGCCTTTCGCGGGCGGGCCGGCGGGGCTGCTCGCGGAGCTGACGCATCGCTGCCCGCTGCAATGCCCCTATTGCTCCAATCCGCTGGAGCTGGAGCGCGCCAATGTCGAGATGAGCGCGGCGCAATGGGGCGAGGCGTTCCGGCAGGCGGCCGCGATCGGCGCGCTGCAACTGCATCTTTCCGGCGGCGAGCCCACCGCGCGCCGCGATCTCGAAGAGATCCTGACCTACGCCGTCGAGGCGGGCCTCTACACCAACCTCGTCACTTCCGCCGTTCTGCTGACGCGCGCGCGGCTTGAGCGCCTGGCCGAGATCGGCCTCGATCACGTTCAGGTCTCGATCCAGGACGTCGCGCCCGAAAGCGCCGACCGCATTTCAGCCTATGAAGGCGGCGTGCCGAAGAAGCGCGACGTCGCGCGCTGGACGCGCGAGCTCGGCATGGGCCTTACCATCAACGCGCCGATGCATCGCCAGAACATCGCGCATCTGCCGCAGATCATCGACTTCGCGGTCGAGGTCGACGCGCAGCGCATTGAGATCGCGCATATCCAATATTACGCCTGGGCGCAGGAAAACCGCGCCGCGCTGATTCCGACGCGCGAGACCTTCATGGAGACGGTCGGCGTCGTCGACGAGGCGAAAAAGCGCCTGCAAGGCGTGCTCAATTTCGACTTCGTCATTCACGACCATTACGCGACGCGGCCGAAGCAATGCACGGGCGGCTGGGGCCGCTCGATCATGGTCGTGACGCCCTCCGGCAAGGCCCTGCCCTGCCACGCCGCGCAGACAATCCCGAGCCTTGTCTTCGACGACGTGCGCGAGCGCGAGCTCGGCGATATCTGGCGGAACGGCGCCGCCTTCAACGCCTATCGCGGCGCGGATTGGATGAAGGAGCCGTGCCGCTCCTGCGACCGGCGCGAGATCGACTATGGCGGCTGCCGCTGCCAGGCCCTCGCAATCGCCGGCGACGCGGCGGCGACGGACCCCGCCTGCCACCTGTCGCCCGACCATGCGCGCTTCGCGGCCTATGCCGAGAAAGAGTCGCACGCGCCGCCGCCCGATTATGTCTACCGCCGTTTCGGCGGCGCGCCGCAAAGCGCGCCGGCCGAAGAATCGGTTTGAGGATAAGCCTCGCTGCGGCCGGCGGCGCGACGAAGTAACCCGGAGTCGGCTACCGGATTGCTTCGCTGCGCTCGCAATGACGAGGGCGCGGCGCGGGATACGGCGTCAGTTCAACTGCGCCGAGCGCGGCTTGTCGCGCGGATCGAGATAGTCGATTTTCCACGGCCCTGTCCCGCTCACCTGCACGACCGTGTCCTCATTCACCGCAATCCAGTGGCTCATGCCGGCCGGAGCGGCCAGGAAGTCGCCCGCATGGATGAAGGTCTCCGCCCGCGGATCGACGCGAGCGCCCTCCCCATAGCGCAGCACGCCCGAGATCACCGTCACGGTTTCGAGATCGGGGTGCTTATGCGCCGCCACCTGATAGCCGGCCGGCGCCCGCAGCCGCACCACGAAAGGCCCCGACGCCAGCGGATCGCCAAAGAGAACGGCGATTTCCGCGCCTCTCGGCAGATCGGCCGGCGCCGGTTTCCATTCCAACCCGTCGGCCCGGCGCAGGCCGCTCGCATCGGCCAGCGCGCCGCCGACTCCAAAGGCGCAAAGGGCGCCGAAAGTGAGAGCAATGGACCGCATAGGCTCCGCCTCCTCCGTCGGCCCTCGATTGCAGATAGGGCGGCGCAAAGCCTTTTGCCCGATACCCCTTGGATTTTTCCAACGCGGTAACCAAAGAGCAACCTACGGCGGGCATATTTAACGCGTCTCGCGGAGTTAAGAGTTTGTTTTGCATAAGCGTCGCGTAACGGAGTCCAAGGCATGAAGTCGCGGGATACACTTGTCCGCCTGAAACGCTTTCAAGCGGAAGAAAAGCGCCGGCGCGTCGTGCAGCTCAACACGATGATTGCGGAATTCACGCGCATGTCGAACGATCTCGACCGCGAGATTACGCATGAGGAGCAGCGCGCCAATATTTCCGACCCCAACCATTTCGCCTACCCCACCTATGCCCGCGCCGCTCGCGCGCGGCGCGACAACATCGTGGCGTCGCTCAACGAATTGCGCGGCCAGCTCGAAGAGGCGGAGACCCAGTTCAAGGAAGCGAGCGAGGAGCTCGCCAAGGCGCAGCATCAGGAAGCGCGCGATCGCGGCGCCGAGCGCATGATCGAGGTCGTGGCGGAACGCCGCCAGGCCGAGATGCCGCACGCTTTCCGGCGGGGAGTTTAGTCCCGGCGACAACCCGCCATTGCGGAGCCGACGACGCAACCCAGAGCCCCGCCGCGGCGCTGGATTGCTTCGCTCCGCTCGCCATGACGGCGAACCCGAATCGCCGAAGGCGGCTTAAAACAGCCGCCAATGCAAATTTCCTCCCGGCGCGCGGAGCCAAAGCCCGAAGCGCCTATGCGGAGCCGCCTGCGGGCGCGCGCCCGCGAGAAGCTGGCGCGCGATTTCGTCGACGGGCCAGGCGAAGCGGCGCAGCAGGATGAGGGCGCCGGGCCGCGCGGCCGAAACAAACGCCATCTCGAAGCGCGCGAGGTCGCCGATCCAGGCTGGCTCCCCGCGAAAGGCGAGCAGCCGCGTCAGCGCCGCCGCGTCGCCGCGATGGCGCTCCGCCGAGGGCGGCCCGTCGATCGCCTCAAAAAGCAGCCGGTCGAAATCTTCGCCCAGCGCCCTCGTCGTGAGCGGCAGAACCTTGCGCGCGTCGAGCGCGCGCTTGCCGAGAAGGCTGCGCGCGAATTGCTCGACCTCGCGCCGATCGAGCGCGGCGAGCGTCTCCGCCTCTTCCTCGGACAGGCCGAAGCCTCGCGCGGCGCCTCGCGGGTCCTCGAAGAAGACGCGCCGCAGCTTCGCGTCGGTGAAGAGGCGCGCGAGCAGCGCCTGCGTCCGCATCAAGCCCATCGACCGCATTCC
Organism: Methylocystis sp. S23; assembly: GCF_054106005.1. Lineage (NCBI taxonomy): Bacteria > Pseudomonadati > Pseudomonadota > Alphaproteobacteria > Hyphomicrobiales > Methylocystaceae > Methylocystis > Methylocystis sp. S23. The sequence continues at coordinate 3,502,681 of NZ_CM134185.1, forward strand.
TGAAGCGTCGCGCGGGCGCGAGCGACCTCATTGAGCAGTTCCTCGAACGGCGGCAGGCGCTCGTCGCGCTCCAGGATGACGCCCTTCGCCGGCGCCCGCGCGACGACGCGGTCATAGAGCGCCCAGACCGCGTCGCTCGTCGCCGCGTCATGGCTGTCGATCAGCGCGCCGTCGCGCCATCGCCCGCCCGCATAGTGAATTTGCACGAGTTGATCCCAAGGCCAGCGCTGGAAGGTCGCGTCGATGTCGACGCCGTGATTGACGGCGTTGGCATGGAGATTGGCGACGTCGCAGAGCCAGAAGCAGCCGGTGGCGTCGAGCGCGCGCGCGAGAAATTCCGGCTCGTCCATCTCCGCGCCGGGCGCGCGCACGACCGTCGTGATGTTTTCGAGCAGGAGCGGCGCCCTGATGCGCCTCTTTACCGTCTCGACATTGCGCGCGACGGCGTCGATCGCCTCCTGAGTATAGGGCAGAGCGGCGAGATGGCCGATATTGACGCCGCCCGCGCGCGTGAAGCAGAGATGCTCGCTCCACCAGGGCGGATCGACGCGCTCGATCAGCGCGGCGAATTTGTCGAGATAGGCGCCGTCGATCCCTTCGGCCGAGCCGAGCGAGAGATCGAGCCCATGCGCGACGATCGGGAAATGCGCGCGCAGCAGATCGAGCTCGCGCAGCTTCTCAGGCGGCGCGTCGAAATAGTGATCGGCGACGATCTCCAGGAAATCCACGCGGGATCGATTGGCGAAGAGATCGGCGCGAAAAGGCGGCCGATAGCCCAGCCCCGAGCCGAGCGCGGGGAGCTCAATCTCCACCGCCGCAGCCGCCACAACCGCCGCCGCCATCGCCGCTGCCGCAGGAGCCGCCGCAGCTCGAGCCGCAACCGCCCCCGCCATCGCCCGAGGCGCGCTTGAAATGCTCGGCGAAGGCCGCGTCGGCCGTGCCCTTGAGCACGGAGAAACCGTAAAGCCCGATGAGAAAGAGCGACGCGCCTTCGAAGGCCTTTGTCGGCGCCGGCGCGCCAAGCTCGAGAAGCGCCTCGTCGAGACGCGGCTTATAAGCGAGCTTCATCGCCTCGAGATAGGCTTGCCCGCGACGACTCGCATGGCTGCGCGTCGCGGCATAGCAGAGCACGAAGAGGGCCAGCACCGCGGCGATGCACAGGAAGATCAGATAGGAGACATTCGTGTGGCCGGTGGTGAGCGCGACATAAATTTTCGCGCCGGCGAAACCGACGAGCAACAGCGCGCCGACGACCTGCACGCGCGTCCGCCACGCCTTCACCGAGTCGGGCTTCACCAGATTCTCGGCGGCGAGCCTTGCGCGCACCGGCTCGAGCTGCGCCAGCAACTCCCGCCGCTGCGCGCGATCGGCGAAAAGCTGGTGCGCCTTGGGCTTCGCCCGGATCGACTCCAGCACGCGGCGCTCCATGGCGTCGAGCGCGCCGGGCTCGGGACGTTTCTTGGTCGGCGCGATTCTGTCGTCCGGACCGAGCGCCGCATAGCCGCGCTGCACGAGATCGTAGCAGATCATGCGGATGACCTGGTTCACGCCGCCCTGCAGAAACGCGATCGCGACAGGGTCCGGATTCTGCGGCACGGGCGGCGGCGGCGCGCCGCCGGTCCGATCCGCGAAGCGGATGAGCAGCCAGCCCGCGACGAGCACGACGATCGCGAGCGCCCCGAAGACGTTGAGAAATTCCGGCCCCGGCAGATTGAGGAAGGGAAGCTTCTCCACGGCGCCTGCTCCCTTATTCCCTGAGGTCGTCGACGAGCCGGCGCGCCTGCAGCGTCGCCACGGCGAGCACGCCCATGCCCAAGGCCTGATGCGCCAGCGCGAGCAGAATATGCGGCGCGCCGGCGTAAGGCGGCTCGACGAGGAGCAGCGTCGCAACGCCCAGCGCGATCTGCCCGACCACATGCCCGAAGAGAATGATCGCGCCGCTGCGCGCCCTGCCGCCCGCATTCATCAGCGCGTCGACGAGATGCAGCGCCGCGGCCGCAAAGATCGCATAGGCGATCATGCGGTGGAAGAATTGCGCGGTGACGGGCGTGTCGACGATGTTCGACCACCATGGCTCCTTCGGGAACAGCACGTCCGCCGAGGGAATGAAGGCGCCGCCGATCAGAGGCCAGGTGTTCTCGACGAGCCCGGCGCGCAGGCCGGCGACGACGCCGCCCATGAAGAGCTGCACGAAGACGAGCGCGAGAATGGCGAGCCCGGCGGCGCGCAGTCGCCCGATATGGTCGTGCGCGCTCGATTCCCTGCGCGGTCCCAGGCCGCCCGCCACCCAGAGGCAGGAGGAGAAGATGAAGGCGGCGATGATGAGATGGATGGCGAGCCGCTCCTGCGCCACCTCTGTGCGATGGACGAGGCCGGAGGAGACCATCCACCAGCCGACGCCGCCCTGCAGCGCGCCCAGCGCGAGAATTCCGACGAGCTTCGGCTTCACCGAGGATGGCAGCCGCTTCGTCGCCCAGAACCAGACGAGGGGAACGGCGAAGACGACGCCGATCAGGCGCCCGAGCAATCGATGCGCCCATTCCCAGGCGTAGATGAACTTGAATCCGGCGAGGTCCATATCCGGAAACAATTCCCTGTATTGGGGGATCTGCTTGTAATCTTCGAAAGCCTGCGCCCATTCCTTCTCGGAGAGCGGCGGGATCGCGCCGGTGACGGGCTTCCATTCGACGATGGAGAGGCCGGATTCGGTGAGCCGCGTGGCGCCGCCGACGATCACCATCAGAAAGACCAGCGCCACGACGGCCCAGAGCCAGTTGCGCACGGCGACGGCGTTCCGCTCCGTCGCGTGATGCCGTACCTCGGGCACGGGATGGGGAAAGAGAAGCCAATCTTCCATTGCGCTCGCCTGAAGGATTTCCCGACCGCGGCAGTTAAGGGATGGCCGCCACGCTTGTCCACACCCCTTCGATTTTGAACAATGCATCGGACGAACAGCATCGCCGTCATGGCCGGGACAAACCCGGCCATGACGGCGTTGGCGGCTTTCGGGATGTGCGCATGCGGTAGCCGTGAGCGGGCGATTTGCTCGCGTCCGGCATGCACGCGATCGACCTGCGATTTTGGACTGAAAGGATTCCGCCCCGCGATGTAAGAATGACGCCGCTGGTTGAGTCGGGGATCGAAGGTGGCCGCGAGAGGCGCGATATCGAGGGAAGAGATCGCCACGCTGCGCACGATTGGAGAGGTCGCGGAGCATCTCGACCTGCCGCAGCATGTGCTGCGCTTCTGGGAGACCCGCTTCAAGGAGATCGATCCGGTCAAGCGCGCGGGCGGGCGCCGTTTCTACCGGCCCCGCGACATCGAGCTCGTGGAGGCGATCCGCCACCTGCTCTACCGCGAGGGTTATACGATCAAGGGGGTGCAGCGCATCCTCAAGGAGCAGGGCGTCGACGGCGTCATCGCCGATGTGCGCCGGCGCCAGAGCGGCGAATCGCCGCCGCGCGCGCCGTCCGCGCCCGCCGCCCCCGCGCCGGATACGGCCCGAGTCGAACCCGAAATTCCGGATTTCGCGCCCGAGCCGCCAAAGCAGGCGTCGCTCGACCTGCCCGAGCCGCCGCCGGCCGCGCCCCCGGTCGAGCCGCCGCCCTCCCCCGAGCCCACGATTGAAATCCCTCAGCCGCCGCCGATCGCGCCCCCCGCCCCGGTCTTCAACGCGCCCGTCGTCGTCACGCGGCGGCTGGATCAGGAGCAGGCGCAGCTCCTGCGCGAGGTTCTGACGGAAATCGAGGAATGCAAAAGACTCCTCAACCTCACGCGCCGCTGACCCGTTGCCAGAGGCCCCTCGCCTCTCTATAAGGACGGCCAGTCGGAGTGTAGCGCAGCCCGGTTAGCGCACTTGTCTGGGGGACAAGGGGTCGTGGGTTCGAATCCCGCCACTCCGACCATGTTTACAGGCAGTAACTTGGCCTTTATCGTTTGATTGGCCGCCTTTGAAAATCCAGTCGCGCCAAGGGAAAGATTTTATATTCTCCCGAAATCGGCAAAAAAGTTAACGGCCTTGTCGACCCTTCGGCTCAAGCATAGCTTCTTTCGATAGGAGACGAACGAGCCATGACCGGCGACCACGATCCTGAAATCGAGCGCATCGTGAAAGATGCGTTGAGCGACGATTTCGAGGATATAAAAATCGTGGATATTTGCGCCACGTCGGAGGTCGATTCCGATGGGAATGAATTCTTGCGCATCGATGTCGTCTTCGAGGGAGCCGAAATAGACGTGAATGCGAGCAAGCTGTCGGGCGCTGTTCGGCATGTTCGGCCTAAATTGCGCGAGATGGGAAGAGACGCCTTTCCCTTATTCTCATTTATTTCAAACAAAGACAGAGATACAAGGCTTGGATGCGCTTGATCTTATCGCCACTGCAAGAGATTTGGCTGAAGCCAACGGCGCTCGGAAGCCACGTCAATCAAATCTCTTACGCGCGGAAAGCACGGCCTATTATGCGTTATTCCATACTCTCGCTCGCTGCTGCGCAGACTTGTTGATTGGCGGATCAAATTCGCTTCGCAGCGAGCCGGCTTGGACCCAAGTATATCGGGCTCTCGACCACGGATATGCAAAACAGGCTTGCGAGAATAACAAAATATCTACATTCCAAATTGAGATACAAGACTTCGCGAACACATTCGTCACGATGCAGACAAAAAGGCATAAGGCTGATTATGACCCAGACTACAAAATATATAAATCTGAGGTAGTTCTGGACATAGCCATTACAGAGCAAGCCATAGTTAAATTTAAAACCGCCAAAATGAAGGATAAGCGCGCATTTGCCGCCTATGTGCTGCTAAAACAGCGGCGAGTCTGATTCCGATATCGAAAGGCCACCTTTTCACGACGCTCCGACATCCATTTACCGAACGCCCCATGAAACGCGCCCCGGCGCGTCACGCGCGGGGCGCTTTCATTCTACGAAGATAGCGCTGGGTGAGCGGCTATTTCTTGTGCTTCCGCACCATCATCTCGATCGCGGTGACGGATTCCGACACGTTGAGCCAGTTCTCGGCCATCTCGTCGTTCTTGAACTCGCGGCCCAGATTGATGGGCTCGTCATGGCCCGGCAAATGAAGGAAGCAGGCCCATTTCCCATTGGGCAATTGCTCGACCGTAACCTTCTCCTCAGCCATTTCCTTCTCCCTTACGTTCTTGGCGCTTTTGTCGGAAAGATGCACGAAGAAGCGCGCGCCTGCGCGCGCGAGCAATAAGCTTGCCGCAAGGGCGCGCCGTTCGAACGGATGCAAGGCGATGGCGCGCCTTCAGGCGTTCCTCTATGCGCGGCCGGCGCGTGATTTCGACCTGATCCGCGCCATGATGGCGAGGGCGCCGAGGATGAGCAGTCCCTGCCTCATGGCGCTCGAAGCCTCGGCGCCGACCAGGCCATGGATCAGCAGCGCGGCTCCGATCAGTTCGCCGAGCATTGCGGACTCTCCATCGTTATTCGGCGGGTTTCGCCGGCTCCGCGCCGGACGGCTGCATCAGCGCGAAAAGCAGACCGAGCAGCGCGCCCAGGGGTCCCATCACCAATCCCGCGACGAGGGCGATTTTCAGGTCCTTGTCCGGCCCCAGGCCGGCAAGGGCGTCGTATGAAGCGGCCCCGAGCCCCGCGCCGTCGAGATAGCCGACAATGAGGGCGGTCAGCGCGGAGATAAGCTTGGGCATCCGGCGCCTCCTTGATTTGAGGCAAGATGGCTGAGGCGAGCATTCGCTCGTCCGGTGACAGCCGGATGACAGCCTTGCGCGGCAAGGCGCCGCGCCCGAGCCGTCGAAATTCGCCGCTTCGGCGCGCGCCGCCCGCCGCCCTATCTCATGCGTCGTTCCCTTCGAAGGCGGCGCAAGCGATGCAACCCAACCTCCCTCCACGCCAGCGAACCCCTGAAGACGACCCGCCCCCCGGCGCGCCGGGAACGGGCGAGGACGTCTGTCCGGAATGCCATGGGAGCGGAAAGAAGACCGATCCCGCGACCGGCGCGCGGATCGACGCGCCCTGCCCGCGCTGCGATGGCGCCGGCCGCATTATCGAGGGAATCGGCGGCGGTTGAGTAAATTGTCGCAATCGCGAAGACGGCTTGATCGCCAAATTTTCGGTTCGCCTTTGCCTCGGCGTAGAACCGGCGCTTTCCTCGGGCGATCGACAATCAACGCGTCCGGAGAGCGACATGCCGAAACGCCCGTTCCTTCGCCTGATCCACGTCGCGGCCGCGCTTGTTTCGGCAAGCGCGAACGCAGCGCCCCTCTTCGCCCCGGCCCTGCCGGCGAGCAGGCAGATCGAGCTCGCGCGCGGCTTTCGCGCCGGCCCCGTCATCGGCTATCGCGGCGCCTATGCCGGCGCATGGCGACGTCCCTACGCCTGGCCGCCGGGCGGCGCGATCGCGGCGGGCGCGGCTGTCGGCGTCATGACCGCGGACGACGCCATCGGCTATGCGACGGTCGCCGCGCCGGCCGACGGGCTGTGCTGGTATTATACGGACGAAAACGCATCCCAGGGCTTTTGGGACGTTTGCCAATAAGCGCCCCACTGCCTCAGCGCGCCTTTTCAGCCTCTTTCAGCGCTTCGCTGATCGGCTTGCCGCCGACGAAGAGATTTTCGACCGCCCAGCCGCCGTCGAGGATGCGCACGACGACGAAGGCGTCTCGCTCGCGCGTATTCTCGCCATAGATGGCCTCGGCCGCCGGCGCCTTCGCTTCTTCCATGAAATAGCGGTCGAAGGGCAGGCTCAGTTCCTGGCCCGGATAGCCGCTTTCGACATTGAGCGTCAGGTAAGGCGATCCTTGCGGAGGCGACAGGGCCGCCTCGCCGAAACGCGCGAAGCCGTCCTCGCCGACGACGATCGGCGCATAGACCTTGCCTCTGAAGCCGGACGGGAAGTCCTTCGGCAGCTTGGGGAGACCCTCGCGGAAATTCAGCGCGACATATTTGCCGCGAAAGGCGTCGTAGGGATCGACCGGCGCGGTCTGGATCTTGAAAGGCTGGCCCTGGGCGAGCGTGCGCTCCTGCCGCCAGATCATGCTCGCCGGCGCCGCCAACTGGATGAGGCAGATCAGGGCGAAAGCCGCGAATATCCACGCCCGCTTCATTGCGCCGCTCCGCGTTTGCGCAGCATCATGAGGTTGGCGAGCAGGAAGCCAGCGCCGATGACGATGAAGGCGACGCCGCGCGCGACGAAGCCGATGTCGGCGTCGAAGAAGCGGCAGAGGATGAGCGCCGAGAGGATCGTCATGCCCGCGTTCATGGCGCCCAATCCGTGCGAGCGCACGCCGGCCGACAGCACGCCGACGCCGAGGCCCAGGACGTAGAGATTCATCAGCGCGACCGCCGCCCACGGGGACGTCTTCGCCAGAATGAGGCCGATCGCCGTCACGACCGGCAGCGCGCCAAGCAGCGCCGGCGCAACGGCGCCCCGGCGCAAGGCGTCCGCCAGAAGCAGGAGACCCGCGACGAGCCACGCGGCCACGATCGCGAGACCGGCGGCGCCTGGACCGGTGGTTTCATGCACCTTCCAAAGGTCCTCGAAAGTGAGCGCCAGCGCCAGCGCAACGGCGCCGAGCGCGCCCACGGTCTGAAGCGGGCGCTGCCCCGCCGACGCCGCGTCGCCCCACCATTTCGCGCCGGCGAGAAACAGCGTCGTCCAAAAGGCGCTGTGCCAGACCTGCCATGCGTAGCCCAGCGAAAATCTTTCGATGGACAGAAAGAAGCCGATGGGCAGCGTCAACGCCAGCACCCAGCCGAAGAGCGCAACCTTCGAGCGGTAGCGGCCCTCTCTCATTTGCAGCAGCCACCAGGGCGCCGCCAGGGCCAGCAGTCCCCAATAGCCGAGCGACCGGAAAGCCCCGCCATGGTCATGCCAGAAGGCGGCGTAAGAGAGGCCCGCCCAGCTCGTGATCCCGATGAGATAAAGGATGGCGGGGAGGGTCGCCTCCATCACATAGGCGACGGGCAGCCCGAGCAGCGCCCAGCTCAGCAGGAAATCCTCCAAGCTGCCGCCGAGATGATAGGTCTGGGCGACGAGCGCGATCGAGCTTCCGATGGCGAGCGTGTGAAAAGCGCCGGCTCCCTCCCGCCACGCCGCGCTGTCAGGTCTGCGCGCGAGGGTCCAGCCGGAAAGAGCCTGTCCGATCAGCAGCGGCGCGAAGGACAGCGCCGTTCGCGTCGCGCGGGCGAGGTCGTCCCAATTATGTGCGAGCAGCAGGATGATTCCGCCGCCGATCAGCGCCGCGCCCAAAACGCCGAAGAGCACGACGGCGCGGCTCTTGCCGCTCTGCGCGACGTCCCCATAACGAAGCCGCAGCCTTGCGGCGGCCTCGGCGTCGAGCGTTCCGTCCCGCACGAGATCGGGCAACTGGCCATAAAGCCAGGCCACATATTTGCGATCCTGCATGCGGCGCTCGGGGTTGACGCGCGCGCCGCCTTTCCCGGCGAAGCGCTGATATGCGCATTCAAATGGAATTCCGCACAGGGCGCAACATGATCGCGCCGCCCCGTCCGGCCGCCCTCAGAGGCGCGTCGATTCGTCGATGTCGCCGGGATTGAAGGGCCTCTCGAACTCCGCGCCGATGCCGCCCTCGAAATGGCGGACGACGACGGCGGGCGTGGTGCCGATGATCACCTTGGAGCCGAGATGGGGACGCGTCTCCGTCTCGATGCCGACGCCCGAAAGCGAGATGTCCTTGATCTTGGCGATGATCTCCTGCCCGTCGGGAAGACGCAGCAGCGTGCGCTGCATGAGCGGCACGATACGCTCGTGGCGGCGGTCCTCCGTCAGGCTGAAGGCGTGGCGGTTCGCGAACCAGGTCAGTTGATCCGCGAGCTTGTCGCGCTTCATCGGCGGCAGGTTCATGGACAGCGCGAAGCCGACGTCGGTCTGACGCATGGCGACGCCCGCGAAGCGGCCGATCTCGTCGAGATAGACGACGACCTTTTCGCCGATCTGCGCCTTGACGGGCGCGAACAACGTCATGTCGCCCGGCGACATTTCAACCGTCTGGCACGGATATTCGCGCCGCGACTCGAGCATGTATCGCCCAAAAAGGGTGACGGGGACCCGCTGAAACCGCCGGTTCTCCCGCGAGTCATAGAGATAATTGAGTTGGGGATGAATTGCGGCCATGTCTGCGCGTGCTTCCGCATTGAGTTTCCAGACAATACCGCCGGCCGAATTAAAGATTGCTTACGCTTGGAACGGAAAAGATTGTCTCCATCAGAGTTTATCTCCATCGTAGACAATGAGGCGCGGCCGCCGGCCCGTCATGTTCGGCGCCTGAAAAGGCGGGGAAATCGGGGAGCTTGCGCGCGGCGCCGCGTCGATGATCCGCATGGAAATCATTTCGAGCGGACCCGCCTGAAGCTGACCGAGCCATTCCGGCTGATAAACGGGCGACAGAGCGCCGAGCACGCGCGAATGGGTCTTTCCGAAATGCCGCAGGGGGAGAAGCAACAGCTCCAACTCCAGCGCGGCGTAGCCTGCGGCATGGGTCTTGACGCCGGCGACGACCGGCGTCACGCCGTCCACGACCGCGAGCAGCGCCGCGGCGACGCCGCGACGATCCTCCGGGCGCCAGACGTCGACGAAGGGCTGGCCCTTCTTCTCGCTCAGCCAAAGCGCGTCGATGCGCGTCCCGCAGAGACGCAACGGGAAACGGCGATCCGCATCGATTTCGACGATGAACGTGTCCGCCAATAGGTGGCGGATGGCGACGGGATCGATATCCGCCCGGTCGGGCGCCGACCGCGCGCCTTTCAATTCGCTCCAATAAGCGAACAAATCCTTGCTGATCTGCTGTCTCATCGCTCCGCCCGCCGCTCACGCGGCTTCCTGCCCCGGATTGAAACGGCGACACCCTCGCCGCGCCCGCACCGGCGGCAAACTGCAGCGCGTATGCCATCGGTTAACGGAATTAACCTTTTTTCAATGCATTCCTTGCCGGGACCGGAGCGCTGTGGCACCTTTCGATCATGCCGGGACGTTGATCGGGAGATGCTCCGCTCTCGAGGAAACCCAGGGCAACCACCGAAAGAAAAAGAAATTTTCTCATAAAGTCGGTTTTTCCAAGCAAAGGGAAAGAGACAAGAGGGGGGACGTTCGCTCCGGCGTTCCCCCTCCCCTGTCCGCTCCCCGCCGCGGCCGTCCGCCCGCGGCCCGGCGGCCCCAATCGCCCAGGAATGAATGATTTGTTGTCCCTCATCGGGACACAAGGCCGTGAGCGTTGATTGGGACGAGCCAAAAAGGGGACGCCGTGGACGCCGACAGGGAACGAATGATCAATTTGCCGGGGGTGGTGACCGCTCTCCTCGGCGTCATGCTGGCGATCGAATTTTTCGCCGCCGTCGCGCCCAAGGGGCTCGTCCATGCGGTCTATGACGCCTTCGCCTTCGTTCCGCTGCGGCTGAGCTTCGCGCTCGCGCCCCAGACCGTGCTTTCCTCTCTTGCGGATGCGGACGCGCTCGGCCCCGACGCGCAGCGGCAGATCGTGACCATGCTGAATGGCGGGCGCACGGTCTATCTCACGCCGCTCACTTACGCCTTCCTTCACGGCGGCTGGACGCATCTCGTCGTCAACGGGCTGACGCTCGCGGCCTTCGGCGCGCCGGTGGCGCGACGACTCGAGCCCGCGCGCTTTCTCGCCTTCTTCGCGGCTTGCGCCATAGCGGGCGCCGCCGCGCATTACGCCTTTCATCCGCTCGACGCGGCTCCGGTCGTCGGCGCCTCCGCCGCGATCTCCGGAACCATGGCCGGCATCGTGCGTTTTGCTTTCACCCCCGGCGCGCGGCTGGGAGAGAACGGCGCAATGGACGGGAGAGAAGCGCGAACCGCCCCTCTCTCGCAAATCGGCGAGAATCGTCAGGCGATGCTTTTTCTGATCGTCTGGTTCGGCGCCAATTTCCTCCTCGGCGCCTTTCCGGCGACGGCCGGCTCATCGGAGCCCGTCGCCTGGGAGGCGCATATAGGCGGCTTTTTGTTCGGTCTGCTTACCTTCGGCGCCTTCGAACCGTCGGCGCGGCGCGTATGAGGGCGTTTCCGCAAGCGTTGCGAGACTCTTGCGAGAGATATGCGCTCCGGACGTGAAATCCGCCGCCGGCCAGCCGCACGCCGCAAGCGCGAGAAAGAAGCGCGCGCGGGGCTTTTGGGTTGGGGGTCGCCGAGGAGCAAGCCATGACCGTTGCAACGATCCTTTCTGAAAAAGGCCGTCACGTCGTTACGTCGCCGCCCAACGTTTCGCTGCGCGAGATCGCGCAGGAGCTGATTCGCCATGGCATCGGCGCGCTTGTCATCGTCGATGGCGACGGCGAGGTCGTCGGCCTCATCTCCGAGCGCGATCTGGTGGCGGCGATCGCCGCTTTCGGACCGCAAGCGCTCGAGTCGCCCGTCGCCGAGCATATGCAGTGCAGTCCGGTCACGGCGCATGAGAACGACACGGTCGACTCCACCATGCAGACCATGACGCTCGAGCGGCGCCGGCATCTTCCCGTGCTGCGCGAAGGCCGCCTGGCGGGACTGGTCTCGATCGGCGACATCGTGAAATACCGCATTCGCGTGATCGAGGAGGAGCATCGCTCCATGCGCGAATATATCGCGCAGGCGTGACGCCGGCTCCGTTTGATTCATTCGCGCGCCGCGTCATTGCGAGCGAAGCGAAGCAATCCAGAGGCCGCGCCGCCGCTCCGGATTGCTTCGCCTTCGGCTCGCAGTGACGGTTGATGCGGCGTCGCCGCCATTGCGAGGAGCGAAGACGCAATCCGGCGCCGCGCGCTCTATGCGGTGGCGCCCGGGATCGGGATATGCGCGAAGATGTTGGGCAGCGCGCGCTTGGCGGCCGAGCGCCCGACATTGATCAATTGATCCGCCTTGTGGAAGTCGAACATGCCGATATCCTCCATCCGCGCCGTGATGGTGGCGTCCGGCGGATCGCCCGCGAGGCGCGAGCGCAGGATGCGGTCCTGAATGATGTTGAAAGCGTCGATCATCGCCGTCGCGACATTGGGCGCGTCGCCCGGCTGGCGGTCGAAGTAGCGCGGCAGGATGCGATCGACGAAGGAGATATCCGGCTTGTCGCCGAAAGGCCCCGCCTCGGCGGCCTTCTTCTGCGCGGCCGGATCGTCGCGGATGACGCGCGCGCGATACATGGTGTCCGCCGTGACGTTGACGGCGATCACGAATTCCGCCCCGAGCGCGCGGCAGACCGTGACCGGCACAGGATTGACGAGCGCGCCGTCGAAGAGCCAGCGGTCGCCGACGCGCACCGGCTCGAAAATGCCGGGCAGCGCATAGGAGGCGCGGATGGCCTGGGCGAGCACGCCGCGCTGCAGCCAGACTTCATGCCCGGTCCCCACCTCCGTCGCGACGGCGGCGAAGGGTATCGGCAGTTCCTCGATCTTGAAGCCGTCGAGCTCCTGCTCCAGCGCCGATTTCAGCCGCTCGCCGGTGATCAGGCTCGCCCCGGAGAAGGAAAGATCCATCAGCGTGAAGACGCGCCGCCGCGTGAGCGAGCGGGCGAAGGCCTCGATCTGGTCGAGCCGGCCGGCGGCGTAGCAGCCTCCCACGACCGCGCCGATCGACGTGCCGGCGACGATGTCGGGCTGAATCCCCTGCTCCGCCAGTTCGCGCAGCACGCCGATATGGGACCAGCCGCGCGCCGCGCCCGCGCCGAGCGCGAGGCCGATCAGGGGCTGCCCGCGCCGCCGCGGGGGCGCGCCCTCGGCGTCGTCATCGACGACCACGGGCGACGTGGAGCCGGGATTTGCTTCCGAAACGCTCATCAAGTCTCGCGACTCGGGGACGGAAGGGTCATTGCGTCGTAGCAGCGATAACATCACATTATTCCTGCTCAGTCGTCTCACTACCCAAGATTTTGATTTTTTATATGGGAGCGAGGCTGCACTCGGAAAATGTCCAGAAGGTTAACCTTAGGTCGCGCCCTCCGCGTCTCCAGCGACTTCCGTTTGATCCGTTCGCCGGGCAGGCGGCGAAGCCCACGCGCAATCCAGAGCGTCGGACGGCCCCTGGATTGCGTCGCTTCGCTCGCAATGACGGAACGCGCGAATGAACCGGCGCCGGGCGGGAGTCGTCATTCCGCGCCGCAGCGCCGAAAAAAAGCCCGGCTCGGGGCCGGGCGCGGGAGGCTGGGAGGAAAAGAGGATCAAATTACCTTTGGCGAGAGCTCTCACGCCGCCTTGCGCAGGCTCTTCGGCTCCATTTCGAGCTGCCACAAAGCCAGAACCGCTTCGGCGATCGCCGCGACCGACGACACGGCCTTGCGGTTGAGCGCCTCGCGGGGAAACTCGACCCCGAATTCCCGCTCGACGGCGACAAGCAGGCGGATCGCGTCGAAGGAGGTCAGGCCGAGCCGGTAAAGGTCAGCGTCGGGCGTCAGCCGTCCGGCCGGGATCGCGAGCCTGGTTTCCTGCTCGATCAGGCGTTGGATGGTGGCGAACATCTTGGCTCTCCCTGCCGTCTTTGAATTCGATGGTGGGAGAGTAGCCAGCCGCGCAAGAGATTTCCGTGCGGGGCCGCACGCTGTGGAACCCGCCAGCCTCCTCGCTCGAATTGCCGGCCCTTTCGCGCGCGTTTTTCGCGGTCATTGCGAGCGAAGCGAGGCAATCCAGGGCGGCGCCACGGCTCTGGATCGCTTCGGCGGCGGCGCCGCCTCGCAATGACGGCGATACCAAAAAAAGCCCGCCAATTCGAGTGACGGACGCCGCTACTCCGTAAACGCCAGCCGCGGCGCGCCGCCCTCGGTCACGACCTTACGGTAGAAGCAGGATTTGCGGCCCGTATGGCAGGCCTTGCCGTCGCCGCCGGCCTCGACCGCCAGCATCAGCGCGTCCTGATCGCAGTCGACCGACAGCGAGAGCACGCGCTGCACCTGGCCCGATGTGTCGCCCTTGCGCCAGAGCGCGTTGCGCGAGCGCGACCAGTAATGCGCCACGCCCGTCTCGATCGTCTTGTCGAGCGCGAGCTGGTTCATATAGGCGACCATGAGAATCTCGCGCGTCGCGGCCTCGACCGTCACACAGACGATGAGGCCGTTCGCGTCGAAGCGGGGCGTGAACTCCGTCCCCTCCTCCAGATCTCTGGCGCCCGCCATCAGCGCGCGCCGCGCAGCAGCGTGTAGAAATGCGCCTGCTGGCCCGGATCGTCCCTGAAGACGCCCGAGAACTGCACGGTCACGGTGGACGAGCCCTGCTTGAGCACGCCGCGCATGGACATGCACATATGCTCGGCCTCCACCAGCACCGCGACGCCGCGCGGGACGAGATGGCTCTCGATGGCCTCGGCGATCTGCGCCGTCATCGCCTCCTGCGTCTGGAGGCGCTTGGCGAAGACGTCGACGAGGCGGGCGAGCTTGGAGAGGCCCACGACCCCGCCCGTCGGATAATAGGCGATATGCGCCTTGCCGACGAAAGGCACGACATGGTGCTCGCAATGCGAGGTGAAGGGAATATCGCGCACCAGCACGAGGTCGTCATAGCCCTCGACCTCCTCGAAAACGCGGGACAGCGCCTCGTCCGGCGTCTCATTGTAGCCCTTGAAGAACTCCTCATAGGCCTTCACGACGCGGCGCGGCGTCTCGCGCAGGCCCTCGCGGTCGGGATCGTCGCCGGCCCAGCGCAGCAGGGTGCGGACGGCGGCTTCGGCCTCCTCCCGGGAAGGGCGTTCAAGGGCTTTCTGGGCCGGCCCGGAACGGTCGGCGGCGGGAGGGGAATCTAGCACGGCGTCGCTGCGGTCTTCCTCGAAACTGGGGCGAACGGGAAAGGTCTTAACCACGTCATCCATGTGGCGCCTCCTCAACAATCGCGTCGCAAAACCCACGACGCTGTCCCCCATGCGGTCAAGACGCACGGGACCTAACCTCAAATTTCGCCCCTCTGACTTCGAGAAACCGCGAGAATTCGAGACCTCGCCAGAGCCAATGCAAGAAATGCGGCGCCTCGGCGTTGCGCCGGGGCTTGCGCTTTCACGCCGGCCCTCGGCTAGCTATATAGAGGGGAGCGGGAGCGAAGGTAAGCCCCGCGCCAGAGCCTGCGCTGATATGCTCGACAAGGTCTACAACGCCAGAATCCTCGAACTGGCCGGAAACATTCCCCGCCTCGGCCGCCTCGAAAAGCCGGACGCCACGGCCAAGGGCTATTCCAAGCTCTGCGGCTCGACCATCACCGTCGACCTCAATCTGCGCGACGGGAAGGTCACGGACTACGCCCACGAGCTGAAAGCCTGCGCGCTCGGCCAGGCCTCCGCCTCCATCATGGCGCGCAACATCGTCGGCTCGACCCCCGAGGAGCTGCGCGAGGCCCGCGAGGCCCTGCGCAAAATGCTGAAGGAAAACGGCCCGCCGCCTGCCGGAAAATGGGCCGACCTCGCCGTGCTGGAGCCCGTGCGGGATTACAAGGCGCGACACGGCTCGACCATGCTGGCCTTCGACGCCGTGGTGGACGCCGTGGGGAAGGCGGAAAGCTAGGCGCTAGTACGGCGCCGTGGGCGTGCATTCCGGATTGGCGCATCGCGGCTTGTATGCGTAGGGAATCATTGCGGCGACGAATAGCGCGACCCCCAGGACGATGATTGCAAACCGATAGTTCATGACGCCTTCCTCCGACGGCCTGTCTGAGCATCCTGTCCGGCCGTCCTCCCGTCCGTGACAATGTCACGGGCTCGGCGCGCGGATTCGCGTCGGAACATTCATGGAACGGCAAGGCGCCCACCCTGCTCTCCCCGCACAAGGGTGGGGGTCCGCGCCGCGACGAGAATGCCCGAAGCCGGACGCGCGGACCCGGCAAGGAGCCAAAGCATCGCTCAAGAAACAACCGCCCAGCCTATTTGAGGCCACTCAATAAAAATCATATAGCGCCAAGTAAATTGCCCATGCCGCGCCGGCTCAGTGGTCCTTTTGCTTGCGCGCCTCCTCACGCAAGCTCGGCGCGTCAACGAGACGGCTCCCCCTGTTGCCTTGTTGGCGAGAGCGATGGCCGGGCGGCCGAGGCCGTGGCGGCTCGGCCGTCGCTCTCTCATCAGCAGACGGGGCGGCCGCATCGATCAAGGCAAAGGGAGGAAAAAATGGCTGTTAACGTTCATGGCGGCGGCGAGCTCGGGAAGATCCTGCTCTATATCGCCGGCTTCGTCGGTTTCGTGATCGTCGCGCTTACCTGGGTTCCCGAGTGGATTTCGCCCGACAGCGCCAACATCAC
This sequence comes from Methylocystis sp. S23, assembly GCF_054106005.1. Classification (NCBI taxonomy): domain Bacteria; kingdom Pseudomonadati; phylum Pseudomonadota; class Alphaproteobacteria; order Hyphomicrobiales; family Methylocystaceae; genus Methylocystis; species Methylocystis sp. S23. Next base: position 3,518,879 of record NZ_CM134185.1, read on the forward strand.
CGGCAATACGGGCTCGACGGCGCGCATGATTCAGTAAGCGCGCCGTGCGGCGTTCCGGGATCCGATCCGCCCGGGACGCCGTCATTTCCAAGCTTTGTAATTTTGATGACGCAGCCAGTTGCAAAGCCAGATCGATTGTTGCATAAGACCCCCGCGACGGCGGCGCGATACGCGAAACCGAAGCGACGGATGCGGGTGTAGCTCAGGGGTAGAGCACAACCTTGCCAAGGTTGGGGTCGAGGGTTCGAATCCCTTCGCCCGCTCCAAATGAAGCTCCGCGATAACCCTAAAGCGGAGGTCGGGGTTCGATGCTGGTCACGCGCGCCCCCGCGAAGATCAATCTCACGCTTCACATTCTCGGTCGCCGGACGGACGGCTATCACGCGCTCGAAAGCCTCGTCGCGTTCAGCGGCGCCGGCGACGCGCTTTCTCTCGTCCCCGGGCCCGCCCTTTCGCTGGACGTTTCCGGCCCGACGGCGCCGGCGGCGGGCGCGGACGACGACAATCTCGTGCTGCGCGCCGCGCGCCATCTGGCCGAGCGCGTCGAGGGCCTGACGCCCGGCGCCTTCCGCCTCGTGAAGCGCCTGCCCGTGGCGGCGGGAATCGGTGGCGGCTCCTCCGACGCGGCCGCCGCGCTGCGCCTGCTCGCGCAGGCCAACGGCCTCGCGCCCGACGATCCGCGCCTCCACGACGCCGCGCGCGCCACGGGCGCCGATGTGCCGGTCTGCCTCGCCGGCCGGGCCCGCATGATGCGCGGCGCCGGCGAATCGCTCGGGCCGCCGCTGCGCCTGCCGCTGCTGCCGGCGGTGCTGATCAATCCCGGCGAGCCGGTCGAGACGCGCCTCATCTTCCAAAAGCTCGGGCTGCGGCCCGGCGAGAGCGTCGAGAGCGCGGCCCATCCCGAGATCGGCTGCGGCGGCCCGCCGGTCGAGTTCCTCGCGGGGATCGCCAAGGGCCGCAACGATCTCGAGGACGCCGCCTGCCTCCAGGCGCCCGTCATCGTCGACGTTCTGGCGGTGCTGCGCGCGGCGCGCGGCTGCAAGCTCGCCCGCATGTCGGGCTCGGGCGCGACCTGCTTCGCGATCTTCTCGACGCCCGCCGCCGCCGCCAGGGCCGCGCGCGCGATTCGCCTGCAGCGCCCCGAATGGTGGGTGAAGACGGCGGCGCTGCGATGAGCCGAAGGCCGCCGCAAAAGAACCAGTCCGACGAGTCGCGCCGGCGCGACGAGCGCCCGCGCGAATCGCGCGCGCGCGGCCGGAGCGAGGCGCCGAAAGGTCCGTTCCGCGGCCCCTCGAACGACGTCGTGACGCTTTATGGCGCCCATGCGGTGCGGGAGGCGCTGAAAGGCGGCCGCCGCAAGCTGCTGGCGCTATACGCCACCGAGAACGCTTTGCCCCGCATCGCCGATCTGGCCCATGCGGCGGGAATCGCGCCGCGCCTCGTCGACGCGCGCGACCTCGCGCGCCATCTCGGCGAGGAGGCGGTGCATCAGGGCCTGCTGCTCGAGGCGCGGCCGCTGGACGACGCCGATATTGGCGACATCGAATCGAAAAGCGGCGTCGTGCTCGCGCTCGACCAGATCACCGATCCGCACAATGTCGGCGCGATTCTGCGCACGGCCTGCGCCTTCGGCGTCGACGCGCTGATCGTGACCGAGCGTCACAGCCCGGAATTCACCGGCGTGCTGGCCAAGGCGGCGTCCGGCGCGCTGGAGCATGTGACAATCGTCGCGGTCGTCAATCTCGCTCGCGCGCTGGACGAGCTGCGGGAGCGCGGCTACAGCATTGTCGGCCTCGATTCCGAGGGCGCGGAGGCGATCGAGACGATCCCGCTCACGACGCCGCTCGCGCTCGTGCTCGGCGCCGAGGGCAAGGGCCTGCGCCGCCTCACCCGCGAACGCTGCGACCTCGTCGCCAGACTCGACCTTCCCGGCCCGATCAAAAGCCTCAATGTCTCCAACGCCTGCGCCGCAACGCTGGGCGTCGTCCGCCTGCGCCTGCGCGCGGCGCCGAAGGATTGACCTTGCGCGCGCCTTGGACGATTAGTTGAGCGTCTGCGACAGCCGGTTTAGCTCAGCTGGTAGAGCAACTGATTTGTAATCAGTAGGTCGGGGGTTCGAATCCCTCAACCGGCGCCAGCTCAATATGTCTTGTAGACCCGCCGCCCTTCTATCGTCTCGGCTGCGCCCACCAGCCTTCCGTCGGGACCGTTGAAATAGATGACGCCGCCGATCTTGGTGACGCTTCCGATCAGGCGTCCCCTGGCGTCGAAAAACTCCTGCGTGTCGCGCGATTCCGTGGATTTCGGCGCCGCGCTTTCCCCCGCCGGCTCCGCCCTGGACGCTGCAATGCTGGCAAGAAGCAAGGCGGCTGTCAGAATCTCCCTCATGCTTCATTACCTCCCGGTCCGGCGACGGGACAGAGCGTCGCAATCGCTGGGCCAAAATATATCATATTGAATAAATTGCATTTCTCAGCGCATCGCCTTGAGAGGCGCCTTCGAAAGATGCAGCCGTGACAGGATTGGGCGCCCGCGCGCTTTGCAGCGGTCCCGCCGAATTGCCCCATGCGGCCAACGGCTTGCAAATTTCCGCCCGGCGGATGGGAATCAATGCGGCGTTCCTATCTCAGACATTCGCCCCGCTGCGCCCATTCCGCCATTTGCGCGTCGGCGGGCGTAGCGCCGCCGCCAGCGTTGCAGGCCCTGAAGACGTCGCCGCGCGGACCCATCGAGACGCCGGCGGGGAACTGCTCGACCGAGACATAGGATCCGGCGTCCAGCGCGGCTGAAATCTTGGCCTTCGCGGCCTTGATCGCGGGGCTCGACGCCGAAGGCTGCGCCGACGGCAAATGATACCAGCGGCTCGCCGTGGTCAGATTGCATTCGCCCTGCCCCAGGCTCTTCGGACAGACGAGAATCCACGTCTGCATCCCGCCTCTCGCCATGGCGGGACCGCCCGCCGCGGCGAGGAAAACTCCGGCAAGGAAAAGCTTCTTCATGACCCGAGCCCCTCTCGCTTCAACGAATCGTCGAGCCGATGTTAGAAGGAAAATCCCGGCCACAAGATGGAGCTTATGCGCGCAGTCGCGCGAGCGGATCGACCTGCGGCCACGCCGGCTCCGCGACTCAAGGACGCGCGCGGATTTGGCGAATTGAATCCCTCGCGGCCGCGCGCCACCCTCAGCCGCGATGATCAGACCTCCTATCGCCAACGCCGTCGTCTTCTCCGTGCTCTTCGCGGCCATCGCGGGCGCGGCGGTGCTGCTCGTCAGCTAGCGGCGTCTTCGCAGGGTTGCAGTCGCTCCGCCGGGCGCCCATCTTTCAGGGGTAAAACCCGGCACAGGGGGTTGCGATGCGCAAATTCCTTTTTGCTTTCATTATATCCTCCGCCGCTCCGGCTTTCGCCCAGGGAACCGCGCAGGAGCGCTCCGACTGCATGGGAGACGCTGTACGGTTCTGCAGCGCGGACATTCCTTTCGTCTCCGAGATCGAAAGCTGCCTCGACGCGAATTTGTCCCGCCTCAGCCCCGCCTGCCGTCGCGAATTCGCGCCGACGAAGACGACCAGGCTGCAGGAAGAACATTTCTACCGCTGACGGGAATGGATTTGCCGACCTTCGATCCCCTGATCGCCGCGGGCGTGATGCTGTCGACCGCCGCGACCGACGCCGTTTACGTGTTTTTCAACGCGTCGGTGTCGGCGCGGCGGCGCGTGGCGGCGGCGAGCTGGAGCAGCGCCTGGTACATGCTCTCGGCCTTCGCCGTGATCAGCTACACTTCGAACTGGGCCTATGTGATCTTCGCCGCCGCCGGCGCCTGGATCGGCGGCTTTCTCTCCGTCACGGCGCTCGATTACGTGATGCCGCTCAAACGCGACGAGGCGAAGCGTTCCCAGCGGCCCTGAAGCTTCGCTCCGACCCGGCCATGAATGCGCCCGCGCGAGAAGAATTTTCGTCATCGGAGCCTGCCAGCGAGAGACTCCCGGCCCTAGCTAAATCCGCACGGCGGGGCGCCAACGCGCCAGAGCCGGACGACGGCGGTTGCCGAGCTTTGGGGGGCGCTCTATCTTCGGCGAGCTTTTGCCTGCGCCGGCCATCGCCGCGGGAACAGAGCGCGTTCATATCCAGCGCTTCTCAAGAAGGATCTTGAAATGTCCAACAGCCCGGAAACGCCTGCCGGCGACGCCGCCGAACCGCACAAGGAGGCCGAGACTCCGAAGGAGAACGCGTCTGAAGGATCCTGGGTCGCCGCGATCGAGGAAGGCATAGAGGAGATCAAGACGCAGTCGGCGGACGTGCTTTTCGTCGACGTGCTCAAGATCGATCTGCCCTATATCATCATGCTCTCCATGGCGGTGGTCGGCATCGGCCTCGTGACCTTCACGGGGGAGCCGATCGGCTTCTATTGGGAGCTTCTCACCATCATCTATTGCGGGCTGTGCATTTACGTCGGCTGGCGCCATGCGGAAACGCGCCAGGAGCAGATCAAGCTCGTCTGGACGCAGGTGCTGCACTGGGCGGCCTTCCTCGCCGCCATGTGGCTGATCTACACGCCGACCATGCGGGCCCTCATCGACGTGAACGCCACGGGCCTCAATCTCATGGTGCTGCTGGCGCTCGGCACATTCGTCGCGGGCGTCCACGCCGAGGCCTGGCAGATCTGCGTCGTCGGCCTGATCCTCGCGCTTTTCGTGCCGGCGATGGCGATCGTTCAGCGCTCGTCGCTCTTCATCATGGTCGCGTCGCTGGGGATCATCTTCGTCGCGGTCAGCCTGTGGATGACCTTCCACGCGCAGCGGCGCGAGAAACGGCGGGAACCGGCGTAACCGCGTCAACCTTCACTTTTCGAGAAAGCGGCGCCTGCGAGCGCCGCTTCTTTTTTCAGGCCGCCAGGGAGGCGGCCCAATTCAACTCGAATGCGCGGAAAGCGCCGCGCGGATGGCTTCCTCCTTCGATTTTTCGAAGGAGGTGCGCAACACCGTGCCGCCGACGCCTTTCAATCCCTCGAGGACCTTGTCGGTCGTCATCTTGCGCACGAGCACGAACAGCGCCGCGCCGCCCGGCGGAATGACTTCCGTGGCGTCCTTCATGAATTTGTCGTCAATGCCGAAATCGGTGAGCGCGCCCGAGACCGCGCCGGAAGCCGCGCCGAGCGCCGCGCCCGCGAGCGGCATCATGAAGATAAGCCCGATCAGCGCGCCCCAGAACATGCCGGACACGCCGCCGATCGCCGTCGTGTTGAAGAGCTGGTTCAGCTTGACGTGGCCTTCCGCGTCCTTGACCGCGACGACGGCGTCGCCCATCTCGATCAAATATTCCTTCTGCATCTGAAACAGCTTTTGCCTGACTTCCTCGGCCTTCTGCTCCGAGGAGAAGGCGATGACGAGCAGATCGTTCATGAGGGCTCTCCCAATGTCGGCGACGTTCGATCGCGCGCCGCATTTTCCGATCTAGTCGAGACGAATGAAATTACAATGCAAGGGCCGTTCGCCGTGAATTGAGGAGGCGGCGCCGCGGCAAAAGGACGAAGGCTGTCTGCGTCACTTCCGCTGTCATTGCTTCGTCGAGCCAGGAGGCTTGGGGCCAAAGCGGCGAGACAACCGAATCGATTGCTCGCGCGCCCCTCTCCCCGCTTGCGGGGAGAGGGTTGGGGTGAGGGGCAAGGCAGAGGCGCCGATCTCTCGTGAACGCGATGAGTTTGACCGGCGTCGCCAACAGAGTTCGCGGCAATCCCTTGCCCCTCACCCGGCCCTCTCCGCGCTCGCGGGGAGAGGGTGACCGCGCTTACTTCGCCACGTCGTCTTACTCGGTCAGGAGGGCGACGCCGTCCTTGCCGATCAGCGCATGGATGCGCATCAGGATCTGCAGAACCACGCCGAACACGCCAAGCGCCATCCAGCCGAAGAACACGAAGCCCCAATGCAGCGGAGCCACGAACAGCTCTTCCATGAACCAGAAGGTGTGGCCCCACTCATTCAGGCCAACGTTCGGGATGATCATGAACGGGCCAATCGCCACGATCAGGAACGCCAGCGAGTAGCCATGAGCAAAGTACGGAATGCGCGTCTTCGCATAGAAGAAAGCGCCGACCGCGATCACCGAATAGATCGGGTAGCTCATGTAGAACTCGATGATGTGCGACGGCGTGAAGTCCGTGTCACGGATAACCGTCATGTGCCACGTGCCGTCCTGCTCCGTGAAGAACGAAGCGCCCCAGTAAATGGCGATGCCGTAAACCACCAGCCACTGAACCAGGACAACCAGGCGGCGCATCTCCTCGCGCGGCGAAACCGCGTCGACGTTGCGGTCGCGCGTCTTCCACAGATAGCCCGCAAGGCCAAGGCCCGAAACCAGCTCCAGCGGAATCTCGGTCCAAAGGATCGACATCCAGTAGGTCTGGAACTCCGGCGCAAACGAATCCAGGCCGGCGCGCCAGCCATAGATCTGCTCGTAAATGCGCACGATCAGATAAAATACGTTCAGCAGAGCCAGGCCAATCCACATGCCACGCAGATCGACTACGGACTCTACCTCAGCAGCTGCGCCAGCAGCAGCGCTAGGACGGATCGACATTCAGCGTAACCAGAGAATGGCTGCGGCGAGGAAAGCGAAGCCGGCGAAGTGGATGGTTCGACGTTCGTAGCGGGTGGCGAAGCGTCGGAAGTGCTTGAGGCGGTTGAAGCATCGCTCGATGCGATTGCGCTGCTTGTAGGCGATGGCGTCATGCGGGATGATGATCTTGCGGGTGCGATTTGAAGGGATCACGGCTTCGCGCCGATATCGGCGATGATGGCGCGCAAGGCATTGCTGTCATAGGCTTTGTCGGCCAGCACGGCATTGCCTGTCTGTCCTTCGAGCAGGGCGGGAGCCTGGGTGACGTCGCCCACCTGGCCGGCAGTGACGATGAGGCGCAGTGGTCGGCCCAGTGTGTCGGCGAGCATGTGGATTTTGGTGGTCAGTCCCCTCGGGAACGCCCCAGCGCCTGATTCTTGGCCCCCTTTTCCGCTCGCCGCCTGCTGATGTGCGCGGACGATGGTGCTGTCGAGCATCAGATACTTGTTGTCCCGGTCCGCGGTCAGCGCCTCGAACACGCGCTCCCATATCCCCGCATGGCACCAGCGGCTGAAGCGGCGATGCACCGTCTTCCATTTGCCATAGCGATCGGGCAGGTCGCGCCAGTGCGCGCCCGACCGCAGAACCCACAGACATCCGTTCACAAACAATCGGTTATCCGAGCCAGTGCGTCCCGGATCACTCGCCTTGCCCGGCAGCAACGGCGCAATCCGCGCCCATTGTGCCTCGCTCAACTCATATCGCTTAACGCCCATCATTGGCCTCCGCTCAAATCGCGGAACCCTATGAATCAGCACTTACGCCGTTTGGGAATCCTGAATGTCGATCCGTCCTAGGTCCTGTGGACTCTAAGGGATTCCCATTTGGTCGCAAATCAGATTCAAGACTTCTTTTGGGGAGGCGGCCTTGGGTGTGATGGATCGATTGGTTTTGACGGACACGGCGTGGGAGCGGATGGCTCCGCTGATCATTGGCCGGCCTGACCAGAAGGGCTCGACCGGCCGCGACAACCGGATGTTTGTGGAGGGCGTGCTGTGGATCGTGCGCACGGGTTCCCCCTGGCGCGATCTTCCGGAAGCGTTTGGGGAGTGGAACAGTGTGTTTCGGCGCTTCAGTCGATGGAGCGCCAAGGGGTCTGGCATCGGGTTTTCGAGGCGATGTCTGACGATTCTGACTTCGAATATCTGATCGTCGACTCCACGATCGTCCGGGCGCATCAGCACGCTGCCGGGGCGAAAAAGGGGGCCTGAAGATCAGGCGATCGGGCGTTCGCGCGGCGGCCTGAGCACCAAGATACATCTGGCCGTTCGCGGCTTGGGATGTCCTGACGGTTCACGCTGACCGCCGGTCAGAAGGGCGACGCCCCGCAAGCCGTGGCGTTGATCGAGGGACTGCCCGCAGAGGTCGTCATGGCCGATACCGCCTATGACGCCAATTATTTGCGCCAAGCCATCGCCGCGAAGGGCGCGCTTGCCGTCATCCCAAACAACCCGTCACGTGCGCTCAAATATCCGCTCGACAAGCATCTTTATACTCAGCGCCATCTCGTCGAATGCTGCTTCTCAAAACTCAAGCAGTTCCGCCGCGTTGCAACCCGCTTCGAAAAAACCGCCCGAAACTATCGAGCGGTCGTAACCCTCGCCGCAATCGTCCTATGGCTCAGATAACTGTCCACACAGCCTAGTCGTCGAGCTCATATTTAACTCCTCCATCTGAGCGTCGAGGTCTCCCCGAAGCTGTTGCATCATGCGTCCTGCGCCGGCGGACAACAGTGACTTTGTCGCCAATATGGGGGCAAAGCCGCCATCGCCCGAGCGGCGATCCGTCGATTTTGCATCGCAGGACTGCTGATGGAGCAGCGTCGGCGCCCTCGCGCTTCGAGACGCCTGCTGCGCGGGCTCCGGGCTTCTGCGCCTGCGCCGAACAGTTTGGGCCGCATTCTGAAGGAGCGGGCGAAGCTCGCGTCTCGAAGGACGAGGTTGCCTCAGAGGTGGGGACCGAGGCCCGGCCGAAAGGCCGGACCTCTTTTCTATTTTGCCGATCAGATCGGCTGGGGCGCCACGCCGCCGTCCACGTCGGGCTCCGGAGAATGCCCCGTGGTCGGCACGGCGGAGCCGCGCGGGGGTTGCGGGGCGGAGGAGCTCGTGTCCTCGCGCACCGGGCGCTTGCCCTGCAGAAGGCCCTTCATCTCCTCGCCGGTCAGCGTCTCGAACTCCAGCAGGCCATTGGCCAGCGTGTCGAGCTGCGCCCGCTTCTCGGTCAGGATCTGCCTAGCCTTGTCATAGGCCTCCTGAACCAGACGCCGAACCTCCGCGTCGATCGTCTGCTGCGTCGCCTCCGAAAGCGTCTGCTGCCGGCCCAGCGAATAGCCCAGGAACTGCTCCTGCTGCGGCTCGGCGTAGGCCACCGTCCCCAGCTTGTCCGAGAAGCCAAGCTGCGTGATCATCGCCCGCGCCACCCGCGTGCATTGCTGGATGTCCGACGCCGCGCCCGAGGTCACCTTGTCGTGGCCGAAGATCAACTCCTCCGCCACCCGGCCGCCCATGGCGATGGCCAGCATCGCCGTGAGCTGCTCATAGGTCTGCGAGACCTGGTCGCGCTCCGGCAGCCCCTGCACCATGCCCAGCGCCCGGCCGCGCGGGATGATCGTCGCCTTGTGGATCGGCATCGCCCCCGGAACCGTGAGCTGCACCAGCGCGTGGCCGCCCTCGTGATAGGCCGTGAGCTTCTTCTCCTCCTCCGTCATGGAGAGGGTGCGACGCTCCGCGCCCATCATGATCTTGTCGCGCGCGTCCTCGAACTCCTGGTTCGTGACGATCCGCTTCGAGCGCCGCGCCGCCAGGAGCGCCGCCTCGTTGACGAGGTTCATCAGATCGGCGCCCGAAAAGCCCGGCGTGCCGCGCGCCACCACCTTGAGGTCCACATCCGGCGCCAGAGGCACCTTGCGGGCGTGAACCTTGAGGATCTTCTCGCGGCCGATGAAGTCCGGGTTCGGCACGGTGATCTGCCGGTCGAAGCGGCCCGGACGCATCAGCGCCGGGTCGAGCACGTCCGGACGGTTGGTCGCGGCGATGAGGATGATGCCCTCATTCGCCTCGAAACCGTCCATCTCGACGAGCAGCTGGTTCAAGGTCTGCTCGCGCTCGTCATTGCCGCCGCCAAGGCCGGCGCCGCGATGGCGGCCGACCGCGTCGATCTCGTCGACGAAGATGATGCAGGGCGCGTTCTTCTTGGCCTGCTCGAACATGTCGCGCACGCGCGAGGCGCCGACGCCGACGAACATTTCGACGAAGTCGGAGCCCGAGATCGAGAAGAAGGGCACGCCCGCTTCGCCGGCGATGGCGCGGGCCAGCAGCGTCTTGCCGGTGCCCGGCGGGCCAACGAGCAGCACGCCGCGCGGAATGCGGCCGCCGAGACGCTGGAACTTGCCCGGATCGCGCAGAAACTCGACGATCTCCTGCAAATCCTCCTTCGCCTCGTCGACGCCGGCGACGTCCTCAAACGTCACCTTGCCCGCCATCTCCGTCAAAAGCTTCGCCTTCGACTTGCCAAAGCCCATCGCGCGGCCGCCGGCGCCGCCCTGCATCTGGCGCGCCATGTAGATCCACACGCCGATGAAGAGCAGCAGCGGCAGGCCGTTCACCAGAAGGGTCGAGAGCCAGCCCGGATTGTCGCCCGCGGGCTTGGCGCTGATCTGGACCTTCTTCGTCTCCAGCTTCTGGACCAGCGTCGGATCGTTCGGCGCATAGGTCGTGAAGGTGCGGTTGTCGTTGAAGTGTCCCGAGATTTCATTGCCGGCGATCGTTACGTCGTGCACCCGGCCTTCGTCGATCTGCACGAGCAGCTCACTGAAGGTAATTTCACGCGCGGGCGTGCGGGACTGCTGATGCTGGAACATGGCCAACAGGATTCCCGCGACGGCGACGAAGACGACCCAAGGCAAATATTTCTTCCAATTCGCCTTCATTTCCACCTCCTCAGGGCGTGAGCTCGCAGAAATTCTGGGCAGAATTCTGGGAAGGTCATCGCTCGAATTACATCATTGGGCGGAGGACGGATGCCCTCGCCTTTTCCCAAGATGAGGTTGTGGTCATCCTAGGTCAGGATGGCGAAATAGCCAAATCGAGTCCATAATTCGCCAAAAAAGACAAATGGTGGGAGGCATGATCAAGATCGTCATCGCCGGATCGGACGGGTGTTTGGGGTCCGCGTTCCTCGGCCTTTCCGATCTCTTCGCGCTCGCCCGCAAGGCGGTCATGGCCGCCATTCCGCCCTCGGAATTCAGCGGCGCGCCGGATTTCCGCGCGGTCACGGCGAGCGCAAGCGGCCTGCCCGTCCGCGCCGGCGCCGGCGCGAATTTGGCGGTCGAGGCCTCTTTCGACGAAATCGCCGCCTGCGACGCCGTCATCGTCCCGAGCTTCTCGCCGGGCCCCGACGGCAAGACGCCCGACATGTCGCCGCTTGCGGCCGCCGCCGCCTGGCTGCGTCGCCATCATTCGCGTGGCGCGCTCATCGGCGGATGCGGTTCCGGCGTTTTCCTGCTCGGCGAAGCGGGTCTGCTGGAGGGCCGACGCTGCACCACGAGCTGGTGGCACCATGAAGACCTTAAGAAACGCTATCCTCGCGCGGACACGGCCTGGGGCGCGCGGCTCATTGACGACCGCCGCGTCGTCACCGCCGCCGGTCCCCTGTCGTGGATCGATGTCGGCCTGCATGTCATTCGCACGCTTTGCGGCCAGGAAGCGGGACGTATCGCCGCCGATTTTACGCTGGGCGAAACGGCGCCGGCCAAAGGCGGCGCGCGCGGCGCGGCATATCTGCCGAACGTCGTCAGCGGCGGCGTGGACGCTTTCCTCGCGGACGCCGAGAGAATCGTGCGGCAGTCGGACGCCGCCTTCAACGCGCGGGATCTCGCCAAGGCGCTCTCCACCTCCGAGCGCACGCTGCACCGCAAATTGAAGCAGGCCTGCGGCGAGTCGCCCAAGACCTTCATCGACCGCATCCGCGTCGAAACGGCGCGCACGCTGCTCGAGACCAGCGCAAAGCCCGTCAAGGAGCTGGCGGCGAGCGCGGGCTTCATCGACGAGGCGAGCTTCCGCCGCGCTTTCCGCCGCTATGCGGGCATGGCGCCCTCCGCCTATCGCGTCTGGGCGAAGGCCAAGAGTCAGGACAAGGCGCAGATGTTCTCCATCCGCAAGGAATCGGAGATCATCCCGGAGATCCTCACGACGGTTCTCGACAGTTGCGTCAACGGCGTGACGCTCGCCGATCCCGATATTGAAGACGCGCCGATCGTCTACGCCAACAAACGGTTCGAGATCATGACCGGCTATGAGCCGCAGGAGATTCTCGGCCGCAATTGCCGCTTCCTTCAGGGCGCCGACCGCGACCAGGAAGGACTGCGCCGGCTGCGCGACGCGATCACGAATCGTCAGCCCATCGAGGTCACGTTGCGAAACTACCGGAAAGACGGCGGGCTCTTCTACAACAAGCTCAACATCACGCCGCTCTTCGACGCGCGCGGCAAGCTCATTTACTTTCTCGGCGTCCAGTTTGACGTCACCGATCAAGTTCTGGCGGAGACGGAAATAGGCGACCTGAAGGCAAAGCTTCAGGCGATCGCCTGATCGCCGTCAATTCGCGCGGCGCACCGCCCGAAGATCGTCATTGCGATGCGGCGGCGCGGTTCGATAAACGGTTTTTATTGGTTTTATGTCTCTCGTATCCTTGGACGCCGCCGGCGCCGCTCCCCATTTCCGCGTGCGGCGCAATAACTTTTCCAGCTTGCGCCTTTTCCAAACAGGGTGCGTTATTTCGTCGCGCCGTCGGTCAAGAACTCACAAACGGGCCCCGCCGGCAACGCCAAAGGCAGAGGAAGCGCCATGAACTCGTTCACCGCCATCGTCTCGATTCTCGCCGCCGCCGCCGCCGTCACCTTCGCGATCACCGCCTATGTGAACTGAGTCGCCGGACGGACTTTTTCCGGCGCGCGTCCCAGTGAAGACGCGCGCCATTTCGTTGGGGGCCTTCGTTTCAACGCCGGGCCGATCGCCCGCGGGCCTTTCCCCGGCTGGCGACGGCCGGCTTCTGCGAATTGGCCGCGACCGTCCGGGACGAGCGGCGCCGCCGCAAGGGCGCGCTCTCGACGGATTGCGCCAGCGCCTCGATGTCGCTCACGAGCTGGCGCAGCCAGTCCCGGCCTTTCTCCATTCGCTGGCGCGGCGGCGCGTCATCCATGCGCCGACAGCAATAATCGCACGCGTCGGGAATGTGCCTCCGCCGATAGGCGTCCTCGATCCTGGGATCGAGCAATCTGAAATTTTCATAGGTCAAAACGCGGATCATACTGCGCCTCTGGTCATGATTGATCTGAAAGGTTTTGATCGGGCGAGCTCAGGCGTGTCGGGCGCGCATCGACTCGACGATGGCGGGCTCGAGCGACATTCCGGCGTAGCCGGCGAGAAGGCGGACGCGCGCGTCCCATTCGGAGCCCACCTCGTAGAGGACGGCGTAAGTTTCGACGCCGCCGATCATCTGGGGAGGCCCGAGCGGCTCGCCGGCGCAGGCGCATCGCGTCAGCATGCGATGCATGGCGCGATCATAGACGGTGACGATATGAGTGAGCGACGCCGCCTTGCCGATCTCGTTGAGCGCCATTCCCAATTCCGCCGTGGCCCGGCTGATCGTCGGCGCGTCGATCCGGCTGTCGCCGGTCATGCGGACCGTGAACCGGCTCGACTCCCAGATCAGCGGACTTTGGATGCGGGCGCCGTCCGGCAGCAATTGCGGAAACGTGTCATTGAGCATATTGAAGCCGGTTGTCGGCAGCAATCTCAGGCCGCCAATGACCCGCTCCGTTTCGTCCAGAACCAGAACATAGAGCGGATCCAGCGCGTCATAGCCGTCTATTTCCCAGCGGTTGATGACCGTCACCTGCCATTTGAGGCGCTCGTGGAACACGTTGCGCCGCAGCCTGTGCATTTCGTCAATGAGCCGGGGATAGCGCGCGCGCCACTCGCCCGGAATGATCCTGATCATCGCTCAAACCCCTCATCCGTTGGCGTGATGAGTAGAATTTGATGCAAACACAGAGGGTTATCACCTCCCGAAAATGGGGGGTCAGTTGCGCTTCCTGGGGATCAGATGGCTCGGCTCATAGGACAGATTGATCAGGCCGAGCGCCAGCGCCTTGGCGACAGTATGCGTTGTGTTGGCGGTATTTAGGCGCGCGCGCGCCGATTCGAGATGGAAGCGGACCGTGTGGGAGCTGATGCCGAGAATGCGTCCGATTTCCTCGTCGGTCTTCCCCAGCGCCTTCCACCGCAAACAGCTTGCCTCCCGCAACGGAATGTGAACCGTCGCCTCCTCCATGACGCCGCAGGACCGCAGGGCCGCCGCGTGGAAATTGAAAGCGACGACCATCAGGTCGCGCAAGAGCTCGCGCTTCATGGAGCGCCAATCGGCCGGCGATTCATTCGAGGTGATCGTGAAGAGCGCGAACTCGCCGAGTCGCCCGCGTATCGGGATCGACAGCCCGTTCGCGCCGACGTCGAGTTCCTGCGCTTCCCCGAAGAATTTCCGGATAATGGGGTCGCCGCGATCGATTTCGGCCCAATCGATCGGAAGGATGCCTCCGAGCCCCGAGCGCACGATGGGATCGAGATCGACATAGCCGCTTTGAGCGTAATGCTTCTGCCATTCCGCGGAATAGGTCACCGAGAGGAGCGGCCGCGCGGCGCCGGGAGTCGGCATGTTGAGCGCCGCATAGGCGACGTTGTGAAGGCCCCAGGACCTCATGAAGTCGTCGATGATATTGGATGCGGACTCGATTCGGTTTGCGGCCGCAAGGCGGTCGATCAAATCAAAAAAGTCGTCCGGATGCACGAAACCCGCCGCGGTTCTGAAACTCTTACGGTCAAGGTAAAGCGAAAGGCGGCTCCGGACAACCTGTCGCGCATGAATCAATTCCTCAAAGAAGCAAAGGAGCCGGACTTACGGAGTTCCGTTTGACTCGATCGCATCGCGATGCGACGAGACGAATCCGAAAGCTTTCTCAGGCGGCTCTGGATTGCTTCGCCTTCGGCTCGCAATGACGCGCAGGGAATTGTATCGGACGCTGACGAAGCCGTGTTGACGCCCCGCGCGGGCTCTTCGGCATGAGCGCTTTTGCGCCAAACGCTTAGGCCTCATCCTGAGGAGCGAGCGAAGCTCGCGTCTCGAAGGACGAGGCCGCCTCGAAGGTTTGCCGACGAACTGAAGGAGGCCCGGCCATTTGGCCGGGGGCGAAAGCAAAAAAGCCCGGCCTTCCGGCCGGGCTTTCCGTCGAGACGTAAAGTCCCGATCAGTATTTGGCGACGACCGGGGCCGGAGCGCCCCAGTTGAAGTGATAGTTCACGCCGGCGCGGACGATGTGGCCGTCGAAGCGGGTGGTCGTCTGGGTGGCGGCGGCGCCCCAAACCTGGGGCGGAGCGAGCGTGTTGTTGATCTGGGCGACGACGCCGTTGGTCGTGACGGTGCCCAGATCGTAATACAGATACTCGACCTTCGCCGACCAGTTCGGCCAGAACATCCACTCGACGCCGCCGCCGGCCGTCCAGCCGACGCGCGTGTCGGAGAAGTTCGCGCCGCCGAAGACGGTCGGATAAACCGCCGCGCCGAGCGACTCCTGAGCCGTGAAGGCCGTGTTGACGTTCACGCCGCCATAGGCGAGACCGCCCGTGCCGTAGATGAGCAGGGTCGGCAGGGCGAGCCAGCCGAGACGGCCGCGCACCGTGCCGAGATAGTCGATGTTGCGGCGAGCCGACGAAACCGCGGCGTAGCTCTCAGCCGGGAAGCCCCACGGGCCGAGCGACACGACGCCAGCGCCCGTCGACGTGTTGTTCGAGCCGGCAATGCCCTGGATGTCGGCTTCCAGACCCACAACGAAGCTGTTGTAGAACTGATAGTTGTAGCCGATCTGGCCGCCGCCGATGAAGCCGCTGTTGTTGCCGCCCGACAGGTTGCTCGTCGCCGCGAAGGCGAGCGAATTGGCGACCGCGCCGGCGCCGGCCGGGAACAGCGGATTGACGAAGATCGGCGCGCCGAACGTGGTGATGTTGCTGCTGTTGCCGAACGTGCCGCCGGCGTTCAGACCGACATAGAAGCCCGTCCACAGCGGCGGAGGCGGAGGCGGCGGGGGAAGGATCGGCGGGCCCTTGCGGGAGGGAAGGTCCGCCGCGAGGGCGGAGCCGGCGGTCAGCGCCAAAGCGGCAAAGGAAAGAGCAATCTTTTTCATAACGGCCTCATTTCAGCTCAAGGACGCGACGCCTGCCGCGCTCACAGAACCCGGGGGCACAATCTTGCAAACGCTCGCGCCTTGGTCCTTACGCCTCTTTTGCGGGTCAGCGTCCGGACAGTCAAAGCAAATTGGCGACGGACCCCTCTCACGGCGTCGCTTTCTCCGGCACTGTGGCGCCAAAGACACAAAAAGCCCGTCCTTCCGGCCGGGCTTTCCGTCGAGACGTAAAGTCCCGATCAGTATTTGGCGACGACCGGGGCCGGAGCGCCCCAGTTGAAGTGATAGTTCACGCCGGCGCGGACGATGTGGCCGTCGAAGCGGGTGGTCGTCTGGGTGGCGGCGGCGCCCCAAACCTGGGGCGGAGCGAGCGTGTTGTTGATCTGGGCGACGACGCCGTTGGTCGTGACGGTGCCCAGATCGTAATACAGATACTCGACCTTCGCCGACCAGTTCGGCCAGAACATCCACTCGACGCCGCCGCCGGCCGTCCAGCCGACGCGCGTGTCGGAGAAGTTCGCGCCGCCGAAGACGGTCGGATAAACCGCCGCGCCGAGCGACTCCTGAGCCGTGAAGGCCGTGTTGACGTTCACGCCGCCATAGGCGAGACCGCCCGTGCCGTAGATGAGCAGGGTCGGCAGGGCGAGCCAGCCGAGACGGCCGCGCACCGTGCCGAGATAGTCGATGTTGCGGCGAGCCGACGAAACCGCGGCGTAGCTCTCAGCCGGGAAGCCCCACGGGCCGAGCGACACGACGCCAGCGCCCGTCGACGTGTTGTTCGAGCCGGCAATGCCCTGGATGTCGGCTTCCAGACCCACAACGAAGCTGTTGTAGAACTGATAGTTGTAGCCGATCTGGCCGCCGCCGATGAAGCCGCTGTTGTTGCCGCCCGACAGGTTGCTCGTCGCCGCGAAGGCGAGCGAATTGGCGACCGCGCCGGCGCCGGCCGGGAACAGCGGATTGACGAAGATCGGCGCGCCGAACGTGGTGATGTTGCTGCTGTTGCCGAACGTGCCGCCGGCGTTCAGACCGACATAGAAGCCCGTCCACAGCGGCGGAGGCGGAGGCGGCGGGGGAAGGATCGGCGGGCCCTTGCGGGAGGGAAGGTCCGCCGCGAGGGCGGAGCCGGCGGTCAGCGCCAAAGCGGCGACCGAAAGAGCGATTTTTTTCATTCCAGCCTCTATTTAACGAATATTGTCGGAAACGCGCCCAAGCGCACGCGTCCAACGCTGTTGCCAGGCTCGGCCGGAGAAACGAATCTTCCTCCCTGAGCCATGCCCTAATCCATCAGCTACCCCGCCGCACAGTCAACGAAATCACGCCGCGCGGGCGCGCTCGGCCGACGGTTTGGCCCGCGCTGTTGCCGAGAAGACACGCCGCAATCTCGGGGAGGGTCAAAAAATGTGCATCCGCGCGCGCTTGGAAAAACGCGGCCTTCCAAATAGGCGCCCCGCAAGCGGCCCATTTTCCGTTTGCCGGGGATCTCTCGCTCGACCAAAGCGCGCGCCTCGCCTATCTGTCGGGGAAGCGACTTCGCTTGCCAAGACACGGTCGCTTTGGCATATGTCGCTCACCGTGCGGCCGAAGCGGCTGCGCGATCGGAGACGTGGCCGAGAGGCTGAAGGCGACGGTTTGCTAAATCGTTATAGGGGAAACCCTATCGTGGGTTCGAATCCCACCGTCTCCGCCAGCCCCCGCGGCCGGCGCGGAGGACTGGCCATGGACGATCTGGGCAACAACAACTTCCTTATCAACGCGTTGATCGGCTTCGCCCTGGCGCTGCTCGTGTCCTTCGCCTATATCTGGTTCGGCGGCTGATCACCCGATCGCCAGATAGGCGCTGAAGACCGCGACGCTCAGCGCGACCCCGGACAAGAGGAACAGCGTCGCGTGGGTCTTCTGCGGCCCGTGCGCCTCTTCGTCGCAGAGAAGCCGCTCGGTCTGCAAGAAACGAATCGTGGCGACGGCGATGAGGACCACGCCGGCGCCGACGAGGGCCATGCCGCCATAGCGCCCGGTCGGGCTCGCGAGCCGGCGAAGGCCGGGAAGCGCCAAATTCGCGCCCGCCTCCGCCGTCATGGCCAGCAGGAAAAGATTGAAGCGCTCGATCACAAAGCCGAGCGCGATCACGGCGACGCCCGTGCGAATCCAGGCCAGAAACGTGCGCTCGTTGGCGGCGACATTGGCGTAGTCCCTGATCACGGGCGGTCCTCCTCCGGCTGTGCATTTAGGCCGCGCGTCATTGCCGCCACGCCGGCGAATGCCTATAACATGGGAGGCGCGGCGAAGCCGCAGCGCCAGAGGCCACGACAACATCTCCGCGAGACGAAATGCCCTGGAGCGATCAAGGCGGCCCGCGCAATCAGAATAATAATCCATGGGGACAGCCGGGCGGGCCCTGGGGTCAAGGCCCGAGCGGCGGCGCGCAGCCTCCGGACCTCGAAGAGCTCCTGCGCCGCAGCCAGGAAGGGCTGAGACAGTTCCTTCCATCGGGCTTCGGCGGCGGCGGATTGGCGATCCTCGTCCTTCTCACCCTGCTCGCCTGGCTCTTCTCCGGCTTCTACACGGTGGGTCCGAACGAGATCGGCCTCAATCTGATCTTCGGCAAATATCGCGGAAAGACCCAGGCGGGCCTCAATTACAATCTCCCCGCCCCGGTCGGCTCGATCATCAAGCTCGCCGTCACGGACCGCAACGTCACCGATGTCGGCTTCCGGGAGGAGACGCCCGCCGAGGGCGGACGCCGGCGCAGCAGCCAGGCGGTGCGTCTTGGGCCCGAGGCGCCCGAGGAAAGCCTGATGCTGACCGGCGACGAGAATATCGCCGACGTGAAGTTCCGCGTGGTCTGGCAGATCGATCCGTCGAAGCCCGAGGACTACGCCTTCAATGTCGCCAATCCGCAGACGACGGTGAAGGCCGTGGCCGAAAGCGCGATGCGCGAAATCGTCGGCCAGTCGCAGATTCAGAAGATCCTCACCGCCGACCGCAAGGTGATCGAGCCCGCCTGTCAGGCGCTGATGCAAAAGGTGCTCGACGAATACAAGAGCGGGGTGCTCGTGCTGCAGGTGCTTCTGCTTTCCGTCGATCCGCCGCAGCAGGTCATCGCCGCCTTCCGCGACGTGACCGCCGCCCAGCAGGACGCGCAGCGCATGCGCAACGAGGCGGACGCCTACGCCAATCGCGTGGTGCCGGAAGCGCGCGGCGCCGCGGCTCGAATCGAGCAGGAGGCGGAGGCCTATCGCGAGCAGACCGTCGCCGAGGCGCGCGGCCAGGCGGCGCGTTTCGAGAAGATCTACGGGCAATACCGGAACGCGCCCGACCTCACCCGCCAGCGCCTCTATATCGAGACGATGGAGCGCGTGCTGGGCGGCGCCGAGAAAGTGATTCTCGACGATCCCGCCAAAGGCGGCGCCTCTGTCACGCCCTTCGTGCCCCTGCCCTCCTTCGCGCCCTTTCACGGAGGACAGAAGTGAGAAACGGCCTTCTCTTCGTTCTCGCCATCGTCGCGGCGATCGCCGCCGCCGCGGCGAGCGGCGCGCTCTTCACCGTCGAGCAGACGGAACAGGCCCTCGTGCTGCGCTTCGGCGAGCCGGTGGCGGGGCGCGGGCTCATCACCGAGCCGGGCCTGCATTTCAAGATTCCGTTGATCGAGAACGTCGTCGCCTTCGACAACCGCATTCTCGACGTCGAAAGCCCCAATCTCGAAGTGCTCGCCGCCGACAATCAGCGCCTGGAGGTCGACAGCTTCATCCGCTATCGCATCGTCGACGCGTTGAAGTTCTATCAGTCGGTGAACAGCGTGCAGGGCGCCAACAACCAGCTCGGCTCCGTGCTGAATTCCGCCGTCCGCCGCGTGCTGTCGGAAGCCAATCAGCAGCAGATCGTGCGCGACGAGCGCTCGGGCCTGATGGCGAAGATCAAGAAGCAGGCCGATACGGAGGCTCGCCGCTTCGGCGTCGCTGTGGTGGATGCGCGCATCCGCCGCGTCGACTTGCCCCAGCAGATCTCGGAGAAGGTCTATGGCCGCATGCAGACGGAGCGTCAGCGCGAGGCGGCCGAATATCGCGCCCAGGGCTCCGAGCAGGCGCAGAAGATCACCGCCAAGGCCGACCGCGACGTCGTCGTGCTGAAGGCCGAGGCGCAGCAGACGGCCGATCAGATCAAGGGCGAGGGCGACGCCGAGCGCAACCGCATTTTTGCCGAAGCTTTCGGGAAGGATCCGGACTTCTTCGCCTTCTATCGCTCGATGCAGGCGTATGAGACCGCCTTCAAGCCGGGCGAGACGCGCTTCCTCGTCAGTCCGCGTTCCGAGTTCTTCCGTTTTTTCTCGGCGCCCGAAGGCGTCGCGGCGCGGAGCGCGGCGGAAGCTCAGCCCGCGCCGGCGCAAAAAAGATAGAAGCCGCCTCGGCGGCGAGGCGGCCGGAGCCGTCTTTGTCCGCACGTAATCGCAATGAAATCAAAATACTGGCGCAGGTTCTGCTTTTCTGCGAAATTGCTCCAGACTTCTTGTCCCTGCAGGAGACAAAACGCATGACACCCGCATTTCGTCGCGCCGCTCTGGCGCTCGCGACGGCTTCCTCCCTATGGCTCGCCGGCCCCGCCTCGGCCAAGGGTCCCGATTCGCTCGCCGACCTCTCGACGCAAGTGTCCGATGCGGTCGTGAATATTTCCGCGACCCAGACCGTGGAGACGAAGCGTGGCAAGAGCGGCGGCGAAATGCCGGGCATGCCCCCCGGCATGGGGCCCGGCGCGCCCTTTGACGACCTGTTCGAGGAATTCTTCAAGCGCCGCCAGGGCCAGGGCATGCCGGACATGCCGCGCCAGCGCAAATCCTCGTCGCTCGGCTCGGGCTTCGTGATCGATTCGGCCGGCGTCGTCATCACCAATAACCACGTCATCGCCGATGCGACCGAAGTGACGGTGATCTTCAATGACGGGCAGAAGCTCAAGGCCGAGATCATCGGCAAGGACCAGAAGGTCGACGTCGCGGTGCTGAAGGTGAAGCCGGAGAAGCCGCTGAAGGCGGTGAAGTTCGGCGACAGCGACAAGGCGCGCGTCGGCGACTGGGTGCTCGCGGTCGGCAATCCCTTCGGCCTGGGCGGCTCGGTGACGGCGGGCATCGTCTCGGCGCGCAATCGCAACATCGACAGCGGGCCCTACGACAATTACATCCAGACCGACGCCTCCATCAACAAGGGCAATTCCGGCGGCCCGCTGTTCAACATGGACGGCGAAGTCATCGGCATCAACACGGCGATACTCTCGCCTTCGGGCGGCTCCGTCGGCATCGGCTTCGCGACGCCCGCGAACACCGTGCTGCCGGTGATCGATCAGCTCCAGCAATATGGCGAGACGCGCCGCGGCTGGCTCGGCGTGCGCATCCAGAACGTCGACGACGCCATCGCCGAAACGCTCAGCCTCGGTTCAGTGCGCGGCGCCCTCGTCGCGGGCGTGGACGACAAGGGTCCGTCCAAGCCCGCCGGGCTCAAGGCCGGCGACGTCATCGTCAAATTCGACGGCAAGCCGATCAAGGAATCGCGCGACCTGCCCAAGCTCGTCGCCGCGACGCCCGTCGGCAAGGACGTCGATCTCGTGATCATGCGGGGCGGCAAGGAAGAAACGAAGAAGGTCAAGCTCGGCCGCCTCGAGGATGGAGAGAAGGTCGCTTCGAAAGAGTCGGGCGACAAGGATAAGCCGGAGTCGACCGGCCCCGCCTCGCAGAGCGCGCTCGGTCTCGAACTCTCGCGCCTCACCGACGAGTTGCGCGCGCGATTCCAGATCAAGGACACGGTGAAGAGCGGCGTGCTGATCACTTCGGTCGACCCGTCCTCCAACGCCGCCGAGAAGCGTCTGCAACCCGGCGAAATCCTGCTCGAGGTCAATCAGGAGCCGGTGAGCGACCCGGCCGACGCCGTGAAGAAGATCAAGGCGCTGAAGGATTCGGGCAAAAAGACCGCGTTGCTGATCGTCGCGAACGGCGCCGGCGACGCGCATTTCGTGGCGCTGCCGGTGGATTGACCGGCGCGTCATTGCTGTGAGCGAAGCAATCTAGAGCCTCGTCGCGGCTTCTGGATTGCTTCGTCGCTTCGCTCCTCGCAATGACGGCGGAAGTTGCTTCAACCGCCCTTGCGGGCCGAAGGGCTAAACAATCCGGAGCGTCGCCGCAATCGCGGACCGCCGCCGGCGCCCGTTCTCGCAATGGCCCCGAAACCAGCAACGTCATTGCGAGCGGAGCGAAGCAATCCAGAGCCATATCTCGGCTCTGAGTTGCTTCGCGACGCTCCTCGCGATGACGGGCGCTGCGCGGCTGGCTCGGAAATTTTGATCGGCGGATATTGCGGTCTTAACTAAAAATAATATCGCCGTCCTGCTCGGGGATTTTCCGGTCCGAGAGCAGGACGGATGGAAGAAGATCAGCAAAATTTGCCCTCTTACGTCAGAAACGGGACACGAAGGTCGTGCTGACGATCCTGTCGCCGAACGCGTTGGTCTTGACGGTCTTGATCGCCCGGTTGCCGAACGGATCGGTCTTCACGATCTTCATCGCGGCGATCCGATTGCCGAAGGCGTCGGTCCGGATGACGCGCATCTTGGTGACGCGGTTGCCGAAGTCGTCGACCCGCGTGACGCGCTGCGCGAGGACGCTGTCGGCGTAAGCGGCGGGAATGGCCGCGGCGCTCAGCGCGAGAGCCGACAGCATAACATAAACGGTCTTCCTATACATGGCTTTGCTCCATAGTTGCGCCCGAACAACTTGTTCAGGTGAAAAATAACTTAACGCATGCGGGCGCGGCCGCCGTGTCCTGGCGCACATGCCGGCGCCTGCCCGCGGCCCGCCGCAAACGGCGCGGGCCGCCGCTCTGGCGTCCGCCGCCCGCCCCTATTAGGCTGGCGGCCGCATGTCTTTTCTTCGCATCCTTTACGGCGCCTATCTCAAGTTCAACCGCGACGACGGCTGGGCCATCGCCAGCCATATCGCGCTGTCGATCCTCACCTCGCTCTTCCCCTTTCTCATCTTCCTCACCGCGCTCGCGGGCTTCTTCGGCCTGGAGAAGGAAGCGGACACGGCGACGAAGCTCATCTTCGAAAACTGGCCGCCGAGCGTGGCGAAGCCGATCGCGGCCGAAATCAAGAACGTCCTGACCCAGCAGCGCGGCGGGCTGCTGACCATCGGCGCCGTGCTCGCCATTTATTTCTCGTCCAGCGGCGTCGAGTCGCTGCGCATCGCGCTCAACCGCGCCTATGACATTCGCGACGAACGGCCCTGGTGGCTGCTGCGGCTGGAGTCGATCCTCTATGTCTTCCTCGGCGCGGCCTCGCTTCTCGCCATCGCCTTTCTCATGGTGCTGGCGCCGCTCGCCGTCGCGCTCGCGGAAAGGCATTTGCCGGGATTGATGCGAGAGATCGAGCCCCAGCTCGCGCCCCTTTACGGCCCCGTGCGTTACGGGGTCACCTCCGCGGTCGTTGGCGTCGCCGTGCTCGCCGCGCATATATTGTTGCCGGCCGGACGGCCCCCTTTGCTCAGCCTCGCACCGGGCTTCGTCCTGACGCTCGTCGCCTCGCTCGCCTTCGGCGCCGGCTTCGGCGCCTATCTCGCCGAGTTCGCCGGCAGCTACGCCTCGACCTATGCGGGCCTCGCCTCGATCATGATCGCCATCGTCTTCCTGCAGACGCTGGCGGTGATCTTCATTTACGGCGCGGAGCTGAACCAGGCGATCGTCGAGCCGCGCGCCAATAAGCCGGACGCCGTGCCCGGCGCGCCGCCGGGCCAGGGTTAAGCGCCCCTTAACCGAGCTTTTTTACCCTGCCCGGAGTCGGCGCGCCCTCTGGCGGCGCCGCGCCACGCGGGCGTTTCCTCACATGCGCAGCCATCGATTTGGTCACTATTCCGAACAGGTCCGCGAATTCTCGGCCCGCCGCTTCGCGGAAGGCGTCGGCGCGGCGATGGTCGCGAGCGCGGGCGCGACGACGCTGGCGCTGGTGAGCTGGTCCGCGCAGGATCCCTCCCTCAACCACGCCACCGGCGGGCATGTCCGCAATCTGCTGGGCCACCCCGGCGCGGTCGTCGCCGATCTTCTGATGCAGCTCGTCGGATTCGGCGCCATCGCGGCGATCGCGCCGCTCGCCGTGCAGGGCATGCGCATGATCAAGCGCCGCCGCGTCGAGCGCGCGACGCTGCGGCTGGGCCTCTGGGTCGCCGGCGTTTTCGCCACTGCCGCAACGGCCTCGCTGCTGCCCCCGACCGACCGCTGGCCCCTGCCCACGGGCCTTGGCGGCGTCGCGGGCGACGCCATTCTCGCCGTGCCGCGCGCCATATTCGCGGGCTCGGGCGTGGTCATGGCGATCTTCGGCCTCGCCGCCGCCTTCGTCGCGATCCTCTCGGTCAGCGGGGCGGCCGGTCTCGGATTCGAATCGGCCGACGATATTCGCGAGGCGGCCTTCCAGGACGACGAGGAGGAGGCGCGCGCGCCCTATGGCGACGACGACGACGACCGCGCGGGCGAACCCGGCTTCGCGCTGATCTCGCTGGGCGCGCTGATCCATCTGGGGCTCACGCTGAAATGCTGGGCCCTGCGCCTTGTCGAGAAGGCGACGAGCCGGACCGCGGAGCCCGTCATTCAGGAGCCCGCTCGAGCGCATCCGCGCCGGGAGCCGATCTTCGACGGGACGGACAGCTATATGACTTACGCGCCCCGCCGCGCGCGTCATCTCGACGAGGACATCGAGGCGGAGCAACCCGCCGCCGCGCCCCCGGCGCGGTCGCCCGCCGCCGCCAGCGCGCCCGCGCCGGCCCCCGCGCGCCGCGTCACCCGCCAGCCCATGCGCCAGCCGGCGCCTGTCTCGCCGGAAATGTATGAATTCCCCGATCTCGAATTGCTCGCCGAGCCCAGAAAGCCCGCCGGCGGCGTGAAGATTTCGGAGGACATTCTCGAATCCAACGCCCGCGTGCTCGAAGGCGTGCTGGAAGACTTCTCCGTGCGCGGCGAGATCATCAATGTCCGTCCCGGCCCCGTCGTCACGCTTTACGAGCTGGAGCCCGCGCCGGGCATCAAATCCTCGCGCGTCATCGGCCTCGCCGACGATATCGCCCGCTCCATGTCGGCCGTCTCGGCCCGCGTCGCCGTGGTGCCGGGCCGCAACGCCATCGGCATCGAACTGCCGAACCAGCGCCGCGAGACGGTCTATCTGCGCGAGCTGGTCGCGAGCGAGGATTTCATCCACTCGAACCACAAGCTCGCCATCGCGCTCGGCAAGACGATCGGCGGCGAGCCGGTGATCGTCGATCTCGCCCGCATGCCGCATCTCCTCGTCGCCGGCACCACGGGCTCCGGCAAATCGGTCGCGATCAACACCATGATCCTGTCGCTGCTCTACCGGCTCAAGCCGGAGGAATGCCGCCTGATCATGGTGGACCCGAAGATGCTGGAGCTTTCGGTCTACGACAACATTCCCCACCTCCTCACGCCCGTCGTCACCGACCCCAAAAAGGCGGTTGTCGCGCTCAAATGGGCCGTGCGCGAGATGGAGGACCGCTACAAGAAGATGTCGAAGGTCGGCGTGCGCAACATCGACGGCTACAACGCCCGCGTCGCCGAGGCGCAGAAGCGCGGCGAGACCATCACCCGCACGGTGCAGACGGGCTTCGACCGCGAGACGGGCGAGGCGATCTTCGAGCATGAGGAGATGGACCTCTCCGCCCTGCCCTATATCGTCGTCATCGTCGACGAGATGGCGGACCTCATGCTCGTCGCCGGCAAGGACATTGAAGGCGCGATCCAGCGCCTCGCGCAGATGGCCCGCGCCGCCGGCATCCATCTCATCATGGCGACGCAGCGTCCCTCGGTCGACGTCATCACCGGCACGATCAAGGCGAATTTCCCGACCCGCATCTCCTTCCAGGTGACGTCGAAGATCGACAGCCGCACCATTCTCGGCGAGCAAGGCGCGGAGCAGCTCCTCGGCCAGGGCGACATGCTCTACATGGCCGGCGGCGGCCGCATCTCGCGCGTGCACGGGCCTTTCGTGTCGGACGCGGAGGTCGAGCATGTCGTGGCGCATCTCAAAGCGCAGGGCGCGCCGCAATATCTCGACAACATCACGTCGGAAGACAATGAAGGCGGCGAAGAAGGCGAGGCGCCGGCGCCCGGCTCGATGGATGCGGAGGAAGGCGGCGACCTCTATGACCGCGCCGTCGCCATCGTGCTGCGCGACAAGAAATGCTCGACGAGCTACATCCAGCGCCGCCTGTCGGTCGGCTACAACAAGGCGGCCTCGCTCGTGGAGCGCATGGAGAAGGAAGGCGTTGTCGGCGCGCCGAACCATGCGGGCAAACGCGAGATTCTGGTCGGCGGCGGGATTGATCGCGGGGCGTTCGACATTGAGGCGGCGGAGTAATCCGCCGTTTCAACCGAGGCGGCCTCGTCCTTCGAGACGCGAGCTTCGCTCGCTCCTCAGGATGAGGCCTAAGCGTTTGGCGCAGACGAAGAAGCCGCCTCATGTCGGGAGCCTGCGAAGCAGGCGTCTCGAAGCGCGAGGGGCGCCGACACGGCCCGCCCGCAAATCGAAGGGGAAGTCGTCGCCGACCGTCCGATCCCCGCCCCCAATTCGCCAACTTGTGTTACGAAGACGACGCTCAAGCCCTTCGAATCGGATCAGCGCCGTGAAACAGACGCCCCTCGCCGCCCTCGCCCTTGCATTCGCGCTCGTCGCGCCGGCCGTCGCCGAGGAGGCCAAGAAGGAGCCCGCCCCCGCCGCGGAAGCCGCACCGGCTCCCGCCGAAGCCAAGCCCACCAAGGGCAAGAAGGGCGCGAAGCCGGTTCCCGCCGCCGCCAAGAACGCCGATCCCGTCCAGCTCGCCAACCCCGCCGCGCCGGCCGAGCAGCCGAAGCCGCTCAACCGCGACGAGGCCCTGAAGCGCGCCAACGCCTTTTTCAACGCCTCGCCGGTGATGACCGCCGATTTCGTGCAGATCGGCGCCGACGGCAAGCGTTCGGAAGGCAAGCTGCATGTGCAGCGCGCCGGCCGCGTGCGCTTCGAATACGCCCAGCCGGCGACCATGGAGGTCGTCGCGGACGGCGCGCAGGTCGCCATTCGCGACCGCAAGCTCGGCACGCAGGACCTTTATTTCATCAATCAGACGCCGCTCAAATTCCTGATGAAGGAAAAGATCGACCTCGAGAAGGACGTGACCGTGCAGGACGTCCAGATCGAGGATTCTGGCGTGACGATCTTCATCGAGGACAAGGCGACCTTCGGCGGCACCTCGCATCTGCGCCTGATCTTCGATCCGAAGACCTTCAAGCTGAAGCAATGGCAGGTGAAGGACCCGCAGGGCTACGAGACGCTGATCACGCTCTTCAACATCGACCAGACGAAGACGCCCGACCCGGCGCTGTTCAAGATCAGCAAATAAGCGCGCCGCTCGCTCACTCGCCTTTGAAGACAGGCGCGCGCTTTTCGAGAAAGGCCGCAACGCCTTCCTTGTAGTCCGCGCTCTCATAGGCTCTGCGGCGCATCTCCTGCACGCGCTCGAAGACTTGCGCGGCGATGGGCTGGTAGTCGCTCAGTATGTGAAGCTGCTCCTTGATCGCCGCCATGGCGAGGGGCGCCTTCGCCGCCATCTTCTGCGCAAGCGCCATCGTATGCGTTTCGAGCTCCGCCGCCGGCACGAGATGGTTGATGACGCCCCATTCGAGCGCCGTGTCGGCCTCGGCCGGCGCGGCGGTGAAGAAAAGCTCCTTGATGACGTTCACGCGCAGCCTGCCCATAAAATGCAAAAGGCCGGTCGTGTTGTAGGGAAGGCCGAGATTGACGGGCGTGATGGCGAAGGTCGCGGTCTCGTCGGCGACCACCAGGTCGCAACTGAGAACCAGATCGAAGGCCCCGCCCCAGACGGAGCCATGCACCATCGCGACCACGGGCCCCGGAAAGGCGCGGACCGCTCTGAGCGTTTCCTCCAGCGGATCGGCGTAGCTCAAGGGGTCGCGGCCGGCTTTCGGCAATTCGCCGATATCGTGGCCGGCGGACCAGACCTTCGCGTCCCGCGCGGCGCGCAGAACGACGACGCGGATCTTCTGCGCGGCGAAGCGCGCGAACGCGTCCGTGAGCTCGCGCATCATCCGGCGGCTGAGCGCGTTGCGCTTTGCGGGATTTTGCAGGGTAATGACGCCGATATTTCCGTCGACGGAGACGGAGATCAGGCAGGGGGCTTCCGTCATGTCGATCTCACCCATCGCGGCGCTCCGAATAGCTTGCAGGCGCGCGAAGGATAACCGCCTTGAAGCGCCGCCAAGAGAAGGTCGCGGCGTAGCGTTAATGCGGCCTCAATCGCCGTCGCTATCCCGGCCTCGCAGCCCCATGGTCACGGCCGATGATGGTGCAAGCGACAAGCCTGGGAACCGCGCGGCATGAGAATTGATGGCCGGGGAACGATCTGGACGGCTTTAGGCGGAGCGTGGCGTCTTGAAAGCGGACTACATCCCGGAACTCAGCGAAATCCGCATGGTGCGCCGCGCGCCCGAGCGGCCCTTCCTCCTGACCGAGGACGACGCGCGCTACATCGAGACTTGTCTCCGCGGGGTTGAGACCGCTTTCGGCGTCGAGGCCTTTTCGGGCGCGCCATTGGCGGCCATTCCCGGAAGGACCCTGATCGGCAAATTCATCGGTTGGTGGCGGTCGCTCGAACCGGCGGACGAACGCCAGCGCGAGGCTCATGCGCGCCTGCCCGGAGCGATCCGCCTGCTCGACACCGTCTCGACCCTGATGGAAGAGCTGGCGGAAAGCAGGAACTCCCGCTCATCCTGAGCGCGCCGGCGCGCGACCGCCTACCCGCCGCCAACGTTCAGGCGGCCGCCTTCTTGGGAGTCAGCAGCTTGCGGTTCATCAGCACTTCCGCGATCTGCACGGCGTTGAGCGCGGCGCCCTTGCGGAGATTGTCGCTGACGCACCAGAGCGCGAGGCCGTTGTCGACGGTCGGGTCCTCGCGGATGCGGGAAATATAGGTCGCGTCTTCCCCCGCCGCCTCATGAGGCGTGATGTAGCCGCCCGGCTCGCGCTTGTCGATGACGAGCACGCCCGGCGCCTCGCGCAGGATGTCGCGCGCTTCGTCGGCGGTGATCGGATGCTCGAACTCGATATTCACCGCCTCCGAATGCGAGATGAAGACCGGCACGCGCACGCAGGTGGCGACGAGCTTGATCTTGGGATCGAGGATCTTCTTCGTCTCCGCGACCATCTTCCACTCTTCCTTCGTGAAGCCGTCCTCCATGAAGACGTCGATCTGCGGAATGAGGTTGAAGGCGATGCGCTTGGGAAACTTCTTCGCCTCCACCGGATCGGACACGAAGACGGAACGCGTCTGGGCGAAAAGCTCGTCCATCGCGTCCTTGCCGGCGCCGGAAACCGACTGATAGGTCGAAACGACGACGCGCTTGATCCTCGCCTTGTCGTGCAGCGGCTTCAGCGCCACGACGAGCTGCGCGGTGGAGCAGTTCGGATTGGCGATGATGTTCTTTTTCCTGAAGCCCGCGACCGCGTCGGCGTTCACCTCCGGCACGATCAGCGGCACGTCAGCGTCGTAGCGCCAGGCGGAGCTGTTATCGATGACGACGCAGCCCTGCGCGCCGATCCGGGGCGACCATTCCTTCGAGACCGACCCGCCGGCGGACATCAGGCAAATATCCGTATCCGAGAAATCATAGGTGTCGAGATGGCGGCACTTGAGCGTCCTGTCGCCGAAGGAGACCTCCACGCCGATCGAGCGCGACGAGGCGAGCGGCGCGACTTCCGACACGGGGAAGCGGCGCTCGGCCAGAATGTCCAGCATCTCGCGGCCCACATTGCCCGTGGCGCCGACGATCGCGACCTTATACGCCATGATTTTCTCCAGCCGGCGCCGCCGGCGTCTCGACGATCGCCTTGCGGCCGGGCGGAATCGCCCAATCGCAACTGCGATCGTTTCCCAGTTTGGAGCGCGTCCTACAAAACCGCGCCCTGATTTTTCGCCGCGCGCTCTGGCAGTTGTCACTCCAGCCCGTCATTGCGAGCGAAGCGAAGCAATGACGAAGACGTGAGCAATCGAGTGACGGAAACCTCTAGAAGGCGAAGCCCGTTCCCATGTTCCCGGAAGGGGTCATGGTGACCGGCGGTTTCGACGCGGAGCCGCTGTTATCTTCCTTTTCCTTCGGCTTGGGCGGGGCCTTGCCCGGCGACCAGCCCTCAAGCTCGCCAAACTGGCGGTTGGGGCCGTTGGACGGCGCCGAGGGCTTGCCGGGCGCGCCCTGTTGCTGAGCGTTGTTGGCCTCCGCGCCCTTCTTGCCCTTGCCGCGCTTGAGCTGGACCGACGGCGCGCCGCCGGTGTCGAGCGCCTTGGGATCGAGCTGCAGCTCCTGGGCGACGGCGCCGCCCACGAAGGCAAGAGCCGCGACGAGGAGAGGACCATGAAAACGACGCGCGCGAAAACGCATGGCTTTGTCTCCGAGAAAGCGAAAGCGCCCTCCTACCGCCGCGCGGCGGCAGGATCAAGGCGCCCGGCGTTCGAGCGAGCGACAATCCTTGACGGCGGGCGCCCCCAACTTCCGCGGGGTCACGCTCCAGGAGACCGTCATCGCCGGGCCCGTCCCAGCCATGACGGCTTTGGCGACTTTCGAAACGTGTGCATCCCGTGGCCGTAAAGCGTCCAGGCCTTCCGCTCAGCCCTCCTGCCGGGCGATCGCCAAGTTTTTCAGCTCCGCGATCGCCTTGGCGGGCGAAAGGTTCTTGGGGCAGACCTTGGAGCAGTTCATGATCGTGTGGCAGCGATAGAGGCGGAAGACGTCGTCGACATAGCCGAGGCGCTCCTCGATCGCCTCGTCGCGCGAATCCTGCACCCAGCGGTGCGCCTGCAAAAGCGCGGCAGGGCCCAGGAAGCGATCCGCGTTCCACCAATAGCTCGGGCAGGCGGTCGAGCAGCAGGCGCAGAGGATGCACTCGTAAAGGCCGTCGAGCTTGGCGCGGTCCTGCGGCGATTGCAGGCGCTCCTTCTCCGGGTTTGCGCCCGCGTGCAGCCAAGGCTCGATCGCGGCGTGCTGCTCGTAGAAAATGGTGAGGTCGGGCACGAGGTCCTTCACCACGCCCATATGCGGCAGCGGGTAGAGCTTGATCGGCCCCTCGATCTCGTCCATGCCCTTGGTGCAGGCGAGCGTGTTCACGCCGTCAATATTCATCGAGCAGGAGCCGCAAATGCCCTCGCGGCAGGAGCGGCGGAAAGTCAAAGTCGGATCGACCTTGTTCTTGATCCAGATGATCGCGTCGAGCACCATCGGCCCGCAATCGTCGGTATCGACGAAGAAAGTGTCGATGCGCGGATTGGCGTCGCTGTCGGGATTGTAGCGATAGATCTTGTACTCGCGCAGATTCGACGCGCCTTCCGGCTTCGGCCAGACCTTGCCCTCGGCGACGACGGAGTTCTTGGGAAGGGTGAATTCGACCATTTGCTTAGCCCTCGATCTCGTCACGCCGTTCTCGCGGGTTGCAATCCGCAAGAAGGACGATGCGGCTTTTGTGACCGTTAACGACAGCCTTTTCCAGGAACTTGCGATCGTCGGTCACCAAAGTTGCGTCGTTCATAATCGCGCAGGCGAGATAGACGCAATCGGGAAAGGGGTGGCCAAGATCGAGGGCGATGTCGAAAGCGGCTCGCAAGGTTCTATCGGAAGAAATAATCCGGGAGAAGCAGCGCGGAAGGTCGTCCAACGCATCGAGCGCCTGCTCGCGCGTCGCCGTTCCTTCCGCGACTTTTCGGCGGAGCGCATTGGCGACTTCAGTGAAGATGATGTCCGGCGCGGCCAGAAGATCATCGGCATAGGCCAAAATCTCTCGCGCTTCCGGATGCAGCGCTTCGCCGACATACCATTTGACGGCGACGCTGGCGTCGATAATCACCACCGGTCACGGGCCTCTCGGATGATCGCCGTGCTGTCGGTTTGCTCCACGCCTTTCGGCGTCATAGCGGCAATACGGTCGATTGCCGCGAGGCGTGAAGCGCGATCGAAAACCGCTCTCTCCAGAATCGCCGCCGCCTCCTCCTCCACGGTTCGATGATGGGTTGCCGCGAGTTCCTCTATTCGAGCGATCGCCTGCGGGCTGATGGTTCGGATGATGATCGCATTCATGCCGCCCTCCTGGTTTGGGCTATCCGGAAGCAACATGCGAACCGGCTGTCACTCTTGCCCGTCAGGCGCATTCAGTACACTCGCGCCTTCGGCTCGATATAAGCCACCTCGTTCGTCATCGTATAGCTGTGCACCGGGCGGTAATCGATCGCGACCGTCTTCTTGTCGCGGTCGATCGACGCCAGCGTGTGCTTGAGCCAGTTTTTATCGTCGCGGTCGGGGTAGTCCTCGCGGGCGTGGGCGCCGCGCGATTCCTTGCGATTCAGGGCGGATTCGATCGTCACCGCCGCCTGCACGATGAGATTGTCGAACTCCAGCGTCTCGACGAGATCGGAGTTCCAGATCAGCGAGCGGTCGGACACCTTCACATCCGCCGCCTCCCGCCAAACCTCGTGCACGCCCGCGACGCCCTCGGCGAGCACTTCGCCCGTGCGATAGACCGCGCAATGCGACTGCATCGTCCGCTGCATCTTGTCGCGAAGCGACGCGGTCGAGATCGAGCCGTTGGCGTTGCGCGCGAAGTCGAGACGCGACAGCGGCAGTTCCGCCGAATCGGCCGGCAGCTCCGGCTGCGACTGGCCGGGCTTCACCACCTCGGCGGCGCGCAGGCCGGCGGCGCGGCCGAATACCACGAGGTCGATGAGCGAATTGGAGCCGAGGCGGTTGGCGCCGTGCACCGAGACGCAGGCCGCTTCGCCGATCGCCATCAGGCCCGGCACCACCGAGTCCGGATCGCCGTCAACCTTGCGCAGCGCTTCGCCGTGATAATTCGTCGGGATGCCGCCCATATTGTAATGCGCGGTCGGAATGATCGGGATCGGCTGGCGGGTGACGTCCACGCCCGCGAAAATCTTGGCGCTTTCCGAAATGCCCGGCAGGCGCTCATGCAGGATCGCCGGGTCGAGATGCTCCAGATGCAGAAAAGCGTGGTCCTTCCGCTTGCCGACGCCCCGGCCCTCACGCACTTCCATTGTGATGGCGCGCGAAACCATGTCGCGCGGCGCAAGATCCTTCACCGAAGGCGCGTAGCGCTCCATGAAGCGCTCGCCCTCGCTATTCGTCAGATAGCCGCCCTCGCCGCGCGCGCCCTCGGTGATGAGGCAGCCCGCGCCATAAATGCCGGTCGGATGAAATTGCACGAATTCCATATCCTGCAGCGGCAGGCCGGCGCGCAGCGCCATGCCGCCGCCGTCGCCCGTGCAGGTATGCGCCGAGGTCGCCGAGAGATAGATACGGCCATAGCCGCCCGTCGCGAGCACGGTGAGCGCCGAACGGAAGCGGTGAACCGTGCCGTCGTCGAGCTTGAGGGCCACAATGCCGCGGCAGGCGCCCTCGCCGTCCATGATGAGGTCGATCACGAAATATTCGACGAAGAATTTCGTCTCATGCTTCAGCGCCTGACCGTACATCGTATGCAGCATGGCGTGGCCGGTGCGGTCGGCGGCGGCGCAGGTGCGTTGCGCGGGCGGGCCCTTGCCGAAATCCGTCGTCATGCCGCCGAAGGGGCGCTGATAGATCTTGCCCTCCGCCGTGCGCGAAAAGGGCACGCCCCAATGTTCGAGCTCATAGACGGCCTGCGGCGCGTTACGGCACAGATATTCGATCGCGTCCTGGTCTCCGAGCCAGTCGGAGCCCTTGACGGTGTCGTACATATGCCATTTCCAGTCGTCCGGCCCCATATTGCCGAGCGCGGCGGCGACGCCGCCCTGCGCCGCGACCGTATGCGAACGGGTCGGGAAAACCTTGGTGACGCAGGCGACGTTCAATCCCGCCTTGGCGCAGCCGACGACGGCGCGCAGGCCGGAGCCGCCGGCGCCTACGACCACCACGTCGAAAGTGTGATCGACGATCGGATAGGCCCGTCCGCCGATCGAAACGGATGAAGCAGCGCCATTCACAACCATTCTCGCAGCCTTTGTTGTCGTCGTTCTGAGCGGCTGGGCGACGCTCTATCGGGGCGCCGCGATCAGCATGATCGCGAACGTCCAGCCGGCGGCGATCGCGACAGACGCGATCTTGTTCCAGCGCAGCGCCTTCTCCTTGAGCGCCGCGTCGTGGACATAGTCCTCGATGATCTCGTTCACGCCCTGGCGAGCGTGGATCATGCCGAGGACCGCGAAGGAAATGAGGACGATCGCCGGAAGCGGATGGCCGATCTCCGCTTTCACGCCTTCGGTCGTCTTGCCGGCGACTCCCGCGAGCCACCACGCCGTCAGCACGCCGAGCGGCGCCAGCGCATAGGAGGAGACGCGCATGAAATATGCGTGAGCGGAGCCTTCATGATCCGAGACATAAGCGGCCCCCTGGCCGCTCCGTCCGCTCTTGAAATGAGTCGGAACCGACATTTCGACGCGTCCCTTTCAGCTCGCGAAAGACTTGATGATCCACAACAGGACGGTGAGCCCGATCCCGCCATAGAGCGACGCCTGGGCGAGAAGCTCCCTGCCCTCCGCATCCATGTAAAGGCCGCGATCCCACAGCGCATGCCGAATTCCGCCGAGGAGGTGGTGGAAAATCGCCCAGGTGATCAGGAAGACGATGAGCCCGCCGATGAATCCCGAGCCGAGCCAGCCGGTGAGCGCATGCAGCCAGCCGCCCCATCCCGCGCCGAGCAGATAAAGCGCCATGAGCGCCATGCCGACATAGAGTCCGGCCCCGGTGACGCGATGGGCAATCGACATCGCCATGGTGAGCCAGGGCTTGAAGATGGTCAGATGCGGCGACAACGGGCGCTTTGCGGCGCGCTCGTCCGTTCCGGCGTTTGCCATGCGTGTCCCTCTCGCGCTTTTTGGAGTGAGTCCGAAAAAGCTTCCAAAAGAGTGGATAAGCCAATTGATGCGGCGCCGCAACTAGGCCATGGGCGCCGGGCGGGAAAGCGAAGTTTATATCGGGGCGCGCCGCGAGATCGGCGTCCGCCGGTCGGCTTCATCCGACGAGCAGCTTCCAGATTCTGTCGCTCAAACGGTCCTGCGCGGGAGAAACGCTTGTCGTTCCGCAAGGCGCCGCGCGCATATCGATCAGCCCGCCGGGCGCGGCGCAATTTGGGGAGAGCCCTTGAGCGAGAATCATCCACGCGGCCAGGACGAACAGGCCAAAGGCGATCGTGCACGCGGCGTAGAAATCTCGATACGGTCCCATCCCAACACCAATGTAAATCCTTGCCTGCAAGGTATTTTGCCTGCCTTTTAAACCGGCATCCTTGATGTAAATCAATATAAACTTTGACTTTTGTCAGATTTTCATAGGTGTTTTCACTTAATTTGTCTTTTTGCGAACAGCAAAGCCAGGAGGGAAATCATCGCAAAGCTTCCGCCCGCGGCAAAGGTCGCCCAAGGGCCATGGAGGTCCCAAAGCTTCCCGGCCGCGAAGCTCGCCGCGAGCAAGGCGAGCCCGCTTGCGAGGTTGAAAACGCCGAAGGCCGTGCCGCGCAGGCCCGCCGGGGCCGAATCGGCGACGAGCGCCGAAAAGAGACCTTGCGTCAGCCCCATATGCAGGCCCCAGAGCGCGACGCCGACCCAGACGAGCGGCGGCGACCGCGCAAAGGCGAGCGCCGCATCGGCGCCGATCAGCAGCACAAGCCCGGCGACCAAAGGCGTGACGCGGTCGCCGCGATCGGAAAAGGCGCCGGCGGGATAGGAGGCGCCGGCATAGACGACATTCATCGCGACGAGCACAAGCGGCGCGAAGGCGTCCGGCAGGCCGACCGATTGCGCCTTGAGAATCAGGAAGGCCTCTGAAAAACGCGCAAGGCTGAAGGCCGTCGACATGGCGACGACGAGCCAGAAGACGGCGCCGAGCCCTTTGAGCTCGTTCCAATGCAGCGGAAAGCGCGCCGGACGCGCGGGCCGCGTCTCTTCCGGCTCGCGGACGCCAAAAGCGAGGATCGCCACCGCAAGAACGGCCGGTATGCAGGCGACCCAGAACACCACGCGGATATCGTCCACGGTCGCCCGCATGACGAGCACGGCCACGGCCGGCCCGAGAAAGGCGCCGACCGTGTCGAGCGATTGCCGCAAGCCGAAAGCCGCGCCGCGCAATTCGGGAGGCGTGACGTCGGCGACGAGCGCGTCGCGCGGCGCCCCGCGAATCCCTTTTCCGACTCGGTCGATGAAGCGCGCCGCCGTCACCCAGGCGACATCGGGCGCGAGCGGAAACATCGGCTTCGTCGCCGCCGCGAGGCCGTATCCCAGGATCGCGAGCAGCTTGCGGTCGCCGAACCAGTCGGAAATCGCGCCGGAGAAGATTTTGACGATCGACGCCGTCGCCTCGGCGATTCCCTCGATGACGCCGACCTGCGCCATGGTCGCGCCCATCGATCCGACGAGATAGATCGGCAGCAGCGCGTGGATCATCTCCGAGGAGAAGTCCATGAAGAGCGAAACAAGCCCCAGCGCCCAGACGCTCGAGGGAATTCGGCGAAGGATGGAAAAGCGGCGCGTCGTGTCGTCGGTCATCTGGCGATTCGCTCTGGAGCGTTTAGCCGCCTTTTAGCACGATTGATCCGATCGACCTTCGTTCGCCGGGTGCGCGGGCGGAAATCGCTTTTTTCGAAGAAGCTCGAGACGGCGATCGAAAAATTTTCGCCTGAGCGTTCGGCTTTTTCGCGAGCCGGCGCCCCGAGCGCCGCATGGTCGGATGAAGGCGTGTCAAGCAGACATAATATTTCCGACACAGAAGTGAATCACGCGGGCGCCATTGAACCTTGAGGAGCGCGGCAGCGCTCTCGCACGCTTCGCCGTGCGGCAGACCATCCGTCTCAAGGGGGCTCAAGGTGAACCTACGTTATTCCTTTCCGATCGCCGCGCTGGCCGCCGCGATCTCGACATCCGCGATGGCGCAAGCCATCGGACCCAGCACAACGACCGAACCCTATGTTCTTCCGACCGCGCCGGGCGTTCTCACCCGTTCCGTCCTGACGGTGGGCGACTCGGTCAACGGCTACCGCATGGCGGGCGTGCCGGACGGCCTGGGCGTCTTCCTCAGCAGCAGCGCGACGATCGACGTCGTCTTCAATCACGAAATCAGCCGGAACGCCGGCATTGTCCGCGCCCATGGATCGAAAGGCGCCTTCGTCTCGCGCTGGACGATCGACAGCTCGGGCAAGGTGACCGCCGGCCGCGATCATATGACCAGCCCCAACAATTTGTTCACTTTCAAGAACGGCGCCTACGCCGCCGGAACGTCGGCCATTGAGCGCCTGTGCTCGGCCGACCTTGCGCCTCAGAGCGCTTACGGCGTCCCGGACCGCATCTTCCTCTCCGGCGAGGAGACGACTCCGGGCTTCACGCCTGATCACGGCCGCGTCTTCGCGCATGTCCTCACCGGCGCGGACGCGAACAAGACCTTCGAGCTCCCGCATCTCGGCAAGATGGCGTTCGAGAATGCGCTGGCGAGTCCCTTCGCGCAGGGCAGAACGGTCGTCATGCTGAGCGACGACGCCAATCGCGAGACGAATGTCACCCTCGAGACCGTCTGCAGCCGCGAAGGCCAGACGGGGTGCCAGGAGCCGTCCAGCGAACTGGCCATGTATATCGGCGACAAGCGCGCCGCCGGCAATGCGATCGAGCGCGCTGGCCTCTTCGGCGGCAAGTTCTACGGCGTCCGCGTCAAGCTGCCCGACGGCTCGAACCTCTTGGGCGAGCACAAGGACTTCGCGCTGAACAAGCAGGCTCCCGCGATCACGACGGCCCGCTTTGAGCCCGTCCCCTTCCCGGACGTGTCGAACATGACCGGCGTGGAGATCCAGGGCTATATGTTCGCCTATCAGATCACGCAGTTCATCCGCATCGAGGACGGCGCCTGGGATCCGCGTCCGGGCAAGGAGCGCGATTATTATTTCGTGACGACGGGCCGCATCACTTCCGACATCGGAAGCTGGCGCCCGTCGCGCCTGTGGCGCCTGCGCTTCTATGACATCGCGCATCCGGAATGGGGCGGCGAGATCGCCATGCTGCTGCAGAACCAGTTCTTCGCCGGCGCGAATGCGACGCCCGACGCCGATCCATCGTATCAGATGTTCGACAATATGACGATCGACAAATACGGCCGCATCATTTTGCAGGAAGACGTCGGCGGCAATAATCGCCTCGGCCGCATCTATGTCTACGGCATTGACAGCGGCAATCTCGTCCAGGTCGCCGCGCACAATCCGAAATTCTTCGGCGGCAATGCGCAGACGAACCCGAACTTCGTGACGAATGACGAGGAATCCTCCGGCATCGTGGACGCGTCGTCGATCATGGGCGACGGCTGGTACCTGTTCGTCAGCCAGAGCCACAAGGCGTCGCGCGATCCGGAGCTCGTCGAGGGCGGCCAGCTCCTGTCAATCTATATCCACCCCTCGATCGCGGTGGGCGGGAGCTCGAGCGGCGGCTCCTCGCTGGGCCGCTAGATCAATCGACCGCCAATGTCCGAACCGGACGGCGCCGCCATTTCCCCGCCGTCTTTCGGCGCCTAGATTGCCGCGCCATGGGAATCATTTCGCCCGCCGAGCGCCTGCCGACCGCCGCCAATGTCCAAGAGCCGGTCGAGAGCGGGCTTTTGACCATCGATCTTTCCGCGCTCGCCGCCAACTGGCGCAAGCTTGCGGGTCTCGCCGGCGCCGCCGAATGCGGGGCCGTGGTGAAGGCGGACGGCTATGGGCTCGGGCAGGCGGCCGTGATGCGGGCGCTTTCGGACGCGGGCTGCCGAACCTTCTTCGTCGCCAATCTGCTGGAGGGCGAGACCGCAAGGGCGCTCGCGCCGGACGCGGCGATCTATGTGCTCGACGGCGTCGTCCCCGGCTGCGCGCCGCGCCTCGCGGCGGCGGGCTTGCGGCCCTGCATCGGCTCCTTCGCCGAGCTGGAGGAATGGGCGGCGGCGGGCGCGACGCTCGGCCGCAAGCTCGA
This sequence comes from Methylocystis sp. S23, assembly GCF_054106005.1. NCBI lineage: Bacteria > Pseudomonadati > Pseudomonadota > Alphaproteobacteria > Hyphomicrobiales > Methylocystaceae > Methylocystis > Methylocystis sp. S23. The sequence goes on from NZ_CM134185.1 coordinate 3,557,762, forward strand.
GGCGGCGCTGCATTTCGATACGGGCATGAACCGGCTGGGCTTCGCGCCGCGCGACGCCGTCGACGCCGCCGCACGGGCGCGGTCCGTCGCCCCGACGCTGATCATGAGCCACTTTCTCAGCTCGCAACTCCCCGCCGATCCGGCCAATCCGCGCCAGATCGAGGATTTCCGCGCGGCGTGGGCGCATTTCCCCGGCGTGCCCGGCTCGATCGCCAACTCCTCGGGCGTCTTCCTGCCCGAGAAGCCGCATTTCGACCTCGTGCGGCCGGGCTACGCGCTCTACGGCGGCAATCCGACGCCGGGCGCCGCCAATCCCATGCGCCCCGTGGCGCGTCTCGCGGCGCGAATCGTCTCCGTGCGCAACCTCGCGGCCGGCGAAACCGTCGGCTATGACGGAGTCTGGAAAGCCCCCCGCCCTTCGCGTGTCGCGACCCTGGGCGCGGGCTATGCCGACGGTCTTCCCGTCGCCGCCACCGCCGCGCCGGGCAAGCCCGCCGGCGAGGCGGTCGTCGGCGGCATGCGCTGTCCCTTTGTCGGCCGCGTTTCGATGGATTACGTCGTCCTCGACGTCACCGACGCCCCGAAAGGCGCCGCCGAGCGCGGGCAATGGGTGGAATTGCTGGGCGAGACGATCGATGTCGAGGCGCTTGCAACCCGCGCGCGGACCATCGGCTATGAAGTGCTGACGCGCCTCGGGCGCCGCTATGCGCGGCGTTACATAGGGTGAGGCGAGGCTGGCTGAGGGCGCCGTCATTTAGCGACGAAGCAATCCAGCGGGCGTCAATGCGGCTGTGGATTGCTTCGCTTCGCTCGCAATGACGGGGTTATTGGCCAGGCGGGCGAGTGTGGAGGGGCGTTCCGGGGGCTGGAAAAAGCGTCGCTCACGCTTTCGCGAACCATGGCTGCAACACCGGATACCCCTCACCCGCCAGCAGCGAGACGGTCTCGTAAAGCGGCAGGCCGACCACCGCCGTGTAGGAGCCCACGAGCTTTACCACGAAGGTCCCGGCCAATCCCTGGATGGCGTAGCCCCCGGCCTTCCCCCGCCACTCGCCCGAGGCGAGATAGGCGTCGACCTCCATGGAGCTCAACCGCTTGAAGCGCAGCCGCGCCTCGACGAGGCGCTTGCGCTCGAAGCCGCGCGGATTAATGAGGCTCACCGCGGTGTAAACCCGGTGCTGGCGGCCGGAGAGAAGCTGAAGGCACTCCTCGGCCTCCTCGGTCGTTTCGGGCTTGGGCAGGATGCGGCGGCCCACGGCCACGACCGTATCGGCCGCGATGACATAGGACGGCTTCAGATCGTCATGCGCCCCCCGGACCTTGACCGAGGCGGCGGCCTTCTCGCTTGCGAGGCGGACCGCCAGCGCGCGAGGCGATTCGCCCTTTTGCGGGGTCTCGTCAATATCGGCGGGCAGCAGCGCGTCGGCCTCCAGCCCCGCCTGCTGCAGGAGCGCGAGACGGCGCGGCGAGGCGGAAGCCAGGATCAGCTTCGTCTTGGGGGCGGCGGGTTCGGCTGTCACGTGAAGCGGCTCCGCCGAAAGGGATTACCGGAAACGATAGGTGATGCGGCCCTTGGTGAGGTCATAGGGCGTCATCTCGACCAGCACCTTGTCGCCCTCGAGCACGCGGATGCGGTTCTTGCGCATCTTGCCGGCGGTGTGGGCGATGATCTCGTGATCGTTCTCGAGCTTCACCCGAAACATTGCGCTGGGCAGCAACTCGGTCACGATACCCGGAAATTCGAGCAGTTCTTCCTTGGCCATGTGGTTCCTTTGTCAGGCGGGCGCCGGACGACGCCCGCTGGATTGGCGCGGAAACTAAACGAGATCGTTCGATTTGTGAACCTGGGACTCGGCGCCCCGGCAACCTTCCCTTTATAGAAGAATTTAGGATTCCTCATTAGCTTTTCACCATGTTTACCGACAGCCCTTTCGATGCGCGCGCCGCCTGCGCGGAAATCGACGGCCTCAAACTGGTCAAAGCCCGCCATCCTTTGCCTTTTCCTCATCGCCGCGATCAGCCGCGCGGCCGTGAAGGACATTACCGGCGGATTCGACGAAGTCGCCCATGTTTCCTACGTGGCTCATCTTCAGAAAAGCGGCAACGTCTGGCCGGATCTGACGACGATGCGGCTGATCGATCCCGTGAATTTCAACTTTGGAGACCTCCCGAACTACTTGAATCATCCCTCGCCATATTATTGGCTGCTCGCGCGTCTTGGTCCGACCGTCGAGAATAACCCCGCTTCGCTGCTGTTTCTACGCGCCGTCAATGTTGGTTTCGTCGCCCTTGGTCTCGCCGCGCTGCTCCTGCTCGGCAAACAACCGGACCGCAGTAGGCTGGAAGAATACGGCCTGTATGTTCCCCTATTCGCAATCCCCGTGCTCGCCCATCTTGCCGGAGCGGTGAACAACGACAATCTGGCTTTCCTTGGCGGCGCCGTCGCGTTTCTCGCCGCGCAGCGGCTGCTCCAGACGCGCGAGGACAAATGGCTCGTCGCCGCGCTCCTGTTCGGAATGATCGCCAGTCTTGCAAAGCTCACGGCGCTGCTGCTGGTCGGCGGCCTTGTCGCCGGCGTCCTGACGTTCATGATCTCGCGAGGGCGGCATAAGACGTGGTGGATTGCGGCGGCGGCCGTAGCGGCGCTCGTCGCCGCTTCTCCCTATCTCGCGCTTTGGGCGCAATATGGCGGCCCTGCGCCGGACACTCCGGGCCAGATCCTGTTATTGAAGAGCACGGCGCCCCAGGACATTGGCTGGGAGAACGCGCCGCGCCTTTCGTTTCCGGGCTATGCGGCGGCTTTCGCCAAGGCGTTCATCGTGCAATGGGTGCCGACGCCCGCCGAACGCAATATGCTCCATTACGCCATGCTCGTAGCGCCGGTCTTCGCTATCGCCTGCGCGGTCGCCGGCTTCTACGTTTCCGTTCGACGCATCGCGCGGCGCGAGGAGCAAAGCGTCGACGTGCTCGTGGCGGTCGGATTTGTCTTCCTGCTTTTCACGCTCGCCTGCCATTTGGTCTTCAGCTACCGCCATCATGTCGTCTATGCTTATGTCGCGGACGCATATCCGCGATATTATCTGCCGCTCGGCGCCGTCGTGCCGCTCGCGGGCTTGTCCCTCCTATCGGCGATACGCGCTCCGCGCCGGAGAGAAGCGCTCAACGTCATGCTAATCGCAGCGCCGCTGGCCTTGATGTTTTTCGGCGTGCCCTCGACCGACGCGGCGGCGACCCGCGCGAGTGCGAAGGAAGCCCGGAGCGCCCGACAGGCGCCAAGCGTCGCGATTGTCGCATTGCCGGCGCCGGCTCGCCTTTAACCCGCGTATCCCAGAGCGCCAGGCGGGGTGAACGATCGTCTTGGGAGGATTGGCGCCCAATACCTCCCCTTTACGGGGAGGTCGGCGGTCGAAAGGCCGCCGGGTGGGGGTCCCTTCCACCAGACGATATCGCTCGCGCGTTACCCCACCCGACTCGTAAAGACTAAGGGCGTCACATCTCCAGGAAGCCGTCATGGCCGGGCTCGTCCCGGCCATCCACGCCGGGACGATGTGCAAGAGCGAAAAGAAAAAGCCATTTCGTTTCAACGACTCTCCGTAGCGCAGACGCTCGGCTTTGATGCGATCGAACTGCGATCCGAAGGCTAGGTGAAATGGCGTTGACGGGTCTGGTTTCACGCCAAATCGCCGTAAGGATCGCGCCACTCGGGCATATCCGTTTGGACGTTCGTCACGAGGAATATCCAGCCGTCGTGCATTTGCGAATGTTGCGCGGCGTGGATGGCCGGGACAAGCCCGGCCATGACGGCGTTGGCGATTTTCGAGATGTGGGAACCCGATAGCCGTAAAGGGGAAGGACGCGTTCACGCCGGCGTTACCCGATCGCCCTGACCCCGCAACGCCGCGGTCTCCCCGTCTCTCCTCTCATGGTAGCCAATCCGGCTGAAATAAATTATCGTAATAATACAACAGGCTGGCGCGGAGAATGAGAAGAAATGAGTTCCAACAAGACTCTTTTGGGCAATGTGGATGTAAGAAGCCCGACGGTAGTGGGTTGGGCGGTCGATTTCGAAAACCCTGACGAGCCTTGCGCGCTCGATCTCTTTATCAATGGCGCGTTCGCCTTGACGACGCGCACGGGGAATGTCGGAAGGCCAGACGTCGTAGCGTCTTATCCAGAACTAAAAAGGGATCATTTCGGCTTCAGGCTGGACATTCGGCAGTGGTTGAAACCGATCGATCAGACCGTGGAAATTCGCTTCAATCGCGGCGGAGGACTTCTCTCCGGCGGCTCTTTCCTTTGCAAAGTCATACCTAGCGGAATCGAACTGCTGGAGGGGCCTAACGGGTACCTTTTCTACAAAGGCGACTCCAACGACGCGCTCGTGCAGCTCAGCCGCCCCTGCGCCCAAACTCAGAGCGCCATAGATGCGGCGTGCATGGCGCTGGCGGCGACACACACGGTTTGCTCGAATTTCGGCGCCGTATATGGCGCGATGATCATGCCGGACCGCGCGGCGGCGGTTCCGGACGAGGTCGGCAATTCGTTCGAGCTCTCTCCCAAGCGCCCGGCGCCTCGCTTGATCGAGCATGCGCGCAATCAATACGGCCTCGACCTTCTGTACCCGATCGAGCAGATATGCAGCTTGCCGACGGAACGGCGCGCGCTCAAATTCGACACGCATTTGACAGGCTACGCCACCTATCGGGCGTTTCTCGCGCTGGCGGCGCGCTATTTCCCGGAACGCGTCGAAAAACACGAGGAATGGATCAAATGGGAGGAGACGAAATATCAAGGCGACCTCGTATTCATCGGAGGTCTGGACGCGTCCGAAATATACTTGGCGCCCCGCTTCAATGTAGCTCCAATCGAGGTTTTTGACACGCTCCACATCTATCCGAGCAAGCACCTCACCGGGTCGTCTCGAGCCTATGTCAACGAGGCGATAGACAGCGGCGTCGCGCTTGTCTTCGGGACCTCGTCGTCGAAGATCATGATCCCCTTCTTTTCAACCTTCTTCCGTGTCGTCGGCCATGTCTGGAACAATGCGGTCGACTACGATCTCATCTCCAAGCTGCGGCCAACCCATGTCTTTCACGTCGTGACAGAAAAAACCCTCGGCAATCTCGTAATTCCCAATGTGCTTTCGGCTGGCGGCGAGCGCATCCTAGCGGTGAAAGAGGCCTACGCGCCGGAAGCGCATTTCCAGGCTGAACATACCTGATCTGGATCGTCGCCGACACGGGCCAGCCGCGCTTCGTCACAAGGAGCGCGTCACTTCGGCTTCCCCTTCACCGTCCTTGTCCCCGGCTTGCCGCCGGAGGACCGCCCCGCCGGCCGCGCGGGCGGCATGCGGCCGACCGGGCGCGCTTCGCCGCCCCCGAAATTATGCGGGCCCATGTCGGCGTCGGTGGGTTTGCGCGCGCGGGTCGAAAGCGCCCCTTCTGGCTCGCGGACCCTGTGACGCGAAACTTCTCGCGCCCGTTGCGCGCGTTCGAGCGGCGGAAGATCGCCGAGCAGCTCCATCTTCTGAAGCCGCTGGATTTCGTCGCGCAGCCGCGCCGCCTCCTCGAAGGCGAGATCGGCCGCCGCCTCCTTCATGCGCTTTTCGAGATCGGCGATGGTCGCCTGGAGATTGTGCCCCGGCGCGATGTCGTAGCCCGTGTCGACCGTCACATGATCCTGCTCGGCGACAGAGCCCAGAATATCGGCGATGCCGCGCTTGATCGAGGCCGGCGTGATGTTGTTTTCGAGATTATAGGCCATCTGCTTGGCGCGGCGGCGCTCGGTCTCGTCCATGGCGCGCTTCATCGAGCCGGTGATCTGGTCGGCGTACAAAATCACGCGCCCGTCGACATTGCGCGCGGCGCGGCCGATGGTCTGCACGAGCGAGGTCTCGCTGCGCAGAAAGCCTTCCTTGTCGGCGTCGAGAATGGCGACGAGGCCGCATTCGGGAATGTCCAAACCCTCGCGCAGCAGATTAATTCCGACCAGCACGTCGAAAGCGCCCAAGCGTAGATCGCGGATGATCTCGATGCGCTCGATCGTGTCGATGTCGCTATGCATATAGCGCACGCGCACGCCATTCTCGTGCAGATATTCGGTGAGGTCCTCGGCCATGCGCTTGGTCAGCACGGTGACGAGCGTGCGATAGCCGATGTCCGACGTCGCGCGCACTTCGTCGAGAAGGTCGTCGACCTGCGTGCGCGCCGAACGGACTTCCACGGGCGGATCGATGAGGCCGGTCGGGCGAATGACCTGCTCGACGAAGACGCCGCCCGTCTGCTCCAGCTCCCAATTGCCAGGCGTCGCCGAGACGCTCACCGTCTGCGGCCGCATGGCGTCCCATTCCTCGAAGCGCAGGGGACGGTTGTCCATGCAGGACGGCAGGCGGAAGCCATATTCGGCGAGCGTCGCCTTGCGACGGAAGTCGCCTTTGTACATCGCGCCGATCTGCGGAATCGAGACATGGCTTTCATCGGCGAAGACCAGCGCATTGTCCGGCAGATATTCGAATAAGGTCGGCGGCGGCTCGCCCGGCTTGCGGCCGGTGAGATAGCGCGAATAATTCTCGATGCCGGCGCAGGAGCCCGTCGCCTCCATCATTTCGAGATCGAAGCGCGCGCGCTGCTCGAGCCTTTGCGCTTCGAGCAACCGCCCCGAACGGTTCAATTCGCCGAGGCGCTGCTTCAGCTCCTCCTTGATCGCCTTGATCGACTGCAACAGCGTCGGGCGCGGCGTGACGTAATGCGAGTTCGCGTAGACTTTCACGAATTCGAGATCGACCGTCTTCCTGCCGGTGAGCGGATCGAATTCGGAAATCGACTCCACCTCGTCGCCGAAGAAGGAAATGCGCCAGGCGCGATCTTCATAATGCGCCGGAAAAATATCGACCGTATCGCCCCGCACGCGAAAGGTTCCGCGCGTGAAATCCGCCTGCACGCGGCGGTAATGGAGCGCGACAAGGTCCGTCACCAATTGCCGCTGCTCCAGCTTCTCGCCGAGCTGCACGGAGAAGGTCATGGCCGTATAGGTCTCGACCGAGCCGATGCCGTAAATGCAGGAGACCGACGCCACGATAATCACATCGTCGCGTTCGAGCAGCGCGCGCGTCGCGGCGTGGCGCATGCGGTCGATCTGCTCGTTCACGCTCGACTCTTTTTCGATGTAGGTGTCGGAGCGCGGCACATAGGCCTCGGGCTGATAGTAGTCGTAATAGGAGACGAAATATTCGACGGCGTTGTTGGGGAAGAAGCTCTTGAACTCGCCATAGAGCTGCGCCGCGAGCGTCTTGTTGGGCGCCAGAATCAACGCCGGACGCTGCGTCGCCGCGATGACGCTCGCCATGGTGAAGGTCTTGCCCGAACCGGTGACGCCGAGCAGCACCTGATCGCGCTCCTGCGCCGCGACGCCTTTCACCAGCTCCGCGATCGCCGCCGGCTGATCGCCTTTGGGCGTATAGTCGGAGACAAGCTCGAATTTGACGCCGCCCTCGGATTTCTCCGGGCGCTCGGGGCGATGCGGAACCCATGGCTTCTTGTCGCGCAGATTGGGGTCGCCGAGGCGCAGCAGGTCGGCGAGCGAGTCGGCGGTGGCCTGCACGCCCCCGCCCTGCGGCAGCAGATCGCCCAGAACCCACTTCTGAACGTCTTCGTCTCCGACCGGATCGGAAGGGTCATAGGACGCCTGCCCCGCATCCTCGAAGCCGGGCGCGAGGGCGGGGTTCAGCAGTTGCGCGAGATGCGGCGCGAGCGGCGCCAGCTCGGGCTTCGACGCCTTGGCGCGCGTGGGCCGCGCGGGGTCCTTCTTGGGCTTTTCGGGAGACTTCGGCTTTTCCGGGGACTTCGCCATGGCGGCAATATGGGGGGCGCGGGCGGCGGAGGGAAGCGGGTTTCGCTCGCGAACTGGTCCAGGGCAACCGGGCGAACGACAATCTCGGGCGTTCGCCGCCAATGCCTCCCCTTTACAAGGAGGTCGGCGGTCGAAGACCGGCGGGTGGGCTCGCGCCACGGCCACATGATGGGGGCTGTCCCGTAGCCGTAAGGGAAGGGATTCGCTCACGCCCGCCGTTCACCGATCGCCCCGGAGAACGCATTGCAACAACGAAAGCCCGGCCCTCGGAAAGGCCCAGCCTTTGCATTTCTGTCACAGATGGCGCAGACTTGGCCTCTTGCCGAGGGAGACTCACGCCGATGGACAGCAGGCCGGGACTGACGACGCTTTTCGCCGACGCGCTCGCCCTGAGCGTCGCGGCCAATGCGGTCATCGCCGTTCGGCTGACGAAGATGGCCTTTGGCGCGGTCGATCCGAAGCGGGAAAGCAGCCTGATGGTCGCGGAGAAGATCGACGCGGCGGCGGAGGCCTCTATCGCCGCCGCGCGGGCGATCGCCGTCGGCGAGCCCCTCCACGCCCCCGGCCGCGCGGTCGCCGTCTATAAAAGGCGGGTCGAGCGCAATCTGCGGCGGCTGACGGGGAGCTGAAGATTTCGGCGTTCCTCCCGCCGTCATTGCGAGCGAAGGCGAAGCAATCCAGCGCCCCCCACCACGACTCTGGATTGCTTCGGCGGCTGCGCCGCCTCGCAAGGACGATAAGTGACGCAGGCTGCTAGCCTCCGATCTCGATCCGCCCGTCGACGCCCAGGAGCCGGCCGACCGCCTTGACCCGATTGAGCACGCGGTCGCTGGCGAGATCGGCATAGTCCGCCGGCAGCGCCAGCACGAGGACGCCGTCGCGAATCAACAGGCTCGTGCGCGGCAGGACGCCCGGCATGGAGGCCGAGAGCAGATAGGCCGCGCGCATCGCCGCGCCGAGGAGGCGCGCGCGCACGAAGAGGCGCGTCGTCAGCAGGCTGCGCACCGCGCCGATCCCTTCGCCGCCGTCCGGCCCCTCATGGCGCATGACGATGGCGAGCGACAGGAAGGCGCGCCCGGGATGGTCGACCGAGACGAAGGGACCATGGGTGACGATGTTCATCGCCCGCTGGGCGCGATATTCGGGATGGGCGCGCCAGGCGATGTCCGAAAGCAGGCAGGCCGCATGGCGCAGCCGCTTCTCGTCCGGCGTCTCGTCGATTTCGCTCGAGGCGAGGAAGGCGTCCGTCCAGGCGACGAGTTCGTCGCCATAGCCGGCCGCGCGCGAATAAAGCGTCTCCAGCTCGCGCGAGCCGGCGAGCAGCGGATCGACCTTGCGCTCGGCCTCCGAGAGGCGCTCGAATAAAAGGCCCTCGCGCACGCCCGCCGCGGAAATCACGATCTCGCGCGGCTTGGCGCGGCGGATGATCTCGTCGAGCACAATGGCGCCATAGGCGAGCAGCGGCCGGCGCGCGGCCGAGACGGTCTCGATGTCCTCGATCGCCGCCGTGTCGACATGCTCGACAAGCGCGGCGAAATCGGCGGCCTCATTGGTCTGGATGCGATAATTGTGCATCACGCCCAGCGGATAGTTGCGCTGGCGCATATGGAGCTTGGCGAGCGAGCGCCACGTGCCGCCCACGGCGTAGAAAGTGCGGCCCTTGAGATGCTCCAGCGGCTTGGCGTCGGCGATGGATTTGCGGGCGATGCGCGTCGCCTCGCGCGGGGATTTGCGCGACGCGTCCATGAGCGCGAGCCCGCCCAGGGGCAAGGTCACGCCCTTGCCGAGATCGTCGCCCTTCACGTCGATGAGCTCGAGCGAGCCGCCGCCGAGATCGCCGGCGACGCCGTTGGGCTCGTGCACCGCCGAGATGACGCCGAGCGCCGACAGCTCGGCCTCGCGCTTGCCGGAGAGCAGGGAAATGCCGCGCCCGATCGCGGCGCGCGCGGCCTCGATGAACGCCGGGCCGTTTTCGGCGTCGCGGGCGGCGGCGGTGGCGATGACCTCCATGTCGAGGACGCCCATCGTCTCGCACAAGGCGCGATAGCGGCGCAGCGCCTTGATCGCCTTCTCGACGCCCTCCTCCGGCAGCCGCCCTGTCGTCAGCACGCCCTTGCCGAGGCCGCACATGGCCTTTTCGTTGAAGATCGGCGTGGGCGCGCGGGAGAGCCCCTGATAGGCGACGAGACGCACCGAATTCGAGCCGATGTCGATGATCGCGACAGGCTTGGCCGAACCCGGCGCAGGCTGCTCGACGGGATGCGGACGAAGGAACCGTTTAAGCATCTTGCTTGCGCTTCAGCAGCGAACGCGGACGCCAGTCCTTTAGCGACTTGCCGCGCCCCGACAGGCTCGGATGCGTCATGAAATATTTATGCGCGTTGAAAGACTCCTCGCCCTCCGCCGGCGCGATGCGCTGCGAGGAGCCGTCGGGCAGCACGCGATAGCTCTGCTCATTGTCGATGAGATTGGCCAGCATGATCTGGTCGAGCAATTGCTGATGCACGGTGGGATTGATGATCGGCAGCAGGGTCTCGACGCGGCGGTCGAGATTGCGCGGCATGAGATCGGCGGAAGAGATATAGACATGCGCGCGCGGATGCGGCAGCGGATGGCCGCCGCCAAAGGCGTAGACGCGCGCATGCTCCAGGAAGCGCCCGACGATCGACTTGACGCGGATATGCTCCGAAAGCCCCGGCACGCCCGGCCGCAGGCAGCAAATGCCGCGCACCACGCAGTCGATCTGCACGCCCGCCTTCGAGGCCATGTAGAAGGCGTCGATGATCTCCGGATCGACGAGGGCGTTGCATTTCACCCAGATGGCGCCGGGCTTGCCGGCCTTCACGAACTGAATCTCCTGCTCGATATGTTCGAGCAGCTTTTTCTTGAGCGAGATGGGCGAGACCGACATGCGCTCCAGCCCGGCCGGTTCGGCATATCCGGTGATGAAGTTGAAGATGCGCGAGACGTCGCGGCCGATGACCGGATCGGCGGTGAAGACGGAGATGTCCGTATAGATGCGCGCCGTGACGGGATGGTAATTGCCCGTGCCGATGTGGCAGTAGGTGGCGAGGCCGGAGCCCTCGCGGCGCACCACCATCGACAGCTTGCCATGCGTCTTCAGCTCGATGAAGCCGAAGACGACCTGCGCGCCGGCGCGCTCGAGATCGCGCGCCCAGCGGATATTGGCCTCTTCGTCGAAGCGCGCCTTCAGCTCGACGAGCGCGGTGACGGATTTGCCGGCCTCGGCGGCCTCCACCAGCGCGCGCACGATGGGGCTGTTATTGGAGGTGCGATAGAGCGTCTGCTTGATCGCGATGACGTTGGGGTCGCGCGCCGCCTGCTGCAGGAACTGCACGACCACGTCGAAGGATTCGTACGGGTGATGGACCGCCAGGTCCTTCTGCTTGATGGCGAGGAAGCAATCGCCGCCATTGTCGCGCACGCGCTCGGGAAAGCGGGGATTATAGGGCTTGAATTTGAGGTCCGGCCGCTCGAGCGCGACGAGCTCCGAGAGATCGTTGAGCGCCAGCATGCCGTCGATCTGGAAGGTCTCGCCCGGCTCCACGCTGAGCTCCTCGGCGACCAGCGCGCGCAAGGTCTCCGGCATGTCGGCGGCAACCTCGAGACGGATGACCGAGCCGCGGCGGCGGCGCTTCAACGCGGTTTCGAAGAAGAGCACGAGATCTTCCGCTTCTTCCTCCACCTCGAGATCGCTGTCGCGGATCACGCGGAACAGGCCCTGCCCGCGCAGCAGATAGCCGGGAAAGAGGCGCTGCGCGTTCATGGCGATCAGCGTTTCGAGCAGCATGAAGCGCTCGCGCGCGCCGCCGGGATTCGGCAATTGCACGAAGCGCTCGATCTTGGGCGGCAGGCGCACCAGCGCCTGAAGCGTCTTGCGGTCGCCCGGCCGCACCAGCTCCAGCGCCAGCGTGAAGCCGAGATTGGGGATGAAGGGGAAGGGATGCGCCGGGTCGACGGCGAGCGGCGTCAGCACCGGGAAAATCTTGTTGAGGAAATGGTCCTCCAGCCATTCGCGGTCGGCCTTGGAGACGTCGCCCGGCTCGACGATGACGATGCCGACTTCCTCGATCTCGCGGCGCAGCTCCCGCCAGCGGCGAAGCTGCTCGTTCGTCAGCAGCACGACGCGTTCATTGATCTTCGCGAGCTGCTCGGACGGCGTCAGCCCGTCCTGCGAGACGGCGGTGAGGCCCGATCGGATCTGCCCGCGCAGGCCCGCCACGCGGACCATGAAGAATTCGTCGAGATTATTGGCGGAAATCGACAGGAAGCGGAGCTGCTCGAGCAGCGGATGGTTCTTGTTGGAAGCCTCCTCCAGAACGCGCCGGTTGAATTCGAGCCAGGAGAGCTCCCGGTTGATGAACCGGCTGGGCGAGACCGCCAATTCGTCGGGATGCGCCAGAATCTCGCCCGCGGGGTCCATCACCTCGATGGTCGCAGCCTCGATCTGCGTCGCGCCGCGCTCAATCTTCTCTCGCATATTGGCTGTCATGCCGCCTTCCCGTTTTTCGTATCTTGCCACAATGGCGTCGGGGGCGGCAGAGCGAAAACGCCGCCCGGTTAATCCTCCGTCCCGGCGGCGGATGCGGCGAACCGCTCCATTACCTGCGCGGCCAGCGCGCGCGTGATCGGGCGCTGCTGGACGAGCGCCTCTCGGTCCAGGGCCGCGACGAAAGCGCGCGCCGCGCCAAGGGAGCGTTCGAGCCGCAAGGCGGCATAGGCCAGGGCCGGCGGCTCGACGAGAAGCTGCCGGTCGCGGAAATGCTTTTCCAGCACGGCGCGCATGAGATCGTCGTCCGGGGCTCCGATTTCGACCACAGGCGCGCGACGTAACCGTGACAGGAGGTCGGGGAGCCTAACCTCGGCGGCGGTCGGACGCTTTTTGGCGGTCATCAGCACGAAGACCCGGTGCTCGACCGCGAAGTTGAGGAGGTGAAAAAGCGCGGTTTCCTCCCGCACGCAGTCAATGTCGTCGATCGCGATGGCGGCCGGCGCGGCGGCCAGCGCCTCGAGCGACGGCAATGCGCGGCCCTCCGCCCGCTTCGCATTGGCGCGCTCGGAGAAGATCGCGAGCAAATGGCTCTTGCCGCTGCCGGGCGGGCCGATCAGCGCGAGGACGCGATCCGGCCAGTCGGGCCAGCGCTCGACCATGGCGAGCGCCGCCTCGTTGGAGGGCGCCGACAGAAAATCCGCGCGCCCCAGCCGCGGCTCCAAGGGCAGCTCCAGCGGCAGTTGCGCCGGCGCGCCTTCGCCCACGGCGCGTCAGGCCCGGTCATGCGCGTAGGGCGACTCGCGATAGAGCGCGCTCGCGCGGTAGCGGCGGGCGAGGAAACGCATGAGGGCGCCGAGCGCCGCCGCCGCCGGCACGGCGACGATGAGCCCCGTGAAGCCGAAAAGCGCGCCGAACGCCAGCAAGGCGAACATGATCCACACCGGATGCAGGCCCACCGAGGCGCCGACGAGGCGGGGCGACAGCACATAGCCGTCCATGACGAGGCCGGTGGTCACGATCGCCACCGCCTCGACCGGCAGATTGATGTGCGGCCAAGCCTGCACGATGGCGATGATGATGGAGAACACAAAGGCCGTGATCGAGCCGACATAGGGAATGAAGCTCAGAAAACCCGCGATGACGCCGATCAGAAAGCCGAAATTCAGGCCGATGGCCGAAAGCCCCACCGCATACCAGACCCCCAGGAAGAGGCACACGAGCGATTGCCCGCGCACGAAGCCCGCGAGCGCGCGGTCGATGTCGCGCGCCAGCATGCGCACGTCTTCCCGATGGCGCGGCGGGACGAGGTCGTCGATGATGTGCACCATATGGTCCCAGTCGAGCATCATGTAGAAGGCGACGACCGGCGTGATGACGACGAGCGAGATGACGTTGATGAGCGCATAGCCGCGCCACAGGAGCGATTTGATGAAATCGCCCACGAGCGCCGCGCCTTGGCTGGCGAGATCGTTGAAATATTTCTCGACGTCCAGGCTCAGGCTCGCGCCCGCGCCGCCGAGACCGTATTTGTCCAGGAATTCCTTGAGATATTCGCTGGTGAAATGGGCGCTCCATTCCGTCACGAGGCCATGCAGGGTCTGCAGATAGCCCGGCAGCGCGGTGAGGAAGCCCGCGAGCTGATGGGTCAGGATCGGCAGCAATATCACAAGGCCCGTCACCACGAGGGCGAGGAAGACCGAGAGCAGCAGCAGCGCCGCGCCGAGGCGGGAGCAGCCGAGCCTTTGCAGGCGGTCGGCCACCGGATCGAGCAGATAGCCGAGGGCCGTGCCCGCGACGAAAGGCGCAAGCACCGGACTCAGCACATAGAGGATTCCGGCCAGCACAAGGAGCGTGACGCCCCAGAGCGCCAATTGGCGCTCGAGACTGAGCCCGGCCCATTTCACGGCGACGACCTGCACGGGTTCCGGCGGCGCCATGTCGGCCGTCGTCACGGCCGCCGAAGACAAATTCGCGGGCTTACGCGCCCCCGGCGCGCGGGGGGCGGCCGGCTGCTTCTGCTTCGCCATATGCTCAAGGCCTCATATGCTGGACCCAGAGCCACAGATAGACGCTCGCGGAAGCAATGGTCAATGCGGCGACGCTTCCCACCAACAGGCTTTCCAGAGCCTCGATCCGGAAACCATAGGCCTGCCCGGCCAGAACAAAGCCGGCGAGGCCGAGCTGCGCGGCGGTTGTGACTTTCGAGGCAATATGCGGCCTGACCTTGACGGGATGCGAAAGGAACCACGCCACCACCACGCCGCCGACGATCAGCGCGTCGCGCGATACGACGAGGATGGCGAGCCAGGCCGGCAGAACGCCCGCGCTCGCAAGCGCGATATAGATTGAAATGATCAGCGCCTTGTCCGCCAGCGGATCGAGCACGGCGCCGAGCTCGGACTGCAAATGGTAGGTCTTGGCCAGCCAGCCGTCGAGCGCGTCGGAGACGCCCGCGACGATGAAGATCAGGAACGCCGCGCCCCAGCGCGCCTCGATGGCCATGCCGATGACGGCCGGCGTCAGCACCAGCCTGCCGATCGTGATGAAATTCGGAAGGGACGCAAACCAGCGGGACGCCATGAGCCCTATCTGGCGCGTCGCAGGCCTTTCACAATCCCCGGCGCTTGCCCGCCCGCATGAAGAGCGCGGCGCCGCCGAGCGCCAGCGCGACAAGGCCGAGCAGCAGGGTCGAGATGGCGTTGATCTGCGGCGAAACGCCGAGTCTCACCTGCGAATAGATCCGCATCGGCAGCGTGGTCGCGCCCGGTCCCGTGGCGAAGCTCGCAATGACGAGATCGTCCAGCGAGAGCGTGAAGGCCAGGAGGAAGGCGCTCGCCATGGCCGGGGCGATCTGCGGCAAGGCGACCAGGGCGAAGGCCTGGACGGGCGTCGCGCCGAGATCCATCGCCGCCTCCTCCAGCGTCGGATCGCATCCGCGCAGGGACGAGAGAAGCGCCACCGTCGTGAAGCACATTGTCAGCGTCACATGGCCGATGACCAGCGTCGCGAAGCCGCGCCCGACGCCCAGCGCGACGAAGCAGGAAAGCAGCGCCAGGCCCAGCACCACCTCGGGCAGAACGAGCGGCGCATGGACGGCGCCGAAGAACAGCATGCGCGAGCGGAAGGCGCCGAAACGCGCGAGCGCGACGGCCGCGAGAAGGCCGAGAAGCGTCGCGATCGTCGCCGAGAGCGCGGCCGCCGCGAGGCTGATCTTGGCGGATGCGATCAGCAGCTCGTTCTCGAGGAGCGCCGCATACCACTTCGTCGAGAAGCCGCCCCAGACCGAGACGAGACGCGAGGCGTTGAAGCTCATCGCCGCGAGAATGACGATGGGCGCGTAAAGAAAGACGAAGCCCGCGACGAGCATGGCGATGCGCGCGAGGTTCGAGGAACGGCTCACCGGCGCCCCTCCTCCTCGCGAAGCCGCGCGCGCTCCCACAGGAGAAGCGGCGCGAGGAGAATGCTGACGAGCGCGATGGCGGCGGCGGAGGCGGCGGGCCAGTCGTGATTGGCGAAGAAGTCGTTCCACAGCGTGCGGCCGATCATCAGCGTGTCCGATCCGCCGAGAAGGTCGGGTATGACGAATTCGCCCACGGCAGGGATGAAGACGAGCAGCGCGCCCGCGACGACGCCGTCGCGCGAGAGCGGCAGCGTCACCCGCAAAAAGACCTCGGGCGGCGAGGCGCCGAGATCGGCCGCCGCTTCGCGCAGGCTCGGGTCCTGGCCTTCGAGCGCGGCGTAGATCGGCAGCAGCATGAAGGGCAGATAGGAATAGACGATGCCGACAATGACCGCGCCGGTCGTCGCGAACATTTCGAGCGGCGCATGAATGAGGCCCAGCGCCATCAGCGCATTGTTGATGAGGCCCTCATCCTTCAGCAGCGCGATCCAGGCATAGACGCGAATGAGAAAGCTCGTCCAGAACGGCGCCGCCGCGACGCCGATGAGAAAGGGCCGCCAGTCGCGCGGGCTGCGCGCCATAGCGAGGGCGAAGGGATAGGCGACGAGAAGCGTCGCGAGCGTCGCGACCGCCGCGATCCACAGTGAGGACACATAGGCGTCGAAATAGAGGCTGTCCGAAACGAGCGCGCGGTAGTTCTCGAAAGTGAGCGTCCGCGCCTTCGCCCACATTTCCGCAAGCGAGTCGCCCCAATGGAAGCGCGGCTCGTAGGGCGGACGCGCCAGCACCGAATGCGAGACCGAAATCTTCGCGATGAGCAGCATCGGCGCGAGGAAAAAGGCGGCCATCCAGACATATGGGATCGCGAGCGCGAGCCGCTGGCCGAGGGAGAGACGGCGCGCCTTCATCCGCACGGTCTCGGAAAAGCGCCCTTATCCTGAGGAGCGCGTGAAACGCGCGTCTCGAAGGGCGAGGGCGCGGGAGCCGCTCTCCTGCCCGCGTCATGGCCGCGCTCGTGGCGGCCATCCACGCTCCGCCGCGTCGACGGCCTCCGGGAATTTGCCGACCCTTCGAGACGGCCGCGATGCGGCCTCCTCAGGGTGAGGGCGTGATTGTCGCAAGCGCGCGCGCTCATGCCTCCCCCGCCAACAAGACGCCCGCATCGGGCGCGATGCTCAGCTTCACCGCGTCGCCGATCGCGAAGCGGCCGTCATAGGCGCCGACGCGCAGCACGACATCCGGCGCGACGCGCACGCGCGGCAGGCATTGCGGCGTCCCGCCGTCATTGCGAGCGAAGCGACGCACTCCAGAGCCGCAATGTCGCTCTGGATTGCTTCGTCGCCTGCGCTCCTCGCAATGACGGCGAACGGGTCTTGCGACGGCAAGGCCGTAAGGGTTGCGAGCGCCGTTCATGCCTCCCCCGCGAACAACACGCCCGCATCCGGCGCGATCGTCAGCTTCACCGCGTCGCCGATCGCGAAGCGGCCGTCATAGGCGCCGACGCGCAGCACGACGTCCGGCGCGGCGCGCACGCGCAGCAGCGTATATTCGCCGCGAAAAACGAAGTCCTCGACTCGGCCGGCAATCCCCTCCCCTTCGCGAGAAATGTCGATGCGTTCCGGCCGCACGCTCAGCGTCGCGCGCG
Source organism: Methylocystis sp. S23 (assembly GCF_054106005.1). Classification (NCBI taxonomy): domain Bacteria; kingdom Pseudomonadati; phylum Pseudomonadota; class Alphaproteobacteria; order Hyphomicrobiales; family Methylocystaceae; genus Methylocystis; species Methylocystis sp. S23. The sequence goes on from NZ_CM134185.1 coordinate 3,575,168, forward strand.
CGCCGACGGGAAGCGCGCATTCCGCGCGCGGAAGGCGGCCGAAGGATGTCGCCAAAGCCGCGCCGCCGTCCCGCGCGATCACGCCATCGATGAAATTCGTCTCGCCCACGAAGCCCGCGACGAAGCGCGTCGCGGGCTTCTCGTAAATCTCGACCGGCGGCGCGATCTGCTCCACCCGGCCCGCGCGCATCACCGCGATGCGGTCGGCGAGCGCCAGCGCCTCGTCCTGATCGTGAGTGACGATGACGAAGCTCGTCCGCGTCTTGCGTTGTATTTCCTTGAGCTGGAACTGCGTCTCCTCGCGCAGCTTGCGGTCGAGCGCGCCGAGCGGCTCGTCGAGCAGCAGCAGCGCCGGACGCGGCGCCAAGGCGCGGGCGAGCGCGACGCGCTGGCGCTGGCCGCCCGAGAGCTCGTTGACGCGCCGCGCGCCGAAGGACGAAAGCTGCGTCATCTCCAGCAACTCGGTCACGCGCATACGTATCGCTTCCGCCTTTTCGCTTTTGCGGCGCAGGCCGAAAGCGACATTGTCGAAGACGTTGAGATGCGGAAAGAGCGCGTAGCTCTGGAACATCATGTTCACGGGCCGCCGATGGGGCGGCACGCCCGCGAGATCCGCGCCCGCCAAGGCGAGCCGGCCGCTGTCGGGCGTCTCGAAACCGGCGACGCAGCGCATCAGCGTGGTCTTGCCGCAACCGGAAGGGCCGAGCAAAGCGAAGAATTCGCCGGCGCCCACCTCGATCGACACGCCTTCGAGCGCGACGACGGCGCCGTATTTCTTCGTCACCTCGGAGACGCGGAGAAGCGGCGCGCTCACCTTGCGCCCCCGCGGCGAAATTCCGCCCGCCAGTGACGTACGGCCGTTTCCGTTGCGGGAATGTTTTCGAGCGAAGCGAGCCGCAATCCGTCCACTGCGAGCGACTCGATCCGCGCGCGCGTCAGCGGCCAGGGCGGGCCCACAATCTCCTGCGCCGCGTCGCGAGCGCGCGAGATCACGAGCAGCACGCCGCCGGGCGCGACGAAAGACGCCAGCGCGTGCGCCGCATCGGGCAGCAGCGACTCCGGAAGCGCCTGCAAGGTGTAAAGCTCGTGCACGAGGCCGAAGGCGCCGCGCCATTCCGGCGGGGCGTGAAAAAGATCGGCGGCGCGATAGTCGACCGCGCTTTGTGGAAAGCGCCGTCGCGCCCATTCCACCGCGCGCGCCACGAGATCGAAGGCGACGACGCGCGCGCCGGCCCTTGCGAGCGCCTCGGCGTTGTCGCCGAGCCCGCAGCCGACGTCGAGCGCGCGCAGCCCCGCGAGCGAGCGCCCGTCGAGCCATTGCGCCAGCACGGGATGCGGGGCGAGGCCGGCCCAGGGCACGCCCGCCGGATCGTCCCCCGCAAGCTCGTAGACCGCTTCGAACCATTCGCGCCGGCGCGGATCGGCAGCGACGCCCCCCGCGCTCTTATGCGGGTCGATGGCGTCGAGCTTCTCGCGCGCGCGGGCGCGCCTTTCGGCGAAATCCGCCCCGCTCATGACGTCGCCTTGGGTTCGCGCGCCTTCTCCACCCAGCGGCCGTTCTCGTCCTGCTGCTGATAGACGAGCGTCCGGCCCGCGTCGCGCAACTCCTTCCATTGCGCGCGGGCGTTGGCGAGCTCGTTAGGATCGTCGCCGTTGAAGAGCAGCACGGCGCGTTCCTTCGGCGCGGCGTCGCCGGTAAGGATCGGCGCGATATGCGCGCTTTCGATGAAGAAGCGCACATCCGCGCCGTTCGGATTCTCGTCGGCGCAGGTCAGATAGACGGGCTGCGTCTCGGGCGAGGCGTCGCGCCTCGTCCCATGCGGCAGGAAGCTCTCGGGGCGGTAGGACCATAAATGCTGGTCGAGCGCCGCGAGGCGCGGCTCGCTCGCCGCCTGCACGACCACGCGCCAGCCGCGCGCGAGCGAACGCTCCAGCAGGATGGGCAGCGTATCGTCAATCCTGCGGGTCTGATGGTGGTAGAAGGAAATATCGACCATTGGCCCTCGCGACCGGCGGCGGAGCCTTTGATGGCCAATTCGGCGGCGGCGCGCAAGCCTTTAGGCTTTTCCGCCGCTCCAGCTCGGGGGGTCGCTCGCGGGGAAGGATTCGACGCCGGCCTCGTAGACTTCGTCCTTGCCCGCCTCATAGAGGAGCGAGACGGTGAGCTCGCAGCGCATTTTCGCCCGGCGCGACAGGCGCTCGACGGCCTGCTCGGCCGCCTTTTTCTCCTCCTCCGTATTCACGTCGCCCTTCACGACGACTTCGTCGCCATGGAGCTCCACGAGGATGCGGGAAAGATCGACCCCGCTCTCGCGCAGCGCCTCGACGATCGCCGTTTTCACGTCCTGCGGCAGCGCCGTCATTCAGGCCTCCAATAGCCGCGCGCCGCGGCGCTCGAGCCGCGGCGCGGAAACGCTTCCCCGTGAACGTTCACATATGCGCTGTCGTGACCCGCTCCTCCGCGGGCATGGCGAAGCCCGCCCAGAGCAGCGCGCCGGCGAGCAGCAGGTGCAGCCAATTGTCCGCCTGGTTCGACGCCATGCCCATCGAGCTGAGCGAATCCAGGGAGATGAAGCCGAGGATCGTCAGGATCGCGTAGATGACGCCAAATACGCGCAGGGTGATTACGGGCGCATTGTAATAGGGGCTTGCGAGAAGAATGCCGCCCGAGACGATGTGGACGATGTTGTGGAAGGTGTTGACCTCGAAGAGGCCGCGATAGGACACGAGGGGATTGGGGATGAAGCCCACGATTCCGGCGATGATGAAGATCGCGCCGAAAATCTTGGCGAGCGTGTCGGCGCTGCTCCAGCCCCGACCGGCAAAGGCGTTAGCCATGGGAGGTTCCTTTCGCACTTTCGCATGATGCGTACAGGGAATGCGCGCATTCCCTGTAGCCACACATCGCCGTTAGGTGGGACAGAGCGAAAGGTTTTCAAATGAAAAACAAAGGCTTAGATTGCGCTTGGCGCAATCTGTCCTTGCGAGCGGAAGCGAAGCGGTCCAAAGCCGGGTTCGGCTCGCGGATCGCTCGTCGCAACGGCGTGGGCACGTCAGCCTTCGTAATAATCCTTCACCAGCCGGTCGAGCAGGCGCACGCCATAGCCCGAGCCCCAGCTCTGATTGACGTCGCTCGCGGGCGAGCCCATCGCCGTGCCGGCGACGTCGAGATGCGCCCAGGGCGTCTTGCCGACGAAGCGCTGCAGGAATTGCGCGGCGGTGATGGAGCCCGCATTGCGGCCGCCCGTATTCTTGACGTCGGCGAATTTCGAGTCGATCAGCTTGTCGTAGGCGGGGCCCATGGGGAAACGCCACAGCTTCTCGCCCGTCGCCGTTCCGGCCTTTGTGAGGCGATCGGCCAGCTCGTCATTATTGGAGAAGAGCCCGGCATATTCCTGCCCCAGGGCGACGAGAATCGCGCCCGTGAGCGTCGCGAGGTCGACGACGGCCACGGGCTTGTGCTTCTCGATCACATAAGTGAGCGCGTCGGCCAGCACGAGACGGCCTTCGGCGTCCGTATTGATGACTTCGATGGTTTGGCCGGACATGGATTTCACAATATCGCCGGGGCGCTGGGCCTTGCCGTCGGGCATGTTCTCGACGAGGCCGAGAACGCCGACGACATTGGCCTTCGCCTTGCGGGCCGCGATGGCGTGGAGCGCGCCGGTGACGGCGGCGGCGCCGCCCATGTCGCCCTTCATATCCTCCATCCCCGCCGCCGGCTTGATCGAGATGCCGCCCGTGTCGAAGACGACGCCCTTACCGACGAAGGCGATCGGCGCGGCGTCCGGCGCGCCGCCGTTCCAGCGCAGCACGACGAGACGGCTTTCGTTCTCCGACCCCTGCCCCACGCCCAGCAGCGCGCGCATACCCATCTCGGCCATGGCCTTCTCGTCGAGAATCTCGACCTCGACGCCGAGCTTCATCAGCTCCGAGGCGCGGCGGGCGAACTCCGCCGGCGACAGGACATTGGCGGGCTCGTTGACCAGCGTGCGGGCGAGAACCACGGCCTCGGCCGTATGAGACGCCTCGGCCACAAGGGCCCTGGCGCTCTCGGCGTCGGCGACGCCGAGCCTGACCTCGACGGGGCCGTCCTTCTCCTCGTCCTTCTTCCTGGTCTTGTACTGGTCGAACTTATAGGCGCGCAGCCAGCCGCCCAGCGCGAATTGCGCGGTGGCCGCGGCCGGCTCGGCGGGCGCCTCCGGAAGATCGAACAGGACCACCGCCGAGGCGCCATGCCCGAGCTTGGCCGCCGTCTGGCCGCCAAGTGACAGATAATCCTCGAATTTCGCGGGCTTGTCGGCGTCGTCGGCATTGCCGGCGCCCACGCCGATCAGCAGGAGACGGCTCGCCGGGACGCCGGCCGGGGCGAGAATCTCTAGCGACGAGCCGGATTTGCCCTTGAACTTGGCGGCCGCGGCGGCGCGCTCGAGCTGGGCCTGGGCGTCCGTCAGCAGCGCCTTGGCGCGGTCCCCAAGCGCGAGGTCGGTCCCGGCGAACACGACGAGCGCGCGCGGACGGCCGGCGTCCTCGGGCGTGCGCAGGGCGGCTTCCGCCTCGTCGAAGGACAGAACCTCGAATTTCGCGTTGAGAGACATGGACGAGCCTCGCTGGGGGCCGACTGGCCGCGCTAAAGGAACATTGGGCGCGCAATATCCCGGCCAAGGGCGCGGGTCAAATCATGCCCCCAAAACGCCGCGATCCGCGCCAAAAATGCGCCCGTTGCGGAAAAGCAACGCTCGCAAAATGAATGCGTTGGGGCGCCGCTGGGGAGCGAGGCGCCGCTTGCCTAGGCCGCCGCGAGCGTCTAGCGATCGTTAATGAAAGCCTAAGCCGGCTTCGAATGTCTTGATTGAAAGGGGCGAGCCGAGGCCGATGACGACATTGACGCGAAGCCCCGCGCCGATCCGTCCGGCTCTCCGCGTCGGAGCGCCCTCATGATCGGCGTGACGATCACGCGCTATTTCGCCATGCGCTTCACGAAGACGATTCTCGCGATCTTCTTCACCATCTTCTGCCTGATGTTCGTCGTCGTCTTCGTCGAGATGCTGCGGCGTTCGAGCGACAATCCGGCGGCCGGCGCCGGCGCGGTGGCGCTGATGACCGCGATGAAGGTGCCCGCCGCCGCGGAGATGATTCTCCCCTTCGCCGTCCTCTTCGGCTCCATGGCGACCTTCGTCGACCTCACCCGCAAGCTCGAGCTGGTCGTGGCGCGCGCCGCCGGCATGTCGGTCTGGCAGTTCATCGCGCCGCCGGCGCTCGCCGCGCTCCTTATCGGCGTCGTCTCGGTGACGATCTACAATCCGCTCTCCGCCGAGATGAAGCAGCGCTCCGATCAGATGGAGCTGGAAATTTTCGGCCGCCCGGGCAGCATCCGGATCGACCATGGCGTCTGGCTGCGCCAGCACGGCGTCGACGGGCTCGCCGTCATCCACGCCATGGAGACGGCCAATGCCGGCGTCGACCTCACAGGCGTGAGCGTCAATATCTATTCGGCCGATGGCGGCTTCGTGGAGCGCGTCGAGGCGGCGAAGGCGCATTTGGAGCCGGGCGTCTGGGTGCTGAAGGACGCGACCGTCAGCGCGCCGGGCGAGCCCGCGAGACAAGTCAGCGCCTATATGCTCGCGACGGACCTCACCCCCGAACAGGCGGCCGCCGCGACGACGCCGCCTTCCGGCACGCCCTTCTGGGCGCTGCCGGAGATGACCGCCCGCACCGCCGAGGCGGGGCTCGACGCCACCGGCTACAGGTTGCAATTCCAGACGCTCCTCGCGCGCCCGCTGCTTCTCGTCGCCATGGTTCTCGTCGCGGCTAGCTTTTCATTAAGGTTCTTTCGATTTGGCGGCGTCGCGAAAACCCTTTCCGGTGGCGTCGTGGCAGGCTTCGTGCTTTACATCGTCACCAAGGTCCTCTCTGATCTCGGCGGCGCGGGAATGATCTCTCCCCTCGTAGCCGCTTGGTCGCCTGCGCTTGTCGGGAGCATGTTGGGCACGCTTACCTTGCTTTATTCGGAGGATGGTTGATGCGTCGCCGCCTCCGTCGCCTTTCGGCCCTCCTCTCGACCGTCGCCGCCCTCTCCGGCGCCTCGACTCTCCTTGCCGCATCCGCGCAGGCCGCGCCCCCGGCCGCCGGCGAGCGCATGGTCGTCGAGGCCAGGGAGATGGTCTATGACGAGAAGAAGAACACCGTCACCGCGCGCGGACAGGTGCAGATCCTCTATAAGGGTCGCCTGCTCGAGGCGGATCGCGTCGTCTACGACCGCAACACGTCGCGCGTCTATGCGGAAGGCCACGCCAGGCTGACCGAGACGGACGGCACGATCGCGCGCGCCGACCGTTTCGACCTCACCGACGACTTCAAGGCCGGCTTCATCGAGAGCCTTCAGGTCGACACGCCCGAAAACACCCATATGAGCGCCGCCCGCGCCGAGCGCGCCGACGACGAGACGACGTTCGAGATGGGCTCCTACACGGCCTGCGAGGCCTGCAGGGACGACCCCTCCAGGCCGCGCACCTGGGTGGTGAAGGCGAAGCGGATCATCCACGACAATGTCGAGAAGATGATCTATTACGAGGACGCCACTTTCGAGCTTCTCGGAACGCCGGTCGCCTATGTGCCCTTCTGGTCGTCGGCCGATCCGTCGGTGAAGCGCAAATCGGGCTTCCTGACGCCCGTCTTCACTTATCGCTCGCAGCTCGGGGCCGGCTTCGGCGCGCCCTATTTCTGGGCCATCTCGCCGGACGCCGATCTCACCGTCACGCCGACCATCTTCACGCGCCAGGGCCCGTTCCTCACAGGCGAGTTCCGCAAGCGCTTTGAAAATGGCGGCTTCTCGGTGCGCGCCGAAGGAACGCATGTCGGCGATCCGGGCGCCTTCGCCCCGGCCCCGCTCGGCGCGCGCAACCGCGAATGGCGCGGCGCCGTCCAGTCGATCGGCGAATTCGCGCTTAATGATCGCTGGCGCTTCGGCTGGGACATCACGGCGCTTTCGGACCGCTACTTCCTGCAGGACTACAAGCAGTACAACTACCTCCTGCAAAACTACTTCTTCCGCGAGTCGTCCTCGACGATCTATCTGACGGGCCAGGGACCGCGCAGCTATTTCGACCTGCGCGGCTACTACTTCCAGGGCCTGTCGCCCAACGACGTGCAGGCGCAGCAGCCCATCGTCCATCCGGTGATGGACTATAACCGCGTCTTCGACGTCGATCCCGCCAGGACCGCCGGCATTGGCGGCCAGATCGAGGTCGACGCCAACGTCACGAGCACCTCGGCCGACGTCGCGAATTACGAATCGATCAACCCGCGCACGCTGGACAGCATCTACGGCCTCTACAATGTCTGCCAGTTCTATACGCGCGACGTCATTCCGGCGCGCAGCCAGTGCTTGCTGCGCGGCGTCGGCGGCAGCTATGAGCACGCCACGATCAGCGGGAACTGGAAGCGCAAGGTCATCGATCCGATCGGCGGCGTCTGGACGGCCTTCGCCTTTGCGCGCTTCGTCGGCAGCTATCTCGACTACGACCGCGAAGGTCTCTACCCCATCTACAACGGCTTCTGGCAGCCGATCCCGAACGCCAATCAGGGCCTGTTCTTCAACGGCCAGGACCAGCGCTTCCGCGGACAGGCGACGCCGGGCTTCGGCGCCGAATGGCGCTACCCGATCCTGGCGCGCAGCCCCATCGGCAACATCGTTTTCGAGCCGATCGCCCAGATCATCGCGCGCCCGAACCAGACGTCGATTCCCTCTCTCGTCAATATGGACGCGCAGAGCCTCGTCTTCGACGATTCGACGCTGTTCGAGTGGAGCAAGTTCTCCGGCTATGACCGCTTCGAGACGGGCACGCGCCTCAATTATGGCGGCCAGGCGACGCTGTCGCTGCCCAATGGCGGCTTCGTCAACGCCATGGTTGGGCAATCCTCGCAGATCGCCGGCTCGAACTCCTATTCCACGGCCGACGCCGCCAATGTCGGCCTGAATTCCGGCCTCGACTCGCGCGTCTCCGACCTCGTCGGCCGCTTCGCCTTCGCGCCGAACGCCTTCGTCAGCTTCGTCGCCAAGGGCCGCTTCGACAAGAGCGACCTCAACGCGAAGCGCATCGATTTGTTCTCGACCTTCAATTTCGAACCGGTCACCCTCCAGTTGCAATATGCGAATTACGCGTCGCAGCCGGCGATCGGATTCGACATGCGCCGCCAGGGCCTCTCCGCCACCGGCCGCTACGACCTCACGAAGAACTATTTCCTGAACGGCACGGTCACTTTCGACATGAGCCGTTACCTCTACAACAACCTCACCCAGCAGCCGGCGCTCTACACCAATCTCACCGGCATCAACCTCATCGGCACGGCGCCGCTCTTCTCCGTCGCGGCGCTCGGCGCGGGCGTCGGCTATCACGACGAATGCACGACCCTGTCCATCAATTATTCGCAGATCTACCAGCCGCAATCCTATACGGGCCTGCCGGCGCGCAACCAGTCGGTGATGGTGACCTTGAGCTTCCGCACGCTCGGCGAAGCGCGCTTCAATTACGGACTCGGCTCGGTGCTGGTGAATGACGGCGTCCGCAATGCGAGCGGCGCCTATTCCGGCGGATATGGCGGCAGCTACATTCGGTGACCGGGGCTTTTCCCGGTCGCCCGCCGCCAATGGCCCGCCAATGACACGGCTGCGGCCGTCTGCTAAAAGCCCGTCAGCCGAAAGCCCCGCGCAAGAAGGAGAAAAAGATGCGCCGCTCCCTTTTCCCGGCCGCCCTCGTCACGTGGCGCGCTCTTGCGCTCGCGGGCGCAGCCGCCGGCGCGTTCCTCGTCGCCGCGACGCCGTCGCGGGCCAATGAGGCCTTCACCGATCAGCAGAAGGCCGGCATACAGAAGATCATCCACGATTATCTGGTCGGCAATCCGGAAGTGATCCGCGAGGCGATCGACGAGCTGAAGAAGCGCGAGGAGGCCGCCGAGCTCGCCTCGCGCGAAAAGGCGGTCGTCGAGCAAAGCGAGAAGATCGTCCATTCGGTGAACCAGGCCGTCGTCGGCAATCCGGACGGCGACGTCACCCTCGTCGAATTCTTCGACTACAATTGCGGCTATTGCAAACAGTCGCTCGCTTCCGTCGCGAAGCTCATCGAAGGCGATCCCAAGCTGCGCGTCGTCCTGAAGGACTTCCCCATCCTCGGCGCCGACTCGGTCGAGGCCGCGCATGTCGCGACCGCCGCCCGCATTCAGCTCTCCCCTGCGAAATTCTGGGAGTTTCACAAGAAGCTTCTCTCCACGCGCGGCCATATCGGCAAGGCCCAGGCGCTCGCCGCCGCGAAGGAAGTCGGCGCCGATATGGACCGTCTCGAGAAGGACGCCAACAGCGCGGAGACGCAGACCGCGCTGAAGGAAGTCGCGACTCTCGCCGAGCAGTTGAAATTCGACGGAACGCCCTCCTGGGTCATCGGCAAGGAAGCCATTGTCGGCGGCCTTCCCTTCGGCCAGCTCAAGGCGAAGGTCGACAATATGCGCAAATGCGGCAAGGCGAGTTGCTGAGCGCCTCGCGCGCGACGCATCGAAGCGGCTGGAGCCGCGTTTCCGGGCGCAGGATTTTGCGTTTTTCACGATCGCGCTCGGGTCCAGGACTATCGGGTGAACGCTGGACATGAGCCAATCCCTCCCCTTTACGGGGAGGGCGGCCCTGCCATCCGATCGCCATGGGCTCGGGTCGCGGCGGGCTTCCTTTGCGGCGACAATGAGGCTAAGAGAAAGCGCGCGTCGCGCTATCGAGGATTCTGATCGTTCGGGAACGCAATGTCCGCCGTCCACGTGCTCAACGGTCCCAATCTCAATCTCCTCGGGAAGCGCGAGCCCGGCATTTATGGAACCGCGACCCTCGACGACATCCGCGCGAAGCTCGAAGAGCGCTGCAAGGCGCGCGGCGTTTCGCTCGTCTTCAAGCAGTCGAACAATGAGGGCGACCTCGTGACCTGGATACAGGAGGCGGGAGAAGCCGGCGCGCCGGTCATTCTCAACGCCGGCGCCTACACCCATACGTCGGTCGCGCTCCATGACGCGATCAAAGGCGCCAAGGCGGAAGTGATCGAGGTGCATCTCTCCAACGTCCATGCGCGGGAGAGCTTCCGTCATCACTCATATATCTCGCCGGCGGCGCGGGGCGTGATCCTCGGCTTCGGCCCGCTTTCATATTATCTGGCCCTAGAGGCCGTTCTCGAAAACATCTGAGAAAGACCTGGGAAACCAATGGCGCGCAAAGCTACACCGCCTTCCAAAGCCACGCGCGGCCGCGCTTCGGCCGCCGCCCCCGCCGCTCCGCGCGCCGCGCCGGCGCCGGTCGTCGATCCGGCGCTGCTGCGCACCATCGCGGAGCTGGTCGCCGAGAGCGACCTGACGGAATTCGAGATCGAAAAAGGCGACCTGCGCATTCGCGCCGCGCGCACCCCGGCGCCGCCGCCCGCCACCGTAACCATCGCCGCGCCGCCGGCTGCGCCGGCTTATGCACCCGCCCCCGCCGTCGCGCCGGCGCCGGCGGCTCCCGCGCCCAAGCCGCCGCCCGCGCCGGCGCCGGTCGTCGAGGAATCGCTCGCGGACCATCCGGGCGCCGTGAAATCGCCCATGGTCGGCACCGCCTATCTGCGCCCCAATCCGGACGCGAAGCCCTTCGTCGAGATCGGCTCGCGCGTCTCGGCCGGCGACAAGCTGCTGCTGATCGAGGCGATGAAGACCTTCAACGACATCGTCGCGCCGAAGTCGGGCGTGGTGACGGCCATCATTGTCGAAGACGGACAGCCGGTCGAATATGGCGAACCGCTCCTCGTGATCGAATAAGGTTCGCGAATGTTCGATAAGATTCTCATCGCCAACCGCGGCGAAATCGCGCTGCGCATTCTCCGCGCGGCGAAAGAACTGGGCATCGCGACGGTCGCCGTGCACTCCACCGCCGACGCGGATGCGATGCATGTGAAGCTCGCCGACGAATCCGTCTGCATCGGTCCCGCGACGGCGCGCGATTCCTATCTCAACATCCCGTCGCTTCTGTCGGCCTGCGAGATCACCGGCGCGGACGCCGTGCATCCCGGCTACGGCTTCCTCTCCGAGAACGCCCGCTTCGCCGAGATTCTCGAAGAGCACAACATCACCTTCATCGGCCCGAAGTCGGAGCATATCCGCCTGATGGGCGACAAGATCGAGGCGAAAGCCACGGCGAAGCGCCTCGGAATTCCTTGCGTGCCGGGCTCGGATGGGCCGGTGCTTTCCGAGAAGGAGGCGCTGAAGGTCGCGCAGAAGATCGGCTTCCCCGTGCTGGTGAAGGCGGCGTCCGGCGGCGGCGGGCGCGGCATGAAAGTCGCGCGCGACGCGCATGATCTCTCCGTCGCCATGGCGACGGCGCGGACCGAGGCGAAAGCCGCCTTCGGCGACGACACGGTCTATATAGAGAAATATCTCGAAAAGCCGCGCCATATCGAAGTCCAGATCTTTGGCGACGGCAAAGGCGAGGCGATCCATCTCGGCGAGCGCGATTGCTCGCTGCAGCGCCGTCACCAGAAAGTCTTCGAGGAGAGCCCCTCCCCCGCGCTCAATGACACGCAGCGCCGCGAGATCGGCGAAACCTGCGCCAAGGCGATGCGCGAACTGCAATATGCCGGCGCCGGCACGATCGAGTTCCTCTATGAGAGCGGCGAGTTCTATTTCATCGAAATGAACACGCGCATTCAGGTCGAGCATCCGGTGACGGAGTCGATCACCGGCGTCGATCTCGTTTGCGAGCAAATCCGCGTCGCGGCCGGATCGCCTTTGTCGATGAGGCAGGAAGACGTTCAGTTCTACGGGCATGCGATCGAATGCCGCGTGAATGCGGAGCATCCCTTGACCTTCCGCCCGTCGCCCGGCCGCATCGCCTATTATCACCCGCCGGGCGGCGTCGGCGTGCGCGTCGATTCGGCGGTTTATCAGGGCTACGCCATTCCGCCCAACTATGACTCGCTCATCGGCAAGTTGATCGTGCATGGCCGTAATCGCACCGAGGCGCTGATGCGCCTGCGCCGCTCGCTCGACGAATTCATCGTCGACGGCATCGACACCACGCTGCCGCTGTTCCGCACCCTCGTTCGCAACGCCGACGTGCAGAACGGAGTTTACGACATCCACTGGCTGGAGCATTTCCTCGCGACTGGGGGCATCGAGCCGGGGTTCTGAGCAAGGATGAAATGCCGCCTCCCATTTATGGGGAGATCAGGGCGATCGGGCGAAGCACGACAATCTCGGACGTTAGCCGCCCTATACCTCCCCTTTACGGGGAGGTCGGCGGTCGAAGACCGCCGAGTGGGGTTCGCGCGCCATAAAATTGGTGGGGCTTGACCCCACCCGGCCCCGCTTCGCGGGGCCACCCTCCCCGTAAAGGGGAGGGATTCACTAACGCCCAGCATTCACCGATTGCCCTGCCCACGCCCGGCGAGACACTGGCGCGCGCGCCGAGAAACGCTAAACTGTCTGGCATGTCCCGACCCGGCGCGCCCTACGCCATCACGCCGCAGCTTCTGCTGCGCGCTTATTCCATTGGCCTCTTTCCCATGGCGGAAAGCGCCGACGACGACCAGCTTTTCTGGGTCGATCCCGAGAAGCGCGCGATTTTTCCGCTCGATACGTTCATCGTTTCGCGTTCGCTCGCCAAGACGGTCAAATCGGACCGTTTCGAAGTCGTGGTCGATCGCGATTTCGACGCGGTGATCGACGCCTGCGCGGCGCCCGCGCCCGACCGCGAAAAGACCTGGATCAATGACGAGATCCGCCGTCTCTATCGCGAGCTGTTCGACATGGGCTTCGCCCATACGGTCGAGTGCTGGCGAGACGGCGACCTCGTCGGCGGGCTCTATGGCGTCGCCCTGCGCGGCGCCTTTTTCGGCGAGAGCATGTTTCATCGCGAGCGCGACGCTTCGAAAGTGGCTCTCACGCATCTGGTGGCGCGCTTGCGGGCCGGCGGCTTCCAGCTACTCGATACGCAGTTCATGACCTCGCATCTCGCCTCGCTGGGCGCGATCGAGATTTCGCGCGAGGCCTATCACCGGGCGCTGGAGGAGGCGCTCTGCGTCGTCGCGAATTTCCATGTCTGGAAGCCGGAGGAGAAAGTCCCCGGCCGCCAGGCGATCGCCGCCCTGGAGGACTGATACGGTCTCCGCCCGACGCTTCGCGGCGTCATGGCGAACCGAAGGCGAAGCAGTCCAGGCGGCTGTCACGGCTCTGCGCGCCAGCCATTCGGCCGTCAATGAAACGAGCGCTTCGCTTCCTTCTGCGCCGGTGGCGGCGGGGCGATCGGACTGGCCTGATGATGCAGAAGCCGCCACTTGCCATCGATGAAGCGAAACCAATTGGTCGCCAGCAACAGCCCGCCGCCGACCGACTCCGCGCAAAACACCCGCCCGTCGATCCCTTCGATCAATGGCTGCTCCTCCTCCGCGGCGACCGCCTCCTGCGAAGGGTTACGGAAGATGTCGCGGTAGGAGCCGATAACCGGGGCGCGCCCGATAAGCGCCACCGGCCAGCCCGGATGCACGCAACTGACGCCGTCCTCGGCCCAAATCTCCTCCATGGCGGCAAGATCGCGAGCGGAGAATGCGCGGTAATAGGCGGCGTTGGCGGCGAGAAGGCTGTCTTCGTCCATAAGGAAACAGTGCGGGATTCGCCCCCATATGGCAATAGCGGCGCGCCTCTCCGACAGCCGGCCGATGCGGCGCGGCTGACGCCGGCGCGGAAATTGCGTCGCTAGGAAATGGACATGCTGACCCTTTTCGGCCTTTTCGCCGTGAGCGCCATGCTGCTCGCTTACGCCTTGGAAGAGCGCAGCCACTGGTTCGTGCTCGGCTTCGCCGCCTCTTGCGCCTTGGGCTCCCTATACGGGTTTCTGCAAGGGGCCTGGCCTTTCGGCCTCGTCGAGGCCGTCTGGTCGGCGGTGGCGCTGAGACGCTGGCGCGTGCGCTCGGCGGGCCGCCGGGGCAATTGAGCCCTCAGGGCCAGCCTTACTGCGTCCTGAATCGTTCCGGCGCCGACTCAAGCTCCGCCAGATCAAGCTCAAGCCGGGTTTCGTCCTGCGCGACGAGGGCGCCGACGGTGAAGGCGCCGTAGGCCCAGGTGGTCAGCATGGCCTTGCCCCCGCTCGGCCGGACGGTTTCGATCGGCTTCGAAAACGTGTCGTGAAGATAAAATTTTACGTCGCCGCTGAACTTCTTCCCCGACCCCCGCTCGGGGGCGACGGCGAGCATGATCTTGAACCAATTCGTCTGGACCTCGACGACCTCGGCGCTGAGCGTCCAGCCATTCGCGCTCGGCGATCCGCCCCATTGCCCCTTCTGCGGATCGGCCGGATTATATTTCGCCGCCGGACGCGACGAACGCTCCGTCTTCTCGAACGAAACGACAGGCGGGGCGGCCGTCGGCGCGTCGGAGACGGAAAGCGGCTCAACGGCGTCCGGAGACGGCGGAGGGGCGAGCGGCGCGGGAGGCGATAGCGGGAGGGGCGGCGCCTGGGGCGGGCGGACGCTGTATTTTCGCAAAGCGACAAGCCGCCGGGACAGACCGTCCAGATCCGCGAAGATCATCGCGTGATGAACGCCCGTCGCGTCGAGCTTCCGCCGGAAGTCCGCCTTGCAATTGCGGTCGATGGCCAGGAGCTTGACGCTGGCCGGATCCTCGAGCTCGGGCTGCCATGGTTCGTCCGGGATGGGGTGAACCGTGAAAACGCCCCGCTGCGACACCAGACGGGGAGTCACGTAACCCGGATAGAAGAAATAAGGGGTCTTCGACTTCAGAAGCTTCAGAGGCGTTTTCGGTCGCTTCGCCGGAACGGCGGTCGGCCGTTTCACAATATAGAAGCCGGCGTCCATTTGGTCGCTGACCTCGTTTTCGAGAACGGCGAAAAAAAGCGCGACGAGCGGAGACTCGGACCAGTCGAGGAGACGGGTGGGAACCCCATGGTGCTGAGCGAGCGCGAGCCACTCCCACTCGTCGGACGGACGCGCGCCCAGATAAGCGAGATGGGGAATCGCCTCGCGCTTGAACTTCTCGAAGATTTCCTCCTCCGCCGCGGCTGAATATTTAGGCTGCGAGGGCGTCACGCGGCCGATCGACGGGGCCAGTGAATAATTCGCCGAAGCGACTCCGCGAAAAAGCCAGCTTCCATCGAGATGAGGCTCCAATTCCCGATTGAAATCAGCCCAGCTACCTATCTTCATACGCGCTGCGTGCGTCGGCTCCATCGGACCCCCGCCTCTGAAATTCCGCTCTAAAAATCGGCTCAACCCTACTATCTTCCGCCGCGCCGGCAAGAACAAAGCTCCTTGAGCGGGGAACCCCATGACCGCTCCCGCGGCTTTCAACGGAGCGCTCGAACGCCCACATGAAGGCGGCGCATATCGCTGCGCGCCGAATTTGTGCTAAGCACGCGCCAATCCCCCGGCCTTGAACCGGGCGCAGGAGGCCCATCCATGTTCATTCAGACCGAAGCCACCCCCAATCCCGCCACGCTGAAATTCCTCCCCGGCCAGAACGTGCTCGGCCAGGGAGCCATGGAGTTCCGTTCGGCGGACGCCGCCGCCAACGCTCCTCTGGCGCAGGCGCTGCTCGCGATCGAGGGCGTGGAGGCGGTGATGTATGGCGGCGACTTCGTCTCCGTCACCAAGAACGGGAAGGACTGGGCGCATCTCAAGCCCGCCATTCTCGGCACGATCATGGAGCATTTCGCGTCGGGCGCGCCGCTCCTCACGGACGGCCGCGCCGCCGCGACCGACCTGGGCGGGGAGTTCTACGACCCCGCCGACGCCGAAACCGTCGCCACGATCAAGGAATTGATCGAGACCCGGGTGCGCCCGGCCGTGGCCGGCGACGGCGGCGACATCGTGTTCCGGGGCTTCCGCGACGGCGTCGTTTATCTCGCCATGAAAGGCGCGTGCTCGGGCTGCCCCTCCTCCACCGCGACGCTGCGGAACGGCATCGAAAATCTGCTTCGGCACTTCGTTCCGCAGGTAAAATCGGTCGAACCGGCCTGACTTAGGCGACGCGGCGCGCTCCCTCTCCCCGCATAGGGCGTCTTTTGACGCCCTATGCGGGGAGAGGGTTGGGGCGAGGGGCGAAGCAAAGGCGTCAATCTCGTGAACGCCCGGAAGTTGCTGGCATATCGATAGAGATCGCGGTGATTCCCTTGGCCTTCGCCCTGCCTTCTCCCCGCAAGCGGGAGAGGGCGATGACGCCATTGGCGCGCTCATTTTGCCGCGTCGCCTTGAGGAGCGCGCCTTCAGGCGCGCTTCTGTCCTAAAAATTGCCGGGATTTGTTTGGCCGTTACCACCCTTTGTTGATCGCGGCCCCAAAAGGGTCATATGCTCCGCGCATGCGAATCCTTGCGATTGACACCGCCCTGCCCGCCGTATCGGCCTGCGTGCTCGACCAGGACGCGGCGCAGCCCATCGCGTCCGAGACCCTCGCCATGGAGCGCGGGCATGCGGAAGCGATCATGCCGCTCATTGAGCGGGTCATGAGCAAGGTCGAGGGCGGCTTCTCCTCGATCGACCGCGTCGCCGTCGCGGTCGGTCCCGGCTCCTTCACGGGCATTCGCATCGGCCTCGCCGCGGGCCAGGCGATCGCGCTCGCCTGCAAGGCGGAGGTCGTCGGCGTTTCGACGCTCGCCGCGCTCGCCGCGCCCTTGATTTTGGAGGCGCTCGACGGCGTCGTCGCCGCCGCGATCGACGCGCGGCACGGCAAGGTCTATGTCGCGGCCTTCGGCCCCGACGGCCGCGCCTTGCTGACCCCGCGCCGCGCCGGCGCCCATGAGGCGCTGCGCGCGCTGGGCGACGGGCCTCTGGTGTTGATCGGCTCGGGCGCCGAATTGCTCGCGAAAGAGGCCCGCGCGCGGGGCATGACGGCGAAAGTGGTCAGCGAGCGGGCTTCGCCCGACATCGAATTCGTCGCCCGGCTCGGCCTCGCCGCGCGGCCCGAGACCGCGCCGGCGAAGCCGCTCTATCTCAAGGAGCCCGACGTCACCCTTCCCGGCAAGCAGCCGGAAGCCGCTCCTGCCGCTGAACCGCCGCCCGCCGCGCCCGAGGCGGAAGCCGCGGCCGCCGAGACGGCGCCGGAAAGCGCGCCCGCACAGGAAGCGCTCGCCTCGGCGCCCGTGCAGGCGTAGATTCTCTCCCATGAGCCTGCTGACCAGTTTTTTCGCCAAGCCGACCTTTGTCGTTCGGCCGATCGGAGCCGAGCGCGCGGAAGAATGCGAGACGCTGCACGGCGCCTCCTTCGCCTTCGGCTGGTCCAAGATCGATTTCGAGAGCTATCTCACCGATCCCCATGTCATCGCCGACGGCGCGGTCGCCGAGGGCGCGCGGGGGAAGCTGGGCGGCTTCATCCTCTCCCGCCTGCTTCCGCCCGACGCCGAGGTGCTGACTTTCGCCGTCGATCCGGCGCGCCGGGGCGCGGGGCTCGGGCGCATGATCCTCGACAAGCATCTCGAAAATCTCGAGCGCGGCGGGGCCCGGCTCGTCTTTCTCGAGGTCGCCGACGATAACGAGGCGGCGCTGAAGCTCTATTACCGCTTCGGCTTCAAGGAGATCGGCCGGCGCGAAAACTATTATCAGCGCGCCGACGGGACGAAGCGCGCGGCGGTGAATTTGCGGCTGGAGATGTGAACTCGGGTTAATTTCAGCTCACTTTCCGCCGTCATGCCCGCGCTTGTCGCGGGCATCCACACCGGGCGATCGCGAAATGCATCGCGCGGAGACAGTATGTTCGGCTCATGTTCTCAGATTTGATCGTGGCGTGGCGTGGATGGCCGCGACAAGCGCGGCCATGACGCTGCCGCGCGACGTGCAATCGCTGTTGAAGGACAGCGGCAACGACATTACGTTCAGTGTCGCCAGCCTGTGGGAAATCATCATCAAGAATGGTCGGGGCCGCACCGATTTCGTTGTTGACGCGGGCGAATTGCGGCAAGCACCGGTAGCTCCTCGATAATAATTTCGAGGAGCTACCGGTGCTTGCCGAGCATGCGCTCGCCGTCGAAGCGCTGCCCGCGCTACATAAGGACCCATTCGATCGGCTTCTTCTTGCGCAAGCGATCGTCGAGGGGCTTCTCCTGCTGACGTCTGACAAGGCGCTGTCGCGCTACCCGGGACCGGTTCGCGCGATCTGAGGCGCATCCGGCTTGGCCATGCTCGATCGAATATTCGAGTCGGCTGTCCTCTCGAAAACCGCTATAATAGTTCCGAAGAGCTTGGGCCGCGAGCGAGTCGCGCCTTCAGGCCTAAAGGAGCGTCAAAGATTTCCACCCCCGTTTCGAACGCCGCTGAAGCGCTTCAGGCGTCCCCCGAGACGGCGGCCCCGCAAGACGGGAGCGGCCCGGGCGGCAAGGTTCTGGTCAAGTCCTATGGCTGCCAGATGAACGCCTATGACGCGACGCGCATGGCGGATTTGCTCGGCCGCGAGGGCTACGCCGAGACCGTCGAGGAGGCCGAGGCCGATCTCGTCATCCTCAACACCTGCCATATTCGCGAAAAGGCCGCCGAGAAGATCTATTCCGAGCTCGGCAAGCTGGCGCTCGAGAAGCGCGCGCGCGAGGCCCAGGGCCGGGACATGACGATCGTCGTCGCCGGCTGTGTGGCCCAGGCCGAGGGCGAGGAGGTGCTGAAGCGCCAGCGCGCGGTCGATCTCGTCGTCGGCCCGCAGAGCTATCACCGCCTGCCGGACCTCTTGAAACAGACGAAGGACGGCCGGCGCCTCGCGGACACGGAATTCGCCGTCGAGGACAAGTTTGACGCCCTGCCCCACCCAAGCCGCGCCCAGATCCGCGCCCGCGGCGTCTCCGCCTTTGTCACGGTGCAGGAAGGCTGCGACAAATTCTGCTCCTTTTGCGTGGTTCCTTACACCCGCGGCGCGGAAGTTTCCCGCCCTGTGGCGGACGTCGTCGCCGAAACGCGCCGGCTCGTGGACGCCGGCGTCCGCGAGATCACGCTGATCGGCCAGAACGTCAACGCCTATCGCGGCGCGGATGAAAAGGGCTCGGATTGGAGCCTTGCGCGCCTTCTCGCTTATCTCGCGGAAATGCAGGGGATAGAGCGGCTGCGCTATACGACCAGTCATCCTGTCGACATGGCGCAGGATTTGATTGACGCGCATGAATCGATTCCGAAGCTCATGCCCTATGTCCATCTCCCGGTGCAGTCGGGGTCCGACCGAATCTTGAAAGCCATGAACCGCAGGCACGAAGCGGCCGACTATCTCGACATCGTCGCCAGGCTGCGCAAGGCGCGGCCGGACGTGGCCATGTCGTCGGACTTCATCGTGGGCTTTCCCGGCGAAACGGACAAAGACTTCGAAGCGACGATGGCGCTCGTGCGCGAGGTCGGCTTCGCTTCGAGCTTCTCCTTCAAATATTCGCCCCGCCCCGGCACGCCCGGCGCCGAGCGCGGCGATCAGATCGACGAAGAGGTCAAGCGCGCGCGTCTCGCCGCGCTGCAGGCGCTGCTGGAAGAGCAGCGCCAAGCGTTCAACAGCGCGACGGTGGGCCGGACGATCGACGTGCTGTTTGAGAAACCCGGCCGCCACGAGGGTCAAATCGCTGGCAAGAGCCCCTATATGCAAGCTGTCCATGTCAGCGGCCCCACCGAGATGATCGGGCGCGTCGCGCCGGTTGCGATCGTCGCGGCGGGCTCCAATTCGCTGGCGGGCCGGCTCACGGGCAAGGCCAAGGAGGCGAAGGCTTGACGACGATTGACGGCTTGACGGTCGGACGCCGGGACGAGGCGGCCGAGCCGGACGCGGAAATCACCCTGGCCTTCGAAAACAATAGATACGCTTCCCTCGTCTTCGGACATTACGACCAGAATCTCGCCAGGGTCGAGCGCCGGTTGAAGATCGCGTCCTTCGCCAATGGCAATCACGTGACGCTCAAGGGCAAGGCCGAGGCCTGCGAGCACGCCCGCCGCGTGCTGGAGGCGCTCTATGAGCGCATCGCCAAGGGGCAGGCCGTGACGCCGGGCGACGTGGACGGCGCGATCGAAGAGACGGCCCGCCAGCGCAGCCTCTTCCCCGACGCCGAGCCCGCGCGCGGCGCCTTCGAGCAGATCATCACGCGCAAGCGCGGGCTTGTGCGCGCCCGCAACGCCGCGCAGGACCAGTATCTGCGCGCCTTGAAGCGCTATGAGCTCGTCTTCGGCTCGGGCCCGGCCGGCACCGGCAAGACCTGGCTCGCCGTCGGCCACGCCGTTCAGCTCATGGAGCAGGGCGCGGTGGAGCGCCTCATCCTCTCGCGCCCGGCGGTCGAGGCCGGCGAGCGGCTCGGCTTTCTGCCCGGCGACATGCGCGAGAAGGTCGATCCCTATCTGCGCCCGATCTACGACGCGCTGCATGATTTCATGGATTCCCGCATGGTGGAGCGCGGCATGCAGACCGGCATCATCGAGGTGGCGCCGCTCGCCTTCATGCGCGGCCGCACCCTCACGCGCGCCTGCATCCTGCTCGACGAGGCGCAGAACGCGACCTCCATGCAGATGAAGATGTTTCTCACCCGCCTCGGCGAAGGCTCGCGCATGATCGTCACGGGCGATCCGTCGCAGACCGATCTGCCGCCGGGCCAAGTCTCGGGACTGTCGGAGGCGATCTCGCTTCTCTCCGAGATCGACAGCGTCGGCCGCGTCAAATTTTCCGAAGGCGACGTCGTCCGTCACGATCTGGTGCGCCAGATCGTCGGCGCCTATGACCGCGCGGCCCGCGCCAGAAACAAGCCGCGCGGCGAAGCATGAGCATGGAAGTCGACATCAACGTCGCCGCCGAGGCCTGGGAAAGCGTCGACGGGCTGGAGCGCCTCACCCGCGACTGCGTCGAGACGAGCCTCGCCGAGAGCGGCGCGGAGCCCGCCGTCGGCTGTGAAATCAGCGTCACATTTTGCGACGACGCTGAAATAAGGGAACTCAACGCCGAATGGCGCGGCAAGGACAAGCCGACCAATGTCCTGTCCTTTCCGACGCCCGGCCCCCTCTCGGCCCGCCTGCTTCTCGGAGACGTCGTGATCGCCTACGAGACCGTGGCCAGAGAGGCGGCCGAGCAGGAAAAATCATTGCGCGACCATGCCGCCCACATGGTCATCCATGGATTTCTGCACCTGATCGGCTATGATCACGAGACTGCCGCCGAGGCCGAAGAAATGGAGGGCCTCGAAAGACGGATCGCGTCGCGGTTGGGCTTGCGCGACCCCTACGCCGGCGAGGCGGCCGGCGAAGAGGATGAAGCGGGCGAACTGAACGAAGGTCATGTCGATACGATCTGAAAACGCCGAGGAGCCTTTAAGACGCGGCCACGAGCCGCGCGTGACGCTCATCGACCGGCTGCGCGGCCTGCTGGGCCTGGCGCCGGCCTCCGTCCGCGAAGACATTGAAGACGCGCTTGAGGAAGCCGCCGGCGATGTGACGCCCCATGAGCGCGCGCTGCTGAAGAACGTTCTCGGCCTGCACGATCTGCGCGTCGAGGACGCCATGATCCCCCGGGCGGACATCATCGCCATCTCGCTTGGCGCGTCCCTGCGGGAGGCGCTGGCGGTGTTTCGCGACGCCGGCCATTCGCGCCTGCCCGTCTACGCCGAGACGCTCGACGACCCGCGCGGCATGGTTCATATCCGCGACTTCGTCAATCATCTCGCCATCTGCGCGGGAGAAGACGACGCGCCGGAGGCGGGCGCGAAAGAAATCGATTTCGACTCGCCGGTTTCCGACGCCAATCTGCTCAAGCCGGTGCTCTTCGTGCCGCGCTCCATGCCGGCGCTCGACCTCCTGATCCGCATGCAGACGACGCGCACCCATCTTGCGCTCGTCATCGACGAATATGGCGGGACGGACGGGCTCGTCACGATCGAGGACATCATGGAGATGATCGTCGGCGATATCGAGGACGAGCACGACGTCGCCGAGCCGCCGGAGATCGAGGAGCTCGACGACGGCGACTATCTCGTCGACGCGCGCGCCGATCTTGACGAGGTGGCCGCGCGGCTCGGGGTCGATTTCCGGCTCGAGGACACGCCGGCGGAAGTCACGACGATCGGCGGGCTCGTCGCCTGGCTCGCCGGGCGCGTCCCGATGCGGGGCGAAATCATCGCGACGCCGGTCGAAGCCTATGAATTCGAGATCGTCGAGGCCGATCCGCGCCGCGTCGGCAAGCTGCGGGTGCGGGCGCGGCGCCATCCCTAGCCCGCGGCGTTAGCCGCCGGCGACGTAGTGATCCAGGGGCGTCCGCGCGCAATGACAAGGCGTCGGTCGACCTTGTGGACGCGCTCCGCGCAAAAGCCAATTCCCGCTGTTGGCCCGTTTCGCCTGATTGCCTGAACTATAGCCGATCCCGGGCTTTGCCTCGGCTGGAAAGCGACTAGAGTCGAATCGCCGATTCGCGGGGAACTCCAGCGCCATGGCGCAGACTGCCGAAATTTCCGGCGCGCGGGCGGGACTGTCGTCTCTGCCCCAGCGCGTCATTCTGGCCGATGGCTGGGCGCGGCGCGCCGTCGCCTTCGTCGCCGGGGCGCTTGGCGCGCTCGCCCTCCCCCCGTTCGATTTCGCGCCGGCCATGGCCGTCCCGCTCACCGCCGCCGTCTGGCTGATCGACGGCGCCGCGGCGCGCGGGGCGCGCTTCAGCTTCGCGCCGATCCGCGCGGCCGCCGCCGCGGGCTGGTGGCTCGGCTTCGGCTATTTTCTGGCGAGCCTGTGGTGGCTCGGCGCGGCCATGCTGGTGGAGGCGGACCAGTTCGCCTGGGCGATCCCGCTCGCCGTGATTGGCCTCCCAGCCGCGCTGGCGCTCTTCCCCGCCTTCGGCTTCGCGCTCTCCCGCCTGCTCTGGTCCTCGGGCAGCCTGCGCGTCTTCGCGCTCGCCGCCGGGCTCGGCGCCTCGGAATGGCTGCGCGGCCGCCTTCTCACCGGCTTTCCGTGGAACGATTTCGGCATGGCGCTGGCGCAGGCCGGGCCGCTCGGACAAGCGGCCGCGCTTGTCGGCCTGCATGGCCTCGACCTCTTGGCGATCGTGATCTTCGCCGCGCCCGCGACCATCGTCGATCTCCGGCCCGGACAGCGCTTTCCGTCCAACGCCGCGGCCTGGACCGCCGCCTTTCTCCTCCTGACGCTCTCGGCCTATGGCGCGCTTCGGCTCGCGACCGGCCACGCCGAATTTGTGGAGGGCGTCAAGCTACGGCTGATGCAGCCCAATCTGCCGCAGGACGCGAAGTTCAGGCCGGAGAACGGGGCGGAAATATTGCGCCATTATCTGGCGCTCTCGGACCGCGCGACCGGGCCGGGGCGCACGGGAATTTCCGACGTCACCCATCTTATCTGGCCGGAATCCGCCTTTCCTTACGTGCTTTCGCGCGAGCCTCAGGCCCTCGCCGCCATCTCGCAGGCGCTGCAAGGCAAAATTCTCATCACCGGCGCGGCGCGCGTCGAGGGCGACGGCGGCGGAAAGCGCGGCAAGATATTCAATTCGATCGAGGCGCTCCAGGACGGCCGCATCCTGGCCTTCTACGACAAGATGCATCTCGTCCCCTTCGGGGAATATCTGCCGCTCGAGGGGCTGCTGCGGCCGCTGGGAATCTCGCATCTCGTTCCAGGCGCATGGGACCGGGGACAGGGGCCGAGAACGCTCGCCGTTCCCGGGCTGCCGCCAATCTCCCCGCTCGTTTGCTACGAGGCGATCTTTCCGGGCGAAGCGGCGCAAAGGGACAAAGGCGGCAATCGGCCGCAGCTCCTGCTCAACCTCACCAATGACGGCTGGTTCGGCAAGACCATCGGACCCTATCAGCATTTCGCGCAGGCGCGGTTGCGGGCGATCGAGGAAGGCTTGCCGCTGATCAGAGTCGCGAATACCGGCATTTCCGCCATAGTCGACGCTTATGGACGCGTGAATGAGTCGCTGCCGCTCGGCGAGGAAGGCGTGATCGACGGCGCCTTGCCGAAGGCTGCGGCGGAGACCGTCTTCGCAAAATGGGGCGCAAGCGGGTTTCTCGTCCTCTGGACTTTATTTTTGGGCGCGGCGCTCGCCGGGAGATGGCGAGGCTGAGAAAGCATTGTGAAGACTTGTCCTTATGAAAAGTCGACAATGCCGCTCAACCGATCTTTCACTCAAAGGTTATTGATTTGGCTCAATCGGCGTCGCCGTCGATACGGCCAGGCGAAAGCGAGGACTGCGAAGAACGATAACTTTACTTGTTCGAATTCAGACTGCTCGACATTAATCCTGTTTGCATTTGATCAGCGTTCGGCTAAAACGCGGCAGGAGGTCGTTAAACGTGAAGAAGACGCCAGATCCGATCGACCGTCACGTCGGCAGCCGCGTGCGGATGCAGCGCATCCTGATGAAGATGAGTCAGGAAAAGCTCGGCGAAGCTCTGGGCCTCACCTTCCAGCAGGTCCAGAAATACGAGAAGGGATTGAACCGGATTGGCGCGAGCCGTTTACAGCAGATTTCCAAGACCTTGAACGTCCCTCCGTCCTTCTTCTTCGAAGGCGCGCCGACCCTGGGCGTCGCCGAGGGGAACGGCTTCGCCGAGGAAAGCTCGTCCCAATACGTCGTCGACTTCCTCTCGACCGCCGAGGGCCTGCATCTCAACCGCGCCTTCGCCCGCATAAAGGATCCCAAGATTCGCAAGCGGGTTCTCGACCTCGTGACGACATTGGCCGAGCAGGACGAGGGCTAGATCCAGTCGAGTTCTCTTTAACGAACGTTTCCCCCTTTTTGGCTTGACCTATCGAACACGGGCTGGCAGATGACGCATACTAGCGCTGTAGAATCGCTCGCTTAACCGGCAGGCGGCCATTGGGAGATTCCGAAGTGACCCGGAAGAATTATCTTTTCACCAGCGAGTCCGTTTCCGAGGGCCATCCCGACAAGGTGAGCGACCGCATTTCCGACGAGATCGTCGACGAGTTCTTCCGCGAGGGTCCCAAGGCGGGGATCGATCCTTACGCGATCCGCGTCGCCGCCGAGACGCTCTGCACGACCAACCGCGTCGTGATCGCCGGCGAGGTGCGCGGCCCGCATATCGCCTTCAGCCGCATCGAGGAAATCGCCCGCAACGCGATCCGCGCCATCGGCTATGAGCAGCACGGCTTCCACTGGAACACCGCCAAGGTCGAAGTCCTGCTGCACGAGCAATCGGTCGACATCGCCCAGGGCGTCGACGCCAGCGGCAACAAGGACGAGGGCGCGGGCGACCAGGGCATCATGTTCGGCTATGCGACGAACGAGACGCCGGCCCTCATGCCTGCGCCGCTTTATTATTCGCATAAGATCCTCGAGCTGCTCGCGCAGGCCCGCCACACGGGCAAGGAGAAGGGTCTCGGCCCCGACGCCAAGAGCCAGGTGACCGTTCGCTACGCCGACGGCAAGCCGGTCGAGGCGACGCAGATCGTGCTCTCGCATCAGCATATCGACGAGAGCCTTTCGCCGGCCGACATCCGCCGCATCGCCGAGCCCTATATTCGCGAGGCGCTGCCGAGGGGCTGGATCACCGACGCGACCGTCTGGCACGTCAATCCGACGGGCAAGTTCTTCATCGGCGGCCCGGACGGCGACACCGGCCTCACCGGCCGCAAGATCATCGTGGACACCTATGGCGGCGCGGCCCCGCATGGCGGCGGCGCGTTCTCGGGCAAGGACCCGACCAAGGTCGACCGCTCGGCCGCCTATGCCGCGCGCTATCTGGCCAAGAACATCGTCGCCGCCGGCCTCGCCGACCGCGTGACGATCCAGCTCTCCTACGCCATCGGCGTCGCCGAGCCGCTGTCGATCTATGTCGACACCCACGGCACCGGCAAGGTCGCGGAGGACAAGATCGAAGCCGTCCTGCCGCAGCTCGTGCGCCTGACCCCGCGCGGCATTCGCGAGCATCTCCAGCTCAACCGCCCGATCTACGCCCGCACCTCGGCCTATGGCCATTTCGGCCGCGCGCCGGAAGCGGATGGCGGCTTCTCCTGGGAGAAAACGGACCTTGTCGACCAGTTGAAGTCTCACTTCCTTTGATCGATTCGAGGGGGCTTTCGTGACGAAAGCCCCCGCATTCCACATGAATTGATTGCTTGGGACCTAGGCCTTATTTTGAGCTCCATGAGCGCTTTCACCATTGACACCCTCGCTGTCGCGCAACTCCTGCGCAAGCGCGGCTTCACCGAAGAGCAGGCCACTGGCGTCGTGGAGGCGCTTCGCGAAATCGACGCTTCCCAATTGGTGACGAAAAGTGATTTGAAAGAAGCTGTCGCCGATTTGAAAGTCGATATTGTCCGCTGGCTCATCGTAACGCAGATCGCCCTCGCCGGTTTTCTCTTCGCCGCGATTAAATTCGCAAAATAGCGGCGGGCTCCTCGCTAAAATGACTGAAACGACGCCCTCTCGCGCCCGGACGCGCCTCTATGGCCGCTCCAAGGGCAAGGCGCTACGCCCGCATCAGAGCGAGCTGATGGCGGCGCTTTTGCCGCGGCTCGCGCTCGATCTGTCCAAACCCCTACCCCTGCGGCCCGACCGCGAAACCCGCCTGGAGATCGGCTTCGGCGGCGGCGAGCATCTCGTCGAAGCGGCGGCGCGCGAGCCCGGCGTCGACTTCTTCGGCTGCGAGCCCTTCGTCAACGGCATGGCGAAGCTCCTGGCGCAGATCGAGGCGCGGGGCCTTTCCAATATCCGTCTCCACCGGGGCGACGCGGCCCAGCTTCTCGACGTTCTGCCGGAGGCCAGCCTTTCGCGCATCTACCTCTTCTACCCCGATCCCTGGCCCAAGCGGCGCCATCGAAAGCGCCGCTTCGTCTCGCCGGAAAATATCGAGAAGCTCGCCCGGGTCATGCGCGCGGGCGCGGAGCTGCGCTTCGCGACCGACATTGACGACTATGCGGCCTGGACGCTCGCCCGGCTGCGCGCTTGCAAGGCTTTCCGCTGGCGCGCCAAAACGGCGCAGGATTGGCTTGTCCCCTGGGAAGGCTGGACGCGGACCAAATATGAGGCCAAGGCGATGGCGGCGGGACGCCGTCCGGTCTATCTGACCTTCGTCAGACAGGACCACTGAAGAAGCGAGAGGGGAGCGGCGGGATGGTGGAGTTGGCGAATATGGGCGCGGCGACGCCGGCGCCGATCGAGACGACGGTGGCGCGCTTTCGCGCCGACGTTCTCGAAGCATCGATGCGCAAGGTCGTCCTCGTCGATTTTTGGGCGCCGTGGTGCGGCCCCTGCAAGCAGCTCGCCCCCGTCCTTGAGCGGCTCGTCGCGGCCGCCGGCGGCAAGGCGGTTCTCGTCAAGATGAACATCGACGCGGAGCCCGAGGTGGCCGACCAGCTCGGAATCAAATCGATTCCGGCGGTCGTCGCCTTTCAGCGCGGTCGCCCCGTGGACGGCTTCGTCGGCGCCTTGCCGGAGAGCCAGATCAAAGGCTTCCTGGAGCGCCTCGTCGGTCCGGTCGAGGAAGCGGGCGACGCGCTGGAAGCCGCGCGGACGATGATCGCCGAAGGCGACGTCGCGGGCGCGCATGCGCTGCTCTCGGAGATTACGAGCCAGGAGCCGGTCGATCCCAAGGCCTTCGCCCTCCTTGCGCGGCTTTATGTGGGCGCCGGGCAGTTGGACGCGGCCCGCGCCGTCCTCGAAAACCTGCCCGAATCAGCCAGGAAGGACACCGACGTCGCGGCCGCCTGGGCGGCGATCGAGAACGCGGCGGCCGCCCAGGATCTCGGCGAGATCGAGGACCTCAAGAGGCGGATCAATTTCGACCCCAACGACCTCCAGGCCTATTTCGATCTCGCTTTGGCCCTCAACGCCAAGGACCGGCGCGAGGAAGCGGCGAACGCGCTTCTTGAAATCATCCGGCGGGACCGTAGTTGGAACGATGACGGGGCGAGAAAGCAGCTCGTCCAGTTCTTCGAGGCGTGGGGACCGATGGACAAGGCGGCCGTCGCCGCGCGGCGGCGGCTCTCCACCCTGCTCTTCTCATAAAGGGAGAGGCTTTCCCGCCAGCCGCCATGAGCCTGAACAGCCCTTACACCGATATTCGCGCGCTGCCTCAGACGCTTCCGCTCTTTCCGCTGACGGGCGCCGTGCTTCTGCCGCGGGGCGAGCTCCCGCTCAACGTCTTCGAGCCGCGTTACGTCGCCATGATCGACGACGCGATCGCGGGCGCGCGGCTCGTCGGCATGATCCAGCCGCTGCCTGGCGGCAATGGAGCCGCGCCGCCGCCGCTTTTCCAGATCGGCTGCGCCGGCCGTCTGACCCGTTTCGCCGAGACGGGAGACGGGCGCTATCTGATCACGCTCACCGGCGTGGCGCGCTTCCGCCTCGTCGAGGAGCTGAAGGCCGGAAGCCCCTATCGCCAGTTTCGGGTGAATTTTGACGGCTTCCAGGCCGACCTCCTGCCCGGCGCGGGGGAAAACGCCGTGGACCGCGAGTCCATGGTGGCCATGTTGCGCAGTTTCGCCGAATATTCGAAACTCGAAATCGACTGGGCGAGCATCGACGCGGCTCCGACGGAGACGCTGGTCAACGCCCTCGCGATGATGTCGCCCTTCGGGGCGAACGAAAAGCAGGCGCTGGTCGAGGCGATCGACCTGAAAACCCGCGCCGAGACGCTCGTCGCCCTCGCAAAGCTGGACATGGCCCAGCGCGACGGCGACCGGCCGCAATGGCACTGACGCAAGAGACGGGAACGACAAGATGAGCGACAATACCGACGCCGCCGGCGCCAATGAGGCCACCGCGCCCGAGGGGACGAAGGTCGATCCGCGCCTGCTCGAAATCCTGGTCTGTCCGCTCACCAAGACCACGCTCGAATATGACCGCGCGCGCCAGGAGCTGATCTCGCGCTCCGCGCGGCTCGCCTATCCGATCCGGGACGGCATACCGATCATGCTGCCGGAAGAGGCGCGGCAGATCGACTGACGCGCCTCTTCGTCATGGATGACGCGCCCGCCCACGAACTCGTCGCGCTGCTCGACCTGGAAAATTTGGGCGACGACCGCTTCCGCGGCCACAGCCCCGCCGCGGCGGGCCGGCACCTCTATGGCGGGCAGGTCGTCGCCCAGGCGCTGGTCGCGGCGACCCGCACCGCGCCCGCCGACCGGCCGCTTCATTCCCTGCACGCCTATTTCGTCCTCGCGGGCGATCCCCAAATTTCGATCGACTTCGCGGTGGAGCGCATCCGCGATGGCCGGAGCTTCACGACTCGCCGCTGCGTCGCCGCCCAGCAGGGGCGCACGATCTTCTCGCTCGAGGCCTCCTATCAGCTCCGGGAAAGCGGGTTCGAGCACACGGCCGACATGCCGTCGACGCCGGCGCCCGAAAGCCTGGAGCCCATCGGCGCCCTCGTCGAGCGCTTCCGGGGCTTCCTGCCGACGCCCGCCGAGCATTGGATGAAGCGCGCCGACGCGCTGGATATGCGCATCGTCGCCCCCGAGACGCTGGTCGCGCCCAACCGCCTGGGGCAATTCATCTGGTTTCGCGTCCAGGGCCCCCTGCCCGAAGACGACGCCCTCCACGCGGCGCTTCTCGCCTATTTATCGGACATGACGCTGCTGAACACGGCGCTCATGGTGCATGGCCGCAATATTTTCGACCCGAAGATTCAGGTCGCGAGCCTCGACCATGCGCTTTGGCTGCACCATCCCCCGCGGGTCGATCAGTGGCTGCTCTACGCCCAGGAAAGCCCCGCCGCCTCAAATGCGCGCGGACTGACCTTCGGCCGCATCTTCACGCGGGATGGGCGCCTGCTCGCCTCCGTGGCGCAAGAGGGCCTCATCCGCCTGCGCGCCAATCTTTAGGCGCCTGCCGTTTTTCTAGGCGCCGCGCCACGATCAGCGCCCTCCGCCTCTTCTTCAACCATTTTGCTTGGTCTTGCCGGAACTCCGAGCTTTTCCTTGGCGGCCCGCCCGCGCGGCGGCGGCGCAGCCCGATCCGCCATAGACGCGTTCTCGCGTGAAACCCCAGGATTTCTCTGGCCTAGCGCGGCTGGCACGGCTTTTGAAGGCGATTGCGCCGAGCGCTCAAACGCTCTCTCCAACGACCGCGCCGCTGCGGCGTCCCGCCTTGACCGGCGGCGCCCGTCCAAGGGGTCGATAACAACAGGATTGGCAGATGAAAATCGTGACAGCGATCATCAAGCCGTTCAAGCTCGATGAGGTCCGCGACGCGCTGACCAATATCGGCGTGCACGGCCTCACGGTGACGGAAGTCAAGGGCTACGGACGACAAAAGGGACATACGGAAATCTATCGCGGCGCCGAATACGCCATCAGCTTTTTGCCGAAGCTCAAGATCGAGGTCGCAGTTGCGGCAAACCTCGTCGACAAGGTCATCGACGCGATCACCTCCACCGCCCGCACGGGCCAGATCGGCGACGGCAAAATCTTCGTCGGCCCGCTCGAGCGCGCCATCCGCATCCGCACCGGCGAATCCGACGCCGACGCGCTCTGATCGCCTTCTCCCGACAACTTAAGGAGCTTCCCTACATGAAACTTCCTTCGTCTCGAAGCGCGTTTACGGCTTCGATCCTTGCGGGAGCGGCGCTGGTCGCGCTGGCGGGGCCGGCCTTTGCTGGCAACGACCCGACCCCGAATCCCGGCGACGTGGCGTGGATGCTGACCTCGTCGCTGCTGGTGCTGATGATGTCGATCCCGGGCCTCGCGCTGTTTTATGGCGGCCTCGTGCGCACCAAGAACATGCTGTCGATCCTGACCCAGGTCTTCGCCATCGTCTGCCTCGTGGGCGTGATCTGGACGGTCTACGGCTATTCGCTCGCCTTTGGCGACGGCGGCTCGCTCAGCGCCTATATTGGCGGCTTCAACAAGGTGCTCCTCAAGGGCGTCGACTCGGCGGCGATCTCCCCGACATTCACGCCCGGCAAGGTCATTCCGGAATTTGCCTATCTCGTTTTCCAGATGACCTTCGCGATGATCACCCCCGCCCTCGTGGTCGGCGCCTTCGCCGAGCGCATGAAATTCTCGGCGGTTCTGCTCTTCACGGCGCTTTGGGTCACCTTCATCTACTTCCCGGTGGCGCACTGGGTCTGGGGCGCGCCGGATCCGAACGCGCTCGTCGACGCTGCGACGAAACTCGCCGCCGCGGGTGACGACGAAGCTGCGAAAACGGCGGCGCAGGCGACGATCGACGGACTCGCCTCAAGCGCCGGCTGGCTCTTCGCCAAGGGCGCGCTGGACTTTGCGGGCGGCACGGTCGTTCACATCAATGCGGGCATTGCGGGCCTCGTCGGCGCCGTCATGGTCGGCAAGCGCATCGGCTACGGCAAGGAGGCGCTGCCGCCTCACTCGCTCACCATGTCGATGATCGGCGCCTCGCTGCTGTGGGTCGGCTGGTTCGGCTTCAATGCGGGCTCCAACCTCGAAGCCAATGGCGGCACCGCGCTGGCCTTCGTCAACACCATGGTCGCGACCGCCGCGGCGGGCCTGTCGTGGATGGTGGTCGAATGGCTGGTCAAGGGCAAGCCCTCGCTGCTCGGCCTGATCACCGGCGCCGTCGCCGGCCTCGTCGCCGTCACCCCGGCCGCCGGCTTCTCGGGTCCCGTCGGCGCGCTGATCCTCGGCCTCGCCGTCTCGCCGATCTGCCTCTTCTTCGTCGACATCGTGAAGAAGAAGGTCGGCTATGACGACGCGCTCGACGTGTTCGGCGTGCACTGCATCGGCGGCATCACGGGCGCGCTTGCGACCGGCCTGCTCGTCAACCCCGCCTTCGGCGGCGCCGGCATCGTCGACTACACCAATATCGACGGCTTCACCGGCACGTACGACATGGTCACTCAGATGAAGGCGCAGGGCACGGCGGTCATTGCGACGCTGCTCTTCTCGGGCATCGGCTCGGCGATCCTTTACAAGGTCGTCGACATCATCATCGGCCTGCGCCCGGCGCCCGATCAGGAGCGCGAGGGACTGGATATCACCGATCACGGCGAACGCGCTTACAATTACTGACGTAGCCCCCAAGCAAGCGATGAGACGGCGCCCATGGGCGCCGTCTTAGTTTGCGGACACACCTCAGAGGGCGGCCTCGTCCTTCGAGACGCGAGCTTCGCTTGCTCCTCAGGATAAGGCCTAAGTGCCTGGCATAGATACAGAAGCTCCTCATGCTGAGGATCCTGCGCAAGTCGGGCTTGCCCGATTTGCGCATTTAAGAATCGATCTCGGGCAAGCCCGGGATCGCAGCAGGCGTCTCGAAGCGCGAGGGGCGCCCACGCCAATTTTGTCTGCGCCGCGCTCCCCTGGTCCTATGCGGACCTTGGCCGCTGGCCGCCGCTATGTTACTGCGCGGTCAATGCTGGGCAATAAGGGGGAAATATTATGACCACGTTTGCCTTTACCCGCCGCGGGCTGCTCGGCGGCATGTTTGCGGCGTCCGCTTTCGCCGTCCCGCGCGCAGCCTTCGCCGTCGAAACGCTGAAGGACATTTCCCAGCTCAAGCCCGGCGAGTTCACCTGGCATCCGGAGCGCGCCGAGACGGGCCCGGTCTCCGTCGTCGTGTCGATCCCCGAGCAGCGCGTGCATGTCTATCGCAACGGCATCCGCATCGCCGTCGCGACCTGCTCCACGGGCAAGCCGGGCCATGAGACGCCGACGGGCGTCTTCGTCGTGCTGCAAAAGGACAAGAACCACCATTCGTCGATCTATGACGACGCGCCCATGCCAAATATGAACCGGCTGACCTGGTCGGGCGTCGCGCTGCATGCCGGCAATCTCCCCGGCTATCCCGCCTCGCATGGCTGCGTGCGCCTGCCGATGAAATTTTCGGAGCTGCTCTTCACCGTCACCCATATCGGCACGCCGGTGATCATCGCGGGCGCGCATACCGATCCGTGGGAGCTGACGCATCCGGGCATGGTGCTCTCGGGCTATGCGGAAAGCGAATTCGAGCATGTGCTTGCGGGCCTTGACGGCAAGAAGCATCCCTCCGACTGGGTGGAGGCCGAGAAATTGCCGATCACCAGCGTCATCGTCTCCTCCGCCGATCGTGTGATCGAGCTCATCGAGAACGACCATGTCGTGGCGCGCTCGAAGCTGACGCTGAAGGACGGCGACAAGCTCGGCTCGCATGTCTTCGTGCTCAATGGCGCGAATACGGACGCGCAGGGCATGCATTGGAGCGCCATCACGCATCAGCAGGCGGCGACTCCGCTCCAGCGCGACGACGTGGTGATGCAACGCATCTCCGCCGAGCCCGCCTTCGTCAGCGAGATGAAGGCGCGCATGCATCCGGGCATGACCATGGTGCTCACCGACGCCCCGCTGAGCCCCGACAAGCGCAGCGGCAAGGATTTCGTGATCGTGACCACCGGCGCCTGACGCATCGGAAGAGGCGACCGGCGCCGCTTGTCGCCTCTTCGTCGCCAAAGCGCGCAAACATGGCTTCATGATGCAATTCCGCTCTCTCGCATTCGCTCTTTCGCTCTTCGTCCTTCCCGCGCATGCCGCGGAGCGGACGGTCAACGCGACGCTGCTCGTCTTCAGCGACATCTACGAAATGGCCGAGAAGAACGGACGCGGCGGCTTTGCGCGCGTCGCGGGGGCGGTGAACGCCGAGCGCAAGGCGAGCAAGAACGTCCTCGTCGCATTGGCGGGCGACACGATCTCGCCCTCGCTCATGTCGAGCTTCGACAAGGGCGCGCATATCGTCGATCTCGTGAACCGCATCGGGGTCGACGTGTTCACGCCCGGCAATCATGAATTCGACTTCGGCGAGGAAGTCTTCCGCAAGCGCATGTCGGAGGTGCGGGCCGCGCGGCTCGCCGCCAATCTGCGGGACGCCGCGGGAAAGCCGCTGGCGGGCTTCGACGACAGCAGGATGTTCGAGATCGACGGCGTGAAGATCGGCGTTTTCGGCCTGACGGAAGACGAAAGCGCGAGACGTTCGAATACGGGCGGGCTGCAATTCTCGCCGGCGATCGAGACGGCGAAACGGCAAGCGGAACGTCTGCGCGGCGCGGGCGCCGATCTTGTCGTCGCCGTCACCCATTCGGAGTGGCGGGACGATCTGCGCCTCGCCAGGTCGGGATTGATCGACATCGTGCTGTCGGGCCACGACCACAATCTCTTCATCGCGTATGACGGTCGCGCGGCGATCGCCGAAACTCAGGCCGACGGCGCGCAGATCGTCGCCGTCGATCTCGCCGTCACGGTGACGGAAGGCGAGCCGCGCAAAGTGAGCTGGACGCCGAAATTCCGCGTCATTGACACCGCCGACGTGAAGCCGGACGCCGCCGTCGCCGCGCGCGTCGTCGACTATCAGGCGGGGATGGACAAGGAGCTCGATCAAATTATCGGCGTCACGCGGACGGCGCTCGACAGCCGCACGGCGAGCGTGCGTGGACAGGAGACGGCGATCGGCGATTTCATCGCGGACGCCATGCGCGCATGGGCCGGCGCGGACATCGCCATTATGAATGGCGGCGGCATTCGCGGCGACGTCATCGTGCCGCCGGGAACGCAGCTCACCCGCAAGATGGTGGCCGCCTCGCTTCCCTTCGGCAACAAGCTCGTCGCCTTGGAAATAGACGGCGCCGATCTTCGCGCGGCGCTCGAGCGGGGCGTTTGGATGCTCGGCAAGGGCGCCGGCCGCTTTCCGCAACTCTCGGGCGCGCGCATCGTCCTGCGCCGCGACGCGGTTCCCGGATCGCGCATCGTCTCCGTCGAAATCGGCGGCAAGCCGCTCGACGACGCGAAGCGCTACAAGGTTGCGACCAATGATTATCTCGCGCGGGGAAAGGACGGCTATGAGGCTTTCCTGCGCGGAACGCCCCTCATTACGGACGACGAAGCGCCGCTGCTCGCGACCGTCGTGATGGACGCCATCCAGAAGGCGGGAGCCATCGCGCCCGTCATCGACGGGCGCATCACGATCGATTGACGGCGGAGCAATCGGGCGAACAACGATCCCCGGCGTTAACCGCCCCATACCTCCCCTTTACGGGGAGGTCGGCGGCCGAAGACCGCCGGGTGGCGTTCGCGCCGCAAGCCAAATCGCCGTTATGATCGCGCCACTCGAGCATGCGCCGTTCGAACGGTTCGTCATGATGAAGAGCCAGCCGTCAGGCATTTGCGAATGCCGCACGGCGTGGATGGCCGGGACAAGCCCGGCCATGACGGCGTTAGTGACTTTCGAGGTAGGGCGGCGAACCAAGTCCCGGCTTATGGGTTGCCCGATTGCTATTCAAGCGGACCGCGCGAGGCGCTCGCGCAGATCGGCGTCGGCGCGTTGCAGATTGGCGCGCGCATGGGCGAGCCACAGGCTGCGCGACTCGGGCAGGCGATAGAGCGCGTCGCCGGCCGCGAGGAAGCTCTCGAGCATCTGCACGCGTCCCAGATAGAACGCTCGCTCCGGCGCCCAGCCGAATTCGAAGTGAATGTCGTCGAGATTTTTCTCGAACACGCTCCATGGCGCGGCGAGAGACGACAGGTCGAGATCGAGGAAGAAGTCGAGATCGCGCGAAAAGCCCGGATAATGCTCGGCGGACGCCTTCGCCTTCATATGGCTCGCGGTCGCCATGATGAGATCCTCAATCGCCCGCGCCTCGCATACGTCGAATTTCGAGTGGCGCGCAAACAGCTCCGCGCTCGCGCGGACATTCTCCGGATCGGTGCGCGGGCGCCCGTCGGGATCGCGCGTGAGATAGACCGAGTCGTGCCAGAAGATCGCCGCGGCGACGAGATCGGCCCGCATGGGCAAGTGCGCCAGCGCTTCGAGCTTTGTGAGCAGATCGACGATATGTCCCCATGCGTGATAGGCGCGCTGCGGCTCACGATAGGCGGCGTCGAGCGTGGCGAAAGCCTGCGCATCGTGGCGAGACGCGAGGAGGTTCCAATATTTCGCGACGATCGTATCGGTCATGCGCTGACGGCGATCCTTCAGAAGAGCCAACGGGTCGCGCGGAGCGCTGGAGGGAAATGAAACGCGGTCACTTGCTCTGGAGATTCCATATCGAAGACCAACCTTCTTGCAAGCCCTCGCGCGCCAGCTTCGAATATCGTTGTTCCATGCCCAGATAGAGTGCGGGCCAGGCGCCGGGAAGCATCTGGGCGAGGGTCTCGGCGCGCGCCGCGGCGGCGTCGAATCGACCTGCTTCATATTCGGCGCGCATCTCGTCATGCGCCGTGCGCCAGCGCACATACGAATCCGTGCGGCTGAAGCTTTCGTCCCCCGCCAAGGCGAAAACATGGGTCGGCTCGGTGCGGCCGACGACCACGATGCGCCCGAGATCGAGCCAGGCCATGTCCGGCGCGGCGTCGCGAACCGCGCTGGAAACGACGATGTCCGTGGCGAAGGCCTTGCTGGCGCCTTCGAGACGCGAGGCGAGATTTACATTGTCGCCGAGGATCGAATAGTCGAAGCGGCGGATCGAGCCCATATTGCCGACGCTCGCCCGTCCGAGGTTCAGGCCGAGCCCCATCGCGGCCTCCTTATGCGGGCGCCCCGCCGCAAGCGCCATCTCGGCGCGCTCGGCGTTGAACTTCAGCATCGCCGCGCGCATGGCGAGCGCCGCCCGCACCGCCTTGCGCGGATGGTCGGCGATGTCGAGCGGCGCGTTCCAGAAGGCGAGAATGGCGTCGCCCATATATTTGTCGACCGTGCCCTCGCATTCGAGAATGGCGTCGGTCATGGGCGTCAGATAATCATTCATGAACTGGGTGAGCTCGCGCGCGCTCAAGCCTTCCGAAATGCCGGAGAAATTGCGCAGGTCGGAAAAGAGCACGGTCAATTCGCGCGTCTCGCCGCCGAGCACGAGACGCTCGGGATGCTCGGCGATTCGGTCGACGACCGCGGGCGCGACGAATTTGCCGAAGGCGCGCCGCACCTGACGGCGCGCCATGGTCTCGGTGCGCCACAGCGTCACCGTTCCGACGATGGAGGCGCCGACGATGACGAGGCTCGGATAGGCGGGATCGAGCAGCAGCCCCTGCTTCTCGAAGAGATAGAAGGAGCCGGCGAAGAGTCCGGCGACCGCGAGAGGCACGAACGCCGCCGACACGAGCTGCGGCGCGAGGAAAAGCAGCGGCATGGTCAATGCGAAGGCCGCGATGGCGACGAAATATTCGAGGCCGGGCGCCCAATCCGGCCGCGAGAGCAGCGCGCCGCTCGTCAGGGACTCGACGATCTGCGCATGGACGTCGACGCCGGGAACGACCGGCTCCAGCGGCGTGGCGCGCACGTCCCCGAGCCCGACCGCCAGCGCGCCGACAAAAACGATGCGCCCCTCGATCTCCGCGCGCGACGCCTTCTTCTCCAGCACCGCCTTGGCCGAAATATTGCGCGCAGGCGTGGAGAAGGCGTAACGCGGGCGCACATCGGCGGAGGGGCCGGTCGCGATCTGAAAGGCGCCCACCTTCACCGCATTGACCCCGGTCTGCGCGCCATAGGCCGTCTCGCCGCTGGCGTTGGAGGAGCGAATGACGAAGCTTTGCTCGCCCTGCGCGACCCGCAGCGCCTCCAGCGCGAGCGACGGCGCGATCGAGGCGCCGACGCGGGTCAGCAGCGGCACGCGGCGCACGACCATGTCGCGGTCGGGAAGCCAGTTGGTCGCGCCGAGGCCTTGCGCATTCGCGACGAGCGCGGGCAGCGGCGCAACGACGGCGGGGAACGAAAAGAGGAAAGGCGCCGGGTCGTCGCCCGCCGAAACGACGCCGGCCTTCGCCGGATAGTCGCCGGCTCCCTCCAGCGCGAGCGTCGCGCCGAGCACCACGGGCGCATCGCGCAACGCGTTCGCAAAGACAGCGTCGCTGTCGGGCGCTTTGGCGATGAGCCTGGAGACGTCCGCGCGCAGCTTCGGATCGGGCAGCGCCTCGACCAGCATGTGGGCGCTGGCGCGGTCCGGCTCGGAGAAAATGAAGTCGAAGGCGATCGCGGCCGCGCCGAGCTCCCGCAACCTGTCGACAAGCTCGGCCACGCGCGTCCTCGGCCAGGGCCATTGGCCGTAGGCCTTCAGGCTTTCCTCATCGACGCCGACGACGCGCGCCGGAGTCTCGGGATCATAGGCGCGCGGCGAAAGGCGCTGAAACTCGTCGAAGACGAGATTGCGCAAATCCTCGAGCCGGCGCGGCTGCAACGCGCCCCAGGGAAGGACGAGCGCCGCCGCGAGCAAGGTCGCGAAAAGGAAAACCCACTTACGTTTGAACATTCAGCAATCCGCCGGCGCGCCGGCGATAGCGCGTTTTACCGGCCTTCGGGATATTCGGGGTAATATTCGCTTTCCTCGACCACGACCGGCGGAGCCGGCTGGTTCTCGACATTGGCGCGGCTCTGCACAATGGCGGCGCCGGCCCAGACGGGGCCCAGCGCTTCGAGGCCCGGCGGCGGCTCGACGCTCGCCGGGCGGTCATTGCCGAGCGCGAAATTGGCGTCCGAGTTGCGCGGCTTCGCCTTGGCCCCGCCGGACTGGCCGATCCGACTCGCCATCTGCGCATTGAGCGCGGCGATCGTCTCCGCCGGCACGCGGAAGGGCTCCGAGACGCCGCCGCTGCGCGCGCAGACGCCGAAGCCCGGACGGTTCAGCGTCTGCGAGTCGCCGCCGGGGCCGACAATATCGGCGATCCCGTTCTGATGCACGACGAGCGCCTCGCACTCGCCGCCGATGCGCACGAGCACGGACCCGCCGCGCAGGCCGATCGAGGCCGTCGGCGTCTTCAGCGTCGCGCCGGAGCCGTGGCTGACCCCGCCGCCGACGAAGCGCATCACGCCCTTGGCGATGGTGACGCCCTGGCTGCCGCTCGCGCCGTTGTAAACGAAATCGTCGATCACGATCGAGCTGTTGCGCCCAACCGTCATGGTCGAGCTGTCATTGAAGACGATCTGGGCGCTGCCCTCGCCCGCCGTCTCGATGCGCTCGCGCTTCTCGACGCCGAGGCCGATGGATAGCGGACGCTTGGCGGCGCCGGGCGGCGTGCCGTGAGCGGCGACGTTGACCGCGCCGACATTGCCGACCCTTTCGGCCGCAGCGGGAAAAGAAGCCAGCGCGAAAGCGGAGGCGAGCGCCGGAAGGGAGATCTTTTTCATGAGGCTTCTCCCTTAGAACTTCGCCGTGGGGCCGAAAGAGACCGCCACATTGTGCATCTTGAAATTCGGGATGTTCGAGTCGTTGCGAAGGAACTCCAGATTGCCCGCGAAGCCGAATGTCTCCGTCACCGGGGCGTCGAGCATCACGCCGTGGGTCCAGGCCGCGTCATGGCGCGCGACGAAAGGATTGACCAGCGGATTCGCCGCGTCGAAGGCGAGGTGGGTGAAGCGGGCATAGGGCGCGATCGTCCAGCGCCGGGCGATCATCGGATGCGGCGGATCGACCTCGAAACGGACCATCGCCTGCACGTCGACCTGATCGGAGCTCTGCGCCGCATAGCCGGCGCTTGCGCGCGAATAGGCCACGCGCCCGTCGAGCCGCACGCCGTCGAGCACGCGATAGGAGCCGCTCACATAGCCCGTGACGACGTCGCCCGTGGCCAGG
Organism: Methylocystis sp. S23; assembly: GCF_054106005.1. NCBI lineage: Bacteria > Pseudomonadati > Pseudomonadota > Alphaproteobacteria > Hyphomicrobiales > Methylocystaceae > Methylocystis > Methylocystis sp. S23. The sequence goes on from NZ_CM134185.1 coordinate 3,614,626, forward strand.
GTCGAGAGCGTCGCATAAGGCGGCACGCCGAAAACATAGCGGCCCGGATCAACCCAAATGCCGCGCCACTCGGCGCCGGGCTCCAGCCAGGCGTCGGGGCCGAAATCGGCGCGCAGGCTCGCGCCGGCGCCGCCGGTGTTGAGATAATTGTTGGAGCCGAGCATGGAGACGGCGCCGGTCAGATAGGGCCGCACCGACAGATTGCCGACAAAGGTCTGCGGGATGAAGAAGCGCGGACCGGTCGTCGCCGAGAAAAGCATGACGCTATATTGCGGCAGGTTGAACTGCTGCGTGGCGTAGCCCGTGACGCGAGTCTCCAGGCGGTCGCCGCGCTGGCCGCCAAATTCATATTCATGCGCGGCCTGGATGAGCTGGAAGGAATTGAGATCGGCCTTTTGCGGCGCGGCGGAGGCGAGGCCGACGCCGCCGACCTGGAAGAGATTGTTGGCGGGGAAGTAATTGGCGTTGGACTGGCCGCGCAAGCCGACATGCATGCGCACCGAGATGCGGCTCGTCTGCGTGCGCTTCTCGATGTCGGGGAGCTGCGCGTCGATCTGCGCGGTCTGCGCCGGATCGAGATCGCCGGCCGCCCTGGCGGCCTTCAGATGCTGAGCCGCGACTTCCCACGCCCCGAGCCGCGCATAGAGGAAGCCCAGCTCCTTGCGGGCGCGGGAGAGCTGCGGATTGAACATCAGCAGGCGCTCCAGCGCGCCGATGCCCGCTTCATAGTCCCGCAATTCGGTCGTCACCACGACAAAGCGGTAGGTCGCGTCGTAATCCTCGGGATGGGCCTGAATTCGCGCCGCGAGCTGGTCGCGCTCCGCGCGGATGTCCTGCGCCATGGCTGGAGCGCAGAGAGCGGCGGCGACCAGGAGACCGCCAAATCGTTTCAAAGCGTTCGTCCTCATCGAAATCAAAACTCGCCCCCCACATCGCTCTACCCCAGCGAAACCGAAGCTGACTCAAAGGCGCCGGCGCGGCAAGACGGAAGAGTCCGACCAGAGCGACAAGGGGCGCAACAGCAAGCAATTGTAAATAAAGGATCAGAACCGGCTGCACCGTCCCAATTGGCCGCTGCGCCCCCAATGAAACAATCCCTCACTGTTGCAGCTGGACAACAGGCCTCGCCGCAAGGTCGCGTTCCCCGTGAAGAAGAGGAATTTGTTCATGCCCAGCCTTCACCCGATTTGCCTTGGGGTTTCCGCTCTCGCGGGAGGCGAAGGACAATCGCCTCCGAGCTTTTCGGAGCCTCGCTCGCGAGGCGCGCGCTGAGAGCGCGGCTCGCCGATCGGCCGCGCGGGGCCGGGGCGCGGCGGCGAGAGACGGCGGAGCCTTTCCGGCCCGGCTCGCGCGACGGATCCACGGCCAGAAGACGCCGCAGGACGACGAGAAGATCCGCCGCCTCGCCGGTCGCGCCCGACGAAACGGCCGCGCGAATGTCCGCGACGATTCTGGCGCGCGCCGCCGCCCGCGAGCGGCGGGCGCTGCGATATTTGGCGAGCAGGCGCTCATGCTTCTCGCTGGGGCTCACGCCGAGCATGATTTCATGCGGGGCGAGGCCCGCAACTTCCGTGCAGCGCTCGATGGGCGTCAAATGAGCGATCATCCGCTTCTCCCTCATCGATCGAGACGTCCTTGTCCCGTAAAGATGGGTCGAAGCTAGGAGACGACGAGGGTTTCGTTTGTGCGCGGGCGCACACAGGCGTCACTCCGCCGCGTTCATCGCATCCTTCACGCGCTTCTCCAGCACGCCCGGGCGCAGAAGCACGAGGCCGCCGCGCACCTTCTCGGCGAGCCCCTCTTCCGTCATCGCGCTCAGCTCGCGGCTCACCTGCTCGCGCCGGCAACCGATGCGCGCGGCGAGATCGTGCTGGAAGGGCGGCGGCGAGACGATGGCCTGGCCCTCATGGCCCTTGCGGGGCGCCGACATGCGCAAAAGCTCCGAATAGAGGCGGTGGCGCAAATCGAGGACCGAACGCTCGAAAAGCCGGATATTGAGCTCGCGCACGCGCGCGGTGAGGAGGCGCAGCAAGCGATCGCTGATTTCCGGCGCATGCAGGACGATCTCCTTGAAGACGGTCGGCGGGACGAGCAGGAGTTCCGCATTTGTGAGCGCCGTGACGTTCGCGGAGCGCTTGGCCCCGTCGATCGCGGCCATCTCGCCGAAGAACTTGCCCGAACCGAAGTCGCCCAGGATCATCTCCTTGCCGGCGGCGGTGCGGACGAGGACGCGCACATCGCCCGAAACGATGAAATAAACGTCGGTCGAGGGATCGTCGAAGTCGAGGACGAGCTCGCCCTCGGAATAGCGCTTGCGCACGCATTGGCGGCCGAAAATCTCGGCGCGCGCGGACTCAAGCCCGGCGAAGAAGGGAATGCCGTCGAAAACGGACAAGGCGAGGAGCTCCCGAGGAGATCTTAAAGCCTTGCAATAGTGACGCCAAACGCCGCCGCCGTCGAGGGGCGGCGCGGCGCATTTTCCCGACAGGCGCGTCTTTCGTCAGGCGTAAGCTCGCCCGCAGGAGCTTCCGCGATTCGCGCCGGACCCGACCGGGGAGCTCTGGCGCCCGGCGGCGAGCCGCGCGACAATCGGACGATGACCCTGCGGCTCGCGACCTTCAATCTCGAAAATCTCGACTTCTCGGCGTCGAACCAGCCGCTTTTCGAGGCGCGCCGCGCCGCCCTGCTGCCGCTGCTCGCCGCGCTCGACGCGGATGTGCTTTGCCTGCAGGAGGTCGGGGCGCAGAAGCCGCACAAGCGCGGTCCGCGCGAATTTCTCGCGCTCGAGCGCCTGCTCGCCGGGACGCCCCATGCCGGATTTCATCGCGCGGCCAGCGTGCGGCCGGGAAGCGACTCGCCGGCCGATGTGCATAATCTCGCCATCCTCAGCCGCTGGCCGATCCGGCAGGCGCGCCAGATCCATCACGAGATCGTCCAGCGCTGGTCCTGGCCGCCGCCCCGCGAGGGCGACGTCGTCCCGCCGCCCATCGTCATCGAATGGGACAGGCCGTTGCTCTACGCCGAGGCCGAGCTTCCCTCGGGCCGGTCGCTGCATCTCATCGACCTGCATCTGCGCGCGCCCCGCCCCGCGCCCGTCGCCACGGCGCGCGGCGAAGGGTCCAGCAAATCGCAGATCGAAGGGCAGTTCGTCGCGGCTCAGAAGCGCGAGGGACAGGCGCTGGAGGCGCGGCTTTTCGTCGAAACGCTCTTCGACGCCGAGCCGGAGGCGCTGATCGCCGTCTGCGGCGATTTCAACGCCGACGAATATGACGCGCCGACGCGTCTCCTGCGCGGCGGCGACAATGAATTGCAGCAAGGCGCGCGGGCGCTGGCGCCGATGGAGGAGCGCATCGAAGCGGCGCGTCAATTCACAGTGCTGCATGCGGGGCGTCCGAAGCTGATCGACCATATTCTCGCCTCGCCGGCGCTCGCCGCGGGATGGCGCGAGACGCGCATCTTGAACGACGGCCTGCTGGATGAAGTCTATGCCGCGGACCCGGTATTAGGGTCGCTGCATGCGCCGATCGTCGCGTGTTTCGAGATTTGATCGCGAGCCGCCAAGCCCCCTCTCCCCGCTTTGCGGGGAGAGGGTTGGGGTGAGGGGCAAAGCCGCAACGACGATGTTCGGCCGACCCGCGATCAAAACGCGGCGCCAATGATTTCGCCTCGCCCCTCACCCTGCCCTCTCCTCGCAAGCGGGGAGAGGGAAAAGACAATCTTACAACGGCGCCCCGTCTATCCCGATGCGGTGCATGAGATAGCACAGGCAATCGAGCTTCACGGCGCGCGGATCGACGGTGAGCATGGCGGGGATCGCCGGACGCGAGAGCCTGATCTCGCCGCCCGAATAGTCGAAATAATCGCCGGGCGGCCGATCGTCGCCGTCTCCGGGAAGAATGTCGAGCGCCACGCCCGCGCGCGCGACGCCGAAGGAGGCGCCGGGCGCGAGCTCGCTGAAATTCAGATGGTCGATGTCCGGGCGGAACATGAAATCGGCCGGCGACCCGTCGAAAGAGAAGGTCGATTCCGCCGGCGGCTTCACGATGGCGTAGGTGCGCAGGAGATCGACGTCGTGCGGCGCCGGCGCATGATCGGGCAGATGCGCGATAGAGAGCGCCGCCTCGACGAGCTCGATGGCGTGCTGCGTCGCCGAACCCGCCCCCGCCTTGCCGCATTCGACCGTGATCGCCGGGCAGAGATTGGCGAAAGCCGCCGCCTGCGTGCCCACGGGCCGCTGGAAATGCACGACGATGCGCGAGAAGAGCCGCGCGAGCGCGATGAATTTCGGCTCCAGCCTCCTCACGCAGGCATAGTGCGGATTGAAGCCCGTATTGTTGTGAATGTCGATGCTCGCGAAGAGCCCGCGCTTCGCCGCATAGTCATAGACCCATTGCGCGAGCGCCGACTGACTCTCGCCGGGATGGAGCGTGCCGGGCCAGACGCGATTATAGTCGCGCTCGTCCGGAAGCGTGCGCAGATTGGCGGCCGCCGCGCGAATATTGCCGACGAAGAAGAGAAGCGAACGCGGCAGCCCCCGCGCCGCGTGACGCCGTAGCGCCTGCTGCATGGCGTCGAGCCCGCTATATTCATTGCCGTGCAGCAGGGTCGAGACGAAGAGCGGATGCGGATCGCGGCCCGAAAGGTCGAAGAGCGTCGGTCCCGGCAGGATGTCGATGAGCTTGTCGGCGGGGCAGTCGAGGAAACCTTCCGGCAATCGGTCCATCACGGCGCAGGGCGCGTCGATCGCATCCATTCTCATGCTTCCCATTCATGCACGGGCGCGCCGCTGCGCTGCCCTTCGCAATAAGCGGCCATCATCGCATAAAGGTCGCCGCCGCAGGCTTGAAGCGCCTTGCGTTGCCACGCCGCGCCGGTCTGACCGGAGCGCACGCGCGCCTCGATCACGTCGAGAAAGCCGCGCGCGTCGGTCACGCCGAAATCCCGAAGACCCGCGCGCGCGGCGGGGATGAGACGCTCCAACAGCAATTGGTCGGCGCCGATCTCGCCGAGTCCCGGCCATGTCAGGACGGCGTCGAGCCCGAGACGCGCGGCCGTATAGAAATTCCGCAATGCGTCCTCGAAAGAGAGCCCGACCGTTCCATTCCGGCCCGCGAGCGCCAGCGCCCGCGTCAGGCCGAGATAGAACGCGGCGTTCGCCATCATGTCGACGAAGCTCGGCCCCGCCGGCAGGATGCGGTGCTCCACGCGCAGATGCGGCGCGCCGTCGTCGTCGAAGCCGATGAGCGGCCTGTTCCAGCGCCAGATGACGCCGTTATGAAGGCGCAAATGGCGCATCGCCTCGGGCCTGTCGTCGAAGGCGATGGGCAGCAGCGCGTCATAGTCGCGCGCATTCTCCTCGAAGATTTCGAGGAGCGACTTCGTCACGTAGCCGGAGCCCATGCAAACCCGCGGGGGTCCGGGCACGTCCACGGCCTGTTCGAAGATCGGGATGCGCGTCTCCTCCCACAGCGCCTTGCCGAAGAGGAAAGGCGCATTGCCGCAGGCGGCGAGGATCGGACCCGAGGCCGCGATGGAGGCGTTGTAATAGAGATGGGCGAGATCGGCCGGCGCCTTGAGATGCACCTGGAAGGAGGTCGTCGCCGCCTCCAGCATCACGTCGCGATGCTCGGAGACGAGATGCTCGCGGCCGAGAATATCGACGCGCAAGGGCCGCCCGCCGCGCATGCGCAGCACTTCGCTGTTGAGCGCATAATAGCGGTTGAGCGGCGACATATTGGCGAGCGTGAGATCCTCGTCGCGGATCGTCGGGAGCGTGCCGATCAGCACGAGATTGGCGTCGAGCCGGTGCGCCGTCTCGTTGCAGGCGGCCCAGACCCTGACGAAGGCGTCATAGGCGAGGCCGAGCGCGTCGCCCTGGAGCGGCAGCGGATCGCAGTTCAGCTCGAGATTGAAGCGCGACAGCTCCGGCACGACGAGCGGGTTGTCCAGCGCCTCGAGAAGCTGCTGGTTGATGGAGGCCGGGAAGTAATTGTGGTCGACGATCCAGGTCTCGATCTCGAATCCGATCATATGGCCGGCGCGGGAGAATTTGCCGTCCGAGAAAAGGCTTCGCGCAAGGTCCGTTTCCGCCGCGAGCCGCGCGGCGAATTGCGCCTTGTCGGCCTCGGAAAAGCCCGTGGCCTTGATTTCCTCGCCCACCGCCGGCTCCCTTTTTCATCCTTCTATTACGTAGGCGCGGCGCGGGAAAGTGACGAAGGGCCGCGACCGCCCGCTTTCACGGCTGCCGCATGGACATATCTCGAAAGTCACCCACCCCGTCATGGCCGGGCTTGTCCCGGCCATCCACGCCGCGCAACATTCGCAATGCGCGACGGCTGGATCTTCATCGTGACGAACCGTCCGAACGGCGCACGGCCGAATGGCGCGATTCATATGGCGATTTGGCGTGAAACCAGACCCGTCAACGCCATTTCATCCAGCCCTCGGATCGCAGTTCGGTCACATCAAAGCCGAGCGCCCGCGCTGCGGAGAGCGTTGCAACGGAATGGTTTTTCCTTTCGCTCTTGCACACCGTCCCGGCGTGGATGGCCGGGACGAGCCCGGCCATGACGGCCTCCTGGGGAGAGAGGGAAATGAGCGGCGGGACAGGATGCAGGCTTCTGCGCTAAACAGCTCCAAACCAGGAGGCCCCTCCCCTTGTCCGACATCGCCTATGTGAACGGCGCCTATACGCCGCTTGAAGACGCCACGGTCTCCATCCTCGACCGCGGCTTTCTGTTCGCCGACGGCGTCTATGAAGTCGCCGCCGTCATAGACGGCAAGCTGATCGACAACGAAGCGCATATGGCGCGGCTCGAGCGCTCGCTGAAGGCGCTTCGGCTCGAAAGCCCCGTCTCCATGGCGGAGATCGTCGAGATCGAAAAGACCCTCGTCGCGCGCAACGGCGTTACGGAAGGCATGGTCTATCTCCAGATCACGCGCGGCGCGGCGGAGCGGGATTTCGCCTTTCCGAAAGGCGTCAGACCGACTTTGGTCGCCTTTACCCAGCAGAAGAACATCCTCGCCTCGCTCTACGCCAGGAAGGGCGTAAAAGTCGTCACCGCGCCGGATCTGCGCTGGGCGCGGCGCGACATCAAGAGCGTCGCCCTGCTCGCCCAGGTGCTCGCCAAGCAGGCGGCGACGGAAGCAGGCTGCCAGGAAGCCTGGATGGTCGATCCGGAAGGCTTCGTCACGGAAGGCTCCTCCTCCACCGCCTTCATCGTGACCAAAGCGGGCGCGATCCTCACGCGGCCGAATTCGGAAGCCATTCTCCCCGGCTGCACGCGCCGCTCCGTGATGGCGCTCGCGCAGGAGCACGGCCTGACGATCGAGGAGCGCGCCTTCACGGTCGCGGAAGCCCATGAGGCGGCCGAGGCCTTTCTGACCTCGGCCTCCAATCTCGTGCTGCCGGTCGTCTCGATCGACGGCCGGCCGCTCGGCGACGGCGCGCCGGGACCGCACGCCGGACGGCTGCGCGCGCTCTATCTCGACTTCGCGCGCGCGACCGCCCGATGATCAGCTCTGCGTCTCCATCTCGTCATAGTCGGCGCTGCGCTGCTCCTCGATGGCGAAGGCGAGGATCAGGCTGAGCACGGCGGCGGCGAGGCACCAGAGAGAGTACCAAGCGGGCCGGTTCCCTGCGAGAGCGAGCACGAATGTCGCGAACACCGCCCAACCGAAAAGCGCGACGCCGCGCCGCTGGCTGAGCACGAGCGGCGCGACCGTCAGCAGCACATACAGGAAATGCACGATGAGCGGCGGGCGCTCGAAGAGCGGATCATAAGCCAGCGCGTGACGCACGATCTTGAGATCGATGCCGCCCGACAAGGCGAGCATGGCGATGAGATAGACCGCCAAAACGACTCCCGTGCCGGCGAGCAGGCGCCAAAGGCGCCGCCGCTCCGGATCGGTCTCCGAATAGGCGGCCGCGAAAGGCGTCAGCACCGGCCAGAGCGCAAAGGCGACGAGCGTGTAGAGGTAGCGGAAAGGCTGGCCCGCCTGCGGGTCGTCGACCGTCCACCACACGGCGGCCTCCGTGAATTGGTGGAAGGCGAAGACCAGCGGAAAGGCGGCGAAGATCAGCATGCGCCGATCGAAAAGGACTGCCTTGGCGACCATGCCAAAGCCGGCCAACCCCAGACCGACTCCGGCCATAATGCTTGCTTCAAGCGAATAGCACATGTCGCGGATCCCAATTTCCCGTGAGCCTATGCCGAAAGACCGACGCTGCGAAATTTAGCATCCCGCTGGCCATGGTCTAGGCCCGCTCCGCGCCGCTCGCGCCGGAACAGACGTGGCGAGCGCGCGTTCTGCCTGCGAATGAAGGTCACTACGGAGGTCAACATGGGCAGCCTGCTGCACTATGCGATCCTGTTTCTCATCGTCGCCGTCATCGCTGCGTTTTTCGGCTTTGGCGGCGTCGCCGGGACGGCGATGGAAGGCGCGCGGATTCTTTTCTGGGTGGCGTTGGCTCTCTTCGTCATTTCCGCTGTCGTCGGCTTCCTCCGCAGAGCCTGACGACGTAGCGTTTTCCTTTCGACGCTCCCAACTGGCCGGCATTAGCCGGCCTTTTTTCCGGGCCGAGCGGCGACTGTCTTTAAATAGTCACGGTCAAGTCGGCTGCGCCTCGCGCCCCTTATGGGATGTCGCCAAGGGCCGAGCGCCAGGCGTCCGCCGATGAGTCGCTCGGCGCGCGCCAGTCGCCGCGCGGGGAGAGCGATCCGCCGGAACTCACTTTCGGACCGTTGGGCAAGGCCGAGCGCTTGAACTGGCTCGTCGCGAAGAAGCGGCGCAGGAACACGCCGAGCCAATGCTTGATCTCCGCGAGGTCATAGGCGACGCGATCCTTATCCGCGATCACCGAAGGCCATGCGCCCGCATGCGCGTCGCGCCATGCATGCCACGAGAGGAAGGCGACTTTCGCCGGCGCGAAGCCGTAGCGCGTCGTGTAATAAAGATTGAAATCCTGCAACGCATAGGGGCCGACAAAGGCCTCCGTGCGTTGCGTCTCCTCCCCCGGCACGAGCTCGGGCGAGATTTCCGTCGCGAGAATGTCCGCCAGCACGGAAACCGTCTCCGGCCCGAAACGCGCGTCGCGCGCGCACCAACGGATGAGATGCTGGATGAGCGTCTTGGGCACGGAGGCGTTGACGTTGTAATGCGCCATCTGGTCGCCGACGCCATAGGTGCACCAGCCGAGCGCCAGCTCGGAGAGATCGCCCGTGCCGAGGACGAGGCCGTTATGCAGATTGGCGAGGCGAAAGAGCAGCGAGGTTCGCGCGCCCGCCTGCACATTCTCATAGGTCGTGTCATAGACCGCCTCGCCCCGCGCGGCGGGGTGGCCGATATCCTCCAGCATCTGCTTGCAGGCCGCGGAGACGTCGATCTCCCGCGCGGAAACGCCAAGCGCGCGCATCAACGCCCAGGCGTTGCTCTTCGTGCGGTCGGTCGTCGCCAAGGCGGGGAGCGTGAAGGCGAGAATGTTCGGACGCGGCAGGCCGAGCGCGTCCATGGCGGTAACGGCCACGAGCAGCGCCTGCGTCGAGTCGAGGCCGCCGGAAACGCCGACGACCACCTTCTCCAAGCCGGAGGCGCGCAGCCGCTGCGCCAGCCCATGGGACTGGATGTTGAAGGCCTCGAAGCACAATTCCGCCAATCGGGCTTCGTCGTTCGGCACGAAGGGAAAGCGCGGGACCCCCCTCATGAGGCCGAGATCGGCGTCGCGCGGCGCGCGGAGCTCGAAATCGACGCGGCGATATTGCGTGGCGCCCGCCTCGGCGTCGGCGCAATCGCCGAAGGTGACCTGCCGCGCGCGCTCGGCCGTCAGGCGGCCAATATCAATGTCGGCCGTGACGAGCTGAGGCTCGTCCGAGAAGCGCGGCGCCTTGGCGAGGAGATCGCCTTTCTCATAAATCATCGCCTCGCCGTCCCAGGCGAGATCGGTTGTCGACTCGCCCTGCCCCGCCGCCGAATAGAGATAGGCGGCGAGGCAGCGCGCCGAATGCGCGGCGCAGAGCGTCTGCCGGTAATCCGACTTTCCGACGATGGCGTTGGAGGCCGAGAGATTGAGCAGCACCGTCGCGCCCGCAAGCGCCGCGCGCGCGGACGGCGGAATGGGAACCCAGACGTCCTCGCAGATTTCCAGATGGATCACGAGGCCGTCGGCGTCCGTGGCCTCCAACAGCACATCCGAGCCGAAAGGCGCGATCTGGCCGGCGACGGCGATGTCCTCGCCCGCGACGAAGGCGCCGGAAGCGAAATGGCGCTTCTCGTAAAACTCGCGGTAGTTCGGCAGATAGGTCTTGGGCGTCGCCGCCAGGACGCGTCCGCGCAGGAGCGCGACGGCGCAATTATAGAGTCGCCCGCGATGGCGCAGCGGCGCGCCGACGACAATGATCGGATGCAGCTCTCGGGACGCCTCGATCAGATCGCCAAGCGCCGTCTCGACGGCGCGCAGCAGCGCCTCCTGTTGCAGGAGATCGTCTATGGCGTAGGCTGAAATTCCGAGTTCCGGAAACAGGACGAGCGAGGCGCCCTTCTCATGCGCCTCCCGCGCCATCTCGATCGTGCGCGCGACGTTGAAGGCGGGGTCCGCGACGCGCACGCGCGGACAGGCGACGGCGGCGCGAATGAAGCCATGGGTATGCAGCGAGAAGAAAGGATGGGTCATGTGAGCCCGCGCGTGCGGCCGAAGCGCGCTGAAGAAGACGAAAGATAATGCATCAAAGCCACGGCGGCAGCCATTCCCGCGCCCAAATCCCAACCCCTTCATCTCTCCAGCTTAGGATATGGAGCCGGTCTTCTATTCAATAGTATTATTTCAACGGTTAAGATAAAAGCAGCCGGCGCGGCCGGCGGCGCATCCCTCTCCCCCTGGGGCTGAGTGGGTTAAAGCTTGCGCAATATTGGTGAAAACGGCCCCACGCGGCGGCCTTCGACCGCCGACCTCCCGTAAAGGGGAAGTATTGGGCGGGCCAACCGTCCGAAATCATTTTCGCCCGATCGTCCCGAGCAATCCAGGAGACGCTATTGCGGCGCTGGATTGCTTCGTCGGCTTCGCCTCCTCGCAATGACGGCGGCGAACGGATCAAGCGGGACTGATATGGGCCGGGGATCGAAAGCGCGCTGCTGGGGGGAAGCTGATCGCGTCAAAAACCGGCGGCGGGCCTTTCCTGGGACCCGCCGCCCAGCTTTTCTCCGGACGTAAGTGTCTCGCGAACTCCGGAGAATTTCTTACCGCGCCCTCTTTTACAGGCCGGCGAGGTAATTCGTCGGATCCACCGGGGTCGAGCCCTTGCGCAGCTCGAAGTGAAGCTGCGGCGAGCCGACATTGCCGGACTGGCCGGACTTGGCGATCGTCTGGCCGCGCTTGACGGAGTCGCCGCGCTTGACGTCGAGCTCGCCATTATGGGCGTAGGCGGTGACGAAGCCGTTCGGGTGACGGATCAGCACCAGATTGCCATAACCCTTCAGCTCGCTGCCGGCGTAAGCCACCGTGCCGCCTTCGGCCGCCTTCACCGGCGTGCCTTCCGGCACGGCGATGTTGATGCCGTCATTGCCGCCCGACGAGAAGCCCTGAATGATGCGGCCGCGCGCGGGCCAGCGGAATTCCGGCTTGTCGCTGTCGACCGCGGCGACCTTGGTCGTCTCCTCGGCCGGGGGAATGGAGGCGGTCGGCGTGCTCTTGTCGACCTGACGAGCGGCGAGAGCCGGCTCCGCAGGCTTCTCGGCCGCGGCGGCCTTCTGCTGCTGCTTGTCGGCGGCGCCCTGCCTTTCCGCGGCGGCGGCAGCTTCCTCGCGCGCGGCTTCCGCCTTGGCGAGACGCTCGGCCTTCGCGGCCTTGGCGGCTTCCGCCTTGGCGAGCCTGGCCTCCTCGGCGGCCTTGGCGGCTTCCGACTTCGCCTCGGCGGCCTTGGCGGCGTCCGCCTTCGACTTGGCGGCCTCCGCCTTGGCGAGCTTGGCCTTCTCGGCGGCGATCCTGGCCTCGGCGGCCCTGGCTTCCGCTTCCTTCTTCGCTTCGGCCTTTTTCGCGTCGGCGAGCTTCTTGGCTTCGGCGGCCTTTTGGGCGGCTTGCTTATCGGCCTCGATCTTGGCGAGACGCGCCTCCTCGGCCGCCTTCTCGGCTTCGGCCTTCTTCTGGCGCTTCAGCTCCTGCTCCTCGGCGGCGGCCCTGGCCTTCTTGGCCTTGGCTTCCTCTTCGCGGGCGGCTTTGGCGGCGGCCTCGGCCTTGCGCTGCTCCTCGCGGGCGGCCTTGGCCGCGGCTTCCGCCTTGCGCTGCTCCTCGCGGGCGGCGGCGGCTTCGGCCTTCGGATCGCGCTTGGGCTCCGGCCTGGCCTCGGCGATCTTGACGGGCGCCGGGGCGGCGGCCGGGCCGGAATGGGCGACGGCGCCGGCGCGATAGACCGGGACGATCAGGCGCGAGCCGGGCTGCACCTGCGCGGCCGAGCTGTAGCCGTTGGCGCGCAGCAAGGCGTCGGTCGGCACGCCGTAGCGCGTGGCGAGCATGCCCGCCGTCTCGCCGGAGGCGACGGTGATCGGCGTGCCGCCATCGGCGGTCCAATGCGAGCCGCCGGGACCGGCGGGCGGCTGGGCGCCCGCGACAGGCGCCGGGGCGCGCGGCGCGGCGGGCTGGGCGGCCGGCGCCGGCAGCGGACGGGATTCGACGCGGGCGGGCGCCGGATTGGAGATGGCTCCGGTCGGCGCGCGATCGACGCCGCGATAATTCGCGACTTTGGGCGCGCCGCCCGAGCTGAAGGGATCAGCGAAAGGATCGGAGAAACGCGAGGCGTCCGAACAACCCGCCATCAGGGCGGCCGCCCCCGCCGCCATCAAGAGCCGCACCGCGACCCGCGAATATGCAATTTGACGCTCTATAGCCATGACGCGACCCACTCGCACGCACCACCAACACAATAGTTCTATGCCCAAGCGGGTTAAGGAGGCGTTTAAGATGAATCCCGCGAGAACGGCGCCGCTAAAATCTTCATCATGTCGCAAGCCCGCGATCTACAGGGCCTTTGCGATCCCGGGCGTCGCCGCGCCAAGGCTGTGCGGGCCGAGGTCCGTCTCGCGCAATTGGCCGCCTTCGATGCGATCAACCTTAATCAATCGTTGACGCGGACGCTTTTCGCCCCCGGCGGCTTCCTGGCGCACGTAAACCATGGCGCCGCCGGGAGACAGCATCTCCAGGAGCGCGGTCGGCGCAGCCTCGAACGCGGCCTGCGCGACGATGCGGTCGAACGCGCCGAGCGTGCGCGCGGGCGCAAGGCCGTCGGCATGGAGCGCCGAGGCGTTGGCGGCGGGCAGCGCGGCGAGGCGCCGGGCGGCTTCGATGGCGAGAGTCTCGTAACGCTCCAGCGTCACCACCTCCCGGGCGAGCCGGGCGAGGATCGCCGTCCCATAGCCCGATCCCGCGCCGATCTCGAGCACGCGATGGCCGCGCCCGATCCGCAAGGCCTCGATGCGGCGGCCGAGATCGGCGGGGCGCGACATGGTCTGCCCGCAGCCCAGCGGCAGCGCCATGTTGCGATTGGCGAGGTCGCGGAATTTGTATGGCGCGAAAGCCTCGCGCGGCACGGCCTCGATCGCGCGCATCACCGAAATGTCCCGCACGCCCGCCTGACGCACCGCGAGGAGCAGCGCGGCGCGCTCCTCGAAAGCGGCTCTGGCGGCGGTTTCGGTCATGCGCGCTCCTTCGCGCTTTCCTCGAAGACGGCGGCGAGTCGCGTGACGGTCGGATGGTCGGTGAGGTCGAGCTGAAGCGGCGTCACCGAGATCTTGTTTTCGTCGATCGCGAGCAGGTCCGTGCCCGGCCCCGGCGTAAAACTGCCGCGCTGGAACGAGATCCAGTGATAGGGATTGCCGCGTCCGTCCTTGCGATCCTCGATCCTCATGAGATCGTTGCTGCGCCGCCCCTGCATGGTGACGGCGACGCCCGTGACCTCGTCGGCGTGGCAATTGGGAAAATTCACGTTCATCAGAACGTTGCGCGGAATGCCCGCGTCGAGCAGCTTGCGCGCCACGCCCAGGCCATGCGCCTCGGCGCAATCCCAGTGGACGACCCGCTTGCCGGCGAAGAAATCATAGCACTGCGAGAGCGCGATGGCGGGGACGCCGAGGATCGTGGCCTCCATCGCGCCGGCGATGGTGCCGGAATATGTCACGTCCTCCGCGAGGTTCTGCCCGCTATTGACCCCCGAAATCACCAGATCCGGCGGATGGTCGAGCAGGAGCTTGCGGACGGCCATGATCACGCAATCGGTCGGCGTGCCCTTCACCGCGTAATGGCGCGGCGAGATTTCGCGCAGGCGCAGCGGATCGTTGAGCGACAGCGAATGGGCGACGCCCGACTGCTCCCATTCCGGCGCGACCACGAAGACGTCGTCGGAGATTTCGCGCGCGATCTTCTCCGCTATGGCGAGTCCCGGCGCGTGAACGCCATCGTCATTGGTAACGAGGATGCGCATCAGGCAAATCTTGCCTCCGGCGCGAGGCGGCCGGACGTGAGCGTTAGGGAAAGCGCATGTTTTTGAACCGATTCGGCGGCTGGCGTCCACCCGCGCCCTACATGGTGCGTGGGTCTGGGCAAAGCGTAGGGAGAGAGAAATGCGTTCGACACTTACGCCTCTGTTCGTTGCGGCGGCCCTCGCCGCCTCCGTGGGCTCGGCGGCCGCCGCGCCCGCCACCGTCTCGACGACCACCGCGCTCCATGCGCGTCCGGGCATGCGGAGCGCGGTCGTCGCCATGATTCCCGCCGGCGCGCCCATCGACGCGCGCGCCTGCCGCGCCTGGTGCCGTGTCAGTTATGGCGGCGCCGTGGGCTTCGTCCAATCGCCGCTCGTCGTCGCCGCGGGCGGGGCGGCGCCCGCCTATTACGGCGCGGCGCCCGGTTACGCCGACCCGGGTCCGCTCGGGCTTCTGACCGCCCCCGTCGACGCGGTGGGCGGCGCGGCCAGCGGCCTCTTCGGCGACGCTTATGGCGCCGCCGATTACACCTATGGCGCCGCGCCGGCGGGCGAACCGCCGGTCGTCGCCGGCTACTGACCGCGAGCCGTCGATCCCTCTCCCGGGGAGGGATCGACGGCGGACGGCGCGCAAGGAAATCTCATTGATCGCCTATTCAGTCAATTTGACTTTAGCCGCTCGCACGCCCACGAGAGCCGGCGAGGCCGACGAAAAGCTCGACGGCGTTCTCGACACGATTTATGCGGCGTTGTACGGGTCTCGTCGACATAAAAGCGGGTCGCCCCACCGCCCCGTCGCAGTCGCGCAGAAACGATTGAAAGATAGATGCCCGATCTTCTCCTCGAACTCTTCTCCGAAGAAATTCCCGCGCGCATGCAGCGGCAAGCCGCCGACGACCTGAAAAAGCTCGTCGGCAACGCTCTCGTCGAGCGCGGCCTGACCTATGAGGGCGCGGCCGCCTACGCCACGCCGCGCCGCCTCGCGCTTCAGGTCGTGGGACTGCCCGGCCGCCAGCCGGACGTGCGCGAGGAGCGGAAAGGCCCGCGCGTCGGCGCGCCGGAAGCGGCGGTCGCCGGATTTCTGAAGAGCGCCGGCCTCGCCTCGCTCGAAGGCGCGAAGATCGAGAAGGACAAGAAGGGCGCGGAATTCTACCTCGCCGTCATCGAGCGGCCGGGCGCCGAGACGATCGCCGTCCTGGCCGACATTCTGCCGGGGATCGTCAAATCCTTCCCCTGGCCGAAATCCATGCGCTGGGGCGCGGCCTCGGAGCGAACGGATTCGCTGCGCTGGGTGCGTCCGCTCCATTCCATTGTCGCGACGTTCGGACCGGAAACCGAGACGCCCGAGATCGTGAATTTCGAGGTGGACGGCATTGCGTCCGGCGACGTCACGCGCGGCCATCGCTTCCTCGCGCCTTTCGAAATGCGCGTGAAGCGCTTCGAAGACTACGCCTTGTCCCTGGAACGCGCGAAGGTCGTCATCGACCCGGAGCGCCGGCGCGACATCATCCTGCATGACGCCAAGGACCTCGCCTTCGCGCAGGGGCTGGAACTCGTCGAGGATGCGGGCCTTCTCGAGGAAGTCGCCGGCCTGGTCGAATGGCCCGTGACGCTGATGGGCTCCTTTGACGAAAGATTCCTTTCCATCCCGCCCGAGGTCATTCGCGCGACGATCCGCGTGAACCAGAAATGCTTCGTGCTGCGCGACCCTTCTCCCCGCGCGCGGGGAGAAGGTGGCCCCGCGTCAGCGGGGACGGATGAGGGGCCCGGGCTTGGCCCGGCTTCGTCGCCAACCCCCTCGCCCCTCACCCCAACCCTCTCCCCGCAAACGGGGAGAGGGAGCCACCTCGCCAACCGCTTCATTCTCGTCTCCAATATCGAGGCGTCGGACGGCGGCAAGACGGTCGTCGCCGGCAATGAGCGCGTCATCGCCGCCCGCCTGTCGGACGCGAAATTCTTCTACGAGACGGACCTCAAGGCGAAGCTGGAAGACCGACTGCCGAAGCTCGACCAGATCGTCTTCCACGAGAAGCTCGGCACGCAGGGCGCGCGCGTGAAGCGCATCGCGGCGCTGGCGCGGGAGCTTGCGCCGATCATCGGCGCCGATCCCGAGAAGGCCGCGCGCGCCGCGACTTTGTGCAAGGCCGATCTCGTGACCGAGATGGTCGGCGAATTCCCCGAATTGCAGGGGCTGATGGGCAGCTATTACGCCGCCGCGCAGGGCGAGGACGCGTCGGTCGCCAACGCCTGCTACGAGCATTACAAGCCGCAGGGCCAGGGCGATTACGCGCCGAAGGACCCGGTCTCCATCGCCGTCGCGCTAGCGGATAAGCTGGATACGCTTGTCGGCTTCTGGGCGATCGACGAGAAGCCGACGGGGAGCAAGGACCCTTATGCGCTGCGCCGCGCCGCGCTGGGCGTCATCAGGATCATATTGGAGAACGAGCTGCGGCTGCGGCTCGTCCCGGAATTTGATCGTCATTACAACGCTCTCGCGTTCCATTCGAAGTCGGTGAAGAAGCTCGACGGCGAAATGGCCGGAACGAGCGCGCTCGATCTCCTCGAATTTTTCATCGACCGCCTGAAGGTCTACTTGCGCGACAAGGGCACCCGCTACGATCTTATCGATGCGGCGCTCGGCGCTGTTCCTCTGACGAAGGAAGAGCTGGCCTCCGACCGCGAGCCGGGTGAGAGGCCCTCATCCGACCCTGCGTCGCAGGGCCGCCTTCTCCCGCAAGCGGGAGAAGGAAGCTCCCCGCTACAGGACGACCTGCTCATGATCACGAAGAAAGTCGAGGCGCTCGTTAAATTCCTGGCCACGGACGACGGCAGGAACCTGCTCGCCGGCTTCAAGCGCGCCGTGAACATTTTGAAGGCCGAGGAAAAGAAGGACGGGGCGAAGGCCTATTCCCATCGCCATGCGGCCAATCTGCGCATCGAGCATGAGGAGCATAAGCTCGCCGCCGCCATCGCCCGCGCGCGGGAGGAAACGGCGGAGAAGCTGGAAAAGGAAGATTTCGCCGGCGCCATGCGCGCCCTCTCCAAGCTGCGCGAGCCGGTGGACGAATTCTTCGACAAGGTGACGGTTAATGCGGAAAACGCCGATCTGCGCCTCAACCGCCTGCGCCTGCTCGCGGAGCTGCGCCGGGTGATGACGGGCGTGGCGGATTTCGGGAAGGTGGCGGGCGAAGCGGGGACGGCATGACGCCAAATCGCCCCCTCTCCCCGCCAGCGGGGAGAGGGCTGGGGTGAGGGGCGAAGCAGCTTCAAGAATCTTCGACGTCGGGCGCTCGCGCAAATGGCGGCTGCGCCGGACGCGCGGCCTCGCCCCTCACCCTGGCCCTCTCCCCGCCAGCGGGGAGAAGGAAATCAGGCTCCGTTCCCCGTGAAGGTCCTCGGCGCTGGCGAGATGATCCGCGCCGCGCCGCCTCCGATTTCCAGCACCGAGAGGCCGCGCTCATTGGTGCCGTCGGGCTTGAAACGGAAGACGCCGTCGGCGCCGTTGAAGCCCGACGGATTGGTCAGCACGTTCTCCGAATAACGCTGCGAGCCCTGCGAGCGCGACAGCGCGATGGCGAGCGACACGGCGTCATAGGCGAGCGTCGCGATGCGCGCCGGATCCGCGCCGAACTTGGTCTTGTAGCGCGTCGCGAAAGCGTTGAAGCCGGCGTTCTCGGGCGCCGTGAACCAAGCGCCCTGCAGCGCCGGCAGGTTCAGCGTGCGCGCGTCGTTCCACAGGCCGGTGCCGATGATCTGCACCTTCTTGGAGTCGAGGCCCGCCGCCACGAGCTCCTTCGAAACGGCGGGCATGGCGTCCGCCTGCTCGGGAATGAAGATCGCGTCGAACTGGTCGCGCGCGGCGGCGAGGCGCTGGACCGACTCGGCGGAAGCGCCGGGCTTGTAGCGCTCGATCAGCGGCACGCGCAGCCCGTAATTGGCCGCGCTCTGCTGGAACTGCCCCAGCGCCAGGGTGCCATAGTCGTTTTCCGGCGCGAGAACGGCGACGGACCTCTTGCCTTTCTGCGCCGCGAAGTTCAGCCCGCGATCGACATGGCCCTCGACCAGGAAGGACAGGAGATACTGCCCATGGCCCGCCGCCGAGGCGTCGGTCGAGAAGGCGATGACCGGCTTGCCGGCGGAGCGCGCGACGCGGCCCGCCTCCTTCACGTCGGTCGCGAAGACGGGGCCGAGGATGATCTCCGCGCCCTCGTTGATGGCGGCCTGGGTCGCGGCGGCGGCTCCGGCGGGCGAGGATTTGTCGTCCTTGACGAGAATGGTGACGTCGCTCGAGCCGCTGTCGGCGTAAGCAAGCCTGGCGGCGTTGCGCAGCGAGGCGCCGACCGCCGACGGGCCGTTGGGGCCGGTGAGCGGCACGATGAGCGCCACCTTCACCGCGCCTTCGCCGATCGTCTCGCCGGCGTCGGCCACGGCGACCTGCCCGGCCGGGGTCGCGGGCGCGCCGATGCGGAGATCCCTGACGCCGGGAATGCCGGGGCCGGAACCCGGATTACAGGCCGCGAGCGCGAGCGCGGCCACGCCCGCGAAGAGGCCGAGCGCGCGATTGCGCCCGAGGGCGCCGCGAAAGCCCGCAGAAAAATCCATCCTCATAGAACCCCCCGCGACGGACGACCCGCGCCTTTTTTCCGCGCATAGGGTCCGCCTCCCCAACCGAAAGTCAATAGATGAGAGAATGGGCATAAAATGAGGCCTTGCCGAGACGGGCCAGATCGTTCCATATTCCGAACAATTGATCGACAAACCGAACGGACCCTGGAGGCTCCTTCTATGGCCAGCGACGACGCCCCTGCCCCCGCCGCGGGCTACACTGCTTTCGGCCTGCGCGCCGAGGCGGAGAAAATCGAACCTGGGCTGCATGTTGTCGCTACCCCCATCGGCAATCTGAAAGACATTTCCTTCCGCGCCCTCTCGACGCTTGCCGCCGCCGACGCGGTGATCGCCGAGGATACGCGCGTCACGAAAAATCTCCTGGCCCATTACGGGATCTCGACCCCGCTCGTCGCCTATCACGAGCACAACGCCAAGGTCATTCGGCCGCATCTGCTGGCGCGGCTCGAATCAGGCGCGGCGCTGGCGCTGGTTTCGGACGCCGGCACGCCGCTCGTCTCCGACCCTGGCTTCAAGCTGGTGCAGGAGGCGCTGGAAAAGGGGCTGCGCGTCACTTCCGTCCCCGGCCCTTCCGCCGTGCTGGCGGCGCTGGTCGTCGCGGGCCTGCCGACCGACCGCTTCTTCTTCGAGGGCTTCCTGCCCCATAAGAGCGGCCCGCGCCGCGCGCGGCTCGCCGAATTGGCGCAGGCGCCGGGCACGCTGGTGTTCTTCGAGAGCCCCCGGCGGCTCGCGGAGACCGTCGCCGACTGCGCCGTCGTGCTGGGCCCGCGCAAGGCGGCGATCGCGCGGGAATTGACCAAGATATACGAGTCCGTGCGGCGCGGGCGGCTCGACCAGCTCTCGGAGGCGCTGGCGGCCGAGGAGCCGCCGCGAGGCGAGATCGTGCTGCTCGTCGCGCCGCCGGAAGCAGGCGCGGCGGAAGTCGCGGAGGCCGACCTCGACGCCCGCCTCGCGGAGGCGCTCGGCGCCTATTCGGTGAAGGACGCGGCGAGCATGGTGTCGGCCGCGACCGGCCAGCCCCGCCGACAGGTTTATGCGCGAGCGCTGCAATTGGCGGCGGAGCGAGGGAAATAGGACGCCGCGAGGAGCAAAGCGACGAAGCACGCCGGAGGCGGCCGTCGCGGCTCTGGATTGCTTCGTCGCTTCGCTCCTCGCAATGACGGCGGGCGGGGCGTTGGGCTCGCCCCCCGGCCCTCGCCAGCCTTCCACCGTCATTGCGAGCGCAGCGAAGCAATCCAGAGCCGCGCCAGCCGCTCTGCTTCGCTTCGCTCGCAATAGCGGCTAAGCTAGAGGCATGCGCGAATCTGACGACATTCGCCGCGCCGCGCGCGCCTACGGCCTCCAAGCCGAGACCGTCGCGACGCTGTGGCTGCGCGCCCGCCTTTATACGATCCTCGACCGGAACTATCGCATAAAGGGCGGCGAGATCGACATCGTCGCGCGGCGCGGACGGACGGTTCTCTTCATCGAGGTAAAGGCGCGCGGCGACATTGAGGAGGCGGCCATCGCCATCACCCCGCAAAAGCAGCGCCGAGTCTCCCACGCCGCCAATCGCTGGGTCGCGACGCATCCCTGGGCGATGAATTGCACTTTGCGCGCGGACGCCATTTTCATCGCGCCCGGGCGGTTGCCCCGGCATCTGGAAAACGCCTTCGAGCTGGGCGTCGGGTAAAAATTCATTTTCCAAATCGCCCTAACCGTCTCCCGTTTCATAGGGAGTAACGCCTTCGCGCGTATCGATGAATCGCCGCTCTTTCCCCTCCAACGCGACGGCCGTCAGCACGCCGCTCTTGAAGGCGCGGGTGTCGAGATTGATGCGGTTCTCCAGATTCTCCACATGCGCATGCGGCGTATGGCCGTGCACGATCACCTTGCCGAAAGCGCCGCGGTAGTTCAGGAACTCATAGCGGATCCACATCAGGTCCTGGGGGTCCTGGAGATCCAGCGGAACCTGCGGCCGCACGCCGGCGTGGCAGAAGAAATAATCGCCATATTCGGCTGAAAAGGCGGTCTCTTCCAGAAACCGCCGATGATCCGGCGGAAGGCGCGCGAGAAAGGCCGCGTGAACCGCCGCCGCGCCGCCGCGCAGCATCTCCTCGCCCGGATCGACGCCATAGGAGGCGAGCGTCGTCAATCCGCCGAGCGCGGCGAACTGATCGAGCATCGCCGGATCGTCGAGATAGCGCAGCGTCGCGTCTTCGTGATTGCCGCGCAGCGCGACGATCGGCGTCGGAAAATCGCGGCGCGCCAAACGCTCGATCACGCCGCGCGAGTCGCGTCCGCGATCGACATAGTCGCCGAGGAAGACCGTCAGCGCCTTGTCGCAATCGCCCCGGCGGAGATCGGCGGCGACAAGCCGCGCGAGCCGCGCCAGAAGATCGGCGCGTCCATGGATGTCGCCGACGGCGTAAATCCGCATTCCTTTCGGCGCCGCCGCATTCAAGATCGTTCGTCCGGCCGTGATCCGATGTCGATTCTCATCTATCGTGCGGAGAGGCGGCGGCGAGCGGCGCATGGGGAGGAAAGCAGGGCTGGCGCCATTTGCGCCCAAAGCTGTGGTCCTTTCCATTGAATGCTCCGCTATCGAAAATGCCGCCACAGGGGGAATCTTCCGCGCCGAGGGAAAAATGTTGAAATTTGGGGCGATCCTTCGCCGACGCTTGGGCGTCGGCCTTTTAGCGCTGGTCGGCGCAGCCTTTTTGGCGCTCGCGCCCGCGCGGGCGGAGACGCCGGACGAAACCTATAAGGCGCTGGGCCTCACCAAGACGGCCACGCCAAAGGAACTCTATGACGCGCTCGAGAAGCGCTACCACGACGAGGCCCAGGGCGCCGGAAAGGGATCGCTCTCCAAATATTGGGAGCCGATCCCGATCTCGAAATATCTCAATCCTCACACTTTCTATAAGCCGCCGCAGACGATCGACGTGGATGCGACCCGCCAGCAATGCGTGGAGTGCCATCAGCAGACGACGCCGGGCTGGACGCATAGCTGGCAGAAGAGCGTCCATGGCAATTTAGACGAAATCCGCAAGCTGCCCGACTCGGACTCCCGCGCCTATAAGAAGGTCATGATCAAGGAGGTCGAAGCCAACCTCCAATCCATGGGCAAGCTCAAGGCCGGCGAGAGCCTCAAGGAAGTCGGTTGCATCGACTGCCATATGGGCGTGGGCCAGCAGCACGGGCAACACAAGGCCGAGCTTAAAATGCCCGACGCCGCGGCCTGCGGCCAGTGCCACGTTCAGCAATTCGCCGAGCGCGAGTCGGAGCGCGACACCTTCACTTGGCCGCAGGAGCAGTGGAAGCCGGGCCATCCCTCGCACGCCCTCTCCTACAAGGCGAATGTCGAGAACGCGATCTGGGCGGCGATGGAGCAGCGCGAGGTCGCGGAAGGCTGCACCTTCTGCCACACGCCGCAGACGACTTGTAACTCCTGCCATACGCGCCACGAATTTTCGGCCGTGGAAGCCCGCAAGCCGCAGGCCTGCGCGCAATGCCACAACGGCGTCGACCACAATGAGTTCGAAGGCTACATGCTCTCGAAGCACGGCACGGTCTATCAGGCGCGCGGCGATCAGTGGGACTGGAACGTCCGCCTCGCCGACGCGCTCGAGAAGGGCAATATGAAGGCCCCGACCTGCGCCTTCTGCCATATGGAATATGAGGGCAAGTTCACGCACAACATGGTGCGCAAGGCGCGCTGGGCCTTCGTGCCCATGCCCAAGATCGCGGAGAACCTGAACCATCCCTGGTTCACGGCGCGCAAGGAGTCGTGGGTTTCGACCTGCTCGAACTGTCACTCCGACAGCTTCGCGCGGGCTTATCTCGACGACATGGACAAGGGCGTCGTCTCGGGCCTCGATATCACCGAGAAGTCGCGCAGCGTGCTCGTGAAGCTCTTCAACGACAAGCTGCTGCCGGGCCAGAAGACGAACCGCCCCGCCCCGCCCGCGCCCGAGAAGGACGAGGCCGGCGGCTTCTTCCAGCTCTTCTGGCAGAAGGGCAATAATCCGAGCATGATCGAATATGTCTTCGCGGACATGTGGGAGCACCATCAGATCAAGCACTATAAGGCGCTCGCGCATATGAACCCCGGCGGCTACACCTATTCGGAAGGCTGGTCGCAATTGATCGGCGCCGCGGCGAGGATCAATGACGAGGACACGAAGCTGCGCGAAGCGGCCGAGATCCGCGCCGAGCTGAAGCGCATCTCCGGCGAGAAGCGCGGCGATCTCGAGCTCGACTCGCCCATGCGCCGCGGCGTCGCGGCGGGCCTCGGCTTGCTCGCATTGCTCGCCGGCGGCGTGATGCTGATGCGCCGGGACAAGAAGAAGGGGTAAGAGTCTCGCTTTCGCGTCATTGCGAGGAGCGAAGCGACGAAGCAAGCCAGAGCCGCCACGGCCCGCCGGATTGCTTCGCTCCGCTCGCAATGACGGATGACGGCAAGATGAGAAGGACATGCTCTCGCCCCCGCGTCATTGCGAGGAGCGAAGCGACGAAGCAAGCCAGAGCCGCCACGGCCCGCTGGATTGCTTCGCTCCGCTCGCAAGGACGGATGGCGGCAAGATGAGAAGGACAATGCTCTCGCCCCCGCGTCATTGCGAGGAGCGAAGGCGACGAAGCAATCCAGAGCCGCCATGGCTCGCTGCATTGCTTCGCTCGCAATGACGGATGACGACAAGATGAGAAGGATAATGGGCGCCGCTCTGATCGCCGCGGGCTTCGCGCTGCTCGGCTGGGCCGCCTATTCGGCGCTGACGCCCGTATCGCATTATACGCTGACGATCGCGGCCGCGCGCCCTGACGACGCGAAGGAAATCGCCGGCCTCGGCCTCCCGCCGGACGTTCTGCGGCGCATCGAGATCAAGAGCCCCGAAGAGCGCCGTCCGGTCGCGACGGGCCTCGTCGCCAAAGATGGCGCGCGCCTCGCGCCGCTCGTCTGGCGCAACGAGGTGACGGAATCGATTTTGTTCTCGGACGTCTCCGCAGCCGACATGACGAAAGTGCTCACGGCCATTCGCGATCATGTCGCGGAGGACGCCGTCATCCTCGCCTGGTGGGACCTGTCGCGCGCCATTCGCGTCGCGGCGAAGCGCGACGCGCCTCTCGACGACAGCCATGCGGCCGGACTGCTCATTCCCGCGGCCTGGACGGAAGCGGCTGAAGCGGAGCGCGCACGCTGGGGCGCGGGCGCGCAGGCGCCGTCTCACGAAAGCTTCGGCCAGTTCATCGATGCGCTGGTCTCGGACGAGAAGCAAGGCGCCGAGGCGCTTGCGAGACTCGCCGCCGGCAAGCCAGCCTATGTCGCCGTGCATATTTCCGACGTCTGGAAAGCCGCCGCGGCGCGGCCCGAGCGCCTCTCGATCGGCTACAAGGATTTTCCATCGTCGGGCGTGTCGCATGGCGTCATCAAATCGGCGACGCAGTGGATGCGCGAACAGAAGATCGAGGGCGGCTTCGCGGCGGAGCCGATCGGCGGCGCCATGCGGCTGCATTACTTCACGCGCAAGCGGGACGGCGACGCGCTGATCGCGAAGCTCCTGCCTTTCTCGACGTCGAACCCGGCGGAGCTGGAGAAGTTCGAACTCGTCTATCAGCTCAAGGGCTGGTGGGTTTATCGGTTGAAGTAAGCCGTCTTTGCGAGGACCCTGAGCTTCGAAGCAATCCTGGGCCGCGTCGCCGCCCTCATTGCTTCCCTCCAAAGCTTATCCGCGGCGATCGCGCGAAACCAAAACAAAAAGACCGCCAGCGCTTTCGTGCTGACGGTCTTTAAACCGGACCGCTAAAGGGCCGATTCACACGCTGATCGTGCCGATCAGAGGCGCGTGATGGTCACAGCGGCGATAACAACCATAGCCAGCATGGCAGCGGGGACGAGCCAACCCATCTTTACCTCCCTCAGAATGCGCCCTTAAAGCGCCGTTTTTTCTGCTTTACGCGTGCGGCAGTACAGCGGAGGGCTTGGTTTTTGTCAAGCCCAATCCCGCGCCGGAGCCAATTATCCACGCTCCAAGGCGCCTGACTGGCTGCCTGCACGCGACAGCCGCCATACACTACGACGAGTCGTCGTCACGGGCAAATTCTAAAAGAACAATACGTGTTCTTGCGCGTTGCAGGGCATTACCGACCCCAGCAGGCGCGGCCAAGACGAAGACCCGCGCTCGCTTCAAATGGAGGCCGCAATGCGAGCCAGGCTTCTTCTCTCTGCGGCAGTTGCGACACTGTCGCTCTGCATTTCCCACGGCAATGCGCAACCCGCCGGACGAGACCAGGCGGGAGGCGAGGCGGGCAGGCCCGGGCAGACCGAACCGGCGACCCCGCAAGTCAAGCCCGGCGAGCAGGGCGCCGCCGAGAAGGACGCGCAGGAGCGGCGGTCCGAACGGACGCAGGAACAGAATCGCAACCGCGCCGAGGCGCAGGGCGCCCGGGAAACGGAGCGCCAGGGCCTCTCCGACCAGGAGAAGGCCGGCCGCCGAGGCGCGAAGGAGATGAAGGACGAGGATCGCCGCCGCAAGCAGGGCGCCGCGGACGAGAATCGCGAATCTGGTCCCGGGGCCAAGGGCGCCCGCCAGAAATCCGGCGACCGGCCGGACGCGACGACCCGTGGAGCGAAGGAGCCCGACAAGCGGGAGAAGACCGGAGGCGCGGAAGCGCCGACCGATGAGCGGACCGGGACGGCCCGGTCGGATCGGGAGCGCCGCCAGGGCGAAGCCGGCCGCTCGGAACGCTCCGGCGACGTCTTCGGCCGATCCCCCGAGGCGGACAGGACGCGCGGGGCCGAGACGACGACGCCGCGCGAGGATCGCGACGCGGCCGGCCGCGCGGATCGCGAGCAGCCGCGAGCCGGCCGCAATGGCCAGGAGCGCGGCGCGGTGCGGCTGAGCGAGCGCGAACAGAGCCGCGTGCGCGACATCATCGAGCGGCGCGGCGTGCGCAGCATCCCGCGCGGCGACTTCAATGCGCGCATCGGAGCCGTCCTGCCGCCGACCGTGCAGTTCTATCCCCTTCCCGAGGAAATCGTGTCCATCCTGCCGCAATATCGCGGCTACAACTTTGTGCGGGTCGAGGATCAGATCGCCATTATCGACCCCGGCTCCCGCCAGGTGGTCACGATGATCGGCGAAGGCGCGCCGGGGGCCGTCTATGGCTATGAGGAGCGCGGCGGCGGCTATGAGCGGCGCGAGGGCCGATATGACCGGCGCGAAGGCGGCCGCTACGGCTCCGCCCGGCGCGACGAAAGCTATGGCCGCGAGCGCGGCTCGCGCGGGGAAGCCTATGGCTATGCGCCGCGCGTCAGGCTCGACAGCCGGGAAGAGCGCGCCCTTTATCGAGGCGTGATGCGGGAGGCGCGCACGAGCATGCGGCAGGTTTGCGTCCGCGTGGGCGACCGCGTCCCGGAGTTCGTCGATATCGAGCCGGTTCCCCGCCAGATCGCGGCCGAGGCGCCGGATGTCGAGCGCTTCGACTATTTCGTGCTCAACGATCAGGTGGTCCTGGTGGATCCGGACAGCCGGCGAGTCGTCGACATCGTCGAGGAGCCGCGCTGACGGCGCCGAACCAAGACGCCGGGGGACCGCCCCCGGCGTCTCCTTTAAGTTAGAAAGCTGCTACCCGGCCTTGTGCGCCTTCGTCGTTGACGAGTGGCGCTCATGTTTCTGGATGTGACGCTGGGATTTGTGTTTCGCGGGCTTTGCCTTGGCGGGCTCCGAGGCCGCGGGGGCGGGCTCTTCGGGGGCGGCGAAGCTCGGCTGAGCGAAAGCGGCGCCGGCGACGATAAGAGCCATAGCGAAAAGAATGTTTTTCATCTTTGCTGCTCCATGCTTCCTTACCCCAAGCCGGGGCAGGATCGCATGGGCGGATTGAACCGCGCCTGACGCCAGAATTCACTTTCTATTCATATAATTGCTGCGAAGCCGCCGCTTAATTTCTCGAAGGGCGCAGCAGGCGGTCGCGCAGCGACTCGTAGATCGGGGCGTCGCCGATCAGCGTCGGCGCCAGCATCGCCGCGAAACAGGCGGCGAGCATGGGCAACAGCATGGTCACGCCGCCCGTCATCTCGGTGACCAGCACGATTCCGGTCAGCGGAGCCCGCACCACCGCGGTGAAGAAGGCCGTCATGCCGACGACGGCGAAGGCCTGCGGCTGGATATCCGCCCCCGGCAGCAGAAGGCCGAAGACGGCGCCCAGAAACAGGCCCGCCTGCGCGCCCAGCGCCAGCAGCGGCGCGAAGAGACCGCCCGGCGTCCCGGCGGCATAGGAAGCGGCGCCAAGGCCGAATCTCAAAAGCAGGACGAAAGGCAGGATGAACAGGTCCTGCCAACCCGCGAGCGCGGCGAGCGTCAATCCGTCGCCCCCGCCGGCGAGACGCGGCGCGAACCAGGCCAGCGCGCCCACGGCGGCGCCGGTCAGCGCGGCCTTGGCCTCCCCCGGCAGGCGCGAGCGCTCGAAAGCCGAAAGAGTCGCGAGCAGAAAGCGGTTGTAGACGACGCCGAATATCCCCATGACGGCGCCTAGAATGAAGAAAAGCGGGCCGATGCCGGGCGCCGGGTAATCCAGGGGCGGCAGCGGGAAATCGGGCGAATCCCCCAGTAGCAGATGCGCGACGGCGATAGCCGTCGAGGAAGCGGCGAGCGCCGCGATGGCGACGCGCTGCTCGAATTTCTGGACGAGCTCCTCGAGCACGAAGACCGCGCCGGCCATGGGCGCGTTGAAGGCGGTGGCGAGGCCCGCCCCCGCCCCGGCGGCGAGCAGCGCGCGGCAGTCGGCCCGGTTTCGCCGGAAAGCGTCGCCGGTCAAATGGCCGATGACGGCGCCCATCTGCACGCTCGGCCCCTCGCGCCCGAGCGCGAGCCCGGCGCCGATGGCGAGGCAGCCGCCGAGGAATTTGACGGGGAGCAGAATGAAAGGGGCCGGCGGCGCCTCGCCCCGCAGCACCGCCTCGACATGCGGAATGCCGCTGCCCGAGGCGTGCGGCGAGAAGCGGCGCACCATCCAGGCGGCGACAAAGGCCGCAAGCGCGCAGAGCGCGACCACGCAGAGGAAGCCGAGCAACGCCCCGCCCTGCGCCCAGGCGACGACGAGGTCGCGGAACCGATCCGCCGCCTGCAACGCCATCCGGAACAACGCGCCGACGGCCCCCGCGACGCCGCCGACGAGGAGCGCCAGGGCCGAGAGCTCAAGAAGGCTCTTCTGAGCGCTCTCGCTCTCCACCGGCGCATGAAGGTTCATTGAGCGCCCCCCACGGCCCGGATGTCGACGGAGACGCCCAGCGCCTGGCGGCCGGCGCCGACGAACACGCCGTCGATCGGCGAGACGTCCGCATAGTCGCGGCCGATGGCGACGACGATATGGTTATCGTCGGCGTGCATGGCGTTGGTCGGATCGAGATGGATCCAGCCGAAGGGCTCGCCGGCCCAGACGGCCACCCAGGCATGGGACGCGTCGGCGCCCTCCAGCCGCGGCTGGCCGGGCGCGGGAACGGTGCGGATATAGCCGCTGACATAAGCCGCCGGCAGCGCGAGGCCGCGCAGCCCGGCGATCATGATATGCGCGAAATCCTGACAAACCCCGCCCCGCGCCGCGAAAGCGTCGGCGAGCGGCGTCGCGACATGGGTCGCATCCGGATCATAGGCGAAATCCGCCTTGATGCGGCGCATGAGCTCCTCGGCGCCTTCGAGAACCGGCCGGCCGGGCGGAAAGCTCTCGCGCGCATAGTCGGCGGCCGGCGGATGCAGCGGCGCCTGGCGACTCGGAAAGAGCCAGTGGACGGGCGAGTCGCGCCCGAGCGTCCTGACCGCGCAAGCCTCGCGCGAAATCGTCTCCCAGGCCGGCGTGAGACACCCCGCCGGCGGCTCCTCGCGCTCGACCTCGACGCGGGCGGCGACCGTGATGCGCAATCGCGCATGCGCCTCCCGGATCGTGGCCTCGACGATCCGGTTGCCGAAGAAGTCCACGCTCTCCCGCATCGATTCGGGAAATGGCGCCGCGTCGACGCGGCTTCTCAGCACGCGCTGCCCCTTGCCGTTGCGCGGCGTGAGCCGTATCGCGCAACGGGTGGCGGCGACGCTGGCTTCGTAACTGTATGTCGTGACGTGGTTGATGTCGTAGATCACGCGAGCTTCGATCGCTTGTCGGCCGGCGCAAGGTCGCTGGAATGAGAAAAATACCGCTCGGAAATGGCGTTGGCGAGCGCCATGAGCCGCTGTTCGACGAAAAGCATCCAGGGACCGTCGATCCGCCGCGCGTCTTCCGCTTCGAGATCGGCGCGCAGCGAGACGGCCAGCCGGCGTTGCGGCTCCATCATGCCGTCGTCGGCGAGCGCGGGAAGCGCGGCGAGATGCTCGTCGATCCGCCTCGTTTGAAAGGCGATCGAGCGCGGATTGAACGGATCGAGAATCGTGATGTCGAGCGTCGGCGCCAATGCGGGCCCCGCGAGATAGCGCGAGCGATAGGTGATCTGCGAGTCGACGAGTTCGAGCAGCGCGTCGAGCGTCTCCATCGTCGGATCGGAATCGGCGAATTGCCGCGCGAAGCCGCAGGCGTTGATCGCGCGCTCGATGCGCTTGCCGAGATCGATGAAGGCCCAGCCGGAGACGCGGTTGAAATTCTCGTCCATGAGGCCGGAGAGCGCGGCGAGCGTATGCAGCGCGCGCTCGGCCATCTCCAGAATCTCCGGCTCCAGAGGCGCGCCGCCGGCCACGCGATCGAGCCTGATCTCGAGGCGCACCAGCAACTGCCACATATCCTGCGACAGGCGCTCGCGCACAATGGAGGCCGCGCGCTTGGCCTGCCCGGCAATGGCGCGCGCGGAGCCGTAGAAATCCGCGTTGCTCGCGGCGGTCAGCGCGATCACGGCGCCGGAATGAGGCGCCGCGAAGGGCGCCGCGGCCCCCCAGGCGAAGAGCAGGCGCTCGCAACGCTCAATGGGCTGACGGCCCTGTATGGCGTTGCCCGGCGTCTCGGTCATGCGGTTGCAGAGGCAGCGGACGACGCGCAGCGTCGCCTCGGCGCGTTCGAGATAGCGGCCCATCCAGAAGAGATTGTCGGCGGCCCGGCTCGGCAGATTGCCGGACACGCGCACCACGGGCGCGTCGTTCTTTTGCGGCAGCAGCGTCGCCGCGTGCTCGGCCGCGTCCTCGCCGATCACCCATACGTCCGCCGATTGCGCGCCGGCGCCCATGGAGACCGCGCGCGCGTCGCGCCGGTCGGAAACCCGGCAGAAGCCGCCGGGCATGATCTTCCAGCCGTCTTGCGTCGCGGCGGCGAAGATGCGCAGCGAGAACGGACGCGGCGTCAACGCGCCGCCGTCCCAGGCCGGCGTCGTCGAGAGCTTCACGACCTCCTGCCCCACATAATCCATGCCGCGCGTCTCCATCGCGCGGACGAGGCGCGCGCGCTGCGCGGCGTCGAGCTCGGCGCCGATGGCCGCGCGGCCGCCCTCAAGGCCCTCGGCGCAGTCGCCGAAGGCGCCGGCGATGGCGCGGCTGTCGAAGGCGCGCAGGATCTCGTCGCGCTCCGCCTCCTGCCCGCACCACCAGGTCGCGACATTCGGCAGCCGCAGGCTCTCGCCGAGCAGCCGCTGCGCGAGAGCCGGCAGGAAGCTCATCAGCGCGCGGGACTCGACGAGCCCCGCCCCCGGCATGTTCGCCATCGCGACGGAACCCTGCCGGATGGCGTCGAACAAGCCCGGCACGCCGAGCCGCGAGGCCGCATTGGCCTCCAGCGGATCGAGCCAGTCGGCGTCGACGCGCCGCCAGACGACGTCGGCGCGCTTGAGGCCCGCGACCGTGCGCACATGCAGCTTGCCCTCGCTCGTCGCGAGGTCTTCGCCTTCCACCAGCAGAAAGCCGAGATAGCGGGCGAGATAGATCTGCTCCGTATAGGTCTCGCTCCAGCCGCCCGGCGTCATGAGGCAGATGCGGGGATCGCCGCGCGGCGCCGCCGCCGCGAGTCCGGCGCGGAAATCGCGAAAGAAGCCGGCGAGCCGGCGCACCTTCATCTCGCGAAAGAGGCTCGGAAAGGCGCGCGCGAGAATGAGGCGGTTTTCGATGGCGTAGCCCGCGCCCGAGGGGGCCTGGGCGCGGTCGCCCAGCACCCACCATTTGCCGTCCGGGCCGCGCCCGATATCGACCGCGTAGAAGCGCAGCCAGCGACCGCCGACAGGCTTGACGCCGCGCATCGGCCGGATGAACTCCGGGGAGCCCGCGACCGCCGCCGCGGGCAGCGCGCCCTCGGCGACAAGCCGGCCCTCGCCATAGACGTCCTGCAGGATGCGGTCGAGAAGCTCCGCGCGCTGCGCGATTCCGGCGGCGATGTCCCGCCATTCGCTTTCCGTGAGCAGGAGCGGCAGGCGGCTCAAGGGCCAGGGCCGTTCGCGCGTCTCGCCATGCACGCGATAGGTGACGCCCATATCGTTGATGCGGCGCTCGGCGGCGGCGAAGCGGCTTTTCACGCCCTCCCGTCCGAGCCCCGCCAGCGTGTCGAGAAGCGTCGACCAATGGGCGCGCGGGAGCCCGTCGGGGCCGATCAGCTCGTCCGGAACGCCTGGCATCGGCCGGTAATCCGCGATCCAGGCCGCGAGCCTCCGAGCCTCCGCGCCAAGGGTCGCGTCGCCTGCCGCGTCAGCTTCGAGCTCAACGGCCAAATCGCCTCCGCAAGTCCAGCGTCAGCGGGAACTCGCCCGCCTGTTCCTCGCGCGGCGGCTCGACGCGGCCGGGCGTGTGGCCATGATCCTCGAAGCGCGAGAGGCGCCGGGATTCGGCCTCGTGAAAATTGACCGGAAAGGTGTCGTAATTGCGCCCGCCCGGATGCGCGCTGTGATAGACGCAGCCCCCCAGCGAGCGGTTGCTCCAGCTATCGACGATGTCGAAGGTGAGCGGCGTGTGGGAGGGGATCGTCGGATGCATGCCGGAGGCCGGCTGCCACGCCTTGAAGCGCACGCCCGCCACCGCCTCCCCCACGACGCCGGTCGAGGCGAGCGGCACGCGGCGGCCGTTGCAGGCGACGACGTGGCGGTTCGGCACGAAATGCTTCGCTTTCACTTCGAGACGTTCGATCGACGAGTCCACATAGCGCACCGTGCCGCCGATGGCGCCCTCCTCGCCCATCACATGCCAGGGCTCCAGCGCGTGGCGAATTTCAAGCGTCACGCCGCCATGCTCGACGCGGCCCGCCAGCGGAAAGCGAAACTCATATTGCGCCTGAAACCATTCCGGTTCGAAGGCGTAGCCGGCGCATTTCAGATCGTCCAGCACGCCGAGGAAATCCGCCCAGACGAAATGCGGCAGCATGAACTTGTCGTGCAGCGCCGTTCCCCAGCGCACGCAATTGCCTTCCTGCGGCTCGCGCCAGAACCAGGCGACCAGCGCGCGCAACAGGAGCTGCTGCGCGAGGCTCATGCGGGCGTCCGGCGGCATCTCGAAGGCGCGGAACTCGACGAGGCCGAGACGGCCGGTCGGACCATCCGGCGAATAGAGCTTGTCGATGCAGATTTCCGAGCGGTGCGTATTGCCGGAAACGTCGACGAGCAGATTCCGATAGAGGCGGTCGACGAGCCAGATCGGATAGCCCCACTCGGCGGGCCCTGGCGTGTTCGCCAATGCGATCTCGAGCTCGTAAAGCGCGTCGTGCCGCGCCTCGTCGATGCGCGGGCTCTGACTCGTCGGGCCGATGAAGAGGCCCGAGAAGAGATAGGAAAGGGACGGATGCCGCTGCCAATAGAGCACCAGGCTCTTGAGCAGATCGGGCCGCCGCAGGAAGGGCGAGTCCGGCGGCGTCACGCCGCCGAGAACGACGTGATTGCCGCCGCCCGAGCCGACGCAGCGGCCGTCGGTCATGAACTTGCTGGCGGTGAGACGCGCGAGCCGCGCCTCCTCGTAAAGCGTCGTCGTATTGTCCACCGCTTCGCGCCACGACGCAGCCGGGTGAATATTCACTTCGACGACTCCAGGATCGGGCGTCACCTTCACGACGTCGAGCCGCGGATCGACGGGCGGCGGATAGCCCTCGATATGCAGCGGCAAGCCGAGCTCCGCCGCCGTCGTCTCCACGGCGACGAGCAATTCGAGATAATCCTCCAGTCGCGGCACGGGCGGCATGAAGACGCAGAGCACGCCGTCGCGCGGCTCGACGGCGAGCGCCGTGCGCACCACGCCCTCGACGATGGATTGGCCCATCTGTTCCTGGCGGGTCGCGCGATACGCGCTGTAGATCTGCTGGAGATGAGAAGGATCGGGCAGCTGTCCGCGATCCTCGAACGGGTCCTGATTTTGGATGTAGGGATAGGACGACGCCGGCGCCCAGGGCAGCGCATTGAGCGGCAGGCGCAGGCCAACCGGCGAGTCGCCCGGCGCGAGGAAGAGGCGCCCGCGCCGCAGCGGCCAGCGCTCGGACAGCCAGCGCTGCTCGGCGCGGGCGTTCCAGCGCTGGATGGGCAGAACGTAGCCGGTCGGAGTCGAGAGCCCGCGCTCGAAGACGCGCACCATGCGCGCGCGCTCTTCGGCGTCCTCGATCTTTGGATCGAGCGGATCGACATTGATCGGAAGCTGGCCTTCCTTGACCATCCAATGCGCGGGGTCCTCATAAGCCGGAACGACATAGTCCCGGCTCAAGCCCAGCGTCTCGGCGAGCTCGCAGCAGAAGCGCCCGGCATTGACGGCGTTGGCCACGCCCGGATCGGGCGCCATGCCCGAGACGAGATTCGGATTCTTCCAGATCGGCTGGCCGTCCTTGCGCCAATAGAGGGCGAAGGCCCAGCGCGGCAGGCTTTCGCCGGGATACCATTTGCCCTGCCCGTAATGCAGGAAGCCGCCGGGTCCAAAGCGATTGCGCAGGCGCCGGATCAGATCGTCGGAACGCGCGCGTTTCGTCGGGCCGACGGCGGCGGTGTTCCATTCGGGCGACTCGAAATCGTCGATCGACACGAAAGTCGGCTCGCCGCCCATTGTGAGGCGCACGTCCTGCGCCCTTAGATCGGCGTCGACCGCTTCGCCCAGCGTGTCGAGCCGGCGCCAGGCTTCGTCGGAGAAGGGCGCCGTGATGCGCGGCGCCTCGCGAATGCGGTCGACGCGCATCTCGAAATTGAAATCGCATTCGGCGGGCTCGACGAGGCCCGATACGGGCGCGCAGGAGCGGTAATGCGGCGCGCCGCAAAGCGGCAGATGGCCCTCGCCGCAGAAGAGGCCGGAGGTCGCGTCGAGCCCGACCCAGCCCGCGCCGGGAATATAGACCTCCGTCCAGGCGTGGAGATCGGTGAAGTCGTGATCCGCGCCCATCGGGCCCTCGATGGGATCGAGATCCTCCTTGAGCTGGATGAGATAGCCGGAGACGAAGCGCGACGCGAAGCCGAGGCGGCGCAGGATTTGAACGAGCAGCCAGGCCGAGTCGCGGCAGGAGCCGGAGCGCAGCGTCAGCGTCTCGTCCGGCGCCTGCACGCCGGGCTCCATGCGGATAACGTAGCGTATGTCCTTTTGCAGTTGCGCGTTGAGATCGACGAGGAAGTCGATCGCGCGCCGCTTCTCGCGCGAAATCTTTCGCACATAGTCGTCGAGCGCCGCGCCGGCGGGCTCGATTTCGAGATAGGCGGCAAGCTCCGTCGCCAGCTCCGCCTTGTAGATGAAAGGAAACTCTTCCGCGTAAGGCTCGACGAAAAAGTCGAATGGATTGAAGACGGCCATCTCCGCGAGAAGATCGACCTCGATCTTGAACTCCCGCGCCTTCTCGGGAAATACGAGCCGCGCCTGCCAATTGCCGTGCGGGTCCTGCTGCCAGTTTATGAAATGCTCGGCGGGGAGGATCTTCAGCGAATAGCCCGTGACGCGCGTCCGGCAATGCGGCGCGGGCCTCAACCGGACGATCTGCGGCCCGAGGCCGACGGGACGATCATATTTGTAATGCGTGACATGATGAAGCGCGACTTGGATTGACAAGGGGGGCGCCTTTCGCGAGGCGGCTTGTTGCGCCGCGACAGGAATTAAGCGGAGGCGCGGGCGTCCAAGTCAATCGGATCGGCGGGAAACCAACGGCTTTGCTTTTAATTCCCGCAGCGTGACGGCGTCATGGGCAGCGATTGCACAAGATGATGGCGAGGCGGGCCATGGCTCCCTACCGGATCGTCTTCACGGGCAGGCGCAGCTCGTAGCGCAAGCCGCTCGCCTCGAACCGCGCCGTCGCCTCGCCGCCGAACTGCTTCGGCGTTTCGTGCAGAATGAAGCTGCCGAAGCCCTTGCGCTTCGAGGGCTTGGCCGGCGGGCCAGCCCTTTCGCTCCATATGAAAATGAGAACGTCCGCCCCATCGACCGTCTCGATTTGCTTCTCGATGGAAACCGCGCCGCTGGGAGACGAGAGCGCGCCGTGCTTGACGGCGTTCGTCAGAAGCTCGTGGACGATGAAGGAGAAGGCCTGCGCGGCTTTGGCGTTCACGCGCAGATCCGGCCCGGTCGAGACGATCTGGTCCTTGAAGCCGCCGACGCCGATGGCGATCAGCCTGTCCATCGAAATGTCCCTGAACATGGATTCGGAAAGAACGGCGTGCGCGTCGGCGAGAAGCTGCACGCGCTGAGTCAGCGCCTGCTCCGCCTCGGTCACGCTTCTTCCGCGCGTCAGGGTACGGCGAATCGTCGCAAGAAGGACCGCGAAAATATTGCCCACGCGATGCTCCAGCTCGCGCGCCAGGATCGCCTGTTGCTCCTCGTGCTGCTTGCGCTCCGTGATGTCGGTGACGGTGACGAGCACCGCTTGCTGATCGTCCCATTCAATCGGATTCAATCCGATTTCCACGGGGAATTCGGAGCCGTCCCGGCGGCGTCCGCAAAGGTCGCGTCCGGCGCCCATCGGCCGCGTTTCCGGCGAGCGCTGGAATTGCTCCCGCAGCCGCGCATGGCCGGCGGCGACTTCCTCGGGCGCGAGCGTTTCGACCGGCCTGCCGAGAAGTTCGGCGCGCGTATAGCCGAAGAGCTTCTCCGCGCTGGAATTGACCCCGACGATCGCGCCGCTCCGGCCGACGATGACAATGCCGTTGGGCATCGAATCGATGAGCGAGCGCTGCCTTTGCGCCTGCGCGGCGATGCGCTCGATTGCGTCCTTGTAAGAGGAGACGACCGCGACGATCGACAGGGCGACAAACAGGAAAGAGGACAGCGACACGGCCGTCCTTACATTCATGTTCCACGTCAGCGGCGGCTCCATGAAGAAGGACCATGCGATGACGACGGAAGCGAAGGTCGTGCAAAGGCCCGCAAGCTTCCCGCCGACGACCGTCGCGATCAGAACCGCGGGAAAGAATGTGATGAACGGAATTCCCGGCGTCAGCCAATCCTGGGCGAGCCAGCGCGTCCATGTCGCCGCGGCGAGCGTCACGATGGCGATCGCATAGGCGAGAAGCGGATTTTCGCGTCTGATCACCAGCTCCAGCCGACGGCTGAACGCGGTCTGCATGGTCATCTCCGGCGCCTCCGGTTCAGGTTGTCACATAGTGGCCAAGCCTCGCGAGGCCATCGCGTCGCCTGCGATTTCCGTGCGCTTATGTGTCCCTGCCCGGCTTTGCTTCGACGGCAAAGGGGGCTAATCTCCGGCGTCGCGAGGAACGGCGGAGCTTCCGCTCGGGCGCGCGACGGGCGGGGCTTTGACAGGAGAACCTGATGAAAAAAATTCTTCTAACCGCGGCGCTCGCGAGCGCCGCTCTGCTCGCGACGATCGACGTCTCCGAGGCTTTCGTCTGCGCCCGCGGCCCGTATCGCGCCGGCTGCGCGGGTCCCGCCGGCTCCGTTGTCCGCGGGCCTTATGGCGGCACGACCTATCGCGGTCGCTATGGCGGCGGGGCCTATGTCGGGCCGCGTGGCGGCGCGGTCGTTCGCGCCCCCTATTACCGGCCCTATTATCGCCGCTGGTGACCGCCGGCCGGCTGCTCTGCGACATAAAAGGGGCCCGCGCGGGCCCCTTTTCATATAGTCCCCTTGTCCTGGAAGCCTATCCTTCCGCGCCCCTCAACTGCGCCACGCGCACCGGCACGGGCGGGTGAGAGAAATAGAATCTGGCGTAGAGTGGATCGGGCGTCAGCGTCGCGAGATTGTCGCGCGTCAGCCGCGTCAGCGCGGAAATCATCGGCTCCTTGCCGACGATGCGGCGGGCGAAATCGTCGGCCTCGAATTCGTTCTTGCGCGAGCGATGCGCCAGCAGCGGATGCAGAAGATGCGAGATCGGCTCCTTGGCGAGCAGCAGCGCGACGAGCACGACGCCCGGATCCGTCGGCAGGCCGAACCAGGTGACGAAGGTCGGGTTGCCGAAGGCCCAATAGAGCACGGCGAAGCCGACAAAGGCGATGGCCGCCGCCTGAACGATCATCTGCCGCACATGGCCATATTTGAAATGGCCGAGCTCATGGGCGAGGATCGACTCGATCTCCTCCAGCGTATGCTTCTCCAGAAGCGTGTCGAAGAAGACGATGCGCTTGGCCTTGCCGAAGCCCGTGAAATAGGCGTTGCCATGCGCGGAGCGCTTGGAGGCGTCCATCACATAGAGCCCCTTGGACTCGAAGCCGCATTTGGCCAGCAGCGCCTCCATGCGGGCCTTGGTCGAGCCCTCCTCCATCGGCGTGAAGGTGTTGAAGAGCGGCGCGATGAAGGTCGGGTAGATCAGCGTCATGGCGACGATCAGCGCCATGAAGGCGACATAGGCGAAGAGCCACCAGGTCTCGGGAAACGCGCCCAGCAGCCAGAACATGCCGTATAGCAGCGGCGCGCCGAGCGCGAGGCCGAGCGCGACGCTCTTGATCTCGTCGAGAAGAAAGGTCCTGGGGGTAAGCCGGTTGAAGCCGAAACGCTCCTCCAGCAGGAAGGCGTTGGCGACCGTGAAGGGCAGTTCGAAAACATGGCTGACAAAGCCCGCCGCCAGCACGAAGACGACGCTGCGGGTCAGCCCGGGCGCGACGGCCTGCGAAACGAGCGCGTAAAGCGGCGCCAGCCAGGCGGCGAGCCAAAGGATGGAGAGAATGGCGTCATAGAGCGTCTCGCCCATGGCGAAGCGCGTGCGGGCGATAGTGTAATCGGCCGCCCGGCGGTGCTCCTCCAGCGTCACCTCGCGGGCGAAATCCACCGGCACCGCGTCGCGGTTCGCCGCGACATTGTCGGTCTGGCGCATGCGCAAATAGACGCCCAAGGCCGCCGACAGGGCGATGGCCACACAGATTAAAACGCCCATCAGGCTCATCGATCCGCTCCGCATGTATGATTTCTGTCAAAAATAGGCGCTCTGGCCCAGCTTTGCTAGGGGTAGCGCGGCGGAGGCCGCCCGGATCAAGCCTGCCGGCGCCCGAGCAGCAGATCGCGCGCCGCGTTCAAGGCGGCGGCGCGCTCGACCGAGCCGCCGTGATCGGGATGGGCGCGCTTCATCTGGGAGCGGTAGGCGCGCTCGATCTCTCGCCTTGAGGCGCCGGCCCCGACGCCGAGGACGGCGCGGGCGCGGGCCTCTTCGCTCGTCGGCGCGGTCCAGCTTCGCGGCATCTCGCGCTGGCCGAACCCGCCTTCCTCCCTCGGCGGCTCCTTATCCGCGCGCGGCCGGCCCTTGTCCTTGAAAGACCTCGGCCTTTCGCGGCGCTCGGCGCGCGCCTCGTCCTCCTCGATCAGTCCGAAATCGACGAGGGACTCGCGCAGTCGGTAGCCCAGATCATGGGCGAAGACGCAGAGGAAAGCCGAGAGTCCGGCGGCGTAGAGGCCACGCTTGACGAGAACGAGCGTCGGCGGCGCAGGGACGCCCGGCCCATCCGAGCCGATGAAGTAGTCCAGCATTTGCGGCGTCAGCCCGTGAAAGGCGGAAAGCGCCAGACATATCGCGACGACGCTCGTCATCCAGAAGGCGTTGCTCCAGCCCCGCGCCCGCGGACTGGAAAAGCCCCGCCAGGCGCCGTAGGCGCCCGACATGACCATGACCAGCAGGCCGCCGAAGGTCTGCAGATTGACGCCCGTCGCCAGAGCATGGCGGCCCTCGGTCTCGGCCGCCGCCTGGAGCGGGAAATAGCCCGCCTCGGCGTAGCCGCGCATGGCGTCGTCCGTCGTCGACAGGGGCGCAAACTCCCACGCCGCCGTCACATGCAGCGCAAGGAGGATGAGCAGAGTGAGGCCGGCGGAGATCAAGGCGGCCGCCGCCGCCGGCAGCAGCATGCCGCGCGTCTCGCCCTGCGTCGCTTCCGGCCAGCAGCCTTCGAAAGGATCGAAGCTGATCGTCTTTCTCCCTTGTCAGGCCGCGACGCGGCGGCCGCGGTTCATCAGCGCGAAGGGGGCGCCGCTCAACAGCACGTCGAGCGCGGCGAGGCTCTGATGCCTGCCATTGACGGACAGGCGCGGCAGCGCGTGAAAATAATCTTGATGCTCCGGAAATATCATTCCCGGCCGCGTGGTGACGGCGCTCGCAAAGCCGAGCTCGGCCGCGAGCGCGAATTCGCGCCGTCCCGCCGAGGTCGGATCGCCGACGGGATAGCAGAAATGGCGGGGCGTCACGCCGGTCTCCTGCGCGATGCGGTCGCGGCTTTCCGACATTTCGCGCCGCGCGTCCGCCTCCGCCAGTTTGGCGAGGCGCGGATGCATGACCGAATGCGCGCCGACGGTCGCGAGCTCATGGCCCGCGAGCGCGCCGATTTCCTTCCAGCCGAGGCAGGCCTCGATCGTCAGCGCGCGCGAGTCGACCCCCGCCTCGGCGGCGAGCGCCGCGACGACGTCGAGCAATTCTTCTTCGCTTCCGTCGCGGATCGACCAGTAGATGTCGCTGAAAGCCGCGCTCTTCTCCGCGTCGCCGGCGCAATCGCGGACGATGCGCCGTCCGCCGATCGTCACGTCTACGCGCTTGAGCCGGCGTATCGCCTCCTCCATTTCGATCCACCACAGCCGCGCCCGATGGTCGGCGAAGCCGGCGGCGACATAAGCGGCGAAGGGCGCGCGGCGGCGCTCCAGGATCGGGAGGGCATGGTCGACAAGGTCGCGATAGCCGTCGTCGAAGGTGAGAACGACGAAGGGCCGCGCCGGCGCCGCCCCTGCGCGCAGATGGCCGAGCGCGGCGTCGAGCGGGAGAATGTCATAGCCCTGCGCGCGCAGATGTACGAGCAAGCCGTCCAGAAAGGCCGGCGTCACTTCGAGCCCCGCATTCGGCGCGAAGTCCGCGCCGGGATCCGGTCTCACGCGGTGAAACATGAGGATGGCGCCGAGGCCGCGCGTAAAGGGCGCGGCGAGCCGATGCGCGCCGCTCGCCTGAAAGAGCCGCATGCCGGCGACGATCGCCCGCTCCCGCCAACTCGCCATCGCTCCCCCGAAATCCGGCCTGAAAGCTTCCAGGATTTAGGACGAAGATTCTAACTATCTGTTATGCGAGTCGTGGCAGATATAGATTATGGGTTCGCGAGCGCGGGGATGCTGGGCGCATATGGTTACGAGACTGGAAGGCCTGGAGAACGAGTTTGCCCGGCCGCTGCAGACGAGCCGGTCTCGCGCGAGGATCGACGTTTTCACGCATCTGTCCGACGCCCGGAAAGACTGGGCCGAACTCTCCAGCCGCGCGACGATCAGCCCCTATCAGTCCTTTTTCTTCGTCGAGGCCTGGGCCGATACGGTCGGGCGGGCCGAAGGCGCGAGGCCATTCATTATCGTTGCGCGCGAGGAGTCCGGACGGCCGCGCGCCCTTCTGCCCTTATGCGTCCATAAGCGCGCCGGCTTCGACATCGCCCTGTTCCTCGGGGGGCGGGAGAGCAATTTCAATCTCCCGCTGCTCGATCCCGACGCGCGCTACGACCAGCGCGGCATGCGCGCGCTTCTCATCGAGGGCGCGCGCGCGGCGGACCGGCCGCCGGATTTGATCTATCTGCGCAATCAGCCGCGCCGCTTCGAGAATGTCGACAATCCCCTCGCCTTCCGGGAGGCGCGGCCGAGCGCCAGCTACGCCTACGGCGCCACGCTGCCGTCGCGCGTCGAGGACCTCGCCGCGCGCCTTTCGAAGGATACGCGCAAAAAGCTGAAGAAGAAGGAGGCCCGCCTCGCGGAGATGGGCGAGCTCGCCTATGAGCATCGGGCGGGCGGCGCGCGGGCGGTCGAGATCCTCTCGGCGCTGATGCGCCAGAAATCCGCCCGCTTCTCGGATATCGGCGTCGGTCGCCGCTTCGGCGGTCTGGGACTGGATGACCTGCTGGACCGCCTCAATGGAGAGACGGGCGACGGCGGGCTCGAATTGCATGCGCTCTCCGTCGGCGGGCGCATCGTCGCGACCTATGCCGGGATTGTCCGCGGCGGCCGCTTCTCGGCCATGCTCAACTCATTCGAGATGGAGGAGGCGGTCGCGCGCTCGTCGCCGGGCGATCTCCTGCTGCACGCCGTGATGCGCGACCTCGTCTCGCGCGGCATGGCTTATTTCGATCTCGGCGCCGGCGAAGCGCGCTACAAGAGCGCCGTCTGCGACGAGACGATCGAATTGAGCGATTTCATCCAGCCGATCTCGGCGCGCGGCGTGGCCGCCGCTCCGCTCTTTTCCGCCTTTTTGCGCCTCAAGCGCCGCGTGAAGCAGAGCCCCGCTTTGTCGCGCGCCTATTATCGCGCCCGCCGGCTCGCGTCGCGCTTGCCGATGAGCTGAAGGCCGGGTCAGGCCGCGACCAATCCGCCCGCCTTCTCCACGCCTTCGAGCAAATGCGCCTCGGCGCCCGCCTCGGCGAGCCGCGCGCGCAGGGACTCGGCCGCCGCGTCGCCGCCGAGAACGAAGGCGAGATCGACAAGCGGGGCGAGCCGCGGCGCCTGCTCCGCGGAAGCCGCGAAGATGACGAAATCATAGGTATGCGCAAGCGCCGCCACGACGAGCGCCAGATCGTAACGCTCTTCTTCCTCGGCGACGCCGCCGGGCAGCACGTGCAGGCGCGAACCGATGTCGCGGTGGATGACCTGCGCGAAATCCGCGGCGCCGGCCGCAAGATCGGACAGGCCTTTCGGCGGGCCGTCCGGCGCATGCACCAGCGCGTCGAAAGCCCTGGCGCCACGATCGGCGGCCGCGAGCACCGTGCGCCCCCGGCGCGCGAGATTGCGCGCGAGCGCGATCGCCGTCTCGGCCGGCTTGCCCTCGCTCTCGCAGGGAGTCACCAGCACCTTCACGCAGGTCTGCGCGGCGCGCGCGCTGTCGATCTTCTGCGCCGCCTCGACGCTCGCCGCGCGCGTGGCCGCGATGGGCGCGGCCTCCGCTTCGCCAATTGCGGCGCCGGTTTCGAGCGGCGCGGCGGACGTGTCCTCCGCCGCAATGCGGACCGGCTCCCCCCGCGGCGCGTCGAGCGGAATCGCGGGGGCGGCGGCGCGGGCGCGTCCGCTCAGCAATTCGCTCGCGACGATCGCGCCGGCGGAGAGGATCAAGGCGGCGAGCGTCGCGAAGGCGGTGATTGGAAGCTTCTTGGGGAAGGACGGCAATTGCGGCGCCAGCGCGCGCTGGATGATGCGGGCGTCGGCCGGCGTCGCCTTCACGCGCTCGCGCGCCAGCGCTTCCTGATATTTCGCGGTCTCGCTCTCGAGCTGATCCTTCAACAGGCGCGCCGCGCGTTCGAGCTCGCGCAGCTTGATCTCCTCGACGCCGGCGGCCCCCGCGACGCGTTTCTGATCTTCAAGAACCCTGGTGAGGTTCTCGACGCGGACCGAGGCGATGCGCGCCTCGTTTTCCAGCGTGCGCGCCGTGCGCTCGGCCGCGGCGCGCCATTGCATGTCGAGATCGCGAAGCTGGGCGTCGAGCTCCTTGATGCGGGGATGCTGCGGCAGCAGCGTGCGCGACTCGAGGGCGAGCTGCGCGCGCAACGCGACGCGCTGCTCGAAAATGCGCCGCATCACTTCATTGTTCGCGACGTCGGGAATCTCGCCGATGCGATTCTGCCGCAGCATGTCGCGCAATATGTTCGCCTTCGCCTGGGCGTCCGCCTGCACGCCGCGCGCGTTGGAAAGCTGATTGTTCAATTCGCCGAGCTGCTGCGTCGGAATGACGGCGTTGTTGGCGCCGACGAGAAGGCCCGTCCTGGCGCGATAGTCCTCCACCTTCGCCTCCGCCTCGGCGACGCGGCCGCGGAGATCGGAAACGAGCGTCGCGAGCGATTGCGCGGCGGCGCGCGCGACGTCGCGCTTGGCCTCCTGCTGCATCTCGATATAGGTTTCCGCGACCGCATTGGCGCCGCGCGCGGCGAGGTCGGGATTGCGCGAGGAGAACTCGACGGAGAGCACGCGCGTCTTGGTCGGCGAGAGCACCGAAAGCTTCTCGCCGAACTTTTCGAGAATGCGGTCTTCGGGCGACATCCGCGTGGGATCGCGCGTCAGGCCGAGCAGCACCATGACGCGCGTCAGCGCGCCCATGCCGTTCGCCAGCGGATCGAACTCGACATTGCCCTGGAGATCGAGCTGCTTGATCACGCGGCGCGCGAGGTCGCGCGAGGTGAGGAGCTGGATCTGGCTCTGGACGCCTTCGGGGTCGGGGCCGTTGGCGTCGACGCGCTCGCCCTTGTCGACGCGCGTGAAGAAGTCGTCCTGATTTTCGAGGAGAAGCTTGGCGTCCGAAGTGTAACGCGGCTTGACCAGATTGACGAAGACCAGCGCGCCGGCCAGCGCAACCAGCGTGGGTCCGATCACCCACCAGCGCTTCTTCATCAGCGCGCGG
This sequence comes from Methylocystis sp. S23, assembly GCF_054106005.1. NCBI lineage: Bacteria > Pseudomonadati > Pseudomonadota > Alphaproteobacteria > Hyphomicrobiales > Methylocystaceae > Methylocystis > Methylocystis sp. S23. The sequence goes on from NZ_CM134185.1 coordinate 3,658,353, forward strand.
CCGACATGTGACAAATCGATCTCGTTTGTCACCGCCTCCGTCTCGATTGGAATACCCGAGCGCATCGCATCTCCGAGGGTCTGCCCTGGCGAGATAACGCGATTATGGTTTAGGGCTGGTTAAATCCGCCGGCCCGGCTCAGGTCAAAGTTTGTTAACCATGAAACAATAAAAACGATCCGTCGCCTGAAGGCGGTCGCCCGATTTGCTACAACTCATGGAACCGAAATGGCGAAGCCAGTCGCCTCGAAAAAGGTCGCCTGCAAGACGCTCACCTTGGCGATAGCGATGACAATGAGCGCTTTCTCGTCCGGTTGCGCGGTTCCCGGAGCTTACAAGCCGGAGCTCTTCGCGGCTTCCGCCTACGATCCCTACCGGCTCGCCGCCGGCGACCGGCTGCGCGTGATCGTCTTCGGACAGGACTCGCTCTCCAACTCCTATTCGGTGGACGGGGCCGGCCGCGTCGCCATGCCGCTCATCGGCTCGGTGCCGGTCCAGGGCCTCACCGTTCCCGAGGCGGAACACGAGATCGCGGCGCGGCTTCGCGCCGGCTTCGTGCGCGAGCCGCGCGTTTCCGTGGAGGTCGAGGCGTTCCGTCCCTTCTTCGTGCTGGGCGAAGTCACGACCGCCGGCCAATATCCCTTCGTCGAGGCCATGACGGCGCGCACGGCCATCGCGATCGCGGGCGGCTTCGGCCCGCGCGGCTATCAGGGGGCCGTGGATCTCACGCGCGTCATCGACGGCTATCCGATCACGGGCCGCGTGCCGCTCGACACGCCCATCCGGCCCGGCGACACCATTACGGTTCGAGAGCGAATTTTCTAAGAGAAGAAAGGTCAATCGTGGCCGCGGCGGTCGACGATCAGGACGCGACGGAAGATGCTGCGAGGCAGCCCTCGGGATTGCGCATTCTCCATGTCATGCGCGCCCCCGTCGGCGGGCTCTTCCGTCACGTCGCCGACCTCGCGCGCGCCCAGGCGGAAGCGGGCTGTCAGGTCGGCGTCGTCGCCGATTCGCTGACCGGCGGGGCGGACGCGGCCGGCGCCCTCGAGACACTTTCGCCTTTTCTCGCGCTCGGGGTCACGCGCCTGCCCATGCGGCGCCTGCCCCATCCGGACGATCTGCACATCGCCTGGCGCGTCGCCGCGCTGGTTCGCCTGTTGTCGCCGGACATCGTGCACGGCCACGGCGCCAAGGGCGGCCTCTATGCGCGGCTTCCCCGAATTCTGCCCATCTTTCCGCATCCGGCGCGGCCGGTCGCGCGCGTCTATACGCCCCATGGCGGCACGCTCCATTTCCGCGCCGACACGCTCGCCGGAAGAGTTTTCTTTACCGCGGAGCGCATAATGGGACGCGTGACCGACCTCCTGCCCTTCGAGAGCGACTATGCGCGCCGCCGTTTCATCGAAACGATCGAGGCGCCGCGAGCACTCGCCCCCGTCGTCCATAACGGGCTCGCGGCAAGCGAGTTCGCGCCGGTGACCCCGGCGCCGGACGCGGCCGATTTCGTCTTCATCGGCGAGATGCGCGTCGCCAAGGGCGTCGAGGACCTTTTACGGGCCTTCGCCTCCCTGCCCGAGGATCCGCGCCTCGCGCTGGTGGGTTCGGGCCAGGACGAAGCGGCGTTTCGCGCCCTGACGCGGCGGCTCGGCCTCGAGAGCCGCGTGACGTTCCATGCGCGCATGCCCGCCCGGGAGGCGCTCGCGCGCGGCAGGATACTCGTCGTTCCGAGCCGCGCCGAATCCCTGCCTTACATCGTCCTCGAGGCCATCGCGGCGAAGATTCCCGTCGTCGCCACGAATGTCGGCGGCGTTCCGGAAATTTTCGGACCGCGGGCGGCGCGGCTCGCCGCGCCGCGCGACCCGTCCGGCCTCGCGACGGCCATGCGCGCCATGCTCGACATGAGCCCGGCGGCGCGCGGCGCCCTTGCGGAGGAAATGGCGGAAATCGTGAAGGCGGACTTCACCATCGAATCGATGACCGAGGGCGTGCTGCGCGGCTACCGGGCGGCGCTCGCGCGCGTGCGGCGGACCGCCGCCGCAGTCTAACCTACGGGAGAAGGAAAAATGTGCGCTTTCGCCATAGGCGACATGAAGGGCGCGCCTCCTGAAAAGAACGGGAGCGCCTCCGAGAAAAGAAAATTGAGCCCGACGCTCGCCGAGATCGCCAGCAAAGGCGCGCCCGGCAAGGCCTATTCGCCGATCGTCCTCGCCGGCCTCGTTCGCCTCGTCGAGCTCGCGACGCTGCTCGGCGCCGGACTGCTCATCCACGAATTCTACGTCGCCGCCAATTGGGGCCGCTCGCTCGACTACTATCTCGTCATGCCGGCCATGGCGCTCGCCGCCATCGCCGCGCTGCAATCGCTCGGCCTCTACACAACGGGCGCCTTCCGCGCGCCGATGCGCAACGGCTTGAAGATCGCGGCGGCCTGGTCGCTGGTCTTCGTCGCCGCGCTCATCGTGCTCTTCTTCTTCAAGCTCGACGACTCCTTCTCGCGCGTCTGGCTCTTGAGCTGGTACGTCTCGGGCCTCGCGCTGCTCGCCGCGGAGCGCCTCGCGCTCTCCCTCATCGTCCGCGCGCTCACCCGGCAGGGCAAGCTCGATCGCCGCACCGTCATCGTCGGCGGCGGCGAACTGGCCGATCCGGTGCTGCGCGACCTTGCCGCGCAGAATGATGGCGACCTCCAGATTCTGGGGCTCTTCGACGACCGCGCCGACAAGCGCTCGCCCGACGTGGTCGCGGGCTATCCCAAGCTCGGCACGATCGACGACCTCGTCGAATTCGCGCGCCATACGCGCATCGACCTCGTCATCTTCGCCCTGCCGATCTCGGCGGAGGCGCGGCTCCTGCAAATGTTGCGCAAGCTCTGGGTGCTGCCGATCGACATTCGCCTCGCGGCGCACACCAACAAGCTGCGCTTCCGTCCGCGCTCCTATTCCTATATCGGCAATGTTCCGGTCATCGACGTCTTCGACAAGCCGATCGCGGACTGGGACGTCGTCGTCAAAAACGTCTTCGACAAGGTCGTCGGCTCTGTCTGTCTGATCCTGCTCGCGCCGGTCATGGCGCTCATCGCGCTCGCCGTGAAGCTCGACTCGCCGGGGCCGGTTCTGTTCAAGCAGATCCGCCACGGCTTCAACAATGAGAATATCGAAGTCTACAAGTTCCGCTCGATGTATGTCGACCGGCTCGACTATGCCGCCGCGAAGCAGGTGACGCGCGGCGATCCGCGCGTCACCCGCGTCGGGCGCTTCATCCGCAAGACCTCGCTCGATGAGCTGCCGCAGCTCTTCAACGTCGTCTTCAAAGGCAATCTCTCGCTCGTCGGCCCGCGTCCGCACGCCATCGTCTCGCGCGCGGCGGACCATCTCTATGATGAGGTGGTCGACGGCTATTTCGCGCGCCACCGCGTGAAGCCGGGCCTCACCGGCTGGGCGCAGATCAATGGCTGGCGCGGCGAGACCGACACGCCGGAGAAGATCCAAAAGCGCGTCGAGTGCGATCTCTATTACATCGAGAACTGGTCGATCTTCCTCGACATCTATATTCTGGCGCTGACGCCCTTCGCCTTGATCAAGGCCGAAAACGCTTATTGAGGGCGGATGGAGGGCCGCGCGTGAACAAGGCGCCGATCATCGCGACCGTCGCGGCGCTGCAGGGCGCCGCCGGGGTCGCCCTCGCGGCCGCCGCCGCGCATGCCGACGCCAATCCCCTCCTCGCAACCGCGAGCCAGTTCCTGACGCTTCACGCCGGCGCCGGGCTCGCGCTCGCCGCGCTGGCGCGGACGGCGCCCGCCTTCCCCCGCTTCCTCGCCGGCGCCGCCTTCGCCCTTCAGGCGGGCGTGACGCTTTTCTCGGCCGACCTCGCGGCGCGGGTCTATCTCGGCGGCAAGCTCTTCCCCTTCGCCGCGCCGATGGGCGGCTCGCTGACGATTCTTGCCTGGCTTGCGCTCGCCCTTTGGAGCGCATTGGGCGTCGCCCGTCGGGACTAGACTGCGGCCAAAAGGCAACAGTCGGAGGCGATCTTCAACTGGCGCGCGCAAATGCTGGACACGCGCGGCAAACAGCCGCACCATCGACCCCATGTCTGTCTCGGACGCGCCACAACCCATTTCTGGCGGCGCATCGAGCGATGCGACGCAACGGCCGAGCGACCCTCTGCTCGGACGCCGGGTTCTGATTGTCGAGGACGACCCTTTCATCACATTGGCGCTGGAAGAGACGCTCACCGATTTCGGCCTGGTCATCGCCGGCTCCGCCCGCACCGTGCCGCAGGCCGTGCGCCTCGCGCAGACGGTCGCCTTCGATCTCGCGCTTCTCGACGTGAATATCGGACAGGACCGCATAGACCCGGTGGCGGATATTCTTTCGATGCGCAGGATACCCTTTGTTTTCACCACCGGCTGCGGGCGCGCCGGGCTGCCGGAAGCCTATCTCCAGCAGGCGATCGTTGAAAAGCCTTTTTATGTCGAGGAGATACTTCGCACCCTCCGAGAAGAGCTTTCCAACCTCAAAAGCGGCTAGTTTTTGACCGGAAAAATCCACAATAAATGCTTGAAGCCCAAGCGAGCCCATTTTAATTTGGGCCGAAGAAATTCTTAATTTTCTCTTAAAGCGAGCGCGTTCGATGTTCTCGAGTCTCACGCCGGCCTCGCGCCGGGACGCCCGTTTCGCCCGTGCGCGGTCGGCAATTTCCCTCGGCGCCGCATTCGCGTTTTTCTGCCTCGTTTTCACGGGTTACGACATTCCCGCCAGCCGCGCCGCCGGTGGGTTGGTCGAGGCGCTTTTCGGAGCCGCCTCGCCGCCGCAGCGTTATTACAGCGATCTTGCGCCGAGCTATCGCGCTTCCGCGCCGCGTGAAGGGAGCCGGCGCGCCCGCCATGCGAAGAAGGCGCGGGGGCATTACGCCCAGGCGCGCCGCCAGCTCGTGGAGCGCCGCAAATTCGCGCTCGCCCGCCATGCGGCGGCGCCCGAACGCCGCCGCGCCGGCGCGATCGAGACGGCGTCGCCGGCGCCGAACCGGATCTTCAAGGTCTCCGCCGCGACCGGCGGCGCCTCCGTCGGGGTCAGCCGGCGCGCCGTCTGCGTGCGCGCTTGCGACGGCTATTATTTCCCGGCCCTGCCCGTCTCGCGCGCCTCGGACCTCGCCGCCCAGCAGGCGAGCTGCGAGAAGCTCTGCCCGGGCGCGCAATCGACGCTCTTCCTCCTCCCCGAGGGATCGGACAGGATCGAGGAAGCCCGGGCCGCCAGGCGCGGCGAGACCTATGCGGCTCTGCTCTCCCGGCTCGATCCGAACGACGCCCGCGCCAAGAGCTGCTCATGCCAGACCGAGGCGACGGCCGCCGCCGCGACCCGCGCGCTGCTGTCGGACTCCACCCTGCGGCCGGGCGACTCGGTGATCACCGCGCAGGGCGTCCGCATCGTCCGGCGCGGCAGTCATTATCCCTTCAAGGAGGCGGATTTTCTGTCTCTCGCGGAAAGCGGCGACATCTCGCTCTCCAATAAGAGCGCGCTTTATGCGATCGAAAAGGCGCTGAAGACGCCGCAGGGGCGTCTCGCGGTCATGAATGGCGATCGCCGCCGCAACGGGCGCTCGAAAGCGGCGCTCTGATCAGATCACGCCACGGCTGGCGGAACGCCCGATCGCGGAAAGGGGATCAGCTCCAAGATATGGAGCAAGCGTCTCGCGCGAGAGCCGGTCCTCGTTTTTTCGCCGTGCGCCCTATGAGCGCGGCGACTCTCGCGCGCTTCGCCACTTTCTCGCCGCGCTTCCCCGCGAGAAGCGTCGCGACGATGGCGTAGGAGGCGAGCGACTTGTCGCCAAGCGAAAGCGATCCTTCCAGAACCGCGGGCGAAGCGGGCCGGCCGGGTCGCGCGCGCGCCCTGATATGGGCCGTCACGGCCTGTATCGTCGTCCTCGGCGCCGCGGCGGCGCTGGCGCCCTGGCTCTACTCCCCCGCCGCCGCCAAATCGGCCATCTATGCGCGGCTCCAGGACGCCACCGGACTTTACGTCGCCGCCCGAGGCTATCCGCGGCTATCGCTCACGCCCCGTCCCCATGTGACGCTGGATGGCGTCGTCTTCGCCGATCATAACGGCGCGCTCGTCATCGAGGCGGAGCAGCTCCACGGCGTCCTCAAGCTTTTGCCTTTGCTCTCCGGCCGCCTGGACGTCGACGTATTGGCGCTGGTGCGGCCGCGGGCGCGCATCGATCTCGATCAGAAGCCGATCGACGCCCCGGGCGCCGCGGCGCGCGCGGCGGCGGCGAAGCCGGCGAGCGCGGAAGCGCAGAAGGCCGACAATTTCCGCCTCGGCGTCTTGACCGTCACGGACGGCGCCCTGCGCGTGCGGCGCGGCGGCGCGGATTACGTCGCCGAAAAGATCGAAGCGGCGCTCGAATGGCGCAAGATCGGCGAGCCCGCGCTGCTGACGGGCGCCTTCGACTGGCGCGGCGAACGCCTGCAGCTCATGGCCTGGGTCGCGCGCCCCGGCTCCTTCCTCCGCGGCGATCCTTCCGTCGCGACCGCGCGCCTCGACGGCGACAGCTTGCGGCTCGAGGCGCAGGGCGTCGTCCAGAACCTCCCCAATGCGCACTACGCCGGCCGCATCGGCGGATCGGCCGCGTCCGCGCGAGAAGCGCTGCGGCTCTTCAATGTCGACGTTCCGCTGCCGGGACCTTTCGGAGGCGCGCAATTCGCCGCGCAGGCGGCGCTGAGCGCGCGCGAAGCGGCGCTCAAGGATTTTCACGTCTATGTGGACGGCAACGCCTTTGACGGCGAATTGACCATCCGCGACGAAGACGGGCGGCCGAACGTCTCCGCGACGTTGAAAAGCGAGTTCGTGGCTTTGAAACCCATGTTCTCCGACGCCCCCGCGCTGGTCTCGTCGGATGGGCAATGGAGCCGCGAGCCACTGGAGCCGCCGGACATGTCGGGCGCCGATGTCGATCTTCGACTCAGCGCCGCCCATGCGCGGCTCGGCCGCCTGACGATCGACGCCGCCGCCGTGACGGCGACCTTGCGGGATGGCGCGCTCGACCTCTCCCTACTGGAGGCCCAGGCCTATCGCGGCCGGCTGAAGGCGCATGCCGGCTTCAAGCCGGCCGGGACCGGCGCGCTCGCCGTTCACGCCACGGCGCAGACCTGGGGCGTCGACGCCCGCGCCTTGCTCTGGGACGCCTTCGGCAAGCAGGCGGTCGGCGGCGCGCTCACCTCGTCGCTCACGCTCGACGCCGCCGGCGAGACGGTCGCCGATCTGATGAAAAGCCTCGGAGGGCGCGCCACGCTCGCTCTGACCGACGGCGAGATCGCCGGCGTCGATTTCGAGCGCGCGCTGCGCCGCTTCGAAAAGCGGCCGCTGTCGAGCGCGCAGGACATTCGCTCGGGAAGCTCGCCCATCGAGCGCGCCGGCGCGACGCTGCTCGTCGAGAACGGAATCGGGTCGCTGGAGGAGGCGCTGGCCTATGGGCCGGGCTTCGCGTTGAGCCTCAAGGGCAGCGCCAATCTCGCCGAGCGCAGTCTCGCGCTCAAGGCGATTGCGCGCGAAGCCGACGCCTCGGGCAAGCCGCGCGACAAGGGCCTGCAAATCGCCTTCGATCTCGCGGGCGGATGGGACGATCTGACGCTCGCGCCCGATCCGCAGGCCTTCATCCGCCGATCCGGCGCCGCGGCCCCGCTCCTGCCGGAGCCGCCCGACCCTGCGCCGCGTTGAACCTGCACAATTGCGAGAAGCGACGAAGCAATCGAGAGGCGGTCGTCGCGGCCCCTGGATTGCTTCGCCTTCGGCTCGCAATGACGCCGCAAGGCGATCCGGCGGAGTCGTATCCAATCGAAATGCGCTCTAAACCGCCTCTTTTTCCAGAGACGCCGCCTCGAGCAACTGCATGAGCGTGTCGGGAATGTCGAGATAACGGAAGCGCCGCAGCTCGAAGCCGATGCCGACGAGGCCCCAGGGCGGCGTATAGGTTTCCCAAGGCGGTATTTCCGTCAGGACGACGACATGGCCGCCATCTATGGCCGGAGCGATCCGCTCGACGGTGTAGATGGCCCCCTGTCTCAGGCCCCCGTCGCCATAGCGTCCGGGCCCGGCCTCGACGCAGACGACCTCCGTTCCTGGAGGAGTGTCCGGGCTGATCATTTTTCTTCCTCATCGCCAGCGGCGATACGCGCCGCGCCCTCTCGCGATGTTATGGAGGGCGCGGCTGCTTCGGAAGCAAGACGCAAATCAGCGGAAGGCGCCGCTCACCACAGCTTGAGGAAGCTGAAAAGGCCCTTTTTCAGCTTCTTGCGATCGAGTGCGGCGAGCTCGTCATAGATCTTGCGCGCATTCGCCCGCAGCTCCAGAAGCTGCTCGTCCGAGACGTCGAAATTGATGGCGGCGAGGCGCAGTTCGCGGCGGGCGTTGTCGAGCCGGGCCTGCGCGTCGGCAATCAGAGCATGGAGCATTTTTCCCCCTCTTCATGAGCATGAAAAACTGTTGTGAGGACCGCGCCTTGGGCCAAGCCGGACGCGTGGCCCCGCCCGTGCAAAAGCTTCGCCGAACTTATAGGCGGAAATTGCCGCGATGGAAATGGAGGCCTCGTCCGGATTCGAACCGGAGTACAAGGATTTGCAGTCCTCTGCGTAGCCACTCCGCCACGAGGCCGTCCCGGCGCAAAACGCGAAGCGCTTTGCGTGAGCTCGCTCATACAGGAGGGCGCCACGCCGGGCAAGTGCAAGCGATGCGGCGAACGGAACAATCAGGCGAAGGCTGGCGAGAGAGGATCCCCCTTTGCGGCAGGGCCGGGCGGGTAAGGCCCGACCAATATAGTGACGGCGCGAACCCCACCCGGCGGTCTGCGACCGCCGACCGCCTTGGCGCGGCAGAGGCCCCAATCAATCCGACGCTCGCGACATCCAGGTGGCGTGGGCGACGCTCTCCAGCCGGCCCAGCGCATCGACGATCGCATCGAGCTCGGCGGCTTCCACGCTCGTCGCCGCGAGCGTGGCGACGATCTCCACGCCCTCCTCCCGCTCGCTTTCGCGGATTTCCCGGGCGGGATATTTCGCGGCCTCCAGACGCTCCTCGACCAGCTCCCGCAGCGAGTCCCGGCTCGCCTCGTCGGTCGTCACGCGGATCTCGAAGGTCGATTCGGTCCGGCTCTCGTCGATCGGCGCGCGCTCGATCAGATTGACCAGCGGCCGCAGGAAAGTGTTGCCGGCAAGAACGAAAGCGCAGAGCAGCACAGCCTCTGCCGGATGATCCGCTCCCGCGAAGGCGCCGGTGACGGCGGAGCACCAGATCGTCGCGGCGGTGTTGAGCCCGCGAATGTTCATCCCTTCCTTGAGGATCACCCCGGCACCCAGAAAGCCGACGCCCGAGGCGACATAGGCGAGCACCTGCGTCGCGCCCTGATTGCCCATGAGCCGCATGCCGAGATCGACGAAGGCGGAGGCGCCGAGCGCGACGAGCGCATTAGTGCGAAGGCCGGCGTTGCGCTGGCGATATTGCCGCTCGGCGCCGATCAGCGTGCCCAGCACGATCGCGACGAAAAGGGAAATGAAGGTATTCAGCAACTCGTCCGGGTTGAAACTGGTCAGACCAGCCATCACTCCTCCCAAATCAGTAGGGGCGGCCGTCCTTGTGGAAGAATTGCCAGCGTCCGTCCGGCCCGAGGCGCGCCTCCAGATCGTCGGCCGGATATTCCCCGCCATCGCCGGGCGCGCGATCGCCGATTTCGAGGTAAAGCGCGTCTGTGTCAGTTCGATTGACGAGATGGTGGGCGAGGCCGCCCGCCGGAAAACCGGCGCACATGCCGGGCGCGAGCCGCCTCTCGCCGGCCTCCGTCACCAAAGTCGGCGCCCCCTCCAGTATAAAGACGAATTCGTCCTGCCGACTGTGCCGGTGCAGAAGCGCCGATTGGGCGCCGGGCGCGAGGCGGGTGAGATTCACGCCGAAATTCTTGAGCCCGAAGACATCGCCCAGCGCCCGCTTCTCCCGCCCCGCGACGCGGGCGGCGAAAGGCGCGGGATAATTGGAGGGGCGGCTGCGCGGCGCCACGGCAGAGGCCACGATCGCAAGCAATTGCGCTTCATTTACTTTGTCCATGGCGGCCCTTCCCCTCCTCTCCGGCGGCCCCCAATTTGACAGGCGCCGCCCATTCTGACCATCTTCCCGCCCGCTGCGCCCGGCGGGCGCCCCGTTGGAATTGTCGCGAATGAATGTCGTCATCGTCGAGTCGCCGGCCAAAGCCAAGACCATCAACAAATATTTGGGCCGGGATTTCAACGTCGTAGCCAGCATGGGCCACGTCCGCGACCTGCCCGCCAAAGACGGGTCGGTCGATCCGGACGCCGATTTCGCCATGGTCTGGGAGATGGACGCCCGCGGATCGAAGCGCGTCACCGAGATCGCCCAGGCGGTCAAGGACGCGGACAAGGTCATTCTCGCGACCGATCCGGATCGCGAAGGCGAAGCCATCTCCTGGCACCTGATCGAGATTCTGAACAAGAAGAAGGCGCTCAAGGACAAGAAGATCGAGCGCGTCGTCTTCAACGCCATCACCAAGGACGCCGTGCGCGAGGCCATGGCCAATCCGCGCCAGATCGACCAGGCGCTGGTCGACGCCTATCTCGCCCGCCGCGCGCTCGACTATCTCGTCGGCTTCACCCTCTCGCCCGTGCTGTGGCGAAAGCTTCCGGGCGCGCGTTCGGCCGGCCGCGTGCAGTCGGTGGCGCTGCGCCTCGTCTGCGACCGCGAGCTGGAGATCGAGAAATTCGTCCCGCAGGAATATTGGTCGCTCGTCGCGCATCTGAAAACGAAAGCGGGCGAGCCCTTCGTCGCCCGTCTCGTCGGCGCCGACGGCCGGAAGATCACGCGCCTCGACATCGGCAAGGGCGAGGAGGCCGAGGACTTCAAGAAGGCGTTGCTCACGGCGGCCTTCACCGTGCGCTCGGTCGAGGCGAAGCCGGTCAAGCGCCACCCTTACGCGCCCTTCACCACCTCGACGCTGCAGCAGGAGGCCTCGCGCAAGCTCGGCCTCGCCCCGGCCATCACCATGCGCATCGCGCAGCGCCTTTATGAGGGCGTGGATGTCGGCGGCGAGACCGTCGGCCTCATTACCTATATGCGAACCGACGGCGTTGACATGGCGCCCGAAGCCGTGGCGAGCGTTCGCAGGGTGATCGCCAAGGAATATGGCGACCGCTTCGTGCCCAATGCGCCGCGCAAATATACGGCGAAAGCCAAGAACGCGCAGGAAGCCCATGAGGCGATCCGCCCGACCGACGCGACACGCCTGCCAAAGCACGTCGGGAAATATCTGGAGCCCGATCAAGCCAGGCTCTATGAGCTGATCTGGACCCGCACCGTCGCGAGCCAGATGGAGTCGGCGGAGCTGGAGCGCACGACCGTCGACATCGACGCGAAAGCCGGCGCGCGCAATCTGGAGCTGCGCGCCACTGGCCAGGTCGTGCGCTTCCCCGGCTTCCTCGAACTTTACCAGGAAGGCCGCGACGACGATCAGGACGAAGACGGCGGCCGTCTGCCCGCGATGAAGGCGGGCGAACCCTGCGCGCGCGAGAAGATCGACGCGACGCAGCATTTCACCGAGCCGCCGCCGCGCTTCACGGAGGCGACGCTCGTGAAGCGCATGGAGGAGCTGGGCATCGGGCGTCCTTCCACCTACGCCTCGACGCTCGCCACGCTGCGCGACCGCGACTATGTGCGGCTCGACAAGAAGCGGCTCATCCCCGAGGACAAGGGCCGCCTCGTCGTCGCCTTTCTGGAAAGCTTCTTCTCACGCTATGTCGAGTTCGACTTCACGGCCTCGCTCGAAGAAAAGCTCGATCTCGTCTCCAATAATGAGATCGACTGGAAGCAGGTGCTGCGCGACTTCTGGCGCGACTTTTCCGCGGCCGTGAACGAGACGAAGGACCTGCGCACGACGCAGGTGCTCGACAGCCTCAACGAGCTGCTCGGCCCGCATATCTTCCCGGCCAAGGAGGACGGCTCCGATCCGCGCCTCTGCCCGGCCTGCAACGCCGGGCAATTATCGCTCAAGGTCGGTAAGTTCGGCGCCTTCATCGGCTGCTCGAACTATCCCGAATGCCGCTATACGCGCACGCTTTCGCCGCCGACAGGCGACGCCGCCGCCGACGCGCGGCCGGGCGTGAAGGTTCTGGGCGTCAACCCCGATACGGGCGCGGAGATCACGCTGCGCGACGGTCGCTTCGGCGCCTATGTGCAGGAAGGCGAGCAGGAGGAAGGCGGCGAGAAGCCCAAGCGCGCCTCCCTGCCGAAGAACATCAAGCCCGACGATCTCACCTTGCAGCAGGCGCTCGCTCTGCTTTCCCTGCCGCGCGAAGTGGCGAAGCACCCGACGACGGGCGAGCCGATCATCGCCAATATCGGCCGCTTCGGCCCCTATGTGCAGCACGGCAAGACTTACGCCAATGTCGGGCGCGAGGACGACGTGCTGACCATCGGCGCCAATCGCGCCATTGATCTCATCGTGCAAAAGGAGTCCGGCGGCGGCGGCTCGCGCTTCTCGCGCGGCGGCGACTCGGGCCGCACGCTCGGCGATCACCCGGAAGGCGGCGCCGTGACGGTGAAGGCCGGACGCTTCGGCCCCTATGTGAACTGGAAGAAGGTCAACGCGACCATCCCCAAGGACGTCGATCCCGCCTCTCTGACCCTCGAACAGGCGCTGGAGATGATCGCCGCCAAGGCGGCCGGCGGCGGCGCGACGGGCGGGCGGGCGCTCGGCGAGCATCCCGACGGCGGGACCATCACTGTGCGGGCGGGCCGCTTCGGCCCCTATGTCAATCTCGGCAAGATCAACGCCACGCTGCCCAAGAATCTGTCCGCCGAGGACGTGACGCTCGAGGACGCGATCAGGCTCATCGACGAGAAGGGCGGCGCGGCGAAGAAGAAAGCTCCGGCCAGAAAGGCGCCCGCCAAGGCGAAGAAGGTCATCGAGGACAGCGACGAGACGCCATTCGAGGACGCCAGGCCCGTGAAGAAGACGGCGACGACAAAGAAAGCGCCCGCGAAGAAGACGGCGACGAAGAAGGCCGGGCCGGCGAAAAAACGCGGGATCGCGTGAGGCGCGCGTCTTCCCGCGCATGAATTTCCCGCATTGGCGATAGACAAGCGGAGCAAATTAAAGACGCCAAAGCGATCGGGTGAAGGTTTCCTCGTCCTGAGGAGCCGCCAAAGGCGGCGTCTCGAAGGACAAGGAAACCTTGCTACGACGCGCCCGGCGTCATTGCGAGCCGAAGGCGAAGCAATCCAGAAGCAGCTATCGTGGCTCTGGATCGCTTCGGAGCTCACGCTCCTCGCAATGAGACTGCACGGCGAACCGATCAAACGGAGTTGGCATTCACTGCCGGCTTACTGCGACAGCCGCAGCTTGCCGAGGCCGATGCCAATCGAGGAAAAGGCGGTGTTGAGCTGATCGGCGTTCTCCGCCTTGTAGTAGTGATCGGCGTTCGTCGCGCAGTTTTTCACCAAATTCAGACCCTGTTCGTCGATCGGGTCGTTCTTCGTCGAGAAGCCAATGGTGAATATCTCCACGCCCGCCGTCTTGGCGTTGGTGCAGGCTTCGAGCGTCAGTTCGTCCTGCATGTCGCGCGAATCGTCGTGATAGTCCGCGCGGCTGCTGGCGGCGGCCTTCAGCTTGTCCTGATAGTTGACGCCATCGCCTTTCGAGCCGTCGGGGAAACGATCGTTTTTCGTTCCATTGTAGCTGTAATAGCCCAGCGCCTGATAGGTCGAGCCGGTCACGGTATTTTCCTGGCTCTCCCAATTGTTGAATCCGTCGGTCATGAACACGATGATCTTGCGGTTCTTCGGCGCGTTGTAGGCGCGCGCATTGGCGAAGGGCAGGTTTGGCGACAGCGTGCGCCATCCCCACATGAAGCCTTCATGCAGATTGGTGTTGCCGCCTTCTTCGAGCTTGGCGATCTTCGACGTGACGGAAGTCTGTTGCGTATTCAACTCCATCAGCGTCTGCGTCGAAGCGTCGGGGCAGAATTTGTTCGGACTGCCCTCGCCATCGCTCTTCGTCGCATTGTATTTGCAGACATGGGTCAACTGCCCCCAATCGTCGCCCGGCGAGTCGCTGCACGCGGCGGTGGACGAGGAGTCGCTTTTTTTCTTCTTCTTCTTTCCGCCGCCGCTCGAGCCGCCATTATCGTCGAGATAATCGTTGGAATAATCCTCGTCGGGCTCGTCCGGCGCCAGGAAAGGCACGAACAGCGTCTTGGGATCGCTCGGATTCGGCGTCGCGTCCGTGACGTTGTAGGGATATTTCGGCTGCTCCAGGCATCCGCCCCAATCCCAGGACGAATTGATCGTCTTCAACTTGTCGAAGATATCGAACCGGCTCGTAAAGCCTTGCGCATTAGCCGTCGCCTTGCCGCCGAAGGCGATCCAGTGTTGAGAGTTTGCGCCCTGCTTATCGATCCAGGCCTTGCCACGATTGCCGGCGTTCGTCGGATCGAGAGCGACCACGCCCGCCGCGAAAGGCACGATCGACATCTTCACATTGGTCGTTTTCCCATACATGGACTTGACGAAGCTCGTCGCTGCGCTGCGCATCGCCTGCATCTTCGAGACGCCGCCAGCGCTCGATGACATCGAGCCCGAATTGTCGAGCACCAGCGCAATCTCATAGGTCGTCTTCTGATCGACGCCGCCAGCAAGGTTGGCGCAGGAATGCGCCGCAGCCGTCAGCGATCCGATGCCGGCAATCCTCATGAAGGCGTTGTTGATCGATATCTGGGAGTCGGCGCACAAAGTCTGCTTGTCGCTGCTGATCGTCGCATTCGAGACCGTCGCGTTCGCGAGAACAAGCCGTGAATTCAAGATGACCTGCGCCTGCTTCTTCGCCTGCTGGTCGTTCGTCGCGTCGGTCATCTTCGAGGCGACCGACAACACGGCGGCGTCCGTTGCTTGCTGCAGATTGGATCGCGTGATGGTCAATTGCGTGTAGTCCGACGCGGCCCCGATCATGAACATGACCGGCACGAACGCCAGTCCGAAAATGATGAACGCATTGCCGCTGTCGTCTTTCCGGAAATCAGCGAGAAAAGGGATTAGCGCATCACGTTTCATCGATCCGTTCCTCTGATGCTTGTCGTCCGATCGCTCGGAGAGCGCTCTGCTTGAGGAGACGCTAGGGAACAGAAGTTTCCACTGAGCCCACATTCTGCGGGCGGTCCGGATTTTCAGCCGGAAGGCCTAATGCGGCGCTCAGGATTTTTGGTCAAATTTGATGTGTTTCTTTTATCCGAAGGTAAGCGGCCGCCCTCGGTCTTCCGAGGCGCGGCCGTACGGCGGGGTCTTTTGGACTACTGCGACAAACGCAGCTTGCCGAGGCCGATGCCGATCGAGGAGAAGGCTGCGTTCAGATCCTTCGCATTCTCCGCCTTGAAGTAGTGATCCGAGTTGGTCGCGCAGTTCTTCAAGAGATTGAGTCCCTGCTCGTCGATCTTGTCGTCCGGAGTCGAGAAGCCGATCGTAAAGATCTCAATGCCCGCGGCCTTGGCGTTGGCGCAGGCCTCCGCCGTCAGCTCGTCGAGCATGTCGCGCGACGCGCTCCAATAGTTGGACGAAGTGTTTGCGGCGTTCTTCAACTGGTCCTGATAGCTGACGCCGTTGCCCGTCGTACCGTCCGGGAAGCGCAGGTTCTTCGTCCCGTTGTAGCTATAGTAGCCGAGCGCCTGATAGGTCGAGCCCGTCGCCGTGCTGGTCTGACTCGCCCAATTATTGTAGCCGTCGGTCATGAAGACCATGATCTTGCGGTTCTTCGGCGCGCTATAGGAACGGCCGCCGGCAAAAGGCTGGTTCGGCGACAGCGTGCGCCATCCCCACATGAAGCCTTCGTGCAAATTGGTGTTGCCGCCCTCGTCGAGGCTCGCGATTTTTGCCGTCACAGTCGATTGCGTCGTCGTGAGTTGCATGAGCGTTTGCGACGAAGCGGTCGGGCAATGATCGTTCGGCGAGTTGCTCGACGACGAGCTCGTGACATATTTGTACTTGCAGACATTGGTGAGCTTCGCCCATTGCCCGCTGACGGAGGGACAGCTCGCGCCGCTGCTGTCGCTCAAATAGCTGTTGCCATAGTCATCGTCGCTGCTCGGCTCGTCCGGAGCCAGGAAAGGCACGAACAGCGTCTCCGGATCGCTTGGATTCGGGGACGTGTCGTTGACGTTCATCGGATATTTCGGACCTTCGAGGCAGCCGGCCCAGTTCCAGGACGACTTGATGAGTTTCAGCTTGTCGAAAATATCGAAGCGGCTCGTGAAACCCTGCGCGTTGGCGGCCGTCTTTCCCCCGAAGGCGATCCAATGCTGAGAGTTCTCGCCATTCTTATCGAGCCACGCCAGATTGCGGCTGTTCGAATCCGATCCATCGAGAACCTTGACGCCGGCTGCGAAAGGCGTGATCGAGAACTTCACGTTCTGCGACTTGGAATACATGGTGTTGACAAAGCTCGTCGCCGCGCTGCGCAGCGCCTGCATCTTGGAGACGCCGCCCGCGCTCGAGGACATCGAGCCGGAATTGTCGAGCGCCAGCGCGATTTCATAGGTCGTGCCCGGATCGACGCCGCCCGCGAGATTAGCGCAGGAAGCGACGGCGGCGGTCATGTTCGCGATATGCGCCATCTGCATGAAGGCGTTCTGAATCGTTACCTGCGCGTTGGCGCAGAATGTCTGCTTGTCCTCGCTGATCGTGACATCCGTGACTGTCGCGGTCGCAAGCTGGGGCTCGGAATTCAGGATCACTTGCGCCTGCTTCTTCGCCTGATCCACGGTCGTGTCGCTGGTCATTTTTGAAGCGACGGCAAGGGTGGCGGCGTCCGTTCCCTGCTGAAGCGCGGCGCGCTTGATCGAAAGGCGCGTATAATCCGTCGCCGCGCCCAGCATGAACATGACAGGGACGAAGGCTAGCCCGAAAATCATGAAGGTGTTGCCGCCTTCATCCGAAATGAAAGCGCGCCCGGCTATTCTGCGCGTGAGCTTGCCAGCCATAACAACCCCCAAAACGACGTTGTGAATCCTCATATTCCAGAGGACCTTCTCTGCCCGGGGGGACAAGCTAGGGATCAACCCTTTCGCATTTTTCAAGCGAATTCGCAGAATGCCGGTTAACTGGCGTGAACCTTAACCTCCGATGGTCCGATTCACAGGAAATCCGGGCCGATTTCAACCGCGAGCATGGCGGGGCCGTCGCGGCGCGGATGGCGCGACAGGAGATTAGCGTGGCGGTCCGGCCCGCAATATGCTGAAAATCGATTGATCAGACGCACGACCGCTTTTGAGAAAGACCTTGGCGACCAAGAAAGCCCCGCAGCCGCCCTCCCGCGACGACATCCTCGCCTTCCTTGCGCGCGAGCGCGAGGCCGGCCGCGCAACGAAAATCGGCGTGCGCGAAATCGCCCGCGCCTTCGGCGTGAAGGGCGAGGATCGGGCCGCTCTGAAGCGCATGTTGTCGACGCTCGCGGACGAGGGCGTGCTGGAGAAACGCGGCCGCCGCGTGAATCAGAAGGGCGCGCTGCCGCCCGTCGCGCTTGTCGACATTGCCGCGCGCGACCGGGACGGCGAATTGATCGCCACGCCCGTCGAATGGGATGAGGACGCGCTCGGCCCCCCGCCGCGCATCCTCATCCGCGCGCCGCGCCGCGCCAAGCCGGGCGAACCCCTGCCCGGCCTTGGCGACCGCGCCCTTGTGCGCGCCGAGCCGGACCGCGACGCCGGGCCCGACGAGCCGCCTTATGTCGGCCGCGTCATCAAGCTCCTGTCGCGCGCGCGCCATCGCCTGCTCGGCGTGCTGAAGATCGAGCCGAACGGCAATGGCCGCATCGCGCCGATCGACAAGAAGCAGGCCGGACGCGAGCTCATGGTCGCCGCCGTCGACATTGGCGAGGGCAAGGACGGCGACCTCGTTTCGGTCGATCTCGTCGGCAAGACGCGTTTCGGCGCGCCGCGGGCCCGCGTGAGGGACACGCTCGGCTCGGTCGAGAACGAAAAGGCCGTAAGCCTCATTGCCCTGCGCGCGCATGACATTCCCGAAGTCTTCCGCGCCGAGGCCCTCGCGGAATCCGAAGGCGCCAAGCCGGCGACCCTGCAGGGCCGCGAGGACTGGCGCGAGCTCCCGCTCGTCACCATCGACCCGCCGGACGCGAAGGACCATGACGACGCCGTGTACGCCGCGCCGGATATGTCGCCGGACAATGAAGGCGGCTTCGTTATCACCGTCGCCATCGCGGATGTGGCGCATTATGTGAAGCCACGTTCGCCGCTCGACAGGGAGGCGTTGGAGCGCGGCAACTCGGTCTATTTTCCGGACCGCGTCGTGCCGATGCTGCCCGAGCGCATCTCCAACGACCTCTGCTCGCTGCGCGAGAACGAGGACCGCCCGGCGCTCGCCGTGCGCATGCGCGTCACAAGCAAGGGCAAGAAAATCGGCCACAGCTTCCACCGCGTGATGATGCGTTCGCGCGCGAAGCTCTCCTACCAGCAGGCCCAGGCGGCGATCGACGGCGCGCCGGACGAGAAGACGAAGCCGCTGCTCGAAAGCGTGCTGCGTCCGCTCTACGCGGCGCATGAAGCGTTGCAACATGCGCGAAACCTGCGCGCGCCGCTCGATCTCGATCTGCCCGAGCGCAAGATATTATTGAAGCCCGACGGCTCTTTCGACCGCGTGGTCATTCCGCCGCGCCTCGAGGCGCATCGGCTGATCGAGGAATTCATGATCCTCGCCAATGTCGCCGCCGCCGAGACGCTGGAGGAGCATCGCCAGCAACTCATCTATCGCGCCCATGACGAGCCCTCGAAGGAGAAGGTGACGGCGCTCGCGGAGTTTCTGGCCACGATCGGCGTCAAGCTCGCCAAGGGCCAGGCGTTGAAGCCCGCCCATTTCAATGTGATTTTGGAGCGCGTGAAAGGTCTGGAGCACGAGAACATCGTGAACGAGATCGTTCTGCGCACGCAGGCGCAGGCGGAATATACGCATGAGAATTACGGCCATTTCGGCCTGAATCTGCGCCGTTACGCGCATTTCACCTCTCCGATCCGCCGCTATGCGGATCTCATCGTGCATCGCGCCCTCATCCGCGCGCTGAAGCTCGGCGAGGGCGCCTTGCCCGAAATGCCGGCGAGCGAGCTGGCCGAGATCGCCGCGCGAATCTCCGCCGCCGAACGCCGCGCCATGGCGGCCGAACGCGAGACGGTCGACCGCCTCATCGCCCATCATCTCGCGGACCAGATCGGCGCGCGTTTCGGGGCGCGCATCTCCGGCGTCACCAAATCGGGGCTCTTCGTGCGCCTGATCGAGACCGGCGCCGACGGCTTCGTGCCCGCCGCGACCCTCGGGCGGGAATATTATTCCTATGACGAGGCGAGCCACTCGCTCACCTCCCGCTCGGGGATGAGCTACCGCCTGGCGGACATAATAGAAGTACGCCTCGTCGAGGCCGCCCCCATCGCCGGCGCCCTGCGATTCGAGGTCGTGGGCGGCGGCGAACGGCGGACGCCGCCGAGAAACGGCAAGACCTCCCGCGCGAAAACGCCACGCGCGGCTCTCCGGGAGACCCGGAAGGCCAAGTCGCGGAATTGAGCGCGCCAGGGCCGATGGCCAAGGCGTTCCGGCGGCCCTGATCGGGAGAGGCCGCCGAGCGATCGGATGGACGATCATCTTGGGGAGAGCTGGCGCCCAATACCTCAGGGGAGGTCGGCGGTCGAAAGACCGCCGGGTGGGGTCCGTTCCACTCCGATATTGCTCAAGCGTTACGTCGCCCTCCCCGTAAAGGCGAGGGATTCGCCGGCGTTCACCCGATTATCCTGATCGAGCCCAGGGCGACCGGGTGAAGGCTTCCTCATCCTGAGGAGCGAGCGAAGCTCGCGTCTCGAAGGACGAGGAAGCCTTCATTTCCCGAAATCTGGAGTTCGCCCTCGTGCTTTGAGACGGCTCCTGTGGAGCCTCCTCATGCTTCGAGACGCCGCCTTCGGCGGCTCCGCAGCATGAGGGCGAGGATTGTCGCGCTTCACCCGATCGTCTGGGAAAAGGCCGTCACCGCCTTGACATCCAGCTCCCCGCACGTATGGTGCGCGCCAATTCGTCTCCCGCCGACTCTCGGAGCGGCGGGAACGATTTCGTTTTTCAATCGAACTGGAACGAGTGCGATGGCCAAGTCCGCCATGATCAAGATCAAGCTCCTGTCCACGGCGGACACGGGCTATTTCTACGTCACCAAGAAGAATGCGCGCACCAAGACCGAGAAGCTCGTCTTCAAGAAATATGATCCGGTCGCGCGCAAGCATGTCGAGTTCAAGGAAACCAAGATCAAGTAAGGCGCGTCAGCCTTGCGGCCGGCGGGCGCGCCGGCTTTTGAAAAAGGGCTCCGCTTTGCGGGGCCTTTTGTTTTTGAGGGGAGCCTTTATCCCACCGCCAACGCCGGGACCGCCTTCTCCCGCAGGCGGAAGAAGGAGTCGCGACGCGACCTCCTTGTTCAGCAATTTCGGGGTTCATCCTTCTCCCGTTCGCGGGAGAAGGGCGGCCCACGCGTCAGCGAGGATCGGATGAGAGCGTCGCGACAGGAAAAATCCGCCCGCGGCGCGCGCTTCATCTTCGAGATGAAGGCGGCCGACTGACAATGGCTTCAAGGAGGCCACTCCAACCACCGTCAGCCGGCCAACCCCACGGACCCAGGAGATGCGGCGGACCTGAGCACTCCGCAGGGTATTCGAGTTCTGCCGTTACGCATCGAACGCTTGATCGCGACGTGGGCGCTTTTCCAGCCCCTTCGCCGCCGCCAGACACGCAATTCATTTGGCGACACCAAGTTACCCCGGCTGCACAAAAATGCAACTATCTGATATGTTTTTTCACAATGGCGTCATAGCAAAAGTGAATTTCCGCGACGGACGGGCGCTTTTCCGCTAAAGAGACACAAAAATGCGCGCCGTTGAGCGCGACCGCTTCGGAGGAAATAGATGCATATTCGCAGTCTGCGCCTGTTCATCGGGCTTGCGGCCGCCGTCGCTTTGGCCGGCTGCGGCGATCACCAGCCCGGCGACGCCACTGGCGCGAAAGTGCTCCGCAACATCCTGGAAAAGAGCGGCGTCGACGCCAAGATCGTCTCCTTCAAGAAGGTCAACGCCCGCGACGTGAAGCGCGACAAGATCGAGGCCTTCGAATTGATGTACGAGGCGGAAATCCAGTTCCCCGAGGGCTTCGAGGCCAAGTGCCGCGACGAGAGGGAGCGCGGCAAATGCGCCTTTCTCGGAATCGACGAGGACCGCACCTTCGCCAAGAGCGAAGTGCACACCAGCGAAGGCACGCTGCATTTCGTGAAGACCGACAAGGGCTGGATGGCGGAAGACAATAACGTCTACTGAGCTTTTGAGCGCCGACGCGCCGCGCGCGCCGATCGTCGTGATTCCGGCGCGGCTGGGCTCGACCCGGCTGCCCGGGAAAGCCCTGGCCAATATTGGCGGGCGCCCGATGATCCTTCATGTCTGGTCGCGCGCGGTCGCCGCCGGGCTCGGCCCCGTGGCGATCGCAACCGACTCGGAAGAAATCGCCGCGGTCGCGCGCGCGGCCGGCGGCGCGGTCGCGATGACGAGCGGCGCGCATATTTGCGGCAGCGACCGAATCGGCGAGGCGCTTCGCCTGCTTGATCCTGACGGACGCCATGACGCGGTCGTCAATCTGCAGGGCGACAATCCCTATCTTCCCGAGGGCGCGCTTGCGGCCGCGCTGCAGCTCCTTGGCGACGCTCGCGTCGATATCGGCACGCTCGCGGCGGTGGCGCATCACGAAGCGGCGGACGACCCCGACGCGGTGAAGCTTGTCGGGACCAAAATCGCGCCGAAGCGCCTGCGCGCGCTCTACTTCACCCGCGCCCGCGCGCCCTGGGGAGAGGGGCCGCTTTACAAGCATATCGGCGTCTACGCCTATCGCCGCGCGAGCTTCGAACGTTATGCGGGCCTTCCCCCCTCCCCGCTCGAGCTGCGGGAGCGGCTGGAGCAGTTGCGCGCCGTCGAGGCCGGCATGCGCATCGACGCGGCCGTGCTGGACAAAGCCGGTCCATCGGTAGATACCGGGCGCGACCTCGCGGCTCTGCGCGCCGCCATCGGGCAGGAAAAACAGTGACAGAGCAATATATCGCCTATCAGGGCGAGCCCGGCGCGAATTCCGACATCGCCTGCCGTGACGCCTATCCCGATCTGACGCCCCTGCCCTGCGCGAGCTTCGAGGACGCTTTCGCCGCCGTGACCGAAGGCCGCGCGCTGCTCGGCATGATTCCGATCGAGAATTCCATCGCCGGCCGCGTCGCGGATATTCATCATTTCCTGCCGCATTCGGGCCTGCATATTGTCGGCGAGTATTTCCTGCCGATCCATTTTCATCTCATGGCGCCGAAGGGCGCGACGCGCGACGGGCTGCGCGCCGTCTACAGCCATGTCCACGCGCTCGGCCAATGCCGCCGCGTCATCCGCGATCTGGGCCTCGCCGCCCATACGGCGGGCGACACGGCCGGGGCGGCCCGCGAAGTTTCGGAGTGGAACGACCCGACCAAGGCGGCCCTCGCCCCGCGCCTCGCCGCCGAGATTTACGGGCTCGACGTGCTCGCCGAGAATGTCGAGGACGAGGCGCACAACACCACGCGTTTCGTCATTTTGTCGAAGACGAGCCAATGGGCGCCGGCCGATGGCGGCCCGGCCATGACAACGTTCATCTTCCGCGTGCGCAACGTGCCCGCCGCGCTCTACAAGGCGCTCGGCGGCTTTGCGACGAACGGCGTCAATATGACGAAGCTCGAAAGCTATATGGTCGACGGCGAATTCGCCGCGACGCGCTTCCTGGTCGACGTCGACGGCCATCCCGAGCAGCCGCATGTCGCGCGGGCGATGGAGGAGCTTCACTTCTTCTCCAAGGAGGTGGAGATTCTCGGGGTCTATCCGGCCGCGGAGTTCAGGGTCACAAATATTCGCGCCTTCGAATATGGTGATTGAACCAAATCTTTGATTGAGCTTCCTCACGCGGCTTCGATCGGGCGCGGGGCGCGTCGCTGAGGGATTGACACCGCGCAAGAGCCACTGCTTTCTTTTCGCGCCCTCTTTGCGTGACCAGTGGCCTGTCGCCCGGCGATCCGGTCGCGGCGCCGCCCGAGAGAGGCGCCCGCCTGGACGGCCAGAAAGAACGGCCAAGAACAAGAAACAGAGTCAGCGTTCCGCGCAGCGAGGAGATGTCATGTCGGCCGTCTACGATCCCAACAATATCTTCGGAAAAATCCTGCGCGGCGAAATTCCCTCGCATAAGGTTTATGAGGACGAGATCGCGCTCGCCTTCATGGACATCATGCCCCGCGCCGAGGGGCATGTGCTGGTGATTCCGAAGGAAGGCGCGCGCAATCTGCTGGATGTCTCGTCCGCGACGCTCGGCGAGCTCGTAAAGCGCGTGCAGCACGTCGCCAAGGCGCTTGAAAAGGCCTTCGCCGCCGACGGCCTGACGCTGCATCAATTCAACGAAAGCGCCGGCGGCCAGGTGATCTACCACCTGCACTTCCATCTCCTGCCGCGCTGGGAAGGCGTGCCGCTGCGCCCGCCGGGAACCATGGCCGACGAGAATAAGCTCGCCGAACAGGCGGCAAGGATCCGCGCGGCGATGACGCCTTATCCGGGATGAGGCTGAAACGGCCGCCGGCGGACTAATCGCCGACGATCCAGGCCCATTCGTCCTTCATTTTCCTGCCCGCCAGCCGGATCGTGCGGTGGCCGTGGTAGCGCCAGGCGCATGTCTCGACATTCGGCCGCGCGTCGAGCGTAAACTCCTTCGCCTCCCTGCCCGAGAGCGTGAGCAGGACCGCGTGGTCGCTCCTTGGACAGGCGAGCTCCCTCACCTGACCCGTATCGTCCTTCCACAGGGCGACCGATTCGCTGCCGTCCCGCCTGTTGTGGTTCGAGCGCTCGACGAGGCCGTAGGAGGTGAGCGTCAGGACCGAGGAGCCCGGATCGTCGGCGACGACGGTGGCGTAACGCGCCGGCCAGCGTGTCCGCGTCTGCGGGCCGTCCATTAGCAGCACGAAAACCAGGTTCGGCCCCAGCGAACGCAGAAAGGCGTGCGCCGGGTCGGCGCGCGCCAAATCCTCGCAGATCATCACTGTGAAGGTCGATTTCTGGCGAAACACCACGAAATGCATCTCGCGCTCGCCGACCTCCAGGAACTCCCACCATTTGACCGAAGGGTTCAGCGCGCTTGCAAGCCCATAGGTCTCGATCTGATCGGCGTCGAGCCGCCAGCGATGATGCTTGCGCCTGGACCTCGACACCGCCCCGCGCCTCGGCCCTCCTTCTTCCTCCGACGAGCGATCGACTTCGCCAAAGACGGTATAAACGGCGATATTGCCGGACGACCCCCCGCAATCCTCGGAAACGCCGGCGACCAGAAATTTGAGATCGCTTTCCGAAGCCTTGTCGCGCAACGCCGCCACGAGCGCGTTATAGGTCGGCCAA
The DNA here is from genome assembly GCF_054106005.1 of Methylocystis sp. S23. Classification (NCBI taxonomy): domain Bacteria; kingdom Pseudomonadati; phylum Pseudomonadota; class Alphaproteobacteria; order Hyphomicrobiales; family Methylocystaceae; genus Methylocystis; species Methylocystis sp. S23. Next base: position 3,682,854 of record NZ_CM134185.1, read on the forward strand.
TCGAGCGCATATTCCGGAAAGACAAGGCCGTGGACGGCTTCGCAATCGCGCCGCGCCTCCGCCAGAAGCGCCAGCACGAAATCGACGATGCGCTCGCGCGACTCCGCGTCCGAAAGGCCGCCCTCCCCCGGGATAAACTCTCCCGACTCGTTGAGCCAACGCTGGAAGACCTTGAATCGCCCCCAGCGCTCCCTGCGTTGCCGGAGGCTCGCTTCGCCGTCCAACGTCGTCGGCGCGCCCTCGCTCTCGACGCCATGAAAGCAGTTCGGGCGAATTCGATACGGAAAAGGAACGAGAAGAAGATTTAGAGGGTCGCGGTCAGGCTTCGAGGCCCAGAAATCGACATGTTGCCAATAGGCCCGACCCTCGCCCAGCGGCGGCAGCAAAGCGAGGTTATGGCTCATGGTGCGCATCGTGCAGCCGAGATCCGGCGTGCGACCCTTCGGCAAGACGCGCGCGACATGCCGGTCGGCCATGAAGGCGATCGTGTCCAAGGGACCATGCTCAGCCAGATGATACGGGTCCGGCTTTCCATCTCTGTCGACAATGGCCGACCGGCGCACGGCGACTTCCGCGAAGGTGCGCGCGGCGAGCTCGATCCATGTCTTCGGATCGAAATAGCCGACGCCGTCGCTCGCCTCATCCGCGATGATCAAGAGACTATGCGCGATCGACCACCAGTCGGGACGTCCCGACAATCGCGAGTTGGAAACCACGAGCGGCTTGTCCCGATGCTCGAGAAGCGCGCTCCAACACGCCTTGACCCCGGCACAGTCTTCCGGCGCCTCGCGCCATTTGCGTCCGAGCTCCGTCCAGGATGCGATCTGCTCGATCGTCACGCCGCCGGTCGGAGGGTCATATTCGCAGTTTTCCAGAGCAGCGCCCGAACCGTCGAGCACGGCGACGATGTATTGGTAAGCGCCGGAGCGTTCCAGCAGAAAAGCGGCGGCCGCGAACACGTCGGCCGGATAAGCCGGCATCTCGTCGACGCCGTCGGCCGCGCGATCCGGATTGGTGCCTCTCGGGAATAATCGCCTTAGAGACGATTCTATCGACAGACCCCGCATGGAGTCGCCCTCGGCTCGATTATCGGTCATCGAAAAACGGAAATGAAGGAAGCCATGCAATCGGCGCGGGGCCGGGCTCGAACTTACCTGCCGTCCAGGCCCAGCGCCTCGTTCTCATCGGCGATGACGTCATAGCCGGCCTTTCGCCACTCCGCATTCGGAACGATGTCTTCCTTGGGCTTGACGAGGTCGGGATAGGTCGCGCGGATATTGTCGAGCGCATATTGAAACGCGCCCATCAGCTTTTTGCGGACGGTTTCGTTGGCCTTCAGCTTCTCGAAAAGCTGTTCCTGAACGTCCGACTTTTCCGGCGAACGGCGCGCGGCAATGAACTTCATCGCAATGTCGCGGTCGACGGGCGGGAGCGGAAGAGTTGGGTTGCCCATTCTTGAATTTCTTCTTTCCATGCGCCGCGCTCCAACTCGCTACCCGGAGCCTTCTCCTAACAAATAGGCGATGAAGACGCTGGTTGCGAAAAGGCGACGCGGCCAAAGACTCGAATGCTATGGCGAATAAATGGTTAACATGGGGCTGGGGGCCATTCAAGATTCGTCGAAAGGCCGTCGACAAGGCGATTTCGGGGGCCGGCTCGGCCGCCCGCAAGCGATTTCTACCCGCCTAGGTCTCAGGGCAATCGGGTAAACGACAATCTCGGACGTTAGCTGCCTATACCTCCCCTTTACAGGGAGGTCGGCGGTCGAAGACCGCCGGGTGGGGTTCGCGCCGCTATAACATTGGTGGAGCTTGACCCCACCCGGCCCTGCTGCGCAGGGCCGCCCTCCCCGTAAAGGGGAGGGATTCACTAACGCCCAGCGTTGCCCTGGCCCAGGTCTATTCCTCCGCCACCTTGGCCGGACGCAACACCACCGGGCGCAGCAGGAAGGACGGGACATGGTCGCCGAGTCCGATGACGGGCGGGCCGTCATCCTCATGACGGCGGCGCGAGCGGCGGTCATCCGAACGGACGCGCATCGGCTCCGCATCGGGACGCCGGGGCGAATGGGCCGGGCGGCCCATGGCGACGGGCCCCTCCGCCTCGGCAGGAGCCGGCCGGCGTTCGGCGCGCTCGGTTCGGCGGCCGCGTTCCGCGCCGCGCTCGCGACGGGTCCCGCGTTCGCCGCGTTCCCCGCGCCCGCCGCGGCGGTGCTCATGCGGACGCGTCGTTTCCATGGGCGGCGGCAGGGCGTCGAAGCCCGGGCCTTCCCAGTCGATCGCCTTGCCGATCAGGCTCTGGATCTGGTCGACATATTTCGTGTCGTCCTCGGTGACGAGGGTGAGCGCCACGCCCGAGCGGCCGGCGCGGCCGGTGCGGCCGATGCGATGGACATAATCCTCGCTATGGGTCGGCACGTCGAAATTGAAGACGTGGCTCACATCCGGAATGTCGAGACCGCGGGCGGCGACGTCGGAGCAGACGAGAAGATTCACCTCGCCGCTCTTGAAGGCGTCGAGCGACGCCATGCGGGCGAGCTGGTCCATGTCGCCATGCAGCGCCCCGGCCGAGAAGCCGTGCTTCTGGAGCGAGCGGTGGAGGATCGCCACGTCGCGCTTGCGGTTGCAGAAGATGATCGCGTTCTTGAGATTCTCGGCGTCGCGGATGAGGTTGCGCAACGTCTCGCGCTTGTCGGCGTGGCCATGCGAGGCGACGAGCGCCTGACGGATGGTCGCGGCCGTGGTGGCGGCTCGGGCGACCTCGATGCGGACGGGATTATGAAGGAAGGCCTCGGTGAGGCGGGTGATCTCCGGCGGCATGGTCGCGGAGAAGAAAAGCGTCTGCCGGGTGAAGGGAACGAGCTTGCAGACGCGCTCAATGTCCGGAATGAAGCCCATGTCGAGCATGCGGTCCGCCTCGTCGATGACGAGAATCTCGATGCCCGTGAGCAACAGCTTGCCGCGGTCGAAGAAATCGAGAAGCCGGCCCGGAGTCGCGATCAGCACGTCGGCGCCGCGCATGATCTTGGCTTCCTGGTCGCCGAAGGAGACGCCGCCGATGAGGAGAGCGACATTCAGCTTATGGTTGACGCCGTATTTGGCGAAACTTTCCTCGACCTGGGCGGCCAGCTCGCGCGTGGGCTCCAGAATCAGGGTTCGGGGCACGCGGGCGCGAGCGCGGCCCTGTTCGAGGCGGCTCAGCATCGGGAGGGTGAAGGCCGCCGTTTTTCCGGTGCCGGTTTGTGCGATGCCCAGAATGTCCCGGCCTTGAAGCGCCGGAGGGATAGCCTGGGCCTGGATGGGCGTCGGATGAGCGTAGCCGGCCGCCTGTACGGCCGCGAGAACCTTTTCCGAAAGGCCCAATTCGTCGAATGTCATCAATTATCCTGGTTCGGCTGCACGGACGCGGGTTGGCGATGCGCGCCAGCCGTTCGAGAAGCGCGCAAGATGTCCTAGAGAGGGGCGCCGTCGTCGCCGCGAAGACGGTCTGGCTCGCTTACGTTCGCCGCAAAGAGGCGCGGGCGAAAGCCACGGCCGCATGCTTGAAGAACAAATGGGCAAATGTCAATGAAATTGCGAGCCGCCCGCGCGATTTCGCGGATTTTTTTCCGCAAGGCGGACGCGCAGGCGCGATTTCGGGCGTTCCGGCCTATTTCCTGGACTTGTTCGGGGCCTTTTCGTCGCCACAGGGCGAGACCGGCGCCGGGCCCCGGAGCGGAATCGTCGCCGTCGTCACGCCATCGACCCCGATGCTGCGCACCACCGAATAGACCTGGGTAGGCTCCTGCGAAGCCGCGCGCTTCGCCAGCCCGTCCATGGTGCGGTCGAAGGCCGTCTCGATCAGATCGTCCCGCTCCACCATTTTGGAGAGAAGCTTGGCGCCGAGCACGCTGCATAGGAAAACGGCGGCGGAAAAGGCCGCAAGGCTCCAGACAGGACCGGAAGCGGTCATGCGGGGAACGCGGTCATGGTCGAAATCGGACATTGGGGGGGGCGCCTATCGATTACGCCCCCTTCTCTATCGCGATATGGTAAATATCTGGTTCACGTCAGCGTTTGCCTGACCGGCGCGGCGCGAGGCTCTTGCCAAGGCGTCCCGGACGCAGAACACTGAGCGAGTCGCCGCCGCCGAAAATTTTCAGAAACCAGGGCCGGCCGCGGCAAAGAAATTGCTCCATGCGCCCCTGAAAGAACATTTCATGGGACCTACATGGAAAGGACTGAAGGACGAGACGGACGTGGCGGCGTTGATATCCATCAAATCCCAGCACACGCTTTCACCGGCGCTGGGCAGGCCTCTCTTGGCCGGCAAAGAGCCGAAAAAATCGGGCGACGGCGGTCCCGGCTCGGGGACCGCGCTGATCACGCGCACGCGTCAGCAGACCCGCCGCCCGAACATGTATCGCGTCCTGCTGCTCAACGACGACTACACCACGCAGGAGTTCGTCGTGATCGTGCTTCGTAAGTATTTCAACAAGTCTGTCGAGGAAGCCACACGCATCATGCTGCATGTCCACAATCACGGCGTCGGCGAATGCGGGGTCTACACATATGAAGTCGCCGAAACCAAGGTCACCCAAGTGATGGATTTCGCAAGGAAGCACCAGCATCCCTTGCAATGCATCATGGAGAAGAAATAGGGGTCGCAGCGAATGCCGACGTTCTCGCGCAATCTGAAACAGACTCTGGACCGCGCCCTCGCCTCCGCGCGCGAGCGTCATCACGAATACGCCACGCTCGAACATTTGCTGCTCAGCCTGATCGAGGACGCGGACGCCTCGGCCGTGCTGCGGGCCTGTTCGGTCGATCTCGACCTTCTGGCCAAGAATCTGCGCGACTATATCGACCGCGAGCTCGACAATTTGGTCAATGAGGACGCCGACGAGTGCAAGCCCACCGCGGGCTTCCAGCGCGTCGTGCAGCGCGCCATCATCAGCGTGCAGTCCTCCGGACGCGAGGATGTGAGCGGCGCCAATGTCCTCGTCGCCCTCTTCGCCGAGCGCGAAAGCCACGCCGTCTATTTCCTGCAAGAGCAGGACATGACGCGCTACGACGCGGTGAACTATATCAGCCACGGGATCGCGAAGCGGCCAGGTCTCTCCGACCAGACGCGCACGCCGCGCGGGGTCGAGGAAGACAACGAACGCGCCGAAGGGCGCGAGGGGCGCGACGGCGAGAACAGAAAGAAGGAAGGCGCCCTCGACGCCTATTGCGTCAATCTCAACAAGAAGGCGCGCGACGGCCGCATCGATCCGCTGATCGGCCGCGAGGCGGAGGTGCTGCGCACCATCCAGGTGCTCTGCCGCCGTCATAAGAACAATCCGCTGCTTGTCGGCGATCCGGGCGTCGGCAAGACCGCCATCGCCGAGGGCCTCGCCCGCAAGATCACGCAGGGCGAGGTGCCCGACGTGCTTCTCGGCGCGACGGTCTATGCGCTCGACATGGGCGCCCTGCTCGCGGGCACGCGCTATCGCGGCGATTTCGAGGAACGCTTGAAGCAGGTCGTCAAGGAGATCGAGAACCACAAGAACGCGATCCTCTTCATCGACGAGATTCACACCGTCATCGGCGCCGGCGCGACCTCCGGCGGCGCCATGGACGCCTCGAATCTGCTCAAGCCCGCCCTCGCCCAGGGCGTGCTGCGCTGCATCGGCTCGACGACCTACAAGGAATACCGCCAGTATTTCGAGAAGGACCGCGCCCTCGTCCGCCGCTTCCAGAAGATCGACGTCAACGAGCCGTCGATCCCGGACGCGATCGAGATCATAAAGGGGCTGAAGCCCTATTTCGAGGAGTTCCACAAGATCCGCTACACCAACGACGCCCTCAAGGCGGCGGTGGAGCTGTCGGCGCGTTACATTCACGACCGTAAGCTTCCCGACAAGGCGATCGACGTGATCGACGAGACGGGCGCGGCGCAGATGCTGCTCGCCGAGAACAAGCGCAAGAAGACGATCGGCCTCAAGGAGATCGAGGCGACGATCGCCACCATGGCGCGCATTCCGGCCAAGACCGTCTCCAAGGACGACGCGGAAGTGCTCGCTCATCTCGACGAGACGCTGCGCCGGGTGGTCTATGGCCAGGACAAGGCGATCTCGGCGCTCACCTCCGCGATCAAGCTCGCCCGCGCCGGCCTGCGCGATCCGGAAAAGCCGATCGGCTGCTACCTCTTCTCCGGCCCCACCGGCGTCGGCAAGACGGAGGCCGCGCGCCAGCTCGCGACGTCGCTCGGCATCGAGCTCGTGCGCTTCGACATGTCGGAATATATGGAGCGCCACACGGTGAGCCGGCTCATCGGCGCGCCTCCCGGCTATGTCGGCTTCGACCAGGGCGGGCTCTTGACCGACTCGATCGACCAGCATCCGCATTGCGTGCTGCTGCTCGACGAGATCGAGAAGGCGCATCCGGATCTATACAACATCCTGCTGCAGGTGATGGACCACGGCAAGCTGACCGACCATAACGGCAAGACGATCGACTTCCGCAACGTCATCCTCATCATGACGACCAATGCGGGCGCGCAGGATCTGGCCCGCACGCCGATCGGCTTCACCCGCACCCGCGCCGATCTCGACGACAGCGAGGCGATCAACCGCCTCTTCGCGCCGGAGTTCCGCAACCGTCTCGACGCGATCGTGCCTTTCGGCCATCTGCCGGTGGACGTCATCAAGCGCGTGGTCGACAAATTCGTCATGCAGCTCGAGGCGCAGCTCGCCGACCGCAACGTCACGATCGAACTCTCCGACGAAGCGCGTAGCTGGCTCGTCGAGCACGGCTATGACGAGGCGATGGGCGCGCGCCCGATGTCGCGGGTCATCCACCAGCACATCAAGACGCCGCTCGCCGACGAGGTTCTCTTCGGGCGGCTCAAAAATGGCGGCGCGGTGCGCGTGGTGGTCGTCGGCGACGACAAGGGCGAGAAGAAGCTCGGCTTCGTCTTCCCGGAAGGCCCGGTTCTGCCGCGTCCCGAGCGCGACATCATCGAGGCCGGCAAGAAGCGCGCGAGCGCAGAGGAGAATATCGCGCCCGCAAGCGAGGGGCCCGACGCGCCGGAAGCGGACGCCAAGCCCGCCCCGGTCCGCAACTGACGTATCGGCCGGACGCATATGCAGGCGGCGCGCGCGCCGGGGCGCCCAGCACGATCGGATAAACAGCTATCTCCATTGGCCGGCGCCCAATGCCTCCCCTTTACGGGGAGGTCGGCGGTCGAAGACCGGCGGGCGGGGTTCGCGCGCCGCATAAATGTCGGGCTTCGCCCCACCCGGCCCTGCTCCGCAGGGCTGCCCTCCCCGTAAAGGGGAGGGATTTGCTCACGCCCACCTTCGCCCTTCGCCGGGCCGCTCATTCATTGTTAACCCAAATCTCATTAACTTCAGCGTGAGGGAGAACGGCTCGACTCTGCTCGGCGGCGCCTGATCCGGCAGAGGAAAAAGGGACATGCTGGTGCTGCAATCCGGCGAAAGCTCTGACGCGCCTCTGCGCATCTTGCATGTGCTCCGCGCGCCCGTCGGCGGCCTCTTCCGTCACGTCACGGATCTCGCCCGCGAGCAGATCGCCTGCGGCCATCAGGTCGGAATCATCGCCGATTCGCTCACGGGCGGCGAGATGGCGGAAAGGCGGTTCGCCGCCCTGCGCCCCGATCTTGCGCTGGGCCTTCTGCGTCTGCCGATCCACAGGCTCCCTCATCCCACCGATCTTTCGGCGGCGGTCGCCGTCAACCGGCGGGTCGCGGCGCTGGCGCCCCACGTCGTCCATGGGCACGGCTCGAAAGGCGGCGTCTATGCGCGGACGACGGGATTTCTTTCCGGCCGGAAGAGCCCGGTGCGGATCTATACGCCCCATGGCGGCAGCCTGAATTACGAGCCCGGCTCGCTCAGCCATCGCGTCTTCATGACCATGGAGGCGCTGCTCGCCGCGCGCACCGACGCGCTCCTCTTCGAAAGCGCCTTCATCGCCGGGCGTTTCGAAGCCTTCGTCGGAAAGCCCAAGAGCCTTGCGCGCGTCATCCCGAACGGCATCTCGGAAAGCGAGTTCGCGCCGGTCGAGCCGGCGCCCGACGCCGCCGATCTGCTCTATGTCGGGGAGTTTCGCGAGGCGAAGGGAATCGACACTCTTATCGACGCGGTCGCTTTGCTCAAAGCCGGAGGACTGACGCCCAGCGTCACCCTCATCGGGGACGGGCCGGACCGCGCATCGCTCGAGGCGCGCGCGGCGCGCGCGGGCGTCGCGGATCAGTTGACCTTCGGCGCGCCGCGGCGCGCGCGCGACGCCTTCGCGCTCGGCAAGGCGATGGTCGTGCCGAGTCGCTTCGAATCGCTCCCCTATATCGTGCTCGAAGCGGCGGGCGCGCACATTCCGCTTGTCGCCACCAATGTCGGCGGCATGGCGGAGATCTTCGGCCCCCACGCCGACAGGCTCATCGAGCCGAACAACCCCGAGATCCTCGCCGAGGCCCTGCGGCGGATTCTCGCCGAGTCCCCCGAGACGCGCAATGAAAGGGCGCAGGCGCTCGCCGATTACGCCGCGTCGCGTTTCTCGGTGTCGCAGATGGCGCGAGCGATCATCCAGGGCTATCGGGACGCGATCGCCGCCAGAGGCGCGACGCCATGACGAGCGCCTCCCCCGGCGCCGGCCTCGCCCCGGAGGAGCGGACGGGCCTCGTCTTCAGCTATCAGCGTCTCGTCGACGCGGCGGTCTTTCTCTTCGTCGCGATGGGCGCGATCGCCATTATCGAGCCCTCCCCATACGACTTCGCCTCGCTTCTCGCGATGCCGCTTTGGTTCTTCGGCGGCTTTTCAATCAATCGAAGCTTTCTGGTCTTCGCCTTCCTGATCCTCGCCTTCAACTTCATGGGCTTCCTGGCGCTCATCCCCTATTGGGACAATCCGGATTCCTCGCTCTATCAATATCAATCGGCCTATCTGGTGCTGACGGCCCTGTTCTACGCGCTGTTCATGGGCAATCGCACGACGCATCGCGTCGAGCTCTGCCTGAAGGCCTATCTCGCCGGCTCGCTTGTCGCGGCCTTCGCCGGCATTCTCGGCTATCTCAACATGGCGGGGCTGGGCGAAGGCGTCTTCCTTCACGCCGGCCGCGCCTCGGGCACCTTCAAGGACCCGAACGTGCTGGGCTCCTTCCTGGTGCTGCCGATCATCTATCTGGCGCACGGCCTGATGCTCGGGCGCGCGAAGGGCGTTCTGCGCGCCGGGGCGATGCTGCTCGTCGTCTTCCTCGGCATGTTCCTGTCTTTCTCGCGCGGCTCCTATGGCGCGACGGTCGTCGCCTTCGCGCTGATGGTCGCGTCGGTCTATGCGACCTCGGAGAACCGCGAGATGAAGCGGCGCATCGTCATGGCCGCGCTCGGCGCGCTGGCGATGATCGCCGTCGTCGTCGCGGTTTTGCTCTCCATGCCGGAGACGCGCGACTTCTTCAATCAGCGCACCGCGGCGACGCAGGATTACGACGAGGGCTCGACCGGCCGCTTCGGCAATCAGTTGCGCTCGATTCCCATGCTGCTCGACCGCTTCATGGGATTCGGTCCGCTGCGCTTCCGCCTCGTCTTCGATCTCGAGCCGCACAATTCCTATGTCGGCGCCTTCGCCAATAATGGCTGGATCGGCGGCTTTCTGTTCGTTCTGCTCATCGGCGTGACGGTCTTCGTCGGACTGAGGCTCATGTTCACGCCCTCCCCCGCGCAACGCCTGTCTCAGGCCGTCGTGCCGCCGACGATCGGGCTCTTCCTGCAAGGCCTCCAGATCGACATCGACCATTGGCGCTTCGTCTTCTTCATGCTTGGCGCCATTTGGGGCCTGGAGGCGCTGCGACAAAGATGGGTCGATCAGGGAAGACCAATGTCGCAGCCCCCTCTCCCCGTGAAAACCGGGAGAGGGCTCGGGTGAGGGGCAAGGCGGCGACGGGAAAGTCGGGGATTTGCTATAGCATGCAAACCACGAGCATTCTCAGGGCGGCCTCGCCCCTCACCCTGCCCTCTCCCCGCATGCGGGGAGAGGGAAAAACCCCGCGCTTACTGACTCACTTACCCGCCGGCATCTGTTCCTATCTTGCTCGAACGGCCTTCTTCCGCTCCGGAAGAGCTTTCTCAATTATCGGCGGCCTTCTCGCCATCGCCTCCGCGAGATAGCGGCCGGTATGGCTGCGCTTTTCTTTCACAATGTCGGCGGGCGGCCCCGCCGCGACGATCTCGCCGCCGCCGTCGCCGCCCTCCGGCCCCATGTCGATGATCCAGTCGGCCGTCTTGATGACTTCGAGATTGTGCTCGATGACGACGACCGTGTTGCCCTGCTCCACCAGCTCGTGCAGCACTTCGAGCAGCTTCGCCACGTCGTGGAAGTGCAAGCCGGTCGTCGGTTCGTCGAGAATGTAGAGCGTTCGCCCCGTCGAGCGGCGCGACAGTTCTTTCGCGAGCTTCACGCGCTGCGCCTCGCCGCCTGAGAGCGTCGTCGCCTGCTGGCCGACATGGATATAGTCGAGGCCGACGCGTTTTAAGGTCTCCATCTTGTCGCGAATGGCGGGCACGGCCTTGAACAGCGTCGCCGCCTCCTCGACCGTCATGTCGAGCACGTCGGCGATGCTCTTCTCGCGATATTTCACCTCCAGCGTTTCGCGATCATAGCGCTTGCCCTTGCAGACGTCGCAGGTGACATAGACATCGGGCAGGAAGTGCATCTCGATCTTGATGACGCCGTCGCCCTGGCAGGCCTCGCAGCGCCCGCCCTTCACATTGAAGGAGAAGCGCCCCGGCGCATAGCCGCGCGCCTTGGCTTCGGGAAGCCCCGCAAACCATTCGCGGATCGGCGTGAAGGCGCCCGTATAGGTCGCGGGGTTCGAGCGCGGCGTGCGGCCGATCGGCGACTGGTCAATGTCGATGATCTTGTCGATATGCTCCAGCCCGTCGAGCTTGTCGAAGGGCGCCGGAACCTCATGGGCGTTGTTCAGGCGCCGCGCCAACGCCTTGTAGAGCGTCTCGATCACCAGCGTCGACTTGCCGCCGCCCGAGACGCCCGTCACCGCCGTGAACAGTCCGAGCGGGATTTGCGCGTCGACGTTTTTGAGATTGTTGCCGCGCGCGCCGGAGAGCTTGAGCCAGCGGCCGGGCATGGGCTTGCGCAGCTTATGCGCAAGCCGCACCTGCTTCTCGCCGGTGAGATATTGGCCGGTGAGCGAGGCCGGATCCTCCATGATCTCCCGCGGCACGCCCTGCGCGACGATCCTGCCGCCATGAATGCCGGCGCCGGGTCCGACGTCCACGACATAGTCGGCCGCGAGGATGGCGTCCTCGTCATGCTCGACGACGATGACGCTGTTGCCGAGATTGCGCAGCCGGCGCAGCGTGTCGAGCAGGCGGTCATTGTCGCGCTGATGCAGGCCGATGGACGGTTCGTCCAGCACATAGAGAACGCCCGTGAGTCCCGAGCCGATCTGCGAGGCGAGCCGGATGCGCTGGCTCTCGCCGCCCGAGAGCGTGCCGGAATTGCGCGAGAGCGTGAGGTAATCGAGGCCGACATCGACGAGGAAGGTCAGGCGCTCGCGAATTTCCTTCAAGATGCGAAAGGCGATCTCATTCTTCTTCTTGTCGAGCGCGCCGGGAAGCTTCGAGAACCATTCCAGCGCCGCGCGCACGGATAATTCCGACACTTCGCCAATATGCCTGCCCGATATTTTCACGGCCAGCGCCTCGGGCTTCAGACGAAAGCCTTCGCAGGCGAGGCATGGCGTCGCCGACATATATCGCCCGATTTCCTCGCGCGCCCATTCGCTGTCCGTTTCCAGGTAACGTCGTTCGAGATTGATGACGACGCCCTCAAAAGGCTTCTTCACGTCATAGGCGCGGAAGCCGTCCTCATAGGAGAATTTGATCTCCTCCTTGCCGGAGCCGAAGAGAATGACGTTTCGCGCTTTCTCCGGCAATTCCTCCCATGGGATGTCGAGCCTGAACTTGTAGTGCCGGCCCAGCGCTTCGAGCGCCTGCGCGTAATAGGGAGAGGAAGATTTCGCCCAGGGCGCGACGGCGCCCTTGCGCAGGGTCGCCTTGGGATTCGGCACGACGAGATCGGCGTCGACCTTCTGCTCGCAGCCAATGCCGCCGCAGGTCGGACAGGCGCCGAAGGGATTATTGAAGGAGAAGAGGCGCGGCTCGATTTCAGGGATCGTGAAACCCGAAACGGGGCACGTGAATTTCGACGAGAAGACGATGTGGCCGTAGGCGTAATGGGCGGAGACGTTGGCGGCTTTTTCCCTCTCCCCGCTTGCGGGGAGAGGGTTAGGGTGAGGGGCGAGCAAGGTCATGGCGGCCTGCCCCTCACCCCCACCCTCTCCCCGCAAGCGGGGAGAGGGGGCTTTGTCCGCGAACTCCACGACGGCCAGCCCGCCCGACAGCTCCAGCGCCGTCTCCAGACTGTCGGCGAGACGCGCGGAAATGTCCTTGCGCACGACGATGCGGTCCACGACCACGTCGATATCGTGCTTCAATTTCTTGTCGAGCGCGGGCGCGTCGGCGATCTCGTAATAGGCGCCGTCGATCTTCAGGCGCTGGAAGCCGCGCCGCGTGAATTCGGCGATCTCCTTCCTGTATTCCCCCTTGCGGCCGCGCACGACCGGCGCCAGCAGATAGAGGCGCGCGCCCTCGGGCAAAGCGAGCACGCGGTCGACCATCTGCGAGACCGTCTGACTCTCGATCGGCAAGCCTGTGACCGGCGAATAGGGCGTGCCCACGCGCGCCCAGAGGAGGCGCATATAGTCGTGGATCTCCGTCACCGTGCCGACGGTCGAGCGCGGGTTCTTGGAGGTCGTCTTCTGTTCGATGGAAATGGCGGGCGAAAGCCCGTCGATCTGATCGACGTCCGGCTTCTGCATCATCTCCAGGAACTGGCGGGCATAGGCCGAGAGCGATTCGACATAGCGCCGCTGCCCTTCGGCATAGATCGTGTCGAAGGCGAGCGACGACTTGCCCGAGCCGGAAAGCCCCGTGAACACGACGAATTTGTCGCGTGGAATCACGAGGTCGACATTCTTGAGGTTGTGCTCGCGCGCGCCGCGGATGGAGATGGTTTTTTCGTCGGACGCTTTCCTGGCGTCGTCGAACGCCTTCTCCAACGCTTGCGTGGATTTCTTGTTGCTCGCCATGGGCTCGGGGCTGGTCGGGAAACGGGAGACGCTAATCTAGGCGCTGCCGGCTCCAAACGCCACTTGTTGCGCTGCGGAAATCTCGGGCGCGCGAGCCGGTCGCCGGGGATGGACAAAACGATCAAAGGAACGACGATCTCGGATGTCGGCGCCTAATACCTCCCCTTCACGGGGAGGTCGGCGGTTGACGACCGCCGGGTGGGGTCCTTTCCGCCACAATATTGCTCGAGCGTTACCCCTACCCGCCCTCGCTTCGCGAGACCACGCTCCCCTGCGGGGGGATGGACGCCGCCGCCGCCGGCTGCGTAAGCTCTGCCTTGTCTCCCGCCAGAGGCCGGCATGAAGAAACCGATTCACCAGTTGCTCTACGTTCAGGTCCTCGTCGCCATCGCGCTCGGCGCGCTCTTCGGCTTTCTCGCGCCGCATCTCGCCGCCGCCGATTGGGTGAAGGCGCTGGGCGACGGCTTCGTGAAGCTCATCAAAATGGCGATTGCGCCGATCATCTTCTGCACGGTGGTCTCGGGCGTCGCCCATATAGAGGACGCCAAGAAGGTCGGGCGCGTCGGCGTCAAGGCGCTCATTTACTTCGAGATCGTCTCCACCTTCGCGCTCGCCATCGGCCTCCTCGTCGGCAATATATTGAAGCCCGGCGGCGATTTCGCCGGCACGGCGGACGCGGCGGCCATCGCCAAATATACGGAGGCCGCGGCGCGGCGCGGCGGCGTGGATTTCCTGCTCGACATCATCCCCGACAGCGCCGTCGGCGCCTTCGCCAAGGGCGACATTCTGCAGGTGCTCCTGTTCTCCCTGCTTTTCGGCTTCGCGCTGCTGTCGCTCGGCGAGCGGGGACGGCCGATGCGGCAATGGGTCGAGGAGGCCGGCCACGCCATGTTCGCCCTCATCGGCATTGTGATGAGGGCCGCGCCCATCGGCGCCTTCGGGGCCATGGCCTACACGGTCGGCAAATATGGCTCGGCGGCGCTCCTGTCGCTGGGCGGCCTCATCGGCGCCTTCTATCTCACCTCGGCCCTTTTCGTCGCGATCGTGCTCGGGGCCATCGCGGCGGCGGTTGGTTTCAATATCTTCCGCTTCCTGGCTTTTCTGAAGGACGAGCTGCTGATCGTGCTTGGCACCTCGTCATCCGAAAGCGCCCTGCCCGCTTTGATGGAGAAGCTCCAGCGCCTCGGCTGCTCGAAATCCGTCGTCGGCCTCGTCGTGCCCACGGGCTACAGCTTCAATCTCGACGGCACGAATATCTATATGACGCTGACGACGCTCTTCATCGCCCGCGCCATGGGCTCGGAGCTGGATTTCACCCATCAGGCGACGATCCTCGTCGTGGCGATGCTCACCTCCAAAGGCGCGAGCGGCGTCTCGGGCGCCGGCTTCGTCACGCTGGCCGCGACGCTCACCGCCGTCGATCCGGCGCTGGCGCCGGGCATGTCCTTCGTGCTCGGCATCGACAAATTCATGAGCGAGTGCCGCGCGCTGACCAATTTCATCGGCAATGGCGTGGCGACGATCGTCGTTTCGGCGTGGGAGGGAGAGCTGGACCGGGAGAAGCTGAAAGCAGAGCTCTCGGGGACGGGCGGCGGGGAGGTTTAGCCGTTTCGCATTCATCGGAGTGGCGACTTCGCCGCGCCATAGCCTTTTACGCCCCTCTGATACGGTTTCCGCTTGATTGCTTCCTATGACGCTCCCGCCGTCATGCGAGCCGAAGGCGAAGCAATCCAGAGCGTCGTCACGGCTCCTGGATTGCTTCGTCGCCGACGCTCCTCGCAATGACGGCGCGCGAGCGAATTAGCCGGAACCGGTAGATGGCGCGACCGCCCGGCATGACGGGCCTTGCGCCGGGCCGGGCCGGATGCTAGAACAAAAAAAGAACATAAGCCCGGCCGCGCTTGCATCATCTGTGGACAAGCCCTTCCAGAACGTCGGCGGCGGGCGGGATGGCGTTAGAGTGCCCTGCGCAATCAATTGGAGAGAGACATGGCGGGTAGCGTCAACAAGGTCATTCTGGTCGGCAATCTGGGCCGCGATCCGGAAGTGCGGACCTTTCCGTCGGGCGACCGCGTCGTCTCCTTCTCGCTCGCGACGACGGAGTCCTGGCGCGACAAGAACACCGGCGAGCGCAAGGACCGCACCGAGTGGCACAATATCCAGATCTTCAATGAGGCGCTCGGAAAGATCGCGGAGCAATACTGCCGCAAGGGCGCCAAGATCTATATCGAGGGCCAGCTCCAGACCCGCGAATATACGGACAAGGACGGCAATCAGCGCAAAGTCACGGAAGTCGTGGTTCCGCGCTTCCGGGGCGAGATGACGCTGCTCGACAGCAAGGGCGGCGGCCGCGGCGAGGGCGATTTCGAGGGCGGCGGCTATCAGGGCGGCGGCGGCTCCTTCGGCCGCTCCTCGCCCATGGAGCGCGCGCCCGCCGAGCGCCGCCCCGCCCCGGCCTCCGCCGGCGGCCGCCTTTCCGACCAGCTGGACGACGACATTCCGTTCTAATCCGCCGGGTCGCCGGCCGCAACGCCGCCGCGCAAGCGGCCGGCGCTTTCGCCTTGTCGTACCGGCTCCGTTCGACTCATTCCGCGCGCCCCCTCATTGCGAGAAGCGAAGCGACGAAGCAATCCAGAAGCTTCGTCCGGGCGGCGTTCTGGTTTGCTTCGCCTTCGGCTCGCAATGACGGGCGCGCGAGCGTCGTCGCAAAGCGATGCGGGGGCCGTATCATACGAAAGGGCGTCGGCCCGGCGGCCTCTCGGATTCTCGCCCGCGAATGAAGCGCTCCCAAGCGCGCCTCAATCCCCAAGGATTCCGAGCATCTCCTACCGGTGAATTTAACGTTAAGCCCAGATCGATCAAAACTAGTTGCAATTGTCTAAAACATTCGAAGATCGGGACAAGGATTCGTTAAGGAAACGCTAACACTCTCGCGCGTCAGAGGCGGCGCTCAAGAAAGCGGAACCGCCTGGAATTTCAGGGGGCGCGCGGCGATCGACCGCGCTTCCCGCCATTGAGCGAGAACGAAAAATGATCGAACGCGTTAACGAATCCTCTTCACGGGACATCCCCGCGAAAGCGGAAAATCGCGCTGATTTCGTTCACGACGCCCGCGGCTTCGCGGCGGTCGAATTCGGCCTCATCGCGCTCCCCTTCCTGCTGCTGATCCTGGCGATCCTCGAATATAGCTACGGCAATTTCGCGCAGTCGCGGCTCGACGCCGTCGTGCAGCAGACCGCCCGCGCGATCATGACCGGCTATGCGCAGAACCAGTCGATCGGCGGAAAGCCTCTCAACGCCAATCAGTTCCGCGCAAACGTCATGTGCCCGAAACTGCCGGCGGTCATGAGCTGCGACGACCTCTATGTGGATGTGCAGACTTTCGACGCGCCGGTTGGCGGCGCGGCGCCCGCGACGACGCCCTACGCCAATTACGTCAAGGCCGACAAAAGCGGCCTCAAGCCGCCGGCGCTGGACAATGCGCTGAACGCCTACTGCATCGGCGGGGCCAAGAAATATGTGGTGATCCGCGCCGCTTATCCGACGCCGATCCTCACGACCGCCGCGCTCTTCCCGAACCAGGCGATCTACAAGGGCCGCAAGTCCCGCATCGTCGTATCGACCGCGACCTTCAAGAACGAGCCCTTCCCGGCCGCCTATGCCGGCTGCTGAAACCAAGGAACGACGTGAGATGAGCAAGAATCTTCTTCGCGAGAAACAGGGTTTCGCCGCCGTCGAATTCGGCCTCGCCTTTCCCTTGCTCGGCCTGATGCTGCTCGGCTTCATCGAGCTCGACCGCTACGCCTGGGCGACGCGGCAGCTCGAAATGACCGCGAACGCCGTGGCGCAGATGCTGTCGCAATCGCAGAAGGTCGAGCCCGTCGACATGAAATACGCCCAGGACTCCGTGATGGTCCTGTTCCCGCGCGCGCTGCAGGACGGCGCGCGGCTGGGCCAGAGCTGGAACAATATGGTCAAGATCGGCATGAGCGCGGTAGGTTTCACGCCGACCGTCCCCGGCTGCGTCGCCGCCTGCGTCTATCAGGCGAAGGTCGCCTGGAGCGGCGGGTCGGATCGGCGCCCCTGCAACACGGCGCTGACGCCCGTGCCCGACAATACGGCGCCGAGCAAGACGACCCTGCCGACCGACGTCTACGGCCCCAACGCCGTCATCGTGGTCGATCTCACCTTCGCCTATCAGCCGCTCTTCGCGCAGAAGATCTTCGGCCCGCTCACCATCAAGCGCTCGAGCTATCTGCAGCCGCGCTACGTCAATAATCTTTCCTATTCGGTCGCCGGCGGCGATTCCTTCGTCACCACCTGTGCTTGAGAGCGTATCATGCGTCAGACCTCCAAGATTGCGCGTTTCGCGAAAAACGAGAAGGGCGGCGTCGCCGTCGTGATGGGCCTCACCATCGTCCCGCTGGTTCTGGCCTCGGGCCTCGCGGCGGATTACGCCATTCTGCAAACCGCCAAGGCGCGTCTCGACGCCTCCGCCGACGCGGCCGCCCTGACGGCGATCAAGACCGCGCAGAACACGATCGCGACGCTCTCGGCGACCAATCGGAACCCCAAGCCGCAGGCGATCTCCGACGCCCTCGCCCAGGCGGAGAAATCCTTCTACGCCCAGGCCGGCAAGCGCGCCTCGGACCTGCTCGGCAAGCCGACCTTCGACGTCACGATCGACGGCCAGAATGTGACGGCGACTGTCGCCTACAACGCCGCCATGCCCTCCAATTTCGGCAAGATCGCCGGCATTAAACTCATGAACTACAGCGGCTCCGCCGGCGCGCAGCTCACCATGGCGAAGTTTCTCGACTTCTACATGCTGATCGACGTTTCCGCCTCGATGGGCCTGCCTTCGACGATCGCCGGCCAGAACCAGCTCGCCGCCGCGAGCCCGGATGGCAAACAGGATAATGGCGACGGCTGCATGTTCGCCTGCCATTTCTCAGGCAAGAACAGCTACGACTATGCGCGCGCGCACAATATTCAACTTCGCGTCGACGCGGTCGGCGCCGCGATCGCGCAGCTCATGAAGACCGCGAACGATACGGCGACGCTGCCCAAGCAGTTCCGCATGGGCGTCTATCCCTTTGTGACGCACGCAAACGCCTTCGTCGATCTCACCGACGATCTGATCGGCGACCAATATTCGGTGGCGAGCGCGATCAACTACAATCCGGCGACGCAGATGACGGATTTCGGCAAGCTGCTCGACGGCGGCGACGACAAGATTTTTGCCCGCAGCCTCAACCCCAATTACAGGGCCAATCCGAAGATACCGGCCGATACGGCGCCGCTCGGCGCGGGCGGATCGCATATACATACGGTCTTCGACGACATCAGCGCGAAAATCCCCGCGGTCGGGGACGGCTCCGGCGCGAGCAAGGGCCAGCCCTTTGTCTTTTTCGTCTCGGATGGAATGGAAGACAGCCAGTGGTATTCGTCGTCGCAAGTAGCGTCTCCCACCTATCCTTATGCGCCGACCAACTGGCCGGGCGTGACGCTCTACCCGAACACGCATGGCGAGACCGTCTCGATCCGGGCCATGGACCCGACCAAATGCGCGGCGCTCAAAGCGCGAGGCGTGACGATCTCGGTTCTTCAGATCCCGTATCCGACCTTCCCGCATCCGACGAGTTACGCGCAATGGGAAGCGCTCAAGGTCAATAACGCAGTGCCCGGCGTCGACGCCGCCATGCAGGCCTGCGCCTCGCCGGGCTTCTACCACAAGGCGGACGGGCCGGCGGACATCGCCGCCGCCATGCAGGACATGTTCCGTCAGGCGGTGCAATCCGCGCGGCTGACGCAATGACGGTGACGCTCCCTCTCTCCGCTCGCGGCGCGAGAGGGCGATGCCGCAGGGTGATCGGATGAGCGCCGGCGTGAGGGAATCCCTCCCCTTTACGGCTACAGCATGCGCACATCTCGAAAGTCGCCAACGCCGGCATGGCCGGGCTTGTCCCGGCCATGCCGGCCTCCTGGAGAGGTGACTCCCTTAGCCTTTACGGGTCGCGCCAACCCTCCCAAGGTGATCGTTCGCCCGATCGCCCTGGACGACGCCGCTCCGGCCCTTGCCTTGCGGCGCCCGTTGATATAGCAGACCGTTAGCGAAGCGCGGCCTGACCGCGTCCCCTTCGGGACAAAGCTCGAGAGTGCGCCATGAGCCAGAAGCCGATCAACTTCCTGCATCTGTCCACGCTGGTCGCCGTCGCGATCCTCGTCGGAACGGAGCTCGTCGGCGCCTCCTGGGCCGCCGGATGGGCGCTCGGCGGCCTGTTTCAGCTCGACCCGATGGTCAGCCGCGCGATTGAAGTCGTTTTCTCTCTCTTCGGCCTTGTCGGCCTCTATTTCTTTATGAAAACCGCGATCCGCAACGAGCCGATCCGCGGTTGACGGTCCGTCAGGCCCCAGCCTTAACGTCAGCGTAGCCTTTGCCCCGAGCGCGCCGCAATGCGCGCTCATAGCCTTCGTTTCATCAGAAGGATTCCGGGATGATCGAGAAGCAGGACCGTCGTTCCTTCCTGAAAGTCGCGGCCGCGACGAGCGCGCTCGGCGCCGTCGGCGCGCGGCCGGCCGACGCCGCGCCGTCGCGCGTCTCCAACGTCAAGCTCGGCGACGCCCGGCCCTTCTCCTTCGAGACGCTGAAGCAGGAAGCGAAACGGCTGGTCAAGGAGCCCTATCGCCAGCCAAATATTCCCTCTCCCGAAATCACCTCGCAGATCGATTACGAGAAGTGGGGCCAGATCACCTACGACACCGACCATGCGCTCTTCGCCGACACGAAGGAGCGCTTTCCGATCGAGTTCTTCCATCTCGGCATGTTCTTCAAGAAGGCGGTGCGCATCTTCGCGGTGGAGAACGGCGACGCCCGCGAGGTCCTTTACGACACCAGCTATTTCGACATGCCGGAAGACTCCGTCGCGCGGAAGCTGCCCCCCGGCGCCGGCTTCGCGGGCTTCCGCATTCAGGAGTCGAAGGACGGTCCGCTCGACTGGAAGAAAAACGACTGGGTCGCCTTTCTCGGCGCCTCCTATTTCCGCGCCATCGGCGAGCTGCGCCAATACGGCCTTTCCGCGCGGGGCGTCGCGCTCGACACCTGGCAGATGGGGGCGAATGAGGAGTTTCCGGATTTCACCCAGATTTATATCGGGCCGGAGACCAATGACGGCGTCGTGCTGCATGCGCTGCTCGAAGGCCCGTCAATCGCGGGCGCCTATAAATTCCTGATGACGCGCGGCAGGGGCGTCGTGATGGACATTGACTGCGCGCTCTATCTGCGCGGCTCCTTCACGCGCTTCGGCGTTGCGCCGCTCACTTCCATGTATTGGTTCTCCGAGACGAAGAAGCCGACCGCCGCCGACTGGCGCCCGGAAGTTCACGACTCCGACGGCCTCTCCATGTGGACGGGAACCGGCGAGCGCCTGTGGCGTCCGCTCAATAATCCCGACCGCGTCATGGCCTCCGCCTTTGGCGACAATAATCCCAAGGGCTTCGGCCTGATGCAGCGCGACCGCGTTTACGACCACTATCTCGACAATGTCTTCTATGACCGGCGCCCGAGCGTGTGGGTCGAGCCCAAGGGCGATTGGGGCAAGGGAACGATTCAGCTCATCGAAATCCCGACGGACGACGAGATTCACGACAATGTCGTCTGCGTCTGGGTCCCCGAGAAGAAGGCCGTTCCGGGCGCGGAGTTCGAATTCTCCTACCGGCTGCACTGGCTCGCCGACGAGCCCTACCCCGCCCCGTTGGCGCGCTGCGTCGCGACGCGTCTCGGCAATGGCGGCCAGCCCGGCAGGCCGCGCCCGAAAGGCGTGCGCAAATTCATGGTGGAGTTTCTCGGCGATCCGCTCGCCAGGCTTCCCTTCGGCGTGAAGCCCGAGCCCGTTCTCTGGGCCTCGCGCGGGACCTTCTCCTATATCTATACGGAAGCGGTCTTCGACGGCGTGCCCGGCCATTGGCGCGCGCAGTTCGATCTGGCCGTCGAAGGGAACGACCCCGTGGAGATGCGGCTCTATCTCAAGAACGGCGACGCGATCCTCTCGGAAAGCTGGCTCTACCAGTATCATCCGTTCTGATCCGAGTTTCATGCGGCTTCCCCCTGATCGCTTCGCGACAATGCTTACGGCGTCATTGCGAGCGGAGCGAAGCAATCCAGAGCCACATCACGGCCCCTGGATTGCTTCGTCGCTAACGCTCCTCGCAATGACGGCCGCGCGGCGAAGGGATCAAACGGAATTGGTTTCGCTCAATCGAGCCGCGACTGAAATCCGCCGTCGCGCGCCATGCCGAGAAGCTGCGCGGCGGATTCGCGCCAGCTCGTCGGCGCGACGACGGGAGCCGCCGGCTTTTCGCCGAGCGCCTCCTTCATCCGCTCGACAAGGCTGTCGCTGTCGAGCAGTTGGAAATAGCGCGCGCTGTCGCCCGCCACCTCGCGAAACACGGCGATGTCCGTCGCGATGACCGGAACGCCGTAATGCGCCGCCTCGACGATCGGCAAGCCGAAGCCTTCGGCGACCGAGGCGAGCACCAGCGCACGCGCATTGCGGTAGAGAAGCGCAAGATCGGCGTCGCTCGCATGATCGAACCAGAACAGGCGCTTGTTGAATTCGGGGTGGTGTTTCAGCCGCCGCTCGAACTGCCGCATGCCCCACCCCTTGCCGCCGACGACGACATAGGTCGCGTCGACGCCCGCATCCCAAAGCTTCTCCAGCGCGTCGAGCGCGACCGGATAGCCCTTGCGCGGCTCGACCGTGCCGACGCCGAGGAAATAGGGCTTGCCTCCGGCGACGACGCCTTGCGCGCGCTCCGAGGCCTCGCCTGCCGCGGCGCCGGAGAAATCCGCGCCTAGGCGCCACCAGCCGAGCGGCATGCCCGGCTTCGTGCGCCCGTTCGCCGCGAGATAATCGCGCAGACTTTCGGCCGCCGCGCGAGAATCCGCGATCACGCCATCGCTCCTCAAGACGATATGAGACAGCCATTCCTCGAAGCGCTGCCTGAGAGCGGGCGGAAACGCGGCCGGATGGATCAGCGGCAGAATATCGTAAAGGCAGACAATGTTCCTGCCGCCCTTCGCCTTCACCGCATCGAGGATCGGGAGATATTCTTCCGTATGGTTCCAGCTCGCATCGAGCATCAGGAAGACGTCTCCCTCGTCGATCGCAATCGTCTCGGGAATTTCCGGATGGCTGTAATAGGCGAAGAGCCTGCCGTTATGAATAGCCACGGGCAGGCCCGCGCCCATCAGCCACCCGTTGCGCGCGATCTCGCGAACCACGCGCTGAATGCCCGTGTTCTTGCCCGAGCGCAGCGAGCTCGTCATGTCGAGAAGCAGGCGCGGCCGCCCGGCGGGCAGGGCCTCCGGGACGAGCGCGGGCGCATCCGTTTTCTTCCATGCCGGGATTCGATTGCGCCGCTCGACATAGCCCGGAAGAAGCAAGGCCTCGCCTTGCCGCAAAAGGCGGGAAATCGTCCAGTAAAGCTCCATCGCTCGCAGGCGGATAAGCTTTTGCAGGCGCGTAAGCTGTCGGCAGGCGTGAGACGCGCCCGCTTCATCGGCGCGCTCCAGCCGGGTCAGAGCAGTTAAATACGTGCTTATTTCGAGCTCTTCTGTCTTTTCGAGAAGCATATCATGCTCGCTGTCAAGTTCTTGCTGCAATTGATTCTCTGTAAGAAATGCATATGAGCCGGGGCGAAAAAATGAAAGCGCTGCAATATTGCGTGACAGCGACTTAAGCTTGGGCAAGAAGGCGCCTGCTGGCGTTTTAGATTGTTCCATGGCGTCGCTTAAACCTTCTCGCCGCGCGCAGGAGCGCGCCTTGCCGCGACTGCGAGCGGCGGACTATATCTCCCGCTCCAGCCCTTCCGAAAGCACGCGCGATGAGTGAGCAGCAGAGCATGGCGGCGCCCGATCTCGGGACCCTGCATGATTACGAATATCAGATCGATCTCGAAGGCGACAATGCGCTCGCCTATGTCGTGGCGTTCGCCGGCGCGGGAAAAAAGATATTGGAGCTCGGCGCCGGCGCGGGCATGCAGACGCAGTTCCTCGCCAAGGACAAGCGCAACGACGTCGTCGCCGTGGAGATCAATCCGGCGTCGGTCGAGAAGCTGAAGAAATATACGGATCGCGTATATTCGCTCGACCTGAACGACTCCGGCTGGACGCAGGCGCTCGCCGCCGAGGGCAGGTTCGACGCGATTATCGCGGCGGATGTGCTGGAACATCTCTACGATCCCTGGACCGCGGTCGCGGAGATGAAGAAGCTCTTGAAGGATACGGGCGAGATCATCGTCTCCCTGCCCTATATCGGCAATGGCGCGATATTGGGCCTGCTCTATGACGATGATTTCGACTATCGCGAAGCGGGCCTGCTCGACAAAACGCATATCCGCTTTTTCGGACTCAAGAACATCGAGGCGCTGCACAAGAACGCCGGCCTCGCCATCACAGATGCGCGCATCGTGCTGCGCCGCCCCGAAGCGACCGAGTTCCATGCGCGCTGGAACAAGCTGCCGAAAGCCGTGCGCGCGGCTCTGACCGTGAGCCCGCACGCCGATATTTATCAGGTCGTCACCACGGCCCGGCGGTCGGAGACGGTCTCGGCGGATTTCAGCCTTTTCGACGCCGCCGCGAAGCGCTGCCCGCCGCGCAGCCGCACGATGGCGCAAAGAATCGCGGAAAAGCTGCTCAGCCTCTGATAAAGAGGCTGAACCAGCTTCAACCGCATGCGAGCTTCATGGCCAACGAAAGACCCTGCCAGATCGAAATGATCCGCCACGCGCCCGACCGGCCCGTCGTGGCGTTCTTTCGCTTCTTCGACGCGGCGGGCGACTGCGTCATCGCCTTTCCCTTCCGCCTGCAAAAGCGCGTCACGCTCTTCAACGAAGTGATGATGGACCCCGCGCTTTCCGTGCAGATCGATTGCGGAGACCCCGAAGCGCGCATTTACGCGCGCATCACGCCCTGCGGACGGCGCTATTATTGGGGCCGCAAGCTCGATCATTTCCTCGACAGGTTCCGGCGCAAGCCGCAACCCGCCCTCCCGGCGCCCGATCCGTCGCGCATCGTTCCCTTCGCGGCGGCGGGCGCCGCGACTTCGTCCGGGACGCCGCTCGTCAGCATCGTCATCCCCACGCGCGACCGGGCCGATCTTCTCGCGCGCGCCGTCGAGACTTTGTTCGAGCGCGCGAGCTGGCGAAATATCGAGCTCGTCATCGTCGACAATGGCTCCGTCGAGCCCGAGACATTCGCGCTCTTCGACAGGCTGCGCGCCCGCGCCGGCGTCACGATCCTGCGCCGGGACGAGCCTTTCAATTTCGCGCGCCTCGTCAATGAGGGAGCGCGCGCAACGCGCGGCGAGGTGATCGCGCTGCTCAATAATGATGTGGAGACCGGCGATCCCGACTGGCTCGCGCCGCTCGTCGCGCTCGCGATCGATCCGCGCGTCGGCGTCGTCGGCGTCAAGCTGCTGAATGAAGACGGAACCGTGCAGCATGCCGGCATCGCGCTCGGCATTCGCGGCCTCACCGCTCATGCCGGCGCCGGGCGCGCCGCCGACGATCCCGGCCCGCACGCCATGCTGACGACGACGCGCCGCGTTTCGGCCGTCACCGGCGCCTGCCTGCTGACGCGCCGCGACGTTTACGAGAAGCTCGGCGGCTTCGACGAGAACTTCGTGGTGGAGTTCAACGATGTCGATTATTGCCTGCGCGCCGGGGCGTCCGGCTACGCCGTCGTTTCGGCCGCCACGCCCGCGCTCCTGCATAAAGAGGGCTCGACCCGCCAGGCAAGGCCCCTGCGCACCCAGGAAGTGCTCGACCGGACGCTGTTCATGACGCGATGGGGCCGCGCTTTGGTGGACGATCCCTATTATCCGCCCGAACTCACCTTGCAAGACGAGTCGCTCACCCTCGCAACGGAACCGCGCAATGGCTAGCACGCTCACGCCGCAAGATATTAGATTCGCCGTTGCGCCTATGATGGACTGGACTGAAATAGTCGCTACTTCAAATAGATAACAACTATCGTGCGCACGCCGTGTGCAGGGCTTGTTCTCTTTTTCTTCCTGCCCGCCAGGTCGCGCTGGAACACGCCGCCCCTCTCCCGGACGCGAATTTCGGGCGCCCCTCGGCATCCGATTTCGCCAGCCGTTCACGCCCGTCGCCGCTCATTCGAAGAGCCGCTTTATGTCCGCCTTCGTACAAAACAGCTTCATGAGCCGTTCAGGAAAGGGCAGAATACTCTCGCGCTCGTAGAGCGGCGGGCGCTGTCGTACTTCGCCTCGACGATCAACGCGAACGAGGCGATCTCGCTCCGGGCGGCACGCGTCAAACGCCGGTTCGCGCGCGATAGCGGCGCACAGTGTCGCGAAGGCGGTCATTAACAGGCTTTGGGTTAAGCAGCGCATCGACGAATGCTTCGCTATCGCGAACCGAGAGCGAGAGCTGATTGTGTTCCTCGATGGCGCGCCGAGCGGCGTCCTGCACGCTGGTCAGCACGAAATCGGTGACGCTCCGCCCCTGCAGGGCCGCCGCTCGCTCAATCAGGCTCTTTTGCTCGGCCGTAACGCGGGCCTCCAAGCGCTCCGCTCGGGCGCGTCTCCCATTAGATCTGGATGCTGCGTCGGTCATGGCTCTGTTCTCTTTGCATAAGGTACGGCCAATAACCGGCTACTCCAAGACTGACGACATCGGATCGTCCGGCTACCTGCGCACAAAATCTGCCTCGAAAGCGGCGGCGCCCCACGCAGTCCCGGCTTCGAGGCCGAAGATCGCCGCCGCCTCCTCAGCGACCACTCCTGGACGCGCCAGGCGACCTTGCGTAATCGTCGTTGAACAGCCGACGCTCTTCCTGAGGGCCTCGTGCGCTCGGCTTGGAGGGACCCTGACGGGGCCGGCGCCCAAAGGTTGATTTCAATGACCTTCCGTATCACTCGAGAGCAGCTTTACGACCTGGTCTGGTCGGAATCCATGCAGAACCTGTCGAAGCAAATCGGAATCTCCGACGTGGCGATCGCGAAGCATTGCCGAAAGCTCGGCGTCCCGACGCCCGAGCGCGGCTACTGGGCCAGGTGTTAGCGGCGGTGAAAATCCGCGCATAGACGGCGCGGTCGGGCTGGGTCCGCAACGGTTGGAGGCGTCAGAGCGCTTTCTCTGGCGGGGCTCGGCAATTACGGGCTGGATATGTTGATTTGGCGCGAGCTGCGGTCGGAACAGGAACACGTCAATCAGCGCGAATGGCTTCAGACGGGAATCGATGCGCGAGGCGGTGACGTCCCTCCGCGCCCATGATGCTGTCGTGCTCGCGACCGTCAAGGACGCTTCGCGCCGCGCCGCGGCGCCCTTCGGGCGTCCTTGACGGCCGCTGCGCGCGCCAGCATTGCAGCGCTCAGGTCGGGACGACGGGATGGCCGTCCCGATCGAACCACGGGATATTCGGCGGTTCAGAGAGGTTTTTCGTCGCTGGCGTCGTCGCGGCCTCGTTGATCTCGGAGCAATTCCTGCATTCGGTCGCCATAGAGCGCCCAGATCTTGTCGCGCAGATCGTCGACCAGCTCGAACAAGGCCAGCGCCTGTTCGGGCGTCCAGGTCCGGGGAATGTCGATCGAGAGCGGACAAAGATGGGCCGGCAATCGCGTCGGGTTTCTCATGATTTGGCCTCGCGGCGCTGGCGGGTCCGTTGCTCGGCGCGGTCACGGGCTTCCTTGAGGCGCCAGGAGTCGCCTTCGATGGAGACGATTTCAGCGTGGTGAAGGAGACGGTCGACCAGAGAGACGACGCAGGCCGCGTTGGGAAAAACCTCTCGCCATTCGGCGAACGGGCGGTTGGTGGTGACGAGCGTGCTCTTGTTCTGATAGCGGCGCGAGATCAATTCGAACAACAGATCGGCGTGCCGGTTGGAATAGGAGAGATATCCGACCTCGTCGATCACCAGCAGTTGTGGCCGGGCATAGTGGCGCAGGCGACGACGCAAGGCGGAGTCGCTGTCCAGCGCGCAGAGATCGCCCAGCAGTTGGCCCGCGCTGGTGAACAGGACGGCATGTCCCTCGATCAGCGTTCGATGGGCGATGTTTTGCGCGATGGTCGACTTGCCGACGCCGTTCGGACCGACGAGAACGACGTTGGTGGCGTCCTCGAGGAACTCGAGCGTCATCAGCGCGTCGATGGCGGCGCGGTCGCAGCGTTTTGGCCAGTTCCAATCGAAGTCGCAGAGGGGCTTGAAGCGACCGATATGGGCGGCGCGCAATCGACGCTCCAGGCCGCGGCGGCCTCGCTCCCGCTCCTCCCAGCCCAGCAGCGTATCGACCCAGGTTTCGCTGGCGACCTCGTTCCAATGCGCCAGAAGTCCATGTAGATTGAGAGCGCCGGCGCGAGCGCGCCGCGTGTCCGGTTCAGTCATCTCGATCGTCCTTGAGTTGGTCATAAGTTTCGAGCGCATGCGGCCGCACCGGCACATCGCGGTCGCGCACATGCGCGGGCAACGTCAGGGCGACGGGAGGGGCGACGCCTTGTTGCTCGCGGCGGCGTTCGAGAGCGAGACGCACGGCGTTCGGGTGCGGCACATCGCGCTCCAGCGCCTCGAGTATGGCGGCTTGCAACGCCGCGGCGTCATATCGTTCGAGCAGACGCAGCAGAGCGGCGGTGATGGCGCCGAGATTGGCCCCGCGTTCGGCGGCGCGCACGAGCAAGACCTGGCTGGCCGGCGCGGCCTGCGCGAGGCGATCGTTGGCGCGATGCTGGCGCGCGGCGCGCTTTTCGTCGACCAGCGCCTGAACATGGACGGGTTCTTCGACCTGCGCTCCTTTGTCGTAGCTGCGCGAGTGGTGGGCGAGCACCTTCGCGCCATCGACGATGCGAACCTCGCGCGGATCGGCGAGCACGGTCAGCACGCGCCGCACATATGTGTGGGGCACGGAATAATCGTTCAGGTCGAACCGGACATAGGGCGTCTTGCCCACCGACACCGCGACCTGTTCGAGCACGGGCGCCGAGCTTTCGGGCAGCGGGAGCAAGCGGGCTCTTTCCTCGGCGAACACGTCCCGTACGGTGCGGTCGGGTTCTCCAGGACACCGGCGATCGGCGGCGGGACCAAGGCTCCAGGCCTGCGCCTGGGCGTTGAGGTCATCGAGATCGACGAACTCGCGAGCGGCGAAAAAGGCCTCGCGCACGTAGCGGATGGCGCGTTCGACGCGGCCTTTTTCATTGCCTCGGGCGATCGCCACGGGACGCGGCTCGTAACGATACTGTCCCGCAAAGCCGAGCAAGGTGGGATGGAAACGGATCGCGTCGCCGCGCCGCTCCAGCACCGCGCTCTTGAGATTGTCGTACAACAAAACGCGAGGCGCGCCGCCCCACGCGGTGAAGGCGTCGACATGGCCGCGCAAGAAGTTCTCCATGCGGGCGTCCAGAAAGAAGCGCAGAAAAATTTGCCGCGAATGACTGAGCACCATGACGAAGGCCATCAGCGGGCGCCGCGCGCGACCGATCTGGAGATGACCGAAGTGGCCCCAGTCGACTTGCCCCTGCTCGCCCGGGAGGCTGAGGAGACGCAGATAGGCTTCGGCCTTCGGACGCGGCCGATAACAAGCGATGAGGTGGCGGAAGTGATCGGGCCGGCCCGGATAGCCGCGTTCGCGCACCATCTCATAAAGGCGGCTCGCGGTCAGCGAGGGGAACGCCTCCAGCGTCTGATGAATGAATGGCAGATAAGCGTCGATCGGCGATTTGCGTGGCGACCCGAGCCTCGGCAGACCGGCCTGCGCCAGCACACGCCGCACCACGTCGTGATGCACGTGCAACTGACGGGAGATCGTGCCGATGGTCCATTTTTCGGCGTGATAATAGCGCAGGATTTGCGCCTCGATATCAGGTGACGTCACCATGGTCTCGTCCCGCCCGCTCGTGTCGCGGCGCGCCGCGACGACCGAGGCGGCGGCGCAAAAATCCCTGGCGGACGAGATCGAGACAGCGCCGGCCGCACCAGTGGCAGTGCGAGATCGGCCGCCGAGGTTCGATATCCGCGGTGGTTGCGTCGCTCGCGATCGTCGGCGAGCCGATCGACAGAAAATCATCGGGAGGCGGTGGAGGTGAACCCTGATGCGTCACGTTCTTGCATCGCGCCCGGTATCGACGCGCGCGCTCGGCATGCGTGAGCCGCCCTCGGCGGCTGGCCTGGTAACGAGCTCCCGCCGCGCGCTGGCCGCGCCGCCGCGCATGAGCGCCGCACCCCTCGGCGCAGTAAATCTGGCCGCGATCACAACAACTACAGATCAGCGCCTGGGCGCGACACCCGGCGCATAGAAACAGCCTCGCCGACCCCGCGTCGGCATGGTCGGATTGGCTGGCGCCATGTGGACGAACGCCCAGCTTTCCGCGATATTGATTGGACATGCGTGCCCGGCACGGTGTGGGGCACGGCGTCGAACGGAACCGGCAAGTCGAGGTCGACGCCGTGCTTGCCTTCGAAAAGGCCAAGCTTACCCCAGCATTCCCCGCCACGGCAGGCCGCGACCGCGTGCCGCCGCATAGACCTCAACCAGACGCCGTAATCATCTCGGCAAGCCTCGGAGGAAACCGGCCAGACCCCGACCGCGCCATCTATGCGCGGATTTTCACCGCCATCGACAGCAGATGCACGTGGTCCGCCAACGATAGACGAGGTTCGAGCAGTCCGTGACCGGGCTCCATGATTTCGAAGCAATCGACTCCCGTCGGCGAGCGCCACCCCGCTCTGATCGGCGCTGATCCTCTATCCGACCGATGGCCTGACGCCATCAACCCACGAGGGGTCGGCTACGCGAGCGTGCCGCCGCTTCGGTTTCACCTGCGCGGTGATCGCGGCCATCAGCCGGACACATCGGGCGCCTGTCGCGCGGGGATGGCCCCCGCCTCAGCACAGGAGCCGATCGATGTCTCGAAACCTCACATTCGCCCACGTTCGCGGTTGGGATCTCGCGAACACCCTCATGATCTGCGTCGTCGTCTTCCATGATGGCGCGGGAGACTACGGCGTCATGCCGTCGACCGAATACGACGGCGATCCCGCCGCCATCGTCCATGAATTCGATCCCTTCCAATCATGAAGGAATCTGCCACCACGAGCGGCGAAAATCCTGCGGGGATTTTCGCTCGCCCTGTCTCATCTTTCCGGCTAGACTCGCCGCTGCGCCGTGGCGGTGGTGGAAGGCGCGCTCGTCAGACCTTTGTCTCACGGAGACCACCGCCATGATCATCTTCGGACCGCTGCTCGTCATCGCCGGCATCGGCTTCTTCTGCTGGCTGCTGTTCACGCTCGCCGTCTTCGCGCTCCCTTTATATGCCGGCCTGACGGTCGGCAATTGGGCTTTTCACACGGGAGCCGGCTGGCTCGGCGGAGCAATCGTCGGCGCCATCGCCGCAGGCGTGACATTCGGCGTCGGGCAACTGGCGCTCGCTTTCGTTCCCTGGACCTGGCTCCGGCTCGCCATCGTAATCGTCTACGCTGCGCCGGCGACGGTCGCCGGCTATTACGCCACGCACGGAATTGCCCAGATGGCTATGCCGTCGGCGACATGGCAGATGATTTTTTCGCTCGTCGGCGCGGTCGCAGTCGGCGTCACCGCTTTGATCCGCATCGCTGGAGCAACCCCGCTGGGACGGGGAGAAACACGTCTCGCGCGGGCCTGACACCGCTCCAGCTGCTCCGATCGGCGCATGTCGATCTGCATCTCTCCGAGGTCATCGTCGTGACACGGAGGCTACGATGGCGGCGAGTTCCAATCGTCGTGGCGAGCTGGTCGAAATTGTGATGCTCCTCGACGCAATCCATTGGCGGGAGCGATCTCATGGTCGTCCGGCAATCAGCGTGGAGGCAGGCATTTCAATACGCGGTTCGGAAGCGATGACGAAATTTTGTAGCCGGACAGAGGATTGTCATCATCGTCGGCGCTCGTCGCCGCATCCTTGCGATCGCACGACGTCGCCGAATTCTCCCCGATACCCGTCAGGCCGAGCGCTCCATAACGGCCTCTTTGATGGGCGGATCTGGCCGAAGGCCGGCTGCGCCTCGATCGCCTATGCGGCAATGGCGCCGAACGACTTTCTTCCCCTGACGGCTGCGCCGTCATTCCTCGCGAGACAACAAAGTCGCTCTTGCGCCATCCTCCGCTGACGCTGCGGTCGCGAGCGATGCCGCGTCGATCGCCTCCGGCCTTTCGATCGCCATCGAGGCCGCAATGGCGCGGGCTCGGAACTTCAAATCGAGGAGAATTTACAATGGCGACCATCGGCACCTTCAAGAAGACCGGCAACAGCGAGTTCACCGGCGAGATCGTCACCCTTTCCGTCCAGGCGAAGAACGTTCGCATCGTCCCCGAAACCAGCCGCTCCGGCGAGAATGCGCCCAGCCACCGCGTCTACGTGGGCCGAGTGGAAATCGGCGCCGCCTGGTCCAAGCGCTCCAACGAGGGCCGCGATTATCTCGGCCTCAAGCTCGACGATCCGAGCTTCAACGCCCCGATCTTCGCCAACCTGTTCGACGACGAGAGCGGCGAAGGCTGCAGCCTGATTTGGTCCCGCCCCAGCCGCCGGAATGGCGACTGAGCTCCAAAGAGCCCCGCTCGGCAAATCCGGGCGGGGAACTCCCCAGTTGCAGCCAAGGGCGCATTCGAAATGCGAAAATGACGTCTATTTTTTCAATCACCCATACACGCACGCCTTGTAGGAGAACTTCTCGGTCGTGCCATCGGTCCGATTGAGCCAGAAGCACTTGGTCCCGAAGTCGGCACTCCGTACGCTGAAGTGCGTGACGCCGCAGCCGACCTTCGATTCTGCCTCAGGATGGAGGGCAAGCGCAGCTCTCAAGACATGCTCGTCCGCGACACTTACTTTATCCCCAACATCATAACGGTGGAGCATGCTTTGGAGGTATGCGGCGGCATCGCTCTTCTTGGCGAAATGCAGAGACCCAATCGTGATTGGCGTGGCAGGCATTTCAATCTCCTAGTCCGCTCATGACGTTGACGTTGCGGCCTGCTCACCGCTTTGAGGTAGAAGCTTCTCGCGAATCTCTCGAAGGATGATCGCGGGGATATCCATCCCTTCCAAGTGCGCCTCGCGTTCGGCAACCCACGCTAGGCAGCCTTCCCTGCTCAGGTCGTCACTCGCGATTTTTTCGTAAAGCGCGACCGCACTCATGCGCGACAAGCCGAGCTCCATTAGCGCGAGCAGAGTTCGCGACGACACGCCAAACTCCAGCTGGATGCCAATGTCGAAGTCATGGTCAATCAAATCGGCACGTCCTATAGCCCGCAAATGCATATTCAAGATGTCCATATAGGCTGATAGGTATTTCGGCGCTCTAAAGCGGGCGATTTGCTCGATGAGCTCCATCGTATGACGAATTAATGCAGGGAGTCTGTATTTCATACCGCGGCTTCGGTGGTAATCAATGTTCTTCCGGATCATTGCAGCAAGCGAAAAACCCTTGAGCCACTGGACGACAATGAGCGCGTGTAGTGGAATCAGTCCGTCGGGCAGAAATGCTGGAAATAGGTGCTGGTTGATACGCCGCATGATAGTCACGAAGCGATCATAGCTATCCTGGCTGTCGACCGCTGCGGGCAGCAGGTTCTCAATGTCGCCTTCATAGCTGCGGAAGGCCTCAAGGAGGCGCTGCAAACCGAGCGCGCTGACCCCGGGATGGCGATTCGCAATCTCGTGGCCGATCTCAATCTGGCTGGCAATCGCGGCGAGGCTCTGGTCAAGTTTCGCGATGATCGCAGGATCGTGACGCTTGGCGAGACTAGCTTGCGAGATCGAGCCGAGCCGTAGGTATGTGGCAAGCAGATACGATCCAACCTGCTCGTACCGGTCGGAATCCTCCAGTTCCGCGAGGGCGGCCGTAGCTCGGCGGTCGAGATAGTCGACAAGGTCGTCTCCCAGCTCGATCACGGCATCGCTCTCGCGCTTGATCGGGTAACGCGCGCGTGCAGGAACCCCACCGGGCCAAGCATTCGTGTCCTGAGGGTCGACGCAAATGATGTTGCCCTGAAACTCGTCACCCCAACGACCAGCCCGTCCCGCAAGATTCCAGAAATCATGGGGCTCCATGGGATGACCGATGCCCTTCCGCGGGCCGCGCAGTACGATGGTGCGGCAAGACAAGTTGACGCCCTCGATCAGCGTCGAGGTGCAGACGAGGAAACGAATTTTACCGGACCGGAACAGTCGTTCAACCTCTAGCCGGATCAGCGACGGCATGTTGCCATAATGGAAGGCGACACCGCGTTCGACCAGCGGCACTAGTTTGAACTGTGGATGCACGCCCTTTCGAGCGAGATCCGCCAACTCGAGCAACTCGGGGTCGGGCGGGCCGTCCGATGGAACAAGCTGACTGATTAGACCGGCGATCTCCTCCGCGTCGGCTGCACGATTGGCGTATACAAGCGTTCCGCCTCGCTCCCCGGCGGCCGCAGCGATGAACGCCAGCCTCTTCTGAATGCCCGCGGGGGAACTAGCCAGTTGGAGCACGCCGACTGGCAGGGTTGTATCTTGCTGACGGATCGACAGGTTCCACCGTTTCGGTTTGCGTGGAACCTGTTCTGCCACGATCACATTCTGGAGGACCGTGGGCGCGTCGCTATTGATCGCTCTCACTTCGACACCTTTCGGTGCGTCGGCAAGCAATTCCTCGGGATTCTGAGTCGCCGGACTAATGAACATGAGTTTAAGCGCTTGGTTGGCACGACAGGCGCGCTCGATCGCGTCCTGGAGGATCACGCCGCGCTGACTATCACCGATCTTGTGCGCTTCATCGACGATTAGCAGATCGATGGCGATTGCATCGCTTAGGATGTTCGTGAGCAGGTGCAGCCTCTCTTGCGTAAAGACGAGGATGAGGCGCGCTCCTTCGGCTCGGGCGGCGTCATATTTGTCGCGCAAGGGCAGCGAGGAAACCTGGACCCCGCTGTCCTTACCGAGTAAGACCAGGAGGGTGCTCTCGATCTCCGATACCAGCGCGCGGGTAGGCGCAAGGTAGACTGCAACGCGCGAATCGCTCGACCGTATATGGTCGATCAACCACTGCAGGACGAGGAACGTCTTACCCGAAGCGGTAGGTGCGGACGCAGAGAGCCAGCGGTGATCGGCAGCATCGTTCCAGAACCGCCGCTGAAAATCGTTGACTTGCAGCCACCGTCCGCTCGTCTCAACGAGAATCGCGTGATCCATCTGCCGGCGTTGCGCCTCGATCCGCGATGCCATGCCAAGCCTTCCATCTAAGCCGGCAGCAAGTAGATCCCGCTCGCTTGCCAAAGCTATGGCGCGGAAGTTCGACAGCTTGCTCAACAGCACGGCACCCGCATCCTTTATCGTGCCGCTCTCGGACAAGGTCACCGCGCCTGTTGCGATCCGCAGCGCGGCTTCTTGATGTTGGCGTCGGTCGGACTTAGCCAGGATGCTACCGGCGAGCAGCAGGCGGGGCCAGTCGATCGGTGCCGCTGGAGCGGCGTCCAGAGCAGGGGCGAGATTGTCGAGCTCGGTGACAACCGTGCGTCTGGTGAGCTCATCGAGATCGTTCCGAATCCCTTCGCCCATCAGCCAGGTCTGAAGGTCGCCGAGAGTCATTCTGCGAACCCCATTGCCTTGAGAAAGGCCGAGCGAAAGTCTTCGGCCGATGGCAACGGCAGGCAGAAGAATTCAATCTCGAACTGATTTAGCTTCTCCGCCTTGATATGCTCACCGATCTTTGACTTCCAGGTCTCTAGTTCAGCGCGCGCCGCTTCCGCAATCTCCTCGGCCACAGCTTTGGCTTCATCGCCGGGATAGAATGGCACGTCGAAGCCGACCAGAGCGACCCCGCAATATTGGACGCGTTTCGACATAACTGAGGTCTTGTCGAAATAGCGCTTGAGCGCCTCCGTTAGGTCAGGGTTGCTTAGATCCGCCTTGTCGCTAAGTAGAATGAGATCGCGCTCGCGTTCGGCGTCTTCATGCTCTGGCTCGACAAGGAACGGTGCGAGCGATGCTAGGCAATCCCGAATTGCTGACCCAGCATTCTTGTATATCTTTGATTCACCCCAGTAGAGCTTTAGCAGCCCATCGGCGGTTACACTCGCATACACGCCGTCGGCACCATGATAGTGCATGCGAGTGTCGGTCTTAAGATCCATCTTGCAAAGAATTTGTGGAAGCCGGAGGAATCGCTCGGCCAGCAAGAACAGAAGCATTTCACCGCCTTCGCCAGTTTTCGCCAGATCGGTGAACGAACGGCGTGCCTGCTCCACCAGTGCGGTGACGGCCTCAGTGCTATTATATTTGAGATCACGTGCCTTGGCTTTGGCGAGCTGCGTTCGAGAAATCGCATAATCGGCAACTGCGTTACGCATGAATTCGGCAAGCCGGCGAGGCTGAACACGCCCGTTGCCATCAACGGTGAGGCAATGGCAATGGACCTTGACCGAATGGCCATCAATAAGAACGTCCCGCTCGATCAGCGAAAGGTGAACCTGGAGCGCTTCGGGATCTCCGGTCAACGCAGCTGCCAAATCGGTCTCGGTAATACTCGACAGATTATCCCCCCTTGTCCACCGACACAGGTAGGTCGATGCCTTCAGCCCACGAATCAGGCTCCTCAGTATAGTGCCGTCAATCTTCGGTTGCACGGTGACGAGGCGGCCTCCTCGCGGCCATCCGAGGTTTATCGAGGGCAAGATAGTAGCGAAGGGAATCCTATCGCCTCGCCGTATTTTAACCGCTCCGGGACTCCCGGAGGCCCCAACCCTTCAGAGAATTGGACCATGGATACGAAGAAGCCATAGAACAGATTTTCATCAAATGTTTGGGAGCGAGCGGTTCGAATGGTGCTGGAAGCACCAGGGCGATCATGCCTTGCAATGGGGGAGATCGCCTCGATCGCGGCCAAGATAGTTGCCGAGCACTCAGCCGCGACCTTTCGGCTTGCTGCGCTTGAGAAGATCGGCGGGCTCGACGCCGAATGCTTCGGCGATCCGAGCTACGATGTTCACCCTTGCCGACACATCGGCGCGTTCAATCGCACCGACATAACGAGAACTCAGCTGCGCTTTCTCGGCAAGCGCTTCCTGCGTCCACTTCCTGGCGTGACGCAGGCGACGGACATTCGTCGCTATGACCTCCTCAATTTCCATGCTGGCATGGAAGCCGAGTCAAGAACGTTCATTCCAGGAACGAACGTTCCTATTCGTCGACGACCATGCTACGCTCGGCCTCTGCCGAACCTGTGAGTCTGCGTTCCCAGCGAACAACGTGATGCGCCGATTGCATCACCGTCGGCATAGAACGCCAACCAATCCTGGGATATAATCCCGCCGTATCGCCATGAATTCGCCGGCATAGAGCGACAGGCAGGTCCGCAATGAGCACGCCAGCCTTCGAAGATCGTCCGCCGCTCACCGAGCACGTGAACGCCTACGACGAACGTCACCTCACGACCTACCTGCGACTGCTGGATGCCGCCGAAGAAGGCGCCGATTGGCGAGAGGTCGTCGCGGTGATTTTCGGGATCGATCCAGAGCGCGAGCCGGAACGGGCGAAGGTCATCCTTGAGAGCCATTTAGCCAGAGCGAGATGGATGTCGGCAGCCGGCTATCGGCAGCTTTTGGGCACGCGCGCGCAATAGTCTCTCTTCTCGCCTGCCATAAAAAGGTCACGGGCGCTCGCGGCATGCGATGCAACCCTTTGGGCTAGTTTTGTTTCTGACATTCCGGAATCGTCGAAGTCGCCGCTCGAGCTACGAGGCCAAGCCGAGGAGCGCTTCATGCCGACGAATTTCTGGAAATCTCCCGATTCTATCAAGCAATTGGACGAACTCGACCACTCCGGATTCGCGCTCGAATTTCTGCGCCGGAACCCGAAATATCGCCAGGATTATCGCGAGACGCTGAGGCGGATCGAACGCGGCGTCGTCGACGAAGCAACTGCGCTTTCGAGCCTCGCGCGTCGCTGGGGGTTGCAGTTTCGCTCATGACCCGGAATCTCCGGCAGGAAGGGAGCCAGTGCTCTGGCTCCCTGAGATCGACCCCGGCACGCTGATCATCGCTTCGGCGCCGCCCTGCTTCGCAGCGAACGGGACCTTTGATCCGACCGCCTTCGGCGCCATCGTCGCGGATAAGTCCGACGATGGCGGAAGGCGGCTCGTCGTCGGCGGCGCCCGAGGCGACATTCATGTCTGGATGAACGAAGGCGTGCCGAGCCGCCCCGCGATCATATTGCCGCTCGATGCGTCGCTCGAAATCCGGCTCGAAAGCGCGTCCCGGCTCGTTCGGCTCCTTCAGGGCGGGGCCGCAGGTCCGCTACCTCGCGCGCTACAATTGACCGCGCAGCGCCGCGCGCGTCTCATCCTGTTGCTGCACGCTCTGGATTTCTGGCTCGGCGGCGCGGGGCCACGCGACATCGCCGCGTCCCTGATCGACGCCGAGGACGCTGCTCTTCCCGCGCTCGAGTGGAAGAGCTCGGCGACGCGCCGCAAGGCGAACCGTCTCATCCATGATTCCATCGCGCTGATGAACGGCGGCTACAAGAGGCTGCTGCGCGGCCGCTGATGAACCTTCCGCATTCTCCGTTTCCTAGGACATCCCAGCGTGCGCCTCGCGGAAGGGGGGACACGGACCGGCCTCAAAACTTCGTCCTCCCCCTGCGCTTCTCTTCTCCGCCACGGTGATCTCGAAACGCCGCGACGTCCCTGCGGCGCACCTCACCGCTACGGAGGCGTCTCTTGCGCGACAAATCACCCGAAGGCGCCACGCGCTTCGTCCGGACGCATGAAGCCGCACGAATGCTCAGCCTCTCCGCGCGCACGCTCGAAAAATACCGATGCCACGGCGCCGGGCCGACGTTCCGCAAGCTCGGCGGGCGCGTCGTCTATGCGATCGAGGATCTGCAGGCCTGGGCCGATGGCGCCGCCTGCCGCTCCACGTCCGATCCGCAATATGTCGAAGCGCGCGACGCCGTCCACGTCGACACCGGCGTGCGCATTGCCCGCCCGAACTCCCACCGCTGAGGCGACACCGCCATGTCGCGCCGCCTCCCCGTCACCTCGAGCGAGCGCAGCCGCCTCCACCCCTTCGTCATCGCGACGGGGGACGCATCGCCGCGCGATCAGCGCGATCTCATGGAGCGGCCCTTCTTCTCGCTCGCCAAGGCGAAGCGCACAACGCCGATCCTCTACGAGGCGGCCGGCGCGCGCGTGGAAGTCTTCGCCATGCCAGAGCACGGCATGGCGACCATATGGGACGCCGACGTGCTGATCTGGGCGGCGAGCCAGATCGTCGAGGCCGAGAACCAGGGCCTCACGACCTCCCGCTTCCTACGTTTCACGCCCTATCAGCTCCTCAAGGCGGTCGGACGCGCGACCGGCGCCCGCGACTACAAACTGCTGAAGGGCGCGCTCACGCGCCTGCAGTCGACGGCCATCTGCACCACCATTCGCAACGGCGAGCACTGGCGTCGAAGCCAGTTCTCCTGGATCAACGAATGGGAAGAGTGCGTGACACGCGACGGCCGCGTCGAAGGCATGGAATTCGTTCTCCCGGAATGGTTCTACCGCGGCGTCGTCGACCGATCTCTCGTGCTCGCCATAGACCCCGCCTATTTCAGGCTGGCGGGCGGCGTCGAGCGCTGGCTCTATCGCGTCGCCCGCAAGCACGCCGGCCGCCAGAAGCTGGGCTGGATCTTCGACATCCCGCATCTGCATCAAAAATCCGGCAGCCTCGCGAGGCTCAGGGATTTCGCGATCGACATCCGGCTCATCGTGTGCCGGCAGTCGCTGCCCGGTTATCGCCTGCGGATCGAGCACGAGGGCCGGCGCGAGCTGCTGCACATCCTGCCGATCGACTTATCCACAGCCCCTGTGGATAAACCTGTGGAAACACTCGGGACTTCGGGCGCGCATGGTATCGGGACTTCGGGCGCGGCCCTATCGGGACTTCGGGCGCGCGGAAGGCAGCTAACCCTCTGGCCCGAAGGAAAAATCCGCGCTGCTAACTTAGAGTCTAACAGAGACTCTAGGTCGTGTGGACGAATTGTATCAAGCAAAGGCCAGCGGCGAAACTGACGATCGATCTGAAGTTTCGTTCCGTCTTTTCGCATCGTAGGGCGACCCTTTTGAATCGCTTGAGGCGGCCGAAGCCTTGTTCGATGCGAGCGCGAGCTTTGTAGAGGGCCTTGGCGAAGAACTTGGGCCGCTCCTTTTCGTTGGCCTTGTGCGGGATCACGGGAGCGATGCCCCGCTTCCTCGCAGCCTCGCGGTTCGCCTTGCTGGCATAGCCTTTGTCGCACACCACGGCGCGAGGCTTCATATCGGGTCCGATATCGAGCAGGGTTTCGAAGTGGCGCGCGTCGGAAGCCTCGCCGCCGGTCAGGTCGAAGCCGATGACCGTTCCCGAGGCATCGGCTTTCGCGTGGATTTTCGTCGTGAAACCGCCGCGCGAGCGCCCGAGCGCTTGCCCCTCTTGCCCCCTTTGCGCCCGCGGCGGAGACGTGAGCGCGCACGATCGTCGAGTCGAACATTTGGATGAGATGGGCGGAAGCACTCATCGACGCGAGCGTGTCGAAGAACGCCTCGAACACGCCGGCCTTGCTCAGGCGATCGAACCGCTTCCATACGCTGTTCCAATGACCGAACCGCTCCGGCAACGCGCGCCATCGCACGTTCTCGACCGTGAAGAAATGCAGCGCCTCCAGGAACAGTCGGTCGTCCTCGGCTTTGCGTCCTCGGCGAGGAAGGCAGGCCCGAAACACGGCGAGCACATGCGCCCAGTCTTCTTCATCCATCCTCGTCGACATGACGTCCGGCCTCCGAATCGGTCGGAGGTCTATGAATCACACCAGATTCAGGCTGGGAATCGTGAAAATTCGACCGCTCTCAATTCGTCCACACGACCTAACTTTTGTTTGCGCCCGGCGAATGTGGAAAACTCATCCGAGCGTTCCCGCACACCGAAACTTCCGTCTGAAAAGACTACACCTGATACGACTTTCCGTAAATCCGGCTTTACGGACGATGCGACTTTCGAGGCGCCTGTTCTCTTCGGCGAGAGGGAAGGAGGCGCGTCATGATCGTCGCGCTACTCAACCAAAAGGGCGGCGTCGGCAAGACGACGCTCGCCCTGCATCTCGCCGGCGAATGGGCTCGGCAGGGAAAGCGCGTCACGCTGATCGACGCCGATCCTCAGGGCTCGGCGTTGGACTGGTCACAGCAGCGAGCGCGCGAGAACCCCTCACGGCTGTTCACCGTCGTCGGCCTGCCGCGCGACACGCTCCATCGCGAGGCGCCCGAGCTGGCGCTCGGGGTCGACCATCTCGTCATCGATGGTCCACCGCGCGTCGCCGGATTGATGCGTTCGGCGCTGCTCGCCGCCGATCTGGCGCTGATCCCGGTGCAGCCATCGCCCTTCGACGGCTGGGCGTCTGCCGAGATGCTGGCTCTGCTCGGCGAGGCGCGCATCTATCGCCCGCAGCTCGCCGCCCGCTTCGTCCTGAATCGCTACGCCGCGCGCACCGTCATCGCGCGCGAAACGGTCGAGACGCTCGCAGATCATGATCCGCCGGCGCTCTCCGCCACCATCGGTCAACGCATCGCCTTCGCCGACGCCGCGCAGACCGGCCGCCTCGTCTCAGAGCTCGCCGACGACACGCCGGCGGCGCGCGAGATCGTCGCGCTCGCGGCCGAGGTCGGGAGGATCGCGCCATGACGATTTTCGCGGGATATGTACGCAACGCTTCGCGGTTCGTCGACGGAGGCGCCGCATGAATGAGCGCACTCCGAAGCGCGGTTTCGCGGCGCGTCCCGGCGACGCCGACGGCTGGATTAGATCAGCCGATGTCCCCGCCCGGCGCGCGAATGACGCCAGCGAATTCACCGCGCGCCTGACGATCGATGTCACGCCGACGCTCCGCGGCCGCATCAAGGTCGCCGCTTTTCGGCGCGGCGTCACTGTCGCCGACATGCTGCGCGACCTGCTCGCGCGCGAATTCCCCGACGATCCCGGAGAAACATCATGAACGACAACGAGCCGCAATCCGCTCGCGTCGAAGCGCCGCCACGTCGCGGCGCCGCGCCTCTCACCCATGTCGAGCTGACCTGGATCGAGAAGAAGATCGAGTTCCGAATTCGCTTCGGCCATCGCGCGGCGGACAAGATACTCGACCATCGCCGCCGCATCGCCAGCTTCGCTCCCGGCAGCATCTTCTGCTTCGTCCGATGGGCGTCGAACGACTATGGCACGGTAATCTCGCGGATGGACATCGTGCGCGCCGTCGGAGTCGGCGAGCGCTATCAGACGCTGCCCTTCGTGCGGCCCGGCGGCGAGATCCTGCTGCGCGTCGACGCCTGGCCGAGGGTCGAGCGAGCGCTCCAGGTGATCGACGCCATAGAGGCGATCGGCGTCGACCCCACCGACGCGTCGCCCGACTATTGGCGGCATTTACACAACCGTCTCGCCGTCGGCGACGAGCCGCGCGCCTACACGCGCGAGCAGCATGACGCGTGGCTGAAGCGCCGGAGCGTCGCGCCATGATCCGCCTCGGCTATGTCACGGCGACGCTCTCCTCCGTGCTGCTGATCGGCGGCCAGTCCTTGGCTCCCGCCACACCATGGCTTGTCTGGAACGCCACGGCGAGCACGCCGACAGGACTCTATGCGCTTCAGGCCACGGGCCGACTCCGCGCTATGCAGCTGGTGGCAGTCCGCCCGCCGGAACCCATCGTGAGCTTCCTCGCTGACGGCGGCTTCCTGCCGAAAGGCGTGCTTCTCTTGAAGCATGTCTTGGCGCTCCCCGGACAGAATGTATGCCGCGCCGGCGCCGTCGTCATGGTCGACGACGTCGACGTCGGCGAAGCGCGAGATCGCGATCGTCGCGGTCGTCCGCTGCCGAGCTGGACAGGCTGCCGTAAGCTGCGGGTGGACGAGGTCTTCCTCATGAATCCGACCGTCCAGGACAGCCTCGACGGACGCTACTTCGGCCCAATCCTCATCGCGTCGATCGTCGCTCGCGCGGTTCCAATCTGGACCGACGAGGAGGGCGACGGCCGCTTCGTATGGCGCGCCGCCGTCGATTGACCCCCGCATAATCCTATCAGTTACGGAGAATTCCGATGACGCAGATCGGTCGATTCATCCGCACCAAATCAGGCTTTTCCGGCGCCATCCGCACGCTGTCCCTCGACGCCCAGATCGTTCTCATTCCCTCCGACCATAGTGGCGCGGAGAACGCGCCGGACTACCGCATCCTGCTCGGCGATGACGAAGGACCGGAAATCGGGGCGGCATGGAAGCGCATCGGCAAGAAAGCCGGCGACTATGTTTCACTGCTCCTCGACGATCCAGCCCTGACGCAGCCGATCCGCGCCAATCTGCTCCAGTCGAGCGAAGACAAGTCCAGCTGGATGCCGCACTGGACCCGACTTCAGAAGCGCAACGAGCGGGACTGACCATATGCGCTCCGCACTCCCGCTCATGAGCAAATCGGACCGCCCAGACCGCGCCTGCACGCGCGCGCGATTCACGCTCCTTCTCCTTATCGGCCTCGCCCCGGCCTGCGCGCTGGACGGAGTCCAGGCCGCAGAGGCAGCGCCGATCGAGCGCCCGTCGTATGGTGCCGCCTACGCCGTCCACGTCGCAGAGGCGGCGCGGCGCTTCGGCATTCCCGCGGCATGGATTCGCGCCGTCATGAAGATCGAAAGCCGC
Source organism: Methylocystis sp. S23 (assembly GCF_054106005.1). Taxonomy (NCBI): domain Bacteria; kingdom Pseudomonadati; phylum Pseudomonadota; class Alphaproteobacteria; order Hyphomicrobiales; family Methylocystaceae; genus Methylocystis; species Methylocystis sp. S23. Next base: position 3,725,706 of record NZ_CM134185.1, read on the forward strand.
GTCCAGAAAGGCGCCGTATCTCCCAAAGGCGCAATCGGGCTCATGCAGATCATGCCCGAAACTTGGTCGGAGTTGCGTGCCCATCACGCTCTTGCCGGCGATCCTTTCGATCCGCACGACAACATCCTCGCGGGCGCGGCCTATCTTCGCGAGTTGCACGATCGCTACGGTTCCCCGGGCTTCCTCGCTGCCTATAATGCGGGACCGCGTCGCTATGAGGATTATCTCGACGGGCGCCGTTCATTGCCATCCGAGACTGTCGCCTATGTCGCGGCGCTCGCCCCTCTGATCGACGAAAATGACGGCGCTCGACCCGCCAGTCGCGCGAACTCCGGTCTTTCTCCGTGGACGAAGGCGCCGCTGTTCGTCGAGAACAACGACAGCCATTGCGTCCTCAATCATCCGACGCCAATTCGGACAGCGAGCGATACGATCGCTGTCGCCGCCACGCGCGATCTGTCCGCCATAGCGCCTCGCTCCGACGGCCTGTTCGTCGCGCTCTCGTCGACGGAGCACGCGCAATGAACCTGCATCGCTGTTGCAGTCTGACTGCCGACATTTGCGCACTGGGTGGCCACTTCGCCGCGATTTGCCCGACGCGGAACGCGTGCAGGCGCATCGCGAGCGCGGTTTGTGACCAATTCGCATTCCAGCGTTCCCGAGCGCAATATGGCGAAGAAAGAACGGCGGAAGGCAATTCAGCGCAGAACACGACCGGGCTAAGGCGAGATAAAAGCGCCTGCCACGCCGGCAGACAAGTCGCTGTCGCGACTCGTCTTTCGTCGGGCAGGCTGGTCGGTCGTTGGCAGGTTTCACCAAATCCTCATGGAGTTATACGGCTTCGACTTGCACACTACGTTCTGAAGGCTGCCGTTCGCCTCGGCGAGGCGCACCGATGAGCCGGGAGGAGAACGACTTCCGCGTCCGTCCGGGACGGGCCCGCACGACACGCGCGCCGAAGCCGAAGAGCTTCGTCGCAGAGGTTCTGAAAGCCGCGCGCAAGGCGGGACCTGCGACGCCGCATAGCGGCGCGCAATCCGCTGCCCCCGGCGGCTCCGGCTTCGGGCGCGGGCGCGCCGCCTTCGGCCGCGCCCGTCTCTTCGATCCGGGCCGCCGCGTCGTCGTCAAGGCGCGCGTCGTCCGCCACAACGGCCGCAGCTTTCGATCGGCGCCGCTATCGGCACATTTTTCCTATCTGAAACGCGAGGGCGTCAGCCGCGAGGGAGAGAATGGCATGATGTTCGATGCGGCGAACGATCACGCCGACGATCGGGCCTTCGCCGAGCGATGCGAGGGCGACCGGCATCATTTCCGGTTCATCGTCTCGCCCGAGGACGCTGGCGAGATGACCGATCTCAAAGCCTTTACCCGCGACCTCGCCGAGCGGATGGAGGCCGATCTCGGGACGAAGCTCGACTGGATCGCCGTCGATCATTGGAACACCGACAACTCGCATGTCCATCTGCTGGTGCGCGGCGTCGACGAGAGCGGCGGCGATCTCGTCATCGCCCGCGATTACATCAGCCGCGGCCTGCGCTCGCGCGCGGAAGACCTCGTCGCCGTCGAGCTCGGCCCGCGCTCCGAACATGCGATCCGCTCGGCGCTCGAGCGCGAGGTCGAAGCCGATCGGTGGACGCGGCTCGACGCCGCCATCCGCTGCGCCGCCGACGAGACTGGGATGATCGACCTGCGCCCGGCCCATCCCGGTCCCGACGACCCCGAATTGCGCCGCCTGATGGTCGGCCGCGCTCAGAAGCTCGAGCGAATGGGCCTCGCCGCCTCCGCTGGTCCCGGCCGATGGATGATCGGCCTGGAGGCCGAACGCACGCTGCGCGATCTCGGAATGCGCGGCGACATCATCAAGACCATGCATCGCGCCTTCGCCGAGCGTGGCCAGGACCGCGGCATCGGTGATTATGCCATCGATGCAGCGCCTTCAGAGTCGCCGATCCTCGGGCGGCTGGTCGACAAGGGACTGCATGACGAGCTGAGCGGAGAAGCCTATGCCGTGATCGACGGGACCGACGGCCGCGCCCATCATGTCCGTTTCCGCAGCGTCGAAGCGTTCGACCATGCTCCGCCGATCGGCGGCGTCGTCGAGCTGCGGCGCTTCGGCGGCGCCGACGATCCGCAGCCGACGCTCATCCTGGCGACCCGCTCGGAATTCGATCTCGACCGCCAGATCGGCGCATCCGGCGCGACCTGGCTCGATCACCGTCTCGTCGAGCGCACGCCGACGCCGCTGGCGATGGGCGGATTCGGTGGCGAGGTCCGCGAGGCCATGAAAGCGCGCGCCGAGCATCTCATCGCTGAAGGCTTGGCGCGACGACAAGGTGGACAGGTCATTTTCCAGCGCGATCTGCTCGCGACGCTGCGCGGCCGCGAGCTGAATAACGCCGCCGCAAAGCTCTCGGCCGAGACTGGCCTTCCACACACCCCGGCCACTGCTGGCAATCAAATCTCTGGCGTCTATCGGCAGCGCCTCGTGCTCGCTTCCGGGCGCTTCGCCATGATCGACGACGGTCTCGGCTTCCAGCTCGTGCCCTGGTCGCCGACGCTCGAGAAAAAGCTCAGCCAGCATGTCGCCGGGACAACGCGAGACGATGGCGGCATCGAATGGAGCCTCGGCCGAAAACGAGGATTGGACTTGTGACGATCGACCAGCGTCGATCGCCAGTTCACGACGCCAGTATTTTTTCGTCTCGGTTCGCCACGCTACGATCGCGACGCGAACACCCTTGAATGCGCTCGGACCGCGTCTTTGTCTCGACGTCTCGCTCTATTCGAATGGAGGCGTCCTTGTCCGCTACCAGGATTCTCTGGGGCCAGATCCTCGTCGTATCGCTCATCGTGCTGACGACGATATGGGCGGCGACCGAATGGACAGCCTGGCGCCTCGGCTTCCAGCTGCAGCTCGGACATCCCTGGTTCGAGCTCGCCCATTTCCCCTTCTATCCGCCGCCCGCCTTCTTCTGGTGGTGGTACGCCTTCGACGCTTACGCTCCGACGATCTTCGTCGAAGGCGGCTATATCGCAGCCTCGGCCGGTCCACTCTCGATCGCGACGGCGATCGCCATGTCGATCTGGCGCGCGAGAGAGGTCGACGACGCCGAGACCTATGGCTCCGCTCGCTGGGCGCGGCCCAACGAGATGAAGGCCGCCGGCCTGCTCGGCCCCGACGGCGTCGTGCTTGGTCGGCATGAGACTTCATATCTGCGTCACGACGGGCCGGAGCATGTCCTCTGCTTCGCCCCGACGCGATCCGGAAAGGGCGTGGGCCTCGTCGTGCCGACGCTGCTCACCTGGCCGGGCTCGGCCATCGTCCACGACATCAAGGGCGAGAACTGGCAGCTCACCGCCGGCTTTCGCGCCCGCCATGGCCGCGCCCTGCTGTTCGACCCGACCAACGGCGCCTCGGCCGCCTATAATCCGCTGCTCGAAGTGCGCAAGGGCGAGTGGGAAGTCCGCGACGTGCAGAACGTCGCCGACGTGTTGGTCGATCCGGAAGGATCGCTCGAGCGCCGGAACCACTGGGAGAAGACCAGCCACTCGCTTCTGGTCGGCGCCATCCTCCATGTTCTCTATGCCGAGGCCGACAAGACGCTCGCGGGCGTCGCCGCCTTCCTCTCCGATCCGAACCGGCCGATCGAGACGACCCTGCGAGCGATGATGACCACGCGCCACCTCGGCGACGCCGGTCCTCATCCTGTCGTCGCCTCCGCCGCGCGCGAGCTGCTCAACAAATCAGACAATGAGCGTTCGGGCGTCCTCAGCACCGCCATGTCGTTCCTCGGATTGTATCGTGATCCGGTCGTAGCGAGAGTGACCCGCCAATGCGACTGGCGGATCGCCGATCTCGTCTCCGACCCAGGTCCGGCCACGCTCTACCTCGTGGTGCCGCCCTCCGACATCAGCCGCACCAAGCCGCTGATCCGACTCGTGCTCAATCAGATCGGACGCCGCCTGACCGAGGAATTGCGGCCCACGGGCCGCCGTCACCGCGTGCTGCTCATGCTCGACGAATTCCCGGCGCTGGGACGGCTCGATTTCTTCGAGAGCGCTCTGGCCTTCATGGCCGGCTATGGCATCAAGAGCTTCCTGATCGCGCAATCGCTGAACCAGATCGAGAAGGCCTATGGGGCGAATAATTCCATCCTCGACAATTGCCATGTGCGCGTGTCCTTCGCGACCAACGACGAACGGACAGCGAAGCGCGTGAGCGACGCGCTCGGCGCCGCGACCGAGATGAAGGCGATGAAGAACTATGCTGGGCATCGGCTTTCGCCCTGGCTCGGTCATTTGATGGTGTCGCGCTCCGAGACGGCGCGCCCGCTGCTCACCCCCGGCGAGATCATGCAGCTTCCGCCGTCCGACGAAATCGTCATGATGTCGGGCCTGCATCCGATCCGCGCGAAGAAGGCGCGCTACTATGAGGATCGCCGTTTCGCCGAGCGGATTCTGCCGCCGCCGAAAGTCGCGCCTCACACGCCCCGGCCGGACGACTGGTCCGCCTTGCCGATCCGGTGCCCAGCAACCGATCTCCTCGCGCGGTCGACGGCGGAGGACGAGGCCAACGGCGGGTTGAGACGCGAGCCGGAGCTGCCCGACCACGTCGCGATCGTGAAGGAGACGACGCCATCGCGTCGGGAGAGAAACGAATTCGCCATCATGGACGATACCCCCGAGCAGGCTGCGCGCCAGCAAGAGATCGTTCGACAGCGTATGGGCGGCCTCGCGCGCCAGGGCGCGATGGACCCGGCCGACGGCCTCGAGCTGTAGGAGGTCATGATGCGCGATCGCCTCAATGTCTCGCTTCCCGTGGAGATGATCGCGAGGATCAACGAACTCGCCGCGCAGAAACGTCTGACGCGCTCCGCCATTGTCGAGGCTGCGGTCGCGTCCTTTCTATCGCCCGACGGCGCAGATCGCATGGAGGCCGCTTTCACCCGCCGCCTCGACCGACTGACCCGTCAGGTCCACCGACTCGAACGCAACAGCGGACTCACGACCGAAGCGCTCGCGCTGTTCGTTCGCTTCTGGCTGACCGTCACGCCGCCCTTGCCGCCGGAGGCGCAGGCGAGCGCGCAAGTGAAAGGGCGCGAACGCTATGAGGGGTTCATCGAAGCGCTGGGGCGGCGGCTCAATCAGGGACGGACCCTGTCCGACGAGATTCCGAGAGACATGCCCGGCGCCGAGCAATCCCCGGAAGCCTCGAAGGACACTCGGGACTAGGGTCAAAACTACGACAGCACCGAACTGCACGAGAAACTGGAGGATCGCGGCACGATCCCCGTCTTCCTAGTCGGGCAAATTGGCGGCGATTTGCTCGAGAAGATACGCCGTGCCGTGGCGGCGCGATTCGGTGCCGTCCTGGCCGTCGACAAAGACCGCCTGTTCGGTGAACCGAAGCGACGTCTTGCCGCCCTGGGGCGTCAATTCGATGGTCGCAAGGGACACCGACATGAAGACGCCATCGACGTGCATGTCGTAGACGTAGACCAGACGTTCGTCGGGCACGATCTCATGATAGCGCGCCACGAACATGGTTTCGGGACCGTTCGGGAATTTGCCGTGCGCGATCTCCTGGCCGCCCGGGCGGAAATCCAGCTCGCGCTTGATCTCCTGCCATCCCCCCGGCCCGACGAACCAGCGCGCCTTGGATTTGGGGTCGGCGAAGGCCTTGAACACGCGGGCCGGCGATGCGTCGTAGACGCGTTCGATGGTGAACGATCCGTGGATAGCTTTGGTCATGGCTTTCTCCGTTCGCGCTTTTTGGATTTGAAGTCGTCCTCGGCGAGCATCTCGCCCAACCGGTCGAATTGGTTTTCCCAGAAGGTGCGGCGGCCGGTGAGCCAGGCCTCTGCGCGCGCGAGCACGTCGGGATCGATCATGCAGGTCCGAACCCGACCTCGCTTTTCCGTGCGCAGCAGGCGGCTCTCCTCCAACACCTGTAGGTGCTGCATCACGGCAGCCAGCGACATTGCCATCGGCGCGGCCAGCTCGCTGACTGAGGCGGGACCGCGGGTCAGGCGCTCAATGATCGCGCGACGCGTCGGATCCGCGAGTGCGTGAAACACGAGGTCGAGCGCAGCCTGATCGTTAAGCATATGCTTATGTATTCGGGCAACCGGATATAGTCAAGCACTTACTTTAGTGTTCGTGCTATTTCAGATCCGTCGACGGCGACCGCTGGGTAACTCGCCAACCGCCCTGTTTGCCCCGTCGCCGCTGCGGTCCGGCTCAAGACCTCGTCCAGCCGCCGGCCAAACCAGTCCGGAACGTACGCCGGCGCCGCGTCCGGGACCAGGAGGCGCGTATCAGCAACAGCCTCGCCGACAACGGCGGTCACGGGGAATCACACCCGCCCACACAGGCAAATCGCAGTCTGGGTCCGTCACCCTGCCTTATCGCCGTTATAGTGTGTTGGGTTCTATGAGCTGGACCCTAGCGAGCAAGTATTTTTTCGCTGCTATACGACAGACTGCTACGACGACCGAAACCTTGTTGATCCGCCCGGTTTCTTGCCTTTTCTAATCATCCCCGCGACCGATCGCGTGCGAGCCATCGGTCGAAACGGGGGCGATCTTGGCGGCTTCTCTTCTCCATTCGCAGGCACACGCACGCGGCGCGCGGATGCTGCGCACGGCGCTCGGTTCGGCTGTCGCGAGCTTTCTCGAAGATCCTACCGTCGTCGAGGTCATGCTCAATCCGGATGGCAGGCTCTGGATCGACAAACTACCGAGCGGTCTCGAGGACAGCGGCCGCAGAATGTCGGCGGCCGACGGCGAGCGCATCGTGCGGCTCGTCGCCCATCATGTCGGCGTCGAGGTGCATCCGGGCTCGCCGCGTGTCTCGGCGGAATTGCCCGAGACGGGAGAAAGGTTCGAAGGACTTCTTCCTCCCGTCGTGTCGGCGCCCGCCTTCGCGATCCGAAAGCCTGCCGTCGCGGTGTTCATGCTCGACGACTACGCGCGCGAAGGCGTGATGACAGCCAGTCAGGCGGACGTCCTGCGAAAGGCCGTCGCGGATCGGAAGAATATTCTCGTCGTCGGCGGCACGTCGACTGGCAAGACCACGCTCGCCAATGCGCTGCTCGCCGAGATCGCACAAACCGCCGATCGCGTCGTGCTGATCGAGGATACGCGCGAGCTGCAATGCCGCGCGCCCAATCTCGTCGCTCTGCGTACCAAGGACGGCGTCGTCTCCCTCTCAGATCTCGTGCGCTCGTCGCTTCGACTGCGGCCCGACCGCATTCCGATCGGCGAGGTCCGCGGCGCCGAAGCCCTCGATTTGCTGAAGGCCTGGGGAACCGGACATCCCGGCGGCATCGCCACGATTCACGCCGGCACGGCGCTCGGGGCGCTGCGCCGTCTCGAGCAGCTCATTCAGGAAGCCGTGATCACCGTGCCGCGCGCGCTGATCGCCCAGACCATCGATGTCATCGCCGTTCTCCAGGGCCGCGGCGGCGAGCGGCGCCTCGCCGAGCTCGCGACCGTCGACGGCCTCGATCCATCCACCGGCGATTACCGAGTCCTTTCGATCGCTGCACATGTCGCAGGAGACCAATCATGACGCCCTTTGCTCCGAATAGCCGATTTGGCCGACGCGCCGCCGTTATTGCCGCCATCGTCGCCTTCGCGGTGACCTCTACTTCTTCGGCCCACGCCTCCGGCTCCTCTATGCCGTGGGAAACGCCGCTTAACCAAATTCTCGAATCCATCCAGGGCCCGGTCGCCAAGATCATCTCCGTCATCATCATCACGGTGACGGGCCTCACGCTTGCCTTCGGCGACACCTCGGGCGGCTTCCGCCGTCTGATCCAGATCGTATTCGGCCTCTCGATCGCTTTCGCCGCCAGCTCCTTCTTCCTCTCTTTCTTCTCCTTCTCCGGCGGAGCGCTGATCTGATGAGCAGATTCAACAGCGCCGAGGACGTCCCCGGCTTCTTCGTCCCCGTGCATCGGGCACTGACCGATCCGATCCTGCTCGGCGGCGCGCCGCGAGCTGTCGCCATCGCCAATGGCACGCTCGCCGCGGCGATCGCGCTCGGACTCCGCCTCTGGCTTCCTGGCGCTCTGTTCTGGGCCGTCAGCCACAGCGCCGCGGTCTGGGCCGCGAAGCGCGATCCGCAATTCGTCGAGGTCGTGCGCCGACACCTGCGCTATCCCGCTTATCTCGGCGTGTGAGGCTCCATGCTGAATCTCGCTGAATATCGCGGCCGCCCGACGAGCCTCGCGGACTTCTTGCCCTGGGCCGCCCTCGTCGCCCAAGGCGTCGTTCTCAACAAGGACGGCTCGCTTCAGCGCACCGCGCGCTTCCGCGGACCGGATCTCGACAGCGCGACGCCGGCCGAGCTCGTCGGCGTGACCGCCCGCCTCAACAATGCGCTGCGCCGCCTCGGCTCCGGTTGGGCCATCTTCGTCGAAGCCGATCGCCTGCCGGCGCAGCATTATCCGCATGATCGATTCCCCGACGCAGCCTCGGCGCTCGTCGACCTCGAGCGACAGAATGCCTTCGAGGAGGCCGGCGCGCACTTCGAGAGTCGGTATTCTTTCACGCTCCTCTGGCTGCCACCGGAGGAGGACGCGTCCCGCGCCGAGAATTGGCTCTATGAAGGCCGCGCCCAGGACGGCGTCGACCCGTGGGAGCTGCTGCGCGATTTCATCGATCGCACCAATCGCGTGCTGCAATTGGTCGAGAGCTTCATGCCCGAGGCCGAATGGCTCGACGACGGCGAGACGCTGACCTTCCTGCATTCGACGATCTCGACACGCCAGCAGCGCGTCCGCGTCCCTGAAACGCCGATGCATCTCGACGCTTTGCTCGCCGACGAGCCGCTCACCGGCGGGCTGGAGCCGCGGCTCGGAAACGCGCATCTGCGGATTCTGACCATCGTCGGCTTTCCGACCGTGACCCACCCCGGCATTCTCGACGAGCTCAATCGTCTCGCCTTCCCCTATCGCTGGTCGACGCGCGCCATCTTGCTCGACAAGACGGAGGCCGTTCGGCTGCTGACAAAGATCCGGCGGCAGTGGTTCGCCAAGCGCAAATCCATCGCCGCCATCATCAAGGAGGTGATGACGAACGAGGCTTCGATCCTCGTCGACTCCGACGCGGCGAACAAGGCGGCCGACGCCGATGTCGCGTTGCAGGAGCTCGGCGCGGATGACGTCGGCGAAGCCTATGTGACCGCCACGGTCGCCGTCTGGGACGACGACCCGGCGATAGCGACGGAAAGGCTGCGACTCGTCGAGAAGGCGATCCAGGGCCGCGACTACACCTGCATAGCGGAAGGCGTGAATGCGGTCGAAGCCTGGCTCGGCTCGCTCCCCGGTCACGCCTATGCCAATGTCCGCCAGCCGCCGATCTCGACGCTCAATCTCGCCCATATGATTCCGCTCTCCGCCATCTGGGCGGGAGCAGACAGAGACGAGCATCTTCGCGCATCTCCCTTGCTCTTCGGCAAGACCGAGGGCTCGACGCCCTTCCGCTTCTCGATGCACGTCGGCGACGTCGGCCATACGCTGATCGTCGGTCCGACCGGCGCCGGCAAATCCGTGCTTCTGGCGCTGATGGCGATGCAGTTTCGTCGCTATGCGCGCGCGCAAATCTTCGCCTTCGATTTTGGCGGCTCGATCCGCGCGGCGGCGCTCGCCTGCGGCGGCGATTGGCATGATCTCGGCGGCGGCCTGTCGGCGGGCTCAGAGAATAGCGTGGCGCTGCAGCCGCTCGACCGCATCGACGACGCGGTCGAGCGCGCCTGGGCGGCGGAATGGGTAGCCGCCATCCTCACCAAGGAAGGCGCCGCCATCGATCCGACGGCGAAAGAACATATCTGGTCGGCGCTCACCTCGCTCGCCTCGTCGCCATCCAATGAGCGCACGCTCACCGGGCTAGCCGTCCTATTGCATTCGACCGCCTTGAAGCAGGCGCTTCAACCCTATTGCATCGGAGGTCCTTTCGGCCGGCTGCTCGACGCCGAAGAGGAGCGCCTCGGCTATTCCAATTTCCAGGCATTCGAGACGGAAGGCCTCATCGGCGCCGGCGCAGCAGCAGCGGTCCTCACCTATCTCTTTCATCGCCTCGAGCATCGCTTGGACGGTCGTCCGACCTTGCTCGTCATCGACGAGGGCTGGCTCGTTCTCGACGATCCCGCCTTCGCGCGTCAGCTGCGTGAATGGCTCAAGACCTTGCGGAAGAAAAACGCCTCCGTCGTCTTCGCCACGCAGTCGCTCTCCGACATCGACAGTAGCCCGATCGCGCCGGCGATCGTCGAGAGCTGTCCGACCCGGATCTTCCTTCCGAGTGAACGGGCGATCGAGCCGCAGATCACCGCGATCTATCGCCGGTTCGGTCTAAACGACCGCCAGATCGAAATTATCGCCCGCGCCACACCCAAGCGCGACTACTACTGTCAATCGCGAGGCGGCAATCGTCTGTTCGAATTGGGGCTCGGACCGATCGGCCTCGCCTTCTGCGCTGCCTCATCCAAGACCGATCACGCCGCGGTCGAGCGTATCCTCGCAGAGCACGGGTCGAATGGATTCCTGCGCGCCTGGCTGATCGAGCGCGGCCTTGAATGGGCCGCCGATCTCATCCCCGACCTCACCAATCTGGAGTTCTCGTGATGGCCGCTTGCTCTTTTCGCCGCGCGGGCCTGTTCTCCGCCGTGGCTTTCTCGCTCTCTCTTGTCGCGAGCACAGCGCCCGCACAGCTCGTCGTCTATGACCCGAGCAATTTCTCGCAGAACGTGCTCACCGCGGCGCGCGAGCTGCAGCAGATCAATAATCAGATCCAGAGCCTCGCCAATGAGGCGCAGATGCTGACCAATCAGGCGCGCAATCTCGCGAGCCTGCCGCTCTCGACGCTGAGCCAGCTTCAGTCAACAATTCAGAAGACGCAATCCCTGCTGGCCCAGGCGCAGCACATCGCCTTCGATGTCCAGCAGATCGAGACCGCCTTTGCGACGACCTATGGTTCGGCGTCGACCAGCGCCTCCGGCTCGGGACTGATCGCCACGGCACAGACACGATGGCGCAATTCCGTCGCCGCCTTCGAGGACTCCTTGAAAGTGCAGGCCGGCGTCGTTGGCAACATCTCGAGCAACGGCTCCGCCATGTCGTCGCTGACCTCGGCCAGCCAGACGGCGACCGGCGCGCTGCAGGCGGCGCAGGCGGGCAATCAGCTGCTCGCGCTGCAATCGCAGCAGCTCTCTGACCTCGTCGCCGTCGTCGCCGCGAAGAGTCGCGCCGATGCGCTCGAGCAATCGCGCGTGACGGCCGCCGAGTCTCAAGGACAGGAGCAATATCGGCGTTTTTCGACGCGCTCCGGCTATCAGCCGGGCAATGTCGCCATGTTCCACGGCAATTGAGGCGCGCCCATGGGACGATGGGACATATGGCGCGCCGGCGCGATCCTCATTCTGATCGCAACATTGGTCGCGACGCTCGCGGCGATCGATGCGCCAGCGCCGATCATCCGTGACGCCGGAGCCGCCGTTGCCATCGCTCCCGACGATCTTTCCGCCAAGCTGCGCCGCTGCGGCGCGCTCGGTCTCCAGGATGCCGAAGACCAGCGCTGTGAGGCGGTCTGGACGGAGAACCGCCGCCGCTTCTTCGGCAGGCCGGCGCGGCCGACGCCTCCCACGGCCGCGCCGGCCACATCGACATCGAAAGGCGCCGCGCAATGAACAATGTCGGCGTCATCGATACCTTCCTGAACACTTTCACGACCTATATCGATTCCGGCTTCGGCCTGCTGAAGGGCGACGTCGCCTATCTCTCCTCGACGCTGATCACGATCGACATCACGCTCGCCGGCCTGTTCTGGGCCTGGGGCGCCGACGAGGACGTGATCCAGAGGCTCGTGAGGAAGACGCTCTACATCGGCTTCTTCGCCTTCCTGATCACCAATTTCAACAAGCTCTCGGGAATCGTCTTTAATAGCTTCGCCGGCGTCGGCCTGAAGGCCGGCGGCTCTTCGGTATCGACCGCCGACTTTCTACGGCCCGGCCGTCTCGCCCAGGTCGGCCTCGACGCCGGCCAGCCGTTGCTCGACGCCGCGAGCCAGATGATGGGCTTTGCGTCCTTCTTCGCCAATTTCGTTCAGATCGCCGTGCTGATGATCTCCTGGCTGCTGATCATCATCGCCTTCTTCATCCTTGCCGTGCAGCTCTTCGTCACACTGATCGAGTTCAAGCTGACGACGCTCGCCGGCTTCGTGCTCATTCCCTTCGCGCTCTTCAACAAGACCGCCTTTCTCGCCGAGAAGGTGCTCGGCAATATCGTCGCCTCGGGCGTGAAGGTGATGACGCTCGCCGTCATCGTCGGAATCGGCTCTGGACTCTTCTCGCAATTCACGACGAGCTATGGCGGCGAGCAGCCGACGATCGAGCAGACGCTCTCCGTCGTGCTCGCCGCGCTCGCCATGCTCGGCCTCGGCATATTCGGTCCCGGCATCGCGACCGGCCTCGTCTCCGGCGCGCCGCAGCTCGGCGCCGGCGCGGCGGTCGGAACCGGCGTCGCCGTCGCGGGCGCCGGAATGGTCGGAGGCGCGGCGCTCGGCCTCGCCGGAAGGGGAGCGACGGCCGCCGCCTCGGGAGCCGCCGCCACCGCACGCGGCGGCGCGAGGCTCGCCGGCGGAGCGGCGTCGGCTTATGCGCTGGGCTCGGCCGGGGAGTCCGGGCCTTCAGCTGTCGCCGCTGGACTCGCCGGCGTCGGCCGCGCGGCGGGCGCCGTCGCTGCGGCTCCCTTCCGGCGGGCGGCCGCTCGCGCGACGAATTCCTTGGCCGAAAACTATTCCGCCGGCGCGCGCGCCGCCTTCGCGGCGACAGGCGGCTCGTCGACGACAGGAGGCATAGGCGACGGCGCGACCGGCGCTCCGGCGGGAAATGCGCCGCCCGCCTGGGCGCGGCGCATGAAGCGCAATCAGCTCGCGAGCCACGGCGCGACGACCGCCGCGCATGTCATTCAGTCCGGCGACAGCCACGGCGGCGGCCATTCCGTCGATCTCTCACAACAGGAATAGACCATGTTCCGACGCGCCTCGGTGCGCTATGGCCGCACGCCCGAACCGGAGACGCCCTATCAGAGAGCCGCCCAGGCCTGGGACGAGCGCATCGGCTCCGCGCGCGTCCAGGCGAAGAACTGGCGGCTGATGGCCTTCGGCTCGCTGCTCTTATCCTGCGGTCTCGCGGCTGGCCTCGTCTGGCAGTCGACGCATGGGTCCGTTGTCCCCTGGGTCGTGGAAATCGACCGGCTCGGCGAGGCGCACGCCATCGCGCCGGCGACGGCGGATTACACGCCGTCCGATCCGCAGATCGCCTGGTATCTCGCCCGCTTCATCAAGGATGTGCGCTCCGCGCCGGCCGATCCGGTCGTCGTTCGCCAGAGTTGGCTGCAGGCCTACGATTTCACGACGACGGCGGGCGCCGCGGCGCTCAATGATTACGCCCGCGCCAACGATCCCTTCGCCAGGCTCGGCAAACAGCAGATCGCCGTCGATGTCTCCAGCGTCATCCGCGCCTCGACCGACTCGTTTCGCGTCGCCTGGATCGAGCGCCGCTACCAGGACGGCGCGCTCGCCGACACAACGCGATGGACGGCGATCCTCACCATCGCCATCCAACCGCCGACCGACGCCGATCGCCTCCGCAAGAATCCTCTCGGCGTCTACGTCAACGCCATCAACTGGTCCAAGGAGCTCGGACAATGACCCGGCCGAATTTCCTGAATGCCGGCGATCCGGACATCGCCGCGAACATGCGGTTCCGGATAGGCGGAAACGCATCTCTCCGTAAAGCCGGCTTGGCTACTCTGCTCATCTCCGCCGCGTCGCTCGCCGGATGCGCGAAATTCATTCCGCCCGACATCGATTATGACGACGCGGCGCCGGCGCGGCTCTCCGCCGATCCGCCGGCGCCGGTGAAAATCGTCACGCTCGCCAAGCCTCTTCCCCTGCCGGGCCAATTGAAGCCGCTGCACGCCGGCAAGGCGGCGCCCGAGCCCGCCGATCCGGCCGTGCGCGTCAATCAGGCCAACGCCGCCGCCCGCGTGCAGCCGGTGCGCGGCGGATTCATCAATGCCGTGCAGGTCTATCCCTTCTCGAGCGGCGCGCTCTATCAGGTCTATGCCGCGCCCGGGCAAATCACCGACGTCGCCCTGCAGGAGGGCGAACAACTCGTCGGCTCTGGCCCTGTTGCCGCGGGCGACACCGTCCGTTGGATCATCGGCGACACGGAGAGCGGCGCAGGCGCGAGCAAAAAGATCCACATTCTCGTCAAACCGACGCGGCCAGATCTCGTCACCAATCTCATCGTCAACACCGATCGGCGCACCTATCTGCTCGAGCTGCGATCGACCGAGAAGACCTATATGGCCTCGGTCTCCTGGCAATATCCAGAAGACCAGCTCATCGCCTTGCGCCGTCAGAACTCGGTCGCCGAATCCGCCGCGCCGATCGCGGCGGGTGTCGACGTCTCCGCGTTGAATTTCCGCTACGCGATCCAGGGAGACAGTCCGGCCTGGCGGCCGCTGCGCGCCTTCGACGACGGATCGAAGGTCTATATCGAATTCCCGACCGGCATTCGCCAGGGCGAGACGCCGCCGCTCTTCGTCATCGGTCCGGCGGGCGGCTCGGAGCTCGTCAATTATCGCGTCAGCCGCAATTATTACATCGTCGACCGTCTCTTCGCCGCCGCAGAACTGCGCCTCGGCGATGCGGATAGCGAGCGGCGCGTGCGCATCGTCCGCACCGATGGAAGGCCGCGCTCATGACTCCGGACGCGAATGACGATCGGCTCGCCGCATCGCCGCCGATCGCGCCGGACCTTCGCCTGCGAGGTGAACGCCCGCGCGTGACGCGGCTGTCGCGCAAGGTTCTGATCGGCATGGCGAGCGTCGCCGCCCTCGCGATCGCCGGCGCGCTCGGCTACGCCCTGCAACCTCGCGACAGAAGCGGCGCGGCCCAGGAACTCTACAACACGCAGAATCGTCCCGCGGCCGACGGTCTCGCCAATTTGCCCAAGGACTATACCGGAATCCCGCGTCCGGCGCCGCCCCTCGGGCCGCCTCTCCCTGGCGATCTCGGCCGGCCCATTCTGAATGCCGGCGCGGCCGGCAATACGACGATCGTCGGCGCATCGGCGTCTGATCCCGAGGCGCAACGTCGCGCCCAGGAAGGTGAGGCCGCGCGCGTGAGTCGGCTCTTTGCTCAGACGAACGAGCGAGAGAGGCCGATCACGCCGATCGCTCCGACAACGATCTCTGCTATCGAAGCAGATGCTACAGCGGCGCCGTCCGTCGACGCCGGCTCCGCGCAGAACATGCAGGATCGCAAGACCTCTTTTCTGACTGCATCGACCGATCGGCGAACCGTCAGTCCCGATCGGCTCGCCAAGCCTGCATCGCCGTACGTCGTCCAGGCCGGAACGGTGATCCCCGCTGCGCTCATCACCGGCCTCCGCTCCGATCTCCCGGGACAGATCACCGCGCAGGTGACCGAAGCGGTCTACGACAGTCCCACGGGGAAATTTCTGCTCATCCCTCAGGGCTCAAAGCTGATCGGCCAATACGACAGTTCCGTCGCCTACGGCCAGAGGCGCGTGCTTCTCGCCTGGACACGGCTCATCATGCCCAACGGGACCTCGATCGTGCTGGAGCGGCAACCCGGCGCCGACGCGGCAGGCTACGCCGGCCTCGAGGACGAGGTCGACAATCATTGGGATATGCTTCTCAAAGGAGCCGCGCTCTCGACGCTCCTCAGCATCGGCGCCGAAGCGGGAACCACAGGCAGCGAGAGCAGCCTCATTCAGGCGATCCGCCGCGGCGGCTCCAGCAGCGCGAGCCAGACCGGACAGTTGCTCATTCAACGCCAGCTCAATGTCCAGCCCACTCTCACCATTCGTCCAGGCTTTCCTGTTCGCGTGCTCGTGACGCGGGATCTCTTGTTGGCTCCATACAAGGAAGGAATGGCGCCGTGACGAAACTGAAGCTCGGTCCGCTCGCCGACGACAAGCCCGTCAAAATCACCGTCGAGATTCCCGCCTCTCTGCATCGCGATCTCGCCGCCTATGCGGACGCGCTCGGCAGAGCCAATGGGCAGACGATCGCCGATCCGCTCAAGCTGGTCGTTCCCATGCTCCAGCGCTTCATCGCGACCGACAGAGCCTTCGCGAAGACTCGGACGCGTCCGAAACCTCAACCCGATGTCGCGGAAACCGAAAGGTCGGGATAGCGGGCGCGCAACAGATCGAGAAATGGCTGCAGCATCGGACTGCTGTTCGTCTCTTTCCAATAGGCCGCGAACTGAAGCCGCATTTGCCCACAGTCGCCATGCAGCTCGCGATGGGCCACTCCGGGGCAGATGAAGCCGACGGCGCCTTCGAGCAGCGGCGCGACGCCATAGCCGGCGCCGACGAGGCTCAGCAGGCGGTCGAGGCTGACATCCTGATAGCTGATACGCAAAGCATCGGAGCCGCCGGCCTTCACGCTCAATAATTGCTCGAGCTCGGAATCGACGCCGCTCCGCGTCAGCAATATCCGATTGTCGCAAAGTTCCCGCCATTTGATCGCTGGCCGATTGAACGGGTGATGTTCCGGAACGGCGACGACTACCCGTTCGCCCCAGAGCGGCAGAACACGGTCGTTCCACCTTCCGCCGCCGGAGGTCAATATGGCGACGTCGATCGCGCCGGCGGCGAGCTCGCCGAGCAATCCCTCCTTGGCGCCGTCGACCAAGAGAATATCCGCATCTGCGATCTGGCGGCGCAACTCCGCGAGCGTCTCCCGCAGATTGCCCGCTGAGAGCGACGAGCAAATCCCAATTCGAAATGGCCTGCTTCCGCCGTTGCGTCGCGTTTTGAATGTGAGGAAGAGGCGGTCCGCTTCGTCGACGAGGGGCCGCGCCAAATCCAGAAATTCGCGACCGACCGGCGTGAGCTTCGTTCCGCCGGTCGTGCGCTCGAACAAGTCCACGCCGAGCTCACATTCGAGATCGTGCAATCGACGGCTGAGGGTGGATTGACGCGTGTTCAGCGTCTCCGCCGCTTGCCGAAGGCTTCGATGCCGCGAGGCGACAAGAGCCCATTTCAGATCTCGAAGCTCCGAATTCACCTGAAAAGCCCGGTTTCACAAGCTGATTTCAGAATCGGTTATGCCGGCGACAGGGCCGCCATCGGCCGTTCTAATGCTTCCTACTTCATTGAAAATAAATGGCCTTTTAAAGGCCGCCGAACGGGCGGCTATCGCTTTGCAAGCTATGGGTTTTTCGGCGAACGGACTCGATTCCTCCTCAATCGATGCGCCGTCCCGAACAGCCCGACCGCTCTGCGGCGCAACGCTATGGACACCTGCGCTTCCAATATGCGTTGCTAAAATGTTCTAGCCGGCATACCTTCTCCCGGCTGCAATTTCATGAGCAGCGGCCGAACGGAATGTTGGAGCATCCCGCCCGGCCTGACCACAACCCAAGCTTACGTGGAGCCTGGATCATGGCTGATTCTGAAGATAGCACGACTCCGCCCGCCGTTAGCTGGCGCGCCATTTTGCGAGGAACCGGCGCCTTGCCGTCCGGGAAGACGACGGGAGGGGCGCCGTCCGACCCCGCGCTGCAGCTCTGGCGGAACTGGCAAGCCAATCACACTCAGGTCGTCGCGCTGACGCGCCAGTGGCAGCGCATCGAGAAGAAGCTCATTCACTCGGTCGGAATCCCCGAGGTCGCAATCCGCCTTCCCGGCGAGGCGGAGCCGAAAATCGCTCAATCCGTCGACGAGATCGAGGAGCTGGTCGCGAACGAGCCGGCGATCGAGAGAGAAGCGCTGCTCGCGGCGTTCGACGCGCAGCAAAAGCGATGGGACGAGGCGGCGGCCGCGTTCGGCTTCGACGCCGTCGACGCCGAACTCCGAGCCGCTCTCGGCAAGGAGCGCGATTTCACGGCTTCGGTCCCGAAGACGAAAGCCGCCAGCCTGCCGGGCGTCGCGGCCAAGCTCGCCATCCTCATTCAGCTCGGCGAGCCGAGCCCGACAGATGCGGAATTTCCCTGGCCGGAACTGCGCTCGGCGCTGGCGGATATCGCGCGGCTGGCGTCGCCGGAAGCGGCGGTCTCGCCGATGTGATCCTCATGCTCGGGTCCGTGGTCGCTCGGCTGGTTACGGGCCCGGCTTCTTTCGAGTTGCCCGCCATTGCGCCGGCCCCTCACTTTTCCGAGAGGGCTTTGCGCCTTTCTTGGGCTGCGCCTTCGTGCTCGCGCTTTCAGTCGATGTCGTGGACGACGATTTCGCCTCCGCGCTTTCGCTCGCAGGCCTCAAAAGCTCGAGCGCCGGAATTCCGAGAGCGTCGGCGAGGCGCCCGACGACGTCGACCGTCGCCGAATAGACGCAGCGTTCGATCGAGCTGATATAGGTGCGGTCGAGCTCGGCTCGATGGCCGAGCTCTTCCTGCGACAGGCGTTGCGCCCGTCGATATTTCCTCAGATTGCGCGCCAGCGTCTCTCGCATTTCCATGACGAGAACCAGCCAGCTTGAAGAGTATTTATCTACGGAGTATACTCTACAAACGGTATCCGCTGGTTCGAGGAAGGGAATCGCCGGCGCGGCAGAGGGGGCGAAGCCGTAAACGACCGAGAGTCCGAATATGCGTGAGAAGCATCTGGGTCACGCCGTCTCTTTGGCGACGATTTTGTTGAGCACGCGCGAGCAATTCGCTCGCGCGCTACGTGACGCTGCGATGGCGAGCATCAGAGCGAGGTCGAGAGGCGCGGGTTTCGACCAGCCGATCATCTCCCGCTATTTCCTCGATTCGCACGTCGACGACGCTCTCTATCTGATCGGCAGAGACGGGCTCGACGCGCTCGAGAGCAATGTCCGCTTCGCAGTCGACGAAATGATACGAGAGGCGTTGGAAAACGCGAGAATGCGGCGGACGGATAATTAGTCGATCGCGCTTTCGGTGCGCCGGCTAGGGCGGCGCATTGCGCTTGCGCCATCAGGAGCCGACGTTTCCGGACCAACAGCGCGACTGACGTTGATCAATTTCAAAAATTCATTTTGGGAGCATCTGTCGTGGAAAGACGAATAACTCTCACTGACATAGATCGCCCTGGAGAGGCGCTCGAAGTCGATATCATCGCCGCCGACGAGACGTCGTTGACGCTGGCGGTGCCGAACACGTCCGTGCAATTTCGACTATTCCGCCACAGCCGCAACGCTCCCTATCAAGGATCGCTGGGCGGACGGAGCTTTTGCTTTGTTCCCGTCGCTGGCGAGCCCCGAAAAGGCCCACGTGGAGCATCCAGCGAAATTCACGTCGCGCGATCCATCCGGCAACGCCAAACTTGAGTGCCGTGCAGTCATTGCCTATTTTGCTGGCGACTCCATTCTGGAGGCTGTCGTGGCGAGCATCACAATCCGCAATCTGGACGACGATTTGAAGCGCCGCTTACGCATGCGTGCGGCTGAACATGACCGCTCCATGGAAGAAGAAGCGCGGGAAATCCTGCGCCGCGCGATCAGCGGCGTCATCGCCCCGACAAATCTCGGCCAGGCTATTCACGCCCGCTTCGCCGCCATCGGCGGCGTGGAGTTGGAGCTTCCCGCGCGTGGCCCGATGCGCGAACCGCCATCGTTCTCGTGAGCGACGCCGCCATCCTGCTCGACACCAACGTCGTCTAGACCTGATGCGGCCCAAGCCCGCGCAGGTGGTCTTGGACTGGTTCGCCGCGCAGGACTCGACCAAGCTGCTTTTAGCGCGGTGGCCGAGGCCGAATTGCGCACGGGCGCGACGGCCGGGAAGCGCCGCGACAGTCTGACCGCCACCATAGACATCATGATCACCGAGGATTTCGCGGGCCGCGTCCTGCCCTTCGACAGCGCAGCGGCGAAAGCTCACGCAGCCATCGCCGCGAGCCGTCGGGCCGCTGGCCAGCCGAGCATGGAAGCCGATTGCCAGATCGCCGCCATCGCCCGTGTCAGAGGAGTCGCGGTGGCGACCAATAATGTCCGTAATTTCGAGGGATGCGACATCGTGATTGTCGATCCTTTCCATGTTCCGTGAGGATGAACCGCTTCAGGACTCGTCGCGCGGTGCGCCGGCATGGCCGCTAAGTCAGTCGACTGATTCGAGGCTGCGACGCGATACTCGCGTTGCCCTGGGCCTACATCTACGCTCCCCAGCTTGAGGCCGGCATCGTCAGACGCGGATCAGGAACTCGAGCACCCGTCGAGTGAGCAGCGCCGCCGCATCGGCGTCGAATGAAGGGAGCGAACTGTCTGCAAAGCAGTGTTGATCGCCTGGGTACAGGAAAAGCGCCGCGTCCTCGACCTTCTCTATGATCTCGCGGGCAGCATCGATATCGCCGCCGTCGCCGACGAAGACCGGGTCGTTGTCCATCCCATGGATCTGAACCGGGACGCCGTCCGGCCATGGTCCAAAGGACCACGCGCCGCTGATCGAAATGCAGGAGTAGAAGAGCAGCGCTGCGCGGGCGCCGGGCCGTGTTTGTACAAGCTTTTGCGCCGGCAGCACACCGAACGAGAAGCCGGCGTAAACGAGATCGACGGGCAGTTTGTCGGCGACGCGGACACCGCGTTCACGCATCTCATCGAACCCTGTTTCTTCGATGTAGGCGAGACCGTTGTCGATGCTCTTGAACGTGCGTCCGCCGAACAGGTCCGGTGTGTGTACGATGTGCCCGGCTTGCCGCAGGTCGTCGGCAAACGCGCAGACACCGGGGGTAAGCCCCAGTGCGTGATGAAACAGCAAGACCTCAGCCACAAAGCGTCTCCGGGCGGAATGGAAGAAACATGCAGCAGCGCGTCATCCACGTCACCGCGAAGCGTGCGTCAGAATGCCATACTCACGTTCAACGCAACGGCCAGCACAACCACACACCGACCCTCGAGGCCGTGGCCAGACGACGGCGCTTACGAAGAATGCGATTAGGTTGTGAACTCACACTGCCACGTTTGGACAAGCGCGCGGATCTGCTCCTCGTCATTCAGCATTCGGTCTTCATCGAATTGATGTCCATATAGGCAATCGGGCGCCGACGGGTGAGCGACCAGCATGGTGACATCGTTGGTTCCAGCACAATTTTGACCTAGACAGCTCGCTCAATTTCATTGACGGCTGGTCAGGCAACTTCGAGCAGCCCTTCGGCCAGCCTCGGCAAGACGACACTACGCCAACCCGCCCCCATATTCTCGAACGCAAAGCGATGTTGAGGATTTTCAAAATCGAAACCACGATGCTCGAGCCTCAGGATCGTCTCCTCGCCCCGTGGAATGATCTCCCAGTGAAGTTCGAAATCGCCGAAGGTGTAAGCCAGTCTGCGCTCGTATTCGACCGCAATGACACGGCATGGGACCATCCCCCATTTCTCCATGTCCATCGTGAACTCATGCCCTTCGATTGGAGCGATGTTTCCAGGACGCCACCAGCGCGAAACGCCGTCCGGCGTTGAAATTCGCTCCCAGACACGCGCTGGCGATGCTTTGATGACCTGTTCCACGATCACTGTCTGCAGTGTCATTCGTTCGTCTCCTCGAGGCCCCCCGCCAAATCTGCGAGGCGCGCTTTCCAATAGTCCTCATAGGGCGCCAGCCAGTCGCGAAGCGCGACCAGCGGTTGGGCGTTGAGCGAATAAATCCGCTCACGTCCGGCCTTGGTTTCTTGCACGAGGCCCGCTTGACGCAGGACGCCCAAATGTTCGGAAACAGCCGAACGGCTGATGTCGAACGCCTCCGCGATGGATCCCGCGCTTCTTTCCTCCGAAAGCAACAGCATCACCACCTGGCGGCGGACCGGATTGGCAAGAGCGGAGAAAACAGCTTCGTCCATAACGGCATATAATGTCGGGAATCTCCGACATGTCAACTTTTCCCGACATATTATTGCCAACTGCGGCGCGCGCCAGGCCGCCAGCGTTTGCGGCCGCTGCGCGTACACTCGTCCGTCGGCGATCGACTTGGCGAAAGCGTCGCTGACGACAGACACGAACGAAGCCTCCCGCCAAGTCGAGACATCGGGTGCAACCAGACAGGAACCGCGCATTTCGGCGTTCCGCTCGAAATTTCCACTTCACTTTGTCGAGCGGGCAGTGCGCCTCGCAGGCGCACTGTAGATTCGAAGCTCTCGTCGAAACACGCGCGGGGCTTTTTCGCGACGCGCGGTCGCCGAAACTTTGCTCGGATCGTGCCGACGACTCGGTTTTGATCGTCGAGTGCTGTCGCGGCCGGACGCGACTTGATCGGTCGCGTGGGATCACGGACGTTTGGCCGCCGCATCCATCAGCGCGCCTTTGCATGCCGGCGACAACTGTTCATGCTTTTCTTTCAGGCATTCGCGGATACGTCCGCCGCCCGGCTCAATGCCGGCGCAAATTTTGCGGACATCGGCCTCGCAAGCGGCGCGGACCTGTCCGAAGGATTGCGAGGAGGCTTGCCGGCAGCCTCCTGTCGTGATCGTCAGAATGACGATCACGACCGAAGTGACAAGGCGATGTTTCATCGGTTCTTACCCTAATCATGTGGGGAGCAAGCTCAGAGCCAGCGCGCGATCAGTAGTAAGGATAGGCTCGCACAAAGCCTCGGCGCGTCGCGCTTCCTCCCGAAGGCCCTGCAACCGTGCGCCAGTGACCATAAATATGGGGGCCGCGACGATTGGTCCCGCTCGTGCGCGTGACGGTGCGCCCTTGAGGCCCCGTCGTCGAGGCGGAGCGCGCGCAATGGCCCGGGGAGCAGTTTCCGCTCACCGACCGGGAATAGACGCCGCGCGGGGTGGATACCGAACCGTTGCGCGACCATCCCGCCGCTCCGGCAGAGTCGGCAGTGAACAATATGCCAGCGAATGCAAGCGAAATGAAAGCGAGCTTCATTCCTCATTCCTTTCTTTGTCAGGCGTGGCTTCGCGATGAGAATGCGGAGCGTGAGCAGTCTCGGCGTCGTCCTTTGCGCGCGATGTGCGAAAAGGAATCGAAATCTTTCAAAATGTAACGCGGCGATTCGGGCGCGATGAAAAGCGCAAAGCGCGGCGCCGAACCGTCCCGCCGCGCCGGTCGCTGTTCGGTCTCACGGGATCGCCCGCCAGTGAGCCGGGACGAATATCCAGCCGCGCGGCGTCGCCCTCCAATGCGCGGAGACGTAAGTCATGCCGGGCCGCGCGACGATCCAATGCCCGGCGACCGGCACATAGGCCGCGCCCGTCCAGCGCCAGTGAAGCGGAGCCCAAATCCAGCCGCGCCGCGGAGGCGGAGCGAGGACGGGAAGCGTATAGGGCGGAGGCCGCACGACGACGATTTCCGCGGCCCGGCTTTCCTCCGCCGACATACTCAATCCAGCGGACGCGCCCAGTATCGACAACAGGCGCGCGAGCGACGCGGACCGGTGGGCGATATTCTTCAGAATGTATCGAGCAGCGTCTGGTTTCATGTCGGGACTCCTTTTGATGAACATGACTGTGGCGCGTCGGCGTTTCCTGCGCGCGACATAGGTTGACAAATCATGACGCCGCACGCTTCGGCTGATGGTCGCAGCACGGCTCCGATCGGCGCGGATCGTCTTCATTCGGCGTCGTCTGACGCGCGACCTGCTTCGCTCGTCGAGAACGGGTCGTAAGAGTCGAGAATGACGCTCCGCGCCTCCCGCAGACGATCCGCGACGAGCGGAAGCCGATAGCGCATGAAAAAGACTCCGTAGAGCCCGCTCTTGCGATCGATCCAGGGATAGGTTCCATACGCGCCCGGGCTGGAGACGAGCGTGCAGGCGCCGTCGGTTGCGACCGTTTCGCACCAGTTGCCGAGAGCGTAGTGCACTTTGTTCGGAACCCCGGGCGGCAGATAGCCGAAGGACGCGTTCAACGTCTGCGCCTTCTCGAGCGTCTCGACCGCGGTCGGCGAGAGAATTTGCCGGCCTCCATAGGAGCCGTTCTCCGCGATCATCGTGAGAAACATCGAGTAATCCTCCGCGGTCGTGACGAGACCCGCCTGGAGATTGGGGTTGGCGACGAGGGCCGGATCGAGATTCGGCTCGAGCACATTCGTCCAATAGCTGTGAGTCAGTCCCAGCGGCTCCGCGAGCTTCTCGCGAAACAGAGCGGCCCAGGATTTGCCGGTCGTTCGCTCGGCGAGAGCGCCGGCGACTTGCAATGACGGACCGCCATATTTGAAGACGGCGCCCGGCGGGTCTTCGAGCGGCCTCGCCGCGATCCGCTTCGCCGACTCCGACAAGGTCATGCGGGCCTCCTGCGCGATGTCGAAGAGTCCGCGAAGACTGCCTTGACCGGACGTGAACGATAGGAGCTGCCTGAGGGTTATGGCGCCGGATCGGCCTTCGAATTCGGGCAGACGGAGACCGATCGGCTCATCGAGCGAAAGCTTGCCGTCATCGACCAATGTCATCAGTAGCGCGGCCGCCATCCATTTGGATGCGGAGGCGACTGGAAATTGCGCGCCCGGCTTTATGTCGCCGATATCGGCGCGGTAAAGAAGCCGCCCCTTATGAAAGGCCATGGCGGTCACGCCCGGCGCGCCGTCTCTTTCGACGATGTCGCGCAGCTTCATGATCAGCGTCGAGGGCGCCGGCGAAATGTCGCTGCGCGCCGGCGCCGACCATTGCTCCAATGCGGCGAAAAGAAATATCGCACCGAAAACGCCCGACGCCTCCGCTATCGTGCAGAGCGCGCCAGGCGGCCGAATTTTAGATAGATGGATCATCGCCAATTCCTCTGTGGATCGCGACGATCGTGGGCCTTCTGCAAGGCGCCAATTTGTGGCGCGCGCAACAAATTGTGACGAATTGTAAACGCGTCGCGTCACATGACGCCGCCCGAGGTTTTCTCCGCGGCGACGCGCAGGGCCACCCGGGCATGCAAGCCGCCCTCTCGACGATTCTCCAAATGGAGCGCTCCGCCCTGGCTTTCCGCCAACGCCTTCACAATGGCCAGCCCCAGACCTGCGCCTCCGGTCTCTCTCGCGCGCGAAGGCTCCAAACGTTCGAAGGGAGCCGTCAAACGCTCGGCCGCCTCGACGGGAACGCCGGGGCCGTCGTCCTCGACCGCGATCAAGACGTATCCATCCTCTCTCCAGACGCGCAAGTGGGCGGCGTCGCCGTACCGAATTGCGTTGTCCGTCAAATTCGCCAGCATTCGTCGCAGCGCAAGCGGAGAACAGCGAACATAGGGGAGATCGTCGGAAGCCGACGCGAGCCGAACCGGCTCGCCGAGCTCCTGCCGCACGCCGACAAATTCTGCAAGTTCGGCCGACGCATCCGTGCGCTCCGCTCCGCTGTCGGCGCTCACCCTGGCCTCGCGCGCGAAGGTCAATGTGTCCTCGAGCAGGCGACTCATCTCATCGAGATCGCCTACCGCACGCCTTCTCTGGTCACAGTCGTCGATGAACTCCGTGCGAAGCCGAAGTCTCGTGAGATAGGTGCGAACGTCATGGGCGATCGCGGCCAGGATTCTGGTGCGGTCATCGAGCAGTTCTCGAATCTGCCGTTTCATTTCATTGCAAGCCGCAGCGAGTTCCTGGAGCTCACGCGGTCCACGCATCGGCAAGTCGGGCGCGCGAAGATCCGCCGCCAGCAATCGCACCCCCTCGGCCAGGCGACGCACGGGCCGCGTGATTTGGCGCATGAGAAAGACCAGGATGAGCAACAAGACGACGGCCGCCGCGGCGGCGATCGCCATGAATCGGTTGCCGAGCCGTCGCAGGAGCAAAGGCGCGCGTTCGACAGAGAGCATTTGCCCGTTGTTCAAACGCACGATCAAGCGGATCGGGCCTTCGGCGCCGATGGGCCGACTCGACAAGGACTGAAGCAAGGCGCCGCCTGCCTCGATCTCGAACCGCAAGGAACGGCCTTCCAGCTCGGATTCGTAACGCCTTCTGAGAAATCGCTTCAAGGCCGGAGCATCGTCGGCCGGGTCTGCACGACCATTGTCGTCCGAAACATCCGGCGCAAGTCTGACGACCGTTCCGTTGTTGTTCAGCGCTTCGAGAATCGCGGGTTGCAACGCCGGCGGCGCGAGCTCTAAGACCCCAGCCATCGCTGCGACCGACTTGGGGGCTGGCAGTCGAAACGCGGCGGGCCCGCGCTCTGGCCAAATGGCGGCAAGCGCTATGGCGAGTTGCAGCGCGATCAATCCTGCAAGGAAGATCGCCACGGCGCGAGCAGCGAGACCGTCAAGGATCCTCGACATGTCGGCCCCTCGAACATTCGACCGCGGGGCCGAAAAGATAGCCGCCGCCGCGCACCGTGCGAATCATCGCCGCCCCCTTCGGATCGTCCTCGAGCTTCTTGCGCAATCTGCTGAGCTGAACGTCGATGGAGCGGTCGAACGGCGTCGTGTTTCGCCCTCTTGTCCAATCGAGAAGCTGATCGCGATTGAGAACGCGTTGGGGATGGGTGAGAAACGCCAGCAGAAGGTCGAACTCTCCGCCGGTCAGTTCGACATTGCGGCCGTCCGGCGCATTCAACTCCCGCGAGGCTGCATTCAGCTTCCAGTCCGCAAAATGATAGATTTCCGCCGGCGGCGATTGCGCAGACCGGGACGCGCCGCGCGTTCGGCGCAGGATGGCGCGCGCGCGGGCGACGAGCTCACGCGGATTGAATGGTTTCGGCAGATAGTCGTCCGCGCCTATCTCAAGTCCGATAATTCGGTCGATGGCGTCGCCCTTCGCCGTCACCATGAGTATGGGCGTATCGGGAAACTCCCGCCTGAGCCGCTGGCAAATCGCCAGACCGTTCTCGCCGGGGAGCATGAGATCGAGGACGACGAGATCGATCCGGCGCCGCGCCATCAAACGGTCGAGGTCGCGCCCGTCGCCGCAGGCGGCGGCGTCGAAGCCTTCGCGATCGAGCAAGCCCTTCACGAGGGAGCGAATCTCCGGATCGTCCTCCACCACGGCGATCGTCGTCGACTGAACCATGTGGTGATCCCACAACTAAAGAGACATTTGCTCGTTCGCTCGCCGGATCATCCAGCGAAAGGAATTGACCGTTTTCCCGAGCGGTTCTCGCATGATGGCGTTCTGGAACTCTGAAGGGTGCTCGAGAACCGTAACGCAATCGTTGCGTGTCGATTTCGAATTGTTGCAGCCGCCGCCCATCGGCCGTTCCAGCGTCTTCACCCTTCGCGAGGGGCACGATGGCGTCGAGTTGCACCGGCCTTGCTATTTCACCGCCTTGGAGACCGACTCGACAATTTCATCGATATCCGGAAATTGGCCTTTGACGCGCCTAGCGACGATTTCCGGATTGACACGCACTTCGAATACGCCGCCCTTCCCCGCTACGAGGCGCGCGGCGACCGACAGATTGCCCTTTAGCGCATCGGCAGCCTCCTTTGCCCGCTTTTCATAGCCACATGGCTTGCAATAGGTGATCGTGACGTCGTTCATGGCTTCAGCGCTCTCATGTCGACGACTGGACGATAGTGCTCGTGGCTTTGCGCCGATGAGGAATACCGAAGCGCGATCATTCGATGATCCCGTCTTCCCGATTGCGCTCGACCGACACTGCGAACGACCACAGCATGGCGGTTTTCATCAGGTTGAACCCGCGCTTCGAATAGAAATCCTCCTTGCCGCGCCGAGCATAGAGAATGACCCGCTTATGATGTTGCACCTCTCGCTTCAGCGCTTCGAGAATGAGGCCGCCATAGCCCCTCCCCTGATATTCCGGATGTACGGCCATATCGCAGATCACGGCGCAGTCGACTTCGTCGCCGAACGCGCGACCGGCGCCGACGAGTCTCTCTCGCTCGAGCGCGAAGATCCGGTATCGACTATTGCGAAACGCTTCCACTATGGCGTGCGCCGGCCGCTCTCCGAGCCTCGCCGCCGCGTAGAGGCCGGCGAGCTGATCGTCATCGCGAAATGTCGAAACGAATATCGGTTCGCCGTCGATGTACGTCATGACTCTATTCCTCCGACTGCGAGCCCAGCGTGGCGCAATCTGACGATTGCAACGTCCGGCCGGTGTAAACATCCTTGCTGTCGCCGTAGGTTCTCATGACCGCAGGTCGGAGACGAATCGCCTTGAACCATCGACGAAGATTGGGGAACTCCCGCAGGCTCTGACCATGCGCCCTATGCGGGACGATCCATGGAAAGCAGGCCATGTCGGCGATCGAATACTCCTCTACAATGAAGGGCCGATCCGCGAGGCGTCTGTCCAGAACGCCATAGAGCCGCGCAGTTTCGATCCTGTAGCGCTCGATCGCATAGGGGACCTTTTCGCTCGCATAGACATTGAAATGGCCGATCTGGCCCGCCATGGGTCCCAATCCCGCCATTTGCCAGAACAGCCACTGAAGCGCCTCCAGACGCCGGCTCGGCTCCTCGGGCATGAACATCCCGGCTTTATCGGCGAGATAGAGGAGGATCGCGCCCGACTCGAATATCGATAGCGGCTGGTCGCGCATGGCGGGCGAATGATCGACAATGGCGGGGATTCGCCCGTTCGGCGCGATCGCGACGAACTCAGGCCGAGATTGTTCTCCTATAGAGAGATTTACCGGGACGATGCGGTAGGGAAGGCCCGCCTCCTCGAGAAAAATGCGAACCTTGAGACCGTTCGGCGTCGCCGCATAATAGAGCTCAATCATATCGAATCCTTCATTCGCGCCGCGCTCCTCTCATTGTCGCAATGCTGTGGAGAGGCGCCGCACAGGGGTCGATGTGGTGGCGTGGTGGCGCGCTCGTCGCGGCCTTTCGCTGGATTGTGCGCCGGTCGACTGATGAATCTCAGCGCGGAAAAACGCGCGAGCCGCTCCTGGAAGATTGACGCTTTGCCCGCATTTCCTGCACCAATCGCCAAGTCTTTCCTTGATCGGCAGATCGTTCATTGCACCAGCGAAAGCTGTCCCTCGTCATGTCCCGATAGACCCATCGAGTCATCGACCCAGCGGCGTCGACGCCGGACAGTTGAATGATTTCATCGCCCGCTCGTCGCGCGAGCTGGCGGGTGATGTTTCGTAAGCGCTGTTCTGCTCCCACCTGTTTTGAGCGAGCGGTAGGGACGATAATCGGAGCGATAGAGGGCTCCGACACATGTCGATTTCAGAGCGTAAACATATGCCGGAGCCTGAAGCGTTTCCGGCGCGGCGGATCGAGGTCTTCACGGGCTCGGGGCGTCGGAGGACGTGGGGCGCGGATCAGAAAGCGGCGATTGTCGCTGAGAGCTTCGCGGAGGGCGCGAGCGTTTGTGAAGTGGCGCGGCGGCATGGTCTGACGCCGCAGCAGCTTTTACGTGGCGTCGTCAGGCGCGCAAAGAGACCGAGGCTCGCGAGGACGTAGGCGCGCCGCCATTGTTCGTTCCCGCAGTCACGCAAGGGCCTGCGCCCGCGCCGCTCACCAAACGCGAACGACGCGCTGTGCGCCAGGAAGTCGATTCGACGCCGACGATCGAACTTGAAGTTGATGGCGTCACGGTTCGGGTCGGACGCGGCGCGCAAGCAAAGACCATCGCTGCGGTGATCCGGGCGTTGAAAGCCGCCAAATGATCGGTCCGACGGGCGCGGTGCGCGTGATGGTGGCGACGAAGCCGGTCGACTTCCGCAAGGGCGCGGAGGGTCTCGCGGCGCTGGTGCGCGAGACGATACAGTGCGATCCCTTCGACGGCGCGATCTACGTCTTTCGCGCGAAGAGGGCGGACCGCATCAAGCTTGTCTTCTGGGACGGCACGGGTGTGTGCCTCTTCGCCAAGCGACTGGAGGACGGCGAGTTCCGCTGGCCGAAGATCGAAGACGGGGTGATGCGGTTGTCGGCGGCGCAATTTTCGGCGCTGCTGGAGGGGCTAGACTGGCGGCGCGTACACTGCGCGAAGGAGACGTCGGCGCCGGCCTTGTCGGGATGATGCGACACAGTGAATCAGGGCGTCGGAGAGCGTCGAAAGACGGCACAAAATATGGTCTTCTGCGTCTATGGCGCAGGCGGTCGAGACGCTTCCCGACGATCCTAACGAACTGAAGGCGATGCTCCTCGCCGAGCGGGCGCGCAACGATCGTCTCGTGCAGATCATCAAGGAGATGCAGCGCCATCGCTTTGGACGACGCGCCGAGACCCTTCCCGAAGACCAGATGCTGCTCGCGCTCGAAGAGGTCGAACAGACGGAAGCGGGCGCCGCCGCGGAGGAGGAAGCCAAGTCCGCCACCGAACGCGAGAAGGCGTCCAGAAAGCGCCGCACGAACCGTGGCGCGCTGCCTGCGCATCTCCCGCGCATCGAAACCATCGTCGACATCGAGGATAAAGCCTGTCCCTGCTGCAAGGGGCGCTCCATCAGATCGGTGAGGATGTCTCCGAGCGGCTCGACGTCGTGCCGGCGCAGTTCCGCGTGCTGGTGACGCGGCGTCCCAAATACGCCTGCCGCGCCTGCGAGGGCGCTATCGTGCAGGCGTCGGCCCCGGCGCGGCTGATCGAGGGCGGCCTGCCGACCGAGGCGACAATCGCCCATGCTGGTCTCCAAATACGCCGATCACTTGCCGCTCTATCGCCAAGCACAGATCTACGCCCGGCAGGGGATCGCCCTCGACCGTTCGACGCTCGCCGACTGGGTTGGCCGCGCCGCCTGGCATTTGCGGCCCGTGCACGAGCGGCTTCTGGAACACATCAGATCGTCGACAAAAATCTTCGCCGACGAGACAAGGGCGCCGGTGCTTGACCCCGGGCGCGGGCGCACCAAGACCGGCCAACTTTGGGCTTATGCGCGTGACGACCGGCCATGGGGCGGCGCCGATCCGCCAATCGCAGTCTATGTCTATGCGCAAAACCGAAAGTCCGAGCAGCCGCTCACGCATCTTGCCGGCTTCACGGGCGTCGTGCAGGTCGACGGTTACGCCGGCTATCGCGCGCTGACGCAGAAGAACAGCGTGTCGCTCGCCTTCTGCTGGTCTCACGTCCGCCGGCGCTTCTACGAACTCGCCGCAGCAGGTCCCGCGCCGATCGCCAGTGAGGCTCTGGCGCGCATCGGCGCGCTCTACGCCATCGAGAGCGACATCCGCGGGCAGAACCCGGACGACCGGCGCGCAGCGCGACAGGAAAATCCCGCCCGATCCTCGACGCCCTCGAGCCATGGCTGCGCGAGAAGCTCGCGCTGATCAGCCAGAAGACCAAGCTCGCCGAGGCGATCCGCTACGCGCTTTCACGCTGGGACGGCTTGACGCGCTTTATCGACGACGGGCGCACCGAGATCGACTCCAATATCGTCGAGCGCGCGATCCGTCCCATTGCCCTCAATCGCAAGAACGCGCTCTTCGCGGGTTCGGACGGAGGCGGCGAAAACTGGGCGATCGTCGCGTCGCTCATCGAGACCTGCAAACTGAACGGCGTCGATCCGATGGCCTATATGGCCGATGTCCTCGCGAAGATCGTCGACGGACATCTCGCGAGCAAACTCGACGAGCTCATGCCATGGGCCTACGCGCAGCCGGTCGCTCTCAAACACGTGGCCTGAAAACAGCGGTTACGATGTTTCCATTGGGCGGATTGATCCAGATGATGTGCCAGGCGTCGATCTCAGGGTCGTAGACGCGGATGGTCGTCGAATATCGATTCCCGACTTGCGACCAACTCACTTCTTTGCCTTCCCGCGGCGGGGTGATCCATAGATCCTGGATCGCACGTCCCTCGAGCACCCAGTCGAAACGAATATCCCAGTGTGAATGTGTGACTGTTCCGTCGGCTGCGAACTCGATCGCCTCCGCGAGCCAATCGCCCACGAACTGCCCGTACAGCATGAGCTGATCGGCATATTCGGCGGCAGGCCCTTTCGAGGCGAGGCCTTCCAGAAACGTGCGTGGGTTCGAACTGATCGCTGTATCCATGGGGTCGCCGCTCGATTCTGACGGGGGTAGTCCCACACGACGGCCTGTCGAGGCCGTCGATGCGGGATGTAAGTCCCTGTCGAACAGGAAGCCTGCAGCGCAGGAGGAGTGGAGGCTGGGCGGCTATTGCCGCCCTTCTCGGCGCCTCCCCTGAGATGCGCTCGTCGAGTCGTGATCGGGAATGAGCGCGACGTTGGGGATGACGCCTCGAACGTCGCACCATTTTTGATAGGCGTCGCGCGTGCTGAATGCATCGTCGATGTCAGTGACGACGCCATCGGCATCCAGATACTCGACCCGGCCTTTCAAAGAGATTTGGACGATGCAAGGCTCGTCCCCGACGCATCGCCAGCTGTCGACGTTGCCGGCAGGCTCGAAGACATAGGTCCCTGGCCCCACGATCTCACCCGTCTCGATGAGCTCTCGCTTTCCGAAAAGGTTGTAGGCGTGCACTTCACCAGTGTGTCTGTGCCTGGCGATCGTCACACCCGGTTCGAGGCGCAATTGAAGGGAATAGCCGTCATCGGCGAAATGCAAAGGGCGAAAAAATAGACCTTCTCGGAGCGGAATCCATTCGAGCGTTGCGGAATCGATGGGGCGGTTTGTCGATATCATTGATTGATCCTCCAGATGACGTGATCCTTGGATGGGGTTGCTGCTGCGCTGCGACGTCGTTCTCTCGCCGTTCACGTCGCGTCACTCTCTTCATGGCTTGTCGCCGCAATCCAGCCTGCGAGCGTTCGCCCGATCGCTTCGGGATGGTCTTCCTGCAGATAGTGAGCGCCGGCGCCGAGTCGGACGACACGGCAATCATGCAAGGTCCGAGCGAAGCAGTCTGCGAAGGCGGGAGAAACGAGCGCGCCTGGATCGCCCACGAAGAGCAGCTTGGGATAATGGGACGACGCCAAAGCCGCATGCGCCTGTTCTAGGGCGGCGACGACGTCGGGGGGGCGGCCTGCGATCGGCAACTCGTTAGGAAATCGCAAGATCGGTCGTCGCGATTGCGGCGTCGGGAAGGGCGCGCGGTATGCGGCCATTTCCTCATCGCTCAGCTTCCTGACGACGGAGCCGGGGAGCACTCGCTCGATAAAGGCATTATCTTCGAGAATCAGCGTCTCGCCTTCGCCGGGCGTTCTGAACTTGCGGAAAATTTCGCGCGCCGCGGGAAGTTGATGGAAGTCGTCCCAAGTCGGCATGGGGCGGATGAATTCCATGAAGGCGAGGCCGCGAACAAAATCGGGCCTGCGCGCCGCCAGATGAAAAGCGAGCGCCGTCCCCCAATCCTGCGCGACGAGATAGGCCGATGTCAGGCCGGCCGCTTCGAGAAACGCGTCGAGATAGCGAACGTGATCCGCGAATCGATAGGCGATGTCCGGCTTCCCAGACTGACCGAAGCCGATCAGATCAGGAGCGATGCAGCGAGCGACAGGCACGACATGCGGAATGACGTCGCGCCAAATATATGACGATGTCGGATTGCCGTGCAGAAAAAGCGCGACCGGCGCCTCGGCGGAGCCGGCTTCACGATATGCGATCGTCGAATCGAGCACGGAAAGCCGCGGGAGCGTAACGTCCTTGTTCATGGTCATGGCTCCTTGAAAACCGTTGCGAAGGCGATGCGCTTGAATCGTTCGAGCGGCTCGGGGCCGCGCTCCACCTTCATGCGCAGGATCGCGCCCTCCCAGGACGCGAGCAGAAATTCGGCGAGGTCGTCGGGATCGAAGTCGTCGCCGATTTCGCCCGCCTTCTGAGCCTCGGCGATGCAGGCGGCGAATGGCGCACGCCATTCGGTGAAGATGACGCCGAGTCGCTCTCGCAAGAGATCGCTCTGCGGAGCGGCTTCGAGGCTGAAATCTCCGATAAGGCAGCCGCGAGAAAAACCGTCGGCGGCGAGCCGGTCGGAAATAATGTCGAGATAACGCTTCAGGCGCTCGCGTGGAGAGAGCCGCGTGTCGTCGAGAGCTTGCGCGACGAGTCTTTTGACGTGCTCGAAATACCGATCGAGCACCTCGAGAGCGAAAGCTTCCTTCGACCGGAAATGATTGGTGAAGGAGCCTTGGGGCGCCGAGGCCTCGGCGACGATGTCGCGCACGCCGGAGCCGATATAGCCTTTACGGAACATGACCTTGAGGCCTGCGTCCAGAATGCGGTCACGGTGCGATGCTTTTGCCATGACCGTATAATACGTACGGACGTATTGTTGTCAAGCGCAACCCTATTTTTTGCGCTTCAATGACCAACTCACCCCCGCTCCGGAGCGCGAGCGCAACAGAAGCAGATTGTTCCAAGGGCGCGACGAGCCGGGGAGCAAACACTTAGCGATATGACGAAGTGTCTCTTGCGTCGCCGATAGACCGCATGATAGTTAGCTGTATGGCTAAGCATGATCCAGATCTCTCGCTGCTCTTCCACGCTCTGGCCGATCCGACCCGTCGATCGATCCTGACTCGACTCGCCGAAAGGCCCGCGCGGGTGACGGACTTGGCAGGCCCCACGGGCCTGAGTCTGCCCACGGTGATGCGGCACCTTTCCGTGCTTGAGGACGCAGGGTTGATCACCACGTCCAAGGACGGGCGGATACGCACCTGCGCCATCGTGCCCGAGGCGCTGGATCCGGCGCGAACATGGTTCGACGAGCAGCGGACCATCTGGGAAGCTCGCTCGATCGGCTGGATGCATTTGTGACGAACGCGATGAAGGAGCGCGCGAAATGACACCGAACCCGGATCCGAGCAGCACGACGCGTATGGGGCCTGATGACAGGAGGCGCCGTTTTGCGACGCTGACCTTCGAGCGGGACGTGGCCGCGCCGTCGTCGGCGCTGTGGCAGGCTTGGACGGCGCCGGCCGCGCGGGCGATCTGGGCCGCCCCCACGCCCTCGGTCACGGTGAAGTTCTTGGAGGCCGACACCAGGGTGGGCGGACGCGAGGTCTCGCTCTGCAAGGTCGAGGGCGAACCGGACATCCGCTGCGAGAACGGCTGGCTGGAGTTGCAGCCGGCGATATGCAGCGTGAACTACGAGGTGGTCTCGTCCGGGGGCGTGACGCAATCAGTAGCGCTGGTGACGGCGGATATCTCAGACGTGGGCGAGCGCAGCCGGCTGGTCGTGACGGTGCAGCTTTCATCGCTGGCCGGGGATATGGAGGCGGGCTACCGACAGGGTTTCGGCGCCGCACTGGACAATCTCGCAGGCGTGGCCGAGCGGACCATGGTGCTGCAGCGAGTGATACAGGCGCCGCGAACCATGGTCTGGAGCGCGTGGATGAACCCCGAGACGCTGCCGCAATGGTGGGGGCCGGAGGGGTTCTCCTGCCGAACGAAGAGGATCGACCTGCGAACGGGCGGCGAATGGGTGTTCGACATGATCGGGCCTGACGGCGCGGTCTTTCCGAACCACCATCTCTATGGCGAGGTCCGGCCCGAGGAGAGGATTGGTTATATGCTGCTATGGGGCGAGAACGGGCCGAAGCATGCCGACGCCTGGGTCTCGTTCGAGGATCAGGACGGGACGACGAGGGTGACGCTGGGCATGGTATTGAGCACGGCTGCCGAGTTTCGGGAGGCAAAGGCCTTCGGCGCCGTGGAATTGGGACTGCAAACTCTGGGCAAACTGGAGCGCTTCGTCACGTCCCGCTGAACCGCTACGGCTTCCCATCCGTTCGAAACGGGCTTGCCGAAATGAGACGACTTTGAGGAAGCGGCTCGCGTCGGCGATGGTCGTCATCCTCGGGGAAAGCCGAGGATCACGCCGACCATCGAGGCGACGGCGCGAGGGTCGTATGGATGGCGGATGTCCGACCTGGTGATGCCGCGGCGATTATCGAACCATTGATGACAAGGGCACGGCCGCGATGAAGACGACGCTCGATCGATAAGCGATCAAAGCGCCGCCTCGGCGCGTCGACCGTGTTGCGCAAGTCATTTACTCTGTGCTACAGAGTCCTCTACAAACACGGAGCCTCTCATGAACGGCGCACGTGACGGAGCCGCTGGTTCGCTCGCCCAGATAGCCATTGTCGAGCGGCGGACCAGAGCGGCGTTGGCGTATCGTCGTGCTGGCGCGTTCTTGATCCTCTGGGGCGCGTTGGTCGCCGTAGGAGCGGGAATCTCCGAGGCGCGCCCTGACCAAACTGGGGCAATCTGGTACGGCGTCGACGCGGCCGGTGTTCTCGGGACCGCCGCAATCGCGCTCTATCGACTCCGCATCGGGACGTTTGATCGCGCGGGCTGGCGGATCATCGTCGGTTTTCTCGTTCTCGGTGCCTATGGCGTCGCATGGTCATATCTTCTGGCGCCGGCCGGCCATGATCGCCTCGCGGTCTTTTGGGCGACGCTGATGATGTTGGGCTATGTCGTCGCCGGCCTGTGGCGAGGACCGCTTTTCGCCGTCCTCGGACTCGTCGGAACAGCGATGAGCTTCGCAGCTTTCCTGTTCGCGGGAGCATGGCTGCACGCATGGATCGGCGCGACATATGTAGTCGCCTTCGTGCTCGGCGGTTTCTGGCTGTATCGACACGGCGTCGGCGAGCGATGAAGCCCAACGAAATAATTCACCAGTCGATGCGCCTTCGGATCATGGCGTCGCTCAACGTCCTCGGGCCGGGGGAGTGGATCGAATTCACCCGTTTGCGCGCGATCGTCAGCGCGACAGACGGGAATCTGGGCGCGCATCTCGAAACGCTCGGCCAAGCGGGATATGTGGCCGTCGAAAAGAAATTCGTCGGCAAGAAACCGCAGACCCGCGTGCGCGCGACGAGCGTCGGGCGCCGCGCGTTCTCGGCTCATGTCGCCTATTTGCGGGCGCTGCTCGACGAGCCGGTTCGCGCCGATCCGACGGATGGAGCGAGAAGCTCACGACATTGGAGCAAGACTGATGGCTGAACATTCCGTGTGCCCCTGGTGGATGGGCTATTTGCTCGCAAGCCCCCTTCGCAAGCTGCTTCAAGATCCCGCTCTCATCCTAGCGCCCTATGTGCGCGCCGGAATGACCGTGCTCGAGCCCGGTCCGGGAATGGGTTTTTTCACGCTCGAGGCCGCGCGCATGGTCGGCCCCACCGGCCATGTCGTCGCGGTGGATGCGCAACCGAAGATGATCGACGGACTGAGGCGCCGAGCGCAAAGAGCGGGTCTGCTCGATCGTATAGACGCTCGTGTCTGTCCGATAAATTCGAT
Organism: Methylocystis sp. S23; assembly: GCF_054106005.1. Classification (NCBI taxonomy): domain Bacteria; kingdom Pseudomonadati; phylum Pseudomonadota; class Alphaproteobacteria; order Hyphomicrobiales; family Methylocystaceae; genus Methylocystis; species Methylocystis sp. S23. The sequence continues at coordinate 3,762,691 of NZ_CM134185.1, forward strand.
GGCTCTGAACGACCTGGATAGCTCGGTCGATTTTACTTTCGCTTTCGCAGTCGTGCATGAGACGCCTTCGACCGAAGGTTTCTTCGCCGAAACGGCGAGGGCCATGAAGAAGGGCGCCAGTCTCCTGCTCGCCGAACCAGACGGTCACGTCGGCGAAGCCGAATTCGCGGGAGAACTCTCGGCCGCCGCCGCAAATGGTCTGAAGGTCGTCGATCGTCCTTCCATAAAGCGTTGCGTCGCCGCGCTGCTGGAAAAGGAATGATTAGAGCGATGAGAACGGCAATCCGGACGTCGGCTTTCCGCCGCCGGCTCACGAGGCCTCATGGCCTCGCCTCTTGACGCCGCGAGCGCGTGGACCCGCGCGGCGCGCAATGCGACGGTCGCGCTCGCGTCCGCGGCGTATCTTTGCGCGTCCTGCCCGAGGTCGGACGACACGCGTGCGGGCGACTCGGACACGCGTGTGGGCGACTCGACGGACGGACCCGCGGTTTCTGAATATGTCGAGAAGGATGACGGCGCGCACCTCTATCTCGAGGCGCGCGGCGATCACGCGAACGCCCCTCTCTGATCTGGCTGCACGGCGGCCCAGGAGGCGCCGATTTTGGCAGACCCTCGTCGCTGGCTCTTATCGGTAGTCGCATATCCGCAGGCTCAGAACTCGGCAAACTCCCTCCTTGCTGACCCCTTGCTACGAATTTTTCTGCTTCTAATAGATAACTGTATTTGCGCTATAAAATAGGTCAATAACTCGCGACTGAAAATCCGGGTGTTGGTTCCCACAGCCCATCGCGCACGGATTTCACGCCGCCACACCACTCTTCCGGGCATGCAACTGCTCGGGTTTGAGATGCGTATATCGTCGAAGCATCTTCCAGTCTCGATGCCCTGTGACGAGCGCCACTTGCTCGATCGAAAAGCCAGCCTCGAAGAGGCGGCTCGCGCCTTCATGCCGTAAATCGTGAAAATGAAGGTCGGAAATCTTGAGGGCGCGACATGTCCGACGAAACGCCGTCCCTACCGACCGGCTGTTATACGGAAAAATTCGACCCTTGCTGCTTTTCGAGGCTTCCTTCTGCTCGTGAACGAGAGCGCATGCGTCATAGCCGCTCACGCCGAGAAGCGGAATCTTCTGATTGTTTCCCGACTTCCGGCGCGGGTCTTTCCGATCTCTGACGAGAAGCATCTTATGGTCGGGATCGAAATCCTCCCATGCGACGCGGCAAATTTCATCGAGCCGCATCGCAGTCGCGATCGCGAAGCGCACGATTCGTCCCAACGGAATTGTCAGCTTCGGCGTCAAATCGGCTCGTGCGATAATGCGATCGATTTCGTCCTGCGTCGGCCGGCGATCGCGTTCGTTTCCCTTCCCGACCAATCCCAGACGGTTCAGCGCAATGCGTGCGAGATCGGTCGGCTCCGTCGAAAGCTGGATGCCGTGAACCGCCGCCGCGTGCGACAAGATCGTTTTGACATAGCCGAGGTCGATGCCGAGCGTGACGGGACCCGCTCCTTCCTTCGCTCTATCTCGACCGAATTGAATGAGCCGCTCTCGATCCAGCTCTGAAATTTTCAATCGCCCAAGGCGACGCTCGAGAGACTTGAGGCTCGCGGCTTTCGACCGACCGATCCGCTTTCCGACTTCCGCGAGATCGTCTCTATGGAGTCGGACGAGATCGCCGAATGTTCGAGCTTCCTTGCGCGCGCGCTTCGAAGGCGACTCGCCACGGTCGATCCGGCGCTCTATGTCGAGCGCCCACTCCTCCGCGTCGCGCCGGCGGAGAAACGTCTCGTTGACATATTTCCCCTTGCGTCGAACTTGAGCGCGCCAGGAGCCGGATTTGAGCCTCGTGAAGGTCGCCATTTCGTGTGCGCTCTGTGTGCACTGAGAAGTCGAAAAGGAGCGAAAAGTGTCGTATCGAGGCGTACCGGAGAGTGCACACGACCCGACCTATGGCCTTGAGACTAAAATGAAATCGCTTACAAATCAAGACATTAGATTCTCTACCGCGCCTATGATGGATTGGACGGATCGCCACTGTCGTTACTTCCACCGCATCCTCTCGCGGCGCGCGCGCCTCTATACGGAGATGCTCACGACCGGCGCGGTCATCCACGGCGATCGCGCGCGTCTCATGGGCTTCGACGCCTTCGAACAGCCTGTCGCCTTCCAGCTCGGCGGCTCGGAGCCGGGCGATCTTGCGAAGGCGGCGAAAGCCGTGGCCGAGTTCGGCTATGCGGAAATCAACCTCAATGTCGGCTGTCCGTCCGATCGCGTGCAGAACGGCGCCTTCGGCGCCTGCCTGATGCTGCGTCCCACCCTCGTCGCCGATTGCGTGAAGGCGATGAAGGACGCCGTATCCATCCCCGTCACCGTCAAATGCCGCATCGGCGTCGACGATCAGGAGCCCGAGCAAGCGCTCTTCGACATGGCCGCGCATTGCGTCGCGGCCGGCGCCGACGCGCTCTTCGTCCATGCGCGCAAGGCCTGGCTGAAAGGGCTGTCGCCCAAGGAAAACCGGGACATTCCGCCGCTCGATTACCCGCTCGTGCATCGGCTCAAGCGCGCATTTCCGGACACGCTCATTGCGATCAATGGCGGGCTCGCGGCCATAGAGGAGATGCGCGCGCAGCTCGAAATCATGGATGGCGTGATGATCGGCCGCGCCGCCTATCACGATCCCGGCCTGCTGCTTTCGGTCGATCCGGAATTCTTCGGCGAGGCGCCGCCCGTCGGCGACGCTTTCGCGGCCGTCGACGCTTTCATCCCCTATATCGAAAGGGAGCTGGCCAAAGGCGAGAAGCTCTCCAGCGTCACGCGCCACATGCTCGGCCTCTTCGCCGGCCTCCCCGGCGCGCGGAGCTTCCGCCGCAGGCTGGCGCTCGATGCGGTCAAGCCCGGCGCGGGCGTGGAGGTTCTGGCGCGCGCCGTTCAGGAAGTGACCGACGCCGTCTCCCGCATGCGCGACGCCAACGCGGCCTGACTCACGCCGCCGACAAGGCGATGAGGAGGCCGATCTCGGCCGCCTGCTGCGCGGCGCCGAGCACGTCGCCCGTATAACCGCCGATCTGCCGCTCGGCGAGCTTCGACACGCCGAGCGCGCCGCCCACCGCCGCGATTTGCGCGACCACCGTCTGCGCGAGAGTCGCGCCCCCGAACAAAGGCGCCAGCGCGATGGCGCCTCCAATATAGAGCGCGCGCCGCAGCGCGGTGGGAGACGGCGTCGGCGCCGAGGCGCCCGCGCCGTCGCTCCGCGCCGGAAGCAGCGTCACCAAAGGGATCAGTCCGACCGCGCGCGACAAGGCCGCGGCCGCGACGATCGAGAAAACGGCTCGGAACACCCCGCCCTCCAAAATCGCCGCAAGCGCGGAGACGCGCAGCAGGCTCGTCACGAAAAGCGCCAGCGCCCCATAGGCGCCGAGGCGGCTGTCGCGCATGATCGAAAGCTTCTGATCGCGCGTCGCTCCCCCGCCGAAACCGTCCGCGACATCGGCGAGTCCGTCCTCATGCAAGGCCCCCGTCGCAAATGCGAGCGCGCCGATCGCGCATGTGGCGGCGACGAGCGGCGGAAGATGGAGAATGCTCGCGATCAGGATCGCGCCGGCGCCGATCGCGCCGATGATCGCGCCGGCGATCGGCGTCGCCCAGCTCGCGCGCGCGAAATCCGGCATGACATAGCCGTCGGCTCCCGGCGGAACCGGCAGGCGCGAATAAAAGCTGAGACAGGCGCGTATGTCGTCGGCGATCGTCGAAGCCATGAGATAGTCATGGACGAAGGCGCCCGACTTGTCGAGCGCCTCCTCGCCTTCCCTCTCAGCCCGCAGTCTGCATCACCTGGATGGCGGCCGGCGACAGCACCACGACCATGAGAACCGGCAGAAAGAACACGATCATCGGCACGGTGAGCTTCGGCGGCAAAGCGGCGGCCTTCTTTTCGGCCTCCAGCAAGCGCATATCTCGGCTTTCCTGCGCGGTGACGCGCAGCGCCTGACCGAGCGGCGTGCCGTATTTCTCGGCCTGGATGAGCACGGTCGAAATCTGCTTGACGCTTTCGAGGCCCGTGCGCGCCGCGAGATTGGCGTAGGCGGTGCGGCGATCCGGCAGATAGGAAAGCTCCGCCGTGGCGAGCGCGAATTCCTCGGCGAGCGGAATCGACTGCGCGCCGATCTCCTGGCCGACCTTGCGGAAGGCGTGCTCGATCGACATGCCGGACTCGACGCAGATCAGCATCAGGTCGAGCGCGTCCGGAAAAGCGCGCTGCATCGACATCTGGCGATTGGCGATCGTGTTGCTGATGAAAAGCTCCGGCGCCTTGATGCCGAGATAGGTGGCGCCGATCACGATCGCGATCTGCATGAGGCCGCCCATTTCCGGGTCGCCCAGGAAAAAGATGTAGAGCAAAGCCGCGAGAAAGAAGCCGATCGGCGACACAAGCCGGAAAAAGAGAAAGGCGATTTCCGCCTGCGGACCGCGGAAGCCCGCCGAGGCGAGCTTCATCTTCGCGTCTTCCGTGTTCAGCCATTTGGAGAGCGAGAACCTGTCCACAATGTTCTTCATATACGCCTTCGGTTCATACCGAAGGCCCTTGCTCTGCTGCTGATTCTTGGCCAGCGCGCGCTCGCGCTGGCGAATGCGCTCGCGCTCGCTGGAGACGCTCTTCATGCGCTTCTCGAGCGTATCCGTGTTGAGGAGCGGCATCGCCAGCGTGATGATCGTCGCAATGACGGCGATGGCCGTCAGCGCGCTGACGGCGAACTGTGTGCTCGTGACATTCTCGATAATCTCGTTCATCCTGCAAGCCTCGCCGGTCGAACCGCCGCTTCTTTTGTCTTCGCTTCCGTCAGATGTCGAAGTTGATCATCTTACGCATGATGAAGATGCCGATACACATCCACAGCAGCCCGCAGGCGATGATGATCTTGCCAATATTGGTGGTGAACAGGATCATTATATAGGACGGCGTGGTGAGATAGACCGCGCCGCCGACGAGGAAGGGCAGGCTGCCGATGATGCCCGCCGAGGATTTCGCCTCGGAGGACATGGCTTTCACCTTGCCTTTCATCTTCTTGCGGTCGCGCAGCACGCGGGAAAGATTCGTCAGCGCCTCGGAGAGATTGCCGCCGGCCTTCTGCTGAATGTTGATGACGATCGAGAAGAAGGACGCCTCCGGCACCGGAACGCGCTCCGCGAAGCGTTCGACCGCCTCTCCGATGGAAAGGCCGATCGTCTGGGATTCGACGATGCGCCTGAACTCGCTGCGCACGGGCTCCTGCCCTTCGCTCGCGATCATCCGAAAGCAGTCGGCGACCGGCAGACCAGCCTTGACGCCGCGAATGACGACGTCGATCGCGCCTGGAAACTCCTCGATGAACTGAGCGATGCGGCGCTTGCGCAGAAAGGCGAGCGCCCAATTCGGAATGCCGAATATGCCGACCGCGACGCCGCCCGCGGCGATGATCGGATCGCCGTTCACGACGAAAATGAAGAAGCCCAGCATCAGGCCGAAGGCGACCGAGCCGATAAGAAAGCCCTGCTTGGTCCAGGTCAGGCCCGCCTGCGTGATGCGCGTCTCGAGATCGACTCGCTTCTTCTTGTTCTTTTCCTCGACTTCCTTGAGGCTCTCGGCGATCATCTTGCGGCGCTTGGCCGGGTCGGTTCCCCTGCCGGCGACGGAACGTTCCGACGATCCGCTCATCAGCGCCTTCTGGCGCTTTTGCGCTTTGATGTCTCCCGAGAGATAGGGATAGACAAGGGCGTACATCAGGCCCGCCACCGCGATCCCGATCAGCAAGACAACGATGAGCTGCTGATTCATGAACTCAAGCTCCTCGGCTTGTTCTTATTCCTCGTCGCGCACTTCCGAGGCGTCGAGCGCGGCGGCGAGCCGTTCGTCGTCGCCATAATAGCGCGCGCGCTCCCAGAAGCGCGGGCGGCCGATGCCCGTCGAGCGGTGACGGCCGATGATCTTGCCGTTCGCGTCCTCACCGAGGATTTCGTAAACGAAGAGGTCCTGCATGGTGACCACATCGCCCTCGAGACCCATCACTTCCGTGATGTGGGTGATGCGGCGCGAGCCGTCGCGCAGGCGCGCGGCCTGGATGATGACGTCGACCGAGGAGACGATCATGTCGCGAATGGTCTTCGCGGGCAGCGAGAAGCCGCCCATGGTGATCATCGACTCGAGACGGCCCAGGGCCTCGCGCGGCGAGTTGGCGTGGAGCGTTCCCATTGAGCCGTCATGGCCCGTATTCATCGCCTGCAGAAGATCGAAGGCCTCCGGTCCGCGAACCTCGCCCACGATGATGCGTTCGGGACGCATGCGCAGACAGTTCTTGACGAGATCGCGCATGGTGACGGCGCCCTGCCCTTCAAGATTTGGCGGACGCGTCTCCAGGCGCACGACATGCGGCTGCTGCAATTGCAGCTCGGCGGCGTCCTCGCAGGTGATGACGCGTTCGTCGGCCTCGATATAGTTCGTCAGACAATTGAGCAGCGTCGTCTTGCCCGAGCCCGTGCCGCCCGAAATCAGCACGTTGCAGCGCACGCGGCCGATAATCTTGAGCACCTCGCCGCCCTCGGGGGAAATCGCGCCGAATCTGATGAGCTGATCGAGGGTGAGCTTGTCCCTCTTGAACTTACGGATGGTGAGCGCGGGACCGTCGATCGCGAGCGGCGGCGCGATGACGTTGACGCGGGAGCCGTCGAGCAGGCGCGCGTCGCAGATCGGCGAGGCGTCGTCCACGCGGCGGCCGACCTGCGAGACGATGCGCTGGCAGATGTTCATCAGTTGCGAGTTGTCGCGGAAGCGAATGTTCGTCAACTGAATCTTGCCGCCGACTTCGATGTAGGTCTTGAAGGCGCCGTTGACCATGATGTCCGCAATGTCGTCGCGCGCGAGCAGAGGCTCCAGCGGGCCATAGCCGAGAACGTCGTTGCAGATATCGTCGAGCAGCTCCTCCTGCTCGGCGATCGACATGACGACATTCTTGATCGCGATGATTTCGTTGACGATGTCACGGATTTCCTCGCGCGCGTTTTCCGGATCGAGCTTGGAGAGCTGCGCAAGGTCGATGGCCTCGATCAGCGCGCCGAAAATGACGCTTTTCGTGACGTAATATTCTTCGGACCTCTTCTGCTCGGGAGGCGCCGGCTGCGCGGGCGCCAACTCCAGGGCCGGCGCGACGGGCAAAGGCAATTGCGGCTTCACCGCCGCGGGCGCAGCGGGTCCGCGCGGGCGGGCCGCCGCTTCGCCGACATTCGTACGCTTTCCGAACATTGCCGATTACCTTTGCGTTACCTGTGCGTCATCTCGAAGGTTCGAAGCCGTCAGCTCGCCTTCTTGCGGGCCGAGAGCCGTTCGAGGAGCGGCGAAAGAAGCGTTTTCTTGGCGCGACGCGCCGCCGTCCGGCCCATCAGGAGACGACCGATGTCGTCGAGCGTCTCGACGATCTTCGATCCCGTCTCCACCTCCGCGAGCATCTGCCCGTTATTCGCCGCCGTGCCGAAGAGCTTGGGCTCGAAGGGGACGACGCCGAAGGGTTCTATCTCGATCGCCTTGGCGAATTCCGAGAGCGAAATCTCCGGACGGCGGGGAACGCCGACCATGTTGAGAATGACGCGCGGCGGATGATCGTTGACGCGGGCGACGCGAAGCGAATCGATGATCGTCTTGGTGTTGCGCAGATTTGCGAGATCAGGCGCGGAAACGATGACGACCTCGTCCGCCGCCACGAGCACGCGTTTCGTCCATCCCGCCCATTGATGCGGAACGTCCAGTATGGAGCACGGGGTCGTGGAACGGAGTATGTCGAGCGTCGCGTCGAAAGCCTGCTCCGGCAGATCGTAGAGACGGTCGATCGTCGCCGGCGCCGCGAGAATGCTGAGCGTGTTGCTGCATTTCGAGAGCAGGCGGTCGACGAAGGCCGTGTCGAGCCGCTCCGGCGAGAACACCGCGTCCGCGACGCCCTGCGGAGGATCCTGGTTGAAATCGAGGCCCGCGGTGCCGAAGGGCAGATCGAGATCGACGATGACCGTCTGATATTCGAGAAGGCGCGAAATCGACCAGGCGAGATTGTGAGCGATCGTCGAGGCGCCGACGCCGCCCTTGGCGCCGACCACCGCGATCGTGCGGCCGAGAACGTCCGAGGCGGGACCGTTGTAGAGATGCGACACTTGCGAGATGAAGCTCAGCACTTCGAGCGGCGCGACGACATAGTCGCTGACGCCGCGCGACGTCAGCTCGCGATAGAGGGCGATGTCGTTCTCGTGGCCGATGACCATCACCTTGGTTCCCGCGTCGCAGAACTCCGCGAGATTGTCGAGCTGGTCCATCAGCGTGGCGCGATCGGCGAAGCTCTCGAGAACGATGAGATTCGGCGTCGGGGCCGTACGATAGGCCTCGATGGCGGCGGGAAGGCCGCCCATGTGAACCTTCACATGGGCCTTGCTCATCCGGCGGTCGGTCGCGGCGCTTTCAATGACGCCCGCGACATCCTGCGACTCGCAGAAGGCCTGGATCGAGATGCGCGGAACCGGCGCGATCTGGTTCGCGGCGTCGTTATGCGACGCGCGATCGACTGCTGTGTCTGACATTACGAGCCCCCACCCACACTGCTGATATCGCTCGCCTTGAGACGCCAGACCGTGCTCGGATCCTCGCCGCGGCGCATTTTGTTGATGCTGCGCATCCGCATCTCGATGTCGGAAGCCGTTTCGCCGCGCGGATTGGCGAGATCGCGGGGGTCCGCGACCTGTGCGGAAAGGGTCGATTGCGACGCGCAGCCGAAATTCCAGTAGGTTTCGTTCTGCCAGCCGTCGATCGACGAGCCGGAGGCGAGATCCCTCGGCCATTCGCCGCAGCGCCCCGCCACCTTGGCCTTGATCGACTGGAAGGACAGCCGGATCGGCGCGGCGAGCTTGGGATCGCTCACCGGGTAAGTCCCCACCAGTATGTTGCCGCCGAGACCGGCCGCGGCGAGCGCATGGCGCACCGCGCCCGCTTCGCCTGCGCTGGCTTGCGCGGCGGCGCTGCCGACCGGAGTCAGCATCGTCACCTGGCCATGTCCCAGTTCCCGATAGCGCGCCACGAATTCGCGAATTCGACCTTTCGTTTCCGGATCGACACGCCCGCGAATCGACGCGGGGAAGATGTCGAGAACCTGGGGCGCGTCGCCGAGAACCACCGGATGCCGATCATGATAGTCATAGGGCGTGACCGGCGGAGGCAGAGTCCTTTGCACGCCGCAGGCGCCGAGCGGAGCGGCCAGGAGCAATGCGAGGACTCTGCCAGTCCGAAGCGCGTCGCGCCGCTTCGTGCCGCGCGCGAACCCGCCCGGCGTCCTCGCGATTTCGATATTGGTGGACATTGTCATGATCCCTCGCGGCCGTCGCGCGTTAATCGTGAATGAAACCGATGCGGCCCTTGAAGTTCTGCATCATCTGCGGATTGCTCCGCGTCGAGTAGATCCGGTTCACGCGGCCGAGCAGCCAGCCCTGCGGATCGCTGGCGTCGGCGAGATTGTCGTCGGGCCTCGCGACTTCCTGCTGGGTGAGCGCGCGAGCGATATAGGGCGTCACGACGACGAGCAGCTCCGTCTCGTTGCGCAGATAGTCGCGCGAGCGGAAGAGCGCGCCGAGGATCGGCAGGTTCAGAAGGCCCGGAACGCCGGTGATCGCCTGCGCGGATTTCTGCGTGAGCAGGCCCGCCGTCGCGATCGATCCGCCGGAGGGCAATTCGACGGTCGTCTCGTTCTTGCGGGTCTTGAAGCCCGGCACGGTGACGTTGGCGTAGGTAAAGCTGTTCTGAACGTCGACCTCGGTGACTTCCGTGGCGAGACGCAGCGAGATGCGTCCTTCCGAGAGGACCACCGGAATGAAATTCAGCGACACGCCGTAGGGCTTGAAGACGATGCCGGGCGTGCAGACGGGCTGGAAGCCGCCGGTCGAGACGGTACAGGCGCCGGACCCCGGCACGGCGATCTCGCCGCCGACGAGCATCTTCGCCTGTTCGCCGGAAATCGCGGTGACCGTCGGTTCGGCGAGAATGCGCGTCACGCCGTAGCGCTCGAACGCCTTCAAGGTCGCGCGCGTGTCGTTCGGCCCGTTGATGATCAGCGCGGTGTTCGACACGATCGGATTGACCGCGAAGGGGTTCTCGGAGATGAACTTGCCCCACCCGCCGCTGAGGAGCGTGTCGCCGCCCGATTGGGCCGAGAAGCCGAGCTGCTTGATGACCTTGCGCTCGACTTCGGCGACGGTGACCTTCAGCATCACCTGCTCTTCGCCGCGGATCGTCATGGCGTTGATGACGTTGCCGTCCGCCGAACCGCCGACGCCGCCGGGCATGGAGGTCGACGACGCGCCGCCGGTCACCCCGGAGCCGCTCATGGCGCGAGAGGCGAAGCCCTTCGCGATGTCCACGGCCCGCTGCGCCTCGCCGGCGGAGCCGACATCGCCCGTCAGAATGATGATGTCGTTCACCGTCCGCGCGACGATGTTTGTTTTCGGCAAAGCCGCCTTCAACAGCGGCATCAATTCGCCGACGTCGCGGCCGATGCTGATTTCAAGATTGGCGACTTGCCTGCCGCCGGCGTCGAGGCCGATGATCGTCGTCTGCCCGGCCTCGCCGCCCATGACATAGATTTTGCGGGGCGTTCTCACGACCGCGTCCGCGATCTTGGGATTGCCGACCACGATTTCGGTCACGTCGCGAGGGAGGTCGACGATCATCGACTTGCCGACGCCCATCGAGATGCGCCGCGCCAGCATCGCGCTCGAGTCCGCCTCGATGCCTGCGGGGTACGGCCCCTGCGCCAAAGCCGGCGCAGGCGCGCTCGCCGCCGCGATTGCGATCGCCGCCGCCGCGGCGCCGACCAGATTCTGCACCAAGCGGCTCATATGCGGCGCTCCTCGCAATTGGTTGGATTTCGGATATGAGGACGTCATCTGGGCGCTCATTTCATTCGCATGTTGGCGGAGACGCCGTGCCGCACCACGGTCAGCGTATCGTCTTCATCGGAGTTGCCCGGCGCCTCGGCGGATGCGTCCTTCACGATTGCGTCGGTGATCGGACGCAGCGAGAGGACGAGCTGCCCCGTGCGCTGGGCGAGCACGACCTGCTCCGCCTGGCGCGGATCGAGTTCGAGAGTCGCCGTCGAGCCGGTGACGACCGGTTCGGAGCCCTTCTTCTCGATCGTCTGGCCCATGGCGAGGACGCGCACATTCGAAAGCACGACCTCCGAGCCGTAGACTTCGTGGCCGAGATCCTTCGAGGCTTCCGTGTCGCGATAGGTGCGGATCACGTCGACGCGGTCATTGGGAAGGATGAAGCCGCCCGCCGTATTGTTGAGCGTGACGTCGATGGCGATGGCGCGCTTGCCCGGCGACAGCATGGTGGACATGAGGCCCGCCGTGACGCCCTTGATCAGACGATCCTTGCGTATCGGCTCGCCGCTCGAAATCGGGATGCGCACATAGGAAGTCTTGACGTCCTCCTTGGCGTTCGGCGCCTCGCTCCTGGAAAGCGCGCCGACGGGAACGGAATTCTTCGGCCAATCGACCCAGTTGGCGTCGGCGTCGGCGATTTCCGTGCCGTAAGGCAGATCGCGCGTCGCAACCAGCACCTGATCGACATTGACGGGCGCGGGCGCGACGACCTGAACCGGCGGCGGCGGACTTGAGCCGTTCATCATCATGAACGCGGCGCCGCCAGCAGCGACAGCGACTGCGAGAACTGCGATTTGTGCCTTGTTCATCGTGCGATATCCAACGCCCCGCCAAATCGAGGTTGGACACAATTCAAGCGGATAAACGTCAAATTAGGGTTAATCAGATGTTACAAGTCGTGGATATTTAGAAGGCCGGAAAATGCATAGTAAAGCACTGAGAAATTTGTGTTCCGTCGCGTGGGGCGCCCCTCTCCCGCGATTTCGGGCGGCAGATGAGGTCCTTAAGAAAGCCATAGTAGGAGCCTTGCGGAATCGACGAATGATTCCGACGCGTTATGGGCCCCGACCGGCGTTAGATCACGCCGCTGCGGCCGCCTCGCAAAAAAGCCCGCTCTTCGCCGCGCGTTCTAGACGCCGGAGAGTTTGAACCAGAGCAGAGACTGCGGATAGATCACGAGGCCGGCGACCGCGAGCGCGATTCCGTAAGGAACGCCCTCGGTCTTTCCGGCGAGCCGTGCGACGAAGCCGATCGAGAGCAGACGCTTCGGCAAGTCATTCCAGCGCATCATCACGATGACGAGCGTGAGCAGGCCGCCCGCGAGCGACGCGACGAGCCCGTAATCGAGCAGATTCTCCCAGCCCAGCCAAAGCGCCGTCGCGGAAGCGAGCTTGGCGTCGCCGCCGCCAACCCATCCAAACTGGAACATCGCGAAGGTAAGAGCGAGAACCGCCACGCCGCATGAAACATGCGTGACCAGCGTATCCCAGGGAAGCGGCAGGTAAGCGGCGACCGCGAAATAGACGAAGACGAGAATATACGAAACCCGATTGGGAATCGTCATCGTGAGCAGGTCCGAAAACGCGGCGAAGAACATCAGGGTCGGGAAAACGACGAACGCCACGGCTTCGATCATGGAATATCCTACCCGATCGTGTTTCGCGCGACGCGTTCGGCCGGAAGTTACGATCCGATCATTAACCCCCCGTTAAGAGGGCCGCGACGCGTCCTGCGCAAAATATCAGCGGCCCGGTCTCCGGGCCGCTGATGCGCTTTTGCAAGGAAGAGCAATCAGGAAAGGTTGCCCGAAACCTTGGCGAAGGTGCTCGAAAGGTTCGTGCCGAGAGCCTTGACGCCGGCGATGATGGCGACGCCGATAAGCGCGGCGATCAGGCCGTATTCGATCGCGGTCGCGCCCGACTCATCCTTAACGAAACGCGCGAAGATCTTGTTCATGTTCCTGCTCCGAACTGGTTTTTCACATTTCGTCGAACCCGCTCCATATCAAGGCTCGATCGAATGATCGGAAGGTAGCCATCAAATCTTTCAAGATCGTTGATCGAGACCGCGGCGCCGCGCCCGTTCACGCCTTGCGATGATTCGTTTTCAGACAAATTCAACTTGAAATAGCCGACTGACGCCGCTTTTCATTTCCCGCGCGCGCCCGCGCCTCGGCGCCCTTACGAGAGATTCACCTTGGACCGCCTGTATTTGCGACGCCCAGCGCAATATTGCGCATGGAATTTAATAAAATCTTTTTTAGCAATCGTTCACCATTAGATGCTTTATTTCATCCATGCCGTGACCGCCGGGGTTTCCGCCACGACCGGATCCGGCGCGAACGAGACCACATCTATCTCCTATGCGGACAAGGGCGCGCCCCTCCGCGGAACGGCGCCGAAAATCGGCGCTTCATGGTGAGCCGAATGACCTTTGCTACGACTCTCTTCCGCGGGGCCCTGCTTCTGGCCTTCGGCGCCGCCAGCCTTCAGGCGACGGTCGGCGAAGCGTCCGCCAATGAACGCGCCATTCGCGTCGACATCGACTACGCGCGCATCGTGAAGATCCCGGAGGGCGCGTCGACGCTCGTCATCGGAAATCCGCTGATCGCCGACGTGACCATGTTGAAGAACAGCCAGCTCATGGTGATCACCGGCAAGAGCTTCGGCACGACCAACCTCATCGTGCTCGACAAATCCGGAGCGCAGGTCGGCGAGTCGACGGTCACGGTGGTCCCGGCGCAAGACAAGCTGGTCGTGCAGCGCGGCATGCACCGCGAATCCATGTCCTGCAATCCGCATTGCGCCAAGGCCGTGGATCTCGCCGACGATTCAAATTACATGAACAGCGTTATCGAGGCCGTGAAGGCGCATGACAGCGCCGCGACCTCGACGCGGCGGTAAAGCTTTATCGACGGCGATAACCAAGAATCCCGATCGCGGGCGCATCGCGGAGATTGGTAACGGCCCAGCAACCGTTCGGCGTCAGTTTGCTTCTGAATTGCGAGGGCGGAGAGCCTTTTGCTCCGCCATCGAGCGCTTCGGGTGTGAACATGCCAGCCGCCAATCGTTTCGTCACACGGCTTTCGCTGCTTGCGAAGCGACTTTCCCGGCGGGGTTTTCTCGCCGACGTCAAAGGAACGACGGCGATCGAATTCGCCATGATTTCGGTGCCGTTTCTCGGACTGATCGGCGCCATCTTCGAAACCGGCGCCGTCTATTTCCGCACCGCCCAGCTACAAATGGCGACGGAAACGGCGAGCCGCGCCGTGCTCACGCACAGCACGGATCCAGGACTGACCTACAAGCAGTTCGTCGACAAGAACGTCTGCACCTGGAAAGCGACCGGCGCCGTGAAGCCGGGGACTCTGTCGACCATGTTCGACTGCGACAAGATCATGGTGGACGTGCGCAGCCCCGCGAGCTGGGGCGCCGCCGAGACCAGCAACAGCTTTTATTCGACTCCGAACGCCGGCTCGTCCGTCATCAACATGCCTGCGCCCGGGCAGATCGCAATCGTCCGCATCGTCTATCCCATGACGGTGATTTCCGGCCTGCTCGGCGGCGGCGTCTTCAAAGGCGACAGCTATGGACAGATCCACACCGGCCAGATGCGATACAACAGCGCCTGGACTTATATGCTCATGGGCATCGCCGCCTTCCGCGTGGAGCCGTGATGATCAAGCGCAGAGGCCCTGCCTTCAAAGGGCTGCATCGAAACGAATCCGGCATAGCGGCCGTCGAATTCGGCCTGATCCTGCCGCTCATGCTGATGATCTATTTGGGCCTCGTCGAGCTGTCGCGCGGCATGCGCACGGCGCAGCGGCTCGATCTCGTCGCGCATACGCTCGCCGATCTGACCGCGCAGATTCTTCCCGCTGACAAAGGCTCATGCAAATCGAGCGGCCCGGCCTGCATCAATGAAACGGACGTCGCCGACATCTTCTCGGCGGCGAACACGCTCATGGGCCTGTCCGCGACCTCTACGGCCCTGAAGATGACGATCTCGGAGATCAACATCTCCTCCCCTTCGGCCGGCACATGGCAAGCGAAAACGAACTGGACCGTCACGCGCAACGGCGCGACGCCGCGTCCCTGCAACCCGGCGCTTTCGCCGTCGAACGCGGCGCCCGTCTCGGTCGCCACAATCCCGTCGAGCTATGTACAGGCCACGAACGGCGTCAATCCAACCACGGGGCCGGTCATCGTCGCCGACGTCATCTACAATTATTCACCCGGCGTGCACTTCGAATTCTTCAAATGGGGCTCGCCGCCGACATGGACGATGCAGCGCACGAGCTACGCCCCGGTCCGCAACACCTATGTGCCGAGCCACATCCAATATTTCATGACCACCGGCACGAACTGCAATTCGACGCCCTGAGGCGCCGCAAAACGCCGGCGCGCCGTTTTCAGATCGTCTGATTATACGCGCCGACTTCCGGATTCTCCCGCAGAATCGCGTCCATCGCCCCGAACATCTCGCGCATGCGCGCTTCCGACGCCGGGCTCTCGACGACGACGACGAGCTCCGGCTTGTTTGAGGAGGCGCGCACGAGGCCCCAGGTTCCGTCCGCGACGGTCACGCGCACGCCGTTGACCGTCACGACGTCGCGGATCGGCTGGCCGAGCAATGGCTCGCCCCGCGCCTTCATGCCCTCGATACGCGCGGTGACCTTCCTCACCACATCGTATTTCTTCTCGTCGTCGCAATGCGGCGACATGGTCGGCGAGCCCCAGGTCTTGGGCAGATCATTGTAGAGATCGGCCATGCTTTTCTCCGGATTGCGGTCGAGCATCTCCAGAATATGGACCGCCGTCAGCAGGCCGTCGTCATAGCCGCGCCCGATCGGCGCGTTGAAGAAGAAATGGCCCGACTTCTCGAAACCGGCGAGCGCATTGAGGTCGTTGACGCGACGCTTGATATAGGAGTGGCCCGTCTTCCAATATTCGGTATGCACGCCGCGCGCGGCGAGCTCCGGATCGGTCGCGAAGAGGCCGGTCGACTTCACGTCTACGACGAATTTCGCGTTCGGATAGACTTTGGAGAGATCGCGGGCGAGCATCACGCCGATCTTGTCGGCGAATATTTCCTCGCCATGATTGTCCACGACGCCGCAGCGGTCGCCGTCGCCGTCGAAGCCCAGGCCCACATCCGCGCCGGTCTCGCGCACCTTATGCGCGATGGCGTGGAGCATCTCCATGTCTTCGGGATTGGGATTGTAGCGCGGGAAAGTATAGTCAGGCTCGATGTCGAGCGGGACGACCTCGCAGCCGAGCCGCGCCAGCATCTGCGGCGCGAAGGCGCCCGCCGTGCCGTTGCCGCAGGCGGCGACGACCTTCATCTTGCGCGCAAAGCCCGGGCGCCGCGTCAGATCGTCGAGATAGCGCGCGCCGAAATTCTCGATATAGCGATAGGAGCCGCCGCCCGCCTCCCGGAACCTGCCGGCAAGAACGATCTCCTTCAGCCGGCCCATCTCCTCGGGCCCGAAGGTCACGGGCCGCTGCGCGCCCATCTTCACGCCTGTCCAGCCATTGTCGTTATGCGAGGCCGTGACCATGGCGACGGCCGGCGCGTCGAGCTCGAACTGCGCGAAATAGGCCATGGGCGACAGAGCGAGGCCGATGTCGCGCACGCGCACGCCCGAGGCCATGAGCCCGGCGATCAGCGCCAGCTTGATCGACGCCGAATAGGAACGATAGTCATGCCCGGTGACGATGTCCGGCGCGACGCCCATTTCGTGGATTAACGTGCCGAGCCCCATGCCCAGCGCCTGTACGCCCATCAAGTTGAGTTCCGATCCGAACAGCCAGCGCGCGTCATATTCGCGAAAGCCCGTCGGCTTCACGAGCGGCGTCCGCTCATATTCGAAAGTATTCGGCGTGAGGCTGGAAACGGGCTTGGGGAGCATGATGGTCCTTGGAGCAATCTCTCGACGCGCCCCATTTACACCGTCGCCGGAGAGCGGCCAAATCGCCCGCCTCAGGCGCCGCTGAGACCCAGCCTTATGGCCCCTTATCGCTTCAGGACGAGCGAGCCCGACTCAACCGAGAACTTGGCGAGCTTCGATAGAAAGGTCATGCCCAGCAGGCTGCCGGAGAGCGCGCCGCGCTCGCCGACGACCGCGTCCACGTCGTGGACCACGATATTGCCGATGCGCACGTCGTTGAGCTTGACCCGCGCGACATGGGCGACGCCATTCGCTGTGCTGACCTGATATTTGTAATCGGCCGGGGCGGGATACAGCCCGGCCGACGCCGCATCCTCATAGGAGAGCGCGACGAGCGTCGCGCCCGTGTCGACCATCATCCTCGATATTCGCGCGCCGTTGATTTCCGCATCGGTCAGAAACTGGCCGCCGCCATCCGCGCCCATCCGGACCTCTTCGGCGCGCACCGGCAGCGCCGCGCGGGTCGGCGCGACGGGCGCGGGAAGGCGCTGCGCGTTCTGCGGCGCGCCGCCGGCGCCCGGCCCCAGACGGGCAAGAGCGCCGGCCGCGATCAGACTGATGAAGACGGCGATGGCGGCGTATTGGATCTGCGTCCAGAGCATGATGCTTCGCCCGCAACTGACTGAAAGGAGGCGCCTCGCCGGCGGCTCGCATGACGAGGCGATCCTCGTGCGAAATCTTTGCCCCGGTCTTAAGACAGGCGGCGAAAATCGGATGAATCGGCGCGAGCGAGTCGCGCCCCTTGAAAGATTGTCACCCGCGCGGCTTCGCTCGCGTCGTCGGCGCGGCCCTGGCGGGATCGTCGGGCCAGACATGGCGCGGATAGCGGCCCTTCATCTCTTTCTTCACCTCGTTCCAGGAGCCGGCCCAGAAGCTCGGCAGGTCGCGCGTCGTCTGGATCGGCCGATGCGCGGGGGAGAGCAGCTCGAGGGTGAGCGGAACGCGCCCGCGCGCAAGCGTCGGGTGCTGCGAGAGGCCGTAAAGCTCCTGCACGCGCACGGAAAGCAGCGGGCCATTGGGCGCGTCGTAATCGAGGGCGTGGCGCGAACCCGCGGGGGTCTCGAAATGCGAGGGCGCCTCGGCTTCGAGGCGGCGCGTGAGATCGTAAGGCAATAAATGCGCGAGCGCGGCGTCGAGATCGCCTGGGGCGACGTCGTTCAGCGAAACGCGTCCCACAATGTAGGGCGCAAGCCATTCCGACGCGCTTTCGGCCAAAGCCGCATCCGAAAGATCGGGCCATTCCTCGCCTTCGGCCTTGCGCAGGAAGGCGACGCGGTCGCGAAGCTGCGCCTGCGCCTTCGTCCAGGGCAGGCGGGAGACGCCAAGGCTCGCGACGCCCCGCGCAAGCGCGGCCGCGCTTTCCTCATTGGCGTCCACCGGGAGATTCTGCTCGCTCAACCGTATCGCGCCGAGACGCCGGAAACGCCGACGCCGCAGGCTCGCGCTCGCGGGATCGAAGACCGTTTCGTCGCGCGTCTCGATGCGATCGCGCGCGATTTCCTCCAGCTCTTCGGCGGCGAGCGCGCAGGCGGCGAGAATGCGCGCCTGCGCCGCGCGGCCCGTGAGCTCCGCAATGGCGAGAAAGGGCGCGCGCGACAGCCCGTCTTCGACGGGCAGGCTCGCGGCGCGGCCATTCGCCATGAGGAAGTCGCCTTTCGCGCCGCGTGACTTGGCGAGGCGGTCGGGATAAGCGAGGGCGACGAGCGCGCCGTCGGAGAGCAAGGCGCCATTTGAGGAATCCGAAGCTCCTCTCGCCGTTCCTCCCCCGCGCCGCTGGAGAGGGGGCGCTTCGGCGAGACGCGGCGAGACGCCCTTCGCCGTACGCGCCCAATTCGCCGCCAAGCGCCGCGCGTCCTTCGCCCGCTTCGAGCCGTCCCCCCGCAGCCTGTCCAGCCGATGCGACAAATCCGCGTCGTTCCCCCCGAGACCGCGCTCGGAAAGCAGCATGGCGAGCTCCGCCGCGCGCTCCGCCGCGCCGTGGCGCGCGGCTTCGAGCGCCATGCGGGCGAGGCGCGGCGGCAGGGGCAGCGCGCGCAGCGCCCTGCCCTGTTCCGTCAGCCGCCCGTCGGCGTCCAGCGCGCCGAGCTCGCGATCGAGCGCCACCGCCTCTTTCCAGGCCGCCGTCGGGGGCGCGTCGAGCCATTTCAATTGCCCGGGATCGGCTACGCCCCAGGCGGCGAGGTCGACCGCAAGGCTCGACAGATCCGCCGCGAGAATCTCAGGCGCGGCGAAGGCCGGAAGCGAACCCGTCTGCGGCTCGTCCCACAGACGGTAGCACACGCCCGGCTCCGTGCGGCCGGCGCGGCCGCGACGTTGATCTGCGCTCGCGCGCGGGGCGCGCACGGTCTCGAGTCGCGACAGTCCAAGGTCCGGTTCATAGCGCTGCACGCGCGAAAGCCCGCTATCGACGACGATGCGCACGCCCTCGATCGTGAGCGACGTTTCCGCGATCGAGGTCGCGAGCACGACCTTGCGGCGCCCTTTCGGCGCCGGCGAGATCGCGCGGTCCTGTTCGCCCTTGTCCAGCGCGCCATAGAGCGGCGCGATGTCGACGCCCTCGAGCCGCGCCTCCTCCAGCCGTGCGGCGACTCGCATGATCTCGCTTTGCCCCGGCAGAAAAGCCAGCGCGGAGCCGCGCTCCTCGCGCAGCGCGCGCAGGATCGCGCGGGTCATCGCATCCTCGATGCGCTCATTGGCGTCGCGGCCGAGATAGCGCGTCTCGACCTCATAGGCGCGGCCCTCGGAAACGACCGTCGGCGCGTCGCGCATCAGCGCCGACACGCGCGCGCCGTCGAGCGTCGCCGACATGGCGACGAGGCGCAGATCGTCGCGCAGGCCCGATTGCGCGTCGAGCGCCAGCGCCAGTCCGAGATCGGCGTCGAGCGAGCGCTCGTGATATTCGTCGAACAGCACGCCGGCGACGCCGTCGAGCGCGGGATCGTCGAGGATCATGCGCGCGAAGACGCCCTCGGTGACGACCTCGATGCGCGTCTTCGCCGAGACTTTCGATTCCAAACGCATGCGCAGGCCGACCGTCTGGCCCACCTCCTCGCCCAAGGTCGCGGCCATGCGGCTCGCGGCGGCGCGGGCGGCGAGGCGGCGCGGCTCCAGCAAGATCAGCTTGCCGCCCTTCGCCCAGTCGGAGCCGATCAGCGCGAGCGGCGCGCGCGTCGTCTTGCCGGCGCCGGGCGGCGCGACGATGACGAGATTGGGCGACGCCGCCAGCGCCGCCTGAATGTCGGGCAGCACGGCGTCGATGGGTAGAGGGTCTCGCGGAAGCGTCATCTCGAACGGATCAACAAGAAAGCGCTTCCTTCGCAAGCAATCGGACGAACGATCCCCGGTGATCGGCGCCCCATGCCTCCCTTTTACGGGTTAAGGGAGTCACACATCTCCGGGAGGCCGTCATGGCCGGGACAAGCCCAGCCATGACGGCGTTGGCGACTTTCGAGATATGTGCATGCGGCAGCAGCCCCTTTACGGGGACGGCGCCCCCGCGAAGCGGGGTCGGGTGGGGCAGCGCTCGGGCAATATCATGGCGGAAGGGAACCACCCGGCGGTCTTTCGACCGCCGGCCTCCCCGTAACGGGAGGTATTGGCGCCCCTCCGGGAGGAGGAAGCGCCCTTCCCTATCCGTCCGCGCGTTACGCCGCCTGCTGGATCGCGGAAAGTTTCCAGGCGTCGGCGCCGGCCCCCGCCTGGCGGCGGAAGGTCCAAACCTCGGTCGCCTGCGCCGCGCCCGGCGATCCCGGCGCGGGCTTGCCGGTGGCGCGGTCCTCCATCACGTCGTTGAGCGCGAAGCGCATGGCGACGGTGGCGTATTCGTCCGAGCCCTCGCGCCACGCCTCCGACAGGTCGCCCTGCAGAAGCTTCACGTCGGTGACGCGGTTGACGACGCCCTTGCGGCGGTTCGCCTCCAGCTCGTCGTCGAAACGGCGAACCATTTCCGGCGTCGCCATGGCGCGCAGCGCGTCCAGGTCCTCGCGGCTATAGGCCGCCTGCGACGCGCCGAGCAGGCGCTCGAAGGCGTTGAAGTCGCCGGCCGCGATCTGGATCGGCTGCGCGCGCGGACGCTGCTGCGCGCCGGCGCCGCCGCCAAAGCCCATCGGGCCGGCGCCGAATCCGCCCATCGGACGGCCGCCGAAAGGCGCGCCGCCGCCGAAATTGAAGGTCGAGCCCTGCGGGCCAGCGCCCGCCGGCGCTTGGCGGCTCCGCCACCAGGCGAAGGCGAGGCGCGCCAGGAAGACGATCAGCGCGATCTGCAACAGAAAGCCGATGATCGACATGAAACCGCCCATGCCGCCGAAGAAGCCCTGTCCCGTCAGCAGGCCGAAGAGGCCCGCGCCGAGCAGGCCGCCGGCGAGGCCGCCCATGAGGCCGCGGCCGAAGGACGAACCGCCATAAGCGGGGTTGTTCCAGCCCGGTTGGCTCGTTCCGTAGCCAGGACGCGGCGTGTCGCTGCGCTCGAAGGGCGAAGCCGCGCCCGGCGCCGTGCGGGTCGACGGCGGCGCCGACCAGGTGCGCGAGCCGCGCGAACCGAAGCTGCCGCCCCCGCCCATGCGCGCCTCGGCGATGGCCGGCGCGAGCGCCAGGAGCGCCGCGAGAACCAGTGAAATCAGCGATCCGCGCCTTTGCGCAAGAAACCGCAACATGTGCCCTCCCCTTTCGCCGGAGAGCGTCGCTCCCCTCGGAGAGGAAATATAGGAAGAGGATGGCTCGACTGCAAAGGTCGGTAAGGCGGCGTCTCCGGACTCCGCCCGCAACGATAAGACGAACCCGACTTCGCTACGGAATTTTTGCCATCCGCACGCAGCGGGGCGCGCCGGCTATAGTTGGGCCATTTCCCTCCGCCCGAATTCGAAGCATTGGCCTGATGTTACCTAGGCCAAATGGAATCCCGCAACCGCGGCGTTGATCGAGTGCGGCGGCAATGCAGGCCCTCCCTATGAGCAGCCGACGACGCCCTCCTTCCGGCAATCGAGCAAGACCTAGCGCTGCAACAAGAGCGCGTCCACGGGCGTGTTCGCCTTTGCGACGCCTATCGTCAGCAATGCGCAGAAATTCCTGGATTACAACGTGATAACCAACCCGGCGGCGCAAACGACAAAGGATAATTTCCTGGCCTGCAACAGAGGCCAATAGGCCAAGCTCCCCTGATTGAGGGAGCGCGCTTCAAATGCGAAGCGCGCTTCCGCTCTTTCGGATGACGCGCTGGCGCGGAAGATGAAACAATTGGCGCGCGCGTCTCGACGCGCTACACGATCCCATGCGCCAATATCTCGATCTGCTCGACAAAATCCTGCGCGAAGGCGCCCGCAAGGAGGATCGCACGGGCACGGGCACGCTCTCCATCTTCGGCCACCAGATGCGCTTCGACCTCTCGGAGGGTTTCCCGCTCGTCACGACCAAGCGGGTGCATCTGACGTCGGTGATCCATGAATTGCTCTGGTTCCTGAAGGGCGACGCCAACATCGCCTATCTAAGAGAGCATGGCGTCACCATCTGGGACGAATGGGCGGACGCGAATGGCGATCTCGGGCCGATCTACGGCGTGCAGTGGCGCCGGTGGCCGGCGCCGGAAGGCGGCGCAATCGACCAGCTCGCTAATGTGGTCGAACAAATCCGGCGCAACCCGTTCTCGCGCCGCCTGATCGTCTCCGCCTGGAACCCCGCTCAAGTGGATTTCATGGCTTTGCCGCCCTGCCATTGCCTCTTCCAGTTCCATGTCGCGGAGATCGACGGGCGAAGGCGCCTCTCTTGCCAGCTCTATCAGCGCTCGGCGGACGTCTTCCTCGGCGTCCCCTTCAATATCGCCAGCTATGCCTTGCTCACCCAGATGGTCGCGCAGGTCACGGGCTGCGTTCCGGGCGATTTCATCCACAGCCTCGGCGACGCGCATCTCTATCTGAACCATGTCGAGCAGGCGCGGCTCCAGCTCTCGCGCGCGCCGAGGCCCCTGCCCCGCCTCGCTTTGAACCCGGCCGTCGCCTCGCTCTTCGACTTCCGTTACGAGCATATCGCGGTCGAAGGCTACGACCCCTGGCCGGCCATCGCCGCGCCGATCGCGGTATAGAAGCGCATGGAACCCAAACTCGTGGCCGTCGTCGCGCGGGCCAGAAACGGCGTTATCGGCGTCGGCAACGGCCTGCCCTGGCGGCTCTCCAGCGATCTCAAGCGCTACAGGGCGCGCACCTGGGGGCGGCCCATGATCATGGGCCGCCGCACCTGGGAATCGATCGGGCGCCCTCTGCCCGGCCGCGAAAGCGTCGTCGTCACCCGCCGCCCCGGCTATGAAGCGCCCGGCGCCCATGTCGCGTCGAGCCTGCCCGAATCGCTCGCCATCGCCAGACGGCTCGCGGCGGAGATGGGAGCCGACGAGATCATCGTCGCGGGAGGCGAGGAAATCTATCGCGCGCTGCTCCCGCGGACGGATCTGATCGAATTGACCGAGGTCGCGCTTGACATCCCCGGCGACGCGCATTTCCCCGCGCTTTCCCCGGAAGACTGGGAAGAAATCGCCCGCGAGACGCCGCCGCGCGGCGAAAGGGACGACGCCGACTTCGCCTATGTGACCCTCAGGCGACGTCGCAAAGGGCGATAAAATAACAGGCGAAGACCAGTTGCGGGGACCGCGCTCAATGGCTATAAGGCCCCTCGAAAGCGGCCCGCGCGGCCGCTGGATCGGAGTGTAGCGCAGCCTGGTAGCGCACCTCGTTCGGGACGAGGGGGTCGGAGGTTCGAATCCTCTCACTCCGACCAAACATCATCACAGTCATTCGCCGCCGCGGCGTGGACCACTCGCCAAGGCAGACGCCCAGGGCCATGCTCAGCTCTGGTGCGGCCCGAGCATTTGATAGAGCGCGGCCTCGATCCGGCGCCAGTTTTCGGCCTGCTCCTTCTCGCCTTTTTCCTCCAAAGCCGCGGCTTTTTGTGCGGCTTCGGCGACGGCTTTATCGCCATGCGCCTCAAATAGCTGCCTGGCGTAATCCTGGATGTCGGCTACGTGCATCGAGCGACTCCCTTTCGGTCAAGCTAATCCGGGCGATTGGGCGTCAGTGCGAACGGCGCCGGTTCCGCCGCTCATAGAACCGGACCCGACAGCAAATGTTCCAGCTCCGAAACGGGAATCCCGATGGCGGGGCCTCGACGTCAATCCGCGCCATGGCTCGGATTCGCGAGCCAATACACAATGCAGAATCCCGCGGTGATCAAGCCGGAGCCGAAAAGCGTTCCCGAAACGCCTTCGCCGGGGATGGCGTAGCTCGCGATAGACATGAGCATGCCGGTCGCGGCGACATAGAGCGGCGTGGGGTCGCGCTCGGGCGGCTTGCTTTGAAGCTTGCTTCGCCATCCCATCCGCATCGGCCTTCCTCAGCCTCGCCCCCCGGCCCGCCGTTCTCGAGTATGAATCCGAGCCCTCGGATGTCGTCAAGCGTGCTGGCGCCCCTCAATAGCGACGAACTTCTGATCTGGGAGCCGCCTCGAGGACGGGCGGTCCCGAAGGCCGTCCAGCGGTGGCGTCGTATTTGAATTCCAAGACCTTGAGCGTCAAACGAGAGCGCGCATCTTCGCCTCGTCAGCGCCCAAGGAAAAAGGCCCGGCGCGAGCCGGGCCTTCCTCTTGCGAACGAGATGAGGCTGGGTTTCGTTCGATCAGTATTTCGCGACGACCGGAGCCGGAGCGCCCCAGTTGAAGTGATAGTTCACGCCGGCGCGGACGATGTTGCCATCGAAGCGGGTCGTCGTCCGCCAAGCGTTGAGGAAGAAGGTGGCGGGCTGACCGGGCGCCGGAGCAAGGATGGGATCCGCGAGGATGCCCGAATAGGTGACGTTGCCAAGATCGTAATATAGATACTCGACCTTCGCCGACCAGTTCGGCCAGAACATCCACTCGACGCCGCCGCCGGCCGTCCAGCCGACGCGCGTATCGGAGAAGGCGCCGGCTGACGCCCAAGCGGTCGCAATGCCCGCGCTCGGACCGTTGAGCCCCTGGAATATGCCGGTGTTCGAATTCACGCCGCCATAGGCGAGGCCGCCCGTGCCATAGATCAGCAAGGTCGGCGTGGCCAGCCAGCCGAGACGCCCGCGCACCGTGCCGATATAGTCGATGCTGCGCGAGACGGACGCCACCGACGAAACGCTGTTCGCCGCAAAGCCGGGAACCGGAGCGATCGTCGCGTAGGAGACCGCGGAACCGCTGCTCGCAACGCCTTGGATATCGGCCTCGATGCCGACGAGGAGGCTGTTGTAGAACTGATAATTGTAGCCGATCTGCCCGCCGCCGATGAACCCGCCGCCATTGTTGGCCGCGATGACCCCCGTGGCGCCGGCGGCGGAAGCGGCGGCGACCTCGAACCCGCCGCCACAGCCCTGCGCGGGGGAGCAGAACTGAAGATTGCCGACGCCAGTGGAAATCGTATTGCTGTTCGCCCATGTGCCGCCAGCGTTCAAACCGACATAGAAGCCGGTCCACAGCGGCGGCGGGGGCGGCGGAGGAAGGATCGGCGGGCCCTTATGGGAGGGAAGGTCCGCCGCGAACGCGGAGCCCGCGGTCGCCGCGAAGGCTGTCACATAGAGCGCAATTTTTTTCATCTGAATGCTCCTGACGGTCAGAACGGTTGGCGAATCCAGTCAACCTACAGGAAGGGAAATCTCTCTAAGTCCACACAGTCAAAAGGAAAATAGGCCCTTCCGCGAGCCCCTGGCGCTTTTCGGCGCGACTGTGGCGCCTACAGCACGGCCGGAACGCCGCGGCTCGCCTGACCCCGCCTCTGCGCTTTTATCATGGAGCTCGACGCCGTGACCGATTTCCAACGCCATTGCCGCAGGCATTTTTGTAATTCACAGCCCCCTCAAGAGGCGAAGCTTTGCTTTGCCGTAGTTATACTTCGCGCCTATTAATTAAGTAGTAATACGTAATACTGCTAAGTATACTGTTGTATTTTTCCAACTCGTTTCATAAATAGCTGACAAGCTTTCGTCTAACATCTATTTTCGACCTTTATCAAGATAAAATTGTCGTGTCTCTTGCAAAACGCCTGACTCACTACGCAAGGGACGAGAATGACAAAGCGCCTTATCCTATCGCCGGCCGCGGCTTTGCTGGTCACCGGGGCGGTCGCCGCGGATTTGCCCTCGATCAAAGCGCCGCCTGCGCCACCGCAACCGCTCTTCTCCTGGACGGGCTTCTATGTCGGTCCGACGATCGGCGGCGGCTGGGCGAACACGGGTTCGATCGACGGCGTTTCGCTGACGCCTGGGCTAGCCGCCACGGGCGTCGCCTGGACCTCCGTCAGCCCCGGCGCCAGCGGCGTCATTGGCGGCGTGCAGGCCGGCTACAATTACCAATTCGCCGGAACCGGCTTCGTCGTGGGACTGGAAACGGATTTTCTGGGCGCCGACATCAATTCGAGCACGACCGTCATCGGTTCGCCTGTGGTCGGCACGGCGGTTTTCCCGTTCATCACCACGCGCCAGAGTCTTGACTGGTTCGGCACGGTGCGGGGGCGCGTCGGCTACGCCATCTTGCCGACCCTGCTCATTTTTGGCACGGGCGGATTCGCCTATGGCCATACCTCCAGCAATTTCGTGATCGGCTTTACAAACGGCTTCTTCGACGGCGCCTGGGAAAGCGCGACCCGCACGGGATGGACCGCGGGCGGCGGGCTCGAATGGGCCTTCCTGCCGAACTTGTCGCTGAAGATCGAATATCTTTATGTCGATCTGGGCAGTGGCGGGTTCCTCCTGGATGACGTCAGGCATGGGCACATGCCGCCGCCGGCGCCCCCGCCGGTCGTTCCGTTGAGCTTCATCTCAGGTCAGACGGGCGCGCCCCATCGCTTCCATACCGCAAAGATCGGCCTCAACTACCACTTCAACCTGTTCGGCGCGCCGGCGCCATCGGTTCTCGCCTCCTATTAGGCGGGAGGCCCGGCCTTCTACGGGCCGGGCCGCATTTTTCGAAAATTAGAATCACTCGCGAGGGGCGGCGGACAGCGATTCCTCGTCGTCGCGAAGCGGCAGAGAAGCCGAAATCCGCGTTCCTCCCGCCGCGCATCTTTCGATTTCGATCGTCCCGCCGAGCGCGCGCGCACGCTCGCTCATGCCCAGCAGCCCGACGCCGGCGCCTCGCGCGTCGGGGATTCCGACGCCATTATCCGTGATCGTGATCTTCAGCTTCGGCGCGTCCGACTCGTCCTCGGCCGCGCCCCGGCCGGATTCCCATCCAAATTCGAGCCTGACCTCGCCCCGATCCGCGTCCGCGTGCCGAAAGATATTGGTGACCCCCTCCTGCACGATGCGATAGGCGGCGAAGGACGTCGCTTCGTCGAGAGACGAGAGGCCGCGCGGCAGGATGAGGCGCAACGAGACTTCCGGATGGCGAAACTCCCAGGAAGCCAGAAGCGCCTTGAGCGCGGATTCGAGGCCAAGCTCGTCCAGTCCCGGCGGCCGCAGCCGACCGAGCAAGCCCCTGAACAAGCTTTGCAGCGCCTCGCTCGCCTTGTCCATGATCGCGCTGAGCCGCCGCAGCCGGCCGAAGTCCGGCGCCGGCGAAGAAAGCGCCTCCTGCAACGCCGCCGCCGAGGCGCGGATCGAGAACAGGCAGGGTCCCGCCTCGTCATGGAGGTCGCGCGCGATTTCCTTGCGCTCATTGTCCTGAATCTCAATCAGCTCGTTCATGAGCTGTCGATTCTCGTCCTTCACGCGGTCGAGCGTCGCCGCAAGGGAGTTCAGCGCATTCGAGATCCTGCGGAACTCGCGCGCGCCGCGCGGCGCGATCCGCACGCCGCGCCGGCCGCCTTCGAGATCGGCCAGCCCCGCATGCAAGGCGTCGAAAGGCGCGAGCGAGAACCGCACCAGAACCAGCACCAGGATGAGAATGGCGAGCGTGACGCTCAGGCTGATCGATGCGAGCCAGGTCATGTCCGACCAGATTTCCTCCAGCTCGTCGAGCGGATTGGAGATGATCGCGACACGGCCATAAACACGATCGCCCATTGTCACCGGCGCAATCACGATCCGGGGCGACGCCCCGACGAGCCGCACGAACCATGCGGGAACGTCGCGCTCGCCCGCGTGAGCGAGTCCCGCCCAGGGCGCGGGAGCTTCTTCGTTCGCGGAGAGGATCACGATGTCGACGTGACGCAGGTCGCCGAGGCTCGCGAATAGCCGCCGCAGTTTCGGCGTCGGATCTTCGTTTGCGGGAAGATTTGCAATCGTCGCCAGGACGAATTCCCGCATCAGCCGGAGATTGCTTCCCGCTTCAGCGCGCACGCGCGGCGCGGCGTGCAAGAGCTGGATGAACAGATTGATCAGCAGCGTCGAGACGAGCACGAGTCCGATCAGCCAGCTCAGTCCCGCGCGAAGAGAAAGACAGTTCATGCCGCCGCCTCATGACGATTTGAAGTGCGCGTCGCCGCTGCGATCATTGACAAGCGCCAGCCGTTTCTCAACATAAGAGCCAAGAAGGAAACAAGCGAAAAGCTCCATGCGCGTTCTCATCATCGACGACCATCCCATGGTGATCGAAGGTTGTCGCGGCATGCTCTCCGCACAGGCCGACATAGAGATCGACGAGGCGCACAACGCCGCCGAAGCGATGGAGGCCTATGCGTCTCGCGCGCCCGACGTCGTCGTTCTGGACATCAATCTGCCGGGCGTTTCGGGCTTCGAGCTCTTGCGCCAGCTCCTCAAGCGGAATCCTGGCGCGAAGATCATCGTCTTCACGATGAACGACGATCCCGTCTTCGCGGCGCGGGCGATCGAGCGCGGCGCGCGCGGCTATGTGGCGAAGAGCGAAAATCCCAAAGTGTTCGAAAAGGCGATCCGCGCCGTCGCCGCGGGCGAGCGTTTTCTGTCCAACGCGCTTGCGCTGCGGCTCGCCTTCGCCGACCGCAATCTCGCCGACAATCCGCTCGACGCGCTCAGCGGACGGGAAATCGAGATTCTGCGCAACCTCGCTGACGGCAAGGACATGGCGGAGATCGCGCATCTCCTGAAGATTTCGTACAAGACCGTCGCCAACAACTGCCTGCTGCTCAAGCGCAAGCTCGGCGCGCGGTCGAAGGCCGACCTGCTGCGCATCGCCGTCGAAAACAGAGTCGCCATGAAACTGGTCTGAGCGCGCATCTGCGGGTCTCTCCGCCGTAGACGGCGGAGAGACGGCGGTTCGACGGAAACGCCTATTTGGCCTCGACCTTCTTCTTCAGGTTTTCGAGGCCCGAGCGCAAGAACTCGGACATGGCCGAACGCGCGGCGTCGTCGTTGAGATTTTCCGGCGGCTCGTTGCCCGTATCGCCGCGATAGAGGCGCCCGTACCATTTCACCTCGCTGCCGCCATTCGCGGGCGCGATGGCGAAAGTGACGGAATAGGAGCTTGCCGGCAGCGCGTCGAGATTGGGATCCGACATGCGATAGGAATATTTGAAGACGGCCGGATCATATTCGTCGAGGCTCTCTTTCAGCGCGCCGCCCTTCTTCAGCGTGATCTCGCGCTCGGCCCCCGCCTTGTCGCCGCCCGTCGCCTTTACCGACTGAACGCCCGGATGCCAATTCGCAAGTCCGTCGAACTTGCCCGCGATCGCCCAGACGGCTTTCGGTTCGGCCGCGATCGTGATCGACTCATCGACCTTGATCGGCGTCGGACCATGCGCCAGCGCGGGCGCGGCGAGAAAAACGGCGATCGTCGCCCATTTGGCTCTCACGATTGTCTCCTTCGTTTTGGATTGGAAGCATGTCGCGCGCGCATGCGGCGTTCCGCGAGCGGCGCGCCGGCATAGGCCATGACGAGGCAGAAGCCGGCGGCGGCGCCGAGAAAGGGGCGCAAATCGAGCTCGGCGGCGCGGGGCCGCTTCGTCGCGACGTCGGCATAGGAGGCCCGCAGGCGGCGCGCGTCTCCGAGCGGCGCATAAGCCAGGCCGGTCTTTTCCGCGAGCGCGCGCAGATGCGCTTCCTTCACGGAAGAGAGATGCTCGACGCCGACCGCCGCCGCCGCGCCGAAAGGCGCGTTGCGCGGATTATAGCCCTCACGCCGCTCGGCGCCCTCGGGCGGCGGGCCGAAGCGGTTTTCATGCGGAACCTCGTCGACGCCGACAAAGCCGCTCTCTCGGCCTTTGTCGTCGAATTTCGGTATCGGCGCTAATGCCTGGCCGCCGACGCCGACGATCAGGCCGCGAACCTCGCTTGGCTTGCCCTCGAAGGCCGGCCCTCCGGCGGCGGGCGGCGGCGGGGCCTCGTGGCCGTCGGAGAAGAAGAGGAGATCGGCGCCGAGATCGCGCGCCATCTCGATCGCGCGAAAAAGCCCCGCCGATATGCGGCTGTCGCCCTCCCAGGCCATGCGCCAGTCGAGCGCCTCGATCGAGGCCGCCAGCGCGGGGAAATTGGCGCAGGCGTCGAAAGGTTCGAACAGCAGGAACGGCCGTCGTTCCGTGAAGACGCCGAGCCCCACGCGCGAAGGACAAGGCAGGTCCGCGATCATCTCCCGCAACGCCGTCTTCACCGCGTCGAGACGGCTCATCGGTCGCAGGGGCGCGCCTTCGTCGCGCACATTCATGCTGCCCGTAATGTCGACGATTGCAAGAAACTCGAAGCCGTCGCGCTCGATCGTCGCGCGCGGCGCGACGAAAGTCGCGACGAGAAGGGACGCGGCGAGGGCGAGAGAGAGAAGCCGCAAATCGAGCCGGAGGCGCATCACGGGAGCCCTTTCGGCTTGCCGGGAATGTCGGTCCAGAGCTTCTTGGGATCGGCGACGAGTTCGTCGTCGCCTTTGCGCGCGTCGTCGGGGAAATCGCGACGCAGCCTAGCAGCGACGTCAAGATTATATTTCGCATCCCAGTCGTCGGGCGTCAGCCGGAGCGCAATGCGATATTCGCGCTTCGCCAGCGTGACGAAAGGATTGGCCGCGTCGAATTCCGAGCCTTCGATATGGGCGAAGGCTTCCCGCATCAGCGCATTGCCCAGAAGGTAATGGCCGCGCGCGCGCAGCCCCGCTTCTTCCCGTCGATCGAGCGCTTCCAGCAGCGCGCGCGCGCGATCGAGCTCGCCCCGCGCGGTCAGAAAGGCGATGCGGGCGAGCAGGAGCTCTGGACGCGAGGCGAGGTCGGGCGCGATGTCGTGACCGTCGCGCAAGGCGGCGATTGCGCCGTTGGCCTCCAGGGCGTCGCGCCAGGAAAGAGCGGCGGCGAGCGTGGCGGCGGCGAGCGCCGACGTCAGCGCGGCCAGCAGCGGCGACCGCGACGCGCGCCATAATGCGAGGAGCCGCCCGTCGTTCATGGCCGGGACGCCCCCGGCGACAGACGCGCTTCGCACAGCCGCGCGGCGAGAAGCAGCGCGACGGCGACGAGCGCGACGGCAAAAAAGGCCGCGCCGAAATCGCGGCGCGGAAGCTCTTCGACATAGCGCAGCGGACGCCGTTCGAGACGATCGATCTGGCGCAAGGCCTCTTCCGTCGCCGCCGGCCCTTCCGCCTCGAAAGCGCGATAAGGGACGCCAAGCGATTTGAAATACAGATCGAGACGACGCTCGGGCGCGGCCTGCGACGGCTCGGTCTCTCCCGGTTCGGGCGGATCGTAAATGCCGGGGCTGCCTTCCGTGCGCAGAAACAGCCAATAGAGGCTGACATTCGCCTTCTTGAACTCCGCGGAAAGATCGTCGCGGATTTTCGGATCGATGACGCCGGCGCCGTCCGAAATCATCAAAAGGGCGCGCGAGCGATCGGCCTCGCTCGCTCGGAACATGGACAGCGCCATGGCGAGACCGCGCGCAATATTGGTGTAATCGAGCCCCGGCCGGTCGATGGCGTCGATCGCCGCCTTCGTCGCCTCGAGGCGATCGGTAAGCGGCGTCACCATCATCGGCGATGTGGAGAAGGCCGCGACGCCGACGAGATCATGACGCCGCGCATCGACGAAGCGGCGCAAAATCCGTTTCGCCGCCGCGGCCTTCGATTCCTCGGCGCCCGTCGGACTCCTGCCCGCGAAGGTTTCGTTCATGCTGCCGCTGCGGTCGATCAGCATCACGATCTGCGCGCCCTCGGCCAGGCGCTCCGTCACGCCGCCGGAAAGAAACGGCCCCGCGGCGCCGAGAAAGCTCGCGCCGATAGCGACGGCGCCCAGGACCTTCAGCGCGAATGAGAAGACCGTCGAGATGGGATCGTCGGGCGCCGCGAGAAGGGAGGAGACGCGCGAGGCGCGCAGCGCCGGCAGCAGGAAGGGAAGCAAAGCCAGCGGCGCCAGAACGAGCGCCCAATCCCGATCGACATGCGGAAGCGTCATACGCGACGCTCCCTTGCCGCAAGCGCCGCGACGAAACGCAGGAGATCCGGCCAGCCGAATCCGGTCCCGGCGCCGTCGCCGAAAAAGAGCCGAGCGGACGCCGCGAAGAAGCGTTCGAATTCGGCGCGCAGCGGCGCGAATTCGGGCCGCTTGTCGAAAAAATCGGGGAGATCGGACGCAAGAACGCATGCGCCGTTCTTCGCGTCGATGGCGCGATGCGCCTCCCGCAGCGCGCGTGCGAAGCACTCCTCGCCCGCTCCGCTCCGCGATATTGCGGCCAGGCGGCGCGACAGGGCGGAAAAGACGCGCGCGGGGCGCCGATGAAATGGCGGCCAAGCCCGGTCCCGCGCCAAAGCGAGGATCGAGAACGCCAAGGTCGCGGCGAGCGCGAGGGAGACGCCGCGGGGAACCGCCTCGTCGACGAAGGCGGCGGGCCCGTCGGGACGCAGATAATCGCCGGCGCGCGTCTCGCGATCCGGCGCGATCTCGCGCAGCGGCGCCACGCCGGCCCGCCATGCCGGAACTTTCACGGTCTCGGCGCCGGCGGCCGTGTCCACTTTCAGTTCGAAGCCGGGGATGTCGATGGTTCGCGCGTCGAGCGCCACGTAGAAATTCTGATAGACGAGATCGAGCCGCCAGATTTTACGCGCGCCGTCGCGTTCCTCGCTCAGCGCCGCCTTCCTCAATTCCAGCGCGGTCGAGAGCGCGCCGGGGCGCGGCAGAGAGGCCGCCGACAGCGTCGCTTCGGCAGGCGCCGACACATCGACGCGCGCGGCGATGAGATCGCCGACGAAAAAGCCGAATGCGCGCGCCGGACGCACGTTCACGGAAACGGCTTCGGCGCCGGCGGGAGGCGCCGCGAGGAGCAAAAGGGCGAGAGCCGCAAGCCGCATCGCGCGCCTCACGCGGCCGACAGTCGACGGCTCAGTCCGACATGATCGAAACCGTCCGTCAGGAAAATGGGATTGCGCGCCCGGCCGGCGGCGAGGCGGGCGAGCCTCTGGCGGCGCGCCCGCTCCAGCTCGATCCAGTTGCGTTGCAGGCCAGGCCGCATCGCCAGCGTCTTTCGCTGTCCCGTCTCCGCGTCTTGCAAGGCGAGCAGCCCCCATTCGGGGGGCGACGCTTCGACGCTGTCGACGAGAACGAGCGGAACGACGTCATGGCGCGCAAGGACGCTCAGGACGCGATCGATAATCGCCTCGGGCCATCTGAAGTCGGATATCAGAAAAGCGAGCTTTCGCGACGCGCCGAGCAGCGGCGCCGCCTCGACGAAGGCGTCGGCGCCGCGATCGTCGCAAGGCGCGTGACGGATTTTCTCAACGGCGGCGCGCGCGGCGCGGGCCGCGCGCATCGGCGCGAAGGTCGTCTCCCGACGCAATTCGCGCCCGCAGCCGATCAGGCCGAAACGATCGCCGATCCGGGTCGCGGCGATGGCGAGCGCTTCGCAAAGATCGCAGGCGACGGCGAATCGGTCGACGGCGCCGATGAACGTCATCGAAGCGGAGAGATCGACCAGCGCGTAAACATCGATCGCGCTGCGCTGCTCGAAACGCCGGACATAGGTTTCGCCGAAGGGATCGCGCAGCGTCGCGCGCAGATCGATCCGCCGCGCGTCAGGCCGCCTCAGGAACGGAACCTGGTCTCGAAACACGCCGAAGCCGCCAACCTCGCTCGACGCATGCGCGCCGGCATATTTCGTGGCGAATTTCCCGCGCGGGCGGTAGAGGAGCTCGAAGGCCTCCGTCATGGCGCGGGCGTCTTCTCGAAGACGGCGCGGCAAAACCGCGTCGCCGCCTCGTCGCCGCTCAGCGCGTGAATCGGATCGACGAAGATGCGGTGGACCATGATTTCGAGGAACACGTCCCGGACATCGTCCGGGATGAGATGG
Source organism: Methylocystis sp. S23 (assembly GCF_054106005.1). Lineage (NCBI taxonomy): Bacteria > Pseudomonadati > Pseudomonadota > Alphaproteobacteria > Hyphomicrobiales > Methylocystaceae > Methylocystis > Methylocystis sp. S23. Next base: position 3,796,742 of record NZ_CM134185.1, read on the forward strand.
TCGCGCCCTTCGAGCCAGGCGCGCACCCGCGCCGCGCGCACCAGCCCGGCCAGCCCGCGCGGACTCGCCCCTCCCTTCACGAGCGTCGCGGCGTCCATATCGGGCAAGGAAACGCCGGCGGAAACGGGATCGGTCAGGCCGCGCCACAAGGCGAGCACATAAGCCTCGATCGCGGGGCTCGACCTCACCTCGTCCTGAATGGCGCGGGCGACGCCCGCGACCTTGCGGTAATCGAACGCGCCAGGCGCGACGCGTTCGAGAAGCGCCTCGACGTCCTGGAAGGCGGGATCGAAGATGAGCCGGCGCCGCGTTTCCTCGTCCTTCGGCGCCGCCATGGGGATCTCCATCAGGAAGCGGTCGCGCGCCGCCGCCGGCAGCTCGAACGTCTCCTCGCGCTCCACCATGTTGCGGTCGGCGAAAACCTGCAGATGCGGGAAATCGTGGACGCGGTTGAACGCTTGAGCGCTGCGCTCCGCCATCAGGCGCAGTAGCAGGGAATGCACCTGCGGACGCGCGCGGTTGATCTCGTTGAAGAAGAAGACGGAGAGCGTGTCGGCCTTGCGGATGAGCTCGGAGGCCTCGACGCGCGGGCGGCCGTCATCCGCGAGATAGGTATGATAGAGCATGTCGCTCGGCATCATGTCGACCGTGCCCTCGAAGCGGGCGAAATCGCCGCCGAGCGCGCGGGCGACCGAACGCAGCAGCGTCGTCTTGCCGACGCCGACATCCCCTTCGATCAGAACATGGCCGCGCGCAAAAAGGCAGATCGTCACGAGGCGGATCGCGCGCGGCTGGCCGACGACGGCCTTCTCGATTTCCCGCTCGAAGGCAAGGGCGCGCGCGCGCCAGTCTTCGAGCTGTCGGGCGGTTGACGACTCTTTCAAGGTGACCTGCGAAGCGATCTGCCAGAAGGATGAGCGGCCACGATCTCGGGAACGGAGCCGGACGCGTTGTTGTCGAATAACGCCGGGCTCCAGATCGTGGCCGCCATTGTCATCGCGACGCGATGAAACTCGTCATTGAGCGGGAATCTTGCTCACGTCATATTCCCACTTGCCGGACTTCTTGAAATACTCGACGCGCTTGCGGTTGCGCTCCTCCATGCCCTGGATCGACGCCTGCTGCTTGGCGATCTCCTTGGGGTCGTGCTTGGGGTCGTATTTCGAGCCTTCGACCTTTTCCGGGAAGCCGGGCTTCGGCTCCCAGCAATTGCCCGGCGCCTTGCACTTCGTTCCGTCATAGGCCATGGCGCTCGTCGCCGCGCCGCCGATCAGAAGTCCCGCGGCGAGCGCCGCGGCCAGATGGATTACGCGCATCCTTCAGCTTCCTCCATTTGTTCGAGGCCGCGAGGCCTCCTTGTTCACGCCGCCGTCTTCAAGCGGCGAAGGCTCATTTTTCCTTGCCCTTGCACATGCCGGGCGGATCGTCCGGAAAGGTCTCGTGACCCGCGTAGGGCCGGAATTTCTTCTGCTGCTCGGCGGTGAGCCACGTCGCCTTTTCGGGCGCTTCCTTGAAGAGATGGCGAATCCAAGCCATGACCTTCAGCATCTCGTCGAGCGTGAGGTTCTGGTATTGGGGCCCCATCGACGCCTGCGCGCCGCCATAGATGGTCGAGAACAGCCCTTCATCGGTCTCGTTCTGCGGATAGGTCCAATAGGCATCGTTGAGGCCGGGACCGATCTTGCCTTCGGCGATATGGCCGTGGCAGCCGGAGCAGGCGGAAAGGAAGGTCTGCTCGCCCTGCTTCAAACAGCTCGCATCTTCATTGTAGGGGTTCCTGCCCGTTTCGAGGAACGTCTTCACGCCCGCAGTGTCGCGCCCTTCGGGCAGCGCGTCGTTGAAATTCAGCACGTCGCCCGTGATCATATTGCGGAAGGCGATCGAAGGCGTCTGCTCGGCCGCCGCGAGGGCGACGAAGCCGCCCAGGCCAAGAACCAGCGAAGAAGCGATTTTTCCAGATTTTGGCACGATGTCTTTTCCTGTTCGTCTCTCGCGCGGCGCGTCGCTATTGGGAAACCGGAAGCAGCGGAACGCCCTCGGCCGTCAGGATCTCGTCGATCCGCGGCTTCGCGCGCGGCAGCGCCGCATTGATCTCGTTGATGAGCGCCGTGTCGTCGCGCCGCGTCGCGAAGGACTGATCGAAGCGCTGCGCGACCTTCTCGCCATTGCTCTTGACGGCGTCGTCCTCGATCAGCGTCACGCGCAGCGGGGTCGAGGACGCCTTCGCGTAGCGCGCCACGTCGGGCGCGAAGCCGACGGCGAGCTCGGCGCTCCCATTCGCGACCTCCGCGACCATGCGCGCCGGATCGATTTGCGTATATTGGTTTCGCGGGGATTTGAAATTCACCAGCGAATAGAGATAAGCCATGTCGTCTTCATATTTCCCGAGATCCTTGAGCAGGACCTCGCCGGGCGAGCCGAAGCCGACGACGAGGCGCCCGAGCTTCCTGATCTCGGGATCGTTCCAGGACGCCGCGCGGAGATTGCGATCGGCGCGGCTCACAAAGACATAGCCGGTGCGATAATAAGGCTTCGACGTCGCGACGCGTGGATCGCCCGTATCGAGGCCGATGACGACGTCGCAGAGCTTCTTGTCCAGATAATCGCGCACGAGATAGATCGCCGGACGCTCGGACCAGACGAACTGAACCTTGCGCTTCATCGCCTCCGCCAGCGCGACGGCGATCTTGTTCTCGAGACCGGAGCCGTCCTCGAGCGAAAGCGGCGGCTGGTTCTTGGCCGCGCAAACGCGCAGCGCGCCCGGATCGGCCGGCGACGGGACGTCGATCGGCGCCGCGGGTTGATCGACGGAGGCGCCGAAGGAAGCCGCGTTTGCGGCTCCGCAGCTCAGCAAATGGAGCGCCGCCGCGCCGATCGTGTATTTGATGCTCGGTCTCGCCAACATAGGATCTGTCATCTCAGGTTATTTGCGGAGAGCGCTCGCGCCGCGCACGGGCGCAACCGGCTCCCTCGCCTCCGGACGGGGAGGACGGCGAGGGAGCCTTGCCGTCGCGATCAGTTCGCCTTGTATTCGCCGAGGCTCAGATCGTCGTAGGGACCCTTGCCGTTGAGGGAGAACACCATCACGCCGCCGCCCATCTGCGTATAGTTGGCGAGCTGCTTGAAGGCGCCGACGGCGCCGAGGCCGGCCGTCGGATCCTGAAGGTCGAAGACGAGGCCGACGCCCGGCCAGCCGCCGACCCCATACAGGATGGCCAGATATTCGACGCCCTTGTGCTGATAGACGATCGGATGGCCGATGACGCCGGAAGGCAACTTGAACTTCCACAGCAGCTCGCCGGTGTCGCTGTGCCGCGCTTTGATGAAGCCGTCGAGCGTGCCATAGAAGACGACATTGCCGGCGGTCGCGGCGACGCCGCCCCAGACCGCGAAGCGCTCCATCTTCTCCCATTTGAATTGGCCGGTAATGGCGTTATAGGCCTTGATCTGGCCGAGGCCCTCGCCCTTCTGGCGGTCGCCCTTCGGACCCGGATACATGTTCAGCGTGGCGCCGACGAAGAACTGACCGGCGCGATAGGGCAGCATGAAGGGCTCCCAATCCATGCAGATATGGTTAACGCCGAGGAAGAACAGCTCCTTGTTCGGGTCGTAGGAGTCGAGGCCCTGATTGTGATAGCCCATCGCCGACGGACAAATGTCCTTGGCGAGATGATCCATGCGCGTGCCGTATTCGGGATCGCGAACCGGCAAACCGCTCTTGAGATCGATCTTCTTGAAGACGTTCACCGTGTCGTCGATCTTGTCGGCCGAGACCAGCGTGCCGTCGGTGCGGTCGAGCGTATAGACGATGCCGTTGCGGTCGGGATGAGTGAGCAGCTTGCGAGGCTTGCCGTCCTTGTCCTTCTGCTCGCTGAGCATCATGAAGTTGATGCCGGCATAGTCCCACTCGTCGTGCGGCGTCTTCTGATAGCCGAACTTCGCCTGGCCGGTTTCGAGGTCGCGGCCCCAGATCGTCATCGTCCATTTGTTGTCGCCCGGACGCATCGTCTCATTCCACGGCGCCGGATTGCCGCTGCCGTAATAGACGAGGTTCGTGCCCGGATCGAAGGCGAACCAGCCCCAGGAGGTGCCGCCGCCGATCTTCCACGCGTCGCCTTCCCAGGTCGCCGTGCCGAGGCCTTTCTGGCCGTAATGCGGATTGGCCTTGTTGAAGTCGTCGCCGATCAGAACGTCGGAATCCGGACCCGTCGCATAAGCGCGCCACTTCTGCTCGCCAGTGCGCACGTCATAGGCGGTCAGATAGCCGCGCACGCCGAGCTCGGCGCCCGAGCTGCCGATGAGAACGACGTCCTTATAGACATGCGGCGCGACGGTGAGCGTCGAGCCGACCTTGAAGTCGGAGTTTTCAATCTTCCAATATTCGGCGCCCGTTTCCGCGTTCAGCGCGACGACATGACCGTCGAGAAGCGTCTTGACGACGAGCGCGGGAGTCTTGCCGTCGCCGGGCCAATAGGCGAGGCCGCGATTGACGATGTCGCAGCAGGCGACGGCGCGCGCGGCGGCGTTCTGCTTGGGCTTGTGCTGCCAGAGAATGCGCGTCGGATCGTCGAGGCTGAGCGCGAAGGTGTTATTCGGAAAAGAGGTGTGAACATACATCTTGCCGTCGACGACGATCGGCGCGCCTTCATGGCCGCTCAGCAGGCCCGTCGAGAACGACCAGGCGACCTTCAGATTCTTGACGTTGTCCGCATTGACCTGCGTGAGCGCGCTGAAATGGTTGGCGCTGTAGTTCTTGCCCTGCATCGCCCAATTGTCCTCGCTCTTCGCGAGCGCCTCAAGCCGATCCTCCGCGCGCGCCGGCGAAAGGACCGCGAATGGCGTTGCGATCAAGACAGACAGCAAGGATACCGAAGTCAGCAATTTCCTCATCGACGAGTCCTCCTGCGACATCGCCGGGAGCGCCTTTTTCCAGGCCTCTCGAAGGGCGACGACGCCTCGCATGCGACGGTCCTGATTTCCTTGGAGCCGTCCTGGTTCGTTGAAGGTCGCTTTTTCTCCGCCGCGTTCGACGCTTTCTCGGAGCCACGATCCGCAGGCATATAAGTTTAAGCGCGACGACGTGTCTCCACGATTTATCGGTAATGTCGCTCGGGAATGATCGGCATATTTCCCTCGATTTTTCCCGCCGCTCGGCGCAACCGCGTCGCGCGCTTCTTCGCCGCGCGTGGAAAGACGGCCCCGCTTTTCAAAGGCGGTTTCGTGAGGGGATAGAGGAAGCGGTTGCGCGGCCGCGCCGCGTCACTCCGATGGCGGCAAGGCGCGCAGCCAGGCGACGAGCGCGTCAAGATCCTCGGCCGACATTTTCGAAAAATGCGCTTTCGAGAGATGCGCCATCGGCCCCTTGAGCGGGCGTCCGTCGCGCGCGACGGCTTTCGTGACGGCGCGCTTCAGCTCGTCGTCGGACCAGGCGCCGACGCCCTTCTCCCGATCTCCCGCGATGTTCGACGCGATCACGACGCCGTCGGGCGTGCGAAACGTCTTGCCGCCCGCGCCGAGGCGCGTCGGCGCCGGCGCGTCTTCGGCGTCGCCGCTATGACAGGAGACGCAGCGCGCCAGCGACGCGACGTAAAGGCCTCTCTTGAGCCGGTCGGAAAGGTCCGCTTCGTCGAGAGGCCGTTCGGCGCCAAAGAGGGGCTGCGGCGCTCCCACGCGCGTTTGAACCGGCCGGGCCGTCCCGGATACAGGCGGCGCGGCGCGCAGGAAGGCGACGATGGCGGCCAGATCCGCCTTGGTGAGCAGACGGTAGGAGGCCGACGGCATGGTCGGGGCGAGTCGCCGTCCGTCGCGGCCGACGCCGTCGACAATCGCGGCGCGCAGCTCGTCATCGCTCCATGCGCCCGTTCCGGCCTCTCTGTCGGACGAAATGTTCGGTCCGCGAACCTTGTAGGTCTTTTCCGAGAATGTTTGCGAGCCGCCGGAAAAACGCGCGGAAAGGTCATAGCCTTCGCCGCCGCGCGGCGTGTGGCAGTTATCGCAAGCGGCCACCGCCTCGACGAGATATTGGCCGCGCGAGACGTCAGCCGCGCGCGCATTCGCGCTCGCCAGCAGCATGGCCAGCAGCGCCGCCATCGTCCCGGCGGCGAGCAGCCGCGACGGCGCGCGGGCGATGATGTGATCGTCGATCTCTTGCATGAGGAAGGCGTTGAGAGGAGCGTCGGGCGATCCTAGGACAAGGCTCCGGCCGCGTCCGCGGGAAAGATTCTCGGGCGCGCGGGAAAGATCGGAAATCGCGCGCTTTCCTCCTTTACGCCGCGAGCGGCGTCGCTTAGCCGGCAACAAGACGACGCCGCTGAATCGGATGCAGACCATGAACGAACTTCGCCGCCTCGCCAGGCTGTCGATCCTCGCCTTCGGAGCCTCATGCGCTCAGGCCGCCGCGAATCCCGCCGCAGCGCCGGACCCCGCGCCGCCGTCGCTGCCGGCGCGTCGGCCCGGCCTGTGGCGCATCACGACCATTGCGCCCGAGTTGGGCATGCGGAGGAGCGCCGTCTGCATCGGGTCGGGCGACAGCATCGTCGGCCCGCGGGACGACGATTGCGCGGAGCCTTCCGTCTCGCGCGCCGACGAACAGATCATCGTGACCATCGAATGCCGACGCGGCGAAGAACGCGAGGTGACGAGTCTGCTTTTCACCGGCGACTATCGCAACTGGTATCGGACGCAAGCCAAGACGACCCGGATCGACCCGCGCTCACGGGAGCGGCGCTCCGGGTTTACGGTGGAAGGTCTGTTCCTGGCCCCGGATTGCGGCTCCCAAGGACCCCGATGAGGGCCTCCGAACGCCGCCGATAATACCTCTTGATAAAACGTTAATTCGGATTGCGAGGCTTCCGCTTGCTTGCTACGCCTGCCGCAGGGGACCGCCCATCGGGTCCTCGCCTGGACCCAACCGCTCATGCCTCGACACTCCAGTTTGCGCGATGCGGCCAGGGGCTCGCTTCGAGAGGCGAAGAGGCTCGGCCGGCGCGGCGCCGTGGCGGGTTTGCTCGGCGTCCTTGCCGCCTCTCTGGCGGGATGCATGGTCGGTCCCGATTTCTCGGCGCCCGCCGCCCCCGTGGCCGACAAATGGCTCGAATGGCGGAACAAGGGCCTCAGATCTTCGGAGGCGGCGCCCGGCGACTGGTGGCGGGTCTTTCGCGACCCCGTTCTGGACCGCCTGATTGACGCCGCTTATTCCCAGAATCTCACGCTTCTGAGCGCCGGCGCGAAGGTTCTCCAGGCGCGGGCCGAGCTCGGCGTCGCGGTCGGCGAGTTTTTCCCTCAGCAACAGACCGCGTCGGCCGCCGTCACCTATAATCGCGCGAGCAACGCCACGCCCGCGTCGCAAGGCGGCAATTCGGCGTCTCTCGGAAATTTCTGGGCGGACCGATGGCTCGTGCAGTCCTCCTGGGAACTGGACTTATGGGGCAAGTTCCGGCGCGGCGTCGAATCGGCGGACGCGGCCTATCTCGAATCGATCGCCTCCTATGACGACGTGCTCGTCACTCTGCTGTCGGACGTCGCCAATACTTACATCGGGATTCGAACGCTCGAGCGGCAGATCGCCATTGCCCGCGCCAATGTCGCGCGGCAGCGCGAAGCCGTGCGAATCGCGCGGGACCGCTTCCGGGGCGGCGCGTCGACGCTTCTCGACGTTCATCAGGCCCAGAACGTCCTCGCCTCCACCGAGGCGTCCGTCCCGCGGCTTGAGATACAATTGAAGCACGGCCTCAACGCGCTGCGCGTTCTGCTCGGCATGGCGCCCGAGCCGCTCGGCCTCCTGCTGGCGCGCGGAACGGGGAAGATACCGCTTGCGCCGGGACGCGCCGCGGTGGGCATTCCCGCGGATCTGCTCCGCCGCAGGCCGGACATCCGGGCCGCCGAGCTTCGCGCCGCCGCGCAGAGCGCGCAGATCGGCGTCGCGCAGGCGGAGCTCTACCCGGCGATCAGCATCAGCGGCGCCTTCGGCGGACAGGCGAGCAATGTCGGCGCGCGCAATCTCGCGCAGATGTTCCACCCGATCGGCCGCGCCTTTTTCGTCGGGCCTTCCTTCAAGTGGAACCTTCTGAATTACGGGCAGATCACCAATAACGTCCGGGTGCAGGACGCCGCGCTCCAGCAGCTTCTGATCGACTATCAGACCAAGGTTCTGAAGGCGCAGGAGGAGGTCGAGAACGGGGTCGCCACCTTCCTCCTGTCGTCCGTCGAAGCGGGCTATCTGCGCCGCAGCGTGTCGGAGGCGAAAGGCGCGCTCGACATCGCGACGATCGAATATCAGCAGGGCTCGCGCGACTTCACGACCGTGCTGACCGCCGAGCAGAATCTTTATCAGGCCGAGAACAATCTGGCGGTGGCGACCGGCAATATCTCGGTCGGCCTCGTCTCCCTCTATCGCGCGCTGGGCGGCGGCTGGCAGATTCGCGAGGGCAAGCCCTTCGTCGACGCCGCGACCGCTCAGGAAATGCGCAACCGGACGAATTGGGGGAATCTGCTTCCCCCGCCGGATCAGCCTCAGCCGGAGACTCCCGGCCTGCCGTCCGCCCAGGACGTGGATTCAAGCATCAGACTACCGGAATGGTAAGGCGGAGGAGCGCTGCCCTTCATGAGCGGAAGGCGTCATGACATGTGGAAGGGACTGATCTCGGCAAGGACCCTGTCCTCCACGCGCGGATTAATGTTCATTTCCTGCCTGCTGGCGGCTTGCGCCGCGCCTCCCGCCGCCGCGGAGCCCTGGCTCGGAAAGCTTCTCGGCGGCAAGGAAGCGTCCCCTGCGGCGGCGGCCGACAAATCGCCCGCCGAGGACGCCGCCAAATCCTCGGCCAAATCCTCGGCCAAGTCGTCGGACGCGGCGGGCCGCGCCATTCCCGTGGCCTTGCCGCTCAAGCAGAAAGTCACCGAATATATCGAGCTCACCGGCAACGCCGCGCCGACGAAGACGGTCAACCTCATCGCGCGCGTCGAGGGCTATCTCGAAAAGATACATTTCCAGGACGGCCAGATCGCCAAGAAAGGCGACCTGCTCTTCACGATCCAGCAGGAGCAGTACAAGAACCAACTCATCCAAGCCGAGGCGCAGGTGCGCGCGCAGGAGGCGGCGCTCGCCTATGCGAGGATCGAGGTCCAGCGCTTCTCGGACCTGCGGCGCAAGGGCGCCGCCTCGCAGGTCGTCGTCGACAACTGGAATTTTCAGGCGAAAAAGGCCGAGGCGGAACTCGCCTCCGCAAAGGCGCAGGTCGAGGTCGCGAAGCTCAATGTCGAATACACGCAGGTGCGCGCGCCTTTCGACGGCCAGATGGGCAAGCACCAGATCGATCCGGGCAATACGGTCGGCGGCGCAGGCCAGCCGACCATTCTCGCCGAGATCATCCAGCTCGATCCGATTTATGTCGTCGCCAATCTCAGCGAGCAGGAGGTGCAGCGCGTGCGGCAGGCGCTCGGCCGATTGCTGACGCTGGCCGAAATCCACGACTATCCGGTCGATGTCGGTCTCGAGGCCGGGCAGGACTATCCCTATCACGGCCATATTCAATATGTCGCCCCGGCCTTCGACCCGAAGACCGGGACCTTGCTGGTGCGCGGCGTTCTCCAGAATCCCGATCACAAGCTTCTGCCGGGTTTCTTCGTCCGGATTCGCCTGCCCGCGGGCAAGGTCATCCCCAATGCGCTGCTGGCGCCCAATCGCGCGGTTCAAACGGATCAGGGCGGGCGCTTCCTGACGGTGGCGGGTCCCGGCGACGTCGTTGAGAAGCGCTATGTGACGCTCGGCGAGCTGGACGGCGAGCTGCGCGTCATCCTTTCGGGGCTGAACGCCGACGACCGCGTCGTGATCGCCGATCTGTGGCGCGCGAATCCGGGCGCTAAGATCACGCCCAGGCTCGTATCGCTGGATCGCTCCGGGCGCGCCGTCGAGGACGCGCAATGATGTCGAAATTCTTCATCGAGCGCCCTGTCCTCGCGAATGTCATCGCGATCCTCCTCGTCGTGATCGGCGGCGTCGCGCTCTTCAATCTGCCGGTCGCCCAATATCCCAACATCGTGCCGCCGACCGTGCAGGTGACCGCGCGCTATCCCGGCGCAAGCCCGCAGACGGTGATCGATACGGTCGCCCTGCCGATCGAGCTGCAGGTCAATGGCGTCGACGGCATGCTCTACATGCAGTCGACGAGCGCCGCCGACGGGACCTATACGCTGACGGTGACGTTCAAGATCGGCATGGACCCGGATACGGCCCAGGTGCTGGTCCAGAACAGGGTGTCGAACGCGCTCGCCTCCCTGCCGACCGCGGTTCAGGCGCAAGGCGTCACGGTCAACAAGAAATCGACCGCGATTCTGCAAATCATCACGCTCGTCTCGCCCCACGGGACGCATGACGCGCTGTTTCTCAGCAATTACGCGACCATCAATCTCGTCAACGAGCTCGCGCGCCTTCCCGGCGTCGGGAACGCCAATGTCTTCGGCGCGGGCAAATACGCCATGCGCATCTGGATGGATCCCGAGAAGCTCCATTCCTTCGGATTGCAGCCGGCGGACGTCATCCGGGCCGTCCAGCAGCAGAGCCAGGTTGTCGCCGTAGGCCAGACCGGCATGCCGCCGGCGCCGAGCGCCCAGGATTTCCAATATACGATCGACATCCAGTCGCGCCTGGACGATCCCAATGAATTCGCGAACATCATCGTCAAGGCGCAGACGGCGCAAGGCGGCCGGCTCGTGCGGGTGAAGGATGTCGGGCGGATCGAGCTCGGCTCGCAGAACTATTCCCAGCAGACCTATGTCGATGGGAAGCCGGCGGCCTTCATCGCCATCTACCAGACCCCGGACGCGAATTCGCTGCAGGTCGGCAAAGAGGTGAAGGCGAAGATGGACGAGCTCGCCGCCCGCTTCCCCCAGGACCTCGTTTACGACATTCCCTACAACACGACGATCTTCGTCAAGGCGTCGATCGACGAGGTCTATCACACGCTTTACGAGGCCGGTTTTCTCGTTCTGGCCGTCATCCTGTTCTTCCTTCAGAATTTCCGCGCGACCCTCGTGCCGGCGACAACCGTGCCCATCACCATCATCGGCGCCTTCGCCGCCATGGCGGGGCTCGGCTACACCGTCAATCTCTCCACGCTCTTTGGAATCGTGCTCGCGATCGGCATCGTCGTCGACGACGCCATCGTCATCGTCGAGGCCGTGTCCGCCGACATGGAACGCGGCATGAACAGCCATGACGCGGCGATCAAGGCCATGTCGGAGCTGACGGGGCCGGTCATCGGCATTACGCTCGTTCTGATGGCCGTGTTCCTCCCGGCGGCCTTTCTCCCGGGCCTGACGGGCCGAATGCTGGCCCAGTTCGCGGTCGTCATCGCGGCGACCGCGCTCATCAGCGCCGTCAACGCCATGACGCTGAAGCCGACTCAATGCGCCCTGTGGCTGCGGCCCGCCACGCCGCCGGAAGAGCGCCATGCCGTCTACCGACTGTTCAATGCGGTCTATGACCCGCTGGAACGCGCCTATACGCGGCTGATCGAGCGGCTCGTCGCGCGCAGCGGCCTCGTCGTGGTCGTGGGGCTTCTCACTTCGCTGGTGGGGATTGTCGGCGTCGCCCGCTTGCCGACCGCTTTCATCCCCAATGAGGATCAGGGCTTCGCCATGACCGCGGTGCAATTGCCCGAGGGCGCCGCGCTGGGGCGGACGATCGACGCGCTGCATGAGGTCGGAAAGCGCGCGCTCGAGACGCCGGGGGTGAAGAAGGTTCTGACGATCGCCGGCATTTCCGTCCTCGACAACAGCGCCACGCTCGCCAATGCCGGCGTGAATTACGTCATTTTCGACGATTGGGAGGAGCGCGGAAAGAAGAAGGGCGAGGATATCGTCTCGCTGGTGACGGCTTTGCAGAAGAAGGTCGAGACCCTCGCGGACGGCCGGGCTTTCATGGTCGTTCCGCCCGCGATTCAGGGCATCGGCAACGCCGGCGGCTTCCAGATGCAGCTCGAGCTCCTCGGCGGCAGCTTCAGCTTTCCCAAACTTGCCGCGGGGGCCGACGGCGTCGTGGGAGCCTCGAAAACGAACCCGGCTGTCCAGCGCGTGCTCACGACCTTTCGCGAGTCGGCGCCGCATGTCGCGGTCGAGGTCGACCGCGTTCAGGCCGAAAGCCTGCGCGTATCGGTCGGCGACGTCTTCGCCACCCTGACCGCCTATGTGGGATCGAGCTACGTCAATCAATTCGTCAAATACGGGCTGCCGCTGCAAGTCTATGTCCAGGCCGATTCCCGCTACCGCCTTCGGCCCGACGATCTGCTCGGCATGTATGTCCGCAGCCGGGACGGCGACATGGTTCCGCTCGGGACGCTCGCGCGCCTCACCGAGACCGCCGCGCCGTCGCTGATCACGCTCTACAATCTCTATCCCTCCGCGACGATCGTCGGTTCGCCGTCGCGCGGCTTCAGCTCCGGACAAGCCATGGAGGAGATGGAGTCGATCGCCAAAAAGACGCTGCCGGACGACATCGCCTATCAGTGGAGCGCGATTTCCTTCCAGGAGAAGATCACCGGCGACCTGCTCTATTGGTGCTTCGCTCTCTCCGTGCTGCTTGTCTATCTCGTGCTTGCGGGCCAGTACGAGAGCTGGATTCTTCCGCTCGCCGTCATCGCCGCCGTGCCGCTCGCGCTCATCGGGCCCATGCTCACGCTCACGAGCCTCGGGATCGACAATAATCTCTATGTGCAGATCGGACTCATGCTGCTCATCGCGCTCTCGGCGAAGAACGGCATTCTGATCGTCGAAGTCGCGCGCGAACATCGAATTTTCGGCGGAAAACCCATCGTCGAGTCCGCCATAGACGCGGCGCGCGCCCGCTTCCGCCCCATTCTGATGACCTCTTTCGCCTTCATTCTCGGCGTCGTGCCGCTCGCCATCGCGACCGGCGCGGGAGCGAATGCGCGCCGGTCGCTCGGCGTCAGCGTCCTGACCGGCATGCTCTCGTCCACCTGTCTCGCCGTCGTCTTCGTGCCGGCCTTCTTCGTCGTTTTGCAGCGGCTCGACGAAAGCCGGAAGCGAAAGAAGGCGCCTGCCGCGCCGGCGAGCGCCGACGCCCTTTCGCCGCGCGTCGAAGAGGTCGAGAAGATGCGCGCGGAGTAAGCCGAGCTTTGGCCGCCGCCCCGCGAAGCGGCGGCGCGGCGTCTTCCGGGCTTCCCGCCTTGGCCGCGGCCGGCGCCGGAGACGGCCGTCGAAACAAAACAAGCTGATATGTGTTCTCCAAAGGTTCGAAACCTGCCGGAGGAGTTCCCATGCACGCTCAGGAGATCATCAGCACGCATCCCGACGTAAAGGGTCAGGTCAATGTCGCTCTCATACGCTGCATCGAGGAATGCTACGATTGCGGCCAGACCTGCGTTTCTTGCGCGGACGCATGCATCGTGGAGAGCGACGTCGCCGAGCTGAGGCAGTGCATCCGCCTGAACCTCGACTGCGCGGATATGTGTTTTGCGACCGGATCGATTGCGTCGAGGCGCGCCGGCTCCAATGAAGAGGTCATCAGATCGATGCTGGAGTCCTGCGCCGTCGCCTGCCGCCTCTGCGCGGAGGAATGCGAGAAGCACGCCTCCCACCATGAGCATTGCAAGGTCTGCGCGCAGGTTTGTCGACGCTGCGAGGAGGCGTGCGAAGGCGCGCTTCGGACTGTCGGATTCAGCCACTGAGCCGGATCGGCCGGCCCGGATCACGCGGCGATTGGGCGGAGCCGCCCAATCGCAAAAATGCGGTCCCCTCGCGCTGACGCTTCGGGCGACCGCGGCCAAGCTATGTAATTTCTGAGGGTTTAGCGCTTCGCCGTCTGATCGTATGAACGTCGTCGCTCGTGCGGAAGGCCCCGAGCAACCCGACTCTCCGTGACGTGCGCGACGGCTCCCACGCATATCGGGGAGCCGCTATTTTTGCGCCGCCGCTCAGTCGAGGAAGCCGAAAGGATGGGCCTCCTCCCGATAATATTTCCGGAAATCGGTCGGCGACAGCAGCTTGCGGCACGGCCGGGAGAGCTGCCCCAAATGCTCTTTCAGGCAGTTCTCCATCTCGAAAATGAAGACCGTATTGCCTCCGCAGAAGCGATAGGCGTCCGTGTAGCAGGCGTTCTGCTCGTCGGCATAGTCCGCCGCCGAATTCCCCGCCCAGGTGTTTTGGGCCGCGGCCTGCCCCGCGCCGATCAACGAAGCGCTTGCAATCAAAACGGCCAGTTTGCGCATGACCCCTCCTCGCGCATCCAACTGCGACGCAAGGAGAGTGCAACAGCGCAACGCCTTTGAAAAGCGCTCGCCGCGCCTTGTGGACGGAATGAAAACGACCCGCGCCTTTACCTCCGAGGTCGCGGGCCGTCATCAGGCGTCAGCGCAAGGCGCTGGCGTCGGCTCTTCCATATCGAGGTTGTCTGGCGCGAAACCTTCCAACCGCATCCGTAGCGATCCGCCTGCTTGGACGGCGACCGGACTGACCTGGCGAATCGCAGACTGCGGCGTCATGGTTAACGGACGGTTAACGCGCCGCCTCGGGCTGGCGAAGAGCGCCGCGCCTCGGCGCTCAAGCCGTCGCGCCCGCATCCACCGTGATCACTGTCCCGGTGACGTTGCCGGCCTTGTCGTCCAGAAGGAAGGCCACCGCGTTCGCGACATCCTCCGGCGCGGCCAATCGGCGGAGCGCGGCGCGGCCGGCGATCTTGGCGCGATCCTCCGCGCCGAGCGACGCGGTCATCTCCGTCTCGATGAAGCCCGGCGCCACGGCGTTGACGGTGACGCCCATGCGCCCCACTTCGCGCGACAGCGACTTCGTGAAGCCGACCAGAGCCGCCTTCGTCGCGCCATAGACGGCCAAGCCGCTATAGCCGGTCGAGGCGATGATGGACGAGACGTTGACGATGCGCCCGCCGCCCGCCGACATCATGTTGCGCACGACATATTTCGACAGAATGATCGGCGCCGTCACATTGACGCGCGTAAGCGTCTCGATCTGCGAATTATGCATGGTCGCGAGCAGGCCTTCCGTGCCGAGCCCCGCATTGTTGACGAGGCCGTAGGGCGCGCCGAACTCCTTCTTCAGTCGAAGGACGAAGTCCGGAATGGCGTCGAGCGCCGCGAGATCGAGCGCCGCGAAGGAGAGCGCGCCGCCGCTGCCGGCGATCCGCTCGCGCAATTCGTCGCTCTCCTTGCGCGCCACGGCGACGACGCGAAATCCCTCGGCGACGAGACGAACGGAAATCGCAAGGCCGAGGCCCCTGCTGCCGCCGGTGACGATGACATTGCGCATCACGCTTGCCCGCGCAGAAGCTTGCCGCCCGCCGACATGGCGAGAGACGCCACGAAGTCGATCGAGACCGGCGCCTTGTGGCGTTCGAGCCGCGCGCGGCAGGTTGCGAGGATCTCGTCCTTCACCGCGCGCCTTCGTTCCGGCGACGCGTCGCCTTCCTTCAACATTACCTGCGCGACGATCAGATCGCCGGTGATTGGATTGCGCCGCGCCTTCACGAGCGACATGCGCACCGCCTCATGCATGTTGATCACCTGCTCGACCTCTTCGGGATGCACCTTCAATCCGCCGACATTGATCGTGCCGGCGCGCCGGCCCTTGAAATAGAAGCGATCGCCGACGCGCTCGACGAGGTCGTCGGTGTCGACGAAACCCTCGTCGTCCGCAAGCCGCGGGTCGTCGCGGCCGATATAGCGATCCGCCGTGCGCCGCGATCTGAGGCGCAACGAATTGTCGACGACCCGCATCTCGACGCCGGAAAGCCCGTCGAGATAGGCGGCCGGAAAACCTTCCCGCCCGTCCGTCACCTCGAAGCCGACGCCCGCCTCCGTCGACGCATAGGCGTGAACGATCTTCGCCTTCGGATAGAAGGCCGCGAGGCTCTCCAGAATGGCGCGATCCGCGATCTCGCCGGAGAGGCGAAGATAAGCGGGAGAAATGCGCGCAGCGTCGGGGCTCATCAGCAGGCGGCGCCAATGCGACGGCGTGCCGGACAAATGCGTCACGCCGGCCCGCGCCATGCGCGACACGTGATCGGCGAGCGGCTCGTCGGCGCCGGTCAGGACCAACGTCGCGCCGCTCGTCGCCGCGCGCAGAAAGATCTGCATGCCGCCATACCGGCGAATGTCGTAGAACGTCGCCCATATCGGCGCCGGCTCATGGGCGGCGCGCCGCCGCATGGCCCCGAGCAGGCCGTCGAGTCGATGCGCGACGAGCTTCGGCGCGCCCGTCGTTCCCGATGTCGGCAAGACCCATTCGGTGGCGACCGGCTCCGGGCGCGTCGACGCGTCATGCGCGGGCCCGGAAAGGAGAAGGCGCGGCGTCTGCGTTCCGAAATCCTTCGTCTCGTCGTCGCAGACGACCGCGTCGACGCCGGCCTGCGCGATTGCCGAGGCCAGTCGATCCGGCGTGAAATCCGGCGGCGTGATCACCATGCGCGCGACGACGCCGTCGAGCTCCATCATGGCGAGCGCCGCGGCATATTGCGACGTGACGCCGATCAGGACGGATTTGCCCGCAAGCGCCGCGCGGCGGCCGCCAAGGACCGTTCCCTCGATCGCCGCGCGCCAGGATATTTCGCCGAGAGGCGCGCAAAGACGCGCATCGTCGCCCGGCGCCGCGGCGCGCGCGAGGGCGCGAAGATCAAGCGGTCGCGACATTTTCGTAAAGCGCGACGAAATCCGCGAGCGTCACCGGAAAATAGACTTCCTCGGACGCGGTGAACGGATCGGCGCCGAGCGCGTCCTCGAGCCGCGCGACGATGATCGCGAAGCAAAGCGAGTCGAGTCCGGAATTTGCGAGAACCGTATCGTCCGCGAGAGGCGCAAGCTTCTTTTGCTGCTCCGCGGCGACTTCTTCCATCACGGAAAGCACTGTTAACCGTATGCTCATTGTCGGGCGCCTCTTCATTGTCGGCTAAGGAAGACCTAGCTATTTTTATCTTCAATCCGCAAGTAGTTCGGCCATGAATGGTGAACGTTCAGAACGATGGTTAAGCGAAAATGACCCAGGACGTCACACCGAGAATCCGGTGCAGAATGATCGCCGAGACGGACGCGCCGGCGCTCGCCGGGCTGCTCACGCGCGGCTTCCCCGACCGCACGCCCGACTACTGGCGTCGCGCGCTGGAGACCCTCGCGCGACGCGACGCGCCGGAAGGCTATCCGCGCTTCGGCTATATGCTGGAGCATGAGGGCGCCCCCGTCGGCGTCATTCTCATGATCTTCACGAAGACCGGCGACAAGCAAATCCGCTGCAATATTTCGAGCTGGTATGTGGACGAGCCCTATCGCGGCTACGCCTCCCTGCTCATCGCCGCCGCGGTCCGCCACAAGGACGTCACCTATGTGAACATCTCTCCCTCGGTTCACACCTGGCGCGTGATCGAGGCGCAGGGATTTCGCCGCTATTGCAACGGGCAGATGATCGCCCTCCCGGCCTTGAGCCGCTGGACCGCCAATGCGCGCGTGCGTCCCTTCGACGGGAAGCGCGATTATGGCGACGCCCTCACGCCGCAGGAGCGAGATCTCCTCGTCGCCCATGTCGAGCGCGGATGCCTCGCCTTCGTCGTGCACGAAAAGCGGGAAGCGCATCCTTTCGTCTTCCTGCCGAGACGTTTGCTCAAGGGCCTGTTCCCGACGCTTCAGCTCGTCTATTGCCGCGATATCGCGGATTTTCAGCGCTTCGCGGGCCCGCTCGGCCGCGAGCTGCTGCGTCACGGCCATCCGACCGTGCTGGTCGACGCGAGCGAGAAAATCCCCGGCCTGTTCGGCAAGTTCTTCCGGGATCGGGGACCGAAATATTTCAAGGGGCCGCAGCGTCCGCGCCTCGGCGATCTCTCTTTCTGCGAGAGCGTCCTCTTCGGACCGTAACACCCAAAGGACGGGCGCCCGAGTGAAAGCCGTGACCGAAATTTCCGCCGCGCAGGCGCTTGTCGATCAGCTCGTCGTCAATGGCGTCGATCACATCTTCTGCGTGCCGGGCGAGAGCTATCTCGCCGTGCTCGACGCTTGCTACGAAAGCAACGTCAAGCTCACCGTCTGCCGCAACGAGGCCGGCGCCGCGATGATGGCGGACGCCTATGGCAAGGCGACGGGACGCCCCGGCATCTGCTTCGTCACGCGCGGGCCCGGCGCCGCCAACGCCTTTGCGGGCGTGCATATCGCGCAGCACGACTCGACGCCGATGATCCTTTTCATCGGCCAGATCGAGCGGGCCAACCGCGAACGCGGCGCCTTTCAGGAGGTCGACTATCGCGCCATGTTCGGCGGCCAGACCAAATGGACCGCCGAGATCGACGACGGCGCGCGCATGGCCGAATATGTCTCCCGCGCCTTTCATGTGGCCATGGGCGGACGCCCCGGCCCGGTGGCGCTGGCGCTGCCCAAGGACATGCTCGAAGAGCGCGTGAGCCCCGTGGCCTGCCCCGCCGCGTCCGCCATCGAGACCGCGCCCGGCGCCGACGCCATGGCGCGGCTCGCCGAAATGATCGCCTCGGCCGAGCGTCCGCTTTTCGTCCTCGGCGGCGCGCGCTGGGACCAATCCGCCTCGCGCAGGATGATGGATTGGGCGCGCGCTTTCGACATGCCGGTCGCGACGAGCTATCGCCGCCTGCCGCTCTTCGATCCGCTGCATGAATGCTATGCCGGCGATCTCGGCCTCGCCGCCAATCCTAAGCTCGTCGCGCGTGCGAAACGAAGCGATCTCTTCGTGCTCATCGGCGGGCGCCTCGGCGAAATCCCCTCGCAGGGATATACGCTCCTTGATATTCCGGCTCCCCGGACGCGCTTCGTGCATGTCTATCCGCAGGCCGAGGAATTCGGCCGCGTCTATGCGCCGGCCCTCGCCATTCACGCTTCTCCTAAGCCCTTCGTCGACGCGCTGACGACGCTTGCGCCGCCTGCGCGGATCGGTTGGCGCGAGGAGACCCGCGCGGCGCATCAAGAATATCTCGATTTCTCCCGCAGCTTCACGCCCTCGGCCGAGGTTGACCTAGCTCAGACCATGATCTGGCTTTCGGACAATCTCCCCGAGGACGCCGTCATCTGCAACGGCGCGGGAAATTACGCCGCCTGGATTCACCGCTATTTCCGCTTCCGCCGCTACGGCTCGCATTTCGCGCCGACCTCCGCGACAATGGGCTATGGCGTCCCCGCCGCCGTCGCGATCCAGCGCCTCTACCCCGAACGGCTCGTTCTGTCGCTCAATGGCGACGGCGACTTCCTGATGAACGGCCAGGAATTCGCGACCGCCGTGCAATATGAGCTGCCGATCGTCGTCGTCATTTGCGACAACGCCAGCTACGGGACGATCCGCATGCATCAAGAGCGCAACTATCCCGCGCGCGTGATCGGCACCGATCTGCGCAATCCGGATTTCGCGGCCTATGCCCGCGCCTTCGGCGGCTTCGGCGCGCGCGTCGAGCGCACGAGCGAGTTCCCGCAAGCCTTCGCCGCCGCGCGCGCGTCGGGCCTCCCGTCGATCATACATCTGATGATCGACCCGGACCGCATCTCGCCGACGGGGTCGCTCTCCAGGATCAGAAGCGAGGCGCTGGCGCGCGCGTAACGACGCCCGGCCGGGCGCGTCATCCGACCGTCACGACGCGATGCGCATCGTCGGCCGCGAATGCGCGAAGTCCCAATAGAGCGCGCGGGCGCGCCGATATATAGGTCCCGCCTCGAGCGTTCTTTCGTCGATGCGCGACATCGGCGCGACCTTCTGGAAATTGCCGGTCGAAAAAATCTCGTCCGCCTTCAGGAAGTCGTCATAGGAAAGCGACGTCTCGACCACCTGCACGCCGTCGGCGCGCAGCAATCCGATCACGCGCTGGCGCGTGACGCCGTTAAGAAAGGTTCCGTTCGGCGCCGGCGTGAAGACGACGCCGTCCTTCGCCAGAAAGGCGTTCGAATTCGCAAACTCGGCGATATTGCCGAGCATGTCGCGCATCAGGCAATTGTCGAAGCCGCGCTTCGCCGCCTCGATCAAGGCGCGCGCGCCATTGGCGTAATGGCAGCTCGCCTTGGCGCCGACGGGAGCCGTTTCGGCGGTGGGGCGCCGGAAGGGCGAAAGCGTGATCGCGCCGCCCTTGGGAGCCGGCATGGGCGCCTCATAGATCGTCAGGCACCAATTGGTCGAATTGGGCTCGAAGCGGACGCCGCCGCCGAGCCCTTCCTCCGCCCAATACATCGGGCGAATATAGAGCTGCGCATCGCGCGGGAATTTGCGCAGGCCGTCCTCGACGAGCGCGCGCCAGGCCTCCACCGTCAGCGACGGCTCCAGCAGCATCTCGCGCGCGGAATTGTTGACGCGGGCGAGATGCAGATCGAGATCCGGCGTCACGCCCTCGAAAGCGCGGGCGCCGTCGAAGACCATCGAGCCGAGCCATACGCCATGCGTGCGCGGCCCGAGGATCGGCGCGTTTCCGTCACGCCACTCCCCCCGGAAAAAGGTCCAGGTTTGGGAAACCGGTCGAAGCTGCGCGGGAGACGCCATGGCTGAGCTCGCTACTCAAGCGTTGCTGAACATCGCCGGCGCATCGGACGCCGGCGCGAGGCCGAGCATGCGGCCGATCTTCCGGAAAGCGCGCGTCGCGAACATCACCGGCTGCGGCACGGGATTCCGGCAGAAGGCCACCTTGCGAATATAGCCGTCCACCCGCCAGACGGCGTGCGAGCCGGCGCGGAACAGCGCATGGTCGCCCGGGCCGAGAATGTGCTCGACGCCGTCATCGTCGCGGATCGTCGCGGCGCCTTCGAGCACATAGACCGTCTCGTCGACGTCATAGCGCCAATCGAACACGCCCGCCGTGCAATCCCACAGCAGCGTCGAGGCGCTGCCGTCCGTGCTGCGCGAGAGAACGAAATTGCGCGCGACCGGCGCGCCTTCGATCACCCAGGCGGGATGGATCGGGCAAGGCTCCATTTCGACATTCTTGCCCTGGTAGAAAACGATCTTGTCGTCGACGCTCATCGCGATCTCACTCTGCTCGAGGGGCCCTGATCCGGGCTCAATCCAAACGAAGAACTTCCAGAACGCCTCGCGGCCAGGCCTCGGTTTCGAGGCCATGCGTCGCGAAGAGCGCGAGCGTGAGCCTGTCGACGCCGAAGGCGACGCAGCCGGAATGCGCAAGCTCGCCGCTTTCGTCCATTAGACCCCAGGTCTTACCGAAGTGTTCGCGATGGTAGTTAAAGCTCATGCAAGCCGTCGGCGCGCCTTCCGCGCGCACTGGTATCAGCAGTTCGAACTTCAGCGCCTGCTCGATCTGGTTCGCCGCCATCAATTGGCCGACGCGGCCGAAGAAAGGATCGCTCGCGCGATCGAAATGATAAGGGAGCTGCAGCGACTCCGCGATCGACTGCGCGCGCTGCATCCATTGTTCGCGGAAAGTCGCGATCTGCGCCGGCGCGCCGATGCGCACATATTCGCGCATGCGAAACGACTGCAGGCGGTCGAGATTCGTCGACGGCTCATGCCGGAAGCAATCCGCCGCGACGTCGAAGGTCAGACCCTCCGCCGGCACGGCGCCCTTCCCGGCCGCGATGGGATAGACGGGATAGCAGGCCGCGGGGCTCAGCACGAGATCCGCGGAGGTCGTTTCCTCGGTCCAATCCGCGCCCTGCCTCGCGCGATCGACGGCGGCGGCGACGTCGGCCTCCGTTCCATGAAGCGCGCAGACGCAGCCCAGAAGCTGCGGGAAGCTATTCAGATAGCCCTGCTTCTCGAGCTGCCGCAGACTCATCACCGGCGGGAAGCGGAAGATTTCGGCGTCCTCGGGCCGATGTTTGGAAATCAGCCGCTGCAACGCGTCGACGACCTCCTCATATTGGCGCGTGCGCGCATAGACGCCGTCGACGCCCATCGGGCGAAAGAGATGGTCGAGGATCTTTTCGTCCGCGACCGGCTTTGTCTGCGTTGCCGTTTCCATCGACCCTTCTCCTTCCCCGCTCACCGCGCCTTGACGATCGTCTCCGGAACGCCGCCGATGAGGCAGGACATCGCGACATTGTTGAGGATGCGATTGTTGTTGATCATGATCGACGACGACAGAATGTCGCGCAGCGGACGTGAGACGCTGAACTCGCTGTCGTTGCGGTAACCCGCGATTCCGCAGGCCTGGAAAGCGAGCATCACCGTCGAGATCGCAATGTCCGACGCGCTGACCTTCAAAAGGTTGAGCGACGTCTGGAAGGCGATCTCGTCGAGCGCGTCGGGAGCGGCCGCGCGGGCGAGATAATCCGCCACAGCGGAATCGACGAGATTGACGAGCGTCATCAGCGAAAGCGACGCCTGCGTGGCGTAGGGCGCGCCCGGCGGCAGATTGCCCTTCTGCGCCCGCGACACCTTGCGGATGAAGCCCTGCGCGCGCTCCACGGCTCCGGCGGCGACGCCCGCCCAGCAGGCGGCCCATAGAATATGCGTCACCGGCACCATGCTGCGCCGATGAATCTTGTCATAGGGCTCGGGCAGCGCCTGCTCGGCCTCGCCGCTCGCGAGCAGGCGGAAGCCCTCGCTGCACGTGCCGCGCATGCCCATCACGTCCCATTTGACGGTGCGTTCGAGCTGGTAATCTTCCTTGAAGAAGAGCGCCAGCGCCTGGTCGCTCGAAAGCGATTCCGGCGAGCGGCGCGCGGTCGTCACGATCGCGTCCGCGGCGGCGCCGTAGGAGACGACCGACGCGTCGCGGTCGAGCGAGATGCGATCGCCCTCGCGCATGATCGCCGACGCGCTGGAGCGGACATTCGCGCCGTTCTGCCCCTCCGTCGTCGATGAGGCGAGCAGCATCTGCTCGTCCCCGATGCGGCGCAGATAGGAGGCGTAGCGCGCTCCCTTGTCGCCGTGATGCAGAACGCAAGCGACATTCGCCATATGCATGGCGTAGATCATCGCCGTCGACGAGCAGACGCGGCCCAGCGCGTAGCAGACTTGCGCCGCGTCCGCGACCGAGCGGTCTTCGCCGCCATAGGCGCGCGGAAGAATAATGCCGAGAAGGCGCTGCGCCTTCAACTCGTCGAACGCTTCCTTCGGAAAGCGCGCCTCCTGATCGACCGCGCCGGCGAACCGCGCCGCCACCTCGGCGACAGCCGCAATTCTGGTCGAGAAATCGTCCTCGCACGCGAACCTGCTGCGAGCATCGATCGTCACGAAGTTTTCCGCCATCGACATAATGCGCCTCGCTTGGCTTGTTTCCGTTCGTCTGTATCCGAGGCGAAGTTAGGCTCACGATCGCAATTAATCCATGTTCTTTCGAAAATTGTCGAAGTAAAGGTTAACCCCTACAATTGTAATTTAATTCGCGGACATTTCTTTACTGGCTCCGTCTAAAATTCTAACCGTTGGATCACATTCGTGTCGCGACATATTGGAGATAGACCGTGGACGCCTCAACGCTTCAGACGACCGCCCGCATCAACGCGATCGTCGGCCAATTCATCGCTGCTCAGGAAAAGGTGGCGCATAATCAGGACCTTCAGGAGCTCGGCCTGACGTCGATGCAGATGGTCAATTTGATGCTGTCGATCGAAGCCGAGTTCGATCTCACCATCCCGAGCTCGAAGCTGGTTCCCGCGAATTTTCGCACGATCGAAAATATCGAAGCCCTGCTTCGCGATCTCGCGCATTAGCGCAATGCGCCGCGCATGCGATCCGGCAGTGCGCGAAAGCTGCTGACAAAGCCATGGCGACGCCCCTCATGCTTCGAGACGCCCGCTGCGCAGGCTCCTCAGCATGAGGGGGCTTTTGAGTCTGGGTGAAACGCTCAGGCCTCATCCTGAGGAGCGAGCGAAGCTCGCGTCTCGAAGGACGAGGCCGCCTAGGTTCGCCCACAATTCGGCGAAGCTGATTTTTTCAAGCGCTGTCGCGCAGGGCTTCCGCCCTTTGGGAGACGACGTTCAGCCAATTTCGGTAGAGCCGCAACGTGTCGGCGGCCCAGATCTTTCGGCAATCCTCCCCGGATAATATATTTGTCAGCTCGCTTTCAGCGTCGCCGCAATCGCCCGCCGCGACGCGATCGCGCAGCGCGTCGAGCTCTTGCGCCGTCGCGGCGCTGAAATAGTTTTCAGGCTGATCGGGATAGCCGCTTCTTTCGCCGGAAAGGCGCCGCAGAACGTCACGGCGATATTCCTTCAGCAGCGTGTCGGCGTCATATTCGGGATGTCCTTGCAGGAAGACGAAGAGGCTCGGCTCCTCGCGCCAATACATGTCGACGCCGACCTCGTCGGAATAGGAGGCTATTCGGAAGCCCTGTTTTTCCAGCTCCTTGCGGGGCAGATCGTTGTAGCGCGAATGCGGCGTCAGCGATGCGGGCGCCTCCGCCTTCCCGCTCCAATGCTCGCCGGCGCGTGAGAAAGAATAGACGCCGCTGATCTTCTTCGGCATGCGACGGCGTTCGACGCCGGCGAGATGCAGGGTCGCCGCATGCGCCGCGAGGCATGACCAGATCGTCGAGTGCGTATGCGCGCGCGCCCAGTCGACCAGCGTCTGCATTTGCGGCCAATAGGGCTCGTGATCCAGCCGCGCGGCGCGCGGCTCGCAGCCCGTCACGATGAGCGCGTCGGCGCCGCGACGGTAGAGCGCCTCGATATCCTCGTGGCTTCTTTCGAGATAGCGCCGCGCGACGTCGCCGCGCTCGAGCCCCGGCAGCCAATAGCAGCGCCAACGGATCTCCCGCCCGTCCGCCCCGGCGCGAACCAGGCGCGCAAATTGCGCCTGCGTCGCGGACAAGGCCTGGTCCGGCATATTGTTGACGAGCGCGACATCCAGCGCGTCGCCGGGCCGGCGGGCGAGTCCAGTCATTGCGGGGCCTCCGCGAGGGTGGGGTTGCGCATGGCGTTGGTCGCCGCGGTCAGCGCGCGGTCCAGATCCTCGATAATGTCGTCAATATGCTCGATGCCCACGCTGATCCGCAGCATCTCGGGCGTGACGCCGGCCTTCGCCTGCTCCTGCGGCGACATCTGGCGATGCGTCGTCGAGGCCGGATGGCAGGCGAGCGACTTGGCGTCGCCGATATTGACGAGCCGCTTGACGATCTTCAGCGAGTCGTAGGCGCGCTTGCCCGCCTCCAATCCGCCCTTGACGCCGAAGGTCAGGAGCGACGGCACGCGGCCGTCGAGATATTTTTGCGCCAGCGCGTAATAGGGACTCTCGGGAAAGCCCGCATAATTGACCCATGCGACGCGCGGATCGTCGCGCAGGAATTCCGCCACCTTGCGCGCATTCTCCACGTGGCGCTCGACGCGCAGCGCGACGGTCTCCAGCCCCTGCAACAGCAGGAAGGCGTTGAGCGGCGCCAGAACCGCGCCGGTCGTGCGCTGATACACGCTGCGCGCGCGGGCGATGTAAGCGCTCTCGCCGAAGCGATCCACATAGACGAGGCCGTGATAGGAAACGTCCGGCTCGTTGAAGGTCGGGAAGCGCGCCGGATAATCGCGCCAGGGGAATTTGCCGCCGTCCACGATGACGCCGCCAAGCGTCGCGCCGTGGCCGCCCATGAATTTCGTCATGGAGTGCACGACGATGTCCGCGCCATGCTCGATCGGCCGCCAGAGAATCGGCGTCGCCACCGTATTGTCGACGATGAGCGGAACGCCATGCGCATGCGCCATGTCGGCGAGCGCGCGCATGTCGCAGATGTTTCCGGCCGGATTGCCGACGCTCTCGCAGAAGACGGCCTTGGTGTCGGCGTCCATCGCCGCCGCCATATCGGCCGGAGAGTCGCTCGCCGCAAAGCGCGCCTTCACGCCCTGGCGCGCCATCACATGCTGGAGCAGCGTGTGCGTCGTGCCGTAAAGCATCGGCGCCGAAACGATATTGCCGCCGCTGTCGGCGACGTTGGCGAAGGCGTAATAGAGCGCCGCCTGCCCTGTCGAGACGGCGAGCGCGCCGACGCCGCCTTCAAGCTGCGCCACGCGGCGCTCGAGCACGGCGACGGTCGGATTGGCGATGCGGCTGTAGCGGAAGCCCTCCTCCTCGAGATCGAACAGCGCCGCCGCGTGATCCGCGCTGTCGAATTCGTAAGCGACCGTCTGATAGATCGGCACGGCGACGGCGCGCGTGGCCGGATCGCCCTCATAGCCGCCATGGACCGCGATCGTTTCGTTACGCATGTGATTTGCCTCCCGCGGCGGCGCCGCCGTGGCCCGCATCGCCAGGGAGCATGAGGCGGGATGCGGATAAATCGTCTAAACATTTAAGCGGCTTTCGCGGGCGCCGCGACGAAAAGCGCATCGTAACCCTAACGAAGCGGCATTCTTTCCTTCAGATTTTCTGGGGATTATTGGATATGATTGAAGCTAGGCGCATTTGGCGCGCGGCGCCCATTTCGGACGGTGACAAGACCATGACGCCCCAGGGCGCGACTCTCCATAATCCGGCGCCGGCGGCGGGCCGCTCGGTCAATAAGGACTGGCTGCGCGCGCTGAAGCTCACCGCGTCGATCGGCGAGAATCCGCTTCGCACGCTTCCCATCGCTCTCGAGGAAGTCGCGCAAGCGCGCGGCGATGCGCCGGCCATTCTCTCCGAGCGCGGCGGCTTCACCTTTCGTGAGCTTGCCGAGCGGGCGCGCCGCTATGCGCGCTGGGGCCTCGCTCAGGGACTCGCAAAGGGCGACGCGGTCGCCTTGGCGATGGAGAGCCGGCCCGACTATGTCGCCATATGGCTCGGCCTCACGCGGATCGGCGTCGTCGTCGCGCTGATCAACAATAATCTCGCCGGACCGGCGCTCGCCCACTGCATCCGGATTGCGGCGCCGCGCGCCGTTCTCGTCTCGCCCGCTTTCGCCGAAAATTGCGCGCCCGCCGCGCGGGAATGCGGCGCGCGCCTCGTCATTTGCGGCGACGCGCTGGAAGAGGAGCTTTCAGCGCTTTCGGCCGCGCCGCTCCAAGACGACGAAGAATCGCGGCCGACCGTCGCAGATCACGCGCTCTACATCTACACCTCCGGCACCACCGGCCTGCCCAAGGCGGCAATCGTATCGCATAGGCGCGTGCTCAATTGGGCGCTGTGGTTCTGCGGGCTCATCGACGTCACGCCCGGCGACCGCATGTATAACTGCCTGCCGCTTTACCATTCCGTCGGCGGCGTCGTCGCGATCTTTGCGCCGCTGCTCGGCGGCGGCTCGGTGGCGCTGCGCGAGCGCTTTTCGGCGAGCGCCTTCTGGAGCGACGTCGTCAAATATGACTGCACCTTGTTTCAATATATCGGCGAGCTCTGCCGCTATCTCGCCAACGCGCCCGCAAGCGCCGCCGAAAAGAAGCACCGGCTGCGCATGGCGGTCGGCAATGGGCTGCGGCCGGAGGTCTGGCCCGTCTTCGAGCAGCGTTTCGCCATTCCGCGCATTCTCGAATTCTACGCGGCGACCGAGAGCAATTTCTCGCTCTACAATGTCGAGGGCGAGCCCGGCGCCATCGGCCGGATTCCCGGCTTTCTCGCCGCGAGTCAGGTCGTGCGGATTATCAGATACGAGCCGGAGAACGATGCGCCCGCGCGGGGCGCCGACGGCTTCTGCATCGCCTGCGGCGCCGACGAGGCGGGCGAGGCCATTGCGCGCATCGCCGGCGATTTCGAGGGCTATCTCGATCGCGCGGCCTCCGAGAAGAAGATTCTGCGCAACGTCTTCAAGCCGGGCGACGCCTGGATGCGCAGCGGCGATCTGATGCGCAAGGATGCGCGCGGCTTCTTCTATTTCGTCGACCGCGTCGGCGACACTTTCCGATGGAAGGGCGAGAATGTGGCGACGGCGGAAGTCGCCCAGGCCATCGCCGCTTTTCCGGGCGTCCTGGACGTGAATGTCTATGGCGTCGAGATTCCCGGGCGCGACGGCCGCGCGGGCATGGCGGCCGTCGTCGCGGGCGAAGGCTTCGATCTCGACGGCCTGTACTCCCACCTTGCGGCGCAACTGCCGGCCTATGCGCGCCCGCTCTTCCTGCGTCTGTCGCAAGGTCTCGAGATCACGGAGACCTTCAAGCACCGCAAGCGCGAGCTTGCGGCCGAGGGCTTCGATCCGCGCGGGATCGCCGACCCTGTCTTTTTTGGGTCTTCCGAGCGTTCTATATATGCCGCCTTGGATTTGGCGCTTTATGAGAAAATTCTCGCCGGCGCCGTATCTTTGTAGGCGGCAGCAGCGCGAGAGGTTTGCCCCGATGAAAGTCGATGTCGGCGCATTGACGGTCGTCCTCAACGAAGGCGTCGACGGCCCCGGTCCCCTTTCCGGCGCAAGCTTCGTCGTGAAGGAAAATATCGACGTCAAGGGTCAGGCGACGACCAACGGCCATCCTCAATGGGCGTCCACCCATCCGCCGGCGCAGGCCAACGCATCCGTCGTCGACAGGCTGCTGGCGGCCGGCGCGCGCCTCGTCGGCAAAACCCATATGGACGAGATGGCCTATAGCCTTCTCGGCGCCAATCCGCATTTCGGCACGCCGATCAATCCGGCGGCGCAGGATCGCCATCCGGGGGGCTCGTCCTCCGGCTCCGCCGTCGCCGTCGCCGCCGGCCTCGTCAATTTCGCCATCGGCACGGACACGGCGGGCTCCTGCCGCGCGCCGGCGGCCTTTTGCGGCGTCTTCGGATTTCGCTCCTCGCACGGAGCCGTCCCCATTGACGGCGTCGTGCCGCTGGCGCCCTCTCTCGATGTCATCGGCTGGTTCGCACGAGACCTCTCGCGAATGGCGGCCGTAGGCGGCGTGCTGCTGCCGGAGGATTCCGGCGCCGGCGAATATAATCACGCGGTGCTGCTGAGCGACGGCTTTCGCGGCGTCGAAACGGAATTCGCCGCCGCCGCGGCGCCGGCGGTCGACCTGCTGAAGAGCGGACCGTGGCGCGAGGGCCGGCTCGACGACGACTTCTTCAAGACCGCGCTCGCGCATTTCCGCAATCTTCAGGCGCATGAGGCTTGGGCGTCGCATGGCGCCTGGATCACGGCGAACCATCCGACCTTCGGCAAGGGCGTCGAAGAGCGCTTCGCCATCGCTTCCAAGGTGACCCCGGATCAGAAGAAGGCGGCGATCGCCTTCGGCGAGGAGGCCGGGAAGCGCGTCGACGCGCTGCTCGGCGAGGACGGCTTCCTCGTCATGCCGACGACGCCGTTCCGCGCGCCGCTCCTCAATGAGAGCGAGGAGCAGCTCGACGCGAAGCGCTATCAGATGATGCGGCTCTTCCTCATCGCGAGCTATTTCGGCCTGCCGCAGATCAGCCTGCCGCTGCCGACGAGCGACGCGCCGGTGGCCCTCTCCTTCGTGGGACGGCGCGGAACGGACCGCAAGCTCATCGCGCTGGCGCAGCGTTTTTGTGGGAAGATGAAGAAGTAACGCGGGCCTTCATTCAGAACGCTGATCCCGAGCCCGCCCCGCTTTGCGGGGAGAGGGTTGGAGTGAGGGGCGAGCCGTATCGCGAGCGGCTGCCGCGATCAACATGACGCATCCGACATTGGCGGAGCGGTCCGGCGAACCCCACCCGGCGGTCTTCGACCGCCGACCTCCCCGTAAAGGGGAGGTTGGGGGCGGCGGCTAAAGATCGGGAATTGTTGCTCGCCACAGATTACGAGGATTATCGCTATCGCCCCCTCTCCCCGTTTCCACGCACGGCTGTCCGGGGAAAGTTAGGCATAGGCGAAACTCATCTGGTTTGGGGCGGATCTGTCGCATTTTCGGCTTGGATTGACGGGGGCGACTTGTCGATGGCGGCGATGCAGCGGCGTTCGCACAGGCATTGCACGATGAGGTCGAGGAAGCGCAGCGAGGGGATCGTGACGGCGCCCCTGCGTGGCGAAGCGGACGCATCAGGGAGGATATTTGCAGCCTGGGGATAAGTTTCCGGTCCGGATCGCGCGCATCATGCGCGGGCGCAAGGCTGCGCCGCCTCGGTCACTCCCCGCGAAACGCTTTCTCCAGCGCCGCGACGTCGAGCTTCACCATGCCCATCATGGCTTGCATGGCGCGGGCGGCGGCGGCGCGGTCGGGGTCGGTGAGCAGGCGGGGCAGGGCCTCGGGCACGATCTGCCAGGAGAGGCCGAAGCGATCCTTCAGCCAGCCGCAGTGGTTTTCCGCGCCGCCATCCGCGAGCAGCGCGCCCCAGAGCCGGTCGGTCTCCTCCTGATCCCTGGTCGTCACAGAGATGGAGACGGCGTCGTTGAGCGTGACGTAATCGCCCATGTTCAGCGCCTGATAGGGCGTCCCCGCGAGCGTGAACAGGGCCGTCAGCGCCGGCCCGTCCGGTTCCGGGCGGAAGGCGGTTTCGAATTCGGAGCCGGGAATGAGCGACACGTAGAAGCGCGCCGCTTCCTCCGCCTGATCCCGGAAAGCGAGGCAGGTTCTCACTTTATGCATATGCCGCTCCTTCGGCTGGACAAGCCCCATAAATGTTGGTATCAACATAAATAAGCCATGTCAAAGACGCTGCCCGTCGAGGTCGTTCATGAGGTTCGCGACGCCTGCCTTTGCCTCGCGACGCAGCGGGCCGCGCGCCTGCTTGCGCGGCGCTTCGACCGCGCCTTCGCGCCGGTCGGGCTCACCAATGGGCAGTTCTCGCTGATGATGGCGTTGAGCGCCCCGCTGGCGCCGACGGTCGGCAAGCTCGCCGACTTCCTCGCGATGGACCGCACGACATTGACGGCGGCGTTGAAGTCGCTGGAGCGGCGCGGGCTCGTGAGCGTCGCCGCCGGCGAGAAGGACAGGCGTACGCGCCGCCTGTCCCTGACCGAAGCGGGGCGCGGGACGCTGGCGGCGGCCGTCCCCATATGGCGGGCGACGCATGCGGCGCTGGACAGAGAACTCGCGCAGGGCGACGCCGAGGCCCTGCGCGCTTCGCTCCGCAAGATCGGCTGAGGTCAACCAGGGAGAGGCCGCCATGGGCGAGAATGTGAAACCGGTTCCCGAGGGCATGCATACGCTGACGCCGCATATCGTCTGCGCCGGCGCCGCCGAGGCGATCGGATTCTACAAGAAGGCTTTCGGCGCGACGGAATTGATGCGCATGCCCGGGCCGGACGGCAAGCTGATGCACGCCGCGGTGAAGATCGGCGACTCCACGCTGATGCTCGTCGACGAAATGCCGCAATGGGGCGCGCTCGGCCCCAAGGCGCTGAAGGGCTCCTCCGTCACTCTTCACCTCGCCGTGCCCAATGTCGACGAGGTCTTCGCGCAGGCCCTCGCCGCCGGCGCCACGGTGAAAATGCCGGTGGCCGACATGTTCTGGGGCGACCGCTACGGAATCGTCGTCGATCCTTTCGGGCATGAATGGTCGATCGCGACGCATATTCGCGACATGACGCCGGAAGAGATCGCCGCCGCCGGGCGGGAGGCGATGCAGCAGGGCTGCGCGGAGGCGCCGAAAGCCGGGTGAGTTTCCTGGGGCGGTCGATACGGGCCGGCGCGATCCGGCCCCGCTTTCCTTCGAGGCTCCCTCCCGCGCGGTTCGCGCGTCGCGCCTTGGCGCTTGTTGGCCGGCCGGGCCTGCATTAGCTTTTCCGGAAATCGGTTCAGGCGCGGCTCCGGCCGCGCCCGCTCCCCATCCGGAGACATTGAAATGTCCGACCTTCCGACGCAGGACGATGCGCAGGCGCCTCGTCCGCTCGACGAACAGTTCTACGTCCGGCTCGACTCGGAGATCGTCGGGCCGATATCCGGCTTCCAACTCGTCAAGATGATCGAAACGGGCAGAGCGACCGCGCGGACGAACGTGATGCGGCTCGGCGAGGAGTGGACCGAGCTCGCCAGGATCCCGCTATTTTCGAGCTGCTTCCCGGCGGCTTTGGCGGTCGGGCCGTCCACGGCCCCGCAAGCGGCTCGGGCTTACGAATATGCAGGCTTCTTCCCCCGGCTGGGCGCCTATGTCATCGACTATTTGGCCATGGCCGCGATTATCTTCGCGATCGCCGTCATGGTCGGCGTCCTGCTGGCCGTGGCCACGGGAAGGACCGAAGACCCGCTGAGCGACGAAACCTGGAACGTCATCGGCGCGATTCTGGGCCTGATCGTCGGCCTGGCCTATTACGGCTATTTCACCGCCGGCCCTTGGCAAGCCACGCCGGGCAAGCGCGCGCTCGGCATTTATGTGATCCGCGCCGATGGCGAGCGGATCGGCTGGGGCGTCGCGACGGGGCGCTATCTGGCCTATTTCCTGTCGGCGATCCTGCTTTTCTATGGCTTCCTGATGATCCTTTGGGACGACGAGAAGAGAGGCCTTCACGACATCGTCTGCAAAACGCGGGTGGTGAAGGGGGCGCTGTAGGCGCACTCGTCATTGCGAGCGAAGCGAAGCCATCCAGAGCCGTGACGGCGCTCTGGATGGCTTCGTCGGCTGCGCCTCCTCGCAATGACGGACGGCGGCCATATGCGTGATCGGCGGCGGGGAAACGCTCTTATGACTACCCGACCGCGCCGTCATTGCGAGCGGAGCGAAGCAATCCAGGGCCTCGCCGCGGCTCTGGATTGCTTCGTCGCTTCGCTCCTCGCAATGACGGGGGCGGCCGATTACGCCGCGTCCTTCTGATAATCCTTCGCCGAGAATTTTATCGCCGCGTCGCCGGCGCCAGAGGGTTGAGCGCGGCGTCTCCGACCTTCACGAGCGTGTTGCTGTCGCGGTGCTGGAAAGGCGTCTCGCCATTCACCATCAGCGTCGTGATTTCGTCATAGGACCAGGTCCCGTCGCCGTTGATCGTGACCTTGATGCGATATTCGTCGGTGCGGAAGGCCTCTTCCAGAAAGGGATTGGAGCAGACGCCGTAGGTGGTGAGCCCTCGCGTCGCGACGAGCTCGAATTCCCTGGCGTCGGGCGTCGCCCTGCCGGCCGCCATCGCGGTCTGCCCGCGCGGAATGGCGAGCGTCTGGATGATGACGCCCGTCGCGGGCTCCCACAGCCAATAGCCGATCTGGTCGTGATAGGTCTCCGTCTCGCCCGGCTTGACGACATGCTGGTGATAGCGCAGCCCGTAGAAGAGTTGCGGCCCGTTGGTCTGCGGATCGATAGGTTCGAGCGTGAAGCGTTCGATATAGGCCTGCGTCTCGGGGCCTTCGGCCTTGGGATTGACGTCCACGCCCTTCACGCCGCGCCAGACGCCGGCCATGGGACGCAAGGGGCCGAGATTTTTCAGCGTGTCGCTGTCGACGCCGGAGGGCTCCGTGTAAATGTCCCTGGCGTAGCCGGCGTAAATATCGGTCATCGTCATGTTCCTCGGTCGGGCAATGCTGGCCGCCGAATCAGGCCATAATTTCGACCGCTCGAAAAGACGAAAGAACAGGCTAAGGCGACGCGAGGTTTTATTGAATCGATCGCTCGCGCGTTCCCTCTTTCCGCTATTGGCGAAGGGCGAAAGCGCTATCGGCGCATTTATTTTGCGGGTGGGAGCCAAGCCGACCGCCAAGCCGTCAGGAGCGGCGCATCCCCGCACTTGCGTCCGCCAGCGCCTCTCGCCATATCGCGTGCAGGGAGGATCAGCATGGCCGTAACCCCGCTTGAGAATGCGCCCGCGCTGCGTCTGCATGCGCTCGACAGCGAAGATCTCGCGCTACTTTCCGCGCATCTGCAGGACGCGCTGGTGCGCGTCGGCGACATAACCTACCTCCCGGCCAAGCGCCGCTTCGCGCTCGTCGGCTCGCGCTTCGACTGGGCGGCGGAGATGGAGGGACGCCTCGAACGCTGCCGCTCGGGCCTGCATTTCGAAGGCGTGCAGCGGGTGCGATGCAACCGCGTCTCCCGCGATCAGCCCGACGCCATTCTCGATCTGCTCGCCGTGACCTTCGAGCCGGGGCCGGAGCCGCCGGGAGGCGTCATCCGCCTGACTTTCGCCGGCGGCGCGGCGATTTGTCTCGACGTGGAATGCGTCGAGGCGCAATTGACCGATATCGGCCCGCGCTGGAAGACCGCCGCGCGGCCGAGCCATGAGATTGCGAGCCTTGATCTGCGTCCTTCCGCGTCCTGAGCCCGCGAAGGCGGAGGAAAGGCGGGCGATCGGGTAATCCTCCCCGGCCGGACGGCCCCGCGCCCGCCGCTGGGGGCGCGTCGCGCATTTGCGGCCCGTTCGCACTCGCCGCGCGTCAAACTTGACGAAAGCGCTCGCGCAAGGCCATGACAGCCGGGCACCCCGGTTGGAGATGGAAATGACCCTGCGTTTGGACGCCGCCGCCCCTGATTTCGAGCAGCAGTTCGTGTCCCTGCTCGCCATGAAGCGGGAGTCCTCCCAGGACGTCGACACGACCGTCCGGGGCATCATCGAGGACGTGATCGCCCGGGGCGACGAGGCGCTGATCGATTATTCCAGGCGCTTCGACCGCATTGATCTCTCTCAAACCGGCATCGCCGTCTCGGCCGCCGAGGCAGCGGCGGCGGAAGCCAAATGCTCCGGGGAGCAGCTCGCCGCGCTCGATCTCGCGCTCGAGCGCATCGCCGCCTTCCACGAGAAGCAGAGGCCCGAGGATCTGCGCTATCGCGACGCGGCGGGCGTCGAGCTCGGCTGGCGCTGGTCGCCGCTCGATTCGGTCGGCCTCTATGTGCCGGGCGGCACGGCGGCCTATCCGTCCTCCGTCCTCATGAACGTCGTGCCGGCCAAGGTCGCCGGCGTGAAGCGCATCGTCATGGTCGTGCCGACGCCGGGCGGCCATGTCGAGCCTTTGGTGCTCGCCGCGGCCAAGCGCTCCGGCATTGACGAAATCTACCGCGTCGGCGGCGCCCAGGCCGTGGCGGCGCTGGCCTATGGAACCGCGACCATCGCGCCCGTCGCCAAGATCGTCGGTCCCGGCAACGCCTGGGTCGCGGCGGCCAAGCGCCGCGTCTTCGGCCAGGTCGGCATCGACATGATCGCCGGCCCGTCGGAAGTGCTGATCCTCGCCGACAAGACCGCCAACCCCGACTGGATCGCCGCCGACCTTTTGGCGCAGGCCGAGCATGACGAAAGCGCCCAGTCCGTCCTCATCACCGACAGCGCCGAGATCGCCGACGCGACGGTCGCCGCCGTCGAGCGCCATCTTTCGACGCTCTCCCGCGCGGAGATCGCCGGCAAGTCCTGGCGCGACTATGGCGCGGTGATCCTCGTCGAGAAGCTCTCCGACTCGCTGCCGCTCGCCGACCGCATCGCCGCCGAGCATCTGGAGATCATCAGCGAGGACGCCGAAGAGCTCGCGGCGCGCGTGTCCAACGCCGGCGCCATCTTCATCGGCGGCTATACGCCGGAAGCCGTCGGCGACTATGTCGGCGGCAGCAATCACGTTCTGCCGACGGCGCGCTCGGCGCGCTTCTCCTCCGGCTTGAACGTGCTCGACTTCGTGAAGCGCACCTCCATCCTGAAATGCGACGCGGCCTCGCTGCGCGCCATCGGCGCGGCGGCGGTGACGCTCGGCGAGGCGGAGGGCCTCACGGCGCATGCCCGCTCGGTCTCCATCCGCCTCAATTCGATCGGGGCGTAGCGTGGACGCTGGCGCGCAGAATCGCCTGATCTCGGTCACGCTCGACGAGAACTCGATCGGGCGCGGCTCGGCGGATCAGGAGCATGAGCGCGCCATCGCGGTCTACGATCTGATCGAGGAGAACAGCTTCGCGCTTGTGGGCCATAATGGCGGGCCTTACGCGCTGTGCATTTCGCTGATGGACGCGAAGCTCGTCTTCGACATACGCGATCCCCACGGCGCGAGCGTGGTCACCCACATTCTGTCGCTCACGCCTTTCAAGCGCATTCTCAAAGATTACTTCATGATCTGCGACGCCTATTACGCCGCGATCCGCACCGCGACGCCGAGCCGGATCGAGGCGATCGACATGGGGCGCCGCGGCTTGCATAATGAAGGGGCGCATCTTTTGGCCGAGCGGCTGAAAGGCAAGATCGAGACCGACACCGACACGGCGCGGCGGCTCTTCACGCTGATCACGGCCCTGCACTGGAAGGGGTGACGGCGATGGGCGACCGCCCGCAATCCGTCCTCTTCGCCTGCACGCTGAACACGGTGCGCTCGCCCATGGCGGAAGCGATCGCGCGCCATTATTTCGGCCGCGAGATCTACTTCGCTTCTGCCGGCATCAAGCGCGGCGAGCCCGATCCTTTCGCCGCCGTGGCGATGGAGGAGATCGGCGTCGACATGTCGCGCCACAAGCCGCACACATTCGAGGACCTCGAGGACTCCAACTTCGACCTCATCGTCACGCTTTCGCCGGAAGCGCATCACAAGGCGCTGGAGTTCACGCGCACAATGGCGGTCGACGTCGTCTATTGGCCGACGCCGGACGCCACGGTGCGGCAGGGATCGCGCGAGGCGATCCTCGCCGGCTATCGCGAGGTGAGGGACCGGCTGACGATGCGGATCAAGCAGTTCCTCGCGCCGAGGAGGTGAGGCGCCGCCGCCACGCTCTCCGCTTGCGAGGAGAGGGCAAAGTGAGAGGCGAAGGGCGTCGCGCGAGATGCGTCGTTGTCTCCTGCTCCTGGCCTGGCGTCGTGAGCACAGCCCGCCCTGCGGCTTTGCCCCTCACCCTCCCCTCTCCCCGTTTTCACGGGGAGAGGGGAGAGGGAAGCGGCGCCGTTCGGAATCACGACCCGGCCACATCCACAGTCCTGGAAGGAAGGCGACCTCCCTCCCCCCACGAAGTGGCGGGGAGGGATCGTGGGTGGGGGGCGGCGCCGTGATGAGAATGAATCAGGCAAGCACGCCGCGCCCATCAATCCTGGAAAGGATTATGCACCAGGATGGTGTCGTCGCGCTCCGGGCTGGTGGAGAGCAGCGCGACGGGCGCGCCGATCAGCTCCTCGATGCGGCGAACATATTTGATCGCCTGCGCCGGCAGTTCGGCCCAGCTCCGCGCGCCGCTCGTCGTCTCGTTCCAGCCGGGGAAGCTCTCATAGACGGGCGTCACCCGCGCCTGCGCCGATTGCGAGGCCGGCAGGCGGTCGATGCGCTTGCCGTCGAGCATGTAATGCGTGCAGATCTTAATCTCGTCGAAGCCGTCGAGAATGTCGAGCTTGGTCAGCGCGACGCCGTTGATGCCGGAGGTCTTGACGGCCTGGCGCGTCAGCACGGCGTCGAACCAGCCGCAGCGGCGCCGCCGGCCCGTATTGGTGCCGAATTCATGGCCGCGATCCCCGATCAGCTCGCCGGTCGCGTCGTTTAGCTCCGTCGGGAACGGCCCGCCGCCCACGCGCGTCGTATAGGCCTTGGCGATGCCCAGCACATAGCCGATCGCGCCGGGCCCGAGCCCTGAGCCGCTCGCGGCCGACGCCGCCACCGTGTTGGAGGACGTCACATAAGGATAGGTGCCGTGATCGACGTCGAGCAGCACGCCCTGCGCGCCCTCGAAAAGAATGCGCTTGCCGGCGCGGCGCTGCTCGTCCAGCAGGTCCCAGACGGCGTCCATGAAGGGCAGGATCTTCGGCGCGACCGAGAGCAGTTCCTCGCGCAGCGCGGCCGGCGAAACCTCCGGCAGGCCGAGGCCCCGGCGCAGCGGATTGTGATGGGCGAGGACGCGCGCGATCTTGTCGTCGAGCGTATCCGGCTCGGCGAGGTCCATCAGGCGGATGGAGCGGCGGCCGACCTTGTCCTCATAAGCGGGGCCGATGCCGCGCTTGGTGGTGCCGATCTTGGCCCCGCCGCCCGCGCCCTCCTCGCGATGGGCGTCGAGCTCGCGGTGAAGCGAGAGAATGAGCGGCGCATTTTCGGCCACCTTGAAATTAGCGGGCGTGATCTCGACGCCCTGCTCCCGCAGCCGGTCGATCTCGCCGACAAGGAAGTGAGGATCGATCACGACGCCATTGCCGACGACCGAAAGCTTGCCCGGCCGCACAATGCCCGAGGGCAGCAGCGCGAGCTTGTAGGTCTTGCCGTCGATGACGAGCGTGTGGCCGGCATTGTGGCCGCCCTGGAAGCGCACGACCACGTCCGCCTCCAGCGACAGCCAGTCGACGATCTTGCCCTTGCCCTCGTCGCCCCATTGGGCGCCGATCACCGCCACATTCGCCATGATCTTGTCTTCGCGCTTCAAAAAACGGCAAAAGCCCCGCGCGGTAACGCGAAGGGCTCGTTACCGGCGGGGTTTAGCGCAGGACGCCCTCGCGGTAAAGAGCCGCGCGGCCTCGGGGACCGGAACTTCCGGGCGGCCCGCCGGTTGCCGGTTGGCAGGAGAGAGGCCTCCCCGATGACCGCAGCCGAATTGACCGAACGGACAGCCGACCGGGTCCAGCTTCACACATCCGACGCCGTCAACAGCATGATCCACGAGGAGATGCTGGAGCGGCTCGTCTATTTCGCGCTTCATCCCGGCAAGATCGGAGAAAGGCTGGCGGAGCTCGACCGCGAATGGGATATCGAGCGCGCGCTGGAGGCCAACGCCGCCTCGTTCGCGCTTGTCGGGCTCACGCTCGGGCTCGCCTCCGACCGCCGTTGGCTGGCTCTTCCCGCCTTCGTGGCCGGCTTCCTGCTCCAGCACGCCGTGCAGGGCTGGTGTCCGCCTCTGCCCATGCTGCGGCGGCTCGGCTTCCGCACGAGCCATGAGATCGATCAGGAGCGCTACGCGCTCAAGGCCCTGCGCGGCGATTTTCAGCAGGTGGAGAAAGCCATGGCCCGGCTGCAGGAGACGTTGCAGGGACAGAGTCTCCAAAGCCGCGCTTGCTTGACGCCCTGATTGTGTTGCTAATGACGCAGCGGCGCGGCGACGGAAGACACCGCCTTGAACAGCAACGTAACGAACATCCTCCATCGCGGGGAGCGCTCTCGCGCGAATGAACCGCCCCCGTCGGGAAGAGATCGCGCCGAGCTTTTGACCGAGGCCCGGAGCCGGCAGCTTCACGCGGACCGCGTCGCCGTCATCGCCGAGATGGCGACCGCCTTGGCGCATGAGCTCAGCCAGCCCTTGACGGCCGCGACGAGCTATTTGCGGGCGGCGCAGCGCCTCATGCGGATGCCTAAGGAAAGACGTCCGGCAAGTCTCGAAACGGCGCTGGACCGCGCGGCCGAGCAGGCGCTGCGCGCCGGCAAGCTCCTCGGACACATTCGGGAATTCGTGTCGCGCGGCGAATTCGACAAGACGCTCTGGAGCCTCCACGACCTCATTCAAGACGCCTTTACGCTGGCCAATGAGAGCGCGCGGCAACTGCATATCGACGTCGCCTTCGAATTTCACGCGGGGAAACATCTTGTCGTCGCGGACAAGATTCAGATCGAGC
Source organism: Methylocystis sp. S23 (assembly GCF_054106005.1). Taxonomy (NCBI): domain Bacteria; kingdom Pseudomonadati; phylum Pseudomonadota; class Alphaproteobacteria; order Hyphomicrobiales; family Methylocystaceae; genus Methylocystis; species Methylocystis sp. S23. Next base: position 3,835,869 of record NZ_CM134185.1, read on the forward strand.
AAGCGATCGTCAATCTCAGCCGCAACGCCATATCGGCCATGCATGGCGCCGCCTCGCGCCGGCTCACCATCGCGACCTCCTGCGCCGGCGATAATATCCAGGTCGACGTGACCGACACCGGCGCCGGATTTTGCGACGAGGCGATGGCGGCGTTCGTCGAGCCCTTCGTCGCCTTCAGGGCGAGAGGGCTCGATGTCGGCTTGTCGATCTCGCGTTCGATCATCGAGGCGCATGACGGACGAATCTGGATGCGTCCCAATCCGGGCGGCGGGTCGATCGTCAGCTTCACGCTGCCGCTCGCCGAAGTCGACGAGCTAAGCTGATACGCGTCGGCGAAGGCCGCGGGCGCTCAGGACGGGGCGGCTCCTGAACAACAGCCCTTCGCTCCTTCGGGCTTTCGCGCTTCCTGCATCGGCGGACATGGAACGTCGCCGTAAGAGCAGAATACGCAGCAATCGCCGGGCCTGGGCCTCAACAGCGTCCCGCAGCCCTTGCATTCATAGAAGAACTGGCAGGCGTCCGTCGGCATCGTCTCGGTCGATTGATGGCCGCATGACGGGCAGGCGATCGTCGAGAGGAGTCGCATCACCGCCCCGCGAACAGTTTCAGCAGCACGGGGTCGATATAGCTCCAACCCGCCGCCGTCGCGGCGACAAGCGAAGCGCACAGAAGCAGCGCCGGCGTCGCCCATGACCGCTCCGCCAAAGCGCAGGCCGAACCGGGCGCGCAAGCGGCCGGCCGCTGTCGCCGCCACGCGACCCACCCCGCGACGATAGCGAAGGCGGCGACAGACAGAAGCGGAATGCGCCACGCGGCGACCGCCTCGAGGCCGCCGAGGGCGCCCGCGCCCGCTCCCAGGGCGGCGAGCCCCAGCGGGATGACGCAGCATGAAGACGCGACCACCGCGCCGAGGCCGGCCGCCAGCCCGGCGGCCGCCAACCATCTTGGCGCGGCGGGCGTGAAATCGGGCGGCGCGACGGCTTGCGGCGCCTCATGTGCTGCGTGGTTGATCGTCATGGCTCGCCTTTCCTCTGCGGATCGGGCTACCATGCGCCCCGTAGGGGCTACGGGTTCAAGCGGAAAATCGGGCGCCATCATGCGCGGCGTTTTGACCATCGGAAAATTGGCGGCGGCGGCGGGCGTCAATCTCGAAACGGTGCGCTATTACGAGCGCATCAAGCTCATGCCGCCGCCCGCGCGAACAACGAGCGGCCATCGCGCCTATGAGGCGGGACACGTGCGGCGGCTGGCCTTTATCCGCCGGGCGCGAGAGCTCGGATTCAGCATCGGGGACATCCGCGCCCTGCTTGCGCTCGCCGAACCGTCCCGCGCCTCCTGCGCGGAGGCGAACGGGATTGCGCGGACGCATCTCGACGAGGTGCGGGCGAAGCTCGCCGATCTCGCCAGATTGGAGCGTCTCTTGGCCGAGACCGTCGCCCGATGCGCCGACGAGGCGGCTCCGTCATGTCCTGTGCTCGACATGCTCGGGGAGCTACAGGAGACATGATCGGGCGCGTCAGCTTCTAGCCGCGACATGCACGGCGTCGAGGCCCGCCCGCAGCGCGCGCGCCAGCTTCACGGCGTCGTCGTTCGCCCAGAAATGCACGAAGAACAGTCTCGGCTCGTCATCGAGCATGTGGTTGTGCAACGCCGTCACCTCGACGCCGTTCGATTGAAGCGCCTTCAGCAAGGGCCCGACTTCTCTCGCCTCGGCGACGAAGTCCCCGGCGATCGCCGCCTTGCCGTCGCCCGTGGACTGGAAGTTGACGGCGTTCGCGACGCCCATCGCCGGGGCCACCACAGCGCCGCCGGCCTTCAACTGGTTGGCCCTCGGAATGCTGAACTGATAGACGCCGCCATTGTTCTTGCCCTGGAATCCGAGGACTTCCTCGACTTGCGCGGCGTCGAAGCCGAGCTTCGGCGTTTCGGCGACGGAAGCCTCGAAAGGCGTTTTCGTTTCAGCCAGGGCTTCCCGGACGGCTTTGGCCAGTCTCACCGGATCGCCATGCCCGCCGACATGCATGTAGAAGGTCGCGGGGCTTGCGCGCAGAAGGTGGTTGTGGACGGCCGTCACCTCGATCCCGTTGGCGAGCAGCGACCGCATGACCGGGTTGACCTCGTTCTCGGTCAGGACCAAGTCGCCCATCATCATCGCCGCCTCGCGCCCGCTCGGCTCGAAGGCGATCCAGCCGCCGAGGGCGAGACCCGGCCGGACGCCGACCCCGTCGACCGTCACGCGAAGATCGCCGCGCGGCAGGCCGTATCTGTGCACGGCTCCCGATATTACGGGCTTTTTGCCGATCGCGGCGTCGACTAGCGGCCAATCCGTTTCCGCGACAGCGGCCGGAGCGGAAAAAAGCAGCGCAGCTGCGGCAAAAGTGCCGAACGCCGTTTTCATGAATTGTCCTTTCTGCTGCATGTTAGAGCGCCCCGGCGAGGAACAGGCTTATCCCCGCCACGCAAGAGCCCGCCAGGGTCTGGAGAATCCCGACCCGAAACCTGAAGATCGCAATCGCGGCGGCGACCGAGAGAGCCAAGCTTCGGAAGTCCACGCTTGCGAGAACCGGCGCGTCGAGGGAGAGCCCATAGGCGTCGACGGCGACGGTCTCACGAAAGATGGCGTGGACGCCAAACCAGACGGCGAGATTCAGGATAACGCCGACCACAGCGGCGGCGATGGCGGCCAGCGCGCCGGACAGAGCCTTATTGGCGCGGACTTTTTCGATGTAGGGCGCGCCGACGAATATCCAGAGAAAGCACGGCGCGAAGGTGACCCAGATCGCGAGAAGGCCGCCAAGCGCGCCGGCAAGGAGCGGCGGCAGGCCGCCCGGCGAGCGGAACGCCGCCATGAAACCCACGAACTGCAAGACCATGATGAGGGGGCCCGGCGTCGTTTCAGCCATGCCGAGGCCGTCGAGCATTTCCGCAGGCGAGAGCCAGTGATAGCTGTCGACCGCCCGCTGCGCGACATAGGCGAGAGCCGCATAGGCTCCGCCGAAGGTCACGACCGCCATTTTGCTGAAGAACACGGCGATCTGCGAGAAGACGTCGCCGGGTCCGGCGATAATGAGAATCGCGCCGACGGGAGTCAGCCAGACCGCGAGCCAGATCAGACCGACGCGCAGCGCCCCTTTTGCTGAGGGCCTCGCATGAGCGGGCGTGTCGTGGCCGAGCAGGCTCTCGCCGTCCTCATGCGCCGGCCCCTGTCCGGCCGTCGCGAAGGCGGGACTCCCTCTCGCCGCGCCGACATATCCTATCAGCGCCGCCGCCAGTATGATGACGGGGAACGGCGCGGCGAAAAAGAAAATGCCGACAAAGGACGCGGCGGCCAGAAGGCGCATCCGCGGCGTCTTGAGGCCGCGCTTGCCGATCCGGACGACCGCCTCGACGACAATGGCGAGAACCGCCGCCTTCAGCCCGAAGAACAGGCCGGAGACGATTCCCGCATTTCCCCAGAGCGCATAGATGACGCTGAGCGCCATGATCGAGACGGCGCCGGGGAGAATAAATAGCCCGCCCGCGATGAGGCCGCCGACAGTGCGGTGCATCAGCCAGCCGATATAGGCGGCGAGCTGCTGCGCTTCAGGGCCTGGCAGCAGCATGCAGTAGTTGAGGGCGTGCAGGAAGCGGCTTTCCGACAGCCATTTCATTTCATCGACGATGATCCGGTGCATCGCCGCGATCTGTCCCGCCGGCCCGCCGAAGCTCAGCAAGGCGACGCGCGCCCAAACACGGGCAGCTTGCGCCAGCGACACGCCGTGATCGCGGGCGGCGGCTTTGTCGGGAGAGATCGAGCTGTATGACGACATGATGCGCCCTTGGTGGAAAACCGGACGCGATTCTTGGGCATGTCGCCTCGTGGGGAGATCGCTTCCCCATGAGGGCGAGAAGATGGCTTTTTGCCGCGGAAGTCAAGCCGCCTGCTTGTTCGCGGAGCCTCCGGACGGCCGCGCCGCCGTCCCGCTCGACAGGCGTTTGGCGAGGCGACGCAGCAGAAGGACGGGCCGCGACGAGCATTCTGTTCCGGGAGTGCTTGATTTAGATGGTGGGCGCGACAGGGATTGAACCTGTGACCCCTACGATGTCAACGTAGTGCTCTCCCGCTGAGCTACGCGCCCCCTTCCGGGGTTCCGCCGTGGCGGCGGCTCGGGTGGCGTGTGTATAGTGTCGGACGCGGCAGCGCGCAAGCGGCTTTGTCGCGAAATTTTTTCGCCTGCGGCAATCCGCGCGGGCGCGCGCCTAAGTCCCGCACAGATTGACAAAACGTAAATATTTTCCTTCCGCCGGACGAAAGATTTGTGACGCCCGCGTCATTTCACGCCTTGCGGCCGCCATTTGTTGTGGCATGCTTCACCGTGCGCTCCTCTTCTGGAGGAGAGACGAAAAAGGAGGTTTCGCATGTCCTTACAGGGCCATATCGTCGAACTCCAACGCCGCCACGAGGCGCTCAAGAAGGAAATCGAGAAAGAACAGCTCCACCCCAACGCCGACGAGGCGAAAATCATCGAGCTGAAGCGCAAGAAGCTGCAGATCAAGGACGAGCTCGCCAAATTGGCGATCAGCGAAACGCGACATTGACGCGGCCGGACGATTAGACGGAACCCGTCGAGATGTTGGGCGGAAGCACTTTCCGCCCCTTTCTTTTTCAGGCGATTCTTTCCAACGCAAAGAAGCGTGGAAGCTTTATCTTCAGAGCGCATGATCGCCGCAGTGGCTCCGGGCTCCCCGCTCGCCATCCTGCCCCTGCCGGCCGCTTCGATCGTAAAGCCGCCGCCCGCCGCCCTTTGAGGGGCAGGGGGATTGAGCGCGCGGGGACGCCGCCGCGCGAATCCGCGGCGCCCGTCATAGGCGGACGCCAAAGACCGCCATATGTTCTGGCGCGGGCCTTGCTCCCCCACGGCGCCCGCCCCGACGAGACCAGCCCATGCCCGTGACCGCCGTCTACCGTCCCGAGACCCTGCACGAGACGCTGGGCGAACCCTTTTTCGACCGCGTCGACGCCGCGAAATTCCCCGAGACGATCCTGCGCTTCCGCAACCAGCGCTGGGCGGCGCGGGTCGGGCTCGATGGGCTCACCGATGAGGAGTGGGTCGGGCATTTCGGTCGGTTCGAGCCCCTGCCCGGCGGCCTGCCGCATCCGCTCGCCTTGCGCTATCACGGTCATCAGTTCCGCGTTTACAACGCCGAACTCGGCGACGGACGCGGCTTTCTCTTCGCGCAGTTGCGCGACGCCGCCGACGGGCGCCTGCTCGACCTCGGGACCAAGGGCAGCGGGCAGACGCCCTGGTCGCGGCGCGGCGACGGGCGCCTCACGCTCAAGGGCGGCGTGCGCGAAATTCTCGCGACCGAGATGCTGGAGGCGCTCGGCGTCGACACCTCCAAGACGTTCAGCCTCATCGAGACGGGCGAGGCGCTGACGCGCGGCGACGAGCCCTCGCCCACCCGCTCCGGCGTGCTGGTCCGGCTCTCGCATTCGCATATCCGCATCGGCACCTTCCAGCGCCTCGCCTTTCACGACGACAAGCCGGCCATCGCGCGGCTCCTGGACTATGTCTGCAGCCACTATTTCCCGGCGCTCGACGGTCTCTCCGGCCAGGCCAAGGCGCGCGCCTTCCTCGCGGAGGTCTGCGCCCGCGTCGCAAGGCTCGGCGCCGGCTATATGTCGGCGGGTTTCGTCCATGGCGTGCTGAATTCCGACAATATCAACGTCACCGGCGAGAGCTTCGACTACGGTCCCTGGCGCTTCGCGCCGTCTTATGACCCGAAATTCACCGCCGCCTATTTCGACGAAGGCGGGCTCTATTCCTTCGGGCGCCAACCGCCGGCGCTCGCCTGGAATCTCGCGCGGCTCGCCGAATGCCTGCTGCATCTCACCGGGCTCGAGGCGGCTCAGAAGACGCTCGACGACTTCGCGGCGCTGATCCAGCGGGAATTCCGCGCCGCCCTGCTCCGCCGCCTGGCCCTCGCCTCGGCCGGCGACGAGGCCGACGCGCGCCTCTCCAAGGCCTTCACCGATTTTCTGATGGCGACGCGCGCGCCCTTCGAGCAGACTTTCTTCGACTGGCGCGGCGGGCTGGCGAGCGAAGCGCGCGCCAAGGCGAGTCCCTCGGCGCCCTTTTACGAGACGCCGGAATTCGCGCCCGTCCGCGCGGCGCTCGCCGAGCACGAGACGACGGAGGCGGCGCGGCTCGACCATCCCTATTTCCGGCGCCCCGCGCCCTGCGCCATGCTCATCGACGAGGTCGAGGCCATCTGGGCGCCGATCGCCGAGAAGGACGACTGGTCCGCGCTGCAGGCGAAAATCGCGCAGATCAAGGAGATGCGCGAGGCTTATGGTTTCGCCCCCTTGTGAGGCGTTTTCCCCTTGAACGGCTCTTATGTGCGGCGCGATAATGCCTCATACGATTCTGCGAGCCTGCGGCGGGGCGAGTTTTGACGGCAATGAACGACAATCCCGACGACGCCGAGCAAGACGCGATCAGGGCCGAATTGGAGCGGCTGCGGCTGGAGCATCACGATCTCGAGGCCGCAATCGACGCGCTGATCGCGGTCGGCGCGCCGGATCAGCTTCAGATCCAGCGCCTCAAGAAGCGCAAGCTCGTCCTGCGCGACCGCATCGTCTTCCTCGAAGACCAGCTCACGCCCGACATCATCGCCTGACAATCTCTTAAAAGGGCACGCGGCTTGAAGCCCGTGACCGTCGGCCGGTCCACTGTCCCCATTCGGGACGGATGCGATCCGTCATCGGTCAATATTCGGGAAAGCCAAGCCATGCCTCGTCTCGGTCTTTCAATCAAAGATTCCTTTGAAAGCTACCCCAGGGCCTCCAAGGCCGACGCTTATGGCCGCCGCCCGCGGCAGGTCGCCGGGGTCCAGATCGTCGGCGAGCGCGACAGGGCGCCGATTTTCTCTTTTCTTTTCCTAAAGGTGACGGCGACGCTGGCCGTGCTCGCCATGCTCTCCGTGGCGCTCGCCATCGTCCGGATCTACGCCTTCCACCGATAGCGCGCTCCGCGATTGGGCGGCTCCGCCCGATGGCGGCATGGCGCTTTCCGCCGCTCAGCTCCTTGGCGTAAAGCCGAGGGCGCGCATCAGCAGGGGCATGGTCAGCCCCTGGGCCACGATGGAAAAGGCCACGACGCCGAAGGTCGCGACGACCACGACGTCGCGCATCGGCAGGCTTTCGGGCAACGACAGAGCGAGCGCGAGGCCGAGCGCCCCGCGCAGGCCGCCCCACCACAGCACATGTTGCTCGCCGAAGCTGATCCGCCAGCGCGTCGGAAGAAACAGCGCGCTCAGCGGATAGACGGCGGCGGCGCGCGCGGCGAGCGTGATCGCGATGACGGCGAAAACGAGCGCGAATCCATATTCCGCGAAGGGCGTCGAGGCCACGTCGACGCCGATCATCAGAAACACCATGGAGTTCGCCAGAAAAGCAGCATATTCCCAGAAGCCATGCACGAATTCGCGGCCGCGTTCGCTCAGATAGCTGCGGTCGTCCTCGCGCAGCAGGCCGAGATTGCCCATCATCAGCCCGGCCGTCACGCAGGCGAGCACGCCGGAGAAGTGAAAATGCTCGGCGAATAGAAACGAGCCGAAGGCGGCGATGGTGGTGAGCGCCACTTCGACGAGATGCTCGGCCGTGCCCATGGCGATGATGATCGCCGCGCCGCCCACAAGCGCGCCGATCGCCACGCCGCCCAGCACGATGCGCGCGAGGGTGAGCATGATCTCGCCTGCGCCCTGCCCCGCGCCATGGCTTTCGGCCCAGGCCAGCGCCATCACGAACAGCACCGCCGCCGCGCCGTCATTGAGCAGGCTTTCGCTCTCGACGAGGAGGCGCAGGCGGCCTTTGACCCCGTTGTCCTTGAACATGGCGATGATCGCGACAGGATCGGTCGCGGCGATGAGCGAGCCGAAGACGAGCGCCGAAGGCAAGGGCCAGCCGAGCAGCGCGACGCAGGCGTAAGCGACGACCGCGGCGGAGACGACCGTGCCGACGCCCGCGAGCGTCAGCAGCGGAACGGAGTCGCGCAGCAATTCTTTCCAGGAGAGCGCCAAAGCCGCTTCGAACAGAAGCGGCGGCAGGATGAGATCGAAGATGAACTCATGCGTCAGATGCGGGCCGAAATCGGGCCTGGTCAAGGTGATGACGGCCCCGACAATGACAAGGCCGACCGTGTAAGGCAGCTTCAGGCGCCGCGCGACGATCGCGACGATCATCGCAACGGCGAGAGACGCGACGGCTTTGGTGAGGTGTTCGTCCATGGGAGCTCGAGAAATATGGCTAAGCGGAAATCCATTCTTATCGCACGCCAAAATCGGGCACGATGAATATCCGAACGCCGGCTCCCCTCTTTGGGCGCATGTTGCAAAGGCGCCATGCCGGCGGTCATCCTATCGCCGGGCGTCTTCCGCCCCCTTGACACAATCTACGTCAACCCCGTTTATTAAAGCCAACGGTTCCCTTCGGGGATCAAAAGGGAATGCGGTGCGGGCTTCGGCCCAATGCCGTAGCTGCCCCCGCAACTGTAAGCGGCGAGCGCGAGACCGAGAAAGCCACTGGGACCACCCGGGAAGGCGGTTTGGCGCGAAGACCCGCGAGCCAGGAGACCTGCCGTTATTCGTGGTCACGCGCGAAAGCGTCGGGCGGGGTGCACCGGGGCGGCGTCAATCTTTGTCGCGTGAGCGGCGAAGGCGGCGGCCATTCGCAGTGACGGTCCACGTCCGCTGCGAGTCAGCCATGCTACGTCTTTCGCTTCCCCCTTCCATCATCGCTCTGTCCATCGCCACGGCGGCGCAGGCCCAGCAGGCCCTGCCCACCATCAATATCGGCGGGCGCTATCCGGCCCGCCCGGCGCCGCATGTCGCCGCGCCCGCGAAGCCGCAACTGCCGCGCGCCGCGTCTCCCATCGTCGCGGCCGTCTCGCGCCCTGTCGCGGCGCCGGCGCCCGTCGCCGACGGTCCCAAGCCGCCGCCACTCACGGCGGCCAGCGAAAGCTTCTTCACCGGCAAGGAGGTCAACGCCCTGCCCTTCGCCAGATCGGCGGAGGCGCTCGAAATCGTGCCCGGCCTGATCGTCAGCCAGCACTCCGGGGACGGCAAGGCGAACCAGTATTTCCTGCGCGGTTTCAATCTCGATCACGGCACCGACATGGCGCTCTATCTCGACGGCGTGCCGCTCAACATGCGCACGCACGGCCATGCGCAGGGCTATGCGGACTCCAATTTCCTCATCCCGGAACTGCTCGCTTACGTGCTCGCGCGCAAGGGACCCTATGACGCCGAAGACGGCGACTTCTCCTCCGCCGGTTCGATCTATCTCCAATACAAGGACAAGATCGACAAAGGCTTCTTCCAGCTCACGGGCGGAAGTTTCGGCTATGGGCGCGCGCTGGCCGTCGCGCCTTACAAGGATTTTGCCGGCGGCGCGGCCTATGGCGCGGTCGAGGCGCAATATTACAACGGGCCGTGGGAGCGCGGCGACAATCTGCGCCGCATCAACAGCGTGCTGCGCTGGTCGCGAGGGACGGAGGCGGACGGCGCGTCGGTCGCCTTCATGGCCTATGCGAACAAATGGCGTTCGACGGACCAGATCGCCGAGCGCGCCGTCTATTCCGGTCTGAAATCGCTGTGGGGCACGCTCGATCCGACCGATGGCGGCGCGACCTCGCGCTTCTCGCTTTCCGCGCGGTGGAGCGAGACGAGCGGCGATCATTCGACCCGCATCGAAGCCTATGCGATGCGCTCGACCCTGGAGCTTCTCAACAATTTCACTTATTTTCTTGCGCATCCCGATCTCGGCGACCAGTTCCGGCAATTCGATTATCGCACGATGATCGGCGCGAACGCGCAGCATGCGTTCAAATGGGAGAGCCTCGGCCTGCCCATCGAGACGCGCATCGGCCTGCAGACGCGCTATGACGATATTCGTCTCGGATTGCAGGACAGCGTGCGTCGCCAGCCCTATGACGCGATCCGCAACGATGCGGTCGGAGAAGGCAGCATTGGCCTTTGGACCGACACGACCGTGCGCTGGACCCCCTGGCTGAAGACGGTCTCGGGCGGGCGCTTCGATTATTACGCGGCGAGCGTCAATTCCATCCAGACGCTGTGGGACGCGCCGAAATTCACGGCGAGCACAGGACTGCCCGCCTTCCTCTGGACCGGCCCCTTCAATAGCGCAACCCGCGACGCCGCCATCTTCAGCCCCAAGGCGTCGATCGTCGTCGGTCCGTGGGCGAAGACGGAGCTCTTCGCGAATTATGGCGAGGGCATGCATTCGACGGACGCTCGGGGAACCGTGCAGCGCTTCTCGACGTCGGAGCTTTCGGAGGCCGACGGCTTCGTCCCCGTGGCGCGCATTCCGCTGCTCGTGAAGTCGCGCGGCGCCGAGATCGGCCTGCGCACGAAATCCATCGAAGGGCTCGACGCCAGCGTCGCGCTTTTTTGGCTCGATCTCGATTCGGAGAACCAGTTCGTCGGCGACGAAGGCACCACGACCTTCGGCCGACCGAGCCGGCGCTATGGCGTCGAGATCGCCAATCACTACAAGCCGGCGAGCTGGATCAGCTTCGACGGCGACGTGTCGCTCGTGCAGGCCCGTTTTCGCGGCGTCGATCAACAGCAGGCGCTCGCCTGGATCGATCTGCTCTCGCCGGAGGCGTTCCCCTACGGGACCTATCTCGGCAACGCGCCCGGCAATTATCTCGTCAATGCCCCGGCCCTCGTCGCGATGGCGGGGCTGGAGCTGGGCGAGGCCACGGGCTGGTTCGGCGGGCTCAAATACCGCTATTTCGGCCGCCGGCCGCTGACCGAGGACGGCTGGCTCACCGGCCCGGCCACGGGCGTCGTCAACGCCCGCCTGGGCTATCGCTGGGCCGACGGCTGGAAGCTGCAAGTCGACGCCTTCAACGTCTTCAATTCGCGCTCGGACCAGATCACCTATGGCTATGGCTCGCTCCTGCCGAGCGATCCGCTCTACGCGCAATGCCTCGCGGGCGCCGCGCCCGGGTCGGTCTGCGGCGTCGGCGTCATGGACCGGCATTTCAAGCCGGTGGAGCCGCCGGCCGTGCGGGTGACGCTGGGCGGGCCGCTGCCGCCGCTCTGACGGCGCAAATGTTGCTAGCAGGCCGGCCATGAAGACGTTCCTGGACTGGTCGGCCTACGACACATACGGCATTGGCGACGCCTATTCCGGCATCCCCGCGACGGGCGGCAATTACGCCAAGGCCGTGGCGGTGTGCATGCACAGCCGCGACTGTCACAAAACCGGCAAGGGCGTCATGTGCCCGAGCTACCGCATCACGGGCGACCGCGCGCATTCGACCGAGGCGCGCGTCGCCGCCTTCAAGGCCGCCCTGAACGAAGGCGGGAACGCCCAGGCCTTCGCGGATCCGCGCCTCGACGAGGCGATGGATCTCTGCGTCTCCTGCAAGGCCTGCAAGAAGGAATGCCCCAGCGCCGTCGACATGACGCTGATCAAGACCGAGTATCTCGCGCAGCGTCACGAGGTCAAAGGCGCGCCGCTGCGCACGCGCCTCTTCGGCGGCGTGCCGGAATGGACGGGCCGCCATCGCAATCTGCTGCGCTTCGCCATTTTGCTGCGCAACGCCTTCGCCCCGGCCGCGAAGCTCGCCGAGAAATGGCTTGGCGTCACGTCGCGCCGCCCCCTGCCGGAGCTGGCGCCGAAAGCCTTCGCGCCGCCGCCATCGGCGATGACGGGCGCGCGCGGCGAGGTCATCCTGTTCGTCGACACTTTCTGCCATCACTTCGATCCGCAGATCGCAGAAGCGGCGGCCGAGACGCTCTCACGCGCCGGCTATGCGGTGAAAATCGCGAAGCCCGCGCCGACCGACGCCGAGCCGGACCGGCCGCTCTGCTGCGGGCGCACTTATCTGACGACCGGTATGGTCGAGAAGGCGCGCGGCGAAGCGAGGCGCGTTCTCGCCGCCTTCAAGGACGCCGTCGCCGCCAGGACGCCGATTATCGGCCTCGAGCCGTCCTGCCTGCTTTCGCTGCGCGACGAGCTCTACAGTCTCGGCCTCGGCCCCGAGGTCGGCGATCTCGGCAAGCAGCTCTATCTCTTCGAGGAGTTTCTCGCCCGCGAGCATCAGAACAACGGGCTGCGCCTCGATCTCAAGCCGCTGAACCTGCCCAGGGCGCTGCTGCACGGCCACTGCCACCAGAAGGCCTTCGGCGTGATGAAGGCGACGCGCAAGGTCTTGAGCTGGATCCCGGATTTCTCCTATGACGTGGTCGAATCGAGCTGCTGCGGCATGGCCGGCAGCTTCGGGCTCGAGGCGGAGCATTATGAGGCCTCGATGCAAATGGCGGAACTGACGCTCCTGCCCACGGTGCGCGCCGCCCCGGAAGATACGCCGGTCATCGCCAACGGCTTTTCCTGCCGCCACCAGATCGCGCATGGCAGCGGGCGCCAGGCGCGGCACATCGCGCTGCTGGTGAGGGACGCGCTGGCCTGAGGCGGCGGCGATCGGGTGAACAAACAAAATGGAAGGATGGCTGGCGGCGCCCAATACCTCCCCTTTACGGGGAGGTCGGCGGTCGAAGACCGCCGGTGGGGTTCGCGCCGCCATAACGTTGATGGGGTTTGCCCCACCCGGCCCTGCTCCGCAGGGCCGCCCTCCCCGTAAAAGAGAGGGATTCGCTCATGCCCGGCATTCCCCGCTCGCCGCCGCCTCACGCTTGCCGACCTTGCTTTAGCGCTCCCCATCGTCTAAGGGGCGTGGCTTCCCACGCTCGAGCCGATGGATTTTCAAGTGGCGAAGCAGAGTGCGCCTGTCGCGGTCATTATGGGGTCGCAGTCCGACTGGACGACCATGCGTCACGCCGTCGAGACCCTGAAAGCCCTCGACGTCGGATGCGAGGCGCGGATCGTCTCGGCCCACCGCACGCCCGGCCGGCTCGTCGCCTTCGCCAAGGGCGCGGCGGCGGAAGGCTTCGAGGTGATCATCGCGGGCGCCGGGGGCGCGGCGCATCTGCCCGGCATGACCGCCGCCATGACCAATCTGCCGGTGCTCGGCGTGCCGATCGAATCCCAGGCGATGAAGGGCATGGATTCGCTTCTCTCCATCGTGCAGATGCCGGGCGGCGTCCCGGTCGGGACGCTCGCCATCGGCAAGGCCGGCGCAATCAACGCCGCGATCCTGGCGGCCTCGATCCTCGCGCTGAAGGACAAGGCGCTCGCGGAGCGCCTCGCGGCTTTCCGCGCCGAGCAGACGGCGAGCGTCGCCGAGACGCCCAAGGACGAGGCTTGAGAATGCTGAAGCCCGGCGCGACGATCGGCATTCTCGGCGGCGGCCAGCTCGCCCGCATGCTGGCGCTCGCCGGCGCGCGGATCGGGCTGAAGTCGCATGTCTATTCGCCGGTCGCGGACGATCCGGCCTTCGACGTCTGCGCGGCGCGCACCAAGGCGGACTTCCTCGACGAGGCGGCGCTCGCGGCCTTCGCGGAGTCGGTCGACGTCGTCACCTATGAATTCGAGAACGTTCCCGCGCGCACGGCCGAAGTGCTGGAAGCGCATCGGCCCGTGCGGCCGAACCCCAAAATTCTCGCGCTGACCCAGGACCGGCTGGTCGAGAAGCAGTTTGTCCGGAGCCTCGGCATTGCGACGGCGCCTTTCGCGGACGTCTCCGACGTCGACTCGCTCGCGCGGACCGTCGCCGAGCTCGGGCGTCCGTCGATCTTGAAGACGCGGCGCTTCGGCTATGACGGCAAGGGCCAGACGAAGATCGCGGAAGGCGCCGATCTCGCCGGAGCCTTTAAGGCGCTCGGCCACGCGCCCTGCATTCTCGAAGCATTCGTGCCCTTCGCGAAGGAAATTTCCGTCATCGCGGCGCGCGGGCTCGACGGCGCGTTCCGCGCCTATGACGTCTGCGAAAATCGGCATGAACATCATATTCTCGCGACGACGACGGCTCCGGCCGAGATCGGCGACGCGACCGCGCGGGCGGCGACCGGCATGGCGCGCGCGATCGCGGACGCCGCCGACTATGTCGGCGTCATCGCGGTGGAGATGTTCGTCGTTTCCGACGCGCATGGCGAGCGCCTCGTCGTCAACGAAATCGCGCCGCGCGTGCATAATTCCGGCCATTGGACGCTCGACGGCGCCGTGACCTCGCAATTCGAGCAGCATATGCGCGCCATCGCCGGCATGCCGCTCGGCGCCGCGCGGCGCCATGGCGGCAAGGTCGTGATGCGCAACCTGATCGGCGCCGAGGCCGACAAATGGGCGGAAATACTGGCCGAGGACGGCGCCTGCCTGCATCTCTACGGCAAGACGGAAAGCCGGCCGGGCCGCAAGATGGGGCATGTGACGAGGATCGAGCCGTAACGCGTCTGGCGCCCCGGTTGCACATCGGCCGCAACCGAAAGGCGCCTTCCGATGAAATTCTATATGACTCCGGGCTCCTGCTCGACCGGCATCCACATCCTGCTCGAGGAAATCGGCCTCGTCTTCGAGGCTTATGTGCTCAATCTGCCGCGCGGCGACCATCTCAAGCCCGACTATCTCGCCATCAACCCGCAAGGCGCGATCCCGACTCTCGTTCTCGACGACGGAACGGCGCTCACGGACTTCGTCGGCATTGCGACATGGCTGGCGCGAAATCACCCGCGCCGGAAGCTCCTGCCCGACGATCCCGCGCGCGCGGACGAGGCGCGCGCCATGCTGGAATTCTGCAACCGCCATATCCACGGCGAGGGCTTCCGCCGCGTTTTCACGCCGGAGCGCTATGGCGGAGACCGCGAGGCGACGATCGCCGAGGGCCGCGCCATCGCCGCTTCCGCCTTCGACGCCGTCAATAGCGAGCTCGCGGGCCGGGAATACGCCGCCGGCGCCTTCTCCATCGCCGATGCGGCGCTGTTCTATGTCGAGTTCTGGGCGGACAAGATCGGCATGACCCTGCCGCCGAACTGCGCGGCGCATTATCAGCGCATGAGAGCGCGGCCCGCCGTGCGGCAGGTTCTGGCCGAAGAGGGCTATCGCTGAGCAGGCATTCGTCGCTTCGCCAATGAACGCCTGCTTACCGCCCCCTCTCCCCGTGAAACGAGGAGAGGGCTGGGGTGAGGGGCAAGGCCGCAACGGGGAGATCGGCGATTTGTTGCAGTATGCAGTATGCAAGCCGCGAGCATGCGCATGGCGGCTTTGCCCCTCACCCTACCCTCTCCCCGTGAAACGGGGAGAGGGAAAAAGCCTCCCGCGATTGCCGGCTCGCTTATTGCCGGACCACGCCTTAGCGTTTTCTTGAATAAGCAGGATTTCCCGCCGGGAACCGCCCCGAAAGCCCGCTTAAGCCCGTGCGTTCGCGCATAGCCGCGTTTCCGACTGGCCTATAGAACTCTCCAGTCTCTAAAACGCTCTCGAGGCGGGAGGAAACAATGAAACAGCTACGCCGCTATGGCTGGATCGCCGCCACGCTCCTGATTGCGCTCGGCGCCGCCGGGCTTTGGACCCTCGCCGCCACGCATGAGATCTCTCTCAGCGCGACCGAGCTGCAAAGCCGCATCGACGACCGTCTCCCCAAGGAGATCGCCGTCAAAGGCCCCGCGCAAGCCCTCCTCCAATCCGCGAGCGTGAAAAGCGCGACGGTGAGCCTCCGCGACGGCAAGGCCGCGCTCGCCTTCGGCGTCGAAGGCAAGCTGCGCACGGGCAAGATCTTCGAGATCGAAGCGTCCGCGCTCGGCGTCCCCAAATATGCGGAGGGCGCCCTTTATTTCGAGCCCGAGAAAATCGACGTCAGCCGCCTCGCCTATGGGGGCGAGAGCGCCGCCGAGCTCGTCGCCCGCGTCGCGCGCGGGCATGTCGCCGACGAAAAGCTGCGCGCGCTCATCGAGGAAAAAGCCCGCAAGGCCGACGATTGGACCGCCAGGATCGTCGACGCGGTTCTGCGCCGCTATCTCGAGGAGCGCCCCGTCTATCGGCTGAAGGACGATGTGAAGGGCGCGGCGATGAAGGCGTCGCTGGACAGGATCGCCGTGCAGGATGATCGCCTCCAGGTCACTTTTTCGCTGTGGCGGCTCACCGCCTCCGCGATTGCGGGCTTCTTCAGCCTTCTTCTCGGGATCATCTTGGCCGTTCTGGCCGTCCGGATGATTTTGCTTGGGGAAGCTATTAATGCAAGGGGAAAACCCCTCTAAACGCGTGCATTCGCTCACTGTTCCGGAGTAGAATGGGATTTACGAATCAACCGCCCGGAATCGCCGGCAAAAGCGAGCGAAATGAGCGAGAACGAGAAGCCGAACGACCCTGCCGAATATGGCGCCGAATCCATCAAGGTGCTCCGTGGCCTCGACGCCGTCCGCAAGCGTCCGGGCATGTATATCGGCGACACGGACGACGGCACCGGCCTGCATCACATGGTCTATGAGGTCGTCGACAACGCCATCGACGAGGCCCTCGCCGGCCATGCGACGCGCGTCACGGTCACGCTCAACGCCGACGGCTCCTGCACGGTGACGGATAATGGCCGCGGCATCCCGACCGACATCCACCCGGAAGAGGGCGTGTCGGCGGCGAATGTCATCATGACCCAGCTCCACGCCGGCGGCAAATTCGACCAGAACTCCTACAAGGTCTCGGGCGGCCTGCACGGCGTCGGCGTCTCGGTCGTCAATGCGCTCTCCGTGTGGCTGAAGCTGCGCATCTGGCGCGGCGGCAAAGAGCATTTCATGGAGTTCTCGCATGGCGACGCGGTCGAGGACCTCAAGGTCGTCGGCGGCGCGCCGATCGAGGACGGCGCGCCCAAACGCGGCACGGAAGTCACCTTCCTGCCTTCGCCGGCGACCTTCACCATGGTCGATTTCGACTATGCGACGATCGAGCATCGCCTGCGCGAGCTCGCCTTCCTGAATTCCGGCGTGCGCATCATCCTCACCGACGCGCGCCATGCCGAAGTGAAGCAGGAGGAGCTTTATTACGAGGGCGGGCTGGAGGCTTTCGTGCGCTGGCTCGACCGCGCCAAAACGCCGCTCATCGCCGCGCCGATCCTCATTCGCGGCCAGCGCGAGCACATCACCGTCGAAGTCGCCTTGTGGTGGAACGACTCGTACCACGAGAATGTGCTAGCCTTCACCAACAACATCCCGCAGCGCGACGGCGGCACGCATCTCGCCGGCTTCCGCGCCGCGCTGACGCGCCAGATCACAGGCTACGCGGACGCCTCCGGCCTCACCAAGCGCGAGAAGGTCGATCTCTCCGGCGACGATTGCCGCGAGGGCCTGACCTGCGTGCTGTCGGTGAAAGTGCCGGACCCGAAATTCTCGTCGCAGACGAAGGACAAGCTCGTCTCGTCCGAAGTGCGTCCGGCGGTCGAGAATGTGGTGAACGACCTTCTCGGCCAGTGGCTGGAGGAGCATCCGGCCGAGGCGAAGAATGTCGTCTCCAAGGTCGTCGAGGCGGCGGCCGCGCGCGAGGCGGCGCGCAAGGCGCGCGAACTGACGCGGCGCAAGGGCGCGCTCGACGTCGCGAACCTCCCCGGCAAGCTCGCCGACTGCCAGGAGCGCGATCCGGCCAAGGCGGAGCTCTTCATCGTCGAGGGCGACTCGGCCGGCGGCACCGCCAAGCAGGGACGCGACCGCGCCTTTCAGGCGGTGCTCCCGCTGCGCGGCAAGATTTTGAACGTCGAGCGCGCGCGCTTCGACAAGATGCTCTCGTCGGAGCAGATCGGCACGCTGATCACCGCGCTCGGCACGGGCGTCGGGCGCGACGAATTCAACGCCGACAAGCTGCGCTATCACAAGATCATCATCATGACCGACGCCGACGTCGACGGCGCCCATATCCGCACGCTGATCCTGACCTTCTTCTACCGGCAGATGCCGGAGCTGATCGAGCGCGGCCATGTCTTCATCGCCCAGGCGCCGCTCTATAAGGTGACCAAGGGCAAGTCGACGCAATATCTCAAGGACGAGCGCGCGCTCGAGGATTATCTCATCGACTCGCTGCTCGACGGCGCCCTGCTGCGCACGGGCTCCGAGGACCGCGCCGGCGCCGATCTGCGCAAGGTGCTGGAGGATGCGCGCGCCTTCCGCACGGTGATGGCGAGCCTGCATTCGCGCTACGATCGCAGCGTCGTGGAGCAGGCGGCGATGGTCGGGGCGTTGAAGCCGCATGGCGAGGATGGCGAGGCCGAGCGCGCCGCCGCCAATGTCGCGCGGCGTCTCGACGCGATCGCCGAGGAGACCGAGCGCGGCTGGGCGGGCGAGATTCGCGACGGCGGCTATGTCTTCAAACGCACGCTGCGCGGCGTGACGCAGGCGGTGACGCTCGATCAGGCGATGCTCAATTCATCGGAGGCGCGCAAGCTCTATGAGCGCGCGGAAAGCCTGCGCGATGTCTTCTCCGCGCCGGCGGCGCTCATCCGCCGCGGCGACGAGGCGCCGCTCTCGGGGCCGATCGCGCTCTATGACGCGATGAGCCAGATCGGTCGCAAAGGCCTTGCCATCCAGCGCTACAAAGGCCTGGGCGAAATGAACGCCGAGCAGCTTTGGGAGACGACGCTCGACCGCGAGGCGCGCTCGCTGCTGCAAGTGAAGGTGAAGGAAGCCGCCGAGGCCGACGACATCTTCGTGAAGCTGATGGGCGACGTGGTGGAGCCGCGCCGCGAATTCATCCACGAAAACGCGCTGAACGTCGCGAATCTGGATGTGTGACGAGCGCGTGACCGACAATGCAGAAGTCCGGCTCTTTTGAGGGATTAGTCAGACTCAGTTTGCGAGGAAGATGGACTCGATCCCTATTTTCGCGACGATTTCGCGCATGGATCGCGGGGGAAATGCATGGAATCGGTGTTTCCAATTGCGACGGCCCAGAGCATCGTCACTTCCGATGTTCGCAAAAATGGGCGCCACATCCGCGACCTGATGTCGTCCGCCAGCGAGGCAGGTTGCCGCTTGGCGCATTTTCCCGAGGGCGCCCTGTCGGGATACATCAAATCCCAGATCGAGAACTGGGCCGTCGTCGACTGGAAACTCCTTCGTGAAGAATTGGTCGCCATTGCCGCGCACGCCGCACATCTCGGTCTATGGACGGTAATAGGATGCAATCACCGGCTCACACCGCCGCACCCGCCGCACAACAGTCTCTATGTGATTTCGCATGAGGGGCGGTTGGTCGGACGTTACGACAAGCGGCTGTGTTCCAATACCGAGTTGGCTGACTGGTATACGCCCGGCCGAAGTGCCGTCACTTTCGATGTCGACGGCGTGCGTTTCGGCATGATGCTTTGCATCGAAGTTCAGTTTCCGGAGCTTTTTCTCGAATACGGTCGGATGGGAGTGGATTGCGTTCTCTTCTCCGCCTATTCGGACGATCCAATGTTCCGCCTTTTGTCGCGCGCTCACGCGGCCACCAACAACTTTTGGCTCAGCTTGTCGATTCCTGCATTACCGACCAGTCGCCTCTCCGCTGGGCTGATCGGCCCCGATGGCGCCTTGCAGGCGACGGCGTCCGAGGGTGGAAAGCCTTCCCTCGTGTGCGGTGGGATCGACAAGGATGATCCGCGTTTTGACATCGCGATCAACAAGGCTCGGCCGTGGCGCGCCGCCGCGAGGGCGGGCGGCATATATACGGAGCGTCTGGTAACAGACGCGCGGAGCGATGATCGGTTGTCGTTTTTCGATGCGTGATCGACTCGGGCTGCGCACGTTGGTCGAGATCGCTTGTCATACTGAGTCCACCTTCCTTGCGTCCGTTAACCCGGTGAGTCATGATTCCCCGCCAACCGAGACCTCCGGTTCGAAAAGCGCAGGAAACGGGGGTAAGTGACTAAAGGCTTTTGCAGTGTCGACATAGTATATGATCTGCTGCGGCAGGAGGGTGTCGATGACACAGGCTACAGGCAGTCTGGAAGAGGCTTTGGAGCGGCTCGTCGCCACTGGCCGCTATGCCTCCAAAGATCAAGTCATTCGCGAAGGCGTCCGTCTGCTGGAAGAACGCGATCGCAAACTTGAGGCGTTAGATGCCGCTCTCGCGCACGGCATCGCCGACGTGGAGGCGGGTCGCGTCAAGCCGGCGCGGGACGTCTTCGATCGCCTCGAGAAGAAATACAAGGCGATGTCTTCCAAGTGAGGGCACTCTTCACGAACGAGGCGGCCGCCGACTTGGAGAGCGTCGGCGATTACATTGCTGAGGAGAGTCTCCCGCAAGCGCTTGCATTCGTCGAAGGATTGCGGCGTCATTGCGAGACGCTCGCGAACATGCCGAAACGTTTCCCGCTCGTGCCTCGACACGAAGCCTCAGGCGTGCGCCGTATGGTTCACGGCAATTTCCTTGTCTTTTTCTGCGTCTCCGACGCAGTCGTCATACTCCGTATCTTGCATGGCGCACGGGATTACGAGCCAATCCTCTTTCCGACAGAATGAAGAACACGAGCCACCCCATCCGCCTCCTCGTCTGCGTCGGCCCAAATTGCGACGCGAACGGCCGCGGGCGCGCTTTGCTGGCCGAAGCGCAAGCGGCTGTTCGCGCCACTTTCCCCGACCAACTCGCGGACGGCCGCCTCAAAGTCTCGACGCGCGATTGCCTGCGGCTCTGCACGCGCGATCCGGTTCTGCGGATCGAGCCCTCGGGCGACGCCTTCTCGGATCCCGACATTGACAATCTAATGCAAGAGATCGCGGCGACGCTGAAATAGCGGCGCCCTGTCCTTGCGTGGCGTCGATACGCGCTAGATAGGAGCGCGACGAGCCGGCGCGGTGACGCCGGCGCAGCGAGCCGCCCCATGAAACGAAAGCCTCACGCCGGCGCCGTCGCGCTCCTGGCGTCCGCCGCCCTTTTCTTTTCCCTGCCCCCCGCAGGCGCGCAGCGCGACGATCCGCCGCCGCCCGGCCCCGAGCGCGCCGAAGACGCGCCGCCCGCGCCCGAGGCGGAAAGACCCTCGCGTTCCGTCCCGGATTTCGGCCCGGAAGCCGCGCGCGTCACCGCGGAAGCCGCGCGGCGCTACGCCGGCATTGCGGCCAATGGCGGCTGGCCGCGCCTTGCAAAGCCGGTCACGCCCGACTCGAGGGGCCAGGCCGTCGCCGCGCTGCGCCGCCGGCTCGCCATCGAAGGCTATCTCTCGCAGGACGACCGCGAGGGCGAAGAATGGGATGAAACGCTCTCCGACGCTGTGCGGCGATACCAGGCGCATACGGGTCTCGATCAGACCGGCGAGGCGTCACGCGAGACGCTTCGCGAGATGAACGTCCCCGCCGCGACGCGCGCACGCCAACTGGCGGCGACGGCCGCCCGTCTTTCGCGGACGAAGTTCCGCTTCGGCGAGCGTTATGTCGTGGTCAACATCCCCGCCGCTTCCGTCGAGGCCGTTGAAAGCGGCGAGACCGTCAAACGCTATGCCGCCGTGGTCGGCGGGCGCCGCCATCCCTCGCCGCAACTCGTCGCAAAGATCGTCTCCATCGACATCAATCCGACATGGACGGTTCCGGCCTCCATCATCAAGAAGGAGCTGGCGCCCAAGCTCAGGCGCAACCCCCATTACTTCGAGCGAGAGAACATTCGCATTTTGGACGCCAGGGGCCGCGAAGTGAATCCGCTGAGATTGCGGCGCGTATCCGGCCGGCGCGCCGCGAGCTTCACCTTCCGCCAGGAGCCAGGGCCGAAAAACGCGCTCGGCTCTCTGCGCGTCTCCATGCCGAACAATCACGCCGTGTTCATGCACGACACGCCGCGCAAGGACCTTTTCGACAAGGACTATCGCTTCCTTTCGCATGGTTGCGTGCGTGTCGAGGGCGTCTATGATCTCGCCTCCTGGCTCCTGCAGGACACGGGCGATTGGGACGCCTCGAAATTGAAGGACGAAGAAGAGCGGGGAAGAACCGAAAAGATCGGGCTGCTTCACCCTATCCCGGTCGCCTGGGTCTATATGACCGGCTGGGCGACCGATGACGGGCCGGCGCATTTCCGCCGCGACATCTACAATCTCGACAAGGGAACGAAGCTGCCGCCGCGCAGCGGCGCGGGCGTCGCGAGCCGCTAGAACTGCGGCTTGTCCACCATCAGCCAGAAAATGCCGAGCATGGCGATGAAGGCGGGCCAGCCGAGCGCGAACCACCGCCAGAAATAGCGCTTATAGAGCGGCGGCAACGGCTCGCCCGACGCGAGGCACTCCTCCGCGATGCGCGCCATCCGCATTTGCAGCCAGACCACGGGAAGCCAGCAGGCGCCGACGAAAATATAGAGCGCGACGGACGCCAATATCCACGGCGTATCGAGCGGCCAGCCTTCCTGCAAGGCGAGCGCGACGCCCGTCGCCGGCTGAATGATCACGGCCGGCGTCGTGAAGATCCAATCGGCCAGCACGACATTCTTGTTTCCCGCGACGATCGCGCGCAGATCGCCGCGCAGATTGGTCGCGAGGCCATGAAAGGCCGTGCCGAGCCCCGTGCCGAAGAGCACGGTCGAACTGACGATGTGAATCCATTTCAGCACGGCGACGTCGAGCATTACTCGCTCTCCAGCGCGATCATCGCCAACAAGGCGGCGGCCAGGGGCAGATTCTTCAGTATGGGGGCAAAGGGATGCAGCCAATAATCGCCCGGGAGCCTTGTCGCCAGCAGCGTGAAGACCGCCATGCTCGCAAGCTGCAGCCAGCCGACAAGGACCGGCCGCCAGCCCCGCAGCAGTTGAACGCCGAGGAACAGATCCAGGGCCGCGCCGCCATAAAGCGCGAGCGACGCCGAAGCGCCCGAAAGGCCGATCGCGGCAAGCATCTCGTAGCTTTTCGCCGCCGGATAAAGGCCGAAGGAGAAAAGCCCGCTCGCAATCCACAGAAACGCCAGGCTGAAGCGCAGAAGCGGACGCAAAAGGAAAAGCCGCGCCGCCAGCCTGTCGGCCGCCGAGGCGGGCTCCCGCGCCAGCGCGCTGCGCAGATCGCGCGGCGGGCGGTCCAGCGCCGCCGTCAGCGGGCCGGGATCGGAGACATTGCCGCGCGCGAGCATCTTCATCACGTCCGGGTTGAGCGGCCCGCTGGCGAAGCGCCCGCCGATCTCCGTCGCGAGCTCGAGCAGCCGATCCGGAATTCGCACGGAGCCGGTCGGGGGCAGGTCGAGCCAGTTGCGGAGAATCCGCGTCAGCTCATAGGCGGTCATCGGCTCCGGCCCCACCACGTCGATCAGCCGCGGCGAGTCGGCGCCCTCCACGAGCCGCGCCACAAGCTCGGCCAGATCGCCGACATGGACAGGCTGGAAGCGCCAATCCTCCCGGCCGATGCGCGGCAGGATCGGCAAGGCGGCGGCGGCGAGGAGCCAGGTCGTGCTCGCTCCGCCCCGGCCGACGACGACGGAGGGCCGCAGCACGCGCCAGTCGAGCCGCGTCCCATGCAAATCGGCGTCCAGAAAGAAGGCCTCCGCCGCGCCCTTGCTGCGCTGATAGTCCGTCTCCCCCTGCGGCGCGGCCCCCAGCGCCGAGATGTGGACGAATTGCCTCACCCCCGCCGCGATGCAGGCGGAAAAGAGGCGCATCGGCCCCTCGGCATGCACAGCGTCCATGGTGTTCGCGCCTTCGTCGCGCACGAGGCCGGCGCAATTGATCACCGCCTCGAAGCCGTCGACCTTGCCGCGCAGGCGCTCCGCGCCGTCCCGGGCGAGGTCCACATCGGCGCGGCCCACCGCCCTCACGGCGTGGCCCTCGGCGATGAGCCGCCCCGCAATGTGGCGGCCGATGAAGCCGGTCCCGCCGATGATCAGCACGCGAGCCAAGGGAGCGTCCTTTCGCAGCGGGACGGCGGACCGCCATGGACCATATAGGAGCGCGGCCGCCTTCCCCCGCCTGCCTTTTAGCCGGTTTCATGCGATAAGGGGACATGGCGACGATTCGGAATGCATTCGACCCGGGCTTCGGCGTTTACGTCCACTGGCCGTTCTGCCTCTCGAAATGCCCTTATTGCGATTTCAACAGCCACGTTCGCCGCGGCGACGTGGACGAAGACCGCTTCGTCGAGGCTTTCGCCGTGGAGATCGGCCATCGGGCCAGGCTCGCCCCCGGCCGCGAGGTCCGCTCCGTGTTTTTCGGCGGCGGCACGCCCTCGCTGATGTCGCCCGCGACGGTCGAAGCCATTCTCGGCCAGATCGCCAAGCATTGGGCGACGGCCAAGGACGTGGAGGTCACGCTCGAGGCCAATCCGACGAGCGTCGAGGCCTCGCGCTTCAAGAGCTTCAAGGCGGCGGGCGTCAACCGCGTGTCGCTCGGCCTTCAGGCCCTGAACGACATCGACCTCAAGGCGCTGGGCCGCCAGCATTCCGTCGCCGAGGCGCTGATGGCGCTCGACGTCGCGACGAGCGTCTTCGACCGCGCTTCCTTCGACCTCATCTACGGCCGCGCCGGACAGACGGCGGCGGCGTGGCGCAAGGAATTGGACCTCGCGCTGGCCCGCGCCCCCGAGCATGTGTCGCTCTACCAGCTCACCATCGAGCCCGACACGCTGTTCGAGCGCATGGTCAATACCGGCAAGATGGCGCTCCCGGACGTCGATACGCAGCGCGCCCTGTGGGACGTGACGCAGGAGGTCACGGCCCGCCACGGCCTGCCCTCCTACGAGGTCTCGAACCACGCCCGTCCCGGCGCCGAATGCCGGCATAATCTCGTCTATTGGCGCTATGGCGAATATGCGGGCGTCGGCCCCGGCGCGCATGGACGGCTCGTCACGACGCGCGGCCGCCGCGCGCAGGCGGCGGAAAAACATCCGGAGATGTGGCTTACCTGCGTCGAGACGGAGGGCCATGGCCTCGTCGAGGACGAGCTGCTCAATTCGGAGCAGGAAGGCGACGAGTTCCTGCTGATGGGCCTGCGCCTGCGCGAAGGCATCGATCCGCAGCGCTATTTCCTGCTCACCGGCAAGAAGCTCTCGCAGTCGCGCATTTCGGAATTGATCGGCGACGGGCTGGTCGAGGTTACGCGCGAGAACCGGCTGCGCGTGAGCTCCGAGGGCTTTCCCGTGCTCGACGCCGTGGTGGCGGACCTCGCCGCCTGACGCTTCAAGGGAACTAAAACCCCAACTGAGCGCTTATCCGGAAGGCTCGACCATTTTTCCGGGGAGCGTTTTCATGTCCATCACCGATATTCTCGTTCAGGTCGTGGCCGGAGCGCTCGGCGGCAAAGCGGCCGGCAAGGCCACGAAGAGCGACAGCGCGCTCGGCGACCTCATCAGCGGCGCCCTTGGCGGCGGGCTGGGCGGGCAGATTCTCAGCGCCGTCATCCCCTCGCTCGCGAGCGCCGCCAGCGGCGGCGGCGGTTTCGATCTCGGCGTTCTGCTCGGGCAGGCGGTGGGCGGCGGCGTCACCGGCGCAGTCGTGACGCTGCTTTACAATATGCTCAAGAAGCGGCTCGTCGGTTAGCTTCCGTCAAAATACGACCCAGACATAAGAGCAACGGGCCCGAAATACGCTCGAGGCGGCGGCCGCGTAAGATGCCTGGATTCAAAAAGCGGCCGGCGCGCCAGCCCGGTCGCGGCCTTCCAGAAATTCCGGCAAGCATGACACGCCTTCCTCCCATTTCCGATTTCAAGAAGACGTTCCGAACGTCGCGCGACATTCGGGTCGCGAAAGAACGCAACGCCGGGACTCATTGGCGGGGCGCGCTCGCAAGTTCGCTCGCCGTCTCCTTGCTTGTGGCGCTGAGCTATGCGTTCAACCACTTGTCCGGCTTGCGCCTGCTCCGGTTCTGAGCAACGCGGCTCACCGGCCGTCGGCGCGCATGAAGGCGACGGCGCCCGGCGCAATGGCTTGCCGCGTCGCGAAGAAGTCCTTCCACCCATCTTCGACCGTCGCCGCTGTGCGAATGTCGAAGGCGGCGGCGCTTTCAACCTCCGCCAGCGTCTTCCATGACAAAGGCGTCGCCACCGGCGCGCCGGCGCGGGCGCGCAGCGACCAGGGCAGGATCGCGGTCGCCGTCTTCTTGTTGCGCAGCCAGTCGATATAGATGCGTCCCATCCGTTTGCGCTTGCTCATATTGGCCACGAAACGGCTGGGCTCCTGCCGCGCCAGGCCGCGCGCAAAGCCCGCCGCGAAGACTTCCGTATCGGCGTAGCCGAGCGAGCGATCGAGCGGCAGCACAATATGGACGCCCTTGCCGCCGGTGACGAGCGGCCAGGATCGCAGGCCGATCTCTCCAAGATAGTCGCGAATATCCGCCGCCGCCCGGCAAACTTCCGTGAACGGCAGATCCTCATCCGGATCGAGATCGAAGACCATGCGGTCCGGCCGGTCGAGATCGCGCGCAAGCGACATCCAGCCATGAATTTCGACGGCCCCGAATTGCGCCGCCGTGTGCAGGCCGAGCGCGCCGTCGAGGGCGATATAGGGCTCGTCTCCGCTCTCCACCGTCAATATGCCGCGCGTCATGCCTTTCAAAGGATGGCGCTGGAAAAACAGCTCTTCGATATTCTCCGGCGCGCGCAACAGGCTGACGGGGCGATCGGCGAGATGCGGCGCCATGCGCGGGGCGATGGCGTCGTAATAATCCGCGATGTCGCCCTTGGCGATCCCGTCCGCCGGATAGACGACGCGGCTGGCGTGAGTGACGCGCGGAAGCTTCGGCGCCTGCGTTTGCTTGGCCACGGTTTTCGCCTTCCTATCCTCGCGCACGCCGAGAAAACGCGCTTGGCGCAACTGCCCGTCCATGGTCCAGCCGCCGAAGCGCACTTCCGCCGGAAAGGGCGTCGCGATCCAGACGGAGCTCTTCGGAATCTCATCGGCGGCGAGGAGCTTCGGCGCATCCTTCGCGCGCTTTTCCAGCAAAGGCTCCAGCGCGCGCCGGGTTCGCGCGTCATAGCCCGCTCCGATTCGGCCAACATAGCGGAGCCCTTCCGGCGTTTCCTTCGCGGCGATGAGCGAGGCGAAGGACGAGCTTTTCTCCGAGGGGCGATAGCCGACGATCAGCACATCCTCGCGGAAGTCGCCCTTGATCTTCAGCCAATCGGAGGTGCGGCCGCTGCGGTAGGGCCGGTCGCCGCGCTTGGCGATAATGCCCTCGGCGCCGGCCTGCGTCGCCTCGCGAAAGACGGTCGCGCCGTCGCCTTCAATGTAATCGCCGTAGCGAATGCCGCCGTCGCTTTTCGCGAGAAGCCGCTTCAGCCGCTCCTTTCGCTTGCGCAAGGGCTCGCCGCGCAAATCCTCCTCGTCGAGGATAAGCAGGTCGAAGGCCACGAACTCCACGCGCTCATTGCGCCCGGCTTCGAGCGCGGAAACGAGCAAGGCGAAATCGGAAACGCCCTTCTCGTCGAAGACCGCCGCCTCGCCGTCGATCAGCGCATTGCGGCAGGGAAGCGCGAAGGCGGCGCGCGCGAGATTCGGAAAGCGGTTCGTCCAGTCGAGCCCGGAGCGCGTGTAAACGACCGCGCCCCCCGCGCCCGTCGCAAGCTCCAGGCGATAGCCGTCATATTTCAGCTCGAAGATCCAGTCGGCGCCGGCGGGCGGCTTTTCCGCCGTTTCGCAAAGCTCAGGGGCGATGAATTTCGGGGTCGGCGCGCTCGCGATCGGCTTGTCGGACCAATAGGCCGGCGTCGCGGCCTCTTTGGCGCGCCCCGCCGGCGCCTTGCCGCGCCTGGCTTTCGCGCCCCGCTCGATCTCCTCCCGCGTGCGTCCCGTCGCGACGCTCGTGTCGTAAAGCTCCGTGAGATTCGCGTCCGCGGCGGCGTAAGCGTCGCGCTCCTTTATGAGCAGCCAGTTCTCGCCCTTGTCGCGCGTCTTCATGCGCACGAGCACATAGCCGCCCTTCATGCGCTCCCCATTGGCGAGGAACTTGATCTCGCCCTTCTCCAGCGCCGTCAGCGGATCGCCGTTCTGCGGCGCATAGGTCGCATTTTCCCACAGCATCACCGTGCCGCCGCCATATTCGCCCTTCGGGATCAGCCCTTCGAAGCCGCCGTAATCAAGCGGATGATCCTCGGTGCGCACGGCGAGGCGCCGGTCGGCGGGGTTGGACGAGGGCCCGCGCGTGACGGCCCAGCTTTTCAGCACGCCGTCCATTTCGAGCCGCAGGTCGAAATGCTCCCGCCGCGCGAAATGCCGCTGCACGACGAGACGCGGCGCGGAACCGCGCGAGGCGCCGCCCTGCGGCTCCGGCGTGACCGAAAAATCGCGCTTGGCGCGATAGGCGGCGAGCGCGCCGTCGTCTTTCCTCGCGCGCGCCGGCATGTCTTAAGCCCTTCGCCGCGCGGGCGTCTTCGAGGTTTTCGAAGACTTTGCGGGCGTCGCCTTCTTTGCGGGCGCCCTGCCCTTTTTCGGCGGCTCCGGCGGCGTCGCGCCGCCGCTCGTCGCGACCGAACGCTTCAGCGCCTCCATGAAATCGAGCACCTTGGCGCCGGGCTCGACATGCTCTTCCACAGGCACGGTCTCTCTTCGGCTGAGCTTCGCCTTCACGAGATCGCGCAGCGCCTCGGCGTAATGATTGCGGAACTTGGCGGCGTCGAAAGGCTCGCTGCGGCTCTCGATCAGATCCTCCGCCATCCGCACCATGTCTTCCCGTGGTTTTTCGCGCCCGATGGACGAGAAAATCTCATCTGCGTTCTTCAGTTCGCTTTCGTAACGGAGCGTGTCGAGCACGAGCCCCTGCCCCTCGCCCATGGGGAAAAGCGCGACGAGGTGCTCGCGCCCCCTCAGCGTGAGCTGGCCGATGCCGACTTTATGTTTCGCCCATAGCGCGTCGCGCAGCACGCGATAGCCTTCCTCGGCGACCTCGCCGTCCGGCAGCACATAATAGGGACGGTTGAAATAAAACGGCTCGATCTCGTCCGCATCGACGAATTGCGAGAGCTCGATCGTGTGGCGCGAGGCGAGCTTCAGCGAATCCAGCTCCTCGTCCTCCATGAAGACGTAATTGCCGGGCTCGACCTCATAGCCGAGGACGATGTCCTCCTTCTTCACCTCGCCTTTGCCGGGCGCGATCTTCTGGTAGCGGATGCGCTGCTTGGAATTGCGGTCCACCTGGTGAAAGCGGACCTCCGACTCGGCCTTTTCCGCCGCGACCAGCCGGACAGGGATCGAAACGAGGGCCAGGCGCAAATGACCCTTCCAGAAGGTTCGCGCCGACTCGGCCATGACTGAACTCCCGCACGCATTGCCTCCCCGTCTTTACATAAGGCGGCCGGCGGCGACGGCGCAGGGTCTCGACGCGGTCAATGCGCGGAGGCGCCCGAAAACAAAAGCGCCCGCCTTTCGAGAAAGGCGGGCGGCGGGATAATCTTGCGGGCGGCGGACGCTCAGGCGGAAGCGCGTCGGCTCGACATCGGCGCGCGCAGGACGTTGCGGCGCTCGGAATCGGTCTCGGTCGCGAGATAGACGGGACTCTTCGCGGGGCCGCTCCTGGCGGCGCGGACCGCCTCGTTCAGGCGGTCGAGAGAGTTGCCAGCCTTGGCGGCCGGCGCCGGCGCGGCGGCCTCGATGCGCTCTTGCGTGGCGGCCTTGCCTTGAATGGCGGGTCTGCCTTGAGCGACCGGCTTGGCGGCCGCGCGATAATCGTCGGCGGCCGAAAGGTCGCCGGTGACGACGGCGCCCTTCTCCAGCTCGATCTCGCCATATATGACGCGGCCTTCGACGCGGCCGGTCGCACGGACGATGAGGAGCTGCTTGATTTCGATGTGATCGCCGACCGAGCCGCTAATGTCGGCCTCGGTCGCGGAGACGCCGCCGCGAATCACGCCGGTCGCGCCGACGCAGACCACGCGCGCCGTGACGCCGCCCTCGATAGCGCCGTCGACGACGATCAGATCAGGCACGGAAATCTCGCCCTTGAGCGTCACGCCGCCGCCAATATAAACGACGTTCTCCTGATCCGGCCGGAAGCCCGCGCTTGTAGTAATGGCCATGCCTTTACCTGTCTCGTCCCTGAACATCTTCCGCGGGGACCATACGTTAACGAATCACATATCGCAATAAAAAGGATTATTCGCGGACCTTGGAAATTCAACTTCACATCGGCGCGCTCGTTTAGCGCGCATCGGACAGCGGATGCAGATCGCGCACCATGGCCCGCATCCGCTCGTCGAGGACATGAGTGTAAATCTGAGTCGTGGAGATGTCGGCATGGCCGAGCAGTTCCTGCACGACGCGCAAATCGGCCCCGTTTTGGAGAAGATGGCTCGCGAAGGCGTGGCGTAGCGCGTGCGGATGAATCTGCGCGGCCGAGAGCCCCGCGGCGGCGGCCAAGGTCTTCAGTTCACGCGCGAAAGCCTGGCGGGTCAGATGCCCGCTGTCGCTATCGGCGGGGAAAAGGAACGGGCCGCCGGCAAGCCCCGGCGACACGGCCTCGAGCAGCTTGCGGTAATCGCCCAGCGCGCGCTTCGCGCCGTCGGTCAGCGGGGCGAGGCGCTCGCGCCCGCCCTTCCCCTTCACCGTGATGAAGGGATCGCGCGCCCGCGCCGCGCTTTTCGGCAGAGAGACAAGCTCCGAGACGCGCAGGCCGGTCGCGTAGAGCGTCTCCAGCAACGCATGAAGCCGCGCGGCCTTCAGCCGCTCGCGCAATGGCCGCTTCTCGTCGTCAATCCCCTCGCGCGCCGTGGCAAGCAGGCGATCGACCTCCTCGATAGACATCACGCCGGGCGCGCTCCTGATCATGCGCGGCCCTTCAAGCGCGGCCGCCGGATCGTCGGGGCGATGGCGGTCGACATAGAGGAATTTGTGGAATTGGCGGATCGCCGAGACGCGCCGCGCCACCGTCGCGGTCGACATGCCGCGCGTAGCGAGATCGGCGAGATAGGCGCGCAGGCCGTCCGTCGCGACGTCGCCCGGCCCGGAGCCGGCGCCTTTCAGAAAGGAGATGTAATCGGCAAGGTCGCGCCGATAGGCGTCGCGCGTGTTGAGCGCCGCCCCGCGCTCGGCCGCAAGCATCTCAAGAAAAGCGTCGAGCTGGCGATGGGCGCTCCCGCTCATGGCGCGCGCCTCATTTGTTGAGGCGCTGGGCGGGGATCGTGTAGCTCATCTCGCGCGGCTGCGGCGTCACGAAGGACACGACGGCGATCATCGCGCCGTAAACAAGCGCGACGATCGCGGCGACAATGGCAAGGAAGCGGAGAAGACTCGGCAAGGAAGAGACTCTTCGGCAAAGACCGCAATTCAGCTATCGCCCGAAGCGCCGGCGATTGCAACCGGCGCTTTCGGCCTTCGGGCGCGGTTTACGTCGGCGGTCTGCGCCTCAGCGCACAACCACGCGCGCGCCCACCGGCACGCGATTATAAAGGTCCACCACGTCGTCATTCATCATGCGGATGCAGCCGGAGGAGACGTTCTGGCCGATCGTGTGCGGCTCGTTCGTCCCGTGGATGCGATAGAGCGAATTGCCGAGATACATGGCGCGGGCGCCGAGCGGATTGGCCGGGCCGCCCTCCATATGGCGCGGCAGGTCGGGACGGCGCGCCAGCATTTCCGCGGGCGGCGTCCAGTCCGGCCACTCGGCCTTGCGGCTGATCGTCTTCACGCCCGACCATTCGAAGCCCGGCCGGCCCACGCCGATGCCGTAGCGCGTCGCCTTTCCGCGTCCATGGACGAGGTAGAGGAACTTGTTGGGCGTATCGACCACGACCGTGCCCGGCGCTTCGGAGCCGCCGTAATCGACCTCCGCGCGCATATAGATCGGGTCGATCGCGCGCTGGACCTCCGCCGGCTGCGGGGCATAGGCGGCGAGATGCGCGCCAGCCTGGGGACGAGCCGGCGGCGTGGCGTAGCGCACAGGCCCCGGCTCGCCGACCAGCGCCTCGATCAGGCCGCCGCCGAGCGGGCTCTGCTGCTGATAATAGCCGCCATAACCCGGCGCGGCCGAGAGGACGGGTTTGGCCTGCGCCGAGCCGAGAAGAAGCGCCGCAATGGAGGCCGAGGTCGAGAGCCGAAAGAAAACGGACCGCTTAGACATGACGAGAACCGCTATTGCGCGCGCCATTTGTTGGGAGGACGGCGCGATTGACGATGGGTCTCATCATATACGGCTAATTTTTACGGTAAATTGTAAGCAATTGTCGTGGTTAGCAATTAGGAAAACCAACGAATGCTTGGTTAGCCCCCGATGAATATTAATGATGAAAAATAGGTTGAGAGCGTAGGCGCGGCTATCGGCAGACGACCGAGGCCGCCCGCGCAAATGCGCGGGGGCGGATCATGCGAGACGGCGCCCCGGGAGGAGGCCGCCCTTGCGATCTCAATAATCGCCGCTGCCGACCAGCGGATGGATGCCGCTGCTGCTGCTGTTGCCGCCGCTCTTGCTCTTTTTCGCCGCCTGCGGCTTGCCGCCGCCGCGCTTCGCGACCTGGAGGATGGAATCCTCTTTCGAGACTGACAGCGCGCCGGGGGCCGGCGCCGGCAACGCGGAGGCGACCGGCGCGCCGATGGCGCAAACGAAGATCGCGGCAAGAAAATAACGCATTTGCTCACTCCCCTCGAGGCGAGAACGCCCCCGCCGCATTGAAAGCTAGCACAATCCGACGCGCTTGGGAGTCGCGACGGCCCTGTCCGCCAGGGCAATCGGGTGAACGCCGGGCATGAGCGAATCCCTCCCCTTTACGGGTAGGGCGGCCCTGCGAAGCAGGGCCGGGCGGGGTAAAGCCCCACCAAATATAATGGCGGCGCGAACCCCATCCGGCGGTCCTTCGACCGCCGATCTCCCCGTAAAGGGGAGGTATATTGGGCGGCCAACCATCCGAGATTGTCGTTCGCCGATCGCCCTGCCCTCGCTCCGGGAATGCGGCGGCGGCGTTAGAAATGCGACTCCGCGTCTTCCTCCTCCGCCGGAATCTCATGCTTCATGATGAGCGGCGCCTGTGCGATGGCGAAGAGGATGGTCAGGGGCAGAATGCCGAAGACCTTGAAATTCACCCAGTCGTCCGTCGTCAGGATGCGGCGCACGACCTCATTGAGGCCGGCGAGGCAGAAGAAGAACAGGCCCCAGCGCCAGGTCAGCTTTCGCCAGCCGGCGTCGTCAATATGGATCGCCATGTCGAAGACGATCGGCAGCAGGAGCTTGTTGAAATAAAGCGCGCCGATCAGCGCCGAGCCGAACATGGAATAGAGGATCGTGACCTTCAGCTTGATGAAGGTCTCGTTTTGAAGGAAGACGGTCAGGCCGCCGAAGACCAGCACCAATATCGCGGTGACGACCGGCATGGCCGGCAAATGCTTGGTGATCGCCCATGAAACGGCGAGGGTCAGAAGCACGCCCGCCATCAGCACGCCCGTGGCGTAGAAGATGCCGAACTTGCCGTTCACGACGAAGAAGACGATGAGCGGCCCCAGTTCGAGCGCGATTTTCAGCCAGGGATCGAGTTTCTTCTTCGGGGCGGCCGGCTGCTCAATGGGCTTTATCCGGGTCGTCGGTTCCTGCGTCATTTTATCTTAGCTTTCCGGCGCCGCCTCCGGCGCTTCGTTTTCGTCCAGGCCGGCGATCGCGCGCGCGAAATCACGGGCGGTGAAGGGTTCGAGGTCGTCCTGGCCCTCGCCCACGCCGATGAAGTGGATCGGCAGGCCATAGGCCTCGGCGATGGCGACGAGAATGCCGCCTCGGGCCGTGCCGTCGAGCTTGGTCATCACAAGGCCGGTGACGCCGGCGACGCGCCCGAAAATCTCGACCTGCTGGAGCGCGTTCTGGCCGACCGTGGCGTCGAGCACCAGCAGCACCGCATGGGGCGCGTCCGCCTCGGCCTTTTTCATCACCCGGACGATTTTTTCAAGCTCCGCCATGAGCTCGGCGCGGTTTTGAAGGCGTCCGGCGGTGTCCATCAGCAGAATGTCCGCGCCCGTCTCCCGCGCGCGCTTGATGGCGTCGAAGGCGAGGCCGGCGGCGTCGGCGCCTTCCTTGCCCGCGACGACCTCGGCGTCGAAACGGGCGCCCCAGATCTTGAGCTGCTCGACGGCGGCGGCGCGGAACGTGTCCCCCGCCGCAAGCACCACTTTCTTGCCCTCTCCAGTCCATTTGGAGGCGAGCTTGGCGATGGTCGTGGTCTTGCCGGAGCCGTTGACGCCGACGACGAGGATAATGAACGGCTTCTTCGTCTCGTCGATCTCGAAGGGCTGCGCGACGGGCGTCAGCGTCGCCTCGACCTCATTGGCGAGGATGGCGCGCACCTCGTCCGGCGCGATGTCCTTGTCGTAGCGCGCCTTGCCGACCGCCTGGGTGATGCGCGTCGCCGCGCCCACGCCCAGGTCGGCGCGCAGCAGCACGTCCTCGAGCTCCTCGAGGGTCAGCGCGTCGAGCTTGCGCTTGGTGAAGATGTCGGCGACGCCCTGGGTGATCGCCTGCGACGTGCGGGCCAGCCCGCCCGACAGGCGCTGCCACCAGGAACGCTTGGGCGCCTCCTCCGCCTCCGCCTGTGGCGCGTCGGCCTTGGGCTCCTGGCCGCCCTTGCCAAAGAGGCGGGCGAACATGCCGCGCTTTTTAGACCCGTCTGCGTCCGTGCTCATGCGTCCCTCGATCGGCCAAAATGCCTACACTAGTCGGGACTAAAGGGCCAGCGCGGTCGGAAAGATCGCGGCCTTTGACTAAATATCAGCCGAAAGTATGCGGAGCTTTGCCGCAAATAATTGGCAGGCCGCGCTTTTCTCTTTCAAGGCGCCGCCTAGACTGTCAAGGCGGGATCGCGTTGCGGCGGCGTATCTGCCGTATGGGTTCCGCGGGGCGGGCCGCGATGAGCGGCTCGCCCCACATTCTCACCACCTCAGCGCCACGCCGCCCCAGGTCATGCCCGCCCCGATCGCCATCATGGCGATGACGTCGCCCTTTTCGAGCCTTCCGGCGCGGTTGGCCTCGTCGAGCGAGATCGGCATGGAGGCGCTCGACGTGTTGCCGTAGCGGTCGATATTGATCCAGCATTTCTCGCGCGGGACGCCGAGATTTTCGAGCGCCGACTCGATGATGCGCTGATTGGCCTGATGGCAGATCACATGGTCGACGTCGCCGGGCGCGAGGCCCGCCTTGGCGAGCGTGTCCGCCACGACCTCGGGCAGGAGACGGACCGCGACCTTGTAGACCTCGCGGCCGCGCATCTTGATCTTGCCGTCGGTTCCGGCCGCGAGCTCGGGCGTTATCGGGACGCGGCTGCCCCCGCCGGGAATATTCAGAATGCCGGTCAAGGTCCCGTCCGTGCGCAGGGTCGCGGCGAGGACGCCATGCCCCTCCTCTTCCGTCGCGCCGAGAAGGATGGCCCCCGCCGCGTCGCCGAAGAGCACGCAGGTCTCGCGATTTGTCCAATCCACGACGCGGCTCAGCGTTTCCGCCCCAATGACCAGCGCCTTCCGCACCATCCCGGACCGAATGAACTGATCCGCCATCACGAGCCCGTAGAGCGAGCCGGCGCAGGCGGCGCCGACGTCAAAGGCGAAGGCGTTGGGCGCGCCGATCTTCGCCTGGACATAAGAGGCGCAGGAGGGCGTGGGCGTATCGCCCGTGACCGTGCAGACTACGATCATGTCGACCGCCTCGCCGGCGACGCCCGCAAATTCCAGCGCCTTGCGCGCGGCGGCGGCGGCGAGGTCGGATGTCGCCTCGTGATCGGCGGCGATACGGCGTTCCCGGATGCCGGTGCGGCTGACGATCCATTCGCCGTTGGTGGCCACCATTTTCTCGAGATCGGCGTTGGTCAGCACGCGCTCGGGCGCATAGGAACCGGTTCCGAGAACAATCGCGTTCGGCAAGGCGGGGTCTTTCCAGAAGGCCGGCGTCGGCTCGGCGTTAACGGGCGCCGGCGCGTTTTGGCGCGCGGCAGGCTCCGGCGCGGCTATTCATAGTGGCGCGGCGGGGAAGCGCAAATCGTTTTTTGCGCTGCGCATAAACTTATGTTTATAAGAAGCTTTCTTATCCACCGCCGACTTGGCCGCGACGCCGCGCCTTTTATTTCGGCGGCCGAATCCGCGCTTTTGAAACCTTTTTTTAACGGGCTGAAAACTATTAACGAGAGGCGCGGCGTCATCGTCGCCGCGCTTCCCGTTTCCGAATTTCAGCCGCCCTGCCGCGCGTCCCTCCTCCGCGCGCCCGTTGGAGTTTTGCGTCCATGACCCACGCCCTCGTCTTCGCCGCCGTCGCCCTTTACGCCCTCGTCGGCGCGCTCATCTCCTAGCTTCTTTCGCCCCGATTGCCTTCCGCGTCGCGCCATGGCAATCCGGCGCGATGCAGGAAGACCAGAATCCGGCCGCCGCCCCGCGCGTTTCCTTCGTTTCGCTCGGCTGTCCCAAGGCGCTCGTCGACAGCGAGCGCATCGTCACCCGCCTCCGCGCGGAGGGCTATGAGCTCGCGCGGCGCCATGAGGGCGCCGACGTCGTCGTGGTCAACACCTGCGGCTTTCTCGACAGCGCCAAGGCCGAGTCGCTCGAGGCCATCGGCGCGGCGCTCGCGGAAAACGGCAAGGTCATCGTCACCGGCTGCATGGGCGCGGAGCCGGAAGCGATCACCGCGCGCTTCCCGGACGTGCTCGCCGTCACCGGCCCGCAACAATACGAAACGGTCGTCGAGGCCGTGCATCGCGCCGTGGCGCCCGCGCACGATCCCTTCCTCGATCTCGTGCCCGAGCAGGGCGTCAAGCTGACGCCGCGCCACTACGCCTATCTGAAAATCTCGGAAGGCTGCGACAATAGCTGCGCCTTCTGCATCATCCCGCATCTGCGTGGCCCGCTCGTATCGCGTCCGGCGGCCGACGTGCTGCGCGAGGCGGAAAAGCTGGTGCGCGCCGGCGTGAAGGAACTGCTCGTCATCTCGCAGGACACGAGCGCCTATGGCCGCGACCTTCGCTATGCGGAAAGCGCCTTCGGCGATCGCGCGGTGCGCGCGCGCTTCCTCGACCTCGCAAAGGAATTGGGCGAACTCGGCGCCTGGGTGCGCCTGCATTACGTCTATCCCTACCCCCATGTCGACGAGGTCGTCGAGCTGATGGCGGAGGGAAAAGTGCTGCCCTATCTCGACATCCCCTTCCAGCACGCCGCGCCGAATGTGCTGAAGGCCATGAAGCGCCCCGCGAATGAGGAAAAGACGCTGGCGCGCATCAAGAATTGGCGCGCGGCCTGTCCGGACCTCACGCTGCGCTCGACCTTCATCGTCGGCTTTCCCGGCGAAACGGAGGAAGATTTCGAGACGCTGCTGCAATGGCTGGACGAAGCGGAAATCGACCGCGCCGGCGCCTTCAAATATGAGCCGGTCGCCGGCGCCCCCGCCAACGATCTCGGCCTCTCCCTCGTCCCGGACGAGGTGAAGGAGAGCCGCTGGAAGCGCTTCATGGAGAAGCAGCGGCAGGTGAGCGCGCGGCTGATGAGGCGCAAGGTCGGCAAGCGCCTTCAGGTCATTATCGATGAAGCGGGCGGCGGCCCCTCCGGCGCGCTCGCCAAGGGCCGCACCAAGGCCGACGCGCCCGAGATCGACGGCGCGGCCTTCGTCGAGTCGCGCCGCCCGCTGCGCCCTGGCGATATCGTGTCGATCAAGGTCGAGCGCGCCGACGCCTACGACGTCTATGGCCCGGCCGCAGGGTAATCGGGCGAAGGCCGGCCAATACCTCCCTTTTACGGGGTGGCCGGCGACCGCTGGCCTCTTGCTCGCGTCTGCCGTCATCATTGCGAGCGAAGCGAAGCAATCCAGAGGCCGCGCAGCGAATGAACAGGCTACCAGGAACGCGCGTCGCGCGCGGGCGGAGGGGCGTCGTCCTGTTGCTCCGCATAGGTTTCGACGCCGCTCTTGATGGCCTCGGCGATGGCGGGCATGTAGGCCCGCGAGGCGCAAAGATAAACCGCCAGCGTCGCGGCGAGCGCAACAAGGACGACCGCCGACTCGCGCCGGCTCATCGGCGCGAGAGTCTCTTGCGGCGGCGTGGGCGAGAACAGGCCGACGAGCCACACGACTCCGAGAAAGGCGAGAAGGCCGCCAAGCTCTCCGGCCCCGCCCCATTCGGCGACGGCAAAGGCGAGCGCCGCGCAGATCGCCGCGATCGCGGCGAGGCGCGCGCCGCGTCCGTCCGCGAGCGCGGCGACGACCCTCGCGCCGTCGAGCATGCCGAGCGGCGCGAGATTATAGAGGTTGAGCGGTATCGACACCGAGGCGAGGCCGACCGCGATCACGCCGATCGCCGTTTTCAGGGCGCCGGGCTCGGCTTCGAGTTCGAGAAAGTCCAGCCCCCATGGCAAGGCGGGCATGAGCGCCAGAATGAAGAGCGCCGAAAAGGCGGGCCCCATCAGCGCGATCACCGCCTTCTCGAAGCGCGACCCGGACGGCCGCGCGCCGATCGTGGCGCCGCCGAAGAACGGCACGAAGACGATGCTGGCGTCGGCGTGCCCGTACCAGCGCATCGCCAGCCAATGTCCCAATTCGTGAATGAGGATCGCCAGCTCCAGCAGGATCGCGACGAGGAGGCACGCCCATCCGAGGCCCGGATTGAAGGCGCCGATGAGGAGAGCGGAGGCGCCGACGGCCGCGACGGCGAGAAGAGCCCCGGCGCGGCGGCTCAGAACGGCGCTTCTCGGAGGCGGCGGCGCGCCCTCGCAATGCGTCCGCAAATGCTGGCAATAGCGGTCGTAATAGCCCTGCATGGCGAAATGGCCGAAAAGGCCGCGCACGCATTGGCTCACCTGCTGATCGAGGAGCGTCGCGCCGCCCTGCGGCGTGAAACGCGCCCAGGCCTGCACCGCGTTGACGCCCAAGGCGGGCGCGCCGTCGATCGACTCGATCTCGCTTTCGTAGAAAGCGTGCGGCTCCAACCGGCGGACGCGCGAGACGACAAGCTTGTAAGGCGCGGTCGAATTTGCGCCGCGCACAAGCGCCTCGTGGCGCTCATCCCCGACAAAGCCCTGCTCGCCAATATCACGAAGCGCCCCCAGCCGCCTTCCGGCGACGGCTCCAGCAGATAGGCCGACCAGATCTTTTCGGCGGGCGCCTGGATCAGGACGCTGTTTCGGAAAAGGCGACGTCCAAGCGGCGCCAGGAACATGATCCACCAGGCGCCGAATCCGACGGCGAGCCAGACGAGCGCATCGGCAAGTCCGGTCCAAAACGCCGAGTCAGCGAAGGATTTCCAGAACTCCATTTGACGAAACTCCTTTTCTCGAATGCGAGGCGCGCGGCGGACCGGATGCGCGAGCGAATATTGGGCGCTTTCGCGTCGCCACGCGGTGCGACGGGACACGCGCGGAACGTCCTCGATCCGGCGGCCATTCCGGTGCCGCTCAAGCGCCCCGACGGCCTTCCGCTCGCCGGATAGGGCTTCGGCCTTTCATCGACCGCCCGAGTTGCGCTCAAGGTTATTTCGCCTTTCCCCGGATTTGGCCGCTCTTTGGCGAGAAACGCCTGCTGCGCGGGGATGGCGGAGCGCCTATGTCTTGGAGTCGGAGGCGCGGGAAAGCGTCTCTGGCGCAACCGAGCGGTCTGACCCATATTGGGGCCGAGGAAAACGCGCAGGAGCGGAAAAATGACCGAGGAACCAAGAGACAACGGCCAGCAGGATCAGAAGCCCGGCCGGAATCCGCCGCCGACGCTGCTCATCCCCAAAAGCTTCTTCTACATTGTCGGCGCGATCGTCGTGGGCTCCTTCCTGCTGACGCTCTTCGTGCGCAATCCCTATACGCAGTCGGTTCACGAGGGCGGCAATTTCTACGAGAACGCCACCGACAATTCGCTGATGATGTGGGTCGCCATCTTCATCGGCATTCCGGCGAGCTTCTGGGCCTATAAGCGCTGGATCATCCCGCTCTTCGAGAAGAAGTGATCGGCGCGGACGCCTCTATCGGCGTCCCGCTTTGCGGCGCAGCTCCGTCGATGAGGACGGGTTGCGCGGCCCGTGCAGATAGACGAAAGCCGGCGGCCGCGCCGCGGCGAGGAGCGGCGCATCCTGCTCCTCCAGGCGCGCGCCGGGAAATCTCAGCGCGGCCTTCGCGCTCGCGGCTTTCAGCGTCGCGCCCGGCCGGTCCACGATCGCGACCGGCGTCGTGCGAAGAATTTCCTCCCAGTCCCGCCAGCGATGGAATTGGAGAAGATTATCCGCCCCCATGATCCAGACAAAGCGGACGTCCGGGCAGCGGGCATGGAGAAAACGCAGCGTGTCGGCCGTGTAGCGCGCGCCGATCTCGGCTTCCAGACCCGTGACGACGATGCGCGGATCGCAAGCGACCGCCCGCGCCGCCGCGATGCGCGCGCCGAGCGAAGCGAGCCCGCTTGTGTCCTTCAGCGGGTTGCCGGGCGTCACGAGCCACCAGAGCCGATCGAGCCGCAGCCGCCGCAGCGCCATGCGCGACGCCAGCACATGGCCCTCATGCGGTGGATCGAAGGAGCCGCCGAAGAGCCCGACGCGCATGCCGGGGGCGTGAGGCGGAAGACGGATAAAGGCGCGCGTCATAGGCAGGCGTCAAAGGGTTGCCGCGACGGCGTCATTCCCGCGAAAGCGGGAATCCAGCGCAAGGATGACGCCCCAGGACGTCGCCCTGGACTCCCGGTCGGGCCTTTGGCTCGCCGGGAACGACACGCAAGCGCAGGCAAGCCTCTTGTCATTCCCGACGTTCGCAGAGCGAGCGATCGGGAATCCAGAGCAATAACTCGCGCCGCCGGGCCTGGATTCCTAGCCCAGCCGATGGCCCACCAGAAATAATGTTTCGCAGCGTTAACAATTGAGTTCAAAATACAAGTCTTTCCATGTCGGATTAACGCTTTCGATAAGTTCGAGCTTCCATCGCCGCTCCCACTTCTTCAACTGCTTCTCCCGCGCGATCGCTTCGTTGATGTCGCCATGTTTCGTACCACACGAGCATATGGACGTTGTATCGCGAGGTGAAGCCAGGAAGCTGCTTCATCTTATGCTGATAGACGCGTCTCGCGAGATCATTGGTCACGCCGATATAGAGCGTCCCGTTTCGTTGGCTGGCAAGAAGATAAACGCAATAAGCGCGATCCATAGAAGCTCAATCCTGTCATCCCCGCGCTCGCACAGCAGGAGATCGGGAGTTCAAACGTAAAGGCGTCCGGGAACTTGCCCTGGATTCCCGGTCAGGCCTCCGGCCTGCCGGGAATGACACACAAACGCCGACCTCTTGTCGTTCCCGACGCTCGCAAAGCGAGCGATCAAGAATCCACTTGGGAATGCGCCTGGGCCAAGCCCGCGACATATTACCCCCTCACCTGCCCGTCCCCATGCACGCGATAATTGAACGAGGTGAGCTGCTCCACGCCGACAGGCCCGCGCGCATGCATGCGGCCTGTCGCGATGCCGATCTCGGCGCCGAAGCCGAATTCGCCGCCATCGGCGAATTGCGTCGAGGCGTTGTGCAGCACGATGGCGGAATCGACCTCCGACATGAAACGCCGCGCGACCGCGTCGTTCTTCGTGACGATGCAGTCGGTGTGATGCGAACCATAGGTCTCGATGTGATCGATCGCGGCCTCCAGCCCGTCCACGACTTTCGCGGCGATGATCGCGTCGAGATATTCGGCGCTCCAATCCTCCTCCGCCGCCGGCTTCACGCGCGCGTCGGCCGCTTGCGTCTCGGCGTCGCCGCGCACCTCGCAGCCGGCCTCGATCAGCATGGCGACGAGCGGCGCGAGATGCGTCGCGGCGCAGCCGCGATCGACGAGCAGCGTCTCCGCCGCGCCGCAAATGCCGGTGCGGCGCATCTTGGCGTCGAGCAGCACGCGTTTCGCCATGTCGAGATCGGCGTCCTTGTGCACATAGACATGCACGATCCCTTCGAGATGCGCGAAGACCGGCACGCGCGCCTCGTGCTGCACGCGCGCCACGAGGCTCTTGCCGCCGCGCGGCACGATCACGTCGATATTGCCGTCGAGCCCCGCCAGCATCGCGCCCACGGCCGCGCGGTCGGGCGTGTCGACGAGCGAGATCGCCGCCTCCGGCAGCCCCGCCGCCTTCAGCCCCGCGACAAGGCAGGCGTGAATCGCCCGCGACGAACGCAGGCTCTCCGAGCCGCCGCGCAGGATGGCCGCGTTCCCGGCCTTGAGGCACAGCGCCCCGGCGTCGGCCGTCACATTCGGCCGGCTCTCATAGATCACGCCGATCACGCCGAGGGGCGTCGACACGCGCTCGATGACGAGGCCGTTGGGCCGCTCGTAGCGCGCGAGCAGGCGTCCGACGGGGTCGGGCAGCGCGGCGATCTCCTCGACGCCGCGCGCAATCGCTTCGACGCGGCCGGGATCGAGCGTCAGGCGGTCGATGAAAGAGCCCGCCGCGCCGCGCGCCTTGGCGTCGGCGACGTCCAAAGCGTTCTCGGCGAGAATCGCCTCGTTCCGGCGCCGGATCTCGGCGGCCGCGACGCGCAGCGCCTCGTCCTTGACCGCCGCCGGCGCAAGCGCGACCGCCCGCGCGGCCTTGCGGGCGGCGCGGCCGAGGGCGAAAAGCGACGCCGTCAGCGCCTGCGCCTGAGGCGCGTCCTGGAAGAGCGTTTGGGTCATGGTCTCGGATCCGAAAACAGACCGTTGGCCTATCACGCCGAAAAGAAGCGCGAAAGCCGCCCGTCTTTACGCTTGCCGAGACGCTCGCGGCAGTCTATAGAGCGGCTCCCCGCTCCCTTCGTCTAGCGGTCTAGGACGTCGCCCTCTCACGGCGAAAACAGGGGTTCGAGTCCCCTAGGGAGCGCCACCTTTAAAATCAATGACTTGCGCACAAATCGGCAAGCCTCAAAATCGGCTTTTGTCCAAGATTTGTCCAATATACGGGTGCGGAGAATGACGCAGCAATGCGCAGTCAAGCGCCCCGGCCGCTCCCAACTTCACCTCGTCTCGCTCGCCCAAAACGGCGAGCCTAAAGAGAACGCTTCCGGAACGTGATAATTCTGATGCTCCGGCGGGGACTTATTGCACGGCATGCACGAATGTCGAACAAACACGCAACTTATAGGAATTGCTTTTTGATGGCGGACGTTTGGGCGTCACCTTTGCCGTCCCCGTCCCGCTCGCCATTTCGAGACAGGTTCGGCCGCGTTCTTAGATTGCTATGTCTACGATACCGCTGAAGGACGTTGGGTTCGGATATGTAATTGAACCTTGGGATGGCCGAGATAGGGCTTAGCATTTTCAGGGGCGCGGCTGCGCGCAAATTCTCTCGAAATCACCGCTCTTACTGTTAATAGCGCGCCGGCCCGGCGCGGCAGGCCGCGCACTTAAGCCGCCTCCGCAGCGACGGAACTTCCACTTTTCTTGGGGTAGCCTGCAGTCACGTTAGGCGCACTAACGACCTCGGTATCGGCGTCGGCAAGATCGTGATTCCCACAAGTCGCTAAAGGTTCTCGCTGGGCTATCGTATTTGTGCGCGAGAGAAATTTATGGCCTCGCTCGCGTCCGCTTTGCGGGGGCGGCTCGCCGTTTTTCGAACGCATTGGCGACGAGCCGCCTGCAACGATCCGACTCTTGCAGTGGCGTAGCGTGATCGTGATCCGTAAGCGCTGTTCTGCTCCCACCTGTTTTGAGCGAGCGGTAGGGACGATAATCGGAGCGATAGAGGGCTCCGACACATGTCGATTTCAGAGCGTAAACATATGCCGGAGCCTGA
This sequence comes from Methylocystis sp. S23, assembly GCF_054106005.1. NCBI lineage: Bacteria > Pseudomonadati > Pseudomonadota > Alphaproteobacteria > Hyphomicrobiales > Methylocystaceae > Methylocystis > Methylocystis sp. S23. The sequence goes on from NZ_CM134185.1 coordinate 3,879,320, forward strand.
AGCGTTTCCGGCGCGGCGGATCGAGGTCTTCACGGGCTCGGGGCGTCGGAGGACGTGGGGCGCGGATCAGAAAGCGGCGATTGTCGCTGAGAGCTTCGCGGAGGGCGCGAGCGTTTGTGAAGTGGCGCGGCGGCATGGTCTGACGCCGCAGCAGCTTTACGTGGCGTCGTCAGGCGCGCAAAGAGACCGAGGCTCGCGAGGACGTAGGCGCGCCGCCATTGTTCGTTCCCGCAGTCACGCAAGGGCCTGCGCCCGCGCCGCTCACCAAACGCGAACGACGCGCTGTGCGCCAGGAAGTCGATTCGACGCCGACGATCGAACTTGAAGTTGATGGCGTCACGGTTCGGGTCGGACGCGGCGCGCAAGCAAAGACCATCGCTGCGGTGATCCGGGCGTTGAAAGCCGCCAAATGATCGGTCCGACGGGCGCGGTGCGCGTGATGGTGGCGACGAAGCCGGTCGACTTCCGCAAGGGCGCGGAGGGTCTCGCGGCGCTGGTGCGCGAGACGATACAGTGCGATCCCTTCGACGGCGCGATCTACGTCTTTCGCGCGAAGAGGGCGGACCGCATCAAGCTTGTCTTCTGGGACGGCACGGGTGTGTGCCTCTTCGCCAAGCGACTGGAGGACGGCGAGTTCCGCTGGCCGAAGATCGAAGACGGGGTGATGCGGTTGTCGGCGGCGCAATTTTCGGCGCTGCTGGAGGGGCTAGACTGGCGGCGCGTCACTGCGCGAAGGAGACGTCGGCGCCGGCCTTGTCGGGATGATGCGACACAGTGAATCAGGGCGTCGGAGAGCGTCGAAAGACGGCACAAAATATGGTCTTCTGCGTCTATGGCGCAGGCGGTCGAGACGCTTCCCGACGATCCTAACGAACTGAAGGCGATGCTCCTCGCCGAGCGGGCGCGCAACGATCGTCTCGTGCAGATCATCAAGGAGATGCAGCGCCATCGCTTTGGACGACGCGCCGAGACCCTTCCCGAAGACCAGATGCTGCTCGCGCTCGAAGAGGTCGAACAGACGGAAGCGGGCGCCGCCGCGGAGGAGGAAGCCAAGTCCGCCACCGAACGCGAGAAGGCGTCCAGAAAGCGCCGCACGAACCGTGGCGCGCTGCCTGCGCATCTCCCGCGCATCGAAACCATCGTCGACATCGAGGATAAAGCCTGTCCCTGCTGCAAGGGGCGCTCCATCAGATCGGTGAGGATGTCTCCGAGCGGCTCGACGTCGTGCCGGCGCAGTTCCGCGTGCTGGTGACGCGGCGTCCCAAATACGCCTGCCGCGCCTGCGAGGGCGCTATCGTGCAGGCGTCGGCCCCGGCGCGGCTGATCGAGGGCGGCCTGCCGACCGAGGCGACAATCGCCCATGCTGGTCTCCAAATACGCCGATCACTTGCCGCTCTATCGCCAAGCACAGATCTACGCCCGGCAGGGGATCGCCCTCGACCGTTCGACGCTCGCCGACTGGGTTGGCCGCGCCGCCTGGCATTTGCGGCCCGTGCACGAGCGGCTTCTGGAACACATCAGATCGTCGACAAAAATCTTCGCCGACGAGACAAGGGCGCCGGTGCTTGACCCCGGGCGCGGGCGCACCAAGACCGGCCAACTTTGGGCTTATGCGCGTGACGACCGGCCATGGGGCGGCGCCGATCCGCCAATCGCAGTCTATGTCTATGCGCAAAACCGAAAGTCCGAGCAGCCGCTCACGCATCTTGCCGGCTTCACGGGCGTCGTGCAGGTCGACGGTTACGCCGGCTATCGCGCGCTGACGCAGAAGAACAGCGTGTCGCTCGCCTTCTGCTGGTCTCACGTCCGCCGGCGCTTCTACGAACTCGCCGCAGCAGGTCCCGCGCCGATCGCCAGTGAGGCTCTGGCGCGCATCGGCGCGCTCTACGCCATCGAGAGCGACATCCGCGGGCAGAACCCGGACGACCGGCGCGCAGCGCGACAGGAAAAATCCCGCCCGATCCTCGACGCCCTCGAGCCATGGCTGCGCGAGAAGCTCGCGCTGATCAGCCAGAAGACCAAGCTCGCCGAGGCGATCCGCTACGCGCTTTCACGCTGGGACGGCTTGACGCGCTTTATCGACGACGGGCGCACCGAGATCGACTCCAATATCGTCGAGCGCGCGATCCGTCCCATTGCCCTCAATCGCAAGAACGCGCTCTTCGCGGGTTCGGACGGAGGCGGCGAAAACTGGGCGATCGTCGCGTCGCTCATCGAGACCTGCAAACTGAACGGCGTCGATCCGATGGCCTATATGGCCGATGTCCTCGCGAAGATCGTCGACGGACATCTCGCGAGCAAACTCGACGAGCTCATGCCATGGGCCTACGCGCAGCCGGTCGCTCTCAAACACGTGGCCTGAAAACAGCGGTTACCGTGATCCTCATGCCGTTCGCGGTCCTTAAAGCTTAGGCTGGAACAAGAAAATCGGGCTCGCGTTGCAGGGGAGGTCTGGGGCTTTGGCCGACAAGAACCCCTGGAGACGTGTCAATGACAAACTCACGTAAGATGATTACGACCGCGCTTGCCGCCACCATGCTAGTCAGCACGGTGTCCATCTCTACTCCGGCCTCCGCATGGGGCCGTTGGGGCTACGGCGGCGGCTGGGGGCACCGCCATGTTGGCTGGGGCGGCGGCTGGGGCCGCCACCATGGTTGGGGTCGCCACTATGGTTGGGGAGGCTGGGGTCATCGCCGTTGGGCGGCCTGGCGCCCTGGCTATGGTCGCTGGGGCTATGGCGCCGGCCTGCTAGGCGGCGTGGCGGCGGCGAGCTACCCATACGGCGCTTATGGCTCCGCCTGTGGCACTTACGGCATGGCCGCCCCCGCTACTTATGGCTATAGCGGCGGCTGCAACCCTTGCTGCGGCACTTATGGCGCTGCCTACCCCGCCACTTATGGTTATAGCGGCGGCTGCGGAGACGGCGGCGGGTTGTTCGGCATGGGTGGCCTATTCTAAACGGCCCGAATATTCCGCTTGCTCCACGCAAAAACGCCCCGCCGTTACATCCACGGTCGGGGCGTTCGTTTATCCGGGGCTTGCTTGGGGTTTGCGGATTGGACCAACGTATCAGCCGAACTTAGGAATGCAATGCAGTCACGCGGCGAGCGCCAGCGCCGTCTCCCGCCGCATCTTCGCCGCCGCCCATGACGTCGAGAGGCATTGCGACCACGACCAGCCCAGCCGCAGGCGCACACCGTCCTTGTAGCGGCGGTGAGCATAGCGGTTCGTCATCGGCGCCCCTCGCCGGCCGGGGGCCATCGGCTTGGAAACCGCCAGCCGCCGCGGCGGTCAGTCGGCGGCGTCTTACCTCCGCGCCAGTAGGAGGCCCACGCGTGCCACTCATCACTCGAGCGGGATCCACACTGAGATTGGAGTTTACGGGAGAGTGTTCACGCCTCGGCAGCCTCAGTGACAGGACTGTATCAGGGGATCGCATCGTCGCTACCTGATCGCAAGGGAATTGGTTTGCCCATCATGCAATTCGCCGATCCGCTTCGCCGTTGAAACACTGTGCTGCCCCGGGCGTTGAGCACTTTGGCATGAGGAGATGGGCATGAACTTGACCAAGCGAAAGACAGCGGAAAGCTGGAGCCCGACGAAGCGAGTCTCGATGCGGGCTCAAAATGCGCTCTTGGAAGCGCCCAGTCGAGCCGCCGGCGAAGGTGGCGTCACGTTCGGGATGGCGGCGATCGGCGTCGCTGCGTCGCTCGCGGCTCTGGCCTATTACAATATCCGTCGCACGCGGCAGGACGAACGCGACCATCCGCCGATCGGGCGCTTTCTGAACGTGGACGGCGTCCGCCTGCATTACATCGACAGGGGCAAGGGCGACGTGGTCACGCTCATCCACGGCAACCTCACGCTTGCCGAGGATTTCATCCTGAGCGGCGTCGTCGACAAGCTTGCGGAGCGTTACCGGGTCATCGTCTTCGATCGTCCCGGCTTCGGCTATAGCGAGCGGCCGCATCGCATCTGGACGGCGAGCGCCTATGCGGAGCTGTTGCAGAAGGCGTTTGCCCAGCTCGGCGTGGAGCGGGCGACGATTGTCTGCCACTCCTTCTCGTCGCTCATCGGACTGGACCTCGCGCTCCAGCATCCGTCTCTGGTGGAGGGCCTCGTCATCGTCGGCGGCTATTTCTACCCCACGGCCCGCGCCGACGTGTTCTTCATGTCCTTCACGGCCGTCCCGGGTCTGGGCGATGTGATGCGCTATACGACTTCCCCGCCGCTGACGCGGCTTTCCTGCCCGGCATTCTGCGCTGGCTGTTCTCGCCCGCGCCGATGACGGAGAGGTTCGAGCGTGGCTTCCCCAACAGCTTCGCGGCCCGACCGGTGCAGATCGGGGCGGAGTCGGAGGACGGCGTCCTCATGGTGGCCGCCGCCGCCAGGCTGCAGTCGCGCTATGGCGAGTTGAAGCTCCCGATCGTGCTGCTGGCGGGAGACGGCGACAAGATGGTCGATCTCGACCGCCAGTCGCGGCGTTTCCATGAGGAGGTCCCGCAAAGCGAGCTGATCGTCATTCCCGGGGCGGGCCACATGGCGCATCACACCGCGCCGGACAAGGTCGTGGCGGCGGTGGATCGGGTCACGCGGTCGCATCGGCCGGTGCCCGCCCGGACTACGGAGACACGGCGCGCATTCTCTACGTGAGATGAAACCGAGGCGGGCGGGCTCCTTGGCACCCGCCCGGCCGCAGGGATGTTGCCCTCCCAACGCGTCCTGCGTCAGGTGCGTAGTCACCACAAATTGTTGCCGGGTGCAGGGGCCTATTTGCACCCGCCGTGAGAGAGACCTTGCTCATGTCCATGATTTTTCGCCGCTTGAAATCGGGGCTTTTTCTGACGGGACCGAGTGAATCGTCGGTGCTCAGGTTCTTGTAAAATTGTTGCGATTCGGCTCAGGTGGCTACGGTGAGCCTCGGCGGGAGTTCACCACCAACGACGGGATAGGCGACGCATGGCCGCGCGCTGGCGACCATGCGCGCCTGCACGACGGCCGCGCGCGCCAGCCGATCGGAGGCTGCCCACGCCGTTCGAAGTGCCTGCGAAAACGTCCAGCCGAGGCCCCAACCCGCCCCAACTCTTGCTCTCTGTCCGCGTATCAGCGCAGCGCCTCCTCTCCGCCAATCGCGTCGCCAGGGCAGCCTTCTCCAGCGGGTTCATGGCAGCGACCCTCTCTCGCGTCCGGTCGTCTCGTTCGGCAAGCCGCCGCTCCAGGATGGCATAGGCCCGGCGCTCTCCCGCGTCGTGGTAGCCGTCCCAACGATCCACGCCGCAGTCTTCGTCCCGCTCGTCAGGATGCGCGAGGAAGATTTCCCCAGCCGCCTTCCCGAAGATGTCGGCAGTGACGACTTCGACCCACCAATGTTGCTTGTTCCCGGTGCCGCGCCCGCTGGCCACCAAACGAAGCGACCGCCCGTTGTGCTTGAAGACGTGGCCCTTCTTATATCCCAGCAAAGTGTCGAGGGACGCCTTCCTCTGGGAAGGGGTTTCCCCTTGATCGGGATAGCCCAGCCGTTCTCTTCGACGAAGCTGAGGAGGAAGCGCTGCCGTCGAATTCGCCAGCCTCCTTGCCAAGAGCGTTACTCACAAACGGATTGCCGCTGAGGCGGGGCTTGCTGCCGAACGTGTCAAACCAGCCACCGATGAAATCGGGCCAATCGCCCTCGTCAGACGAAGAAGCGTCGGCGGTCATGTCCAGATTCTGGAGGAAGCCGTCAACGCCAATGGTCTGGAGCAATCCACCCATGACGCGCGACCACTCTTCAAACGAAGGCAGGGGCTTGCCACGCCACTCCGGGCAGCCTTCATTGATCCAGTGGCGAATGAGCGTCAGGCAGGCAGCAACCAAATCCGCGCGGTTCTCCGGAATCCAGGTCTTCAGATTGCGCGTATACCCTTCGCGATCTAGGTCCTGTGGACAGTTACCTTAGCCAGAGGACGATGGCTGCGATGGTGACGACGGCGAGGTAATTCCTCGCTGTCTTTTCATATCTGGTTGCCACGCGCCTGAATTGTTTGAGCTTGCTGAAGCAGCACTCCACGAGATGACGCTGGGCATAGTGATGGGCGTCGAGCGGATGCTTTATGGCGCGGGATGGGTTGTTGGGAATGACCGCCTTCGCGTTCTTGGCTGCGATCGCATGGTGGAACGCGTCTGAATCGTAGGCTGTATCGGCCATGACGAGGTCCGCTGGCAGACCTTCGACAAGCGCAAGGGCTTGCGGTGAGTCGCCCGACTGGCCGGCGGTGAGGTGAAAGCGAACGGGACAGCCCAGGCCGCGCACGGCGAGATGGATTTTGGCGCTCAGGCCGCCGCGCGAGCGGCCGATGGCCTGATTTTGAGCCCCCTTTTGCGCCGCTGGCGTGCTGATGCGCCCGGACGATTGTGGAGTCGATGATCAGATATTCAAAGTCGGGATCGTCGGCCAGGGCCTTGAACACCCGCAACCACACGCCCTTTGCGCTCCAGCGGCTGAAGCGTCGAAACACGCTGTTCCACTCCCCAAAGGCCTCGGGAAGGTCGCGCCAAGGCGAACCCGTGCGCACCAGCCACAAGACGCCTTCCACGAACATGCGATTGTCGCGCCCAGTCGACCCGCACTGATCCGGGCGGCCGATGATCAAATCAGATATCCGGGCCCAATGCCGGTCCGTGAGAACCAGTCGTTCAGAGACGCCCAAGGCTTCCTCCACAAAAGAAGCCTTGAATCACGACGTCGCCGATTCGGGAATCGCTCAAGAGTCCACAGGACCTAGTCGTGCTCGGGGCGGACGGACGGGGCGAAGACCGCTTCACCACCCGCGACATGATCGAGGCCGAGCAGCGTCTGCACCGCGCCGCCGAACTCATGGCCGAGACGGAACGGCATGAGGTCGGTGACAGGGACCGCGAAGCCGCATTGGCGCGCGCCGAACAGCGCGGCCTTGTGCTTTCGGGGAGCAGGCCGAAGCGCTTACGCATGTCACGAACGGGCGCGATCTCGGCATCGTCGTCGGCTATGCCGGGACGGGCAAGAGCGCGATGCTGGGCGTGGCGCGCGAAGCCTGGGAAGCGGCGGGCTACGAGGTCCGGGGCGTGGCGCTGTCCGGCATCGCGGCCGAGAATTTGGAAAGCGGCTCGGGCATCGCATCACGCACCATCGCCAGCATGGAGCATGGTTGGGGACAGGGCCGCGACGTGCTCACTTCCCGCGATGTGCTTGTCATCGACGAGGCGGGCATGGTCGGCACGCGCCAGTTGGAACGGGTGCTATCCCATGCGGCCGAGGCCGGCGCCAAGGTGGTGCTGGTCGGCGATCTGCAGCAGTTGCAATCCATCGAGGCGGGCGCGGCGTTCCGCTCCATCCACGAACGCCACGGCGGCGCGGAGATCGGCGAGGTGCGCCGCCAGCGGGAAGATTGGCAGCGCGACGCCACGCGCGATCTGGCGATCGGCCGCACCGGCGACGCGATCCATGCCTATGACCGGCATGGCATGGTGCATGAGGCGCAAACCCGCGAGCAGGCGCGCGGCGATCTGATCGACCGCTGGGACCGCGAGCGGCATGCATCGCCCGACCAGAGCCGCATCATCCTCACTCACACCAACGACGAGGTGCGCGCGCTCAACGAGGCCGCGCGCGAACGGATGCGGGAAGCCGGCGATTTGGGCGATGACGTGCGCCTGACGGTGGAACGCGGTGCGCGCAGCTTCGCCAGCGGGGATCGGGTCATGTTCCTGCAAAACGAGCGCGGACTTGGCGTGAAGAACGGCACCCTCGGGACCGTCGTTGAGGTCGGCGAACGATCCATGTCCGTGCGCACCGATGACGGGCGTGACGTCAGCTTCGACCTCAAGAATTACGACCGGATCGACCACGGCTATGCGGCGACCATCCATAAGGCGCAGGGCATGACGGTGGACCGCACCCATGTTCTGGCGACGCCTGGCCTGGACGCCCACGGCAGCTATGTCGCCTTGTCGCGCCATCGCGACGGCATGGACCTGCATTACGGCCACGATGACTTCGCCGACCAGAACCGGCTCATCCGCACCCTGTCGCGCGACCGAGCCAAGGATATGGCGTCGGATTACGAGCGCGCCGATCCGGCGCAGGACTATGCCGAGCGGCGCGGGATCACCTTCCGCGAGCGCGTAGCCGAAATCGTGCGCAAGGTCGTGCCGGAGAAGGTGCGCGGCATGTTCGACGGGTTGCACCTGCCCACCGAGGGCGAGCAAGGGCCGGAAAGGAAGGTGGAGGAAGACCCGGCAGAAGCACTGCGCAAGGCCCGCACCAAGGCGCTCGTGCGTCATGCCCGCGCCGTGGATGCGATCTTCGAGATGCAGGAGCAAGGCGGCAGGGCCAGCCCGGAGCAGGTGAAGGAATTGCAGGAGTCCCGCGCAGCCTTCGAGGAAGTGCGGCCTCATGGCTCGCACGATGCCGAAGCTGCTTACAAGAAGAACCCGGAACTCGCCCAAGAAGCAGCAACGGGCCGGGTCAACCGCGCTATTCGCGCCCTCCAACTCGAAACCGAAATCCGCACCGACCCGGCCCGGCGCGCCGACCGCTTCGTGGACGATTGGCGGAAGCTCACCCGCGCCAGCGAGCGCCAGTATCAGGCGGGCGACATGTCCGGTTACAAGGCCACACGGTCGGCGATGGGCGACATGGCGAAAAGCCTGGAGCGCGATCCGCAGATGGAATCCCTGCTCGCCAACCGCAAGCGGGAACTCGGCATCTCATTCGACTCGGGCCGTAGCCTTGGCCGGGAACTCGCCTTCAGCCACGGCATCGACCTCGGCAGAGGGCTGGGTATCGGACTTTAGAACTATCCTATTTTCCGCCGCCTCTACGCCACATTACTACGACCGCTAAATATATATTGCACAACAACAAATCATCGCCCTGTCTGGTCTCTGTAATCGTCAGAAACACCCGGCAGGAGGCAGCGCAGCCATGCTCGTAGCAGACCGTATCGTCCGCATGAAAACCGTTCTCGCCCGCACCGGCCTGTCCCGGTCCACCATCTACCGCAAGATCGCCGAGGGCACGTTCCCCGCTCAGATGAGGATCAGCGTCAATGGTGCGGGCTGGCATGAATCCGACATCGACCGCTGGATCGCCGATCCTGCCGGCTGGCGGCCACCAACGATAACAACTCCGGGCCGGGAGCGCGACAACAGAATGGACGCGAGCCGCACGTAGTTCAGAGATCGTCGTCCAGTTCGTCGTCGTGCACCTCGGCTGCACGTCGCTTCGCGGCCGCGCGGGGGAGGCCGCGTTTAATTCAGCAATCAAGTCTTTCGCGGATTCGCCCTTCGCCCAGGCGTCGAGCATATCAGCCCAGCACTGAAGCATGATCTTCCGCTCGGCAAGGTAGCGGTTCACGTTGTAGACGGCCGCGATCCGGTTCCGGGGCGCGTGGGCCAAGCTCATCTCGATCCAGCGATCATCGAACTTGGCGCGGTTCAGGCCTGTCGAGAACGTGCGGTGGAGGTCGTGAACGCCGAAACTCTGAAAGTCAGGATCAGCCACGCGGATACGCTCCACAACCGTGTCGATCACGCGGTTGAGGGTGGCGTTACTGATCGGCGTGTCGCTGTCGTATCGGCCGGGGTGCAGGTATCGGCTGGCGCCGAACATGGTGCGAAACACCGTCAGAATGTCTAGGTCCTGTGGACTCTAAGGGATTCCCATTTGGTCGCAAATCAGATTCAAGAGTTCTTTTGGGGAGGCGGCCTTGGGTGTGATGGATCGATTGGTTTTGACGGACACGGCGTGGGAGCGGATGGCTCCGCTGATCATTGGCCGGCCTGACCAGAAGGGCTCGACCGGCCGCGACAACCGGATGTTTGTGGAGGGCGTGCTGTGGATCGTGCGCACGGGTTCCCCCTGGCGCGATCTTCCGGAAGCGTTTGGGGAGTGGAACAGTGTGTTTCGGCGCTTCAGTCGATGGAGCGCCAAGGGGTCTGGCATCGGGTTTTCGAGGCGATGTCTGACGATTCTGACTTCGAATATCTGATCGTCGACTCCACGATCGTCCGGGCGCATCAGCACGCTGCCGGGGCGAAAAAGGGGGCCTGAAGATCAGGCGATCGGGCGTTCGCGCGGCGGCCTGAGCACCAAGATACATCTGGCCGTTCGCGGCTTGGGATGTCCTGTACGGTTCACGCTGACCGCCGGTCAGAAGGGCGACGCCCCGCAAGCCGTGGCGTTGATCGAGGGACTGCCCGCAGAGGTCGTCATGGCCGATACCGCCTATGACGCCAATTATTTGCGCCAAGCCATCGCCGCGAAGGGCGCGCTTGCCGTCATCCCAAACAACCCGTCACGTGCGCTCAAATATCCGCTCGACAAGCATCTTTATACTCAGCGCCATCTCGTCGAATGCTGCTTCTCAAAACTCAAGCAGTTCCGCCGCGTTGCAACCCGCTTCGAAAAAACCGCCCGAAACTATCGAGCGGTCGTAACCCTCGCCGCAATCGTCCTATGGCTCAGATAACTGTCCACACAGCCTAGGACGGATCGACATTCAGGATTCCCAAACGGCGTAAGTGCTGATTCATAGGGTTCCGCGATTTGAGCGGAGGCCAATGATGGGCGTTAAGCGATATGAGTTGAGCGAGGCACAATGGGCGCGGATTGCGCCGTTGCTGCCGGGCAAGGCGAGTGATCCGGGACGCACTGGCTCGGATAACCGATTGTTTGTGAACGGATGTCTGTGGGTTCTGCGGTCGGGCGCGCACTGGCGCGACCTGCCCGATCGCTATGGCAAATGGAAGACGGTGCATCGCCGCTTCAGCCGCTGGTGCCATGCGGGGATATGGGAGCGCGTGTTCGAGGCGCTGACCGCGGACCGGGACAACAAGTATCTGATGCTCGACAGCACCATCGTCCGCGCACATCAGCAGGCGGCGAGCGGAAAAGGGGGCCAAGAATCAGGCGCTGGGGCGTTCCCGAGGGGACTGACCACCAAAATCCACATGCTCGCCGACACACTGGGCCGACCACTGCGCCTCATCGTCACTGCCGGCCAGGTGGGCGACGTCACCCAGGCTCCCGCCCTGCTCGAAGGACAGACAGGCAATGCCGTGCTGGCCGACAAAGCCTATGACAGCAATGCCTTGCGCGCCATCATCGCCGATATCGGCGCGAAGCCGTGATCCCTTCAAATCGCACCCGCAAGATCATCATCCCGCATGACGCCATCGCCTACAAGCAGCGCAATCGCATCGAGCGATGCTTCAACCGCCTCAAGCACTTCCGACGCTTCGCCACCCGCTACGAACGTCGAACCATCCACTTCGCCGGCTTCGCTTTCCTCGCCGCAGCCATTCTCTGGTTACGCTGAATGTCGATCCGTCCTAGCGCGATCCGGACCCGCGCTTACCTGCCAGGCGCCCAAATGAATGAATGCGGATAAGCGCGGCCGGCGCTCCAAAGTGGACTGGCTGCTTTCCATCACGCTCCCTCTCTGCCGCATAACGGGGCAGCAGCTTCTAAGACCGGGCTTCCACGGCTAAGGTGGGACAACATAGAAGCAAAGCAGCCCCGCCTTTGTGCACGCTATCCTACGCCAGGGCACTCTCACTTATCGAAGCGGGTTTACATCCTCTCGAGAGTGATCGCAGATCAGTTGTGAAAGACATAAATGGTGTGCGTCAGCACAAAAGTAGCGAGAAATGGAGGAGAACAGCAATCAAGCGAAGGCGAAAACCACCGCCGAAACTACGCTATGGCCGCCGTTTGTATCCGTCACTCCCACTCGATTATCACAGCATCGCCTAAGACGATGAAATTCATATAGGTTTTCTCCTCAGTGCCCTCAAAATACCGAACCGGAGGTCGTCAAAATTCTACCCTTTTGATTTTCCTCAAAATTTTGCCACGAAAAAATTTTTGTGGTTTCGGTGTCTATCGAAGGCAATTGCCGTTTGAAGCGCAGATCGACGCGATCTGACTGAAGCCGAGGATCGGTAAAAGCACCGTCGGACAAGCGCTCTATAGCCCAAGTTTAGCCTCTCGTGTCGTCGATGGCGCCACCGGACGCAAAGGCTTTTTTCTGGAGACCTCAGCGGGAGGGGATGCCGGAGTTTCAGGGCATCCGGTGTGAGGATGGTCAGCGGCGGCCCGGGATAGCGACGGCGCGCCAGAATATTGAGAATGACGTCGGCGGAATGGGCGCCCTAATCGATTGGCCTCCGCGCAGGCGGATTCAACCGCTGGCAGCCCGTCGTGGACAAGGGTAGCGAGGATTTTCACCATCTGCCGCGCGCCGTCAGCAGACCCCGCGAGCTTGCGGCGGATCTTTTCCATGCCCGACGGCGACACCCAGTCCTTGAACGGCTCGCCGTTCCTCAGGGCGCCGCGCGCCGGCTTTGGCCGGTGCGAATGAACGGCTCCTGCGGTCGCTCTTTGTTCAACCAATCTACGCATTCGAGCCTGAGGAAATCAACCGCAGGCGGTGCGAGCGGCCCCTTCCATGCGCCGAGAGCGCGGAGCCGAACGTGAACATAACGGGCGTCGCACAACGCAACGGTGTGAGCACTGCGGCTATTGACGGTCTGGCGCGGACAGACCGGGGACGCGCTAAAGACGCAGCCAGCGGGCTCCACAAATTGCGCGAGAGAGGCGGTCACTAGCGATGCCTATGTCGTTCACTAACCTGCCGGGAAAAATAGCTCCAGCTCGACGGCCGAAACCGATCCCGCGGGGAAGCACCAGGACGCCCCCTTCAGCTCTGTCTCTCGCGGGCGGAACACGTCCGGCTGATCCTGATTAACATAGCTTCTGAGATTCTCCGGCGCGATCTCGATTACGCGGCCGCCCTTCGTCCCCGGGAAGGTCGCCTCGACCGCCCGGTCGTGCTGGATGTTGGCAACGTGCAGGAACAGCTTGTTGCCAGTGCGGCTGGCCGCGATGTCGAGCCCCGCCGGCGCGGATTTCAACGCGACCCCGTGCGTCCCGTTGTGCTTGCCGAATAGCCGCGCGATCGACCCAGCCGGCGTCAGGTAGCTTCTGCCGCAAGGAGTTGGTGTCATAACAGCCGTGGTTGTCCAGCGATTGCCCTGGAAGTCCGCCGCGGTGGCCATGCGGACGCGCTGGCCGTGTCGCTGATAGATATTCATCGACCGCGCGTGATACACCGCCGAGAGCCATTCGGACAGTATGGGGTTGGCGTTATGCGGGCTCAAGCTGAGATGTCCCTCGGTGATCGCAATCGGCTTCTCGGTCGCCCGCTCGATCTCCGACACGCGCTGCTCCACCGCGTCCGACAGCTCCATCAGCTCTTCCCACGCACGTGCAGGGTCCTGCTCATAAGCGAGACCCTTGAGCACTGTGTCCGCTCGCTTAGGGTCCTGCCCCATCATGTGGATGGCGAGGAAATCAATGAACTCGCCCGCCTGCTTCTCCATCTCCGTCGCCCAGAGCTTTCCGCCGCGCCCGCGGTCGCCCCACCCGATCAGCTTGATCGACGAATCGATTTGCCGCATCGCCCTGGCGAACTCGATTGTGTGCGCGATCGCCTGCTCCCTGGTGAAGCACGCCGTCCCGTAAGAGGTCTCGTTGCCGATCTGCCATAGCTTGAGCTTGGAGTATCGTGCCCATTCCGCCGCCTCTTTGGCGTCGCCTGCACGCGCGGCGTAGCGCTTGTCCCCGTCGCTGAGGAAATTTACGCAAAAGAAAGGCTCGGCGTTGACGCGGCGGCAGAGATCGACAAACTCATCCGTGCCGACGCGGTTTGTCTCCCACCCGCCCCAGACATAGTTGCGCATCGCCGGTCGCTTGGCCGCGGGGCCGATCCCTTCGCGCCACTTGTAGTAACGGCTGAAGAGGCCGCCGAAGCGGATGGCGCCGGGCGCAAGATCGCGCACGGCGTCGACGAAGTCCTTACGCCAGTCGTCGGCGTCGTCGTCCCAACAGGCTTCGACCGAGCCGTCGGTGGCCCCGAGCGGCTCCATGAATTGCATGTAGAGCCACGGCGAAATCTCGAACAGCGGCTTCGGATCGACGACGATGGCGCTGGTCTCGGCGACGCTGGAGCGCGCGACCGTGACAGCGACGAGGGCCTCGCGGCGGTGGAGCATCATTTCACGTGCTCCGCGATCAGGGGCTTGGTCTACCCGTCGAAGCGCTCGAGTACTGTGCGAGAGTCGGGTAGAATCGCCCGAATTCGCCGGCCAGACGTTGAAACGCCGCGCGCCTTCGTGCGGGGCGTGTTCAACCGGGTCACGCGGGGCCGCTGCGCGACGAGCCGGTTCCGCCGCGAAAGCCCGAGGCGGCCGAGACCGCTAACCTAGCCAGCGCCGGAAGCGATTTGACGCCCAACTTCTTCATGATTGCAGCGCGATGATTTTCGACGGTTCGTTGGCTGATGCCAAGATCGGCGGCAATATTCTTGCTGGGGTGCCCAGCGAGGACCAGCTCCAGGATCTGGCGCTGTCGCGCAGTCAGACCCGCCACGTGAGCGGCGGCTTTCTCCTGCCATTCCGTCAACTTGTTCACATCCCGCGCGTGTTCGAGAGCACGCCTCACGCAGGCCACCAGGTCGTCGCGGCTGATCGGCTTCTCGACGAAATCAAACGCTCCTGCCTTCATGGCGTCGACAGCCATCGTGACGTCGGCAGCGCCGGTGAGTATGATGGTTGGCGGATGCGCGCCGCGCTCCTGCAGCCGTTTCAGCAAGTCGAGTCCGCTCATCCCAGGAAGATAGGCGTCGAGCAGCAGACAGCCCTCTCGGCCCGGGCGATAGGCTTCGAGGAACCCTTCGCAGCTGTCAAATTCCTCGACGATCCGTCCATCGTCTTCGAGCACTTCCCGCAGCGTCTCACGGACTCGCTTGTCGTCATCGACGACAAAGATGACGACCGGTTCCCGATCCGTAGTCGCCTCGCCTGTATTCGAAACAAGCATGCGATGGGGCTTGAGAAAACGGACCGCGCGAGAAGCCGTTCGGCGACCTGCAACAGCTCGGCTGATTTAACGGGCTTGTTGAGCTGCACGCAATCCCCGCTGGCGATCTCGTGCAAAGCGTTCGTCGATATATCGCCAGTTAGAATAATGACCGGGATCTGGCGCTGAAATCTTTTGCGTAGCGTCCCGGCAGAGTCGAGCCCGTTCGTACTGCCCGGGAGATTGTAATCCGCGACAATGAGATCGGGGCGGAAGCCTTCGTGCGCGACGAGGTCGAGCGCCGCGTCCCCATCTGGCGCCGCCATTATGCGATAACCCTCCTCTTCAAGGAGAAGTTTGAGGAGGCCGCAAACCTCTGGATCGTCCTCGATGACCAGAACCGCGCCTGTGTGGAGAGCGCCTTTAGCGACTTCGACACTTTTGCCTGGAATATCCCGCTCCGGCCGCGGCGCGGAGTCGCTTGTCGGGACCGTGACCTCAATGGCAAAGACCGAGCCCTTGCCAGGTTTGGAGGCGACACGGACCTGATGGCCGAGGAGGCCTCCCAGGCGCTGCACGATGGAAAGACCGAGGCCAAGTCCCCGTTTGCGTTCGCGCGCGGCATTGTCGATCTGATGATATTCGTCGAAGATGGCGCGAAGCTCGCCCTCGGGAATTCCGATTCCGGTGTCCCAGATCTCGATGCTCAGCATTCCCTTCCGCCGACGGCAACCGAGCAATACTTTGCCATTTCGGGTGTATTTCAGGGCGTTAGACAACAGGTTGCGGATCATCTGCTCGAGCAGCGCCGGATCGCTGCATATTGAACGCCCGCACGAGACCATCCGGAAGGAAAGTCCCTGTGCGTGCGCGTGATCGGCGAACTCTCTTTTCAGCCGCTCGAGAAGATCGCTGATCGGAAACAGAGAGATTTCCGGTCGGACCGTGCCGGCCTCGATTTGGTTGATGTCGAGCAGCGCGTTCAACATACCGGACATGGCGTTCAACGTTTCGTCGAAGCGTGCGACCAGCTTCTTTGCTTTCTCTCCCTCGACGGTCTTGGCCAACAGCCCCTGCAGCAGCACGAGCGATTGTAGCGGCTGACGGAGGTCATGACTTGCGGCGGCGAGAAAGCGCGACTTTGCCATATTGGCCTGTTGCGCCTGAAGCTTGGCGGCTTCTAGCGCTTGCTGAGCGCGATGTCTTTCGCTGACATCGGCAAAGGTGATCACAACGCCTTCGACACGATCGTCCTGGGCGCGGTAAAGCATAATCCGGCGGCTATACCAGGCCGGTCTGAGCCTGGATTTCCCGCTCAATCGGCGCGTGGTTTTGCAACACCGTTCGTGCGTCGGTCAGAAGCGCGTCATCCGCCGCCAGAGAGCGCAGGTCCGCCAACGGCCGGCCAACGTCGGTCGGGATGACGCTGAACAGCAGTTTGGTGGTCGGCGTGAAAAAGCGGATATTGAGATTGGCGTCCAGGAAGAGCGTCGCCACATCGGTGCTGTAGAGAACGTTTTGCAGATCGTTGGACAATATGCGCTGTCGTTCCAAGGTTTCCTGGAGCTGGGCGTTGAGCGCGGTCAACTCCTCATTGAGCGATTGCAACTCCTCCTTCGAGGTCAGAAGCTCCTCGTTCGTGGATTGCAATTCCTCATTGACGGACAACGCCTCTTCGTTGGTCGCCTTCTGCTCGTCGCTTGAAGTCTCCAGATTGTGAATCGCGCCCTGAAGCTCGATTTTCGTGGCCTCGAGTTCTTGCTCGAGTTCGGCGACCCGTGAAAATTCTCCGGAAGCCGCTGGCTGGCCTCGCCTGTGCGCGGGCTCAGGCTGGTCGATGAAGCAAACCAGCAGGAGCTCTTCCCCTTCGTTCACAACCGGCTGCACGGCGATGCTGAAGGAAAACGCGTCGCCATTTCGTTTCATCCGCCCGCCGGCGACGACGATTCGTCTATTCTCCTGCCCGGCCCGTTGGACGGCGGCCCTCAACTTGGTCCGCAAGCCCTCGCGCGCCATCGTGAGCAGGTCTTGGTCGGGATGACCGGGCGCGACTTTCAGATAGCTGTCCGTAGCCCCGAGAAAATAAAGACACTCACACTTGCGATTGATCAGCACAGCCGCCGGCGCGTATGTCTCCATGATCAGGCGTTGGCAAAGGTCGGCGAGCGCCGCCGGGCGCAACCCTTTCTGTTCCGAGTCCTGACGTCGGGGCGGCCTACTAGCTCCATAGGCGGGGCTAATCAAGGCGCTGAGTTCGCCCGGTCGGCTCCGACCTATGCGCCGATAGATGCGGTCGGCTTTGGAGATCGCCTCGAAGCGACCGTCGACATTACCAACCGTCTCCGCGCCGCCGAGGAGAACGACGCCCCCTTCCCGCAAGGCGAAATGGAGGAGCGCGACCACCTTCTCCTGTGCCTCGGGGCGCAAATAGATGAGAAGATTGCGACATGAAACGAGATCGAGACGGGAAAAGGGGGATCGGCGAGTAAATCCTGACCGTGAACACCACCGTTGACCGCAGTTCAGGCGTCACCCGATAACAATGATCCTCTTTCGTGAAGAAGCGGGCAAGGCGCGCCGCCGACACGTCTTTTTCGATGGTTTCCTGGTAGAGGCCTTCACGCGCGCTGGCGACGGCGTCCGGGTCAATATCCGAGGCGAAGATCTGAAGCTTGAGGCTACGGTTTTCTAAAGCGATCTGCTCGAGGAACAGCATGGCGAGGGAATAGGTTTCTTCGCCCGTGCTACAACCTGCAACCCATATGCGGATGTTTCGATCGGGTGCGTGGTTCCTGACAACATCCGGCACGATTTTCTCGGCCAGCAGCGCGAAGGTCCGAGGGTCACGAAAGAAACTGGTCACATGGATGAGCAAGTCCTTTGCGAGAAGGTCAAGCTCCCTCGCGTCGCTCCGGAGTAAGTTAAGGTAGTGGCTCATGTCGGGAACCCCGCCCTCTACCATCCCCATCCGCCGCTCGATCCGGCGCTTTAGCGTGCCCGGCTTGTAAAGCGTGAAATCGTGGGCGGTCTTTGTGCGCAGAAGCTCGACGATCTGTAGAAGACAGTCTTCTGGCCCCGCTCCAGGATGTCCGGAATGCTTATCTGAACCAGCCATCTGTTGGTCGTAGGTGACAAGCGCCTCTCCAATTTTTGGCACTGGAAGCACAAAATCCACGGCGCCGGTCATGATCGCACTGCGCGGCATCCCGTCAAACGCCGCCTCCTCGGGGTCTTGCACGATAACCAGGCCACTATTTTCCTTGATGGTTTTCAGCCCCAGGCTGCCGTCGGTTCCGGTTCCCGAGAGGATCACGCAGACAGCGCGCCGACCGAAGTTCGTGGCCAGCGTATGCAGCAGATAGTCGAAGGGCAGGCGCGCCCCGTGACGCGCAAGCGGTTGCGAGAGCCGCAGCACGCCCTCGTCCACAGACAGATAGGTCCCTGGAGGGATCACGTAGAAGTGATCGGGCTCAATTGGCATGCCGTCCATTGCCTGCACCACGGTCATCGACGTGTGCGCCGCGAGCAGCTCGACCATCATGCTTTCGTGGGTTGGATCGAGATGCTGGACGAGGATGAACGCCATGCCTTTGCTGGCGGAGAGGCTGCCCAGAAGGTTTTTACAGGCGTCGAGTCCACCCGCCGACGCGCCGATCCCGACAACCAAAAACTTTCCGCGGTTGCGAGGTGGCCTTGGCGCCTGCGCGATGCGCTTCTTCGGCTCTGATCGAATCCTCTTCGTATCCTTGGGGCGGCGCTTCAGCATTGGTTTTTCTGTCATTGCCCCAGAACATAGCTGTTTACACATATCACGCCTGGCTCTTTGCGTCGACGTTTGGGGGTCAGGCGCGGCCCACTGAAACGGGCTGGCGCTCGGCGAGCGCCGTCCCTGCCCCGAATGGACCGCCGCTATGGCGATAGCCTGAGTAGTTTCCGTGCCTTCCCAGGGCGCACGATCGTCGGCTAGCGTCCAGCCTCAAGCTTTTGTGGTCAGGCAGCCAGTCCTGTGCACGTCTCATTCGCCGAGCGCCAAATTGACTCCGCCTTAGCCAGCGTTGGGAACTTCAGCTATGCACGCAACCAACAACACCCTATCTCAAAATGTTCGGGACCGATCCGTTGAACTCCTCAACAAGCATCTGGTGGCGACCAGTGATCTGCACGCCCAGGCGAAACAGCCACACTGCCACGTGCGCGGATCGAAATAACGATCAACGAAGGTGGGGCAAAGCCACTCCATGAAGAGAATCCGCATCCTCGTCGTGGAAGACGACCCCATGCTCGGTGACTTGCTTGCCGAAATGCTCCAAACGATGGGCCACGAGGTATGTGGCATCGAGAGCACCGAGCCGGACGCGGTGGCTGCCGCGCGCCGCTCCAAACCAGATTTGATGATCATCGATGCGGGGCTACGCGAAGGAAGCGGCGTCTCCGCAGCAGAGAAAGCATGCGCCGCAGGATTCATCCCTCACTTTTTTATGAGCGGCGATATTTCGAGGGTCAAGGTGCTCAGGCCTGGCGCGATAGCGGTTCAAAAGCCCTTTCGGGAAGCCGACCTCGTTCACGCCATTCGACTTGCGCTCAACGGCTTGCCGGCATGAGATTGACGAATAAGGAAGCGTATCAACCGTCCCCTTACGAGCGTGGTGGGCGAGGCAAAAGCCCGCGCAACCCGATGAGTATTTTCCGAACCTTGCCGACGCACACATCCAGAATCAATCATATGCTCACAAAAACGTGTTTGCTGCACCAGTTACAGATTTTCCGCGGCGAGATAAAACTTTGTCGTTGGGTTTTGTGAATAGGCGCTGCGGCACACAACAAAAAGAAAGGGCATTATTGTGCTCGGAACCATCGTTCTGGTCCTCCTGGTCCTCTTGCTCGTCGGCGCACTTCCGAATTGGCCGCATAGTGCGAGTTGGGGTTATGCCCGTCGGGGACATTGGGAACAGTTCTCATTGTCGTTCTGATCCTCGTCCTCCTCGGCAAACTTTAGGTGCGCGCGCGCGCTCGAAAGGCGCACTCGTCGACGCCGCGCCATGTTCGGTGGGAAATACCAAAGCTTCTAGTTTGTGGAGAGAGAAATGACTGTTGGCTTGGCGCATCTGCAACCGATCGTATCGTTGATCGCCGGCATTCTCATCTTGATCATGCCGCAGTTGCTCAATTACATCGTGGCAATCTTTCTGATTGTCTCGGGTATCTTGGGCCTGGGGCTGATCAAATGACCCAAGGCCTCAACGCGGAAAATGAGGCCGAGAATAGGTATCCGAGCTTTTCACGAGAATTGCTCCAGATGGACACGCTCTCTCGATCTTTCTGGGGGAAATCACGCCATGAAAAAGCGACCCGAACGGGCCGCTCTTTCATTATCTCGATATCTCGATCTGCCTAACAGTTAGGCCTTGTCGACGAGCTTCTTCACAGCGTCCTTCGCCTCGCCGACTGTCTCCTGGGCTTGACCCTTAAGCTTTTGAGCCGCGCCCTCGATCTCGAGATTCGGGTTACCCACGGCCTCGCCCACCCCCTGCTTGATCGTGCCGGCGGCCTGATTGGCCATTCCCTTGATCTTGTCGGTAGTACTGCCCATGATCGGCTCCTTAAAGAGTTAAGAGCAATGCTTCATCACACTGCGCGCGCCGAAAGTCTCTTTCGACATCGCTACCATAGGCGGATCGAACACGCGTCGTATAGGTTCGGAAGATACTCAAGCAAACTCGAAAACGCGTATGGGATGCGCCGCCCCGTTCGACCGTCCTAGTCGACATGATCGCCCAAGAGATCGTGGATTTCCGTCGACTTCGCCCTAGGCGCAGGCGCGAGGATCCGTCGCCCTCCCAAACTGAGCATCTGCAACAACATGGTCAAAGCCATTATTCCCACGAGAGCCGACGCGAAGCTTCTGCGACACTTTGCAAAGCTCTCCCTCGGTTTCTGGACAGGACCGACGCGCAGACAGGCCGCCTTATTTGTGCTCGGCCTATTCGGCTGCCTTGTCTTGAACCTCATCCCAGCAATCGCGGTGAACAGATGGAACAAGTCTTTCTTCGACGCGCTGCAAAACAAGGACCATCGCCTTATCCTGTTCAGCATCGGCCTCATGTTGGCGCTCGCTTTGATCTCTGCGTCGACGAGCGTCGCACTGCTGCAAATGCGCATGCGGTTTCAGTTACGCTGGCGAGAATGGCTGACGCGGACGCTTGTGCGGCGGTGGATGGAGCGCCGGCGCTTTTATCAGCTCAGCGTCCTTCGCCTCGTCGATAATCCGGAAGCGCGCATCGCCGAGGACGGGCGCATTGCCATTGAGCTTTTTGTCGACTTTGCGACCGGCGTGACGAATGCTCTGCTCATGGCGGCCTCTTTCGTTAGCGTGTTGTGGATCATCGGCGGCTCGCTGACCTTTTGGGGCCTTACGATTCCAGGCTACCTTGTGATTGCGGTCGTAATCTATTCCGCATGCACCTCCTATGGAATGCTGCTTTTAGGCCGTCCGCTCGTCGCATGCGTCGAGGGAAAAGCGGCGGCTGAGGCTGATTTTCGTTTTGAGCTCTCGCACACGCGCGAAAACGCCGAAACGATCGCGCTCATTGGCGGCGACGACGCCGAGCGAGAGCGGCACTGTTCGAGATTTGATCGAGTCGCCGTGCGCTGGGTTGCCGTGATTGGACGGCAGGCGCGCATGCTGTTCTTGTCGAGCGGCAATAACGTCCTCGCGCCGGTCATACCTCTCATGCTCGGCGCCCCAAATATCTTGCCGGCGAAATGTCGCTCGGCGACCTCATGCAAGCGGCGGCGGCCTTCATACAGGTGCAATTGGCGCTCAACTGGCTGGCCGACAATTCGATGCGCCTCGCCGACTGGTTCGCCTCGGCGAGGCGCGTCGCCACGCTCGACCTTTTCTTCGATAACCTCGACGAACTCGCGATCGCAGCCGAGGAGAAGATGATCGATCTTGCCTTCAGCGACGATGGCGCATTGCATCTCTGCGGGCTCTCGATCGCCCAGCACGACGGCACACTGATGCTCGCCGACACCGACGCCGTGATTGAACGCGGCGAGAAAGTCCTCGTGAAGGGAGAGTCCGGCGCGGGCAAGAGCACGCTGATCCGCGCGATTGCCGGTTTGTGGCCCTGGGGCAGCGGCCGCATTCTCCGTCCAAGGGATGCACGCATCGCTTATATGCCACAGCAGCCCTACATGCCGCGGGGCACGCTACGCGATGCGCTCGACTATCCCCACGACGAGGCCCCACCCGACCCCGCGCATATCGAAAAGATCCTCGCCGCCTGTGGCCTGGCTCATCTCCTTTCGCGGCTGGACGAGGAGCAGAGCTGGTCTGATGTGCTCTCCGGCGGCGAGCAGCAGCAGCTTGGCTTCGCGCGGGTGCTTCTGAAGCCGCCCGATATCATCATCATGGACGAACCCACCTCGGCGCTCGACGACCTCAGCCGGACCCGGCTGATGGAACTGCTCAACGAAGGGCGCCTGGCTCGACCATCATCCATGCCGCACGCCGCAACCTGGACAAGCGCTTCTACGACCGAGAGATTCAGCTCAAGGCGAGGCCTGCCTCAAAAGCTCATGGAGTTACTGATTTTCGACGGGCGATGTCATCCAATGCATTGCCGAGCCTCCGCGAATAGCCTGACCGCTAGAATGTCCGAATCCCTTCTGCCTACTGCTACTATCCACTAATTTGCATTGGACCCGCGGTCGGCGCTGGTCGACTACATGCGGCTTACTTATTGTCAAATCCGTCGGCAAGGGCAAACTGTGACGGAACATGCGAATGCGCGACACTGAAGACACAGCCTTACTGGCATTGATCTTGGCGGTATCGGTCGCCTTCGCCTGGATACTTTGGCCCTTCTACGGGGCCGTTCTCTGGGGGACCGTGACGGCAATTGTGTTTGCGCCGCTGTATCGCCGCCTGTTGAGTTCAATGCAGCCAAGACGTAACCTCGCCGCCATCGTGACGGTAATGATCATTGTATTGGTCGTTATCCTGCCATTGGCGTTGATTGCCGTGTCAATGGCGCAGGAGGCGTCCGGCGTCTATGAACAGCTTCAATCCGGAGATCTAGATCTCGTTCGCCTTTTTCGGCAGGTCTTCGAAGCCTTGCCCGCATGGGCCGCCGATCTCATGCGGCGCTTTGGCCTCGCCAGCCTCGGGGAAGCGCAGGAGAAATTGTCCGCGGAGGTTATCAAGGGAAGCCAGTTTTTCGCAACAAAGGCGCTCGGTATTGGGCAGAGCGCGGTGAGCTTAACCGTGAATCTTTGCGTCATGCTTTACCTGTTGTTCTTCCTGCTACGTGACGAGGAGGCGCTCGCTCACGAAATCAGGGATGCGATTCCGCTCCGCGCTGAGCAGAAAGACGCACTCCTCCGCAAATTCGCCGTTGTCATTCGCGCTACAGTAAAGGGGGATCTGCTCGTCGCGGTCCTGCAAGGTGCGCTCGGCGGCCTCATTTTCTGGATCCTTGGAGTCAGCGCCCCACTGCTATGGGCAGCGTTGATGGCGATACTGTCTCTGGTCCCAGCAATAGGCGCCGCCTTGGTATGGGGTCCCGTTGCGATCTATTTCCTGGCTTCTGGCGCAATTTGGGTAAGCGCCGTTTTTGCCCCATTGATTTTTTGGGTTCGTGCGGATTCTCTGATGTGAGATTCTTTTAGAGACATCCCGTCTCTGGAAGGATCCAATGATGAGCGCACGCACGAAGGCCAATGCGATTGAAGGCGCTGGATTTGTCGAACGCGTCGATTTTCGTCGTTCACGATCGGGCCGTCGGCTTTGGTCGAAGGAGCAGAAGGGACGGATTGTTCGAGAAAGCCTTGCGCCGGGGCTCTTGTCGCCGACGTGGCGCGCAAATACGGCTTACGCTCGCAGCAGCTGACACATTGGCGCCGCGCGGCGCGCTCGGGGCGTCTTGCGCTCGTGATCGACGAGCCTGCCGAGTTTGTTGAGATTGCAATCGAGGACGTCGCCGCTCACAGAAAGACCGAGGCGAAGATCGAGATCGTCGTCGGCAAGGTGCTGCTGCGTCTGGAGAGCGACGCCGCATCGACACGCATCGCCGAGATCGTGACGGCGTTGGACCGCAGCGCATGATCATCCCAGCTCAGGGACTGCGGATCGTGCTCGCCGTTCGTCCCGTCGATTTTCGCTGCGGGCATGACGCGCTGGCCGCTCTCGTGCAGAACACGCTGGGGCTCGATCCGCATTCCGGCTTGATCGTCGTGTTCCGTTCGAAGCGGAAGGATCGCTTGAAGATTTTGCTGTGGGATGGAACCGGACTCGTCATGATTTACAAACGCTTGGCCGAGGACGGCTTCGTTTGGCCGCAGATCGGCGGTGGCGTTCTCCAACTCAGCCGGGTTCAGTTCGAAGCGCTGTTCGACGGGCTGAACTGGAAGCGTGTCGGCGAGCCGGTCATGGCCGCTCCGGCTGCGGCAAACTGACTCGGACCCGGCGGGTTTTATTCGTTCGGCGCGGCGCCTCGCATGAGATAGATTGCGTTGCATGATGCCGAGCTTCGATCCTGCCCGACTTGCAGAGCTGCCCGCCGATCTGCGCGCGTTGTTCGAAGCTCAGCGCTCGATGCTCGAGGCCGAACGGGTCCGCGCGGATCGCGAGCGCCAGCGAGCCGAGCACGAGCTTGCGGCGCGCCTTCACGTCGAGAGCGAGCTGGCCGCGTCCGAGGAGACGGTCGAACGCCTCCAACTGCTCGTCAAGGAATACGAGCGCGCGCGGTTCGGCAAGCGTTCAGAAAAGTTCGATCCCGATCAATTGCAGCTTGTGCTCGAAGACATCGAGATCGCCATCGCCGAAATCCAGGAAGGCGAGGACGATCGCGCGCGCCGCACGGGCCGCGCGCTCGAGAGAAAGAGCCGGCCGCGCCGCACGCGCCTTTCCCGCCCATCTACCGCGCGTCGTGCGCGTGATCGAGCCCTCGAGCCTCGCCTGTCCCTGTGGCTGCGGCCTGATGGTTCGGATCGGCGACGACCGCTCCAGCCGCCTCGACGTGACGCCGGCGCAATATCGCGTCATCGAGACCGTGCGGCCCCGCTACGCCTGTCCGAAAGGATGCGCGGGCGTCGCCCAGGCGCCGGCTCCTGCGCATCTGATCGAGGGCGGCGTCCCCACCGAGGCGCTGCTGGCTCGAGTGGCGGTCGCCAAGTTCAGCGAGCACATGCCGCTCTACCGTCAATCGCAGGTCTTCGCGCGTCACGAGATCATGCTCGACCGCGCCGTTCTGGCCGATTGGATGGGAACGACGGCCTTCCACCTCGCGCCGATCGTCGAGCGCATGAGCGTGCTGATGAAGCTGTCCGGCCGTCTATTCATGGACGAGACTCGGGCGCCGGTTCTCGATCCCGGCCGCGGCCGGACGAAGACGGGCTATCTCTGGGCCGTTCTGCGCGACGACCGCGGCCATGGCGGCGCCGATCCGCCGATCGTGGTCTATCATTACGCGCCGGGTCGCAGCGGCGAGCACGCCGAGCGGATGCTCGAAGGATTCGACGGCGTCCTCCAGGTCGACGGCTATGGCGGCTATCATCGTCTGGCTCGCCCCGAGCGCAAAGGTGGCGCGCCGTTACGGCTCGCCTGGTGTTGGAGCCACGGCAGGCGCGAGATCATCGCCGCCACGCCGAAAGCGGGCTCGCCAATCGCCGAAGCGATCCTGGCGCGTATCGCCGCGCTCTATGCGATCGAGGCGGACATCCGGGGCAAAGAGGCGCCGATCCGCCAGAGCGTTCGCGCCGAGCGGTCGCGGCCTCTCGTCGCCGAGCTCGAAGAATTTTTGCGCGCCCAGGCCGCGCGCCTCTCCGGCCGCAGCGACATGGGCAAGGCCGTCGCGTATCTCTTGAATCACTGGAGCGGGCTGACGCTGTTCCTCGACGATGGTCGCGTCGAGATGGATACCAACCTCGTCGAGAATCAAATCAGGCCGCTGACTCTTACGCGCAAAAATGCGCTATTCGCGGGGCACGATGAAGGCGGCCGTTCCTGGTCGCGTCTCGCTTCACTCATTGCGACTTGTAAGCTCAATCGCGTCGAGCCCTATGCTTGGATGAAGACGACCCTCGAGGCCATCGCCAACGGTCATCCGCAATCGCGCATCGACGAGCTGATGCCCTGGGCCTTCAAATCCTCACCGCCGGCGCCGACGACCTGATCACCGAACCCAACACCAACCAATCGTTTGCAAAGCTTTGCGCCAAAGGTATGCAATGCTTGTCGTAAAAGATTGCAAGCTCTTCTCGCGGTTCAAGCCAACATGGGAGAGGAACGGCGCTTACCAATTTGGCAGGGCATCGTTCTGATTGTTTACGGCGCGTTCGTGATCGGTCTGGCGGACAATGTTCTGCGTCCGATCTTGGTGGGAAAGGACACCAAGATGCCTAACTACGTTGTGTTGATCTCCACGTTAGGCGGCATTCAAATGTTTGGGCTAAATGGCTTTGTTATGGGGCCGGTGATCGCGGCGATTTTCATCGCTGCTTGGGATATTTATTCCATAACGAGGCAGGGAACGCACTGGGAGCTTGAGCTCCAGGGAAAAGCCGATGAAGTCGGCGCCGCCGTTCAGGACGCTGTCCGCGGCACGAAAGATACAATAAAGGAACCAGTCTCGGACCTGAAGAAGAACTAAACGCTGACTAAGCCGCCTCCGGGACTGAGGTCCTGAAATTGGAGATGCTACCATGTCAATCTCAACCCTCCTGATCATCCTCCTCCTTATTTTTTTGCTGGGCGGCTTCAGCGGACGCTTTGGCGGTTACGGTTACGGTTATGGACACGGCGGTGTCGGCGTGATCGGGCTTATTTTGATTATCCTTGTCGTTCTTATGCTGCTTGGAAGGATCTGATCTAACGAAAGGGCCGCGGATGAGTAGTCTTCGACTTTCGCGGCGCGGTTTAGCCAACCAACTGTGCGCCCATCCAAATTGCCATGAATTGCAGTCGTTTGCTGGTCGCTGACGGCGTGGATCGCGCCCAGGTCGAAGCCCATGGCATCGAGCACGACTGGAGATTTGAAAGCGCGACGTTTCGGAGGTGGCTGGTCAAGCATGATTGCTCCTTCGACACTGACCAAACGCACCCTGGTACAGGCCGTGCGACTGTTCATCGAGCGGGGCGAAAGGAGCATGTCGGCGACCTGAATGCGAACTGCGATCTCTCGCGTCAATTCGTATGCGAAGCGCTGACGGTTGGATCCACGATTTCTACCGATCACAGGATCGTCTGGCGGGGAGGGCTGGCTAAATGATCGACACCCTGTCGCGTCTCGCCTTCGGGATCGCGAGCGTCACCTTGATGCTCTTGGCATTGACACTTGTCGCCTATGGCGCGATCAACCTGATCGTCGCATTGAACGAATCTTGGCGCGAGGGCGGCGACGCAGTTTTGACGGCGATCGGCTATGTCGTCATCGCCATGGCGGTCTTTGACGTAGCGAAGTTTTTCCTGGAGGAAGAGGTCGTCAGCGCGCGCGGGTTACCCACCGCATTTGAAGCGCGGCGCAGCCTAACCCGATTCATCTCGACGATTGCGATGGCCGTATTTATCGAAGGCTTGGTTACGGTGTTTCAGGTTAGCAAGCAGGACGTGGAGAAAATGCTCTACCCGACTGCCCTGCTCGCGACTGGAATTCTCATCGTGGTCGGGCTGGGGATCTACCAGCGGCTGAACATCGGGGCAGAGAGCAACGAAAGGAGCGAGGCCGAGCAAACTAAGAGCAAACAAGGCTGAGTGAAGCTCGCGGCGCACGGGCAGGGTCGGGTCAAGGTCAAGAGCGGTCCAGCAGTGAATAAATTGCGTCGCTAAATCTCCGAAATCGGCCTGGCATCGAAACGACGAAGGGGCTTTCGGATATCGAAATCGTCCTGCAATGCTTTTTGGGGCGGTTGGCGCCGATGGCCGCTTCCAGTCACGCGTCGCGATGGCGCAATGACTGAGATTGGGCGCAAAGCTGCCCCGTCATTGTGCACGCTATTCTACGCTAGAGCCCTATCGCCCTTTGAAACGTCTTTACATCATCCTGGAAGTGGGCGCAGATCGAACCTGTTCAGAAAGGCAGAAGGAGCCCAGCGGACTTGGGAAATGGATGCGAAAAGCACCTATACGGCAGCTCAAACTGCCGCAGCTACTCTATCGCCGCCGATTGCACGTCCCCTCACTCCCACTCGATTATGAACAATGCCCGTAAGTACTTGATATATTTAGGACACTCTTGCTGGATGCGCCACAAATACCGGCGGGCATTCCGTCAAAAGAAACGCTCTTGATTTCAAAGGGAAAATGGCCGAAAAATTTTTCTTAGGTTTCAGCATCTATCGGCATCTTCCGGACGAATTTTGCGGCTTCAGCTCACCATCGACCATTCAGACCCGGTAACTGAAATACCCGTCAGCAACATGTAGACGTGCGTCGCCACTCGACATGGG